>NZ_CP191496.1:160000-2560000 GCF_050507655.1 Thalassolituus sp. LLYu03 | reverse complement strand
AGCCCAGACGACGTTCGCCCAATGGCGGATTCACACTGCTGACGCAGGTGCCTTCGGTCAGGCCGTAACCTTCCAGAATTTTAAGGCCGGTGCGTTGCTGAAAATTGCGGAACACTTCCACCGGCAGCGGTGCCGCGCCGCACAAACCGTATTCCAGTGAACGGATATCGTGCTGGCCCAGCGGATATTCCAGCAGGCTGGCGTACAGGGTTGGCACACCGCTGAAAAAATTCACTTTATGGTGTTCCACGATTTCCCAGAAGCGGCTGACAACCCCTTCACCGCGATAGCCTTGCGGTGTCCCCAGAATCACGTGCGCGCCGCGCGAAAACGGCAGCAGGCCGGTTACCTGAACGGCATTTACATGGAACAGCGGCAAACCGCAGAAAATGTTCTTACCCGGACCGATATTGGCGCCCATTAATTGCCCGACGGACCAGGTGTTGGCCACTTCGTTGCCGTGGCGGCGCATGGCAATTTTGGGTGTGCCTGTGGTGCCACCGGTGCAGAAAAACGACGAATAATCCTGCGGGTCGAACTGTCGATTGCTGAGTAATGTATCCGGGTTCTGGGTGCGGATGGCACGGTTGAAATCGTGAACCTGAACTGAGTCCGGAACGGCTTTCTTCACGCCATGAACGCCATACTGGTTCCAAATGGCTTTTTTCTGCAGCACTTTGGCGGCAATGCCTTTTAACCCCGTTACATGATTGACGATATTCACCAGCACCAGATGTTTAAGCGTGGGGATGTGTGCCAGTGTGCTTTGCACTTTTGGCCACAAGTCCGTTCCTGTAAAGGGGGCCAGAGTGACCAGAATGCTGGCACCGGCGGCATTGAGTAATTCCACCATGGCATCTGCTTCCAGCAGTGGGTTAATAGCCGCGACGATACCACTGGCCTGACCACCCCAGATGACAAAATGTGTCTCCGGTAAATTGGGCAGAATATAGGCAATAACGGTGTCTTTACCGGCACCCAGCTGATGAAAAAAATTAGCGGTACGGTGAATCTTCTGCAGTAATGCGCGGTAGGAATACACCTCTGGCATGCGGTGACTTGCGGTCTGCAGGAAAAACGACAGCGCCGGTTTGTCGCCGAATTTATCCGCGGCAGTCTGCAGTAGTTCGTAGGTGCTTTTTGCCTGTGGCAGAGGTGTGTGCTGTTCGGCATTCAGTACGTCCTGATAACTGGCAATGCCTTCCCCTATGGCGCCCATCTCTTTAATGCTCATCTCTCTACTGCCTATTTCATTAAAGCCCATCACACGGCTCCGCCGACAACGGTGTGGCGCTGGCGCCCCAGATTAATCACGCCATCGGCGCTTTTAATACTGGCTTCGATAATATCGCCATTGTTCAGATACTGTGGACGCTTCTGCTGACCTTTAACAAACAGCTGCCAGCGCTTTTTCTCGGGCAGCAGGGCTGAAATCCGTACCAGCAGCGGTGATGGTAAACCCAGCGCGCAGCCGCTTGGGGTGCCGGTCATCAGGATATCGCCCGGATTAAAATCAACAATCTGCGAATATTCGCTCAGGGTTTCGGCGGCTTTGAACACCATGTTGGCGGTGTTGTCGTTCTGGCGCACCTGACCATTCACGCTCAGACTGAGCTGCAATTTGCTCAGATAATGCAGGTCGTCTTTATGCAGCAGGCACAGCACAGGACCAAGCGGGCAGAAGGTGCGATAACTTTTGCCTTTATGAAACTGCATTTGCGGAATCTGCACATCGCGCGCCGATACATCGTTACCAATGCAGATACCGGCCACGTATTCGTGCAGGTTGCTGTCATTCACCTGCAGTGTGCTGTGGGTGGCTTTGCCCAGCACCAGCGTCAGTTCGACTTCATAGTCGAGCAACTGTACAAGGTCGGGCCGCACAATATGGCCTGCAGGCCCCGTAATGGAAGCCGAGGATTTGGTGAAAAACATATTGAACGATTTTTCGTCCGGGTCCATGCCGGAGTCGATCATATGCTGGCGGTAATTCGCGCCCTGACACAGTACTTTGGCGTCCTGAGTAATGGGCGACAGTAATTCCACTTCATTATCGGCCAGCGCTTCGCTGGCCTGCTGACAGGCCGCAGCAACCGCGTTGTAACCCAGACTGATCAGGTTGGCCGTGGTGCTGCAGGGCAGGGATAACGGATAAATCAGATTCTGTTCAAGCATGCCCCAGCGAACCTGTTGCTGGTGGCGGAAACGGACAATGGCTAATGGCATTTTGGGGCTCCTGTCAGCCGAAAATTCGGGCGAGTATTTTTAATTTTTGTACGCTAACGTCCGGGCTGTGACGCAGGCTGTGAAGTAATCCGCGGATGGCCTGCAGATTGATTTTGGGTTTGGTAAAACTCACCGGCATCACCTGCCCCCATTGCGACATGGCCTGACGGCTGACCGGATGTACGCCCATGGGCTGGTCGGCGGTGAATAAATCGCCGTCGCAATAATGTTCGTGCTTGGCACCCCAGGGGTCCTGCCAGTAATCAAAAATCTGACTGCCGAGAATATGCCGGCCAATGCCCCAGGCATGCTGCCATTTTTTCTCGCGCAGAATGCGTTGCCCCATGCCCACCGCATCGGCATCCACCAGTTCATACGCGCTGTGGCTGTACAGTGGCATAAAGCCCTGCGCCATCGCCAGTGTGTGATGATCGGCCGGGGTATCGCCCAGATCGAGGCGGAAAAACACCACCGCAGGCTCGCCGTCTGGCAACACCTGCACGTCGCTGGGAATTAAACCGAAGTGCTGAGTGTACCAGGCGCTGGTCGCCTGAAAGTCGGCCACCTCAAGCACCACATGGCCAAGGCGCAGTACATCCGGTGCTTTTACCGGCGGGCGCTGGGTGTCGTTAATGCGCGTGCGCTCTTCATTAAAGTTAAAGCTCAGCGCTTCTCTCCTTGGCAAAGGCATGACCTTCTGCTGGCCACAAATTGCTTCCACCGTAAAACCTGAAGGGTCGGTCAGACGTACATATTGGCCACCGCCCGGATAAGGCGCATCGCTGATGGCGCTGGCGCCCGGCAGTGTTGCCAGCGCCTGCAGCGAGGCGATATCGGGCACTTCAAAGCCGAAACCGGCAAAGCCTGCTTTGGCCAATTGATGGATGACATAGCAGAAAGGGGCGCTGTCGCTGGCGCGCAGAAATACGGTTTCTTCTGTGCGCACAGCGGTTTGCAGGCCGAAGTCGTGCAGGAAGCGTTCGGCTATCTCTGGCTGCGGGCGGTTAAACATCAGGTAGGCAAGGCGGCAGGCTTTGGCTGTCGGTGCCGGATGGCGGGCGGGTTGGGCTGTGGTCAGTTCTGTCATGGCGGGCTCCGTCAGGGGAATCTTGTTGTCTTTGTGTCTGACATGGTGAGATTAAAACCAATATTGAAACATATTTCAATATTGGTTTTAATCTCACTCAAAGGCGCCGACCTGGTGTCCATGACGGAGAATAACAATGACAAACGAACAGACAGCCCTATATGCCGAAACCCGGACCGATGTCCTGATTGCTGGTTGTGGCCCGGTCGGGGCGACGCTGGCGGCGCTGCTGGGCCGCTATGGCATACGCACGCTGGTGATCGACAAAGCCCCGGACATTCTGATGATGCCGCGTGCCATCGCGCTGGATAACGAAGCCCTGCGCGTGCTGCAGATGGCCGGGCTTGGCGAAGATGCTTTTGCCCGTATCCCGATTCCTGAGGTGCAGATGCACAGCCCGGTGATGGGCCGTTTTGCCACCGCCAATACCCGCGGCAGTCTGGATGGCCACCCGAAACTGGTGACCTTCTACCAGCCTGAACTGGAGCAGGCATTGGCGCGCACGCTGGACGATCTGCCTTCAGTAACGGTCTGGCGCCAGACGGAACTGATCACCATGCACGACGACGGCAGCACGGTGCTGGCGCAGGTGCAGCGCAAAGCCGACGGGCTGGAACATGGTCAGCGGCAGACCATACGTGCGCGCTATCTGGTCGGCGCTGACGGTGCCAGCTCGCTGGTGCGCAGCCTGATCGGGCAGGATTTTCAGGGTAAAACCTACGGCGAAGACTGGCTGATTGTCGATGCGCGCCAGCGCGAACAGGCGGCCATCGGCCATGTGGAATTTATCTGCGACCCGAAGCGCTCGGTGCCGCATATGCCGGCTCCCGGCGGGCGTGAGCGCTGGGAATTTATGCTGCACCGTGGCGAAACCCGCGAGCAGATGGAACATCCTGAAAAAATCGCCGAGCTGATGGCGCCCTGGGCCAAAGGCCAGAATCTGCAGGTGGAACGTACCGCGGTTTACCGTTTTCACGCCCGCTGCTGCGATCGTTTCAGTAAGGGCCGGGTATTTCTGGTGGGCGATGCTGCGCATATCACGCCACCGTTTGTCGGTCAGGGATTGGTCGCTGGCTTACGCGACGTGGCCAATCTCGGCTGGAAGCTGGCGTGGGTGATTAAAGGTTTGGCGTCAGAGCAGATACTGGCCAGCTACGATCAGGAGCGCCGCCCGCATGCGCTGAAGATGATCAATCTGGCGCGTTTTATGGGGCATCTGGTGATGACGCGTAACAAGGCCTCGGCGCTGCTGGTGCACGGTCTGATGCGCAGCGCCCGCCTGATCAGCCCGCTGCGCCGCCAGCTTGAAGAGCTGAAAATCAAACCCGCCAACCGCTATGGCACAGGCCTGTTTCAGATGCGCCAGCGTAAGCGTGGATTAACCCCGGGGGCCCAGCTGGCCCAGGGCTGGGTGCGCCACATGCATCGCATTCAGCTCAGTGACGACGCCCTCAGTGATCGCTTGCTGCTGGTGGGGTTCGGTACCGATCCACGGGCTGGCTTGAGTGCACAGGAACAGTTGCGCTGGCAGGCGGCCGGCGGTGGCTTCTTTCAGTTTGGTGTACAGAATCAGGCGGCCAACGACAGCGAACTGGCGGAAGACCTGACTGCGTCTCTTGCCAACGGTAAGGCGCAAGGCAGTCTGGCGGTGGTACGCCCGGATAAGTTCATCGTCTGCTCGGGCGGCGCCGGCAGTGCCGGCTTGTTGTTGCAGCACAGCCTTGGCTTGTTAGGAAAATAAAATCCATCTCAATATTGAGATGATGTCAGTTTGAGAGGGGGGCGCTGTGATACACTGGCCGCTGTGTAAACCATCGGTTGTGATTCCTGAATGACCCTCTCTGCTGACAGCGAAAAACTGACCCGCGGCCATAAAAAGAAAGCCCGTACCCGCCAGCAACTGCTGGATGCGGCGCTGAAAATTTACGCCCACAAAGGTGCCGGCGAGCTGGCGCTGAACGAACTGGCGCAGGAAGCCGGGGTATCGAACGGCACTGTGTACAACTACTTCCGCACCAAAGAAGACGTGCTGGAAGCCGTGAGTCTGGCCCAGGCAGAAGCACTGTCGCATGAAGTGGCGCTGATCAGCACCGGCGTTGCCGATGGCGCCGAACGGGTGGCCATTGGCATCCGAGCTTTTGTGCTGCGTGCTGCCAGCAACCCGGAATGGGCCAGCGCGCTGATCAATATCGTGCGCTACGCCGAGGGCATGCGTTCTGCGCTGGGGGATTACGTACGCAGCGATATCCGTGCCGGCTTAAAGCAGGGGCAATTCGATTACACCGACGAAGAAATGGCCGTCAGCCTGCTGGTGTCGGGCGTTATCAGCGTCATGATCGCCATCGTCGAAGGACGCTATCAGGCCGGTAATGATCGGGTTATTGCCGCCATGTTGTTACAGGCGCTGGGCATGAAACGTGAGCAGGCGTTGCTGGTGGCGGAAAAGGCGTTGCCTGTGGTGGAAAAGCGCGACGATTAATACCGTTGAACGGTCGGGAAATGAATTCGGGAAATATTCAGGCTTGAATGGCCTCCCCACAGGGACTCGAACCCCGATCGGTCGCTTAGGAGGCAACTGCTCTATCCTGTTGAGCTATAGGGAGTGAAGGCGGGGGGATTCTAACGGCTGACAGTGCGTCTGTCAGCCCCGGAAGGTAAAGCTCTCGTTCACACGTCGCCGAGCGATTCTTCCTGTTGTTCTTTATTGCGCCGTTCTTCCCACTGGAATTCGGAAATAAGACGATCCAGATAACGCTGGGCCATGGCCGATACGCCGGTGAAGGCAAAGCCGCAACTGGTATTGCCTTTGTCGTCGTTAACCACGTGGCGGGCTTCCAGGCTGCAATCCATGTTGTGGTCTTTATTAAAGCGGATGCGCGCAATGGGAAAGCTGCGCTGTTCTTCGAGGCGTTTTTTCACATTGCCGTTAAACGTGGCTTTGAAGCCGCTTGAGGAAATATCCATCAACCGGCCGGTCAGGTCGCCTTCTTCGTCGTTCATGCGTATTTTCAGCAGCAGTTCGTGGGCCGGCGGAATCATCACGCGATAGGCTGTGCGTCGCTGCAAATACAGAACTTTGTCCGGAAATTCGGCGCGGTATTGTTCATTCTGGGGCTGGTATTTCAGGCGGCCTGTCATGCGGAATTCAATGCGCACGCCCTGACTGTCGCATTCTACGCTGAATCGTTTGCCGCTGCGGATCAGGTCATTGCCCTGCGCGGGGATTACCTTGTCCATAAAGAAGCTGCGACTTTTCAGGTCGGTACTGGTAATGGCCGAGGTGAATTCTTCACCACTGTCATCGACCCGGACTTTTACCGGGGTATTCATCAGCACGATCTTGCGCAGGGCGCCGTAAATATCTTCAGGCGCTTCGAGCAAGTATTCCTGATTGCTTTCCTCTGTCATTGCGTATGCTTCCACCACTGGTCAGGCCTGAATATAACCTTGTCCTTTATTCAGACTGCTTGCTTTGCCTTTTCCGTCATATAAGTGTGGATCATTCTGCTGTCCGCGCAAGATTCGCAGTTTTTGCAGGGTGCGCTGGCGGGCGCCGAGTACGATGTCGGACAGTTGCTGGGAGAGTGTCTGATTGGTGCGGTACTGGGCTTCAAGCTGGGTCCACAGGCGGTGAATGTTTGCCGCAGGGGCAACATCCGGGTGGTTCAGGCAATCGGCATTGCAGGGGAGGTGGTTGGTTTGCATCCAGTGGAGGCGCTGGCCTGCATGGTCTTTCAGCTGGGAGAGGCGGAGTGTACTGCTTTGCTGAAGAGAGTGCAGGCTGTCCAGATCGTTGCTGCGTAAGGCTTCTTTTTCCTGTTGCAGAATGCCGTGAATGTCGCGGGTGAGGAGCAGTTCCTCATCCAGCATCTGGGCAAGACGTCCGGTATCTAGGCTCATGGTGTTTCACTTTCAGTTGAGGTCGTCCTCAAAATCAAGCATTTTTCCTGCCAGACGGCTGTAGTCGATCTTGTACTCGCCTTTTTCAATGGCGGTACGGATGCGTTCGACGGTGGCGTCATCGACTTCCGGCATATCGCGGATTTCGGCCTCAATCTGTTGCATGCTTTTGCTGCTGGCGCTCAGTTTCACCTGATCGGCGAAGTTGGCGCTGGTCTGCGCTTTGGCAACATGGCCTTCTTCTTTTTTAACGGGCTCATTCCGGGTCTGGGAACTGGAGTTAGTCCCACCGGTTAACTTACTGATATTCATAGACAAATCTCCCAGCCAGTTAGGCATTTTACACTCCTGCATAGGTGTTATCGGCGGCCCGGAGCCGAACTTTAATGTTATTTTGGCTTTTTTATCGCACCTGTACTAAGCCTGCGCGAACGGCAGTGGCGGTCAGCACCTTCTGTGACTGATCGTTGCGTACCCGCAGCCGTTCGCCGGTGCGGGCGCTCTCCAGTGCCGTGCCTTTCATCTCAATGCGTATCCCGGGGCGGGAGACCAGAATCTGTACGGCGTCGCCGCGTTCAATCACCACCGGCGGCTCCACCATGTCGGGGGTTACGACGGTACCGGCCCGCTGCGTGCGCCGCATGACCTGACCACTCAGGGGATCATCGCCGGTAAAGAATCCCTTGCTCAGCTCGCCGGTATCCTGACGGACGTAACTCAGGTCATCGTCGCTGACCACCGCGTCGGCAGCCACGGCCCGCGCCAGGACGGCGACCTCCCGGTACACATGCAGCTGCACCGCCAGATGCTGTTTCCAGTAGGGCGCGGCACAGCTGATTTCCAGTCCGTTACGGCCGGGCTGGAGGTCGCGCACCGGGTCGATGACCAGTGCCTGCCGGCATTCTGGCAGAGCGTAATCGGCCGGTAATCCCGGAAAACTCACGTCTGAAGCACCTTCTACGCCACTGATCCGGGTCCACTGGGCGAGCAGCTCGGCGGTGACATCGGAACGCCATTTAGCCGCACCCGCCGCCATGCTCAGCCCGGGCAGCAGGTACAGGAAAAATACAGCAAATATCCTACGGCGGCGCTGGTTCTCTACTATGCTCATAAACAGGTACAACAGAATGACATTAATCCGGCACTTTCTGTGCGACAGCGTAGATCCAGCAAAGGCCGTGCCGGGTTGTTTTTCGGGAGCTTGTTATGGCAGGTGTATTGGACACGGTTAACCAACGCACGCAACTGGTGGGGCAGAACCGCCTCGAACTGTTGTTGTTCCGGGTTAACGGCAGTCAGATTTACGGCATCAACGTCTTCAAAGTTAAAGAAGTGCTGCAGTGCCCCAAGCTGACGATTCTGCCGGGCAGTAACCCTGTGGTGCGCGGCGTTGCCCACATTCGCTCCGGCACCATTCCGATTATGGATATGAGCATGGCAACGGGTAACCGCCCGCTGCAGGACATCAAAAATGCGTTCGTGATCATCACCGAATACAACCTGAAAACTCAGGGCTTTCTGGTGGCCGGCGTGGAACGCATCATCAATATGAACTGGGGTGATATTCACCCGCCACCGAAGGGTACAGGCAAAGAGCACTACCTGACCGCGGTGACGGAAGTGGACAAGCAGCTGGTGGAAATCATCGACGTGGAGAAAATCCTCGCCGAAGTGTCACCGGTGAACGAGCACATCAGCGAAGGCGTGGTGACGGAAGAAACCCACGCCAAGGCCCGTGAACGTAAAGTGCTGATTGTCGACGATTCCAAAATTGCCCGTAAGCAGGTTTCCCGCTGTCTGCAGGATGTGGGCGTGGAAGTGGTGGCGCTCAACGATGGTCTTGAAGCCTGGGAGCATCTGGTCGGCATTGCCGATGCCGGTGAGAAAATCACCGATCACTACATGATGATGATTTCCGACATCGAAATGCCGGAAATGGACGGCTACACCCTGACCACCCGGGTTCGCAGTGACACCCGGATGGCGAATTTCTACATAGTGCTGCACTCGTCGCTGAGCGGCGTCTTTAATAAGGCGATGGTCGAGAAAGTAGGGGCCAACGATTTTATTGCGAAGTTCGATCCTGACATCCTCGCTGAACGCGTTGTCAGTCAGGTGAATGCGGATTAATCGTTTTGGATATCAGAATGATCAAAGATATGTCGGTTGATGAGTACAACCGGTTTCGGCAGATGCTTGAGCGCAACAGCGGCATTTTGCTGGGGGAAGGCAAGGAATATCTGGTGACCAGCCGTCTGCGTCGCCTGATGGAACGCGATTCCCTGAACTCCATCAGCGATCTGATGAGTGCGATGGAGCGTAACCGGACCCTGATGGAAAGCGTGGTCGATGCCATGACCACCAACGAAACCCTATGGTTCCGGGACGATCATCCGTACCGCATTTTCCGCGAGAAGCTGCTGCCGGAAATGGCGGCGCAGCGGCGCGCCGTAAAAATCTGGTCGGCGGCCTGTTCCACCGGTCAGGAGCCGTATTCCCTGAGTATCGAAATTGAAGAATTCCGCAAAAAGAACCCGGGTCAGCTGATGACCGGCGAGCGGATTCTGGCCACCGATATTTCGCCAAGCTCGCTGGCGCAGGCAAAAGAGGGCGTTTACCAGCAGCTGGCCATTCGCCGTGGTATGAACGATCAGCATCTGAAAAACTATTTCGATACGGTCGATGACGACCGCTGGCGCATCAACAATCAGATTAAAAGCCGTGTCGATTTCCGTCAGCAGAACCTGCAGCAGAGCTTCAGCCTGCTGGGTAAATTCGACATCATTTTCTGTCGCAACGTGCTGATCTATTTTTCCGCCGATCTGAAGTACGACATTCTTAAACGCATGCACGGCAGTCTGAACCCGGGCGGCTACCTGATGCTGGGTGCCTCTGAGGCGATGAATAACCTGAGTGAGTTCTACGAGATGGTGCAGTGCCACCCGGGCATTGTTTACCGTGCCAAGAAGGTCGGCGGCTGAGCGCCGGACCTCGTTGCCGCCGGCAGGAAAACCCTTGCCGTTGCCGCTGAATTGCCGCCCCTTTGGGCGGCTTTCTTTTTTCCAGTGCCTTGAAAAATAAGGGTTTTATCTTTTGGCACAGGCATTGCTGTTGTTACGCCATAGTCACTCAACGGAAACCGGATTATGGCCGCTATCAATTTCAGCAATGCATTAGGGATCCACCCTTCCGCCATGTTGCTGCGCGCCACCCGTGCAGAAATTCTGGCCAATAACCTGGCCAACGCCGATACCCCGGGATACAAATCCCGCGACATCAACTTTCAGGCCATGCTGGCCGGAGAAGTGGCCAGTCAGCAGAGTCTGGGCATGAACCGTACCCAGCAGGGACATCTGAGCGGTCGCCGTAAGGCTGACGACGACATTCTGTACCGTAATCCGATTCAGCCTTCTATTGATGGCAACACCGTGGACTCGCAGATTGAGCAGGCGATCTACAGCCGTAATGCGCTCAGCTACAACTCCAGTTTCGAGTTCCTGAGCAGCAAGTTTAAAGGCATGAAAGGCGCCATCCGGGGAGAATAATCATGTCACTGTCTAACGTATTCGACATTGCCGGCTCCGGCATGAATGCCCAGTCGATCCGCATTAACACCACCGCCAGTAACATCGCCAACGCGGAAAGTGCGTCCAGTTCTGTCGACGAAACCTACCGTGCGCGTAAGCCCTGGTTTGCGGTGATGGAAAAGGCCTTCACCGACGTGAATGAGAACAATCAGTTTGAAGACATCGAAGGCGGTATCGGCGCCGGCGTGCAGGTGATGGGCATTGTGGAAAAAGACGCCCCGCTGCAGATGCGCTTTCAGCCCGACCATCCGATGGCCAATGAAGACGGGTATGTGTACTACCCGAACGTGAACATTGTGGAAGAGATGACCGACATGATGTCGTCCTCCCGCAGTTATCAGATGAACGTTGAGGTGCTGAAGACAGCAAAGCAAATGCTGCAGCGCACCCTGACTCTGGGACAGTAAGGAGCGGATCATGGCCGTCGACAGTGTTTCTTCCACCAGTGATGTTCTGAGTCAGTATCAGACCAGTTCAAGCGCCAGCGAAACCAAGAGCAATGAGCTGGGCCGTGATGCCTTCCTCGAGCTCATGGTGGCGCAGCTGAACAACCAGAATCCGCTGGAACCCACCGATAACCAGGCCTTTGTGGCGCAGCTGGCGCAGTTCTCGACGGTAGAGGGCCTCGACAAGCTGAACACCTCGGTCGAAGACATCAGCTCGGCGTTTACGTCCACCTCGGCGCTGCAGGCATCCAGTCTGGTCGGGCAGTCGGTGATTGTCGAAGGCAATGAAACCGGCCTGCTGCTCACGGGCGGTGTGGTCAGCGGTTATACCGAATTACCGGACAGCGTGACCGATCTGAAACTGCAGATTGAAGACGAGAACGGCCAGTTGCTGGAACAGTTCTCGCTCGGTACCCGCACCGACGGTCCGATGTCTGTGCGCTGGGACGGGCTGAACCTGATGATCGACGGCGAAATTCAGGACATCGATTACGACGCGCTGAACCGTCAGGAGTATTACACCGACGATGAAGGCGAACTGGTGCTGGACGACAACGGCGATCCGATTCCGGTGCCGTATCCGGCCGGGGAATACGTATTCAAGCTGACCGGTAATGTGGCCGGTCAGTCGGAAGATATGGGCATGCAGATGAGTTCACGCGTCGACAGCGTGACCATGAGCAGCACAGGCAGCGTGACGCTGAATCTGGCCGGCGGCCAGAGCGCATCACTGAGTCAGATTCAACAGATTCTGGATGAGTAGTCCGGGACAGGCAGCGGAGACGAAATTATGGCTTTTAATATTGGTTTAAGTGGTATTCGTGCAGCCTCGACCGACCTCGAGGTCACTGGTAATAACATTGCCAACGCCAGTACCACAGGCTTTAAGGAATCACGGGCGGAATTTTCCGACGTGTACACCACCACCCTGCTGGGCACCGGCAGCAAGCCGGTTGGCAGCGGTGTGATGGTGGATAACGTGCGTCAGGAGTTCAGTCAGGGCAACATCAGCGGCACCGAAAGCGCGCTGGATATGGCCATCGACGGCAACGGTTTCTTTGTGCTGGATAACAACGGCACGGTGTCGTACACCCGTTCCGGTATTTTCTCGCTGGATAAGAATGGCTACGTGGTCGCCAATAACGGCTCCCGCCTGCAGGGCTATGCGGCCAACGCCAATGGCGTGGTGAATGGTGTACTGGACGATATTCAGATTCAGATTGCCAATCAGGCGCCGCGTCTGACCAACCTGGCCACCGCCATCCTCAATCTGGATGCCGGTGAGGACGTGCTGCAGGAACAGGGTCTGCAACTGATCTCCAATGGTCTGGCCATCGGTACCGCCGATTCCGGCATTATTGAATCCACCACCTCCACCCTCATGTCAGCCGGCCAGCCGACCACGGCAGGTATTCCGGCCCAGCTGGCGTTTGCCGGTGGCGCGGGCTTCACAGTTCTGGATGTGGCCACGGCCGGTACCGCGGGTGGTGAAACCATTGATGTTGATCTGGGCGACGGCAACGGCGTGCAGACCATTACCCTGCAGGCCATTCCTGCCGGTTCAACCGAAGCTCAGGCGCTGGCGCTGATTCAGCAATCGATTGATGCGGTGCTGGGCTCGCAGCAGCTGACCGCGTCTGCCGGTTCCAGTGATGAGCTGGTGCTGTCACGCGCCGGTTATCACGCCACCGACGGTTCCAGCTACGCGGTCACCAACACCGCCACCTGGGATGCCGTGTTCGGTGCAGCCGGTGCTGTGACCGCCGGTACCAGTGGCTCGCTGCTGTTCGTGGGCTCGGGTGCATTAACCGCCGACTTCCGCAGCATTCCGGGTACTTCGACCACCACCCGTACCACCGCCACACCGTCGCTCAATATTGTCGCCAGCGACCCGGGTGATTTTGCGGTGTTGACCGCCACTAACCTGTACGGCGCGCTGGATATCAGCACAGGGGGCGGTAACGTACTGGCCTTCACCATTGCCACCGAATCCGGTGCGACTTACCCGATTAACCTGAGCGAGGCGGCCTGGCAGGGCGCAGCACCGGGCTCAGGTTATGCCACCCTGAGCGTTGCCGACGCCGTGGCTCAGATTAATACCCAGATTACCGCCACCGCCGGTGCCGGTAACGAAGAAGTGCTGGCCGTGAATAATGCCGGCTTTATCGAGTTTCAGGTGCAGGCGCCGGGCAGTCGTGGCGATTATCTGCAGATCGCCAACAACAGCGTGAGCTCGGTTAACTACAGTCTGGATAACATTGGCTTCCTGTCCGGAAACCGTTTTGACAGCGGTGTCGAGCCGGTTCAGGCCAACAACGAATTCCAGCTGGAAGTGACTAGTACCACAGGTCAGGGTGGTGGTCCGTTCACCATCACCATTCCGCCAGCCACCTACGCCTCGCTGGACGACCTGGCCATCGCCATTCAGCAGCAGATTGATATCTACATCGGCGCGACCGGTCTGTCCGGTAAAGTGACGGTGGATGCGGTCGGCGGTCAGCTGGTGTTTACCAATGAAAACGTGGGCGCCGGTGAAGGCATTTCCATTACCGCCACCGTAGCCGAGCCACAGGCCGTGGCGGCGCTTGGCCTCGACAGTCTGTTCACGGTGACCGGCACCGACGAGGTCGATAAGACCAACAGCTTCCGTATCAACCTCACGGTACCGGCGCCGGATTCCGATAACCGCAGCGGCTCGGTACTGATTTCTCTGGATGAAGAATTCCGCTCGGTACAGCAGCTGGCCGCAGCCATTAACCGTCAGTTGAACAGTCAGGACGCCGACGCCTACATTGGCGTGCAGGCCTCGGCGGTGGAAATTGAACCGAACGTGGTGCCACCTCAGTATCAGCTGCAACTGAAAGCCACGGTGGATGGTGAAGCGTCGATCATTTCGATCACCAACATCACGGCGTCCGGCCCGGACATTACCGCCGCTGATCTGTACGGTCTGCTGCAGGCCAACCCGGCCGACAGCACGCTGCTGACCACAGGTATCGAAGGCGTGAACAACCAGTATCCGGAACAGACCGTAGTGCTGATTGATCCGGACGGTGAAGAAACCACCATTACCATTCCGGAGCGCAGCGAAGCCAACGAAATTGTCGCGCTGTTCAACAAACAGCCGGGTGTTACCGCTTCGGCGCTGACCACCATGACCATCCCGCTGGCCAGTTATAACAGTCCGGGAAATGACATGACCCTGACCCTTAATGGTCAGCTGCTGGAGTCGACCTCGCTGTCGGATCTGGCCGATGAAATTAACTCTTACCGCAGTACCACGCTGCCAGGGTTTGAAGCGACCATTAACGACGATGGCGATCTGATCATCACCAACGAAATCGGCCGCGACATCAAACTGGAAATCGACAGCCCGGTAGACACCGACTCGCTGGTGGTGATCGGTGCGGAAAATACCGGCCCTGTGGTGTTGGGTGGTTCGTCCACCGCCGACCACGCGGCCGCCGTGGGTGGCGTGGTGACCTTCATCCTCAATGAAGGCTACACCATGGCCGAGCCGGATCCGGTGATTTCCGGTATTTTCGGCGCCCTGACCGAGGATGAATTCACCCCGTATGTGCTGAATTCCTTCGATCCGACCGATCAGGATACCTACAACCACGCCACGTCCATGACCATCTACGACAGTCTGGGTAATTCCCACGTGATGACTCAGTATTTCGTGAAGGAGCCACTGGATCCGGACCGTCCGAATGAACAGAACGTGTGGGCCATGTACGTGCTGATCGACGGCTACGACGTCGGTGACCCGGACTCGACCCTGCCGTTCCCGGACAACCTTGAACCAACGCGGGCGCGTTACGAGCTGTTCTTTAATCAGGACGGTACCTTCGATTCGATCGCCACCGGTGATATTTACATCACCAACTGGGATCCGCTGGATTCCGACGGCCATGCGAACGGTGCCATGGGCTCGGTGAACGTGCTGGAAGGCGGCCTGCCACTGACGGAGCCTCCGGCCAACTCCAACTTCCAGATCGACCTGACCGGCTCGACCCAGTTCGGCAGCGACTTTGCCGTTAACGAAGTCAGCCAGAACGGCTACACCACAGGCCGTCTGACCGGTCTGGAAGTGGATGAAGAGGGCATTATCTTCGCCCGCTTCACCAACGGTCAGGCCCAGACGCTGGGGCAGGTGGCACTGGCGACTTTCCGCAATCCGGAAGGCCTGACGCCACTGGGCGATACCGCCTGGGGTGAGTCGTTCGAATCGGGTGTGCCGACCATTGGCTCCCCCCGTACGGCCTCGTTCGGTCAGATCCGCTCGTCGGCGCTGGAGGATTCCAACGTCGATCTGTCGGAAGAGCTGGTGGGCCTCATCATTGCCCAGCGTAACTTCCAGGCCAGCGCCAAAACCATTGAAACCACGGATCAGGTTACCCAGACCATCCTCAACATCTGATACGCGCTTTGGGGCCGTATCCTCACCGCCCTTGCCGGGCGGCAAGCCTCTTCCCCTGACGGGGGAAGAGGCTGCCGTTTTGGCTGTCTGTTCGTCATTTTTGTGACGCCATAAATGGCTAACTCAATGAAAAATAACGCTTTTCATGGGTTGGCACGCGCTCTGCTTAATACCCTTCAGAACCGGGGAAGATGACCCCGCCGCTTTAGGGTAAACCGTTATGGATCGTGCTTTATACATCGCCATGTCCGGCGCCAAGCAGAACACACTGGGCCAGACCGCACATGCCAACAACCTGGCCAACGCCAGTACCACCGGCTTCCGCTCGGACTATACCCAGAGCCGCGCCATGGGCGTGTTCGGCGACTACTTTCCAACCCGTGCTTACGCCATGACCGAACGGCCGGCCAGCGATTTCCGTCAGGGCCCACTGATCGAAACCGGTAACAGCATGGACGTCACCATTGAAGGCGAAGGCTGGTTTGCGGTGGTCGGCCCCGATGGCAAAGAAGCCTATACCCGCGCCGGCGACCTGAGCGTCGACCCTGCCGGTCGCCTGATGAATGGTTCTGGCCTGCAACTGATCGGCGACGCCGGTCCCGTGGTGTTGCCGGAATTCCAGAGCATCGACATCAGCAAAGCCGGCATCGTGACCATTCAGCCGCTGGGCGAAACACCGGCGGCGGTGGCCGAGCCTGTGCAGCTGAAACTGGTGAAACCGGATGCGCAGCAATTGGAAAAAGGCGAAGACGGTTTATTCCGTTTTCGTGACCCGGCCACGCCACCGGCAGCGGCCGACCCCAGCATTACCGTGGTAAACGGCTTTACCGAAGGCAGCAACGTCAACGCGGTAACCGAATTAACCAGCCTGATTTCTCTGAACCGTCAGTACGAAATGCAGGTGAAACTCATGAAGCGTGTCGACGAAAATTCCGCCGCCACCACACAGATACTGTCCAGTCAGTAAGGAGCTGAATCATGTTATCGGCATTATGGGTAAGTAAAACCGGACTTGAAGCTCAGGACCTCGCGCTGACCACGGTATCCAACAACCTGGCCAACGTATCGACCACCGGCTTCAAAAAAGACCGCGCGGTGTTTGAAGATCTGCTGTATCAGATTCAGCGTCAGCCGGGCGCGAACTCCTCGGCCGACACCCGCCTGCCATCCGGTCTGCAGCTGGGTACCGGTGTGCGTACCGCCGGCACGCAAAAAATCTTCACTACAGGCTCGCTGGAATTAACCGATCAGCCGTTGGATATGGCGATTAACGGCCGTGGCTTTTTTCAGATCACCATGCCCGACGGAACCATAGGCTACACGCGTGACGGTACTTTCCACATCAACAGCGAAGGCGTGGTGGTGAACGTCAACGGTTATCCGCTGGAGCCGCAGATCACCATTCCCGATCAGACCAACCAGCTGACCGTGAGCAAAGACGGTATTGTGCAGGCCACCTTGTTTGGTGACCCGACACCACAGCAGCTGGGTCAGATTGAAACCGTCGATTTTATTAACCCGGCCGGTCTGCAGGCTGTCGGGGGCAATATTTTCTACGAAACCGCCGCCAGTGGTGCGCCACAGGCCGGTACTCCGAACGAGAATGGCTTCGGCACCATTGAGCAGGGCGCCCTGGAAAATTCCAACGTGGAAGTGGTGGAAGAACTGGTGAATATGATCACGGTTCAGCGCTCTTATGAAATGAACTCCAAGGTCGTTTCCGCAGCGGATCAGATGCTGCAGTTCCTGACCCAGAACGTGTAAGGAGTGACTTATGTGGCGTTTATCCATTGCCGCGTTGCCGTTATTTATGGCTGCATGTACGTCAGTTCCGCTGGAAAAAGACGTGTTTCCCAATGATCCGGATTTTGCGCCGGTATCGGCCGACAGTCTGCAGCCACCGCCTGTGGTGAACGGCTCGTTATTTCAGTCGCGCTACAGCATGGGCTTGTACACCGACCAGCAGGCGCGCCGTGTTGGCGACATTATTACCGTGATTTTTGACGAGCAATATCAGTCGTCAAAAACCGCGCAGACCAAGTCGGATAAATCGTCGACCAACAGCATGGTGCCGAACAGCATTATGGGCACGGTGCCCGGCTGGAAAAATCTGGGTCTGGATGTGGATACCGACGCCAGCCGTACCTTTAACGGTAAAGGCGAGGCCGACCGCTCCAACAGTTTAAGTGGTCAGATTTCGGTATCCGTCGCAGAAATTCTGCCCAACGGCATTCTGCGCATCCGCGGCGAAAAATGGCTGACACTGAGTGAAGGTGACGAATATATCCGCATCAGCGGCCTGATTCGTCCGGCCGACATCACGCCGGACAATACCGTACCGTCCAGTAAGGTTGCCGATGCGCGTATTTCATTTGGTGGTCGTGGCAATCTGAATAATTCCACCAAGCAGGGCTGGCTTGACCGGATTCTGAATTCACCCTGGTGGCCGCTGTAACGGCAGGAGAATGATTATGCAACGTCCCGTATTTGCCGTCTGTTTTCTGCTGCTGAGCAGTGTGTTGTTCAGCACAGCGGCCAGTGCCGAGCGGATTAAAGACATCACCACCATTGCCGGCGTGCGCAGCAACCAGCTGATTGGTTATGGTTTGGTGGTGGGTCTGGATGGCTCCGGCGATAAAGCGCCTTTTACCACCCAGACCTTCCGCAACATGATGGCCGAATTCGGTATTACCCTGCCATCCGGTACTGACCCTAAATTAAAAAACGTGGCCGCGGTGTCGGTTACGGCTGAGTTACCGCCGTTCGCCAAACCGGGTCAGCGGGTGGATGTGACGGTATCGTCATTGGGAAATGCCAAAAGCCTGCGTGGCGGCTCGCTATTATTCACACCGCTGAAAGGCGCTGACGGCAATATTTATGCGGTCGCCCAGGGCAATCTGGTGGTCGGTGGTTTTGGTGCGGAAGGCAACGATGGTTCGAAAATTACGGTGAACGTACCAAGCGTTGGCCGTATCCCGAACGGGGCGTCGGTGGAGCAAACCGTCCCCAGCAATTTTGGCCGCGGCGACAGTCTGGTGTTTAACCTGGATCAGCCGGATTTCACCACCGCCAATGCCATGGTGCAGAAAATCAACAGCCTGATGGGACCGGGAACCGCCGAAGCGCTGGACGCGACCTCGGTACGGGTGAGTGCACCGCGCGATACCAGCCAGCGGGTGAGCTATCTGTCGATTATCGAAAATATGGAAATCGAAACCGGCCAGGACCGCGCAAAGGTCATTATTAATTCGCGCACCGGCACCATAGTGATGGGGCAGAATGTGAAAATTGATCCGGTGGCAGTGACCCACGGCAATCTGGTAGTGACCATTACCGAAGATTTTCAGGTGTCGCAGCCGAATACGCTGGCCGCCGGCGATACCGTGGTGGTGCCGCAGACCAATATTAATATCGACAATGGCGGCGATAACCGCATGTTCAAATTCGGCCCGGGCGTGTCACTCGATAATATCGTCAAAGCGGTGAACGACGTGGGCGTGGCGCCGGGTGATCTGATGGCCATTCTCGAGGCTATGAAACAGGCCGGTGCGCTGAAAGCCGAACTGATCGTTATCTGACGGATGGCCGGAATCGCGTGGTGATCTCGCTGCCCTGATACAAGAATGAGCATGCTAAGGAATGATTATGAACGATGAGTTGTTTGCCCGTATTCGCGGTCTGTCGCTGGAAATTCAGTCGCTGATCAAACAGGGCGTGAAAGAGGGCGTTGAAGAACGCATTCATGAGCGCAATGAATTGCTGCAGCAATGGTTTTCCGGAATTTCCGATCTGATTCAGCTGACCAATGACCAGCAGCTGTTTCTTGAAGAATTACTGAAAGCCGAACAACAGCTGGTGGCCGATCTTAAGCTGGAACAGGCCGGTCTGTTCCGCCAGCAAACCAACCGCAAGAAAGCCAGTCTGTATCAGCAGCACTGATGTCACAGGGGAGGCGATGGCCTCCCGTTTTTCTTTCACTTTGCACCTGCCTCCCTTCTTGAGCGTTTGCTCTATCTCCTCCGGTCAGGACCGTCGTCGTGTTGCTTTCGTTGGCCGACGATTAGCCATTGTTGCCAGTGTAAATTTGTTGCCAGTGTAAATTCCGCGAAGGACGCTGAGCGTTTCTGAATCTTGGCAAACATCTTGCAATTTTCTCCACAAAGGAGAACCGCATGATTCAGACACAAGTTAACAGCGCTCAGGTCTATACCGATCTCAATGCCCTGCAGGGCATCCGCAGTCTGGGTAAAGACGACAAAAGTGCCGCTCTGATGGAGGTGGCCAAGCAGTTTGAGTCCATGTTTCTCAACATGATGCTGAGCTCCATGCGCAATGCGAACAAGGTCTTCGAAGAAGACTCGATGTTCAGTTCTCCGGAAATGGATTTCTACGAAAACATGTACGACAACCAGATGGCGTTATCCCTCTCCGGCCAGCAGGGCATGGGGCTTTCCGACGTGATTTACCGGCAGCTGATGCAGAATTACGGCGACGAACAGGGCGCCAAACCTGAGCTGGATTTCAGCAAAATGAGCGACCGTCAGTTGTCGTATTCCCGCCCGTCGGCCGCCGCCTTATCGCAGGCCGTGGCGGATGTGAATCAGGTGCTGTCCGATCTGGCCGGCCAGGAGACGCAGACTTCGGCAGCGGGAGGCACTCAGGCAGATGCTGCGGCGTTAACCTCGGCATCCACCGCAAGCGGCGAAGGCAATAAGGGGCAACAGTTTGCCACTCCGGCAGAGTTTGTTGCCGCTCTTTATCCGCTGGCGCAGGACGTGGGTGCCAGCATTGGCGTTGATCCTAAAGCGATTGTGGCGCAGGCCGCGCTGGAAACCGGTTGGGGTAAATACATGATCACCGACGACCAGGGCCGCAACAGTTTTAATTTCTTTGGCATTAAAGCCGATGCGCGCTGGTCGGGTGATTCGGTCACGGTAGCCACACACGAATACCGCGACGGTGTGGCCGTGCGCGAGCAGGCGGCCTTCCGTTCGTATGCGTCCGCCGAAGAAGGCCTGCGCGATTACGCCAGCTTCCTGTCTTCCGCCTCCCGCTATGACGAGGCGCTGGGCCAGAACCTGAAAGCGTCTGAATACGGTATGGCGCTGCAAAAAGCCGGCTACGCCACCGACCCGCAGTACGGCGCAAAAATTCATCGTATTTCTGAAAGCAGTACGCTCAACGACGCGTTGAACACACTGCAGCTGAAGCTGCAAGGAACGGGCTCCGATGGCTGATATTCTTGAAATTGGTATCTCTGGATTAAAAGCCAGCCAGACCGCCCTGACCGTTACCGGTCACAACATCACCAACGCCGGTACCGAAGGCTACAGCCGTCAGGTGATTTCGCAGAGCGCGACCAGTCCGCAGCTGAAAGGCGGTGTGTGGATTGGCTCCGGCGTGAGTGTGGATACCGTAACCCGTGTGTACGATCAGTTTCTTACAGAGCAGTTGTGGCGCGACACGGCCAACTTTAATGGCTACGACACGCTGGCGAGCAACGCCGAATCCATCGACAGTTTGCTGGCGGATGCCGGCACTGGTGTGCAACCTGGTCTTGAGAATATGTTCGGTGCCCTGCAGGCGGTGGTCGATGACCCGTCGTCGCTGCCGGCACGCTCGGTATTGCTGAGTCAGGCCGGTGGTCTGGTCGATCGTTTTTCTGCCATCAGTGACCGTCTGTATGCGCAGAACGATATTATCAATGGCCAGATGGAGGTGATGTGCGAGCAGATCACTACCATAGGGGCGGCGCTGGCCGAATTAAATACCCAGATTCAGTATCAGACCGCGGCCGGTAATGGCACGCAACCGAATGATCTGCTCGATCAGCGCGATCAGCTGGTTAAGGATTTATCCGAACTGGTGAAAGTGAACGTGGTTGAGCAGGACGATTCGGTGTGGAACGTCTTTATCGGTAATGGTCAGGCGCTGGTGGTGGGTAACGACTACAACGAAGTGTTCACCGATGCCGGTGCATCGGACCCGTCACGGGTGGATATTTATTTCCGTAAAGGTGACAGCGTACAGAACGTCACCAACGAAATTACCGGCGGCCAGCTCGGTGGTACCGTTGAATTCCGCGAAGAAGTTCTCGACCCGGTGCTGAATAGCCTGGGGCGACTGGCGCTGGTGATCAATCAGACCTTTAACGAACAGCACAAGCTGGGGATCGATTATAACGGTCAGATGGGTGAAGATTTTTTCACTGACATCAATACCCCGGAAAAAGCCTATAACCGGGTACTCGGCGATGTGAACAATGCACGCCCCAACGACCGCGTGCTGGCGGTGAATATTGTTGAAGCCGGTGATCTCACCACCAGTGATTATGCACTCGAATTTACCGGGCCGGACGATTATGCCTACCGCATTAAGCGCCTGAGCGATGGCGAAATTGTGGAGTCGGGTGCATTAAGCGGCAGTTTCCCGGATTCGGTCACCGTTGACGGTTTTGAAATCGTGTTTGAGGCGGGTTCCTTCCAGCAGGGTGACGAATTCCTGATCATGCCGACCCGCAACGAATCGGCCAAACTGGACGTGAATCTGACCCGGCCGGAGCAGGTTGCCGTGGCCAGCCCGATCACCACAGATGCCGCGATTGGTAATCAGGGCACCGCCACGATTTCACAAGGTACTGTGTACGACACCAGTACCGAGTATTTTTCCAGCGAAGGGGAATTAACTCCGCCTTTGCTGATCCGTTTTACCTCGCCAACCACCTACGACGTGCTGGACAACAGCGACCCCGGTAATCCCATTCCACTGTTTCCGCCGCTGATGAACCAGACCTATGTACCGGGCATTTCCAATTCGATTCTGCCGGAAGACGAGGGCAAAACTGCCTTTACCAGTTTTGGTGGCTATTTGCCGGTAAAAGCCACGTATCAGGCCGAGGGCACGACGGTGGATGCCACCAACGGCTTCTTCCCGGAACGCATTGTGATCAGCTACACCGACCCGGCAACCGGACAGGTGACCAGCCAGCCAACCTTAATTACGTCGCAGAATGCGTCGGCGCGGGAAATTGCCGAAGCGCTGAGTAAGCGGGAAGGGGTCGAGGCGACCGCCAGAACCACAGTGGAACTGACGGACTTCACCACTGATGCCAATCCGTTCATGCCGACTGTACTGAGCATTAATGGCATAGAGCTGACAGACACTCTGGGTCCCAATCAGACAAAATACGATAGCGGCTACCCGGAAGAAGTCCCCGACCCGATCACGCCAGAATTCATTGCCGACCGCATTAATGCCAATCGCGATATGCAGGACTTGGGCATTATCGCCAGCAGTGACGGCCTTAAGGTTACCATTATTGCCTTAAACGGCGACGATATTGATATCGAGCTGAGCGGTGATATCGGCGACGGCTTCTCGGTCAGCAACGGTCAGGACATCGTCTTGCGTGAAACCGGCGAGGCCCCCTTCACACCACTGACCGAATATGATGGTTACGATTTTTCAGAAGGTGGTCCCTACACCTACGAGTTTGATGTGCCGGGGCAAGGCACTTTCAGCATCGAAATGACGGGCACCTACGCCACCGGGGATGATGTGGTCGCGGCGATCCGTACCGAGCTTGAAAATGCCGGCTTCAGTTTTAACGGCAATCTGGATGTGGCGATTGATGAGCGTGGTCAGATCAGCTTCCAGCCGCGGCTGGCGATGAATGCCACGGGTATTCACGGTTCCAGCAAAATTGCCATGGGCGGTCAGATCAAAGTGATTACCGAGGCTGGCTACAGCCTGGATGTGGAGCCGCCGGGTAATAACCTGTTCGCCGAGAATCCGGTCGGGGAGCAGGTGTATTTCGGCTTTGAACTGGAAATTACCGGCCTGGTGCAGACCGGCGACGAATTTACGGTGGACTTTAACACGGATGGCACCTCGGACAGCCGCAATGGCGTAGCACTGGCGGCGTTACAAAGCGAAGACACGGTTGCCGGCAACACCAGTTATTCCGAAGCCTATTCGCGTTTGGTCGAGGAAATTGGTGCTACCACCAGTAAGGCGCAGATTAACCGTGATTCCAGCGAAGTACTGCTGCGCAATTCAGAAGACGCCGTATCGAGTTTGTCCGGAGTTAACCTCGATGAAGAAGCCTCGAACCTGATCCGCTTTGAGCTGGCCTACAACGCCAGTGCTCAGGTGATTTCGGTGGCACGCAGTATTTTCGACACCCTGATTTCAACGTTCCGGTAACGAGAGGAGCGACTGATGCGTATTGCAACCTTACAACAGTACACCACCGGCCTGAATGCCATTCTGGATAACCAGACGGAAGTGAATAAAACCCAGCAGCAGGTGTCGACCGGACGCCGCGTGCTGACGCCGGCGGATGACCCGATTGCATCCACCAAAATTCTGCAGTTACAGCAGGATGAAGCCCTGCGTGATCAGTATGAAAAAAACATGACGGCAGCGGAAAACCGGCTGAATCTGGAAGAGGCAACTCTGTCGTCGGTTACGGATAACCTGACCCGGCTGAAAGAGCTGACGGTGCAGGCCGGCGGCGGCACGCTGACCATTACCGACCGGCAATCCATTGCCGCTGAGGTTTACCAGATTCAGGAAGCGCTGGTCGATCTGTTCAATACCCGTGATGCCAACGGCGAATATATTTTCGCGGGTTTCAAGGGCGGCACTGAGCCGTTTGTACAGACATCGACCGGACGATACGAGTATCAGGGGGATGAGGGGCAGCGTTACCTCGCGATCGGCAATTCCACGACCGTCGCTACCGGGGATAATGGTAAAAACCTGTTTATTGATGTGAAGGCGGCTAAGGATACCTTTACCACTTCGGTGAACCCGAACAACATCGGCACGCTGAAAGTAAATCCCGGGTTTGTAACGGATGAAGAAGCCTATGGGGATTTCTATCCGGATGATCTGATCATTACCTTCAATCCTGAGTCGGCGATTGACCCGGCAGCTCCTAATTACACGATACGACGCGCGTCTGATAACCGTGTTGTGGAAGGCATGGCCAATGTTAGTTACGTTTCGGGTCGAGATATTGCTGTGGCGGGTATTCGTCTGGGAATGAGTGGCGATCCGGAGCCAGGCGACGAAGTACTGGTGAAGTCTTCGCCCAAGCAAAGTATTACGGACACTATTTTTCGACTGACGGCGGGCCTGAATACCCTGGAAGACAACCCCGAGGACTCCGCAACATTGGATATTCTGATTGAAGATACGCTGACCAATCTGGCGTACGCACAATCGTCAGTATCTGAAGTCGTCAGTCAGGTGGGGGCCCGGCTGAATATTGTCGAGAATACGGCTAACCTCTCGGCCGATGTTGGTATTGTGAATAAAGAAGTGTTGTCCAAACTGTCGGATGTCGATTTTGCCGAAGCAGTCAGCCGCTTGTCGTTGCAGAGTTACCTGCTGGAAGCGGCGCAACAGAGCTACACCACCATATCCCGTCTGTCGCTGTTTGATCAGTTATAGTCGCTGGCATCGGCCATCTGAGCAGGTGGCCGCACGTTGCTTCATACGCTTTGGATTCGACTTAATATCCCTTGGTACAGAACTTGCTGATTTCTTGAAATTACGTGTGTCTGTGTCAGAGGTTTGACTATGTTTGACGGCAAAAGCATTCTGGTTACCGGGGGTACTGGCTCGTTCGGCCATGCCTTCGTGCCTATGACTCTTAAGCAATACAATCCACGCAGAATCATTATTTTTTCCCGCGATGAAATGAAACAGTGGGAAATGGCCAAGCTGTTCGAGAACGACCCGCGGGTTCGCTTCTTCATCGGTGATGTCAGGGATAAGGACCGCCTTTACCGGGCACTGGACGGCGTGGATTACGTGGTCCATGCGGCGGCGACCAAAATTGTTCCGACGGCAGAATACAACCCCTTCGAATGCATCAAGACCAATATCAATGGCGCGATGAATGTGATCGACGCCTGCATCGACCACGACATTCGAGGCTGCGTGGCCTTGTCGACCGATAAAGCCAGTTCGCCGGTGAATCTGTACGGCGCCACCAAGCTGGCGTCCGACAAGTTGTTTGTCGCCGGTAACTCTTACTCCGGCGAACACGGCACGCGGTTTTCCGTCGTGCGTTACGGCAACGTAATGGGGTCGCGGGGCTCTGTAATTCCTTTCTTCATGTCCATCAAAGACAAAGGTGTTCTGCCGGTGACGGATGAGCGTATGACGCGCTTTATGATTTCTCTGGAAGAGGCCGTAAAACTGGTCTGGCACGCGTTTGAGGACATGGTGGGCGGTGAGATTTACGTTAAGAAAATCCCATCCATGAAAGTAACGGATCTGGCCAGAGTCGTTGCTCCGGAAGCAAAAATTGAATTTGTCGGTATCCGTCCGGGTGAAAAACTGCACGAGCAGATGATCGGCAGCGAAGACTCCTACCATACCTATGAATATGAAGAGCATTTCAAAATTCTGCCGTCCATTAATGGCTGGGACCATTGCGAGGAGCGGATCAAAGACGGCAAACTGGTTCCCGAAGGTTTCATCTATTCCAGCGATAACAACGCAGAGTGGATGACCGACCAGGAATTGCAGGACTGGATCAGCCTTAACTACGAGAAGATTGGACGCATCTGATCATGATTCCGTACGGGAAACAGGATATTTCCGCAGACGACATCGCCGCCGTTGTGGACGTCCTGCAGTCAGATTTTCTGACGCAGGGGCCGGCGGTACCGGCCTTCGAGCAGGCGATTAAACAGCACTGCGGTGTCGGGCATGCCGTGGCGGTAAACAGTGCCACCTCGGCGTTGCATCTGGCTTGCCTTGCACTGGATGTCGGGCCGGGCAAGCGGGTGTGGACGTCACCCATTACGTTCGTTGCTTCTGCCAACTGTGCGCTCTATTGCGGCGCCGAGGTGGATTTCGTCGATATTGATCCGCATACCTATAACCTCAGTGTCGAGCAGCTTGAGAAAAAGCTGACGGACGCCGAACGCGCCGGCCGCTTACCCGACGTTGTGATACCGGTACATCTGGCCGGCCAGAGCTGTGACATGCGCGCCATTCATGCGCTGGCGCAGCGTTACGGCTTCCGCATTATTGAAGATGCTTCCCATGCGATTGGCGCCGGTTACGAAGGCCTTCCGGTCGGTTCCTGTACCTTCAGTGATATTGCGGTATTCAGTTTTCATCCGGTGAAAATAGTGACCACAGGCGAGGGCGGTTGCGCCGTCACACGTTCGCAGACGCTGGCTGAAAAAATGGCATTATTGCGTTCCCATGGCATTACCCGCGATACGGATAGAATGACACAGCCTGCCCACGGCGGTTGGTATTACCAGCAAATTGCGCTTGGGTTTAATTACCGTATGACCGAACTGCAGGCAGCGCTGGGTGCCAGTCAGATGACACGTTTGCCTGAGTTTGTCCGCCGGCGCCGTCAGCTGGCAGCTCAATACAATGCGTTATTGCAGGATCTGCCGCTTACCTTGCCACGTCAGGCCGACAATACTCAGTCAGCCTGGCACCTCTATATTCTGCGCCTGCAAACTGAAAATGCGGAGCAGCATGCGGCTGTGTTTGAGCGTCTTCGCCAGAGCGGTATCGGCGTGAACCTGCATTACATCCCTGTGCATACCCAACCCTATTATCAGGCGCTTGGCTTTCGGTGGGGCGATTTTCCCGAGGCAGAGCGGTATTACCGTCAGGCCATCAGTATTCCTCTGTATCACGCCATGACGGATGAACAGCAAGCGCAAGTCGTTCGCACGCTGACGGAGGTGCTGCTATGAGTCGTCTGGCGGTGATTCCTGCGCGTGGTGGCAGTAAACGCATTCCGGGTAAAAATATCCGTTTGTTTGCCGGAAAACCCATGATTGTGTGGTCGATTGAAGCGGCTCTGCGCAGTGGTATTTTTGACCGGATCATTGTGTCGACCGATGACGAGGCCATTGCGGAAGTGGCCAGACATGCCGGTGCCGACGTGCCTTTTATGCGCCCACCGGAATTATCGGATGACCACACGGCGACGATTCCTGTGATTGCTCACGCTATCGAGGCTATGAGCGAACTTGGGTTTGAGGCAACGGACATCTGCTGTCTTTACGCCACCGCACCGTTTGTCTCCGCCGGGGATATTCAGCAGGCATACAAGGCATTCACTGCAGGAAGCTGGCGCTATTGTTTTACCGTGACCGATTTTCCAGCACCGGTTTTCCGATCATTTGAAATTCTTGAAAACGGCAGTGTGCAGATGTTCTGGCCGGAGAATTTTGCCAAACGATCTCAGGATTTACCGCAAGCCTACCACGATGCCGGTCAGTTCTATTGGGGAAAGAGAGAAGCCTGGTTGTCGGGCGATAAATTATTTGCCGAATACGCTCACGGATTCCGCATTCCACGCTGGCGTGTACAGGACATCGATACGCCGGAGGACTGGGAACGGGCTGAGCTTATGGCTCCTGCGATTCTTCGGGGTGAACCTTGAAGGTTGCTTTCCGTTGCGATGCCTCGACTAAGATTGGCACCGGTCATGTAATGAGGTGTTTGACGCTGGCGGGGGAGCTAAAGCAACGGGGGCATGAGTGCCGGTTTCTTTGCCGCGAACAGCCAGGTCATCTGATCAAATTGATTCAAGAACTTGGCTATATGGTGGATGTTTTACCTGTCAGCCTGATCGTTGGTTCTGCGTCAGGTCATCTCACTCACGCAGACTGGCTTGGTTGTAGCCAGCAACAGGATGCGGAGCAATGCCGGGGCTATCTTGAGGCCTTTGTCCCGGATTGGATGGTTGTCGATCACTATGCGCTGGATGCCGAGTGGGAAAGAGCGTTAGAACATTCTGCTCGTTACAGCCTGGTTATTGATGACCTCGCCGACCGTGCACATTGCTCTGATGTACTGCTGGATCAGAATGCAGGACGCCGGATTGACGACTATAAACAGTGGGTTTCTGCAGGTTGTCAGCTGCTTATCGGTCCTGAATTTGCGTTGCTTCGTCCAGAATTCAGGCAGTGGCGTGCAGAGAGTCTGAATTATAGAAAAAACTCCGAGCTTCGCCGTCTTATGATCAGTTTTGGTGGGGTAGATAAAGATAACTTTACCGGGCGGACACTTGCGGTACTTTCAGAATTGAGTTTTTCCACCCAACTTGAAGTGACTGTAGTGATTGGGCATAGCTCCCCTTGGCGCCAGCAGGCAGAGAAAGCAATAGCTGGTTTTCGCGGTGTGGGGAAGGTGGTGTCTGGCATCAGCAATATGGCCGAGTTGTTATCGTCGACGGATTTTGTGATTGGTGCCTGCGGATCTTCAGCCTGGGAGCGCTGCTGTCTTGGCGTACCTTCATTGGTGTTTGTCAGCGCTGATAATCAACAGATTATCGCCCATGGTTTGAGTGAGCGGAAGGCTGCGTTGACGGCAGATTGCGCGAATATCGAAACCGTTGTGACCGAAACGTTGACTGAGATTTATCGCAATCCTCACGATCTTCTTGCTATAAGTCAGGCGGCATCGACTGTGTGCTCAGGGTCAGGGGCTGGTCTGGTTGCTGATCAAATGGAGATCATGAGGCATGGCTGAGGTTCGTTATATGAAAGAGGCGGATCTGGAACAAGTGCTCCGTTGGCGAAATCATCCAGATATACGCAGCAAGATGTACACACAGCACGAAATCAGCTGGGAAGAACATGCCCGCTGGTTCGAAAGAACAAAGTCAGATGAAAACGTTCATTTGTTGATTTATGAAGACCCTGAGCCACTGGGTTTTATCAGCTTCAAAAGTAGTGTGAATCAGGCAGAGGCGGTCTGGGGTTTTTATGTGGCACCGGATGCACCAGCGGGAACCGGTGTAAGAATGGGTCATAGTGCACTGGATTTTGCGTTTTCTGAATTAGGTTATGAAGTGATTAAAGGTGAGGTAATCAGCTTTAATCGGCGTTCTTCCGGCTATCACGAAAAACTGGGTTTTACCCGTCACGGAAAACTGGTCGGCAAGTATCAGGAAAACGAGAAATCTTATGACATTGAGCAATTCTGCCTGACTGCTCAGCAATGGAATAAAATCCGGGGTATGTATCATGGTGAATAAAACTCCGACCATTTCGATTAATGGCCGGCGCATCTCTGTTCTGGATGAACCCTATGTTATTGCCGAAATGTCGGCAAACCATAACGGCCAGCTAAACACAGCCATTCGGATCATGGATGAAGCCCGGCTGGCCGGTGCTGATGCTGTCAAATTACAGACCTATACAGCTGATACAATTACCATAAATTGCGACAGTGAAGACTTTCAGATTCATGGTGGTCTGTGGGATGGGAAGAGTCTCTACGAATTATATAGAGAAGCTCATATGCCCTGGGATTGGCATAAACCCCTGTTCGAACATGGACGTAAAACCGGCATAACCGTCTTCAGCTCCCCTTTTGATACCACGGCCGTTGATCTGCTGGAGGACCTGAACGCGCCAGCCTATAAGATTGCCTCATTTGAGGCCGTGGACCTGCCGCTCATCCGGTACGCTGCATCCACAGGAAAGCCTATGATTATTTCTACAGGTATGGCCAGTGAGATTGAAATAGCGGAAGCGGTCGATGCAGCCCGTAGTGCTGGTTGTCGTGAACTTGCGCTTTTGCACTGTGTCAGCGGCTATCCTGCGCCCGCTGAGGATTACAATCTGCGCACCTTGAGTGACATGATTGACCGATTTGGTCTGGTCACCGGATTGTCTGACCACACACTTGATAATACAACGGCGATCGGCAGCGTTGCTCTTGGGGCCTCTATTATTGAAAAGCATTTTACGCTGGACCGGCACGGAGGCGGTCCGGACGACAGTTTTTCGCTGGAGCCTGCTGATCTTAAAGCACTTTGCCAGGATGCCAGAATCCTGTGGCATGCTTTAGGCAAGGTTGATTACGGCTGTAAAAACAGTGAAAAGCCAAACCTGAAGTTTCGTCGCTCTGTTTATGTCGTGAAGGACATTAAAAAGGGAGAGATTTTCACGTCTGAAAATCTTCGTACGATTCGTCCTGGTTATGGTTTGCCTCCCGCAGACCTTGAAAAGGTTCTTGGTTGTTGCGCCAGTGAGGACATTGACCGAGGTACGGCTCTCAGCTGGTCTGTAGTGGATAAGCTATCATGACAACAGATGTTCTTATCGTCGGTTGTGGGAAGATTGCCGGCGGCTATGATGAGGGAAGATCAGAATCTGATTTTGCTCTTAGCCACGCCGCTGCTTATCGCAAGATTCCTTCAGTACGCCTAATGGCTTGCGTAGATCCGGATGAGCAGGCACTTCTGCACTTTTCGAAATTCTGGAACGTCGAAAATCCCTATGCTTCGGTTTCGGCGATACCGCAAGAATCCCACTTTTCTGTTGTCAGTATCTGTACTCCGACTGACAGGCATGCCGAGTCGGTGTCACAGTGTTTTCGCTTCAAGCCAAACGTTATTTTTCTGGAAAAGCCGATTGCTACTACGGCCTCTGAAGCGATGAAGGTGATTTCCCAATGTCAGCAGGCAGGCGTAGCACTGATCGTCAATTACAGCAGACGCTGGGATTTGGCTTTGACAGATTTCATTAATGCTCTGCAAGAAGGGCAGTACGGTCCGGTACGTAAAATCGTTGGCTATTATACCCGTGGGCTGCTGAATAATGGTTCGCACCTGCTGGAAATATTACTGCGTATGCTGGGGCCTTTAAACGTTGAGTTTGCCACTCTGGCGGGCAAGGGTTCCGGTGTTTTAGACCCGGATATCGATGCCGTTATGACCAGTGAAAAGGGAATTTCCGTTCACTTGGTGAGCACTGATGCGGAAGATTTTGCTCGCTTTGAAATGGACATACATACGGCGAATGCTGAAATCCGTATGCTGGATGGTGGTCTTCGTTGGGAGGTGCGGAAAGTACAGGACCATCCGGAATATGCCGGATATCGGAAGCTCGGTGTAGCAGAGCCGGTGGCCGGACAGTATATGCCTGTGATGGAGCGTGCAATTTCTCAGGTCCTTGCGGAGGCCGGCGGAGATGCCGACTATTCATCGGCAATGGATGCACTCGCTGTACAGGTTCTTTGTGAAACAATAACTGGAGCAGCTCATGAAAAACGCTTCTGAGGTCGTCGGTGAAATTGCTCTGAGGGGAGGGGTTCCAGTAATAAAGGCCCCATTCCGGAGGTACAACAGTCTGGGTAAAGAAGAGCAGGTCGCCGTACAGGCGGTAATGGAATCCGGAGTATTGTCCCAGTTTCTGGGGTGCTGGCATGAGGATTTCTACGGTGGCAGCAAGGTCCGTGAGTTCGAAGCCGACTGTGCCCGCTTCTTCGGGGTTAAGCACGCCATTACCGTGAATTCCTGGACATCCGGACTGATTGCCGCCGTCGGCGCACTGGATATTGAACCGGGGGACGAAATTATTGTGACGCCCTGGACCATGTGTGCGAGCGCGACGGCTATTCTGCACTGGAATGCCATTCCTGTGTTTGCCGATATCGATCCGAAAACCTTCAATCTGGATCCCGAATCTGTCCGGGCCAATATCACAGAAAAAACCCGTGCCATTATGGCCGTGGATATTTTCGGCTTGTCAGCGGATATGCAGGCTTTGCGTGCGCTTGCCGATGAATTCAATCTCAAAATTATTTCCGATACAGCGCAGGCGCCGGGTGCCCGATATGGTGAACACTACGCCGGCACACTGGCTGATATTGGCGGCTACAGCCTGAATTACCACAAGCATATTCACACCGGCGAAGGTGGTGTTCTGGTGACCAACGATGATCAGCTGGCAGAACGGCTGAAGCTGATCCGCAACCATGCTGAGGCGGTGATTCCGGGTATGGGCGAAAGGCCGCTGAACAATATGCTGGGTTACAACTTCAGGCTTGGCGAAATTGAATGCGCCATTGGCATTGAACAATTGAAAAAGCTGCCGGCTCTGGTGGCATCCCGTCAGCGGCTGGCCGAGCGTTTGTCGGCCGGCCTCAGGGATCTGACTGGGCTGACGGTGCCGTTTGTTCCTGACGGCAGCACTCATGTGTATTACATGTACCCCCTGCTGGTGGATGATGCGCAGACGGGGTGTTCCAAGGAGCATCTGGCGGAAGCGCTGCGGGCCGAAGGTGTCGAGATTTCCACTCGCTATCAGAATGTGCACCTGCTGCCTATGTATCAGAAGAAAATGGCCTATGGCTCGCACGGCTTCCCCTGGTCTGCCGATTTCGCCAGACAGGATGTCAATTATATAAAGGGTATTTGCCCGGTTGCTGAGGATTACAACGACCATCGCTACATGGGCTTCGGACTGTGTGTGTACGATCTTTCTGAAGCGGATATTGATCTGATCATTACGGCGTTCCGGAAGGTCTGGAATGCTTTGGTCAAGAGTGCGTGATATGAGCTTTAAGCAGCAATTGCTGGCGGCGCTGCCATTCTGTGATGGATCCATCACCGTTGAATGTTTTGGTTCTGATCATCTTCAGGAGCGTTATGTCGGCTGGTTGAACGACGCCGAGGTCGTGCGTTTCAGCAATCAACGTTTCGTTACGCATACGCTGGCTTCCTGCGCACAGTTTTACAGCAGCATTAAATTGTCTTCCGGTGTATTTCTCGCCGTCTCCCACAATGAACTTGGCTATATAGGTACCATGACGGTGTATTTCAGTCCGCACCATGGCACCGCTGATATTGGCATTCTGATTGGGGACAAAAGGTGCTGGGGGAAAGGCGTCGGGCTTAGCGCCTGGCGCCTTGTACTTGAGACGGTTGGCGCACTGCCTGGGTTGCGTAAAGTCACTGCGGGAACGCTGGCCTGTAATATCGGCATGCTGTCAGTGATGGAGCGTTCAGGCATGGAACCTGATGGCATTCGCGCCGGGCAGGAACTGGTAAACGGAACCCCTGTGGATATTCACTACTATGCCAAATTCTTCCATCACTGATCTTCAGCGCTGTGCCGTTGTCGCTCACGATGCCGGAGCCGCCAATCAGCTATTGAGCTGGATTGCAGCAGGAGATATTCAGGCTGAGCATTTCCGTTTTTCACTGACTGGCCCCGCGCAGGAGATCGCTGTGCGCATGGGGCTGGAATTTCACAACGAATCTCTGGCTCAGGCGCTGGATGGATGCACGACTTTGTTGGCCGGCACAGGCTGGTCAAGTGAGCATGAAAAGCAGGCGATGGAAATGGCCTGCGAGCGGAAAATTCCTGTATTCGCGGTATTTGATCATTGGGTGAATTACCGGATGCGACTCGAATGGCACGGCAAAACGTTGCCGGTGAGCGGCATTTTGGTTGCAGATTCCTATGCCGATGAATTGGCAAAGCGTGAATTTCCCGAAATTGAGGTTCTCCAGCTGGCAGACCGGTATCTGATCAACCAGATCCGGGGTATTCAGAATCCACCGGCTGAATGTGACGTTGTTCTGTTTCTGATGGAGCCGGTGCGGGTCCAGTGGCCCGGTGTTGATCAGGCTGGCGAGTTTTTTGCTTTTGATTACTTTTGCAGCCATCGCGCGGTGCTGGGTATCCATGATGAACAGCCGATCGTTCTGCGACCGCATCCGTCCGATTCTGTGGATAAATACAAGGTGCTTTTGCAGCGTTACCCGAATGTTCGGGTTGAAAATAGCGCGACTCTGGCAGAACAAATTTCACAGGCCGACATCGTCGTTGGTCTGCAGAGCTACGCCATGGTCGTCGCCTTGGCGGCCGGACGACGGGTGATTTCCGTATTACCGCCGCAGGCACCACCGGCTGTTTTACCGCACGCTGGTATCGAATATCTGAGAGACTTTTGCCAATGAAATACTGTACCCATTGTCTTCAGCCAGATACACGTCCAAACACTCTGTTTACCCCCGAGGGAATTTGTCCCGCTTGCCACTATTTCTTTCAATTGGAGCACGTGGATTGGGAAGAACGGTACGGCATTCTGCTGGATTTGGTCAGCCGCTACAAAGGTCGGGGAAAGCAACCTTTTGATTGCATCATCGGGGTTAGTGGCGGAAAGGACAGTACACGCCAGGCTCTGTTTGTTCGCGACAAGTTGGGTATGAACCCTCTGCTTGCCTGCCTGACATACCCGCCAGAGCAGGTAACAGAGCGTGGCGTCGACAATATTTCCCAGTTAATCAATCTGGGCTTTGACTGCGTGATTTCAGCTCCGGCTCCAGGCACATGGCGTGATCTGATTCGTCACAGTTTTTCTCGATTCACTAATTGGGCTAAACCGACAGAGCTTGCGTTGTTCAGTTCTGTGCCACAGTTGGCGATTCAGTACGGAATTGAGCTCATTTTTTGGGGAGAAAACCCAGGGCTTCAGCTTGGTGATCTGAAAACATTGGGAAAGACCGGGTATGACGGGAATAACCTGAGAAATATGAATACCCTTGCCGGCGGTGCGATGGATTGGATATTGGAAATGCACGGTGATAACGGTGATCTGATTCCGTACCGTTACCCGAGCCTTGAAGAGTTTGAGAAGCACAATATCTCAATTGTGTATCTTGGCTGGTTCTTGGGCGACTGGTCGCTGGTTAACAATGCCCGGTATTCCTGTCTGGAGGGACTGCAGATCAGGGAAGACGGAGTGGAAAATACCGGCGATCTTTATGGTGTTACTTCGTTGGACGAAGACTGGGTAACGCTTAATCAGATGATTAAATACTACAAGTTTGGTTTTGGCAGGGTCACCGATTACCTCAATGAGGAAATAAGGCTGGGAAGAATTAAAAGGGATGCCGGTATTGAGTTAGCGCAACGCTACGATTCGGCATGCGGTGACCAGTATATCCAATCGTTCTGTGAGTATATTGGTATTGATACGTCTGCTTTTTGGCAGCAGGTACGGAGTTCTGTTAATCAAAACCTTTTTGACATTCGTCCCGATGGCAATATCGTCCCGAAATTCCGTGTGGGTGAGGGGCTTTGATGAAGAAAGCAATCGGCATCATTGATTACGGCGCTGGAAACCTATCCTCTGTGTCCGGATGCTTCCAGAGACTGGGTTATCATACACGCATCGTGAACAGTCCGGATGGTTGGTATGGCATTGATGCCATGATTCTGCCAGGGGTTGGCGCTTTTGGATCCGCCATGCATGCACTTTCTGAGGGAGGCTTTTGCGACGAGCTGAATGTCTGGGTTCAGGAAGGGAAGCCGCTGCTCGGCATATGTCTCGGAATGCAGCTTTTTGCTGATATTTCCTACGAGTTTGGCACCACTGCCGGTTTAGGATTCATCCCCGGTGTGGTGAAACCAATTGCGGATCCTGCGTGGCACATTGGCTGGAATAGTCTGGCTTTTCATGATCGTGCTCCTATGGGGTTAAAGCGCCAGGATGGTGGCGAGGTCTATTTCAATCATTCCTTTGAGTTTCATACGGCTGATGAGCATATATTGGGTGTCACTGATATAGGTCGTCCCTTGGTTGCGATTATCCGCAATGCCAATGTTGTTGGTGTTCAGTTTCATCCGGAAAAAAGCCAACTGTGCGGCATGAAGGTTATGAGTACGCTCCTGGAGGATATGCTGGATGCTTAAAAAACGTCTGATAGGTGTCATTACTGTTCGCAATAATATGGCCGTTCAGTCTTTTTCTTATCAACGGTATCTGCCGTTGGGAAAGCCTGAGTATCTGGTGGAGAATCTTGATCGTTGGGGTGTGGATGAAATTCTGATTCAGGTGACCGACCGCCAGAATCATGGGCCGGATCTGGCACTGATTCGCAGGTTGAGTGCCTTAAAAGCGGCAACTCCAATCTGTTACGGTGGCGGAATCCGCAATGAGCATGATGCGGCCGCCGTGATACATGCGGGAGTTGAACGGGTGTCTGTTGATGCACTGTTGCATGACAATCCGGAGCAGGTCCGCTCGATTGCTCAGTTGATCGGTGCTCAGGCGGTCATTCTATCTTTGCCCATCAGTATGAGTAGTGGTAGGCCGCAATGGTTTGATTACCGGGATAAACGACTGAAAAGCCTCGGGTCGGATATCTTATCTCTGATGACTGATCGCATGGCATCAGAGATTCTGCTCACAGACGCTGACAATGAAGGTGGAAAAGACAGCTTCACTGATCAGGTATTGAACTTTGCCCAAGAGCTGCCTCTGCCGCTCATTGTGTTTGGGGGGGTTACCTCACCTGAGCAACAGAGAGGCTTGCTTGAACAAGAAAACATTGCCGCTGTAGCAGTTGGCAACGCATTGAGTTATGCAGAGCATGCGGTGCAGAAAATGAAGCAGCTATGTGACAGTGTGCAGCTCAGAGCGGCCGGGTATCAGATGGGATCTGGAGGATGGGTATGACGCCATTGGTTTGTAAGCGTTGTCTTTATACCAGTGATCATCCTTTAGGGGTGTACATTGACGATCAGGGTATCTGTAGTGGCTGTCGGATTCATGAAGAAAAGGACAGCCTTGACTGGGCGTTTCGTTGGAGTCGCTTGGAAAAGCTGGTTAAACCGTATCGATCAACAGATCGTCGAAACTACGACTGCATAGTGCCTGTATCTGGCGGGCAGGACAGTTACTTCATTCTCCATATTGTCAAAGAGCGGCTTAAGCTTAATCCGTTGTTAGTAACTTATAACAAGTATTGGAATACGCCGGTTGGGATTCGCAATTTGGCCAATCTTCGTATTCGCTTCAATTGCGATATTCTGATACAGAATGTGAATCCGGTGTCCGTCAAAAAGATTGTGAAAGAAACGATCCGACAGCTCGGTAGCATCTATTGGCACTGTATTGCCGGGCAGACGGTATTTCCTGTTCAGACAGCAGTTCGTTACAAGATCCCTCTGATCATATGGGGAGCTCATCAAGGTGTTGAGCAGGTTGGTATGTTTTCTCATGAGCATGAAGTGGAGATGACGCGGCGGTACCGGAAGGAACATGACCTGATGGGGCAGGAAGCTGACGATCTGGTTACGCATTTTAATACGTTAACAGAATCAGACATCTGGCAGTATCGATACCCAGATGATGGTGCGCTTAATGAGGTTGGTGTCCGGGGAATTTATCTCGGCAATTTTATACGTTGGGATCCATTGGCTCAGCATCGGCAAATGGTTGATATGCATGACTATCAAGCCGCTCGCTTTACCCGGACATTTGATATTTACGATTATGTTGATTGCTTCAATTATATGAATATCCATGATCGGATCAAAATCAAGAAGCACGGATTTTCCAAGGTGACGGACCATGCCTGCAGGGAAATACGCCATGGTCGTTTGTCCAGAGAACATGCGGTCGATTTAGTACGATATTACGAGATGCAGCCTTCGTTGTCGGATTCTATGTTCTTTGATTGGTTGGGCGTCGATAGTCGATCGTTTGACTTTTCTCTGGATTCTGTATGTGGACACGATATCGATTTTAAATCTGAAGGTTGCATGTCTGATTTCTATCCGGAAGCAAATGATTCGCTAGGAGTTTTTGATCAAAACTCCGGATATATAACCATTGGTAAAGGTTGGCCGGTATGACTTTATCCGTCGTCGATAGATCGAAGAATGAACTTCTTATTCAACAGATTCTTAGTTGTGAAGACCTTTGTGTGGTTCTCAGGAATCGTTACGGCGATGAATATGTAGAAAGCTATCAGCTACCGGTTGTTATGCTGTCTGGAGATAGATTCTGGGCAAAATTTCATAATGTTCATCCCATCGATAGTGGTGTTAATGATGTTCTGATTCCAGGTGTTGGTGCGTATGCTTACAATAATTACTGCAAGGTTGTTGCATGCTGTTATATGTCACAGACCATGGAGAGGTATTATTCTTCCGATGCCTATTCGAGTGTTGTGTTTCGCTGTCGTGGTCAATACGAAAAAGTATGGTCGTCCGAATATGAGTCAGATTTCGATTCATTGCGTCGGGCGGTTCTTGATGGTCGTAGAGTCAAGATAAAGATAGAGGATAATGATTCATATACCTATATCATGCTGTGCCATACCATAGAGGTTTATGACGATAAGTTTTCTCTCGAAACCGAATTTGATGCTATTCCTATGCGCTTGAGGTTTTTCAGCTATTTTGAGGATCTTGAGGCTCAATTTGCTGCGGTTGAAGCGGAGTATACGGCACCTAATTACCCGGCTACTAACTATGCTAAAACTCAGTTTTATACGCTAAATTTTCTGTTTCACAGTGATGGCAATCACCTTGTTCGTCGATTCTTTGGTGAGGCAGGAAGTCCTTTTAGCGGAAGTAAGATGGGTTATCAGCGAGTTGAGTTGTGGGTGGAATGCTGAGCATTCCACCGTTGTTATTTGTTTTCAACCGTCATGTTCACCCATGGGTCATCATCCAGTGACATATCGTGATAAAGGATGAACTCCATTTCTTCACGCAGCCGGCGGTGGTGTTCTTTCAGCCAGTCTTCGCATTTGTTAACTACGAAAGCCAGTTCCTCTTCGCTGCGTGAGCTCAGCGCGTACGTGAAATACATGGAAAGAAAGAGCCAGATCTGCCCTCGGATAAAGTAGTAGAGGTATCCTTTCTTTTCATGGATGTGTCGTGATATCAGGTTGTTCATCATGAAAATGCTGCCGGATACGTTCTTGAGAGATAAGTCCTTTACGATTTTCCGTTGCAGAATCTCGAATACATAGTCCACAAATTCAATGAGTGTGTCTGATTTTTTGTTGATGGTTTCTTTTTCAAACGGTACCGAAAGGTTGTAAATGTCATTGGCAATTGAACTAGGCTGTATCTCGTTACTGATTCTTGATAAGGCCGCATCCATCATGTCCAATGGTAACCATTGGGTGTTTTTTATGCTGGCGCCGTCACTGCAGTTGAATACCTTGATTCCCTTGAGGTGGTTGAATTTTATGCATTCCTCAACCATTCGTTGGGATACAAAATACATGGGTTTGGTATCAATAAGCTGCCCATGAACGTCTGTGGTCTTTATGGTTTTTTCTATGTTGAAGTCGTTAGCGTCGCTCAGTACAGCTGATATTTCCGATTTGTCTTTGAAGTAGATTGACCCGGAAGCATGATGAGCATTTTTATCAATAAATCCAAAATCGGTACCAAAAAGGAATATATTTTTAACGCCGAGGTGACAGGCTATTGCAACGCCTGCGTTGGTGCAGGTGGGGGTTGTGTTCGAAATAATGTCTCTGTGGTTATCTACGAAAAGTTCGGATAAGGCTGTCGAGTCCTTAAAGTAGATGCAGCTGCGTTCGAACAGATTCAGGGCTCTCGGGTTTACCTGAGCGGATGCCAGCAGGATGATATCTTTCCTGAACTCCTCGGTTGTAGATTTTGATAATGCTTCATATACAACGTAATCGGACTCAAGTTCGACGTGAAAGTCGGGTTTAATACCGTAGCTGAACATAGTGCCGATGCTGGTGCCGCAGGATATGATCAGCAGCTGATCACGGTACTTTTTCAGATATTGGATGCGGTTATCCAGAGATGGTCCCGCTCCCACGATGGCGATGGATATGTTTGGATTGAGCCGGAACCTGCTGGGGAAAAAGGCTCTGGCATCGTGAAGAAGGTTTTGTCGGGCGTTATTGTACTGATTAATTTCATCATCATAGTGTCCCCATTGTTGCAGGTAGTTGATGATGTCTGCCCGGATTGTATCAATCACCTTCTGGTTGACCGGATCCATCAGATGGTTGTAAAACAGCGTGGCAAACGGGAAGTGGGGGCAATATTTGATCAGTTCATTCCAGAGAATGCCCTTCAGTATATGTTGGTCATCTGTGTCCGCGATAATAAGCTGAATTGACGTCCCTTTATTGGGGTTAAATCTTTGATAGATTGCCTCCCAGTCGATGCAATATAAGCTGGTCAGGAAGCGGTCAAGTTTGTGTTCATAGATAATCAGGCTCCCGATATCACGCTGTTGTACGACGTTTTCGATATGAAAGCCCAGGCCAACTCCGGTGATCACCAGTAACGGATAGAACTCTGGCATCGGAATGTTCTGGTAGGGATCAATTTTCTTTTGAATAGTTTCTGACAGTTCTTTGAAGTGACGTGAACCAACGCGATCAAAAGAGAATATGTTGGCATCTGTGGCGATAAAGGGGGGTAATAAGCTCCCCGGACTCATCTGGGTCAGAAATTTGTTGGCTTCTTCCCGGCAGTAGTAACGCCCCTGGCTATGGTACCGGTAACTGCCCTGCTCAGTTACGTCGACCTCCAGATGCTCCGGATGTTTGACAATCTGCAGGTCACAATTGCTGAGCTTTTTGTCGTGTATCAGATTGTAAATACTGGGTTCTGTGCGCTTGAAGAAGGCTTCATTCTTGTTACGCAGTTGCTGCATTTCCTGTTGCAGGGTTTCGGCACTGATAGTCACTCTTTTGACCTCTTGGCTGGTTCATGCATGTGAAATGCAATATCCGAGCCAGCAACAGAGTTCTGTATCTCCAGCCGTGGCTGATTACTGCCACCGGACTGAGCCTTATTTCTCTAGCTAACTCTATGAAACTAAAGGACTTTCATTTTTTTGCTGAGCAAACACTAAAGTTCCTGCGGGGGTGGTCGTTAACCTGAGTGTAAGAACTGGTCAGCGTTCCGTCGAACCTACCTCACCTGCGGGTGAAAGCATGGCGGTGACGCAAGTCGAAACACAGGAGAAAGCGCCATGCCGCAAATTATTAACACGAATATTGCGTCCATCAACGCACAGCGGAACCTGGACAAATCCCAGTCCGCAAACCAACAGGCCTTGCAACGTCTGTCTTCAGGTCTGCGCATCAACAGCGCTAAAGACGACGCGGCTGGTCTTGCCATTTCCACCCGATTCACTTCCCAGATTAAAGGTCTGAACGTTGCTGTGCGTAACGCCGGTGACGGTATCGCTCTGGCCCAGACTGCTGAAGGTGCGCTGGGTTCTATGAACGACAACCTGCAGCGTATCCGCGAGCTGGCAGTGCAGTCTGCCAACGCCACCAACTCTGACGTTGACCGCGAGGCACTGCAGGCTGAGGTTGATCAGCTGGTTGCTGAGATTTCCCGTACCGCTGACGAGACCGACTTCAACGGCCGTAAACTGCTGGACGGTTCTTTCTCTGCAACCTTTCAGATTGGGGCCAATGCGGGCCAGACAGTCGACGTTTCTATTTCTGAGCTGACTGCCAGCAAACTGGGTTCTTCCAAAACAGCTGGCCTGAGCGCACAAGGTTCTGATAATGGCCTGCAAAACGGTGACCTGATCATCAATGGTGTCGCAATTTCGCCTTCGAACTCCGATGACGATACTGCTTCTGTTGATAATCAGGCCGCGAGTGCGATTGCGAAAGTGGCCGCCATCAACAGTAAATACGATGAAACTGGTGTTAAAGCGTTCGTAAATACCAATACCGTTTCCGGTAGCGAGATGGTTGCAAATGCCCTGAGCGGTAACATCATTCTGAACGGTGTGGAGATCAGTATCCAAACCACCACAGATGCGGCAACAACCCGTGCATCTGTCGCCCAGGCGATCAATGCCGTGGCCGAGCAAACCGGTGTGACAGCCATCAATACCGATTCCGATTCGCTGGGGGTTACTCTGGTTGCGGCTGATGGTCGTAACATCTCTCTCGGGGTTGATACCACCAATGGCTTTGGTTCTGCGACTCTGGCTGGTGTTGCGGAAGCGACTGGTCTGGCACTTGGCGCAAGCTACAACACGGTATCCAATACCGGTGACTACGAAACCTATGAGGGTGGCTACACTCTGGTAGCCGATGGTGATGTTAAGTCCATCGAAATCAGTGGTGGTGACGGTACCGGTAACGGTGATCTTAAAAATGCTGGCCTTACTGAAGGCAGCTACGACCGTGGTGTTGCTCAGGTTACGTCTATCGCACAGACAGAAACCACCAATGACTCGATCGGTAGTACCGCTTTCTTTGCGCTTGAAGGTTCCGGTACTGTGGTTGCGAACCAAACTTCTGGCTCAACTCACGATCTGTTCAATACCGCTGGTAACGAGATTCTGACCATCAGCGACGGCCAGGGTAATTCCGTGACTCTGGGGAGTGCGGGTAGCACCGTCGACATCGGTATTGCAAGTGGTGGTTTCGGTGCAGATAAGATCCGTGACGCGTTGAACTCCTTTACTGGTGTGTCCGCTACCGCCGAAACCAAAGTGACCCTCAGTGGTGCCAGTCTGATTGCACAGAGCGCGGGTTCTACTCTGAAGATCTATGACACCGGTACTGCAGGTACAGAACTGGCCTCAATCAGCTTCGCCGGTAATACCACATCCGATACGGCACAAACTATTGCAGCGCAAATCAATGCAATGACTACAGGTCTGGTTGCAACTGTGCTGGGTACTGCAGGTAACTCCGATGTTCAGATCGTGGATGTGAATGGTAATACCCTGAGCTTCAACCTGTTCAGTACGTCTGCGGGTGCTGGATCAATCAGCATGACGGTTAATGACCGTGCTGGTGGTACCTCTGCCGCGCTGTCCATTGCTGCTGGCTCCAGTGCCGCAAACTCTACCGGTAGTGCTGTGGTTGCGGTGGGCTATATCAAAGACATTGAAGTGGATGATCCGAATGTCGGTGAATTCTCTCTGACGTCCAATATGTCGCTGTCCAGCAGCTCAACAGCAACAGGCGCCAGTCTGGGCGTTATCACTACGTACCTGGCGACCAACGGTTCCTTGTCGTCTACCGCTACTACTGGTATCGCGGCCAATGACGTCGACGTGACGGCTGCCAGTGTGGCGATCACTCAGCCACTGACAGGTCTGGGTGACGGTGATCTGGTGATCAATGGCGTGAACATCGGTGCAGCTGACCCTACAACGGATACCAGCTCTGCTGTGAAAGACAGTGATGGCAACACCATTAAGTCTTCGCTGAAAGAAGCCTCTGGTATTGCAGTGGCAGCGGCTATCAATGCCGTGTCTGAAGAGACCGGTGTAACTGCGGTCGTCAATGAAACTGTGGTTGTTGGTGGTACTGGTGACAACTTCGATGATGGCTCTGGCGGTGGCGCAAGCTATATCGCTGGTGACTCGGGCAAGCTGTACATCAACGGTGTTGATCTCGGTACTGTTACTCTGCTGGATGATGGTACAGGTAAGATTGATGAAGGTCGTACCCGTCAAGCCACCATTGATCTGATCAATGCCAAGTCTGGTCAGACTGGTGTCACCGCTGAAGATAATGGTGAATCGATCACGCTGCGTGCAGCCGACGGTCGTAACATTTCGGTGGCGATCGACAATGATTCGGCGAATAACGTAGGTCGTGGTAACACCTTCGGTGCTCAGATTGGTCTTGACTCTGCGGTGGATGGCATTGGTGAGGCTGACATTGGTACCGGCACAAACTCCAACACGACCGGCGCCCGTGGTGTCGAAGTGGAAGGGGATGTGTATGAGACTACCTACTCCACAGTGACCTTGCAGTCTGCCAGTGAGATCACCATTCAGGGTGGTACCAATGGTGCGGATGAGCTGGAATCGCTTGGCTTCAGTGCTGGTTCTTTCGGTGGTGGTGAAAACGGTCAGTTCCTGACAGATATCGATATCACTACGTTCGAAGGTGCTCAGGCAGCGATCACCGCGATTGATAACGCGATTGGTCAGGTAGCCAGCCAGCGTGCGGACCTCGGTGCGATTCAGAACCGGATGGAATCTACAGTAAGTAACCTGCAGATCACCTCCGAGAACCTGAACTCTGCGAACTCACGGATTCAGGACGCTGACTTTGCCTCCGAAACCGCAGAGCTGTCACGTACTCAGGTGCTGCAGCAGGCTGGTATCTCGGTTCTGGCTCAGGCGAACGCCTCTGGTCAGCAAGTTCTGTCTCTCCTGGGTTAACAGGGAGCTGACGGGGGAGGGTAACCTCCCCCAGGCTGCGTAACTGAGTACCTGAGAGGTGATTTATGAACGAGCTGAAACTGAACGTAGTAGATAGCAGCGCTGTGTCACCCTCCGCCGTAAAGAACACTTACGGTAAGTTTGCCGGAGCGTCAGTGAAGGCAACGGATGCAACCAGCGGCAATAATTTGCCGGTGGTTGACGAAAAGGCTGCGGAACTGACCAAAGATCAGGTTCGTGATGCCGTTTCCCGCATCAATGAGTATGTACAGCAAAATGAACGTACACTGGATTTCCAGCTGGACGAAGACAGTGGTCAGACAGTAATCCGGGTCTATGATAAACACTCATCAGAGTTGATTCGTCAGATACCCAGTGAACTGGCTCTGGAGCTGGCGCAGAAATTGAATGATGAAGAACCAACTTTATTGTTCAGTGCCCAGGTCTGAAATTCATCCGGTTGGATAAACAACCCTTCAGAAAACCCTGCATTGGCCGATAAAGCCAGTACAGGGTTTTTTGTTGCCTGCGTGATGCAGGCGTAGGGGTAAGGTATGGCATCCATCGAATCGCTCGGACTTGGGTCTGGCGTACTGACGACTGATCTGGTCGAGCAGATTATTTCGGCTGAGAAGGAAGCCTCTACCCTGCGTCTGGACAACCGCCAGACACTGGTCGAAGCCAAAATTACGGCTTACGGCGAGATTCAGTCGCTGATGTCCGAGGTGCAGTCTGCGGCGAGCAGTTTGTCCAGCCCAAGCCTGATGAGTTCAACAACGGCGACTTCGTCCGATGAGGATATCTTAACGGCAACCACGTCCAGTCTGTCCGAACCCGGTACCTACAGTATTGAGGTTCTGAACACGGCCAAGTCGCATGCTCTGGCAACCAGCAGCTATTCAAGCTTTAACGAAATTATTGGCACTGGAAAGCTGGTTTTTACCTTTGGTGCATTAACCTACGACGGCAGCGGTAATGTCACGGGGCAGGATCTTAATCCGGACCGAACTTCAAAAACCCTCACTATTGATGATTCCAACCGCACCCTGAGCGGCATTCGTGATGCCATCAACAATGCCGATATGGGCGTAACCGCATCCATCATTAACGACGGCAGTGGCTATCGTCTGCTGATGACCTCAACCGAGACGGGTGCCGAAAATGCCATGCGTATCGAAGCGCTGGATTCCTCTGGCAATCAGCTCACAACCGGTCTGGCGGCGCTGGCGTACAACGAAGATCAGCTGGCCACGTCGGATATTACTCAAACCTCAAAAGGTGAAGACGCCACGCTCAGCGTGAACGGTCTGACCATTACCCGCTCCAGCAACTCGGTGGATGAGGTGATTAAAGGGGTTACTCTCAACCTTAAAAATGCCGATGTGGGCAAAAACGTCACGGTAACGGTGGCGGCGGATACCGAAAAGCTGACAGAGAGCATCCAGTCATTTGTCGATGCCTACAACAATCTGAAATCCTTCGTGGATGATCTTTCCTCGTACAATTCGGATACGCAGGAAGCCGGTTTGCTGCTGGGTGATTCGACCATGCGCAATATTATGACTCAGATTCGGGCGCTGATCAGTGAACCAATAGTTGGATTAACCGGGAAGTACCGCTCGCTGACAGAACTGGGCGTGAATACCAATCGTGACAATGAATATTTGCTGGATTTTGATACCACTACTTTCACGTCTGCACTATCCGAAGACCGGGCTTCTATTATCGGCTTATTGTCGAAATCAGGCACCACAACTGACAGTCAGATTACCTACGTCAATGACTCGGTTAATACCCAGCCGGGTACCTACGATGTAGTGATTACCCAGCTGGCAACGCAGGCGATCTATCAGGGTGGTTCGCTTGATATCCTTGATTTCTCGTCGCCTGTCGTGATTGACGACAGTAACAATAATTTCCGCATTAACGTCAATGGGAGCAATGCTTCTATCGAACTGACAAAAGGTTCCTACCTGAGCGGTGATGATCTGGCGAAACAGATTGCATTGCAGATAAACAGTAACGATATTCTGAGCAGTGCCGGATACAGCGTTTCGGTTGATTACAGTGCTGATGATAAGAATTTTTCAATTACTTCAAACCTTTATGGTTCTTCTTCTCAAATTTATATCGCATCAACCGATCCTAACACGGCCAATACTCTGGGTTTCCACAAGCAAGGTCAGGGCGCCTATGAGGGGATAGCGTTGACTACGCTTAATGCCGACGCATTCAGCGGTAAAGGCGCGACGACTTCTATTGGCAGCTATGCAGTCAGTGAATCTACCGGGATTAATTTTGCCGCCAGTAATGCGACCTTCTCACTGGAGGTGGATGGCGGTGGGCCTGTAGCTGTGACGGTTAATCTGAATGCCAGTGGCCAGGATCTGAATGGCGATGGCGTATATGGCGACCGTAAAGACACGCTTCAGGCGATTCAGACTGCCATCGACAGTACCGCGCTGAATGGCGCTGTAACGGCGTCGTTCGATGATAATGGCTACCTGATTTTTGAAACGGTGGCTGAAGGAAGTGCGCGCTCGATTGATCTGACCGCAGTGGGAATCAGCACTTCGGATGTTCTGCTTGGGTTGGATGGAACTCAGGGCGTTCAGAATAATGGCAAGGATCCTGGCCTGCTCTTTTCCCAACCTGTTGAATTCAATGTGCAGGTGGATGGCGTCACGACCGCCACTAAAGTTGCAATCCCGGCTGGCAACTACCTGACCGGCAATGATCTGGCGGCAGAGATTCAGTCGCAGATTCAGGCGAGTTTGAATTCCGATGCGAACTTCACCGGGGTTGTGCAAGGTGCTGAAACAACCACCGGCACCCGTGATATTTCCACTGCGGTTGATTTTTCTACGGCAAATGCCGGTTTTGTACTGAACGTGTCAGGCGTAGAGCAGGAAATTATTATCAACGCGGATGCGACCGTTACCGACAATCTGACAGAAATTCAGGCGGCGCTGGATGCAGTTTACTCGGCGCCCAATCAGGTTGTGGCCAGCCTTGATGGTAATGGTCTTAAACTGACAACGCTGGCCACAGGCCATGAGGAATACATTGAAGTGGTCAGTGATGGCCGGGGTGCCAACACGTCGGTGTTCGGTGATATTTCCACCGGCATTGATTTTACCGGTGGCAATAATGCGACCTTTACACTGACTGTCGACGGCGTGGATATCAATGTTGACGTTAATGGTGACGGCACCACGGGAAACAATGATTCGGCGTCCAATCTGTCTGTTATTCAGAAAGCGCTGGATACGGCCTTGGTGGCAACCGGTCAGTTCAGTGCCGGTGATGTGAAAGCGGCCGTGGATGGCTCAGGCAATCTGTACTTCGAAACCTTCAGCAAAGAGGGTGTCCGCACGGCAGCAACCTTTGGTTCTTCGGCGTCTGTCGAAGTGAAGAATTTGGGCGGTACTGCAGCGTCGTCACTGGGGCTCAGTGCCGCCGTTTATCAGCAGGGCTATGACAGTTTTGGCCTGACAACCTCAGAACGTACGTTTGGCTACGATCTCGATACCGTTGTGGATTACGTCTACGACCCTGAAACCGATCTCGGCTCTTTTAATATTACGATTGGTGGTCAGGGCACCAGTATCGGCTTCACGGATCTCGACAGTACGGCAATCGCCTTTTTGGGGCTTCAGGACGTCAGTGTGTATTCGCCCTCTACGGCGAAAGGCAAGGATGTTGAGGGAACTATCAATGGCGTTGCTGCTACGGGAAGCGGTCAGTTTCTGCGGGCCCAGGACGGCAATACCAAAGCAACCAATGGTTACTACATTGGGGCTGAGGCTGCTGACTTTTCGACACCAGTGACATTGGATGCCACCAATAATACCTTCACTATCAAAATTGATGGCGTTGAAGCCGAAGTAACATTAAATCAGCCCGCTACCTATATCAGTGGTTCTGCACTTGCCTCTGCACTGCAAACCGCGATTAACAATACGGATGCCTTTGCCGATGAAGATATCTCGGTGAAAGTGGAATACTCAGACGACACATCCTCATTTGCCTACGGCAAATTCGGCATTATTTCAGCCTCGACAGGAAAATCATCGTCGGTCGAAATTACCGAGGTGTCTGGTGATGCGGCTTCTGTTTTTGGCTTCGTCAGAGGTCGGGGCGACGGTGAAGTCGGTAAAGATCAGGTGGGTACCGTTGACGATGCATCTGGTATTCGTCTGAAGGTGACCGGCGGCAGTGTCGGGGAGCGGGGTTCGGTCACCTATATCACGGGCTTCGGTGACAAGCTGAAAGACATTATGGATACCTTCCTCAATGGACAGAACAGCGTCATTGGCGTTCGTCAGGCAGCTCTGGACGACGAGGCAACCGTCATCGATGAAGATCGGGATAAGTTGGAAGCGAGAATGGATGCGCAGGAAGCGCGTCTGAAGTCTCAGTTTTTGTATAACGACGCTATTATTCAGACACTCAATACAACGCTGGATTATGTTAAAGCACAATTTGAAGCGCTGAATGGAACCAATAAAAATTAAACAGCAGAGCTAAGACCTCCGTTGTAAGATTTCTCGCACAAGGATTGAGGCTGGCAAATTGCGACGGCCTGAGCCACAATTGCCCCAGTTGGAATTGAGCCGCGCATCGGCGCGTAAACTAACCAAAGGGATGTGGTTATGTCTGACTTCAACAAACGCCTCGTTGAACACTTCATTCAGCTGTCCTGGAACACAGGGCGCTTCAATCTGCTGCGTCATATCGTCAGTCACGATTTTGTTTATCACACCAGCTTTGCCGAAGGCTTCAAAGATTTTGATGGATTCATCAATTATCTGCAGGAGATTCGTTCTGCTTTGCCGGATCTGGATGTCAGTGTGGAAGACATCATGGCAGAAGGCGACCGGGTCATTACGGTATCAACCTTTTCCGGCAGCTTCGAGAAGCCCGTATTCGGCATGCAGCCGAATGGCCTGGTGGTGAGCTTTATGGGGATTTCGACCTGGCAGATCCGTCGTGGCAAGGTGTGCAGTCAGAATACGCTGGTGGACATTGCTGAACTTCAGCGTCAGTTGGCCGTGTCATCGGGGAAGGGGATTCCGAAAGCCGGATAAGCCTCAGAGCAGCATTCAATCGCCGGCGCCGTCTGAGTGGCGTAGCAGTTGATTCACAGTCAACAAAAAAGAGCCCTCGGGCTCTTTTTTCGTTCGGGCGCTCGTGAGGGCGAACCTACACGGCTTCAGAGAATTCGCACGGCGGCAGGTTGGATACGGTCTGACGAATCAGTTGCTTCGCGCTCTGGCCGCAACAGCCGCAATCGGTCGCAACGCCAAGCTTCTGGCGGATCTGAGCATAGCTGTCGCCCTGGGCGACGGCTTCTTCGATCTGACGTTGGGTTACGGCTTTACACAGGCACACGTACATGACGCTAATCCGGATGAGAATCACTATGGTTTGCAATTTAGTTTTAATGAGAAGGATTTGCAATACCTTTTGTAAAAAATAACTATCGCATTCATAGGTAATTCTTAGTTAGTCAGGTTCTGCCATTCCCCGGTGCGCTTGCTCGCATACTCCAGCGGCTTTCTGTAAAATGCTGCGTCCTTTTTAATCAGCGTGATTGCACCCGATATTGGGTTGTATTCTGAAACAATCAGGCTTCAGAGCAGGGTATTACATTGGAAATCAATCCGATTCTCGAAACCATCAAAGACCTTAAGGCGCGCACCGACGTGCTTAGGGGGTATCTTTGACTACGCCAACAAGGTTGAGCGTTTAGAAGAAGTAGAACAGGAGCTGTCTCAGGGCGACGTCTGGGATAAGCCTGAGCGCGCCCAGGAACTGGGTCGTGAGCGCGCTGCGCTGGAAGCTGTGGTGAAAACCATCGACACCATGGACGCCGGTCTGGCCGATTCATCCGACCTGCTGGAAATGGCGGTCGAAGAGAACGACGAAAATGCGGTAGAAGACATCCGCAGCGAACTCGCTAACCTGCAGAAAGAGCTGGAAGTGCTTGAGTTCCGTCGTATGTTCTCCGGCGAACTGGATCCGAACAACTGCTACGTTGAAATTCAGGCTGGTTCCGGCGGCACCGAGGCTCAGGACTGGGCCAACATCCTTCTGCGTATGTACCTGCGCTGGATCGAAGCCAAAGGCTTCAAAGGCGAGCTGATGGAAGTCTCCGAAGGCGAGGTGGCGGGCATCAAAGGCGCTACTATTCGTGTCGAAGGCGAATACGCCTACGGCTGGCTGCGTACCGAAACCGGCGTGCATCGTCTGGTGCGTAAGAGCCCGTTCGACTCCGGTAATCGTCGTCATACCTCCTTCTCTTCCGTGTTTATTTCGCCGGAAGTGGATGACAACATCGACATCGAAATTAACCCGGCCGATCTGCGTATCGACGTTTACCGCGCCTCGGGCGCCGGTGGTCAGCACGTTAACCGGACCGAATCTGCGGTGCGTATCACGCACTTGCCGACCAATATTGTGACTCAGTGTCAGAACGACCGCTCGCAGCACAAAAACAAAGACCAGGCCATGAAGCAGCTGAAAGCCAAGCTGTATGAGCTGGAGCTGCAGAAGCGCAGCGCGGAAGCGCAGGCGCTGGAAGACACCAAGTCGGATATCGGCTGGGGCAGCCAGATCCGTTCTTACGTTCTGGACGACTCACGCATTAAAGACCTGCGTACCAGCGTTGAAACCCGCAATACTCAGGCGGTTCTGGATGGCGATCTCGATCAGTTTATTGAAGCCAGTCTGAAGAAAGGTCTGTAACACGGCGGACTGCTACGGCACATTTTATTAAGGTTTGAACATGACAGACATTACCAACGAACAAACAGCTCAGGATGAAAACAAACTCATTGCCGAGCGTCGCGCCAAGCTGGAACAGCTGCGTAACAACTGCAAGGCCAATGGTCACCCGAACGATTTCCGCCGCGAAGATCTGGCGGGCGATCTGAAGGCCGCCCATGGCGGTAAATCGCAGGAAGAACTGGCCGCAGCCGGTATCCGCGTCACCGTTGCCGGCCGCGTGATGCGTAAAGGCGGTCCGTTCGTGGGTGTGCTGGACAGCACCGACAGCATTCAGGTGTACATGGGCAAGCCGCTGCAGAAAGAAAGCGAAGCCTGGCAGCTGCTGGATATCGGCGATATCGTCGGTGCCACCGGTACCCTGCACCTGTCTGGTAAAGGCGAGCTGTACGTTGATGTGGCCGATGTGGCGGATTTCCGTATTCTGACCAAAGCCCTGCGTCCGCTGCCGGATAAATTCCACGGACTGGCTGATCAGGAAATGAAATACCGTCAGCGTTACGTCGACCTGATCATTAATCAGGAAACCCGTAACACCTTCCGTGTGCGTTCCAAAATCATCGAGACCATCCGTTTCTTCCTGTCCCAGCGTGGCTTTATGGAAGTGGAAACTCCGATGCTGCAGACCATTCCGGGCGGCGCGTCAGCCAAGCCGTTTGAAACGCACCACAACGCCATGGACATCGACATGTTCCTGCGTATTGCGCCGGAACTGTACCTGAAGCGTCTGGTGGTAGGTGGCTTCGACCGCGTGTTCGAAATCAACCGTAACTTCCGTAACGAAGGCACGAGTACCCGTCACAACCCTGAATTCACCATGATCGAGTTCTATCAGGCCTACGCCGATTACCGCGACATGATGGATACCACGGAAGACATGCTGCGCTTCGTTGCCGAAACCGTACTGGGTACCACCACCATTCAGTATGGCGAATCCACTTACGATTTCGGCCAGCCGTTCACCCGCATCAGCATGGTAGACGCCATTCTTAAGTACAACGACGGTATGGACGAAGCGGTACTGCGCGATGCGGAAAACAACATCGAAACCCTGAAAGAATACGCGCGTAAAGTGGGTATTCACTTAGGGCCGAAAGAAGCAGGCTGGGGCGCCGGTAAGCTGCTGTGCGAAATCTTCGAAGAAACCGCCGAGCATAAACTGGATCAGCCAACCTTTATTACCGAATACCCATGGGAAGTGTCACCGCTGGCACGTCGTAACGACGACAACCCGTTTGTGACCGACCGCTTTGAATTCTTCATCGGTGGCCGCGAGCTGGCCAACGGCTTCTCCGAGCTGAACGACGCTGAAGATCAGGCGGCCCGTTTCCGTAGACAGGTTGAAGAAAAAGACGCCGGCGACGACGAAGCCATGCACTACGATGGCGACTACGTTAATGCGCTGGAATACGGTCTGCCACCAACCGCCGGTGAAGGTATTGGTATCGACCGTCTGGTCATGCTGTTTACTAACAGTCACACCATTAAAGACGTGATTCTGTTCCCGCACATGAAGCCGCTGGCAGATTAATCTGATTGTCTTTTCGAGGAAAGCCGCGTATATCGCGGCTTTTTTTTACCAGAGATGTTCACTGGTGATGGCTTTCAGGCTGTGTTTGTATTTTCTGGTTGCTGATAATTCAAGGACACCCTCTTGATGAACTTGCAGAATGAAATTCTGGATATTCTGTACTTCGGTTACCCGTTGCGGTCCTGTGTTGACGAACATGTGTTGGTGAGCAACGCAGTCACGGATGAGTCCACACTGAGCAAGCTCCGGAGTGTGTTTCTGGCAGCAACGGAACGATTGCTGGGGAATCATCAGCACGTCATTCTGCCGCTGTCCGGAGGCTTGGACTCGCGCCTGATTCTGGGTTGTTTACTGGAGTGTCTTCCGGCCAGCCGAATCCATGCTTTTAATTACGGTGTGCCCGGAAATCTTGATTTTGAAATACCGCAGAAAATTGCCCGTGCGACCGGTATTCATCTAGTTCAGACGGAGTTCAGAGAGGTGCAGTTGAGCCCAGACCGCCTGCTGGATAGCGGATATACACTGGCTTCAGCTCCATGTCACAATCTTATCGGATACACACTGATTCAGGCATTGTCAGAAACGTCGTTAGGCAAGCTGGGTGTGGATGCCTCGTTGCCAGTCTGGTCGGGCTTTCTGGGCGACCGGATTTTCAACGAAAAATGGAAAGGTCTGCAGCTGCCACTACGCGAATCCGCACATTTATTTGCAGAAAATTACTGCATTAATTCCCGCTTTGCTGAGCTGTTCCCGGATTATGATCCGGGTGCTCGGCTTGAGGACATGTACCGCGATAGTGATGAGCCAGTTGGGACAACATGGATTGAACGGATGGAATACCATCAGCGTCAATATCGTGTGCGAAGCACGCTGATGACCCTGCCAGGGTCTTATTGCTTCCTGTTTGAACAGCCAGAGGTCATGGCTCAGATTATTGGCTGTGGCCAGAGATTCTCCCATCGGGGAGAGTTGCAAACACGCTATTTTCACCAGTTTCACCCGAAGCTGGCTGCATTGCCTGTAACCAGCCGGTTTGGCGCTGCATTACTGAAGTATCCGTGGCAAACCAGTCTGAATCGCTGGATCCGGCTGGGGAAAAACCGGGCAGGAAGTTTGCCTGGGCTGACGTTTTTAAAAGACCGTAATGTGAAAATCTCACCGGGATTGCTGTCGGCACAGGTTCGCGGTTATGACGAATGCATCAGGGGCGGGCTTAATGTAGCCGGAAAAGCGCTGGAACCACTTGGAATCAATATTTATCATCCGGTATTGAGCAGTTGGCGACATACTCGTCTGGGTGCTGAGCAAATGGCTTCGCTGGGGTATTTACATATTCCGTCGTGAAAAATGTTACTGCCTGTATTTTTTAATTTTTAATCAGACAAAAGCGGAGAAGGCACTATGCTGCAGGACAAACCCGGCGCACTGCACCCATCCTGGCAAGCGGTGCTGGGGGCAGAATTTGATCAGCCCTATATGCAGAATCTGAAAACCTTTCTGAAAAACGAAAAAAATGCCGGCAAAGTGATTTATCCACCAGGTCCGCAAATTTTTAATGCGTTTAATCACGCGCCGTTTGATCAGGTGCGGGTGGTGATTATTGGTCAGGACCCGTACCACGGTCCGGGTCAGGCCCATGGTCTGAGTTTCTCGGTGCAACCCGGGGTAAGGTTGCCACCATCGCTGATGAACATTTTCAAAGAAATCGAAGGTGATCTCGGCATCCGCATGAGCGGTAATGGCGACTTGACGCCATGGGCTGATCAGGGTGTATTGCTGCTGAACGCCACGCTGACGGTGGAGCAGGCTAATGCCGGTTCGCACCAGGGCAAGGGCTGGGAACAATTTACCGATGCTGCCATCCGTGCGCTGAACGAAGGTCGTGACGGTCTGGTGTTTGTGCTGTGGGGCAGCTACGCGCAGAAAAAAGGCGCGGTTATCGACGCCAACCGCCATCAGGTGATTAAATCTGTACACCCGTCGCCGCTGTCGGCGCACCGCGGTTTCTTTGGTAATCACCAGTTTTCGCGTATTAACGACTACTTAATCAGTCGTGGTGAGGCGCCGGTTAACTGGCAGCTGTAACCGGCTTTTGCACATAAAACTGATACATTCCGGCGAACAGCGCCGGATTTTTTTGCTCAAGTGCTGACCATTCGGCGGTGGTCAGTTGCCATGCGGCTTTGCCCGTTAAGGCCAGCAGGCCCTGAAAGCCGGGTGGTGGCAGCATGCCCAGCCAGTTCAGCCCAGCGCCTGCGCAGAACGCTTCCAGCTCTGATACATCAAACTGATGTTCCTGCTGATGAAACAGCAAATCGCGGCAGGCACTTAAGCTGTAAAAGTCTGGCGAGTTATAAATATCCGACCAGTCGCCGGCCAGGGATTTCTGCAGAATGGCCTCACGGATCAGCCGCATATCGCTTACTTTACTCGGGCACTGATTGCCCCACAGCTGACGCAGGCGGGCAATGCTCTGTCGTGCGGTACGGCTGTAGAGTGCGATCTTCATCACCCCACCAGGTTTCAGTATTGAGGCCAGAGCATTCAGGCCGGCGTGCGGATTTTCCATATGGTGCAGTACGCCTGAGCACTCGATCACATCAAAGGTTTTCTGCAGTTTTTTGCTTTGCAGAATATCGCCCTGAATAAATTCAATATCACTCACCTGACGCTTGCTCGCCTGCAGGCTGGCATACGCCAGTGCGGTATGACTTAAATCCAGAGCGGTCAGGGTGAGCGGACTGAAATACAGTGCCAGACGGATCGCGTGTCGTCCGGTACCGCAACCGGCTACCAGAACCTGTGCCTGGTCGTGTGGCAATGCCGATAAATCAGCGCGTGGAAACGCCGCCTGTAAGGATTCACGGTAATTAGCCGGCTGGTTGTATCCGATATCCGTCCAGCGCGGGTATGGGTGTTCGTCGTACTGAGCTTTTACTTTTTCTGATACTGCGTTTTTACCGGCGCTCAGTGCCGGCAATTGCTGGCGGATGCGGTTCAGTTGTTTGTATTCATTCAGCTGCGCGCGAATAAACGCATCCAGAGTGTCTGGCCATTGCAGGCGTTTACTCAGCAACTGGTCACGGAAAGAACAGGTATTTAATGGCCGGTACATCAGCACCAGACTGATCGCCGGAAACAGATCACTGGCTTTAATATCGGCCAGTCCGAGCATTTTCTCAACCAGCAGCGACAGCTGTTCGACCAGCATGTCTTCCTGCGTGCTGGTGTACCACACCGACTCATTCAGATGGCATTGCTGTGCCAGTGCGGCGACCAGAGGCAATTCCTGCGCACGCACAGACAGCTGGCGGCTGCAGGAAAATAAAATCGACTGGCGCAGGGTAATCAGCAGGCGTTCCATTAACGGATCGCAGAAATAAAAACGCGTCAGGCATTTTTGCAGCAGCGGCTCGGCCAGCAGGGTATCCATTTCCAGCGGACAACCCGCTTCTGACAAGCGCAGTTTATGTTTGAGTAAGGACGTCGCCAGTGAGCGCATCTGCCCGAAATCGACGTCGTTGAAATCCAGATAGCGCAGGACATCCTGTTCCAGCTCTTCTGAATAAAAATCGGCCACCACTTTCGAGGCAGATTCAAACAGCTGGCTGCGGATCTGTTTGTCACGGTACTGGGTTTTGGCGAGTTCACGGTAGTGGCGGAAGGCCTCAACATAGTCGCCCTGCAGAAATTTTACGTGGGCCAGCGAGTTAACCGCTTTGGTTGCCACGCGCGAAATGGCCGTCGACTGGCTGAAATACGCTTCTGCCCGTTCGAGCTGATGCTGAGCCAGCGCGATATGGCCTGCACTGTAGAGCAGGCTGGCGCTTTCGGGTTTGAGTTTGAGGCCGGTTTCTACCCAGTGCTCCGCCGCGCGAAACTGACGGCGCTGCATTTCAATACGTGCCAGCAGGTTCAGTCCGGCGACGTACGACGGCTTCAGCTCATAGGCGTACAGTGCTTGTTGCAGGGCATCGTCCAGCAGGGCGGCGTTGTGCTCGTCTGCGCCAATGCTGTACAGCCGGCTGGCGGTTTCATAATAGTGACGGTGATCGAATTGCAGATCACTGCGCGATGCCGGTTTGAGTTGTGCGCTGGCCATAGTGAGCCTCAGCTGTCGGATTTCATTACCGGCAGATCAGCATTTTGTGTGCCATTTTTTAACGATTTGAAAATTAAGGGATTTTTCGTGAAGGACGGCAATTAACGGCAGGTGGCAACTTGCCGCGGCAGGCCAGCGGTTGCCGCTTGCCGCTGTCTTTACACAGCTTTTCTGCATCCGGCGTTAAAGAATTGGCGAGCGCGGCCGTCAAATAGAAAACAGGCAAACACTCAGCAGGAGACGAGTATGTACAACAGTGGCGCCAAACAATATCAGCAGGTTAACGTAACCTCCGAAGTGCTGGATGCCGATCCGCACCGGCTGATTCAGCTGCTGATGGAAGCGGCTCTGACACGCATGTCCCAGGCCAAAGGGGCTATGGAGCGTGAAGAAACTGAATCCAAAGCCCACTTGCTCGGGCGCGTGATGGAAATTATTCACACGCTGCAGGGCAGTCTGAATCACAGCGCCGGTGGCGAAGTGGCGGCTAATCTGGATCGTCTTTACGACTACATGAACCGCCGTCTGTTACAGGCGACTGCGCGCAACGACACGGCGATGGTCGACGAAGTCATGTCGCTGATGATGCAGGTTAAGCAGGGCTGGGACGGTATTCGCGACGAATATCTGCAGAATGCCGGCATGCCACGCAGTGCTTCGGCACCGACTCCGGACACCCGTCTTGAGTCTCATATTTCCGCCTGATTCTTTACAAAACCTTCACACAATGCTGGCACGCTGACGCTCTGGAGCGGACTGCGTGCCTTGTCTTTTGACGACGCTATCAGCTATAAAGGCCGCCGTCGCGTACGCTTTACAAGATTTTTATTAATAACGTCAGAAGTTTGACATGCACGCAAAGTCCGACTTAACTGTTGTGGCTGGAGTCAATCCTGTGACGTTTTTACAGAAGAAAAACCGACACGCATCGGGAAGGAAAGGCTGATTACCATGTGGAGAGAAATTAAGGTCCTGCTGATCGACGATAATGAGCAGCGTAGCCATGATATGAAAGTGATTCTCGACTTTCTTGGTGAAGAGGCCATTGTTGCTCGTCCGACCGACTGGCGCCGCGAAGTGGAAGGCCGGGTGGAAGACAGTACAGAAATCAGTGCAGTGTTGCTGGGTGACTGCAACACCCTGAATCTCGAAGATGTGGTTGAAGCACTGCTCAGCTGGGACAAAGGCGTGCCTATCCTGCTGATGGGCGACCGCACGCTGACCGATGCGGTATCGGATCACGTACGCCGTGCTGTGCTGGCGTCGCTGGAGATGCCGCCAAGCTACAACAAACTGCTCGACAGTCTGCACCGCTGTCAGGTCTATCGCGAGCAGTACACCCACAACCGCAGCCGAGGTGAACGCCGGGAATTACAGTTATTCCGCAGTCTGGTCGGCACCAGCCGTTATATCCAGCACGTGCGTGAGCTGATCATGCAGGTGGCCGATAAAGACGTCAGCGTGATGATTCAGGGCGAGTCCGGTACCGGCAAAGAAGTGGTTGCGCGTAACCTGCATTACCATTCCCATCGCCGCAACAAGCCTTTTGTGCCGGTGAACTGCGGCGCTATTCCGGCTGAGTTGCTGGAAAGCGAACTCTTCGGCCATGAAAAAGGCGCGTTTACCGGTGCCATCAATACCCGCCCGGGCCGTTTCGAAATGGCCGAAGGCGGTACTCTGTTCCTCGACGAAATCGGCGATATGCCGCTGAACATGCAGGTGAAAATTCTGCGTGTACTGCAGGAACACACCTTTGAGCGTGTCGGCTCCAACAAAACCATTGAAGCCAACGTGCGCATCATTGCGGCGACGCACAAAAATCTGGAAAAGATGATCGAAGAGGGCACCTTCCGTGAAGACCTCTATTACCGTCTGAATGTATTCCCGATTGATATGCCGTCGCTGCGCGAGCGCGTAGAAGATCTGCCGCTGCTGCTGAACGAACTGATTTCCCGCATGGAAAACGAAAAGCGCGGTTCCATCCGGTTCAACTCGGCGGCCATTATGTCGCTCTGTCGTCACGACTGGCACGGCAACGTCCGCGAGCTGGCCAACCTGGTTGAGCGTCTGGCGATTCTGCATCCGTACGGTGTGATCGGCGTGAATGAATTACCGAAGAAATTCCGTCACGTGGATGACAACGACGAGGCCAATCCGGTGCCTGTGATTGCCGACGTCACCCAGACTGAAGGCCGTCTGGCCGGTATTGATTCTCCGGCGTTGCTGCCGGTGAATGGGCTGGATCTGCGTGAATATCTGCAGGATCTGGAATGCTCCCTGATTCAGCAGGCGCTGGATGATGCCAATGGCATCGTCGCCCGTGCGGCAGAAAAGCTGAATATCCGCCGCACCACGCTGGTGGAGAAAATGCGTAAGTACAATCTTGGGCGGAAAGAAAAAGATTTCGCCTGATTCCTCCCGAAAAGGCCGGCATTTGCCGGCCTTTTTCTTTATCTGACAAGACGTTAGCCGTCAGAGATTCATTGACACTTTTCGCTGCGCCAGGTGCTGGATAGTCGGCACGCTAATTGCTCAAGCCTCATTTGTGACGATTTATTGCCGGAAAACCGGCAAAAACATGAGGTGTTTATGGCGAATGCAGCGTTAAGTCCGCAAACCGAGCTTCCGGGTGCTGGCCACATGCATATGGATCAGGCGGAACTGCGCAAAGCGTTCACCCTGTTTTCCGAGATGTCGCAACAACTCACAGACTCCTACAGTTTCCTCGAACACAAAGTCGAACAGCTCAGTGGTGAACTGGCGTCGGTGTCGGCGCAGCGCATGCAGGAACTGGCGGAAAAAGAACGTCTGGCAGACCGCCTGAAAAGCCTGCTGCAGCTGCTGCCGGCGGGCGTTCTGCTGATCGATCAGAACGGGTACGTGGCACAGAGTAATCCGGCCGCGGACGATTTATTACTGCCGAACGCCGGAGTGCGCAGCCTGATTGGTGAGCGCTGGCGCAATCTGATCCGCATTTGTTTTAAACCGCGCCAGGACGATGGTCACGAAATTTCTCTGGTCGACGGCCGCCGCGTGCATTTGCGCACGGCACCCATGGCCAATGAGCCGGGGCAGCTGATTTTACTGACCGATATGACAGAAACCCGCGCCCTGCAAAGCAAGCTCAGTCAGCATGAACGGCTGTCGGCGATGGGCAAAATGGTCGCTTCGCTGGCGCATCAGATCCGCACGCCGTTGGCCGCAGCCACCTTATATGCCGGGCATCTGGAAAATCCGGAGCTGGACAACAGCACCCGGGTGAAATTTGCCGGCAAACTCAATGAACGTCTGCGTCATCTGGAAAATCAGGTGCGCGACATGCTGATTTTCGCCCGTGGTGAAGCACCACTGAATGACGAAATCACGCTGCAGCAATTAATGCAGGGTGTTTCGGCCGCCATGGAAGTGCCGCTCGCCAGTTATGGCGCCACCTGCAGCATTCACAATGAAATTCCGCAGCGGAAAATCATCTGCAACCGTGACGCATTAATCAGCTCGCTGATGAATCTGGTGAACAACGCCCTCGAATCGGTTGAGCCGCCGGTGCACATAGATATTCAGGTGTCTGAAGCAGAGGACGGGCGTGTGCATGTCCGGGTGATGGACAACGGCCCGGGCCTGACAGATGCCCAGAAAGAAAAAATCATGCAGCCATTTTTTACCACCAAGGCCAATGGTACCGGTCTTGGGCTGGCCGTGGTGCAGGCGGTTGCCCGCGCACACCGTGCCGAATTTTTGTTAACCGACAGTCCGGCCGGCGGTGTTTCGGCGGAGCTGATACTGCAATAGCGGTGTGAGGAGAATCCCATGAAATTACTGGTTGTTGAAGACGATCCGAAGCTGCGCGAAGCCATGGTCGATACGCTGATGCTCAAAGGGCATGAGGTGAGTGAAGCGGGTAACGGCATTGATGCGCTGGCCATTGTCCGTTCACGCAATCTCGATCTGGTGCTGTCGGACATTAATATGCCGGGAATGGACGGTCTGGAATTATTGCAGACCGTGAAGGCCGAACACCCCTGGTTACCTGTGGTGCTGATGACCGCTTATGGCGATGTCGGTCAGGCGGTGAAGGCCATGCAGCGTGGTGCCAACGATTATTTAATGAAGCCGTTTGAACTGGCCGAACTGGAAGCCATCCTGCGTACTTTCAGCAGCTCGCCGGTGGAGCAGAACGATACCGATCCGGTGGCCGAATCCGTGGTGTCACAACAATTATTTCAGCTGGCACAACGCGTCGCCCAGACCGATTCCACGGTATTAATCAGCGGTGAAAGCGGCACCGGTAAAGAAGTGCTGGCGCGTTACATTCATCAGCAATCGTCCCGTCGTCACCAGCCGTTTATTGCCATTAACTGCGCCGCGATCCCGGAAAATATGCTCGAAGCCATGTTGTTCGGTTACGAAAAAGGCGCGTTTACCGGCGCTTACAACGCCATGCCGGGAAAATTTGAACAGGCCGATGGCGGTACCTTGCTGCTCGATGAAATCACCGAAATGGATCTCGGCCTGCAGGCGAAATTGCTGCGGGTTCTGCAGGAGCGTCAGGTCGAGCGTCTGGGTGGCAAAAAAGTGCTGGATCTGGATGTGCGAATTATCGCCACCACCAACCGTGAGCTGGCCGACTACGTGGCCGAAGGTAAATTCCGCGAAGACCTTTACTACCGCCTGAGTGTGTTCCCGCTGCAGTGGCTGCCGCTGCGCGATCGCCGCGACGACATTCTGCCACTGGCGCGCCGCTTGCTGGCGCATCACGCGGCGAAAATGAAACGCCCGGCGCCGGCGCTGCTGCCGGAAGCGGAACAGAAATTAATTGCCCACAGCTGGCCGGGCAACGTGCGTGAGCTCGACAACACCATGCAGCGGGCGCTGATCATTCAGACCGGCCCGCAGATTTTTGCCGCCGACCTGATTCTGACGCCTGTGCCTAAAAACCGTCAGCATACTCCGGCGCCTGTGATGGAGATGATGCTGGCCGATGATAACGACGGCGTACTGGGTTCCGATTTACGTCAGCGCGAAGTGGAGCTGATTGTGAAGGCGTTGAAAGAAGAGCCGAGCCGCAAAGAGGCGGCCGACCGTCTTGGCATCAGCCCGCGGACGTTACGCTACAAGATGGCGAAGTTGCGTGAGGACGGCATCGACGTCGAGGGCATGCTGGCCTGAACCTGTTGATTAAAAAGCGCCGAGAGGCGCTTTTTTTATGCGCGTCTTTACACAAGCCTTAGATTGGCAAGCCAATTGCAGCGTCAGTAAAACGAATAGGAAATCCGGATTTAAGCGTCAAAATTCCGGATGTAGTGATCCTGGCGCTGCACGATTCAGAGGGGATTATCATGGTGGACCGCGTCGATATTAATTCGGTACTGATGCAGATGCGTCAGGTCCGCACACATCTGCGTACTCAGCATGAACAGACAGCAACGACCGTCAGTCCGTCGTCGCTGGTGGACAGTGTCCGCCGCATTCAGCAGGAAACCCAGAGCACTGCCATTCGTGGCGATAATACGGTGCCGGATTTCCAGAGTATGTTTAAGAACGCCATCGATTCCGTTAATGAAAATCAGAAAGTCGCCGCCGATCTGGCTACCCGCTTTGAACAGGGTGACACTTCCATTGATTTACCCGAAGTCATGATTGCACTGCAAAAATCCAGTGTGTCTTTTCAGGCTATGACCCAGGTCCGTAACAAGCTGGTCGAAGCCTACAAAGACGTCATGAATATGCCGGTCTGAATCAGGTAACGGATCATGGATAACGCACCAGCCGCCAGTTCAGAAGCCGAAGTCGAAGCGTCTGCGCCCGCCCGCCCGGCGGAAGATCAGTACGCGCACCCGGTTCTGGCCGGATTTAATCGTCTGTCGATCGTACGCCAGATTGCCGTCATTGCGGGTGTTGCACTGGTGGTGGGTCTGGCCATCGCCATTTTAATGTGGTCGCGCGAACCGACCTACAAGCCCCTGATTTACCGTATGCAGGATCACAACGCCGGCGACATCATCGAGGTGCTGCAGCGCGAAGGCATTCAGTTTGAAATTGATCCGTCTTCACAGATTCTGATGGTGCAGGCGTCCGACCTGCACGAAGCCCGAATGAAACTCGCAGCCGCCAGTCTGATCGACGATAAGACCGTTGGTCTGGAAGTGCTGGATAAAGATTCCGCGCTCGGCACCAGCCAGTTTATTGAAAACGCCCGTTACCGCCGTGGCCTCGAAGGGGAACTGGCGCGCACCATTGCCAGCGTTAAATCCGTGCGTAACGCACGTGTGCATCTGGCCATGCCAAAACAATCAGTATTTGTCCGTGACCAGCGCAAGCCACGTGCGTCGGTTTTTGTTGAGCTGTACGCCGGCCGCGAATTATCGCGCGATCAGGTTGAGGCCATTGTGAACCTGGTGGCATCGAGCGTTTCCGATATGGACAAAGCCGATGTTTCAGTGGTCGACCAGTTCGGCAATTTATTGTCGAAGCCGGTGGAAAATACCGAAGAAATGGTCGCCCACAAGCAGCTTGAATACACAGAAAAAGTCGAAGACTCCATCGTGCAGGCCGTGAATAACATTCTGAAGCCTGTGCTGGGTACGGATAATTACAAAGCGGAAGTGTCCGCCGATGTAGACTTCACATTGCATGAGCAGAGTGAAGAACTGTACAACCCCGACCTGATTGCGCTGCGCAGCGAACAATTAATTAACGAAGAAAATACCGATAAAAACGGCGGTGGTATTCCGGGTGCACTGTCGAATCAACCGCCAGCCGCGGCCACGGCGCCAGAACAGGCAAACGGCGGTACCAGCGGTGGTGCCAACGGCAGCAAGCGCTCAGAAGCCACACGCAATTACGAAGTCGACCGCACGCTCAGTTACAAACAGCAGCAGGTGGGCCGCATCCGTCGCCTGACCGTGGCGGTGGTGGTTAACGACCGGGCCAGCGTCAATGCCGACGGCGATACCGTCTACACTCCATGGGCCGAAGCCGATCTGGCACGGCTGGAATTGCTGGTCAAAGACGCGGTCGGTTTCAGTGCCGCCCGTGGCGACAGTGTGAATGTGATCAACTCGCCGTTCATGGGCAAAGGCGAGACAGAACTGGGCGATCCGGATTTCTGGACCCAGCCATGGTTCTGGGAAATCATGAAACAGATTCTCGCTGGCCTGTTTATTCTGGTGCTGATCTTCGGTGTCATCCGTCCGACCATCAAGAGCATTGCCAACCGTGGCAAAGACGATACCGCTGTGCTGCTTGAGGAACTGGAAGACGCTGAGGCCGGTCTCGACGGCGATAAAGTCACGCTCTCCGGCATGGATGAATATCTGCTGCCGGGTGCTTCCGAAAGTTTCGAGCGTCAGCTGGACGCTCTCAAGGGCCTGATTGCCGAAGACCCGGCGCGGGTGGCTCAGGTCGTGATCAGATGGGTGAACGAAGACCATGGCAAATGATGATGCGAACAGCCAGAACGATCTGTCCAAACTCAACCGGCTTGAGCGTGCTGCCATCCTGTTGATGACGCTGGGCGAAAAAGACGCGGCTGAAATTCTGAAGCACATGGGGCCGAAAGAAGTGCAGCGGGTCGGTACGGCGATGGCCACGCTGAACAACATCAACCAGACCCAGGTTGAAGGTGTGGTTGGCGAATTTCTTGAAGCCGTCAGCGGCCAGACCGGCATGGGTCTGGGTTCAGACGCGTACATCCGTAATATGCTGACGCAGGCTCTCGGTACCGACAAAGCCGGCGCCCTGATCGACCGTATTTTGCTGGGCGGTAACACCACAGGTCTGGATTCCCTGAAATGGATGGAGCCCCGCCAGGTGGCCGATTTAATCCGCCACGAACACCCGCAGATTCAGGCCATTGTGGTGTCGTATCTGGATGCCGATCAATCGGCGGAAATTCTCTCCAACTTTGACGAAAAAGTGCGCCTCGACATCATCATGCGGGTGGCGGCACTGGAAGCGGTACAGCCGGCCGCACTGCACGAATTGAACGATATTCTTGAACGTCAGTTCTCGGGCAAAGCCGGTGCGCAGACGACCTCCATGGGCGGTGTCAAAGTGGCAGCGAGCATCGTCAACTTTGTGGACAGCACCATGGCCGCCGAGCTGCTCGAACAGATCAAAGAAGTGGACGAAGATCTGGGTACCCAGATTCAGGATCTCATGTTCGTGTTCGACAACCTCGTCGATGTCGACGACCGCGGTATTCAGGCACTGATGCGCGAAGTGTCGAGCGACCTTCTGGTTGTTGCACTCAAGGGCGCAGACCCTCTGGTGCAGGAGAAGATTTTCAAGAACATGTCGAAGCGGGCTGCCGAGCTGCTGCGTGACGACCTTGAAGCGAAAGGTCCGGTTAAAGTCAGCGAAGTGGAAGCATCGCAGAAAGAAATTCTTACCATCGCCCGTCGTCTGGCCGATGCCGGCGAAATTGTGCTGGGCGGTGGCGGCGAGGCCATGATGTAAGATGTCGGAAATTCGTTCGCCCCATCATTTTCAGCCGATTCCGGCGGAAGATGCCGAAAACGTTAAACCCTGGCGGCTGCCGTTCTGGACCGAGCCGCCGGCGTGGCTGGCTGAAAAAGAAGAGAAGCCGGCCGACGACGCTGCCGCTGCGGAAGCCTCTGAAGAACTGTCGCTGCCGACCGCCGAAGAACTGGAAAATATCCGTCGCGATGCTTACAACGCCGGTCTGGAACAAGGCCTGGTAGAAGGTCGCCAGCAGGGCCGCAAAGACGGTTACGACGAAGGCCACAGCGAAGGCTACAAAGCCGCCTTTGATCAGGGCCACAAAGAAGGTCGGGCCGACGGTTTCCGCGTGGGTGAAGAAGAAGGCAAACGCAAAGCCCAGGCCGACGTGAATGCCGTGGTGCGCCGTCTGGAACGCATCATGGCGACGTTGCAGGCCGACCTATGCGAACGCGACCGTCAGCTGCCGGACGTGCTGACCAATCTGGTCAGCCTGATCTGCGAGCGGGTGGTGCAGGCCGAAATGGCCGACGGTGCCAAAGCCATTCATGCGTTTGTGCGTCGCGCCCTCGACGAACTCCCCGCCGGTGAAGAGAGCATCCGCATTTTTGTCGGCCCCGACGACGCCCGCCATCTGCGCAACAGTCTGGAAATGACTGGCGACGAACTGCATTTCAGTGTCGACGATTCATTGCCCGCCGGCAGTTGCCGTATCGAAAGTGAACACTCACTGGTGGAATATTCCGCACGGGAACAACTGGATCAATTACTGGCGCACATTCAGCCGCAATTGCTGCAGGCGGCGGCCACCTTCCCGGACGAACGCGAAGCGGTTGAATGGGAAAATACCCTTATTCCGTCCGATAACCGGACTGAAGTCGCAGCGGAGCCTGCTACGGAATTGGCTGAGGCAATGCCGGCAGAGCCCAGTCCGGATAATGATGCTCTGAATGACGCAACAGAAGGCCTCGGCGACGGCAACGACAACGGCAACGACAACAACGAACGTGATCAGCCGGACATTGGGTCCGAAGCGGATGCCGCCATGGCGGACGGTACGTCGGCGGACTCTGCCGGTAGCACTGATACTCTGAATGTCTCTGCGGCTGCCGCCGAGCAGCCCACCGAATCTCTGACCGACCCTCTTGCCAGTCCAGCGGCCGACAGTGCCGAAGATGATGTCCTGAAACCTCAGGCCGGTGATGCCCATGAGCCTGAGTGAACGCTGGGCCGATATTCTGCCTGAAATCAAACCCTATCAGCCGCGCGTCGCCGGCAAACTGGTGCGCATGGTGGGCCTTACGCTGGAGGCTGTGGGGCTGAATGTGCGGGTTGGTGATCGCTGCATGGTTGAACGTCGCCACGCCGGCGATGTGGAAGCCGAAGTGGTGGGCTTCGACGACGAACGCATTTTTTTAATGCCCATTGAACAGGTCGACGGTCTGCGTCCCGGTGCGCGGGTCTGGCCCCTGACCATGAACGCCGATGTACCGGTGGGCTTTAATTTGCTCGGGCGGGTACTCGACGGTACCGGCCGGCCGCTGGATAACAAAGGCCCGTTAAGTGCGGTCGAACAGGGCAGTCTGCAGGGGCGTTATATCAACCCTCTGCACCGGGCGCCGATTCGTGAACCGCTCGACGTGGGTATCCGCGCGATCAACGCCATGCTCACCGTCGGACGTGGTCAGCGTATTGGTTTATTCGCCGGTTCCGGTGTCGGTAAAAGCGTGCTGCTCGGCATGATGACGCGCTTTACCAGTGCCGACATTATTGTTGTGGGTCTGATCGGCGAGCGCGGCCGTGAAGTAAAAGAATTTATTGATGAAATTCTGGGCGAAGAAGGTCTGGTGCGGTCGGTGGTCATTGCTTCACCCGCCGATGATTCGCCATTAATGCGATTACGTGCAGCGCAATACTGCACCTCGGTCGCGGAGTATTTCCGCGATCAGGGTAAGAACGTATTGATGCTGATGGATTCCCTTACCCGTTACGCGCAGGCGCAGCGTGAAATTGCGCTGGCCGTCGGTGAGCCGCCGGCGACCAAAGGGTATCCACCGTCGGTATTTAATAAACTCCCCAAGCTGGTCGAACGCACGGGTAACGGCGCCGAAGGCGGTGGTTCGATTACCGCGTTCTACACAGTGCTCAGTGAAGGCGACGACATGCAGGATCCGATTGCCGACGCCAGCCGGGCGATTCTGGATGGTCACATTGTGCTGTCGCGTAAGCTGGCCGAAGAAGGCCATTATCCGGCCATTGATGTGGAAGCCTCGGTCAGCCGGGTGATGCCGCAAATTGTGCCCGATGAATGGTTACGCAAAGCCCAGCTGTGCAAACAGCTGATGTCGCATTACCGCCAGAATCAGGATCTGATTGCGGTGGGCGCGTATCAGGCCGGCAACGATCAGATTCTCGATGTGGCGATTGAGCGTATGCCGCGCATTAAAGGCATGCTGCGTCAGGGGCTGCGGGAAGGCGCCGATCTGGCGGCCAGCATCCGCCATCTGAACGAGCTGTTCCCGACGCCTCCGGCCGAGACCCGTAAAAAATGAACCGCCGTCACCCCCGTGCGCGCCGCCTTCAGGTCGTGCTGGATCTGACCGAACGCGAAGAAAAAGAGGCGCTTTCGGTCTGGGGCGACATCGAGCAGAAACTGCGCGCCGAAGAACAGCAACGCGAACAGCTCAGCCTGTATCGCGATGAATACCAACAGAAAATCTCCCTGCCAGGTCAGCTCAGTGCCGGCCATATGCATAACACCCTGGGGTTTATGTCTCAGATCGAAAGCGCCATGCGCAGTCAGAATGAACAGATCAGTCTGCTGCGCAAGCGCGCCGATGCCGCCCGTGAGTTGTACCTGCAATGGCACGGTAAGGTGAAAGCGTTAAGTGATCTTATCGACCGCCTCGAAGGCGAAGCCGCCGCCGCCGATGACCGACAGGCGCAGAAACAATCCGATGAATGGGCCAACCGGGCAGCTTTTAACCGCAATGGACAACGTCGCACCTGATTAATGCCAGTTATCCGTTGAATAAACGCCCATCTCATGGGGTTTTTTCTAGCGCGTTTGCTAACTCCGTCTAGTCTTAGCGTAAGGATAACGTGCAAAGGTTGGGGCCATGACAGAAGGCATCACCATCGACTGCGGAGAGCGGCTCAGTATTGAACATGCAGAAGAGCTTCTGCATCAGCTGGAAAAGTCGCTACAGGAAAGTGCAGACATAGTGCTCGACGGCAGCCGCATTCAATATTGCGACACCGCCGGGCTGCAACTGATCTGCGCTCTGCAGAAATCCCTCAGCAAAACCGATCACACCATTCAATGGCAGGGCACCAGCTCTGTGCTGCTGGAAACGGCCGGTTATCTTGGTCTGACCAGCGCGTTAAATCTGTCCGAACCCTCATTGCAACACTGATCTACAGGAGTCCTAAACATGGCAAGCATTTTAGCTGTCGACGATTCAGCATCCATGCGACAGATGGTGTCCTTCACCCTGCGGGGAGCCGGACATGACGTGCAGGAAGCAGCCGATGGTGTTCAGGCACTGCAACTGGCAAACCAGAAAAAATTCGATCTGGTCCTGTCTGATGTAAACATGCCCAACATGAATGGCATCGAATTAGTAAAGGAATTGCGCCAACTGGCCGATTACAAGTTTGTGCCTGTGTTAATGCTGACCACTGAATCGGCCGGCGATATGAAAGCACAGGGAAAACAGGCAGGAGCCACCGGCTGGATTGTAAAGCCTTTCAATCCCGAGCAACTGCTGAGCACCATTAAGCGCGTTCTGGGATAACACCATGAGCATTGATCTTTCGCAATTTCACCAGGTTTTCTTCGAAGAAAGTTTCGAGGGCCTGGATGTTATGGAAAGTCAGTTATTGGATCTGCAGCCCGAAAGTGTGGATGCAGAAACCGTAAACACCATTTTCCGTGCCGCCCATTCGATTAAGGGGGGTGCCGGTACATTTGGTTTTATGCAGGTATCGGAATTCACCCACGTGGTGGAAACCCTGCTCGATGAAATCCGATCCGGTACCCGCGTGATGGTGCGTGAATACGTCGACCTGTTTCTGCAATCGGTGGATTGTCTGAGAGCCATGCTCAGTCATCTGCAGAGCGGACAGGAGCCCGACAAGGAACGTCCGGCAAGTTTAAAGAAGCAGTTTGAGGCCATTCTCCGCGGAGAAATGGCTGCCACCGACGCCAGCGATGCAAAAGCAGACGTTTCCACCGCGGAACCTGTGGCGTCAGGCTGGAAAATCACCTTCCGTCCCCAGCAGGATTTACTGCAAACCGGTAATGAGCCTTTCCGCATGTTCCGCGAATTGCAGGAGCTGGTGGGCGAGGGCAACTTTACTGCCCATCCGAATACCGATGAACTCCCGGATCTGAGTAATTTAAGCCCTGAGCTGTGTTATCTGAGCTGGGACATCGAAGTCCGTGGTGCCATCGATAAAAGCAGTGTCATGGCGGTATTCGAATGGGTAGCCGATGAGTGCGAAATCACCTGTGAGCCCTTAGGTGCGGAGTCAGCATCCTCGGCCGACTCAGCGGAATCCTCTGTTGTGGCTGAAAAAGCCGCCGCGCCAGAACATGCCGCAACAACAGAAAAAGCGGCAACAACAGAAACCGCCTCCGCAGGCCCTGTGATTCCGGAAGCCGTCACCGCCGCCGTTACCGCGGCCAATCTGGCGGCCGGCTCTGCGGCTCAGGCAGCAACAACCGCTGCTGCAGCCAAGTCACCAAAGAGCAACGAACCATCGTCCATCCGGGTTTCCATCGACAAGGTCGACAGCCTGATCAATATGGTCGGCGAGCTGGTGATCACTCAGTCGATGCTGGGGCAGCTCGGGCAGGATTTCGATATCAGCCGCCTGTCACGCCTGCAGGAAGGTCTGGCTCAGCTTGAGCAGAACACCCGCGAGCTGCAGGAAAGCGTGATGAAAATCCGCATGATGCCGATCAGTTTTGCGTTCAGCCGCTTTCCGCGACTGGTGCGCGACCTCGGCGGTCAGCTGGGTAAACAGGTGAACCTGATCATGCTGGGTGAAAACACCGAGCTTGATAAAACCGTTATGGAAAAAATCGGTGATCCGCTGGTGCATCTGGTGCGTAATTCCATGGACCACGGTCTTGAAACGACCGACAAGCGCATTGCAGCGGGTAAAAAAGCCGAGGGTAATATCACCCTGAATGCCTACCACCAGGGCGGCAATATCGTCATCGAAGTCAGCGATGACGGTGCCGGTCTTAATGAAGAAAAAATTCTGAGCAAAGCCAAACAGAAGAAACTGGTGCCCGAGAATGCCGAGCTTTCTCCGGAAGATATTCACCAGCTGATTTTCCTGCCGGGCTTTTCCACCGCCGATGTGGTGTCGGATATTTCCGGCCGCGGTGTCGGTATGGACGTGGTGCGTCGCAACATTAATGAACTGAATGGCACCATCGAAGTGAAATCCACGCGTGGCAAAGGATCAACCTTTGTTATCCGCCTGCCACTGACGCTGGCCATTCTGGACGGTCAGTTGGTGAAGGTCCGCGATCAGACGTACATCTTCCCGCTGGTATCCATCGTCGAATCCATTCAGCTGCAGAAGCGTTCACTCAACAACATCACCGGCAGTCAGCATGTGATGAAGCTGCGTGAGGAATACATTCCGATCGTCCGTCTGGACGAAATGTTTGGCCTGCGGCCGGAAGAGGAAGAGTTTGAAAACCCAATGCTGGTGGTGGTCGAAGGCGACACAGAGAAAATCGGTATCGTGGTCGATGATCTGCTTGGTCAGCAGCAGGTGGTGATTAAGAGCCTTGAACAGAATTATCAGAAAGTTGCGGGTATTTCCGGCGCCACGATTTTAGGCGACGGCACCGTAGCATTGATTATCGATATTTCCGGCGTGGGTAAAGCAATGGATCTGATGCCGGATCATAAACGACCAGAGCGTGCAGCGTAGGATAAATCTATGAGCGCAGTGGCAGAGACAAAAGGCGAAGAGCGCAGTCTGCATGAACAGCAGTACCTGACCTTCATGATGGCGGACGAAGAATACGGTGTCGATATTCTGGCCGTGCAGGAAATACGCGGTTGGGAAGAATCGACGCTGATTCCGAATGCCCCAGAGTATATCCGTGGCGTGATTAACCTGCGCGGCACCATAGTGCCGATCATGGATCTGCGTATCCGCTTTGGCCTGAAACGGGTGGAGTACAGCCCGGTGACCGTGGTGGTGATCCTGAAAGTGGAACACAACAACGGCGAGCGGGTGATGGGTATCGTGGTCGATGCGGTGTCGGATGTGTACACCATTTCCGAACAGGCGACCCGGAAACCACCAGAACTGACGGAAGACTGCAATTCGCGTTTTATTCGTGGCTTGGTCAGCGTGAATGAAAAAATGGTCATCCTGCTGGATGTGAATGAGTTACTGAAGATTCCGGCCAGCAGTGAGATGCCGGGTGCGGTCAGCCAATAACAAAGGATCCGCCGTTTTTCGGTTGATCGGTTAGGGAAAGGAAACTGTTATGAGTATGTTCAAGAGCTTTCTGAATTCAGGCCCGTCTCAGCATGAGAAGGAATTGTTCGCCACACTGTCAGCGCTGGATAAAACCATGGCGCGCATCGAATTTTCGATGGACGGAACGATTCTGGATGCCAATGCCAATTTCCTTTCTCTGATGGGCTACACGCTCGATGAAGTGCGGGGTAAGCACCACCGTATCTTTGTTGAGAAAAGCTACGGCGACAGCGGCGATTACGCCGAATTCTGGCGCGCACTCAATCAGGGGCGCCCTACTCAGGCGGAGTTCAAGCGCGTTAATAAAGCCGGTGCCGATATCTGGATTCAGGCATCCTATAACCCGATTGCGGATGACCGTGGCGTGCCCTTTAAAGTGGTTAAGTACGCCACAGACATAACGGAGCGGATCAAAAAGGAACAGCAGAACCTGTTCAATGCCAACGCTGCCAATGCGATGAAAATTTGTCAGGCTAACGTGATGCTGGCTGATAACGACATGAACATCTTGTATGTGAATGACAGCCTGAAGGCCATGCTTGAACACAGGGAAGCCGAAATTAAACAAACCCTGAGCAACTTCAGCGTTAAAAATCTGATTGGTACCTGTGTGGATGTATTCCACAAGAAGCCTGAGCATCAGCGCCACATGATTGGTGAGTTGAAGTCTGCCTATAAAACCAATCTGAAATTAGCGGGGCTGACCTTTTCGTTAACCGCTTCTCCCTGGCTGGATCTCAGTGGTAAGCGCGTAGGTACCATTGTTGAATGGGTCGATATTACCGAGCAGCTGGCGAAAGAAGACGCCGAGCGTCTGATTGCTGACGCCAACCGCCGGGTACGGCAGGCACTGGACGTGGTTGATACCAACGCCATGATTGCCGACAACGACGGCATCATCGTTTACATGAACGATTCTGTTCAGGAAATGATGAAGGATGTGGAAAGCGACCTGAAGAAGGTATTGCCGAACTTCAACGCCAACGATCTGATCGGCAAAAACATCGATGTTTTCCATAAAAATCCGGCGCATCAACGCTCTATGCTGGCGGCCCTGAAAGACACGTACCGTACCCAGATTGTGGTTGGCGCCCGTACCTTCTCTCTGATCGCCAATCCGGTATTCAACGATGACAATCAACGCATCGGTACCGTGGTTGAGTGGAAAGATATGACCGCCCAACTGCAGCGTGAAGCCGATGAAAAACGTCAGTCGGACGCCAACGCCCGCGTGAAACAGGCACTCGATGTGGTGGCCACCAACGCCATGATCGCTGATAACGATCTGGATATTGTGTATCTGAATAACTCAGTGAGCGCGATGCTGAAAAATGCAGAAGCGGATCTGAGAAAAGAACTGCCGTCGTTTGATGCTGCGAACCTGATGGGCAAAAACATCGACATCTTCCATAAAAATCCGGCTCATCAGCGCTCCATGCTGGCAGCGCTGAAATCAACCTACCGTACCCAGATTGTGGTCGGTGGCCGCACCTTCGCATTGACTGCGAACCCGATTTTCAATGATCTGAAAGAGCGTATCGGCACCATCGTGGAGTGGATGGACCGCACCCAGGAAGTGTCGGCCGAGAAAGAAATCGATCTGATCGTCGAAGCCGCCGTGGCGGGTGACTTGTCGCGCCGGATTGAAGTGCGTGGCAAAGACGGCTTCTTCCTTAAACTGGCCGAAGGTCTGAACCGTCTGCTGACCGTTGCCGACAGCGTCATCAGCGATACTGTGCGCGTGTTCGATGCCTTGGCGCACGGCAATCTGACCCGCAAAATTGACGAGGAATATCAGGGTGCCTTTGGCAAACTGAAACAGGATGCCAACTCCACCGTAGAGCGTTTAACGGAAATCATTACCCGCATCCGTGAAGCGGCCTCGACCGTATCCACAGGTGCCAGTGAAATTGCCCAGGGCAACGCCGATCTGAGTAAACGTACCGAGTCACAGGCCTCCAGCCTGGAAGAAACCGCTTCCAGTATGGAAGAGATGACCAGTGCGGTGAAACAGACCGGTGACAATGCAGTGCACGCCAACGAACTGGCGTCGTCGGCCAAAGTAAAAGCTCAGTCCGGCGGTGACGTGGTCAGCAAAGCTGTGGTGGCGATGGAAGAAATCAACCATGCCTCGAAGAAAATTGCCGACATCATCAGTGTCATCGATGAAATTGCCTTCCAGACCAACCTGCTGGCGCTGAATGCGGCGGTAGAAGCGGCGCGGGCGGGTGAACAGGGCCGTGGTTTTGCGGTGGTCGCCGGTGAAGTGCGCAATCTGGCGCAACGCTCGGCCGGTGCTGCGCGTGAAATTAAAGATCTGATCCGTGACAGCGTGGATAAAGTCGACGCCGGTACATCGCTGGTGAACGAGTCCGGACGCACCCTGAGCGAAATTATTCAGGCGGTTGAGCGCGTATCGACCATGATTCAGGAAATCAGTACTGCGGCCCGCGAACAGTCGGCCGGTATTGAGCAGGTGAACGCTGCCGTAGCGCAAATGGACGAGATGACGCAACAGAACGCCGCGTTGGTAGAAGAAGCGTCGGCCGCCGGTGAAGCCATGGCTGAACAGGCCCAGTCGATGATGCAGATGATGGAGTTCTTTACTCTGGACGGCAATCATCGCGCCATGGGCGGTGGTTACGCAGCCCCTGCGGCTTCAACGCCCCCACCTGCAAAGCCAGCGGCGAAAGCACCGTCATCCGGTAAAGGCCAGACAACCGGCATGAAATCATCCGGCTTCTCTGTCAGTTCCGATGACGACGACTGGGCTGAATTCTGAGCGGAATAGCGGAGTGCAGGAATGGGCGAAAGCGCAGAAGAGGAAGTCCGCGAATTTCTGATGACCGACGACGATTTCCGTCACATCTCCCGCCTAGCGGGGGAACTGACGGGCATCGTTCTCGCCGATCATAAACGCAGCATGGTGTACAGCCGGATTGCCCGTCGGGTACGGGCGCACGGCTTAAATAACTTTCGTGAGTACCTCGACTATCTGGAAGCGCATCTGGATACAGAAGCCACGGATTTTATTAATTCGCTGACCACCAACCTGACGTCGTTTTTTCGCGAGAAGCATCACTTTAACTTCCTGCGTGAGACGCTGTTTCCGCAGTTACGTTTTGCCAAAAAAGATGAGAAGAAGCTGCGTATCTGGTCGGCGGGTTCATCCACCGGGCAGGAAGCGTATTCGATTGCTGCAACCATTCGCCAGGTGGGCTTTCCGTCCGACTGGGATGTGAAAATTCTGGCAACCGATCTTGATTCCAATGTGCTGGATACCGGGCGCCGTGGCGTCTACCCCATGTCCAGCATTGACGGACTGGATGACGCGGTGCTGAAGCGATTTTTTATGCAGAGTAAAGACGGCAGAACCGTTCAGGTAAAAGAAGAACTGCGCAATATGGTGCATTTCAAACGCCTGAATCTGCTCGAGGCCTGGCCGATTACCGGCACCTTCGACATCATTTTCTGCCGCAATGTTGTGATCTATTTTAATAAGGATACCCAGAAGGTTTTATTCGATCGCTTTGCCAATCATCTGCCATTGGGCGGACACCTGATGATCGGCCATTCGGAAAACCTGCAGGGCATTTCGACCCGTTTTGAGTCATTGGGTCAAACCATATATCGGAAGGTGAAATGAGTATCCATGAGCCACCTCGTCCCGTTCAGCCACCCGTAGGTGCCGGTTTTGAACACGTAAACCGCTACTGGGATAACGTCCATAAAGTGTGGGCGGCTAAAATTCTGCCCGGCGAATTTTATGTGTCGACGCATGGCGAAATGATTGTGACGGTTCTCGGGTCATGTATCTCGGCCTGTGTGCGCGACAAAGTACGCGGCATTGGTGGAATGAACCACTTTATGTTGCCCGAACAGGGCGAGCATTCATCGGATGTGTGGGGCACCAACCCTAACACCCATGCTTCGCGTTACGGCAACTGGGCGATGGAATACCTGATCAACGAAATTCTTAAACGGGGTGGCAAGCGCGAGAATCTGGAGGTCAAGCTGTTTGGTGGTGGCCAGATGATCGCCTCCATGAGCGACATCGGTCAGCGCAACATTCTGTTTGCCTATAATTATCTGCAGAACGAAGGGCTGAGCGTGGCGGCGTCCGACCTGGGCGATGTGTACGCGCGCAAGGTTCTGTATTTTCCGGACACTGGCGCGGCCAAAGTGCGGAGAATCCGTCAGCTCCAGAACGATACTCTGCTGCAAAGGGAAGTGGCATATCAGCAACAGGTGTCCAAACCTGCGGTTGCTGATGCAGGCAGTATTGATCTGTTCTGACAACATCAGCTGAAGGACGATGATGGACAAGAAAATTCGGTTACTGATCATCGACGACTCCGTCCTGATCCGTAAGATGTTGAAAGAGGTATTCGACAATTCGGACGACATCGAAGTCGTCGGGATGGCGGCTGACCCTTTCATTGCCCGTGAGAAGATCAAACAGTTGTCACCGGACGTTCTGACCCTCGATGTTGAAATGCCGAAAATGAACGGCCTGCAGTTCCTCAGCAACCTCATGCGGCTGCGTCCTATGCCGGTGGTCATGGTGTCGACCCTGACCGAAGCCGGTGCGCCGGCCACGCTGGATGCGCTGGAAATGGGGGCGGTCGATTACATCGCCAAACCCAACGCCGAAAACCCGGAACGATTTAACGCCTTTGCCGAGCTGCTGCGCGAAAAAGTGCGCATGGCGGCCAACGCCCGGGTGCAGCCGATGACCGCGGCTCGCAAGCCGCGCATCGATCCGGCCCCGATCACCGATACCAAGTACAGCAAAATCGTGGCCGTCGGTTCGTCAACCGGTGGCACGGAGGCCATACGTGAATTGCTGTCGACCATTTCCGGCAATTGCCCGCCGATTGTGATTACCCAGCACATTCCACCGGTGTTCAGCGCCTCGCTGGCCATGCGTCTTGACCGCAATATGGCGATGGAGGTGCTCGAGGCCGCCGAAGGACTGGAGGTGCGGCCCGGGCGTGCCATCATTGCCCACGGCGATTACCACCTGCGTTTCCGCCGCGAAGGTCAGAAATTATTCTGTGTTCTGGACGGTTCCGACAAAGTGAACAGACACCGGCCGTCGGTTGAGGTTATGTTTGACTCGCTCGGCCAATTGATGGATTCATCAAAACTGGTGGCGGTGATGCTGACCGGCATGGGCGCTGACGGGGCGGCGGCGATGAAGCGTCTGCATGACGCTGGCGCCCGCACCTACGCTCAGGATGAATCCAGTTCGGTAGTATGGGGCATGCCGAAAGCCGCTTATGATCTTGGGGCTGTGGACGAAGTGCTGCCGTTGGGCAAAATTTCGAAGGCGATTCTAGAAGCTGCACGCTGAGCCATGACATCTGGCATCTTTGTGCTAAACCTATTAACAGTAGGCTTTGATCAGAACAGCCGGTGCTGGCAGCGCCAGGACGGCGAATAATAACTGTTGGAGAGTTATCGATGACTGTACAAGCATCTCTCGCAGGGAATGGGCGGGAACTGACCATTAAAGTCGACGGCCGTTTCGACTTCAGCGCGCATCAGGAATTCCGTGAGGCGTATGAAGGTGTGGCTGGCGACGTGAAGAGCTTCGTCGTGGATCTCGGCGGCACTTCGTATCTGGACAGTTCGGCGCTGGGCATGCTGTTGTTGCTGCGCGATCACGCCGGCGGCGACAGTGCGGACGTACAGATCGTGAACTGCAATCAGGATGTCCGTAAGATTCTGACCATCTCGAACTTCGAACAGCTGTTCAAAATTCAGTAAGACCAGTCGCCATGGATGGTATCAGGGTTCTGATTGCGGACGACAACCAGATAGACCGGATGGTGTTGTCGCGGATTGTCCGTAATCAGGGCTATGAAGTGTTCGAAGCCGAAAATGGCGCCCTGGCCGTGGCGGCCTTCGAGGAGTTTCACCCCGATATCGTCCTGATGGACGTAATGATGCCGGTGATGGACGGCCGCGAAGCAGCCCGTCGAATCAAAGCCAATGCCGGTGAAGATTTTGTTCCCGTTATTTTCCTGACCTCGCTCACCGATGCCCAGAGTCTGGCCGACTGCTTAGAGTCCGGCGGCGACGACTTTCTTTCCAAGCCTTACAACCACATCATCCTGCAGGCCAAAATCAATTCGTTTCACCGCATGAGTGAAATGCACCGCACCCTGCAGTCCCAGCGTGACACCATTGCCGCCAACAACGAGCACCTGGTCAACGAGCAGCGTGTGGCCAAAGCGGTATTCGATAACGTGGCGCACGCCGGCTGCCTGTCGGCGCCGAACATCCGCTATATGTTGTCGCCACTGGCGGTGTTCAACGGCGACGTTTTACTGGCCGCGCGTAACCCGGCCGGGGGCATGTATCTGTTGCTCGGTGATTTTACCGGTCATGGTTTACCGGCGGCGATCGGCGCCATGCCGATGGCGGAAATTTTTTATGGGATGACCGCCAAAGGGTTTGCCCTGCGTGACATTCTTCGGGAAATTAACCTCAAACTGAAAGGCATCCTGCCGGTCGGTTTTTTCTGCTGCGCGGTGGTGGTGGAACTGAGTTTCGACCGTCAGTCGATGAGTGTGTGGATGGGCGGTGTGCCTGACTGCTATCTGCTGCGTAACTCCGGTGACTTTGAAGTACTGACCTCACGCAATCTGCCGCTGGGTGTGCTCAGTAATGAAAAATTCAAAGACGAAATGACCGAATACCCGGCCGCTGCCGGCGACCGTTTATTCGTCTGGTCAGACGGCATACAGGAAGCCCGTAATCCGGATGGCGACATGTTTGGTGAAGCGCGTCTGCGGGCGGTATTTGAGCAGGCCACGCAACCCGATCAGGTGTTCGACAATATTCAGCAGGCGCTGACGGACTTTTTGCAGGGCAGTGGCAACGATGACGACACCACGTTGCTGGAAGTCAAAATGGTCGAGGAAAACGAGCTGGAAGAAGTAAAACTCCAGCTCGCATCCGGCCCGGTTTCCGGTCCGATTGACTGGGAAATGTGCTACGAACTGGGCGTGGCGTCGCTGAAGAATTTTAATCCGCTGCCACTGATGATTCACGTCATGATGGAAGTGCCGGGGCTCAGGGTAAAAGGTGGTCAGCTGTACACCGTCATGGCCGAATTATTTTCCAACGCTTTTGAGCACGGCGTTTTGGGGCTGAGGTCCGACATGAAAGCCACTGCCGATGGTTTTATGCAGTATTACAAACTGCGTGAAGAGCGGCTGGCGGCGCTTGAAGAAGGCTACGTACGAATTCACATGCGCCATCGTGGCGATGGACGCAGCGGTACGCTGTCGGTCATGGTGGAGGACAGTGGGCCCGGCTTTGATTACCAAGCCATGATGGCCAAGCGCAAGGGTGATAACCAATATTCCGGTCGCGGATTGCCTCTGGTGATGGATATCTGTGAATCGCTCGAATATTCCGGAATAGGCAACAAGGTTGAGGCGGTGATACGATGGCCCGGTAATACCGAAGGGAGAGATTAGTCGTGCTCACGGATCATTTTGATATTGATGCTATGGATATGCTGAGGGAGGTGATGGAAGACGAATTTCCGGAACTGATTCAGGTGTATCTGGAAGATTCCGACGCTCGCCTGCCCCAGTTGCATACAGCCGTTAATGACGGCAATGCCGTCGTCGTACGCGAACTGGCCCACAGCTTTAAAGGTGCCAGCAGTAATATCAGCGCAGCTCCTCTGGCCAAGCTTTGCTACGCGCTGGAAATGGCCGGCAAAAACAGCGATCTCGCCCAGGCGCCGGAGCTGGTTGGCCAGATTGAACAGGAATATTCTCAGGTCCGGCGTCTGCTGACCGAAATGATCTGAATTCTCCGCTTTGAGTGCTCTGATCCGGGCACTCATCACTGAGCGTCTGTTACGACGCTTTTCTTTTCTTACCCCTATCTTCCCGAGCGTTGGCCAAACTGGCCCGCCCTTTGCGTTATGCACTCAGAACCTTAATGACCATCCGCTTCTACGGAGCTGTTCATGAATGCTACGCAACCCAATTCATCCGTATTAAGTCTGTTCTCTATGCTCGGGCAGACACCGGATTCAGGCCTCTCAGCCCTGATGGATACTGAGGGCGGCGGGGATTTCTCGGCGCTGATGTCGACGCTGATGCCAGAAGATCTGTCGCTGGACAGCGCGTTGCCGGCCACGGTTTCGCCGCTCAGTCTGCTACAAACTTTGCCGCAGGATGATCAGGCTTTGCCGCTGCTGCCGACGGCGTTGCCGGGCCTGCCGGAGGAGGCGCTGCCGACGGCCGACGCCGGTGTGGACGATCTGCTCGGCCAGATCCGGCAGGCGCAGGAACCTCTGGCCTATCGACCGTTGTCAGCTCCGCTGACCGAAGCCGACCAGGAAGCGCTGGCAGACAGCACGGACGATGACACAAGCGATGCGCTGACTCTGGCCGGGCTCAGCCCGGAGGACGCGGCCAGCGCCGTGCTGGTTGGGCCACCACCACCGCCCGCGATGGCGGATGCGGTGGGCGATGCCATGACGGCGGATGACGGACTGAACATCGCCGCCGGTGAAGGTCGCCGCCGTCCGGATCTTCCGCAGGGTGGACTGAACAATGCGGCTGCACCGGCAGACGATGCGGAGACGGCCGTGGATCTGACCGCCAGTGATGCTTCAGATTTCTACATGGCCGACGATAAACCCGTCAGTGCGGATAAAGCCTCGTCCATGACTCAGTCGTTGTTCAGCGCCCAGAATGCGCAAAGCGCGTCGTCACTGACAACATCCGCCCAGACTCAGGCTCAGACCACAGTACCGCTGACGGCAACGGCGGTGGCTGCCGATAGCGCCACAACACCGACAACCGCCGCCGATGTATCAGCCGACCTGACAGCGTCAACGGATGAGCTTTCCGAAGGCAACCGCCTGCTGCATACCCGCGACAAACTGGATTTTGGTCAGGACCGTCGTGAATGGGGCGGTGCGTTGGGCGCGCGGATTGTCACCATGGTGGCCGATGACGTGAAGCAGGCACGCATTCAGCTCGACCCGCCGGAGCTTGGCAGCCTGGAGATTAAACTGCACATGAATCAGGACCAGGCCACGATTCAGGTGCAGACTCAGAATCCACAGGTACGCGAAGTGCTGGAGTCCAGTGCTCACCGGCTGCGCGACGCGCTTGCCAGTCAGGGGATTAACCTCAGCGGCTTTGATGTGTCAGATCAGGGCAGTGCGGGCACAGGTTCGGCCGGCGGCGAATCCGGTCAGCCGGGTGAGGGCGGTTATGCCGCCAATGGCTGGTCGGGTGACGAGGAACTGGCAGACAGTGAACAGACCAGCGTCAGCACCCACAGCCACTCATTACTCGATACCTTTGCCTGACGGACGGATGACAGCCTTCTGACAGACATCTGGCAGGAGGTATCTGAGTATTGCGTCAGTGACGGGGCCCTCTGGCCCCGTATTTCTTTTGCCACCGTTTTTTTGCCACCGTCGTGGCCTTCGTATCCGCTGCCGTAAATCCGGCGCGCCTTTCAGAACCTTCTAGACTTAACGCAGTATTCCGCTTTTTGACCGCATTAATTGATGGTTTTTTGACGGAAAACCTATGGCACAGCTATTGCTAAATTGACTTAACGACTGGAGAGCGTCTGACATGGCAGCAGAACAGGATTTAAAACTGGACGGCGGTAACGGCGGCGAGGAGCCGAAAAAAGGCGGCAAGATGAAGCTGATCATCATCATTGTCGGCGTATTACTGCTGGTGGGTATTGCCGTGGGCGCGACGCTGTTTCTGATGGGCGGTGACGACAGCGCGGCTGAAGGCGAGGCCGCTGCACCGGTTGAAGAAAAAGCCCCGGAAGAACCGAAAATTCCGGCTCAGTACGTGGTGCTGAAACCCGAATTTGTGGTGAGTTTTCAGGTGGGTACCCGCCAGCGTTTTCTGCAGGTCAATATTGAAGTCATGACCCGCAAACAAAGTGTGGTCGACGCGCTCAACCTGCACGAACCTATGATCCGCAACGACATTATCCGGATTATTGGCGAACAGAATTTCGATCGTCTGCGGACTCCGGAAGGCCGGGTAGAGCTGCAGATGAAACTGACAGAACACGTGGCTCAGCTGGTGCAGCGTGAGGCCGGTGTCGACGGTGTAGAAGCTGTGCTTTTCACTGATTTTGTAATGCAGTAAGGAAGAATCAGCGTGCAAGATTTACTGTCGCAGGATGAAATTGATGCGTTGCTCCACGGTGTCGACGAAGGCGACATCGAGCAGGAGCATGACATTGATGCGACGGGGGTAAAAGCCTACGACCTGACCAGCAACGACCGCATTGTGCGCGGTCGTATGCCGACGCTGGAAATGATCAATGAGCGTTTTGCACGCTACACCCGCATCAGCATGTTCAACTTTCTGCGCCGCAGTGCCGATGTGGCATCCGGTGGCGTGCAGATCATGAAATTCGGTGAATACGTACACACCCTGTACGTACCGACCAGTCTGAATCTGGTGAAAATGCGGCCGCTGCGCGGTACTGCCTTATTTATTCTCGACGCCAAACTGGTGTTCAAACTGGTGGACAACTTTTTTGGTGGCGACGGCCGTCACGCCAAAATTGAAGGCCGGGAATTCACGCCAACCGAAGTCCGTGTGGTGCAGCTGGTTCTGAGTCAGATATTCAAAGACATGATCGAAGCCTGGGCGCCGGTCATGAAACTGGATTTCGAATACGTAGGCTCTGAAGTTAACCCGGCCATGGCCAACATCGTGAGTCCGAGCGAAGTTGTGGTGGTGAGCACCTTTCACATCGAACTGGATGGTGGTGGCGGCGACCTGCACCTGACCTTCCCGTATTCCATGATCGAGCCGATCCGTGAAGTACTGGATGCCGGTGTGCAGAGTGACGTGGATGACGTTGATGAGCGCTGGCTGCAATCGCTGCGCGAAGACATTCTCGATGCGCGGGTACCGATACACGGCACGCTGGTCGAGCGTGAAATTACCCTGCGCGAAGTCGCCGCGCTGAAACCAGGTGACGTGATTCCGGTGGATATTCCGGAAGAATTTATTTTACAGGCGAATGGCGTACCGGTTTTCCGCGGGAAAATGGGTATTTCGAACGAAAATCTGGCGGTCAAAATTATTGACCAGCTGAAAAAACGTCGCCGCTGAGTTCGGATTTCAGGAGTAAGACTATGGCTGATGAAAAAGACGATCTGACCGCCGAAGAAGGCGGTGATCTGGACCCGCAGGCACTGGCCGATTCAGTCGCCGCCGGTGTGAGTGACGCATCATCCGATGAAGAAGCACTGGCCGACGAGTGGGCCGCCGCGATGGCCGAGTCCGGTGATGACGAAGGTGAAAGTGACGATGTCCGTCAGGTTGAAATGGAAGAGCTGCACGATGAGAGCAGTCCCCGCGAAACCAACGGCCCGGGCCCGGAACTCGACGTTATTCTCGATATTCCGGTGCGCATTTCCATGGAAGTGGGCGCAACCCAGATTCCGATCCGTAACCTGCTGCAGCTGAATCAGGGCTCGGTGGTCGAGCTCGACCGTCTGGCCGGTGAACCGCTGGACGTGATGGTCAACGGTACGCTGATTGCCCACGGTGAAGTGGTGATGGTGAACGACAAATTCGGTATCCGTCTGACCGATGTGGTGAGTCAGAGTGAACGTATTCAGCGTCTGCGTTAAGTCAATGATGGTACTGGGCGTGATGCTCAGCACCTCCGTTATGGCGGCGGACGCTGCGCTGCCGGCGGCCCCGGCACCCATCGCATCCGCCGGAAAGGTCATGTTTTTTCTGCTGATCACGCTGGTGCTGATTGTCGGGCTGGCCTGGATTGTCAGTAAAACCCGCGGCGTGCAGCTGGCTCAGGGGCAGGGCAAGGTGCGTGTCGTGGCGACCTTACCTCTGGGGATGAAAGAAAAAATTGCCGTCATTCAGGTTGGCGACAAACAAATGGTGGTCGGTGTGACCGCCCAGCAGATCACGCATCTGGGGGATCTGGATGAACCTCTGGCGCTGGATGCGCCCGCCGCGGCTGGCAGTTTTCAGGAATTATTAAAAAAAGCGATCCGGTCATGAAATCTGCAATGCTGATCCGCCTGATGTTTGTTCTGCTGGGATTCTGTATGCCTGTGCTGGCACAGGCGGCTGATCCGGCTCCGTCCTTTCTCGGGGTTCCGGCCCTGACCTTCACCACCACCGACAACGGCGGTGAATACTCAGTCACGATTCAGATTCTGGCGGTCATGACGCTGCTGGCGGTACTGCCGTCACTGCTGATCATGATGACCTCGTTTACGCGGATTATTGTCGTACTGGCGATTTTACGTCAGGCCATGGGTCTGCAGCAGACACCATCCAATCAGGTTTTACTCGGGCTGGCGTTGTTTCTGACCTTGTTCATTATGATGCCGGTCTTCCGCGTGATTAATGCCGATGCACTGCAGCCTTATCTGGCTGAAACCATCACGCCGCTGGAGGCGGCTAACAGGGCGATTAAGCCCCTGCACGAATTCATGCTGGCCCAGACCCGCGAGAACGATCTGGATCTGTTCGTTCGACTAAGCGGCGACACCACAATCGCCACGCCGGAAGACACCCCGATTCACGTGCTGATTCCGGCCTTTATTACCAGCGAACTGAAAACCGCCTTTCAGATCGGTTTCCTTATTTTTATTCCGTTTCTGATTATCGACCTGGTGGTCGCCAGTATTCTGATGGCCATGGGTATGATGATGTTGTCGCCCATTATTATTTCGCTGCCCTTTAAAATCATGCTGTTCGTATTAATTGACGGCTGGGCGCTGATCATGGGCACGCTGGCAACCAGTTTCGGCACAGTGTAGGGGACGCTATGACACCAACGGCCATCGGTGATCTGTTTACCAATGCCATGTATCTGGTGCTGGTGATTGTGGTGGTGATTATTGTGCCCAGTCTGGTGGTGGGTCTTATTGTCAGTACCTTTCAGGCCGCGACTCAGATTAACGAACAGACGCTGAGCTTTCTGCCACGTCTGGTGGTGACCCTGCTGGCGATTATTGCTTTGGGCCCCTGGGCGGTGAATGCGGTGATCGATTACACCCGCGAATTATTCATGAATATTCCCTTTCTTATCGGCTGAACCATGCTCGAACTCGACGCCATCGAAGTCAGTCACTGGATCAGCCGCTACCTGTATCCCTTTGCGCGCATCAGCGGCCTGTTGATGGTGATGCCACTTATCGGCACACGCATGGTGTCGCAACGTATCCGGCTGTTATTGGCCGTGTCGATTACTCTGGTACTGGTGCCGGTATTACCGCCTTTTCCGGCGCCGGATGCCTTATCGCTGGCATCACTGGTGATCATTCTGCAGCAACTGCTGATCGGTATTGCACTGGGGTTTGTGGTGGAACTGGTCACGCAGATTTTTGTGATTGCCGGGCAATTAATTGCCATGCAGACCGGTCTTGGCATCGCAACCACGGTCGACCCGTCGCAGGGGGCTTCCGTGGTGGTGGTCAGCCAGTGGTTGCTGTTTATGGTGAGTCTGGTGTTTCTGTCGCTCAACGGGCATCTGGTGCTGATTGAAATTCTTGCCGACAGTTTTATTTCATTGCCGGTGGGCTATGACGGACTGGGCCCTGAGGCCTTTGGTCTGATCGTCAGCTGGAGCGGCTGGATGTTTGCCGCCGCACTGGTCATTGCTTTGCCGGCGCTGACGGCGCTGCTGATCGTTAACCTCGCGTTCGGTGTCATGACCCGGGCCGCGCCGCAGCTGAATATTTTTGCACTGGGTTTTCCGGTCACCATGCTGGTCGGCCTGTTGATTCTTTGGCTCAGCCTCAGCGACATGGCACAGAGTTTTCAAGAGTACATGGACGTGCTGTTTGAATTCATAAAAAAATTGACGGAGTTGTCCTGACATGGCGGAAGAAACCGGCCAGGAGAAAACCGAAGAACCCACGTCGCGAAGGTTAGAAAAAGCCCGCGAAGAAGGTCAGGTTCCGCGCTCGAAAGAACTGAACACCACCATGGTGCTGTTATTTGGCGCTGCCGGATTAATGGCGTTCGGCCCCTGGCTGGCCGATCACATCAATGAAATTGCGCACATGGGTTTTTCCTTCAACCGGGAAACCGCATTCGATTCGAGCATGATGGGCAGCTTTCTTGGCGCTTCATTGCGCGAGGCAGCGCTGGGTCTGGCACCCTGGCTGGCGCTGGTGTTATTTGCTGCCTTTCTCGGACCCATCGGCGTTGGAGGCTGGCTGTTTTCCAGTAAGGCGATTGCGCCAAAATTGGATCGGCTGGATCCGCTGGCTGGCCTGAAGCGCATGTTCTCGGCCAATTCTGTGGTCGAGCTGGTGAAATCCTGGGCCAAAGTGCTGGTGGTGGGGTTTGTCGCCTGGTTGGTGCTCAGTCACTATTTTACCGACGCCATGAACCTTGCCCGTCAGGATACCGAGCCGGCCATTGCCGGGGCGGTGGATATTATTTTGTGGAGCGTCATTTTTCTGTGCGCGTCGACGGCCATCATCGCCATGGTCGATGTGCCGTGGCAGATATACAGTCACACCAAAAAACTGCGCATGACGCTGCAGGAAATCAAAGACGAATACAAAGAAAGCGAAGGGCGGCCGGAAGTGAAAGGCCGCATCCGCCGTCTGCAGCGTGAAATTGCCCAGCGGCGCATGATGGCCGATGTACCGACCGCCGATGTGGTGATCACCAACCCGACACACTATTCGGTAGCGCTGTCGTATAAATCTGACCTGATGAAAGCCCCGGTGCTGGTGGCCAAAGGGTCTGATCAGGTGGCGTTAAAAATCCGCGAAATTGCCAAAGAGCACAACGTGCCCATGATGCAGGCGCCACCACTGGCGCGGGCCCTGTACGTACACGCCAAGGTTGGCGAGGAAATTCCCGAAGGTCTGTATGTGGCGGTGGCGCAGGTGCTGGCCTACATCTATCAGATGGATCTGTTCGTCAAAGGCCGTGGGCCCAAACCACAGCGCAAACCGGATATGCCGATTCCGCGCGATTTCCGCGTCGACCCAGACCCGCAGACCTGACCCGTGCAACCAACAACAACGCCCGATTATTCGGGCGTTGTTGTTTCTGATCAGCATAAATTTTTCCGTTAACGACCGAAGTGGGAAAGGTTTTTGCAATCATGGGTTTAGTGATGTTTTTCTGACGGATACACAATGGCCACCGCAACCAAGTCGCAGATACTCGGTCCGCTCAAGCAAGTCGCCACCGGACTGGCGCAGGGCAACCTCGGCATTCCGGTGATGCTGCTGGTGCTGCTCGGCATGATGACGCTGCCGCTGCCGCCGTTTCTGCTCGATACCTTTTTTACCTTCAATATTGCACTGTCGATTGTGGTGCTGCTGGTCAGTGTGTACGCCAGACGCCCGCTCGATTTCGCCATTTTTCCGACCATTCTGCTGGTCGCTACCTTGCTGCGTCTGGCGCTGAACGTTGCCTCAACCCGGGTGGTGCTGCTGTACGGCCACGAGGGGGGCGATGCCGCCGGTAAAGTGATCGAGGCCTTCGGTGAAGTGCTGATCGGCGGTAACTATGCGGTCGGTCTGGTGGTGTTCATGATTCTGATGATCATCAACTTCGTGGTGGTCACCAAAGGTGCAGGCCGGGTATCGGAAGTGAGTGCCCGCTTCACTCTGGATGCCATGCCCGGTAAACAGATGGCCATCGACGCCGACCTGAACGCCGGTCTGATCGACGCCGATCAGGCGAAAACCCGCCGGGCCGACGTTGCTGCCGAAGCCGATTTCTACGGCTCAATGGACGGTGCCAGTAAATTCGTCAAAGGCGACGCCGTCGCCGGTATCTTAATTCTGATCATCAACGTGGTCGGTGGCTTTGGTATTGGTATGGCACAGCATGGCCTGACCTTCAGCGATGCGGTGTCTGCCTACACGCTGCTGGCCATCGGTGACGGTCTGGTGGCCCAGATTCCGTCGCTGCTGCTGTCCACCGCCACGGCCATCATGGTGACCCGTAACGGCACCGACGAAGACATGGGCCAGCAGGTATTTGGCCAGATGTTCTCGTCGTCGCGCGCGCTCGGGGTGTCGGCGGGTCTGATGTTCCTGATGGGGTCTGTGCCCGGCATGCCGCACACCGTGTTTATGTCTGCGGCGCTGCTGGCCGGCGGCGCGGCCTATTACATTCACTGGAAGAAAGAGGGCGGCAAACTGGGCGACACCATTGCCCGCCGTCTGAGCGGCAGTGCGCAGGAGCCACAGGCGCTGCCGGCGTCGTCCGGTCCGGCCGGTGCTCTGGCGGCACCGAAAGAAAAAGCCGAGGCGGCCATCAAGCAAATGGAAGTGAAAGAGCTCGGCTGGGACGACGTTGAACCGGTGGATCGCGTCGGCCTTGAGGTGGGCTACCGTCTGATCCCGCTGGTCGATAAAAACCAGGGCGGGCAGCTGTTGAACCGCATCAAAGGCGTCCGCCGTAAGTTGTCGCAGGAACTGGGCTTCCTGATGCCGTCGGTGCATATCCGCGACAACCTCGATCTGCTGCCGAATCAGTACCGCATCACCCTGATGGGCGTCACCTTGGCCGAGGCGGAAATTTTCCCCGAGCGGGAGCTGGCCATTAACCCGGGTCAGGTGTTCGGCAAAATCGACGGCCAGCCCACCAAAGACCCGGCCTTCGGTCTGGACGCTTTCTGGATCGACTCTGACAAGAAAGACCGGGCGCAGACGTTGGGCTATACCGTGGTCGATGCCTCGACTGTGGTGGCCACTCACCTGAATCAGAAACTCATGCGCCACGCCCACGAACTGCTGGGTCACGAGGACGTTCAGCAGCTGGTCGATATGCTGGCCAAGCAATCGCCGAAACTGGCCGAAGAGCTGGTGCCGAATACGGTTTCCATCAGTCAGTTGCTGGCAGTGCTGCAGAACCTGCTGCGGGAACGGGTGCCTATCCGCGATCTGCGCTCCATCGCCGAGTCTTTGGCGAACAGCGGCAGCCAGAGTCAAGATACCGCCGCTATGACCGCCCGTGCGCGCCTCGCCCTGAGCCGCATGATCGTCCAGAACATCTATGGCAACGAGGATCAGCTGGTGGTTATGACGCTGGATCCGGGTCTGGAACAGTTGTTGCTTAAGTCACTTCAACAGACCGCTCAGCAGGGCGGAACGCAGGGGCTGGTGCTGGAGCCGACCATGGCCGACACCCTTCAGCGTTCGCTGGCCGAAGCGGTTCAGGCACAGGAAATGGCAGGGCGTCCGGCGGTATTGCTGGTCACCAGTCAGCTGCGTCCGGCGATGTCCCAGTTTGTGCGTAACAGCATCGATCAGCTGAACGTGCTGGCGTATCAGGAAATTCCGGATAACAAGAGTATTACCATTGTCGCCAGCATCGGCGGCAAGTAGTGAGTGACGACTATGAAAGTAAAACGCTTCACCGCTGCCAATATGCAACAAGCGCTGCGCATGGTGTCCCAGGAGCTGGGTGCCGATGCCGTGATTCTGTCGAGCAAAAAAGTGACCGCCGGTATCGAGGTGGTGGCTGCGCTCGACTACCAGTCGGGGAATGCGCAGCACACGGCAGAAGTGGACCGTCAGCTGCGTCTGCAACAGGAGCTGGAAGCCGCCAAGGTTGCCTCGCGTGAGCCGCAGACAGTGGCCAAGCGCGACGAACGCCGCGAGGAACGGGAAGCCTATGCCCGCCGTGCCGATGTCAGCAGCCGCGATGGTTTGTCGGCGGTGCTCAGCGGGCTGAAAAAAGACACTCTGCCGCAGGACAGAAGCGCCCCGCTGATGCCACCTGAGAGCGAGCCGGAAGAGCCTGTGCTGCGCCGCGCGAGCGACTGTGATGAATCCTGGTACAGCAACGCACTGGCGCAGATGACCGGTGAACTGCGCGAACTGAAAGACTGGATGGTCAGTCATCAGGGCAGTGCCTGGGACAGCCGCCGGCCACTGACCTGGCAACAGTCGCAGCTCTGGCAACGCTGTCAGGACGTCGGGCTGGAGCCGGCCTGGGCCGACCGCATCACCAGCCGTCTGGACGCCAATCTGGATCTCGACGACGCCTGGGCCCGGGCGCTGAAACTGATCGCCGGCGATCTGCCCATCGCACCGACCGGCATGATTGAACGTGGCGGTATGTTCGCGCTGGTGGGTCCGACCGGTGCCGGCAAGACCACCACCATCGGCAAGCTGGCGGCGCAGTTTGTGATCCGCAACGGCGCCGATTCAGTGGCACTGGTGACGCTCGACAACTACCGCGTTGCCGCCCACGACCAGCTCAAAACCTTCTCGCGCATTCTCGGTGTGGCAATGCACACAGTGCCGGCGGGTGGGGATCTCGGCAAAGTGCTGGACGGCCTGAAAGGCAAGAAACTGGTGCTGGTGGACAGCGCAGGACTTGGCAGTCAGGACCCACATTTTGGTGTGCAGTTGTCTATGCTTAAAAAGGCGGGGGCCCGCCTGCGCAAACTGCTGGTATTGCCACTGACCAGTCAGGGCCGGTGCCTGCAGGAAAACTACGAACATTTTAAAGCGGCGGGACTGACCGGCTGTGTATTCACCAAACTGGATGAATGCTTCAGCCTCGGACCAGCGCTCAGCGTGGCCGCGCTGACGCACCTGCCGGTTACTCTGGTAACCGACGGTCCGCATATTCCCGACGATGTGCATTACCCGGACGCCGTCAAACTGGTGAGTCTGGCGGAGCAGATGGCCCGCATGGCCCGTACCCGCTGGCAGGCCGCAGAGGCGATGAATTTCGCCAATCAGCAGTCCGGTATTCAACATGGAGCATAAGTAACAATGGCTAGGCATCCAGTTCAGGTGATTGCTGTAACCGGTGGTAAAGGTGGTGTCGGCAAAAGCAATGTGTCGGTCAACCTCGCCATTGCTCTGGCAGAAATGGGCCGCAGGGTCGTGGTGCTCGACGCCGACCTTGGGTTAGCCAACATCGATATCCTGTTGGGTATCAGCGCTAACAAAACCATCGAAAACGTCCTCGCCGGCGAATGCGACCTGCGAGAAGTGATGGTGCGTGGTCCCGGTGGTATCCGCGTGGTGCCGGCCTCTTCCGGCACGCAAAAACTGTCGCAGCTGAATGCGATGGAACACGCTGGGCTGATTCAGGCCTTCAGTGATGTTGGCGACGACATCGACGTGCTGATCATTGATACCGCGGCCGGTATTTCCGACACGGTTATGAGTTTTGTGCGCGCCGCGCAGGAAGTGCTGGTGGTGGTAACCGACGAGCCTACGTCCATAACCGATGCCTACGCGCAGATCAAATTGCTGAACCGCGACTACGGCCTGTTCCGCTTCCGCATTCTGGCCAACATGGTCAAAACCCCGCAGGAAGGGAATGCGCTGTTCGCCAAGCTGACCAAAGTAACCGACCGTTTTCTGGAAGTGGCTATGCAGTATGTGGGCGCCATTCCTCAGGACGATGCGGTGAAACGGGCTGTGCAGCGTCAGAAAGCCGTGGTGGATGCGTATCCGCGTGCGAAGGCATCGACCGCCTTCCGCGCACTGGCGAAAAAGGTGGACTCCTGGCCGTTGCCTTCGTCTCCGCGTGGGCATCTGGAGTTTTTCGTTGACCGTCTGGTGCAGGAAGCCGGAGCCTGACGGTTGTTATGCCTGTAGGAAATTGTCTGGTGTATTCCGACGTTCAGAAGCTGGATTACGAACAACTGGTCAAAGAGCACGCGACGCTGGTGAAACGCATTGCGCACCACCTGCTGGGTCGTTTGCCGGACAGCGTTCAGCTGGATGACCTGATTCAGGCCGGCATGATCGGTCTTATCGAAGCGGCGCGGAAATACGATGGCGGCAAAGGGGCGAGTTTTGAAACCTATGCTGGCATCCGTATCCGCGGCGCCATGCTTGATGAAATCCGCAAAGGAGACTGGGCACCGCGCTCAGTGCACCGTAATTCGCGCCGCATCAGCGAAGCGATCAAACAAGTGGAAAGCATGAAGGGCCGCGACGCCGACGACAGCGAAGTGGCAGAATTCATGGGCATCAGTCAGGACGAGTACCACTCGATTCTGCAGGACAGCGCGGGTTGCCGCCTGTTCAGCTTTGAAGAAGTGGTCGAAAAAAGCGAAGCCGGTTTTGACGTGTTTGAAGAAGAATCGCCCAATCCGCTCGACGGCATTGAGCGCGAAGACTTCCAGCGGCAGCTGGCCGACGCCATCCGTTCATTGCCAGAGCGCGAGCAACTGGTGCTGGCGCTGTACTACGATGAAGAACTCAACCTGAAAGAAATCGGTGCTGTGCTCGGCGTCAGCGAGTCGCGGGTCAGTCAGCTGCACAGCCAGGCCGCTCACCGTTTACGCGCCCGTCTGGGGAGCTGGATCAACTGATAGCGGACCTTTTCGCGGTCTGTGTCCCCTCCCTTGGTCTGCTCTTCCTCAGGATGCCGGAGCAAGTTCCGGCATTTTGCCTGCTTTACACGCTAACTCCTTCCCCCCATTGAAAAAACGCCCCTCTGTCAGTCCTCTTTCTGGATAAGTGATTAACTGCGTCTACACTAAATCGAAGGAACGACTTGGATTATGAAAGTCGATTACTGGAGGTCGTTTTGGACAAAAACATGAAAATTCTCATCGTGGATGACTTTTCCACCATGAGACGAATCGTCAAAAACCTGTTACGCGATCTGGGGTTTACCAACACTCAGGAAGCAGACGATGGCACCACGGCATTACCTATGCTGCAGAACGGTGACTTCGATTTTCTGGTTACCGACTGGAACATGCCGGGTATGACCGGCCTGGATCTGCTGAAAAAAGTGCGGGCAGATGACCGCCTGAAAAACCTTCCGGTACTGATGGTGACGGCGGAAGCCAAGCGCGATCAGATCGTGGCAGCGGCTCAGGCAGGCGTGAACGGTTACGTTGTGAAGCCTTTCACTGCTGCGGTGCTGAAGGAAAAGATCGACAAGATCTTTGAACGCGTCGAAGGCTAACAGGAAGGCAACTCGATGGCCGGGATCAATCTCGATACCGAAAGCAACGCCGTAGGCGCAGAAATCCGTTCGCTGGCAGAGAAGATGCTCCGCCAGCTCGAAAACGGCAATCTGAGTCAGGCGGTTGCGCTGGTAAACGACCTCAACGAGGTTCGCGACCGGACGTTGTACAACGAAATCGGACGCCTGACCCGTGCGCTGCACGAGGCCATAAAAAATATACGGGTTGATTCGTCGGTGGGGGCAGGTTCAGAAATTGAACACGCGACCGATAAATTAACCTACGTGCTGGAAATGACCGATAAGTCGGCCAACCGCACCATGGATCTTGTCGATGCCGGTATGCCGCTGGCGACCGACATTCACGACCGCGCCACCGCGCTGGCGAAGGAATGGAAACGTTTTCTGAATAAAGAGCTCAAGCCCGATGAATTTCGTGCCCTGAGCAAAGATATCAATCAGTTTCTGAGCGACAGTGCTAACCAGTCGCGTCAGTTACAGGGCCAGTTATCCGACATTGTACTGGCTCAGGATTTTCAGGATTTAACCGGGCAGGTCATTCATAAAGTGGCCGCGCTGGTGAAAGACGTGGAGGGCCGTTTGGTCCAGTTGGTGGCGATGGCCGGTAAGGTGGATTCCATCACCGGTATGGTTCATCAGGACATAGACGCTGTAGAAACAGTGACTGACAAAGGCCCGGATATCGCTGCGGAAGGACCGCAGATTAATAAGTCCAATGAAGACGTAGTTGCCAGCCAGGATGATGTTGATGACTTACTGTCCAGTCTTGGTTTTTAAAGGAGCTAACGGATGAGTTTCGATGCAGATGAAGAGATTCTCCAGGATTTCCTAGTTGAAGCGGGAGAAATTCTTGAGCAGCTCTCTGAACAGCTTGTCGATCTTGAGCAACGTCCTGACGATAAGAACCTGTTGAACGCCATTTTCCGTGGATTTCACACGGTAAAAGGCGGTGCGGGTTTCCTGCAACTCAACCCTCTGGTGAACTGCTGTCACGCCGCCGAAAACGTGTTCGACACCCTGCGTAATGGCAATCGTTCGGTGAATGCCGATTTAATGGACGTGGTGCTGCAGGCCCTCGATTCCGTTAATGAAATGTTCGAAGCCGTCCGCTCAGGTGCGACGCCACAGGAAGCCGACCACAGCCTGATCGAGCGTTTACACGAACTGGCGCTGCCTGAATCCGAAGACGAAAAAGCCGCTGCTGAAGCTCCGGCAGAGGTGGTTGAAGAAGCGGTCATGGAGGAGGCGGCAGAGTCAGAAGACGCGCCAGCCGATGATTTCTTCGACGAGCCCGCCCCGGCCGCTGCCGCGGATTCCGGTGACATCACCGACGACGAATTTGAACAGCTGCTGGATGCCCTCGACGAGCAACCGGCCAAAGCCGCCGCGGCTCCGGCCGCCCCGGCCGCTGCCGACGATGATGATTTGTTTGATATCGGTAGCGATGCGCCAGCGGCCAGCGATGACGAAATCACCGAAGACGAATTTGAAGCTCTGCTGGATCAGATCCACGGCAAAGGTAAACATTCGTCCAACGCGCCCAAAGACGAAGCACCGGCCGCAACTCAGGCCAAAGCCCCGGCAGCTGCCGACGCGGCACAAGAGTCAGAAGCTGCACCGGCCGCAGGTGGCAGTGGCGACCTGATTACCGATTCTGAATTTGAAGAGTTGCTGGACCGTCTGCACGGTAAAGGCAAGCATTCCAATGCCCCGACCGGTGAAGACGAAGTTGCTGAAAAGCCTGCAGCCCCTGCGAAACCCGCAGCACCTGCAAAGCCTGCAGCGCCGGAAAAGCCAGCAGCGGCAGCCAAACCCGCTGCGTCTGATAAACCAGCGGCCGCGGCGAAACCTGCAGCAAAACCTTCGACGCCAGCTAAGCCAGAGCCGGCAGTCAAGCCCACGGCTGCCAGTGCAGAACCGGCGGCCAAAGCGCCTGCGGTCGATAAAGATGCGGCGGCAGAAGCCACAGTACGGGTTGATACCAAGCGTCTCGACGACATCATGAACATGGTGGGTGAGCTGGTGCTGGTGCGTAACCGTCTGGTTCGTCTGGGCCTGAAGAGCACCGATGAATCCATGGCCAAAGCCGTTGCCAACCTCGATGTGGTTACCGGTGATCTGCAGGCGTCGGTGATGAAAACGCGGATGCAGCCGATTAAGAAAGTATTCGGCCGCTTCCCTCGTGTGGTTCGCGATCTGGCCCGTCAGCTGAAAAAAGAAATTAACCTTGAATTGCGCGGTGAAGAAACCGACCTGGATAAAAACCTGGTTGAGGCCCTCGCGGATCCGCTGGTTCACTTAGTGCGTAATTCGGTCGACCACGGTATTGAAATGCCGGATGACCGCGAGAAGAAAGGCAAAGCCCGAGTGGGTACTGTCATTCTGTCCGCCGAGCAGGAAGGTGACCATATTCTGCTGATTATTCAGGACGACGGTAACGGCATGGACCCAGCCATTCTGCGGCGTAAAGCGGTAGAAAAAGGCCTCATGGATCAGGACGCGGCAGACCGCCTGACAGAAAATGAATGTTTTAATCTGATTTTTGCGCCGGGTTTTTCCACCAAAGATCAGATCTCCGATGTGTCGGGGCGTGGCGTGGGCATGGACGTGGTGAAAACCAAAATCGCTCAGCTCAACGGCACGATTAATATCGATTCACGCATGGGCATAGGTACCAGTATCCGCATCAAGGTTCCGCTGACGCTGGCGATTATGCCGACGCTGATGGTGATGCTGAAAAATCAGGCCTTTGCGTTTCCGCTGGTCAGCGTGAATGAAATTTTCCATCTGGATTTAACCAAAACCAACGTCGTTGACGGACAGGAAGTGGTGGTCGTGCGTGAAAAGCCGATTCCTCTCTTCCACCTGAAACGCTGGCTGGTGAAAGGCGAAACTCACTCTAAGGCCGATGAGACCGCGCATGTGGTGGTGGTATCGGTTGGTACCAAGCGAGTCGGTTTTGTGGTTGATCAGCTGGTGGGGCAGGAAGAAGTGGTGATCAAACCACTGGGTAAAATGCTGCATGGCACCGCAGGTATGGCAGGTGCCACCATTACCGGTGATGGCCGCATAGCCCTGATTCTGGACATACCAAGCATGCTCGGACGTTACGCCAGTAAGCAATCCAACGCAGCCTGATAAGGAACACCTGTTTTCATGAGTATTCGAGTGCTCGTTGTGGACGACTCCGGCTTTTTCCGTCGCCGGGTAACCGACATCATTAATGCGGACAGTCGCATGGAAGTGGTGGGGGTTGCTCAGAACGGTCTTGAAGCCATTGAAATGAATGAGTCGCTCAAGCCCGATGTCATCACCATGGACTACGAAATGCCGGTCATGGATGGCATTACGGCGGTGCGCAATATCATGCAGCGCCGGCCTGTGCCTGTGCTGATGTTCTCCTCGCTGACCTTCGAAGGTGCCCGCGTTACGCTGGACGCGCTGGATGCTGGCGCACTGGACTTTCTGCCGAAGAATTTTGACCAGATCGCGAAAGATGCGGTTCAGATCAAGCGTGCCCTGACGGATAAAATTGCCGCCGTAGCCAAGGCGCAGAATAAAGCCGAAGTTCAGAAAGTGTCCCGCCCTGTGGTGCGCGGCAAATTAAAACAGACCGAACTGGTGGTCATTGGTACATCCACCGGTGGACCGGCGGCGTTGCAGACGCTGTTCAAAAGTATTCCGGGCACTTTCAGAACGCCGATCATTATTGTGCAGCATATGCCAGGTTCGTTTACCAAGGCCTTTGCCGAGCGCCTGAATTCGCTGAGCCCGTTGATGGTTAAAGAGGCGTCCGACGGTGAACGTATCGAACCCGGCCATGTGTATGTTGCGCCGGGTGGTATGCAACTCATGGTGGATCGTCGCGGCAGTGGCAGTATTCATATCCGCGAAAGTGACGAGCGGGTGAATTATCGTCCCAGTGTGGACATCGCTTTTGCGTCAGCCGCCAAACACTATGGCAATAAAACCCTTGGAATCATTCTGACCGGCATGGGAGCTGACGGTCGGGAAGGAGCCCGCCTGCTGAAACAGTCGGGAGCAACCATATGGGCACAGGACGAAGACAGCTGTGTCATTTTCGGAATGCCGCTGGCCGTTATCAAGGAAGGATTGAGCGATGAAATCCTCTCACTGAAAGATATCGGACCGAGGTTAACTGAAGAGGTGACCTGATGGATCGCTGGTCGCTTGCGCTGGTACTGCTTGCCGTAGCGGCCGTTCTGACCGGGTTTACTCTTGAAGGCGGCAGTCTGGCCGCACTGTGGAACGCACCGGCGGCGTTAATCGTCTTTGGCGGCGGTTTATTGGCCACCGCCGTTCAGCTGCCTTCAGCCCACGTAAAACCGTTTTTTTCTCTGCTTTCCTGGCTGGTCGCCCCACCCAATTATTCCCTCGATGCTCTGCTCAGCAAACTGATGGCCACTGGCAACGCCTTGCGCAAGGATGGCCCGCTGGCACTTGAAAAAGTAGCGTCTACTGAACAAGACCCTTTTCTGCGCAAAGCCCTTTCTCTGCTGGCCGATGGTCACGATGTTGAAAGTATGGAATCAGCCTTGCTGCTCGAATTACGCAACCGCGAGCAACGAGACGACGAAATGGTCGGGCTGCTCGACAGTCTGGCCGGCTATTTACCGACCCTGGGCATCGTTGGCGCCGTGCTCGGCTTAATGCAGGTATTGTCGAGCATTAAAGAACCCGAAGCGCTGGCGGCTGCCATCGCTACCGCGTTTGTAGCGACCTTTTATGGTGTCGCCAGCGCCAACCTGATTGTCATACCTCTGGCGTCCGCCCTGCGGCAACGTCTTGCCGTGCGCAGCCGTTATTACGAAGCCATGATGCTTGGCATCGTGGCCCTGCGTAATGGCGCAAATCCGATGGCGTTGCGCTATCGCATGCAGGGTATGGTGCTGTGAAACGCCCCGACCCCCATCGCTGGCTGGTGTCGTACGCCGACTACATGACGCTTTTATGTGTGTTTTTCATCATGTTGTATGCCGTGCAGCTGATCGACGATGAAGAAGGCGCGGCCATTAAATCTGAACTGGAAGGTTTATTTTCTACCGTATTGCCGCCTGAACCGATCACCCCGCCAACCTTGTCGACTCCGCTGGAGGACGGCAACGGATTATTGCCACTGGTCGCCGATTTGCGTCAGGTCGCTCAATTTATTCCGGAATCGGACGATATACGTATTGAAGGGGATATTGACTGGATCACGGTGTCGCTGAATGCCGACCTGTTATTCCGGCCCGGTGAAACCAGTATCCGTAATGAAGCGATACCGCTGATTGAGGCGATTGCCGCTGAGCTTAAGGATTATCCCTTTCCGCTGAATGTGCAGGGTCATGCCGATGATACGCCGGCGCATGGCATGACCAATTGGGAAATTTCCGCGTTGCGCGCCGCCGCCGTGGTGCAGAATCTGGCGTTGTATGGCGTTGCGCCACAACGCATGGCGGCCATGGGATTATCCTATTACCACCCGGTGAGCAAAGGCGATTCGGAAGAAGATAAAGCCCGCAACCGCCGGGTCGTGATTTATATGACCCAGACGGATACCGCTGCCTGGACGCGTCCGGGGCAATAACTGACACGATTTTTGCGTGTGAGAGAAAACGCCGTAAAAAGCGGCAATTCCATGACGACTCAGACAGGATACAAACGTGCGGATCTGGTCAATCGCAAATCAAAAAGGTGGCGTTGGTAAAACAACCAGTGTGGTGGCTCTGGGTGGTTTATTAGCCGAACAGGGAAAGCGTGTGCTGCTGGTCGATCTTGACCCGCATGGCTCGCTGACCAGTTATTTCCGGCAGGACCCCGACAGTCTCGAGCGCAGTCTGTATCACTTGTTTTTCGAACAGCGCTACAAAGACAAAGAATTTATCCGTTCTGTGATTAAACCCACGAGCTTACCGAATGTGTCGCTGCTGCCGGCAACCACATCGCTGGCCACTCTGGAGCGCCAGGTCAGCGGTCAGGACGGAATGGGGCTGGTGCTGGCCCGCACACTGGCGCAACTGTGGGATGAATACGATTACGCTCTGCTGGATACACCGCCCATTCTGGGGGTGTTGCTGGTCAACGCACTGGCGGCCTGCCAGCGGCTGGTGATTCCGACCCAGACCGAGCATCTGGCCCTGAAGGGGCTGGAACGCATGGTTCATACCTTAAAAATGGTGATGCGCTCGCAGAACCGCCAGCTACCGTTCCTGATCGTACCAACTCTGTTTGACCGGCGGACACTGGCCTCGGTCACCACACTCAAAGAAATGCGCAGAACCTATCTGGATTCACTCTGGCAGGAGGCCATTCCGGTCGATACCCGGCTGCGTGATGCCAGCCATGAGGCGGTTTTTCCACACCAGATGGACGAGCAGGGCCGCGGCGTAAGAGCCTACCGGCATTTACTGCACCAGCTGGAAAGCTCGGAGACCAGCCGTGGTTGAGCCGACGCTGACGCTGAATAATCCGCTGGGCGATTATTTTGACCATTTACTGGCCGCTGACGGGGAAGTCAGAGGTCAGCACGTGAACTGGGACGATCTGCTGGCGGAAGCCGTATCGCCCTACAACCTGCAGGATGCACTGAACAGTTCGACGCTGCGGCGTGGCTTTGAGCCTCTGTGCATTCAGGCCCCTGCGTCCGGTAACGACGCCGTGCGACGGACACACCTTTTTTGCTTGCTGCAGTTTGCCCGGACGATGCCACTTCCCCGGGTGAGAATGAGCATCATGGACAGCGCCCGTCGCTGTCTGGGAGGAAGCCGTGGCTGAACAGCCGAAATCCACTCTGGTTAACCAGGTGGATACTGTGCTGCAGGATTATCTCGATCAGCTGCTGGAGGCTGCGACTGCGCCTGTTCCCGTGGTAACGCCTGCGCAGACGGAGCTGGCAACTGACATCGACGTGCCGGTTCCGGTGGCGACCGATGTTGCCGCTGTTCGTCCGCGCGTGCAGACCTTTACCACGGCCAAGGCGTCGGACACTCACACGTCGGTGATGACTCAGGTGATGGAGGCTGTGGCCGTGCCTGCACCTGTGCTTGAGCTGCCGCTGGCCGAGCCTGAGCCTGAGTTGGAACCTGAGCCCGAACCCGAGTGGGTGGCAGAGGATAGTCCGGAACCTGTGGCAGTGAGCGTCACTGAGGTGGCACAGGTTGACGAAACGGATGTCAATTTATCGTCAGATTACGCTGGTGGCAGCGAACCACCACAAACCATGTCACTTAACTGGCGTTCCAGTCAGGGCATTGATTGTCTGATTTTCAAAATCGCGGGTCTGAAACTCGCCATTCCTTTGCCGTTACTCGGCGGTGTTCATAACGTCACTGATAAGGTGACGCCATTATTTGGTCAGGCGGCCTGGTCGTTGGGGATCTGGCAGGGCGAAGCCGGCAAGCTCACCATCATCGACAGTGCGCAGCTGATCATGCCCGAACGAGGCATACGTCTGGCGGATGAAGGCTATCAGTTCTTTATTCAGCTGGACCGCTCGCCGTGGGCGCTGGCGTGTCAGGAAATCTGTGACACGGTGACGCTGGTACACGATTCCATTAAATGGCGGGGCGATGGCAGCAAGCGTCCGTGGCTTGCCGGCACCGTCATCACCGAGATGTGTGCTTTACTGGATGTACCGGGCCTGATGAAGCTGCTCAGTGACAACAGCCGCGTGCGGGCCCGGCCGTCAGCCTGACGGGCGGAGACCTTTTTTAGCGGGCCAGAGCCAGAAAAGATTAGCGGAATTCAGCTGGTACACTTTGTGCTCTGATCTATAGTTAAGAAAGGTTCGTCAGGTTTTTTGACGCCGCCGGGCAGACAAGTTCTGCCAGGCGAGCTCTGCCGGGCATGATCAGTGAGACACGTTCAGGCGTCGGCCTTTCTTAGCGAGGATGTTTTATGTCAGCGATTGCCGGAAACAAAGGTGCGGAAGATCCGGTCCTTCAGTGGGTGACTTTCCGCCTTGAGAATGAAACGTACGGGATCAACGTGATGCAGGTGCAGGAAGTTCTGCGCTACACCGAGATCGCACCGGTGCCAGGAGCGCCACCGTATGTTCTGGGTATCATCAATCTGCGCGGTAACGTAGTCACTGTGATTGATACCCGGCTTCGTTTCGGTTTACCGACCGCTGACACTACTGATCAGACGCGGATTGTTATTATTGAAGCGGAAAATCAGGTAGTGGGGATCCTCGTCGATGCGGTGGCTGAGGTGGTGTATCTGCGTCAGTCAGAAATTGAAACCACTCCGAACGTCGGCAACGAGGAAAGCGCCAAATTCATTCAGGGCGTTTGTCATAAAAATGATGAACTGCTTATCTTGGTGGATCTGGAGAAAATGATGTCGGATGAGGAGTGGACAGAACTTCAGGGTCTCTAGGAGTCAGCTATGGCCTCTCTGTCGCTCATGCACTGGTTACTGATTGGAAATATGGGAATGTTGTTGCTGGTTGGCGGTTTTATGTGGGCCGTCCGCCGGCAGCAGACGAAAGAATCGCAACGGTTGACATCAACCGTTACGGAACTCCGACAGGCTCATGATGCGATGAGCAAAAGTACCATTGGCATGGGGCGTAAGCTGCGTCAGCTGGATGGCCGGATGCAGCAGGCAGAGCGTCGGGTTGTATTACCGACCACCGACGAAGCAACCTACCATCAGGCCTCGCGTCTGGTGGGGCTAGGGGCGACCGCCAGTGATCTGGTCGATAACTGCGGAATGGCCCGAGGCGAAGCCGAACTTCTGGTTTCGCTCAAACGCCAACCGGCACACTAGAGCAGGCGTCAGCCTGCTTTTTTCTTTCTGACGATTCAAAAGGCTTTGTTACTTTTAATCGTTACCAAAGTATTAACCGTTTATTACAAAACAATCCTAACCCTATGGGGCGCGCTTTCTATACTTCAAACAGATAGTCGGTCAGGAGGTTCAGCCATGGCTGTAATTCGCAAACTGATAATGACGCTGGTGGTTGTGGTTATTGCCGCTACGCAAGGTGTGTCCCATGCTGTGTTCGCTGCGCCGGATATGGAGGTGGCCAGCATGATCCGCAATGCCACTTTTCTGGAAAGAACACCGGAATTCACCGACCTTTACATCATCAAAACCTGGGATAAAGGCCGGCAAATTGTCATCTACTGCAACAGTGCCTACTGCTATAAAAGCAATGGGCAGGTGGTGACGGTTTAAGCACCCGCCACGAAAAGGGCAACCACGACACCCACGCCCGCCATCCAGACGACAGAGCGCAGTGAGGCTTTGTCCGTCAGATAGAGAACACCGTATACAACCCGGATCACGATGAACGCGATGGCCAGAGCATCAATGGTGCTCTGCGCGACGCCGGTCAGGTGCGCAATGATGACGGCTGCGGCGAACGGCGGAAAGGCTTCAAAACTGTTCAGCTGAACCCAGTGGGCACGTTTGTGCAGGCCTGATTGTTTTTCGAGAAATTCGCGCGGCGCATGGTTGTTGTAGCGTCCGCCTGATTTTGCCAGCAGTGTGAAAACATAAGGCAGCAAAGCGGCTGCCAGCACGCACCAGTATCCGATAGTCATAGCGTATCCTGTTGTTATTAAGGTGATGTCTGTCACCGGGAGCGACGTTTTACCGCCGCTCGCCGCTCATGAGAAGGTCTGAGTGTGCCGAAAAGCAGGCGGCAGAGGTGATCAGGCGTACGGGATGCCCAGACGGCGGTAGATAAACCCCATCAGCCAGGCCGGGCCGATCAGCAGAAACTGAATATCCTGAAAGAACGACGGTTTCTGGCCTTCCACGTAATGACCAATAAACTGCAGTACCCAGAGCACAACAAACCCCAGTGAGCTGACCAGCCACAGAGGGGCCAGATTCAGGCTGTCATACCAGCCGAGCAGTGCGTAGGTGGCCAGTGTGAATGCGGTCAGTCCGATGGACAGACTGAACGACAGCCGCACGTAAAAGCCGAGCACCACCACAGCCGACAGGGTGGCCCAGTTCAGATAGGGCACCTGAGTGAATAGTCCGGGCACCGGAATTTCCCACAGCAGTCCCATTATCACGACGAAAATCAGTGGCACACAGATCCAGTGGATGAGTTTATTCAGTTTGTCCTGGTGGCTGGCGCCGTACTCTTCAAACCATTGATCGGCGGTCTTTTTGTTCATAGTGTTCTTCTCTTGTTGTTATGTATGATGTCTGCGCAGCCTGTAATGTACCTTGTTTATCCGCGCTGAACTTGCCCGGAAAGGACAGGCCTTTTGACTCCAGAAGTCAGGCGGCCGCTGCGGCTTTCGATAACAACAAGACGGAAAGACCTACCGCTGATGATCGGAAAAAGTGTATCGGTTCTGTGGATTCGTGCCCTGCTGCAGGGTGCAGAACAGCAGGGCATTGACCGCCAGTCGTTGCTGACCGCCGCCGGGTTGACCGAAGAGCAGCTGGTAACGCCGTATGCCCGTGTCAGTCTCGGTGCGACCTTGCGGGTATGGCGTGAAGCGGAAGCCCAGAGTACCGGCCGTGATTTTGGACTTCTGATGGGTGAGCTGGTAAAGCCCACGCATTTTCAGCTGTTCGCACTGATTCTGATGCACAGCGAAAATCTCGGTGCGGCGTTCGAGAAATCCATCCGTTATATCCGTGTGCTGAGCGATGGCGGGCTGTACAAGCTGCATCATCAGGACGACGAAGCCTGCATCTGTTATGAACCCCAGGAAGACAATTTCAGCCGCCATCAGGTCGATGCTGTGCTGGTGTTGCTGCGCAATTTTGCCAGCTGGCTGGCGTGCAAAGCGGTACCGCTGAAGCGGGTGGAGTTCACCCATGAACAACCGGCCGATCTGAGTGATTACGAACGGATTTTCAACGCACCGCTGGTGTTTTCTGCCAGCCGTAATGCGCTGGTGTTTGAGCCGGGGATTCTGACAGAACCACTGGCGCTGGGTGATGAGAATCTGGCGGCTATGCATGAGCAGATGCTGGAGCAGCAACTGGCGGCCCTGCAGCAACCGGATACCGCCGGGCTGGTGCGCCATTTTCTGTCGCACACCGATGATCTGACCATTGATCGTGATCAGCTGGCCCAGCGTCTTCACATGAGCGGCCGTACCCTGCAACGTAAGCTGCAGGAGGCACAGACCACGTTTCAACAGTTGCTGGACGATGAACGGCAGCAACGTGCCCGGTCGTTGCTGATCAACACTCAGCTGCCGCTGACGCAGATCAGTGAGCAGTTGGGCTTTTCAGAAAGCAGCGCGTTTACCCGCGCGTTCCGCCGCTGGGAAGGTGTGTCGCCGCTGGAGTTCCGCCAGCACGGCCCGCAAGAGGCGGCCGGCAAAGCCACAGAGCGCTGATCAGAAGCGCAACCCCAGCCCCAGAGAGGCGCCGTAATCCAGATCACTGAAACTGTCGAGCGTCACCTCGGCGTCACTGGCGTCCGGCGTGGCCAGCCGGTAGAGCAGGGTGCCCTGCACACGGCTGAACGCCAGCACATGGCCACGTTTGAACAGCCATTGAACACCCGCCTTCACTTCGGTCACCATCAGCTGCCGGTTGTCGAGCAGCAATACCCGGGCGTCTGAGGCGTCTGTCAGTGTTTCTTCCCCCAGTCCCAGATATCCCTGCAGGGAGAACCCCGGATTCATGTGTTGCCGCTCAAGGCGGATGCGCCAGCCGGTGAGGGTGGCGTTCTCCAGCGTATCCGTGGTGCCCCCCAGCGCCAGTGGCCGGGTTTCCTGAGAATACATCAGCGTCAGCCGGGTAAACGGCGAACCGAGCCCGGTAAGATCCAGATACAGCCCATGATCGAGTTGTTCCCGATCCAGCAGCAGTTCCTGACCCAGAGTCAGCGCCGAGCCGTCGTAGCTTAAGGCCGAGCCGAGTACATGCAGCTGCTGGCGGTAGTCGTAGCGGGTGTGGTACCCCCAGACGATTTGCCCGGTACGCAGTAGGGGCACATCCAGCTGCCAGTTCTGATAACGGATATAGCCTTTGCTGTCGGAAACTTCCGTTGGCAGCGCTTGTTCATAGCGCAGGGACGGCAGACCCGGCGGCCATTGTTGACGGCCGGGAGGCAGAGGCGCCAGCCATTCGCAGCCGGCTACGATGGCCTGATCGCCGTCCTGTTCGAGCTGGGAAATGCCGGCAAATGACAGCCATTGCCAGCCGGAGGAGCAATCGAGGGTCGCAGCCGAGGCCTGAGCGGCGGCCAGCAGAGTGAAAATGAGTGTGTGTTTCATACAGCCGTTATCGGCATCCGCGGCGCGGAGTTGAGGTGTTCAGACTCCGTGGCCGGGACGTGGTGAATGCGCAGGCAGGATCAGAGCGAGCGGAGAACGGCGAGGGCGTCGTCGTGGTGGGATTTGGTCGCTACTTTTTTCATGATGTGCCGCAGCACGCCCTGCTCATCAATGAAAAAACTGATGCGGTGAATACCCATAAATTCTTTGCCCATGAATTTTTTCATGGCCCACACGCCGTAGGCGTCGGCAATGCTGTGATCTTCATCGGACAGCAGGTCGAAATTCAGTCCGTCGCGGTCGATGAATTTCTGCAGACGCGCAGGGGCATCCGGGCTGATGCCGAGCACAACCGTATTCAATCGGGCGAATTCGTCAGCGTTGTCGCGCACACCGCAGGCCTGAGTGGTGCAGCCGGGGGTCATGGCTTTCGGATAGAAATACAGCAGCACTTTTTTGCCTTTCAGGCTGTCCAGTGTGACGGTTTCGGATTTCTGGTTCAGGGCGCTGAAGGCGGGTGCCGGAGCATCCAGCGCAGGAAAATTCAGGCTCATGAGTGTCCCCTTGAGGTAATCGTTGGGGGCACAAGGCTACCGGACCTGCCTGATAAATCAAGCAAGCCCGGGTTCAGATCAGCAGTTGATGCTGCGTTCAGACAAATACTTGGTGAGGGTTTCTTTGGCTTTATTACCAGCCGGGCTGTTACGGAAAACAAACTCGTGGGTTTTATTTTCCAGCACCAGCAGCACATCGGCGCAGAAATCACCTTCGTGATCTTTACGCACTTCGCGCATACGGGCTTCCACCAGAGTGTCGAGGTTAATGTAGAAATCCCCCGGCATTTCTTCCAGATGTTCACGCGCGGTCATGCGCACCATCGCAACGTTTGGGGTAATGCAGATAAAGGCCATGGTCTGAGCTCCCTGTGTAGTGATTGTTATGCACAGTCACCATACTAGGGAAGGGGCGGAACAGCAGCCTTGACGCAACGCAGGTAAGCGGTGTTTTACAGCTTTATTTTGAGGTGGCTCTTGGGAATGCAGCAGCACGGCAGAATTTCGCCGTCGTTCAGCCAGGCCATGGGTTCTTCGGTGTAATGCACATCACCTTCCAGCAACTGCGCGCGACAGCTGCCGCAGTAGCCTTCACGGCACTGAAAGTGCACTTCCACGTCCTGAGATTCAAGCGATTCGAGCAGTGAGTGAGCGTGCTGAAAACGCACCTCACGACCATCGTGCAGGGCGACGGTAAATACCGGAGGCGCCATACCGTCGAATTCAATTTGTGGGGTATTTTCCGGGTGTTCGGGATCTGTGTCCGGCAGAAACAGCTCATTCTGGCGGGCAGAATCGCTGTCGTCAGCCGGATGCAGAGGTTCGAGCTCGAAAGCCGGCTCAGTGCCGGCTTCGCCTGTGAGTTCGAACAGATCGTTGCGGGGTTCTTGCGGTAACGCGGACATCAGAGGTCGAAATCACCCAGATCGGCGGTGTCTACTTCGCTGTCGATGGCGCCGACCAGATAGGAGCTGATTTCGGCTTCCTGTGGAGCAACCTGCACGTTATCGCTGTTCAGCCAGGAGTTGATCCATGGCAGCGGGTTGTTCTTGATGCCGGTAAATACCGGCTCAAAACCCAGAGCAGCAATACGCTGGTTGGTGATGTATTCCACGTACTGGCACAGGATGTCTTTGTTCAGACCAATCATGGAGCCGTCTTTGAACAGGTATTCGGCCCATTCTTTTTCCTGCTGTGCGGCTTCAAGGAAAATACGCACAACATCATCGCGGCATTCCTGTGCAATATCGGCAAATTCTGCGTCGTCAGCACCACGGGCCATGATCTGCAGCATGTGCTGGGTACCGGTCAGGTGCAGTGCTTCATCACGGGCGATGAGTTTAATGATCTTGGCGTTGCCTTCCATTTTGGCGCGCTCGGCAAACGCGAATGAGCAGGCGAAGCTGACGTAGAAACGGATGGCTTCCAGCACGTTCACCGACACCATGGTCAGGTACAGACGGCGCTTCAGTTCGCGCATGCTGACATCAATGGTTTTGCCGTTAACGGTGTGAGTGCCGACACCCAGCTGCTGGTAGTAATTGCTCAGCTCGATAAAGCTGTCGTAATACTGGGTTACGGAAATCGCGCGGCGGACGATGAATTCATTTTTGGTGATGTCATCAAAAATTTCGGCCGGGTTCGGCACGATGTTACGCACGATGTGGGTGTACGAGCGGCTGTGAATGGTTTCACTGAATGACCAGGTTTCGATCCAGGTTTCCAGCTCCGGCAGGGATACCACCGGCAGCAGCGCCACGTTCGGAGAACGACCCTGAACGGAATCGAGCAGCGTCTGATATTTCAGGTTGCTGACGAAAATGTGTTTCTCGTGATCCGGCAGATCGACGAAGTCTTTGCGGTCGGAGGCCAGATCCACTTCTTCCGGGCGCCAGAAAAAGGAAAGCTGCTTTTCGATCAGGTTTTCGAAAATCTTGTGCTTCTGGATATCGTAACGGGCAACGTTGACCTGTTCGCCGAAAAACATCGGCTGTTTGAAGGTGTCGAATTCGTTGCGGTTAAACGTGGTGTAGGCCATACAGTTTCAATCTCAATACAAAGCGACAGCGCCCGTGGGCGCTGTATGTTCAGTTCTTAAATTTTGCAGGCGCCGCCGGCACAATCGTCGTCTTCCTTACTTATATCCTTCTGCGGATCCTCAGCACCGTCACGGGTGTTGTGGTAGTACAGGGTTTTGACGCCGTTCTTGTACGCGGTCAGCAGGTCTTTCAGCAGCTGCTGCATTGGTACCTTACCGCCTTCGAAGCGGGAAGGGTCGTAGTTGGTGTTCGCCGAAATCGCCTGATCGACGAATTTCTGCATGATACCAACCAGCTGCAGGTAACCGTTGTTATTCGGGATGCGCCACAGTAGTTCGTAGTTGTTTTTCAGACGACCGAACTCTGGCACCACCTGTTTCAGGATGCCGTCTTTGCTGGCCTTAACGCTGATATAACCGCGTGGTGGTTCGATACCGTTGGTGGCGTTACTGATCTGCGACGAAGTCTCAGATGGCATCAGCGCCGACAGGGTAGAGTTACGCAGACCGTACTGAACGATGTCTTTGCGCAGGGCTTCCCAGTCGTACTGCAGCGGTTCTTCACAGAACTTATCGACGTCTTTCTTGTAGGTGTCGATTGGCAGAACACCTTGCGAATACGTGGTGTCGGCGAAGGCTTCGCAGGCGCCTTGTTCTTTCGCCAGATTGTTCGAGGCTTTCAGCAGCCAGTACTGCATGGCTTCAAAGGTACGGTGCGTCAGACCGTTGGCGGAGCCATCGGAATATTTCACGCCGTTCTTCGCCAGATAGTAGGCGTAGTTGATCACACCCACACCCAGAGTACGGCGGCTCAGGCTGGCACGCATGGCGGCCGGAACCGGGTAATCCTGGTACGACAGCAGGCTGTCCAGTGCACGCACAATCAGGTCTGATAATTCTTCGAAATCGTCCGGGTTGTCGATCAGGCCGAGGTTAAAGGCGGCCAGAGTACAGAGTGCGATTTCACCGCTTTCGTCGTTCACGTCTTTCAGCGGCTTGGTTGGCAGCGCAATTTCCAGACACAGGTTGGACTGACGCACCGGTGCCAGTTCCGGATTGAACGGGCTGTGGGTGTTGCAGTGGTCAACGTTCTGCACATAGATACGGCCAGTGCTGGCGCGTTCCTGCATCATGGTCGAGAACAGGTCGACCGCTTTCAGTGTCTTCTTGCGGATGCCGTCCTGCTGTTCGTATTTCACGTACAGCTCTTCGAATTTGTCCTGATCCTGGAAGAAGGCGTCGTACAGACCCGGAACGTCGCTTGGCGAGAACAGGGTGATGTTGCCGTTCTTGATCAGACGCTCGTACATGAGTTTGTTGATCTGTACGCCGTAGTCGAGGTGACGCACACGGTTTTCTTCTACGCCGCGGTTATTTTTCAGAACCAGCAGGCTTTCCACTTCGTAGTGCCAGATCGGGTAGAACAGGGTGGCTGCACCACCACGCACGCCGCCCTGTGAGCAGGACTTAACGGCAGTTTGGAAGTGTTTGTAGAACGGAATACAACCTGTGTGATACGCCTCGCCGCCACGGATCGGACTGCCGAGGGCGCGGATACGGCCGCCGTTGATGCCGATACCGGCACGCTGGGACACGTACTTCACAATGGCACTGGCCGTGGCGTTGATGGAATCCAGACTGTCGCCGGCTTCGATCAGAACGCACGAGCTGAACTGGCGGGTCGGTGTACGGACACCGGCCATGATCGGCGTTGGCAGCGACAGTTTGAAGGTGGAGACCGCGTCGTAGAAACGACGGATGTAATCCAGACGACGTTCTTTGTCGTAGTTGGCGAACAGACAGGCGGCAATCAGCACGTACAGGAACTGGGCACTTTCGTACACTTCTCCGGTTACGCGGTTCTGCACCAGATACTTGCCTTCCAGCTGCTTAACCGCAGCGTAACTGAAGGTCAGATCGCGGCTGTGATCGATGAAGGCATCCATCGCAGCGAATTCTTCAGCGCTGTAGTCTTCCATCAGGTGACGGTCGTAACGCTCGGTTTCAACCAGTTTTTTCACATGCTCAAACAGAGCTGGCGGTTCAAAACGGCCGTAGGCCTTTTTACGCAGATGGAAAATATTCAGACGCGCAGCCAGATACTGATAGTCCGGAGTTTCTTCGGAGATCAGGTCGGCCGCGGCTTTAATCAGGGTTTCATGGATGGCGGATGTCTGAATGCCATCAAAAAACTGAAGGTGCGCCTTCAGTTCTACTTCGGACACGGAAACGTTATCCAGACCTTCTGCCGCCCAGGTGACAACTTTGTGAATTTTGTCGAGATCAAGATGTTCCTGGGAGCCGTCACGCTTGGTGACCTTCAGCGTACTGTTCATGTTTTCTGTGCCTGTATTCAAGGGAAGCTACTCCAATCTGTCCTTGATCATTACCGATTCCGTAAATTGCTTGACGGCTGACCTTATTGTCTGTAGGTGCCTGCCTAAGTAACTGAGTTACCGGCATTTTTAAGCTGACCCACAAGATAATGCGGTGACCCTATGAATTCAACCCCAAGATATAGTGGGTTATGGGTTCCGGATGTGGATAAGTTGTGTGTAGATCGTGGACAGTATGTGGCTGATTTTTCAGGCGAAAAACTGTGCAGATTTTTACCGCAAGTGAGAGATTCGTTACTATGCAACATTGCGTAACAGCGTCTAGAGTTAAGGCAGACGTGCTCAGTCGTGTTGGCTGCGCGCAACCTGTTTTTAAGGAACGGTAGAAATCCATGTTTAAGCACGAAAGTGGTCAAACCCCGGAAGAGAACTGGCGCATCCTGATCGTTGAGGATGATGAGCGACTGGCGACCCTGACCAAGGACTACCTTGAGAGCAATGGACTGAAAGTGTCTGTGGAAGGTGATGGCAGCCGTGCCATCGAACGTATCAAAACCGAACAGCCGGATCTGGTGGTTCTGGATCTGATGCTGCCCGGTGAAGATGGCCTTGCTGTCTGCCGTATTGTGCGTCCGTATTACAAAGGCCCCATTCTGATGCTGACTGCCCGCACCGAGGATCTGGATCAGGTGCTGGGACTGGAAATGGGTGCCGACGACTATGTGGCCAAGCCGGTCCGTCCGCGCGTGTTGCTGGCCCGTATCCGCGCTTTGCTGCGCCGGGTGAAAGAGGCACCGGAAACTCAGGAAGCGGAAGCCGCTCCGGGCAGCCGTCTGACCTTTGGCAATCTGGTGGTCGACAGCTCCATGCGTGAGGCCTGGCTGGAAGGCAAGAGCATCGATCTGACCAGTGCAGAATTTGATCTCCTGTGGCTGTTAAGCAGCAGCGCCGGCCGGGTACTGACACGGGAAGAGATCTTCCATCAGCTGCGCGGTATCGAGTACGACGGACAAGACCGTTCCATTGATGTGCGCGTCAGCCGCATCCGTCCGAAAGTGGGCGACGACCCAATGAACCCTAAGCGTATTAAAACCGTACGCAGTAAAGGGTATCTGTTCGTGAAGGAAATCTGAGCGACAGGGAGACTTCGCTATCTTTATCCGGGTCTACTCCGGGCTGTTGGGCGCTCTGCTGATGGTGGGCATCGTCTGTGTGGCAGCCCTGCAGCTGGTGAACTTTGTCCGCACCGCTCAGTTTAATGAGGACATGGTGGAGGGCAGCCTCTACCTGCTTGCCCAGCGTCTGCGCGAAGATCCGGCAGCGCTTGCCGATCTGTCTGCCCGTTTTGACGCCGACATTCACATTCTTCCCCCCGATGACGTACCCGACGATCAGTATCGTCGTGACCGCCTCGCCCGTGGTCAGGTGCTGATCGACACCACCAACGCTGGTCGTACGGCCCGTCTGTTGTACACCCTGAACGACGACGCCCTGATGGAAGTCAGTGTGAATACGGTTACTGAGGTGCAGGCGCAGGCAACGGCGTATCTGTTGCTGGAAGACTGGCAGAGCTCAGGCGAGCCCATCGAGAGCTTCATTCAGCGCATGCAGCCGTATTTCGGTTTTCCGCTGTCGGTGGTGCCGATGGATGATCTGTTTCTGTCGGATGCCGATTACGCGCGTATGCAGTACGGCGATGTGCTCGCCCGTATATTCATTGAAGGCAGTCAGGCCGAGGCTCTGGCCAAACTGCCCGGGCAGCCGCGTGCCTTGCGACTTGGTCCGATTGAAGGCTTCAACCCCTATTCGTGGCAAGCCATCATCATCATCGCCATTATCGGCTTTATGATGCTGGGCCTCGGGGTGTACTGGGTGGTGAACTCGTTTGAGATCCGGCTGCGCAAACTTGAGCAGGCGACCAGCCGTCTGGCGCAGGGCCACATGAACGCGCGGGTGGCGATCACAGGTGCTGACCCGGTCAGTCGTCTGGGCGTAGCGTTCAACAAAATGGCTGAACACATACAGCGTCTGATATCGATTCAGCGCGAAATGGTGCGCGCGGTATCGCACGAGCTGCGCACGCCGGTCGCGCGCATCCGTTTCGGTATGCAGATCATCGAAGACGTGGCCGACGATCCGTTTATTTCCAAACAACTCAATGGCATGGACTCGGATATTCAGGAACTCGATGAACTGATTGATGAGATCCTGACCTACGCCCGTCTGGAGGAAGGCGGCCCGCTGCTCGACTTCCAGCGCGCCAACATTGCCGATATTGCCTCTCAGGTGGTGGAAGAGGCCCGGCCGCCGGCTCATGTAAAAGTCAGTTACAGCGGTGATTCGCCGGACAGTGCCCTGTTCGCTGAAGTGGAGCCCCGTTATATCCACCGCGCTATTCAGAATCTTGTCGGCAATGCCGGGCGCTACGCTACCAGCCGCGTGCGGGTGGTGTGCAATGTCGGATCTGACACCTGCCGGGTGGATGTTGAAGATGACGGCCCGGGCATTCCCGAGGAAGAGTGGGACCGTGTGTTTACCCCGTTTGCGCGGCTGGACGACAGCCGCACCCGCAGCTCCGGCGGCTATGGTCTGGGGCTTTCCATCGTACGGCGAATCGCTTACTGGCATGGCGGGCGTGCCATGGTAGGGCGCAGTGATGCGCTGGGTGGTGCCCGTTTCAGCCTGATCTGGCCCCGCCGCCATTCGGAATGATTACCGATACAATCGGTTACAGAAGTTCACTCTTACGCAACAGACGGCATTGAATTGAAACGGCACTATATGCCCCGCGTATCCCTAGGAGACGTGGTGAGAATGTAGCGAAATTATTCGCTTTTTTGGGGCTCTGATTCAGAGCCCTTTTTTTTGGCCGGCGTTCGCCCGGCAGTTCAAGACTCCTCTACCGGCAGAATGCCCGGCAGATTGCGGAAGCAGGTATCGTGCGCCTGCTGGAAGAAATCCTGAATAAAAGCCGCTTCGGCCTGATCTTTACGCACCGCAGCATACAACACAGGCCACACACCTTTTTCGCCCAGCGGGCGTGCGGTAATCAGGCTGGCGTCCAGATACGGTTGCAGTGCCCAACTCGGCAGGCAAGCCACGCCGCGGCCGCTGGCAACCAGCTGCACCATCATCAGGGTTAATTCGGTCTGGCGGGTGGCCAGTGGCTCAATGCCTACCGGCGTCAGGAAGCGTTCGAACACGTCCAGACGGCGACGGTCCACAGGGTAGTGAATCAGGGTTTCTCCGGCCAGGTCCTGCGGCTGAATACAGTCTTGCCGGGCCAGTGCGTGTTGATTGGCAACTGCCAGCACCGACTGATAGCGGAACAGCGGCTGGTAGTGAATATCGCCTTCGGCGCCTGTGTCCGACGTAACCACCAGATCGACATCACCGCGGGTCAGTGCCGGAATCGGATCGAAGTGAAAGCTGGTGCTGAGGTCGATTTCCACTTCCGGCCAGTGATCGCGGAAGCTGTTGATGGCCGGCATCAGCCAGTCGAAACAGCTGTGGCACTCAATCACCATGTGCAGGCGGCCACTGTGTCCGCCGGCCATTTTCTGCAGGTTGCGCTCGGACTGACGCATCATCGGCAGGACCTGATCGGCCAGTTGCAGCAGCTCCAGCCCGGCGCGGGTGAAGCGCAGGGGTTTGGTTTTGCGCAGAAACAGGGAAACGCCGAGGCGGTCTTCCAGATCTTTCAGCTGATGCGACAGCGCCGATTGCGTCAGGTGCATGCGCCGGGCGGCTTCGACCAGGGTGCCGCCGTCCCGCAGGGCTGCCAGTGTGCGCAGATGTTTGATATCGAGCATAGCGATCCGGATGAGAAAATTTCATGGTTGATGCGGTTTTTAATGTTAGCGCTTCAACACGCAACGGAAAAGATGAACGACAGGATAGGCAAAAATTTGGTGTTGGCTGAGGGGGCCAGTACACTTCGCCGAAAAAATAAAAGGAAACTTACCATGTCAGGCAATTCTGCGGATTTTTTGCTCAGTTTTGATCAGGGAACAACCAGCAGCCGCGCGATTCTGTTCACTACGCAGGCCAGTATTCAGGCCGTCGGTCAGCACGAGTTCACACAGCATTTTCCGCAGCCGGGCTGGGTAGAGCACGATCCTGAAGAAATCTGGTCGACCACGTTGCAGGCGGCACGTGAAGCCGTGGCCGGGGTCGATCTGGCGCGTATCCGCGCCGCCGGTATCACCAATCAGCGGGAAACCACGCTGGTCTGGGAACGGGCCACCGGTAAGCCGGTGTACAACGCCATTGTCTGGCAGGACCGCCGTACCGCTGCGCTGTGTCAGTCGCTGAAAGAGGGTGACCCTGAACTGGAAGCGCGCATCACCGCCCGTACCGGTTTGCTGCTCGATCCGTATTTTTCGGCCACCAAACTCGCCTGGATTCTCGACAACGTTGACGGAGCCCGTGAGCGCGCCGAACGCGGCGAGCTGGCCTTTGGTACCGTTGATACGTTTCTGCTCTGGCGTCTGACCAATGGCAGCGTGCATGCCACCGACGCTTCCAATGCCTCACGCACCTTGTTGTTCAACATTCACCAGCAAGGCTGGGACGACGAGCTCCTTGAGCTGTTCCGCATTCCACGGGCATTACTGCCTGACGTGCGTGACAGCGCGGCTGATTACGGTGTGATTGATCCGCAGTGGCTGGGTGCCGCGATTCCGGTCGGTGGCGTGGCCGGCGACCAGCAGGCGGCTCTGGTGGGCCAGGCCTGTTTCCGCCCCGGCATGGCAAAAAGTACTTACGGCACCGGCTGCTTTATGGTGATGAACACAGGCACCCAGGCGCTGACGTCGCAACACCGGCTGCTGACCACCGTCGCCTACCGCCTCAAGGGTGAAACCACCTATGCCATCGAAGGTTCGATCTTTATGGCCGGGGCCACCATTCAATGGATCCGCGATGGTCTGCATCTGATCCGCAGTGCCTGCGAAACCCAGAGTCTGGCGGAGGCCACCGGCTACGAAAATCCGGTGTACATGGTGCCGGCCTTTACCGGCCTGGGAGCGCCTTACTGGGACCCACAGGCGCGCGGCGCCATCATGGGGCTGACGCGGGACACAGGTATCAAAGAAATCGTGACCGCTGGTCTGCAGGCGGTGTGTTATCAGACCCGTGATCTGCTGGAGGCCATGCATCAGGATGGTGTGGAACCCGATTCACTGCGTGTGGATGGTGGCATGGTGGCCAACCATTGGCTGGTGCAGTTCCTGACCGACATTCTCGGGGTCGACATTGCGCGCCCGAAAGTCACCGAAACCACCGCCCTCGGTGCGGCGTTTCTGGCGGGTCTGCAGTGTGGCGTATACGACGATTTAAGCCAGCTTGAAGCCTTGTGGCAGCATGATCAGGCGTACCGTCCGGCACTGGCGGATGAGCAGCGAGAGCGGCTGTACAAGGGCTGGCTCAGTGCTGTCGAGCGGGTGCGCAGCAGCGCCTGATTGCCGAAGCGGACAAACGATAAAAGTCAGCCACCGGCTGCTTATTTTTAACGCAAAATGACATAGCCGCCGGTGAAAATGTCCCTATAATCCGTCCTTCGCTGCAAAGGACGGATGACAGCATGAAGCACTTCCAGCAGGACATTTTACGTCGCCATGGCCTGGCCAGTATCGGTGCTGCACTGTTTTCCGCTCTGTTCATTGTCTCTGCCCTGATCCGTCAGGACGGGCATTCCATTACCCCTCTTTTGACCATCATTGGCGTTTACTGGCTGGGTCAGCTGGCATTGCTCGCCTGGGTCATGCGTGGTCACAGCCGGGGTTATCAAGACCCGGGCATGACCCCGGTATTCATGTGCTGGGCAGTGCTGTTTATCTCGCTGGCGCTCATGTGTTGTCAGCAATACCGGACCATCGCCTTGCTGGGCTACATGACCGTTATGCCGTATGGCGTTTTCCGACTGACCTGGCGCGGATTCCTTGGGGTGTCTCTGTTCACAATGGCGGCCTACACCAGTGTGATGCTGGCGGTTCTGCACAACCAGGGCTTTACCCGGCCGGCAGCGGAAGAGGCTGTGTTGGGCGCCGCCTTTTTTGCCAGTCTGGTGGCCTACAGCTTTCTCGGGCGCGAAGTGGCCTTGCTGCGCGAAGCCTACCGCCAGAAAAACCGTGAGCTGCGCCGTGCCATGGGGCGCATTGAAGAACTGGCGGTCACCGACGAACTGACGGGTTTGTACAACCGGCGTTATCTGCTGCGTTCGTTAGAAAAGAGCCGGGCACTGGCCAACCGCGAGGGGTTGCCGTTCGTACTGGCCTTTGTCGATCTCGATCATTTCAAACAGATCAACGACCAGCACGGCCACCGCATCGGCGATCAGGTGCTGACCGAGCTGGCGCAGCTGCTGCGGTTATCGGTGCGGGAAGTGGATCTGGCGGCACGCTATGGTGGCGAAGAGTTTGTATTGCTGCTCAGCGGTCTGACGCTGGCGGCGGCCGAGCATGCGCTTAACCGCATCCGTAGTCAGGTGCTGGAGCAGCGCTTCTCGGAGGAGGCTCTGCCGCTGACGGTCTCCGTGGGCGTCACTCAGTACATTCCGGGTGAAGAAGGGGATGAGCTGATCAACCGTGCCGATCGTCTGCTGTATGAAGCCAAGCGCTGTGGCCGCAATCGTGTCGTTGCTGATCCGGAGCAGACCATCACAGTGCTGGCTACCGCCAGCGCAGGTGCCTGACTCAGGCGCCGGATTCATGTGCCAGACAGACATGAAAAACAGGCATAAAAAAGCCGGGTTTCCCCGGCTTTTTTATTGTCTGGCCTTTTATTCTTCCTGACAGAGCAGAAATTCCAGCAGCGCTTTCTGCGCATGCAGGCGGTTTTCTGCTTCGTCCCAGACCACAGCGCGTGGATCGTCGAGCAGATCTTCCGACACTTCCTCGCCACGGTGAGCGGGCAGGCAGTGCATGAACAGCACGTCCGGGTTCGCCAGATCGAGCAGTTCGCGTGACACCTGATACGGACGGAAGATGCGCACGCGCTCGGCCTGTTCATCTTCCTGGCCCATGGAGGCCCAGACGTCCGTGGCCACCAGATCGGCGCCTTTTACCGCGTCTTTCGGGTCACGGAACAGGCTGACGCGGTCAGCGGCTTCCTTCACCAGAAACGCCGATGGCTCGTACCCTTCGGGGGTGGCCACGTTCAGGTGAAAATCAAACTGCTGCGCGGCGTTGATGTAGGACTGGCACATGTTATTGCCATCGCCTACCCAGGCCACGGTTTTGCCTTTAATCGAACCGCGATGTTCGACGTAGGTCTGGATATCCGCCAACAGCTGGCACGGATGGAAGTCGTTGGTCAGGGCGTTGATCACAGGCACTTCAGAGAAGGCTGAGAAACGCTCCACGATCTCGTGCTCGAAGGTACGGATCATGACAACATCGACCATGCGTGACAGCACACGGGCGCTGTCTTCAACCGGCTCACCGCGGCCGAGCTGAGTGTCGCGCGGCGAGAGGAAAATGGCATGGCCACCGAGTTGCGCCATGCCGGCTTCGAATGACACCCGGGTACGGGTGGACGACTTTTCGAAAATCATGCCCAGCACGCGGTTTTTCAGAGGTTCGTAAACCTCACCACGCTTGTGCATCTGTTTCAGTTCAATGGCCCGTTCAATCAGCCAATTCAGCTCTTCTGGTGAAAAGTCCAACAGAGTTAAAAAATGTCTCACACTGGTTCCTTCTTCAGACTTAACTGAGCGCCTCAATCAGTTGGCTCACCGTCTCGATAATCTGATCCGCTTCGGCCTGCGTCACATTCAGCGGCGGCAGCAGACGCACAACATTGCCAGAGGTAACGTTGAGCAGCAGACCTTCTTTCAGCGCATCGGCCATCATGGTCGGGCAGTCCTGATTCAGGACCAGACCGATCATCAGACCAAGGCCACGGATTTCTTTCAGACGTGCACTGCCGGCGAGGCGTTTGGTAAAGCCGTCGCGCAGGTAGGCGCCCATAACCTCTGCGTTCTTGCACAGGTTTTCTTTTTCAATCGTTTCCACCACGGCCAGTGCTGCGGCACAGGCCAGTGGGTTGCCACCGTAGGTTGAGCCGTGATTACCCGGCTTCAGGACGTCGGCGGCAACACCTTGCGCCAGACAGGCGCCAATCGGCACGCCGTTGCCCAGACCCTTGGCGGTGGTGACCACATCCGGTTTAAAACCGTAATGCTGATAGCAGAAATAGGTACCGGTACGGCCGTTGCCGGTCTGCACTTCGTCCATCAGCATCAGCAGCTGGTGTTCATCGCACAGGGCGCGCACGCCTTTCAGGTAATCAGCCGGCGCTGTTGCCAGACCGCCTTCGCCCTGTACAGGCTCCAGCATCACAGCGACCACGTTGGCGTTCGCCGCGATTACGTGACGGATGGCGTCCAGATTCATGTACGGCACGCGGATAAAACCGTTCAGCAGCGGGCCGAACCCTTCCTGCACTTTGGTGTTGCCGGTGGCGGTCAGGGTACCCATGGTACGGCCATGGAAGGCCTTGGTCATAACAATGATCACGGGCTCGTGAATGCCTTTGTCATGGCCGTATTTACGCGCAATTTTAATGGCCGCTTCGTTGGCTTCGGCACCTGAGTTCGAAAAGAACACATTGTCCATGCCGGAAACGCGCACCAGTGCGTCCGCCAGCGCCTGCTGACGTTCAATGCTGTACAGGTTTGAGGTGTGAATCAGCTTGTCAGCCTGTTCACGGATAGCAGCAGATACAGCGGGGTGAGCATGACCCAGTCCGCACACGGCAATACCACTGAGCGCGTCCAGATAGCGTCGGCCTTCAGAGTCCAACAACCAGCTGCCCTGACCGCTTACAAAAGTTACCGGCAAACGCCCGTAGGTGTTCATGATCGCTTGCATCGCTCTATTCCTCAGAAACGCAAAAAGGCAGCTATAGCTGCCCGGAAGGGCAAGCATCTTATGTGAGGGGGGCTGGCTTGTAAACGCCTGTAACTGAACTCGGACGCCGAAAGGTCAGAGTTCGTCGTTGTCGTTGGTGTCGTCAGAGACGTCGACCACAAAACGCCCGGCGATGGCTTTGCGGCCGATCAGCATCGGATACTTCATGCTGCCGCGGTCGCTGAGGCTCACTTCAATCGGCCACGACTGGCCGCCGGCGCTGAGCAGGGTTTCGATGATGTAACGCTTGGCACGCTGGCCGTTTGAGCTGGCGATGGTGCGCTGTGCTATGACCACAGCTTCGCAGGTCTGGTCGATATCGGCGACAGGGCTGCTGAAGCGGACGTGGAAGCGGACCCAGAGCTGGTCATGGCGGGAGAACGGTTCGATCAGTTCGGCGTGGAGGCTGCTGGTGCAGGCGCCTGTGTCGACCTTGGCATTGCAGGCAATACCAAGGTCAGGGAGCTGGATTTCTTCGATGTAGCCAAGAGCTGGCTTAGTCATCGGAATCCATGCCGTCAGAACCACCTTCGGCAACGGCGGCAGACGAAGCAGTGAAGTAGATCTGCTTACGGCGCAGGGCAGTCAGGTAGATTGCCCAGGTTTTTTCGGTTTCTGTGCTTGGCTTGGCCTGACCATGGCAAACAGCAACAAACTGCTCTTCTTCTTTAGTAGCAGGTGCGCGGCTGCCTTCGTGCAGGGCTTTCATGGCTACGCCTTTGCTTTCCAGAATCTGGGCCTGCGAACGGGTGAAATCACCGGAACGCTGGAAGCCACGCGGAAAGTTGCGGTCGTCAAAAAACTTTTTTTCGCAGACAAAACTCTTCTCTTGGATATTGTCCATTCTGCACCTACTATCGCGATAAGGTAATTTTCGGGCGGAGTATGGTCAGGCATATCACGCCGGTAAAACAAAAAAATCTTATCGTGAAGAAATATATTATTTATCAAAATGGACACTGAGCTGCTCAAAACTTTTATGGAAGTGTCCCGCACCCGGCACTTCGGCAAGGCTGCAGAAAACCTTTATCTCACGCAGTCTGCAGTCAGCTTCAGGGTGCGCCAGCTGGAAGGCCTGCTTGGCGTCGAACTCTTCTCCCGTCAGCGTAACAATATTCAGCTCACACCGGCCGGTGAGAAGCTCATGCCTCTGGCTGAAAGCAGCGTGCTTCTTGAACAGCGTATACGTCAGGAAGTGGCCATGGCGGACGGCAAAAATCAGCAGATGTCGATCGGTGCCACGCCCAATCTGTGGGATGCCTTCCTGCAGCAACAACTCAGTATGCTGATGAATACAGCGCCTGGCATTGCTCTGAATGCGGTTGCGCATTCGAGCGGCAATCTGGTGCGTCAGATCATCGAGCGGACGCTGGATCTGGCTTTCGTGTTTGATGCCCCTAAGGTCGATGAACTCACCACCATAGAAGTCATGAGCATTCCTCTGTATCTGGTGGCGACCGAAGAATCGGCCTCCTGGCAGGACGCGCTTGAGGGCAACTATGTGCTGGTCGACTGGGGCACATCCTTCCAGATACAGCATGCGCAGGAATTCAAAGGAGCGCGGCCCCCTGTTCTGCAAACCAATACCGGTCGTATCGCACTCGATTGCATTCTCAGCAATGGCGGTGCGGCGTATCTGCCGGCCAGTCTGATCCGCCCTTATGTGGATAGCGGTCGTTTGCACATAGTTCCGGGTGCTCCCGTCATTGGACGCACCGTGTTTGCCAGTTTCCACGCGGGCAGTGGTCGTGAAGAACTGATCGGGCAGGTGATCGATCAGATCGTTAATCAGGTGTCAGTGCCCGTCGTGCTGACCATGCCGGAGAGCCGATGATGATGAAAGCCTGGCGCATGACCCAGACAGGAAGCCCTGATGTTCTGCAGCTAAGCGACGTTGAACGCCCGCAGCCTGGTGCAGGGCAGGTGCTGATCCGGGTGATGGCGGCAGGCTTTAATCCGATCGATACCAAGATTCGTGCGGGCATCGCCGCGATTGCGCCGGAGTCCGGTGTTATTGGTTGTGATGTCAGTGGAATTGTCGAGGCGCTCGGTGAAGGCGTCAGCGAATTCAATGTTGGTGACGCCGTCTTTGGCTGTGCCGGTGGGGTCAAAGGACACAGCGGTGCGCTTGCCGAATTTATGGTGGCCGATGCCGCTCTGCTGGCGCCCGCCCCGGCGTCCATCTCGCTTGCCGAAAGTGCCACGCTGCCGATTGCGGCGTTAACGGCCGATGCGGTACTCAAGCGTCTGAACCCTCAGGCCGGCGATGCGGTGTTTGTGGTCGGCGCATCGGGAGCCGTCGGATTGATGGCCTGCCAGATGGCGAATCTGCGCGGATGCCGTGTGGCCGGCTCAGCAGGAACGGCTCAGCGACTTGAGCGAGTGCGTGAGTTTGGTGCCGAAGCTTGTCTGCATGCCGACATCGCCGCTCACATCGCCTCGGGTACTAAGTACCCCTTTGTACTGGATACCTTTGGCACATCGGGGTTGCAGAGCGCTTTGGGACTGGCGGACGTTTACGGTCAGGTGGCCACTATTAATGCGCGCGGACAGCACGAGCTTGCGTTGGCACACGCCAAGTCGCTGACATTGCACGCCATTTTCATTCTGTTGCCATTGTTGAACGGTGTTGGTCGTCCGGCGCTTGGACAGGCATTGCGTGAGATTGCTGCGGCGATTGATGGCGGAAAGCTGGCCGGTTTGCCCGTTGAGGTGGTGGGGATGAGTCAGGTTCGTGATGTACATACCCGCTACGAGCAGGGCATGTTGCCGGATAAAGTGGTTATGCTGGCTGACTTCTGAGCATCATTCGATGCCCAGAAGTTTGTGGGTCTGCAGGCTCAGTTTCCATTTCGGATTCTTCATGCAGTAATCAACGGTCGCCCGTGTGTTGTTCACGGATAAGCCGTCTTTTGCTCCCTGCAGTTTGTCGCTGGCCAGAATCAGCGGGGCGTAGTCCGCCATTGGCTGCAGATAATAGTGCGTTGCTTTGATCTCACTGAAACGCTCCGGCATGGCATCTGCCTGCGGGTACACCAGTTTCAACTCATCACAGGCTTTAATCACAATCTCAGATGCGCCTTTCGGGCTGACGCACAGCCAATCGATACCTTGTGGTGCCACAAGGGTGCCATTGGTTTCAACGCCGACTTCGAAACCGGCGTCATGCAGCGCACTGATTAACGCTTCATCTAACTGCAGCAGCGGTTCGCCACCGGTGCACACGACATAAGGTTTGCCCTGAGAGTGATCTGGCCAAAGCGAACTGATCATAGTGACCAGTGCTTCCTTACTGTATTTGCCACCATTGCTGCCGTCGGTACCGACGAAGTCGGTATCGCAGAAGTTGCAGATGGCCGCTGCACGTCCTTCTTCTTTACCGTTCCACAAATTGCATTTGCTGAACCGGCAGAACACAGAAGGGCGCCCGGCCTGAGCGCCTTCACCCTGCAGGGTGTAGAAAATTTCTTTGACCCGGTATTCGCCGCGGCTCATACGTCGGTCTCGTATGCCAGCGGATCTTTGGCGTTGTTCAGGCGGAATGCCTCAAGGCGCTCGTCACACGAGCCGCACTTGCCACAGGCTTTCTCGCGACCGTTGTAGCAAGTCCAGGACTTACCGTAATCCAGCCCCATTGCCAGGCCGTCGGCCAGGATGCTGATCTTGTCGCCTTTAAGATAAGGCGTAACGATTTCAATCGGCTCGTAGTTCGCGATTTGCGATACAGCGTTCATGGCTTCGACAAATTCCGGGCGGCAATCCGGGTAGATAGCGTGGTCGCCGGAGTGGGCGCCATAGAATACTTTGGACGCACCAATGTCGACGGCATAACCAATGGCCAGCGACAGCAGGATCATGTTGCGGTTCGGCACCATGGTCGACTTCATATTGTCGTCAGCGTAATGACCCTCCGGAATGTCTTTCTCAGAGGTTAAAGATGAGCTTTGCAGCAGCTGATTGATGGCTGTGATATCAATGATGCGGTGGTCGATACCCAGCTCCGCACACACGCGGCTGGCGTACTCAATTTCCTTCTTGTGCTTCTGACCATAATCGAAGGTCAGTGCATACAGCTCGTAGCCTTCCTGCTTTGCCTTATTAAGGATGGTGAATGAATCCATCCCGCCGGAATAAATGACGACGGCTTTTTCAGTCATCGGAAACCTCAAGTGTTCAGGAGTCAGGCGAAACAGGCCTGCCCTTATTTATAGAAGGCCGGAAAGTTGACCGACCCAACAGGAACGCAAGTATACGCCCCCTTAAAGAGGAGGCTGTAAATTTTTTCAAAAAAGGTGTTGACCCAAAAACTGGCAGCCCTATAATGCGCGCCTCTCAAGCAGCAAGGCCAGCAGGCAAGGCAGCTGAGAGCGAAAACCTCGCGTTTTTTCGAACCTCATCTAAGCTTCTCAAGCCTTAGTGAGTAAGAAAAAAATCTGAAGAAAGGCACTGGCGAAAGTCAAAAGTGAGCATAGAATGCTCGGCCTGCTTCAGGAGCTAAGCAAAAGCGCTAAGTTGTTGAAGTTGTGTTAAGTGGTTGAATTTAAAAGAAATTTTAAAAATAACGCTTGACATTGAAAACGGACGCTGTAGAATACGCAGCCTGCTTTGAGCGAACGCCGAAGCGAAGTTCTTTAAAAATCAGCATTAAGTAATTCGTGTGGGTGCTTACTGAGATGATGTGGAGACACAAAATTTCAAGTAAGAACTCGTCGAAATTCATTTACGTGAAAGTTGACAGTTTTATTCTTGAGCAAGATTTAGATCAGCAAATTCCGCTGGTCGAAACACTTTAAACTGAAGAGTTTGATCATGGCTCAGATTGAACGCTGGCGGCAGGCTTAACACATGCAAGTCGAGCGGTAGCAGGCCTTCGGGTGCTGACGAGCGGCGGACGGGTGAGTAACGCGTAGGAATCTACCTGGTAGTGGGGGACAACAGTTGGAAACGACTGCTAATACCGCATACGCCCTACGGGGGAAAGCGGGGGATCTTCGGACCTCGTGCTATCAGATGAGCCTGCGTAGGATTAGCTAGTTGGCGGGGTAATGGCCCACCAAGGCGACGATCCTTAGCTGGTCTGAGAGGATGATCAGCCACACTGGGACTGAGACACGGCCCAGACTCCTACGGGAGGCAGCAGTGGGGAATATTGGACAATGGGCGCAAGCCTGATCCAGCCATGCCGCGTGTGTGAAGAAGGCCTTCGGGTTGTAAAGCACTTTCAGTCGGGAGGAAGGCTTCGTAGCTAATAACTGCGGAGATTGACGTTACCGACAGAAGAAGCACCGGCTAACTCCGTGCCAGCAGCCGCGGTAATACGGAGGGTGCAAGCGTTAATCGGAATTACTGGGCGTAAAGCGCGCGTAGGTTGTTTGTTAAGCGAGATGTGAAAGCCCCGGGCTTAACCTGGGAATTGCATTTCGAACTGGCAAGCTAGAGTACAGTAGAGGGTGGTGGAATTTCCGGTGTAGCGGTGAAATGCGTAGAGATCGGAAGGAACATCAGTGGCGAAGGCGACCACCTGGACTGATACTGACACTGAGGTGCGAAAGCGTGGGGAGCAAACAGGATTAGATACCCTGGTAGTCCACGCCGTAAACGATGTCTACTAGTTGTCGGGGGACTTGATCCTTTGGTAACGAAGCTAACGCGATAAGTAGACCGCCTGGGGAGTACGGTCGCAAGATTAAAACTCAAATGAATTGACGGGGGCCCGCACAAGCGGTGGAGCATGTGGTTTAATTCGAAGCAACGCGAAGAACCTTACCTACTCTTGACATCCACGGAATCCTGCAGAGATGCGGGAGTGCCTTCGGGAACCGTGAGACAGGTGCTGCATGGCTGTCGTCAGCTCGTGTTGTGAAATGTTGGGTTAAGTCCCGTAACGAGCGCAACCCTTGTCCTTAGTTGCCATCATTAAGTTGGGGACTCTAAGGAGACTGCCGGTGACAAACCGGAGGAAGGCGGGGACGACGTCAAGTCATCATGGCCCTTACGAGTAGGGCTACACACGTGCTACAATGGCCGGTACAGAGGGTTGCGAAGCCGCGAGGTGGAGCTAATCTCACAAAGCCGGTCGTAGTCCGGATTGGAGTCTGCAACTCGACTCCATGAAGTCGGAATCGCTAGTAATCGTGAATCAGAATGTCACGGTGAATACGTTCCCGGGCCTTGTACACACCGCCCGTCACACCATGGGAGTGGGTTGCTCCAGAAGTAGATAGCTTAACCTTCGGGAGGGCGTTTACCACGGAGTGATTCATGACTGGGGTGAAGTCGTAACAAGGTAGCCCTAGGGGAACCTGGGGCTGGATCACCTCCTTAAACGATACTTCGCTCATCTCAGATAAGTGCTCACACGAATTGCTTAAATGCTTTTACACGAACCCTCGTGGTTTTGTGTTGTTCTTTAAAAATTTGGATACATGAGAATTAATTGAGATTCTCAAGCGAACCGGCGGTTGCTTGATCGATTAACTTAATAATTCCAGCCATGAAAGTTTCCTTGCTCATAGCTTGTAGCGAATGAAACGGTTTGGGGTTATATGGTCAAGTGACTAAGCGTGCACGGTGGATGCCTAGGCAATAAGAGGCGATGAAAGACGTGATAGCCTGCGATAAGCTTCGGTGAGGTGGCAAATAACCTTTGACCCGGAGATCTCTGAATGGGGAAACCCACCCGTCATAAGGCGGGTATCTTACACTGAATACATAGGTGTAAGAGGCGAACCGGGAGAACTGAAACATCTAAGTACCCCGAGGAAAAGAAATCAACCGAGATTCCCTAAGTAGTGGCGAGCGAACGGGGACCAGCCCTTAAGCTGTTTTGTGGTTAGTAGAACGCTCTGGAAAGTGCGGCCGTAGTGGGTGATAGCCCCGTATACGAAAACCTATAAGCAGTGAAATCGAGTAGGACGGGACACGTGGTATCCTGTCTGAATATGGGGGGACCATCCTCCAAGGCTAAATACTACTTATTGACCGATAGTGAACCAGTACCGTGAGGGAAAGGCGAAAAGAACCCCTGTGAGGGGAGTGAAATAGATCCTGAAACCGTGTACGTACAAGCAGTGGGAGCCGACTTAGTTCGGTGACTGCGTACCTTTTGTATAATGGGTCAGCGACTTATATTCAGTGGCAAGGTTAAGCGAATAGCGGAGCCGTAGGGAAACCGAGTCTTAAATGGGCGTTTCAGTCGCTGGGTATAGACCCGAAACCGGGCGATCTATCCATGAGCAGGTTGAAGGTTGAGTAACATCAACTGGAGGACCGAACCCACTCCCGTTGAAAAGGTAGGGGATGACTTGTGGATAGGGGTGAAAGGCTAATCAAGCCCGGAGATAGCTGGTTCTCCTCGAAAGCTATTTAGGTAGCGCCTCGTGTCTAACCATGGGGGGTAGAGCACTGTTAAGGCTAGGGGGTCATCTCGACTTACCAACCCTTTGCAAACTCCGAATACCCATGAGTTCAATCACGGGAGACACACGGCGGGTGCTAACGTCCGTCGTGAAAAGGGAAACAACCCAGACCGTCAGCTAAGGTCCCAAAGTTACAGTTAAGTGGGAAACGATGTGGGAAGGCTAAAACAGCTAGGAGGTTGGCTTAGAAGCAGCCACCCTTTAAAGAAAGCGTAATAGCTCACTAGTCGAGTCGGCCTGCGCGGAAGATATAACGGGGCTCAAACTGTACACCGAAGCTACGGATGCACTTTGTGCATGGTAGAGGAGCGTTCTGTAAGCCGTTGAAGGTCAAGGTGTGAACCAGGCTGGAGGTATCAGAAGTGCGAATGCTGACATAAGTAACGACAAAGGGGGTGAAAAACCCCCTCGCCGGAAACCCAAGGGTTCCTGTCCAACGTTAATCGGGGCAGGGTTAGTCGGCCCCTAAGGCGAGGCAGAAATGCGTAGTCGATGGGAAGCGGTTTAATATTACCGCACCTCTTTGTAATGCGATGGGGGGACGGAGAAGGCTAGGCCAGCACGGCGTTGGTTGTCCGTGTTTAAGGTGGTAGGCAGAGATCTTAGGCAAATCCGGGATCTTAATGCTGAGAACTGATGACGGTGACTCTACGGAGTCCGAAGTGGTTGATGCCAAGCTTCCAGGAAAAGCCTCTAAGCTTCAGTTACAAAGAGACCGTACCCGAAACCGACACAGGTGGGTAGGTAGAGAATACCAAGGCGCTTGAGAGAACTCGGGTGAAGGAACTAGGCAAAATGGCACCGTAACTTCGGGAGAAGGTGCGCCGGTTTTGGTGAAGGGCTTGCCCCGTAAGCTGAGACCGGTCGAAGATACCAGTCCGCTGCAACTGTTTATTAAAAACACAGCACTCTGCAAACACGAAAGTGGACGTATAGGGTGTGACGCCTGCCCGGTGCCGGAAGGTTAATTGATGGGGTTAGCGCAAGCGAAGCTCTTGATCGAAGCCCCGGTAAACGGCGGCCGTAACTATAACGGTCCTAAGGTAGCGAAATTCCTTGTCGGGTAAGTTCCGACCTGCACGAATGGCGTAATGATGGCGGAGCTGTCTCCACCCGAGACTCAGTGAAATTGAACTCGCTGTTAAGATGCAGCGTTCCCGCGGCTAGACGGAAAGACCCCGTGAACCTTTACTGTAGCTTTGCACTGAACTTTGAACATATCTGTGTAGGATAGGTGGGAGGCTTTGAAGCTGAGACGCCAGTCTCGGTGGAGCCATCCTTGAAATACCACCCTGGTATGTTTGAGGTTCTAACGTCGGCCCGTTATCCGGGTTGCGGACAGTGTATGGTGGGCAGTTTGACTGGGGCGGTCTCCTCCCAAAGAGTAACGGAGGAGCACGAAGGTCGGCTAATCCTGGTCGGACATCAGGAGGTTAGTGTAATGGCACAAGCCGGCTTAACTGCGAGACAGACACGTCGAGCAGGTACGAAAGTAGGTCATAGTGATCCGGTGGTTCTGTATGGAAGGGCCATCGCTCAACGGATAAAAGGTACTCCGGGGATAACAGGCTGATACCGCCCAAGAGTTCACATCGACGGCGGTGTTTGGCACCTCGATGTCGGCTCATCACATCCTGGGGCTGAAGCCGGTCCCAAGGGTATGGCTGTTCGCCATTTAAAGTGGTACGCGAGCTGGGTTTAGAACGTCGTGAGACAGTTCGGTCCCTATCTGCCGTGGGCGTTTGAGATTTGAGAAGAGTTGCTCCTAGTACGAGAGGACCGGAGTGAACGAACCTCTGGTGTTCCGGTTGTCACGCCCGTGGCACTGCCGGGTAGCTATGTTCGGACGGGATAAACGCTGAAAGCATCTAAGCGTGAAGCCTCCTTCAAGATGAGATCTCACTGAAGCTTTAAGCTTCCTAAAGGGCCCTGGAAGACTACCAGGTTGATAGGTCAGGTGTGTAAGCGTTGTGAGGCGTTGAGCTAACTGATACTAATTGCCCGTGAGGCTTGACCATATAACACCCAAACTTGGTGTGTGATACAAGCCTAAGTTAAAAGACAGAACAGGCAACCGCCGGTTCGCAAGAGAATCCCAATTATACTCATGTATCCAACCGAATTTTTTACTTCCTGCACGCAATAAGCGGTAAGACTGGGGAAGTGAAAAACCAGTTTGCTTGACGACCATAGAGCTGTGGAACCACCTGAATCCATTCCGAACTCAGAAGTGAAACGCAGCATCGCCGATGGTAGTGTGGGGTCTCCCCATGTGAGAGTAGGTCATCGTCAAGCTCTTAATCTAAAACCCCAGTAGGCTAGCCTGCTGGGGTTTTTTCTTTTTGGGCGATTGAAAAAGTGGTGCGATGACGTTGCTGCCTGGGCCCAGACAAGCTCAGGATCTAAGGTGGGCCGGAGAAAAGGCTTTGGAGGAACGGATCTCCAGAAAACAGACCTCCGGGCAATCCTGCTAACCTCTGCCTGATGGGGCACCAAAAAGCCCGCAACGCGGGCTCTTCTGGTTTTATCTCGATGTGTATCTCTCTGGGCCTCGCAGTCTCAACCCCCGTTCAGCTGCGGCCGAAATCGCCGCGGTTGTAATCCTCAATCGCCTGACGGATCTCCTCCGCCGTATTCATCACAAACGGACCGTAGTGCACCACTGGCTCACGCAATGGCGTTCCGCGCAGCAGGATGGCTCTGGTGCTGGTCTTTGCCGCCAGCAGAAGCGTATCGCCTTTGCCGAATACCAGCAGCGACTTTGCAGGCGCCATTGGTGTGGTCTGTAAAAGTCCGTCATACATCAGAGCAACTACGGTTTCATCGTGTGGGGTCGCGATACTGACGGATGCGCCTGCTTCGAGTTCAAGATCCAGATATGCGGCGCCGGCCGCCAGATCAAGCAAAGGCCCTGCAGTGGCTTGTCCCTCTATTGTCCATTCACCTGCAATCACTGACGCCTGCCAGCCGTTTCCGCATGTTTTCGGAATATCACTGGCAGGTACATCACGATATTTAGGGGCCTGCATTTTTTCGGCGGCTGGCAAATTAATCCACAGCTGAAAACCATGCAGCTGTTTCATCTCCCGCGCCGGCATCTCGCTGTGGATGATACCGCGCCCGGCGGACATCCATTGGGCGCCGCCGCTGTTGATCATGCCCCGGTTGCCCAGATGATCGCGATGCTCCAGTGAGCCATGACGAAGGTAGGTGAGGGTCTCCATGCCGCGGTGCGGATGGGGAGGGAAGCCACCGATAAAGTCGTCGGGATTATCGGAAGACAGTTCGTCGATCATCAGAAACGGATCGGTGACTGGCTGGTTGAACATAGCCACGCGGCGGATGCGCACGCCATCGCCATCGGATGTCGCCTGACTCGGAATAATGGATTGCAGTTCGCGGATTTTCATAGGAGTGCTCCTGATCGTATAACGCTAATTTAGCGGTAAGTAATCGATAACAGGAGCGCATTTTTTCGCAGGAATCGTTCGATTTTTAAGGTTAAACCGCTGACTGAGCCTCGACCTGCTCGTCGAGTCCGCGAATGATCGCGTCTTTAAGCAGCTGACACTGTTCGGCATCCGAGAACGGCTGACCATTGCGGTCAAGAATGAAGAAAATGTCCGATACCCGCTCGCCTTCGGTCAGAATCTTTGCGCCCTGCATCTGGGTACCGAATTCAGCGAAAATGGCCCCCATGCGCGCCAGCAGGCCGGGCCGGTCAGCCGCAATTACTTCGAGCACCGTTCTGTGCATCACCGGGTCGTTACTCATGGATACCTGAGTTTCTACCTGGAACTGCTTCAGTGCTCTGGGCGTGCGACGCTGAATAATGGTCGAGTAATCTTCCGGATGTGCCAGTGCTTCGGTCAGTGTCTTGCGGATCAGTTCTATGCGCGCTGGCTCTTCGATCGGCTCGTTGTTCTCATCGAGCACTATGTAGGTATCGACCGCGTTGTGCTCCTTTTCGGACGTCATGATGCGGGCGTCCTGAATGTTCAGGTTCAGCTGGTCGAGCGTCGCGGTGGTGGCGGCGAACAGGTTCAGCTGATCTTTCATAAAGATAAAGATCTGCGTCGCGCCTTCAAACTGACGGTCCGATGTCTGGCGTATCGACACCAGCGGCTGCGTGCTCTGGCCGTGCGCGGCAATGGCCTCTGCCTGCCAGACGATATTGTCGATGCCTTCACGCAGGAAGTAGTCGTCACCGGGTTCGCCCCAGATGGCGCGCACCTGCTCTTCACTCATGCCTTTCTTAACCAGCTTGCGGATGGCTTCCTGCTGAATTTCTTCAATCCAGTCTTCTTTATTGATCGGATTGCCGAGGCCGCGGCGCAGGGCAACCTGCGTATTGCGGTAAAGGTCGCGCATCTGTTCGGCCCGCCAGCTGGTCCAGAGTTTTGGATTGGTGCTGACGATGTCGGCAATGGAGATCAGATACAGCATATCGAGATGATGCTGGTCGCCGACTTCCCGGGCGAACATGTGGATGTCTTCCGGGTTGTTCAGGTCAAGACGCTGAGACGCATGAGACATTAGCAGGTGGTTGGCACACAGCCAGGCCACCATGTGGCTTTCGGTCGGGCGCAGGTTGTGCTGACGACAGAAGACGGCGGCGATAACGCCACCGTTGACGGTGTGATCGCCTTCAAGGCTCTTGCCGGTGTCGTGCAGCAGCGCTGCCAGATACAGGACTTCTTTTTTCGGTACTTTATGGATGACGCGGGAGGCAATCGGAAAGCGCTCGCGCACATCGCCAAAACGCAGATGACGCAGGAAGCGCATCATGCGGAAGCTGTGTTCGTCGACGGTGTAAATATGGAACAGGTCGTGTTCCATCATGCCGATGATGCGGCCGAATTCCGGAATATAGCGGCCGAGAATGCCGTAACGCATCATGCGCGTGAGTTCGCGTACCACGCGGGAGCGGTTACTCATCAGCTGCATAAAAATGCGGTTGTTGTCCGGGTTGGTACGGTACTCGTCGTCAATCAGATGACGATGGTCGCGCAGGGCGCGGATGGTATCGGAATGAATGCCACGGGCTTTTGGCGACTGAGTCATCAATAAAAAGACGCGCAGCAGCCAGGACGAATCTTTCTTGAACAGCTCCGGGTCGGTCAGCTGCAGGAAGCCGTTAAACAGCAGGAAGTGCTCATTCAGCACTTCGGTTTCGATGGCTTCGCCGCTCTTCATGAAATCTTCGTTGAAGTGCAGCAGCAACAGGTCGGAGAGTTCGTTGGTCGCCAGCTGGTTGCGGTAGAAGCGCGACATAAAGTGCTCAACCCCGCGCTGCTTTTTATCGTCTTCAAAGCCCAGTAAATCGGCGATTTCCCGTTGCAGGTCGAACAGCAGACGGTCTTCTTCGCGGCCCGACAGCATGTGCAGGGCGTAGCGTACCTGCCAGAGGAAGGTCAGGCTGCGTTGCAGGCGCTCACGTTCGAATGGCGTCAGGAAGCCACGTTCTTCGAGTGCGCTCAGGCTGCCCTGACCAAAATGACGCATGGTTACCCAGCTGATGGTCTGGATGTCGCGCAGGGCGCCGGGGGAATTCTTAACGTTGGGCTCCAGATTGTATTCGGAGTCGTTGTGCTTCTTGTGGCGGTCACGCAGCTCCTGCCACTTGGCCACGAAAAATTCGCGCGCCGACCAGATGTGGTCCGGGGCGGTCGCCTGTTTCAGATCGTGCAGCAGAGCGTTGTCACCGGCAATGACGCGGCTTTCCATCATGTTGGTGATGATGGTCAGGTCTTTTGAAGCTTCGGTGACGCATTCATCCAGCGTGCGCACGCTGTGGCCGACATCCAGTTTGATGTCCCACAGCAGGGTGATGAAACCCTGTAAGCGCTCGGCGTGCTGGTTGATGGCGGCTTCGTCGCGGCACAGCAGCAGAACGTCGATATCGGAGAAAGGATGCAGTTCGCCGCGGCCGTAACCGCCCACCGCGACCAGTGCCAGATGCTCAGCGGGCAGACCCTGATGGCGCCACAGGCAGTTCAGCAGCTGGTCAATCAGTCTGGCTCTGTGGTGTACCAGCGTCGTGGCGTCGAGGGTTTCACGGAACCAGGCAAACGATTCCTCCTGCAGACGCTTCAGCAACGGTTTTACAACCGGTATCGGTGAGCGCGAGGCGGCCAGTTCCGACAGCAGGGCGTCGGTATCAAAAGCCGGGAGGCGGTTTGCCACAGCATCCATAAAAAATCAGTTCCGGAAGCGTTCTTCGTCCTGACGGCGGGTCAGAACTTCGTAGCCTGTTTCGGTGACGAGAATGGTGTGTTCCCACTGGGCTGACGGCATGCGGTCTTTGGTGACCACAGTCCAGCCATCCTTCAGCAGCTTATTGAAGCGCGAGCCCTGATTCACCATAGGTTCAATGGTGAAGATCATGCCGGCCTTGAGTTCCATGCCGGTGCCCGGACGGCCGTAGTGCAGCACCTGCGGGTCTTCATGGAATTCTTTACCGATGCCGTGGCCGCAATACTCACGCACGATGGAGTAATGATTGCCTTCTGCGTGCACCTGAATGGCATGGCCGATGTCGCCGAGACGGACGCCCGGTTTCACCATGTCGATACCGAGGTACAGGCATTCCTGGGTGATTTCGACCAGACGCTTGTTGGCGGGTGTCACCTCGCCAACAAAGAACATGGCGCTGGTATCGCCGTGGTAGCCATCTTTAATCACTGTGATGTCGATGTTGATGATGTCGCCCTTTTTCAGCAGCTTGTCATCGCTCGGGATGCCGTGACAGATCACCTGATTGATTGAGGTACAGATCGACTTCGGGAAACCGCGGTAGTTGAGCGGTGCCGGGATGGCGTTCTGCACATTGACGATGTAGTCGTGGCAGATGCGGTCGAGCTCGCCGGTGGAAACGCCGGGTTTCACGTAAGGGCCGATCATTTCCAGCACTTCCGCGGCCAGACGGCCAGCGACGCGCATTTTCTCAATTTCATCCGGGGTCTTGATGATCACGCTCATGGGGGTATCAGGTACCTGAACTGCAGAAGGGAATTAGTCGCATTGTACTGGTTGTCGCGGCGGTATTGAACCAATCACTGTGATAGACCAACGCTATGCTGAGTGACGGGCGCCTGAAACCGTTTCAGGGTGGCAATGGTGGGGGAAAAGTGGTATAAAGCGCCCCGCGCTCAGAGCGCCATGGATGCAAAGCATTCGTGAACAATGACACACACATGTCGTAACGCTGAACCGGGGTGCCCCTAACCAACAGGTGAAGGGTCGGGAAAGCGGGCATGTGGAGGCCTAACCCAATCTAATTAAGGTAGATAGCAATGGCACAAGTAAGCATGCGTGACCTGCTGAAAGCAGGCGTACACTTCGGTCACCAGACCCGTTACTGGAACCCGAAAATGGGCAAGTACATTTTCGGCGCTCGTAACAAGATTCATATCATCAACCTGGAGCACACTGTACCTGCTCTGAACGATGCTCTGAAGCTGGTTGAATCCATGGCAGCCCGCAACAACAAAGTTCTGTTTGTTGGTACCAAGCGCGCCGCTGGCAAAATCATGAAAGAGCAGGCCGAGCGTGCTGGCATGCCTTTCGTAGCACACCGCTGGCTGGGCGGTATGCTGACCAACTACAAAACCATCCGTCAGTCCATCAAGCGTCTGCGTGACCTCGAAACGCAACAAAATGACGGTACCTTTGAACAGCTGACCAAAAAAGAAGCTCTGATGCGTACCCGTGAAATGGAGAAGCTGGAGCGTTCTATCGGCGGTATCAAAGAGATGGGCGGTCTGCCGGACGTACTGTTCGTGATCGACGTTGACCACGAGCGTATCGCTGTTCAGGAAGCCAACAAACTGGGTATCCCGGTAATTGGTATCGTTGATACCAACTCCAACCCTGATGGCGTTGACTACGTAATTCCTGGTAACGACGACGCGATCCGCGCTATCCAGATCTACGCTACTGCCGTTGCAGACGCGGTACTGGAAGGCAAGCAGGCTAACGGTGTTGCTGCTGGCGAATTCGTTGAAGTCGCTGAAGAAGCATCTGCTCAGGACGCTGCTGAGTAATCTCAGCCGCTCGCAAAAAAGGGGGCTTGCCCCCTTTTTTTTAAGCGCAATTTACTGACAAGTTAACTCTAGAGGATTACACACATGGCAAACGTTACCCCTGCCCTGGTTAAAGAACTGCGTGAGCGCACTGGTCTGGGCATGATGGAATGTAAAAAAGCCCTGACTGAAACCGATGGCGACATCGAGCTGGCGATTGAAAACCTGCGTAAGAATTCTGGCCTGAAAGCCGCCAAGAAAGCCGACCGTACCGCCGCTGAAGGTAAGATCCGCGTGATCGTAAACCCAGGTGTTGCTGTTGTTGTTGAAGTGAACTCTGAAACTGACTTCGCTGCTGGCGACGCTAACTTCACTGCTTTCGCAGAAAACGTAGTTAACAAACTGGCTGCTACCAAAGAAACCGACGTTGCCAAGCTGATGGAAGGCGAACTGGAAGAAGCCCGTATGGCTCTGGTTCAGAAAATCGGCGAAAACATCACTGTACGTCGTCCTGCGGTCGTTGAAGCCCCAACCGTTGGTGCTTACCTGCACTCTAACGGCAAGATCGCTTGCGTTGTTGCCCTGAACGGTGGCGACGAAGAACTGGCAAAAGACATCGCTATGCACGTAACCGCGTCTAACCCACGCGTTGTTCGCGCTGAAGACATGCCAGCCGAAGTTGTTGAGAAAGAGAAAGAAATCATCCGTGCTCAGCCAGACATGGCCGGCAAGCCATCTGAAATCGTTGAGAAGATGATGGGCGGCCGTATCAACAAGTTCCTGAAAGAGAACAGCCTGCTGGATCAGCCATTCGTTAAAAACCCAGAGCAGACCGTTGCTCAGCTGGCCAAAGCCGCTGGCGCCGAAGTGATCTCCTTCCTGCGTCTGGAAGTGGGTGAAGGTATCGAAGTTGAGAAAGTAGACTTCGCTGCCGAAGTTGCTGCACAGCTGAAAGGCTGATGTGACTACGGGTACGACAATCACACAGGTGTTTGACTACCCTCGAATATGCCGGGCTCGCCCGGCATATTCGTATTCGTAAGGTAGAAAGATTTATAGATTGGAAAGGACGGTGCTGAGGCAAGTCTCACACACTGTTTCTTAAGGATCCTTTATACTCCTGCGCAGGCAGGACCGGGGCAGCAGAACCGGCGGACAGGAACGTCCGGAACAGGCGGGGGCCTGACTGTATCGATTCAAACTGTCTTTTCTGGAGATTCCCATGGCTGAGCAAAAAAGTCCCAAGTACAAACGTATTCTGCTGAAACTCAGCGGCGAGGCCCTGATGGGGGATATGGATTTCGGTATTGATCCGAAGGTGCTGGACCGTATGGCGCTGGAAATTGCTCAGCTGCGCGGTATCGGTGTTCAGATTGGCCTGGTGATTGGCGGTGGCAACCTGTTCCGTGGCAAGGCGCTGAGCGAAGCAGGTCTGGACCGTGTGGCCGGTGACCACATGGGTATGCTGGCCACCGTGATGAACGCACTGGCGATGCGCGATGCGCTCGAGCGCTCCAATATGCCGACCCGTGTCATGTCCGCCATTCCAATGAGTGGTGTGGTTGACCATTACGACCGCCGCAGCGCGATCCGTGCGCTGGAAATGGGCGACATCGTCATCTTCGCCGCCGGTACCGGTAACCCGTTCTTTACCACCGACTCAGCCGCCTGTCTGCGCGGTATTGAGATCAACGCCGATGTGGTTATGAAAGCCACTAACGTGGATGGCGTGTATACTGCCGACCCGAAGAAAGACCCGAACGCAGAAAAATACGACGTCCTGACCTATCAGGAAGTGCTGGAAAAGCAGCTGGGCGTGATGGATTTAACCGCTATCTGTCTGGCGCGCGACCACAACATGCCGCTGCGTGTTTACGATATGAATGAGTCAGGAGTACTGGCCCGCCTGATGGTGGGTGGTAATGACGGTACTCTCATCGTGAGTGAGGAAAAGTAACGATGATTAATGATGTAAAAAAAGACGCCGAAGAACGCATGGTAAAAAGCGTTCAGTCGCTGATTGAAGCCTTCAAAAAAGTCCGTACCGGTCGCGCGAACCCGGCGATCCTCGACAGCGTTATGGTCGACTACTACGGCACTCCGACCCCTATCACTCAGGTCGCGAACGTGATTGTTGAAGATGGCCGTGCGCTGGCGATCAACCCATGGGAACGTAACATGGTGCCTGTGATCGAACGTGCGATCCTGAAATCCGATCTGGGTCTGAACCCGTCAACCACCGGCGACATCATCCGTCTGCCGATGCCGGCACTGACAGAAGAAACCCGTAAGGACTACATCAAGCAGGCCCGTGCCGAAGCCGAAAAAGGCCGTGTGTCCGTGCGCAATATCCGTCGTGATGCCAACGGCACCATCAAGGATCTGCTGAAAGACAAAGCCATTTCCGAAGACGAAGAACGCGGTGGTCAGGATCAGATCCAGAAGCTGACTGACAAGTACATCGCAGAAGTAGACGCTCTGCTGGCTTCAAAAGAAAAAGATCTGATGCAGGTATAACCGGCGTCTTTCTATGTCTACCAGTATTGACGTAACAGAGGCCGCCCACGGCCAGGTACCACGGCACGTGGCCATCATCATGGATGGCAACAACCGTTGGGCCAAACGTCGCTTTATGCCCGGTGTTGCCGGGCACAAAGCCGGCGTCGACGCGGTGCGTGCGGTGGTGGAAACCTCGGTCGCCCGTGGTGTGGAAGTGCTGACCCTGTTTGCGTTCAGCAGCGAAAACTGGCGTCGTCCGGCGGACGAAGTCAGCGCGCTGATGCAGCTGTTCGTGATGGCGCTGGAGCGAGAAGTACGCAAGCTGCACCGCAACAACATCCGCTTACGGGTGATGGGCGATGTCAGTGGTTTTTCCGCCCGGTTGCAGGAACTGATCCGTGAGGCTGAAGCCCTGACGGCCGGTAATTCCGCCATGACGCTGGTGATTGCCGCCAACTACGGTGGCCAGTGGGATATTGTCCAAGCGGCGCGCCGTCTGGCCGACGATGTCAGCAAGGGGCTGATTCAGCCGGCGGATATCGATGAACAGGTATTTCACCGTTACACCTGGCTGAGTGACCTGCCGGCCCCGGATCTGATGATCCGCACGGGGGGCGAGCAGCGCATCAGTAATTTTATGCTCTGGCAAACCGCGTATTCGGAGTTCTATTTCTCCGATGCCTATTGGCCAGACTTTAAACAACAAGAATACGAAAAGGCATTGTCGGTATTCGCCGCGCGAACCCGCCGCTTTGGCCGCACCGACGATCAGTTAGAGGAAGAAAAGCAAGGTGTTTAAGGAACGCGTACTGACAGCGCTGGTGCTGGCACCCATTATGATTGTCGGCATTTTTTTCCTGCCGTTAAAACAGTTTGCTATCTTCATCGCGGCCATTGCCACCATAGGCGCATGGGAGTGGGCCAATATAGCCGGTTACCAGAAAAACTGGAGCCGTATTCTTTACGCCTTTGTGGTGTTTGCCTGTCTGTATGTCAGCGCGCGCTTCCTGCGCGAGCACGAAGAATATCTGGTGTATTACCTTGCTGCCGGCACTCTGTGGTGGATTGTTGCCTTCGCGCTGGTGAAGCAGTATCCGGGCGGTACTGACGTCTGGGCTGCGCGCCCGATCCGTGCATTGCTCGGTCTGTGCGTGCTGGTCCCTATGTGGGTTGGCTTTATGCACCTGAAGCAGCAGCCACACAGTTCGCTGCTGATCATTTATGTGATGCTCATCGTCTGGGGCGCGGATACCGGTGCTTATTTTGCCGGCCGTAAATGGGGTAAATCCAAACTGGCGCCGCACGTCAGTCCGGGTAAATCCTGGGCCGGTTTCTGGGGTGGTCTGGTAACCACTCTGGTGGTGGCAGCCGTATTCGGCTGGAGTATCGACACCTTCGTTGATCCTATGTCGACCCGTGACGCATTGGTTTTCGTCGCCATTACCGTGATTACCATGGTGATTTCCGTACTGGGTGATCTGGTCGAGAGCATGATGAAACGTCATCGCGGCATCAAAGACAGCTCCTCTCTGCTGCCGGGTCACGGCGGTGTGCTGGATCGTATCGACTCCATGGCGGCTGCCGTTCCCGTGTTTGCCTTCTTCATGCTGGTGATGAACTGGGGTCTGGCCGGATGATCAGCCGGCTGACGGTCCTGGGCGCTACCGGATCGATCGGACAAAGTACGCTGGATGTGGTTCGCAGACACCCGCAACGTTACCGGGTGTTTGCACTCAGTGCGGCGACGCGGGTCGAGCGCATGCTCGCCGATGTACTGGAGTTTACCCCTCAGTTTGCGGTGATGACCGACCCTCAGTCTGCTCTGGCGCTGATGGAGCGCCTGCCGGAAGACTGTCCGACCCAGGTTCTGGCTGGTGCGGATGCGTTGCCGATGATCGCCTCTCACGCCGATGTCGATATGGTGATGGCCGCTATTGTGGGCGCCGCCGGTTTGTTGCCGACTCTGGCCGCCGCAGAAGCCGGTAAGCGTGTTCTGCTGGCCAATAAAGAAAGTCTGGTCATGGCCGGCCCCTTGTTTATGGATGCTATTCGCCGTGGTGGCGCGGCCTTGCTGCCGATCGACAGCGAACACAATGCTATTTTTCAATCACTGCCCGCCGGCTATGACGGCGATGCCCGTCGTTTCGGCGTTGAGCGCATTCTGCTGACGGCCTCTGGCGGTCCTTTCCGCGGCCGCACTCACGAGCAGCTGCACGGTATTACCCCTGCGCAGGCGGTGGCGCATCCGAACTGGTCCATGGGCCAGAAAATTTCCGTCGACTCCGCCACCCTGATGAACAAAGGGCTGGAGCTGATCGAAGCCTGTTTCCTGTTCCATTGCACACCCGATGACGTGCAGGTGGTGGTGCATCCGCAAAGCGTAATTCATTCCATGGTGCAGTACTGCGACGGCTCTGTGATTGCCCAGCTCGGGCAGCCGGATATGCGCACGCCGATTGCCTATGGCATGGCATGGCCGGAGCGCATTGACGCCGGCGTCAAACCGCTCAATCTGTTTGATATTGCCCGGCTGGATTTTACGCCGCCGGATGAAGCCACATTCCCGTGTCTGCGTCTGGCGCGCGACGCTTTTATCGCCGGTGGTACCATGCCTGCGGTACTCAATGCCGCCAATGAAATTGCCGTTGATGCCTTTCTGCGGGAACAAATTCCGTTTACTGCCATTCCAACCCTGATCGAATCGGTGATGGCCGCGCATGAAGCGCGTCCGCTGACCAGTCTGCAGACGGTGCTGGATGCCGACAGCTGGGCGCGGACTCAAGCCGCTGGCCGGTTGGGGGAGTTTCCGATGAATACGGAGAAACAGGTGTGACGCTTCTGTACTTCATTATTGCGATCAGTGTGCTGGTGGTGATCCACGAGTACGGCCATTTCTGGGTAGCGCGCCGTTGTGGCGTGAAAGTGCTGCGCTTTTCCGTCGGTTTTGGTAAGCCGCTCTGGTCCTTCACCGACAAGCAGGGCACGGAGTTTTCAGTGGCCCCGATTCCGCTGGGTGGCTATGTGAAAATGCTCGACGAGCGTGAGGCGCCCGTACCGGATCATCTGCTGGATCAGGCCTTTAACCGCAAGTCCCCGGCGGCGCGTATCGCCATTGCCTCGGCCGGACCGCTGGCCAACTTTGTGTTTGCGTTTCTGGCGTACTGGCTGTTGTCGGTGTCCGGTACGACCGGGCTCGCGCCTGTGGTCGGGCAGGTGGACGAAGGATCTCTGGCGGGCGACGCAGGTATCAGGCGCGGCGATGAGATCATCAGTATCAACGGCGATGCCGTGAATACCTGGCAGGAAGTCAGCTGGGCACTGGTTGGTTTTATCGGCGAAGACGCCGCTGTGGATATCGGCCTGATGTCGGCCTCAGGCGGTCAGCGTCAGGTGACCGTGCAGGTTTCGGACTGGCTGGCACATGAGGACATTCCGGATCCGCTGGCCGGGCTGGGCGTTGAACCGCGCCAGCCGGAACTGCCAGCCGATGTGGGTGATGTTCTGGACGGTGGCGCTGCGGCCCGCGCCGGTTTGCTGGCCGGTGACCGTGTATTGCAGGTGAATGGTCAGGCAATCGCAGACTGGTATCAGTGGGTGTCGGTTGTGCGCGCCGCGCCGGGCGAGCCTTTGAGCCTCACCGTGCTGCGTAAGGGGCAGGAGCTGACACTGAGTCTGACACCTGAGCGCAAAACACTGGAAGACGGCACGGTAACCGGTTTCGTAGGGGCTTCGGTGGTGGTGCCTGAGTATCCGGCCGACTGGCTGCGTACCACGCATGCCGGCCTGTTTCAGGGCATCGGCATTGGTGCACAGAAAACCTGGGATTACATCGCCTTTACGCTCGAATCCTTATGGAAAATGCTGCTTGGTGACGTATCAGTAAAGAACTTGAGCGGACCTATTACGATTGCTAAAGTAGCCGGCGCTTCGGCGTCGGGCGGGCTTGAGTCTTTTATCGGTTTTCTCGCTTTGCTGAGTGTTTCCCTGGGCGTTCTGAATCTGCTGCCGGTTCCTATGCTGGACGGTGGTCATATTCTGTTTTGTCTGGCAGAAATTGCCCGTGGAAAACCCCTGCCGGAGCGGGTTCAGGTGGTTGCGGTCCAGTTTGGCCTGTTCCTGCTGCTCAGCCTTATGCTGGTGGCCTTTTACAATGATATCAGCCGGCTCTGAGCAGACCCGGCACGACTGGAAAACTGATTAATGCGTTCGTTGTTCTTTGCGCTGGTTCTGGGCCTGGGTTCCTCTTTCGCTGTCGCGGACAGCTTTGTGGTCGAAGATATCCGTCTGGAAGGTCTGCAAAGGGTCTCTGCCGGTACGGTTTTCGAAGCCTTTCCGGTCAATGTCGGTGATGAGGTCGATAACGACCGTCTGGTCACTGCGTCCCGCCGTTTATTCAAATCCGGTCTGTTCAATGACGTGCAGATGTACCGTGACGGTAATGTGCTGATTCTGCAGGTGGTTGAATTACCGACCATCACCGGCATCGACATCGACGGTAACAAAGCGATTCAGTCCGACATGCTGCTCGATGGCCTGAAGCAGTCTGGTCTGGCGGAAGGTCTGGTTTTCAAACGTTCGACATTAGAACGTATCTCCCTCGAACTTGAACGTCAGTACGTGGCTCAGGGCCGCTACGACGCCCACATTGAAACCGAAGTAGTGGCGCTGCCGCGTAACCGCGTGTCGCTCAAAATTCATGTGGAAGAAGGCAACGTTGCCAGCATCGAACACATCAATATCGTCGGTAATCAGGCTTTTTCTGACGATGAGCTGCTGAAGCAGTTCCAGCTGCAGACCACGAGCTTCTGGTCATGGTATTCCTCCGACGATAAATACAGCCGTGAAAAGCTGGCCGGTGATCTGGAAAAGCTGCGCTCGTATTACCTCGACCGTGGTTACATCCGCTTCAACATTGAGTCGACCCAGGTATCTGTGTCGCCGGACAAAGACGGTGTGTACATCACCATCAACGTCACCGAAGGCGACGTGTACAGCGTGAATGACATGAAAATGGCCGGCAATCTGGTGCTGGACGAAGAAGAGTTCACCCGCCTGTATCTGATCAAAAATGGCGATACCTTCTCACGCCGCAAAGTCACGGTATCCAGTGACCTGATGTCCAAGCGTCTGGGTAATGACGGTTATACCTTCGCCAAAGTCGACGGCATTCCGAAAATCAACGACGACAATAAAACCGTTGATCTGACCTTCTTTGTCGAACCGGGTAAGCGTACCTATGTGCGCAGCATTAATTTTGCCGGCAACGAAAATACCCGTGACGAAGTGCTGCGCCGCGAAATGGTGCAGATGGAAGGTGGCTGGGCATCGACCGATAAAATTGAAAACGGTAAAAACCGCCTGAATCAGCTTGGTTTCTTTAAAACCGTTAACGTCGAAACCCCGGCGGTTCCGGGTACCGATGACCAGATTGATGTGAATTACAGCGTTGAAGAGCAGCTCAGCGGCAGCCTGAACTTCAACATCGGCTATGCCGGTGGCAGTGGCATGATTCTGGGTGCCAGCATCAGTCAGAATAACTTCCTCGGCACGGGCAACCGGATGTCGCTGGGTGTGCAGAAGAACAATACCGTTCAGTCGTATAACTTCTCGTATCTGAATCCGTATTACACCATTGATGGTGTCAGCCGCGGTTACAACCTGTTTTACCGTAAAACCGACTATTCCAGCCTGAGCACGGTGTCCGATTACCAGACCAACACCATGGGCGGTAACGTGACCTTCGGTTACCCGATTTCCACCCGTCAGCGTCTGTCGTTCTCAGTGGGTTACCAGAATACAGAAATGTTTGAAGGCACGACCGTACCGGCGGAGATCACCGACTTTATCGACACAGAAGGCGATAACTTCGACGAGTACACGCTGGGTCTGAACTGGCGTTACAGCAGCCTGAACCGCGGTATGTTCCCGACCGCGGGTACCGAACACAAACTGTCGGCGGATGTGTCGGTGCCGGGCAGTGACCTGACCTATTTCAAACTGGGGTATACCTCCAACTACTACTTCCCGATTGCTGATGAATGGGCGCTGCGTCTGCGTACCGATCTGGGTTACGGCGACGGCTTCGGTGATCTGAAGCGCCTGCCGTTCTTCAAGAATTTCCGCTCCGGCGGTATCGGATCTGTTCGCGGTTACACCTCGAACACCCTGGGCCCGAAAGGTCTGCCTGAATATTCCGTGGTATCGGTCGCGCAGACAGATGCGGATGGAAACATTGTTTATGAAACGGATGAGCTCGGCCGCCCTGTGGTGGACTCATCAGCGCCGACAGTGGTGTACAAAACCGACGAAGATGGCGCTGCCGTTGCTGTCTCCAACAGCAATCGCTACAAGCCTAAGTATGTCACCGACAGCAACGGTTCCGTCGTCACCGCGCCTTACTTCCTCGAGGACGAGCGGGCACTGGGCGGCAACATGCTGGCCGAGGCCAGTGTTGAGCTGATTTTCCCGCTGCCGTTTATTGAAGACCGCAGTTCCGTACGCAGTGTTCTGTTTTTTGATGCGGGTAACGCATTCACCAGCGAGTGTTACGTGCCCTATGATGCGGATGTGCCCGGCCTGACCAAGCACCCGTATTGCGAAGAAGGCTTTAATCTGTCAGAAATCCGACTCAGTACTGGGGTAGGATTGACCTGGATTACCGCCATCGGCCCGCTGACCTTTACCTATTCGATTCCGCTGAATGACAAGCGTGGCGATAATACGGAAGGCTTCGAGTTCTCTCTGGGCCAGGTTTTCTGATTCTTATAACGACTAAAAAAAGGAGCATGAGGATGCGTTGGTTAGTAGCACTGGCAGCCGCAACATTCGTTCAACTGGCTGCAGCAGAAGCGCCAAAAGTCGCTGTGGTGGATATGGAGCGTGCGCTGTTCCTGTCTGAGCCGGCAAAAGCGTCACACGTTCAGTTCGAAAAGGACAACAAGAACGACATCGACAAGCTCAAGGATCTGCAGCAGACACTGCTGAAGATCAAAGAGAAGATGGACAAAGAAGGCGACGTGATGAGTGAAGAAGAGCGTCGCAAGCAGGCGAACGCTTTCGAAGAAACCAACACGGAATACAAGTTCTACGGCCGCAAGCTGCAACAGGCAGAGCAAAAATGGAAGCAGGATTTCTTCCAAACACAGTTGCCTGAGGTTGAAAAGTCGCTTAAAGCAATCATCGATCAGGGCGGTTATGATGTGGTGCTTCAGGCCGGTGCTGTGGTGTACTCCGCTCCGCAGGCTGACCTGACCAAGTTGTTGTTGGAACGCCTGAACAGCAAATAAGCGACAGGTAGAAACGATGCAACTGAGTCTGGCTGAACTGGCCTCCCGTCTGGGCGCTGATATTCATGGTGATGCTTCATTGGTGATCTCCGGGGTAAATACCCTGAAAGACGCCGGCCCCGCCGACATCAGCTTTCTGGCGAATGCCAGTTACCGTAGTCAACTGGCATGCACCAAAGCCGGTGCTGTGATTGTGAATGCTGCCGCTCTGGCAGACGTTCCGGGTACAGCGCTGGTGGTGGCAAACCCTTATCTGGCGTTTGCTATGGTCACCCAGATGTTTGACAACAGTCCGCAGGCAAAGCCGGGTATTCACCCGAGCGCTGTCATTGCGGATACCGCCATTCTTGGTCACAACGTGAGCATCTCTGCTAACGTGGTGATCGGTGAGCACTGCCAGATCGGCGACGGTTGTACCATCGGCGCCGGCACAGTGATCAGCGATCATTGTGTGCTGGGAGCCGATTGTCGTCTGCAGGCCAACGTTACCCTGTACCACGATGTGGTGATGGGGAACCGTGTGCGCGTGCACTCGGGTGCCGTGATTGGTGCCGACGGCTTTGGCTTCGCACCAGATAAAGGTCGCTGGCACAAGATTGCCCAGCTCGGCGGTGTGCGTATTGGCGATGACGTCGACATCGGCGCCAATACCTGTATCGACCGCGGCGCTCTGAGTGACACGGTGATCGGGAATAATGTGATTCTCGACAACCTGATTCAGATCGGGCACAACGTTCAGGTGGGTGACGGAACCGCGATTGCCGCTTGTACCGGCGTCGCCGGCAGCAGTTCAATTGGTAAGAACTGCACCATAGCCGGCGGTGTTGGTATCGCTGGCCATCTTGAACTGACCGATGGCGTGCACATTGCCGCCATGGCGCTGATCAGCAAATCCATCACCGAACCGGGCGCCTGGGGGTCCGGTACTGCACAGATGCCGCTCAATGAATGGCGTCGCAGTGCAACTCGCTTCCGACAACTGGATTCCATGGCCAAACGGCTGCAACAGTTAGAGAAACGCCACGAAGGTGAAGCTTGATGTCAGCGAACAATATTCAACAAATCCAGGAATTTTTGCCACATCGTTACCCATTCCTGCTTGTTGACCGAATTCAGGAAGTGGATCTCGACGCCGAAAACGGTGCTGTGATCCGTGTTCTTAAAAATGTCACCATTAATGAAGAATTCTTTAATGGCCACTTTCCGGGTCATCCGGTGATGCCGGGTGTTTTAACCCTCGAAGCCATGGCTCAGGCGGCTGGTTTGCTGGGTTTTCACATGCTCGGTGACAATAAAACTCCTACAACTATTTATTACTTCGCAGGTGCCGATCACGTGCGGTTTAAACGTCCGATCGTACCGGGCGACCAGATTTGCCTTGAGGCGCGTTATATCAGTGGTCGCCGTGGGATCTGGAAATTTGATTGCCGCGCTCTGGTAGATGATGAAGTGGTGTGTATGGCCGAAATAACCTGCGCAGAGCGAGATCTGGAGAAAGCATGATCGACCCGAGAGCCATTGTTGACCCATCGGCGAAAATTGGTGCAAATGTAAAAATCGGACCTTTTTCCATTATTGGTCCGGATGTGGAAATCGGAGAAGGTACCGAGATCGGCCCGCACGTGATTGTGCGCGGCCCGACCACGATCGGTAAAAATAACCGTATTTTCCAGTTCGCCAGCATTGGCGAAGAGTGTCAGGATAAAAAATACAAAGGCGAACCAACCACACTGGTGATTGGCGACAATAACGTGATCCGTGAAGCCTGTACGTTCCATCGTGGAACCGTGCAGGACAAAGGCACCACGATTGTTGGCAGCAATAACCTGTTTATGGTGAACGTACACGTTGCCCACGATGCCATCATCGGCAACCACTGTATTCTGGCAAACGACACCAATATTGCCGGGCACGTCAAAATCGGCGACTGGGCCATTCTCGGTGGCGCCACTCAGGTGCATCAGTTCTGCATGATCGGTGCGCACTCCATGTGTGGCACCGGCACCGTGGTGCTGAAAGATATTCCGGCCTACATCATGGCGCAGGGTTATCCCGCTGCGCCGCACGGAATCAATTCCGAAGGTCTGAAGCGTCGTGGTTTCAGTGCTGACAGCATTGCCATGATCCGCAAAGCCTATAAAACCCTGTACCGTCAGGGTCTGACTCTGGCAGAAGCGCTGGAGATTCTGACTCCCCAAGCGGAACAAGACGACGGCGTACGTATGCTGGTCGACAGCCTGACTCAGGCGACACGGGGCATTATCCGTTAATGCGTATTGCCATTGTTGCCGGTGAAACCTCGGGCGATATGCTCGGGGCTGGTCTGATTAAATCCCTGAAAGCCCGTTTCCCCGATGCTGAATTTGAAGGCATCGGCGGCCCTTTAATGCAGGCGCAGGGATTTAAATCGTTTGTACCGATGGAGCGGCTGGCCGTTATGGGGCTGGTGGAAGTTCTCGGTCGTCTGTTTGAATTACTTAAAGTCCGTCGTGACCTGATCAAACACTGGAAGGCCAATCCGCCTGATGTATTTATCGGTATCGACGCGCCGGATTTTAACCTGACGCTGGAACAGAAATTACGCGAAGCCGGTATTAAAACCGCGCATTACGTCAGCCCGTCTGTCTGGGCATGGCGCGAGAAACGCGTCTTCAAGATCGCCAAAGCGGTTGATCTGATGCTCACGCTGTTTCCGTTTGAGGCGAAATTCTACGAAAACCATGAGGTGCCGGTGAAATTCGTCGGTCACCATCTGGCCGATAAAATTCCGTTTGAAACACCAACGGCGCCGGCACGTGACAGTCTGGGGCTGGATAAATCCAGGCCTGTGGTGTGCCTGATGCCAGGCAGCCGTGGCGGTGAAGTGGCCCGGCTCGGTGAGCTGTTTCTGCAAACCGCACGACGCATGCTGCATACCCGCAACGATCTGCAGTTCATTATTCCGGCAGCCTCGGTGGAGCGCCGCAATCAGATTGAAGAACAGATTGCCCAGTTTCCCGGTCATATGCCGGTGAAGGTGGTACTGGGACAGTCGCACACCTGCATGGCCGCAGCCGATACTGTGTTGCTTGCGTCCGGCACGGCAACGCTCGAGGCCATGCTGCTGAAAAAGCCGATGGTCGTGAGCTACATCGTCGCGCCGCTGACGTACAAAATTCTCAAGCGTCTGGTGAAGCAGCCGTATGTCTCACTGCCGAATCTGCTGGCGGGCCGTGAGCTGGTGCCTGAATACATTCAGCACGAGGCCACGGTAGAAAACTTAGCGACCGCCTTGCTGGCTCGTCTGGACGATTCCGACGCGCTGCATCAGTTGCACGAGACTTTCCTGTTTATCCACCGTCAGCTGAAGCGCAATGCGGATGAAGAAGCCGCCGCCGCCATCGCTGATCTGGTGACCCGCCAGTGACTGACGTTCAGACCGATATCGAACGCCAGCTGTTAGAGCAGGGCGTTCCTTATTGCGGCGTCGACGAAGCCGGCGCCGGTCCTTTGTGTGGTGATGTGGTGGCCGCTGCCGTAATTCTGGATCCGGCCAACCCGATTGAGGGATTGAACGATTCGAAGAAGCTCACGGAAAAGAAACGTGAAAGGCTGTTTGATGAAATCCGTGAGAAAGCCATCGACTATTGCATCGCCCGCGCCACGGTCGAGGAAATCGACCAGCTGAATATTCTCAACGCCCGTATGCTGGCCATGAGCCGTGCCATTGATGGTCTGCAGAAGCCCTGTCAGCACGCGCTGATTGACGGCAATAAAGCCCCTGAAACGGTGCTCGACTGTACCACCATCATTAAAGGCGACAGTCTGGTCGCTGCTATTTCAGCGGCGTCTGTTCTGGCGAAAGTGCAGCGTGACCGTGAAATGCTGGTGTTGGACGAAGAGTATCCGGGTTACGGCTTTGCCAAACACAAAGGCTATGGCACCGCTGTGCACATGGAAGCCTTACAACGCCTTGGGCCCAGCCCGGTTCACCGGCGCTCCTATGCTCCGGTGAAGGCGCTGCTGAGCGACGACTGATTCCGGCTTAATGCCGGAATTTTTTTGCCTGTCCGTAGGTCTGCCCGCGCAGGAATTCGCGCACGGCGGCATCGTCCGGCAGGCCCGCCAGTGTTTCCCACTCAATCCGCTCGCCGATGCCCATGTGAATGGTGCTGTTGGATTTGGCCAGAAATTCGGCCGGAATCCGCAGCGTGCGCAGGGCCGGGTGCAATTTTCCCAGCATGTGGAAGCTGCGGCTGTTCGTTCCGTGGAAATAGATCGGAATCACGGGTACCTGAGCTTTGCGAATCATGCGGAAGCTCGACATCGACCATTCCCGGTCGGCAATGCCGTCCTGACCTTTGTACCAGGTCGAGACTTCTCCCGCCGGGAACAGGCCGAGGCCCTCACCACGCTCCAGCTGCGCCAGTGATTTGCGCATGCCCCCCATGCTTTTCGGGCCCGAGTTCTCGAACGGATTCACGGTAATAAACAGGTCGGAAATCGGCGCAAAATAGCTCAGCAGGAAGTTGGCGACGGCTTTGAATTCCGGCCGCTTGCGGCCAATCAGCAGCAGCAGGATGACGCCGTCCAGAAAGCCGAACGGGTGATTCGAGACCGTCACAAACGGACCGGTTTCCGGAATGGCGCGCTCCAGCGCCTCGGCATCGTAATCCAGATGAATGCGCAGATGGGCGAGGGCTTCTTCGATCATGTCGATGCCTTCCTGCTGCTCAAGCTTCTGGTAAATGCGGTCCAGCGTAGGGGCTTTCAGCAGGCGTAACAGCATATTCAGTTTGCGTGGGCTCAGGCCGGTGGCCTGCATCAGCCCCTGACGGTCAAACAGTTCCATGGATGCCAGTGACTCCGGTGTGGGTATGCGACCAATCTATGACGGAATTGCTACAGAAATTTGATAACACGGTCGTTTCACAACCTTGTTTCAGCCGGGCCGGTTACAAACCGTTGTGAAATTTCCGGTAACGGCAGCGGCCTTACACACAAGCCTTGAAGCTGTCTTTCGGTATTTAACTGCCTTTGTGTAGGTTGTCACCAGAACCGCAGGTATTAAAAGAGCCTTCGTTATAACGACTTGCTGGTCTGGCCCGTTCCGGCAGTGGCACAGGCCTGTGCTTATCCGCAGTTTGTCTAGACTGTCATCATCAGGATTGGTTGAGGTGGCCTATGGCGTTCAGTGGATCAGAGCCTGTTACCGAACTCGAAGCGTATCAGCCCGTGCCGCGCGTATTACTGGTGGACGATGAGCCGAATGTGCTCAAGGCCATTGCCCGCTCGTTGCGTCAGGAATCGATCGAGATTCTGACGGCGCCATCAGGTGCCGATGCGCTGGCCATCATGCGCGAACAGCCGGTGGATCTGCTGATCAGTGACATGCGCATGCCAGGGATGTCGGGTGCTGACCTGCTGGCTCAGGCTGCCGTTGAATGGCCGAAAACCCGCCGTGTGCTGCTCACCGGTTATGCCGATCTCGAATCCACCATCAAAGCCGTGAATCAGGGGCAGATCTCCAGCTATCTGAACAAGCCCTGGGATGATCTGGAGTTGCGCCGGGTGGTCGGCGACCTGTTGCATGCCCGCTTCCTGGAACTGGAAAACGAAGCCCTGACGGCGGAGCTGGCCCTCAAGAACGAAGCCCTTGAGCAGCTGAATGCGAACCTTGAGCTTAAGGTGCGCAAGCGCACCGAAGAACTGAACTACAGCTACGAACACATGGTGACGCTGGTCTCGAGTCTGGCCTCACAGCGCGATCATTCCGACAACGGTGCATCGCTGGTCGACGCGCTGATGGCGCAGGAAATTGCCGGCCTGCTGGGCATGAACACGGACGATGCCGACGCATTGCGCAAAGCCGTTATGTTGTCGGGGCTCGGGCGTATCGGATTTACCGATGCCATGCTCAGCAAACCCTATTGCGACTACGACGCTCAGGAACTGCAGCAGTTCAGGCAGTGGCCGGTGCTGGCCGAAGCCGCTCTGTTCGGTGTGCCGGCGTTACGGCAGACCAGTGACTTTATCCGCCATCAGTTTGAGCGTTTTGACGGTTCCGGCTTTCCCGATGCCCTTGCCGGCGAACACATTCCACTGGGAGCCCGCGTACTGGCGGTGGTGCGTGACTACAGCGACTGGCTGAACGGCCACTTTAACGGTGTACCCTGCAATCCGCTGCAGGCCCGTCATGAAATTGAAGCCTGCATCGGCAAGCGTTACGACCCCAAAGTCGTTGAGGCGTTTGTGCGGGTAGCGCGTCATTATCAGCACACCAGCAATGCGACCGACGAACTCTGCGTCAGCAGCGAATTTCTTCAGCCCGGCATGGTGTTATCGCGCGATCTGTTCAGCGCCCGCGGCATGGTGCTGCTGAAAAAGAACCATAAGGTCGACGCCAACATCATCAGCAAAATGCAGCACCTGGAACTCTTGATGGATGAGCCGCTGGCTATCCATGTGTTCCGCGAAGCACCGGCGACCTGCGATCAGGGAGGCGAGCAATGAAAGGCGTTGTGTTCGACATGTTACGCGACCTGGTGGAAGACAGATTCGGTCTCGAAGGCTGGGATGCTGTGCTGGAAAAAGCCGGCTCCGATGGTCTGTATATATCGACCCAGACCTATCAGGACGAACAGCTGGTGGGGCTGGTGGTTGCTGCATCGGCCGTGACCGGCATTGCTATTCCTGACCTGCTGCGTGCCTTTGGCGAATTTATGGCTGGTGAATTGTACAAGCGCTTCCCGTCGTTTTTTGATAACGCTCAGGATCTGATTCAGTTTCTGGTGTCGGTCGATCGTATTGTGCACGTCGAGGTGCGCAAACTGTATCCGGATGCGGCATTGCCGACGTTCCGTTACCAGCGGGAAAACCCCGATGAGCTGCTGATGAATTACCGCTCGCCGCGCAAGCTCTGCCATCTGGCCGAAGGCCTGATTAACGGCAGCGCCCGCCATTTTGGCAATCAGATTGAGCTGGTTCATTCGCCCTGCATGCACGACGGGGCCGATCACTGCGGACTGCACGTTAAATTAGTGAGGTAAGCATGGCGGTTGATTACGAAAAAGCCTATCTCAGGGAGAAAGAGCTGCGTAAGCAGGCAGAACAACTGCTGGAAGACCGTTCGCGCGAGCTGTACCTGTCGAACGAGCAGCTGAAAGAAATGAACACGGCGCTGCACGATCAGCAGCGCGTGATGGTGCAGACCGAAAAAATGGCCTCGCTCGGTGTGCTGGCCGCTGGTGTCGCCCACGAGATCAACAACCCGCTGGGCTTTATTTACAGCAATTTTTCCAGTCTGGTGGAAGGCCTGCAGGACATTCAGCGCTTTCTGAACGGCGCCGACCAGCTGATCGCCACTGGCGAATCGGTGGAACAGATCCGCAATTCCTGGCGCGAAGGTCTGATGATGTACGACATCGGCTACCTGCTCAGCGATTATCAGAATCTGGCCGTTGAAACCATCGAAGGGCTGGAGCGGGTTAAGCAGATCGTGGCCGACCTGAAATCCTTCACCCGTCAGGACGACGGCAATAAAACCGTGGTGGATGTGAACGACTGTCTGCGTGCGGCGCTGAATATTCTCAATAACCAGACCAAGTACCACGCTCAGGTATCCGTGGAGTACGGCGAGGTGCCCACCATTCGCGGCTATTTTGGCAAGCTCAATCAGGTGTTCGTCAATCTGATCGCCAATGCCAATCAGGCGGTGGAAGAGAACGGCGAGATCCAGATCGCGTCGTCGTTTCAGGATGGCTGGATCGAGGTATCCATCCGCGATAATGGCCATGGCATTGAAGAAGAACACATGAAATACCTGTTCACTCCCTTCTTTACCACCAAGCCGGTAGGGCAGGGCACCGGCCTTGGTCTGTCGATTTCCCACAACGCCGTGGAAGAGCACGGCGGTGATATTCTGGTGCAGAGCAAGGTAGGCGTCGGAACCACCTTTACCGTGCGTTTGCCTGTGCCTAAATCACAAAGCTGAGCCGCAAATACGGTCATTGGCTGTCAATTCACGGGCAATATCCGCCCGGTCCGGTTTATTCACCCCAAAAATATCAGGTATAGATGTTATTGATTTCAATTATGGGGGTGAAATCTCTACTATTCGCTTGCACTAACGTCATGCCCACGGCCATTGCGGCTGTCAGGGCGAACGTCACCCACCCAAACTTGAAGGATTGACTCATGTCATATCAAGACGAAATCAAAGCTGCAGCGGCAGTTATCGAAGCAGCAGGTTCTTCCTGGTCTGAAATCCAGGCTGAAGCCGTTGCCCGTATGCGTCTGCAGAACAAATTCAAAACTGGTCTGGACGTTGCTAAGTACACCGCCGCTATCATGCGTCGTGATATGGCTGCTTTCGACAAGGACAAGACCAAGTACACTCAGTCTCTGGGTTGCTGGCACGGTTTCGTAGGTCAGCAGAAGCTGATCTCCATCAAGAAGCACTTCGGTACTACCGAACGTAAATACCTGTACCTGTCTGGCTGGATGGTTGCTGCTCTGCGTTCTGACTTCGGTCCACTGCCTGACCAGTCAATGCACGAAAAAACTGTTGTAGCTGACCTGGTTGAAGAACTGTACACCTTCCTGCGTCAAGCTGACGCACGTGAACTGGGTGGCCTGTTCCGCGCTCTGGACGCTGCACGCGCTGCTGGCGACGCTGCTAAAGCCAAAGAAATCGAAGCTCAGATCGATAACTACGAAACCCACATCGTACCTATCATCGCTGACATCGACGCTGGTTTCGGTAACTCTGAAGCTACCTACCTGCTGGCTAAGAAAATGATCGAAGCGGGCGCTTGCTGTCTGCAGATCGAAAACCAGGTTGCTGACGAGAAGCAATGTGGTCACCAGGACGGTAAAGTGACCGTTCCACACGCTGACTTCCACGCCAAACTGCGTGCTCTGCGTTATGCATTCCTGGAACTGGGCGTAGACGACGGTGTTATCGTTGCTCGTACCGACTCTGAAGGTGCTGGTCTGACCAAAGAAATCGCAGTGGTTAACGAGCCAGGCGATCAGGGCGACATCTACAACTCCTACCTGGACGTTGAAGAAGTTGACGTTAAAGACATGAAACAGGGCGACGTGGTATTCAACCGCGACGGCAAACTGGTTCGTCCTAAGCGTCTGGCTTCTGGCCTGTACGAATTCCGTAAAGGCACTGGCCACGAGCGTTGTGTATTCGACTGTATCGAAGCTATCAACGCCGGCGCTGACCTGCTGTGGATCGAAACTGCGATCCCAACTGTTCACGAAATCCGTGACATGATGAACGACGTTCGTAAAGTTCACCCAGATGCGAAACTGGTTTACAACAACTCTCCATCTTTCAACTGGACCCTGAGCTTCCGTCAGCAGACTTACGATGCATGGGCTGCTGAAGGTAAAGACGTTTCTGCTTACGACCGCTCTAAGCTGATGTCTGCTGAGTACGACGAGTCTGAACTGTCTGCTGCTGCTGATGCACGCATCAAGACCTTCCAGGCTGACTGTTCACGTGAAGCGAACGTATTCCACCACCTGATCACTCTGCCGACTTACCACACCACTGCTCTGTCTGTGGACAACCTGGCGAAAGAATACTTCGGCGAAGCCGGTATGCTGGGTTACGTGGCTGGCGTACAACGTAAAGAAATCCGTCAGGGTATCGCTTGCGTTAAGCACCAGAACATGTCCGGTTCCGATCTGGGCGACGATCACAAAGAATACTACGCTGGTGATCGTGCTCTGAAAGCGGGCGGTGCTAAGAACACTTCTAACCAGTTCAACAACATCTAATTGTTGCTGACACGGTTAGTGTTCTGAAAAGGCGACCTTCGGGTCGCCTTTTTTATTGGCCTTTTACAGCGCTGTATCCGGGCCTGCAGCGTTTCAGAGCAGAATTACCAGCGTTACGCTGGCGGCGGATACCGTTCTGGCCCTGAAAGCGGGCGGTGCTAAGAACACTTCTAACCAGTTCAACAACATCTAATTGTTGCTGACACGGTTAGTGTTCTGAAAAGGCGACCTTCGGGCCGCCTTTTTTATTGGCCGGAAACATGGCGGCAGATTGCCCGGTTTGCTGGCCGGGTAGTTATCTGCAGGTAATCAAGCTGTCTCTGGCGTCATTCGCTCTGTGCTCAGGACGCTGAGTTCCCTAAAATGCGCGCCTCTCGCCGCTGATCTGCCCGGAGCTGTTATGTCTTACCGTGAGCCCGTCTACCGCCGCAACCTGTTGCGCGTGCTGCTGTTGCTGACAGCGGTCAGTGGCTTTGTGTTCTGTGCCCTGAATGTGATGCGTGGCATGGTCATACTGGGGCTGGTGGAGCTGCTGGCTGGGGCGTATTCGCTGATGCTGTATCAGCTGGTGCCGAACGCCCGCAATCTGAACCGCTGGATTCTGGCGTACCTCATTCCTTTCTTCACCATCATGATGTTTGCGCTGGCGCAGCCCGGCACTTCAGAAACGGTGTTTGTCTGGGTGTTCCTGATTCCTCAGGTGTCGTACCTGCTCACCGGTGTGGCCCGCGGTTTCGTCATCACCGGGGTCTATCTGCTGACCTCGGCGGTGATTTTCTACCTGCGCTTCCACGACTCCGGCTTGTTGCAGCCGGTGGCGGTGGCCAACGTCATCACCTGTGCGCTGGCGGTGTGGAGTTTTGCGCATCATTACGAATACAGCCGCGCGCGTTTCAGCCGCAAGCTGCTGCGCATCGCCGAGCGCGACAGCCTGACCGGCCTGCTCAACCGCATGCGCATGGCCGAGCTGGTGGAGTCGGAGGTACGCAATGCCGATGCCCGCAAACAGACGGTGGCGCTGATTCTGCTCGATCTGGATCACTTCAAACACATCAACGATCAGTACGGCCACCCGGTTGGCGACTTGGCCCTGATCCATGCGGCCGACAAGCTGCAAAGTGTGGTGCGTAAAACCGACTACGTCTTCCGTCTGGGCGGTGAAGAGTTCTGCATTCTGTTGCCGGGCGCTGACATCGCCGGCGCGGTTGAAGTCGCCGAAAACGTGCGTCGTTCGCTGCAAGAGGGTGGTTTCCGCGTCGAAGGGCGTGAAATTCCATTCACCGCCAGCTTCGGTGTGGCGGTCAGTGGCGCTGACGGACTGACCATGGTCGACCTCTATCATGCCGCTGACGCGCGCATGTACGCGGCCAAATACGCCGGTCGTAACCGGGTGGTGGCCGACGACCGGGCGGTCACGGAAACCCCGGAATTCCTGCCCCTGGCTTAAGCTTCAGAGGCACAATATTTGTGCCTATAGTTCATCTTTTGGTGGTCGATGCCTGAATTGAGGATATTTATTCACGCATCGTGCCGGCTGATCCCAGTCATTGTAAGGTCTTTCAAGTAAGCGATTGCTTACATTCTATCGATTACAAAATGTAACAGAATGAGCCAGCAAAACCGCGCCGGTTTTGCTGTTGGACTTTAGTCGGGCCTGTGGGTAAAACGCGCCGGAAGTGACACGTCCCGTGTGTGTTTGTGCCTTTCCGGATCGCGAATCATGAATCAGAGTGCCTCATTCTCCGAGCCAAAAACGATGTCTGCCAGTCTCTGGCAATGGCTTGCCCAAAGCCTGACGCAACACGACCGCTTTGCGGCCTATTTCGAACCTCTTATCCAGCTGGTACGTCCGGGCTGGTCCACCGACAGCGTGCTGGCGCGCGTGACGCAGCTGCGTGCCGAAAGCGACGATGTGTACACCCTGGTGATCCGCCCGGCAGCCCGCTGGGCCGGGTTTCAGGCGGGTCAGTTTCTGGAGCTGATCAGCGAGCGTGATGGCGTACGCAGCAGCCGTTGTTTTAGTATTTCCAGCTCACCGGATTACTTCCGCCGTACCGGTCTGATCGAACTCAGCATCCGCGTGCAGGACGGCGGCCGTATGACGCCGTGGTTCCGTGAACATTTCGTCCACGGTGGCCGTTGCAACCTGTCGGCCGCTCAGGGCAGCTTTGTGCTGCCGGCCGGTGATGCACCGCTGCTGATGATTGCCGGCGGCAGTGGCATTACGCCGTTCCGCTCTATGTTGCAGCAGCTGGCGCGTGCGCAGAGTGGCCGCAATATTCACCTGATGTATTACGCACGCCACGCGCAGGCCTGGCTGTTCCGCGATGAGCTGCAGCGCTTCATGCTGGAGATGCCGCAGCTCAATGTGTCGTTCATCGATTCCGAGCATCAGGGCTTTATTTCCGTGGACCACCTGCATCTCTATTGCCCGGATGCCGCGGTACGTACCGCCATGATCTGTGGCCCGTCGGCCATGATCCGCGCTGCCCGTGAAACCACAGCGGCCATTGGTGTGGCGGATGTGCGTTTCGAATATTTCGGCGCAGCACCCGTCGATATGCCGCGCTCCAGCGCTGATGACGCCGTGGTGTCGTTTGCCCGCAGCGGCAAAGCGGTGGAGTTGTCATCGGATGAACCCAAGCCTCTGCTGCAGGTGGCCGAAGAAGCCGGTCTGAAGCCGGTGTCCGGCTGCCGCATCGGCGTGTGCCACCAGTGCATCTGCAAAAAGAGCAGTGGGGTGGTGTTCAACACCCAGACCGGACGTTACTCCGATACCGGTCCGGAAGAGATTCAATTGTGTGTATCCGTCGCCACCGGCGACCTTGTGCTTGATCTGTGAGGCCTGACCATGACCTATAACCTTTTGCCATCGGCAGACAGCCTCAAAGGCTTTGAACAGGAACTGAATGCGGTACGCGATGAAACGCTGGCGCAGATTGGTCAGGCCGACGCCGACTACATCCGCCGCGTGATCCGTGTACAGCGTGGGCTCGACCTTCTCGGGCGCCTGTTGCTGGTGCTCGGTTTTCTCAACCCGCTGTGGTGGGTGGCCGGTGTGCTGGCGCTGGGGCTGGCCAAAATTCTCGATAATATGGAAATCGGCCATAATGTGATGCACGGTCAGTACGACTGGATGAACGACCCGCACATTAATTCGCGCCATTTCGAGTGGGATATCGTCGGTGACGGCGATTCGTGGAAGCGTTATCACAACCACGAACATCACACTTACACCAATATTATCGGCAAAGACCGCGACTACGGTTACGGCTTGCTGCGCTTAAGTGATGACCTGCCGTGGAAGCCGAAAAACCTGTGGCAGTTCTTTACCTATATCAATCTGAGCCTGCTGTTTCAGTGGGGTGTGGCGTATCACGAAGTGGCAGCCGAGCGTATTTTTGTCGGTAAAAATAAGCGCCGTAAAGACAGCAGCCTGCCGATTTCCCGTCGCCAGTTACGAAACGATTTTTTCAATAAAATCGGTAAAGGTCTGTTTAAGGATTACGTGTTCTGGCCGCTGATTTGTTTCCCGGTTTTCTGGTGGGTATTTTTCGGCAATATGGCGGCGAATATCATCCGCAATCTGTGGACCTCGACCATTATTTTCTGCGGCCATTTCACTGAACAGGCGCAAACGTTCCGCGAGGAAGACTGTAAAAATGAAACCCGCGGTCAGTGGTATTTCCGCCAGATTCTGGGGTCGTCAAACCTGGAAGGTCCGCGCTGGTTCCACATTCTGACCGGCCATTTGAGCTGCCAGATTGAGCATCATCTGTTTCCGGATATTCCGGCCCGTCATTACCCGGCCATGGCGAAAAAAGTGCAGGCCATCTGCGAGCGTCACAACGTGGCGTACAACACCGGCTCTTTCGCTCATCAGTATCTGACCGTGGTGCAGCGTGTGCTGCGGTATTCCTTCCCGGACCGTAGCGGCACTCAGTCGGCTGCCTGAGCACGCCCTCATCCCGTTCTGCTGCAGGCCCGCCACTCAGGCGGGCTTCTTATCTTTCTGATCTGAATTGGTGCGGTTGTGCGTGAAGCTGGCCGCATTTCAGTGCATCATATACGCTGAAATTCCCCTGTAACCGGCGCCTGTGGCGCAAATGACGCACTTGGGTCGCGTGAGTGCGCGATTTTTTGCGGATTTTGTCTTTTCTTGACCGGTTGGCCAAGTTATTGCTAAAAGCCGGAGACGCGAGTTTTTTTGAAGCCTGCACGCAGGTAATTGATCAATAACGGAGAGAGTTATGATGAAGAAACACAACAACTGGCAACGCTGGGTGGCATCCGCTGCACTGGCACTGGGGCTGGGCGTTACCGCCTCCGGTGCGCTGGCGGAAGATCCGATGAAAGTCGGTTTCGTCTACGTTGGCCCTGTTGGTGACTACGGCTGGTCTTACGAGCACGACCGTGCCCGTCAGGAAGTGGAAAAGCATTTCGCTGGCAAAGTGAAAACCACTTACGTAGAGAAAGTGCCTGAAGGTGCTGACGCTGAGCGTGTCATCCGCCAGCTGGCCCAGCAAGGTAACGACATGATCTTCACCACCTCTTTCGGTTTCATGAACCCGACTGAAAAAGTGGCTAAGAAATTCCCGAAAATCTTCTTCGAACACGCCACCGGCTACAAGCGCAGCGACAACATGTCGACCTACGTACTGCGTACCTATGAAGGCCGCTACGTGTCTGGTATCGCCGCCGGCATGATGACCAAAACCAACACCATTGGTTACATCGCGTCTTTCCCGATTCCGGAAGTGATCCGCGACATCGACTCCGTGTACATGGCCGCCAAGTCTGTGAACCCGGACGTGAAAATCAAAATCATGTGGGTAAGCACCTGGTACGACCCGGTTAAAGAAAGCGAAGCCGCTAACGCTCTGATCGACCAGGGTGTTGACGTACTGATCCAGCACACCGACTCTCCGGCGCCTCTGATGGCGGCTGAGAAGCGTGGCGTGAAAGCGATTGGTCAGGCTTCCGACATGAGCAAGTTCGCACCGAACGCTCACATGTTCTCTATCCAGGATGACTGGGCACCGCACTACATTTCTTCTATCGAAGCTGTGATGAACGGTACCTGGAAACCACAGGATTTCTGGGGTGGTTTCGCCGAAGGCATGCTGGTTGTAGCGTCTGTGAACGACAACCTGCCAGCCGACGTGAAAGCCAAAGTGGCTGAAGCTCAGGCGGCTCTGAAAGCCGGTACCCTGAAGCCATTCACTGGTCCGATCAAAGACAACCAGGGTAACGTGGTTGTGGCCGCTGGCCACACCCTGACCGATGCTGAACTGGCCGGTGTGAACTGGTACATCGAAGGCATTGACGCTACCATTCCGAAGTAATTCTCACCCCTCGGGGGAGACCGCCTGCGGCGTTCTGTCCGCAGGCTTCCGACAGGGCGGCTCAGGCCGCCTTGTCTGCAGGGAAGCCAGACCATTAGAGCCCAGAGCCTGAGCGCTCGCGAAGCCAACTCTTGGTAAGAGTGAATACCCTCTTGGTAAGAGCAAATACCGGGACTCTTCTTTTCCCGATGCCGGGGAAAGAGGCGCCTGAAACCGCAACGGATTCAGGTGGTAACTTTACCGATAAAGGCTTTTGTTATGACAACAATTCCAGTAATTGATATTTCCGCATTAAGCAGCCCTGACCGTGCCGACTGGGCCGGCGTTATTCAGCAGATTGACCACGCCTGCCGTGAAATCGGCTTTCTCGCCATCACCGGACACGGCATTTCCAAGCAACAGCTCGACGCCATGTTTGATCTGTCGAAGCGTTTCTTTGAACAGCCGATGGACGCCAAACGTGCGATGGAGATTGCCAACAGCAGCAATCACCGGGGCTGGGGCAGTCATGGTGCGGAGCAACTGGACCCAAGCAAACCGACTGACTGGAAAGAAACCTTTGATATGGCACTGGATGTTCACCCTGAACACCCGGTGGTTGCGGCCTGCCCTGAACTGTACGGGCCGAATCAGTACGGCGATATGCCGGGTTTCCAGCAGCAGATGAATCAGCATTACGGCCTGTTGCTGAGTGTGGCGAAGAAAATGCTCGCCGCCATGGCACTGGCACTGAACCTGGAAGAAACCTTCTTCACCCGCTGGTTCGACAGCGAACACGTTACCGTGCTGCGCCTTATTCATTACCCGCCACGCCCGGCCGACCAGCCGGTAGCGGAAGACGCCATGGCCGCCGGTGCTCACACCGACTACGGCTGCATTACCCTGCTGGCGCAGGACGCTGTGGGCGGCCTGGAAGTGCAGGGCAACGATGGCAACTGGATCAGCGCCCCACCGATTGACGGCGCGCTGGTGGTCAATATCGGCGACCTGATGCAGCGCTGGACCAACGACGCGTACCGCTCTACCGCGCACCGCGTGCGCAATCTGGCGCCGGGCAAGCACCGCTATTCCATGCCATTCTTTGTAGAACCTCAGTTTGATACGCCGGTGTCCTGCATCGACACCTGTCTGGCCGAGGGCGAACAAGCCAAATACCCGCCGATTACCAGCGGCGAGTGGATTCTGTCGCGCTTTGCCGCGACCTACGCTTACCGGCAAAAAACCGCCTGAGGCGGTAACGGCCGGAATCATCGGGCGGCGCACGGACGCGCTGCTCACTCAGAACAAAAAGGGGGATTTATGACCGTACTCTCTGTCGCACAGGGCAATGACATTGCCACCACAGATTTTCTGCGTGCGCTGCCAAAAGCCGAACTGCACCTGCATCTGGAGGGCTCACTGGAGCCTGAGCTGATGTTCAAACTGGCGGCCCGCAACCAGATTCAGCTGCCGTATGCCAGCATCGACGAAGTGAAAAAAGCCTACGACTTCACCAACCTGCAGTCGTTTCTCGATATTTATTATCAGTGCGCCGACGTGTTGCGCACCGAGCAGGATTTTTACGATTTAACCTGGGCCTACCTTGAGCACTGTCACGCCGAAGGCGTGGTGCACATCGAACCCTTCTTTGATCCGCAGACACACACCGACCGTGGCATCGACATGGGTGTGGTGGTGCGTGGCATCAGCAGCGCATTACACGATGGCCAGCAAAAACTCGGCATAAGCAGCGGCCTGATTCTGTGTTTCCTGCGTCACCTGAGTGAAGACGCGGCCTTCGCCACCCTTGAGATGGCGAAACCCTACCTCAGCCATTTTGTCGGTGTCGGGCTCGATTCATCCGAAGTCGGTCATCCGCCGGAAAAATTTGCCCGCGTATTTGCCGCCGCCCGCGAGCTGGGCCTGAAGGCCGTTGCTCACGCCGGTGAAGAAGGCCCGGTGGCTTATATCGAAAGCGCACTCGATGTACTGCAAGTGCAGCGCATCGACCACGGCGTACGATGCACCGACAGCGACGCCATGATGGACCGTCTGGCGCGGGAAAATATGCCGCTGACCGTGTGCCCGCTGTCGAACACCCGGTTGAAGGTGTATCAGCACATGAGCGAGCACCCGATTCTGCAATTGCTCGACCGCGGCCTGTGCGTGACTGTTAACGCCGACGACCCGGCCTTCTTCGGTGGCTATTTGCTGGCGAATTATCAGGCGCTGGTTGAGGCGCTCGGTATGACCCGTGAACAGGCGGCCCGTCTGGCGGCGAACAGCATTCAGGCGAGCTTTGCGTCGGATGCCGCGAAAGCCTCAATGATGAAGAAACTGCAGCAGGTCATTGCCGCCTGATCAGCTATCGATAGGGGGCGATGGCAGTCTAAAAACACGGCCTGCTTTAATCGTGACCTCGATAAAAACAAAAACGCCTGACGTTTCCGTCAGGCGTTTTTTATTGGGCGTTCTATTGGGTGCTTCATTGGGCGTGTGCGGTTTTTCCCCGCATTAATTAACCAACCCGGCATTACCCACCAGATAATCAATAATCGCGGCCATTAATTGGTTGGCTTTTTCCGCATGCTGGTCAACGCCTGTGTCGATTTCGTCATAGGACATGATGCCCGGTTCTCCGGTCAGCTCTTGCGGGAAATGCGTAATCAGGTAACGGATATTGTCGGCGGTCATTTCCGGGTGGCACTGCAGGCCGATCACACGGTCGCCGATCTGATACGCCTGATGGGCGCAGGCGGCGCTGGAGGCCAGCAGACGCGCGTTCGCGGGCAGAGCGAAGGTCTGGTAGTGCCAGTGCATCACCATGGCGTCCGGCGGGAAGCGGAAGGCGTTGTCGGCGTGGTGCGCCGTCAGCGGATACCAGCCCACTTCCGCGGTCGGGTTCATGCGGATTTCTGCCCCCTGACTGGCGGCAATGAGCTGGCCGCCCAGACACAGCCCCAGAACGGTTTTACCGGCGTCGATCACAGCACGGATAAAAGCTTTCTCGGCTGTCAGCCAGGGATAGTCGGCATCGTCGGTGGCGCCCATCGGCCCGCCGCAGATCACCAGCATATCGAGGTCGCTGACGTCGGGTAACTGACTGCCGGGCTGGTACATGTGCACTGTGTTCAGCTGCGCGCCGTAAGCCGCGTTTAAATACGGGCCGGCGTAGCCTGAATCTTCGTATGGGGCATGCTGTAAAACGGTAACGCGCATCGCGGGCTCCCCTGAACGGGTTGAAACGTACGGAATTAAACTACCCGCTGAACCGCTCAACTGGCGTGGCGGGGGCTTTGTGATTGTCGCCGGTTTTCAGCGTTACTCCCATATCCCGCAGAGGGTATATGCCTCTGAATATGTATTTATCTGTTTATGTCCGGCGCGAGCGGGCCGGATGACGGGCATAAAAAAGCCCGGAAATACCCGGGCTTTTCTGGGGCGTTTAAGCGCACGGTGCGGCTTATTTGCCGCCTTTCAGTACGTGGTTGATGCGCGCCTGAGTTTCCGGTGTTTCCAGCAGGTCACCGAACAGCTGCATTTCCAGCTCAACGGCTTTGCTCACGCGCTCGGCATGACCCTCGGCCTTACCCAGTTTCTTGATGGCGCGGATGGAATCCTGGGAGTTTTTCAGCAGGGCGCGTGCGGTATTCATGGCGGTTTCAAGCGCCTGACCGTCTTCCACCATGGCGCTGATCAGGCCCCATTTCTCAGCTTCTTCAGCGCTGAAGAAACGGCCGGTGTACAGCAGTTCGTTGGCACGCTTAGGACCAATGGCTTCCGCCAGCAGCACAGAGCAGGCACCTTCGGAGGTCACGCCGATTTTGGCGAACGGCAGGCTGTAACGGATGCTCTTACCGGCATAGGCCATGTCGGCGTGCAGCAGCATGTTGGCACCGATACCGATGGCCACGCCTTCCTGAGCGATGATCAAGGGCTTGGTCAGGGCGGCGAATGCATCAAAAATACCGCCAACGCGCTTTTTCAGCTCGCTGATGTCTGCCGGTGGCAGCAGGTCTGACAGATCGTTACCGGCGGTGAAACGGCCTTCTGCGCCGGTCAGAACCAGCACTTTGACGTCGTCGTTTTTGTCGCTCTGGTTCAGTGCGTCAATCAGATCGTCGTAGGTCTGAATGCGGATCGCGTTCAGCACTTTCGGGCGGTTGATGGTGATAACGGCAATGCCGTCTTCAATGCTGTAAGTGATGTCCTGATACATGGCAGAGCCTCTGAATTCAAAATCGCCGGCATGATGGCAAACCCTGAATGACAGAGCAATGATCAATCTGCACAGATTCGGTGGATTCTGTGCAGGCTGAACAGGTGCAACTTACTGTCGGCCGGATTGGCCACCGCGGCGCTCAAAGGCCGGGGTTTCATAGCGGCTGTAGTCGGTTTCCGGTGCTTCCCATTGCCCGGCGGATTCGGCCTTACGCTCGGCGATGCTTTTACCAAAAATCTGCTGGTGGATGGCTTCCATCTGCGCCGCCAGTTCCTGCTGGCTGACCAGTCCCATAAACACGCCGGCCTGCATAAAGCCTTCCAAACGGTGGCGGTCGGGAGCGGGCGCTTTGTAGCCTTCACGGGACGCGCGGAACATGCGCGTCAGGCGCTCAGAAACTTCGTGTAAATAGTCGTCGCGGTTCACGGAATCAGCCTGTGGTCCGGTCAAGGGAATGGGAGGCTCAGCATAGCAGGGCGGCACTGAAAAAGGGAAAGTCCGGTAACGTCAAACACCCTTGTTAAGGAAATGACCGGCAAGCGGATAAACACCTTAAATAAAACGCCGCCATAAAAAAGCCGCCCTAAAAAAGCTGCCCAGTGTCCGGGCGGCTTTCGTGAGCGGCTGAATGCCGGTTTAAGCGTTTACAGAATCCGCTCAGGCGTGTTCCATAATCACCAGCGCTTTACCCGGGCTCACGCCCTGACCGGTCTGGCGCAGAACCTCAACCACGACACCGGCCTGATGAGCAACCACGTCGATTTCCATTTTCATCGATTCCAGTACCATTAACGGCTGACCGGCGACCACGTTGTCGCCCGGTTTGACAAGACACTGCCAGACGTTGCCGGACACGTGACTGTCGATGCTGAATTCGTTGTCGGCCAGCGGACGTTCTTCGGCTTCTTCTTCAATGTCAGCAGACGAGTCGTAATGGAATTTGCCGCTGGCTTTCCAGTCTTCCAGTTCGGCCTGAAACGCTTTCTTCCGTTCCTGCTGGAAGGCGGAAATACCTTCGCCCTGGGCGGCGAGGAAGGCTTCGTATTCGGCCAGATTAAAGCGCGTTTCTTCGATGCGGATCGGGTATTGTCCCTGCGGGAACTGTTCGCGGATTTGCATTAATTCATCGTGGCTGACTTCGTAGAAGCGCACCTGATCGAAGAAGCGCAGCAGCCATGGCTGGGTAAATTCGCGGGTTTTCTTGTAGCGGTTCCACATCTGCAGGGTACGGCCGACAAACTGATAACCGCCCGGACCTTCCATGCCATAAATACACATGTAAGCACCGCCGATACCGACGGAGTTTTCCGCCGTCCAGGTACGCGCCGGGTTGTATTTGGTGGTGACCAGACGATGGCGTGGGTCCATCGGTGTGGCCACGGGCGCACCCAGATACACGTCACCTAAACCCATCACCAGATAGCTGGCGTTAAACACAATGTTTTTTACGTCGTCGATGGAATTCAGGCCGTTAATGCGACGGATAAATTCGATGTTATCTGGGCACCATGGCGCATCGGCGCGCACGGACTGCATGTATTTATTCACCGCCAGCTGACAGGCCTCGTCGTTCCACGACAGTGGCAGGTGCACAACGCGCGACGGTACTTCGGCGTCTTTTAAATCACCCAGCTGAGCTTCGGCCTGTTGCAGCAGGTCGAGCAAGGCGTCCTGAGCAATAACGGTTGAATCGTAATGCAGTTGCAGCGAACGGATACCCGGTGTCATTTCCCACAGGCCGGGAATATTCTGCGTCTGCAGGAACTGCATTAATGCGTGTACGCGGAAACGCAGACGGATATCCAGTTGCAGCGGGCCGTATTCCACCAGTAAATAGCGGTCGCCGCTCGGGCGGTACACCACGCCGGTCGGATGTTCGTCGCTGCTGATGGTGCGCAGAATGGGGCTGACTGGTAAATATTCTGTGACTGCGACCTCTGTGCTGCTCAGATGCTGCAGGGCATTGCTCTGGGCGTTAACCAGTTCAACCGCGGTTTGCTGACTGACCGGAATAAAGCGGATTTTATCGCCGGCTTTTAACTGACCGAGTTTCCACAGATCGGCAGTAGTAACGGTAGCCGGGCACACGAAGCCACCCAGACTCGGGCCGTCGGGTCCGAGAATCACCGGCATATCGCCGGTAAAATCGACGGTGCCAATGGCATAGGCGTTATCGTGAATATTGGATGGGTGCAGACCGGCTTCACCACCGTCGGCACGGGCCCATTCCGGTTTCGGGCCGATTAAACGCACACCGGTACGGCTGGAGTTGTAATGCACTTCCCAGGTGTGATCGAAGAAGCGGCTGATATCGGCATCGGTGAAAAATTCCGGCGCGCCATGCGGGCCGTAAATAACCCGCAGTTGCCATTCGTTGCCGATATCCGGCATCAGAGTTGTATCTGATTCTTTGGTAAGCGCAGCAGGCGTTACCGTAGCTGCAGAGAAATGCAGTACATCGCCGGGTAACAGGGCACGACCGTTATGGCCGCCGAACTGACCTAAGGTAAAGGTGGATTTTGAACCCAGATAATCCGGGCAATTAAAACCACCGGCAATCAGCAGATAGGCGCGAGCACCGGCACTGCCGACATTGCCGCAATCGAGCATATCACCGGCATTAATGGTGAGCGGCTGCCAGAAATCCACGGCTTGGCTGTTGCCGTTAGCTCGGGTAATACGAGCGCTGGTGGCGGCACCGGCCAGCAGTACTGTGGTGGCGGCAATAAATTTCAGCACCGGGCCTTTTAAGGTAATTTCCAGACCGGCGGCCTGCTCCGCATTACCGAGTAAACGGTTACCCAGTGCAAAGGAATAATTGTCGAACGGACCTGACGGGGGAACGCCGATATCCCAGTAGCCGGTACGGGCCGGTAAATCCTGCACAGTGGTTTGTGTACCGGCGGTCAGCACCTGCACACAAGTGGGTTGGTGATTCAGGGTTTTCAGCAGCTGGGTATACACATCACCGGCTTTTACCCGTGCGTCCTGCAGAATATCCAGCAGGTAACGGCGGTTGGTTTCAATGCCGTACAGTTCGGTATCCTTCAGTGCGTTGGCCAGCAGGGCAATTGCCTGTTCACGGTTGGCGGCTGTGGTAATCACTTTGGCGATCATTGGGTCGAACAGGGCGGGTACTTGTGAGCCGCTTTCTACCCAGGTGTCGATACGCAGGCTACTCTCGTCCTTCGTAAATCCAACGCTTTCGGGAAATTCCACGCGGCTTAACAGTCCGGCGCAGGGACGGAAATCCTGTACCGGGTCTTCGGCATAAATACGCGCCTGAATACTGTGGCCAACCGGGGTGTAAATGGTATCCAGAGGCAGTTGCTCGCCAGCGCCCAGACGTATCATCCATTCCACCAGATCGACACCGTATACCTGTTCGGTCACGCCGTGCTCGACCTGTAAGCGGGTATTCACTTCCAGGAAATAGAATTGCTGTTCGTTGGCGTCGTAAATAAATTCAACGGTACCGGCGCTGCGGTAATTCACCGCTTCACCCAGACGCACCGCTGTGCTGTGCAGCTGGCTGCGCAGGTCGTCGCTCAGACCCGGTGCCGGGGTTTCTTCCAGCACTTTCTGGTTGCGGCGCTGAATCGAACAGTCGCGTTCGCCCAGTGCCAGCACCTTGCCTTGGCCATCACCAAAAATCTGCACTTCAATATGGCGCGCTTTTTCGACGAATTTCTCCAGAAATACGCCGTCGTTGGCAAAGTTGTTGGCGCTTAAGCGCTTAACCGATTCAAACGCCTGGGTCAGTTCAGCATCGCTGTAGCACAGCTGCATGCCGATACCGCCACCACCGGCGGTACTTTTCAGCATCACCGGATAACCGATGCGTGCGGCTTCGCTGATGGCGCTGGCAATGTCGGTTAACAGACCGGTGCCGGGCAGCAGGGGTACATTATTGTCTTCGGCCAGCTGACGGGCGCTGTGTTTTAAACCAAAGGCGTCCATCTGCTGCGGGCGCGGACCGAGAAAGGCAATGCCGGCTTGTTCGCAGGCAGTGGCAAAGCCGGTGTTTTCGCTGAGAAAGCCGTATCCCGGGTGAATGGCGCCGGCACCGGCTTCTTTGGCAATCTGCAGAATGCGGCTCTGGTTGAGGTAGGTTTCCGCGACGCTGCCATTACCCAGGCTGTAGGCTTCATCAGCCTGCTGCACATGCAGGGAATGGCGGTCGGCTTCGTGATACACCACCACGGATTTCACATTGAGTTTTTTCAGCGTGCGCATAATACGCACAGCAATGGCACCACGGTTGGCAATCAGTACTTTTTCAAACATAACTCGGTCTCACACCGGGCGGGACGTCCCGCATTATTTCGGCTGCCTGAGGTCGTCCTCAGGCTTGAATTCTTTAACGCATCATCATCAACAGATGACGATGCTGGCGATGGCGTATTGCGGCGAACGTCCGGTGCCGTCGGCACGCAGATCAAAAGCGGAGAGCATTTTGATCCGGACGTTCAACAAAGATACGACGAGCCAAAATTACCAGACGATCACTTCGATCGGCGTTGGGTTATAGGCATTGCACGGATTATTCAGCTGCGGACAGTTGGAAATCAGCACAACGGTGTTCATCAGGGCTTTCAGTTCCACGTATTTACCCGCATCGGAAATGCCGTCAGCAAAGGTCAGGCCGCCTTCCGGGGTAATAGGTACGTTCATAAAGAAGTTGATGTTGTGGGTGATGTCGGCCTTATCCAGACCGAATTCTTCGTGCTGATTAATGGCCAGCATCCAGCTGTCGCGGCAGGCGTGCATGCATTTCTTTTCCAGCGAATAACGCACCGTGTTGGATTCCGTCGCACAGGCACCACCCAGGGTGTCGTGACGGCCACAGGTATCGGCAACAATTTCCAGCAGCGGGCGGTTTTCATTGGTCATCAGCACCGAGCCGGCGGTCAGATACACATTGCCCTGTTCGCGGATGGTGTCCATGGCACTGTAGCGTTCGTTCGGATCATCGGCGTTGTAAAACAGCGTATCGGCGGCCTGATTGCCTTCCAGATCGAGAATACGGATGGTCTGGCCGGCTTCGATGCGGTGAATAAAATAGTCACCGGCCAGTACGGTCTGGCGGAAGCTGGCGTCCTGCGGATTCAGTGTGCTTGCTTTAATCATGATGTGTCCTCACTGCGCGCAGAAGTTGTACAGGAAATTGTTTTTAAAACCGCGCTGGTTTTCGCTGCAGCTGTTTTTGCACTGGTCGTCGTCCGTTACCGCTTTGGCTTTGCCTATGCGGTAATGCACCGGGCAAACCGGGTATTCCGGCGCATCGTTCAGCGGATGCGGGCAGGTATGCAGAATGACCAGGGTGTCCATTTCAAAGCGCAGGGTAACGGAACTACCGGCTTTGGAAGCACCGGCGACATAGCGCATATTGCCGTTGTCGTCGGTTTCGACCTTGCTGAATAAATTCAGGTTGGCGGCCATGTCTTTGCGGTTTAAGCCGTACTTGGCCAGCTCAACCAGAAAGCTGTCGTAACCGTTCTGGGTCCAGCCGTTGTGCGCCTGCTGATAGGTTTTCAGCGTCCATTTTTTCTGCAGGTTTTCTTTATTCAGATTGCCGCATACGGTGTCGTGCCAGCCGCAGTCGTCTTCCACAACCGACGCAAAAATACGGCCCATATCGGAATACAGACAATGGCCTGTGGTCAGCTTGAAGGTGTGCTGACATTTCAGCGTGTCCGGGGCGTTGTATTTTTCCAGCAGGTCATACGGGTTGTAGAACAGCATGCCGACGTTGGCGCCGCCTTTCACATCGGTGAGGGTCAGCAGGGTGCCTTTTTTCAGGCGCATGGACCAGTGACAGCCACCGCCTAAAGTGTCTTCGTAAACCGGTTGTCCGTCGAGGTAGCGGGTATGCATGGTGATTTCCTTTTAAGCAGCAGGCAGGCAGCGATTATTCCGTGCGCAAACGCGTACGGAACTGCACATGAATCGGGCAGCAAGGGTGGGGATTTTGTCAGAGATAAAAATGTGCCGGGTAATCGTCATGACGTTTCTCAGGTTACACAGATTGGATACCAGCAGCGCCGGCGCCAGTGGCGCCCAGCGGCCTGTTGATCTCCCGGGCTTTTATCCCGCCGTGTAACCCTCCGGTACGCATCCGGCGGGTCGGTCACTCTCGGACCAGACATCTTTAAAAAAGACCGGAACCCTAGTGCCCCATTGCTGTTTGGCAGAAGAAAGCTCTTCTGCAGCGCGTATGAATCGGCTGTGCGTCAGTGCAAATCTGAGCAGTCGGCCGACCCTGCGAACAATAACGAAATAGCGAATCCCGTGCCAGTGTACAAAGTCAGTGCGCACGCGGAATTGCTGATTCTTATTGGTGCATTAATGCCCATTAATGGTGCGTCATGTTATTGATAGGCTTATTTATGGTGCATTATTGGATTTTTCCAGCACGCATCGGGTCAGGCGCTTTGCGCCGTCTTGCAGCGATTGTCGGCAATGACCCGCTGGCCATATTTTGCACAGTGGCTGTCGGGTCGCCGGCGAAGCCCGTGGCTGTCTGCTTCCCCGGAATCGGTCATCTGCCTGAGCGGAGCATTTCATTTTTAAGCGGCCAATATGACTGGATTTTTCCGACAGGTGGCACGCTTGGTGCTATGCCGAGTATTACCAACTTTTAAAAACGTAATACCGGGAGACACCTTATGACGATGAAGAAACGCATGCTGGGCTCATTGTTCGCAGGTCTGATGCTGGCAGGGAATGCCATCGCTGAGCCTCTGAAAATCGGCTACAGCGACTGGCCGGGCTGGGTAGCCTGGGAAATTGCGATTGAAAAGAAAATGTTCGAAAAAGTGGGCGTTGAGGTGCAGTTCGAGTGGTTCGACTACGTCGCCAGTATGGACGCTTTTGCGGCCAACAAACTGGATGCCGTGGCCATGACCAACGGCGATGCGCTGGTAACCGGTTCTACCGGTGCTCAGAACGTGATGATTCTGATCAACGACTACAGCGCGGGCAACGACATGATCGTTGGTGCCCCTGGCATTAACTCCATCAAAGACCTGAAAGGTAAAAAAGTGGGTGTTGAAGTCGGTTTCGTTGACCACCTGCTGCTGCTGAACGCACTGGGCAAAAATGGCATGACCGAAGCCGATGTTGAGCTGGTGAACGTACCAACCAACGAAACCCCACAGGTTCTGGCATCTGGTCAGGTGGATGCAGTTGGCGCCTGGCAGCCAAGTTCAGGTCAGGCTCTGCAACTGGTTCCGGGTTCCAAGCGTATTTATTCCAGCGCGGATGAACCGGGTCTGATTTACGACGTTCTGGCGGTTTCTCCATCCAGCCTGTCTGCTCATAAAGAAGAGTGGAAAAAAGTGCTGAAAGCCTGGTACATGGCGGTGGATTACCTGAACGATCCGAAAACCCGTGAAGAAGCCATCAGCATCATGGCGGCCCGCGTGGGTCTGTCTGCTGAAGAATACAAAGGCTTTATCGATGGCACCAAGATCCTGACCCTGAAAGAAGCCAAGCCATTCATGAAGAAAGCCGCTGGCTTTAAATCCCTGTACGGTTCAACCGAAATTGCCGACCAGTTCAACGTCGACAACAAGGTGTATACCGACAAGCAACCGGTGGCGAGCTACATCGATCCGTCTCTGATGGAATCTCTGTAATCCTGCCCGATCCCCGGCGCCTGCGCCGGGGAAGCAAGACCGAGTGTGCCGGAGTCTCCGGCACCGTTTCCCCGCCTGACAGCCAATGCCGCCCACGGCAGGGGATCGTTCGTTTCGCTTTCGCTATAAAGGCACCGATATGTCGCTATTTACTGTGAATAAACCGCTGGATTCCCGCAGCCGCACTCTGGTGACTCTGTGCAGCTTTGCGCTACCCCTGCTTATCTGGTGTCTGGTCAGTTATGTGCCGTATATCTGGCACCCTATGATGCAAATTACCGAACCCGGTTCGGTCAGTTATTTCCGCAACGATATGCTGGTGGAGAAAGACGTGTTCTTTAAAGAACGCTACCTCGCCGGCCTCGAAGAACGTGCATTACCGGCAGGCAACCCGGCGAACCCTGTGTATCTGCCAGCACCGCATGAAGTGGTGACGGCATTTTTTACGGCATTCACTACAGAACCCAAACGCCAGAGTGAATCCTGGCTGCACGAAAGTCTGTGGAGCAGTATTCAGGTGATTTTCTGGGGATTTGTACTGTCGTCACTGGTGGGCATTCCACTGGGTATTCTGGCAGGCACCTATCAGTTTTTTTCCCGCCTGTTTGAGCCCTTTATTGAATTCTTCCGTTATCTGCCGGCGCCGGCCTTTGGCGCGCTGGCCGTGGCTGTGCTGGGTATTTATCAGGCACCAAAAATTGCCATTATTTTTATCGGCACCTTTTTCCAGCAGGTGCTGGTGGTTGCAAATACCACGCGCAAACTCGACCCGGCTTTGCTGGAAGCGGGCCAGACGCTGGGCGCCGGTAATAAATCACTGCTGTTCCGTATTGTAGTGCCGGGCATTCTGCCCGATCTGTACCGCGATACCCGCATTCTGCTCGGCTGGGCCTGGACGTATCTGATTGTGGCCGAGCTGATCGGCACCAGTTCGGGCATTACCTGGTTTATTACCCAGCAGGCGCGTTACAAGAATTTCGACAACGTGTTCGCCGCCATCATGATGATCGGCATCATGGGTCTGGCCATCGACCTGTTACTGGCCTTTATCGGTCGTCGCCTGTTCCCATGGCAGCAAAGCAAATAAGAGGTGCTTATGACGGACATGAATCTTCCCGATTACAAGCAGCAGAGTGACGCGGTACGCGACCGCTTTGACCGCCTGAAACAGCGCCCGGTGACCATGGAAGTGCGCGGCCTGCATAAAGAATTCGCCACCCGCGGCGGTACCGTGCAGGCGCTGAAAGACATTAATCTGAAAATTCACAAGCGTGAGTTCGTGTGTGTAATCGGTCCGTCCGGTTGTGGCAAATCGACCCTGATCCGCATTCTGGCAGGGCTTGAACAGCCAACCAGTGGCGAGGTGTTGCTGGATGGCAAAGCCGTCACCAAACCCGGCCCGGAACGCGGCATGGTGTTTCAGGGCTACACCTTATTTCCCTGGCTGACGGTTAAACAGAACGTCATGTTCGGTCTGGTGGAATCCGGTTACGACAAAAATACGGCCGAAGCCGAAGCGCGCCAGTGGATCGATTTGATTGGTCTGGCGCGCTTTGAAAACTCCTACCCGCACCAGTTGTCCGGTGGCATGAAGCAGCGCGTGGCCATTGCCCGTGCGCTGGCCAATAAGCCAAAAATTCTGCTGATGGACGAACCCTTTGGTGCACTGGATGCCCAGACCCGCGCCAAAATGCAGGCCTATCTGCTGGAGATCTGGAAAAACATCGACGTCACTGTGTTTTTTATTACCCACGATCTCGACGAAGCCGTGTATCTGGCCGACCGTATTCTGGTGCTGAAAGCCAATCCGGGCGAAATAGATGAGCTGATCGAAGTACCTGTGCCGCAACCGCGTCACCCCGACCAGTTTTTATCAGCGGAATTTCTGGCCACGAAAAAGCGCGTGGAAGAACTGATTCATCCGCCCAAAGAAGACGGCGATGACGATCACCTGAATCTGGTGCGCATGGTGCCGGTCAGCGACGAAGTGGGGAGCGTGTTCTGATGCATGAACTCTACAACATGACCTGGGAAGAAGTGGCCGCCGCAGTAAAAAGCGGGGTCGACACCGCCGTGTTGCCGGTGGGTGCCACCGAACAGCACGGCCCGCACATGGGCTGCGGCATGGACACCGCCATTGCCCACCGTCTGTGCCGGGACGTAGCCGCTGACACGCCGGTGATTTTATTACCGACGCTGCCGTATGGCTGTTCAATCGGCCATTCAAAACGCTGGCCCGGCACCATGGCGCTGAATCCGAAAACCTTAATTGATGTGGTCTCCGATCTTGGCGACTGGGTCGTCAGCAGTGGCATCCGCCGCCTGATTATGGTCAACGGCCATGTCACCAACGCGGCACCATTGCGCTGTGCGCTGGAAATGCTGCGCGCCCGTCACGACGGTTTTATGGTGGCGCTGGTGCATACGGCGCAGATTTCTGAGCGGGTAAAAAAAGCCCACCACGATGACGCCGAAGACTGGCACGCGAATCATGCTGAAACCGCGCTGATGCTGGCGCTGGAACCGGACATCGTGCGCCCTGAGCGTCTGGCGGATGCCGATGACCCGGACCGTACCGACGGCTGTGTGTTCAGTCATCCGGTGAACCGCACCAGTTTAAACGGCGTGACCGGTACGCCATCCACCGCCACGGCAGAGCAGGGCGCACAATTGTACGGCTGGATGCGCGACGATCTGACCGCATTGATTCAGCGTGCGGTCAGCGAAGAATCACCCCTTGAACACAGTTATTTCCGGAGTGTGTTAAGCGACGCGCTCTGACCCCTTTTCCGGTTGGGTGGTTAATTCCGCCAGCCAGAAAATCCCCGGCGAAAATTGAAGGCTAGCCGCCCTAACGGCTCAGTCGGGTCAATATCATCGATATAAAGGTAAACGATATGATTGAGACCAAAACCGATTCCGAAATCACCGCGATTCAGGAAGAACTGAAAAGCAAAGGCGTGAAATACTGCATGGGCACCTATGTGGATATTCACGGTATTCCGAAAGGCAAAATTGTACCCATAGCTCACCTGCACCACATGGCGCACGGTTCTGAGCTGTACACCGGTTACGCACTCGACGGTCTCGGTCAGGCGCCGAACGACGACGAAATTGCCTCGGTCCCTGATCTGGACCACATCATTCAGCTGCCATGGCAGCCGGAAATTGCCTGGATGCCAGCCGACAATACCCTGTACGGTGAGCCTTACATGCTGAACACCCGCGTGTTGCTCAAGTCGGTACTGGAAGACGCCAAAGCCATGGGCTTCGGTATGAATCTGGGCATTGAAGCGGAAGTCTTTCTGCTGAAAAAAGAAGCGGATGGCAGTCTGAGTATTCCGGACCCGGACGATAAACTGAAAAAGCCGTGTTACGACACCCGTGCCTTTTTAAGCAATTTCAGCTGGGTCGATAAAATGGTTACCACCATGAACGATCTGGGCTGGGATGTGTATTCGTTCGACCATGAAGATGCCAACGGCCAGTTCGAATTCGATTTTAAATACGCCGATGCCCTAACCACCTGCGACCGGTTTACCTTCCTGAAAATGATGGCCAAAGAATACGCCAAACAGGAAGGTTTGCTGGCCACCTTTATGCCGAAGCCGTTTTCCAACCGCACCGGCAATGGCGCGCATTTTAATATGTCGCTGTACGACATTAATTCCGGCAAAAATCTGTTCGAGTGCCCACGCTCCGACGACCCGAACGGTCTGGGTCTGAGCAAGTTAGGTTACCAGTTCATTGCCGGCATTCTTAAACACGGTCCGGCGCTGTGTGCGGTGTTTGCGCCGACGGTGAATTCCTACAAGCGCCTCGTGCGTCAGGGGGATATGCCATACTTTACTTGGGCGCCGGTGTTTAACTCGTTCGGTTCCAACAACCGCACCAACTCGGTCCGGGTACCGATGGCCGGTGGCCGTTGTGAATCGCGCAACGCCGACGGCGCGACCAACCCGTATCTGGCCTGTGCGCTGGCACTGGCGGCGGGTTTGCAGGGCATTCGCGAGAACCTCGATCCGGGCAAGCCGCAGGAAGGCAACCTGTACGAGCTGACCGAGTCTGAGCGCGAAGCGCTGGGCATTCAGTTCCTGCCGCGCACGCTGTTCGAAGCCATTGAGGCCTTTGCCGCGGACCCGTTCGTGGAAGAGGTGCTGGGCAAGGAGCTGCGCGCCGAGTTTATTCGTTACAAACAGGCGGAGTGGAATGAGTACCACACCGCGGTGAGTAAATGGGAGATCGAGCGTTACTCGCATTTGTTCTGATGTGTGACTGAGCACCACCGGGCAGACGCAATCGTCTGTCCGGTGGTGTTTCCCAATGGAAGGGTCTGACCGAGGAAGCATGATGAGCAGCAAAGACAAAATCAGCCGTATCAGTATTTCCATGCCCGAAAGTCTGCTGGACGGGCTGGATCAGATGGTGGCCAAACGCGGGTTTGAAAGCCGGTCGCAGGCCATCTGCGACATGATCAGTCTGCAGATTAACGAACACAGGTCGGAAGTCAGCAGCGAGGTGATGACAGGCACCGTGAATCTGGTATACAACCATTCCACCCCCGGCCTGCATAAACGGCTGCACGATCTGCAGTACGAATTCATCGACGAAGTCATCAGCACCCTGAATGTGAACCTCACCGACACCAATATTCTGTCGATTATTCTGGTGCAGGGCCCGGCCGATAAACTGAATAAAATTGCCGACAAAATGATTACGCTGCGTGGCGTGGTGTACGGCAAGCTGCTGCTGAACTCCTACATTATTCCGCCCATTCACCCTTTGCCGCCCAAATAGGCTTTGGCCTTTAACGGAGTCCAATAGCCAGTGGTAAAAGACCGCTGGCCGTTAATCATTGCGCAGTTGCAGGCAGCGACGGTTCAGTCAAACGATGGCAGCAGACGCGGGGCGGCCATTAACAAAAGACCGATGGCGATTAACGGCACGGTGCCTTCAATAAAATACGGGTAAATCATCAGCCCGATGCCCGCCCAGAAGGCGGTTTTGTGTTTCTGGCGTTTGCCGTACAGAAAATAGCCGAAACCGATAGAACCAAAAATCAGGCCGATAAACAGGCTTGTACTGTCGATGGTCATTAATCCCCTCCACAACCACTGGAACACCCGCTGTCACCGGACGAGCAGGAACTGGTGCAGCCACCGCTGCCGGAACACCCGGATGAACAGCCAATGTGGCTGGCGCAGTAGGGTGTGCTGTCGCCCCGGCTTTCGGCGGCGGCAATCAGTGCGCTGCAATCCGGGCGATAGAAAAATCCGTCACTGATTGCCAGCTGCTGGTCGATGGCAAACAGCAGCGGCAGGGTGGCCGGTGTTTTGGCGTTGATGCCTTCGCGCGCACAGGCAATGCGCCACGCACGCTTGATGCCTTCCTGCGCCTGAGTCGGCGAACGCATGGCTTCGGCGGGCGTGTGGTGCAGAAAGCGCCCCAGCGACTGGCGGCAGAAATCCTGATATTTACGCGTGAATAAAATAAATTCGTGCCACGCCACATCCACCACCTGCGACGGCATGGCCACCGGGCGTTTGCCGGCCACATTGCACAGCTGGAAATACTCTTTAAGGCCCGTCATTACCAGCGCCAGCTGGTCATCATCCAGATGCGGGTAACGCTTGTGCACTTTGTTTTTTAACGTCACCGGCAGGGCATACGCGCCGATGCGGCGGCTGTGCACCGACCGCATGATCCGGCGCCGGATTCTGAGCACCAGCGTCAGTACGACGATGGCGGCGATCAGGCTAAACAGGTTGTCGAAAATCCAGTTCATGGGCCTTCCTGTTGTTAATAACCGTGGAGCTAAGCAACGCGAATGTCAGCCGCCGTCGGCGTGTGGGCAGTCGGCGCAGCGGTTGGCCAGCAGGCGCGCCAGTGCTTTGGTCGCCGGTCCTGCGGTCTGCGGATGCGCTTCCACCAGATACAGATCGACAAAGCGGGTGCCATCCGGTTCCAGTGGCAGCACTTTCAGGCGGCCATCACGCAGGTCATCGGCGATCATATTGTCCGGCAGCCAGGAGAATCCCAGCCCACGGCGCACAATGTTGTAACGGGTGCTGGTGTGGGTCACGGTCCAGCGCTGGTGCGAGCCCAGCCAGCCGCCGCTGCTGGCGCGCTTCTTACTGCTGTCGCGCAGCACCAGCTGACGGTGCTGGGTCAGGTCGTCGTAGGTCAGCGGCCGGTTCAGGGTCTGCAGCGGATGGTCGGGGGTGCTGACCGGCAGAAAGCGCGCACGGTAAATGTGTTCGCCGTGCCAGCCCTTTGGAATCTGCGGGGTTACCAGAATATCGATGGTGTCTTCTTCGAGCATTTCGTTGCCACCGCTGAGCACGAATTCTTCCAGATCAATGCGGGTGTCGGGAAACTGGGCGGAAAAGGTTTCGAACACATCAAACAGCATGTCGTTGGGGTAGATGGTGTCGATGGCAACGCGCACCAGCGGCTCGACGCCGCGGCTCAGTGAGTTGGCGACCTTGTCCAGATGCTCGGCCTGATCCAGCAGCTGGTCGGCGCGTTGCAGCAGCAGGCGCCCGTGTTCGGTAAGCACGGCTTTGCGGCCTTCCACTTCCAGCAGTTGCACGCCCAGCTGTTCCTGCAGTTTGTGCACGCCGTAGCTGATGGTCGACTGGCTTTTGTGAATGGCCTCGGCCGCCTGAGCGTAACCGCCGTGGTCCACCACGGCTTTGAACATGCGCCATTGTTCGAGGGTTGTCTTCATGGCTAACCTTTCGTATTGGTCGAATTTAACTAGCGAAAAAGTGCGCTTTTTCTTCTAATTTATCGGATTAAGATGCTTCCAACAACTGAGGAATCATCACCATGAACGTATTCGACGCACTGACCCAACGGACTTCCGTAAACTACTTCGACACCAGCCGCCTGGTAAGCCGCGGCACTGTGCTGCAACTGATCGACTACGCGCAGAAAGCGCCAACGGCATTCAACATCCAGCATACGCGTTATCTGGTGATCACGGACGCCGAGTCGAAAGCGGCCCTGAAAGACATCGCCTACGGCCAGCAGAAAGTGGCCGATGCGCCGGTGATCATTCTGGTACTGGCCGACGAACAGGGCCATTTGCTGATGCCGGACATCGCCCAGCGCGGTGTGGATGCGGGTATTTACGACAACGGCGTGCGCGATTATCTGGTGGGCGCGGTGAACAACAGCTACGCCGCCAACCCGGCCTTCGCCCACGACGAAGCCCTGCGTTCGGCCAGCATGGCGACCATGAATCTGATGACCGCTGCCACCGGTCTGGGGCTGGCCACCGGCCCTATGATCGGCTTTGATGCCCAGCGTTTAAAAGAAGCGTTCCATATCGGCGAGCGCTACACCCCGGCGATGATGATCACCCTGGGTTACGCCCGTGAAGGCAACTGGCCGGGCAAACCGCGTCTGGCGGCCAGTGAAGTGGCGGTGCTGGATGTGCAGGCCGGTGCTCAGCACGCGTTCAGCGTCTGAACCAGCCTTTGATGGCCGCCCAGCGGTTGACCAGCAGGGCGGCCAGAATCAGGGTGCAGCCCAGAATCTGCGCCACTTCCATGCGTTCGCTGAACCAGAAGGCGGCAAATACCGCGGTCCAGACCGGTTCGAGAATCATGATCACAGCTGCGTGGCTGGGCGAAGTCAGACCCTGAGCGTAGGTCTGCAGTAAGAAGCGGGCCGAAGTACCGACGGTGATGCTGAGTGCCAGCCACAGCAGCATGCTGGCGGTGATGTCCGCCGGCCAGTCTTCCAGCAGCAGCGACAGCACCAGCGCCACCAGACCAACCAGCACCAGCTGGATGGCACTCAGCGCCAGTGCAGAAATACGCGCCGCGGCCCGGCTGTTGAGGATAAAGGTCAGCGACAGCAGCAGGGCGGCGGCAAAGAAATACAGCTGCCCCGGGTCCGGATTAAAACCGTGCCGCAGGGCCAGCAGCGCCAGGCCGGTCACCGCCAGCGGCAGTGCAACCCACAGGGTGGCGGCCGGTTTTTCGCGGAACACAAACCAGCTCAGCAAAGGCACCAGCACCACCGACAGGCTGGTGATAAACGCGCCTTCACCTAAGGTGTGGGCATTGAACAGACCCATGATCCACAGGCTCATGGCCACGCCGAACACCAGGCCGACCAGGCCTGAGGCCCGCCATTCGCGGGCGGTTAACGCCGCCAGTGCGCGGCGGCCGGGCACGGCCAGCAGCAGGCCCGCCAGCGTAAAGCGGCAGGCCATAAACAGCAGGGGTGGAAACTCGTGCAGCGCCTCTTTGGAAAACATCCAGCTGACGGCGGCCAGCAGAGTAACGACCAGCAGAATCAGATCGGCGCGCAGGGCGTTGGCCGGTGTGTGGTGGCTGTGAACAGCAGCCTTGGATTGGGATTGAGACGACACAGAATGCCTGATGGAGCGGAAAGAGCGCGGCAGTATTTCACAGCTGCCAAGCCTTGTCGCCGGAGCGGTGTTTCTGACAGCTAAAAACAGCGTTGCGCGCATGAGACAGGCGCAATCCAGACAGAGTGATAAGAGTATCAGGAGGCAATTATGGTAATCTTGCGGGCAGCCAATGAGCGCGGCCGGGCCAACTTCGGCTGGCTGGACAGCGCCCACACGTTTTCTTTCGGTAACTACTACGACCCGAACTTTATGGGCTTTTCCGCCCTGCGGGTCATCAACGACGACCGCGTGATCGCCGGGGCCGGGTTTGATACCCACGGCCACCGCAACATGGAAATCATCAGCCTGGTTCTGGACGGCACCATTGCCCACCGCGATTCTGAGGGCAACGTGGCGCACCTGCCGGCCGGTGAATTCCAGCTGATGTCCGCCGGGCGCGGTATCCGCCACAGCGAGTTCAACCCGTCCGAAACCGGTGGTCTGCATTTTCTGCAGATCTGGATTCAGCCGGACGAACTGAACACGCCGCCGGGGTATCAGCAAAAACGTTTCGAGCGTACCCAGCCGGTGCAGCCGGTGATTACGCCCGATGGCCGCGACGGTACCCTGAGCATCCGCCAGGATACGGTGATCAGCCATGTGCGCCTCGAAGCCGAACGCATTGGTTACGGTTTAAGCGACGCCCGCGCCTACTATCTGCACGTGGCACGGGGTGAGCTGGTGGTGCGCATTGACGGTCAGGAGCTGACCCTGCGCGATGGCGATGGTCTGGCGATTGCCGGCGAAAGCATGATTGATCTGGCGGCCGGCGCACAGGCCGAAGCCCTGCTGTTCGATCTGCCGGCGGTGGATTTTCACGATTAAGGAGTTTTCTTGGATCTGTCTTCTGTGGATCTGACGTTTTTGCTGGTGACCCTCACCGGCGTGCTGATTACCGGCATTTCCAAATCCGGTTTTGGCGGCGGCATTGGTGTGGTGGCGGTGCCTATGATGGCGCCTTTTATCGGCGGCGAAGCGGCCATTGGCATTTTGCTGCCGGTGCTGTTGCTGATGGACGCGCTGACCATCCGCATTTACCGCCGTTGGTTCAGCTGGCAACTGCTGAAGCCCGTTGTGCCCGGCATTGTCATCGGCATTTTTGCCGGTGCGGCCTTGCTCGGCGTGGTCAGCGACCGCGGCGTGCAGGCCATTATCGGCGTCATGGGCATCTGGGTGCTGGCGCAGCGTGTGTGGCCGGCGCTGGGCGGAGCCGGTGCCTCGGGGCAGTTCAAAGGGCATTTTCTCGGTGGTCTGGCCGGGGTTGGCAGTGTGCTGGCCCACGCCGGTGCCGCGCCGATGCAGGCCTATAACCTGACGCTGAAGATCAGCAAAGAAGAGTATCTGGCGCAGATGGCGGTGGCCTTCGGCGTGATGAACGCCATCAAGCTGATTCCGTACGGGTATCTGGGTCTTCTGAATATGAAAGTCGGCTGGCTGACGCTGCTGCTGATTCCCATGGCCTTTGTCGGCACCTGGCTGGGACGCTGGTTATCGAAGCGGGTCGACAGTGTGAAATTCTTCCGCCTGATGATGGTACTGCTGGCGGTGAACTCTGTGTATCTGCTGGGGCGGGCTGTCACGGGTTAAGCGAGGGTGAAGTGCAGATGCAACGGCAGAACCCGCGCCGCAGGCTGCGGGTTCTGCTTGCTGAAGAAAGACAAATCAGTCGAGCCTGATCTCAACCATTAAGTCGTTGGAAATATCTTCCAGCGCTTCGGCCAGTTGCAGGGTGTCGAAATCCTGCGCCACACGCAGTACTGCTTCGGCGCGGAACAGTGGCACGGCCGACATTTCCGCACTGCCACAGTCGGTGGTCAGTTCCAGTACGTTCACGCCATGGCGGGCCAGTGCCTGCGACACTTCCTTCACAATGCCCGGACGGTCATTGCCCACCAGACTCAGGGTCAGATCCATGCTTGGCGCCTGCTCCACGTCGGAACCCTGTTCCGCCGATACCTGAATACCGGCACCTTTAAGGGCCGACAGATCGCTGATCAGCGCGGCGGCGGCTTCGGCCGCAATATCGATGCGCAGAATGCCGGCAAACTTACCCGCCATATGCGCCATGCGGCTTTCCAGCCAGTTACCGCCGTGGCGGGCGATGGTGGCTGACAGCTGTTCCACGATGCCGGGTTTGTCGTCGGCGATGACGGTTACTACAAGAAAATTCGCCATGGTGTGTCCTTCCGTTGTCGTTCTTAAGTCGTGTGCCCCGACACTAACACAGGCTTGGAACAGCGCCCAGTCAGAGGTGAAAGCCGTATTGGGCAAGGGCAAAAGGTTAGCGTAGAATACCGGCCTTTATGTGCCCGGGGCTCCGTGGCGACCATCATCTCTGACAATAACAGGAGAGACGACCTTGAAACCGGTAAATGTAGGTATCTGTGGTTTAGGTACAGTGGGCGGCGGTACTTTCAACGTACTGACGCGTAATGCTCAGGACATCGCACGCCGGGCGGGTCGCGAAATTATTATTGCTCAGGTGGCGACCCGTCACCCGAATCCGAACGTGAACACCGGCGACGTTGCCGTTACCGCCGACGTCATGGACGTGGTGAACAACCCGGCCATCGACATCGTGGTGGAACTGATCGGCGGCTACACAGTCGCTAAAGACGTGGTTATGGGCGCCATTGCCAACGGCAAGCACGTGGTAACTGCCAACAAAGCGCTGATCGCTGTGCACGGTAAAGAGATCTTCGCCGCCGCCGAAGCCAAAGGCGTGAGCGTGATGTACGAAGCGGCCGTGGCCGGCGGTATCCCGATCATTAAAGCCATTCGTGAAGGTCTGGCGGCTAACCGCATCAACTGGCTGGCCGGCATCATCAACGGCACCGGTAACTTCATCCTCACCGAAATGCGCGACAAAGGCCGCGACTTCGCCGACGTACTGGCCGAAGCACAGGCACTGGGTTACGCCGAAGCCGACCCGACTTTCGACGTCGAAGGTATCGACGCCGCGCACAAACTGACCATTCTGTCGTCCATTGCGTACGGTATTCCGCTGCAGTTTGAACGTTGCTACACCGAAGGCATCAGCAAAGTGACCCCGGAAGACGTCGAGTTCGCCAACGAACTGGGCTACCGCATCAAACACCTGGGCGTGAGCCGTCGTACCGACAAAGGCATCGACCTGCGCGTACACCCGACCATGATTCCGGTCGCGCGTCCGATTGCGACCGTGGATGGCGTTCTGAACGCTGTGATGGTCAACGGCGACGCCGTGGGTAACACCCTGTACGTGGGCGCTGGCGCCGGTGCTGGCCCGACTGCTTCTGCGGTAGTGGCCGACATCATCGACCTGGCCCGTATGTTCGACGCTCCGGCAGAAGCCAGCGTTAACCACCTGGCCTTCAACGACATTGAAGACGTTCAGGTTCTGCCAATCGAAGAAGTGGAAACCGCTTACTACCTGCGTATTCAGGTCGAAGACAAAGCCGGCGTGCTGGCGTCAGTGGCCACCATTCTGTCTGAGCGCGGCATCAACATCGAAGCCCTGATTCAGAAAGAACCAAAAACCGAAGACTCGCGCGCGCAGATCATTCTGCTGACGCACCGCGTACTGGAGAAAAAGATGAACGATGCCATCGCGGCCATCGAAGGTCTGTCCAGCACCGTTGGCAGCGTGACCCGCATCCGTGTAGAGCATCTGAACTGATCAGTGCTTTGTGCGGTTAATGCGTGAATAAAAAACGGAGCTTCGGCTCCGTTTTTTATTGTGGTGGTTATGCGTGTATTTAAAATTTGACCTCAGTGATGCTGAATTTGATTTTCACTATTGGACTTTTCTGATGGGTGAAAGGAACCTTCTTTGAATTTAATTCGATACCAGATGTGATTGTTTGGGATTGATGGTTGTTATCGTTGTCCTGTTCACCCTGTTGGAGGGCGTTGCCCCGTCCATACTATCCAGACAGCTCCAACTAATAAACTAATAGGACAGCCATCTTAGGGTTAATAGGAGGAAGCGGCTGCACCGCCTGGCGGCCAATTAAAATAATGAGATTACTAAAGCTCATTGGTTGACTAGGTTGAGATAGTTTTAGTTTTTTGATAAATGTCGGAAACGAAAATTCAGGTTATACCTGATTTATGCGCGGGTGGCGTTTCTTATTAACCAAACGCTGCTATGCAGCGGTTTATTCCAAAGTGTCGTTGGTCGTCCAGATTTTCGCAGACATTGCGCAGCTGATGTTCGTTTCCGGCGAAGGTGCTGAGGCACTGCTCGAACTGCTGCGCCATGGTCAGCCACTGATCTTCGTTGATTTCCAGTTGCTCCAGAATTTTTGTACTTTCAGATGGAATATAGCCGCGTTTATCGTCGCGGATAATCCAGCCGGTTGCATCCACTAATTCCAGATAGTCGGTCAGTCGCTTGGGATGCCTTTGGGTATGTCTAGTCTGGGATTCCCGATGGCGAACTAGATGGTAATGACTGATTCTTATTGCCAACTAATAATTCACCTTTTTATGAGTTGATCGTCTGCTTCAACCTGATGTCGTGCTGCTCAAGCTTTCCGTAACCATGCACGGATACAGGATGAAACCTGTCTTTTGTAATTTTCTTTAAAGCATCCCGCTTCTGCCTACGACGAGAGCCGATCTTGGGTCTGTACTAGGGCAAAGCATGACCACAGCTGTGCGTTGCGTGGGCCACTCGTACAGTGAGCGTGCAGCGAGCGTGAAAGGAGAGTGTTATGACAAAGGCAGGTCTTTGGCTTCTGGCGTTGCTGCCGGGCGTGTGTGGCGCCGAAGTGGCGCTGGATGTGAGTGTGGTGTCTGACTTCCGTTCCTACGGTATTTCTCAGACGGGAAAAAGCCCGGCGTTGCAGCTTGCTCTGGATTACAGCCACGAATCGGGCATGTACCTCGGCAGCTGGGCCAGTAACGTCGACTACGGTAATGGCGACGATACCCGGCTGGAATGGGACTTTTATGGCGGTTATGCCACCGATCTGAACGATGCCGTGGGGCTTGATCTCGGCTACGCCTGGTACAGCTATCACGGCGCCGATTATTCCGGCGATGCGGATTACGGTGAAACCGTCGTCGGCCTGACCTTGTATGGACGCACCAGCGTTTACTGGTTCCATGCCACCGATTTTTCGGGGCTGGGCATTGCCCATAATGTGTTCTCGCTGAGCCATGCCATAACGCTGGGCGATTACTCGCTGGCGGTAACGCTGGCGCACAATCTGTCATCCGATAAAAACGTGGTCGCCTGGGATGAAGACAAAGCCGACTACCAGTATCTGGAGCTGGCCATCAGCCGGGAGTTTGCCGGTTTTAATGTTACGGCTGCAGCCATGGCGACCACCATAGACAACGACTTTAACAGCGATGCTGACCCGGCGTTGGTGGTGTCGGTGAACCGCGGTTTCACGCTGCTGCCCTGAGTTCTGCGCCTGTGATGGTAGGTGGCTGGTGCTTTTGCATGAAAAGCTGGCCTGACTTTTATGTCTAACGATAAAAATTCGGATGGCGTACCGCGCCACTGACCGCTGTGCCGGCATCAGACCCAAAAAGCTGGGCTAGTGTGAAAGGGCGGAGGTGACCCTATGTTGACCAGTATTAAATTGCGCATGGCCGTGTATGTGGTGGCGACGGTAACCGTCGTACTGCTGGTGCTGGGCATTCTCGATTACCGTAACAAATCCGATGCCATGCACCGCCAGCTGACCAAACAAGCCGAACTGGCGGCCACCCGCATGGCCATCAGCCTGCCGGGCTTTATCTGGAACTTCGATACCGCCAGCATTGAAAAAACCATGGAGGCCGAGCTCGAAGCCCCTGTGGTCAGCCGTGTTGCCGTTCAGATCGAACAGGGCGATACCATTACCCGCGAAAAAGACCTGTCGGATAACCAATCCGTTAACCCCGATGTGATTATTAAAACCATGGATCTGATGTTTGCCGATGGCGGTGAGCAGAAGAAAGTGGGCACGCTGATTGTCGGTTTTAACGATTCTGAAATTCTGGTGGCACTGAACAGTACGGTGCATCAGATCATCATTCAGCTGGTGCTGCTCGATGTGATTCTGGTGAGCATGATTGTCTTTCTGGTGTCGCATTCTGTGGTGAATAAAATTTCGGCCATTACCTCTGCCGTTGCTGCCCTGGCTGCCGGGGGCGGTGATCTGACCCGGCGTCTGGATACCAGCCGTGGTGACGAAATCGCTGCACTGGCGCATCAGGTGAATCAACTGCTGGCCGGACTTTCCCAACTGATTGGTTCGGTCAAAGAAACTTCCACCGATCTGTCGCAGATCGCCAGCAAAACCCAGAGTGATATTTCGCTGGTGCTGGAACGCTTCAGCGATCAGAAAGGCGAAGTGGATATGGTGGCCACCGCCAGTACCGAGCTGGCATCGGCCACGCAGAATGTGGCGCAGAACGCCGGCCGGGCGTCGGAATACGCCAGTCAGGCGAACGAACAGGCCGACGCCGGTCAGGAAATCGTGCGCACCGCGGCCGATGTGATCCGTCATTTATCCGGTGAAATCGAAAACGTCAGCGAAGTGATCCGCGCGCTGGAAGCCGAAGGCGCCAGCATAGGCACTGTGTCGGATGTGATTCAGGGCATTGCTGAACAAACCAACCTGCTGGCGCTGAACGCCGCCATCGAAGCGGCGCGGGCCGGTGAGCAGGGCCGGGGTTTTGCCGTCGTCGCCGACGAAGTGCGCACGCTGGCACAGCGCACCCGAGATTCCACCAACGAAATTAACCAGATGATCAGCCGCCTGCAGGCATCGACCGCAGAAGCCGTCGCCGTGATGCATAAGAGCACGTCCTATACCCAGCGCAGTGTCGAGCAGATCGAAAAAGTCGGTGAGTCCATCGGCGAAGTGGTGGGTATGGTGCTGGAAATTGCCCGTATGAACAGCGAAATTGCGCAGGCCTCCGGTGAGCAGAGTCAGGTGATCGACGAACTTAACCGCAATCTTGTGCACATTAAAGAAAGCGCCGACGCGGCCAGTGAGCTGATTGGCAAAACCGCCCGGGCCAGCGATGCCGTTGGCCAGGAGGCAGGAAAACTGTCGGCATTAATGAAAGAATTCCGGGTTTAAATACAATAAATCCAACTCCCACGTCCCACACGAGGATAAGACCATGAAAAAAGCACTTACAACTTTGCTGCTCGCAGCGCCGTTCAGTTGTCTGGCTGGCGTGTCTGCGGAAGTGTCTCTGGTATCGGATTACCGCTTTAATGGCGTGTCACAGACCGATAAAGGCCCGGCGTTGCAGGCGTCGCTCGATTACAGCCACGATTCCGGTATTTATCTGGGTACCTGGGCCAGTAACGTCGATTACGGCAATGGCGATGACACCAATCTGGAATGGGACTATTACATCGGCTACTACCGCGATTTAACCGATGCGCTGGCAATTGATCTGGGTTACGCGCAATACACGTATCATGGTGCTGATTATTCCGGCGATTACGATTATGGCGAAGCCTATGTCGGCGTCACCGTTAACGGCAATACCACGGTGTACTGGAATCATGCGTCGGAATATTTCGGCCTTGATGTGGCCCACGATATTCTGAAAGTGACCCACACCATTCCACTCGGTGATTACAGCCTGATGCTGACTGCCGCTCATAACCAGAGTGCCGATAAAGACATCTGGGCCTGGGATGAAGGCGAAGCCTCGTATCAGGATTACGAAGTGGCCGTCAGCCGTGACTTCAAAGGGTTTACGGTCACAGCCACTGTGATGACAACCAGTATCGATTCCGATTACAACGACAATGCCGACACCACCTTCGTGCTGGGCGTCAGCCGTGGCTTTGAACTGATGCCGTAAGGAGTGGCTATGAAAGCATTATTAGCAGGTTTATTACTCGCGCTGTCGCTGGTGGCGCCGGTGAAGGCCGATAACACGGTCTATCTCACCTCACTGAGCTGGCCGCCGTATTCAGACCCGGATATGGCGCAGCAGGGTGCCAGTGTGGCGGTGGCCAAAGCGGCCTTTGAAGCCATGGGTTACAAACTGGTGGTGGATTTCTATCCGTGGAGCCGCGCCGTGCATCTGGCCAAAGACGGCAGCAGTAAATACGCCGGCTATTTTCCGGAGTATTACAGCGATGACGTTGCCAAAGAGTTTGTGTTCTCGGAAGCAATGGGCTCGGGTCCGTTGGGTTTTGTGCAGAACGCAGCAAAGCCGGTGAGCTGGGGTTCACTCGATGATCTGAAAAAATATCAGGTCGGCGTGGTGAAAGACTATGTGAACACGGCTGACTTTGACGCCATGGTGGCCGCCGGTGCCTTAAAAGTATCGGAAGTGATCAGTGATAAAAACAATATCCAGAAGGCCGCATTCGGCCGTATCGATATGGCGGTGATCGACCGCAACGTACTGGAATACAGCGTTAAAACCGATCCGGAGTTAAAGAAAATCGCCGATAAAGTGAGCTTTAACGACAAGCTGCTGGAAGATAAAAAGCTGTTTGTCTGCTTCAAGCACACGCAGAGTGATATCGCCAAAATCTTTAACGAAGGGCTGACTAAAATTGATGTGGCCAAAATTCAGGCCGATTATCTGGCCGGGCTGAAATAGCCGCTGAGCAGAGTGTAATAACAAAAAAGCCGGCGATTGCCGGCTTTTTTGTTATTACTTTGTTGTTGCGCTGCTACTTTGCTTTTTCGCTACTGCTTTTTTGCGTTACAACCTGAATCAGGCTGGCAGGTGATCTTTGATGATGTCGTACAGCTCAGGCCGGTTGTCGCGGATTTCTTCAGCCGCCAGACCTTCCAGCGAGTGCGGGTACTTCAGCCAGGCGCTGGTTTCGTGAATAAAATAATCGGGTACGCGGTCGGTCTGGTTGCGGTGCGGTTTGTAGTAAGGCACCGCCACGCGGATGTCGTGCGGGGTGTTCAGACGCGCACGGCGTTGCAGTTCATTGACGATGGCTTCGATGGAGCGGCCACTGTCGAATACGTCGTCGACAATCAGCAGGCTGTCTTCGTGCTTAACGTTCTTCACCAGATAATTCAGGCCGTAGACTTTCACTTCTTTTGCCTGATTATCGATACCCTGATACGACGAGGTACGGATGGCGATGTTGTCGGTCTCGACGCCGTGGTAATCGAGGTACTCCTGCACCGCGATGCCAATCGGGGCACCACCGCGCCAGACCGCAATCATAAAGGTCGGACGGAAGCCTGAGTCCAGCACCTGGGCCGCCAGCTTATAGGAATCTTCCAGCAGTCCCTGCGCGGTTAGGTACAGTTTGGCACTCATATTCTTGCTCACTCCGGTTAAAGTCTTTACCTGACCAATTGGTCAGATGTTATCATACCGCTCTGGTCATACCCCTGTCACATAAGAGTAAGTCATGCAGAAACGATTTTTGGACGAAGAAACCGTCATTCAGGACGCTTTCCGTCTGGGCGTGCAGATTTTCGAAAGCGGGTTCCGCCCGACCTTCATCGTTGGCCTTTGGCGCGGTGGCAGTTCGGTGGGCATTTATGTGCAGGAGTGCCTGCAGACGCTGGGCGTGAAAACCGACCACATTGCGCTGCGTACTTCCTACCGCGGTCTGCCTGCGTATCAGAGCATGGTCGAAGCGCCGGAAGAAATCCGCGTGCACGGTACTCAGTATCTGGTGGAGAACCTGAACGTCGACGACGGCCTGCTGATTGTCGATGACGTGTTCAGCACCGGCTACAACATCAGCGCCACCATCAACCGTCTGGGCTCCAAGCTCAAGCGCAACATGCCGACCAACATCAAGGTCGCAACCCTGTATCAGCGTCCGGGTCACAACCGCGTCGATTTCCGTCCGGATTTCTGCCTGCACGAAACCAACGACTGGCTGGTGTTTCCGTACGAACTGAAAGGCCTGACCAACGATGAAATCCGCGCTGGCAAAGACTGGGTGCTGCCGTACCTGCGGTCAGAAAATCAGTCTGAGTGATACCGACGTCTTAGTGCATAGACTTGGTGAATAAGTCGAATCCTGCCACAATAGCGGCCTTCGTAAGTGGAGGCCCCGCCCTTGAACCTTGACCGAATCGATCTCAACCTGCTGGTGTATCTGGATGTGCTGCTGCGAGAAGGCAGCGTCACCAAGGCCGCCCAGCAGCTGGGCATTACTCAGCCGGCCATGAGCAACGGTCTGCGCCGTCTGCGCGAACTGTTCAATGATCCGCTGATGGTGCGTACCTCCGACGGCATGACACCGACCGAACGCGCGCAGGAACTGCAGCCTGTGATCCGCAAAGCGCTGGGCGAGCTGGAAATTGCCCTGCAGCCGCTGGAAGAATTCGACGCTCAGCTGAGCCACCGTGTGTTCCGCATTATGGTCAGCGATTACGCCGAATCGACTCTGGTGCCCGAGCTGGTCAAGCGCCTGCGCACCGAAGCGCCGGACATTATTCTCGACGTATTAACCCCGTCGGATGTGACCTTCAAAGACGTGGAAGCGGGCAAGGTCGACATGGCCATTAACCGTTTCGACGACATGCCGCAGTCGTTCCACCAGATGACCCTGTGGCAGGACGACTTCGTTTGTCTGGTCAGCCCGGAGCATCCGGGCATCGCCAATTTCGATCTCAGCGCCTACCTGTCCAGCAAGCACATCTGGGTGAGCAAAACCGGTATGGGTGCGGGCGTGGGTATCGATCCGGAGAAAGTCATCCGTCTGGGCTGGGTGGATCACGCGCTGGCCAAGATCGGCCATAAACGCAAAATCTCGGTGTTCACCCGTCACTATCAGATGCCGGCGCTGCTGGCGCTGAATAACGATCTGGTGGCCACGCTGCCGCGCAAAGTGGCAGACATGCAGGCGGCGGCAGCTTCGCTGCAGGTGATCGACCCGCCGTTCAAGATTCCGCCGTTTGAACTGAAAATGGCCTGGTCACCGCTGCTGCAGCATCATCAGGCCCACCGCTGGTTGCGCCGCACCATAGTCGACGTTGCTCAGTACTGCTGAGCGGCGCTTTCTTACGCCCTGATCACGCGGCTTTTGATAGTGATCAAGAAGGGCATCCGTTTCCTGCGTTAAGGTGAGTTCAGTCGCTTAAACGCCTTACGCAGGAACCCACTATGACCATAGTACTCCGCGATTATCCACCCATGGCGCAGGACTTCATGAACCGTGAACATGAAGCGTTTGCCCTGTTGCTCAACACCGCCGAACAGGCGCTGCTGATGGGTGAACCGGCTTTACCGCATCTGCAGGCTCTGTACGAACACAGCGTGCATCACTTCGCCCACGAAGAAGAAGAGATGCAGCGTTACCACTTCCCTCCGTATCCGGTACACAAGGCCGAGCACGAGCGCGTGCTGGGGCTGTTCCGCGAACATCTGACCAATTTTGAAGCCACCGGCGACGTCACGCCTGTGCTCGAATTCCTGCTGGAAACCGTGCCCGACTGGTTTGGCCAGCATCTGAAAACCATGGACCGCGTGACCGCTCAGTATCTGTTCCAGCAAAAGGGGGACGCGGCCTGACATCAAGGATGGATGTCAGGCCGGGACTGGGCGCATGGAGCGCCAGAGTGATGGCTCACCTGAGTAACTACGTGCAGTGGCATTTACTGCCGCACTGATGCGTCAGCGGTGTTGAATCCTTGGGGTATTCATTACGTCCGCGTTAATTGCAGGCTCAGGCTGTGTGATTCACCCGCCGCCAGTGTGACCGCATCGTCGGCGGCGTTGGCGGTTTCGACGCAGAACATGCGCTGATACGCATCGTCGGCAAACTGGCTCAGACGTTTCGATTTTTCAATCCACGGGTTCCACACCACGGCGCTGTGGCTGCCCTGACTGCTGAGTTCGGTGCTGTGCTGCGGGGTGATTAACGACAGGCTGTCTTCGCCGAAATAAATGCGGTCGGTTTCGCCGGTAAACAGAATATCGCCGTGTTGTTCGCGTGCTTCCCAGCCTTCCAGCGTTTCCAGATAACGGGCGCCATCAAACCCCGCGACGCGGGTGGCGGTAATATCGCTGGTCGGAAAATAGGTGTGCAGCGCCTGCGAAAACGTCACTGGCGTGGCACCGTCGTTGCTGGTGGTCAGCACCACACTCAGGCTGCTGGCGGTAAAGCGGAATTCGGCCTCAACACTCAGGTTAGCCTGCCATTGCGGGTGGCGGCAGTCGGTCAGGCTCAGGGTCAGCACCACTTCATCGGCGTCTTCATACACCTCAGCTAATGCCCAGTCGCGGGCGCGGGCAAAACCGTGGGCGGGTGCGCTGCCGGCTCCGGCAATAAAGGCCTGTACCGCGGCCGGGTTCATGGCCGCGTTACCAAACCAGGGCCAGCACACGGGAATGCCGCCGCGCACGGATGTACCACGCTGATACGCGGCGTCTTCACTCAGCCATAACCAGTTGCCGGCGTGTTCACCGCCCTGATTGGGTGTGAATTCAATCAGCTGTGCGCCCTGCAACAGCAGGCTGGCGCTGAACAACGGGTGGCGGATTTCCAGGCAGGCGAGTTCGCCACGCGGGCTCTGGCGGACAAACTGGCGGCCATTCAGCAGGTCGGACATGGTCAATTCCTTGAAGAAAGGGGTGGCCGGTGCAGGCCACGCTGAGCGCGATAAAAAAGTCGCGGTATAATCGCACACTTTCGGTTACCGGACTGCACCAGCGCTATGCAGCAAGAACTAAAAAACGCTCTCAGACAGGCCTTATTGCAGGCCATTGATGACGAAACGGCCGCCGCCATCGAAGCCGCCCGGCGGGCGCAGGAAACCGCATCCGATGCAGAGAATAAACCCGAAAATCAGTACGACACGTTAAGTCTTGAGGCAGCTTATCTGGCCCATGGCCAGTCAGAGCGTATCCGTGACTTGCAGGAGCTGCGTATCCGCCTGGCGCAATGGTCTGTCCCTGTGTTCAGCGACGACGACGCCATTGCCGGTGGCGCCTTGCTGACGCTGGAGCACGAAGACCAGGTGCCGCGTTATCTGTGGCTGGCACCGGTGGGCGGGCGGCAATTGCAGGTGCACAACAAAAACGTGCTGGTGGTCAGCACTCAGGCGCCACTGGCGCAGCAACTGATGCAACTGACGGTCGGTGATGAGCTGACGATGAACGGTGTGGCTGGCTGGGAAATCACTGGCCTGCAGTGATTTCCCGCAGGCTCAGGCCATCGAGACAATGGCCTTGCGGAAGCGTGCCAGCGCCACGCTGTAAAATACGGCGCCGATGCTGGTGAGAATCACCATCTCCGGCCACACGCTTTCAAGCCCGGCGCCACGGTACAGAATATTCTGCGACAGGCTGACAAAATGGGTCGATGGTGAAAACATCATCAGCCGTTGCAAAAAAACGGGCATGCTCTCCAGCGGCGTGGTGCCGCCCGACAACAGATACATGACAATCACGATCGGAATCAGCAATAAAGCAAACTGCGCCATGGAATTGGTGATGGTGCCGAGCATGATGCCGAGCGAAGTCACTGAAAACAGATACAGGGCACTGGCGACGATATACAGCAGAATCGAGCCCTGCACCGGCACATCCAGCAGCCACTCCACCACCAGTTTCAGCGACAGCATAGACGCCACCAGAATCACCAGACCATTGGCCCAGATTTTCGCCAGCATAATTTCCGCAGGCGTTACCGGCATCACCAGCAAATGCTCAACCGTACCGTGTTCGCGTTCGCGAATCAGGGCCGCCCCAGTGAGAATGACGCCGAGCATGGTGACGCTGTTAATCACCTGCATTAACGCGTTAAACCACACCGACGACGAATTCGGATTAAAAAGTTTGCGCACGCTGACGTTCACCGGCATGGCATCGCTTAATTGCATGCCGGGGCGCACGGCGTTCAGCGCTTCAGCAATAATAATCTGCTGAATGTAGTTGGCGCCGTTGCCGGCCTGAGCGATGGCGGTGGCATCGACCAGCAGCTGCACTTCGGGTACGCGTCCGGCCAGCGTGTCTTTTTCAAATTCCGGCGGAAAAAACAACACAAACAGATAGTCGCCACGGTCCAGCGCTTTGTTCACATCCTGCGGGGCAATGGCCTGCGGCTGATTGAATTGCGGTGGCAACAAGGCTGCACTGATCTGTCGTGACAGCGGCGAGTGGTCTTCGTCGACAATGGCTACAGCGGCGTTGTTCACCTCAAACGAAACCCCGTTAGCGACCGTATAAACCGCCACGGTAAAGATATAAACAATCAGCGCGATCAGCACCGGGTCGGAGCGCAGACTGAACAATTCTTTCATGCCCAGCTGGGCGACGTGTTTCGCTTTCATCAGGCCTCCTGCTTCTTCAGGCCGAGCCAGGCCAGTGTGGTAAAAATCACAACAAACACCGCCAGCATCAGATGGTTTTGCCACAGATCAGCAAAGGTCAGGCCCTTGGTAAAAGAACCAATCGAAATCTGCTGGAACCACGACGACGGAAAGCCCAGGCCGATGCCGTACGCTGGCCCCGCAAGAGACGACACCGGCACCAGCAGACCGGAAAAGTTAACCGCCGGCAGAATGCTGAGAATGGCCGAGGCGAAAATCGCTGCTACCTGAGTGCGGGTGAAACTGGAAATCACGCTGCCGAAACCTGTGGTGGTGATCACATACAGCAGGGCGCCGCTGCTCAGTGTCAGCAGCGAACCTTTTAATGGCAGACCAAACACGGTAACCGAGGTCAGCAGCAGAATGCCGTAGCTGATAAAAGAAATGAGCACGTAGGGGGCCTGTTTGCCCAGCAGAAATTCCAGACGCGTGACGGGGGTGGAATAAAAGTTGGCGATGGAGCCGGTTTCTTTTTCGCGCACAATGCCGACCGCCGTCATCATGGCCGGAATCAAAGCAAGCATCAGCATAATCACACCCGGTACAATGGCGTACACGCTTTTAAATGCCTGATTGTATTCGTAGCGTGTCTGCACATTCACCGGCAACGACAGCCCGCTGCCACTGGATGACTGACGGGCAATCTGCTGCAATTCCTGCTGAATTAAACCGCTGACATAACCGGCGGAGGTTTCCGCTTTAAACGGCATGCCGCCATCAATGGTGATGCCCAGTTCGGGTTTCCAGCCCTGCATAAAATGCCGGCCAAAATTGGGCGGTACTTCAATTAATAAGGTCAGGTCGCCCTTGCGCATCAGCGCGATGGCCTGCTCATAGCTGGCCGGTGCGTCTACCTGCTGGAAATAGCGCGACCCCGACAGACCTTCGGTTAACAGCCGGCTTTCGCGCGACTGATCGTGATCGATAATGGCGTACTGAATGTCTTCCACATCGAAGGAAATGCCGTAGCCAAAGGTCAGCAACAGCACCAGCGGGCCGAGCAGGGCGAAGGCCAGACGGATAGGGTCGCGCTGAATTTCCAGACCCTCACGCCAGGCGTACGCCCACCAACGGCGAAAACTGAAGGCGCGCTGGCGGTATTGCGGCGCTGCGGCAGGTGCGGTCAGCGTGGTGCCAGCGCCGGTTTGAGTGTCTGGGTGCTCGCCGCGTGGCAGTCCGGCGGCTTCTTTCAGGTAATCGACAAACGCCTCTTCCAACGACGCCGAACCGCGTTGCGCGGCCAGTGTCTGCGGCTGGCCGACGGCCAGTACACGTCCGGCGTGCATCAGCGAAATGCGGTCGCAGCGTTCGGCTTCGTTCATAAAATGCGTGGAAATAAAAATGGTCACGCCGTCTTCACGCGACAAACGGATCAACTGAATCCAGAACTGATCGCGCGCCACCGGGTCCACGCCGGAGGTGGGTTCATCGAGAATCAGAATATCCGGCTCGTGCAGTACCGCCACTGCCAGCTGCAGGCGCTGACGGATACCCAGTGGCAGGCTTTCCGGCTGACTTTGCGCCACGTCGCGCAGACCAAACTGGTCCAGCACCCAGTCGATGCGCTGGCGGGATTTCTCGTCGCTGAGAGAATACAGGCGCGCGTGCAGTTCCAGATTCTGGCGCACAGAAATTTCGGAGTAGAGCGAAAACGCCTGCGACATATACCCCACGCGCATGCGCGTGGACATGTCGTTCGGGTCGGGTAACTGGCCGAATAAACGCGCTTCACCGGATGAAAACGGCAACAGGCCCGTCATCATTTTCATGGTGGTGGTTTTGCCGCAGCCGTTGGAACCCAGAAAGCCAAAAATCTCACCCCGACGGATGCTGAACGACACATCGTTCACGGCAATAAAATCGCCGAAACGCCGGGTCAGATGTTGGGCTTCAATGGCCGCCGGGCCGTCGTACTGCACGGCCGGCGGCACGACAACGGCCTGATGACCGCGGCGCTTTTCTTCCGGCAGCAGCGCAATAAAGGCCTGTTCCAGCGAGCTTTGTCCGGTCGTGGTGAGCAGGGATTGCGGACTGCCGGTGGCAATAATGCGTCCGTCGTCCATGGCGGCCAGCCAGTCGAATTGCTGCGCTTCTTCCATGTAGGCGGTGGCAACCAGTACGCTCATGTGCGGGCGCTCGCGGCGGATGTCGCGGATCAGTTGCCAGAATTGCTGACGCGATAACGGATCAACGCCGGTGGTGGGTTCGTCCAGAATCAGCAGGTCGGGATCGTGAATTAACGAGCAGCACAGGCCGAGTTTCTGTTTCATGCCGCCGGATAATTTACCGGCGGGGCGGTCGAGAAACGGAAACAGGCCGGTGGCGCGGGTCAGGTGTTCAATGCGTTCCTGACGTTCAGCGGCGCTCTGGCCAAATAAATTACCGAAAAAATCCAGATTTTCGCGCACGCTCAGGGTTGGATACAGGTTGCGCCCGAGCCCCTGCGGCATATAGGCAATGCGAGGCAGTGTGCGGCGGCGGTGACGCGGGTCGTTCATATCACCGTCCAGCACCTGCAGACGGCCGCACTGTAAGGTGCGCGTGCCGGTAATTAACGCCAGCAGCGACGATTTACCCACGCCGTCAGGCCCAATCAGACCCACCATCACCCCGGCCGGAATCGTCAGGCTGACGTTATCCAGCGCCAGCACAGCGCCATAGCGGTGGCTGACGCCCTCAAGCAAGGCTACCCCGGACATAAGGCCTCCTTACTCGGCGTGCAGCGGATTTTCAGGCAGCGGTTTGCTCAGGGCGTCCCCCCAGGGAGTGATGTCTGATGTGCGCACGTAGGCCACACCGCGGACACCGGTTTTCACCTGCTCGGCGTAGCGTTTCAGCAGCGCCGGATCAATGCTGAGTTTGGCGCGGAACATCAGGTTGTTGCGCTCTTCGCTGGTTTCCACCGATTTCGGTGTGAACTGCGCATCGGTCGCCACGAATGAAACCCGTGCCGGCACTACGTATTCCGGAATCGGGTCGAGCACCAGTTTGGCATCGTCGTTCAGGGTCAGCTTGCCGGCCACCGACGCTGGCAGGAATACCGTCATGTACACATCGGTAATGTCGAGCAGGGTCACCACGCGGCCACCGGCGGCCAGCACTTCGCCCGGCTGCGCCAGCACGTACTGCACACGGCCGGCGCGCGGAGCATGAATGTCGGTGTCATCGAGCAGGGTCTGCAATTCGGCCAGGGCGGCGTTGGCGGCGTCTATGCTGGCCTGCGCGCGCTTGGCGGTGGCTTTGGCCAGACGCAGGGCGGCTTCAGCCGATTCGTACTGCGCCTGGGCCTGGTCGAGTTTGTCCTGCGGCGCGACTTTTTTGCTGAACATGGTCTGGGTGCGTTTCAGATCCTGAGTGGCCAGCTTCAGCAGACTTTCGCGCTGGGCAACGCCGGCTTCGGCTTCTTCGCGGGCTAAGGTGGCGGCTTCAATCTGGGCTTCGGCTTCGCGTTTTTTCGCCAGCAGCTGCTGGTTGTCCATGCGCACAAGCAGATCACCGGCCTGCACCAGATCGCCTTCTTTCACCAGCACATCGGCCAGACGGCCGGCGGTTTTGGTGGCGACTTCAATCTGTTCTGCCTCCAGACGACCATTGGTGCTGAAGATGCCTTCGGGCAGTGTGGCAGGGCTGAACAGGGTCCAGGCAATGGAGGAGGCAGCGGCAATAATGACGGCTCCGGCGGTAAGCAGAATTTTCCTGTTCATGCAGAACTCCGGCTGAGTAATAGGTTTTGCCGCGACTCTACACCGCTGGTGAAAAATCGCCATTGATGCGCACCAAGGTTTGTCATCCCTGTCAGTACGGAAAATTCAGCGCGAAGACTGAGAAACAGCGGAAAAGCCTGATGAATTCAGGGGTTAGCGGCCTGAAGTGGTATTGGACCTGAAACTGCAACAGTGAGTTTGCAGCCGGACAGAGATCACAGACGATGAAAAAAGCGCGACGACAAACCATGCAGATACACGCTGATCAGCACGGTTAACACGGCGGTGGTGAATAATTCGTGGAATTGCGGCTGCGTAAAGCCGAGCTGATCCATGACCAGCAGCAAATACAAAATACTGGCAATGCCGCGCGGGCCGAACCAGGCCAGAAACAGCCGCGCCTTCAACGGCAGGCCGCTGCCGGTCAGCGCGATCAGCACCGGAATAATACGGATGAGTGTGAGGCTCAGCAGGGCATACAGCAGGGCATTCAGACTGATGCTGGTCAGGGCGTCGGGCACAAAAATCAGGCCGAAGAAAAAGAAAATCAGCAGGCTCAGCAACTGGCCTTCGGCCTCGCCGAATTCTTTCAGCCGCTCAATCACGCGGGTGTGGTGCGACTGCAAAAACAGCCCGGCCAGAAAGGCCGCAATAAAGCCGTTGCCGTGCAGCGACTCGGCGCCGGAATACGCAATCAGCGCCAGCGCGGGGGCAGACAGACGCTGATACAGCGGCGTCATCCATTGCTGGCGGGCGGCGGTTTCCGACAACCAGCCACCGGCGCGGCCGGTCAGCAGGCCCCAGACGCTGCCAATCAGAAATTGTCCGGAAATAAACACCAGCCAGTGCAGATGGTCGATATTGCCGCTGTCACCCTGATGCGAGCCCGCCAGCAGAGCCAGCACAAATAACAGCACCGGCAGGGCGATGCCGTCGTTCAGACCGCTTTCCACGGTAATGGAATGACGCAGGCGCTCGGCAATGTCTTTTTTGTTGAACACGGCCTGCGCCAGTGCCGCGTCGGTGGGTGCCAGAATAATCGCCAGCAGAGTAGCCAGCAGCCAGCCACCGGCGAACAGACTGTGGGCCAGCAGCGCACCCAGCGCCATGGTTAATGGCAAACCAACCGCCAGCAGGCGGATGGGCAGAATTTCGAATTTCAGTAAATGCGAGCGTTCAATCTGGCTGGCGTCGGTAAACAGAATCAGCGCCAGACTGAGCTCGGCCAGCAGACGTAAACCGTCGCCGGAAATTTCCAGTGTCAGCCAGTTCAGCCCGGCCGGGCCGACCACAATGCCCAGCGTGGTGAACAGCATGGGTGCGGTGAAGGCAGCCTGTTCGGTTTTGCGCGACAGCAGACCGTAAATAAAGACCGCGGCGGCCAGCAGAAGGGCGAGTGGGCTTTCCAGCATGGTGTGGTGATCGTCCCTGAGGTGGTGAAAGGCTCTGCGCTTAATCTTCCCAGACTATGCGCAGCGGTTCACCAAAATCGTCGTAAATGACTTTTTTCTGCGGACGGCGTGTGCGTTGTACCGGCTTGGCCGGTTGTTTTTTGGCTTCCCGGCGCTGGTCGATGGTTTTCAGCACGTCGGTCAGCGGGGTGCGTTCTTCTTTCGGTTTATCAAACGTCAGTGTGCTGTCGACATAGCGGCCATGCATCAGGCCACTGACGCCCCGCGCCACTTCACTGACACGACCGCCGCTCTGCAGAAAATCCTGCACTTCCTGATCAAGCTGATTGCGGATGTCGCGTTTGGTGGGACGTTTTTGCATGGCGGTCGCCGGGCGGTTGGATACTGCCAGTATAGTGGATTCGCCACCACACCATAACCCGCGTGGCGGTAATCGCGCCCGATAGCCGGTCGGGCGCTTTATTTGCGCTGCTTCTGCTGTGCCTTTGCCTTTCTCCGGCAAACGCTGAGGCGATGGGGTGGCGGCCGTATCAGGCCGCGCTCAGCTGGGGTTTGTGCAGGCGGTAACGGACGGCGAGGCCGATGGCCAGCACCAGATACACCAGAGCCAGCGACCATTTGATGCTGGCGGCCAGTCCGGCGATCAGTACCCAGGGGTCAGAGGCGGTGCTGTGCAGATAAATCCACGGGCTGTGCAGGGTATTTTCCACCACGTCGAGAGCCGGGAAGACGATGGCTGGAATAAACAGCCAGTTCCAGCGTGCCGGCAGCTGATTCAGCGTCATCAGCCAGCTCAGTAAACACAGGGTCATCATGCCGTACCAGACCGGGTGTACGTAGTCGAACAGGTAATGCTGTTGCAGCGCCTGTATCTGCGCGGCCGTGGCGTTGCCCAACAGCTGATTAAAGGTGCTGGCGTCGAAGGTCAGCTGCAGCTTAATCAGCAGAGCTTCGGCATTGCCGGCCTGCAGGGTGGTGACAATGGCGGCCTGTGAGGCAATAAACAAAATGGCAAATAACAGGGACATGCGCGGGTTGGACAGCCAGCGGCGGAGGTGATGCATGGTGAGTTTCCTTTCTTCGTTTTAATTTGCTGAAAGGCTGCCACAATAGAAACGGTAAGGATATATCCGTCTGCCATTCGGGCAGCCGCTCAGCACTACCGCCACCGGAACACAGGGAGCCAACAGCAGCATGCAACGCGACAGCTACGGACGTAACACAGCAGACGCGGAACCGGGCGGGCGCACCGGGCGCAAAGACCCCAAACGCAAAGACCCCAGGCGCAAAGGCCCTGGCGGATTTGTCAGCGCCTTTCTCGGGCTATTTTTTCTGGTCGGCATCGGCGTGTTTTTTTTCACCTCCGTTATGCCGGCCATCCGCTGGCTGGAAACCCTGAGCTGGCAACAGGTACCGGCGCAGATCGACCGGCTGGAGCTGGAATCGCACCGCGGTGACGATTCCACCACCTACAGCGTATCGGCTCATTATCACTACCGCTTCAAGGGCCGCGAATACCACAGCGAACAGGTGTCGATTTACAGCGGTTCCGACAACATCGGCGACTACTGGCAGGATCTTGAATCCAGGCTCAGTTACGAACGCAACCGCAATCAGTCCACCGCCTGGGTCGATCCGGCGTCGCCACAGGATGCGGTGCTCGACCGCTCGTACCGGGTGAGTCAGCTGCTGTTCGGTCTGATATTTATGACCATGTTCTGCGGTATATCCGGTTTTATTTTCTGGGCGGCCATGAAAGGCAGTCAGCAGCAGGACGGCATTCACGCGGCGCTCAGCGGCGAAAGCCCGGCCACCGGCATCACCAGTAACAACAAAAGCGGTTATCAGGCGGTGATGGGCTTTGGTCTGGTTTTTCTGCTGGTCGGCGTTTCCATCAGTGCACTGGCGCTGAGCGACGAATTGCCCAAAGGCAATCTGGCCGTGCTGCTGGTGCTGATCTTTCCGCTGGCCGGTATCGGTATGATGGTGCAGGGCTATCGTCGTCTGAAGGTCTGGAAAACCATTGGTGCCACGCCCTTTTTCCCCGACCCGCTGCCCGGCTGTGCCGGTGGTCAGGTGGGCGGTTCGTTTACGGTCAGCAGCGGCACATTCCGCGATTTGCCCCGGGGCGAGTTGCGCTGCCTGCATGTGTACACCACCCGCTCCGGCAAAGAGAGCCGCACCGAGCGGGACGTGATCTGGTCGGAGAAACTGCGCGCCATCCGCCAGCCCGATGGCCGCTATGCCTTTCAGTTTGATGTGCCGGCCAGGCTGCCGGGCACTGGCAGCGAAGAGGGCTATCGTGGCCACATTGAATGGGAGCTGGATGTACGCGGTGTGCTGACGCTGCACGCCGGTCCGGCGCTGGCGTTTGAACGCCAGTGGACCTTACCTGTGGTGAAAGGCAGCAAGGAATCCCTGTGGCAACCGACCGCCGAGCAGCGTGCGCAACATCAGACGCAGCAGCGCGAGGACGCACAATCCAGCGCCGCCGCCCAGATCGCGCAGGCCGTCGGGGCCGATGGAGCGTTGCAACTCAGCAGTCGCGCCGGCCGCCATACCGGCATGGCGCTGATCATGACGCTGATGGGCTCTGTGTTTGCCGTCATTGGCCTGGTGATTTTCAACACGGCGCACAACGATATGGCCGCCCGCTGGCTGATGTTTCCGGTGTTTTTCGTGCTGGGTTCGGCCTTTGCCTCACTCGGCATTTTCTGGCTCGGCCGCAGTCTGGAAACCCGGGTGCAGCCCGGTCGTATAGACTCTCTGCGCCGTCTGTTCGGCTATCCGCTGTTCAGCCGGCAGGTGCTGATCCACTCGCCGTCGCAGCTCAGCATCCGAGAGTCGCTGACCACCACCACGGGGGATGGCCAGCGTACTGTTTATTACCGTCTGGTGGCCGAGTCGGCCGGTAAGCGGGTGACGGTGGCGGAAGGCATTGAAGGGCGGGACGCCGCCGAGGCTCTGCAGCAAAAAGTGGCCGCGGTTGTTACACGTGCGCTGGATGCGGAGTTGGGTCAGGGGTAAAGTCGGATACCGTAACCAGCGGAGGGTAAAAGGCATGCCGTGGACCGATGACTACGAACGGGCAGGCTGGCGAACGCGGCAACTGACGGTGTTGCTGGTGGTGGTCTTTACCCTGCTGACAGCCCTGTTGTCGGTCAGTCTGCATTACTACTTCAGCCGCTCCGAGGCACTGGAAGCCGCCACCACCCGGTATCAGCTGACGGCGGCCTCGACCCGTAACTACCTTGCAGGTCTCGACAACAAGGGGCTGGAGACCGTGAAAGTGCTGTCGCGCTTTCCCTCGCTGGTGGTGCCGGGCAAAGAGCACGGCGTCTGGGTTGATACTGAGACCACCTTACCCCTGTTCGCCGAAGTGATGCGCACCACGCCGGTGTTTTACGCCGTGTACATCGGCTTTGAGACCGGCGACCTGTGGGAGCTGGTGAACCTCAACAGCAGCGACATTGCCCGTCGCCAGCTTAATGCCACGCCCGCCGACCGCTGGGTGATCATCAAGGTAGAAGGCAAAGGAGATCAGCGCCGCCGGGTGTTTGAGTATCTGGCCGCCGATTACAGCGTGAATTTCTCGCGCTCCGAACCGAGCGATTACGACGTCCGTCAACGCCTTTGGTACACCAGCGCTGTGGACAACGAAGTCGTCAAAACGCCACCGTATCTGTTTCAGCATCTGCAGTCGCCGGGTCAGAGTTTCGTCCTGAAACTGCCCGGCACCGGCCATGTGCTGGCGGTGGATATGACCTTCTCGACGCTGTCGTCGCACCTGAAAGGGCAGGCCCTGAGCGCCGAAGGCAGCATGTTTCTGTACAAGGCCAACGGTGAACTGCTGGCGACCAACCTGACCAGCAGCAGCGACGATCTGCCTCCGGTCGGCCGGCTGAGTCTGCCGGAAGAAGACCGTATTTATCTGCATTCACTGGGGGCGGTGCGCGCATCGAACGAGAATGACTGGACACCGGTCGACTTTGCCATTGGTGGTGAACCGCAAGGGCTCAGTGTCGATGTACTGAAACTGCTGGCGCGCATGACGGGCCTGTCGCTGGAGTTCGTCAATGGCTACCGCTGGCCGGAACTGATGGATTTGTACCACCGCGGCGAACTGGAAATCCTGCAGCCGCTGCTGGCCACCAATAATGCCCCGGGGCGGCGCAGCCGGCCGATGTTTGAACTGCCCTACGCGGTGATGACCCGCGACAATGAGCCGGCGCTTGCCACCTTCGCTGATCTGGCCGGCCGCACCGTGGTGATTCCGGAAGGCTGGTCGTACATGCCGGTGCTGCAGAAGGCGTTTCCGCAGGTGACCTTTAATACCGTGGCCAACAACCGCGATGCCTTTATGGCCATTGTGCAGGGGAAGGCCGACGCGACGGTGGATACCGCGCTGATTCTGGAGCAGGGCATCAGTCAGTACTACCTCAAGGGGGTGCGCCTGCACCGTCAGTTGCCGGATCTGGCGTTTTTACCCACTACCTTTCACCTCAGTGTGCGCAGTGGGTATGAACGTCTGGGTGAAATTCTGGATCAGGCGCTGGCTGCACTGCCGCCGGGTGTGATCGAAAAACTGCACAAAAAATGGGGCAATCCGGCGCAGACCAAACTGAGTGACCGCCTGCCGGTGGTGCCCTATGAGCATCTGCAGAAGCTGCCGCAGCAGCCCGGTGAGCTGAATCTGGTGACCCGGATCGACCTTAACGGCGAACCGTATTTTTCCTTTGCCTCGGTGTTTACCCGCGAACAAAGCCCGGCCGAGTATTTCGCCCTGCTGATTCCGGCCGAGCGGGTGTATGGCAAAGCCCTGCACGATGTATGGGTTTCGGCCCTGATCATCGCCATTTTATGGTTATTGCTGGTACCGCCGGTGCTGATCTGGCTGGTAATCAAGCCGGTTAAGTTCATGGCGCGTGTGCGAGGCTGACTGAGCGGGCATGGCGGCCGCTTTCAGTGGACGCCACCCCGGCCTTCCAGTACAGTTCGCGGCCTTCCTTACCCTCCTTGGCGGAATGCCGCCCCAGACGACTTATTTAATGACGCAATTCACTGATCTCGGGTTAGCCGACCCGATCCTCAAAGCCGTGGCCGAACAGGGCTACACCCAACCTTCCCCGATTCAGGCTCAGGCGATTCCGGCTGTTATTGCCGGCCGCGACGTGATGGCCGCCGCTCAGACCGGTACTGGTAAAACCGCCGGCTTTACTCTGCCTCTGCTGCACCGTCTGAAAGACGGCAAACGCGCCGGAGCTAACCGCATCCGTGCCCTGATTCTGACCCCCACCCGTGAGCTGGCGGCGCAGGTCGGTGAAAACGTGCGTGAATACAGTCGTTATCTGCCACTGAGCTGCGAAGTGGTGTTTGGCGGTGTCGGTATCAACCCGCAAATGATGGCCCTGCGCAAAGGCGTGGACGTGCTGGTGGCCTGCCCGGGCCGTCTGCTCGACCTGTACCAGCAGAACGCGGTGCGCTTTGATCAGGTGGAATGTCTGGTACTGGATGAAGCCGACCGCATGCTCGACATGGGGTTTATTCACGACATCAAGAAAGTGCTGGCCCTGCTGCCGGCGCAACGTCAGAACCTGATGTTTTCGGCCACGTTTTCGCCGGAAATCCGTGCGCTGGCCAAAGGTCTGGTGAACGACCCGCTGGAAATCGACGTCAGCCCGCGCAACAGCACAGCGCACACCGTAGAGCAGTGGGTTGTGCCGGCGGACAAAAAGCAGAAAGCGCGTATTCTGGCGCAGATGCTGAACGAAAACCGCTGGAAGCAGGTGCTGGTATTCACCCGCACCAAACACGGCGCCAACCGCTTGAGTGCGTATCTGGAAGAACAGGGCATTACCTCGGCGCCGATTCACGGCAATAAAAGCCAGGGTGCCCGAACCCGTGCGCTGGCCGACTTCAAGAGCGGCACCATTGCCACTCTGGTCGCCACTGATATCGCCGCCCGCGGTCTGGACATTGAACAACTGCCGCACGTAGTGAACTTCGAACTGCCAAACGTCGCCGCCGATTACGTGCACCGCATTGGCCGTACCGGTCGTGCTGGTGCGTCCGGTGAAGCCGTGTCGCTGGTGTGTCTGGAAGAAATTGAAGACCTCGAAGCCATTGAAGGTCTGATCGGCAAAAACATCGAACGCCGCGTGATGCCGGGCTTTGACCCGGTCGCCGCGCTGCCGCCACCGCGCCCGCCGAAGGGCCCGAAAAAGCCGAAGAAAGCGAAAAAGCCGAAGGATCATAAAGACACCTTCACCCGCGAACCGAAAGCCGATGGCGGCCGTAAACCCGCCCGCCGTGACGGTGCTGCCAGCGGCCGTGGTGACAGCGCCCGCAGTCAGCAACCGCGCAATGAAGGCCAGCGCGCCGACGGACAGCGTTCAGGCGGAGATAAGCCACGCAGTGATCGTCCGCGCAGTGATCGTCCGGCCAGTGACAAGCCACGCAGCGACCGCCCAAGAAGTGATAAACCATCACCGTGGGCATCCGAAGGCCGCAGCAAGCCGGCCGGCGACAGCCGCAAACCGGCCGGTGACGGCCGTAAGCCGGACGGTCGTAAGCCGGACGGTCGTGCGCCGCGCAAACGCGAACACCGCCGCGACGGCGAATAATCGTCTGTACGCTTAACAATACCCGGTTTTACCGGGTATTTTTTTGCCGGTTATTTTGTCTCTGGCAGGGGCTTTCTGCGCAGGCTGACATGCCGGCAGGCGCGCTTATGAGTTACCATCAATAAAAACCTGATCGGAGTAGCCTGATGCTCGGCTGGCTGTTTTTTCTGACCCTGTTGGCGCTGGTGTTTATTTTCTGGAACCGTCAGCAGCGGGCGACGCAACTGACGTTGCAGGCGGTACGCCGCCATTGTTCGGAAGAAGATCTGCAGTTATTGGACGACACTCTGGAATTAACCGGTATGCGTTTCCGCAACGGCCCGGGCGGCTGGAAACTGCACCGTAATTACCGCTTTGAGTTTTCGTCCACCGGTCAGGAACGTTATCAGGGCCGGGTCATTCTCGCCGGACGGCGCATCATCGGCCTGCGTCTCGACGCCCACCGTATTCATTGAGGCAAACCATGATTGAACATCAACCGGCGCAAAGCCGTTTTATTCTGCGAAAAGACGATCAGGAATGCGTGCTGGATTACAGCGTGCAGGGCGACACCATCGATTTTACCCACACCTATGTGCCGTTTCGTCTGCGTGGTCAGGGGCTGGCCGAATTGCTGGTGGGGGAAGGGCTTAAATGGGCGCGTGAACAGGATTTCCGCATCGAAGCCAGTTGCTGGTACGTGCGCAAATTCCTGTGAGCGGATAGCGGCTATTTTGCGGGGTGGAAGAAGCGCCCTGAGACGCCTCAGGGCAGGGCAATAAATTCCCCCAGCCAGCGACCGACGCGGGCGGAATCGTTGGGTTGCTCCAGCGTGCACATGCCGCGCTGAAAAACATCCGGGCCTATGCAGTTTTCCCGGCGCGGCAACAGGCGGCGGGCGTATTCGGCGGTAAATTCCGGATGCCCCTGAAATGCCATCACCTGCTGACCGATGTAAAACGCGGCGTTTTCACAGAATTCGCTGCTGGCCATGCGCGTGGCCGCAGGCGGTAACTGTTCTACCTGATCGCGGTGGCTGTAAATCAGGCGCATGTGGCTCAGATCGTCGTTCATCCACACCGGATGATGTTCAATGCGCGTGCTGTGCACGCCAATGCCCCAGCCTTTCGGGCTGCGCGCCGCATGGCCGCCCAGCGTATGCGCCAGCAACTGGTGACCAAAGCAGATGCCGATCAGTTTGCGTTTGTGGGCGTAGGCATCGCGAATCCAGTCCTGCAGCGGGGCTATCCACGGCAGGTTGTCGTACACGCCGGCTTTGGAACCGGTAATCAGATAAGCGTCGCACTCGTTCAGGTCGGCCGGCAATTCGCCCTGCTGCACCTGATAAAAACGGTAATTCAGACCCACACCCAGCCCCGCGAAATAGCGCGTAAACATGGTGCCGTACGAGGTGTAGTCGGCCAGCAGGTCGTCGTACAGCGTGTCGGTTTCCAGTAATCCCAGCGTTTTCATAACCATCTGTGTTGGCTTTGTCGGTGACAATTTAATGCAGTGTGTCAGGGTTTTCCGGTGTCGCAAGCGGATAGCGCTTGCGCAGCGGCGTCAGCAGGCCTTCCAGACCATTAATGCGGATTTCCAGCATCAGGCCGAGCAGCAGGCCAAGCTGACCCGCCGGAAATCCTTTTTTGCTCATCCACAGCAGGTATTCTTCCGGCAGATCGGCCAGTACGCGGCCTTCGTATTTACCGAACGGCATGGTCACGGTGACCAGGCGGATCAGGTCTTGTTTCTCAAACACGGTAATGTCCGCAACGATTCAAAAGAGTCAGTAACAGCGTAAATGATGACGGCGTAAGCGCCGCGCTGCAAGTCGCGTCCTGTGCTCAGCATCATGGTCTACACTCATCTGTACTGACGTACAGATCATCCATTCATTGTGTAACGACCCCTAGTATGAGCGCCGACGAAAAACAGACCCGCTTTGAGGATTTGCGCCTGTTACCCGGCCAGCCATTGCAGCTGGATTTTGAGGGATATACCAGCGACCGGGACCGCTCCGTGCTCATTGGTTATCGCGCCGGACAAGGCATTATTGTGACCACGCCGGTGGTCAATGGCTCGCCTATGGTTCTGAAGCTCGGCACCCCGCTGGCCGTGCGCCTGTTCGCCACCCAAATGAACTGCGCCTGTGCCTTCCGCACTGACGTTATTCATGTGTCCCGCGCGCCGTATCCGCACCTGCATCTGACCATGCCGACCAAGCTGGTGCTCGGCGAAGTGCGCAGTTCTGTGCGTGCCAAAGTGGCGCTGATTTCGACCGTGTATTTCGGCGACGGCCAGAGCAAAAAAGCTTCGGCCATGATCCGCGATCTGAGCCTTGGTGGTGCGCGCATTACCTCTAAGGTGCTGCCGGTCAGCGCCGGCGAAGATATCCGCATGACCGCTCAGGTGTCGGTCAGCGGCATTGAACGCATTGTTACGCTGGAGGGCATCGTCCGTTCAGTGCAGGTTTCGGACCCCGAAGGGACTTCGGTGGGTGTTCAGTTCAAGGAAATGTCGGACTCCGACCGCATCACATTGCACGCTTACGTGCTGTCGAATATTCACCGTCAGTAACCCATCAGGAGCAGCTGTATGAATGGGCTTTCTGCCGATCAGGCTCAGGATCACTGGAGCCTTGTCTGGAAGCGTCTGGTGCAGGGCGACCATGCGTCCGCGGTCACCGGTCCCTCACTCAATACCTCACACAACCCGTCACTGCCACACATGGCGTCGCCGGTGACCGGACAGGTGCCCCTGCATCTCGAAAGCCTGCTGGATTTTTCCGTGCGCTGCTTTATGGCGACCTCGGCCGACAGTCTGCAGGCCGATCTGCGTCAGGTGTTGCTGCAGATCGGTAAGCGCCTGAACAGCCCGCGCCAGACCTTGTTTCTGTGCCCGCAGGATGTGGAAGCCATGCACGTGTGTGTGCTGGCGGAAGAATCGCTGGGCAATCCGTCGCAGCAGGAAGTGGAAGCCCTGTTTGCCGAGCGGACACACTGGTGTCATCTGCTGGAGGCGGGAGTGCAGACCATCACCGCCGACGGCGATGAGGCCGGGCAACTGATCTGCCGCACGCTGCAGGCCGAGCTGGCCTTATTAGTACCTGTGTATACGTCGCAGGGGCCGGCGGGCTGTCTGTTGCTGGCGGTGGATGCCGCGACCCGGCTGCCATCGGACAGCGAGCGTTTGCTGCTGTCATCGGTGGCGCAGCTCTGTTATCTGGTGGCCGACCGCATCAGCGTGCTCGGCAGTTTACGGGAGCGTGAACGCCTGCTGCAGCGTACCGAGCATCTGGCCGGTATCGGCAGCTGGCACAACGATCTGGTCAACGACCGCATCACCTTCTCGCGCGAAAGCGCCCGCATTTTCGGGCTGCGTGCCGACGCGGCGGATATTCATGCGCAGGGTTTTCTGGCGCTGGTGCATGCGCAGGACCGCGAGCGGGTAAAGCAGACGCTGGCGCAGTCGACGGAGCGCGCGGCGGGGTTTGATATGCGTTACCGCATCTGTACGCCCTCAGGCGATGTGCGGCTGATTCACGGGCTCGGTGATGTGGTGACCGACGCCGCCGGGAGTGTGATCGCGCGCTTTGGCTCGGTGCAGGACATTACCGAAAGCCACGACCGCGACCGCCGCTTACAGCAGGCGGCGCAGGTGTTTGAAGCCACCACCGAAGGGCTGGTGATTGTCGATACACAAGGCCGTATCGAAGCGGTGAACCCGGCCTTCAGCTGCATTACCGGCTATCGCGCCGACGATGTGATTGGCCGCCGTCTGCAGGACGTGGGTCAGCGCGTCAGCGACCGCACCCTGCTGCGTTCGGTGGTGCGCCATTGCCTGCGTCACGGTTGCTGGCGGGGCGAGGTGGTGAACCGGCGCGCCAATGGCGAAATGTACCCGCAGTGGCTGAGCGTCACCTGTCTGCGCGACGCGCAGGGTAAGGTCAGCCAGTTCATCGCGCTGTTTGCCGACATGTCACCCATCCGCCGCTCAGAACAGCAGTTGGATTTTCTGGCTCATCACGATGCCCTGACCGGGCTGCCGAACCGCAGCCTGCTGCTGTCGCGGCTGCAAAGTGCCATCGACAGTGCCGACAGCAAGCGGCGGCGGGTGGCGGTGCTGACCATCGATCTCGACCACTTCAAGCACATTAACGACAGCCTTGGTCACCCGGCCGGCGACCGCCTGTTACAGGCCTGTGCGCGCCGTCTGCGCGAACGGCTGCGGGAATCCGACACCGTCGCCCGTCAGGGCGGCGATGAATTTGTGGTGATTCTGGAAAACGTGGTCAACCGCGAACAGGTGGAGCAGGTGGCGGACATCATTCTCGGTCTGTTCCAGCGTGCGTTTGATGTGGGCGCCGGGCGTGAACTCTATATTGGCGCCAGCTTCGGTATCACGTTGTTTCCGGATCATGGACGTGATGCCACCCAGCTGCTGAGCAACGCTGATGTGGCCATGTACCACGCCAAACGGCAGGGTCGTAATCACTATCAGTTTTACACCAACGACCTGACCCAGGCGGCCAACGACCGGCTGGAGCTGGGCTCGCAGCTGCGCCATGCGCTGCAGCACGATGATGAGCTGGCGTTGTGGTTTCAGCCTCAGGTCGATTCCTACACCGGGGTGATGGTCGGCGCCGAAGCCCTGCTGCGCTGGGAGCATCCGCAGGAAGGCCTGATCATGCCAGGACGGTTTATTCCGGTGGCGGAAGATAACGGCCTGATGCCGGAGCTGGACCACTGGGTACTGACCCATGCCTGTCGTCAGCTGGCGATCTGGCAGAGCAACGGTGCCGAGCCGTTTGTGCTGGCGGTGAACATTACCCAGCCCACCTTTATTGCCGGTGGACTGGTTAACCGGGTGCAGTCATTGTTGAGTCAGTACCGGATCGACCCGACGTGGCTGGAACTGGAAATCACCGAAGGCGCGTTGCTGGAACCCACACCTCAGGTGCTGGCCACCATTGATGGTCTGAAAGCGCTGGGTATTACGCTGGCGGTGGATGACTTCGGCACGGGCTATTCGTCGCTGGCGTATCTGCAGCGTTTCCGCCTCGACCGGCTGAAGATCGACCGGCGTTTCGTCAGTTCGGTCGACGAAGAGGAAGAGGGGCGGGTGATTACCAGCACCATTATCCGCATGGCCCGGGGGCTAGGGCTGGATGTCGTAGCCGAAGGGGTGGAAACCGATGGGCAGCTGGCGTATCTGCGCCAACATGGCTGTGAGATCTGTCAGGGGTTCTATTTCAGCAGGCCGTTGCCTGAGGGGGAATTCAGTCACCGGCTGATGCGCCGGTGACCAGATACGGCGGGCCTTATGGGCCCGGCGTGGAGCCTGCATACCGGATCGGCAGCGGGACTTAAGCAGCGCTTATTCGTAAGTACAGAAATAAGCCGTTTGACCCGCCATGCGCACGCCGAACTTCACGTTGGCAGCGATTTCAAACGATTCACCCTGAGCGATGGTTTTCCACTCAGTGTCGCCTGGCAGCAGAACGTCCATAGCGCCGGAAATGATGGTCATCACTTCTTTCTGGCTGGTGCCGAACTCGTACTCACCCGGTTCCATAACACCTACGGTGGCTGGCAGAGTGGCAGTCTGCAGGGCGATAGACTTCACCTTGCCATCAAAATATTCATTCACTTTAAGCACAGTCGGTACTCCGGTTGAACCTGTGGGAGCGGCGATTATACGCATCACCTGCGCGGCGGCAATGATGACGGTTTGGTCAGGTTTTTAGCGCGGGCGCGGCGCTGGGGTGAGTCAGGCCGCATGCCTGTGTGGGGCGGGCGTGGCGTCTGGATGCGTCAGGCTGCATGCCTGTGTGGGGCGGGCGTAGCGTCTGGATGCGTCAGGCTGCATGCCTGTGTTGGGCGGGCGCTGGACTGGGATGCGTCAGGCTGCAGCGGCCTGACGGGGAGGAAAGCGCAGCACAAATTCGGTGCCCTCGCCCGGGGTGCTGGTCACGCTGATCGAGCCGTTCAGCTGGTGGGTGACCAGGTCGAGAATGATGCTGGTGCCCAGACCACTGCCACCCTGAGCGCGGCGGGTGGTGAAGAAGGGCGAAAACAGCTTGCTGCGGATGTCTTCCGACATGCCGGCGCCGTTGTCGCGGAACACCAGTCGGACTTGCTCGTTGTCTTCGCTGATGACGATATCAATCTGGCCGCGATGGGCCGGGTCATCCTGTTCCGGCGGAAAGGCGTGGGTAAGGGCGTTCATCAGCAGGTTGGTGATGATCTGCGCCACGGCACCGGGGTAGCCTGACACTATGATGCGCTGGCTGGCGATCACATTCACATCCAGCGGCCGGTATTTGTAGCTGGGGCGCAGCGAAAACAGAATGCTCTGCACGTAGTCGCACAGCTCGAAATCACGTTTTTGTTCGCTGGCCTGATCGACCGCCACCTGTTTGAAGCGGGCAATCAGATCGGCGGCGCGGCGCAGGTTGTCGGCGGCGATGCTGGTGCCTTCCCGCGCCAGTTCCAGATAGTCGTTAAAGGCGTCTTTGTTGAGGCTGTTGTTGCGGAAACGGCTTTCCAGATCCGCCAGCTGATCTTCCAGTGCGCTGACGGCGGTGACGGTAATCCCGAGCGGCGTGTTGATCTCATGGGCCAGACCGGCCACCACTTCGCCCAGTGCAGAATGCTTTTCCAGATTCAGCAGCTGCTTCTGGGTCAGTTTCAGCAGCTGCAGCGATTCGACGACTTCGCGGTTCTTGTCTTCCAGTTCCCGGGTTCGATCTTCCACCTTACTTTCCAGCGTGGCGTTCAGTTCGGCGACCCGCTGCTGCTCGGCCTGCAGCAGGGCGTTGGTGTGCGACAGGCGGTCGGTGAAATCCGTGATCTGGCCGACCAGCGTGTTGTAGGTATCGACAATGGGGGTGAATTCGTTCTGGGCGTCGTAATGAATCGGCACAAAATGCAGACGGTCGTTGCTGCGGTTCATGCGAACCACGGTGCGCAGGCGGCCGAGAATCTGTTCAAACGGGCGGAACAGCACGCCCAGTACCGTCGCCATAATGGCCAGGAACAGCACGGCAATGCCGGCGTGAATAGCCAGACCATCCGACAGGGTACCGGCCACTACGGCATCGAGATCCTGCTGCGGAATCTGCACCGCCAGTATCAGGCCCGGCGTCATGCGCACGGCAAACAGATGGCTTTGCGCCCGCCCGCGCAACGTGGCGGCACTGAGCCCGGACAGGGGTTGCAGCTGGTCGGCGCTTAAGCCGTGGCTGTCGGTCAGAAAACGCTGTTGGGGTTCGTAATACAGCGACACCCGGGTGCCCGGCGTGAAACTCAGATGGGCCAGCGCACGGGTAATGGCACTGAGCGAACGGTTCACCGTCGCCACGCCGATCAGGTTATGGTCGTCGTCGAACATGGGAGCGGCTACGGTCATGACGTCTTCGTGGCCCGGAAACTCTTCAGCGCCCTGCAGCGACCAGTACACCGGCTGGGCCGGGCGTTCCGAGCGCGGCCAGCCGTCGGGAATCACCTGCTGATACCAGCGGCTGGTCAGGTAATCGAAGGAGGCATCGTACTGCGGCAGGCTGAACAGCGGCTGGCCGTCGGGATTATCGAGGTAAGCTGAAAAATGGCTCTGGTCGTGGATAAGGGTATGCGGTTCGTACCAGAGGCCGGCGGCGCGGGCGTCGCCGAAGCCGGTAAAGGTGCGCAGCATCAGACGTTGCAGTTCGGCCTTCAGCTGGGCTTCGTTGATTCTGTGGTGCTTCTCGTGAAAATGTTCGCCACTGCGGGCCAGGCCCAGCGCCGTGCGCTCCAGCTGCTCGGCCGAGGCGTTCATCTGGCTGGCAGTGGCCGACAGGGTGTTCAGAATCTGAATGCTGTTAAAGCGGAAAACCGCCTGCGTGGCGCGGTTGTTGTAATGCACAAGCAGGGCGGTAAAGCCTGCAATCTGCAACACCAGCACACACAGCAAAATGCGGTTTTTGATATTCATGCAACGATTTCCACAACAGTCTGTTCAGCCTACCAGTCTGATCAGCGCCTGCGTAGGGGAAATTCGGCCGGGCGCCGGGTGGTGGCATCGGACGGACGAATGGTTATTGAGTAGTGACACAGAATACTTTATGGCCGATGGATCCTGCTGTGCAGGACAGAAAGTCTGTTATTCCTGCCGCCGGCAGGCGGCCTTTCGCATCCGCGCCACCGAAGCGCCTGCCAATCACGTCCTTTTCGTGAAATCGCGCGCAAAAAACGCGCCGAAAACACACGCTGTGACTAAATTTAACAGGACATGGCGCGACCTTTGCTGTATAGTCCGCCCCCCTTTCAATGACGAGTCGGGCCCAGCCGTGTGAGCAGTAGAGTGCGCAACCGATACGGCCAAGCCCTTTGTCTTAACCTCACAGGTACAATATGACCGATTCTGTTCAGACTGGCTTTGCCAGCCTTGGCCTCCCTTTTTCTGTTCTCCGCGTTCTGGAAGAACTGGGCTATGAAGCCCCGTCGCCTATTCAGGCGGAAAGTATTCCTCCGATCATGGAAGGCCGTGACGTTCTGGGTATGGCCCAGACCGGTACCGGTAAAACCGCGGCGTTCGCTCTGCCGCTGCTGACCCGTACCCAAGCCGACTTCAACAGCCCGCAAGTGCTGTGTCTGGCGCCAACGCGCGAACTGGCGCAACAGGTTGCTGAAGCCGTTAAAACCTATTCCAAATACATTCCGGGCGTTACCGTAACCGCTATTTACGGTGGTTCTGATTACGGCTCACAGCTGCGCGAACTGAAGCGCGGTCCGCAGTGGGTTGTCGGTACTCCGGGTCGTGTGATGGACCACCTGCGTCGTGGCACCCTGAACCTGGCCGATATCCGCGCCGTGGTTCTGGACGAAGCCGACGAAATGCTGCGCATGGGCTTCATTGACGACGTGAACTGGATTCTGGAACACACACCGAAAAGCCGTCAGGTGGCTCTGTTCTCTGCCACCATGCCGCGTGAAATTCAGCAGGTTGCTGAAACGCACCTGAAAGACCCGGTACAGGTAAAAATTCAGGCCAAAACCACCACCAACGACAAGATCCGTCAGCGTTACTGGTTTGTGGCCGGCGTGCAGAAAAACGATGCGCTGCTGCGTATTGCTGAAACCGAAGATTTCGACGCCATGATGGTGTTCGTACGCACCAAACAGGCGACTGAAGAAGTAGCCGATTATATGGTGGCCAACGGTTTTAAATGCGCGCCACTGAACGGTGACATTCCGCAGGCCCTGCGTGAAAAAGCCGTTGAAAAACTGAAAGCCGGTCAGCTCGATATTATCGTAGCGACCGACGTGGCGGCCCGTGGTCTGGACGTAGAACGTATCAGCCACGTTATTAACTACGATATTCCGTCAGACACTGAGTCTTACGTGCACCGTATCGGCCGTACCGGTCGTGCGGGCCGTAACGGTGAAGCCATCGTGTTCGTACGCGGCCGTGAAAAACGCATGCTGCGCGACATCGAAAAGGCGACCCGTCAGCCAATCGAAGAAATGCCGCTGCCAACTGCGAAACAAGTGAACGACAAGCGTCGTGAGCGTTTCGAAGGCCGCATCATTGACTCACTGAACGCCGAGAAAAACAAAATTTACCGCGACATGATTGAGCACATCCTCACTCAGCATCCGGTGGATTCTCTCGACGTAGCCGCTGCACTGGCGTCTATGCTGCAGGGCGAAAAAGGTCTGTTCCTGAACGAACAGGCCGATGCCCGTATGGCCGAAGCCCGTGACCGCGAAATGCGTGAACCACGCGAGCGTCGTGAACCGCGTGAGCGCGGTGAACGTTTCGAACGCGGCGAGCGTTTTGAGCGTGGCGACCGTGCACCACGTGCACCGAAAGCCCTGCCACAATCCCGTCCGATGCAGCTGAAAGGCCATCCGGAAGTGGAAATGGTGCGCTACATGGTCAGCGTCGGTTACGACGACGGACTGCGTCCGGGTAACCTGGTTGGCGCCGTTGCCAACGAAGCGGACATCGACAGCGAATACATCGGCCACATCGAAATCTGTGACAACTTCACCGTGATCGATCTGCCGGATGGTATGCCAGCACCTGTGATGGGCAAGCTGCGTAAAGCCCGCGTTTGTGGTCGTCCGCTGGACATTAAAGTGTACAAAGAATCAGAAGTAGACCTGTCTGCTCCTTCCCGTGCACCACGTCGCACCGGTCCAAAACCAGCTGGCCGCGACAGCCGTGACGGTGGCTTCAACAAAAAGCCACGTGGCGAAGGCCGTGAAGGTCGTCCGGAGCGCAGTGGTTACGCACCACGCGGTGAAGGCCGCAACGACAACCGCAGCGAAGGTCGTGAACGTTCCGGTGAGCGTGACAACGGCTTCCGTAAGCGTCGCGATTATTAATCGCCGTTAAAGCCGCCCATAAAAAAGCCCCTGCCCGTCAGGGGCTTTTTTATGGGCGTTATTCGGCAATCGTTTGCAACACAGGGTTCGCTTGACGCTGGCGACCGGTGACCGCTAGCGTGGTGGCGTCAAAAATAAAAAGGAACACGCCATGAAGCTTTACAGTGCCGTTAAAGCCCCGAGTCCACGCCGCATTCTGATGGCGCTGGCCGAGAAGGGCATGACTCAGGTGGAAGTGGTTAATCTCGATCTGGGCAAGGGCGACAACCTGAGCGCCGACTTCCGCGCCCGCAATCCCATCGCCAAAGTGCCGGTGCTGGAACTGGACGACGGCACCTGTATTGCTGAGGCTTCGGCTATATACCGTTATCTTGAAGAAATCTGCCCTGAGCCTGCACTGCTCGGGCGTACCGCGGTTGAAAAAGCCGTTATCGAAATGTGGGATAAACGGGTGGAAAGCGCGTTTTTTATGCCGGTCGGAAACTGCTTCCAGCACACATCCGGCTTTTTTAAAGACCGCATGACCCCCATTCCTGCCTGGGGCGAAGAGGCCGGTAAACTGGCCGCGAAATTCCTGCCCGTGCTCGAGCAGCAACTGGCGCTTAACCCTTGGGTAGCCGGTGAGCGTTTTTCGGTGGCCGATATCACGGCACTCTGTACCCTCGAATTTGCCAAGGTCATCAAGCTGCGTCCGGGTGACGAGTTCCCGGCCATTCAGCGCTGGTATCAGGCCATGCAGCAACGTCCTTCCTATTCCGCGTAAGCTGACCCAGAGGAGTTTCTATGATTCATCTTTATACCGCCGCCACCCCCAATGGCTGGAAAATATCGGTGCTGCTGGAAGAGCTGGGTCTGCCTTATGAGCTGCACACGGTCAATCTGGGCAGCAATGAGCAGAAGTCGGCGGAATTTCTGGCCATGAACCCCAATGGCCGTATCCCTGTCATCGTTGATAGCGATGAAGACGATTTCGTGGTGTTCGAGTCCGGCGCCATCATGGTGTATCTGGCAGAAAAAGCCGGACGCCTGAACGGCCATAATGCCCGCGAGCAATCTCAGGTGCTGCAGTGGCTGATGTTCCAGATGGGTGGCATCGGCCCGATGATGGGTCAGGCCAATGTGTTCTACCGCTATTTCCCGGAAAAAATTCAGCCGGCCATCGACCGTTATCAGAACGAAGGGCGCCGTCTGTTCACTGTGTTGGATACTCACCTGTCAGACCGTGATTTTCTGGTTGGGCAGGGCCGTGGCGAATACAGCATTGCCGACATCGCCAACTGGTGTTGGGTCCATACTCATGAGTGGTCGGGCATCAATACCGAGGGTCTGGATAACCTTAAGGCCTGGATTGAACGTATCCGCGCCCGCCCGGCGGTGCAGAAAGGCATTACTATTCCACCGCGCGCCAGTGCGGCCGACGTGGTGAAGGGTGGTCAGAGTCTGATACAGAAATAACCTCCCGCAACCGCTCAGGCGCTGCGGGTTTCAGCAGGGGTCAGGAGGGACTATGAACGACATTAGCGTGTGCCTGTTGTCGGCATCACACCGGGCGGAAGCCCAGAGCCGGCGCATTGCCGATTACCTCAACAGCGAGTATCTGGACGGCAAAGCCAGCCTGATTGACCTGTTCGAAGCCCATTTGCCGATGTGGGAAGGGCTGCCGCTCAGCCCGGATGACGAAGCCCGGGTGAATGCGGTCAAGGCCACCGCCGAAGCGGCCGATGCGTTTGTGTTTATTGTGCCGGAATGGCACGGCATGGCACCGGCCGGGCTGAAGAACTTTCTGCTCTGGTGTGGCGCGCAGCAGCTGGCCCATAAGCCGGTGCTATTGGTCGGCGTATCGGCCTCAGCCGGCGGCGCCTTTGTGATTGCCGAACTGCGCGGCAGTGGCTACAAAAATGCCCGCCTCCTGTATCTGCCGGAACACCTGATGCTGCGCGATGTGAAAGACCTGTGGTCGGGTCAGGAGTGCCGTGCCTCCGACGTTTATTTGGGCAAACGCGCCCGCTACGCACTGGATATGCTGACCGCCTACGCCAAAGCCATTAAGCCGCTGCGTGCGCAGCTGTGTGAAGGGCTGGCGGAATTTCCGAACGGCATGTCGTGATTTTGGAAACCCATTACAAGGCGCCGTTTGGCGCCTTTTTTATTCTGCTCGTTGTCTTTATTCCGGTCATTGTCTGGCCGGATGAGGGCCGATTACGGGCGGCTTCCGGGGCTGTTTCCCGGGAAAGTTCCTGGTTAAGTACCGGGGGAAGCTCTGGGGTAAGCTCCGGTGCAGCTGAGCCAGAGCCCGGCAATTCTTACCCGGCGTTCACTATCTGATAGAATCCCCGTCCCCATTCTTACGCCGGCCTATGTTTTGACCACGGATTCCAGTCTTACCCCCCAGCAGCAACAGGTGATCGCTCATCGCGAGGGCCATGCCCGCGTCGTGGCGGTGGCGGGTGCCGGTAAGACCACCACGCTCACTCACTTTATCGGCGCGCGTCTGGCGGAAGGGCTGAACCCAAGGCGTATGCTGGTGCTGATGTACAACCGCGCCGCCCGGGTGGATTTCGAGCGCAAACTGACGGCGCTGCTGCCCAATCAGGCTCTGCCCGAAGTGCGTACCTTTCACTCGCTCGGGCTGCGCATTTATCAGCGTCTGATCGCCCAGGGCGTGTTGCCGCCGTTTCAGGGTAAGCCGCTGTCAGACGGCGAAGCTGAACCTGTGGTCTGGCGTCTGCTGCAGCAGCTGGCCGATGACGATACGCGGCAGGATATCCTGTCGCAGCGCAAAAAGTGGGTGGAGCCGGCGCTGGGTTTTATTGATCTGGTAAAAGCCGGTCTGCAATCGCCGCAGGACGTGTTCGAGTCGCTGGAGCTGCCGCCTCAGTGCCGTATGTTCGTTGAGCTGTTTGATCAGTTTGAAGACTGGCGCCGCCAGCAGCGGCGCATCAGTTACGCCGATATGCTGTACGACCCGGTGATGGCCTTTATGTATCAGCCGGAAGTCGCCGCGCAGTTTGGCGGCCATATGCAGTGGATTCTGGTTGATGAATATCAGGACATTAACGAAATTCAGCAGGCGCTGCTGGATGTACTGCACGGCGGTCGCGGTTCTGTGATGGTGATCGGTGATCCGGACCAGACCATTTATGAATTCCGTGGCTCCAAGCCCGATTTTATTGTCAGCGGCTTTCATGGGCGCATGGGGCAGGTGGCCGATTATCAGCTGCCGCATACCTTCCGTTATGGTCATGAATTATCCCTGCTGGCCAATCATCTGATCAGCCACAATAAAGAACGCGACGACGTACTGTGTTTATCCCACGAATCCACGCCGCACACGCGCATTAAACTGCACGAAGCCCACCATGAACCGGCACTGATTTTAAAGCTGATTCAGTCGGAGCTGGAAAAACACCCGGCCGAAGACATCGCCGTGATTAACCGCCTGTGGGCCCTGTGCGCGCCCATTGAGCTGGGTTTACTGCAGGCCAATATTCCGTACCAGCTGCATAATTCGCAGTCGGTACTCGACCGTTATGAATTGCAGATTTTCTGGTTGCTGCTGGAAATTGCCGCCGGTGAATTTGGCAAGCGCACGGTCGCGCAACGTATGGACGCCTGGCTGACGGTGCTGACCACGCCGTATCCGAAAATCAAACGCTCTTTGCTTGAAGACATTGCCCGCAAAGCGGCGGTGGCTGATCAGCATTTTGGCAACGCGCTGGCGAAAGCCATTCCGGAAGAATTAAGCAAATGGCAGCGCCAGCAGCTGGATGCGCGCGCCCAGATCATCGCCAGCGCCGAACAACAGGCACAACCTGCTTACCGCATTCTGTACAACTACAGTCAGCAGACTGAGCTCGAAGACGGCATTGCCGACAGCGCGTTTTCCGCCCAGCAGGTGGAAGATAAATTACAGACCATCCGCGCGTTTATCCGCTTTATGCGCGACAGCGGCAAAGACAGCCGCGAAGCCTTTGCGTATCTGCAGGAATTAAAAGCCCAGCGTCTGCGCCAGAGTGAAGGCGGTCAGCAGGGCGTGCATTTAACCTCCATCCATAAAAGCAAAGGGCTGGAGTGGCCGGTGGTAATTATTCCCGGCCTGAATGCGCATTATTATCCCTATACGCCGGACGGCGAATTTACCACGCCGGCCAGTGAAGAAAGTGAACGGCGTTTATTGTACGTGGCCATGACCCGCGCCCGGCATCAGTTGCATTTAATGGCGCCGGCCATTGAGAAAAAAGACAAAAATCACAGCAATGCCCAACAATGGCAGAGCCGTTTCCGCCAGGAAATGCAGGCGCAACGGTCGGCGGATATTGGCCGGGCTCTGCACACGCAGGCCGAGAGCGTGGAAGTGAACCCGATTGAGGGCGCACTGCCGTTGTGGCTGGAGCGCTATTTCGATGCCGTGCAATTGCGTGTGCGTCTGACCATGGCGGCGCTGCCGGAGCGTACCGGTGTGGCAAAATCCGCCGGTGGGGCTTATCCCAAAGCGCCCGACAGTTTTATTATCGACCGCAAACACCATGGCGCTGCACCGGTGAGGCGCATGCGCCATCAGTCGCTGGGCATGGGCACTGTGTTGTCGGAAGATGAGCAGTACATCAAAATCCGTTTTGACGGCGAAGCACAGGCCCGCACCCTGAACAAACAGGTCGCTCTGGCCATGCTGCGCGAAGCCTGAGTTTAAGGCTCAGACCTCTGACGCGGCTTTCACTAAGGCTCTGATAGCAGGAGATGCACATGGTCTGGATGACCCGGCTGTTCAGTGTGCTGGTACTGACGCTGGTGGCAGCAGAAGTGAGCTGGACGCTGAGCAGCGTCGAGCAACGCGAACAGGCTAAACGCGTCTGGCCGCTGGCCGCCATTAACGACCTGAGTGCCTACGCCCCCTTGCTTGCACAGCTGACCGGCTGGCGCCCCGCACCCGCTGAAGAGCAGCCACCGGCTTCTCCGTTGTCCACTGCCACTAACAGCAGCGAGCAACGCCCGGAATCCCTGGTGAAGCCAACCGCCGAGGCGCCGACATCTGACGACAACCCGCCAGAAGCCATTGGTATTGGCGATGAACCCGGCCTGATGCGCCGGCTGAGTCACGGTTTTGGCGGCTGCTACAAACCGCCGACGCAGGACATCCGCGAGGTCAGTTCCTCCGGCGTGTATCGCTGGACTGATGAGCAGGGACGGGTGCATTTTTCCGATGCCCCGCAACATCAGAGTGCTGAAAACCTCACCGACCGTTACCGCGCCGATATGCAGGGCGTGCGCTTCCGCTTCGAATATCCGGAAGGCCAAGCCGACCCTGAACTGGAGCAGGCCCTGAAGCGCGAAGGCGAACTCGTGTATCGCCTGCTGACGCGGTTTATTCCGCAGACGGCCTGGCGGCAGATCAATCTCAATGTGCTGGTGTTTGCCAATGAACGTGCGTACGACGATTACAAGCGGCAGCAGGGCATGGCGCAGGACTGGGCGGCGCACTACAGCCGCGGCGTGAACCGCATCTACATGCCGCAAATGCCCAACCGGTTAAGTACGCTGGCCATCGGCCGCCACGAAATGACCCATGCTATGGTCGCCGGCATGGTCGGCACTTTGCCGACCTGGCTGAACGAAGGGCTGGCTGAGTATATGGAGCGCATGCGCTGGCAGTTGAGTGCCGCCACCGTGGCGATGCCGCCCGGCCTGTTCCGCTGGCTGGAGCAACAGGGCTCGGCCCCCGGGCAGGTGCTGACGCTCAGTCATGATGAGTTCAGCGCCGTGGCCATGACCCGCCATTACCGCCAGTCGGCGGCGCTGGTGTACTTTCTGTTGTCGCACAGCCGTGGCCAGCAATGGCTGAAAGACACGCTGGCGCAGGCGCTGGCTGCACCCTGCACACCGTTTCAGGCAGAGCAGGCATTTGCCGGCTATCCGGGAGGACTGGCCGGCATGAACAGCGAATACGCCCGCTGGCTTAGGGCCGGACGTTTCGACGCGCATCACTACTGAGGTGGTTTGACCTTTCCGGGCGGACGCCGGCGCTGGTATGAGCGGGTTCCCTTGTTATACTGTCGGCCTGCCGCAGGGCCGGGCTTACCGGTTGCCCGCGAATTTCACACATCCGCACCCTGTTTTACCGGTCGGGTGTTCATTTCTGTCCCCCGGGACACAACAGGATAAAACCTATGACCATTGCACAGCACAAAGTCGTGACCATCCATTACAAAGTCGTTGATGTGGATAGCGGCGAAGTGATCGATTCTTCCGAAGGCGGTCAGCCGATGACTTACCTGCACGGTGCCCAGAACATCATTCCGGGTCTGGAACAGGCGCTGGAAGGCAAAACCGTAGGCGATGAATTTGAAGTAACCGTTGCACCGGCTGACGCCTATGGCGAATACAGCGATGACCGCGTACAGCAGGTACCAATGGCCGCCTTTGAAGGCGTGGAAAAAGTAGAACCAGGCATGGCATTCACTGCCCAGACCGAACACGGCCCGATCAGCCTGATCGTGACTGAAGTGGACGAAGCCACTGTTACTGTGGATGCCAACCACCCACTGGCCGGCAAATCCCTGCAGTTCAGCGTGAAGATTGAATCTGTACGTGATGCCAGTGCAGAAGAAATGGCGCACGGCCACGTACACGGTGAAGGCGGTCACCACCACTGAGTTCTGTCGTCTGACAGACTCAGCTCTGCTTTTGAAAAACGTCGGCTTGCCGGCGTTTTTTTATGCCTGCGACTTTTGTTTCAAAGGTGGCGATTATTCCGCGCGGCCTTTCTTCAGGTGTTTCATAAAGTCCACAAAGTGGCTGCGGAAGTCGGCAAACAGCGGGTGATCTTTGTTTTCCAGCAGGGTTTCGCCGAACAGCTTTAATCCCACGGCAAAGGCGGTGGCCTGATCTTCGCTGAAGTCACCACGGGCACGCACGAATTCCACCACGCGGAAAATGTCGTCGTGGTTGCCGGCGTTAAAGGTCAGCGGTTTGTCGTAGGTGGACGGGTTGCCGTTGGCGTCGGCCAGATGTTCGACCGTAATGCGGTATTGGTGTTGTTTCATAATATCTCCGGAGTCTGACGGGCGTCTGTTGCCAGACACCCGTGGCAGGTGATGCCGTTATCAGGCCTTCAGCGCTGCCTTGATCACGTCGGTGTAAGGCGTGGTCGCGCGGCCAATCAGACGGCTTAATGTATGGCTGTCGTCGAACAGGCCACCGGTTGAGGCGCCCACATCCGACTCTGCCAGAATAGCCGCCAGTCCGGCGGGCAGACCAGCCTGCGTCAGAGCAAAAGTGAAATCCGCTTCGCTCATATTCTGGTAGCTGACAGGCTTACCGGAACTGTGAGCAATCGCGGCGGCAAATTCGCCCAGCGTGTAGCTATCGTCGCCGGCCAGTTCGTACACCTTGCCGGCATGACCTTCGCTGGTCAGCACCGCAGCGGCGGCGGCGGCATAATCGGCGCGGGCGGCGGAGGCAATGCGGCCCTCACCGGCGGCACCCAGAAATACGCCGTACTGCAGCGCGGGTGGCACAGAGGCGGTGTAGTTTTCGGTGTACCAGCCATTGCGCAGCAGGGCATGCGGGATGCCGGAGGCGGCCAGCATCTTCTCGGTTTCGACGTGCTCTGCGGCCAGTGACAGCGGCGTGGTATCGGCGTGCAGCAGGCTGGTGTAGGCAATGAACGGCACGCCTGCTTTCTTCGCAGCGGCAATCACATTGGCGTGCTGCGGAGCGCGGGCACCGACTTCGCTGGAGGAAATCAGCAGCAGTTTGGTGGCGCCGGCGAAGGCGCTTTCCAGTGTCTCAGGACGGGTGTAGTCGGCCTGACGCACGGTCACACCCAGTGCTTTCAGGTCTGCCGCTTTTTCTGGCGAGCGCACGGCGGCGACAATCTGGCTGGCAGGTTGGGTTTTCAGCAGTTCGGTAATCACGAGTTGGCCAAGCTGGCCGTTAGCACCGGTTACAACAATCATACGTTTCTCCTGGGGATTTCCAGTGGTTTTGAATTGAACGTAATCAGCCTATCAATCATACTTACCAAAAGTAAGTACATACAAAAAGGTTAGTGCTATGAGTCAGGACATTGTTATTCCACCGGCCATGTCGTTGAGCGAACGCTTTGAGCGCGGCGACCTGTTCGCCAGCCCTTGCCCGTCGCGGGATATTCTCAAACACGTCAGCTCGCGCTGGGGCGTTCTGATTCTGATTGCGCTGCGCACCGGAACACACAGATTCAGTGAACTCAGGCGCAAACTGGGGGGCGTCAGCGAAAAAATGCTCGCCCAGAGTCTGCAGGCGCTGGTCGAGGATGGCTTTATTGTGCGGGTGTCTTATCCGGTGGTGCCGCCGTATGTCGAATACAGCCTGACCGATATGGGCGAAGAGGGCGCGCGTCTGGTGGCGCAACTGGCCGATTGGGTAGAACAGAAAACCCCGGCCATTCTCGAATTCCGCGAGGCCAACGGGGCCGCCCAGCTGGCGGAGCAGAAATTCCGTGACGACTGAGCGCGGGCAGGGCGGCAAGTCGCCGCGACAAAAGCAGGGGTTTTGTGCATAATGCCCGCCTTTTTGTAAGGGAAAGACCCGAGGTATCCCGATGTCGATCGAACAAAGTCTGCTGGACCGTGCCGGCAATCAATGCGAACTCTGTGGCAGCGCCAGCGACCTGTCGCCGCTGCTGGTGACCCCGCACAGTCAGCTGACCGTGGATACCGGCGTGGTGCTGTGCAGCACCTGCAAGCCTCAGGTTGAAGGCAGCGCTGAACTCAATGCCAACCACTGGCGTTGTCTGAACGACAGTATGTGGAGTCAGGTGCCGGCGGTGCAGGTAGTGGCTTACCGCATGCTGAAGCGTCTGGCGGTAGAAACCTGGGCACAGGACCTGCTGGATGTGATGTATCTGGACGACGACACCCGCAAATGGGCCGAAACCAAGACCGCCGACGAAGACCGCGAGCCAACCCGCGACAGCAATGGCGCGATTCTGCAGGCCGGTGACAGTGTGACCCTGATTAAAGATCTGGACGTAAAAGGCGCCAACTTCACCGCCAAGCGCGGCACCATGGTGCGCGGCATCAGCCTGTCGGATAACCCGGAACACATTGAGGGCCGTGTGAACGGCACCCGCATCGTGATCATTTCGGCGTACACCAAAAAGGCCTGAAGCCTGACGTCGGATGCCTGAAGCCGGACCTTGTCCGGCTTTTTTGTGGGCGGCGTTTGCGCTCGGATGACCTGAGTCGTATTGCCTGCGATATGCCCGATTGGTTATAAATCGCGCCTGATCACAGAGGAGTAAGCCCTTGGAACACAGTTTCTGGCACGACAAATGGGAAAAGATGGAAATCGGTTTTCATCTGGATGAAGTGAATAAAGCCCTGCTCAAATACTGGCCGGAGCTGGGCATTGAGCCGGGTCAGAGTGTGCTGATTCCGCTGTGCGGTAAAACCCTCGACCTGATCTGGCTGCGTAGTCAGGGCGTGGCGGTGATCGGCGTTGAACTGAGTGAAATTGCCCTCGACGAGCTGGCACAAGGGCTTGAGCGTGAGCTGGGACTCACCCTGAGCAAAGCGTCCTGTGGAGAGCAGGTGCTGTATCGGGGTGACGGTGTGCTGCTGGTGGCCGGTGATTTCTTCGCTCTGACCCGTGCACAGATTCAGCAGGAAACCGGACATGATGTCGCCGCGGTGTACGACCGCGCGGCGATTGTGGCCCTGCCGGACGCCATGCGCGCTGAATACGCCCGCCATGTGCAGGCGATCAGTGCCGCTGCGCCGCAACTGCTGATTACCCTGGATTACGACCAGACCGTGGCCGGTGGCCCACCGTTTGCGGTGAGCAGCGCCGAAGTGGCGGCTCACTATCAGGCGGGTTACGCCATTGACCTGCTGGATGAGCGTGAGCTGATTGATCAGGAGCCGCGTTTCAAAGCCAAAGGCTTAGCGTCGTTTGTGCAGCGGGTATACCGCCTGCGTCCGCTGAGCTGACTCACCCTGAGTGCAGGACATTAGCCGCTGCACTCACTCTGCTGTTTTTTCGACCCGCAGCACGTGAATCTGATCCGGCTGCGGGTAGTGCCAGACCACGTTCAGGTCCCACAGGCGCACGCCGTATTCCCGCGCAGGCTCTGGTTTCTGATAGGCCGGTTTCGGGTCCTGCGCCAGACACTGGCTGATCAGGCCCTCGACATCTTCTCCCAACCGCAGGCCTTCTGCCTGAGCATTGGTCCGCGCGCTGTCAGCCCAGCTTACCGTCGTGGTGGCGGGCATCGCCGGAGCGATGGCGTTATGAGCTGCCGCGATGGCATCGGCATAAGGCACGTAGGGTTTGATATCCAGAATGGGGGTGCCGTCGAGCAGGTCGACCCCGGATACCCACAAACGTGTGCCTTCAATCTTTTCGAGTTTTACCACCGATTGGCCAATGCCATTCGGACGATGGGTGCTGCGCGTGGCAAACACGCCCAGCCATTCATTGCCGCCCAGACGCGGCGGGCGCACCCGCAGGCGCGGAGCGGCCGGGTTGTCGGCCGGAACGGCGTGAAACGCAAACAGCAGCCAGATATGACTGACCTGTTCCAGTCCCTGCAGGGCTTCGGGCTGATTGTAGGGCGCAACCAGTTCGATGCAGGCCCGCGCCGCCGGAGCCAGACTGGGCTGGCGGGGAATGGCGAATTTCTCGACAAACGGCGTACGGGCGATGGCAACGGGGTGCAGGGGCATGCTGGACATAGTCGGAACCGGTAATGCAATGACAGTCAGTGGGCGCGAGTATAACCCGATGCTGCCGGTGCGGCCGATGCCTCTGTGGCCACTGGAGCCAGTTGCCGAAGGCTGCAACAGCGGGTACAACAGAACTGGCACAACAGGCCCCAAAAGGCCGTGCTGTGCCGGGGTTCCCCAGAGGCGCAGGACCCGTCGGATGTGTTTTGAACACGCGTGTTCATTGTGATTTTAAAAGGTCTAATTAATAACAATACATAACCATATGGTTACAATCTGAAACAAAGTGGCCCAAATGGCGCAGGCATACTGCCGCCGCTTCCGAAGAACAAGAAGCCCAATTTCGCCGCACTGCGGCTGGTTCAGAGCTCTCCATCAAGGTAGTTTCCAATGGTTAAAAACGCTTCCCGTCTGGCTATTGCTGTTGCAGCAGCCTCCCTGTTCAGCGCCGGTGTACAGGCTGCTGGTTTCAAAATTAACGAGCAAAGCGCAGCCGGTGCAGGCCGTGCGTTTGCTGGTAGCGCTGCAGTCGCACAGGACGCATCTGTTGTGTTTTTTAACCCGGCCGGTATGAGCCGTCTGGAAAAATCTCAGGCGAGCTTCGGTTTCACTTACCTGCAGCTGGAAGGCAAGTTCTCTGGCGTGCGTACCGACGGCGCTGGTCAGAACAGCGATCTGGCGGCTTCTGTAGCCCAGCCATACGGTGAAGCGGGTACTTACAACGACGGCGGCGATTTTATGCCGGAGAAAGTGATTCCGTTCGGTTACTACGTGCGCAAGCTGGATGACAAAGCCGCTATCGGTTTCGGTATCTTCGCGCCGTTCGGTACCTCGACCGACTACAAGCAAGGGTCTCTGGCCGGCGGCTTCGCCGATGAAACCCAGCTGAGCACCATCGACTTCCAGCCAACCTTCTCCTACAAGCTGAGCGATACCGTGACCATGGGTGTGGGTATCGACATCGTGTACGCACAGGGTCTGCTGAGCAAAGAACTGGATCTGGTGCCGCTGTCGGCTGCTTACAGCGCGTACGCGGGTGGCCAGGCGATTAACCCGGAAGATTACCGTGGTTACGAGAACAAGTTCGAAGTGTCTGGCGATGATATGGGCTACGGCTGGAACTTCGGTTTCATGTGGGATGTGGCGCCATCGACCACTCTGGGTTTCGCCTACCGCTCCGAAGTGGACTTCGAGCTGCAAGGTAAGTCTGAATTCAAAACCAACACCGGCGTCGTGGCATACAGCTCTGCTTACAACCGTGTTGTGCCGGTAGACGGTGCGACTGGCACCGTGGCTAAGCAGGATTCACGTGTACCGCTGACTGGCCCACGTTCTGCGACCTTCAGTGCGGCTCACCAGCTGAACGACAAAGTGCTGCTGCTGGCGGGTGCGACCTGGACTGACTGGTCTTCCTTCAAATACTTCGACGTGATCGCGACCGGCGAAGGCATCATCGACGACATCAGTGGTCTGGGTAACAACTACATCGGTCACATCGTTGAAAAATGGCACGACACCTGGGCTTACTCTGTGGGTGCAGAATACGCACTGGATCAGGATTGGACCCTGCGTGCCGGTTACGCCTTCGACGCAACGCCTGTTAAAGATGAGCACCGTACTGCCCGTGTACCGGACAACGATCGTCAGTGGCTGACGGTGGGTGCAACCTACAACGTGAACGACGCATGGAGCGTGGATGCGGGTCTGGCTTACCTGATCATGGACAAGTCTGAGATCAACGAATACAACTACGACCTGACCGACACTCAGAAGGGTTACGACAACCTGAAAGGTGAGTTCGAAGTTGACGCTCTGGGCATCTCCTTCCAGGCGAACTACCGCATGTAATCCAACCGGATTGCTGAATAAGCCCGCAAATTGCGGGCTTTTTTATTGCTTTCAAGGCTCATTTGGCAGGATCTCACTTGTTCCGGCTCCCGGTGGCGGTTACGCTTTCTGCTTCCTTTTAATGCAAGGCTGAGTGGTAAGGACATTGTCATGGGGAAGTTGTCGGAGCAATTCCAGGATTATCGTGAGCGCGCCAAAGACTGGTGGGCGGATGCAGGTTTCGGCCGCAATGCAATTCTGCTGGCGGCGGGCGCGTATCTGCTGATCTGTCTGGTGCTGGGATTCTTCTGGAGTGCTGAGCCGGACATGTTCGCGGTAAAAGCCAAAGCGGATGAGCGCGCCGCGGTTATGGGTGTTGATAACGTGATCGGTTTCACCACCACGGCCACCCTGATGGAAATCACCGAAACCATGCTTTACAAGCGTGGCGGCTACCTGAGCAACGATGTATTACCGCCGGGCGTCTGGCTGGATAACATCCCTAACTGGGAATACGGCGTGCTGGTGCAGGTGCGCGATTTTGCCCGGGCGTTGCGCAAAGACTTCAGCCGTTCGCAGAGTCAGTCCACCGAAGATAAAGACCTGTCGGTGGCTGAGCCGCAGCTGCACTTCGACAGCAACAGCTGGGCGGTGCCGTCGTCGGAAGCCGAGTATGAGCACGGTCTGAAAGCTCTGAACAACTACCTGCGACGTCTGGCGGACCCGAAAGAACCGACGGCCCAGTTTTACGCCCGTGCCGACAACCTGCGTCAGTGGCTGTTCGATGTGGAAACCCGCCTCGGCAGTCTGTCGCAGCGTCTGAGCGCCTCGGTTGGCCGCCCACGACTGAATACCGATCTGGCCGGCGAACCGAATGCGCAGCAGTCGACGCCAGCGGATTACGACCAGGAAGTGAAAACGCCGTGGAATCAGATCGACGATGTGTTCTACGAAGCCCGCGGCTCGGCCTGGGCGCTGGCGCACATTCTGCGAGCCATCGAAGTCGATTTCCGTGATGTGCTGGTGAAGAAGAATGCTCTGGTCAGTTTGCGCCAGATTATCCGCGAGCTGGAGGCCACTCAGGAGCCGATCTGGGCACCTATGGTCATGAACGGCAGCGGCTTTGGCCTGTTTGCCAACCACTCGCTGGTGATGGCCTCTTATATCTCCCGTGCCAATGCGGCGATTCTCGATCTGCGCGAGCTGCTGTCACAGGGTTAAACCTGTCTTTTGACGCCAGTTGTGCCTCTCAGATGGCCCGTCGGGATTAATCCCCGGCGGGCTTTTTTCTTGTAAAAATTTACAAATCCTGTGGCCGTGCGGCCGCCGGCTCATGCCTGCTTCTGTGTAAGACAAATGTCAGTTAGTGCTTTATTCTGTGGCCTGCCGGGAAGTAGCACGCGGGTTTCGATTCTGTTATCTTGCACGATCGTATCACCATGTCTTTACGTACGTATAACAACAATAAAAAGGGAGAAGCAGATGGCATTGAAGTGCTGTCTAGCGTTGGGCGCCATGCTGGCGGCCGGACACGCTCTTGCTCTGGAAGCGCTGGATGAGTCATCCCTGTCTGATGTAACGGGTCAGGCACAGGGGTTGCGTTATACGTCCGAATTCGATGCGCGTATCGATTCTATTACTTATATCGACGACGACGGCCTGGCCGGCGGCGAGGTCGGTACCATCTCTATGTCCCCGGTGCGCGTCTACACGCCGACGAACCGTCCGGTTCAGGTGGATCTGGAAGTCCGCGATGTCGGCGGTGAAAAAGCCCTGGTGTTTACCAATCGTGACCTGCCCTTTGAGGTGGAAGTCGGCTCCATTGCCATTAACAACCAGTCGCTGGGCGGCTATGGTCAGGGCAACTTCCAGATTGGCAGTGGTGACTCGCTGGTGACGTATCTCTACGCCGGTGGTTATCAGGGCAATGGTCTGAAGCTGGATATCGAGATTCCGGCGTCCATGTCCTACGACACCTGGATTGAAGACGAGGGTGCCCGCTTCACGACCACCGTCGATTTCAGCGATCCCTACAATCCATCGTCCGGTGGCATTGTTCTGAAAGACATCACTTTTGACCTTGTTGGCGAAGGTCTGCGCATCGGTCTGCCAACCGTGACCGGTGGCAATATCAATTTCTACAACGCCCGCATCGGCGATGACGTACTGAACAGTGTTGCCCTGCGCGACATTAACCTGCAGCCGGGTGGCTATCTGCTGGTGAAAAACGCCCGGGGCGCAGCGGAATACGGTCTGGAATTTGACGCGGTCGTGAAAGCGGGCTCCAGTCTGGATTACGTCTACATCGCCGGTGCCGTTGACGGCGATTACCCAAGCGCCGACGTCTTTGAAATGTCGGCCGGTATTGTGCTGGCCAGTGATTACGAAGTGAACGGCATGCGCATGAACCTGGATGGCGAGCGCGGTCTGGTGTTCGATTTCGATACCAACGATGCGACCTCCGGTGTTACCGCCAACGTGATTGTTCAGGACTTTACCCTGATGCGTTCTGACAAGGTGGCCACCACGGTGAATCCGATCAGTCTGGGAACTATGGATATTCAGATGAATTTATCCAACGCATCCTACCTGCAGGTGGAGGGCCACTGATGATGAAGCGCAACCGAATTCTGTCGGCCATTGTAATGGCGTCGTTGCCGGTGTCTGTGCCGGTGATGGCCATGCAGGTGCTGGAAGATACCGATATGGCCGGAGTTTCCGGTCAGTCGGGCATTACCATCGAAGTCACCACTGACGATCCTAACGGCGAATTTCTCACCACCGGTGAGCTGCGTTTTACGGAGGCTGACCGGGATGGCAAGGGTGAAGATTATCTGGCCATTGGTGGCCTGAAGCTGCGCACCATTACCACGGACGCGACCGGTGTCATGACGGGTGTGGACACGATACGCACCGATATCGACATTGATGCAGAGGGTAACGTAAGCATCCGCCAGAGCGATGTGGATACGCTGGATCTGGAGCTGGGCGCGGTATCGCTCAGCGGTCGCGAATTATTTAACGCCGTACGTTTTTCTGTGTGGAAATTCGTTGGCGACAGTTACCTCGAAACTGTGCTGCTCAATGATCCGGAAGGTGCCAAGGTTGGCTTCCGTACCGTGATGGAAGAGGGCAGTGGTCTGACGTATCAATTTGATGAAGACGGCTTAACCTTCTCCAGTGATATCGTGTTTTTACCAAAAGCCGGTGAAAGCGCCTTCCGCAGTGAATTATTTCTGACCGGTACGACCGATGAACTGAAACTCGAATTCGGTGAAACCTCGGGCAGCTTCGAAATCCGCAATATTTCATTGCTGGATTCCTCCGGCGACAACATTTTCGGCGCCAACGATTTCGGTGATTTAGGCTACGCCGATATTTCGATTAATACCGGTTACATCACCATGGCCGCGAATACCGACGCCGGGGTGGACGGTATTCGCGGTAAAATTAACAGTGATATGACTGTCGGTAACGTGTTTTACCGCACCGGCGATCAGCGTGTGAATTTCAATGATGTGTCTCTGAACACCAATGGTGAAATCAGTTACACCCTGGACTTCATTGATATTACGTCCGAGAACGCCATTGATCGTTTTAAAGTGACTGGTATCGAGTCGCACATTACCGATATTACCGATCTGGACCTGACCATCGGCTCGCTGACGCTCAGCGCCGGTGATGGTTCTTCCCAGAGCCTGAGCATGGGCTCTTACGCCATTGAAAATCTCAACCTGAACGGCGGCAGCATCGATCTTTCAATGCTGACTCTGCCGGGCGCGGGCAGTCAGGGTCTGCAGATGGATCTGGTGATGGCCGGCACGACCTCGTTTGACCTCACCATTAAAGACGATCCCGCTGAAGTGTCGGGCAATCCTGATCCACAGCTGACCGCCAGTGTGGTACTGAACAATGTGTCGGTATCGCAAACCATCGACCAGACCGACAAAGGTCTGCACGTCGGTATTCTGGATCAGAGCATGGATATCAACATTAATCAGATCCGGGTGGGCGACGGACTGATTCAGCAGGGGCAGACCGGGCGACTGGTCATGAACAATATATCGCTGCAGCCGGGCAGTTATTTCCGGGTTGAACCGCTCCAGTAACAGGGCACGCAGGTTATGAAAAACAATTATAAAAAAACAGCTCTCACCCTTACTTTAATGCTCAGTACCTCACTGAGTTTTGCTGCGTCCATCGCTGATAAAACCTCGATCTGGTTTGATGATGGTGCCACCGGCGGCCTCACTGCGGCCCAGGTGGTCAGTATTAATTCGGATACCGTTACTTTCTGGAATTCCGGGGAGCCGAACGACTCCAGCAGTGAAGACTGCGCGACCCAGACCAATACCGGTGTGTGGAACGATATCGGCTGTGAGCAGACCCGTCGTGTTGCCTGTTTTAACGGCACGGTATGGAGTCTGACGGCCGGCACGGTTGCCATGGGCGCCGATAACAATGCCTCCGGCACTATTTCCAATGCGCAGACGGCCTGTACCAATATCAGCAGCCAGTTTGCCGCACCCACCACGCTGGAACAGCGCAATGCGTTGACCACGCTGATTTCCAATGCGGGCATTACCAACGGCGTATTTATTAATGCTCAGGATATGGTGTCTGAAGGTGTCTGGGTCATTAATAAAGGCGCCACCAATCTGGCGCCATTCTGGAACGGCGGTGAACCGAATAATTCCGGTGGTTCTGAAAACTGTGCCGAGAGCACTTCGGGCAGTATCTGGAATGACTTAAGCTGCAGCGCGACCCGTGCGGTTGCCTGTGCGAACAGCACCTTTACTTCCTGGACTGTGGTTAATTCGCCGGTGGCATTTACATCGGTGGATGAGCTGAATGCGATTTGCCGTAATGCGACGTCCGGCGCCAGCCAGTTTGCGGCTCCGCGCACCAGTGCAGAACAATCAGCGCTGAACAGCGCCATCAGTGGCGCAGGTCTGTCATCGGTCTGGATTAACGCCACCGATATGGATCTGGAAGGCTACTGGAAACTGAACCACGGATTGTTCAACTGGGCATCGGGCCAGCCATCTTCCGCTGTGGGAATCTGCAGTACGGTTCGTCAGAGTGACGGTAAGTGGATCAGCGCCGACTGCGACAGCCGGGCAAAAATTCTGTGCAGCAATAACAGCACCTGGGTCATCCGTAACGCGACCCACCAGTTCAGCAATCAGGCACTGGACGCCTGCAGCCGGCCGGATTCAGATACCGGCAGCAATGCTTATGTCGGTTACTCGCTGGCGGCACCGCGCAGCGAACAGGAGCGCAGTCTGGTAACGCGTCTGATTCAGGCGCAGGGCACTGGTACGGTTGCCTGGCTGAACCTCAAGCTGATCACCGACACCGGTGAATGGCTGTGGAATGAAGGTTATGAAGAACCCGATACCCGTGGTGGCGATCCGGTTGGTGGTGTCTGGTATGACCTGATCAATGAAGATGACAGTAACAAAGCCTACAGCAGTTGGCAGCGTTATTCCGACGGTGTCACCATCTATTTTGAGGAGGCCGCCAAAGCCAATGGCGCGGTAAAGGCTTACTTCAGCCCTGGCGAACCTAACGATTCCGGCGACTGTATTCAGTTGTACAGCAGCAATGCGCGTTGGGACGATACCCCCTGCACCAACAGTCAGCGCGTTGCCTGCTTCAATGGTTATAACTGGGCCATTTCTCCGGGCTCGATTGCGCTGGAAGCGTCTAACAATGCGAATAATGAAAATCAGCTGGTCGCTGCGGCCAACGCTCAGTGTGCATTAATTGCCGACAGCAATGGCGCGACGGGCAATTACCGTTTTGCCGCCCCGACCTCTTATGCGCAGACGCAGGATCTGAAAACCATCGCGGCGTATGCGGGGGCTGGTAACGTCTGGATCAATATGAACGATCGTCGTTACGAAAAGACTTTCGTACTGAACCTGAATGTGGATGTTCTGGCACCGTTCTGGAACACAGGTGAGCCGAATAATGCAGGCTCAGGTGAAGATTGCGCGACCCAGCAAACGGCCAGTGGTTTGTGGAACGACATCGACTGCAGTCGCAGCGAGCGTGTTGCCTGCTTCGATCCTTATACCGGCAATAATGGTACCTGGAGCATTACTCCGGCGGCACACACCTACAGCACCACACAAGCCATGTCTGAGATCTGTGCTGCGGCATTTGGTGGTCATTTTAATTTCTTTGCTCCGGTTACCCTGAGTCAGAAAACGGATCTGGTTGCCGCCATGAATGCGGCCAGTGTGACTGAGGCTTACATCAACGCCAACGATCAGCAGTCAGAAGGTATCTGGCTGCTCAATAAAGAAGTGAACAACTGGGAAGTGGGTCAGCCATCCGCTGTGAGCAGCGAACTGTGTGTATCGGCTTCGGCATCCACTTCCCGTTGGCGTGCCCGCGACTGCAGTCAGTCACTGCCGGTTGCCTGTACCACGGGCGGCCGCTGGTATTTCACGGACAGCAACGTCAGCCTCACGGATTTTGCAAACGGCCAGAACGCCTGTGACACGCTGGGTACCGGGTATCTGTTTGTGGCGCCTCGTTCGCAGGATGAATCGTTGCTGCTGCAATATTTTGCCCTGATCGAAGGTGTTGGCGGTGATTTCTGGATTAACGGTAACCGTCTGAACGATTTTGCTGTGTGGGAATGGAACCGTCGTTCGACCACCACACCGATCTGGTCTGCCACGGAACCAGACGGCGCCAGCCAGGAAAACTGCGCTGTGCTGCAGAACGACGATGAAGGCAGCTGGGCCGACAAGAATTGCTCATCGGCAACCACCTATCGTTACCTGTGCCGCAATGGCAGCAACTGGGCGCTGTCGCTGACGTCTGATGCGCTGGATGATTTTTCCACCGCCACCAATGCCTGTGCCGCTCTGGGAGCGGGCTGGGTCTTCGCCGCGCCGGAAACCTACAACGAAAACCTGCAGGCCCGTGCGCTGTTGAATACAGAAGGGGTTGCAGCGGTCTGGATTAACGCCACCGACGCCATGCGTGAAGGCGTGTGGGTAACCAATGCGGCGGCGATTGCGCAGTATCCGAACTGGGCCTCAGGTCAGCCGGACAACGGTGGTGTTTTAGCCGCTGCTGAAACCTCGGTTGTGAAGGGTGAAGACTGCGTGGTGCAGGCGGATGATGGCTTCTGGAGCGACATCAGCTGCACCAGTTCCGTTGATTATCCGTGGGCCTGTACCGATGGCTATACCTGGAAAGTCACTCAGGCGCAGGGCCGCATTCAGAATCTGGCCGACGGACACAAACAGTGCTTTACCGAATACGGTACGGGCTATGTGTTTGCGGCGCCGCTGACTCAGAACGACGCCATTCAGATCGACTTTGCGCGCCTGCTGGCACAGAAAGAGCGCGGTACTGCCATTACCCGTGTGTGGCTGAACATGACGGATGGCGGCAATGAAGATCATGTGACGGCGGTTACCACCGGCACGTCGTTCCGCAAAAATCTGCCCTTTACCAACTGGCTGAGCCCTGCGTATCCGGGTGAAGAGCCGGTCAATCTGTGTGTGTATAAATCCACCGTATCCTCGGGTCAGAACAACCCGTGGCGCACGGCCAGTTGCACCTCTGCGGCGGCGCATTACGCCTGCTTCGACGGTTCCAGCTGGAACGTGGCGACCTCCAAGGGCGCATTGGTGAATGGTTCGCTGCAAGTGGTGCCACAGGTTGGCGAAGACTACTGGTCTTACGAGCGCGGCAACCGCATGTGTAAGGATCAGTTTGGCCCGCAATTTTATTTCTCCGCGCCGGTAACGGCAGCCGAAGAGCAGGCGCTGGACACGGCGATTCGCGCGGCATCTGCCCAGGTTAAAAATACCTGGCTGAATTACTACTACGTCAGCGAAATTACCTCGGCCAATAACCGCTGGTTTGCCGATCGCCTGAAGCTGGGTGTCTGGCAGAAGCCGGTGTTCGACAACTACAACAACTCTGACTGTGCCTTGCTGGATACCTCTGGCAACTGGACTGACGTACCGTGCAACTCCGGTTACGCCTACGCCTGTTTTAACGGCAGCTGGACCATTACGGGTTTGTCCGGCAAGTGGGACGACGGTTTTGCCGCCTGTCAGGAACAGAACAACAGCCTGTTTGCGGTGCCACGCACACCGGATGAACTCAGCGAGCTGATTGCCGTCATGGCGGGGCAGCCGGTGTGGATCAACATGAGTGACACGGCGCTGGAGTCGCAGTGGATTGCCAACCGCCTGCGTTACGCCTGGTGGGCAACCGGTGAACCATCCAACATCAGCAACCGCGACTGCGCTCAGATCGCCACCGACGGCCAGTGGCACGCTGCCCGTTGCTCGACGGAAATGGCCGCTTTTGCCTGCCGTCAGGTAACCGGTTCCAACATTGAATGGTTTGTGACTTCGTCCACCGGCATCTGGTCGCAGGGCTTCTCTGCCTGTGCGCTCGAATTCCCGGGCAGTGAATTCTTTACCCCGCACGGTTACGGCAGCCGTTCCGCGACCATGGATCAGGCGCTGCTGTCGTCTGTCGTGGCCAGTGCCGGCAAGGCCGCATGGCTCAACCTGAGTGATCAGGAGGTCGAGGGCAACTGGCGCCCGTATCAGGTTTACGCCGACTGGGCCGTCGACAGTCTGCTCGACCAGACCAACGACTGCGCTTATTTTGACCGCGTCACACCGGGGTCAGGCACCTGGTACGCAGACTCCTGCAAATACACGGCAGGCAGCGCGGTTTCGCGTGGCTACGCCTGCACCAACGGTTACGAGTGGCGCATCGTCAATGTCACGCCAACCACCAATATGCGCTGGTCAGAAGGTTTCACCGCCTGTGACTCACTGGATACCGCCGACGAGAACTGGAGCTTCGCTGCGCCTACCGACGCCGTACAGAACGCCAAGCTGAAGCTGGCGATGGAGCTCGGTGGTTTGTCGCAGGTCTGGATCAACGCGCAGGACCGGGTGGAAGAGGGTGAATGGACCGTCAATGGCGCTGAAACCAACTTCCCGGTAGTGGCCGACACCTCGGCAACGGCTTTGGTTGTCGCAGAACAAACCCCGGGCGTGGTGCTGTCAGCGGCACTGGCGGACGATGAAGAAGTCGGTATTGCCAGCGCCATCTGGACTCTGGTGAGCGACAGCCGCTTCAGTAATGTGGCCGACTCCGATGTGGTGGTCAGCAATAATCAGTTGGTGACCGGTGCTCTGGGCACTGGCACAGTGACGGCCCAGTACAATGCGCCAACGCTGCTGCAGACGGATGCGCTGCTGACGTTCAAGCTGACGGTGACCGACATTCCGCCTGGTACCGCCACGGCGGTGAGCGCCGACTATTTCGTGACCGTGCGTATCAAGGCGCCGATTCTGGCTCACTACGATTTCAGCGACGCGGCTGCGCCGGAAAAAGACATTTCCGGTAACGGTCACGACGCGATCAATACCGTCGCTAATCCGCTGCCGGCCGTAGCGTCGGGCTCATTATCGCTGACCCCGACGGATGTGATGATCGTTCCGGGTCTGACGGCCGATCCGTCCAATGGCCTCGATATTCCGGCAACGGCCTACACCATCGCCTTCCGTATGAGTATTGAAGTGGCGGGTACAGGATACTGGCGCGGTATTCTGCAGAAAGGTGACGGCGAGATGGACCGCCAGCCGGCGATGTTCCTGTTCCCGGGTGAAGAAAGTCTGCACTCCACCAACAGCACCACGCTGGAAGCCAACCGCTCGGCGAATCAATCCAATATTCCGTTCCAGCAGTGGCTGAATATTATTTATTCAAAACGCACCGACGGCTTTGATGTGTACATCGATGAAGCGCTGGTGGCCAGTTACGATTTCGTCGGCGAAACGTCGGTCGGCAATACTGGCAGTTTCTACGTCGGTCATGTTCCGGGATCAGCAGAATCCTTTACGGGTCTGATCGATGATATTCAGATCTTCAATCGTGTCCTGACCGCTACCGAGCGTGGGCAGGTGTTACCAACACCGCCTCTGGGTCAGGTACAGTTTGCTTCGGCCGGTTCCGTGGCTGATGAATTTGCAACCGCGCCTGGCAATACGGTCACTGTGTCACTGGAACGTACCCGTGGCAGCAAAGCGCCGCTGACTGTCTATGTTGATCTGGATACGGCCAACAGCACGGCCGAGCTGGGTGAGCAGGCGGATATGGTAACGGCAACCGATACGGCCGATCTGGCGTTCGGCGCCGCTTACGCGTCGGGCACCGGATTCCCGGTTACCTGGGCGGCGGACACCCGTGGTATTCAGACCTTTACCCTTACCCTCGATAATGCGGACGATAATATCCGTGAAGGTACAGAAACAGCGCGTCTGAAAATTGCCAATGCGTCTGGTGCAACCACCGGATCTCCGGCCAATTATGTGCTGCGCCTTACTGACCTGACGCCAAACCCTTACGGTAACTTCTCCATCGAAGGGCCGGATCCTCAGATTGTTCTGGAAAATAACGCGGCGACTCAGCAGATCTGTATCAAACGCGAATCCGGAGCAACGGGTCTGGTGACGGTGAATTATGAAATATCCGGTTCTGCCGTCGCAGGCGCGGATGTTTCGACGGGTGATTATCAGTTCCTGGCGACTGGTCTTCAGCCTGTCGGGTTGTCGGATTCTGTACAATTCCTTGATGGCGACAGCACCGACAAATGCTTTGATATTCAGGTGTTTGATAATCCGTCGATTGGTGATGCTGATATGACCCTTCAGATTACCATCACGGGTCTTAACTACGATGCCGCTACCCTTGATCCGATTCTGACCGCTCAGAATCAGGCACAAATCACGATCCGCGATTACGCTCCGGGTGAATTCCGCTTTGTCTCGGGTTCTGCGACCTGTAAAGAACCGAATACCGATGCGAGCGTGCCGGACGAACTGCGGGCAACCGGTTCAGAAGAGTGTGAAGCCATCGTGGAGCGTATCAACACGTCGCTCTACGCTCCGGCGGGCATTCTGAATGTGGTGAAAACAGCACAGACGCCGAACGACGCGCCAACCACTGATGCCGGATTTACCGCACAGCTGGTATTCCCCGAGCTGACGCCCGGAAGCTCAATTGCCGATAAACTTCAGGTCGTTACCTTTACTGTGATTAATGATCATGAACAGGAAAACGACGAAGTTCTGACGTTCCAGATTCAACCGACGACTGGTGATGGGCTGGATGAAACCATTACCCAGAATACGCTGGCGCTGACCATCACCGACGTCACCACACCGGCGCTGCTCACTTCCAGCATTACAGGTGCACCGGCTACCGGTTTACTGGAAGTGGATGAGGGTGGGGCAGTTACCATTAATGTTGTTCGCACGCAGAACAGTAATACGGCATTCTCAGCCGATTACGAGCTGTCTTCCACGCTTCTCAGTGGTTACGTGCTGAGTGACATATTGTCGTTGAGCATTGATGGGGCTTCTGCTTCCGCAACCGGAAATATGGCGTTTACTCGCAATGGTGATGATGACCGTAGTCTGGTTGTACAGACAGTGAACACGGTTGAACCAATGGATAATCGTGTTGTGACGCTGCGAATGGACAACGCCAGTCCAGATCGCGTTGTCGGTATCGGCGATATCGCCAACGCGAATAAAGACACCCAGAATTTCTCGGAAGTCTCTTTCCGTATTAAAAACACCCGGGATTTTCTGAGTGACATCTTCGCGTCAGCCAGTGCCACGCGGGTAACCAGTCAGGGTAACACTGCGCTGAACGCAACAACCTATACCAGTGTTGAACACATTACTCGTGATATTCAGCCGGTTCATGGCTATGTCGCTTTGAATGCTTCTTTCAATGCTTATCAGGGAATTTACGATATTCAGGATACGGCACTTTTGTATTCCGTAACCTTCTATCAGGCAGGCAGTGTGAATGCGACGGTTAATAGCCAGAGCCTGAGCGCGTTACTGCGGAAAGATGATGCGCCCGAACAGTCGGTGAATGCGACTGGGTCGATTGCGTTGGATCCTGCCAGTGGTGCCGCTTTTAACCCTCGCTTGTTGATGCCATATGTTACCGATGGCAACAGCAGCGATGTAGAAATGAAAGTGCGTTTTGTCGGAAACGTGACCGGGGATGTTGTTGAGCAGACGTATCGTTTTCATCCAACGGAAGTGTGGCGCAGGATTGAATACAACGATAATAACGAGTGTGCATACATCAGTGGTGCTACAGACATTGAATGGGATTACGGTATCGGCAATAGCTGTGGCCCTGTTGCAGTGAATAATTACACATTCACTTTTAATGCCTTCACTAAACAAATAGAAAGCCGTAGTCAGCCTGGCATGTGTTTAGCAGTACCAAGCAACAGTAATAGCGCCAACTTCAGAATTGAGGCGTGTGATTCAAACAATAATTTGCAGCAGTTCTCTATGTCTGGTGACAGAATATCGGTAGTAGGGGCACCAGATTACGTTATGTGTGGTGCCATCGGTGGAAATCTGTTCCTGCGTGCAGACTCGGGCCTGAGCTGTAGTTATCGTTCATGGCAGTGGTACTCAAACTAAGGTGTGATTTATGAACATTAAAATTTTAACGTCCGCTTTAGTTTTAACTTTGCCGCAGTTTGTTCTCGCAATGCAGTCGCTGGATGAGAACGAACTCGGTAATGTTACCGGCGAAGGTATCGGTGCTGTGTTCGATAATGTGGTGATCCACTCGGGTGATTACGGTAATCCGGACGATTTCCAGTTGCGTATCCGCCTGACGGACGATGCAGATCCTGAGTACCTTATTTTCAGCGAACTGCGTTTCTATAAAAGTGGTACCGAAGCCGGTGGTGCCGCCAGTGGTGGTCGCTTTGGTACCTATGATGATCCTTTCTATGTCGGGGATTTGCGTGAGATTACCGAGTCTCACTCCGGCCTGATTGATCCAGAAGGAGATGGAACCTTCGTAACGGGTAATCGCGTACACACAGCTCTGTACACCGGGTATCCGGCTGCGGATGTGACGCAGCTGAATCGCAACTTTTATACCTACTCCAACAAAATGTTTCAGGTGTCGCCACGTGCCGGTTCCACGTCCTACTACCAGGGCCTGCCGCAGGGGTTCTTTAATAATCAGGCTGTGAGTGTCGGTAGTCTTTACACGACAGCTGCCAACTACGAAGCCTACCTTCAGGCGCAGGAAGACCGCCTTGATCAGGCGACCGATAAATTTGACCTGCACTTCCGCCTGGACTCAATTACTGATGAAAACCGTGACTTCGGTGCCGACGATCAGTTCTTGGCCTATGTCGATGTGGAAGGCGCGCGGCTCTATGGTACGTCCACCTATATCTGGGCACATGATAATCAGGGTGAAACCCTGAGTGCTGCAGATAGGGCCCGGTATACCAATGGTGGTCAGCCCATATATGCCGACCGTGGTCTTGCCATGTCGATGACGACAGGACTTCGCGCTGACGTCATCCGCATCACCGCCGATCCGAGTGGTGCTGCGTCCAGCATGCTGGAATTGCGTGGCGTCGATGTTTATCTGCCTTTGGGTTCTTTTGACCAGCCGGTCACCATCAGTACTGTGCAGTATTCACAGATTCAGCGTGGCACCTGGAAAAACCCGGTTTATTTGCCGGCAACCACACAGCTGCGCATGGAAATTGCTGCTCTGCCACAGGATGTGGGTCCGGCGCCGCAAGGCAATATTTATATTCAGTCGCTGGGCTTTGGAGACCCTGATGATCCGGAAATCATTACCGGTGTTGAAGATATCTATCTGCGCGATGCCAGTGGTGCCATTGTGGCAACCGTTGATGACGTTACCCACCGTGCCTTTGTGCCAAAAACCGTTATTTATAATGAGCAGGTGGCCATCTATAACCAGGCCAACCCGGACAGTACCATTCCTTATATTCCGAATCAGAACGTTCTGGAAATCAAAGGATTGGAAATTCAGCGCCTGATCTTCACTACACAGGATCTCTGATGATGAAAATCTATGGTTTCTTATTCGTGTTTCTGTCGCTGACCGCAAAAGCGGAAATGGCAGAAATGAGTGAAGCGGATCTGGGGGAAGAGTCCGGACAGGCGGGTATTACACTGAGTGCCAAGGCTGATTTTGATGATGGCTCCCGGATCAGCTACACCAATGCGGACGCTGAGTATCTTGATGGGCAGGATTATTGGCTGGTCATCAATAACATCACGGGTTCGATCGAAATTAAAGGCCTGAAGCTGGATGTGATCAACGACTTCGGTCCTTCCGGTTCTGAGGGGGCGTTACAGTGGACTCTTCCGGAAGAAATTGTTTTTGATGAGTTCAAAACCGAAGGGCTTTATCTCAGCAGTGAAAAAGAAGTGAACGCGTCATCCCGTTTTGTGATGGCCATTGAATACGATGGGACGCTTCAGTTCCCGGCGAATACCACAATGAGTATTTTTTCGACTCAATAACGGGCATGTGACTACTATGATAAAAACAATCGTTACTACCCTTGCTCTGGTTGCTTCTGCATCCGGCTATGCAATGAAAATGATGGATGAAGCGGCGCTTTCGGATACTTATGGTCAGGCGATTTTTGAGGTGAACGATCAGTCGGTCACTCAGGCGGATGGTTCTTCACTGGATATGCTGCGTCTGACCATTGGTGCCCGTATCGAAATTAACGCTAACATTGATGAGCTGTCACTGGGCCGTTACTGGCGCCCAGAGGGCACCAACTGTACCGGCGGTGCTGGAGGCGACAAGATCTGTTACAACAACGTCGTTCCGGTAAGTTATAACGATAATATTAACTGGGCTTGTACTGCGAAGCCTTGTGGCTCTGTAGGTCTTGCGGAAAGTAATTACAAATCCTCCGCCTTGACTCACGAAACAGCTGGCCTGAGTTTCTTCGACTACCCGGGTGGTTTCCAACCGGATGGTGGCGTGGATATCAAACTGCGTGATCTGACCATGGGCCAGATCCGCGATAAGGGTAACGGTGTTTATGAAATGCTGCCGTTCGTGCAAGAGAACCCGTACTTTGAGTTTGCCTTCGACGAGTCGTCCGGCGTGCGTAAACTGGTGGGTTTCCGTTTAGGTGCAGAAGAGTCCTTTGGGTATCAGGGCAACATTATTGACGTGGTATCCGGTTTTATCAGACCTTCTATTGTAGCTGAGCCAAAATTAGGGGGCGTTATTCCGGTAGGGGAAATTAAGCTGGATGCATTTTTGGGTGGCGTGCGTACCATAGGCTGGCTGGATGCCAACAACCTCAATCTGTATTCGGTCTCCGGTCTGGCCAGTATTCTGGTGACGGATCCCGATAGCCTGGTTAATGAATCGAAAGAAGCCCAGCTGTTCCCGGTTCAGTCGAACTATATTGAGCACTCGAAAGCCTTTTTCTTCTCTGTCGGTACCCGCTCAATTCAGTGGAGCTCGGTACAGGGCTTTTCTCCAGAAGTTACCCAGCCGGGCTTCTGGATCAACCTGGGTGGCGATGATTCCCTGAAAGCCACCACGCAACAGGGCCAGCATCCAAACAACTACTTTCCGAGCCATCCTAAATTTCAGCTGTACGGTGGCAATACCAACTACGGTAACGTGAATACCCTGCCAAGCTGGTCGCAGACCTACACCAGCAACTGATAAAAAAGCCGGCGAACGCCGGCTTTTTTATTTAAGAATTCAGAGGATTATGCTGAATACTTGTTTGTATTAATGATCAGATAAGGTGCTGAGTCACTGCCGGAGTTTGCGACCCGTTCAGATACGGTAGGTCGCAATATTCGCTGGCAGCGCAGAAGGGAAACCCGCAGGATTATTGTTTGCCGTCAGGTGGCGTATAGAGGCGATGTCTTTGACGGGCTCCAGGCTCGCAATGCGGTTGTCGTTGATGTACAGGCGGTCGAGCTTAGGCAGGGTGCCCAGCGCTTCAATATTCGTGATGCTGTTGTTGGCAGCGGCCAGTGTATTGAGCTGCACCAGCTTGGTCAGCGGGCTGATATCAGATACCTGATTGCGGCTGATATCCAGATATGAAAGGTTTTTTAAATCGGCCAGCGGCGACAGATCCTGAATGTCGTTGAGTCTCAGATTCAGGACTCTGAGTTGCTGAAACTGCTCGATTCCGTCCAAAGAGCCGATGTTATAGTCCGCGCATTCCAGTATCTGCAATTGCTGGGTGTAGGAAACGCCGGTTTCTTCCACACAGGTGCGCAAAGCACTGTCTGAGATGAGGTTCAGATTAAGCGGAGTCTGTTTAACGTCGCTGATTTGTGAGCCGTTGCCTGCGCTGTCAGGCGAACCTGTGTTGGCAGATGAGGCATGGCCAGAACTTCCACCTGAGTTTCCGCAGGCGGCGAGTACAGAAGACATCGCTAGCGCGAGGGCGCATTTGTTCCAGGAACGGGTCATGGTGATGTTGTCTTATTATTTTTGTAATGTGTTCCATCGTACCACAAGGCATGTATTGACACCACTTTGCGGGGTATTTTGAAGTGCTTTGTAACCGATTGTTTTTTATAGAAAAATAAAAGTCTGCCCGTTTTGTCACATAGAGCAGTTAAGGAATTTCATGCTGGATCTGAATGAACTCACGGTTTTTATCCGGGTTGTCGACGAAGGCAGTTTTACCAGTGCCGGTAAGGTGCTGGGGATGCCTAAGTCGCGTATCAGCCGCATGGTGGCCGACCTCGAAGAAAAGCTGGGTTGTCGCCTGCTGCAGCGTACCACGCGTCAACTGAGTCTGACCGAAGTGGGCGCTGCTTACTACAACCGCTGTCGCCATCTGGTGAATGAGATTCTCGAGACCCACGAGATGATTTCTGATCGTGAGGAAAACCCTCAGGGGTTGCTGCGCATCGCGGTACCTATGGTGATGGGCAGCACGGTGATTGGTCAGCACATTGGTGGGTTCCAGACCCTGTTCCCGGATATCCGCATCGAGATTGTTCACTATGGTGAGTCAACCAATCTGGTGCAGGACGGGTTCGATGTGGGTTTCTTCGCCGGCGACATGCCGGACTCCACCTTAATCGGGCGTAAGCTGCTCGATGCCGATTCTGTGCTGGTCGCGTCACCTGAATACCTCGGCAGAATGGGCAAGCCGGTTCATCCGCAGGACCTGCAGAACATGAAATGCGTGAAGAACAGCGCGGGCCCGCAGGATCAATGGTATGAGATGGTGCACTGCGATACCGGCGAGAGTGTCAATGTGCGGGTTGATCATGTGGTGTCGACCAATCTGGTGACTTCGGCACTAGGGGCCATTATCAGCGGCGCTGGTATCGGGCAGCTGCCATTTCTGGTGGCGGTCGAGCACGTGATTTCAGGACAACTGGTGCCGCTGTTTTCTGATTGGGAACTGAAGCGTATCCCCATTTCTCTGGCTTACCCATCGCGCCAGTATTTGCCGCGCAAAGTCCGGGCGTACATCGACTTTGTGGTGAACAGCATTGAGCAACTGGAAACCCGGGTGAACAAACTGCCGACCGTTGAAGAACGGCTGGCGGCTTTTACGACCTTAATGGCGGAGCCACCGACGGTCTCCTGAGCGGCCGCCGTACTGGTCGCTGCAGGTTGCCGCTGCTAGTCTGAACTCTGGTGTGCCAGAGAGGACAACAGATGGCGTCAGTGGCCCGTATACACAGTCCGGCCGTGACCGGTGCTGCGCAGGACATCATCACGCAACTGGTGCGCGACGGTGTGCTGGTGGCGTCTGATGCGGCGTCGGCTGATCTGTTGGTCGTGCCAGCAGGGCAGGCCTGCCCCGCTCATCGGGCGGATGCTTTTGTCCTGACCGAAGCGGATGCTGGACACATCGCCGGCGCCAATGAAATCCTTCTGCCGCCGGGTATGCCTCCGGTTTTTCTGCGCAATGCGCTCACACAGGCGCTGCGCCTGCAGAGGGCTGAGCAGGCGGCCAGTCAGCTGCAGCAGTCCCTGCAGCAGCAGGAGCAGCAGCTTGAGCGCCTGATGCAAATTGGTCTGGCGTTATCGGCAGAGCAGGATCATCCGGCGCTGCTGGCCCGCATCCTGACCGAAGCCCGCCGCTTCGCCCATTGCGATGCCGCTTCTATATTCCTGATCGAAGAAAAGGGCGGTGAGGCACCTGAGCTGGTGTTTAAGCTGACTCAGAACGATTCCGTCGCACTCGACTTCACCGAGCAGCGCTTTCCCCTGAATACCCAGTCTTTGGCTGGCTTCGCCGCGATTGAAGGGCAGATTCTTAACTTTGATGACGTTTACGCCATTCCAGACTCGGCGCCGTATCATTTTAATCAGGCCTTCGATCACCGCATTGGTTATCGCACCCGCTCGATGCTGGTCATTCCGATGCGCACCCACGACGGCCGGGTGACCGGTGTCATCCAGTTCCTGAACCGCAAGAAACATGAAGCCATCCGGCTGACGTCGCCTGCCTTGTGCGAGGCCCAGACCATCCCGTTTGATGAGCCTCTGGTAACCCTGCTGGAAACGCTGGCCAGCCAGGCGGCGGTGGCGATTGAAAACAACCTGCTGGTTGAACGCATTAATATGCTGTTTGAAGGCTTTGTGCGGGCCTCGGTGCGCGCCATTGAACAACGCGACCCGACCACCAGTGGCCATTCGTTCCGCGTCGCTGAGCTGACCGTGGCGCTGGCGGAAGCCACCGACATGAGCCGCCTGCCTGCACTGCAGGCGATCCGCTTTACGCTGCCGCAACTGCGTGAACTGCGCTACGCCGCGTTGTTGCACGACTTCGGTAAGGTCGGCGTGCGCGAGCATGTGCTGGTAAAAGCCAAAAAGCTGTCGCCAGAAGCCTGGCTGCGTTTTCAGTTCCGTATGGATATCCAGCACGAACGCGTTAAAAACCGTTTTCTGACCCTGCGCCTTGAGCACATGCGGGCGCATACCCTGTCGTCTGCGCTGGATGAAACATTGGCCGCTGAAGAAGCCAGTGAGCTGGCCCGTATTCAAAGCATGCGTTCGGCCGTATCGCTGGCCAACGAACCGAGCGTATTGGATGAAGATACCTTCGGGCATCTGCAGGCGATCCGGCAAGAGCGCTTTACGGAACGCGATGGCCGCGATGTGCCCCTGCTGGATGAAGACGATTTTCTTTCGCTGGCCGTTAAGCGGGGCAGTCTTACCTTAGAAGAGCGGCAGGAAATCGAAAGCCACGTCACCCATACCATTAATTTTCTGGCAACCATTCCCTGGACGCCTGAACTCAGCGGCATTCCATCCATTGCCGGTGCCCACCATGAAAAGCTGGATGGCACGGGTTATCCCTTTGGTCTTAGTGAACCCCAGATTCCGCCTGGCGCAAAAATCATGGCCGTGTGCGATATCTTCGATGCGCTGACCGCCTCAGACCGCCCGTACAAACCAGCGCTGCCCGTTGAACGGGCGCTCGATATTCTCAACGCTGAAGGAAAATCCGGAAAAATTGATCAGAATCTGGTCAGGATTTTTACGGAATTACCCCTCACTCACATCCTGCCCTCGCTGAAATCGCTCTGACGTCTGCGCCGGTGTCATCCGGCTGAATGTCATGTAAGTGTCATATATCCGCAACATACTGCACCCCGTCAATTTATGGTGCGGTGTGTTAACGGACGTTCCTGATCACCCGGACGATCGCAGCTACTCTGCCGAACCCACACCGCTGTAATTTCCTGTGTTCCTCTGGGGGGCTAAATGAAATCAAACCGTGTGCTGCTCACCGCGGCGTCTGCACTGTTTACTGCTCAGGCGATGGCTGGTCAGGCCGTTTTTTATGTGACTGAAGAAGGCGCTGCCGTACGTGATCTGGCAGTTACCATTGATGGCCAGAAAAAGCTGGTCAGCTCTGCAGGCTTTGTTGTGTTCGACATTAAAGAAGGTGAACACAAAGTTGAGCTGTCTAAATACGGTGAGTGGTTAGGTGAATTTGATTTCGCAACCGCCAGCGCTGCAGAAAATGCAGAAGTACAGGTAGAAATGATTGGTGGCGAAGCCATGCCAACCATTAATACCTACGTCAGCGGACAAGAACAGATTGCCGGTATCGGTCAGATTTCCGGTTACCTGCAGTCGGATGAAACCGGTGGCCCGGTTGCTGGCGCCCGTATTTCTGTGAACGGCACTGAACAGGCGGTAATGACCGACAACGATGGTCATTTTGCCTTCGAACTGCCGCGTGGCGAATATTCCCTGAGCATTGCGCATCCGAATTATGGCAAACGCGATGTCAAAAATGTACGCGTGATGAGCAACGTCAATACCGGCGTTAATCTGACCATGAGCATGTCCGGTGACGGCATGATCGAAGAAGTCGTAGCGGTTGGCTCTTATATTCCTTCTACCGCCACCGCACAGGAACGTGATTCATCCGCCGTACTGGATGCGATCGGTGCTGAACAGATGTCCCGCTTTGGTGATTCGTCGGCCGCTTCTGCGTTAACCCGTGTTGCCGGTGTTTCGGTTGTTGGCGGTCAGTTCGCCGTTATCCGTGGTCTGGCAGGACGTTATATTTCCTCTACCCTGAACGGCAGCCTGATGCCAAGTACCGACCCAATGCGTCGTGATGTGCCGCTGGATCTTTTCCCGGCAAGCGTGCTGGGCGGTATCGATATTCAGAAGAGCTTCACGCCGGATCTGCCTGGTGACTCTACCGGTGGTTCTATTGGTATGACCACCAAAGGTATGCCGGATGCAACCGGTGGTAAGGCCAGTGTGACTCTGGGTATGAACTCTCGCACGACCTTCAGTGATATTAATGGCTACGAAGGCGGCAGCACCGATTTCCTGGGCTTTGACGACGGCACCCGTGAACAACCTTCGTATGCAGAAAGCATTACTGATGGCGGTAACTCCTTCGCTCGTGGCACCAGTGCCGACGAAAAAATCGAAATGACTCAGTCGTTCGATCACAACTACGGTGTTCAGCAGGTGCAGGCAAAACCGGCCCGTGGTTTTTCTGTGTCTTACGGCACTCTGGATGAAGAAAGCGAAGGCTCCACCGGCATGTACGGTGCGTTCAGTTACAGCGATAAATGGACTGCCCGTCACGATGCTCAAACCAACGACTCGGGTGTGGTTGGTGACTACGAGCGTACCGCGCGTAAGATCGATATGGCAGGCTATTTCTTCTACGGTTTTGAAAAAGACAACGCAGAATATCAGAGCCGCACTCTGCTGCTGCGCAAAACAGACAATACCATTAAAACTGCACACACCACTGATGTGGTAAACGACAAAGAATTCAATAAAACCACGCTGCAGTGGGTTGAGCGTCAGTATCTGGGGCAGCAATTCTCAGGTGCGCATCATTTTGAATTCCTGGGTGATGACTCTCTGGAATGGCGTGTTGGATTTGCACAAACTTCCCGTTATGAACCGGATCGTCGTGCGTATCGTTATGGCCGTAATACCGCGGCAGGTACCGACTTTACTCTTGAGGGTTCCATCGAGCGCCGTTATGCGGACCTGACTGAGAACACTTACGACGCCGGCCTGGATTACACCAGTGAAGTGTCTCTGGATACCTGGCTGCTGCGCAGCAAAGTGGGTGTCTCCCTGACAACCAAAGACCGTGAAGTTGATCTGGCCCGTTATGCCAGCAATACCGTGACGTCTCCTGTAGATGCCTCTCTGAGTCCGGATGAAATCTTCAGTGACTCGAATATCGAAAATGGTCTGGTCGGCTTCTCCGGCTCTACCACTCAGACCGACGATTACGAAGCCAATGAAACCATCACAGCCGGTTATTTCTCGGAAGAACTGGATATGGACAGCGTCAGCGTTCTGGCAGGTCTGCGCTTTGAAGGGGTGACTCAGGAACTGAAATACCCGTCCAAAGAAGAGGATGCTTCGTCCAAGCTGGATGAGAGTTATGTGTTGCCAGCGCTGTCTGCGAACTGGCGCGTCACGGAAGATATGCAGCTGCGTGGCAGTATGACTCAGACCGTTTCCCGTCCGGGCATTACCGAACGTTCTGAGTCTGTTCAGTACGATCCGGAAACCGATAAAGAGTTGATCGGTAATCCGGATCTGGAAATTTCTCACATCGATAACTTTGACCTGCGCGGTGAATATTATTTATCCGATGAAGAGAGCGTGACTGTTGCTCTGTTCTATAAAAACATCACGGATCCAATTGAGCGTGGTGTGCCGGATGCTGATGGTTCCGCTGCCGATGGTTATACCTTCCGTAACGTACCAAGCGCTGAGTTGAGCGGTATGGAGCTCGATTTCCGCCTGAATTATCTGGATACCGACAGTCTGAGTGCTTTTGTCTCCGGCAACATGGCCTACGTTGATTCCAATGTGGATCTGTCCGGTACTGATGCAGAGCGTCTGGAAGGTGTTTCTTCGCGTGAATTGCAGGGGCAATCCAAATATCTGGGCAACCTGCAACTGGGCTTTGACGAATTGTCCACCGGACAGTCCATTACCCTGCTGGCGAATTATTTTGATGACCGAATCTATGCGACGTCCCGAGGTGATGGCGGAGCCATCATGGAAAAAGGCCGTATGACCTTTGATGTTGTATACCGCTATGACGTGTCTGAAACCCTCCTGGTAAAAGCCAAGGCATCCAATATTACCGATGAGCCAGTGCGTTTTACTCAGGATGGTGTGGACTTTGAAAAATACTACGAAGGAACTGATTTCAGCGCGTCTGTTGAGTATCAATTCTGAGTTTTGTAATGGAACTGCAATGAAAGTGCGCAACACTGCGTGCACTTCTTCTGCAAGTAACAACTTCTTTTAATAGGGGAAATAATGATGGAATTTAACAAGAGCTATCTGGCTGTTGCTCTGGCAGCGGCAAGTCTGGTTGGTTGCGGCGGCGACAGCAGCAGCAGCAGTAAGAAAGATCTGGGTGAATACTCCTTCCTGGAATGTAACACCGCTCAGACTGAGTGCTACGTGTCCGGTACCATCAACGAAGATTTCACCATGAGCGCCGATGTTAAATACATCCTCGACGGTCTGGTGCGTGTAGGTCGCGGTAACATTGCTTTCACAGCTTCTTCTGACGTTGTTGCTGCTCAGGAAGACGGTGTGACTCTGACTGTTGAAGCCGGTTCTAACGTTCGCGCTGAAAACTCCGGTGTTCTGGTTGTTACCCGTGGTTCCAAGCTGATGGCAGAAGGTACCAAAACTGCACCAATCACCTTCAGTTCTGTTGATGAAGGTCTGGACGGCATGGCTGAGTGGGGCGGTGTGATCATTCAGGGCTTCGCTCCACAGTGGGGTCAGGGTAACACTGGTGCTTGCTACGCAGACGGCATCGACGACACTGCGTCTTACGGTGAAACTGCAGTATGTAACGTGACTGGCGAAGGCGGTGACGGCGTTGGTAAATACGGCGGTAACATCCCGGGCGACAACAGCGGTGTTATCAAATACGTTCGTATCGCTGAAGCTGGTAAGTCTGTTGGTGTAGACAACGAAATTAACGGTCTGACTCTGATGGGCGTTGGTTACGGCACTACCATCGACTACATTCAGGTTCACAATAACCTGGATGACGGTATCGAGTGGTTCGGCGGTACTGTAAACGTAACTCACGCGGTTCTGACCGGTAACGACGACGACGACATCGACTTCGACTCTGGTTACATGGGTAACGTTCAATACGCTCTGGTTGTTAAGAATCAGACCGCTGGCGCAACTCCAAGCGGCACCAACGATCCACGTGGTATCGAAGGTAACTCTGACAAAGCCAAAAACGAAGAAACCAGCAAGACTCACGCAGCAATCGCTAACGTGACTCTGATTGGTGGCGAGATCAACAATGGTCAGCCTGGTATCAAACTGCGTGGTCAGGTAAATACCGATCTGGCTAAAGTAGTTGTTACTGGCTTCACCTCTGGTTGCTACGAGATCAAAGATTCTGAAGAAACCAACGTTTCTGTTCAGGACCTGATCTGTGACGGCACCCTGACCATTGCCAAGGCGAATGAGCCAGCGTCTGGTACCCCGGTATCTACCAATGCCGCTATCACATTCAACGCTGCTGGCGCTGCGCAGAATGCTGAAGCCTCTGCTGCTGGTATCACCACTGACTTCGCGGCTGTGGACAACGGTTCTGACTTCGCGTTCGACAACACCTCTTTCGCTGGTGCTGTTAACCCAGACGGTTCTGACAACTGGACCGAAGGTTGGGTAATCGAAGGTTCTCTGGACAGCCTGACTTCAGTAAACGCTGACTAATCTTCGGATTACGATGTGAAAAACGGCACCCTCGGGTGCCGTTTTTTTTTGCCTGTCATTTTATAAGTGCGCACATTGTCATTTATCACTAAGCCATTGGCAGCTCTGGCTTTTCCGCTTTGTCACATATCTGAAGCCTTTCTGTAATGTCACGGAAGTGTCACAAAACTGCAGTATCGTGCGCACTGAATTTGGGGAGCCTGACTTCAGGCGTAACTGGTCATAACGGGTAATAGATATGCAACTGCGAACTCGTAACCTTCTGGCAGCAGCCCTGCTGAGTGCCGTGGCAGCTGGCGCAACCGCCGCTACCATCGACAGCGCTCTGGATCAGGGGGTTAACCGTGCGGATAAAGCACAGCAATCACAGCAAAAGATCGATGCGGTCGACAACAGCATCCGCGCATCTGAGCGTGAATATCGTGGTCTGGTCAAAGAAATTGACGGCCTGAACGTATACATCACTCAGCTGAATAAGCAGCTGAATGCCCAGCAGGATGAGCTGGCCAGCATCGAAGCCAGCATTAAAAACGTCACTCTGGTTGAGCGTCAGATCACGCCGCTGATGCTGCGTATGATCGACGCTATCGACCAGTTCGTGGCCGCTGACGTGCCTTTCCTGAAAGACGAACGTACCCGTCGCGTGAATACCCTGAAAGATCTGATGGGCCGTTCCGACGTCACCGTTGCGGAAAAATACCGCAAGGTTATGGACGCGTATCAGGCGGAAGTGGACTACGGCCGTACCATCGAATCGTACCGTGGCACGCTGGACGTGAACGGTCAGCAGCGCGAAGTGGATTTCCTGCGCGTGGGTCGTATTTCTCTGGTTTATCAGACACTGGATGGTCAGGAACTGGGCGTGTGGAACACCACGGCCGCTGCATGGCAGCCACTGGATTCTGCGTACAAGAGCAAAGTCATGGCCGGTATCCGTATCGCCCGTGAACAGGCTGCTCCGGATCTGATTAAAGTACCGGTTGCTGCGCCACAGGAGACACGTTAATGAACTTTAAAGCGTTATTGGTAGCGGCTGCCGTTACTTTCAATCTGAGCATGCCGGCCATCGCTGCCGAGCCTGTGACCGTTGACAGCCTGCTGGATTTGGTAAAACAGGGTCAGGCGCGTGACGACAAAGATTTTAAACAACGCATGGCGCGCTTTAATGCGTCCAAGCAAGAGCAGGAAAAGCTGGTCAACGAAGCGGTTGCTGAACGCACCCGTCTGGAACAGCTGAGCGCGCAGAAAGAAAAACAATTCCAGCTGAATGAAACCGCGGTTAATGAAGCTCAGGATCGTCTGACCGAACGTATGGGCAGCCTGAAAGAATTGTTCGGTGTTCTGCAGCAGGTGGCCGGCGACACCAAAGGCGTGTTCGAAGGCTCTGTGATCAGTTCTGAAATTCCGGGTCGTGAAGAATTCCTGACCGATCTGATCAAGACTGCAGGTTCCTCTTCCAAGCTGCCATCGATCGACGATCTGGAACAGCTGTGGTTCGAAATGCAGCGTGAAATGACCTACAGCGGTCGTGTATCCACATACACTGCCGACGTGATTCTGCCTTCCGGTGATACCACGTCCGAAAAAGTCGTGCGTGTGGGTGGTTTTAACGCGGTTGCCAACGGCAATTATCTGAACTGGGATATGGAAGCCGGTCATCTGGTTGAACTGGATAAACAGCCTGGCGGTCGTTACAACGGTCCTGCGGCGGATCTGGAAAACGCCAGCGGTACTGAACTGACCGGTTTCTGGATTGACCCTTCGCGTGGTCAGCTGCTGAAAATTCTGGGCCAGTCACCTGAGCTCACCGATCGTGTTGATCAGGGTGGTGCGGTTGGTTACGTGATCATGCTGCTGGGTGCCATTGGTATTCTGCTGGCGGTATGGCGCTGGGTCGTGCTGATTGTTGAGGGCCGTAAAATCCGCGCTCAAATGGATTCCGACGTACCGAATGAGAACAACGCTCTGGGTCGTGTAATGGCGGTATTTACTGCCAATAAAGACGCCGACACCGAAACGCTGGAACTGCACCTGGGCGAAGCCATTGCGGCGGAAATTCCACGTCTGACCCGTGCTATCGGCTGGATCAAAATCATTTCCGTGGTGGCTCCGCTGCTGGGTCTGCTGGGCACCGTAACCGGTATGATCGACGTGTTTGAAACCATGTCTCTGTTCGGCACCGGTGATCCGAAACTGATGGCGGGCGGTATTTCTCAGGCACTGGTTACCACAGTGCAAGGTCTGGTTGCGGCGATTCCGTGTGTGTTCCTGCACACTCTGACCAACAACCGTTCCCGCGAGCTGATGATGATTCTGGAAGAACGCGCCACCGGTATTCTGGCGCGCCAGTCTGAACAGCTTGCCCAGTCCACTTCTAAAGCGGCGTAATTCGATATGTTCGGTGAAGTCTACGAACCGGTCTATCTGTTCATGGAACGTGGAGGCGACGTCCTCTACGCCATCTTCGGACTGATCTTTATTCTGTGGCTTCTGGTTCTGGAGCGCGCCGGGTTCTTTCTCTTCTCTTACCGGGCGCAGGTTGCTGCCGCGGTAAAGGAATGGGAAAGCCGCAGTGAGCGCCGTTCATGGGCTGCGCATCAGATCCGTCAGGATCTGATCAGCGGCCTGACTCTGGACCTGACTGCCAATATGAGCACCATCAAAATGCTGATTGGTCTGGCCCCGTTATTCGGTCTTTTAGGCACAGTAACCGGCATGATCGAGGTATTTGACGTAATGGCCTTCCTTGGAAACGGCAGCCCGAAAGCCATGGCTTCCGGTATTTCCAAAGCCACCATCCCGACCATGGCGGGCATGGTGGGAGCGCTGACCGGCGTATTCGCCCAGTCACTGCTCGACCGCTATATAAAGCGTCAGAAAATTCACCTCGAAGATCAGTTAACGTTTGACCACTAAGCGGAATTTAAATTATGAGACGTGGTTTTTCTAACCTCACCCCGCAGGCAGAAGAAGGCGAGATCGACATTACGCCAATGCTGGACGTGGTATTTATCATGCTGATTTTCTTCATCGTGACCGCTTCCTTCGTGAAAGAGTCCGGTATTGAAGTGAATCGTCCGGATGCCAGCACCGCGCAGTCCAAACCGCGCGCCAACATCCTGATCGCCATTAACGATCTCGGTGAAATCTGGATCGACAAACGCAAAGTTGAAGAAAGCCAGGTACGCGCCAACATCGAACGTATGCACGCCGAAAACCCACAGGGCACCGTCGTCATTCAGGCCGATGAAGAAGCGAAAACCCGTCAGCTGGTTGCGGTCATGGATGCCGCCCGTGCCGCCGGTGTTACCGACGTGTCGTTAGCGACGGAGGCAAAATAATGATGCAATCGTCCATGCTTCGCTTCGGCGCTGCACTGGCGGTTGCTCTGGTGGCTACCTTTGCCGTGTTCTGGGTTATGCAAAGCCTGATCAGTTCCGGTGGTTCTGTGCTTAATACACAGGACTTCGGCAAAATTCAGAGCTTTGTGATGAACAAACCGGATGACGATGTTCAGACCAAAGAACGCAAACCGCAAAAGCCACCAACACCGCCTGCTGAACCTCCGAAGCCGGATATGCCGCGCCCGGATGTGGCCAAGGCCGATACCAGCAACTTTGACGTTGGTGGTTTCGATATGGGCACCGATCTGGCGGTCGACGCCGGGCTCGGTGGTGGTACCGGTGATGGTGAATATCTGCCGATCGTGAAGGTTGCGCCGAATTACCCGCGCCGTGCTGCCCAGAAAGGTATTGAAGGGTACGTGGTGGTGGAATTCACCGTAACCACATTGGGTACTGTAGCCGACCCGCACGTGATTGAAGCCGACCCGCAGGGTATTTTCGATCGCGAAGCGCTGGCGGCGGTCAGTAAGTTTAAATACAAGCCAAAAATGGAAAATGGCAAGCCGCTGGAAGTAAAAGGTGTGCGCAACATTATCCGTTTCGAACTCGACAAGAGTGGCAATTAACAGGAGCCTGATATGAAAAAGCCCATTACGGTCATCATGGCAGGTCTGCTGAGCTACGGTGCGTTACTGGCAGTGCCGGTCACCACCGTTCAGGTTCATGCTGAAGAAAGTACGGACAATCAGGCGGCTAAGCCGCGTGTAAAACGCACCCAGACCCTGCGCCCGGTGATTTTCAAAAAGCTGGATGCCGTGCGTGCTCTGGCTGATGAAAAGAAATACGCCGAAGCCCTCGACGAACTGAACGCGGTGGAAAAAATCCGCCGCAATTCGTACGAACAGGCGATGACGCACAACATGTTTGCCTATGTGTATTTCAATCAGGAAAACTACAAAGGCGCCATCGGTGCGTACAACAAAGTGCTGGCGACCGACGGTATTCCGGACAGTCTGGAACAGACCACACGTTACAGCGTGGCCAAACTGTATCTGATGCAGGAAGACTACAAGTCGGCACTGACCGAACTGAATAAATGGTTCGCCATTGTCGAAAAGCCGGGTGCTGAAGCCTACATTCTGCGCGCGCAGATCCAGTTCCAGCTGGAGCAATACAACAAAGCGCTGCCGGATGTGAAAAAGGCCATCGCCATGATCAAAGAGCAGGGCAACCTGCCGAAAGAAAACTGGCTGATGCTGGAACGTGCGGTGTATTACCAGAACAAAGACTTCAAGAGTCTGGCGCGTTGTCTGCAGGATCTGGCCACTCTGTACCCAAAACCACAATACTGGGTGCAGCTGGCGGCGGTTTACAGCGAGCTGAGTCTGCCGAAGAAAGAACTGGCGACGCTGGAAACAGCGTACGATCAGAAATTTCTGACCAAGGAAAATGAACTGATCAGCTACGCGCAAGCACTGCTCGGACAGGAAATTCCGGTCAAAGCAGCAGCGGTTCTGGAAAAAGGCATGAAGGACGACATCGTTAAACCCAACGCGAAAAATCTGTCGTTGCTGGGCGATGCCTGGATGCTGGCCAAGGAATACGACAAAGCGATCGACGTGATGGGCAAAGCAGCGAAAGAATCCGGTAAAGGCATGGATTTCTTTAAGCTGGCTCAGATCCACACCGAACGTCAGGAATGGAAACTGGCGCTGCAGAATGTCGAAGCCGCGCTGAAAGCCGGCGACCTGAAAGAGCCTTCACAGGCGTACATTCTGAAAGGTCTGGTGCTGTTCAATCTGGACGATCTGCCGTACGCCCGCGACACGTTCGAACAGGCGCATCAGTTTGCCGGTTCCGAGAAAATGGCGGACCAGTGGCTGAAGTACATCGACGGCGAACAAAAGCGTCGTGAGTACATGGCAGAAGCGGGTTGATCAGAGCCTGTAAGGCTGAATCGTGAGGGTTGAACGGGAGTATCCGGACAGCCATCAGGTGCCAGTACAAAGCCAATAAGAAGACAATAAAAAGGGGCCTTTACCGGCCCCTTTTTATTGGTTCATTTTATTGGCACATTGAGTAGCAGGTCAGCATCCGTTCAGCGGCAGCTCAAGAATGTCCGCCACCGCCATCAGACGGATCGCCGGATGCTTACTCAGCAGAAATTCATGGTGCCCGATAATGGCCTGCGCTTGCAGATGTGGCTTATTCTGCGTGGTATGCGCATCCTGCGCCAGAATAACCTGATACCCCTGACTGGCGGCACTGAAGCAGGTACGGTCAATGCAGAAATCGGTGGCGTAACCACAGACAATCAGCTGCTCAATACCGCGCCCGTTAAGCACGGCGTTCAGGTCGGTACCCATAAAGGCATCCGGGGTGCGCTTACGGATAATGCAGTCCTGATCGCCGGCGTTCAGGTCCGCCAGTAATTCCCAAGCATGGGAGCCCGGCTCCAGCACATTGGGAATTTCATGTTGAATCAGCACTGTCGTAAGCCCCGTCGTCCGCGCATGGGTCACCAGCTTCACCGTGTTGGTGACCACGTCGGCTGCGCGGTAAGGCTGATTGTCGGATGCGAATACGCCGTTCTGGACGTCGATAACGAGCAATGCTGTTTTCATAAAAAATCCCTGTTAAATAACGGCATCCTGACGGACGCCCCCACAGTTCCGCACGATGTTGTGCACTGTGTCAGTTAATTAAATACGGAATTTGTGAACGGGATAAGTCGGCAGGCAGAGTATTTTTCTGAAACCCGGCGCGCAGAAGGCGGCGCCGGGTTGCGCAAAGACGATGCAGCGTCTTTGGCGCTGGTTTTCTAACCCTGTATCAGAAGGGCATTCCGGAGAATGCTGCGACAGAGGCTGAAAATGGGCGGTTATTTCTTTTTCGGCGTCCAGGCCCAGATCATGGTGGCCTTCACGGTTTCGGTACCGCTGGCGTCGGTAATGACCACGGGCACCTGAATTTCGCCTTTTTCGGTTGTCTGCACAAACGCCAGTTGCTCCGCCGAGAAGGAGGCAACGGCTTTCATATCGCCACTGGCGCGTTTCAGATATTCGAGTTCCATTTTACGGATCACGATGATGCGGTCGTCCGGAACACTCATGCCGGTCATAAAGCCGGTGGCGGACTCCGCCAGCAGACCCATAGCAGCAGCATGCACACTGCCGATGTGGTTCTGCACTTTCTTTTTGTTGCGCATCACAATCACACATTCGGTCGGTGACAGTTTCTCTACGCGGGTGCCAGAGGTGCCGGCGAATGGAATAACGCGGCCCATGACTTTGGACAGAACCCAGGGACGGATGCTTTCCGGCAGATTATTGACTTTATTAACAACGGAGCTGAGGCGGTTAGTCTTGGCCATGATGGGTGTAGGACCCTTGTTTTGTTATGTGAAGGGGCCAGTTTAGGCGGGGGTTATGGGCTTTGGATTGGCCGAAGTGACAGTCTGCACAGGGATTGGCCTTCGTTTGCCTGTTGTTGTGGTACGTCTGTGCCGATAATGGGTTGTTCCTAAAACAAAGTTGTAACAAGGTACCACTATCGTGGGCGGCCTGAAGACATTCTCACAATAACACTGGAGCTCCTATGAACCACGTAACCCGCTCAGCGCTGACGCTGCTGGCTCTGTCGGTGGCTGTGCCACAGGCACTGGCCATGTCGAAAACCCCGGACCCGCTGCCGGACACCCCAAGCGTGAACAAAACCGTCCGTTTTATTGCCATTGGCGATATGGGCACCGGCTCTGACGGCCAGTACAAAGTGGCGGCCGCCATCGAAACTGTGTGTGCCGAACGTGGCTGTGATTTTGCGCTGGGCCTTGGCGACAATATTTACGAATCCGGCGTGGATGCGGTGGACGATCTGCAGTTCGTGACCAAATTCGAAGACCCGTACAAAAATCTGAATTTCCCGTTTTATATGACGCTGGGTAACCACGACAACACTTGGCTGTTTGCCGGTGATGGTCTGGATAACGACAAGGGTGATATTCAGGTGCGTTACACCTACCGCGAAGGCCGCCCGAGCAACAAATGGACAATGCCGGCGCGCTACTTCACCTTCAATGCACCATTAAACGATGAACAGCCGCTGGTCACCTTCCTGTCGATGGATTCCAACCCGCTGGCCGCCGTGGGCGATGCTGATGCGGAATACTGGCAGCTGCCGTACAAGAAAAAAGAAGCCGAATGGATCGACAACGCGCTGAGCACATCGGCAGCGCCGTGGAAAATTGCCTTTGCGCACCATCCGTTCCTGTCCAACGGTAATCACGGTAATGCAGGTATGTACGACGGCGTACCGGGAGCCGGTGTTGTTTATTACGACATGGTAAAAGATCACGTGTGCAATAAAGCGGATGTGATCATCACAGGTCACGATCACGATATGCAGCTGCTGAAAGCCGTGGATAAATGCGGCAAAACCGTGCACATGGTTTCCGGTGCGGGCGCCAAGGCGCGCAGCCTGAAAGACGAGAACCGCAACGAGGTGTACTGGCAGCAGGGTTCCACTCTGGGCTTCTTCTACATCGAAATCGTGGGTGATGAATTCCGTGCAACGGCCTATACCGTGAACGGCACCAGCGGTGAAATGACCCGTGCGTTTGATCAGACGCTGACCCGTCAGTAAGGGTCTTTCAGCCACTCCATAGGTGGATGCAGTCCGCGACAGCGGCTGGCGTGCTACCAATAAAAAGCCCCGCTCAGCGGGGCTTTTTATTGGCAATTTTACAGTCCTTCTTTAAGGCAAAGTTGCCCGATGACCGGCGCCTGACATTTATTCGACACCGGCAATAAAGTCGCTCATCAGTGTGGCGGTTTCATGGGGAATTTCCACCATCGGCAGGTGGCCGATGCCCGGGTAAATTTTTACCTGAGCCTGAGGTAATTTCTGTTTGAACACCTCAACCGACGACACATCCAGCACACGGTCTTCTGCGCCCCAGATAATCAGGGCCGGCATGGTCGCATTTTCGCTCAGTTGCTGTTCGAAATTGGACGCCGTCAGCTCGTCTTTGGTCGCCATCATGTCAGAAAAGATTTCGCGGTTAATGCCTTCGCGGGCGAGGGTTTTACGCACCACCGCCGGACGCAGCGGCCACGGCAGGGCCGGCGGCTGGCTCATGACGAAATTCCAGCGGTATTCGAAGCTGTCTTCGTCGGTGGCAATTAACGGGTTTTTACCCTCGGCCAACGCCTTGAAATAGTCGCTCTGGTTGGGGGCATCGACACCGGCGGCATCGATCAGGGTCAGGCTCAGCACCTGCTGCGGGTAGCGGGTAGCAAAAATCGCACTGATGGCACCGCCCATGGAATTTCCGGCAATGTGCACCGCCTGAGTACCGTTTTTTTCCAGCAGTGCGTGCAGGCGTTCGGCCTGACGGATCAGGTTGTAATCTTCATTCACCGGCGCCGGGGTGTCGCCGTGGCCGGCCAGATCCGGAATAATCAGGTGATAATTCTCCGGCAGCTCGGCGGCGAATTTCAGCCAGGTATCTTTGTTGGCGGAAAAACCGTGCAGCAGCAGCAGGGTCGGACCTGTGCCCGGGCGTTCCAGATAGCGCATCTCAACGTCGCCGACATCGGCGCTGTGCAGGGTCAGATGGGCTGCATCGCGCCCCAGTTCGATGGCTTTTTCAAACAGGGTGTCCTGCTGGCCGGCGGTGCAGCCTGACAGCATCAGCGCGGCGGCAAAGGCAGCCGGCAGAGCAGGCAGGGCCAGACGACGGCTCAGCGAGCCCAGTGGCAGACGGTTGAATGGCATAACGAATCCTGAGTTTATTGTTCTGATTGAAGCAGCCGGGCCAGAGATTCTGCGTGCTCGATGGCGGCCCCCATGTGTTCGGGTGCCAGAATATGGCCGGGCCGGCAGACCAGCAGAATGCCATCGGACCATTCAATGTGAAGGTGAGGATGTGCCAAAAGCCAGTCGCACAACGTGGGCGTCAGCCGCGGCCACAGCCGTTGCGGGTCGCGGCTGAGTACCTGCCACTGACGCAGCAGCAGGGGTTTCTGATCGGTTCTTAACGGCTGCAGCCGGTAATGATTGCCTTCAGAAAACGCATCGTGACTGAGCCAGCGGCTTTTGCTGATGGCGAAGGCGGGCAGCCCCGGCAGCGGGCAGGCCAGCAGCAACAGGCTCTGGGTTGAGGTGCCTTCCGGCATCACCACGCTGTAATCGAATACACTGACATAGCTGCGCTGACGGAAGGTGCCTTCCAGCAGGTGACGGAAATGGCGGAATTGGCCGCTCTCAATAATGGCAAAATGGGCATCGCGTATGCGGTTGCTGATGCTGGCGTACGGGCGGTAATCCAGCCCGAGGTCGCGTGCGGTAGCGCTCAGGGTTTTGCCTCTGCGACCAGTGTCGACTACCAGCACGAGAAACAGCAGGCCAATAATGGCGGCGGTGACCAGTAAACTGACGAGGGGTACCAGAAGGGTCGACATGGGCGTCTCTCAGCGGGTTTTGCGATCGAGTGTAACACTCCTTATCATCGCGCATCGTCAGTCCGCCGCCTTTGGCTTTGGCAGTGGCCGTACCGAATTTCACAGGAGCAGCTTTTGACTTCAGCAAGCGAAAAACCGGTTGTCTGTAAAACGCTGAAAACCCGCTCGGGGCACAAACTCGGCATCCTCACCCTGAACGCGCCGGCGGCCATGAACGCCGTCGACCTGACCATGGTGAATCTGATCGACCGCCAGCTGAAGCGCTGGGAGGACGATGACGACGTGGTTGCCATCTTTATGCACGGCGCCGGCGACAAAGCCTTCAGTGCCGGTGGCGATATCCGCAAGCTGTACGACAGCATGTGCGCCGACGGCGATGAGCAGTATCGCTACGCCGATGCCTTCTTCAGCGGTGAATACGGCAAGAATTACCGCGTCCATCTGGTCACCAAGCCGCTGGTCGCCTGGGGCAATGGTTTTGTGATGGGCGGCGGTCTTGGTTTGTTCATCGGCGCCAATCACAGAATCGGTACCGAAACCCTGAAGCTTGCCTGGCCGGAAGTGCGCATCGGCTTGTTCCCCGACGTAGCCGCCAGCTGGTATTTGTCGCATCTGCCGTACCCGGCCGGACACTGGATGGCGCTGACCGGCAGTCACATGAACGCCGTCGATTGCCGCGCCCTGACGCTCACTCAGTACGCCATGGCCCACAGCCAGCAGGCCGACGTGATCAAGGTCCTGAAAACCCTGAGCTGGACCGCCAACGCCGCTGAGAATCACCACAAAGTGCGCGATGCCCTGCATGCGCTCGAAGACGAATGCCCGCTGAGCTTACCGGCCAGTCGCATGGACGACGCCCGTGCCGATATTCAGGCGCTGCTGGCCGACCGTTCACTGAGCGCCATTGCGCGCCGGTTTGAGGCCTACGCCGGCAATAACGACTGGGTGAAGCAGGGGATTGCCAATTTCCGCGCCGGTTGCCCGGCCACGGCACAACTGATCATGGTGCAGCTGGAGCGCGGCGCGCTGATGAGTCTGAAAGAAGTGGTGCAGTGGGAACTGATTCTGGCCTATCAGGCTGTCCGCCATCCGGATTTCGCCGAAGGTATCCGCGCCATGGTGGTGGATAAAGACTTTGCGCCGCGCTGGGCGCATTCGCATGTGGATGCGGTGCCGAAGAGCTGGGTCGACGGCCTGATGCACTCGCCCTGGTCGCGGGATGAACACCCGCTGGCGGATCTTTAACGACAGCGAAAGCGCGCTTACAACCGCAGCGCGCTTTCGGCCTCGTCCATTTCTTCTTCCAAAGCTTCCCACTGGGTGACTTCGTCGTCGGTATCCAGACCCAGACGGTGGAAAGACGCCACCTGTGAACGGTCGACCTTGGCCAGTGGGTGGTTACTGTCGGCATGGCTTTGCAGGGTGGCTACCTGCACCAGATCAACGTAGTCCGCTTTGTCTGCGCTGTGCTTCAGGTTCAGATATTCCTTCGGCACCATCGCCAGTTCCGGCATGAACTCCCAGCTTTTCAGAATGTAGCTGCCCAGCGACGGATGCAGTTTCTCCAGCACCATGTCGAGCGACAGGCTGTCGCGCAGCAGATCTTCGTGTTCTTCGGCGTAGGCCAGAATGGGCAGCATGCCTATCTGGTGGACCAGCCCGGCGAGCAGCGCCTGATCCGGATGCAGCTTGGTGAAATGCTTGGCCAGTACCTGGCAGGCCGCGGCAATTTCCACCGCCCGTGACCAGCATTCGCGCATGCGCTTGTCGATGATGTCGTGGGTGGCCTGAAACATCTGCTCCATCGCCAGCCCGACGGCCAGATTGCTGGTGAAGTTAATGCCGAGGCGGGAAATGGCGGTGCCGAGGTCGGTGACCGGGCTGGAGGTGCGGATCAGCGGGCTGTTGGTGACCTTGATGATGCGTGCCGACAGCGCCGGGTCTTGCGCAATGATCTGCGCCAGTTGCGGAATGGTGCTGTTCACATCCTCGGCCACTTCGCGCACGCGCAAGGCGATCTCGGGCAGGGTGGGCAGCACCAGTTGGTCGTTTTTGATCTGGGCGACGATGTCGTCTTTTACCTGAAGCGCCAGGTTGGTCATGCTAAAGCCTCTTTAGTCCCGGCGCCGCCGGGTCAATCGGGGGAGGACGGCGCATCCGCCTCCTTACTGGCTTCAGTATAGAAAAGCGTGGCGATGTTGACGGTGTTTTCGCAGGCGTTGGCGCTGACCGGGCATTCTTCACCCTGCACAATGGCCAGACCGTGCTGCCCGTGCCAGCTGGCGATCTCGCCGATGCTCTTGCCGTGGGCGTCATGCAGGGCATCGAGCGGCTTCAGGTCCAGTGGCTGTGACGCACTGACCGACACCAGCTGTTTCTTGGCTTTGCCCAGATACTGCAGGCGCGCCACGATTTCCTGACCTGTGTAACAGCCTTTCTTGAAGTTCACGCCGCCCTGCACCTGCCAGTCGATAAACTGCGGCACCCAGGCTTCGCGCGAGACGTCTTCTACCCACACCAGTCCCATGGCCTGATCCGCCCGCTGCCACGCGGCGGCGTCTGCGTCGGCCGTCAGTCCCCAGATTTCTTCTCGGCCATCGGGCCAGCTCAGGACGCACTGATCACCGTCGGCGCGCAGGGGATGCTGGCCGTTGAGGGTGCTTTGCTGCAGGGAATCCGGCAGACGGCCGGCCAGCGGGCGTTCGTCGATACTCATACGGGTTTTGTAAAACACGGCGTATTTGCCCAGATGCGCTTTCAGAGCTTCGGCCTGAGCGGCGGGCAGGCGCAGCCAGAAGTCCTGACCCAGACGGGCAATGATGAAGTTCGCCACCATGCGGCCTTTGGCTGTGCAGCAGGCCCCGGCTTCCCAGTGCTGGTCGGCCAGTTTCACCACGTCGCAGGTCAGCTGACCCTGCAGGAAGCGTTCGCTGTCCGGGCCTTCGACTTTCAGCAGGCGGTACTGGGCGAGGGAAACGGGAAAGGTGATGCTGGTGGACATAAAAAACTCCGTAAAACTTGAGCCGGGCGCAGAGTCTACTGCAAAAGTCGCACGGCCCACAGCGGCCGGTGCGCGCTGTCAGGGTCTCTGCATCGCCCGATTTTGGTATACTCCGCCGTCCCGAGAGGGAATCGACCGACAGGAGATCCGTGTGACTGATGATATCGATGTAAAACGCGTTCGCTGGCACAGCCGTCGTGGCATGCTGGAGCTGGACGTACTGCTGCTGCCGTTTGCCGAGACGGTGTACCCGACTCTGGCCGCCGACGATCAGGCGCGCTACCGCCAGTTGCTGGAATGCGAAGACCCGGACATGTTTACCTGGTTCCTCGAGCATCAGATTCCGCAGGACGCTGATCTGGCCCGCATCGTGGCTCTGGTGCTGGAACATGCTCAGGTTGTCGCCAAAGCCGCCCGCTGAGCCGTTTGCTGTGTCTTCCGTCAGTGCCCGCCATGAGTGGGCGCTGCGTCCTTCCCGCCGTCAGCGCTGGCTGAATGCGCTGTTACTCTTCCTGCTGATGCTGTTTGTGACGCTGGTGTGGCCGCCTCTGGTGGCACTGGTGCTGGGCTTAACGGTATTGCCCGCAAGCCTGTACGGCTTGTTTTTCCGCCCACAGCGGGTGACCCGCATTGGCACCGACCATCGTGGCTGGTGGATTGAGCAGAACGGTCAGCGCCGCTATGTCGGCTTCAGCAGTGGCAGTCTGCGCCGCCGCGATCTGCTGGTGCTGAATTTCTCGTGGCGCCCGTGGGATTCCCTGCTGCTGCGCGCGGACTCCATGACCACAGACGATGACTTCCGTCGTCTGAAAGCCGCACTCTACGGCCAGTGGTAAGGCTGCTCCGTTAAGCCGGCAGGCTTTCTTCGCCGCGCAGGGTCAGCACTTCGTAGCCGGTTTCGGTGACGGCAATGGTGTGTTCCCACTGGGCTGACAGCTTTTTATCGCGGGTAATCACAGTCCAGCCATCTTTCATATGCTTCAGACGGTGGTCGCCCTGGTTGATCATGGGTTCGATGGTGAAGGTCATGCCCGGTACCAGAGTCATGCCCATGCCCGGTTTGCCGTAGTGCATCACCTGCGGGTCTTCGTGCATTTCACGGCCAATGCCGTGACCGCAGTATTCACGCACCACGCTGTAACCCGCCGCCTCGGCCACTTTCTGAATCGCATGGCCAACGTCGCCCAGGGTTGCGCCCGGTTTCACCACCTGGATACCGGCCCACATCGCCTGATAGGTGGTTTCCACCAGACGTTTCGCCACCGGGGTCACCTGACCGATGCAGTACATCTTGCTCGAGTCGGCGATAAAGCCGTTTTTTTCCAGCGTGATGTCGCAGTTGATGATGTCACCATTGCGCAGAATCTGGCTGGCTTTCGGCATGCCATGGCACACCACATGATTCACCGAGGTGTTTAGCACGTAAGGGAAGTCGTACTGGCCTTTGCTTGCCGGGCGGGCGTGCAGCTCTTTGACGATAAAGTCTTCGACCTGCTGGTTGATGTCCATGGTGCTGATGCCGGTCTGCATATAGCCGTCGAGCATGGCGAATACCTGCGCCAGCAGGCGCCCGGATTCGCGCATCAGTTCCATTTCGGCAGCGCTTTTGATGGTCACTTCCATATTACACAGCCTCCCGTGCCGGTTCGGCTTTGAGCATGGCCAGTGGCAGGTCTTTGCCTGACAGCAGCTTGCGCGTCAGTTGGGTATAGGTGAGGTCAGGGTAGAACTCGGCCAGCATGCCGATTTTGATCCAGAACTCGGCCTGAGCGTTGATGGAGCGCGCCATCACGCCGCTGGCCTCACGGATTTCTTCGTGCAGTTCTTCTGAAATTTTGACAATACCCATCGCTTTCACCGTATGCCTGAAAGCGATGGAGTATATACGAAACGTATATGCAGAATAGGTAAAGCGTAGCGAACGCAGCGTTCGCGTACGCTCACTCAAAGCTCGCCGAGTTCCTTCAGATACTTGGGCGTCAGCACGGTATCGAACGCGCGTGGCAGCGGCTGCGGGTAGTCACGGCTGAAGTGCAGGCCACGGCTCTCTTTGCGCAGCAGGGCCGAGCGGATGATGACATCGGCCACGTCCACCAGATTACGCAGCTCCAGCAGGTCGTTGGTCACGCAGAAGTTGCTGTAGAACTCCTGAATCTCCTGACGCAGCAGCTGCACCCGGTGTTTGGCGCGCACCAGACGCTTGGTGGTGCGCACGATGCCCACGTAGTCCCACATAAAGCGGCGCAGTTCGTCCCAGTTGTGGGCGATCACCACGTTTTCATCGAGGTCGGTCACCTGGCTTTCGTCCCACGCCGGTGCCACGGGAACGGGCGCCGAAAAATCGGTATTGGCGGCGATGTGGTCGGCGGCGGAGCGGGCAAACACCAGACATTCGAGCAGCGAGTTGCTGGCCAGGCGATTGGCGCCGTGCAGGCCGGTGCAGGCGGTTTCGCCGATGGCGTACAGGTGTTCGATGTCGGTCCGGCCAACGGTGTCGGTCACCACGCCACCGCAGGTGTAATGCGCGGCCGGCACCACAGGAATCGGCTGTTTGGTGATGTCGATGCCCAGTTCCAGACAACGCTCATAAATGGTCGGAAAGTGTTCGCGGATAAACGCCGCCGGTTTATGGCTGATATCCAGAAACAGACAGTCGGCACCCAGACGTTTCATTTCATGGTCGATGGCACGGGCCACGATGTCACGCGGGGCCAGTTCCTCACGTTCGTCAAAACGATGCATAAAGCGCGAACCATCAGGCAGCAGCAGGCGGCCGCCTTCGCCGCGCACGGCTTCGGTAATCAGGAAGGATTTCGCCTGCGGGTGGTACAGGCAGGTCGGGTGGAACTGGTTGAATTCCATGTTCGCCACGCGGCAGCCAGCGCGCCAGGCCATGGCGATGCCGTCACCGGAGGCACCGTCCGGGTTGCTGGTGTACAGATACACTTTGCTGGCGCCACCGGTGGCCAGCACCACGGCGCGGGCGGTGATGACGTCCACTTCGCCGGTTTCATTGTTCAGGAAATACGCGCCGAAACAGCCATGACCGCCAAGACCCAGCTTTTCGCGGGTGATCAGGTCGATGGCGATGTAGTTCTGCATCAGATGCAGGTTCGGCTTTTCTTTGGCGCGCTTGAGCAGAGTGTCGGAAATGGCAAAGCCCGTGGCATCGGCGGCGTGAATAATGCGCCGTGCGCTGTGGCCGCCTTCGCGGGTCAGGTGGAAATGATCCGGGGCGTCCTGAGTAAAGGGCACGCCGATGTCGATCAGCCACTGAATGGCGGCGGTGGAGTTTTCCACGGTAAAGCGCACAGACGGCTCATGGCACAGACCGGCGCCGGCGATCAGGGTATCCTGTACGTGGGCTTCGACGCTGTCTTCTTCATCCAGCACGGCGGCCACGCCGCCCTGTGCCCAGCGGGTGGAGCCGGCGTCCAGAGCGTCTTTGCTGATGATGGCGGCCTGCAGGTGATCGGGCAGTGATAAACCCAGCGTCAGGCCGGCAGCACCGCTGCCAATAATCAGAACGTCATAACAATAGGATTGGCTCATAGTCCGGAGTCGGTCACAATCTGCAGATTAACGGCACGACTGGCACGGTGAGTGCCATAGCGGCCAAACAAGCCGTGCATGATACACCTAAGACCGGCAGGGAATAACTCTGAGGTCGCGCGAATCACCCTTTCCGTGATCCGGCGCGGAACTATTCGGTAAACAAACTCTCTCACTTCCTGAATCTGAGTCGGGTTACGACCACAGGAGACAGGATCAATGAGTACAGCAACGGCGCTTGCGATGCAGCACACGACAGCGGATCAGGGCATGACAGATCAACAACACAACGACCGGCAGCTGGTTGCCCGGGTGCAGAAAGGCGACAAGCGCGCTTTCGACCTGCTGGTGATCAAGTATCAGCACCGCATTCTTTCGCTGGTGAGCCGGTTCATTCCTGACTTTGCCGAAGCGCAGGACGTGACTCAGGAATCCTTTATCAAGGCTTACCGCGCTCTGCCGGGTTTCCGCGGCGAGAGCCAGTTCTACACCTGGATGTACCGCATTGCGGTGAACACCGCCAAGAATTATCTGGTCAGCCGCGGCCGCAAAACGCCGACCCGCGACATCGATCTGGACGACGCCGAGTTTTTCGCCGGCGAAGCGAATATGAGAGACATCGAAACCCCGGACGGCCTGCTGCAGCGCGATCAGCTGCAGAAAGTGGTGTTCGAGGCCATCGAAGCCCTACCCGAAGAACTGCGCATGGCCGTGACCCTGCGTGAACTGGATGGTCTGAGCTACGAAGAAATTGCCGAAGTCATGGATTGCCCGATCGGCACCGTGCGTTCGCGCATCTTCCGTGCCCGCGAAGCCATCGACCGAAAAATGCAGCCCCTGCTGTCAGAAGACCACAACGCCATCGCCTGAGGACGCACTATGAACGACCGTACTAATGAATCCTTATCCGCGCTGGTGGATGGCGAGACTGACGAGCTGGAAGTCCGTCGCCTGCTCAACCAGCTGGAAACCGATGATGAACTGCGTGACCGCTGGGCACGCTACCAGATGATCGGTGCGCTGATGCGCAACGAAGCGGCGGTGAACGTCGATCTGTCGCGCGGCATCATGCAGGCCATTGAAGGTGAACCCATGGACGACGTCGTGCGTCCGAAAGCCGACATTGTTGCCCATGCCGCGCACAAGATGCGCTGGCTGGCCTCTGGTGCCGTGGCGGCGACTGTCACACTCGCCGTGCTGGTGGGTGTGCGTGTTATGCAGCCGGATGACGCCGCGCTGCCGCTGGCCGCGAATGCGCCGATGACGCCCGTGCTGGTCAGCCAGAACAACGCGGCTGTGCAGCTGGCATCGGCAGAAGCGCCGGTGGTGGATCAGGCTCAGCTCGAAGAAGCTCAGAAAAAACTGCAGGAATACGTGCTGCAGCACACTGAGCAGACCAATATGGGCGCCAGTCGCGGCATCATGCCGTACGCCCGCGTGGTGAATTTTGGCGTGAGTGAGGAGCAGCGCTGAGCATGAAATCCCGGCTGTTGCTGTCGCTGCTGTTGTCCGCTATGACGGCTCAGGCCGATGAAGGATCTGCCCGGGAATGGCTGGAACGCATGAATCGTGCGTTCCACCAGACCAGTTATCAGGGCGTTCTTATCTACGGTAATGACCATCAGTGGGAAACACTGGCTGTCTCCCACGCGGTGCTGAACGGCATCGAACACGAAAAAGTCCGTCATCTTACGGGTGTGCCGCGTGAAATCATCCGCCGCGGTGACGAAACCCTCTGCATTCATCCGGGCGAGCACAATGTGCGTCTGGGCAACAGTCTGCCGGTCCCTCTGCAGGGCTACAGCGTGAATGCCGATCTGGGTGAGCATTACGAATTCCATCTGGGTGATGCCAACCGCGTCGCCGGCCGGTATGCCCGGGTTCTGGATGTGATGCCGCGCGACGAAACCCGTTACGGGTATCGCCTGTGGCTCGATCAGGACAGCGCCTTACTGCTGCGTTCCGAGCTGGTGAGTGACAAACAACAGGTGTTGGAGCGCTTCCAGTTCGCCGATATTCAGATTGGTCTGGCGCTCGGAGAATCCGATTTCAACGCCGACGGCGAAGGCCACCCGCTGGTGGGGCATTTTGTCGAGGAAGAAGGTCCGGCACCGGACGCCAATCCTGAATGGCTGCCGCAATGGCTGCCATCCGGTTTCGTGCTGGCCTCGGCCGGGCGTGTCGACGCAGAAGGCGTGGATGCCGAATCGGCGCTGCCATCGCTGCGTCTGATGTACACCGACGGGCTGGCGGCCTTTACCCTGTTTGTCGATCCGGCCGCCGCCGAACCCGACGATCTGCCAGAAATGATGAGCCAGTGGGGCGCCACCGCCGCTGTGGTCCGCTACCGTCAGCAGAACGACGTCCGCTACCGCATCACCGCGGTCGGTGAACTGCCGCCCGAAACCATGACCCGCATTGCCTCGTCCGTGGCGTATCATAGCGCCCCTTGAAACCGAACCGGGTGAACCCATGTCTCAGGAAATAGTCCGCATCATCGAAGTCGCCGACGGCGGCGTCTGGGTTGAAGCTGTGCAGCGCAGTGCCTGCGGCAGCTGCAATGCCCGTTCCGGCTGCGGCCAGCACAGCTTAAGCAAACTCGGCCGGCCGATGCGTCTGTGGGTACCGGGTGGCGAAGGTCTGAAGGCAGGTCAGGATGTGGTGCTGGAAATGCCGTCCGGCAGTCTCGCGCTCAGTGCTCTGCTGTTGTACGGCCTGCCTCTGCTGGGGCTGATTGTGGGCGCAACACTGGGCCAGAAGGGCGGCGACCTGATGTCAGGACTCGGCGCTGTCGCCGGACTCAGTGCAGGATTTTTGTCAGCTAAAGTAATGTCGGGGCACTTCCGGTCCCGCTGGACGCCTAAGCTGTTACCGGGCTGCCAGCAGATTCCGGTAGTTTCCGCAGAGTGACGTTGAGGAATAAACAATCCATGAAACAGCTAATTCAAACCCTGGCGATCGCCACACTGACTCTGGTGTCTGTGGTGGCGCGGGCAGAACTGCCGGATTTCCGCGATCTGGTGAAAGAAGCGTCACCGGCCGTGGTGAACATCAGTACGATCCAGCACGTTGAAAATACCGGTTACCAGCAGCGCTACGGCCTGCCGCAGGACGTGCCGGAAATCTTCCGCCATTTCTTTGGTAACCCGCAGCAAATGCCGGAAGGCGAGCAGGAGCGTTCTTCACTGGGCTCGGGTTTTATCGTCTCCAAAGACGGTTACATCCTGACCAATAACCACGTGATCAAAGACGCTGACGAAATTGTGGTGCGTCTGAACGACCGCCGTGAACTCGATGCCAAGCTGATTGGCTCTGACGAAAGCACCGATCTGGCGTTGCTGAAGGTGGATGCGAAAGACCTGCCGACGGTCGGGCTGGGTGACTCCGATGCGCTCGAAGTGGGCGAGTGGGTAGTGGCCATCGGTTCTCCGTTCGGTTTCGACTACTCAGTGACGGCCGGCATTGTCAGTGCCAAGGGCCGCAGCCTGCCGAACGAAAACTACGTGCCGTTCATTCAGACCGACGTGGCCATCAACCCGGGCAACTCCGGCGGTCCGCTGTTCAATCTGGACGGCAAAGTGGTGGGTATTAACTCGCAGATCTACACCCGTTCCGGCGGCTTTATGGGCGTGTCCTTCGCGATCCCGATTAACGTGGCCATGGATGTAGTCGATCAGCTGAAAGACAAAGGCAAAGTCAGCCGTGGCTGGTTGGGTGTGGTGATTCAGGAAGTGAGCAAAGATCTGGCGGAATCCTTCGGTCTGGAAAAAGCCGCTGGTGCCCTGGTTGCCCAGGTCGTTCCGGGCAGTCCGGCAGAAGCGGCGGGTTTGAAGAATGGCGACATCATTACCCACTTCAACGGCAAATCCATTTACCTGTCGTCCGACCTGCCGCATCAGGTGGGCCGGGTGAAGCCGGGTGCTGACGCCAAACTGGACGTAGTACGCAACGGCAAGCGCAAGAAGATCAGCGTGACCATCGGCACTCTGCCGGACGCGGATGGCGCTGAGCTGGCCATGAACAGCAGCAATCCGAAAGAACACGTCAGCAAGCGTCTGGGAGTGGTGGTGTCGGAACTCAGCGATGCTCAGCGCAAAGACGTGGGTGACGGTGTGATTGTGCGTGATGTGAAGCGCGGTCCGGCGGCCATGTCGGGCATCATCAACGGAGACATCATCACCATGATCGCCGGCGAGCCGGTCCGTTCGGCTGCTGATTTCGACAAAATCGTCACCGATCTGCCTGCCAACCGCAGTGTGCCAATGCGCATTGTGCGTCGCGGAGCTGCCATGTTTATCCCGCTGCGCATCAGCGAGTAAGCCCTGAGGACACAAGCCCGGCGTTGCCGGGCTTTTTTGCTTGTGCGTTTTTTCGCCATGCCGCCGGAGCAGGGCGGCAGTCAAAATAGCCTTTGACCCGCCTTTCAAGTAAAATCCCCCGCCATTTCAATCAGTCATCAGGTTTTATTCTGTGAGCCAGCTGGACCACATCCGTAACTTTTCCATCATTGCCCACATCGACCACGGCAAATCCACCCTGTCCGACCGCTTCATTCAGATCTGCGGTGGCTTAAGCGACCGGGAAATGCAGGCGCAGGTGCTCGACTCGATGGATATTGAGCGTGAGCGTGGTATCACCATCAAAGCCCAGAGCGTGACGCTGAACTACACCGCCAAGAAAGACGGTAAAACGTATCAGCTCAACTTCATTGATACCCCGGGACACGTCGACTTCAGTTACGAAGTCAGCCGTTCGCTGGCCGCCTGTGAGGGCGCGCTGCTGGTGGTGGACGCGGCGCAGGGTGTAGAAGCCCAGTCGGTGGCCAACTGTTACACCGCCATCGAGCAGGGACTGGAAGTTCGTCCGGTTCTGAACAAGATGGATCTGCCGCAGGCCGACCCGGACAAGGTCGCGCAGGAAATTGAAGAGATCATCGGTCTGGACGCCACCGACGCCGTCCGTTGTTCCGCCAAAAGCGGCCTCAACGTAGAAGACGTACTGGAAGATCTGGTGTCGCACATTCCGCCGCCGGAAGGTGATCCGGAAGCGCCACTGCAGGCGCTGATCATCGACTCCTGGTTCGACTCTTATCTGGGCGTTGTGTCCCTGATCCGTGTGAAAAACGGCGTCATCCGCAAGGGCGACAAGATCCGTATGAAGTCCACCGGTCGCGATCATTTCGTTGATGGCATCGGTATCTTCACACCGAAAATGACCGCCAAAGATCAGCTGGGCACCGGTGAGGTAGGCTATCTGGTGGCCAGCATCAAAGAGATTCATGGTGCACCGGTGGGCGATACCATCGTCAGCACCAAATTCCCGGATACTTCGGCGCTGCCGGGTTTCCAGAAAGTGAAACCACAGGTGTACGCCGGTCTGTTCCCGGTGTCGTCCGACGATTTCGAAGCCTTCCGTGATGCACTGGAAAAGCTGTCGCTGAACGACGCCTCTCTGTTCTACGAACCAGAAAGCTCTGACGCCCTGGGCTTCGGCTTCCGCTGCGGCTTCCTCGGCATGCTGCATATGGAGATCATTCAGGAACGTCTGGAGCGTGAATACGATCTGGATCTGATCACCACAGCGCCGACCGTAATTTACGAAGTGCTGAACCGCAAAGGCGAAGTGGTGATGGTGGATAACCCATCCAAACTGCCGGATGCGGGTTCCATTGAAGAAATGCGTGAGCCGATCGCCGAATGTAACATTCTGGTGCCGCAGGATTATCTGGGTAACGTGATTTCCCTGTGCATCGAAAAACGTGGCGTGCAGGTCGACATGCAATACACCGGCTCTCAGGTGTCTCTGCGTTATGAAATTCCGATGGCCGAAGTGGTGATGGATTTCTTCGACCGTCTGAAATCCGCCAGCCGTGGTTTTGCCTCGCTGGATTACAGTTTCAAGCGTTTCCAGGCAGCGCCTCTGGTGCGTCTGGACGTGATGGTGAACGGTGAGCGCGTGGATGCGCTGGCGGTGATTATGCACCGTGACAACGTTCGCAGACGCGGCGCCTCGCTGACAGAGAAAATGAAAGAACTGATTCCGCGTCAGATGTTCGACGTGGCCATTCAGGCTGCGATCGGCAATCAGGTGGTGGCCCGCACCACCGTCAAAGCCCTGCGTAAAAACGTAACCGCCAAGTGTTATGGCGGTGACGTGTCACGTAAGAAAAAACTGCTGCAGAAGCAGAAAGAGGGTAAAAAGCGGATGAAACAAATCGGCAGTGTGGAAATTCCACAGTCTGCCTTCCTTGCCGTACTGAAAGTGGATGACTGATATGCGTTACCAGAAGGGGATGTCTTTTTCGTCGGTTGCAGCTCTGGTTGCACTGGCTGCTGTATTGCTGAAAGCGGCATTCACTCTGGTGCCCATGTACTGGGACAACAAAATGGTGTCCACCATTCTCGACACCATGGTCGAGAACGGTGAGATCAAAGACGATACCAAGCCAGGCCAGCTGAAAAAGCTGATTGAACACAGATTGAGCAGCAATAATCTCAACATCAGCGTGGCCGAGCTGAAAATCACCGAAGAAAAACGTGGCCTGACCATAGACTGGCCTTACGAAGTCCGTGGCACCTGGATCGGTGAAATCGATCTGGTTGTCCGCTTCCATCAGCACAAAGAATTTTAACCAGTGAACAACCCCCTGCTGAAACTCTCCCAACGAATCGGTTACACCTTTAACGACGAAGCGCTGGTGATGCTGGCGCTGACCCACCGCAGTAAAGGCGGCACCAACAACGAACGTCTGGAATTTCTGGGCGACTCCATCCTGAACTTTATCATCGCCGACGATCTGTACCGCCGCTTTGGCCAGGCTAAAGAAGGCAAGCTCAGTCGTCTGCGCGCGCGCATGGTGAAGGGCCAGACGCTGGCCGTGATTGCCCGTGAATTCGAACTCGGCGATTTTCTGCTGTTGGGGTCCGGTGAACTGAAAAGCGGTGGTCACCGCCGTGAATCCATTCTGGCCGATACAGTCGAAGCCCTGATCGGCGCCATGTATCTCGATGCCGGTATGGACGTGGTCCGCGAGCGTGTATTGAGCTGGTTTGATTCCCGTCTGGCCGCGCTGACCCTGGAAGATCCGATCAAAGACCCGAAAACCCGTCTGCAGGAACACCAGCAGGCCAATAAGTCCCGTCTGCCGCACTACGAAGTGCTGAACGTTGAAGGCCCGACCAACGAGCAGGTGTTTACCGTGGAATGCCGCATTCCGGAACACGCAGAGCCTGTGGTGGCGCAAGGGCCTAGCCGTCGTGCCGCCGAGCAGAGTGCTGCGGCGCTGCTGCTGGCTATACTCGGTCTGGATGATGTTGCTGGAGAAGAAGAATGACCCAACGCACCGGTTACGTGGCCATTGTCGGCCGTCCGAACGTCGGTAAATCGACCCTGCTGAACCGTATTCTCGGGCAGAAGCTCTCCATTACGTCGCGCAAACCGCAGACCACCCGCCATCAGATTCTCGGCATCAAGACCGAAGAGGATGTGCAGATCATTTATGTGGATACCCCGGGTATTCATAAGCTGCAGGAAAAAGCGATCAACCGCTACATGAACAAAGCGGCCACGACGGCGGTAAAAGACGTCGATCTGATCATGCTGATGGTCGATCGTATGCGCTGGACCGACGAAGACGAAATGGCCTTGCAGGCGGTGAAATCCCAGCGTGCGCCTGTGATTCTGGTGGTGAATAAAGTCGACTTTATCCGCGAGAAAGACGAACTGCTGCCGTGGCTGGAAGAAATCAGCAAGAAACACAATTTCGACCAGATCGTGCCCGTCAGTGCCAAGACCGGTCACAACGTCGACCGTCTGGAAAGCCTGATCGAAAGTTACATTCCGGAAAGCCAGCATTTCTTCCCGGAAGATCAGATTACCGACCGTACCTCGCGTTTTCTGGCTGCCGAACTGGTGCGTGAAAAAATCATGCGCCAGCTGGGTGATGAGCTGCCGTACGAAATGACGGTCGAAATCGAAGAGTTCGTACACACCGGTACCTTAATTGAAATCAGCGCCCTGATTCTGGTTGAGCGTCCGTCGCAGAAAGCCATCGTGATTGGTGACGGTGGTTACCGCATCAAACAGATTGGTCAGGAAGCGCGCAAAGACATGGAAGTCATGTTCGATTGCAAAGTGATGCTGAAACTCTGGGTGAAGGTGAAAGCCGGCTGGTCCGACGACGAGCGCGCGCTGCGCAGTCTGGGTTACGACGACCGTCTGGGCTGAGCCATGGCCGCGCTGTTGGTGTTGCAGCGTCAGCCGCTGCGCGAGCAGGAATGGCTGCTGGATATTCTCACCGACACCGCCGGCCGTCTGAGTGTGGTGGCCTCCGGGCGTATTGAACCTCAGCTGCTGCATGTGTATTCCGGTTTCTGGGCCAGTGCCGACGACTGGCCGCGCCTGCGGGCGCTGGAGCTGACCGGTGCGCTGCAGCCCGAAGGCCAGAATCTTTACTGCGCTCTCTACCTCACCGAATTACTTACCCGCCTTGTGCCCAAAGGCGAGCCGCTGCCGGCACTGTTTGCTGCCTTCTGCGATACCCTCAGAGGCCTGCAGGGCGCAGGTCTGCCCGATCCCTGGTTACGTCTGTTTGAGATGCGTCTGCTGAGTGCACTGGGGTACGGCTTTTCCTGGCAAAGTGACTGCGCCGGACAACCCATCGACGAAGACGTTCTGTATCTGTTTAAAGCCCGCGAGGGCTTTGTCCGCGAATCCGGGCGCGTATCAGCGGCCGGTCAGGGTCGGTTATTGCGCGGCCAGGATATCCGCCGTTTTGCGCAGGGACAGGCCGATGTGTCAGGCTTCGCCTGCGCCAAGCGGGTGCTGCGCATTGCCATTGACGACTTGCTGGACAAACCTCTGGTCAGTCGCGAATTATTTCAGGCCTTGCCTGAGCAACATTGAGTCCGGCTGCGCGGCAGCCCGCTACCAACAATCTGGGAGTCAGATGTGAAGAATCCACAACGCGTTTTACTGGGTGTGAACATTGACCACGTGGCGACCCTGCGTCAGGCCCGCGGTACCATTTATCCGGATCCGGTGCAGGCAGCGTTTCTGGCTGAAGAAGCCGGTGCTGACGGCATTACCGTGCACCCGCGTGAAGACCGTCGTCATATTCAGACCCGCGATGTGTACGTGCTGGCACAGACACTGTCGACCCGCATGAACCTGGAAATGGCCGTTACCGAAGCCATGCTGCAGCTGGCGGAAGAGGTGAAGCCGGCGGCTTCTTGTCTGGTGCCAGAAAAGCGCGAAGAACTGACCACCGAAGGTGGTCTGGATGTGCGTGGTCAGGAAGCCCACATCCGCGCTGCGGTTGAGCGTCTGAAAGCCATTGGCAGCGAAGTCTCGCTGTTTATTGATCCGGATTTTGCCCAGATCGACGCCACCGTGCGCACCGGTGCCCCGGTGATCGAACTGCACACCGGTCGCTACGCCGACGCCACCACCGAAGCGGAACAACAGGCAGAGCTGGTGCGTATTCAGAAAGCGGCCGCGTATGCCCATGAGCAGGGTCTGATCGTGAACGCCGGTCACGGCCTGCACTACCACAACGTGGAAGCAATCGCGGCCATCCCGTGTATGAACGAACTGAACATCGGCCACGCCATTGTCGCCCGTGCGATCTTTGTCGGCTTCAAGCAGGCCGTGCGCGAAATGCGCGATCTGCTGGCCGGTGCAACCCGTCGTCCATGACACAGTCTATCCGGCCTGACCTCATGGCTGGCCTGCCGCTCAATGCGGTGGTCGGTATCGGCACCGATCTGCTTGACAGCCAGCGCATCGCGGCGACCCTTGAGCGCCATGGTGAGCGTTTTGTGCAGCGTATTCTGACTGTCGCCGAGCGGGCGCTGTATGCGCAGCGCGCTGACGGTCTGAATTTTCTGGCCAAGCAGTACGCGGCCAAAGAAGCGCTGGCGAAAGCACTGGGTACGGGCATTGCCAAAGGCGTGGGGTTTCAGCAGCTGGAGATTCTGCGTGATGCACAGGGGGCACCTGTGGTGTCCCTGAGCGGTGCGGCGCAAGAGCGCTTATGGGCGCTCGGCGGGCAAAAAGCCTTCGTCAGTCTGTCCGACGAAGGCCATCTTATTCAGGCTTTTTCCGTTCTGGTGTGAGCCTTTTCCTGCAGAGCGCCGGTCAGCAGTTGCTGCCAGTCGTTCACCGACGCCCAGTGCTGCAACTGGGCGGCGTCTTCCGTCAGCTGGCGCATCAGGCGAGGGTATTCGCGGCTGGCGCCGGATTTCAGCGCCGTTTCAAACTGATCGAGTGTATTGCGCAGGCAAGGCACGCCGCAGTAGCGGGTGGCGCCATGAATGCGGTGCACGGTTTCCAGCAGGCGATCCAGATCTTCCTCTTCCCAGGCATCGATGACGGCCTGCATGTCCTTGTGCAGCGACTCCAGCAACATGTTGAACATGTCGGTCGCCAGATCCAGTTTGCCGCTGGCGTGGCGCAGGGCTGAGCTGGCATCAAACACCCATTCGCAGGACGTGGGCTGTGACTCGGACGGTGGTGGCGTACGCACACCGGCCTGAGGGCGGAAGCCGGTCCAGCGCTCAATACAGGCAGCCAGCTGCTCTTCGCTGATGGGCTTGGTCTGGTAATCGTTCATGCCCGCTTTCAGCAGGGCTTCTTTTTCATCGGCCATGGCGTGGGCGGTGAGGGCAATCACCGGCAGTGTCTCGGCACCGGGCAGAGCGCGGATGGCCTGGGTGGCTTCCAGACCGTTCATGCCGGGCATCTGAATGTCCATCAGCACCATATCCGGCGTCTGCTGGCTGAACACGTCGATGGCTTCACGTCCGGAGTGGGCGGCAATCACCTCTACGTTCAGTTCCTGCAGCAGCGTCACCACCAGTTTCAGGTTGGCGTCGTTGTCGTCGACGGCCAGCACCAGCGGCGTGCGTACGCTGCCACCGTGTTGCGGGGCTGACAGGGCGGCGAAGGCTTCGTCGTTTTCACCGGTCAACAGCAGACGCAGGGTCTGATGCAGTTTGCGGTGGCTGAAAGGCTGACTCAGGCTCTCGCTGGCGCCTTGCTGTTTCAGGGTTTCCAGATGCTCGTGTCTGGCCGAATCGGTCAGGGCTATCAGTGGGATGCCGTGCTGATTAATGCGTTGAATAAACGCCTGATTAGCCGGGTCGCTGATCTGCTGGCGGTTAACAGAGACAATCACGCAGTCCGGGCGCAAACCGCTGTTGAGGTGATCCAGCAGCTGGTTGCGGGTCTCGAAATCCTGATGATCAACCTGCCAGTTGCTGAGCAGGGCGCTGATGTTCATGCGGTTCAGCAGCACAGGGTCGAGCAGAAGCACGCGGTAGCCGGACAGAGGTGCGAGCCCTGTCATCGCTTCGTCCACATCCACCTGAATGTGGAAGGTAAAGGTCGAGCCGCGGCCTTCGTGGCTGGTGGCGCGGATCTCACCGTGCATGGCTTCGACCAGTGCGCGCGAGATGATCAGGCCCAGACCTGTACCGCCGAATTTCCGGGAGGTGCTGGCGTCGGCCTGAGTGAAGGCGTTGAAGATGCGGTTGATTTGTTCTTCGTTCATGCCAAGGCCGCTGTCCTGCACATCGAATTTGATGCTGGCGCGCTGGTTCTCGGCACTTATCAGAGATACGCGCAGGGTGACGCTGCCGCGCTCGGTGAACTTGATGGCGTTGTTGATCAGGTTGGTGAGCACCTGCTTCAGGCGCAGCGGGTCGCCTTTCAGCTGCAGCGGTACTTCCGAATAAATGATGTGCGACAGCTCCAGCCCTTTGTCGTAAGCGGCCGGTGCCAGCATGGTCAGCACATCGTCGATCACGTCGCGCAGGTTGAACGGCGCGTGTTCGATGATGAGTTTACCGGCGTCGATCTTGGACAGGTCGAGAATGGCGTCGATGATCTTCAGCAGGTCCGTCGACGAACGGCGGATGGTGCCCAGATAGTCAGTCTGACGTTCGTCCACGCGCGTACGGGCGAGCAGGTCGCTGAATCCTATGATGCCGTTCAGCGGCGTGCGGATTTCATGGCTGACGTTGGCCAGAAACTCCGACTTCATGCGGCTGGCTTCCAGCGCCTGCTTACGGCCGATGGCCAGTTCGCGATTACGCACCTCGAGTTCGTCGAGGGTTTCCTGCAGGTCGCGGTGGCTCTGTTCAATGTTCTGCTGTTGCTCGCTGCTGGCGCGCTGCAGGGCGCTGGCCATTGCATTGATGCCCGAGGCCAGTTGCTGGAATTCACCGCCGCCACTGAAGTGCACACGGCTGTCGAGTTTGCCGTCTTCCAGATCACCGATGGCGCTGAGGATGTCGTTCAGCGGATCGGAAATCTGGCGGCTGACGCGCAGGGCAATCAGGGTGCAGATCAGCAGGGTCAGCAGAATAATCGCCGACGACGTGGCGATGTGCTGATAACGGGCAAGCTGGGTATTGGCGGTCGACAGTTCCAGCTCGGCCCAGCCGAGCAGTTTGATCTGGCGGTTTTCTTCGGCGTAAAACTGATCCGACAGTTGGTCGGTGATGGTCAGGTTCTGCTGGAACACCGGCGCGCGCACCCGCACCGAGCTGTCGGTACGCAGCAGCTGCAGCTGGTTGTCCATCAGCTCGGCTGAACCGATGCGCTGGGTCAGCATCTTAGGGCCGGCGTGGGCCAGAATCTCAACGTCCTGGTTGTAGATGCTGACGGCGCGCACATCGCGCTCTTCCAGCATGCCGTTGGCGATGTTCTGCAGAATGCCGCTGTTGCCGGTCATGACGCCGTATTCGCAGGTCGGCGCCAGCTGCTTGGCCATGGCCAGCGCGCGCTGATCGAGCAGATCATCCAGATTGCGCGAATGCTGCGTCATAAAGAAGCTGCCGAGAATCAGCGAAATAATGATGCCGGGCAGCAGGGCAAGCAGCAGAATGCGGCTCTGGATCGTCCAGTTTTTCATGCGAATAGGGTCAGGCCAGTGTAAAGCGGTAGAGTAATGTCCGGGCCTTCAGCATGCAATTATCAGAGCAGGCCGGGTGAGGGGGCCTTTGCATAACGAAATCGCCAATAGATATTACCTGTAAGCCGTTCATGAACGTAAAATGGCGCCCTTTTAGTTATAAGACACTGATAAGAGAGAACAACAGTGACTGATATCCGTTACCCGACCATCGCCGACTGCGTTGGCAATACACCGCTGGTCCGGCTGCAGCGTCTGCTGCCTGAGGGAAGTTCGAATACCGTCCTGCTGAAGCTCGAAGGCAATAATCCGGCGGGTTCGGTTAAAGACCGCCCGGCCATTTCCATGATTCAGCGCGCCGAGGCCCGTGGCGACATTCAGCCCGGCGACACCCTGATCGAAGCCACCAGTGGCAATACCGGCATCGCGCTGGCCATGGCGGCGGCGATCATGGGCTACCGCATGATTCTGATCATGCCCGACAACGCCACCATGGAACGCCGCTGGGCGATGGAAGCCTACGGTGCGCAACTGATTCTGGTCAGCAACGGCATGGAAGGCGCCCGCGATCTGGCGCTGGCCATGGAAGCCCGTGGCGAGGGCAAGGTGCTGAACCAGTTCGGCAATGGCGACAACCCGGAGGCCCACTATCACAGCACGGGTCCGGAAATTTGGCAGCAGACCAGTGGCCGCATTACCCATTTTGTCAGCTCCATGGGCACCACGGGCACCATCATGGGCACGTCGCGCTACCTGAAAGAGCAGAATGCCAACGTGCAGATCATCGGTCTGCAACCATCAGAAGGGGCGGCCATTCCCGGCATCCGCCGCTGGCCGGAAGCCTATCTGCCAACCATTTTCGAGCGTGACCGGGTCGACCAGATTCTCGACATCAGCCAGCAGGAAGCGGAACATTGCATGCGCGAACTGGCGCGTCGTGAAGGCATCTTCTGTGGCGTGTCCTCCGGCGGTGCGGTCGCGGCTGCGTTGCGGATTGCACAAACGGTGGAGCACGCCACCATAGTTGCCATCGTCTGCGACCGCGGTGACCGTTATCTGTCGTCGGGCGTGTTTGCTCCGGGCTGATAGGTGCGGATGTTCAGTCTGGCTTGTTGTTCAGTCGGGCCGGACTTGAAAATCCTGAGGCTGCCCTCATATTGTGCGCGGATAAGAAAGCCCTGCCTGAGACAGGGCTCAGTGAAAGTGACCCAGGGTCACGCCGTTGAGGAATTCCGGTGAAACCAGCTAAGGCGAAACCCGCCAATCAGCAGCCGCAGCGCCTGACGCTGACCGTCGACAACCTGACGTCCGACGGTGAAGGCGTTGCCCGCCGCAACCGGGAAGTGTATTTCGTGCCCGGTGCGCTGCCGGGTGAAGAGGTCGACGTAGTGCTGGATGGGCGCCGTCGCAAGGTCTGGCTGACCCGCCTGCTGTCTGTTGTTAAAGCCTCCCCCGAACGGGTTGAACCTGCCTGCCCGCACTACAAACGCTGTGGTGGCTGTGATCTGCAGCACCTGAGCTACGACGCTCAGGTAGCGTTCAAGCAGGATCGAGTTGCCCGCGAACTGGCCCGTCAGGGCGCCGAAGTCGCTGAGTGGGATGCACCCATTACCGCAGAGCCCTGGGCCTACCGCCGTAAAGCACGCGTAGGCGTGCGCTTCAGCAAAGAACAGGACGGCAATTTCGTCGGCTTCCGTGAAGCCGCCTCCAGTCATCTGACCAACATCGACACCTGCGCCGTATTGCCCGACCACCCGGCCCTCAACTGGGCGATGTGGCGTGACGTCATTGGTAACCTGCAGGGACGAGCCCTGATTACCCAGATTGAAGCGCTGGTGGCTGACAACGCGCTGGCCCTGATCTTCCGGGTGCTCAAGCCGCTGCAGGCCCCGGATCTGCAGGCGCTGATCGATGCGCTGCCGGCTGCCGAGGCCGAGCTGCCGGTGCAGCTGTGGCTGAAAGAAGACAAAGACCAGCCGCCGCGCCGTGTCTGGCCGCAGGAAGCGGAACCTTTGCATCACCTTGTGGACGGCCTGCCATTAACCATTCAGCCGGACGACTTTGTGCAGGTGAATGGTGCAGTGAACCGCGCCATGGTCGAGCAGGCCATGCGCTGGCTCAACCCAAAGGCTGATGAAGTGCTGTGGGACTTGTTTGCCGGCCACGGTAACTTCAGTATGCCGCTGGCAAAACGCTGCGCGCAGGTGTACGCCGTCGAAGGCGATGCGGCCATGGTGGAAAGTCTCAGTCTTCAGGCTGAGAAACTGGCCCTTCCTTTGCAGGCGAAAGTCGCCGACCTGAGCGGTGCCGGTGGTCTGAAAGACCTGCCGGATCCGCACGCGGTATTGCTTGACCCGCCGCGCGCCGGTGCCGATGGGGTCATAAACGAACTGATTTCACGCCGGGTACCGCGCGTGCTCTATGTGTCCTGTGATGCGGCCACGCTGGCCCGCGATCTGGGCATTCTGAGCGCCGCCGGCTACCGGGTGGTTAAAGCCGGGATCATGGATATGTTCCCGCAGACACACCATGTGGAAACCATGGTGTACCTAGAGAAAAAGGCAAAAGGTCATGGTTAAGGTCAGAGAAGACCATCCGCTGCTGCACGACGGTTCACTGGACGTTACGTCCTGGCTCGACAGCATTCAGCAGCATTACGACGTTAAAGATGCAGAACAGCTGAACAAGGCGCTGACACTGGCCAAACAGCTGTCGGACGAAGCCATCGCCAACCGCACCTACTGGTCCATCGACAGTGTGCAGATGGGTATTGAAATGGCGCAGATTCTGTTGGATCTGCGCCTCGACACCGCGTCGCTGGTGGCGGCCATTCTGTACCGGGCGGTGCGGGAAGGGCGTCTGGCACTGCAGAAGGTCGAGCGCGATTTCGGCACCGAAGTGGCCAAGCTGATCGAAGGCGTGCTGCGCATGGCGGCCATCAGCGCCATTCAGAAAACCTCCGACGAAGTGGTGTTGGGTCAGCGTCAGGCACAGGTTGAGAACCTGCGCAAAATGCTGGTCGCCATGATCGACGACGTGCGCGTCGCCCTGATCAAACTGGCGGAGCGGACATCCGCCATCCGTGCGGTGAAAGACGGCCCGGAAGATAAACGCCGTCGGGTCGCCGAAGAAGTCTTCAATATTTACGCACCGCTGGCGCACCGCCTCGGTATCGGTCATCTGAAGTGGGAGCTTGAGGATCTGGCCTTCCGCTATCTGCAGCCGGACGCCTACAAGACCATCGCCCGCCTGCTGGATGAAAAGCGTCTGGCGCGGCAGGACTACATCAAAGACGTGGTCGAGCACCTGCGCAACGAGCTGCTGGGTGCGGGCATTAAATGCGACGTTTACGGCCGCGCCAAACACATCTACAGCATCTGGCGGAAGATGAGCCGTAAGAATCTGGATTTCTCCCAGATCTACGACATCCGCGCGGTGCGGATTCTGGTGCCGGAACTGCGCGACTGCTACGCCGCCCTCGGTATCGTGCACGGCCAGTGGCGCCACATTCCGAACGAATTCGACGATTACATCGCCAACCCGAAAGAGAACGGCTACCGCTCACTGCATACGGCGGTGATCGGCCCTGAAGGCAAGGTGCTGGAAGTGCAGATCCGTACCCACAGCATGCACGAAGACGCTGAGCTCGGCGTATGTGCCCACTGGCTGTACAAGGGCACCGATACCAACGCCAAAGATCAGGGCTACGAGCAGAAGATTGCCTGGCTGCGTCAGGTGCTGGAATGGCACGAAGAGCTCGACAACCTGCCGGAGCTGGCCGGTGAACTGCGCGCCGACATCAACCCCGACCGCATTTACGTGTTCACGCCCGAGGGTCACGTAGTTGACCTGCCGCCAAAAGCCACTCCGGTGGACTTCGCTTACCGCGTGCACACCGAAGTCGGCAACAAATGCCGTGGCGCCAAGGTGAATGGCCGTATCGTGCCGCTGACCTACCTGCTGAAAAACGGCGAGCAGGTGGAAATTCTGACCAGTGCCAACGCCCATCCGAGCCGCGACTGGCTGTACCCGGAAGCGGGTTACATCCACACCACGCGGGCGCGGGCGAAAGTGGCGCACTGGTTCAAGCTGCAGGCGCGCGATCAGAACATCGAAGAAGGCCGCCAGCTGGTATTCCGCGAACTGGATCGTCTGGATCTGGTCAACGAACCGCTGCATGACGTCGCCAAAGACATGAACATGAAAGCGGTGGAAGACATGTACGCCGCCGTGGGCGCCGGTGATCTGCGCGTCGGCCAGATCGTCAATGCGGTTCTGAAACGGGCCGATGCCGGTGTGCTGCAACCGGAACTGCCGATTGCGCGCAAACCGGAACACGCCGGCCGTCCGGCCAACACCGACGGTATTTATATCGAAGGGGTCGGTAATCTGCTCACCACGCTGGCGCAGTGCTGTCAGCCGGTGCCGGGCGACGATATCCGCGGCTACGTCACCATTGGCCGTGGCGTTACCGTGCACCGCAGCGACTGTGACAACCTGCTGCATCTGGAAGCCATCGAACCACAGCGCGTGCTGCAGGTGAGCTGGGGTCAGGAAAAGCACAGCACTTACCCGGTGGACATGGTCATTCAGGCCTTCGACCGTACCGGTCTGCTGCGTGACGTGAGTTCGGTGCTGGCCAACGAACGCGTGAACGTGATTGCGGTGAACACCCAGTCGCATCAGGGTGACCATACGGCGGTGATGCAACTGACGGTCGAAGTCGAAAGTCTGGAACGCTTTGCCCGCCTGATGGGCAAACTGGAGCAGTTGCCGAACGTGATCTCGGCCCGTCGCGTACGCAGCGGAGCCAAGGTCTGATGCACAGCCTCGACGATCTGCTGTACCTGATGCGCCGGCTGCGGGATCCGCAGACCGGCTGCCCATGGGATCTGAAACAGGATTTCGCCACGATTCTGCCGCATACGCTGGAAGAGGCGTATGAAGTGGCCGACGCCATTGAGCGTCAGGACTGGCCGCACGTGGAAGAAGAACTGGGCGATCTGCTGTTTCAGGTGATTTTCTACGGCCAGATTGCCGATGAACGGCAGCTGTTCAATGTCGGTTCTATCATTCACCGTCTGGTGGAAAAACTGATCCGCCGCCATCCGCACGTTTTTCCACAAGGCACGCTGCACAGCGAACGTGACCCGTCGATTACCCCGCAGGAAGCGGAAATTAACGCCAACTGGGATGCCATCAAACAGCAGGAAAAAGCGTTGAAACCGGCGCGCCCGAAACGCCTGCTGGATGACGTTCCGCCAACCATGCCGGCCATGACCCGCGCGGTGAAGCTGCAGAAAAAAGCCGGCAAGGTCGGTTTCGACTGGGAAAATATCTGTGGTGTTGTGGATAAAATCCGCGAAGAACTGGCGGAGGTAGAAGCCGAACTGGACGAAGCCAACCCAGAGCGTCTGGAAGCCGAAGTCGGTGATCTGTTATTTGCAGTCACAAATCTGGCCCGCCATCTGAAGGTCGACCCGGAAGCCGCCCTGCGTGGCACCAATGCGCGTTTTACATCGCGCTTTGCGGTGGTCGAAGAACAGGTGCTGGCGGCCGGCGGTTGGGAACAGGCCAGCATTGAGTCGATGGAACGTGCCTGGGCAGAGGCCAAGCGCCGGGAAAAGGGCGGCTGAAATCACGGCTTCCAATCGAAACAGGTGCCCCAGAATGAAAGCCCGCGTAACCCGCGGGCTTTTTTGTTGCAGGCAGAGTCTGAACGACGGTCTTTAAACCCGGTCGGTTAAATACCGGCTTTTAATGGCGGTCTTTTGACAGCTTGTTCAGATGTTTGCGGGTTAACTGCAGAAACTGCGGCGTAGGTCCCACATCTTCGTACACAGGATCACCTTCCTCATCCCGTGCGACCACGCTGTCGCCTTCCACATAGGGGAAGCCACTGGTCAGATCGTTCAGCGCAGCGCTGACCAGATCGCGGATGATGCGTTCTTTGGTCGCCCCCGGAAACATTTCGGACAGGGCTTCGAGGCGGGCGGCGTCTTTGACATTCAGGCACACCTCGTAGCGGGTGGCGCTCAAAGGTTTACCAAATTCTTTTTCCCATTGGTTCAGCAGGTCGGCGGCTTTCATTGTTCAGGTCCTTTTCACTCAATCATTTGCTCAGCCTAGTCCGCCTTTTTGCCGTCTGTCCCCCGGAAAAACAAAGTGTTACTTAATACCTGATAAATGATGCAAAGCCTGGCCGCTGCGGCTAAGGTGAAGGCAGTTGCTGAGGTCAGAAAGGATGGACTGTTATGGGGAAGCAGGAAACGTCAGAACTTGATCCGCTGCTGCGCGACAAGGTGCGCATGCTGGGCAAGCTGCTCGGAAATACCATCGAAAATCAGTACGGCGAGTCCATGCTGAAACGGATTGAAGATATCCGTAAACAAGCGAAAAAAGCCCGCTCGGGTGAAGTATCTGAACGTGACCGTTTACTGGCCATGCTGAAAACCATGCCCGATGATGCGCTGGTGCCAGTGGCACGCGGGTTTAACCAGTTCCTGAATCTGGCCAATATTGCCGAACAGCAGCATGGCGTCAGCTGGCGGCGCAGCGATTTTCTGCAGGACGATGTTGAGGAAATGTTCAGCACGCTGCTCGACCGTCTGCAGGCGTCCGGCATTACCGGCGTTGATCTGTCGCATAAAGTGGCCGATGTGAATATTGAGCTGGTGCTCACCGCTCACCCAACCGAAATTACCCGCCGTACCCTGATTCAGAAATACGACCTGATTGCCCGTTTATTGCAGCAGCGTGACGACCTGCACGACGGCCATCCGGGCATTGCCGCCATTGAACGACAGCTGGCTTCGGTGGTAGAAGAAATCTGGTACACAGACGAAATCCGTCAGGTGCGGCCGACAGCGGTCGACGAAGCCAAATGGGGCTTCGCCGTTATCGAAAATTCCTTGTGGCAGGCGGTGCCCGATTTATTGCGCAACCTCGATCAGGAACTGCGCAGCCGCGGGGCAGGCGCGTTGCCACTGACCGCCGCACCGGTGCGTTTTTCTTCCTGGATGGGCGGCGACCGCGACGGGAACCCCAATGTCACTTCAACCGTTACTCGCGAAGTTCTGTATCTGGCGCGCTGGATGGCGGCCGACCTTTATTTGCGCGATATCGAAGAGCTGGGTATGCAGTTGTCGATGAGCCCGGCGTCGGCAGAACTGCGTCGACTGGTCGGCGCGGAAACGCTCGAACCCTACCGGGCAGTGATGCATCAGCTGCGCGTCAAACTCGAACGCACCCGTGTCTGGGCTGCGGCTCAGGCCAAAGGCCAGGAGTCCGATGCCGAGCCTTTATTGAATGAAGATGAATTACTGCAGCCATTAATGCTGTGTTACCAGAGCCTGGTGGAAGAGGGGCTGGATACCGTGGCCAATGGCCACCTGCTTGATACGTTGCGTCGGGTTGCCTGTTTTGGTCTGACACTGGTGCGGCTGGACGTTCGTCAGGAATCGACCCGCCATGCCGATGTGTTGGCCGAGATCTGCGACTACTACGGCTGGGGGGATTATCGCGCCTGGCCGGAACAACAGAAGCAGGATTTCCTGCTGACCGAGCTGCAGTCGCGCAGGCCGTTAATTCCGGCGCGCTGGCAACCGTCGGCCGAGACCACTGAAGTGCTCGACACCATGAAAGTGCTCGCCACCCGGGCGGGTGACGGTGTGTCGTGCTACATCATTTCCATGGCCAGTGAGCCCTCCGATATTCTGGCGGTGGCCTTGCTGCTGCAGGCCTGTGGTGTTCGCGATCACATGCCGGTGGTGCCATTATTTGAAACCCTCGATGACCTTGAACAAGCATCACCGCGCATGAAAAAACTCTGGTCCGTGGGCTGGTACCGCCATTATTGCCAGGGCCATCAGCAGGTCATGATCGGGTATTCCGATTCATCGAAAGACGCCGGTCAGCTGGCGGCTGTCTGGGCGCAATACCGGGCACAGGAAGTGCTCTCGAAAGTGGCGAATGAGCAGGGCATTAAGCTGCGCTTATTCCACGGCCGCGGTGGCAGCGTCGGCCGTGGTGGTGGTCCTGCGCACCGCGCCATTCTGGCTCAGCCGCCGGGTTCCGTTGCCAATGGATTGCGTGTGACAGAACAGGGCGAAATGATCCGCTTTAAATTCGGTTTACCGGATGTGGCCGTGCGCAACCTGAAGGTGTATGTGTCGGCTGTGCTCGAGGCGAATTTATTACCGCCGGATCTGCCGCAGCAGGAATGGCGTGACATGATGGAAAATCTGGCGCACAGCGGTGTGCGGTCGTACCGGGCCATGGTGCGTGAAACGACCGATTTCGTGCGGTATTTCCGGGCGGCAACACCTGAACAGGAACTGGGTAAACTGGCGCTGGGCAGTCGTCCGGCACGACGGAAAAGCGGTGGCGGCATTGAAACGCTGCGTGCTATTCCGTGGATTTTCGCCTGGACACAAATGCGCCTGATGTTACCGGCGTGGCTCGGTTCTGATGAAGCCATTGGCGAAGCCGTGGCGGCGGGTCAGCTGGATGAACTGAAAACCATGTACGCGCGCTGGCCATTTTTCCGCACGTATATTGATATGCTGGAAATGGTGTTATCCAAAGCCGATCTGGCAATTGCACAGTATTATGAGAGCCGTCTGGTCGAGGCCGATCTGCAACCGCTGGGCAGTCAGTTACGCATGCGTCTGGAACGGATCCGCGAACTGGTGCTGCAGGTAAAAGAGCAGACCACTCTGCTGGAAAACAACCGGGCCTTGCTGCACTCGATGAGCGTGCGCAATCCGTACACCGACCCGCTGCATTACCTGCAGGCCGAGCTGCTTTACCGTGAGCGGCAGGATCAGGACGTGGTCAGTAACGAGATTGAACGCGCCCTTAAGGTGTCGATGGCGGGTATTGCCGCGGGCATGCGCAATACCGGCTGATCCCAGCCGCCCCAGCGGCGGCGCGGGTTTGTCTTAAAGGTATACGAAAGTCTGGCGGGCGGTGGCCCGCTTTTTCGTCACAATGACTTGAGCAATATCGGCGCTCAGAGTAAGGTTAGGCCTATTTTTTCCGTAATTGGTTGAATTTTGTACAATTTGACCGGTCGGGGACAGTTTCTGTTAACCACGAGGAGTATGCGCATGCGCGTAATTCTGTTGGGCGCGCCAGGTGCCGGTAAAGGTACTCAGGCGCAGTTCATCTGCGACAAATTTGCTATCCCGCAAATCTCTACTGGCGACATGCTGCGCGCTGCCGTAAAAGCCGGCACCGAACTGGGTCTTAAGGTAAAAGAAATCATGGAAACCGGTGGTCTGGTTTCTGATGAAATTATCATTGGCCTGGTAAAAGAACGTATCCAGCAGTCTGACTGCGTAAACGGATTCCTGTTCGACGGTTTCCCACGCACCATTCCGCAAGCAGAAGCTATGCTGGAAGCGGGCGTTGATATCGACCACGTGGTTGAAATCGACGTAGCCGATGAAGAAATTGTTAAGCGTCTGAGCGGTCGCCGTGTGCACCCGGGTTCAGGTCGCGTATACCACGTCGTTTACAACCCGCCAAAAGCGGAAGGTAAAGACGATGAAACCGGTGATGATCTGGTTCAGCGTGACGACGATAAAGAAGAAACCGTACGTAAGCGTCTGGCTATTTATCACGATCAGACTGCTCCGCTGGTCAGCTTTTACAAAAAGCTGGAAGCCGCTAAAGGCGAAAAGGCACCTCAGTACAGCCACATTCCGGGCGTTGGCTCCCTGAATGAAATCACCGATCGCGTGATGCAGGCTCTGCAGAAGTAAGCGTCTGCCGTCAAAAAAGGGTCCTTCGGGGCCCTTTTTTTATGCCCGCGCGCCGGAAATGACCATCCGCCATGGTCAGCCGTTGCAGATGTCGCCTTCTTTACGTTTTTACAGGCTGACCTGCCTCTCAGTGTCTGTCGCACAGAATTTTCATACCAGAGGACGGCCAACAGCCGCATTTGCGCTCCGTTTCACCACGCACAATTCCACTTGGTAAGCACCAGTGTGCTTCCCGGCGTGCGGGTTGTCCGTGGTGCTGATTCCGGAGTCAGCGTCCGATGATGAATAGTTATTTTAAAATAATTCTTTGTATTCAATGAGTTAGCTTTTCAGATTACTGACGTTTTTACACGGTTTTGAACATACGTTTATTCAGCGTAATAGCGGGCGGATGTTTATATCGGAAATTCGGAGGGTCACGTTTAAAGGCTGGCCCGAATAAAAAGCAGAGCACTTTATTTAACAGCGTGTACCACGATGAAAAGAATATTCGGGCCAAAGTGGCATTTAAGCCGGTATATCGGCCGTCAATTTGTTAAAACTTTGGTGTTTTTAAAATAAAAATACTATTATTGCTTGCGTCAGAACGTGCGCATATATATTTGTGCTAGCGTTAAGTTACCTGATCAGGAAAACTTCAGAGGATATCCCCCTATGGCCAGACCAAAGAAAGCTCCAGCCAAGCGCGGCCGTAAGCCAGCAGTTAAAGTTGCTGCGGCTGAACCGGCGGTTGTAGTAAATGCTGTTAAGGCTGCTGAAAAAGCAACTGCAGCGGTTACCGCTCAAAAAGCAAAAGTTGATGCCGCCGCTCAGAAAGCTGCTGCAGCAAAAGCAAAAACCACTCCGGCTGGTAAGCGTGCTGCGGCCGCTGCCAATGCCAAAGTGAAAGCTGAAAAAGAAAAACTGTCTGCTCTGACTGCCGCTGCACGTGCTGCAGCAACTGCAGTTAAAGCAGCTCAGATCGAAGCGAAGGCTGAAGAAGCTGTGGCAAAAGCCAAAGCTGCTGTTGAAGCATTCGCTGCTTCCCTGGCCGCTAAAGCCGATGCAGAACTGGCAAAAGCCGTTGCCGCTTTCGAAACCAAATGGAAAGCTGCCCGTGCTAAGAAAGACGCCGCTCTGGTAAAAGCCCGTGCTGCAAAAGAAACCACCAAAGCCGCTGCTGAAGCTAAAAAGCTGAAAGCAAAAGCGACTGCTACTGCAAAAGCAGCAGAGGCGCCTAAGCGTCGTGGTCGTCCTGCAAAAGCGAAACCAGCTGCTGAAGGTGCTGCACCTAAGCGTCGTGGCCGTCCTGCGAAAGCCAAGCCAGTAGTGGCTGCCGGTGCTGCTCCTAAGCGTCGTGGCCGTCCAGCGAAAGCTAAGCCTGTCGCTGCTGAGGGTGCTGCGCCTAAACGTCGTGGTCGTCCGGCTAAAGCCAAAGTTGCTGCGCCAGCAGCTGCTACTAGCGCCGCTCCTAAGCGTCGCGGTCGTCCAGCCAAGGCTAAGCCAGCGGCTGCTGCAGCCGGTACTGCGCCTAAGCGTCGTGGCCGTCCGCCAAAAGCGAAAGTAGAAGCCTGATAGCATCTGCTTGCGAAAAAGCCCGGTGATCACCGGGCTTTTTTATTTCCGCTGCCTTTCCGAACCCGGTGGTCGGGCGAGGATTTTCCCTATGCTACAATGCGCCGTCTGATGTCAGGTGGTGAATATGTCTTGTCTTCTTGTTCTGGACGCGTCGTCCGCACTTTGCTCGGTTGCTTTGGGTAATCAGGAACAGCACTGGGAAATTACCGAGCTGCAACCGCGCGGTCATGCTCAGCGTTTATTACCTATGGTGGACGAAGTAATACAGGCTGGCGGATTGAGCCGTCGTGATATTAACGGGCTGGCCTATGGCCGTGGTCCGGGTTCTTTTACCGGGATACGTATCGCTGCGTCCGTTATGCAGGGCATTGCCATTGCCCTGAATTTGCCGGTGGCCGGTATTTCTTCGTTGCAGGCCGTCGCTCAGCAGGCGTTTGACCGCAGTGATGCCACCCAGGTGCTGGCGGTGATGGATGCGCACATGGGCGAAGTTTTCTGGGGATTGTTTGAACGTCAGGCGGATCTTTGCTGTCTGACCGGCGCCGAACACGTGGGTTCGCCAGAACAATTCCGGCAGGCACTGGAGAACTTCACCGGTGTGATTGCGGGTGACGGTTTACGCCTGGCGGCACTGTCCGACTTACGTCAGGACTTCAGTGATATTTATCCTCGGGCCGATGTCATGTTGCGCTTAGCGCAGCGTGAATGGGCGCAGGGCGCGTTTGGTGCAATCGACCAGCATCAGCCTGTGTACCTGCGTGATTCGGTGGCGTGGAAAAAGCTGGATGAACAACCCAGCCTCTTAAAACCTAACTGACAGGATTTCATCGTTCATGGATTTTATCGAAATTGTTGTACTGGCGTTGCTGCAGGGCCTGACGGAGTTCTTACCGATTTCCAGTTCGGCGCACCTGATTCTGCCGTCGGAGATTTTCGGTTGGGCTGATCAGGGACTGGCCTTTGACGTGGCGGTACACGTCGGTACTTTGCTTGCCGTGATTGCTTATTTCCGCCGCGATATCCTGAATCTGATCGGCGGCTGGCTGACCACGGGTTTTACCCGTACCCCCAATGCCGATGGGCGACTGGCGTGGTATGTCGCGCTGGCCACGATTCCCGCCGGCGTTGCGGGTCTTGTGCTGGATCACTGGATTGAAGCGAATCTGCGTTCGGTTGAAGTGATCGCCTGGGCAACCATCGGCTTTGGTATTTTGCTGGGCATTGCCGATCGCAAATCCGGACAGGTACGCACATTGGCCAGCATGACCCTGAGCATGGCACTGATCATTGGTGTAGCGCAGGCGCTGGCCCTGATTCCGGGAACGTCCCGTTCCGGTATCACCATGACCGCTGCGTTATTGCTTGGCCTGCACCGTGTGGATGCGGCCCGCTTTTCATTTTTATTGTCCATTCCGCTGATCATGGCCGCTGGTGGTCTGAAAACGCTGGAGCTGGCGCAGTCGGTATTGCCGGTTGACTGGCAATCGCTGTTGCTCGGTGTTGCTCTGTCGGCGGTCAGTGCCTGGCTGTGTATTTACTACTTCCTCGCCTTTATCAGCCGCATTGGCATGCTGCCGTTTGTGATTTACCGCCTGATTCTCGGTGGTGTGCTGCTGGTGTTCTTTGTCTGATGTCCGACGTACTGATTTGTCTGGATGACGCACTGGCGGACGTGGCCAGCGACTGGTGTCAGCGTTTCGGTTTAACGCTGGCGCCGGCCGATACGCTCAGTCAGCCCGGCTTTTTTCTGTGTCTTGATGCATCTGGCCTGTCATTACGCAGTGGTGATAATCCGCGCTCTGCGGTGCAGGTCAATTTCTCCGAAGGCGCGGTGGCGCACCGGCGTAAATTCGGTGGTGGTCTGGGGCAGGATATCGCCAAAGCCATCGGCGTGACGGGGCCGTACAAACCATCCGTTGTTGATGCCACCGCCGGTCTTGGCCGTGACAGCTTTGTGCTGGCGACGCTCGGATGCCGGGTATACGCGCAGGAACGCAATCCGCTTGTGGCAGCATTGCTGGCCGACGGCTTAGCCCGTGGGGCACAGGATCATGACATTGCCGATATTCTTGCGCGCATTTCCCTGACCTATGGCAGCAGTCACGATTTATTGGTGCCGGCGGCGGATGAAGCCGCTAAGCCCGATATCGTGTATCTGGACCCCATGTTCGATCACGACCCGAAACAGACGGCACTGGTGAAAAAAGACATGCAGGCGTTCCGCGATGTCGTGGGGCAGGATACCGACGCCGATGATTTGCTCGATCGTGCTCTGGCCTGTGCCCGCTGCCGCGTGGTGGTGAAGCGCGCGCGCAAAGCCGAGCCGCTGGCCGGGCGTAAACCGACCTATGACCTGACGGGTAAATCCAACCGCTTTGATGTGTATGTCAAAGCTAAAGTGGCGCCGCTGAGCGACCGCTGAGTTGGCGTTGTAATCTGCGCCATGGTTAACGCGTGCTTAACGGTTGGCTGAGTAATAATGAAGGGCAGGCCCTGCGACTGGTCGAAGCCCTCCTGGCTGTTACAACGCCCGTCCAACAGAAAGCCCATCCAATAAAAGACATGGGTAAACGTTCAGCGAATAAAAAAGCCGGCATCTGCCGGCTTTTTTATTGGTGTTGCCTTTTATTGGTGTTGCCTGTCCGCTTCAGGTCTGGAGTTTTTTAATACTCAAACCTGACGCGGTAACGGCAGGTTATTGCAGGCTGCGCAGAATACTCTGACGCAGGGCGCCTTCAAGAATATCTTCCAGTGCTTCGGTCAGAGGCTCCAGACCATCGCCGAAGGTCAGCACCTGCTCGTCGTTGCGGCTGATACGGCCTTCGCCAATCAGTTGCTGAATCAGAGTGCGGAACAGGGCTTTATCGAAGAATTCCGGCGAGTTAATGCCGTACAGCATGCTGATACGCTGCGCCAGCAGGGTCGCCTGTTCTTCCAGATTCTGCGCGGTCAGGCGGTTGCTGCCGTGGCGGCGCAGAATGCTCAGCGTCAGGAAGTAGCGTTCCAGCGTCTGCATCACGTTGCCGGCCATGCCCGCCAGCAGCACGTATTCGTTACTGCTTGCTGGAGTGGCGTGGTAGCCCTTGTCGTTCAGAATCAGATAACCACGGCTTTGCAGTGCATTCAGCCAGCGTTTTACTTCGACCGTCAGGTCGCCGTTATTCCAGTGCAGGAACAGCTCGGCTTTCAGGTACGGATAGAAGAGGGCAACCAGTTGCTGCACCTGTTCTTCGGTGTAGCGCTGGTTGTTCACGAACAGGCAGGCGATCAGCGACGGCAGTGCGATCAGGTGCAGCACGTTGTTGCGATAATAGGTCAGGGTAACGGCCTGACGGTCGTCGGTCTGAATCAGGTCGCCCAGCGGGTGTTTGCTGCGTGAAACCACATTCAGTTTTTCGGCGTAGGCCACCCAGTCGGCACCGTTGCCTTCCGGCAGCACCGTAATGCCACTGTACGGGTTCGACGCCAGCAGGTCGCGGTAGGCTTCCATCAGAATAATCAGTTGCTGTTCTTCCATGGCCTGACGCGGCGCCGACAAAATACTCAGAGCCGTCAGGTTCACCGGGTTAACGGACGCGGCCGTGTTAATACCGGTCACCACTTCTTTGGCCAGCTGGTCGACCACTTTCGGTGCCCAGTCCGGACGGAAATCACAGGCGTCGTAATCTTCTTCACGCCAGCCCGGATGTTCACGGTCGAGGAATTCGGTGAAGTAAATCGGCTCGCCGAAGGTCACGTTCACTTTACCGAACGAACGCTTGAAAGAGCGCAGGGTGCCCAGCACGCCGATCAGACTTTCTTTCTTCTTCTTGGCGCCGCGCAGTTCGCCCAAGTAACTGTTGGCTTCGAATACTTTTTCGTAGCCTGTGTACACCGGCATAAACAGAATCGGTTTGCGTGAATCACGCAGATAGCTGCGCAGGGTCATCGCCAGCATACCGGCTTTCGGGCTCAGGGTACGGCCGGTACGGGAACGGCCACCTTCGACGAAATATTCGGTCGAGAAACCGCCGGAGAACACGGAATGCAGGTATTCATCGAACACCGCGGCGTACAGTTTGTTGTCGCGGAAGGTACGGCGCATAAAGAAGGCACCGCCACGGCGCAGAATCGGACCGACCACCGGCATGTTCAGGTTAATACCCGCGGCAATTTGCGGCAGTTGCAGACCGTGGTGATACAGCACGTACGACAGCAGCAGATAGTCGATATGACTGCGGTGACACGGTACGTAGATGATTTCGTTCTCTTTAATAACGTCTTTCAGGTTCTCCATATTGTGGAGCTGAATGCCGTCATAAATTTTGTTCCATACCCAGGTCAGCATCACATCGAGGAAGCGAACGTTGGTGTAGGAAATATTCGAGGCAATTTCATCGGCGTATTTCAGCGCGCGCTGCTGTGCCTTGGCTTTGCTGATGCCTTTGCTTTCGGCTTCTTCTTCAATGGCTTTCAGCACCAGCGGGCGGTTCGGGATCTGGTGAACCAGAGTGCGGCGGTGGGACAGGTCCGGGCCGAGTACGGCGGAAGAAACCTGGCGGTTGTGCACGCGCAGTACACGCGCCAGTTTGCGTGAAATCAGTTCGGCGTTGGTTTCGTTGTCGGCCAGTTCGCGCAGGGAAATCGGACGACTGAAATGCACAAAGGTGTTACGGCCGTTGAAAATAATCGCCATCAGCTTGGCCAGACGGCCGCCGATTGCGCCGGTGCTTTGCAGCCAGATTTTCAGGAATGAGCCTTCTTTGGCGGGCGCACGTCCCCAGAACACCCGTACCGGCACCACCTGAATGTCGCGGCTGGCGTCTTCGGTCAGCCATTCGGCCTGCTTGATCAACTGACGGGCGACCACCGGAGTGCCCTGCTTGCGGGAGAAAGGACGCGCGCGACGGTAAATGGCAAAGAAAGGTTTGGCCGGCAGACGACGTTCAGTGCGGTCGTCCTGTGGGCTGCCCCAGCCGAAACGGCTGACTTCGCGGTCAATCACCAGCTGTTCAGCGTGGGATGGATACAGCATGGCGTAAATCACAGGCTTGTCCGGATCAATGGTGAAGTCCTTGATATCCGGGCCAATGATCTGGGTTTTAATGATGCTGTACAGCCACTTTTGCTGAGCGCGGAAGATAAGGGCGCGCACTTTACGGAAAATATTCATCAGGGTACTCGATAACACAGATAAAAATGCCCGCGGAGTTTACCCTGCCGCGCCGGGCGTTAAAACGGTTAAAGAAGTCACACTGTGACAAGCCGCGCACTTGGCTGATGCGCACCTGCCGCTCTCCTCATTAGTACGGCCTTAACCCCATCAGGATATTGGCCAGCCGCCGTTCGCTGACATTTTCTGACGTCTGTTCCCTATGAGCCCACGGAACCCGCTTTCACCGCCGTGGTCAATCTGCACCGGCGGTCTTTATCTGCGGCCGCGTGTTGGCTTGTCTGCCCGGCCGGGCAGGAACATTAGGGGAGTCGATATGATTGAAGTTGAACATCTGACGCGACGCTTCGGCGATTTTACCGCGGTGGACGATCTGTCCTTTGAGGTGCGTCCCGGCGAGGTTCTGGGCTTTCTCGGCCCTAACGGCGCGGGCAAATCCACCACCATGAAAATGCTTACCGGTTTTCTGCCGGCTTCGTCCGGGCGGGTGCGTATTTTCGGGCAGGATGTGGCAACCCAGCCGCTGGCGATCAGTCGCCGTCTGGGCTATCTGCCGGAAGGTGCACCGGCTTACGGTGATATGACGGTGCTGGCATTTCTGCGCTTTATCGCCCGCATGCGTGGACTGAGCGGCAACCTGCTGAAGCAGCGTCTGCAGACCGTGGCGACGCTGACCGACCTGAGTGAGGTGCTGAGCCAGCCGGTACAGACGTTATCCAAGGGGTTTAAACGCCGCGTTGGTCTGGCGCAGGCGCTGCTGCACGACCCGGATATTCTGATTCTCGATGAACCCACCGACGGTCTGGATCCGAACCAGAAACAACAGGTGCGCGATCTGATCACCAATCTTGCTGAAGACAAAATCGTGATTGTCTCGACCCATATTCTGGAAGAAGTATCGGCCGTCTGTTCGCGCGCCATGATCATCGCCCGTGGGCGCAAAGTGGCCGACGGCACGCCGGCGGAACTGGAAGCGCGTTCGCGTTTTCATCAGGCCATTTCCCTGCGTTTTCAGCAGCCGGTACAGGCGGCTGCCGTATTTGCCGCACTGCCCGGTGTGGCTGAGGTGGACGAAAGCGAAGGCGGGCTGGTGTTTCGACTGTTTCCTCAGCCCGGCGAGCGTCTTTTTCATGAGGTGAATGCCGCCATCGAACATCATGGCTGGCCGCTGGACACGCTGCATATTGAGCGCGGCCGTCTGGACGATGTTTTCCGCTCGCTGACCGGTGTTTAAGGAGTTGTCATGTCGTCGTTATTAACCATTTGCCGGCGTGAGTGGTCGGCCTATTTCGCCACGCCGGTGGCGTATGTTTTTGTGCTGATCTTTCTGATGATGGCCGGCGTATTTACTTTTTACCTCGGCAATTTCTACCAGCGTTCGCAGGCGGATTTATTGCCCTTTTTTAATTTTCACCCGTGGCTGTACCTGTTCTTTATGCCGGCCATTGCCATGGGGTTGTGGTCGCAGGAGCGTCAGCTCGGCACCATTGAATTATTGCTGACGCTGCCGGTGACCCTGTGGCAGGCGGTGCTGGGTAAATTCCTCGCCGCCTGGCTGTTTGCCGGCTTGGCGCTGGCGCTGACGTTTCCGCTGTGGCTGACCGTGAATTATCTCGGTCAGCCGGATAACGGCGTGATTATCGCCAGTTATCTTGGCAGCTGGCTGATGGCCGGTGCTTTTATTGCCGTGGGCTCCTGCATGTCGGCGCTCAGCCGCAATCAGATTGTGGCGTTTATTCTGACGGTGCTGATCTGCTTCCTGCTGATGCTGACAGGCTTTCCTATGGTGCTCGATTTCTTCCGCGGCTGGGCGGCGGAATCTGTGGTCGATCTGGTCGCCAGTCTGAGTTTTATGACGCATTTTCAGGGGCTGTCACGCGGCGTACTGGATCTGCGGGATGTTCTGTATTTTGTGCTGGTGATGGCGGTCTGGCTGGCTGCCACCGTCCAGGTACTGGCCATGAAAAAAGCGCGCTGAGGAGGAGCTGATATGAATAAATGGCTTAATCTGGCCGCGCTGGCGGTGGTGTTTGTGGTGGTGGCCGCGGGTCTGCGTTTATTGGGCAGCAATGGCCGTCTGGATATGACCGAGCAAAAGCTGTTCACCCTGTCGCAGGGCTCCCGCAATATTCTGCAGTCGCTGAATGATCCGGTGGCGCTGACGCTGTATTTCTCGGAAAGCGCCAGCAACGATCTGCCGGCACTGCGTGCTTATAAGCAGCGCGTCGAAGAATTGCTGAACGAATACGCGCTGGCGTCCGGCGGCCGGCTGACGGTTAAAACGGTGGATCCGGAGCCCTTCTCGGAAGAGGAAGATCAGGCTGCGGCGGCCGGACTGCAGGGCGTGCCCATCGGTAATGGCAACGACACCCTGTATTTCGGTTTAACGGCCGAAGTGACGCCGGCGGCGGCTGATCAGCAGGGGGCGGCTGCGAAGCCGCGCAAAGGTCAGCTGGCGTTTCTGCAGCCTGAGCGCGAGCCGTTTCTGGAATACGAACTGACGAAGTTGATTTATCAGGTCGAACAGACGCATCCGGTAGTGATTGGTCTGCTCAGCGGGCTGAACGTGCGCGGCGGCTTTGATATGCAAAGCGGCGGACCGACCCCGGCGTGGGCGGCGATCGATCAGCTGGAAGGCCTGTACGATGTGCGTTCCCTGTCGCCAGAGCTGACCAGCATCGACGCCGACGTGGATGTGCTGATGCTGATTCAGCCGCCGGAAATGACCGATGCCACTCTGTACGCCATTGATCAGTTTGCCCTGCGCGGCGGACGGGTGCTGGCCTTTGTCGATCCGCTGGCAGAGGCCGCACAGAACGGCGGCATGATGGCAGGTATGATGGCTGATACGGGCGATCAGGGGTCACCGACCAGCCTCAGCAAGTTGCTGACAGCCTGGGGGGTGGACTGGAATCCGGATCAGGTGGTGCTGGATGCGCAGCACGGTCTGGTGGTCAGTCAGGGTGACAACCGTCCACCGGTGCGGCATTTCGGACTGCTGTCGCTGGACGCGTCGACCATGAACGCCGACGACGTCGTGACCGCTCAGCTGGAGTCGGTCAACGTCAGCAGCGCCGGTCATTTTACACGCCATGACGGCGCGACCACCGACTTTGAGCCCTGGCTGGTGAGCAGCGATGACGCCATGCTGATCGATACCAATCGTCTGCGCATGGCCGGCGATCTGATGGACCTGCAGCGCTCCTTTGTGCCGACTGGCAATGATTATGCCTTTGCAGTGCGTTTGTCCGGCCATGCGCAAACCGCGTTCGCTGACGGCGTCAGCGACAAAGACGGTGCGCCGGCACGAAAAACTGAAGGCCATCTGGACGCCACCGACAAGCTGGCGGTAACGCTGGTCGCTGATACCGATATCCTGACGGACCGGCTGTGGGTGCAGGTGCAGCGCTTCTTTGGCCAGCGCATTGCCACGCCGTGGGCGGATAACGGCTCGCTGGTGATCAACCTCGCCGATCATCTGGGCGGCAGTGCCGATCTTATAAGCCTGCGGGCGCGTGGCCAGTTCAGTCGTCCGTTCGAGGTGGTGGAAGATCTGCGCCACGATGCGGAGCAGCGCTTTCTGGCCAGTGAAAAGCGCCTGCAGCAGGAACTGGATGACACCGAAAAGCAGCTGGCCGATCTGCAGAATCAGCGCGACGGCGATAACGGCGTGCTGACGCTGTCGGCGGAACAACAGCAGGCGCTTGAGGGTTTTCAGCAGAAAAAACTGGAGATCCGCAAAGAACTGCGCACCGTGCAGCATGAGCTGGATAAAGACATCGACGCCCTGGGCACCCGTCTTAAGGTGATCAATATCTTCGTGATGCCTTTGCTGTTTACCCTGTTGCTCGGGCTGTTTGCCTGGTGGCGCCGGCGTACAGACTCGCTCTAGCCAGTTGCCCCTGAACCGGTTGGTTCGGGGAGCGGGCGCCGAAATAAAAAAAAGCGCAGCCTGGCTGCGCTTTTTTATGGCCGCTTTGTCAGTAATGCGGCGGCGGGGTTTCTTCGGAAATGTCTTTAATCAGGCCATTGTTTGACTGCATCTGTTCGAAGCGGCGGTTCAGCAGTTGCATTGCCTGCTTGGCCAGCGTGAATTCCTGAGTCAGGGCAACCAGTTGCTGGTTCAGCGTTTCAATGGTGTCCTCCATGTAAACCACGCGCATTTCCAGCTCATCAATCCGTTGTTGTGCCTGTTCGTCGTGGATTTTCTGACCGCTTGGCTGCTGTGTTGAGTCGCTCATAGAACGCCTTATACCCTCTGGCTATCGTGTTGATTTTTTTAATGAATTGGGCTTTCATACCCGACTTGTCAAAGGTCCTGACGGACCTTCTTTATTACATTGGTGTTGATATTAACGAGTCATACGGGATAACGCATGGGTAAATTACTGTTAAGAAGACTGTTGGTAGCGGTTGTGTGTGCGGTTGTGCTGCCATTGGTGGTTGTGGGTTTGCTGCCGGCGATGGTCGAAGGTCTGCAACTGGCGGATGGTACTCTGGTGACTGCCGATAACCTGCTCGACGTTCCGGGCATGCTCGCTTTCCTGCTGGTGCTGGGTGTTATTACTGGTGTTATCAGCTTCGTATCGGCTCAGCTGGCACCGTCCCGTCGTCGTCGTTTCCGTTCCAGCGGTACCATCGTTGAAGAAGACGTGGAAGACGGTCGCGAGCGTGGCGTGGTGAAGTGGTTCAACGTGAAAAAAGGTTTTGGCTTTATTACCTGGGATCAGGGCGAAGACGTGTTTGTACACTTCCGCTCAATTCGAGGTCAGGGCCACCGCTCACTGACCGAAGGTCAGCGGGTGAAATTCACCGTGGTGCGCGGTCAGAAAGGCCCGCAGGCGGAAGACGTGTCAGCGGTTCGCTGATTCGGGGCATAAAAAAAGCGGCGTAAGCCGCTTTTTTTATGTCTGCTGTTTGTGGGCGTCAGTGTTTAACGCGCACGCTCAGCTCAGTATCTGCCTGCTTGTGCAGGTCCAGTTCGTCGCAGCCCATAGGTTCCGCGATCCACTGCAGTATCAGAGTGAGTTGTTGCCAGAGCCCCATATCGACCTCCCGCATCGGTTTCACTTCTGAGTGTAGGCCCGATGCAGAAGGTTGCCAGTGGCGATCAATCAGTCGCGGGCGAGCAGTGCTTTCAGCAGACGTGGATTGGCAACCGCGACGTTGGCGGGTGCGCGCAGCAGTGGCTGACCACTGACGTCCGACATCAGACAGCCGGCTTCGCCTGCAATCAGGTTGCCGGCGTTCAGGGCGTATTCGTCAACGTTGCTCAGCAGAGCGCCCTGGAAGCGGTCGGCGGCGACGTAGCAGATGGACAGCACGTTGGAGCCGATGTTGCGCAGGTCGAAGGCGTTGGTCATCAGGCGCTGCAGACGCTGACGCTGATCGAACGCGGCATCGTTGCTGCCCATTGGCTGGGTGTAACCGACGATGGCGTCTTCCAGTGCATTGATGCCACCGGCGCGGATGCGACGGTTGTTCATCTGGGCGCCACGGCCACGGGATGCGGTGAACTCATCACCGTTGATCGGGTTGATCACGACTGTGTGTTCAGCTTTGCCGCTGATCATGCAGGTGATGATGATGGCAAAAGACGGAATCCCTACGCGGAAGTTGGACAGATCGTCGATAACACAGATCTGCCAGGTTGGCTGATTCGCCTGGTCGCCATTGGTGCCGGTTTCACGGCCAGCAAAGTTGTGTTCCGGCAGGGCTTTTTTCAGTTCGAAAATCACGCCCTTTTCCAGACCGATAGTGCAGTCTGCAACAAACTTAGCCTTTTCCTGATCGGTACTCTGGTACGAATCGAAACGGTCAAGACGACGGACCAGATCTTGGCCAGCATTACGCGCAGCGCGCAACGCCAGGTTCACCATGGGCTGCATAGGGATCGCTATCTCTTAAAGAACATTTTGGGGCGCGGGATTATATCAGCCTCAGTCTGGTTGTCGATGCCTGTTTTGCGTTACACTCCGTGCCCCAACTTCGTGCTGACGCTGGTCGGCCACTTCCCTGCATAAACCCGGTCTGTTAAGGAGCTTATGCTCGACAATATTCGCATCGTCATGGTGAACACGACCCACTCCGGCAACATCGGAGCAGCGGCCCGCGCCATGAAAAACATGGGTCTGAGCCGGCTGGTGCTGGTCGATCCGATCGCCTCCATCGATGAAGACGCCATTCAGCGTTCATCCCGCGCCGACGACATTCTGCACAACGTGGTGATCGTGCCCACGCTGGAAGACGCCATTGCCGACTGTGGTCTGGTGGTTGGCACCAGTGCCCGCAGCCGCCATATTCCCTGGCCGCTGATGACACCACGTCAGGCGGGTGCCAAGGTGGCCGAGATGATTCCGGCCGGCAACCAGATTGCGCTGGTGTTTGGCCGCGAATCCCGCGGACTGACCAATGAAGAGCTGCATTTGTGTCATGCCCATGTGCACATTCCGACCGATGAAAACTTCTCGTCGCTGAACGTTGCTCAGGCCATTCAGGTGCTGTGCTACGAAATGCGCATCGCGCTGGTCGATCCGGTAAAGGAAGAAGGTGATGGCCAGTGGGGCGTCACCTGGGATTACCCCCTGGCCACGCACGGCGAGCTGGAAAGTCTGTTCCGCCACATGGAGCAAACCCTGATTGATATCGGCTTCCTCGACCCCAATACTCCGAAGCAGCTGATGCCACGTCTGCGTCGTCTGCTGCAGCGCGCGGCGCCGGACAAAACCGAAGTGAATATTCTGCGTGGCATGCTGGCTGCGGCTCAGCGCAAGGCGCAGGCTGTTACAGAACAACAAGCCCAAAAGGGGACTGATCTTGAGTCTTAAACAAATCCGCGAAGATATCGCCAGTGTGTTTGAGCGTGACCCGGCGGCCCGTAATACCTTTGAGGTGATCACTACCTACCCGGGTCTGCACGCGATTCTGCATTACCGTGTGGCGAACTGGCTGTGGCGCAAAGGCTTTAAGTGGCTGGCCCGCCTGCTGTCGACCTTCAGCCGCTGGATGACGGGTATCGAGATTCATCCGGGTGCCACCATTGGCCGCCGCTTCTTTATTGACCACGGCATGGGCGTGGTGATCGGTGAGACCGCCGAAATCGGCGACGACTGCACCCTGTACCATGGTGTTACCTTAGGCGGCACCACCTGGAATAAAGGCAAGCGTCACCCGACCCTGAAAAACGGCGTGGTGGTGGGTGCCGGCGCCAAAGTGCTGGGGCCGATTGAAGTGGGTGAGAACGCCCGTATCGGCTCCAATGCCGTGGTGACCAAAGAAGTACCGCCGGGCGCCACTGTGGTCGGTATTCCGGGTCGTATCGTGCGTAAGGTGTCGGCAGAGCTGGACGAGCAGCGCCGCAAAATCGCCGAGAAGATCGGTTTCGATGCCTACGGCGTGGCCGACGAAATGCCGGACCCGATTGCCCGCTCCATTCATAACCTGATGGATCACATGCACGCAGTGGACGCCAAGATCGACACTATGTGCAAAGCCCTCAGCCAGCTGGGTGATACCACCTGCTCCGACGCGTTGCCGCGTCTGGAAGAAGAGACCTTTGTTGCGCTCAACGACGACAATCGTGAGAAGGCAGAAAAAGGGTCAGGCTGCTGCGGCGAAACCACGGCCGACAGCAAGTAAATCCAGATACAAAGTAACGGCTTTTAAAGTTGACTGAATCAGTCGGATATACGCATAATCTCCACATGATTTTTATGGGAGACTGACGATGCGCTTAACCACCAAAGGCCGCTATGCGGTAACCGCCATGCTCGATCTGGCGATTCACGCCCAGCAGGGGCCGGTCAGTCTGAATGATATTTCCGGCCGTCAGGGCATCTCCCTGTCGTATCTGGAGCAGCTGTTTGCCAAGCTGCGCCGCTCTGGTCTGGTGGCCAGCGTGCGTGGTCCGGGCGGTGGTTATCGTCTGAGCCGTGATGGCGCTGAGATCAACGTGGCCGACATCGTGGATGCGGTTAACGAATCGATGGAAGCCACCCGCTGCAATCGTCGCGGCGATTGTCAGGATGGCCACCCGTGTCTGACGCATCATCTGTGGCTCGATCTGAGCGATCAGATTCATCAGTTCCTGCGAGGCATTACGCTGGCCAGTCTGATCGAACGCAAAGAAATTCAGAGCATTGCCGAACGTCAGGACAACGGTGCCCGTAACCGTATTGAAGCCATCTTCAGCGAAGACGAAGAACTGGTCTGAACCTGACGATCGCTTGACCCAGAACGCCGGGTACGGACAATACCCGGCGTTTTTTATTTGGCGGACCCCGAGTCCGGATGGAAGGTAGGAATGAAAGCCCATTATTTCGATTACGCAGCCTCAACCCCCGCCGACCCGCGTGTGGCGCAGGCCATGGCGGCGTGCCTGACGCTGGACGGAAATTTTGGCAATCCGGCTTCCCGTTCCCATCGTTATGGCTGGCAGGCTGAGCAGGCGGTTGAGAATGCCCGTCGCCAGCTGGCCGATCTGCTGAAGGCCGATCCGCGTGAAATCGTCTGGACCTCGGGTGCGACCGAATCCAATAACCTCGCCCTGAAAGGCGTGGTTGAAGCGCTGCGTGACGCCGGTGAGACCGGTCCGCTGCACATCATTACCTCCGCCATTGAACACAAGGCGGTACTCGATCCGTGCAAGTGGCTTGCGCAGCATCAGGGGGTTGAAGTCACCTATCTGACGCCGGATGCGGATGGTCTGATTACCCCGCAGCAGGTGGCGGATGCCCTGCGTCCGGAGACGTGTCTGGTCAGCCTGATGGCGGTGAATAACGAACTCGGTACTCTCACGGATGTGGCGGCGATCGGCGCGCTGCTGAGTAAGCACCGCGCGGTGTTTCATGTCGATGCCGCACAGGCCATCGGCAAAATTCCGGTGGATGTGAAGGCCTGGCAGGTCGACTTGCTGTCGGTGTCGGCCCATAAATTCTATGGCCCTAAGGGCATTGGTGCGCTGTTTGTGAAGCGTGAGCCACAGGTAAAACTGGCGGCACAGATTCACGGCGGTGGCCATGAGCGCGGCATGCGATCCGGTACGCTGGCAACCCATCAGCTGGTCGGTCTGGGTGAGGCGGCGCGGCTGGTGGCCGAAGAGGGCGCGGCGGACGAAGCCCGTATCCGCGGGCTGCGTGATCAGCTCTGGGCTGGTCTGCAGGCGTTGGGTGACGTGTACCTCAATGGCCACGCAACCCAACGCACGGCCAATCACCTGAATGTGAGCTTTGGTGGGGTCGACGGAGAAATTCTGCTGGCGTCGCTGGCGAAAGTGGCGGTGTCGTCCGGTTCGGCCTGCAACTCGGCTACGGTAGCACCTTCCTTTGTGCTGAAGGCCATTGGCCGCAGCGACGCGCTGGCGCATGCCGGTATCCGTTTCAGTCTGGGGCGTTTCACCACCTCTGACGAGGTAGAGGCTGTGATTGCCGAGGTCGCGCGGGTTGTAGCCATGCTGCGCGGCTGACCCGGTTGTGCCTGATGGCACCGGCTTTGCCGCCGTTTTCGGTGGCTTTCGCCTGTGCCGGTGTCAGGTCTTTACCAAGCGCTACAAAAACAGTGCCAAATCTTTATCCATAAGGCCCGCCATGCGTACACCTTTCATCAAAAGGTGCGTATAATCCGCGGGTTTTATTTTCCATAACCCTATAAACATCTATCTGGGAGCTTAAAATGGCTGTTGAACGCACTCTGTCCATCGTTAAACCTGACGCTGTGGCCAAAAACGTAATCGGCGAAATCATGACCCGTTTCGAAAAAGCTGGCCTGCAAATCGTTGCCGCTAAAATGATCAAACTGGACGACGAAAAAGCTGGCGGTTTCTACGCTGAGCACAAAGAGCGTCCTTTCTTCAAAGATCTGGTTGGCTTCATGACCTCTGGTCCTGTTGTTGTTCAGGTTCTGGAAGGCGAAAACGCCATCGCGAAAAACCGCGAACTGATGGGCGCTACCAACCCTAAAGAAGCGGCTGCCGGTACCATCCGCGCTGATTTCGCTCAGAGCATCGACGCGAACGCAGTACACGGTTCTGACTCTGCTGCTTCTGCAGAACGCGAAATCGCTTACTTCTTCTCTGCTGAAGAACTCTGCGGCCGTTAATCGGCGCTTCTTTCTGCTGCAGAAAGAACCGGGAGAGCCTGCGGGCTCTCCGATTCTCCGCAAGACCATCACTTCAGGTGCGCACTGATGTCTGAAACCAATCAAAAGATCAATCTGCTGGGGCTGTCGCCCGCCAAAATGGAAGCTTTCTTCGCCGATCTGGGTGAAAAGAAATTCCGTGCCCAGCAAATGCTGAAATGGATTCATCAGTACGGCGAACCGAATTTCGACAATATGACGAATATGAGCAAACCGCTGCGTGCACGCATGAGCGAGATTTGCGAAATCCGTCTGCCGGAAGTGGTGTATGAAGATTTCTCGAAAGACGGTACCCGTAAATGGGTGATGCGTGTCGACGGCGGCAGCGCGATCGAAACCGTTTATATCCCGGAAAAAGACCGCGGCACCCTGTGTGTGAGCTCGCAGATCGGTTGTTCCCTCGACTGCAGTTTCTGCTCCACCGGTAAGCAGGGCTTTAACCGTGACCTGTCCGTGGCCGAAATCATTGGTCAGGTGTACGTGGCGGCCATGAGCTTCCACGAGCCGGGCGAGCGCCGTGAGCGCAAAATCACCAACGTGGTGATGATGGGCATGGGTGAGCCTCTGCTCAACTTCGACAACGTGGTCGATGCCATGCAGCTGATGATGGACGACAACGCCTACGGTCTGTCCAAGCGTCGCGTGACCCTGAGTACCTCAGGTGTGGTGCCTATGATGGAGAAGCTGGGCGACGTGATCGACGTATCGCTGGCGGTGTCCCTGCACGCGCCGAACGACGAACTGCGCAACCAGCTGGTGCCGATCAACAAAAAGTATCCGATCAAAGAACTGATCGCGGCCACCAACCGTTATCTGAACAAGCTGCCGGACCGTCGTAAGGCCACCATCGAATACACCCTGATGGAAGGCGTCAACGACGAACTCGAGCACGCTGAGCAGCTGGCCGAAGTTCTGCGTGATACACCCTGCAAGATCAACCTGATTCCGTTTAACCCGTTCCCGAATTCAGGGTATAAACGCCCGAGCAATAATCGCGTGTATCGTTTCCGCGATTATCTGATCAGCAAGAACTTTATTGCGACCATCCGCTCTACACGAGGCGACGACATCGACGCGGCCTGTGGTCAGCTGGTGGGGCGCGTGGAAGACCGTACACGGCGCAGTGAGCGCTACATTAACGCGGTACAACTGGACGATTCGCCCCGGGGGAATTCTGTATGATCCGTAAGACCGTTTTATTCCGACTGTCACTGGCCTGCGTGCTGTCCGCCGCTCTGGCCTCCTGCGTTACCGTGACAGAAAGCCGTTTCACCAAGAAGGCGTCACCGGAAAAAGCGGTCGAAAACTATACCCAGCTCGGTCTGGGTTACCTCAAGAACGGGCATCCGGATCTGGCCCGTCAGCGTCTGCAGAAAGCCCTGACCATTGACGACGACTACGCACCGGCCAACGATGCCATGGGGCTGGTCTGGCAGTCAGAAGGCGAGTACGACTACGCCGAAGAATCGTTCAAAAAAGCGCTGTCAGCCGACCCTTCCATGTCGCTGGCCCGCCATCATCTGGGTCGTCTGTACTCTCAGAACAAACGCTACAAAGACGCCGAGCAGTACCTGAAAGCCGCCGCCGATGACCGTTATTACGAGAACCGCGCGTCCGCGTTCAACGATCTGGCGATGAATTTCTACCGTCAGGGTAAAACCGAACCGGCCATTGAAGCCTTCGGTCAGACCCTGCGTCTGGCGCCGTACAATGCGGAAGCGCTGGTGAATGCCTCGACCCTGATGTTCGAAGCTGGCCGCTACGACGAGTCCTACAAGTATTTCGACCGTTTTGAACGTCTGGTGCAGCGCAAGCAGAGCCAGCACAACGCGCACACCCTGTGGCTTGGCATCAAGCTGGCCAACGTGCGTCAGGATACGAAATCAGCCGTCGCTATGGCGACTGAGCTGAAGCGCAATTTCCCGAATTCCAACGAATATCGTCAGTATCAGGACTCCCTGTCCGGAGCCAAATAACGATGCATTTTGAAAACCCTATCAAGCGCCGGGTCAGCCGGAAAATCTGGGTCGGCAATGTGCCGGTGGGCGGCGATGCGCCCATTTCCATCCAGACCATGACCAACACCGAAACCTGCGATGTGGCGGCGACCGTTGCCCAGATTAACCGCGCGCAGGACGCCGGTGCCGACATCGTGCGTGTGTCTGTGCCATCGATGGAAGCCGCCGAAGCCTTCGGTCAGATCCGTAAGCAGGTGAATGTGCCGCTGGTGGCCGACATTCACTTCGACTACAAAATTGCCCTGCGCGTCGCTGAGCTGGGTGTCGATTGTCTGCGCATTAACCCGGGCAACATCGGTCGTGAAGACCGTGTGCGCGCGGTGGTCGATGCGGCCCGTCATCACGGTATTCCGATTCGCATCGGCGTGAACGCCGGTTCGCTGGAAAAAGACCTGCAGAAAAAATACGGCGAACCTACGCCGGACGCGCTGGTGGAATCCGCCATGCGTCACATCGATATTCTCGACCGTCTGAATTTCCCGGACTTCAAGCTGAGCCTGAAGGCCTCCGATATTTTCATGACGGTGGCGGCCTATAAAAAGATCGCCAGCCAGATCGAACAGCCGCTGCATTTGGGCATCACCGAAGCCGGTGGCCTGCGTGGCGGTACCGTGAAGTCGTCCATCGGTCTGGGTCTGCTGCTGTGGGAAGGTATCGGCGATACCATCCGCGTATCGCTGGCGGCCGATCCGGTCGAAGAAGTGAAGGTGGGCTGGGACATGCTCAAATCACTGAAACTGCGCTCACGCGGCATTAACTTTATTGCCTGCCCGAGCTGTTCACGTCAGAACTTCGACGTGATCAAAACCATGAACGAACTCGAGCAGCGCGTCGACGACATCCGCACCGACATGAGCGTATCCGTGATCGGTTGCGTGGTGAACGGTCCGGGTGAAGCAAAAGAAACCGACATCGGTCTGGCCGGCGGTCAGCCGAATCTGGTGTATATCGACGGCAAGCCCGCCGGTAAGCTGCAGAACGAAACCCTGGTCGACGATCTGGAACGCATGATCCGCGAACGTGCGGCTCAATTGGATGAAGAACGGAAAAATCTGATCGCAAGCAGCTGATCAGTCACAGTAAGACGAAGATTATGGCGAATAAAATCCAGGCCATCCGTGGCATGAACGACATCCTGCCGGCACAGAGCCCTGTGTGGCAGTACCTCGAAGGCACAGTAAAAGAACTGCTGGCATCCTACGGCTATGACGAAATCCGTATGCCGATTGTCGAGCAGACGGCACTGTTCAAACGCTCCATCGGCGAAGTCACCGACATCGTCGAAAAAGAGATGTACACCTTTGACGACCGCAACGGCGACAGCCTGACCCTGCGTCCGGAAGGCACCGCCAGCTGCGTGCGTGCCTGTGAAGAGCACGGTCTGCTGTACAACCAGACCCAGCGTCTGTGGTACACAGGCCCGATGTTCCGTCACGAACGTCCGCAGAAAGGCCGTTACCGTCAGTTCTACCAGATTGGTGTCGAAACCTTTGGTATGGCCACGGCCGACATCGACGCCGAAGTCATCCTGATGACCGCCCGTCTGTGGAAGCAGCTGGGCCTGACCGACGCGGTCACCCTGCAGCTGAATACCCTGGGTTCCAACGAAGCCCGCGCCCGCTACCGCGATGCGCTGGTTGAGTTTTTGGGCGAGCGCAAAGACCAGCTCGACGAAGACAGCCAGCGTCGTCTGGAAACCAACCCGCTGCGCGTACTCGACAGCAAAGACCCGGCGACTCAGGCACTGCTGGCCGATGCGCCGCAGCTGCACGATTACCTCGACGACGAAAGCCGCGAGCACTTCGACCTGCTGCGCAGCATTCTGGATGCCGCCGGCATTCAGTACGAAATCAACCAGCGTCTGGTGCGCGGTCTCGATTACTACTGCAAAACCGTGTTCGAATGGGTCACCGACAAACTCGGTTCCCAGGGCACTGTCTGTGCCGGTGGCCGTTACGACGGTCTGGTGGAGCAGCTGGGTGGCAAACCAACCCCGGCGGTCGGTTTCGCCATGGGCGTTGAACGCCTGATTCTGCTGCTGGAAACCCTGGAACTGATTCCGGAAGAAGTGCTGCAGACCATCGACGTCTACATCTGCCCGGTGGGCGAGGGCAGTGCCCGTGTTGGCCTGCTGCTGGCCGACCGCCTGCGTGACGAGCACAGCTGGCTGCGCATTCAGACCCACTGCGGTGGCGGCAGCTTCAAGAGCCAGATGAAAAAAGCCGATAAGAGCGGCGCCCGCTTTGCCCTGCTGCTGGGTGACGACGAAATGGCCAACGGCACAGTGACCGTGAAAGACCTGCGCGGCGAAGGTGGTCAGCAGACGCTGTCACTGACCGACGTGGCAGAATGGCTGGCGAACGAAACTTTTTAATAACCAATAACTCACAACACTCGTTTTTTGGGGAAGTGGAAGCATGACTGAATTACGTACGGATGAAGAACAGGTTGAGATGCTGAAAAAATGGTGGTCAGAGAACGGCAAGAGTTTGCTGCTGTCTGTGATCGTCGTTGCGGGTGGCTGGTTCGGCTGGAACACCTGGCACGCTAACCAGCAAGCCAGCGGTGAAGCCGCGTCTTACCTGTTCAGCCAGCTGGCAGAAAAAGCCGCTCAGCCTGCTGCCCAGCAGACCGAAGCCGACCGTGCCGAAATGCAGGCGCTGGCCGAGCAGCTGAAGAAAGACTACAGCAGCACCACCTACGCGCAGTTCGGTTCTCTGTTCATCGCCCGTTTCGCGGCCGATGCCGGTAACTTTGACGCCGCTGCTGACGAGCTGAAAGCCCTGATCGCTACCGCCGACGAAGGCCCGGTCAAGTTCACCGCTCAGGCGCGTCTGGCCAACATTCTGATCCAGCTGGAAAAGTTTGATGATGCGCTGGCGCTGGTCAGCACAATTCCGGCCGACGCTTACGCGCCGCAGTTTGAAGAAGCCAAAGGCGATGCGCTGTTCCGCAAAGGCGAGCTGAGCGAAGCCCGTGCCGCTTACGTGCGTGCACAGGAAGCCGCGCAGAATCTGGGCCTGAACACTCAGACCCTGCAACGTAAGATCGACAACCTGGCCGCTGCCGGAGACGCCTGATGCGACATCTGCTTGTTCCTGTTCTCCTGACTGCATTTCTGGCGGGCTGTGCCAGCTCACCGGAGTCAACCGATAGCGGGGACGAGGGCAGTCTGCCGGCGCTGAACCGCCAGACTGACATCAGCATTGAATGGCGTACCTCTCTGGGCACCGGCCCGGGTGGGCGCTACACCCGTCTGCGTCCTGACGTAGCCGATGGCGTAGTCTACATGGCCGACGTTACCGGTCACGTGGCGGCGCTGGCGCTGGATGGCGGCGACGAAGCCTGGAGCATTGACCTCGGCCTGCCGGTTACCGGCGGTGTTTCCGAAGACAATGGCCAGCTGTTCGTGGCCACCATGGATGGTCTGCTGCACTGCCTGAACGCCAGCAATGGCGAAGAAATCTGGGCCAGTCAGATGACCAGTGAATCCGTGGCGCCGGTCGGTCTCGACCGCAGCCGCGTGTTTGTACACACAGTCGATGGCCGTGTTACTGCCTTTGAGCGCAGCAATGGCCGTCAGGCGTGGTCGTACGAAACCGCCATGCCGGTACTGACCGTGCGCGGCACCGCCACACCGCTGGTGCTGGACCAGCTGGTGATCACCGGCTTCTCCACCGGCAAACTGGTGGCGCTGGACAAAGTGCTCGGCGTACCGCGCTGGGACGTGCGTCTGGCCATTCCGGACGGCCGTTCTGAGCTGGAACGTCTGGTTGACGTTGACGGTTCGGCCATGGAAGACAGTGGCGTGGTGTACGCCGCCAGCTACCACGGCAAACTGGCTGCGGTGGATCTCAGTGGTCAGACCCGCTGGGAAGAAGACGGCTCGACCTACACCAGCCCGGCCATGGGTCTGGGTAACCTGTATCTGACACTGGATGACGACACCGTACAGGCGTTTGACCAGATTTCGGGTGCCAAAGTCTGGACTCAGAAAGGTCTGAAAGGCCGTCGTCTGAGTCAGGTGGTGGCCTATGGCCGCTGGCTGCTGGCCACCGATGGCGAAGGCTATCTGCATGTGATGAACCAGGTAGACGGTGATCTGGTGGGGCGCAAACTGCTGCGTCCGAATCCGCTGCACGTGAACTACCCTAATCAGACCGAAGGCGCGAACTGGAAAGCGCTGCGCGGCCGTGATCTGGGGGTGCGCAGCCCGGTGGTAACCACCGATAACGGCGTTCTGGTGTACACCAACGCCGGTGAACTGATGCTGCTGAGCATTGAGGCTGACTGAAGCCTCCTGCAGGACAGCTCGATTGATTTTTCCGGGCGTCGCACAGCGGCGCCTGTTTTATTTTTTATATGAGGTTTTCTGATCATGGTCCCTGTGATTGCACTGGTCGGACGTCCGAACGTAGGCAAATCCACCCTGTTTAACCGCCTGACCAAGAGCCGCGATGCTCTGGTAGCGGAAATTGCCGGCCTGACCCGCGACCGTAAATACGGCGAGGGCAAGGTCGGTGATAAACCCTTCATCGTCATCGACACCGGTGGTATCACAGGTGAAGAAGAGGGCATCGACGCGGCCATGGCCGCGCAGAGCTATCAGGCGATTAAAGAAGCCGACATCGTCTTCTTTATGGTGGATGTCAGCGCCGGTCTGACCAACGGCGACCGCATGATCGCTGAACATCTGCGCAAAAGCGGCAAAGAAGCTTATCTGGTGGCCAACAAGATCGACGGTAAAAACCCCGATCTGGTGCTGGGTGACTTCTACGAGCTGGGTATGGGCGAGCCACTGGCCATCGCCGCTGCTCACAACCGTGGCGTGTCGTCCCTGATTGAATACGTGCTCGGCGAACTGCCGGAAAGCGAAGACGATTACTTCCGTGAACTGGAAGGCGAAGAAGCCGAAGTACACGAAGCGCTGGATGTAAAAGGCATCAAGATTGCCGTGGTGGGCCGTCCGAACGTGGGTAAATCCACGTTGGTGAACCGCTTCCTCGGTGAAGACCGCGTGGTGGTGTACGACGAAGCCGGTACCACGCGCGACAGTATTTATATTCCGTACGAGCGTCACGGTCAGGAATACACCCTGATCGACACCGCCGGTGTGCGTCGCCGTAAGAACATTTCCGAAGCGGCGGAAAAATTCTCCATCATCAAAACCCTGCAGGCCATTCAGGACTGTCACGTGTGTATTCTGGTGCTGGATGCCCGTACCGGTATTGTTGAGCAAGACCTGCACATGCTGAGCTTCGTGCTCAACTCCGGCCGTGCGCTGGTGCTGGCCATCAACAAATGGGACGGCATGGATCAGGAAGCCAAAGACCGGGTGAAATCGGAAATCGACCGTCGTTTCGAATTCCTCACGTTTGCCGACATGCACTTCATTTCAGCACTGCACGGCACCGGCGTGGGTCACCTGTACGACTCCGTCGATCAGGCCTACCGCTCATCCATGGCCAAGTGGCAGACGAACCTGCTGACCCGCATTCTGGAAGACGCCGTCGCCAGTCACCAGCCGGCCGTGGTGCGCAACCGTCGTCCGAAACTGCGTTACGCCCACCAGGGTGGTTCTAACCCACCGATTATCGTGATTCACGGTAACCTGGCCAACGAACTGCCGGACGACTACAAGCGTTACCTGGCCAATACCTATCGCCGTGTGCTGGACATCAAAGGCACGCCGATCCGTATGGAATTCCGTCAGGGCGACAACCCGTTTGCGGAAAAAGAGAAAGAAATCCGCCACTCCAGTAAGAAACGCGCCGACGCGGTCGAACGTACCGATAACAAGCGCAAAATCAAACTGGAAAAAGCGCGTAAACAACTGCGTAAGACCTACAAAAAACCAACCTGATGGTGGGTTTGCAGTTGCGTGGTGGTTATTAAAAAGGAGCTTCGGCTCCTTTTTTGTTGGGTTTTTACGAGTAAGGGGTCGTGCGGGGTGGTCGGTAGTGACTGGGCCTTTGTGTTCTGATCGCTGTGGACTTACTAAGCTGGGTGTCCTATTGGTTGCGTCCTATTGGTTGCGTCCTATTGGTTGCGTCCTATTCGTTGCGAATTAGCACTGTTTATATATGCAGTATATTTCTGGATTTTCAGGAGATCGGGCACGCTTTACATTCGTGCTTGCTCGTTTTGTCAGCGGGTAGTAATGTAAACGTCAGATTAATCAATAGCTTATAATCCTGGTTTGCAAGTTTATGCGAGCGGCCCGCTGGAAATAACAGGTGTGCGCGTTTTTCTGGAAGGGACTTTTGAGTTATGGAAGATTTCTCAGGCTGTTCAATATGTTACGCGGGGTTTCTCGAAGGAGTCTCCCGGGATAAACGCGCACGCACACTAATAAGCTGTTAAATTTCTATGAGTGCCACCTACATCAATCATAAAGCCCTGCTCAAATCAGTTGTAGTTTCAGCAGTTCTAAGCACTGTCGTTATGTCGTTTATTTCAGGCTACGGAAAAACAATTACACCTGATGGCGCGGTGACTCACTACTACAATCTCAGTTCTGTATTTATTTGGGCGCCAATACTATTGATGGTAATGGGCCCAACAATCGTTGTAGTGGCATATTTACTGGGTATGGCACTTATCAAGAGTGGATTGTATTCATTGCCTGTTGTCACTGCTGTTGGAGCTGTAAGCGGTGGCTTGGTTATATCTGCACTGTCGGGTAACTGGCTAATGTTTTCTGAGGTTGGGTTGTATTACATCGTGGCAGGTGCGGTTTCAGCAGTTACATGCTATTTCCTGTATTCAAAATTTAACAAGTTAAACCAGCAAGGGCCTTCGGCCGGGACGCACTAAAGTGCGCCCCTGTTTAAGGCGTTATAAGCCGTGAAAACTATGAAAATCATAAAGTACGTAGCTATTGGGATGGCCCTACTCATATCAGGTATGTATGGCTGGTATCTCATGGCTACTGAGATAAATAGGCACTCTGATCTTGCAGCTACAGTAATTATTGAAGATACGCTCAGCTCTAGTGCTGCATACGATTTAGAGCAGCTTAGAAAGATAGAATTAAGTATTAGAGAAAATGAACTGGAAACAGCGTCTGGCTTAATTAAAACGCTGATTGAAAACAAAGAATGGCAGCTAAAGGCTTGTGTTACAAAACAATGCGAAATCCTTGGATATGACCGTATTGAATAAACTGCTTATAACAAGGCGCACAAGCAAGGACGCAGCAAAGCTGCGCCGCTTTGCTTGGCGTTAGGTGTATATGGGCCTGAAAACGGAAGAGTTGATCATAGAGTTTGAAGAATGTGCAGATATGCTTCGTTCATGCTCTGAGAATCATTGGGCCCAATGGCTTGAAAAAAGTGCTTCCTATTTAAAGCAAGGGCACTTCACAGGCATTGAACTCTTTGAAGGTGCATTTGGTGGTATGGGTAGCATCAACGATCTTGTGTTAACTCCAATGAACGGCCACAGTATAGATGAATCTGAAGTGGATTTTTACAATCGAAAGTTGAACGTTCACTTAAATAAGGCTCATGAGCTTATAAAGGAGATTCGTAAAAATGCAGTTTTTAAGTAGAAAACACCTAACAAGCGCCTGTTGTTTTCCGCTGAAATACGCGGCGGGACGCGCAAAAGACGCGCGCCACAAAGCCGGGCGTTAACTCGATATGAAGAAAATACTACTACTAACAATCTTCTTACCTTTAATCTCATTTGCTGATGATAAGATATGTGATGATTTCAAATGCCTATCAGAAAAATCCTTTGAGCAATATGTCCAAGATTATGAACATTGGTGGGATCTTTATTACAAGGCATCAAAGCCTGCTCTAACATGCTCTAATTTAGAAAATGTTAAAACATTTCTATTGCTCTGGTCAGGTCACACTGATGGTGAAATGTCAGAGGCATATTTTGAAGATACAGATACTATAATTCAAAATCATGCATCTTGTTTTCTTTAAGCTTTAGAGACCTCATCAGAAAAAACTAAAAATGATTTTTATAATAAATGGTGCCCGTTCAAAGACATTGATATGGTAAAATTATTAGATTCGTATTCACCTTCAACAAAAGATCAAAAATCATTAACAAGGCTCAAAGAACGTGCTAAAAAATGTCATAGTTAACAAGCACGTGGTGCATCGCCAGCAAGCTGGCTGGACTGGAACTGCTTCGCAGGCCAGCCGCACACATGGGCGTTAGGTATCACTAAGAATGAACAATAATCTAGAATTTATCTGTCATCGCTATTTCTTGTTTTTCTGGGCACCAGCGGGAGTGTGTCTCTTTTTATACGCAATATATGGCTACCTTTTTTTAAACGGTGAAATGTTAGCTTGCTTAATAATGGCTGCTATGGGTTTGTTTGCGATTTTCTCAGTAACTGGTGAAGCGCCAAAGTTGATTTTCAGTGGTCGTACATTCACTATAAATAGGTGGCTTTACAAGACAGAATACGATATTGAAGAAATTAAAAGTATTAGTTACATAACAGTTATTACTGATGGCGTTAATAACCATGACGGCATTTTGATAAAGTTTAAATCAGGTAAAACATTCAAAAACGTTTGTGCACCTGAATATACAAAGCAAGCTCAACAGTATGTGGCTGGCAAAAAAGCCTGACAAGTTTAGCCTGCCTCGCCCGTGGGAGCCGCGGGCTGCACTCGCTATCGCTCGCAGCAGCTACAGGCGTTAGGCTTGTATGAAGTATCTCAAAAAAATTTCTTTAATCGTTGCTGTGATATTATTATCGCCTTTCTTTATATATTTCGGTTTGGCTGCCAAGTCATATTTCGATGGTTGTGATCTGAAAGTATCTGATCAAGGAATTCCATCTAGATATGTTTTTAACTTTTCCGGGCGACCGAATGTATCCATTGACGACAAGTTTAATAAATTTGTTAGGTCATGGGGATCATGTCCTGAGGGCATTGAAATAGTGAACGGAGTGCGCAGGTTAATCTTCACTGACTCCGCAATCCTAAAAACAGGCGTGGACTCAATTGAACCTCATGATGATTATGTAAAGGTTAACGGGTATATGGGTATAATTACCCAAGATACGGAGTTCACGGTGAATACAGAAGGCGTGGTTTCTAGTAACAAATGGCACGGTGGTTAGCCTAACAATCACAAGCAAGGGGCCAAGTCAGGCAATCCAGACACCCACCTCAATTGCCGTCCGGCACTCCCGGTCATTCTTCCGACCTCTGACCTCTGACCTCTGACCTCTGACCTCTGACCTCTGACCTCTGACCTCTGACCTCTGACCTCTGACCTCTGACCTCTGACCTCTGACCTCTGACCTCTGACCTCTGACCTCTGACCTCTGACCTCTGACCTCTGACCCCGCGTTTCCAGCTTCAGGCTTCAAGCCTCCAGCTTCGTGCTTCCCCGGACAGCCTGCACACCTGACCCATCTGACGCTTTAGTCAGGCGGTTTCTGCGCGCCGCACTCCAGTTCCGCTTGTGCGGGGAGTAGGCTGGAAGTTCAGCCCGGCTCGCAGCGGAGGCCGACCATGTCACTCTCGATCAACTCATCCACGGTGGGAACCAGCCCGTCTGTCAGCAACCAGCAAAACCGGTTGTTTCAGCAGATCAGTTCCGCATCGCGGGTGAACAGTGCGGCGGATGATGCGGCCGGGCTGGCTATTGCCACGCAAATGGATGCCCAGTTGTCCGGCGACCGGGTGGCGATGCGCAACACCGCTGACGGTATTTCCTACGCCCAGACCGCCTCGGGCGCGCTCGATTCGGTGACGTCCAATTTACAGCGTATGCGCGAGCTGGCCGTGCAGGCCGGTAACGGTGCCTACAACGACAGCGACCGGGCGGCCTTGCAGAAAGAGTATTCGGCGCTGGCCGACGACACGCAAAACATTCTTAAAACCAGTTCGTTTAACGGCCAGTCGTTGTTCAGTAACAGTAATGCACTGAACTTTCAGGTCGGTGCCGATGCGGGTGATCAGATCAGCATTGACGGTAATGATCTGGCAGGAGCGTTAGCCGACAGCGGTGTGTTTGGCGCCTCGGTAGCGAGTCAGAGTGGTGCGGCGGATGCGCTGGCAGTGCTGGATGACAGTCTGCAGCAGGTGTCGGGCCGGCAGGCGGAGTTCGGCGCCGCGATCAGCCGCTTTGAGTCGAGCATTGACAGTACCCAGATTCAGTCAGAGAACACGGCATCCGCCCGCAGCCGCATCATGGATACCGACTTCGCCACGGCGACGTCCGAACTGACCAAAGAACAGATTAAGAATCAGGCCCAGATCGCCGTTCAGGCGCAGGCCAATGGCAATGCCCAGCAGATTCTGCGTCTGCTGGGCGGTTGATGAAGGCTGTTAACAGGCTCTGACGCTGAACACTCAGGCGCTCGGCGGTTGCGGCAGGTCACCGCGGATCATGGCGGCAATGCGTTTGATTGCACTGCGCGCTTCCGGCATCCAATCGACCGCCATCCACACGTGCATCATGCGCGGGAACACAAAGTAGTTGAGCGGAATATGCTCGGCCGCCAGCTTCTCGCGCAGTTTCACCACGTCCGGAAACAGAATATCGCCGGTACCGATGAAGATGGTCAGCGGTGCCAGATTCTTGTATTCGCCGTACAGCGGGCTGACCCGGTAGTCGTCGAGGGTGGTGCCTCGTGCCCAGGCGTTGGCTGCCAGCCGCAGACCCAGAGGCTCCAGCATCTGGTCGTACGGGTTGATCTTCAGCATGCCCGGATTATTCGACGCCAGATCCAGCCACGGGCTGAGCAGCAGCAGCTGTTTCGGCTGCGGCTGTCCGGCTTCAGCCAGGGTTTGTGCAAACGACAGGGCCAGACCGCCGCCGGCGCTGTCGCCCATCAGAATAATGTCGCCGGCAGCGTGTTCCTGCGTCAGTTGCTGCCACAGTTTGCCGACAAATTCGTGCGCGTCCTGCCAGCTGAATTCCGGTGCCAGCGGGTAGTCGGGGATGATGATGGTGGCACCGGTTTTGACGCACAGCTGACCCATCATGGTCCATTGCTGGCGCACGATGTTGCGGATGTAGGCGCCGCCATGCAGGTACAGCACTTTGATATCGTTACGGGCTTCTTTCGGGGTGAGGGTCCATACGGAGCGGCCGTCGAGGTTGGCGGTGCTGATCTGACACTGGCGTCTGACCGATGCCGGAATCGCGTCCGGCTGATGGCGGAAACGCTGATTCTGCATTTCCTCGGCGATCGACGACTTGCGTCCGATCAGGGTCAGTCCGACGCGGGTCAGACGGGAGGCAACACTTTCCGGAAAGGGATGACTGTAATGAATGGCTTCGTTCATAGCTCTGCCTTGTTGTGCTGTTGTTCTTGTTTCCTGAGTGTATGACGTCTTTGTCAGGGGCAAACGACACAGATCAAGCCAGAGTGAAAAGGCCTTATCGTCAGCAGGAAAATATCTCGCTTCTCTGCGCCTGCCGCCCGGCTACCATGGCACTCCCTTAACTACGCTCTGTCCTACAGCCGTACCATGCAGCTGATTTCGTTCGACCCCTACCGCACGCTCAACCTCGCCAACACCGAGTACCTGAAACCGGAACTGATGAACAACCACCTCGACAAACTGATCGCGGCGGACGGCGTGCTGTTCCCTCAGTACTGGCAGGTGAATCCGCTGCTGTACGGGTTGAAGAAACGGATTTTTCCGAGCCCGGCCAGTTACTACATAGGCCACGACAAGGTCGAGATGACGCGCTGTTTTGAACTGATTGCGCCTGACTGCGTACCCTGGACGGTTATCGACGCCAATACCGCCACCGCCGCGCAAGAGGTGTGGGACCGTATGCCGCTGCCGTTTGTGGCCAAGATTCCGAAAAGCAGCATGGGCAATGGCGTGTTTCTGATCGAGTCGCGTGCCGACTGGAACCGCTACCTGCAGCAGTCGCCGGTGATTTACGCGCAGGAATACCTGCCCATCGACCGCGACCTGCGCATCGTCTGGGTGGGCGACCGCATTATTGGTGGTTACTGGCGCATTCAGGCCGAGCAGGGGTTTTACAACAACGTGGCCAAAGGTGGTCAGGTGGAAACCGGTATTCTGCCGCCGGCAGCGTGTGAGCTGGTGGAGAAACTGGCGCGCAGTCTGGGCATTGATCACGGCGGGTTTGATATCGCCATGGTCGGCCATCAGCCCTATGTGTTCGAGTTTAACCGCCTGTTCGGCAATCAGGGGCTGGCCGGGATGCAGGATAAGATCGACGGTGCCATCCGCGATTACCTGGTGGCCAACTGGGATGATAACGAACCGGATAATCCGCTGACGCCGGACTTCACCGACGACCCGCAACTGCCGGAAGTGGTGTAAGCGACTGCGGAGTTTGTAACGCCGCGGACAATACAAAAGGCGACCTCAGGTCGCCTTTTTGTTGAGCCGCGTTTTACGTCAGCTGTTCAGCTGGCTGAGCTGCTTATCGAGGCGGTCGAGCTCCGCCGTGACCTGCTCGCTGGAGCGGTTGGCATCGCCGGCCAGTTGCGCCAGTGTTTGGGTGGCATCGCCAATGATGGTCAGGTTGCGGGTGATCTCGTTGCTGACCGAGCTTTGCTCTTCGGCGGCGGTGGCCACCTGACGTATGTGGTCGGCCACTTCACCTATGTTCTCGACCACTTCGTGCAGCGACTGGTGCGCATTCTGGGTCGAGTTCATGGCATTGCCGGCGCGGTCACTGCCTTTTTCTATGATGCCCACGGCGGTCTGCACTTCCTGTTGCAGGCTGGAGATCAGCGAATTGATTTCTTCGGTAGAGGCCTGCGTTTTGGATGCCAGCGTGCGGACTTCGTCGGCGACCACCGCAAAACCGCGGCCTTGTTCACCGGCACGGGCGGCCTCGATGGCGGCGTTAAGGGCCAGCAGGTTGGTCTGTTCGGCAATGCTGCGGATCACGGTCAGAATACGGCCGATGTCTTCGGAGCGGGTGGCCACCTGCATGATGGAATCGTTGGCGGTTTTCATCGACTCACTCAGTTCCAGCACCGAGTTGGCGGCGCCGGCCAGCGAACGCTGAGATTCGGTAACTGTGGAGTGAATGTGCTGCGCGCGCCCTGCGGCGTCGGAGGCAATACGCGAAACTTCGTGAGCGGTGGCCGACATCTCCTGAGTGGCGGTGACCACGTTGTCCATTTCACGCTGCTGGGCGTCGGTATTTTCGCGCGTGGTCTGGCTGATGCGTTTGTTCTCGGCGGCCATGACCCGCACTTTGCTGCTGACGTCTTTCAGCGCGTTCACCATGTCGCGCAGCTTCTGCAGAAAGCGGTTAAAGCCGCTGCTCAGCGAAATCAGCTCGGCGTGGGTATCCAGACGCAGCGTCTGGGTCAGGTCGCCATGGCTGGATGCCAGCTGGCTGACCTGGCCGTCCAGTTGCTGCAGCGGGGCAGAAATGGAGCGGATCATCAGGGTCATGACGCCAAGCGCGATGACCACCATGATCAGGGTAACGACCAGCTGCTTGCTGATCACCGCGCCTTTGGTGTCGCTGATCAGCTGCTGTTGTTTGTTGAGGGCGTTGAGCGCCACCGCCGATGGCAGTTCAATCAGCAACGACCAGGTGCTGCCCGAGGTGGTAATGGTCAGCGGATGGGAAACGAACAGGCGGTCGTCGGTTTCCAGCAGGCCGTTATTGCTGTGCAGTTTAAGCAGCTGGTCGCCCAGTTTGGGCATGGCTTCTTTCAGCGGCCGGCCGGTTTTTTCTTTGTAATGGCTGGAGGCCACGATCAGGCCCATGTCACTCAGCAGGGTCACGCGCGCCTGACCGCTGAACAGGTCGGCGCTCAGGGCTTCGGTGAGTTTCTGGAAAATGGGCAGGTTGAGGTCAACCCCGGCCAGACCGCGGAACTTGCCGCCGACCATAATCGGCACCGTCAGACTGGTCATCATTTCGCTGTAGCCGGCTTCGATTTCGTACAGGTAAGGCTCCATCAGACAAGGCTTTTTGCTGTCGCGGGAGCACAGGTACCACTCGGCTTCACGGATGCCGAATTCATTGCGGCCATCGAGATATTTTTCTTTTGGGTCTTCCACTTTCTGCTGGCTGACGGAGCCGTCGCGGTCGCGCACCCAGTAGAGCTCGAGCGAGCCGGTGGAGCCGGCCGTGTGAATCTGGGAGTCGTCGCCCAGGAATTCGCTGTCGCGGCCGTCGAAGCCATTGGGTTCGAACTGGGCGTAGGTAGAACTGATGTCCGGGTTGGCTCGCAGCAGGTCGCCGAGCATGTTGCTGACCGAGCCGCGCGACAGCTGGTCGTCGTCGGACTGAATGCTGCCTTCTATCATTTTCGCCATCACCACCGGAATGCGGTAGGCGCCGTTAATAAAGCCGCTGATCTGTTCGCCATAGGCGCGGGCGCTGGTTTTCAGGCGGTTGATGGCGGCTTCGTGCAGGTTCTGGTAGGTCTGTTCGCTCAGTTCGTCACTCAGGGTGGTGATGCCACGGTAGGTCTGGAAGGTGAGTACCAGAGCGATGATGACCACCATGGCCAGAACGAGGGAAAGCAGTTTGGTTTTGAGTGGCAGCGACTTCATCAGCTGGCTCCGCATAATTCATACAAAGATATGAACCAGTATAGGAAAGGCCCGTGATTGTGCAGAAAATATGCAAGGTCTGGCCAATATTGGCCTGTCTGTCACATTGTCAGTTAAAACAGCAGGTTATCGTCGTTATCGGCGGCGAATTTGAAATACGAGATTTCACCCTGCACGGCTTTGGCTACCTGATCGAGATTCTCGGCGGCAGAGGCAATGCGGTCGGCGGAAGCGGCATTACGGTCGCTCATGTCGGCGATACTGGCGATTTTATCCTGAATATCCCGCATGGCTTTTTCCTGCTCCAGCAGCGCTACGTTGATGATGCCGACCTGAGTACCGGCCTTCAGCGATTCGTTACTGATTTCACTCATGGCGCTGGTCACCTGCGCCGACAGTTCGAGGCCGGCATCCACATGACGGGCGTTGTCTTCGATGCTGGCTACGATCGCTTCGCTGTTGTTCTGAATGTCGCCGATCAGGGCGGCGATCTCGCGGGTGGCGGTGGCGGCGCTTTGTGCCAGCTTGCGCACTTCATCGGCGACCACGGCAAAGCCGCGCCCGGATTCACCGGCGCGCGCGGCTTCAATGGCGGCGTTCAGCGCCAGCAGATTGGTCTGATCTGAGATGTTGCGGATATCGCCCACCAGATGGCCGATGCCGGCGGCGTGTTCACTGAGGCGGGCAACCAGCGCCACCGAGGTTTGCACCGACTGCTGGGCATCGGTCATTTCAGCGTTCATGCGGGCAATGCAGTCGCGGCCCTCCACCGAGCGCTGACGGGTGCGGCGTGACTGCTCGGACGCCTCGGTGGAACGGGCGGCGATCTGGGCGGCACTGGCGGTGATCTGTTCAACGTTGCTGGCGATGGCGTTAGTGGCGTCCGACTGCTGCTGGCTGTGATCCGACATGTCCTGAGCCTGCTGCCGCAGCTGACCGAAGGCGGTGAGCATCAGCCACACCTGACCGTTCAGGCTGGTGGCGACCTCGGTCCAGCGCACGCGCATGGCGGCAAACTGAGCAAACAGGCTGGTGGTGTCACCGGGTTTCAGGGTGATGGCCTGCGCCAGATCGCCATTGGCCAGCCTCTGCGCCAGCGCGACGCCATCGGCCGGCTCTCCACCGAGTTGTTCAAACACCTGTCGGTAGAGTTTGTAGCCGACGAACACAGAACCGGCGGCCATGGCCAGCGCCAGCAGAATACAAACGTCGCGGATCATGGCCAGCAGATCGTCGACGTTGCGTACCGCCGCGGCCTGCTCGGCGGCAATCTCGGTGGCCAGATGGTCGACCACCTGTTGCAGCTGGTCGGAACGGGCGTCGAAACCATCCGCACCTTTCATGATCTGGTTACCTTCCCGCTGGCTGTGGCTGTACGCCTCGACCATGTCTACGCCGGTATCGAACAGACGCTGGGCATCCTGACCAATTTCACGGGTGTCGGAAGCCAGTGACGGGTCCAGTTCGCTGATGGTGCTCAGGCATTGCTGCAGCGAGTGCAGGGCTTTGCTGGCGTCTTCGGTTCCGTCGCTGGCACCGGTCACGGCGGAATCCGTCAGGTATTGCTGAATCTGAACGATGTCGTATTTCGCCAGCCCAAGCTGGTCGACCAGAATGTCGGTGACTTCGTGCTCGTGATGGCTGTACTCCTCGGCTTTGGTGAGCAGCACAGTAACGACCACCGCCAGCAAGCTGGTGGTGACCAGAGACAGGGCGACAAAGCCAATCAGAAACGGCTTAAGACGCTTGTGGGATTCCGTTGACGAGGGCATGGGAACAACCGAAAGAGTGTCCCAAAAGTTTAGCCGAGGCTGGTTATCTGTCGAATGTCGTAGTGAACCGGCCGCGTGGTTTGGCGTGACCAGAAGGCCCCTGCCTCTGCGTGCTGTTAAGGTCGGGAGCTCCGCGTGCGTGCAAGGCCAGAAACCTAACGCCCTTTAAACTGCGCTTCGCGCCGTTCCATAAAGGAGCGCACACCTTCCATGGCGTCTTCGCTTTTCATCACGCCCGGCATGTCGTTAAACACGCCGTTAAGGGCGGCGGTATCGCCATGCAGGCGTGCGGTCTTGGACGATTTCAGCGCGGCTTTTACTCCCAGCGGAGCCGCAGCGGCGACTTTTTTCGCCAGTTCGCGCGCCCGGTTCTGCACATCAGACGCATCGGCCAGTTCGGTGATCATGCCCCAGTCGAAGGCCTGCTGGCCGGTGAATTCATCGCCGGTGAGCAGGTAACGCTGCGCCCGCGCCCAGCCGATTTCTTCAGGCAGACGCACAGTGCCTCCGCCGCACGGATAAATACCGCGTTTTACTTCCAGCTGAGCAAAACGCGCATCGGCGGTGGCGACGCGCATATCCGTGTTGAGCAGTAATTCGAGGCCCGAGGTATAACAGATGCCCTGTACCGCCATGATCAGCGGCTTGGTCAGCATTTCACCGTTAATGCCGTACGGGTCGAGGTGCTCTGGTGGTAATTCCGGCACTGTGCCTTTGGCGAAAATGGGTGCCCACTTTTCCAGTTCCAGACCGGCGGTGAAATGTTTGCCCGCGGCCTGAATGACGCCCACGCGCAGGTCGTCATCGTGCTGCAGACGGTACAACGCCTGGGCCAGCAGATAAAAACTTTCCGGGTCGAGGGCGTTCATTTTTTCCGGACGATTAAAGGTAATGGTCAGGATGTGTTCGCTGGCTTCTACTATTACTTTTTCGCTCATGGTCATTCCCTCAGAACCAGTCGTTTTTCATATCGAGACAAGTGCGGTCGAAGCTTTGCAGCAGACGCGCCTGATGCTGAATTTCCGGCAATTCCCAGCGGATAAAATACTGGGCGCTCTGCACTTTGCCGGCCACAAAAGCGATATCGTCGGCTGCCGCAGAGGCGCTGTAGGTATTAATGGCTTTATCGGCCATTTCCAGCCACAGCCAGCCAATAATGGTTTTACCCATCATGTCGAGGTACAGGGCCGAGTTGGCCAGCGCTTCGTTAACCTGACCTTTCTGCAAGGCACCGCCGAGCAGCAATGTGGTTTCCTGCACGGTTTTTAATTGCGCCTGATATTCGCCAACCAGACCGGCCAGCTCGTCTTTTTGTGCAGCGGACGCCAGGGTTGCATGAATGCGCGCCATCAATAATTTCAGGCCTTTGCCGTTGTGTTGCCACAATTTACGGCCGAGCAGATCCAGCGACTGAATGCCGTGAGTGCCTTCGTGAATCGGATTTAAACGGTTATCGCGGTAGCACTGCTCAACCGGATATTCGCGGGTGTAACCGGCACCGCCGAGAATCTGAATGGCCAGATCGTTGGCGCGCGGGCCGTAATAAGACGGGAAGGATTTCACCACCGGCGTCAGCAGGTCGAGCAGGATGCCGCTGTCTTCACGTGCTTTTTCGTCGGCGCCGGCTTCCTGTTCATCGACCAGACGTGCAGCCAGCAGACACAGCGCCAGAGATCCTTCGACGTAGGATTTCTGCGCCAGCAACATACGGCGTACGTCGGCGTGCTCGATAATATTCACCGGCTTACTGAACGGATCTTTTTCCATTGGCTTGCGGCCCTGCGGACGGTTGCGGGCGTAATCCAATGACTCGAGATAACCACGGTAGCCGATCATGGCGGCACCTAAGCCCACGCCGATACGGGCTTCGTTCATCATTTTGAACATGTACATCAGGCCTTTACCGGCCTCGCCAATTAAATAGCCGACGCAGCTGTCTTTTTCACCGAAGCTTAAAACGGTGGACGTAGTCCCGCGGTAACCCATTTTGTGCAGCAGGCCAGCCAACTGTACGTCGTTGCGTTCGCCCAGGGTGCCGTCATTGTTGGTGAGGAATTTCGGCACGATAAACAGCGAAATACCTTTCACGCCTTTGTCGGCACCTTCGATACGCGCCAGCACTAAATGCACGATGTTTTCGGTGATGTCCTGATCGCCACCCGAGATAAACATTTTCTGGCCTTTTATGCGGTAGCTGCCGTCATCCGCCGGGCTGGCTTTGGTGGTCAGGTCGCCCAGGGAGGAACCCACGTCCGGCTCGGTCAGCGCCATGGTGCCGGAGAAACGGCCGCTGAACATATGCGGCAAAAAGGTCGCTTTCTGCTCGTCGTTACCGAAGGCGTGAATCACGTTAGCCGCGGCACTGGTCAGAAACGGGTAACCGGCGGTGGATGGGTTGGCCGACATAAAGAAGGCGTTGGCGGCGGTGTGAATCAGCGCCGGCAGCTGCATACCGCCATCTTCAAAACTGTGGCGCGCCGACAGCAGACCGGAATTGGCGAAGTGCGCCCAGGCCTCTTTTACTTCGGGAATGGTGCTCACGGTTTTGCCGTCGAACTGAGGTTCGTGCTCGTCGGCTTTGGCGTTATGCGGCTCAAAGTAGTCGGCGGCAATGCGTTCGGCGGTGTTCAGAATGCCGTCGAAGGTGGTGCGGTCATGGTCCTGAAACTGGCTGAGTTCGGTGAGTTGTTCGGCCTGAAACACGCTGTACAGCAGGAATTCCAGATCTTTGTTGTTCATCAGATGGGCCACGGTTCGTCTCCGGATAGCGGTCGGTTTGTCTCTTTTAACCAGTATCGGGCTTGTCATGCCGTTCGTTAATCGTCAATATAGCCACACTTAGTGTGAAATGTGACATGAAACAGCGGGAGACAGGCGCCATGGCGGAAATGCTCAACATCGTGATTGCCGGATTTGATAAGGCGCTGTCGTCGGCCATGACCGGCGTTGCCGATCTGTTTGGCCTCGCCGGCGTGACCTGGAACCGCATTCAGGGTCAGCAACCCGAGCGTCTGTTCAATGTGCGCATCGCCAGTCCCGACGGCGGGCCGATCCGCTGCATTAATGGCATTCAGCTGCTGGCGCACATGAGCTATGACGAGGTACAGAATGTCGACGCCATTGTGGTGCCGACCATCGGCGGTCCGGTGGAAGACGTGGTTGACGCCAATCCGCGTCTGCTCGATCTGCTGCGCCGTGCCAATGACGCCGGCTGGACCATTGCCGGCAACTGCACCGGTAATTTTCTGCTGGCCGAAGCCGGCATTCTGAAAGGCAAAAGTGCCACGACGCACTGGGGCTTCCGGGAACAGTTCGCCGCGCGTTATCCGGATGTGGAATTAAAAGCCGACCAGCTGATTACCCGCAGCGATCATATTTATTGCGCCGGTGGTGGTCTGGCGTGGTTCGATCTGGGCCTGCACATGATTGAACGCAGCTACGGTTTTGAAACCGCCATTCAGACCGCCAAAGCCTTTGTGATTGATTACCGCCGCGACAGCCAGTTGAGCTATTCGCTGATGCGTCTGGCCAAACCGCACAAAGACGATCTGGTGAAGCAGGTGCAGGTGTGGCTCGAGGAGCATTACGCCGGTAATTTCACCGTCGATGAACTGGCCGACCGGTTCAGTGTGTCCAAGCGCACGTTAATCCGTCGCTTTAACGCCGCCCTCGATATGCCGCCGAATACCTATGTGCAATCCATCCGCATTGAAGCGGCGCAGAAGTTACTGGAAGAAACCGACCGCACGGTGGATGTGGTGATGAACGACGTCGGCTACGAAGACGCCAGTTCGTTCCGCCGTTTATTCCGCAAAAAAACCGGCTTAACACCGACCGAATACCGTCGTCGTTTCAGCCGCCGCTTCTGATTTTTTATCAGGCCAAGCGCAAGGCATTTGTCAGGTTTGTATAAAGTTCCGGGGTTTTCCCCGGACTTTTCTTTTGAAAGTGTAAGTTAAGCCGTCGCTGTCTGGGCGCGCTGGAACAGGCCGTGTACTTTTCGGGCAATTTCATTGCCTGAATCTTTCATTGCCTGAATCATGGCCCTATTGAGCAGTATTCCGCCGTTATTTGCCTGCTTGCAGGCGTTTCATGCCCCGCACAGCTGCCCGGCTTTTCTCCGGGCGTTCAGCCTGACTGTCATCGGCCGCGTTTTTCGTTCTTTTTCTGGCAGCCGCCTTTGGGGGTGTCTGTTGCCGCTGCTGGCCGCACATCAGGCAGCGGCGTACGACTTCGACTGGTTGTATAAAACGGAACTCACCGTCACCACAGACTCTGCTCATAGCGATTATTACGTGCGTCTGGCTCTGGACAGCGATGATCTGTATTCCGGCTACAGCTGGTCGGAAGATGGCGCGGATCTGCGCATTGTCGATGACGACGAGACCGAACTCGATTTTTATATTGAAAGCTGGAGTTCGTCCGGCAGTGCGGTGGTGTGGGTGGTGGTGCCGGAGTTAACCGCAGCAACGGCTCAGACGCTGTATTTGTATTACGGCAATACCGAAGCGGCATCGGCCGCCAGCGCAGAAGCCCCGCAACAGTCCGGCATTCTTTATCACAGCCGCTACAGCACGGGCGATCCGTCCAGTCTGGCAACGGCGCTCAGTCTGTTTGCCGCATCGGCCGATGGCACATCAGGTTATGGCAGCACGCTGTTGACGGCCTTCACCAGTGTTTCTAACTCAACAGTGATCAGCGGTGGAGCGAGCATCAATTTTCTGGTCTATTCCCTGAGTACGTTTACAGCAACGACTGCGGGCAGCTGGTCGTTCCGCGTGGGCGTCGATTTTGGCCGCGGTGGTGCTTTATACGTGGATGGTGTCGCTGTTGAGGAGCAGTGGAGCACGGATATGTGGTGGGGGGCGGATTGGACGTCGGAATATGCAACGGCCACGAATATTCTGCAGGGAAGTGCAACGCTGAGTGCTGGCCAACACACGCTGATGTTAATCGGTGCTGAGGACGGCAGTGGCGGTGTTATGGCCATGGAATACTTGCCACCAGGCGGAAGCACCTGGATGGCGTATTCCACGGCCAATCTGACCATTACCTCGTACAACCAGTACCGGGATGATGAAGACCCGGATGTGGTGATCGTCAGTTCCGGGCGTAACCTGACGGAAGGCGTGGATCTGGTGGTCAGTATGGCGCCAGCATCGGTGAACTGGCTGTATGGCAGCGGCGAAACCATCAGCGTTGTGATCAGCGCGGCCAATATGGGGACGCAGACTCTGACCAGTACGGTGTCGGTCAGTTACGCTATGGCCAATGGTCTTAGCGGTAGCGGGTACACTACTGCCGGAGGTTGGAACTGTACGCTTTCAACCAATAGGCGGACCTACACCTGTACAAACTCCACGGATATTGCCAGCGGTGGGAGCCTTACCCCCCTGACTCTGACGATGACGGTGGCGACTAGTGTAACGGCGGGCGACACCAAGACTTATTCTGTCGCGGGCAGTCTGACCAGTTCGGGTAGCACAGGTGGGGGCGGGCCTGGTAGCGGCGGTCAAACAAGCGTTCAGACAGACGCCGACACCACCAACAACACAGCCTCCGGCACTGTGGCTATTATTGACGCCGATTTTGCTCTTGAGGCGTCCGGTACCGGCAGCTGCAGCGGAACGCTGACGTCCGGTTTATTAGCGCGCTTTTTTGATGCTACGGCCTATGGCAATACCTTTGCTGCCAGTGCCAGCGACTTCCAGACCATGGTCGGCACCTACAGCACCAGTGAGCATTTAGTGGGGCAGACACTGGTGGACGATATTAATGAAAATTATAACGGTAACCCGTTTGACACGGCCGAAGAATCGGGCGGCAATGAAAATTATTTTCTTGCCCTGCTGCAGGGCTATCTGTACGTCGCCAGCGATGGTGTTTACGGCATCAGTCCGGACGGCGATGACATTGTCGAGATCTGGCTCGACGATGAGCTGATCAGCGGCATTTACGGGAATCATCGCGGTGTAGTAGGCGAAGGCACGTATTCGGCCGACGTCTGGCTGGCCGCGGGTTACCACAAGCTGGAATTCCGCCATCATCAGACCTTGTATGGTCAGGCCCGTTATTTGTACTGGGATGATGGTTCGGGCTGGGCGCCGGTGGATGAAAGCCTCTTATTCCAGTGTGACGGCATCAGCGGTCTGAGCATTAGTTCGTCGGTCAGTGTGCTGAGCGATCCGGTGAACGGCAGTGATAATCCGAAAGCCATTCCGGGTTCTGTGCTGACCATTGATGTGCTGGCGGAAAATACCGGCACGCTCAGTTCCGATCCGGATTCCACCGCAGTGATTCAGGCAATTGATACCGGCATGGCGTTTTATGCCGGCACATCGGGCAGCAGCCCGGTCACCTTCACCGATGGCAGCGGTGACAACGCCAGTGGTCTGACCCTGAATTTCTCGTCGTTGTCTGACAGCGCCGACGGGCTGGATTTCTCTGATAATGACGGTGTGAGTTTCGACTACACACCTGCGCCGGACAGCAATGGTTACGATGCGGCCATTACCCATTTCCGTCTGACGCTGAGCGGCAGTCTGAAGCCGGCTTTTGGTACGTTAAACCCGCAATTTGAATATCAGTATCAGGCGCAGGTGCAGTAGCGCCCGGCGTGCTCAGGTTGGTCAAAGACTGACAAAACAGGGCAGAAGACCCGTGTTTACGTTTCCTGTACTATCGCCGGAAACGTTCACTGAGCGCTGTTTATGCTGTATCGGTTTCTGTTTCTGCTGGTGGTTCTGCTGCCGCTGCCCGCGTCGGCTTACTGGGACGATAACTGGGGGTTCAGAACCACGGTATCGGTGCGCAACACGGCCAGTCAGAATCTGACCGATTATCAGGTGTTGCTGACCATCAGCAGCAGTAATCTGAGCTCGCAGTACAGCTGGAGCAGTGATGGCCGCGATCTGCGCATTCTCGACAGTGACGACAGCAGCCAGCTTAATTACTGGATCGACAGCTGGGACAGCACCAATAAAACCGCCCAGGTGTGGGTACGTTTCCCGACCCTGACCGCATCGGCCACCCGCACCATTTATCTCTATTACGGTAATACCAATGCCACGGCAGCTACGCAGGCGCCGCCGGTATTCACCTACACGGGTATTAAATTTCACACCCGTTACATCACCACCAACCCATCCGGTAAAACGCAGGCCTTCAGTCTGTTTAATGCCCAGAACGACACCCGCAGCGGCTACGGATGCAAGTTTATTTCTGATTTCACCAACATCACCAACCACGGCAGCTTTACCAATGGCGCCTATGGCAACTTTATTGCCTATTCGCAAAGCTACTTTTATGTCGATACCGCGGGCACCTGGTATCTGCGCTACGGGGCGGATTTCGGTTGGGGGGGCGGCCTGTACGTCGATGGCGTGGCGCTCGAAGAACAATGGAGTGACGACCTGTGGTGGAACGGCAGCTGGCCGTTGCGCAACAGCACGCAGATTTTATACGGCAGCGCGAATTTATCCGTCGGCTACCACAAGCTGGAAATCATCGGGGGTGAAGGCGGCAATGACGGTGGTATTTCCGCTCAGTTCTGTAAACCTACCGGTAGCTGCAGCAGCGCTACTCAGAACAATCAGCAATGGCAGGCCTTCAGTACCGCGAATATTGATATCCGTTCGTATGCCTGTCCGGTTTCTGACCCAGTAATTACCTTTGGTGCCACGGAAACCCGGGTGCTCGATCTGGCGATTACGGCAACGCCGCCCACTGTCTGGGTGGTGGGTGCCGCACGGGATCTGGTTCTGAATGTGACGAATAACGGGCCGCAAACGGCGAAAACCGGAACCACAGTGACCGTGACCCTGAGCGCCCAGCTGGTACTGGATCAGGTCAGCGGCAACAACTGGAGTTGCAGCGGAACCTCGGGCACCCTGACCTGCACCTATTCGGCGACGGCCGTATCCGGCGCTTCGTTGGCGGCACTGACGCTCGGACTGCGGGCCACCGGCACCAGTCCATCCAGTGGTACCTATTCGGCGGTGGTATCCACAGTGCAGTACGACAGTGTGTCGGCCAATAACAGCGTCAGCGGCAGTAAAACGGTCAGCAGTCTGATTTTGCCGGGTGGCACCAGCTGCGCCAGCCCCAGTGCCGGTTTATGGACACGTTTTTTCAACACGCAGACCAGCAGCGTGAATTATCCGGCCAACGCCAGCCAGTATCAGACCATGGTGAATACTTTCGCCAATGAAACGTATCTGGACGGTCAGACCCTGCGCAATAATGTGAATGGCACGGGAAACCCGTTCGACAACCGTGCGGATAATTATTACCTGACCTTGTTTCAGGGCTATCTCTACATTCCGTCGGACGGCAGCTGGGGGCTGGCGCTGGACGGTGATGATGCCACCGAGCTGTGGCTCGACGATGTGTTGCGCACGTCGCGCTATAACGGCAACAGTGCCAGTAATTCTGCCCAGAACTGGGTAACGCTCGGACTGGCGCGTGGTTACCACAAATTTGAATTCCGCCATCAGGAGTACGACGGTGGCGACAGCTATTACGCTTACTGGCGGCAGGGCACATCGGGTACGGGCAGCCTTATTCCGGCGGCGAATTTTGTGCAGTGCGATGGCATTTATAATCTGCAATTGACGCCGTCGCTGGTCGTGCTCAGCGACCCGGTCAACGGAACGACGAATCCGAAAGCGATTCCCGACGCCGTCGTGCAGCATACGGTGGTGGTGCGGAATCTGGGCAGTCTGAATTCCGATACCGGCACTACGCAGCTGGTGCAGGCCGTCGACAGCAGTGACCTTTATATAGGCGATGGCTCCATAAGCCCGGTGACTTACACCGACGGTACGGGTGTGCAGAGCAGCGGCCTGACCTTCAGTTTTGCCTCGGGACTCCGATATTCCTGCGACGGTGGTCTGACCTTTGGCTGTTCACCCACGGCCGATGCCGACGGTTTTGCCGCCGTTACCCATTTCCGCATGACCTTCGACGGCAGCCTTAAGCCGAAACTCAATACGCTGGATCCGCAGTTTACTTACCAGTACCGGGTGCGCCTGCGCTGAGCAGGCGCTTTCTGAGCGTAGCGCGGCATTTACTGACAAATTACGTCAGAAGTCTTGACTGACCATTTAGGTTACAATCCGCCTCCGAAAATGGATGAATACGGTAACCCAGCGCATGCGCATTCTCATGTCACTGGCACTTTTGGTTTTCTTCGGACTGACTGCACCCGGCAGTTATGCATTTGATACCAGCTGGCCTTACAAAACTCAGTTTACCCTGAACAACAACAGCGGCTCTTCGCTCTCCGGGCGTCCGATCCGGATGACGCTCACTTCTTCGTCACTGCACGCCGACTATACCTGGTCATCGGATGGCCGTGATTTGCGGGTGACCGATGCCGATCAGACCACGGAGCTGTCGTTTGAAATTGAGTCTTGGGACGCCGCGGCCAAAACCGCCAGCATCGTCTTGCGTATTCCCACCTTTAATGGCTCCAGCCATGTGGTGTACCTGTTTTATGGCAATACCGCCGCCAGTTCTGCGGCCAGCACGCTGGGCACCAGCATCAGCGGTATTCTTTACCATACGCGCTACAACAACCGCAGCAATAACCCGGAAAGTCTGAGCGCCGCCGAATCCGCGTTTAACGCCAGTGGTGACAACACCAGCGGCTATGGCAAAACCTATTTGCAGGATTTTTCCAGCATTCAGAACAGCACCGCCATCAGCGGTGGCTTAACCACGGATTATATTCTGCTCACCGAAAGCCGCTTTGTGGTTGACGATGCCAAGGCCGGTACCTGGCAGTTCCGTGCCGGTATGGACTTCGGTCTGGGCAGCGGTATGTACGTTGATGGTCAGCCTTTGTTCGAAGTCTGGAGTGGTTATCCGGAAGAGGATCTATGGTGGGGTGGGAGCTGGACCGACCCGGACGTTATGCAAGGAACCATTAATCTGACCGCAGGTGTTCACACTTTTAAAATTATTGGCGCCGAAGGCACCAATGGCGGCGCTTCATCCATTGAGTTCAGTTCTGACAATGGCAGTACCTGGCGCGCCTATTCAACGGCCGAGCTGACCATTACGTCGGACACGGACGATGTTTACGATGCCGGTACGCCGGGCGGTACATCCAGCGATAACCTGGTGGCGGGAACCGATCTGATCGGGCTGCTGACAGACGAGTCCAATTATTTATCTCCCGGTGATGCCTTTTCATTGCAGCTCACGCCAAAAAATCAGGGACAGAACAGTTTTGATACCCAGTACTGCACCCGTTACAGGAACGGCAGCTGTCGGACTTATTCAGACAACCTGACCTCGACGGTTACATTTCCAAACGGCATTAACTATTCGTCGTATTCTGGCACCAGTTGGAGCTGCAGCTACACGAGTAATAATCGTCGTTTGACCTGCACTTATCAGGGAGATCAGACGATCCCGGGGGGCGGCTATGTGACCCCATTGACGATTTCGGTGACGGTCGCTGGATCGGCTACGCTCGGCAACACTCTTACGGTAAGTTCGACGGTTGCGCTGAACGAATCAAACAAGGATGTAGACACAGGTAATAATACGGATACGGCATTGGTCTATCTGGTTGATGGTCACCTTGAAGCAACCGGAACATCCTGTGCCTCTGGAATTTCGTTATCGAACGGTCTCTGGACCCGCTTTTACGATACCGAAGCCACCACCTACGCTACCACCGAAGCTGCGATGCAGTCGCTGGTGGATACCTACGCCAACAGCGCGCATTTATACGGGCAAACGATTTTTAATGACATCAGTGGCACCAGTTTTGATGGCACTGGCAACCCGTTTGACGATGACGGCAGTAAGTTCGGATACACCACCGCGGATGAGTATTATCTGACGATTTTTAAGGGCTATCTTTATATCCCGACGTCCGGCATCTGGTCTTTTGCAGTCGACGGTGATGATGCGGTTGAGCTGCGACTGAACGGCGATATGCAGACGGAACGCTATGGTCCTAATCCCGCTGCAAACTCTCCACAAAAGTCGGTCGATTTGTATATGGAAGCGGGTTACCACAGTCTGGAATTCCGCCATCAGGAATACGCCGGCAACGACTCTTACTATCTGTACTGGAAGGCGCCGGGCAGTTCGTCTTACAGCACCGTCAGTGCGGCTAACCTGTATCAGTGCGATCTGTATACCCAGCTGCAATTAACCAGTCAGAACACGGTGACCAGTGATCCGGTCAATGGCGCGAGCAATGCCAAAGCCATTCCGGGGGCATTGGTTACTGTGAGTGTTCTGGCAGAAAACCAGGGTACGCTGACGCCGGATGCGGATACGCTGACCATCACTCAGGCGTTGCCTGCGGACGCAGAATTTTATTTCGGCAGTTCAACGTCGAATGCGGTGCAGGTAACCGATGGCAGCGGTTCGCTGAGCAGTGGTGTGGCGCTGGCCAATGTGCTTTATGCCAACACTGATCTCGACAGCAGCGCGGCGGACAGTGCCTTTAACTATTCGCCCAGTGGTGAATACGATACGGCGGTGCGCACCCTGCGTCTGAAATTCTCCGGCGTGCTGAATCCGGCCAGTGGTTCTGATTATCCGCAGTTTACTTATCAGTATCGGCTGCGTCTGAAATAAGCCTCAGGCTGAAGCAGTATGGGCTTTCGGCACATACTGCTTCAGCCGCAGCGCCATCATCAGGGTGGCGCTCAGCACCAGCAGAGAGCCTCCGACTACGCCGCTCCAGCCCTGCCAGTCCCAGAACAGATGCAGATAGAATCCACCGCTGCTGGCGCCTAAATAGTAAAACACCAGATACAAAGACGACGCACTGGCCCGCGCCTGTTGCGCTGTGTGGCTGACCCAGCTGCTGGCGCTGGAATGGGCGAAGAAGAAGCCGAAGCTGTTAATAAACAGGCCGCCGATAATAAAACCCAGACCGGGTAATAAGGTCACCAGCGACCCCAGCATTAAAATACTGATGCCCATTACCATGCACACCGGCTGCGATAATTTCTGTGCTGCTTTGCCGGAAATAGCGGAACCAAAGGTGCCGCTCAGGTAGGTCAGGAACAGCATGCCCAGCAGACTGGCCGGCAGGTTGTACGGCGCATCGGCCAGCAGAAACGTGACGTAGCTGTACTGGTTCACGAAAATAAAGAAATTAAAGCCGCCGATTAAAAACGCCAGCAGCAGGGCCGGATTTTTCAAATGGCTGCCAAGGTCGCGCAGCATGTGTTTCGGGTGCAGTGGGCGGGCGACAAAATGCTGGGATTTCGGCAGCATCCAGGCGAACACCAGACACAGAATCACACTCAGACCCGACATCAGCACGAACGCACTTTGCCAGCCGGCCAGATCGCCCATAAAGCCGCCAATCAGACGCCCGCCAATGCCGCCCAGGCTGTTGGCACTGATGTAAAAACCCACCGCCCCAAAAAGTGCTTTGCGCGTAAATTCGTCGCCCATATAGGCAATGGCCACGGCCGGTAAACCGCCCAGCAATAACCCCTGCAGCGCCCTCAGCGCCAGCAGGGTGGTAAAAGATTCGGTCTGCGACAGGGCGATGGTCACCACGGTGGCGCCGGCTATGGTAAACAGCATGATCGGCCGGCGGCCGATGGCATCGGACAGCGGACCATAAAACAACAGCGACAGCCCGAGCGTCAGGGTCGACACGGTAAAGGTCCAGCTGGCTTCCAGCGGCGACACACCAAAGTCGTGCGCCAGCATGGGCAGCAGGGGCTGGGTGACGTACAGGTTCGCGAAGATGGTAAAGGAGCCGAGGGCCAGGGCCAGGGTGGCGCGCCAGAAGGCGGCGGTGCGGGTTTCAATCATGATGCGACAACTCATACCTGCACAGACGGCGGCAGGAAACAGGGGATGACGCCAGTGTGGCACTGACTGAACGATCATAAAAATATATAGTTCTTATAAATTGCATAAGCTATTGTTATTCGTCAGATCGAAGGCGCCGTGGCCTGTCAGACGCCGTGGCTTATCAGGTGTAAGCGGCTTATCAGGTGTAAAACGGCTTATCAGGAGAGGCTATGGATTCGCGGGCACTCAGATACTTTCTGGCGGTGGCCGAGCAGGGCAGTTTCACGGCGGCGGCCAGTCAGCTGAACATTGCCCAGCCGGCGGTGAGCATGGCGGTGAAAAAGCTTGAGGAAGAGTTAGAGCTGACCCTGTTTCATCGTCATGAGCGCCAGATCAGTCTTACCGATGAGGGCCGGGTACTGCTGCCCCATGCCCGGCAGATCGCTCAGGCGCTGGCCGATGCCGAACTGGAAATGCGCGAGCTGCACACCCTGCAGAACGGCGAAGTGCGCATCGGTATTCCGAGTATGCTCGGGTCGTATTATTTTCCGCCGATCCTGATGGCCTTCCGTCACCGCTATCCGCAGCTGCGACTGTCGGTGGTGGAAGCCGGTACACGCCAGCTGCAGCAGATGATTTCCCATGGCGATATCGATATGGGCGTTATCGTCGCCGACACGCCGCCTTCGGAGCTGGAAACCCGCCGTTTTCTGCGCGATCAGATGATGGCTATTCTGCCGGTCGACCACCCTCTGGCCGGGCTTGATCATGTCAGTTACGCCGATTTTTTCGCCGAAGATCTGGTGCTGTTCAAAAAGGGCTATTTCCACCGCGAAGTGATCGACCGTCTGTGCCGCGACTACGGCTACAAGCCTAAAATCGGTTTTGAAACCAACCTGCTGCCGTTGACCAAACAAATTGTGAAACACGGCTTTGGTATCACCACGCTGCTGGCCATGGTGATTGCCGAAGACCGCGAGCTGGTGGCCCGGCCGTTTACCGAGCCGGTGTGGCTCGACCTGTCCATCGCCTGGCGTCAGGGGGGGTATTTGTCACGAGCCAACCGCACCTTTGTGGAATTCCTGCTGGAGCACAGTCAGAATACTCAGATCAATGACCGACCGGCCGGGCTATGAACGAACCAGATATCAGCGAATCATCGCGCGTAAGCCGCGCCGTTATCCGCCATCCACTGCTGCGCATGCTGGTGTTCGTTTGCGGCTGGCTGAGTGTGGTGCTGGGGGTAATCGGAATCTTTTTACCGGTAATGCCCACCACGCCCTTTCTGTTGCTGGCGGCGGCCTGTTTTATCCGCACCTCGCCACGCTTTTATCAGTGGCTGATTGCCCATCCGCATCTGGGTAAGTACCTGATTTATTACCTCGACGGCAAAGGCATGCCGAAGAAAGCCAAGGTGTACACCCTGCTGCTGATGTGGACCAGCCTGTTACTGACGGCCTTTGTGTTTACGGACCGCACCATGCTGAAAATTCTGCTGCCGTTGATTGGTCTGGGCGTGAGTATTTATATTCTGCGTTTACCGACACTGGAGCCTGAGGCGGATGGTGATCAACCGTGAGCGCTTCACCCACGACCATTGCCGCCTGGGCGCTGGCCATCTGCAAAGCGTTGCGGGCCAGTGGTTTTGATCCTGCCCCGCTGCTGGATGAGCAGGGGCTGGATTTAGCCCAGCTCGAAAAAGAACCGGAAAGCCGCATTGCCATCGATACCATGACCCGCTTCTGGCTGCGCGTCGAAGAGCGCACCGGCAATCCGGCGTTTGGCCTTGAAGTGGCGCGCCATGTGCAGCCGATGCATTTCCGCGCGCTGGGGTTATTAATGCTCACCAGCGATAACATGGCGACCGTGGTCGACAAGCTTGGGCGCTACCACGCCATGATTTCCAATTCGGTGAATATCCGCGTGATTTATCAGCCCGACCGTGTCGGCTTTGCCGTCGACCCGCTGGCCGGTGTGCCCATCAGTCCGCTGGCGGTGGATGGCTTTTTTGCCACCTTAATGGGCTTTGCCCGTCAGTTAACGGGCCACGATACGCCCTTGTTGGGTGTCGATTTAATGCGCCCGCAGCCGGCCGACTCAGGTCCGTGGGCACGCTGTTATCACTTTATGCCGCAGTTTCAGCAGGCAACCAATTGTCTGTGGTTCGACCGCCGTGCGCTGCAACTCAGTGAAATTGCCGGCGACCCACATCTGGCGGTGGCCAACGAGGCGCAGGTAAAGCTCTATTTGCAGAAAATGAACGCTTTAAGCTGGCGTGAGCGGGTGCGCAACAGTGTGCAGGCCCTGCTTGAGCAGGGAGAGCCGACGCTGGCCGATGTCGCCGGTTTGCTGACCGTCAGTGAACGCAGTCTGCGTCGCCATTTACAGCAGGAAAATACCAGCTTCCGCGAGTGCCTGACCGAGGTGCGCTCGGCACTGGCCGCTTTTTATTTAACCGACACCGACCACAACCTGACCGAAATATCCTTGCGGCTGGGCTTCAGCGACAGCGCGAATTTCAGTAAGGCGTTTCAGCGCTGGTATGGCCTGGCGCCGGGTCAGTACCGCTTGCAAAAACGCGCTGACGGTAACGATTAACCGCCAGCGCATTTGCCGGTGCGTCATTGCCGGTGCTCAGGCTCGATCATCAGCCGGCCTGAGGCAGCACCACGGGGAAGGAAGTGACGGGCTTCTCAAACAGCGAGAAGAAACGCACCAGATCAATACGACTGCCGTCGACGGTTAAATCGTCAGAGAACAGGGTGTCTTTCACACCGGCTTCACCGATCAGCATATTCACAAACAGGGCATGGGTCAGATTGAGGGTGGCATTAACCGGCTGCTGATCCTGGCTTTCTTCCTTAACGTGATGCAGCACCGAATTTTCCAGCCACAGCAAATGGGTTTCGCCCATGTCGGTGAAATGCACGCGGATGCGCCAGTCTTTGCCTTCGGCCTCTTCGGCTTTTAAACGCACCGCCATGGTGTCGAAGAAATTCCCGACCGGGGTCAGCAACAGCATGTCTTTCATGGTGGCGATATTAATGCCGGTTTCCGGCGTGCCGTGACGCAGCTCTAACGCCCCGGTTAAATAGGCATCGCGCCACGGACCGGATTCTGCCTGATACCCCAGCTGGTCATAACTGGCCGCCAGTAATTCGCGTGCCGGTTGATTGTCGGGCTGGGCGAAGACCAGATGATTTAACAGCTCGGCACTCCAGCGGTAATTACCCGCGTCCATGGCTTGGCGCGCGCTGCTCATTAACGCATCGGCTCCGCCGGCCAGTGCGACATAGCCTTTGGCACGTTCCAGATCCGGCAGCGGATCAAGATGCGCCGGGTTGGCGTCGTACCAGCCCAGATACGCCTGATATACGGCGCGGGCGTTGTGTTTTAACGTGCCGTAATAACCACGACTGGAAAAGGCCTGACTCAGGGAGTCCGGCATGTGCAATTGCTCGGCAATATCGCCCGGAGTGTAGCCTTTATTCATCAGACGCACGGTCTGATCGTGAATGAATTTATAGGTGTCGCGCTGTTGTTTCAGAAAGGTCTGAATACGCTCCTTGCCCCACATCGGCCAATGATGGCTGGCAAAATACACATCGGCTGAGCTGTACAGGTGACGCATTTCTTCGATGTAGCCACTCCATTTCAGCGCATCGCGTACTTTGGCGCCGCGCAGCGTGTACAGGTTGTGCATATTGCGTGACACCACTTCGCCACCACAGAAAGCCTTTAACTGAGGTAAATAAAAGGTGAATTCTGCCGGTGCTTCGGATTCTGGCGTGTATTGAAACTGAAAGTCGATGCCATCCAGCGTCAGGCGGGTATCGGTTTCGCCAACCAGAGTATTGGGCTCAACAATACTGAATTCGCCGAATGCCGGGCCTTTTCCCAAACCCGAATCAACGTGACCGCGTTCATTGCGCGGCAGATTTTTACCGTACATAAACACCGCCCGTCGGCTCATGGCGGTGCCGGCAATCATATTTTCGCTGGTGGCTTCTTCCATAAATCCGAGGGGGGCGACCACAGGAATCGCCTGTCGCTGAATATCTTCGTTGCTGATGATGCCGAGCACGCCGCCGAAATGGTCGATATGGCTGTGGGTGAAGACAATGGCGCTGATGCGTTGTTCACTGTCACCGCGTTTGGCCATTTCGTGCAGGGCAAACTGAAAGGCGGCCGCGGCGGTTTCTTTGGCGGTTAACGGGTCGACAATAATCCAGCCGCTTTTGCCGCGGATCAGGGTCATGTTCGACAGATCAAAGCCGCGCAGCTGGTACACCCCCGGCGTGACCTCAAACAGGCCGTTGATATTGTTCAGTTGCGCCTGTCGCCACAGGCTGGGATTGACCGAACCCGGCGCTTCGCCCTGAATAAAATCGTAGGCCGGCCGGTCCCAGACGGCGTTGTCCGGATTGCGCAGCGAAGGAATCGTCAGCGGTGACACGCTGGCCATCAGGCCGCGGCTGGCATCGTCAAAATCCTGCTGGTCGGCCAGTGGCAGCTGCTCGCGCAGCGCCTGCTGCACCGCCAGCGTGGCAGCAGACGGCGCCGTATTGCCAAGGGCGTCGGCCGTGGCAGGTGTTGCGGCTGTCGGTTGTTGTGAGTCGGGTGCGCAGCCTAGCAACAGCAGGGTGGAGGCACAGATGAGGGGTAAGCTTCTTGTTATACGGGTCATGGTTTTCTCCTCTTATGCTTGTCAGTGTAAGAGCAGAAATGGCCATTGGCCTGTGCGCAGTGGCCAGCCTCTTGTTCTGACTGACCACCGGCTATGCGTCAGGCTGCGCCCGGATGCGAGGATTCGCGGTAGGCCGACAGCGCTGGCAGCAGCCCGGCCAGAATACTCAGGCCGATACTGATCAGCAGCAGCCAGCCGGTGCCCGCCGGCCACCATTGCGGATTCAGCAATACGCCCATGTAACTGGCCAGCAACGGACTGGCGATGCTCTGTACCAGCGCACTTAAGGCCAGTGCAATCAGCCAGCTGCTGCCGGTGAGCAACAGAATTTCAACCTGCAGCAGGGCGAACAGATACAGAGGATGGGCGCCGATTAACCGCAGCAGACCGATTTCCTGCTGCCGGAAGGCGACGCTCACCTGCAGCATGGCGACAGAACCGAGCAGACCGGTAACCAGCATCAGGCCGCTCAGCACTTTCAGAATCTGTTCGGCGTTGCCGATTAATTGCCAGAATTCGGTGAGTGCTACCCCCGGAATAACCGCCGTCAGAGGTTCGCTGTTGGCTGCATTAATGGCCGCCTGAGCCTGAAAGGTCAGGGCACGGGATTTAAGGCCGATAAATACGGCGGAAATGGCCGTCGGCGGTGGTAAATCAGAAAACTGCAGCACAAGCGCTTCGGTTTCTTCTGCGTTGTGTTCGTGTTTCTGGTCGTCATGCCCGTCGTCGTCATGCCTGTCATCATTGTGATCATGATGAACAAACCGATGCAGCCACTGTTCATTGTGCAGCGCCTCAAGTGCCGCCAGATGCACATGCACTGAACGGTCGACCGGCGTGCCTGTGGGTTGCAGCACGGCGGATACAATAAAGGGCAATTCTTTATGCTGGTGAAAACTGTGCTGGTGGGCACCGTGACTCAGAATAATGGCATCACCCGGTTTAAGCCCCAGTTCGCGCCCGACCGTTGCGCCAATAACCGCCGTGGTGGGGGTGGCAAAGGCCAAAGGTTTATTTTGCTGGCTGGTGAGCGGGTGCTTATTACCAAAGCGGAAATGAGCGAAATAGTCATCGTTGGTGCCGATCACGGCAAAACCCTTCACGGAATCGCCCAGCACCAGCGGGAAGCTCCACTGCACCTGAGGTAATTGCGCGACGTCCGTCCAGCGCTCTGCACTCACCGCCTGAGTCGGCGTACCCAAACGGAAGACCGAATACAGCAGCACCTGCAACGGATTGGCGCGGGCGCCGGCAATTAAATCGGTACCGCTGACGCTGCTGGCAAAACTTGCGCGTAATTCGCTGCTTGCCGAACGGGTAATCAAAAGGGCCATCAGGCTCAGGCTCATGGCGGCAATAATGAGCGCTGCCGCAAGGCGGCGTTGCAATAAACTTTTGGCCGCGATGGTGAATAACATCAGATCACCTCCGTCTGAAATTGCCGTAAATCCACTTCGCGCTGGCATTCACCGCTTAGCCGGCGGTCGTGACTGACCATCAGCAGGGCGGCATTCAACTGGCGTAATTCCCGCAGCAGCAATTGCATAAACGCATCTTTATTGTCGTCATCGAGCGCCGACGTTGGCTCGTCAGCAATGATCAGCGCCGGCTTGTTCACCAGCGCCCGGGCGATGGCCGCACGTTGTTGCTGGCCCAGACTCAGGGTGCTGACGGTCTGCTGATATTGGTCCGCCAGATTCAGTTCGGCGAGTAATGCCTGTTGCCAGTGTTTATCCGGGGTCTGCCCGGCAAAGCGCTGCATCAGGCTCAGATTTTCCTGCACGGTTAAATACGGCAGTAAATTCAGTGTCTGAGCGATAACCCCCAGATGGGCCGCGCGGAAGCGGTCGCGGGCGCCGCTTTTCATGGCATACAGCGATTGTCCGAGGATATTCACGGCACCACCAGACGGTGGCAGCAGGCCGGTGATGATGTTCAGCAGCGTCGATTTTCCGCACCCCGAAGGCCCGCTGATAAACAGAGTGCTGCCCGCTGCCAGCGTCAGCTCAGGAATGTGAAACAGCGGCCGACGCTCAACCGCGCCGGGTTGCCAGCTGAAGCGTACATCGGTCAGGCTCAGAACCGGTTCTGTCACGGGGCCTCCGGTGGAACAGTGACGGCAGGTGAGTTCGGCGCCGACACTGGGTATGCTGGCGCAGATCTCAAACGATTGTGCGGCTATGTTATATTATAACTTTCCACCAGGGGAGCCCTGATGCTGTCATTTACACTGTTTCCTGCCCGCTCTGATGTCCGGCCTCATCTCACCTTGTCTGGCCGGGCGCATTACGGACGTCGCTGGCACCATGCAAAAGCCCTGCTGACGGCACTGGCGATGTTGACTGCCGTGCAGGTTCAGGCGGCGGACTATCGTGAAATTGAGTTTGCCAAATTGCTGCCGGATGCCGACTTCAGGGCGTTGTCGACGCCGCCGGAGGCTTTGCAAAATGTGCAGGAAGGGTCAGAGGAAGATCAGATCGAGGCGGGCTTTGGTGGCGACGGCAAGGCGGCACCCGATCAGACGAAAATTCCCGCCGCCGAAACCGACTGGGACAGAGCACTGAAATCCACCCATGTACGCGCCGAATTTAATCAGCAGAAAATCCGCATTGCCGGTTTCGTGGTGCCGATTGAATTTGATGATAATCAGGTGGTCACCGAATTTTTCCTGGTGCCGTATTACGGTGCCTGCATCCATTTACCGCCGCCACCGCCCAATCAGCTGATTCTGATGCAAAGTAAGAAGGGCGTATTTATGGAGAATATTTACGACCCGTTCTGGATAGAAGGTACGCTGTACACTGACCTGAAAACCAATGACATTGCCACATCGGCCTACCGAATGACGGTCGACCGGATTGAGCCTTACACCGACAGCGGCGAGTAAGCCGCTGAATCTGATTTAAGCGTCAGCCCAGATCCAGCGTCAGCACCAGACGCCGTTCACCGTCTTTAACATCCGGTGAGCGGTGCACCAGCCCACAGCCTTCATTGCCTTCCCAGCCATCGCCTTTCATTAATGCCACGTCGCCGGCAGTTAATTGCCGGATAAACTGCCAGTCGCGACAGGCATCACCGCGCCCGCCTAGTTGGCTGCGGTCACAGTTATCGTCAGTCAGCCATTGGGTCGCGGGACCAGCAAAGGTGCAGATCAGACGGACCGGAATACGGTCTACATGAAATTTCGGGCACATTGCACTCTGCAGGCGGACGATGCGCAGGGCAACGTTTTTGCTGTCGAATAAGGTGGAAAAAGCCTCGCACAGCGTTAACAACGCCTGAATAAACGCCTGAGTTGCCGGCGTTTTTAACGATGTTTTTTCCAGGGCCTTACCAAGGTTCAGAGCAATACCTTGCGGCGTATCAAGCAGCTTAAAATCCGGCGAGCCCGGTTGCGCCAGTAAAGACGCAACGGCTTCGGTTAATAATTCAGGATCGGCCAGCACAGGGTGCTGTAAAACCGCCAGCTGAACCTGAGGCTGATAAATAGCGGTTAATACCGACCAATCTTCTGCACACGCCAGTAACGCGGGATTTTGTGAAAAATCCCCGGGCATTTCCGCCTTGCATGCCTGCATTATTCATCGCCCCAGGAGGGAAACGGATCAGGTAGTGCTTGCCAGGCTTCTTTACCGGCCAGCAGCTCGTCATCGCTGAGCAGGCAGGCATCGAGTTGTCGGGTGGTGTCGGCTTCGTCCAATCCCTGACCGATAAACACCATTTCCTGACGCATATCGCCAAAGGGTTCTACCCATTTTTCGCGGATATAACCCAGCGACTCTTCATCGTCCGGCCAGCGCTCCTGCGGAACGGCTTTCCAGAACATACCGGCAAAGCCGTGATGAGCAATGCCACCGGCCTGGCTCCACTGACCAGCAAAATGCGGGCGGCTGGCAAGCCAGAAATAGCCCTTGGAACGCAGCAGTTTGCCTGTGCCCCAGTCCTGATGCAGGAAATCCCAGAATTTCTGTGGATGGAAAGGCCGGCGCGCGCGGTAGACAAAACTGCTGATGCCGTATTCTTCGGTTTCCGGTGTGTGTTCACCGCGTAATTCTTTCAGCCAACCCGGTGCCTGTGCAGCCTGTTCAAAGTCGAAGCTGTGGGTACCCAGCACCTGATCCAGCGGCACCTGGCCCTTCACCATGGGAATAATATCGGCGCGCGGATTTAAGGTGCGCAGAATACCCAGCAGACGCTGCAGTTGTGCGGCAGAAATCAGGTCGGTTTTGCTGACCAGTAATTTATCGCAGAACTCCACCTGATCAATCAGCAGATCGGCGACGCTGCGCTGGTCATCTTCGCCCAGCGATTCGCCGGCTTCCTGCAGCGATTTTGCTTCATCAAAATCACGCAGAAAATTCACCCCGTCTACCACGGTCACCAGCGTATCCAGACGGGCGATATCTGACAGGCTGATGCCATTCTCGTCGGCAAAGGTAAAGGTTTCGGCTACGGGCAATGGCTCGGCAATACCCGTGCTTTCAATCACCAGATAATCAAAGCGGCCGGCCGCCGCCAGTTCGCGTACTTCCAGCAACAGGTCTTCACGCAGGGTGCAGCAGATACAGCCATTGCTCATTTCCACCAGTTTTTCTTCACCGCGTTTCAGCGTGACCTCGTCTTTGACGAACGAGGCGTCAATGTTCACTTCGCTCATGTCATTGACGATCACCGCCACGCGGCGGTTTTCGCGGTTGGTGAGAATGTGGTTAAGCAGGGTGGTTTTTCCGGCTCCGAGGAAACCGGACAGTACGGTGACCGGCAGACGCTGATCGGGAAGGACGGCAGGCATAGAAGTCTCGCAAAGTGTTACTTTATAACAATTGTTATAAAGTAACACTTGTCAGCCGTAAAGAACAGACACTGAAAGGAAGAGACACAGAAAGAAACAAACACAGAAAAGACCAGAGCCAGAAAGAAAGAGAGAGCAAACCAGCGGTATGCCCGACTGCCACGCCGTGCGTCCCGGCCCTGAACAGGGTATCCTCGTGGCTTTGCCGATGATTTTGCGGATAAAGAGCGGAGAGGTTATGAGTTTGGTGAAGAAGCACGCCGACTGGCTGCTGTTTGTGACGCTGGCGCTTGTGTTTATGCTGTTTCCGCAGATCGACATGACCGTGAGTGGCTGGTTTTACGACCTGCAAAGCCGCAGCTGGCCGCTCGAACATCACCCCATCAGCGATTCCATTTATGCGCTGTTCCGTTATGTGCCTTATGTGCTGGTGCCGGTATTGCTCATCACGGTTGCGCTGACCTTTGTGAAGGGTGGCGTCGACAAAGCCCAGCGCAAAATCTGGGTGTTTCTGCTGGTCAGCCTGATCGCCGGGCCCGGCATTCTGGTGCACAGCGTGTTTAAAGAAACCTTCGATCGTGCCCGCCCGCGTCAGGTGCAGGAATTTGGCGGCCAGAGCGGCTTTACGCCGGCGTTTGTGATTTCCGACAAGTGCCAGAAAAAGTGCGCATCGTTCGTCAGCGGCCACGCGGCCATGGGCTTCTGGCTGATGTCGCTGGCCTGGGTGTTCCGCCGTCGCAGCTGGCTGTGGGCGGGCATGGGTATTGGGCTGGTGGTCAGTGCGGTGCGCATCGTGCAGGGCGGACACTTTTTAAGTGATACCCTGATGGCCGGTTTTGTTTGTTACTTCGTCTACCGCGGCCTGAGCTGGTGGCTTTTCGGCCATAGCCGTATCCGGCCCGAGCCGGTTTAAGCAGCAATAAAAAAGGCGCCAGTGGCGCCTTTTTTGTTTTCGTTATTCCGACGGTCAGTCCGTTTTTGTTGCGCAGCCATTGGGGCTTTCACAGGCGCGGCAGGCTTCGCGTTTGGCTTTGTGCTTCTTGGGAAACTCTTCACCATCGCCGAATTCAATGAACTCGTCGTAATAGTTGTGCGCGCGGATGGCGTTGTCCGGGTGCTTGATCGGGCACCAGTACCATTCGGTCCGGCCGGCAATTTCGCTGGCGTAGGCGAAGACGCCGTTGGCGTAGTCGCAATACAGGCAGTTCAGCTTCTGGCCGAAGGTCAGGTACTGCAGCTTGCGCCGGTCAAGGGCCAGATACTCACTGCGTTTTACCTTTGGAATTTTATACGCGGGGAAACACACAGTCTGATACGCAGTGACAAAGAGATCGACGATCACGACTGGAATAATCAGGCCGTAAATGGCCGGCATGGTGATGGTGATCAGAAAAAAGTGGACAGGGTTTTTTCTGATCCGGGTCAGAAGTGCGATGGCGGCTCTCCTCAGTGTCGGGTGGTTCTGAATCGCGCCATTGTATGTGAATTTGATGTTGCCGTAGAGCGGAACCCGGCGAAGAAAAGAACCTGCGACTCAAGCTGTTTCGTCTGATCTGACGCCTTGCCCCTCTCTTTCTGAGCCTTGTGGTTCATCCCTTGACCTGTCTATAGCTTCATAGTTTACGCTGGGTCTTCATTGTGAGTCAGGCACACCCTATGTACCGGATATCAGAGCTGGCGGAACGCGCCGGTTTATCACGCAGCACCTTGCTGTATTACGAGAAGCTGGCGCTGATACGGGGGCGCAGGCAGGGCAATGGCTATCGCGTCTACAGCGACGAGGACCTGCAGCGTCTGCGCCTGATTCAGAGCCTGCAGGCCGGCGGTCTGACGCTCAGCGAATGCAAAATCTGCCTTGAGCAGCGTCTGGACAGGGGGCTGCTGCAACAGCGCCTGCAGGCTCTGGAGCAGGATATCGACGAGAAACTCAGGGCGCGGTCGTTGCTGCGTGCCCTGCTGGGAGACCGCTCTCTCAGCGACTGGCATCACCACCTGAACGCTCTGGCACCGGACGCACACAACGACTGGCTGCGGCTGCAGGGCTTCAGCGATAAAGACATTCACCATCTGAAATGGTTATCAAAAGACATGAATACTCACGACCAATACATGGCCGATTTTATGCGGATCTACACCGGGCTTGCCCGCTGGGCGCCGGGTTCTGAACAGGACACGCTGCGCGCGTTGGCCAGCGTGCCGGTAGAGCCGGGCCAGATACTCGAAATCGGCTGTGGTCAGGGCATTGCCACCCGCGTGCTGCTGGCCAACACCCGGGCTCATATCACGGCCACCGACAACGAAGAAGCGGCAATGGCGGGTGTCCGTCAGACGCTGGCAGACGCCGGGTTTGATCAGCGCCTGACGACACACTGTGCGGATATGCAGGCGTTGCCGTTTGCTGCGGCAAGCTTCGATCTGATCTGGTCAGAAGGCAGTGCGTATGTCATGGGGCTGGAGAAGGCGCTGGCCAGCTGGCGTCCGTTACTGCAGGACGGCGGTTGTCTGGTACTCAGTGATCTGGTCTGGCTGACTGAGAAACGGCCGGCGGCGGTCAGTGCGTACTGGGCGGCGCATTATCCGGATATGGTCAGCCGTGTGGTGCGGGAAGAGCAGATGCGGGCGGCGGGTTTTGCCGTGCTCGACAGCTTTGTACTGAGTGAGGCGGCCTGGACGGCTTACTACGGACCATTGGCCCAGCAGGTTGGTGAATTGGCCGGGGAGCTGGTGGGTTCAGCGGCACTGGCCGACATTGAGCGCGAACTGGCGATATGCACTGCCACACCGAGGACGTTCGGCTACCAGATGTTTATTCTGCAGAAGGGATAGGCTGACTGGCGCAGGCGCGCCAGTCAGAAAAGGGTGGTCAGTCGGCTTCGATGCCAACGATCACCCAGGGCGCGTTGTTGGCAGACAGGTCGCGCTCCAGATGCCAGACGTCGTATACGCCGTCTTCGGATTTCTCCAGATCGTCTTTCACCCGGCCACGGAACAGCACGCTGATTTCAGCGATGTCGCCGTTGCGGTCGGCGCGCACGATTTCGGCGTTCAGATCCAGAATCTCGGTCTGCGGTGGCACCATCATGCGCTCGCGCTGACGCGCCAGTGCATCGAACAGTTCCGGTGCCACGTATTCGCGGATTACGTTCAGATCGCCTTTGTTCCAGGCATCCTGCACTTCACGGAAGTGACTGAGTGCACCTTCAGTGAAGGATTGGGCATCAAAGCCTTCCGGCAGGTTCATCGGCACGTCGGTACGTACGCCCGACACGTTGCTGAAAGCAGACGCAGCCGGCTCTTTCACACCAGGCGCTGGCGGCACGTTGAGGCCGGCCCCCTGACCAGCCCAGGCTTCGCGGGCCTGCGCCTGAGGCGCTTTGCGACGGAACAGCTTGAACAGCACGAACGCCACCAGAGCAAACAGCAGAATGTCCATGAACTGCAGACCTTCAAACGCGCCGCTGCCGAGCAGATAGGCAAACAGACCACCCGCCAGCAGGCCACCGAGCAGACCGCCCATCAGACCTTTACGGCTGTTATTGGCAGGCGCCGCCTGAGCAGGCTGCTGCTTCTGCGGTGATTGCTGTGGCGCGGCTTTGTACGGCGTGGTGTTGTAGGTTTTGCCAAAACCACCGCTGCCGAACTTCTTGCCGGCGTCGGCGGTCGAGACCAGGCCCATGGTCATGATGAGGCTGGCGATCAGGGTCCAGACGAGTTTCATAAGTCTTCCAGTGAATGGTGATGACGGCATGGTAGGGGATTGCCTGCCCGCGAGCCAAGGGGGCTGTGTAAAGCTCGGTAAAGCCTTACAAATGATGCGTGATTGATTCAGGTCAATTTTTCCATATGGCGCTTTATTAGACTGCTGACTGATTACAAAAAGAACAGGATGGGGAGCTTATGGATAAGTTTGAGTGGACGCCGGACCTGAATCTGGGCATCGATGTGATCGATTCCCAGCATCGCCGGATCGTGGATTACATCAATGATCTGTCGGTGGCGATTTCGCAGGAGTCGGTGGATCAGGTGTTTGATGTGATGGAACGCCTGCGGGATTACACCCTCGACCACTTTGCTTTCGAAGAGCAGCTGATGGAGCAGGCGGGGTATCCGCTGCAGAAGTCGCACCAGCTGGTGCACCGGCGCTTTGAAGATAAAGTGGCCAACATGGTGGAAGAGCTGACCAACGGCCGTGACCCGTTCGGCATTGCCCGTCGGGCGCGTAATTCACTGATGGTGTGGCTGATTCAGCATATCCGTCATGAGGATCAGGATTACGTGGCCGTGGTAAAAAAAGTGGTGCTTAAGGAACAGGGCTGGATCAGCGGTGCCCTTAAGCGCATTTTCGGCTCCGCTGATCATCCGGTGTGACCCTGATGCCTCGTTGGGTGTTTACCACACCAGCCAGGCGAACAGGGTAATCACCAGAATACAGCTGAGATTGATCCAGAATCCGGCGCGCATCATGTCAGCCTGACGTATGTGGCCGGAGCCAAACACGATGGCATTGGGCGGCGTCGCCACCGGCAGCATAAAGGCGCAGGACGCTGAAATGGCGATGATCACCGACAGAATCAGCGGCGACACGCCCAGGCTTTCGGCAATGGCGGCAAACACCGGCACCAGCAGGGCGGCACTGGCGGTGTTGCTGGCAAATTCGGTCAGGAACACCACAAAGGTCACGATGCTGACCAGCGCCACTAAGGTGCCGGCTTCCTGCAGAAAATCGCCGATGGTGTGCGCCAGAAACACACTGGTACCGGTGGCTTTCAGCACGGCGCTCAGACACAGGCCACCGCCGAACAGCAGCAGCACGCTCCAGTCGGTGGTGCGTTCAATGTCTTTCCAGCGCACCACGCCAAAGAAGGCGAGCAGAATAATGGCGTTAATCGCCACGATGCTGTCGAAGCTGGCCAGATTACCCAGCCAACGGTTCAGCGGCGCGCTGAAAATCCAGCACAGCACGGTAAAGCCAAAAATCAGCAGCGTCAGAATGCGTGCCGGTGTCCATTCCATGCGGGTTTCCGATACATGGAAGGTGTGTTTGAGATCCGGCTTGATGACCACATACAGCACCAGCATGGCGGTGGGCAACAGAACCAGCGACACCGGCAGGGCGAGTTTCATCCAGCCGATAAAATCCAGCCCGGTCTGGGCGGCGGCAATCGCGTTCGGAGGGCTGCCAACCAGAGTGCCGATGCCCCCAATGCTGGCGCAGTAGGCAACCCCGAGCAGCACAAATACGTAGGTCGGACGTTGTTTCTCGGCGTCGAGCTGCGCCAGCATACCGGTGACCAGTGGCAGCATCATGGCCGCGGTGGCCGTGTTGCTGATCCACATCGACAGCCCAGCCGACACCAGAAACATCAACAGCACGGCAATCTGCAGACGCCCGCGGGCCAGTTGCAGCACTTTATTGGCAATGGCGGTATCAAGCTGTTGCGCGTGCAACGCCGCCGCCAGACCAAAGCCGCCGAGGAACAGAAAAATAATCGGGTTCGAGAAATTGGCCAGCGCAGCGGTGGTATTAAACACATCGAAGGCCACCGCCAGAATCGGTACCAATAACGCCGTGATGCTGACGTGAATGGCTTCGGTCAGCCACAGCACGGCCACAAACACCAGAATGCTCAGACCTTTGACCACCGGCGCGTCGAATGGCAACAGCGTCATCATTAAGGCGAACACAATGATGTCGGCCACGATGATCAGGTGCTTGTAGTCGAACAGCGGCTCGGCCGGGATTTTTTCAGGGGTGTATTGTGGACGGATATCAGACATAAAAACCTCAGACAGACAGTCACCACACAAGCCCAGACCTGAAGCGTACAAACCTGACAGGCCGGGCTTTTGCGACGGCACACCATACCGTTCGTGGCCACCGATACCAACAGCATAAACCGCAATTGTGCCTTTCGCTGCGCTGGGTCAAGGCTGCGGGTTACTGGCATCTGATGTGCGGAAAATACGGATTGACCGCTGCGGGCGTAATGGACGTTTGAATGCCGGAGGGTAGGGGCAATCCGCCTGAGGTGCTCAGGCGGCGATAAAATCGAAGGCGGTTTCAGGATAGGGTTCGTTTTTCAGCGTGAAGTGCCACCATTCTTCCTTCACACCGGTAAAGCCGTGGCTGGCCATCACTTTCTGCAGCAGCTGGCGGTTCTGCTGCTGCGCCCGGCTGATGCCGGAAAAATGGGTCCACGACTGCGGGCCGAAAAAATCAAAACGGGTGCCCATATCCAGTTCGCTGCCGTCGGACAGGCGCACTAAGGTGACGTCCACCGTACTGCCGCGCGAATGGCCCGACTGCGGCGCCAGATAGCCGTTGGGAATCAGACTGTCTTTATCCAGTGCCGGATAAAACAGTGCCTTCTGGCGGGTGTCGCTGGCATCGTCTGCCCAGTGTACAAAGAAATTCACCGACCGCTGCGGGCGGTAAGCGTCGAAAATCTTAAGCCCAAGCCCCAGACCTTTCAGCTGTTCCTGCACGCCGGACAAAGCCGCCGCTGCTGCGCGTGTGGTCACGGCGCGCGCCTGCTCATAGCCCGGAATAACCGCGCCGACAAAATTATCGGTGGTGGCGTATTTGAGTTCGATCTGCAGGCCGCTGATGGCCTCATCGAGGAAAACAAAATCGGCAGGAATGGTGCTGGCGGCAATGCCGTTAGAAACGGTGGAAGCCACGCCGGTGGCGGTGTTCTGAGTCATAGCAGGTCTTGATTGTCCGGATTGCCACAGTATACGCAAGGAACGAACACTGTGCTGCACCTGTGCCGGAACGGGGTATTCCGCAAACCGGTATTAAGGCTGATGCCTGACAACGGACTGATCGCCGGGACAGAAGAACCTCAGGTCAACGCGCTGCCCGAACGCTGGCAGGCGAAGGTGAAACCGGTGGGCAAAAGAGGGAGAACGAAAAGGCAGACCGTAGAAAGAAGAAAGAGCAGCAGGCTGACGGTACTCCAGCCTGCTGCGAACGATCAGGCGACGCCCAGTGCCACACCGGCCAGCGCAATAGCGGCACCGGCACTGCGACGGCTGATATCCGCCGCTTTGCTGTGACCGAACGAAGCCAGCAGGTAACCCGCCGCGTGCAGAACGGCAGTGGCCAGCATAAAGCCTGCGCCGTAGGTGGCCAGTGTGCTCATGGCTGGCATTTCAGCGCCGTGGGCAAAACCGTGGAAGAAAGCAAAAACACCGGCCAGAGCAACACCGGCATCCGCGCCTTTTTTCAGGTTGAAAGCGATCAGGGCACCAAACACCACCACAGAGGCGGCGATCATGGCTTCGGTCAGCGGCAGTTCAAAGGCGGTAGTACCGGTCACGGCACCAACAGCCATCATCAGCACAAACGCCAGCGGCGTGGCCCAGCGCGCGGCGCCCGACTGACGCGCCGACCACAGACCGACGGCCAGCATCGCCAGCAGGTGATCCAGACCGGTGAATGGGTGGGCAACGCCAGCAGCAAAACCAGAGGTTTCGTGGCCGGTGTGTGCCATAGCAGCCGCAGGCAGCAGCAGGGCAGCGGCGGTGATCAGGGCTTTTTTCATAACAGTCTCCTTGGGGAGGTTTTTAAAGCGTGAAGCCTGACGCTGGTTGCAGCGTGAGGCGTTTAAATATTTTTCCGACATCCGACATTCATCTGAGCGTTATGAGCGCCGCTGAGGCAAGGCAAAAACAGCTGAGGGAGCGGAGTGTAGTTTTCCTACATGAGCATCCCGAAGGTATTTTTAACGCCGCATCAGCAAGCGCAATAGCTCAGATCAGACGACCGCTTGTGCTGGTGGCATAGCTTTCTGCTCCAGCATCCCTTCCGTCACAATAAAACGAATAATATCGTCCAGACCTTCTGCCTTTTTCAGGTTAGAAAACACAAACTGGCGTTCGCCACGCATTTTCTTGGCATCGCGGTCCATCACACCCAGATCGGCGCCTACCAGAGGGGCCAGATCGGTTTTATTAATCACCAGCAGGTCAGAACGGGTAATGCCCGGGCCGCCTTTACGCGGAATTTTGTCGCCGGCGGATACGTCGATCACGTAAATGGTCAGGTCGGATAACTCCGGGCTGAACGTGGCGCTCAGGTTATCACCGCCGCTTTCCACAAAAATCAGATCCAGACCTTCGTGACGTTTCATCAGCTCATCAATGGCAGCGAGATTCATGGACGCATCTTCACGGATGGCGGTGTGCGGACAACCACCGGTTTCCACGCCCATAATGCGGTCAGCCGGCAGGGCTTCATTGCGGGTCAGAAATTCCGCGTCTTCTTTGGTGTAAATATCGTTGGTGACTACAGCGACGTTGTAGTGATCGCGCATGGCGGTGCACAGCGAACGCAGCAGGGCGGTTTTACCGGAACCTACCGGGCCGCCGACACCGACGCGCAGAGTTTGTTTTTTCATGTCTTTTGTCTCCGGAAATTCTGTTTTCTGTCTGTAAATTCGTGCAGCTTCAGCCGTAATGATGGCGTTATTGAGGACGTTATGACGCGGCAAAAATAAGCGAAAGAGCGCAGTGTAGTCAGCCTACATGAGCATCCTGAGCTTATTTTTAACAACGTCAGAACAACGCAAATAGCCATCATGAGCGAAAAAGCCGGGTGTACTGAGTCTCATGTTTCGCACTGGCAATCGCCAGCATGGGCAACGAACCACCGATATCCGCTTCATCCACATCGTTTGCTGTGGTTATGGTCTGCGGAATCAGCGTCTGCAAATCACTTAATAATTGCTGCGCCTGGGTTTGTCCCAGCGGCACCAGTTTCGTGGCGGCGGCAATCTGGTTTTCCAGCCAGGCGAACGTCAGGCCCGTTGCCGCAGCGTGGAACGGAATCTGCCAATGCACAGCAGGCCAGGCGTATAAAGCCACAAAGCTGACATCGCCTTCGGCGTTTCTGGCGTAGGCCGGTAAGGGTACGTCCAGACTTTTTAACAGACGCACCAGAGCTTCGCCCATGGCGGTATCGGTTAAACGCAACTCGCGGGTTTCGCGGCTGGCCAGAATTAAATCGTTCCATTCGCCCCAGCGCTGTTCATCCGCCGCAGCGGCTGCCTGCATGGCGCCTTTTAAAACCGGTAAATCAATCAGTGCCTGAGTTTCGTGCAGTTGCAGCGCAATCCACTCACGGGTTTGCGCCATATTGCAGACCCAGCCTTTTTCCACGGCGTATTCCAGCCCCTGCGAAAAGGCGAAACCGCCCACCGGCAGGCTGACGCTGGACAGCTGCAGCAGGCGCAGCAGTCCGGGTGTGGTCAGGGCGCTCAGCGCATCAGTGGTCATGATGCCCGTCGCCGTGCGAATGGCCATGGGAATGACCGTGTTTATGATCGTGCCCGTGATCATGGTTGTGCGAATGGCCGTGCCCATGATCATGTGCATGGTCGTGCGAGTGTCCCTGCCCATGATCATGTGAATGGCTATGCGAATGCCCATGATCGTGTGCATGATCATGATCCGCATGATGGTGATGACCACCGGCATAAGCACCGGATTCCGGCACAAACACCGCCTGTTCGTGGCTGACGATCAGGCCCAGCTGGTGCAGCATATCTTCCAGCACATGGTCGGGTTTAATGCGCAGCCAGCGTTCACCCACTTCCACTTTTACGTGGCGGTTACCCAGGTGATAACAGGCCTTGGCGAAGGTATTCCAGTTGTCGCAGCTGGCGTGAGCAACGTCTTCTACAGCACCTTCCACGCGCACAATACGACCGTCGCTGGCTTTTAAATATTCGCCGACAATTAATGGCTTACCACGCTCCAGAAACAGACGTACTTCTTCGCCGTCGGTACTGGTCAGGCGCAGGCGGCCGCGGTCGCGTTTTTCATAATCCACCACCACAGTGCAGTACACTGGGTCGTGGCAATGCGTGCCCAAACGCTCATACACTTCAAGCATAAGGCTTTCCTTAAAACAGGTTATACAGTTGTGCCAGTGGCAGTTCAGTGGCTGGCTCACAGGTCAGCAATTCACCGTCGGCGCGCACTTCATAAGTTTGCGGATCGACAGTCACCACCGGCATCCAGTCGTTCAGGATCATATCGGCCTTGGTGATATTGCGGGTATTTTTACAGGCCGACAGATTGCGTTTAATGCCGTATTTTTCGCCGATGTTATTGTTCAGCGCCGCTTCCGACACAAAGGTCACACAGGTTGCTGCGGTGGCTTTGCCATAGGCGCCGAACATCATGCGGTAATGCACAGGTTGTGGCGTTGGAATGGAGGCATTCGGGTCGCCCATAGGCGCTGCCGCAATCATGCCGCCTTTTAAAATCATGCTAGGCTTGGCACCAAAAAACGCCGGTTTCCACAGCACCAGATCCGCCAGTTTGCCTTTTTCAATGGAACCCACTTCGTGGGAAATACCATGGGTAATGGCCGGGTTAATGGTGTATTTGGCAATGTAGCGACGGGCACGGAAGTTATCGGCGCCAATGCTTTCGTCTTCTTTTAACAGACCAAACTGCACTTTCATTTTGTGTGCGGTCTGCCAGGTGCGGGTGACCACTTCGCCGACACGGCCCATGGCCTGTGAGTCGGAAGAAATCATACTGAAGGCGCCACGGTCGTGGAAAATATCTTCAGCGGCGATGGTTTCTTTACGGATACGGGAATCTGCAAAGGCCACGTCTTCCGGAATGGAGCTGTCGAGATGGTGACACACCATCAGCATATCCAGGTGCTCGTCCACGGTATTGCGCGTGTACGGGCGCGTCGGGTTGGTGGACGACGGCAATACGTTCGGGTAAGCACAGGCGCGGATAATATCCGGCGCGTGACCGCCACCGGCACCTTCGGTGTGATAGGTGTGAATAACGCGGCCTTTAAAAGCACCAATGGTGTCATCCACAAAACCCGATTCGTTCAGGGTGTCGGTGTGAATCGCCACCTGCACGTCGTATTTTTCAGCCACGCTTAAGCAGCAATCAATGGAGGCCGGAGTAGTACCCCAGTCCTCGTGCAGTTTTAAACCGCAGGCACCGGCTTCCAGTTGTTCTTCCAGTCCGACTGGCAGACTGGCGTTGCCTTTACCGAGAAAACCAAAGTTCATTGGCATATCGTCGGTGGATTGCAGCATTTTTTCGATGTACCACGGGCCTGAAGTACAGGTGGTGGCGTTGGTGCCCGTGGCCGGACCTGTACCACCGCCGATCATGGTGGTAACACCGCTCATTAAGGCTTCTTCTACCTGCTGTGGGCAGATAAAGTGAATGTGCGCATCAATGCCGCCGGCGGTCAGAATTGAACCCTCACCGGCAATGACTTCGGTACCAGGGCCAATAATAATGTCGATATTATCCTGCACGTCCGGGTTACCGGCTTTACCCACGGCAAAAATACGGCCGTTTTTAACGCCGACGTCGGCTTTCACAATGCCCCAGTGATCAAGCACCACGGCATTGGTAATCACCAGATCCACGGTTTCGGCGCAGCTGCGCTGGCTCTGACCCATGCCATCACGGATCACTTTACCGCCACCGAATTTCACTTCGTCGCCGTAGGTGGTGAAGTCTTTTTCGATCTGAATAATGATTTCGGTATCGCCCAGACGCACTTTGTCGCCCGTGGTCGGGCCAAACATCTGCGCGTAAGAGGTTCTGTCCATGGTTTTATTGCTGGTGGTCATCATTCGCTCCTTACAGTTTGCCCATGACATCGCCACGGAAACCGTAGACGGTGCGGTCGCCAGCGTAGGCCACCAGTTCTACTTCACGTCCCTGACCCGGTTCAAAACGAACCGCCGTACCAGAGGCAATATTCAGACGGAAACCACGGGTTTTTTCGCGCTCGAACGACAGCGCCGGATTGGTTTCGTAAAAATGGTAATGCGACCCCACCTGTACCGGCCGGTCGCCGGTATTTTCCACGCGCAGGGTGATGGTCTCTCGGCCTTCGTTTAATACGATGTCGCCGCTGCCGACGAAAATTTCACCTGGAATCATAATCTTGCTCCTTTTATTCAGTAAAAACGTCATGAGCGACAGAAGGGCAAGGCAAAGGCTGATGAGATAGCGCAGTGTATAACCGGATACATGAGCCTATCGAAGAAGCCTTTAACGCCGCGATTCTGAGCGCAATCGTTTTTACACAATGGGTTCGTGAACTGTGACCAGCTTGGTCCCATCCGGGAAGGTCGCTTCCACCTGCACTTCGTGAATTAGTTCCGGCACGCCCGGCATGACCTGATCAGCACTGAGCAGGGTTTTGCCATAGCTCATTAATTCGGCCACGGTTTTACCATCGCGCGCACCTTCCATAATTTCCATGGTGATGTAAGCCATGGCTTCCGGGTAGTTCAGTTTCAGACCACGGTTCAGGCGGCGCTCGGCCAGCAGGGCGGCGGTAAAAATCAGCAGTTTATCTTTTTCGCGTGGCAGCAGTTCCATCGGGCACCCTCGTAAAATCGGTTTCGGTCAACATCGGTTAAAAACAATTATTCAATAAGGTCAGGTCGCCCAGATGCGTGGTGGGCACGCCGGACGGTCGAGCAGCAAAGGGCGGATTTCTGCCCAGGCTTTGGTTAATAAGTGACGGGCGCGTTCGCTGCAGTCGGTTAAAGTGCGCAGCGTTAAAAACGCACCGTTCAGGCTGACGCCGGCCAATGTGTCGTCGCACAGGGCCTGCAATCTGGCCATGGTGTCTTCATCGATTGGCTGGCTGAAGGGGCCTGCGACCATCAAACCGTGCACCGGCAGGCCTTTAAAACCAGCGCGGGCGGTTAATAATTCCATATTATCCGGATGCAGATTCAGGCGCTCGTTCAGCAGCAGGCGGCCATCTTTATAAATGCGCAGGCCTTGTTTTAAGGTGGTGTCGGCACCGTCGTGATTTAACGTCTGGCGGTTAGCCGGTAAACCCAGACTGGTAATTTCCCAGCCAATAAAGCGGGCATCGCCGTGCAGATCGACCCGGGTTTCCAGTTGCGCACGCGACGACGGAAACAAAATGGTCTCCAGTGGCATCCACTCCAGCGACGAACCCGCTTCAACGGTTAAATTCACCAGTTGTTTTTGCAGCAGACGGTCGGGGCGGGCGCGGTACACACGGCCGGCGCCCGGCGTGGTGACCAGAGTGCCGGCACCTGCGCTGCTGGTGACATGAATGGTGAGGGTATCGCCCGACACCATGCCACCGGGTGGGTGCAGCAGATAAATGTGCGCGCAGTCCGGCCCTTCCGGGTAAAACGGCTTCTGCACATAGAGGGGGCCAACATGTTCGGATTGCACCAATCTGGTGCCTCTTGGTGTTTTGCGTGCCACTAATTGAAGCATCGCGTTCCAGCGTGGTGCATCGCAGTGAGCGCTAACCAGCGGCTGAACCGGTAAATTCAAGCCCAATCTCCTCTTCGCTGCCGCAAGAAAGGGCGGCAGGCCGTTAAATACGGCAAAGACTAAGCAAGTGGGATACCAGTTTGACTGCTTGGTCAGGTTTGTGTGATGTATTGGTGGTCATTGCGTGTGAGTTGGGGCGGCAGGGTTTTGTGACGGAGCTGCTATTGGAGCTGTCAGTGGAGCTGGTGATAGTACCGGATGGCATCCAACGGGCTTGCCGTGCCAGCGAAGTGCTGACCAATAACATGGGTGTAGATTTGGGTTGTCTTCACATCAAAATGCCCCAGTAATTCCTGCACTGTGCGGATGTCCCGGCCAGCGCGTAAAAGCTCGGTGGCGAAACTGTGACGGAAGGTATGGTAGGTTATTCGTTTTGAACTCAGACCGGCATCCTGAACCGCCTGCTTTAGTGCTTTGCGTGGCACTGAGTCATGCAAATGATGGCGGCACATCACTTTTGTGTAAGGGTGAGTGCAAACGGTTGCCGATGGGAAGGCAAACATCCACGCAGGTTGCCGATAAGCAGACGGGTATTTTTTGCCGAGAGCACCGGGAATGGATGGACCAATGCCTTGTTGATTGTCACTCGTCTGCAGAGCAAGCGCTCTTTCGAAAAACTCATCGCACAAAGGTTTCAGGCTTTGTGGCAGTATTGTGACCCGATCTTTTCCGCCCTTGCCGTCGAATACAGTGAGTGATCCATTGGAAAAATCAAAATCTTTAATGCGCAAACGAAGGCATTCGGATATACGCAGTCCGCAACCGAATAACAGCGAGAATATGAGCTGGTCGCGTTTATCACAGACGCTCAGAATCTTCCCCACTTCGGCAGGTGACAGTACCGTGGGGAAGTGCCGGGGGCGTGTGGCAAAGGTAAAGCCGATATCTCCCAGTGGCTGGTTCAGGTACTTGTTGTACAGAAAGGCCAGAGCATTCAGTGCGATCTTCTGGGTATTAATGGCAACGTCCCTGCGGTTAGCAAGAAAGCTGAGGAACATCACAACATGATCTGGCCCCAGGCTGACGGGGTGCTGTAAGCGGTGAAAGCGTATATAGAACCTGATCCAGTAAATATAGGTATGTTCCGTGCGGATGCTGTAGCCGTGGAGGCGCATGAATTCACGCACGTCTGTCAGAAACTTGCTCTTTGCCATCCTGACCTCCGAATGTAAAGTGATACTGTTTATGTATACAGTATATTTCTGGATTTTCAAGAAATCGGGCACGCTTTACATTCGTGCTTGCTCGTTTTGTCAGCGGGTAGTAATGTAAACGTCAGATTAATCAATAGCTTACAATCTTGGTTTACAAGTTTATGTGCGCGACCTGCTGGAAATAACAGGCGTGCGCGTTTTTCTGGTAGGGACTTTGGGGTTATGGAAGATTTCTCAGGCTGTTCAATACGTTACGTGGGGTTTCTCGAAAGAGTCCCTCGGGATAAGTGCGCACGCACACTAATAAGCTGTTATGCATAGGAAGCTAAATTGAAAAATTTCACTATCGGATTGCTGTATATACTTGGACTCTTACTTATCGTTATAGGTTGTCCAATTCTTATTTATCGCGCAATTATTTTCTCTCAATTAAGCGGAAGTATCATCGGCGCTGTCGTTGGTATTTTACTTGCTGTTTTTTCAGTCAAAAAAATGTATCTATATCTTACACAATCGGCTCTGGATGCATTGGAAGAAGATGTAGCTCTCAATTGGAAAACACCTCTTATACTGATTGGTGGTGGCTTGGTAGGCACATTTATATCGATTTACATGGCTGGCCTTAGTGTTACTGGTTTTATAGCCTATGCAATAGGCTTGGTTACAGGAAATGCATAACAAGGCGCTCAAGCTTTGGACGTGCTTCGCACGCCGCTTAGCTTGGCGTTACTCCAGCCCCCATTCATTCTTTTCATCCCAGCTCACCATACTGCCGTCCGGGTGCTGAAACGCCAGTCCACAGGCGTGCAGCATCAGACGCGGTGTGGCATTAAGCGCTTGTTCATGCGCGTATAAATCACAGCCTAAAATCGGATGGCCGATGGATTTTAAATGCAGGCGCAGCTGGTGCTGGCGGCCGGTTTCCGGCGTCAGTAACAGCAGGGTGCGGTTGCTTTCTGCGTTACGCTCAATCACCTGAAAGCGGGTGAGTGAGGCTTTGCCTTCGTCGTAATCGATTTTACAGCGCGGGCGGTCATTCCAGTCTTTGGCGATGGGCATATTTATATCGCCCTGATCCTGTTCAACCATTCCCCATACCACGGCCTGATACGTTTTCTGCATCTGGCGGTCGCGGATTTGCTGCGACAGCACCTGACGTGCGCGTTCGGAGCGGGCGACTACCAGCAGGCCTGAGGTGTCCAGATCAAGCCGATGCACGATCACCGCTTCGGGGTAGTCCGGTAGCAGACGGGTTATCACCGAGTCGCTATTCTCTGGGCCACGGCCGGGTACTGTGTAGAGAAACGCCGGTTTATTGACCACGATCAGGTCGTCGTCCACATGCAGAATCTGCAGAGGTTCGTTGCAGCGTGGGGCTATGTAGTAAGAAGGGGTATCAGACAAGGGCGTGGCTCTGTGTTCGTGCAGGGGCATTAGCGATCGCAGGCGTCATTATGGCTTCAGAACTGACCGGTGGCTACGGGCTCTTTGTCGCTTGGAAATTTGCCACGGGTGCTGATTCTGACGATACCTTCACCCACGGGTGGCGCTTCCGTCGTTAAACCGGCATGGGTTTGTCAGCCAAGTGGAATGCTGCCGTTTGGAGAACGGCAGCATTTATAACTCTTTCTATCGGATACAGAGAAATCTTATTTCCATTTATTAATGGGTGCTGGCGTCTGGCTGTGGTGCTCGTTGGCGCACTCGCCTTTATACAAACTTCAACTAGTCTACTAGGACGAAATGTATCAATACCACTGCGCAACCCCTACCGACTAGTTGAAAGGTCATTATGAATAAACTCATTCTTCTGGTGTTCAGCGCCTTAACGCTGACTGGCTGTTTTGGCACTGACGATTCATCCACGCCGGCTACGACGTCGGATGAAACCTGTGACGATGTTTCCCTTGGGCAAGCCCGGCGTGATGCGGCCTTTCTTGCTGCGCTGAATGTGAATCTGTCACACAATCAGGCGCTGGGTGTCTGGAAGTTTGTTGTGAGTGATGGGCAGCCGCTGACGGTTACCATGGATGTGCCGGACGACAAAGACTATCAGATGGCGCTTTTCGACACTAACGGCAATAAGCTGGCTTGTTCTGATAACGCAGGCCTTGGTGTCGGGGAGCAGATGGAGTATGAGGTCGACAACCTCACTATGGTCTGGCTGAAAATCTGGACATCCGAATCCCCGAGCAGCTCGGTTGCGGTCGCACGGATCTCTACTCCGGTGATTAGTGTGCCTGTCGACGTCAGTGAGCTTGAACCCAACGATACTCCTGCCACGGCGCAGGAAATCGGCGTTGCTCATAGTCTGATAGCAGGATCCGTTGATTATGATGACTCCGATGCAGATGACTATTTCGTGGTGTCTGTCACAGAGGGGGATGTCGTGACCGTAACCGGAGAAGCGGACAGCGGCTTTACGGGGTTGCTCTATGTCTCTGTGACCGACGATGAAAGCAATGTTCTCTCAGAGGGTGAAAACGAGCTGACGCATGAATTTACCAGCGAGGCCCTTAGCGCTTCGCTGACGTATACCGTGCCCGCCTCGGTATCTGAGGTTTTTGTCTGGATAGCCGGGGTGCTCGGTGCCGCTGACTACGAAGTAGAAATTCAGGTTCAGAGCCCCGAATAATTCCGGTCACTGAAAAGCAAAAAGCCGGCTTGTCAGCCGGCTTTTTGTTTTTCACGCGGAACCTGAATCTGGCTTACATCACGCGCATACCCGGCTGTGCGCCGTCGTGCGGCTCCAGCAGGAAGATATCTTCACCGCCCGGACCAGCTGCCAGCACCATGCCTTCAGACATGCCGAATTTCATTTTGCGTGGTGCCAGGTTGGCGACCATCACGGTCAGTTTGCCGTTCAGGTCTTCCGGTTTGTAGGCGGATTTAATACCAGAGAAGACATTGCGGGTTTCGCCGTTACCGATATCCAGGGTCAGTTGCAGCAGTTTTTCCGCGCCTTCCACGTGTTCGGCTTTGACGATACGCGCAATGCGCAGATCGACTTTAGCAAAGTCCGGAAATTCGATGGTGTCGGCAATCACTTCGTTACCGTCTTCGCGCAGAGCTGGGCCCTTGGCCTTTTCCTTTTTCTCGGCTTTTTTCTCAGCGGCTTTGGCTGCCGGTGCTTCGCTGACCACAGGTGTGCCCATTTCTTTTGCCAGCTCTGCCTTGGTTTCTTCCAGAATGGCAGTCACTTTGTCCATTTCAGCACGGGCCAGCATTGGCTCGAACTTGTTGATGGTGTGAGCCAGCAGTGGTGTGCGGCGCGCTTCCCAGTCGAGTGAATCCACATTGAGGAAGGCCTGGGTTTTTTCGGCAATTTCCGGCAGCACCGGGGCCAGATAAGTTACCAGCTGACGGAACAGGTTAAGGGCAACGGTGCACACTTCCTGTACTTCCTGCTGGCGGCCTTCTTCTTTGTTCATCGCCCACGGGGCTTTTTCCTGAATGTATTCGTTGGCGCGGTCGGCCAGAGCCATGATTTCTTTCATGGCGCGGCCAAATTCGCGCGCTTCGTAATAGTCGGCAATCTGCTCGCCGGCGTTAACGAAGTCAGCCAGCATTTCGGGTTCAGCACAGGTGCTGCTCAGTTGGCCGCCGGCTTTGAATACGAAGTTGGCGGTACGCGAGGCGATGTTCACCAGTTTGTTGACCAGATCGGCGTTGACACGCAGCACAAAGTCTTCGAGGTTCAGGTCGAAGTCGTCGACGCTGGAACTCAGTTTGGCCGCGAAGTAGTAGCGCAGGTAGGTCGGATTCAGGTGATTGAGGAAGGTACGCGCCTTAATAAAGGTGCCGCGAGACTTCGACATTTTGGCGCCGTTAACGGTCACAAAACCGTGCGCATTCACCGCCGTTGGCGTGCGGTATTCCGCCGCAGTCAGCATGGATGGCCAGAACAGGGCGTGGAAATTGATGATGTCCTTGCCGATAAAATGATACAGCTCGGCGGTGGAATCCTTTTTCCAGAATTCGTTAAAGTCGATATCGCCGCGCTTGTCACACAGGTTTTTAAAGCTGGCCATGTAGCCGATCGGTGCGTCCAGCCACACGTAGAAATATTTGCCCGGTGCATCCGGAATTTCGAAACCGAAGTACGGCGCATCGCGGGAAATGTCCCATTCCTGCAGACCGGAATCCAGCCACTCGGCCAGTTTGTTGGCCACTTCATCCTGCAGGGTGCCGGAGCGGGTCCACTCTTTCAGGAACTGCTGGAAATCCGGCAATTTAAAGAAATAGTGCTCAGATTCTTTTTCTACCGGAGTCGCGCCGGAAATGGTGGAGAACGGATTTTTCAGTTCCACCGGGGTGTAGGTGGCACCACAGACTTCGCAGTTGTCGCCGTATTGATCGGCAGCACCGCATTTCGGGCATTCGCCTTTGATGTAGCGGTCTGCCAGAAACAGCTCTTTTACCGGGTCGTACAGCTGCTTGATTTTGCGCACGGCAATATGGCCTTTGTCGCGGCAGGCTTTGTAGATTTCTTCCGACAGCAGGCGGTTTTCTTCGCTGTGGGTGCTGTGGAAGTTGTCGAACCCTACGTGGAAGGCGGCGAAGTCGGCTTCGTGTTCGGCTTTAACGCGGGCGATCTGTTCTTCGGCGCTGATGCCTTCTTTTTCGGCGCGCAGCATGATGGCGGTGCCGTGGGCGTCGTCAGCACACACGTAGTAACACTCGTGGCCACGGGATTTCTGGAAGCGTACCCAGATATCGGTCTGGATGTATTCCAGCATGTGCCCCATATGGATGGAACCGTTGGCATACGGCAGGGCGCTGGTTACAAGAATTTTACGAGTGTTCGGTGCGGTCATGACAATTCGCTACGGGTTGCTCTATGGAAGGGCGGCATTGTAGCGATTTTTGTGTCAGGCGGCGACCGTCAGCCGGGTTCGGCTGGCGCAGAGGCTGTGCCGGGAATTCAAGGTGCTGTGCGCAAGAAAGGCAGGTAAGACAGACGGGCCGAGCCCGTCTGCCGGGTGCTGCAGTATCAGTCCGGGTAGCGGAAGTTCGGGTCGATGGTGAACTTGGCAGCGCGGATGATGTTGTCTTTGATCTGCAGGATTTCGATGCGGTATTCGCCCATACGCAGACACACAGGCGCTTCCGGAATGTGCTCCAGGAATTCCACGATCAGGCCGCTGATGGTTTTCGGGCCATCGGTCGGCAGGCTCCACTTCATGGTCTTGTTCACGTCGCGCACATAGGCGGCGCCGTCGACGATGAAGCTGCCGTCTTCCTGCGGATGCACGTCCGGCGAGGCGGCAGCGACCACGTCGGTGGTGAACTCGCCGACGATTTCCTCAAGGATATCCTCGAGGGTACAGATACCTTCGATGTCGCCGTATTCGTCCACCACCAGCGCGATGCGGCGCTTGTTCTTCTGGAAGTTGAACAGCTGGGTGTGCAGCGGGGTGCTTTCCGGAATGAAGTACGGCTCGCGCGCGACTTTCTCAATCTCTTCTTTCAGCAGTTCACCCGAGTTGAGGAAGCGGCTGATGTTGCGTGTGTGCAGCACGCCCACCACGTTGTTGATGTCGCCACGGTAGACAGGCAGACGGGTGTGCTGGGTGGTGCGCAGCTGCTGCAGTATGTTGCTCAGGTCGTCGTCGAGGTCGAGGCCGACAATCTCGTTACGCGGCACCATGATGTCGTTCACGGTCATTTTCTCGAGGTCGAGAATACTGATCAGCATGTGCTGGTGACGTTTGGGGATCATGGAGCCGGCTTCACGCACAATGGTGCGCAGCTCTTCGGTACTGAGGTTGTCCGGGGTGGTGCTGTTTACATCCACGCGGATCATGCGCAGCAGGCCGTTGGCGATGGTGTTTACAAACCACACGAACGGGTGCAGCAGCCACTGAATGCCCTGCAGCAGGCCGCTGACCGGAAACGCAATTTTTTCAGGCGCAATGGCGGCCAGCGTTTTCGGGGTTAGTTCGGCGAAAATCAGAACGATCAGGGTGAACAGAATGGTGTTCACGAATACGGCGAGATCGGGGTTATCGGGCCACAGGCGCTGACTGATGATGGTGGCAAGTGCCGCTGCGGCAAAGTTAACCAGGTTGTTACCGGTCAGAATGGTGCCGATCAGGCGGTCTGGTTTTTCCAGCAGTTTGGACGCGCGCATGGCGCCTTTGTGCTTGCTCTTGGCCAGATGACGTAACCGGTAGCGGTTTAACGACATCATGCCGGTTTCCGAGCTGGAGAAGAATCCGGAGAAGATGATTAAAAGAACGAGTATGCCGAATAGCACACTTAAGGGAACGTCGCTCAAAGACGGGGTCCTGTAAAAACTAACACCCCGCCATCATAGGGCGGTGTGACGGGGTGTCAACTCCATGCGCTGGCCGTGGCCCTATGATGGAGCACACCTGGCAATGGCACAGGGCCAGACGACCGGGTGTCAACACCATGCCGGGCGTGTGGACACAGGATCGCCCGGTGTTTGTTCGCAGAGTCAGCCAAAGGAACAGAAAAAGTGGCGTTTCATGGCCATGCTGACAGCGCGCAGCCTCAGGCCGCGCGGTGCAGCAGGATCTCCAGCACGAATTTGGAGCCGAAGTACGACAGCACCAGAAAGCCGGTACCGATCAGGGTCCAGCGGCTGGCCGTAATGCCGCGCCAGCCGAAGCGGTAACGGCCGGTGAGCAGGATGGCGAACACCAGCCAGCCAATGCTGGCAAACACCACCTTGTGAATCAGGTGCTGGCCCTTCAGATCAGACACAAACGGCCAGCCGATGGCGAACGCCGCGGTCAGCAGAATCATGCCCAGCCAGATCATTTCAAACAGCAGCAAATCCATGGTCTGCAGGGGCGGCAGGGCCTGCACTATGCCCTTGGTCTGACGCTTTTTAAGGGCCAGATCCTGCAGATACAGCAGCACCGACTGCACGGCGGCGATGGTGAATACGGCGTAGGCCAGAATCGACAGCAGAATGTGCCAGGCCAGACCGTAGCTTAAATGTGGAAGCGGGTAGTACTCGCCGTCGATGGCGGCGCACAGCACCACGGCCGCCGCCATCGGCAGCAGGCCGATCAGCAGGTTGTCGACCGGCTTGCGCCAGCTGGAAAACAGGATCAGCAGCACCATCACCCAGCTGATCAGTGAGCCCACTTCGAACATGGCGAAGTTGATGTTCTCGCGTCCGAGCATGCTGACGCCGATGTAACCCAGATGCAGCAGGGCACCGATCATGGTGCAGGTGAGCACGGTCAGACGAGACAACGGCAGACGGCCGGTCACGGCCTGCCACTGGCGCAGGGCGGCGAACAGATAGAAAGCAGCAACAGGAAGGGCTAATACAAATGACAGCATGACGATCCCTCGGAAAACTGCCGCAGTTTCGCACATGCTCATGGCCGGTAAAAGTGTGGAAATGGTCAGCACCTGTCAGGAAGGTTGGGGAGTTATGACGCACACGGTATACTGCGGCGAAATTTTGAATCCGGTTTTGAGTTATCCACGATGTTTGAGAGCCTTACCGACCGCCTTGGCCGTGCCCTTAAGAGCATTACCGGCCAGGCCAGACTGACCGAAGACAACATTAAAGACACCGTACGCGAAGTGCGTATGGCGCTGCTGGAGGCCGACGTGGCCCTGCCGGTGGTGAAAGCCTTCACCGAACAGGTGAAAGAGCGCGCCATCGGTACCGAAGTGCTGAAGAGTCTGAACCCGGGTCAGGTGTTCCTGAAGATCGTCCATGAAGAACTGATGAAGGTCATGGGCGAGGCCAACGAGAAACTGAATCTCGCCACCCAGCCGCCGGCCATTGTGCTGATGGCGGGTCTGCAGGGTGCCGGTAAGACCACCACAGTGGGTAAGCTGGCCAAGTACCTGCACGAGCGCGAAAAGAAAAAGGTGATGGTGGTTTCCGCTGACGTTTACCGTCCGGCGGCCATCAAACAGCTGGAAACCCTGGCCAACGACGTCGGCGCGCTGTTCTTCCCGTCCAGCCCGGATCAGAAACCGCTGGATATCGCCCGTGGCGCCATTGATGCCGCCAGGCGTGCGGCGGCGGACGTACTGCTGGTGGATACCGCCGGTCGTCTGGCCGTTGACGATGAAATGATGGACGAGATCAAAGCGCTGCACGCTGCGATCAAGCCGATTGAAACCCTGTTCGTGGTCGACGCCATGACAGGTCAGGATGCCGCCAATACCGCCCGCGCCTTTAACGAAGCCCTGCCGCTGACCGGTGTGGTGCTGACCAAGGCCGACGGTGATGCCCGTGGTGGTGCGGCACTGTCGGTGCGTCACATCACCGGCAAGCCGATCAAGTTCATGGGTATGGGTGAAAAAACCGATGCGCTGGAACCATTCCATCCGGATCGTGTGGCGTCCCGTATTCTCGACCTGGGTGACGTGCTGTCGCTGATCGAGCAGGCCGAGCGCACCATCGACAAAGAAAAAGCCGACAAGCTGGCGAAGAAGATCAAAACCGGTAAAGGCTTTGACCTTGAGGATTTCCTCGACCAGATCCAGCAGATGAAAAACATGGGCGGCTTGACCTCCATGCTGGAAAAACTGCCGGGTATGGGCAATCTGGGGCAGATGGCCAAGCAGACTGACGCTGCCGAGAAACAGTTCAAGCAGATGGAAGCCATTATTTTCTCGATGACGCGCGAAGAGCGTCACTTCCCGGACAAAATCAACGGCTCGCGTAAGAAGCGTATTGCGGCCGGTTCCGGCACTCAGATTCAGGACGTCAACCGCGTACTGAAACAGCATTCGCAAATGCAGAAAATGATGAAGAAAGTGACCGCCAAAGGTGGCATGCGCAAGATGATGCGCGCCATGGGCTCTATGGGTGGTCCGGGCGGCCCGTTCGGTGGTGGTGGCGGTCCGTTTGGCGGCGGTATGCCGCCGATGCGCTGAACACATCACACAGACGAGCGGGTTTTTAACCCGCTTTTCTTTAGCCAATTGTTAACATTCAAAGGTTTTTTATGCTGGAAAAAATGTTCGAACGCATCATGTACGCATCACGCTGGATCATGGCGCCTATTTATCTGGGCATGAGCCTGCTGCTGATTCTGCTGGCGATTAAATTCTTTCAGGAAGTGTTTCACATTATGCCGGGTATTCTCGGCACCGCCGAGGTGGACCTGGTGCTGGTGGTGCTGTCGTTAATCGACATCACGCTGGTGGGCGGCCTGATTGTGATGGTGATGTTCTCGGGCTATGAGAACTTTGTGTCCAAGCTGGATGTGGACGGCGACAGCGAAAAACTGGGCTGGCTGGGCAAGCTCGACGCCGGCAGCCTGAAAAATAAAGTGGCGGCCTCAATCGTGGCGATTTCGTCCATTCACCTGCTGAAGGTGTTTATGAATGTGGCAGCCATCGATAACGAAAAAATCATGTGGTACGTGATCATTCACCTGACCTTCGTGCTGTCGGCGTTCGCCATGGGCTATCTCGACAAACTGACCCGCCACCACTGAGGCACTGGTCAGCACCTGCCGGACCGGCGATCCGCTGGTCCACTTTGTCTATCCCTAAAGGGATATGTTTTCCACTCAGGCAAGCCCCCGATAATCCGCTGCAATACCGATTTCAGTGGAGAATATTATGGTCGCCTGGCGTATGTCCCGGCTGCTGGTTGCGTGTCTGGTATTGTGGACAGGCAGCTCAGCGTGGGCGGGTGAAACCCTGCGGGTTCTGAACTGGGGCGACTATATCGACCCGGATGTCATCAAAGAATTTGAACAGAAAAATAACGTAACCGTCGAATACGTGGAATATAACAGCGTCGACGAATTCGGAACCTTATTTTTTAATCCCAAAAATCAGTACGACGTTATCTTTCCTGCCTCGCGTATCGTGCGCCGTCTGGCCGAGGCCAATCTGATCCGGCCGCTGGATACCTCAAAATTGCCGGATTACCGCAATCTGCGCAGTGACATCATGGCCGAATACAATCAGCAGGACACCGGCGGTGTGCACGGCATTCCCTACATGTGGGGCACCACCGGCATGGGCGTGAATAAAGCGGAGATGCAGCGTCTGGGTATTGCCGAAAAAGAACACACCTGGGCGCTGCTGTTTAACAGCGAGCTGCGCAGCAAAGTGGCGTCCTGCGGTATTGCGCTGCTGAACGAGCGCGATGAAATCTTCGCCGCGGCACTGCGCTATTTGGGTTATTCCGTGAATACGCAGGACGAAGCCCAGATTGATCAGGCCGGTGAGCTGATTAAAGAAGCGCTGGCGGATGTGAAATACCTGCACACCACGCAGTATCGTGACGATCTGAAGGCGCACAAGGTGTGTCTGGTGGTGGGTTATTCCGGCGATATTCTCGGCGAAATCGACGGTGACGAAGCGCTGACCTACGTCATTCCCGACGAAGGTGCCGCCATGTGGATCGATATTATGTCCATCCCGGCCAACAGCCAGCACACAGAAATGGCCTACCGCTTTGTGCGCTTTATGATGGAAGCTCAGATTGCCGCGCGTAATTCCAGCTATCTGGCGTATCCGACCGCCATGCAGAGTGCGTTGCCGTACGTCGATAAAGATGTGCTCGACACGCCGGTGGTGTATCCGTCGGTGGCGGTACTCGGCAAACTGGAAGCCATGAAACCCCTCGAACGCCATACCAATACCCGCATGCACCGCCTGTGGGTGAAAGCCATGTGCTCGGGCCGCAGCTGGTGTTCGGTGCCAATGAAGTCCTTCTTTTAAACGCATTTCTTTTTTGTGCGTTTCGTGAGTCCGTCGCCGGGTCTGTATGACCCGGGTCGTCTGATACGCCGCCCGGCGCTACAATAGCCCTTCCGCTGGAGGGGCCAATATGTGGATACAGAAAGAACTCCGTCTTAAACCGCGCACCCGCGGTTTTCACCTGATCACCGACGAGATAGTGCGTCAGCTGCCGGAGCTTCAGCAGTTTGCTGTTGGACTGGTGCATATTTTTATTCAGCACACCTCAGCGTCGCTGACCATCAATGAAAACGCGGACCCGACCGTGCGTGCGGATTTCGAATCTGTGTTTAACCGTCTGGTGCCGGAAGATCAGCCGTTTTATCAGCACACGCTGGAAGGCAGTGACGATTTACCCGCCCACATTAAATCCAGTTTATTAGGCCCCTCGCTGACCATACCGCTGACAGCCGGCCGTCTGAACCTTGGCACCTGGCAGGGCATTTATCTGTGCGAGCACCGAGATCATGGCGGCAGCCGCCGTCTGCTGATAACGCTGAATGGTGAGGCCGCACGCTGAAATCGCCAGAAAATATCAGGATGACCTTCGCTGTGTCGGTTCATCCTGATATTTTTATGAGGGCAGAAGCCGTCTGGCGTAGGAAGACTATTGAATGATCACAGAGCGCGGTGCGCTGACGATACTGGCAATAAAAGAGCCTCCGGCAAAGGCGCTGCTGATATGGCCGCTGAGTTCTTTCTGCAGGCGAATAACCAGTGTGCAAGGTAAATTGCTGATGTCCGCAGTGTCGAGTGCGTAGGACTTTACACCGGATTCCAGTTCAAAAAACTCACCGTATGGCTCGCCTGAAAGGGAATATCCGCAACCTGACAGATAAAACCCGGTTGCAGACTCATTGTTCTGATCATCCCACAGCAGATTGATAGATTCGCCAGCATTGTAAACCTCGTCGTCCAAAGGACTGTTGAGTGTGGGGAAGACATCGATGGTGAGACTCGCGGTTTGTTGCTGCCAGAGTTCGTGGTTTACGCTGACGTAGACGCTTGTGTTATCAGCGATGCTGCCATCCAGCTGCAGCTGCTTTTTGCAGATTGTGACCAGGGTTCCGTTGCAGATCTCAACGGTCTGAGCCTGATTGCCGTGGCTGTCCATCAGGGTGTGGCGCTCCAGTTTTACAACTTGACGATCATTACCGGCAAAATATTGTGGCTGTGTCACGCTGACGGAATCGGGTGTTATTTCCGCGCTTATACTCTGAAAAATTACCTGCGCCGGATAGACCGTCGCTGATTTTTCGCTACCGCCACAGGCCGTTAACAGAACTGACATAAATACGGCGCAGACTCCGGCGTTCCTTTTCATAGTAATAACTTCCTTTATAAATGATGCGATCAGGGATTGTAGAATGCATTCATTAAAGAAAATTGACGGACGGGTGCTTCTTTTATTGGGAGCCTTGTCTGCGCAGCCCGTATTTGCCGTTCCGGCTGCTTCTCACCCGCTGCAACCAGAAACGCGTCTGTATCTGATGCCGCTGGGCAGCACCAATACCTACAATTCGGATGATCAGCCTGGTACCGGAGGCAAGGAAAACGCATCGTTTGCGGTGTATGCCGATTATCGGCTGTGGCGAAACCTTGGCATGCGCGGTGGTTACAGCCGCTGGCTTAATCGCTCAGACCGTTATTGCTCGCCGATGGATGCACAGCAATGTGTTGACTGGGATAAGACACTCAGCAGCTGGTTTCTGGGGCCGCAAATAGAGTGGCGTTCTATGCACGAGCGCGCCGGTATTAATCTGTTCTGGGGGTATAACTGGAGTCAGTACGACACCAATCTGGGTGATCAGTCAGGGCAGGATACTCTTGTTATGTTGTCGCTTAACGTCAGGCTGACACAGGATGTTGGGCTTGATTACTCCTACGTGTCGGGCTTTGCCCGCGAACTCGACGACTCGGCCATGCGCTATCGCGCGTCGTTGCTGGGTGTGTCATACAGTTTCTGATGCTGAATACATGCGGTGCAGCCCGGCATGAATTTTCTGGGCATGCTGAGCTGCCACGCACGTGTGTTCTTCCTTCGCGATTGTGCTTTTGCGTCAGCAAACAACCGTTACACGCGCCTGCCCGACTTTTCTGACTCCCGTGCCTATCCTCAGTCAGCCTGAAAGGGGCGCTGACTAGGCTGTGAGAATCACAGACAAGACGGAGTCCTTCATGGATCTGACAGCCTATCTGACGCTGCTGGCCAAGCATGGTGGCTCGGATCTCTATCTTTCTACGGGCGCGCCGCCCTGCGCCAAATTCAACGGCGTGCTGAAAAATCTGCGTCCCGAGCCGCTGAAACCGGGTGAAGTCGAGCAGATGGCTCGGGCGGTGATGGACGCGCAGCAGCAGAAATCGCTGGAACACGATCTGGAACTCAACATGGCGCTGTCGATGTCCGGCATCGGCCGTTTCCGCCTGAACGCCTTTTATCAGCGCAACCAGATTTCGCTGGTGGTGCGCAATATCCGCATGACGGTTCCCAAATTTGAAGAGTTGCGTCTGCCGCCAGTGCTGAAAGATTGCATCATGGCCAAGCGTGGTCTGATTCTGGTCGTCGGTGCGACCGGTTCCGGTAAGTCGACGACGCTTGCGGCGTTAATTGATTACCGCAATGCCAACGCGGCGGGCCACATTATTACCATCGAAGACCCGGTGGAATTTGTGCACCGCCATCAGAAATCCGTGGTGAATCAGCGTGAAGTTGGGGTGGATACGCGCAGTTTTCACGACGCGCTGAAAAATACCCTGCGCCAGGCCCCGGACGTGATTCAGATCGGTGAAATACGCGATCAGGAAACCATGGAGCACGTTTTAAATTACGCAGAAACCGGGCATCTGGTGGTGTCGACCTTACATGCGAACAACGCCAATCAGGCGGTGGACCGCATTCTCAATTTCTTTCCGGAAACCCGTCATCCGCAAATTCTGCAGGACCTGGGCAATAACCTGCTGGCGATCGTATCCCAGCGGCTGGTGCCAGATAAAAGCGGTGGCCGGGTGCCGGCTTTGGAAATTCTGCTGGGCAGCCCACGGGTTAAAGACCTGATTCAGAACGGCAAGCTGGAAGAACTGAAAGAGGCTATGGAAAAGAGCAACAACACAGGCATGCAGAGTTTTGATCAGGCGCTGCTGCAATTGGTAAAAGAGGGGCAGATCGAATCCGAGGTGGCATTGCGCAATGCCGATTCGGCCAACAATCTGCGGGTGGCGATGAAGGTCGGTGGCCAGTCGTCCGCCGGTGGGCTTGAGGGCGTGACGCTGGCCGATATGTGACCGGGCGGTTCAGTGTTGCGCGAACTGATCCGACTTTTTGCCCTGAATGCCGGCGTAATGCTGGCGGATCAGCGGAATATCCACCTCGGCGTTGCCGCTGGTGGTGAAGGTACCAAGGAAGCCACCGCGCTTACGTTTAAAATCGAGAAATCCCATCAGTACCGGTACCTGAGCGCCATGGGCGATGTGGTAAAAGCCGGTTTTCCACTGGTCGACTTTGCTGCGCGTGCCTTCCGGCGGCACGATCAGGAACATCTGCTCACTGGCCTGCATGCTGTCGATGGAGGCCTGCACCATGTTATTGGCTTTCGAACGGTCGACCGGTACGCCGCCCATCCACATCATCAGGCGACGGAAAGGCGGTTTGAAAATACTGTCTTTGCCCATCCAGTAAATCGGCGCTTTCATGGCGAAGGCGATCATCAGGGTGAAGGGCAGATCCCAGTTGCTGGTGTGCGGCGCGGCGATCATCACGCACTTTTTCAGATCCGGCGGAATATCGCCTTCTACTTTCCAGCCGGCCAGACGCAGGGTCAGCAGCGACAGGGCGCGCAGAACAGGGCGGATGACCGGGGTATCGAACATGGTGCGGTGCATGGAGCTCTCTCATGGTAATGGATGGTCGGCTTGCCTCGCTGAAGCCGGGCGGCATCATACCAGTTCAGCGCCGATGAAATTGGTACTGACGTCAAGATAACGCGGGGCAGTTGTGACAGCGCACCGCAGGCCGGTTACGTCGCTACCGCCGCCGGAGTTATGGTGTCATGCTGAATCGTTCTAACCCTGCGGCGCGCCTTCCGTTAGAATGCGCGGCTTTGTGATCACAACCGGGACTTGAACCTTGAGTCTGAATACTGCTTCCGCGCCGTCTGAGCGCACCCCATCGCCTTCACCGTCCGCTGCAGCACTGCTGCCGCTGGGCCTGTTTCTGAGCCTGTTTATCGGTGGCGGTCTGTACTATCAATCGGCGGGCGTCGATTTTGCCTTCTATCAGCTGCCGGCTCCTGTGGCGATTCTGCCGGCCATTGTGCTGGCGTTATTGCTGAGCAAAGGGGCGTTACAGGCCCGTATCGATACCCTGATCCGCGGCTGTGCCGATAATACCCTGATTACCATGGTGCTGATTTTCCTGCTCGCCGGGGCGTTCGCCAGCACCGCCAAAGCCATCGGCGGTGTCGATGCCACGGTGAACTTCGGCCTGAGCCTGATTCCGGCGCCGCTGGTGTTGCCGGGCCTGTTCCTGATGACCGCCTTTATCGCCACCTCCATGGGTACCTCGATGGGTACCATTGCGGCTGTGGCCCCGATAGCCCTGGGCATCAGTGAGGCCACCGACCTGTCGAAGGTACTGACCGTCGGCGCGGTGATGAGCGGCGCCATGTTCGGCGACAACCTGTCGATTATTTCCGACACCACCATCGCCGCGACCCGCACTCAGGGCTGCGATATGCGCGATAAATTCCGCCTGAATTTTAAAATTGCCCTGCCCGCGGCCTTGCTGACGCTGGTGTGGCTGGCGGTGCAGGGCGCGGGCACTCAGGCCGATGCGCCGGCGAATTACGATCTGTGGCTGGTGATTCCGTACGTGGCCGTGCTGGTGCTGGCCCTGAGCGGCATGAACGTGATTCTGGTTCTGTTCACCGGCATTCTGCTGGCCGGCCTGACCGGGCTGTGGCGGGTCGCCGACTACGATGTGGCGCACTGGGCGAAAGATATTTACGCCGGTTACGGCAGCATGCAGGAAATCATGATTCTGTCGATTTTCATCGGCGGTCTGGCGGCACTGATGAAAGACGGCGGTGGTCTGGCCTGGATCGCTCAGCTGGTTGATCGCATCAGCCGCCGTGAGCACAAAAGCGGGGAAGCCCGTCGTGCCGGTGAATTCAGTATTGTCGCCTCGGTGGTGATGGCGAATCTGGCCACGGCCAACAACACCATCGCCATTATTATTTCCGGCAGTCTGGCCAAAGACATTGCCAGCCGTTACGGCGTCGACCCGAAACGCAGCGCCAGCTTGCTCGATATTATGTCGTGCGTGGTACAGGGCGTTATTCCCTATGGCGCGCAAATGTTGCTGGCCGCGTCACTGGCCACCTTGTCGCCGTTGCAGCTGGTGAGCAGCGTAACCTATTGCTGGTTACTGGGACTGGTGGCGCTGGTGTCTGTGGTGATCGGCAAGCCGTCCGGTCGTTAATTTTATACAGCGGAATTTCTATGATCGTCCGTCCCCGCCCGAATGCTGTTGCACTGCTGTTTATTCTGCGAGGTTCTGTCGTGCCCCGCATTACCCCGCATTTACTGGTGCTGGCACTGTTCACGGCGCTGGTGGTGTTTGTGCACGAACAAGCCTGGATTGTGTTGCCGGAATTATCGCTGGCGCCCTTTGCTTTATTGGGTATTGCGCTGTCGATTTTTCTTGGCTTCCGCAATAACGCCGCCTACGACCGCTGGTGGGAAGCGCGTAAACAATGGGGCGAAATGGTGTTCGAAATCCGCAGTCTGGCGCGTTCCAGTGAAACCCTGCTGGCGCGTGAGAGCGAACAGCAGCAGGCGGGCATCTGGCGTCGCCAGCTGTTGCACTGGTGTGCGGCTCACTGCTTTGCCTTAAAAGGCGCTTTGCGCCGCGAAAATGTGGATGCGGATTTAACGCGCTGGCTAGCGGCAGACGATGTGAAGCAGGCGCTCACTCACCAGAATGTGGCAGATTATTGTCTGCGCCGGGCAGGGCGCACGCTCGGTGAACTGTACCGGGCGGGCAAGATCGACGCGGTGGGGTTACGTATTCTCGACGAACATTTAACCCGGCTGTCGGCGGTGCAGGCCGCCTGCGAACGTATTGCCGGCACCCCATTGCCCTTTGCTTATACCTTGCTGACCCACCGTACCGCGTATCTGTACTGCTATTTATTGCCCTTTGCGCTGGTGGCGGCACTCGGCTGGTACGCTGTGCTGTTTACCTTAATTGTGGCGTACACCTTTTTCGGTCTGGATGTGCTGTCGCAGGAAATGGAAGAACCCTTTGGCCGCGAAGCCAACGATTTGCCACTCGATGCGCTGTGCCGGGTGAATGAAATTTCCATCCGCGAGTCGCTGGGTGAAGACGCGCCCAAACCGCTGCAGCCGGTTAAGCACAGGCTGGAATAAACAGCAGGGTGAAAACCGAGGTCTGAATAAACCGCAGACAATAAAAAAGCAGCCAGTGGCTGCTTTTTTATTGCGCGTTAAGTACCGGCTTACACCAGTTGTTTCAGCGCGTCTTTGTTGTAATCGCTGAGCTCGTCGTAACGGCCGGCTTTTACTTTCGGTACCCATTCAGGGTCCTGCAGCAGGGCGCGCCCAACGGCCACCAGTTCGAATTCGCCGTTGGCCATACGCTCGCCCAGCTGATCGATGGACGCCGTGGCAACGCCGGAAGCATCAACCATGTCGCGTTTGTCTTCGTCGATAAAGCTGGCATTCAGGCCCACGGAACCCACGGTAATAACCGGTTTGCCGGTCAGTTTTTTGGTCCAGCCGGCCAGGTTCAGGTCAGAGCCCTCAAATTCTTTTTCCCAGAAACGTCTGGTGGAGCAGTGGAAAATATCCACGCCAGCGTCGACCAGAGGTTGCAGGAAGGCCGCCAGTTCTTCCGGTGTGTTGCACAGACGGGCGTTATAGTCCTGCTGTTTCCACTGGGAGAAACGGAAAATAATCGGAAAATCCGGGCCTACGCGTTTGCGGATGGCGGCCACGATGTCGCAGGCAAAACGGGTTCGGCCAACCAGGTCGCCGCCGTATTCGTCGGTGCGCTGGTTCGATCCTGCCCAGAAGAACTGGTCGATCAGATAACCGTGCGCGCCGTGCACTTCCACCGCATCAAAACCAATGCGTTTTGAATCTTCAGCGGCCTGGGCGAAGGCTTCGATCACTTCAGCGATGTCGTCTTTGCTCATGGCCACACCGTTTTCTACACCCGGACGCACCAGACCGGACGGGCTGTAACCCGGTACGGACGGATCCGGATCGGCGCCTGTATTTTCTTTACGGATAGCGCCTACGTGCCACAGTTGAGGTGCAATTTTGCCGCCTTTGGCGTGCACGGCATCGACCACTTTTTTCCAGCCCGCCAGTGGTGCATCACCGTAAATAAACGGTACACGCGGGTAACCGTTGGACGCCTTGTGATTCACGCAGGTGCCTTCGGTGATGATCAGACCCACTTCATTTTCGGCGCGGCGGGCGTAGTAAGCCACCACCAGATCATTGGGTACGTTGCCCGGGCTGAAGGTACGGGTCATGGGCGCCATAACGATGCGGTTCTTTAAATGCAGCGGGCCCAGATCAATCGGATCGAACAGGGCGCTTACGGCGCTGTGAACGTTGCTCATAATGATTTCCTGTTTCTCTGTTGTTCGTGTGTTTTACGTTGGTTGTTTGTGTCTTGTACGGTTTTGTTTTTCGGTATGTCAGGTCTGCTGGTCAGGCAGCCACTGCGACAGCAGCAGCGCCATGCTCTGATCAAAATGTTGTGGCCCGAGCAGGCGGGCATAAAACAGCGCGCCTTTGCAGGCAAAAATAAACAGTCGTGCCATGTCGCGCGGTTCGCTGTGACGTGGGTGATGCACCAGTTCGCCACGCTCGAGGCCGGCGGCAAACACGGCGCTGACCCAGTTCAGCTCGACATCGCTGAGCTCGGTCAGGCGGGTGGTCATGGCTTCGGGCAACAGGGGCAGATCGCTGTGCAGCGCACTTACCGGGCATTGTTTGTCGTCGGCGAACGTGTGCTTGGCAGCGGCGCGCAGGTAACGCTGGAGTTTGTCCGGGGCCGAGGTGCCATGCCGGTCGAAGTGCTCAAAACCGTCGAGCAGCCAGCGTTCAGTCCAGTCGCACAGCGCCAGACCCAGATCGGCTTTCTGCGGGAAATGGTGATGCACCGACGCTTTGCGGATACCCAGCGCGTTGGCCAGATCCTGATAGCTGAAGCCGGAAAAACCCCGGCGGCAAAGCAGGTCGGCGGATAACTCGACCAGCTGCTCGCGGGTGTTGTTCGTGCTTCTGCCGGATGCCTTCGCGGTTGTTTGGGTAGCCGCTGTAGTGGGTGCCGTGGCGGTCATGGTGGCCTTTCGGTCTGTTGCTCGGATGATATGAGTAGCCTACCTACTGGTAGGTTGGTTTTGGCGGGCCGATTGTGACGTTTTACGGGCGTTGGCGACGCTGAGCGCACGACCGTCAGGAGGGCGCTTTACACGTGAGCAGCAGGGATTGCAGGTGAAGTACCGGCCAAGCACTGGTCAGACACCGGATAAGCACAGGTAATAAGAAGGCGTTATGGGCCTTGACCATGGGCCGGAATGGCCGGCGAGTGTGACTTAAGGCCTGTAAAGGCCGGCGCGAAAGCCCAATCAGCCGCAGCCAATACGGGCCTAGAGCCCGTACGTTTGCTTCATCAGGTATTCAAACCAGCTGGCCGGCATCCAGGCTTTGAGGTTGACCCCCAGCAACTGACCGCGGTGCCCGCACTGGTAAACCGGGCGCAGGCGCCGGCTTTGCACCAGCCGGGCGACCAGTGCCGCCAGCTGCTGCGGGTCGGCGCCCTGAATTTCGTCCTGTTCATAGCGGCTCAGGGTCTGGCGGAAGCGGGCGCTGTGCACCGACTGCTCTGCAGCGGCGGCCAGCGTGCGGGCGGCGGTAAAGCCGGTGCGGAAATCACCGGGGCGTATCAGGGCAGACTGCACGCCCGAGCCTGCCAGTTCCAGACGCAGGGCTTCGTTGATGCCTTCCAAAGCGAATTTGCTGGCGCTGTACACCGACTGAAAGGGCAGGCCGACCCGGCCTCCCAGCGAGCCCAGCATGATGATGCGGCCTTCATGTTGCTGGCGCATCAGCGGTACAACCGCCTGAATCATCTGCACAGTGCCGAAAAAATTGGTTTCCATCTGGGTGCGGACTTCGTCGATGCTCATGTCTTCCAGCGCACCGGCAATGCCGTTGCCGGCGTTATTGATCAGCACATCCAGCCGCCCGGCAAGCGCCTGCACTTCACGCACGACGGCGGCGATGGAATCCGGCTGGCGCAGATCCAGTGCCAGCTCGCTGAATCCCTGAGGAGTCACCGTGGCGGGCGGCGCGCGGCGGGTGCCGAACACCATATGCCCCTGCGCGTGCAGGTGGGTGGCCATGGCCAGACCAAATCCGGACGAGGTGCCTGTGATCAGGATGACTCTGGGGGTAGCGGAAGGCGCGGGCATGCGGTGTCCTCTTTCCTTGGGGCAGTGGGCAGCGGCTGGCTTAACCGCTGCGGGTGGCGGCTTCACCAAATACGGCCTGCAGCTGGCGTGGCACAAAACGGATGGCGAAGACCGCTACTTTATACAGCAAGCCCGGCACAACGCTCGCTTTTCCGCGGACAACGCCGTTCAGGCCTGCCCGTGCGACGGCGTCGCTGCTCATGATGGCCAGTGTCCGCAGCCCTTCGATTTTCTGGCCGGAGACATCCATGAATTCGGTGGCGGTGCCGCCAGGGCACAGTGCGCTGATGCGGATGTTGTGCGGACGCAGTTCTCGCGACAAAGACTCGGCAAAATTCAGCACAAAGGCCTTGGCGCCGGCGTAGCTGGCAAACTGAGGCCCTGGCAGAAAGCCCAGCAACGACGACACCAGCAGAATATGGCCACCGCCGCGTCGCCTCATGTCGGCACCGTACAGCCAGGTCAGCTCGGTCAGGGTCGTGACCATCAGCTGAATCATGCGCGAATGCACCTCCAGCGGCACCTCCAGCAGGTAGCCGTGCTGGGCGAATCCGGCGTTGTTGATCAGCAGATCCACCGGCAGATTCAGCGCCTGAGTGCGGTCGAACAGGGCCCGTGCGGAACCGGGCTGCGCCAGATCCTGACTGAGCACTGTCACCTGTACGCCATAGTCTGCCTGCAGACTCTGCTGCAGCGCCGTCAGCCGGTCTTCACGGCGGGCGACCAGAATCAGATGGCAACCGGCCGCAGCCAGCTGGCGGGCGAAGGCTTCTCCGATGCCGGCAGAGGCGCCGGTGATCAGGGCGGTTTTGTTGCGGAAAGTCTGCATGAGAATGTCCTTTTATAATTTGACAGGTATCGAAGTGATGGCATCCTAAATTGATAATTCGATACTTGTCAAAGTATTTGCCGGGTTATAAATCGCCGTTTTACGCAGTACACTGCGCCGCCTGAAGGGCGAATCAACCAGGCCGTAACGGCCGATGAGCAGGGGTTATCCCGGAGATCAGAATGTGCCGAATCATTGCCGGCGGTGTCGACCGGCTGGCCGACGCGTTTAAAGCGCTGGCGCACGCCAACCGGCTGCAGATTTATCTGGAAGTGGTGGCGCATCATCAGCAGCAGCGCGGTATGCCTGCGCCAGCCGCGGGCTGCGGCGTGGCCGACTTTATGTCGAAGCTCAGTATTGGCGCGCCGACGGTGTCGCATCACGTAAAAGCGCTGGTGGACGCGGGCCTGATCCGCGTCGAAAAGCAGGGCAAATTCCTGACCTGCTACCTGAACGAATCTTTGTATAACGAGCTGGGCGATTTCTTTCGCCCCAAGCCTGAGTAAGCCGATGAAACTGCAAACCATTGATCAAGCGCTGTTCAAAAAACGTCTGAATCTGTTTCAGGGAACCCTGGTGGTTCTGCTGATGGTGCTGGGGCTGGGATTCAGCCAGCTGTACATCGGCCTGTGGTCGGACGGGGGCTCGAATACCCTGCTGAATCTGGCGGCGGTGGCCACCGCCGTGGTGCTGATTGGCATCGGTGTGAACCAAATTAAAGACAAGCCGTTTATGCGCGAAATTATGTACGTGCGCGCGCTCAAACAAGAGCTGAACCGCATCTACCGCGCCAGCCGCAAACTGGAAGAGGCGGTAAAAGCCGACAACCGCGATGCGCTGACCGTGCGGTATTTTCAGCTGCACGCCTCCAAGCATCTGTACGAGCTGGAAGGCAATACCCTGACCATGGAAGAACAGCTCGGCATGATCGCTACCCTTGATGAACAGCTGGCGCGATTGGGTCTCAGCCTGAAGGTTGAGGACTATTCACCCGAGCTGCTCAAGCGCTTCTGAGGCGGCCCCGCCGTGATGCACGGCGGGCTCTAACCATGTAAACTACGCGCATTTTTTCACCTATCGACCGAACCTGCAGGCTTTTGCCCCATGATGAAATACATTTCCACCCGTGGTAACGCCCCGGAACTGAGCTTTGAAGACGTACTGCTGACTGGTCTGGCGACCGACGGCGGTCTGTATGTGCCGAAAGACGTACCCCAATTCAGCCTGGAAGAAATTCAGTCCTGGCGTGACCTGCCGTACACCGAACTGGCGCACAAAGTGATTTACCCGTTCGTGGAAGGTTGTGTGGATTCAGCGTCGCTGAAAGGCATGCTGGAAGCGGTGTACAACAACACCAATTTCGGCCACAAAGCCATTGCGCCGCTGCAGCAGATTGACCACAACGAATACGTGCTGGAACTGTTCCACGGCCCGACACTGGCGTTCAAAGACTTCGCGCTGCAACTGCTGGGTCGTCTGCTGGATTACGTGCTGGAGCGTCGTCACGAGAAAGTCGTGATCATGGGCGCCACCTCAGGTGATACCGGTTCTGCTGCGATTGAAGGCACCAAAGCCTGCCGCAACGTGGATATCTTCATTCTGCACCCGAACGGCAAAGTGTCTGACGTTCAGCGTCGCCAGATGACCACAGTAAAAGGCGACAACATTTTCAACATCGCCATCGAAGGTAACTTCGACCAGGCGCAGGACATGGTGAAAGCCAGCTTCGGCAATCAGGCCTTCCTGCGTGGCGAGCGCAAACTGGTGGCGGTCAACAGCATCAACTGGGCGCGCATCATGGCCCAGATCGTTTACTACTTCTATTCCGCACTGAATCTGGGCGGTCCGCTGCGTCCGATGGCCTACTCGGTGCCAACCGGTAACTTCGGTGACATCTTCGCCGGTTACATGGCGAAGAAAATGGGTCTGCCAATCGAACAGCTGATCATTGCTACCAACAGCAACGATGTTCTGCACCGTCTGATGAGCAAAAACCAGTACGAAGTGCACCCGCTGCAGCACACCATTACCCCGTCCATGGACATCGCGGTTTCCAGCAACTTTGAACGTCTGTTGTTCGACCTGTACGACCGTGACGGCGCCCAGCTGGCCGACCTGATGGCGCGCATGAACGCCAAGAAAGACGTGGTATCGCTGGACGCAGACAAGCTTGCCAAAGCCCGCGAGCTGTTCGACTCCTACGCAGTGGATGAAGCTGCGACCGTCACCACCATGCAGGATGTGTTCGGTGAAACCGGCTACCTGCTGGACCCGCACACCGCCATTGGTGTGAAAGCCGCCCGTGTGTGCCGCCGCAACGTGAACATTCCGATGATCACTCTGGGTACTGCACATCCGGTGAAGTTTGAAGAAGCGGTTAAGCGTGCCGGTTACGACATGCCGAAGCTGCCACATCACCTGACGGATCTGATGGAGCGTGATGAGCGTCTGACCGTTCTGCCGGCCGATCTGGCGGCGGTTCAGGGCTTTATTGCCGACAACGCCTTCCGCGACTGAGTCCGGATCCGACGGCCTGCGGGCCCGGGCGCAACCTGCTGAAAAGTCAGTAGGCGGTTTGCGCCAATGCAGCGAAAAGCCACCCTCGGGTGGCTTTTTTATTGGGTACGATCGTCTATTCTTTAAACAGATTCCGGATGCCCGTCCGGGACGTGCTGCACAGGGATGGACAGGTGATAGGTGAAGCCTCGGCACTCAGCCGCTACATGGAAGCGTTCGATCAGTTACGGGAAGCCATTCTCGTGCTGAACAGCGCCGACGGCGTGGTGCTGGGGGCCAATCGGGCGGCCTGCAAGCAGATGCTCATGAGTCCTGAGCAGCTGGTGGGCATGGACATATTCCGCGTCCGCGGTGAAATCACAGACGCCGCGCAATGGGCGCAAACCCTGCAACAACTCTCGGCCATGCCGTCGGTGCGGATGCATCACTGGCACCTGCGCGCCAACCGTCAGGCATTTCCCGTCGAAGAAATCCTCCATCTGGTCCATTGGGACGGGCAGGATTACGTCATCAGTACCTCGCGCGATCTGGCGCAGCGTGTCACCCGACAGGAAGAGCCGGCCGATCGCGAGCCACTGCTGAGCTTCGTACTGACCGAGGCCACAGACGGCATGTGGGACTGGAACGTGAAGACCGGCAACGTATTCTATTCGCTTCCGCTGAAACGCATGCTGGGCTTCGGCCCGTATGAGATTCAGCATACGGTTGAAAGCTGGTCGCAGAGCATTCACCCCGACGACCGCGGCCGGGTGGAAGAGCATCTGCACCGCTACATGCACGGCATCGTTGATCGCTACAACCTTGAATACCGCCTGAAAACCCGTCAGGGCGGCTATCTGTGGATCAACGACCGTGGACTGGTCACCGGCCGTGATGCTGACGGCAAGGCGATGCGGGTGGTGGGTATGGTGCAGAACATCAACGCCCGTAAGGTCATGGAAGAGCAGCTGCTGAAAATGGCCACCACCGACGAGCTGACGGGGCTGATGAACCGCAGGGCAGGCTATGTGGCTTTCGAGCGCTTACTTGCCGACTGCGCCCGCGATGGTGGTCAGCTGGCCATTGCGTTGCTGGATCTCGACTCGTTCAAACAGCTGAACGACCGTTACGGTCACATTACGGGGGATCACGCCCTGAGTGTGGCGGCCAGGGTGTTTGCCTCGGTGGCGCGGGCGGATGATGTGCTGATGCGTTGGGGCGGGGAAGAATTTTTACTGGTGATGCCGGGCGTTGATACAACCACAGCCGTCGGCATTGCCGAGAGAATCCGTACAACCCTTGAAAACACACCGCTGCAGGTGGCCGGTACTGAGCTGCATCTGACGGTGTCGGGCGGGGTAGCGTCCTGCCCTTGTGAGGGGTGCAGCGCGCGGGTGCTGGTACAACAGGCGGATACCGCGCTGTACCAGGCAAAAAATAACGGCCGCAACCGCATCGAACGCTTTGTGGGTGATTGCGCCGGCAACTGTGATGACAGCACTCCCGTAGCTGATGCCTGATTGCCCGGCTCCTTGTAACCTTTCATCGTTAAATCGCCCACACCCGTGCGGTGCTGCTCAGGCGGGCTTAGAAGCGCACGGCGAAAAGTGATACTCTGTCGCTCTGTTTCTGGTTGTGAATCCGTATGAAATATCTCGATTGGTCTGAGTATCGTCAGGGCTGGGTTTTCCGTCATCGGGAGATGCCTGTGCCAACTGATGATCTGGCGGATATCCGCCCGCTGGCCGACGCCGATGCCCAGCAATTCTGGCGTCAGCACATCAGCAAAGAGGCGACCCACGCCACCCATTTTATGAACGATGACTGGCCGGCGCGGAACGGCGTCTGGACCGATCAGGGCGAGTGGCAGGTGTGCTGGGAAAGCGAATCGGCGGAATTGCCGGAACTGATCGCCGCTCACCTGAGCTGGGAAGACAATACCATCGTCTACTTCTGCCATACGTCGTCGCATGTGTTGCAGACCAGCTGGCGGACGTTCAAAAAGCACTGGAAAAACTTTCTGTTTTACGACGACGAACCGATTCTGATCGGCAAAAAGCGTCAGCAGGTCGTGCGCTTTCATTCCGACGGTACCTTTGAACTGGGTATTCGTCCAGCAGAATCCAAATAAAATAGTCTTTTATTTGCGATATATTCCGATACGTCACTGACTCTCTGTTACAGCTGCAGTGACGTATCACTCAGAATATCTCAGCCTGAATATCGGCATTTATTTGTCATTCTGGTTTAAATATCCGCCAAGCAGCGAATATTGTGCGTCGCCGCGGTTGCAGGGCCCAGAGGCCGGGCATAGACTTATCGGCTGTATGCTCAGGAGACATCCTTTATGAAAGGCGATGCCAAGGTTAATGAGTACCTGAATCAGGTGCTGTGTATCGAGCTGACCTCGATCAACCAATATTTTCTGCATGCCCGCATGTTTAAAAACTGGGGCTTTTCCAAGCTGAATGAAAAGGCCTATAAAAAATCCATTAAGGATATGAAACAGGCCGATGAGCTGATCGAGCGCATTCTCTTTCTGGAAGGTTTACCGAATCTGCAGAAACTGAATCGCCTGCGTATTGGTGAAAATACCGAAGAAATGCTGCAGTGCGATCTGGATCAGATCACCGAACAGCTGGAGCTGATGAAAGAAGCCATCGCCTATTGCGAATCGGTAAAAGATTACGTGACCCGTGAGCTTCTGGAAGAAATTCAGGAATACGAAGAAGAATACCTCGACTGGCTGGAAACTCAGCAGACGCTGATCGCTCAGGTTGGTCTGGAAAACTATCAGCAATCCATGATGTAACCGGAGGCCGACATGAAAGGTAATCAACAGGTTATTGAAAAACTGAACGAACTGCTCGCCGGCGAACTGAGTGCCATGGATCAGTACTTTGTCCACTCCCGGATGTATCAGGACTGGGGTCTGGAAAAACTGTACGAGCGCATCAACCACGAGTTCGATGACGAGAAAGAACACGCCGCCAAGCTGATCGAACGTATTCTCTTCCTGGGTGGTACTCCGGACATGGTGACCCGCGTGCCAATCAACGTGGGCAAAGACGTTCCGGCCATGCTGAAGAGCGATCTGGACCTCGAATACAAGGTGATTGTGGATCTGCGCGATGTTATGGCGCTGTGTGAGCAGGTGCGTGATTACCAGACCCGCGACATGCTGCAGGTTCTGCTCGACGATACTGAAAACGACCACACGCACTGGCTCGAGCAGCAGCTCGGCCTGATCGACAAAATTGGTCTGCCGAACTACCTGCAATCGCAGATGTCCTGATCGGCATGTTGAATAAAAAGCTCCTTCGGGAGCTTTTTTTATGTCCGGCGGTCATAACCCGTTCCGTTTCAGCGGTTGGGCTACTCCGTTCACGAAAATGACAGTTGGCATGTTCAGATTCCCTCAGCAAGTGTGGTTAAATGCCCGCCGAAAAATCCAGTTTCCGGAGGTTGCCATGCCCAGCTGGGCGTCCCGATTACCGATCCTTCTCGGCGCAATATCCATTGCCGGTTGTGCAACCTGGCCGGACCAGAATCACAGGTCGGTAACTCTGGACCGCATCCGTCAGACGGTGGATGCCTCACTCGATGCTCATCAGCCGCCGGCACCCGCTGAATGTCAGGACTTCACTGCGGTCGAAGATCAGCTCAAGCGTCAGCGTCTGCAGATGGTGCGCCTGACCAAGCAGCTGCAGGCGCTGGCTTCCGCATCGCCTTCGTTTGCCACTGCCGACTGCCCACCGGCTTCGGCTCCTGCTTCTATGACCGACGGTAAAACCCTGGTTGGCGAAACCGAGTGGATTTACATCACGCCACCTGGCCACCACTATCAGGCGCGCATCGACAGCGGTGCGGCAACGTCGTCACTCAGTGCCATGAACATCACCCGCTTTGAACGCAACGGTGAGAAGTGGGTTCGCTTCTGGCTGCAGCACGACGATGAAGCTGAGCCTGTGGAAGTGGAAGCTCCGCTTGTGCGTCACGTGCGCATCCGTCAGGCCTCGGCAGAAGAAACCGACCGGCGTCCGGTGGTGGCGCTGACGGTGAACCTGGGGACGGGACTGCAACAGAGTACCGAGTTTTCGCTCACTGACCGTTCTCAGATGACCTATCCGATTCTGCTGGGACGTGAATTTTTGCGCGATGTGACGCTGATCGACGTCGGTCGCCAGTTTGTACAGCCTAAGTTTGTGCCGGATATGCCGGCTGCGCCGAAAGATGCTAAAGCCGTTAAGAAGGTTGCACCTCAACCTGACCGCAAGGCCGCGGAAGGTAAGGCGCCGGAAGGCAAGGTGCCGGACGGTAAAGAGCCGGGCAAAGAGGCCGAAACCAAAGCGGCTGATAACAAAGATTCTGACAAAAAGAATTCCGATAAGAAGGCGTCTGACAAAAAGCCTGCTGAGAAAAAGGCCGCCGAAAATCTGCCAGCCGACAGCCAGCCGGCTGACACAGAGTCGTCTGCAACGGTACCCGTCAACACGCCCGAAATAGCAGAACCCCCTGCCGTTAACCGCGATACTCAATAAGGCGCCCTATGGCCATCACTCATCATTCCGAGCCTCGTCTGCCCCTGTATGCCCTGGTGGCTATTTTGCTGGTTATTGGTGTTTTTCTGATTCTGCATCGCCACTGGATGTACGAAGTGCCGCTGATGTATGGCGAAACCCAGACCATCTGGTCGGTGGAAGCCAAGGTGGAATTTGACGCCTCCGGCGGCCCGGTGAAGGTATCGATGGCAAGACCGTCGGCGCAGCAGGGCTTTACCATTCTGAAAGAAGCAGGGGCGTCGCCGGGTTATGGCCTGAATTTCATGGATGGTGAAGAGCCGCGTGCCGAGTGGTCCGTGCGTGCGGCAGACGGACGTCAGGAATTGTTTTACCGGGCAGAGGTTCTGGTCAGTCAGGGTGGTTCAACCGCAGAAATGCCAGCGCCAGAGCTCAAGCCGGTCAGCTGGCCAGAGCCTTACGCGTCGGCGGTCAGTGAAATTCTGGCCCGTGCCTACAGTACATCGGCCGACAATTACAGTCTGACCCGTGAGCTGCTGAAGCGCTTTCGTGACGATCAGGACGACCAGCATGTTCAGCTGCTGAAAACCCATTTCGATGCCCATTTGCCCGAGCTCTGGGTTGATATGCTGCACAAGGCGCGTGTGCCGGCGTCGGTGGTTTACGGTCTGAATCTGCAGGATGGCCGCCGTCGTCAGTCGTTAACGCCGCTGCTGCGGGTGTGGAATGGCGATGACAGTCAGATTTTTGAGCTGCCCGGTTTTGAAAACGAATCTGTACTCATCAGTGCGGACGCTCCTTTGCTGTTGTGGGAGCAGCGCGGGGCGCCGGTACTGGATGTCACCGGTGGCCGCGATTCGCGCATCCGCTTTTCGATGCTGAAACGGGAAGAGTCGACCTACGCGAATATCGCGCAGAATTTATCGAGTCAGCATGACTTCCTGAATTTCTCGATTCACAGCCTGCCGGTGGAAGAGCAGGCCATGTTCAAAACCATTCTGCTGATTCCGATTGGTGCGCTGGTGGTGTGTCTGCTGCGGGTGCTGATTGGTATCCGCACCTCAGGTACCTTTATGCCGGTACTGATTGCACTGGCCTTTATTCAGACCTCGCTCATGACTGGCGTTATAGGCTTCTTGCTGGTGGTGGCGACCGGGTTGTTTATCCGTGGTTATTTATCGCGCCTGCGCCTGTTGCTGGTGGCGCGGATTACAGCCGTGATTATTACCGTCATTGCCATCATCAGTTTATTCAGCGTGCTGTCGTACAAGCTGGGGCTGACGGAGGGGCTGAAAATTACCTTCTTCCCTATGATTATTCTGTCGTGGACCATCGAGCGTATGTCGATTCTCTGGGAAGAAGAGGGCGGGCGCGAAGTGATGGTGCAGGGCGGCGGCAGTCTGCTGACGGCGGTGCTGGCGTATTGGGCGATGAATGATCCCTGGGTACGCCACCTGACTTTCAATTTTATCGGCGTACAGTTCATTGTGATGGCGATTGTGCTGATGATTGGTTCCTACACGGGTTATCGCCTGCTTGAACTGAAACGTTTCCGGGTCTTCGGAGGCTGATATGTTCATCTGGCCGTGGAAGCTGAACGAGCTGGGAATTCTCGGCATGAACCGGCGTAACATCAGTTACATCAGCCGTTATAACCCCCGCCATCTGTACCCGCTGGTGGACAATAAGCTGAAAACCAAGTTGCTGGCACAGCAGGCGGGTATTACCACGCCGGGCCTGATCGGAACCATCACCAGTCAGCACGACGTCGCCGCGTTGACCCCGATTCTTGAAGGCGTGAATGGCTTTGCCATTAAGCCTGCCAAGGGCAGTGGCGGTAAGGGCATTCTGGTGCTGACGCGCAATGCCGAGGGCGCTTTCGTTAAAAGCAGCGGCACCTTGCTGACCATGGACGACCTTGAGCGGCACGTGTCGAACATTCTGGCGGGTCTGTACAGTCTGGGCGGGAGCCCCGACATCGCCATTATCGAAGAGCTGATTGAATTTGACCCGCGTCTCGACGGCTATTCGTTCGAGGGTGTACCGGATATTCGTGTGATCGTGTGTCGTGGTTATCCGGTCATGGCGATGATGCGGTTATCCACCCGCTCATCGGATGGGAAAGCCAATCTGCATCAGGGGGCTGTAGGGGTCGGTTTGGATATCGGCACCGGCAGACCACTGAAAGCCGTGCAGAATGGCGACCGGGTTGAACGTCACCCGGATACCGGCAGTGAACTGGCCGGGCTGCTGATTCCTGACTGGCAGCAGCTGCTGGAACTGGCTGCACGTTGTTATGAGGTGACGGGCCTTGGCTATCTGGGCACCGATATGGTGCTGGATCACCGCTATGGCCCTATGCTGCTGGAGCTCAACGCTCGTCCGGGGCTGACCATTCAGGTGGCGAACGGTGCCGGTCTGTTGCCGCGTTTGCGGAAAATCGATGCGCTGTCGGAAGCGGATGTTGCGCGTCCTGCCGAGGAGCGTGTGGCCCTGAGCCGGGAATGGTTCGCCTGTAAGCCACTGTTGCAGCCAGGAGCCTGAACATTGCCTGACTGGCTGCCGCTTTCTTTGTGAAGAAGGCCGGCTGAATACCCAATAAAAAAGGCCCGGCGGGCCTTTTTTATTGGGTGTAACGTGCATTTTCGCCGTTATTCCAGCAGGGCATCCAAGCCCGATTCCAACGCAGTGGTACCTGCAACGTCTTTGTAGGCTTTTTCGCAGTCCATGCCAATGGCATCGGCCACGGCTTTCGGGAATTTTCCCAGAATTTCATCTTCCGATAAGTTTTCTTTGTGCGCCCGGTTCAGGTATTTCGCAATGAAAACGATGCCTGCCAGTTTGCTGTATGGGCGGTCGAGGTCAGCGTTGTTCTGTTCTAGTATCGCCTGCTGCATTTCTTCCGGGAATTTCCAGCGCTTGGCCAGTTCTGCACCGACATCCGCGTAGGTAAAACCGAGCTGACCGCTTTCCAGCATGTGGCGGCGGCCACCCAGCGCTTGCGCTTCATCGATATGACGCAGCTCTTTCGGCATCACCATGCGGATCAGCAGGTCACCCACCGAATGCAGCATGCCGCAGGTAAATGCGGTTTCAACATCGGCCCCTTTGACGTAGCCGGCAATCCACTTCGATAGGGCTGCCACGGCAAAAGAATCCCGCCAGAAGGCTTTCATGTCGAACCCTTCCGGAGACTTGAACGCACCGGTAACACCTGATGCCAGCACCATGGTACGCAGGGTATTAAAGCCGAGCAGCATAATGGCATCGTGCGGGTTGGAAATGGTCCGGGAAACGCCGTAGTGCGCGGAGTTGGCGGCCCGCAGCACTTTTGCTGTGAGTGACTGATCCATCGACACTTTTTTGCTGATCTCATCAACATTGACGTCTTCATCACGGAAACTTTCGATCAGTTCCTGTACAACACGCGGAATGTGCGGAAGTTGGTGGGATTCGGCGAAAATGGAGGCCATGCTCATAGTTATACTTCCTTTGGGTTGAACTACTACTGAGCATAGGCGAGGAATCTGAAAGCGGGTAACCGGGTGCGGCCGCTTTTATGTTACCGAGTGAATATCAGGCAAAGGGTGGTGTTAGCAGTTCGGCGCTGAATGGCAGGTATTGCGACGTAAATTCGCCAGATATGCCGTGGAGTTGTGCTAAGTCTTTGATATTATTGCGCATCCTGTGGGGTACTTTATGCAAAAACAGCGCATTGGCTTTATCGGTATGGGTCTGATGGGCGTTCCCATGAGCACCCGTTTGCTGCAAGCCGGCTTTGCGGTCACGGTCTGGAACCGCAATCCTGACAAAACCATCCATCTGCAGACGTCTGGCGCTAACGCGGTTTCCTCCATCGCTGAGCTGATGGCCAGCAGTGACATCATCATGACCTGCGTGACCGATACGGCGGCAGTCGAAGCGGTTGTATTCGGTGATGCCGGTGTGGCTGCTCATGGGCGTCAGGGGCAGGTGCTCGTCGATTTTTCGAGCATTGATCCGGATGCCACGCGGGAGATGGCTGCCCGTCTGAAGGCGCAGTGCGGCATGGAGTGGGTCGATTCTCCGGTGTCCGGTGGTGTTGCCGGTGCTGAAAACGGCACGCTGGCGATCATGGCCGGTGGCGATGAAACCTTGATCGATGAATTACGTCCTGTTCTGGCGCCGTTATCGCAGCGGGTGACCCGCATGGGCGATGTGGGTGCTGGTCAGGTGACCAAAATCTGCAATCAGATGCTGGTAAGCTGCAACGTCCTGGTGATGGCTGAAGTCATGGCCCTTGCTGAGAAATCCGGTGTTAATGCGGCGGCAATTCCTGCCGCGCTGAAAGGTGGTTTTGCTGACTCAATTCCGCTGCAGCTCACAGGTCCGCGTATGGCGGAGCGGGATTTCGACCCCGTGAAGTGGCACGTAAAAACACTGTTAAAAGATCTGGATATGGCCAATCATCTGGCCAAAACAATGAAAAGTGCCATTCCAATGGCCGGATTGGGTGCAGAAATCATGCGTCTGCACGCCAGCCAGGGTAACTCGGATAAAGACCCGTGCACTCTGGTGACTATGTATACGGAGAAAAAAGGGTGAAACTCACCGCCAACCTGTCCCTGATGTACACGGAAATGCCGTTTCTGCAGCGTTTTAAAGCAGCCAGTAACGACGGCTTTTCAGCGGTGGAAATTCAGTTTCCCTACGACACCCCGATTGATCAGATTCAGCAGGCACTGCGCGATAATAATCTGCGTTGCGTGCTGATTAACGTACCTGCCGGTGATCTGATGCAGGGCGGAGAGGGCCTTGCGGCTGTGCCGGCAAAAATGGCCGAATACGCAGCGGCCATGGTTGAATGCCTCGCCTATGCGCGTGCCTTGAAAGTGTCCTGCGTGAACGTATTACCGGGCCGCTGCAATGACGAAAATAAACGCGTTTTTTATCTCGATACCTTTAAGAAGAATCTGGTAAAAACTGCGGACAGTCTGGCGCCTTTTGGTATTACCACCACATTTGAAGCCATTAACACCCGCGATATGCCGAATTTCCTGATTCATTCAGCGCAGCAGATGGCGGATATCGTCACCGAGCTGAATCATCCGGCCATTAAGGCGCAATTCGATGTGTATCATATGTCACTGATGGGTTGCGATGTGTGCCGCTTTATCGATCAGAATGCCGATAAAATCGGTCATATACAGTTCGCCGATATCCCGAATCGCGGTGAGCCTGGGTCTGGTAAACTGGATTTTCCGCACATATTCCGTTGTATTGAAACATCGGGCTACAAGGGTTGGGTTGGTGCTGAATACCGCCCGACCATCCGCACCTCGCAAACCCTGCAATGGAAACGGGATCTGGCGGCAGCCGTCGCACTGTGTTCCTGAGGGGTTTTCTTACTGCAGATGCGCTCTGCCGATTCTCTTTGTGAAGGTGGTCAGCTGAACATATCCAGCTGATCGTCTTTTCCTTTCGCAGGCTTAGTGCTTGCGGCTCGTGGCGTCCTGGCTGCTCTGGCAGCCTGTCCGTCGTCGGCTTCTGTGGCCGCTGCCGTTTTCCCGCTGATTGTTTTCAGGTTGTTGCTATCTTCCGGTACGGATGCCTGCTGTTCAGCAGACGGCGAAGGGGGAGTGGCGGGCTTAGCGGGTTGGTGTGCAGCGTCTGAGGCGTCACCGCTGAACAGTGACAGAGTTTGCTCGGCTTGGCTGCTGCCGGACGCTGGGTTGGAGGCAATCGGAGCTGCGGGTTCGGCACTCGTGGAGGTGTTTGGTTCGTTGGCCGCGTCCGTATCGGTCAGGCTGATGGAGGAATACGGAGGGTTGTCAGCCAGTGGGGCGCTGATGCTGTCAGAGGGCGTTTCGCTGAACAGTTCAAACTGCGGAATGGCTGGTTCTTCGAACCCGGCGTCTGGCTCAGCATCCTGAGACTGGCGGGCCGCCATCACTTTCAGACGCCGCTTTTCACACAGGTTAATGATCATCTGGCGCTGGAAGTCGGAGTATTTCAGCCAGTTCAGGCGCTCGTCGCGCGAGCGGAAACAGCCTTTGCAGTAGCCGCGGTTGTTCAGCTCACAGATGCGCCGGCATGGGCTTGGAATCTCAAACAGTTCACCCTGATCAATCATGCTTATTCTTCTGATCTTGACGTCAAAGCAGTGGTCAGATTAACAGGTTCTGGAAGTGGGGCAATAAAAAAGCCCGCAGCGAGAGCGGCGGGCTTTTTTCGCACAGGGCAGGTATCAGACTGGAGTTACGTTTTCAGCCTGAGGACCTTTCTGGCCTTGGGTAACTTCCATAGTTACTTTCTGGCCTTCCTGCAGTGAACGACGGCCTGAACCGTTGATCGCGCTGAAGTGAACGAATACGTCTTTACCGGATTCCTGCTCAATGAAACCGAAACCTTTTTCGTCATTGAACCACTTAACGGTGCCTTGTACTAAATTTGCCATAGCTTTCTTTCCTGAGTAATGCGTCAGTCTCTGACCGGCGCTGGTATAACATCTGACTCAATCGGTGACCACAGGGTTACCGGATTGAGCCGCTATCGACCAGTATCCAGCAGATCTTACGACTTCGGGCACTCGCCAATACGTCCATTCAATAACAGACCCGGGCATAGTATCTCAACTAAAGCCCACGACCAATAGGCATTTGGATAATTTCAGGATTCGTTCAGCATGCCCTCGAAATCCCGTGCCCACAGGCCCGGTGCAGGGTCATTGGCGGTAATCGTCTGTGCCCTTTGGTAAACTCTGTCGTTCTTTTGCAATGAGGCCTTGTTTTGTTTGATGCCATCCAGAGCCCGCAAGGGCAGGACGCGCAGCGTCTGCTGCACGGCCGGGGCCATCAATGGCCGGGTTTAGAGCATGTTTCCGTGGACTGGTACCCGCCGCTGCTGCTGATTACCTTGTTTGCCGAACCCGCTGACGGATTTCTGCAGTCGTTGAAAAATCACGTAACCGCACTCTGTAAACCGGATGTAATTGTCGTGCAGTATCGCTGCCGGACCGGTGCGCCTTTCGAGTCTTTATTGGGTGAAATTCCTGACCATATGGTCATAAATGAGCAGGGTCTGAAATACCATTTGCAGCTCAACCGGAATCAGAATACGGGCTTATTTCTCGATATGGCCAATGGGCGCCAGTGGGTGCAGGCCCATGCACAAAACCGGCGGGTACTGAATCTGTTCGCTTATACCTGCGGATTTTCGCTGGCCGCCATTGCCGGTGGTGCCGAGAGGGTTGTGAATGTTGATATGAGCCGTACCGCGCTGAGCCAGGGGCGGGAAAATCACCGGCTGAATGAGCACGATCTGACGCGGGTGATTTTCGAAGGCGTCGACATATTCAAATCATTTGGCCGCCTGAAAAAGCACGGCCCCTACGATCTGCTGATCTGTGATCCGCCGACGTTTCAGAAAGGCAGTGTCGATATTCGCCGTGACTACGGAAAAATTCTGCGGCGTCTGCCCGAGTTTATGCAGGCGGGCGCGGATCTTTTATTGTGTGTGAACGCCCCCGATTTGAGTGAAGACTTTTTACTGGATCAGGTGGCGGAACATGCAGCAGATTGCCGCTTTGTACAGCGTATTGCCAATCCACCGGCGTTTGTTGAAGCAACACCCGGCGCGGGCCTTAAAGTCATGCATTTCCGCTACCCGGGCTGAGCAGCGGAATAGCGAAAGGCGACGGTACAAGGCCGTTACAAGGCCAGTACAAAGTCAGAACATCGGCTACGAAAGACCTGAAATAGCAGGCCGGACATCTCAGGGCTAAAATCTCAGGCCAAAATGTCTGGCCCCATATGTCAGGCCATCAGGATCTGGCCGGGATGATCAGAAATGCCCGTCGTCGGCGCGCTTTTCAATCAGCTCAATTTTATAGCCATCCGGATCTTCCACGAACGCAATCACCGTGCTGCCGCCTTTTACCGGGCCGGCTTCGCGGGTGACTTTGCCGCCGTTGGTGCGGATTTTTTCGCAGGCCGCCGCAGCGTTATCCACTTCAATGGCAATATGGCCGTAGGCTGTGCCCAAATTGTATTCGCTGACACCCCAGTTGTAGGTCAGCTCCAGCACGGTACCCTCGCTTTCCGGCTGGTAGCCGATAAACGCCAGCGTGTACTGGTATTCTTCGTTGTCGTGCTTGCGCAGCAGGTGCATGCCCATTACCCGGGTATAAAAATCAATCGAGCGATCCATATCGCCGACGCGCAGCATGGTATGAAGCAGTCGCATAACAGTCTCCGTTAATCCGATGTTTTTTCTTTAAATTCGCACAGGTCTTCAATAATACAGGCGCTGCATTTGGGTTTGCGCGCCACACACACATAACGGCCGTGCAGAATCAGCCAGTGGTGAGCATCCAGTCGGAATTCTTTGGGCACCACTTTCAGCAGGCGTTGCTCTACGTCGTCGACATTTTTACCCGGTGCAATCTTAGTGCGGTTCGACACGCGGAAAATGTGCGTATCCACTGCTATGGTCGGCTGGCCAAAGGCCGTATTCAGCACCACATTGGCGGTTTTGCGTCCGACGCCGGGCAAGGCTTCCAGCGCTTCGCGGGTCTGAGGCACTTCACCCTGGTGCGTGTTCAGCAGAATTTCACACAGTTTAATGACGTTTTTCGCCTTCGAATTAAACAGGCCAATGGTCTTGATGTACTCCTTCAGGCCTTCTTCGCCCAGGGCGAGCAGGGTTTCTGGCGTATTGGCCACAGGGTAGAGTTTACGGGTGGCTTTATTCACGCTGACGTCCGTTGCCTGAGCCGACAGCAGCACGGCAATCAGCAGCTCAAATGGCGTGGAGTATTCCAGCTCGGTCTCTGGGTGCGGGTTGTGGTCGCGCAGGCGGGCGAAAATCTGGTGGCGTTTTTCATTATTCATGGGCGTTTTTATTCGTGGCCGATGCAGGCGCTCAGTGGTTGTTCACGGCGCCCCCATCATACCGCAGGCCGGTGGGCGGATAAAAACCAGCCGCGGGTTTGTATGTCAGTGAGGCAAGGCTCAGTGCGCGTCTTCTACCCGGTTGCGGCCATTCTGTTTGGCTTTGTACAGGGCTTTATCGGCGCGCTTGAACAGGGCGTCGCTGGCCTCGCCTTTTTGCCGGCGGGCAGCGCCAAAGCTCATGGTTACGTGCAACACCTGTCCTTTATTGCTTTGTCCGCGTTTTTTGCGGCCTTCGTGCGGGCTGGCAGGGCGCTGGGCTTTATTGCGTACCACGAGGGGGTAGGTCGCAATCCGCTCGCGGATGGCTTCTATAAAAGGGCGGATTTCGTTCAGTTCGTGGGCCGGAAACAACAGCGTGAATTCTTCCCCACCGTAGCGGTATGCCCGGCCGCCGCCCTGCGTCTTAGCAAGCTGGCTGGCGACCAGCCGCAGTACATCGTCGCCGACGTCATGGCCGTGAGTGTCGTTGAATTTCTTAAAGTGATCGATATCCGCCATGACCAGCACAAACTGACCGCGCCGGTGACGCAGGTCGTTCATTAATGCCCGCCGTCCGGGCAGGCCGGTTAATTCGTCGATGAAGGCCAGTTGGTGATTACTGACCAGCAGCACCACCATCAGACTGATCAGGCTCAGCAGCGCGCACAGTAGCGAGGCGTAAGGGGTGGCGAAGGCAAAAAACAGCCAGGCGTGCAGCGCGCACAGCAGGGCCAGCGTAACAGCCACATCCGGGCGCCGCGGTAGTCGCGTCAGCAAAATAGCAACCGCAAGGCCGGATGAAACCCAGGCCGGTAAGGGCAATACGCCCCCGCCAGTCTGACTACGGAACTGGCCGATGAGCTCGGGCAGTTGTCCGAGTAAGCGCCAGCTGATAATCACGGCGGCGATTTGCGTCAGGGGCACCGCAAGCGCCATTACGCCGGCGACCGATAAGGGTCTGAACTCAGGAAAGAAGCGCAGTGCGGCGAAATTCAGCGGTAACAGCAGTGTCAGCCAGAAATACCACCAATAGGTGGTGTCGTTCAGCAGCGGCCGCTGCAGTTGCCACTGCACCAGCGCAAACACCAGAGCGACCAGCAGGGCGGTCAGGCCGATGCGGCCAAGGTTAAACACCTGACTCAGGGTGACGACAACGGCGGCCAGCATAAAAATGGCCGGCACCAGTAATTCGGCATAGGGCTCGGCCCAGACATTAGCCTGTGGTAACGCCAGCCAGAACAGCAGCAGGGACAGTAAAGGAAGAATCCAGACGCGCATGAAGACCGCAGCGGTAAACCGGTTGAGCTAACTATAGCCCTGTGCAACCGGGCTGCTGTTGTAATCCTGTAACTGTGCGTTATGTCATGAACTGGGATAGTGACGGGGGCTTTGTCCCATGAGCCGGGGTGGTTGTGGCAAACAGCCTGCCTGTATACTGCGCGCCGTCTTAAAACGCTTACAAGGATGTCTTTATGCGTCTCTCCACGCGCGTCTTGCCGCGTCTTGCCGTTGTTTTTCTGCTGGCTGCGGGTTTGTCGGCCTGTGATCAGGCTGCTGATAATAAACAGGCTGCGGCGCCAGTGAACGCTTCTGTACCAGCTTCTGTGAACCTTCAGCCTGAAGAATATGCAGCGAATGCAGCGAATGCAGCGACTGGCGTTGCTTCCGCTGAACAGTCGCCAGCGCCTGCAGAAGCAAAAACGATGGACGTACAGCACGTGTATGCCGGCGTGCCGCTGCAGGTGGCCGACATCACTACCGACTCGTACGACGACGGCAATGCCATCGCCGTGACTTTTTCGGTGCCACTGGACGGCAGCCGCGATTTTCAGCGTTTTTTCCGCGTGCAGCAGTTGGTGAGCGGTCGCTCGCAGCCGGTGGTGGGTCAGTGGTTTTTATCGGACGATGCCCGCACTGTGTATTTTGATCAGGTGGAGCCCGACAGCAGCTACGACGTTTCCGTCGACGCCGGTCTGGTGGCCATTAATCAGAATTCACTGCGCCAGCCAAAGACCGTGAACGTTACATTCAGCGGGCTGGAACCCAGCATCAGTTTTGCCAGCAGCGGGCATTTTCTGCCGCTCGATCTGCACACCGGTATTCCGGTGACGGTGCTGAATACACCGGAGGCCAACGTCGCCTTTCATCGCGTTGATCCGGCCCGCATCCGCACCATGATCGACTGGAAACAACGGGGCCAGAGCGAACACTATTACCGCCTCGACGAAATCCGTCAGTTTTCAACCCTGGTGTACGAAGGCCGTTTTACCTTTCCTGCTGAACGCAATAAACGCCGCCAGATTAACCTGCCGGTGCAGGACATCGCCGAACTTAACGAGCCCGGCCTTTATATGGCGGTGATGAGCCGGCCCGGCATGTACGACAATACGCTGGCGGCGACCTATTTCATGGTGACCGACATCGGCATGCACATCCGTTCGCAGACAGCCCAGACCGATATTTATCTGCACGGATTAAAAGACCCGGCGCCGGTAGCCGATGCGGAAGTGCAGGTGATTGGTGACAATAATCAGATCCGCTATACCGGTAAAACCGGGGCCGATGGCCATCTGACAATTAACCGCAGTCTGCAATGGGGCAGCCTGCTGGTGGCGCGCAAAGGCGATTCCGTCAGTGTGGTGAGCATGAATGCACCGGCGCTGGATTTATCGGATTTTAATATCGAAAAGCGCCCGTATCAGAAAACCGAATTATTCATTTATGCCCCGCGCGACATTTACCGCCCGGGCGAAACCGCCCAGTTCAGCGCACTGCTGCGTGATGACGACGGCCGTACCTTCAGCCGCACGCCGCTGAAAGCGCGCATCGTGCGTCCGGATGGCCAGCAGGTAAAAGACCTGAACTGGCAGCCGCAGGACGCCAGTTATTATCAGTACAGCTTTGCGATTCCGCAGGATGCTCAGACCGGCACCTGGCGTCTGGAGGTCGATAACCTCAGCACCAGCCGCAGCGTGTACGAATTCAAAGTCGAAGATTTTATGCCGGAACGGCTGAAGCTGACCTTCAATGCCGGCTCGTCGGCGGCGCAATTTTTCAGTCCCGCCGATACCGTCACCATTCCGGTATTGGGTGAATATCTGTACGGCGCGCCCGCCGCCGGCAACCGCTTTGATGCGGCCGTACGCGTTGCCCAGCTGGCGCATCCGTTTGAGCAATGGCCGGACTATTTCTTTGGCAATGCCGCCGACACCGATCAGGTGCAGCAGTTTGATGAAAACGGCATGGTGCTGGATAACGACGGTAATCTGCTGCTCGAATTCGATTCGCGTTGGGCCGCCGCCCGTACCACGCTGGCGCTTAACCTGACCGGCAGCCTGTACGAATCCGGTGGACGCCCGGTTGTGCGTCGCCACTCGGTGCGCATTCTGCCGGCCAGCGAACTGGTGGGTATCCGTCCGGTATTTACTGAGCGCGCACCGGCCAATTCCCTGGCCGAATTTGAACTGCTGCGCACCAACGCCCAGGGCGAAAAACTGGCGGCGAATAATCTCAGCGTGCGCCTGATTAATCAGAACCGCCGTTATCACTGGCGCTACGACAGCGGGCGTGGCTGGTGGACGGAAACCACCGAACGCGAAGTAACCGTGCTGACGTTACCGGCCAGCATCAAGGCTGGCGAAACCGGCAAAATTGCCCTGCCGGTGGCCTGGGGTGATTACCGCATCGAGGTTGAAGACAAAGCCACGGGCCTGATCGCCAGCATGGAATTCAAAGCCGGCGAACGCTGGTACTGGAACTGGTCAGAAGCCGGCGACGACGAGCAGGGCGCCCGCCCGGACAAAGTGACGCTGGCGCTCGATAAAGCCGCCTACCGCGCCGGTGACACCGCTGTGCTCAGCATTGTGCCGCCGGCCGCCGGTGAAACCCTGTTGCTGGTCGAAAGCGACCATGTGCTGTGGAGCGAGCGCGTGCACGTGCCGGCCGCTGGCGCGCAGGTCCGGATTCCGGTGGATAAAGACTGGAACCGTCACGATATTTACATCACCGCCCTGCACCTGCAGCCGGCTGATCAGCAGGCGCGGGTCACGCCCACGCGCGCGCTGGGTCTGCTGCATCTGCCGCTGAGCCGTGAAGACCGCCGCCTGACCATCACCAGCGATGCGCCGGCAAAATGGATTCCGAATCAGAAGGTGGTGACCGAGCTGCGCATTGCCGATGCCGGTGGCAAGGCCGTGAACAAAGCCTTCGTCAGCCTGTCGGCGGTGGATGTGGGCATTCTGTCGCTGACGGATTTCAAAACCCCGGACCCGCACCAATGGTTCTTCAGTCCGCGCCGCTATCAGGCGGATATGCGCGACATGTACAACCGCCTGATCACCCTGAACAGCAACCGGCTGGCCAGCCAACGCTTTGGCGGTGATGCCGAGCTGAGCCGTGGCGGCAAGCAGGCCCGGGCCGAGGTCGAAATTGTGTCGCTGTTCAGCGGCGTGGTCAGCGTTACCGATGGCGTGGCCCGCATTCCGCTGGATCTGCCCGACTTTAACGGTCGTCTGCGCCTGATGGCGGTGGCTTTCGATGAAGGCCGTTTTGGCTCCATGGAGCAGGAAGTGACGCTGGCCGCGCCTGTGGTGACTCAGCTGTCGATGCCGCGCTTTGTTGCCGTCGGTGACGAGACCAGTGTGGCCCTCGACGTCACCAACCTGAGCGGTGAAGAGCAGGCGCTTAACGTTGCACTGCAGTTCAAAGGGCCGGTGTCCGTGCTTGGTGACACACCGCTGACTCAGGCGCTGACGCTGGCGGATGGCCGCAAACAGACGCTGCTGGTGCCACTGCGTGCCGAATACCCGCAAGGCCAGATTGAAATCGCCATGACGCTGACCACGGCCGGCGGCTACACACTGAACCACAGCTGGAAACTCAACAGCCGCGACGCCAACCCGGCCATCACCCGCCGCAAAGATCAGGTACTGCAGCCGGGCGAGTCGCTGACGCTGTCCGGTTCCGAACTGGGGGAATGGGTGCCTGCGTCGCTGGAAGCCCTGCTGGCTGTGAACAACCGGGTGGATCTGAACGCCCGCAATCACCTTCGCCATCTGCTGCATTACCCGTACGGCTGTCTGGAGCAGTCGGTCAGCTCGACCTATCCGTGGGTCTACGCCACACCGCAGCAACTGCAGTCGCTGGGCATTCAGTCGGAAGTGACCATCAGTCGTGAACAGGCGCTGGAGCAGGGCATGCAGCGCATTGTGACCCGGCAGATGGAAAGCGGCGGTTATGGTCTGTGGTCGAACCACGATGAAGACGAACAGCACTGGCTGACGGCGTACGCGACGGATTTCCTGACCGATGCGCAGGACGAAGGTGTCAGTGTTGACGCCAGTGTGCTGCGCCGCTCGCTCAACCGTCTGAGCGAATATGTGCGCGGCCGGGCGAATTTCTCGGAGCGCTGGAGTGAGCGCCCGGGCGCCTACCGTCAGACCTATCAGGCTTATGCGGCTTATGTGCTGGCGCGCCACAAGCGGGCATCGCTGTCCGATATCCGCACACTGGCCACGCAGCTCGACGCCGATGTGCCGGCGCTGGCGCTGCTGCATCTGTCGCTGGCGGCCCGTCTGCAGGGCGATCAGGCACTGGCCGACGAGCTGATGCTGAAGCACAAAGCACGCAAACGCGACGGGCAGTTTTATCTCGGTGACTACGGTTCAGAACTGCGCGATACGGCGCAGGCGGTGCGGCTGTTGCTGCAGTATCAGGTTGAGCAGTCCTATGCGCTGGAGCTGGCCAGAACCATCAGCGCCATGGTGAAAGCGCGTTACTGGATGAGCACGCAGGAACGCAACGCGCTGTTTATGGCCGCGGTGCGTCTCGACAATCTGCAGAACACCGACTGGATGGGCGAATGGGCGCTGGGCAGTGATCGTCACGAACTGAAGCAGGACACCGGCTTCAGCCGTGTGCTGCGCGGTGAGGCCCTGACGCAGGGGCTGAGTTTCACCAACCGCGGTACCGACCCTCTGTACGCCACCATGCTGTATCAGGGCCATTCACGCAAAGCGCCACCAGAGGAAACGCAAGGTGTGTCGATTGCGCGGCATTACTACACCACTCAAGGCGAGGTGATTGTGCCGGACGACGGTGCCCTGCGCATGAAGGTGGGTGAACTTATGCTGGTTGAGCTGGCCGTGAAAGCCGATAAGCGTCGCCGTCCGGATCTGCTGGTGGCCGATCTGCTGCCGGCCGGCCTTGAGCTGGAAAACCAGAACCTGAGTGCATCGATCAAGCTGGATGAGGTGGTGATCGACGGGCGCCCGGTCAGTGAATGGCGTCGTGAAAACCGCATCTTCCATGAAGAGTACCGCGACGACCGCTTTGCCGCGGCCATCGACGCCTATTCGTGGAGCGAAACCCGCCTCTACTATTTAGTGCGCGCGGTAACACCGGGCAACTATCAGGTGCCGGTGCCTTTGGTCGAAGACATGTACGATCCGGAAATCCGCGGCGTGGGCACCACCCCGGACATTCTGACCGTCATTCAGCCCTGAGTGTTTTGACTCATCATGCAGAAGCAGGGGTTATTAAGGGCGCAGGGCACTGATATGCCATGGGTGCAGCACACTGGGATGCATGAGGCAGAGCGTTGCGCCGGACGCTGAGCACGGCCGAGATGCAAGTACGCCGCCTGAGCGCTGGCGTAAAGCAGGCGCTGCACACAGGCGGAAGCCTGATCCGGCGCCGCCCGGCAACGGCTGCTTTGTTACTGCCCTTGATCGTCGTTGTGCTGGCGCTGCTGGTTGCGGATGTGATCTGGCCGCTGCGGGTGCCTCTGCCCCTGCCTCAGCCTGGAAGCGCTCGTGCTTCTGACCTGGAGCACAGCACGCCTGCCTCAGCGGACGATTTTGCCCGGCTGGTGGTCGACCGTCATGGCCGGCCGCTGCGCGCCTTCGCCGATGCCGACGGTGTCTGGCGTTATCCGCTGGCACTGAACGACGTGGCGCCTGTGTATCTGGATGCCTTATTAAGCTACGAAGACCGCTGGTTTTACTGGCACCCCGGGGTGAACCCGCTGGCCCTGCTGCGCGCCAGCTGGCAGAACTGGCGCTGCCACTGCGTGGTGTCGGGGGGCTCTACCATCACCATGCAGGTGGCGCGGCGCTTTTATCCCCACGCCCGCACACTGAGCGGCAAGTTGCAGCAGGTGCTGCGTGCGCTGCAGCTCGAATGGCATCTCAGCAAAGACCAGATTCTGAACTTGTATCTGAACTATGTGCCGATGGGCGGCACGGTCGAAGGCGTCGGTGCGGGTGCCCGCTTGTACCTCGATAAACCCGCGCAGCAGTTGTCGCTGGCCGAGGCCGCCTTGCTGGCGGTGTTGCCGCAGACACCGTCACGCCTGCGCCCCGACCGCTACCCCCGCGCAGCGGAAGCGGCGCGCAATAAAGTGCTGGCTCGCATGAAAGCCTTTGGCCGCATCAGCGACGCCGACTATCGGGCGGCGTTGCTGGAGCCTGTGGTGGCGTACGCACTGGAAGCCCCGCGGCTGGCGCCCTTGCTGGCGCGGCGGTTGCGCACCGAAAACCCGGAGCCGCTCATCCGCACCACACTCGATGCCGATCTGCAGGCCGGTCTTGAGGCTCTGTTGCTGCAGGATATCCGCCAGTTTCCTGCGGCTCATTCGGCCGCCGTACTGGTGGTCGATAACCGGAGTCACGAGGTTCTGGCGTATCTCGGCTCGGCGGATTTCACCGACAACAGCCGTTTTGGTCATGTGGACATGGTGCAGGCCCAGCGTTCACCCGGTTCAACGGTGAAACCCTTTATTTATGGTCTGGCCATCGACGACGGCCTGATCCATTCCGCCAGTCTGTTACGCGATGTGCCGCGCCGCTTCAGTGACTATCAGCCCGACAATTTCAGCGGCGGCTTCAGCGGCCCGGTGTCGGCGACGGAAGCGCTGCGTCAGTCGCTGAACGTGCCGGCAGTGCAGGTGCTGGAAGCCTTAACGCCGGCGCGGCTGAATGCGGCGCTGATCAACGCGGGCGTGCCGTACCGGCTGCCGGCCGGCAGTGCTCCGAATCTGGCGATGGCGCTTGGCGGCGGTGGCCTGTCGCTGGCCGGGCTGGTGCAGCTGTATTCCGGCCTGGCCAATGGTGGGTTGGTGACGCCACTGAAACTCAGGCCGGACGATGCGATGCCGGCCCGCTGGCTGATGTCACCAGAGGCTGCCTGGGTGACGCTTAAAATGTTGCAGACGCCGCGTCCGGACAGGGTCGATAGCCGCTTTACCGTGCAGGCGCCGCAGCCCATCGCCTGGAAGACGGGCACCAGCTACGGCTTTCGTGATGCCTGGGCGGTGGGTGTTACGCCGCAATACACCATAGGCGTCTGGCTGGGCCGGCCTGATGGCACCCCGGCGCCCGGTCACTACGGGGCGGTATCGGCGTTGCCACTCATGTTCCGTCTGTTCGACCGGCTGGACCCGGCGGCAGGCGATTTCCCGCGCCCGGAGGGCGTGACCGACGACTGGATCTGCTGGCCGCTGGGTACGCTGGCCGCTGAAAACCGTCGTGACGACTGCCTGCAGAGTCAGCGTGCGTGGCTGGTGCGGCGACAGATTCCGCCGACGCTGGCGGACGAACAAGGCGATGGGCTGGCGCGCAATCCTCTGCCGTTCAGGGTCAGTGAGCGAGGCCTGTTGGTGGATGAACATTGCCAGACTGTCAGTCAGGAACGGCGGGCGATGGCGGTCTGGCCACGCTCACTGGAACCCTGGGTGCCGGTGTCACAACGTTTGCGCAACCGCCTGCCAGCGCCCGACCCGCGCTGTCCGACACCACCGGCGTTAGCGGTCAGTCCGCTGAGAATCATTGGAGTACGGCAAGATTCCGTGCTGCGCTCCAGCCGTCAGGCACAGGGCGCCAGCCTGAATTTTCCTGAAATTTCCCTGACGGCGCAGGGCGGGTTGGGCGTTCGTGACTGGTTTGTAGACGGAGCCTACGCCGGCTCATCCGGTGAGGCTGAATCGCTTATCTACCGTTTTCATCAGTCGGGGCGCCACGAACTGGTGGTTATGGACCGGCTCAGTAATCTCGATCGTCTGTCGCTGGTCGTTGAGTAGCTGTTGGCTTAGTACTGCTGACTTTGTAGCTGATGGTTTGGTCGCTGGATGGCCCGGTTTGGGCTGTCGGAGGGGCTGAACAATCCGTAATCTCAGCTGCCAATTATCAGTCGGGAACTCGGCTCTCTGATAACAGTCTGTTACACGCCAGAAAGTGGCGAGAGTCACAACAGTCAGAATCATTGTCCAAAATGCCCGAGGCGGGATATCAGACAGCAAAGTTCTGACTTTTTTTGGTCATGCAAGTCAGGCAGTCTGCTGTTCAGATTACGACCGTTCATTGGGTATGGATGTGATCACATTCGTTCACAATGTCAGACAATAATTGCCAAAAACGTAACAATTTCGTCACCAGACCATGTTCAATTTGTGACGGATTCCGCAAAGTAGGCCCGATGAGCTGGTCAGACCGCTTTGCTTGAATTCGGTAGTTACTGGTCTATAATGGCGCCCTGTTATCGTTAAAGTAACACTTGTTAACTAAAACAAGTCAAATGAAGTACAAATGGTAACAAACGTCAGAATTTTGTCGCTGAAGGACAGGATGATCCGGTGCCCAAGTAAGGTGTCGGGGAAGGGTCCGGACAAGGTTTGAGCGTCTGCCGTTAGAGCAGCTTGGGTGGCTCAGACAGATTTCAACATGGAGCAGTAATGATTCAGCGTAGTTCCTGGCAGATTATGGCAGACACGGTCTTCGCCCTGATGATCCGTGAGCTGCGCACCCGTTTTGGTGCTAGTCGGTTGGGTTACTTCTGGGCGATTGCAGAGCCGGCTCTTCAGACGTCAGTTATGGTGGTCGTATTCAGTGCGCTGGGGAGAAATACTCTCTCAGATGTTCCTGTCGCTTTGTTTATGCTGACAGGGATTTTACCTTACAAGCTGTTTTCCAAGCTTTTGACGCAGTTGGGCGCTGCTGTGCAGTCAAATAGGGGGTTGCTTTCCTACAGGCAGGTTGTGCCTTTCGATCCCTTTCTGACCCGCCTAATAATCGAGTTGGCTACCTTTCTGATTGTTTACTTTATTCTGATTGCGGTGTTGGCATGGCTGGGTATGTCTGCGTTGCCCAATGACTTCCTCCATATGATCGTTGCAACACTGCTGTTGATTTTGTGCGCATTCGGATTTGGCATGATTCTTTGTGTTGTGCAACTGTACTGGGAGGATGTCACTAAATTGGTAACCATAGTTATGACTCCTATGATGTTCGTGTCCGGTGTTTTCTACAGCGCATCTATGGTGCCTGAGCAATATTGGTATTTGCTTACGTGGAATCCTATCTTTCATGCAGTAGAGCTTAGTAGGGATGCCTACTTTTCTTCCTATGTGACCCCGATCGGAAGTTGGTTGTACTTGGCTGTATGTGCATTGGTTTGTATGGCAGGTGGCGTGATTGCATTCAGACTTAACCGGCAAAGGTTTGTAGAATCGTGATTAGATTTTGTGGTCTGAGTAAGTTTTACAGAACGCGCAATGGTCGTAGCTATATCTTCAATGGAGTTAATGCTGAATGGCCAACGGATCGGAATATCGCGATACTTGGGCCAAATGGTGCGGGAAAATCGACGCTTATTAAAATGATAGGTGGTGCGGATATTCCAAGTCGTGGTGTGATTGAATCAGATGTGAATATATCTTGGCCTTTGGGGCTTCAGGGTGGGCTTCAGGGGACAATGACGGGTAGGGAAAATGTCCGGTTCGTCGCTCGTATACATGGTTACAAAAATACTAAGCGCATTGAGCAGCATGTAGAGGATTTTGCAGAAATAGGCGAATATTTCGATGAGCCTGTTAAAACTTATTCAAATGGCATGCGTGCAAGGGTGACATTTGGTCTTACGATGGCTTTTGATTTCAATTTTGATGTGTTACTTATAGATGAATTAACTGCTGTCGGTGATTCTGCTTTTAAAGAAAAAAGTCAGAAGCTACTGCTTGAGAAATATGCTTCCACTAAGATTATTATGGTGAATCATGCGTTTGATCAATTGCGGAAGTTTTGTGATTCTGGCGTTGTTATAAAAGATAAGAATATTTACTTTCATAATAGTTTAGCTGACGCGATAAAAGATTATCAGGAAACCTATGCCAGATAGTAATAAGGAAAAGAGCGTTGTAGTGCTTGGGTCAATTAGTCTTGAGCCATTGCGACGACTTAAGCGGCTAAAGGCTTCGGCTGGAGGGGATGCCTCTGGAGTGCGGCAATCTTTAGGGGGTGTGAATGATGATTCCGCCGCTGAGGTTTTGTCTGTTGAAGTCGGGGATGGCGTTCAGCATGGTGAAATTTTGTTGGACAAACCTGCGAACTCTCGTTGGCCGGAGGATATTTTTAGTCATGCTAGGCGAGGGGTTGCTTACGCTTGGGCTCGGTTTGGGTCCTTTGCTCTGGTGTTGGTCGTCTCATTTTTTTTAATAGTATATTTCGGGCTCGTGGCAACTCCCCGATATGCCAGTGAGGCGCAGTTTGTTGTTAAGCAGTCGGAAGGTAATGAGGTTGCTTTGGCTGGATTGGCTTCGTTGGGTTCCGTAAGTACATCCATGCGTGACGCTCTAATAATTAAAGAATACATTGAATCGCGGGATATGGCTGTTGCTTTGGATGAGGCTGTCGGGCTTAAGGCTCACTATCAGACTTCTGATGCTGACTTCTTTAGTCGTTTGTCTATGGATGCAACAACTGAAGAATACGTGGATTATTACAATAATCACTTAGTGATACACCATGACGAAACGTCGGATATTGTTTATGTGGAGGTTCAGGCCTTTACCCCCGAGTATGCCTTGCTACTCTCGGAAAAGTTATTAGAGATTAGTGAGGTATTTATTAATGATCTTGGGGACAAAATTGCCAAGGAGCAAATGCGCTATGCAGAAGAAGAGGTTCAGCGCACTCATGGTATTATGAAAGATCAGCAGAATAAGCTGTTGCAGTTTCAGGATAAGAATAAACTTTATAGTCCCGAGCAAGAGGGTAGTGCGCTGCTCGAGGCTATTAATAGTTTGCAAGCGGAAGTGATAAAGGCTGATGCTCGATTAAAGGAGTTGACTGCTGTTATGCGTGATGATGCCCCTGAGGTTCGCGCTCAGCGAAACTTGATTAACTCCCTTAATCAACAATTGAAAGAAGAGAAGACGCGATTGACCTCGGAAGGTGACAATTCTCTCAATAAAGTAAATGTTGATTATCAGGAAATAAGGCTGGGGGCTGAGTTAGTAGCAGATTTATATAAATCGTCTTTGGCAAGCTTGGAATCCGTGCGTGCTGATGCGTACAGGAAATTAAAACATCTGCTGATCGTGCAGCATCCTTCTCTCGCGGAAGAGGATAAATATCCTCGTCGTTTATACAATATTTTCACTTGGTTTGCTGTTGTTCTGATGATTTATCTCATTGGACGGCTGATGTTGGCTATTATAAAGGAGCATAGGGATTGAATATGAAGTTGTGTAAGTTTCTTTGTCACCTCTCCCTTCATGCTCTGCTGTTGCTGAACGCATTCGGTGCGCTGGCTGTTGAACTGGCTCAGGATGCAGACGCGCAGGCGGCGCCTCCGATTCCGGATGAAAAAATAAATACCGTGTTTGGCGGCTGGTTGTTCACGGGTGGGTTCAAAGTCGCATCCTTTACAGGTATTAACCCGAACTACCGCATTGCACAGGGTGATACTCTGGTGGTTCAGCTCTGGGGGGGGCTGGATGTACAGCAGGATGTAACCGTAGATGCGCAGGGTAATATTTTTATTCCCAAAGTAGGCCCGGTTAAAGTGCTGGGTGTTGAGAATCGTGAGTTGAATGACACCGTTCTCAAGTCTATTAAGCGTGTTTATAAATCCAACGTTGAAGCTTACGTGACCCTCGCCTCCAGTCAGAAAGTAAAAGTCTTTCTGTCAGGTCTGGTGACCAATCCGGGGTTGTACGAAGGCCAGAGTGCCGATTCCATTCTGCGTTTTATCGATCAGGCCGGTGGTATCCGCCGCGATCTCGGCAGCTATCGTAACATTGAGCTGAAGCGTGCCGGTAAAACCCTGTACAACATAGACCTTTATGCCTTCATCGAACGGGGTCAGATGCCGGATATTCAGCTGCAGGATGGCGATGTCATTTTCATTGGCCGCAAAGGCGGTGAAGTGTCAGTCGAGGGCGAAGTTGGCTTTACCGGCAAATACGAACTGAAAGGCAATACTGGCTTTCTGGCAGAGGTTGTTAATGCCGTTGTCGAGACAGAAAAGGCCACCCATGTCACCGTGGTTGAGCCAACCGGTACTGAAGTGAACGCGGTACAGTACCCGATCGACAGTATTCAGAACGTGCAGGTCCGCCCGGGCGCCTTGATCAAAGTCAGCTCGCAGTTGCGTCCTAAGAGCATCAGTGTTGAATTGCTCGGTGAGCACAATTCACAGACAGAAATTGTGCTGCCATGGGGTGCCACGCTGAAAGACCTGCTGGCTCAGGTTGAATATACAGCGCTGTCGAATACCAAAGCTGTTCAGCTGTTTCGCGATTCTGTGGCTCAGCGTCAGAAAGAAATGCTGGACGCCTCCCTTACATCGCTTGAACAAAGTGTGCTGACGGCGCGCTCTGCCACCAAGGACGCGGCAGAATTGCGTAAAACGGAAGCCGACATCGTGCTGCGCTGGATCGACAAAGCAAAAGACGTTCAGCCACGTGGGCAGGTGCTGCTGACAGAGGGTTTTGATCCTGCGTCGGTAATTTTGCAGCAGGGTGACAAGGTTGTCATTCCAGCCAAGCGTAATCTGGTCATGATTCACGGCGAGGTCTGGTTCCCAACGGCGATTACTTGGGAAAAGGGTCGCAGCGTTGAGGAATATCTGAATCAGGCAGGCGGTGCTACCCAGGATCTGGACGACACTAATACGTTGGTGATGAAATCCAACGGAACCTTTGTTTCGGCCAATGGTGATCTGGATGACAGCAAGCTAGTTGAACCGGGCGACGAAATTTTTGTACTGGCAAAACCAGATCTCAAGGCATTGCAGCTGACCAAGGATATTACTCAGGTAATTTATCAGGTTGCTGTGTCGGCCGCTGTTGTGCTGGCACTTTAATCGCTATTGCCGGACCAGTAAGTGCTGGTCCGGATTATTACTAATGGGTTGATCGACCAATAACAATAGCAATCAGAGCTGACGGTGTGCTGTTTCACTGGTATTCCGGCTGGGGATTTTTTGGTCAGGTTGGCGAATTTAAACAAAAATGGGTAGGGCCTTTGCGGAGCATCAGAGGCAAATTGAACAGGGACGATCTCAGGAGAGACTTATGAACAGTGCAATCAAATCGACCAAGCGCAAAGGCATTATTCTGGCAGGTGGTTCAGGTACCCGTCTGTATCCGCTGACGAAGTCCGTCAGTAAGCAGTTAATGCCGGTATACGATAAGCCGATGATCTATTACCCACTGAGTACTCTGATGCTGGCGGGTATTTCTGAATTCCTGATCATCACCACGCCTCAGGATAGTGCTAATTTCCGTAACCTTCTGGGCGATGGTAGTGAGTGGGGCATCTCCATTGAATACGCAGTACAGCCAAGTCCTGATGGCTTAGCTCAAGCTTTTATCATTGGCGAAGAGTTCATCGGTGATGCCTCGGTTGCCCTGATTCTGGGGGACAACCTTTTCTTCGGCCAGAATATGTCGAAAGATATGCTGCAGGCTACTGCGGGTGAACGGGATGGTGCCACTATTTTTGGCTATCACGTTCAGGATGCGCGTGCTTATGGTGTGGTTGAATTTGATGAATCCGGTAAGGTAATTTCTCTGGAAGAAAAGCCAGCACTGCCAAAATCCAATTACGCCGTTCCTGGTCTGTATTTCTACGATAACAGAGTCGTTGAGATTGCTAAAAGTATTAAGCCGTCACCTCGTGGTGAGCTTGAAATTACCGACGTAAATAACGCCTATCTGGCCGACGGTACACTGAACGTGCAGTTGCTGTCCCGTGGTACTGCCTGGCTCGATACCGGCACCCACGACAGTCTGCTGGATGCCAGTCACTTTATCGCCACCATCGAAAAACGTCAGGGTCTGAAGGTTTGTTGCCCAGAAGAGATCGCGTTCCGTCTGGGGCTGATTGATGCCGAACAGCTGCGTAAGCTGGCTGAACCCATGAAGAAAAATGGTTATGGCCAATACCTCTTCAGCGTTCTTTTCGAGCACGCCAATGCCAAGGTTAATCCGTCGAAGTTCAATCCGGCAAAATTCGGACGTCGCGCTGAAGATCGTCTGAAAATGAACCTGATGCAGAAAGCCATTGAGCAGACTGGCCAGTTTGAAGAGGACATCGTATGAAACTGATCCGCACCCGTATCTCGGATGTTGTGGTTGTCGAGCCTCTGGTATTTGGCGACGAACGTGGTTTCTTCATGGAAACCTTCCGTGCCGGCATCATGGACGAGCTGACTGGTGGCAAGCCGTTCGTGCAGGACAATCACTCAAAATCAGCGCAGGGCATTCTTCGTGGCCTGCACTATCAGATGCAACAAACCCAGGGCAAACTGGTGCGCGTTGTGGCGGGTGAAGTATTCGACGTAGCCGTTGATATGCGCAAAGGCTCACCGACCTTCGGGCAGTGGGTCGGTGAGATTCTGTCAGCAGACAACAAACGTCAACTTTGGGTGCCGGAAGGCTTTGCCCACGGTTTCTATGTGATGTCAGACAGTGCAGAATTTGTTTATAAATGCACTGATTACTACGCGCCTGAATACGACCGCTCGCTCAAATGGAACGACCCTACAGTGGGCATTGAGTGGCCGCTGGTTGATGGAAAAGCTCCGTTGCTGTCTGCCAAAGACGAAGCGGGTAAGTCATTCGAAGAAGCCGATAAATTCGAATACTGAACAGGGACGAAAGACAAATGCGCGTATTGGTTACGGCCCGAAATGGCCAGCTCGGTTTTGAACTGCAGCACACGCTGACACTGGCTCGTGAGTCGGGTGCGGCGTGGGCACAGAACGTTGAAGCGTTATTCTGTGATTCCTCCGAACTCAACATCACCGACGCCGTGCTGGTTAATGCCATTGCCGCTGAGTTTAAACCTGATCTCATCATTAACGCGGCCGCCTACACGGCTGTCGATAAGGCCGAGTCCGACCTAGATGCGGCGTACGCGGTTAATGAAACCGGCGTTAAGAATCTGGCGCAGGCCTGTAAAACACTCGGTGCAAAGTTACTGCATGTTTCTACCGACTTTGTGTTTGCTGCCGATAAAAATACCCCGTATCAGCCGTCGGACGCGACATCTCCGCTGGGCGTTTATGGCGCCAGCAAACTGGCCGGTGAACAACAAGCTCAGACCATTCTCGGTGCCGATGTCAGCATCGTCCGTACGGCCTGGGTTTACAGCGTGCATGGTAATAACTTTGTTAAAACCATGATCCGCCTGATGCGCGAAAAAGAGCAGCTGGGTGTTGTCTCTGATCAGGTCGGCACGCCGACGTCGGCCCGTAATCTGGCCAATGCCCTGTGGCTGCTGGCAGAGCGCAAATGCCGACAGCAGGACACTCAGGTTATTTATCACTGGACCGATCTGGGTACCGCCAGTTGGTACGACTTCGCCGTTGCGATTCAGGAACTGGCGGTTGCAGCCAATCTGCTCGAAAAAGCCATTCCGGTAAATCCGATCACTGCTGCCCAGTATCCGACACCCGCCAAACGCCCGGCTTACAGCGTGCTCGACACCTCCGCCCTGCGTAAAGACATAGCCGTGAACGGAGTTCACTGGCGTACCGCATTAAAGAATATGATTCAGGAACTTGCTCAATGAATGCGTTGTTAGTGACCGGTGGTGCCGGTTTTATTGGTTCGAATTTCGTTCTCTACTGGCTCGAAACCTACCCACAGGACAAAGTAATTGTATTGGATGCACTGACCTACGCCGGTAACCGTGCGAACCTGGCCAGTGTCGAAGACAATCCGAATTTTACCTTTGTCCACGGCGATATCTGCAACACAGCACTGGTAGAGATCCTGATCAAAGAGCACAAGGTGAATAATCTTGTGCACTTTGCTGCCGAAAGCCACGTAGACCGTTCAATTACAGGCCCTGATGCCTTTATTGAAACCAATATTATTGGTACCTACAGCCTGCTGAAGGCCGCTAAAAAGCTGTGGATTGACGAGCCGAAAGCGCGCGGCGAAAGCCCGGTTGCACACCGCTTTCACCATGTCAGCACCGACGAAGTGTACGGCACGCTGAGCCCGACCGACCCGGCCTTCAGTGAAACCACTGCGTACGCGCCGAACAGCCCTTACAGCGCCAGTAAAGCCGCATCCGATCATCTGGTGCGCGCCTACCACCACACTTATGGTCTGAACGTCACCACGTCCAACTGCTCGAACAACTATGGCCCGTATCATTTCCCGGAAAAACTGATTCCGCTGGTACTGACCAACATCCTGCACGACAAAGCGCTGCCGATTTACGGCGATGGTCAGCAGATCCGCGACTGGCTGTACGTAACCGATCATGCCCGCGGTATCGATCTGGTGATCAAACAGGGCCGTGTGGGTGAGTGCTACAACATCGGTGGCATAAACGAATGGGCGAATATCGACATCGTTAATCTAATCTGCAAACTGATGGATGAAGCCTTTGCTGCAGAACCCGAACTGACTGTTCGGTATCCACTGGCCACCAAAGCCATCGCCGGTAAAAGCGCCGACCTGATTACCTACGTAGCCGACCGCGCCGGTCACGACCGTCGCTACGCCATCGACCCGACTAAATCCCAGCAGGAACTTGGCTACAAACCAGCAGAAAGTTTTGAAAGTGGTATCCGTAAGACCGTCTACTGGTATCTGCACAATCAGAACTGGTGGATGCCGCTGCTGAAGCAATTCTCATAAATCATATAATTGCTCTTGTACTTGAGCGATTTGTCGCAGCAGTATCAGAAATTTAAAGGAAAGGCTTACCATGGGCGAAATACTCGGCGCGTTCTACGATCAAGCTATCTTCTACGGCGCGGATTTACTATGCATACTTGGTTGGGAGCGATACACCGGGGAGGAAGCTCCTGATCTTGAAATTAATTGCATGGGTGAAACGTTAGATGTGACATCTTTGTCTTTGATTAAATTTAGTCGAATGGATGTTAACAAGCATTTTGGAGACGAAGATGAGGTTAAATGGGGGGTTATGCGTGTTTTTAGGCTCGCCTCCCCGTTTAATCGAGAAGATGCCGTAGACCTGAAATTTGTTTTAAAGCTTTCGTCTGATGAGAAGGACGTAGAAGCGAACCTTAGTGAAAATACTGCAGTTATTCTCAATAGCACAATGCAAATGGATAAAAAGGATATTCGTACGTTTGTCACTGACATTTTGGATGAATGCGTGAAATCTGTGCTTACTAGTCCATCGGAAGGATTTTCTGCAGTAGAGCAGTTGCCAGGTTTTATTCGTTTGCATGGTGATAATAATGTAGCTATTCCTGGCTACGGCGTATTTCTACAGGGATGGATGGTAGACTCTGAAAGCAACTTGCTAGGTGTATATTTGCGCCAAGGGTCAAGTATATCTGAGAATCTGCTTGGGTCATGCTCGAACTTTGATCGCCCTGATGTTAATAAGGCGTTTGAACGGATTGTATCTTCACGATATAAGGCAGGTATTTACGGAATATTCCGTATGTCTAAATACAACCCAACAAAAAAAACTGATCTGGTAATGGTTGCAAAGGGTGGAAGGATTGCAGTAATGCCGTTGGATGTGAATGCTGGGGTGGATGATCCAATTTCATTAATCAGAACGTTGCTGACACCTGTTGATATGCGCAAGCCAGGTTACGAGGCTGAAATGAATGGCTATCTTGGTGATGCTATCTTCAGTGTCTGGGCTAATAAAAAGACCTGTGGGGATACGGTTCAGGTTACAGAATATGGCCAGCTGCCTGATGAGCCGGTATGCAGCATCATTATCCCCATATACGGGCGTTATGATTTTGTCTTGTATCAGATTGCACAATTCGTTCAGGATCCGGGAATGTGTCGGGCAGAGATCATTTATGTACTTGATGATCCAAGGTTGCTGAGCGAATTCAACCAGTATTGTGCAGGTGTATATGAGCTTTTCCGGCTTCCATTCAAAACCGTGAGCTATGATATGAATCTTGGCTTTGCAGGTGCTAATAATATGGGTGTTCAGTATGCAACAGCCCCAATGCTATTGCTGCTCAATTCTGATGTAGTGCCCAAGTACGCGGGTTGGCTGGCAGAAATGATGGGTACTTATGCTCATGCCAAGAACCCTGGCATCCTCGGAGCCCGTCTGCTATTTGAGGATGAGACGATTCAGCATGACGGACTTGCTTATCAGCAGATTAAAGAATTCGGATCCCTCTGGTTAGTCGAACATCCTGGGAAAGGGCTGCCGGTTTGGATGACAGAAGAGCTTGGTCTCCGTTCGGTCCCATCTGTTACAGGAGCCTGCATGCTCATGAAGACTGAACTCTATAGCCAGCTTGGTGGTCTTGATGAAAGCTACGTTCTTGGTGATTTTGAAGACAGTGATCTTTGTTTGAAGGCGTTAAATGCAGGCTATGTAAACTATATCAATAGCAGCATCGTTCTTTATCATCTGGAAAGGCAGTCACAAAACTTATTCGAGGATAAGTCCTGGAAGTTCAAGCTGACTATCTATAACGGATTGCAGCATACGAGAAGATGGGGAAGCATGATCAAGGAACTGAGCGCGGAAGCAATTTAATATGAACAAAGGCATGAAACATAACCGTATTCTCGTTGTAGCACATGGCCATCCAGATCATAGCAAGGGAGGGGCTGAAGTTGCCGCCTATAATCTCTACAAAGAATACGAAGCAATGGGACTGGACTGCTTGTTTCTGGCGCGTTCTGGTGACTCCTCGCATGGAGGCTCTGTATTTTCTACACGCAATGATGGCCGTGAGATCCTTTTTCATACCAGTATTGGTGACTGGTTCAACCTGCGGTGCGCCCAAAGCCGTCACATGACGGAGTACTTTGCCGACTTCCTGCGCCGGTATCAGCCAACGGTTGTGCATTTTCACCACTATGCACACATGGGCGTCGAAATGTTACGTGTTGTCAGGAATGCACTGCCTGAAACAAAGATCCTTTTTACGCTCCACGAATATATGGCTATCTGTTTCAACAACGGACAGATGGTTAAAAAGGGCAGTACAAAGCTCTGCTATGAATCGAATCCTGTAGATTGTGCTAAGTGCTTTCCGGAAAAATCCAGCGCTGATTTCTTCATGCGTAAACAATACCTCCAGTCAATGTTTGCTCTGGTTGACATGTTTATTTCGCCAAGTCACTTTCTTCTTGATCGCTACAAAGCTTGGGGAATTCCGGAAGAGAAGCTAGTGATGATCGAGAATGGCCAGCCAGCATCTCATGGTGATGCTCCGCGTACCTTGGTAGATGGAGAGGTAAGGGGGCGATTTGCTTTCTTTGGACAAATTAACCCATTTAAGGGTGTTGATGTGCTGCTCCAAGCATTCGCAGCACTACCGGATGAAGTTAAAGAACTGGTTCACCTCGATATTCATGGTGCCAACCTTGATATGCAGGAAGCCACTTTTCAGGGCAAAATTAAAGATCTGTTGGATGAACTGAAAGATGTCGTTACAGTTCATGGCTCCTATGAACCACACGAAATGCCCCGCCTACTCAAGGAATGCGATTGGATGATTATTCCATCAATCTGGTGGGAGAATTCGCCAATGGTAATCCAGGAGGCCTATAATCATGGACGTCCGGTTATTTCTGCTGATATCGGCGGTATGGCAGAAAAGATTATAGATGGTGTTACGGGTTATCATTTCCGCAGAGGTAGTTACCAGTCTTTGGCTACTGTAATCGAGTTGGCTATTTCAGAAGCAAAGTGGAATGATTTTCATAATAATATCGTAAGGCCTATTACTATATCTGAATGTGCTCGTGCGCATATAGAGGTGCTAGATAATGTGTAAGCGTGTTGTTTTACATATCGGTTCTGAAAAGACAGCTACTACCTTTATGCAGCATTTCTTTTCAGTGAATAGGGATCAGCTTTTACGTGATGGGGTGTACTATCCAACTTCAGCATTTAGCAAGCATGCACAGTTTTCTCTCGTATCTCCGCTATGCGAACTGGATAGTGGTAGGCCTCTTGAGTTTATTCCAAAGGATATTCCTTGTGATTTTAATTTCGAATGGACTCCTTTGATTCGTGAGTTTAATGAAAGATCAGATTTTCATACGATGTTGCTCAGTGTTGAGCATTTTTCTTCGAGATTAAAACACAATGGACTTGCTAAGCTTGCTGAATTGCTAGGCAGTTTGAATGCGGATCATATCGACATAGTATACTACTTTCGTCGACAGGATTCTTACTTTCAGTCTTCATACAGTACATATGTCAAGTCTGGTGGCACGAAGTCAGTCGCGGATATGTATAAGTCACTAATATCAAATCAGTGGTTTTTTGATTCCAATTTTCTTATTGAGCAGTGGAAAAAGCATATGCCGTCGGCACGTTACTTTGTGCGTTCTTATGAACTTGCTGTGCGGGGTAGTGGTATTCTGGCAGATTTCGCGGCGGCTACCGGTCTTGAATTTGGTGATGCATATGTAACTCCAGAGCTAGATCGGAACGAGTCTTGGAGCCCGAGTATGTTGAGTTTTGCTCGCTATGTTAATGAGCATATTTCGGACCGGTTGGGGAGCGACAGGTACAGACTTTTGCAGTCTTTTTATTTAAGGTCGGGGATTAAAAAAGAGAAAGTTAAGAATATTCTACCTCTGAGTGATCGTCATCATATTATGGAGCGATATGAGGAGTCTAATCGAAGGTTATGTCAATTGTACGGATTGGACTTTGATGGGTTGTTTTCGCTATCGGAAGATGATGGATATCGCTGTCCTGATAATATTCGGTTTAGTCAGTCTGAGTTGTATGAACTGATTTTGTCTTTACTTTAAATGATTTCTGATTAGAGGAGTGCTATGAAAGCTATTATTCCAGTTGCTGGGCTTGGTACCAGGATGTTGCCGGCAACTAAGGCGATACCGAAAGAGATGTTGCCAATCGTTGATAAGCCATTAATACAGTATGTGGTGAATGAAGCGGTAGCTGCGGGAATTAAAGAAATCGTGCTCGTTACTCACTCAAGTAAAAACAGCATAGAAAATCACTTTGATACCAGTTTTGAACTTGAGGCTACTCTCGAAAAGCGGGTTAAGCGTCAGTTGCTTGAGGAAGTCCAGGCGATTTGCCCTAAAGGGGTTACCATCATGCACGTTCGTCAGGGGCAGGCCAAGGGGCTTGGTCATGCCATTAGCTGTGCGCGACCATTGGTTGGAGATAATCCATTCGCAGTGCTCTTGCCAGATGTGATTATTGACGATGTTGCATCAGATCTTAGTCGTGACAATTTAGCGGATATGATCAATCGTTATCGCGCAACGGGACGTAGTCAGGTAATGGTTGAGTCTGTTCCCATTGATCAAGTCCATAAATACGGTATCGTCGATTGCGGCGGGGCAGAGCTTAAGCCTGGTGCCTCTGAGGTTATGGTTGGCATGGTTGAAAAGCCCGATGCAGGTCATGCTCCATCAAATCAAGCAGTTGTTGGTCGGTACGTATTGTCTGCGGGCATCTGGGATATCCTTTCGCACACTCTACCTGGGGCGGGAGAAGAGATTCAGCTGACGGATGCGATTGCTGAAATGATGAGAACGGAACAGGTTGAGGCTTATGGTATGGTGGGGAAGAGTCACGACTGCGGCAGTAAGGAAGGGTATATGTTGGCTAATATAGAGTTTGGTTTAAGGCATCCTGAGGTTGGATCTTGCATGCGAAGCTATATAAATCGACTGCATGTCGCAGGTGAAATATCAGTCAATTAATCTTGCTTTTTGAAACTACTGCGAGGGTTTAATCTATGGGTGGTTTAACACTTTATCTTCATGTTGGTCCTCACAAAACAGGGTCGACGTATGTACAGGAACTTTGTACGGGTAAGTCGGAAGTTATGGCTGCGGCTGGTCTGTTGTACCCCAAAGAATATTTTCGTCTGTATGGTCATCATGATATATGCAAAGTTTTTAACTCTCATGATGATGAAGTGGTGTTTCACTCGGTGGTTGATAAGTGGAAGAAGCAAGGATGTGACATTCTTCTTTCAAGTGAAAAGCTCAGTCTCATGTCGGGTGATTTCTTTCGGAAGTTGAAAGGATTGTTTCCTGAGTACGCTTTTAAGATAATTTACTACTATAGATCTCCTTCTGATCGAATGGTTTCTCAATGGCAAGAACTTGTTAAGCATGGATTTACTTCGAGCTTTCCGGAGTTTTTTGCGAAATCATTTTTTCGGGTAAGTCAAAAAGGTGATATTGGTCATGAGAGGTTTTTGACTGATCTGGAGAGCGTGGTGGGTAGGGAAAATATGGTGTTTATTGATCATAAGCGCTGTGTTTCTGAAGGTAACTCTATGCAGGCGCTGATGTCTGTTGTTGGTTTGAATGGGCTTGTTGAAGATGACAATGTTCGCAGAAACCTTTCTCTTCCGATAGCGAAGGCTGAGTTGTTTAGAGCTTTAAATATTGCTCAGCAACGTTCTGATTGTGATGCATCTGAGAATGTTCGGCTTGCGTTTAACAGACTTCGGCTTGCAAAAGAACCTGCAGTCAGGGAGTTGATGGATATGATTTCTGCTGACCTTATGTATATTGAGGTCGGTAATTCGGCTGTAGATCTTGCCTCCTATGATTATATGGTCTCTAGATACTCTGATCGATTTTGGCTTGAGCCCTTGGTGCCTGTGGGGCGAAAGGTTAAAGTCCCTCGTGGTGAGTGGATGTTTAACCCGCGTGCGTTGCAGCTTTTGTATAAAGTGTTTTCGGTAAGTCAGGGGCAGTCTGAGGTTGTTTTTCAGGATTGATTTGGCGCCAGTGATTTAAATTCATGTTATCGTCTTGAGGAGATTCGTTTATGAAAAACTACGTTTTATGTGTCGTTGATGGTAAATCAACGGACCATTTTGTTAAAGATTTGGCTTCGGTTGGTTTTCTTGGTCGGCCGCGACTCTACTTATCCAGAGCTAATTTGTTGGGCAGTGGTGCGGCAAAGGAGACTCGGATTTCAGGTGATGATGTAGATGCTGCTCTCTCGGCTGCTGCTAGTGCTGGCTCTGGTATTGTTGCCCTGAGGGTGAATCTTGATCAGGTTGCCAGAGTTGGTACTTTATTGAAAAATGCAAAGGATGAGCTGTCTTCTTTAAAGCCGTTGGAGGCTTTTACTCAGTTTTTTTCCGACTATGAGTACATTTTTATTAGGCAAAAGACACCAGCTTTGCATATGACCTCTAACTACTTTGGTGCTCATGGAATTAAATCTCCGGACGATCTTGCCGAAAAGTATAATTTCGAGGATTCACAGATAGAATTTCAGCGTATTTCTTCTGAGTATCAAGGTTGGAGGAAATTTTTTGATCGCTTTGATATTAAGCCAATAACGTTGGTTTATGAGGAGTGCGTTGAAAGTCCAGACTATGTTTATGAGCTTCTGCGACGCTTGGGTGCTGACTCGATATCGGATGTGAGCAATGATAGGGAAGGCTTGAAGAGGTTGACAGGTCCTTTGAAGAGGGATTTTCTTGTCAAGTTTAAAGCGGATCAGGCTGAGAAATTGGCTATGGATTGAGTAATTGTAACCTGCGTTTATGAGTCGTTTGACGCGGAAAATTACCGGGTCAGATTTAATCCTCTTTAATGTGACGTTTGATATGGCAATACTTGTTTGTGGTGCAACCGGATTTATCGGTAGTCACTTTTGTGTTCTGGCGCTGCAGCAGGGGCTTGATCTTCTGCTGCTTGATAATCTTGAGAATAGTTCCCCTAAAGTGCTGAATGCCATACGGGAAGTAACAGGAATAAGCCCCAGGTTTGTAGAGGTTGACATCCGGGATAAATCTTCGCTGGACGCTGTTTTTGCCACTAATCAGGTGGATTCTGTTGTTCATTTTGCTGGATACAAGGCCGTTGGAGAGTCTGCTGCGGAACCGCTGCGTTATTATCGCAATAATGTGGATGGTAGTCTGAATCTGCTTGAGAGTATGAAGGAGCATGGGGTTCGCAAACTGGTTTTTTCATCATCGGCGACGGTTTATGGTGTGCCTGAGTTCAATCCTTATACGGAGGAGCACCGTAAAAGGCCGTTTAACCCGTATGGACAGACAAAGTCGGTCGTTGAAGATATGATGTACGATCTTTGTGCGTCAGATCCTCAGTATGCTCTGGTGGCTCTTAGATACTTTAACCCAATAGGAGCGCACCCTTCTGGCATGTTAGGTGAAGATCCGAAAGGCATCCCGAACAATCTTATGCCTTTTATTACCAAGGTCGCTGTGGGGCAATTGGCTGAACTGGGAGTATTTGGAGATGATTACGATACCGTTGATGGGACTGGTGTCCGCGACTATATCCATGTAATGGATCTTGCATATGGTCATATACGAGCACTTCAGTATCTTAATAGCAATGCCGGGTATCAGGCGATAAACCTAGGAGCAGGCAGGGGCTACTCTGTGCTTGAGCTCGTATCCGCATTTGAGCGTATTAACGGGGTGTCTATTCCCTATGTTATAAAGCCCCGCCGAGATGGAGATCTGGCTGCGTATTGGGCTGATGCAAGCAAGGCTGAGCGCCTATTGGGCTGGAAAACGCAGCTTGGTATTGATGAGATGGTTCGTGACGCCTGGGCTTGGCAGTCGGCGAACCCTAACGGCTACAACTGATAGATTTGAGATTCTTATAATATGTTAAGTCAGGATGAAGTCGCGGAGCTGAAGAAATTTGCCCGTGTCAATGAAGATTTTATCGATTTTCTGCGTGATGCAGCGATTGAGTATGAAGATACCTCGCTGGAAACATCTTACTCCTTGATGCGACTGGTACAGGTGTTTCGTCCTGAAGGTACAATTGCCCGTAAGAAAGTAGCTGAGTACCAGTTGAAATTGGATATTCCGGTTGGTGATGCATGAATTCAACCACTCAGGAGTTGCATGATTTCGGATACCGCTTTATCGGCCCCGTAGTGACTGCATTTTTCGACAAAGTGCTTGCCTGCTGTTCAGGGCATGAGCCGAAGACACTCTATTTTCTCGCACGTGAAGGTTATTTTCTGAAACAGCTGTTTGATCACTATCAGGTAATCAGTGGCTGTCGTCCAGAACTGAAGTCTCAGTATTTGCTGTGCTCCCGGGCTTTTTTGTTCAAATTGGCTCTGGCAGACAAGAAGCTGATTCCCTCGACGCTTCAGCATCATTACAAGGGCAGTCTGTTGAATTTTCTGACGCGCAGGTTCGGTTTTAGCGGTGCGGATATTAATAAGATTATGGTCCGGCTGCCGCATATTACTGCGCAAATGGAAAGTGAAGTTAAGCTGCCAAGTGAGGCAGTCAGGATTGAAAAAGTTCTGACTGATATCAGCCAGCTTTTCCGGAGTGAGTTACAGGCAAAATCAGAACTCTACGCGGAATACTTGAAAGGGTTAGGCTTTCGGAATGGTCCTTTAAACGTCTTGGATATTGGATTTACCGGAACTATTCAGACTCTGCTTTCTGCGATGACCGGAGAATCTACCATTGGTCATTACATGGTCACTACGTCCAGGGCGAAGGATACAGATTCCTGCCAGTATTATGGCCATTTGAGTAGTGGCCAGAGCTTTGGTAAGGGCTACCCCATGATTGATCGGTCGTTGTATCTGGAGTCGGTGCTCACGGCCCCTCATGGGCAAATAATTGATATATTCTCCGTCAATGGACAGAGCCGTTTTGGATTCGCACAAAAGACGCGTGCGCAGCACCATTTTGAAATACTTCAGCAGATCAATGAAGGTGCTGTTTCCTATATGCAGGACGTTTTACCTGACGAGACGCAACTCGCAGCAGAGGACATCCCCGAATATTACGCAGGTATTGTTGCTGATCCTGCAAGCTTTCCTATGGATTTAAGGGCGATACTGGAGGTGGATGACCACATTTCAGGCTTTGGTGTGTTAAATCCAGCTCAGTTGTTCGGATAGTGAATATGCTTAATAGAATTAAGAAATCGACTGCGAGGCTTCGTAAGAAAGTTCTCGGGAATAACGTTGGCGGAAAAAAATCTGCGCCGCACTTGGCTGTTGATGATCCGTCTTTGTTTGCTGATGCAATCAGTGCAGGCTTGTTTGATCCTGTCTGGTATCAGCAGCAGCACAAAATTTACTTTTCTTCGGCTGAAGATGCATTTGCTGACTACCTCAGAAAGTCAGCTTTTTCTAATGTGGCGCCAAGTTCTGCGTTTGATCCGGTGTCTTATTTTCATAATAACCCTGACGTGTATACTGCTGGTATGTCGCCTCTGCGGCATTTTTTACGTTTTGGTCTTGCTGAAGGACGTTCGGCGTATCCGCTCAGGCCTCTCTGGCGCAGCAGAGAAAACTTAGACGTCGCTAAAATTCCTTTCAAAAGAGAGGGGCGTTATGCTGTCGTTTTGCATATTTTCTACGCAGATTTTATTAGCCGGTTCCATAATGCCTTTATGGGAGTTGATTTCAATTTTGATCTTTTTATCACAACCACCTCTCGTGAAGTGGCTGAAAAAGCAGAAATTGTATTCAGAGCGAACCCGTCTGTTCAGTCTGTGTATGTTAAGACTGTCCCTAATCAAGGACGCAATTTCGGCCCTTTTTTGGTTGAGTTTGCAGAAAAATTGCGTGATTACGATTTTTTCTGCCACATGCATAGTAAAAAATCACTGTATTCGGGATCTGAACAAGTTCATTGGGCAGAGTATCTAATTGAATATCTCGCTCGTGATAAGCAGATACTCCGGAATGCTTTGAATGCGTTCGAGAATGATCCGGCGTTAGGTATTTACCATCCGACAACGTTCTGGAACATGCCGCAATGGACCTGTCATTGGCTGAAGAATAAAGGGATTGGTAATAAATTACTCAGGGAGTGGTTTGATATCGATTTCCATAAAGACTATTTTGCGTATCCGGCCGGTGGTATGTTCTGGGCTCGCGTTGATGCAGTCAGACCTTTGCTCGAAAGGTCGTGGTCTTATGCTGATTTTCCTGAAGAGCCAATTCCAGCTGATGGAACAGTCCTGCACGCTATAGAGCGAGTTTTGCCAGTTATTGCTCAAAAACAAGGGTATAAGAACTTTTACTATTATCCTGCGTCTGGCCAATTTTCATTGGATGAAAATTTCATTTTTCTTGAATATCAATATGGTTTGGATTTTCGCATGAATATGCTGTGCTCGCAGCAAGAGATCTGTTCATTTGATGTTTTTGATACTCTGGTGTGGCGGAAATATTTTGTCCCTGACTATGCCAAGTTTTGTCTCCCTGAGTTGGCTGGACTGACTTTGTCCGGAAGCGAGTTTGTCGCTCTGCGAAATGCAGCGGAATTAGCTGTTCGAGAGAAAAAAAAGTTTAAGGGTGATGTTACTATTGTCGAGATCTATGAAGAGCTCGCTGCGCAGAAGATTATTCCTTCAGAACGTATTCTGGAGATGGTAGATCTTGAGTTTGAAATTGATCTATCAATGATCCGGCCGAAGGAGTTGATGGTAGAGTTTGTTAATAGATTGGGTGGCTCTGGTAAGCAGATTTATATTGTGACAGATACATACTACACGCGGATGCAAATCGATAAGCTTTTAGCAGTAGTTGGTATTGTTGTTCCTTATGTTCTGTACGTATCGAGCGAAACGGGCTTGAGAAAAGACTCAGGGACTGTTTGGGAACGGTTGAGCGCTGAGCTTAAGGCAGGCGGCAAGCTTAAGTCCTTTGTTCATGTTGGTGATAATGTTGTTTCTGATTCACAGATTCCTGGTGACTTTGGTATTAGGACTATTCATATCCTTGCTCCAAAGGACAAATGGCAGGCTTTACGGATGCCGACGCTTCCGTGTGATTTTGAGTCGTTAAGCAATATTAAGCAAATGAAAAAGTGGGGTTGTCTCGTTGCTGTGACTGGGCACAGTCCCTTTATTTGATGGTGAAAATATAAAATGAAGACACTGTACCTTCACATTGGTCCTCATAAAACCGGAAGCACGTATATCCAGCAGGAGTTGTTTAAGCACCGAGAAAAGTTGTTTGAACAGGGGGTATTGTATCCGGACAGTATGTTGGAAATGTACGGTCATACAGGTCTCGCCACTGCTGTTAAGTCGGGTGACTTGTCTGCATATCGTCAGGAATTGAACGATGTGAATTCGTTTGCTGGTGATGTAATTTTGTCCAGCGAAAATTTTTATAACATGACGCAGGATCAGATCAGTTTGTTGCGTCAGGTTCTGCATTTCGATGATGTAAAAATTATTATTTATTATAGACAACCAACAATCCGGTTGCTCTCGGTATGGCACGAATATGTTAAGTCCGGGATAACCCAGTCCTATCCCGAGTTTGCTAACCGCCACTTGGCGCGCCCTTTTATCAGCGATGAATTGAATATTAAGCGGAAGATTGATGACTACCTGCAAGTTTTTTCTGCAGCATCTGTACATGTTGTAGATTATGAGAAAGCGGTTTCATCACAATCTACGTTGAGTAGTTTTTTTGAAGCAATTGGGCAGTCAATGCCCTTCCTGGAAAAATGGACCTCTGTTAATGCGCGGATAGACTTTCTCGATCTTGAAGTTCTCAGAAGCCTGCACTATCTCTCCGTTGCAGGGCCACTGAGAGGTCATCAGTTACGAATCCGCTTTTTGGCGCATCGCGACAAATACCTAGATTTGTTGGCTTGTTCCGTATTTCCGGCAATGGAGCGTGCAATGGATCAGTATGTGGTGGGCGCATCATTCGTTGATAGGGCTCTACTTGATACCATCAACAAGGCCTATTCGGGTTCTGTAGATGAAAGTAGGCCGTTATCCTCGGAGGACGTTCGGATACCAAAATCCCTTTGGTTGTTAGATGAAGATGCAGCCACGGCGATGCGGTTCATTTACGCGGATCTGGTCGCAGGAGCATGAATGTTATGAAGTCTTTTTTGTCTATATTTTGGTGTTGAAGAGGTTATCATGGTTGTTGGCAATTCCGGTATTTTAGCTGATGCCGAGATTATCCTTCATATTGGCGCGCCGAAAACCGGTTCTTCGGCAGTGCAAAAAGACTTTAGTCAGAACCAGGATGCTCTGGCACTTAGTGGATATTACTACCCACCACACGAACTTGACCCTAATGGTATATCCGGTGGTCATTGGCAAATCGCATCCCTACTGAATGAGGGAAACGTTGGGGCGGTTAGGGATAAAATCTGCAACTACCTTCTGCAGGCCCGTGCGGTTGGTTGTAAGTTGCTGCTTTCAGCTGAAGGATTCTTTACCCATCCTGATCTCTTGACTGTGGCATTAGTGGATTTCAAATATGTGGTAGTGTCGTTTTATAGGCATCCGCTTGATTCATTCAGATCTTCATATAATCAGGATGTAAAGCGGCATTTTTATAGTCAGACTATCCAGACATTCTCCATGTCGCAAGCTTGCCTCAAGCCTGCTATAACGGGCGAATCTTTGCTTCGCTGGGCAGAGTTGGCCGGCCCGCAGCGTGTAGTAGTATTGCCGTATCACGATCAAGCGGCATCGGATGCTACAGGAGCGTTGTCATCTTTTCTTGGAATTCAATTGAGTTGCCGTGGGCAGCGTATTAATCTGAGCTACACCCCGTGCGCTGTTGAGTTTAAGCGTGTGCTTAATAGTATTTTAAATCCACTTGAACAGCATCTGAATGGTCAAGTCGATTTTGCCTTGCAGAAGTATTCAGATGCTGTTTCTCCACCGCGACCTTCTCTAGAACAGTTGTTGGGAAAAGAGTGTTTAAGGTTGTTGGAGGATAAATATGCTCCTATTGTTGCTCGGATCTCGGAAGTTTTTGGCATTAGTGTTTCTCATGGACAGGAATTAGATGTCGGTAATCATTACGAATCTATAGATCTCGTGTGGGCGTTTGTAGCTAAAGCGCCAGAACTTGGTGATTACATCAGGGATTGTGTATTTCACGCCCTTAAATCGGGAGATTTTTCATATGACTTCCTTCAGTTGTGTCGTTGGGTTGATCTTCCCTTTGATGCTCTTCCTTTCGAGCGCCGTCAGCTGATGCGACCGGAAGATCTCGCTGCCTCATTGGATAGAAGTGCTCAGTTGGCAGATGTGTACCGGGAGCTGAGTAAAATACTGGAGCGCGCGGGTGACTATGCCTCTGCTTTGGCCATTGCTGATAGGGCATTAGGGCTGAGGCCAGATGGCCCGTATCTGCAATTGATGGTAAAGCGGCTGAAGAGTGTATCTGAGTCCAGCAGCCGTTGAGCATTGGCATCAATTTAGGGAGTGACCGTTCGTGGATTTTTACTTGGTAGCCGGTTTGCTGGGGTTTACTCTGGTAGCGCTAATCAGTAATAAACTGGCACCGGAAAAGCTGTTCCTGGCGGTGTTGGGAGTGTTGCTGTTGAGCGATGTACTATCGCCTAAAGATTCTCTAGCAGGGTTTTCGAATGTTGGCCTGTTCACGATCGCCGCGCTCTATGTGGTTGTCGGCGGTTTGAGAGATACGGGTGCCACACATTTGTTGCGCCGCTATCTGGTTGGGAGCCCTAAGTCTCAGGCCAGTGCGTTTAACCGTATGTTGCCGGTGACTGTGGTGCTGAGTGCCTTTGTGAATAACACTCCGATTGTGGCCATGTTTACGACACTGGCGCAGGGGTTATCCAAACGTTTTTCGTTACGTTTGTCAGGTATTCTGATCCCGGTCAGTTATGCGTCGATACTGGGTGGGTTGTGTACGCTGATCGGTACCAGTACCAATCTGGTGGTCGATGGTTTGATTCAGCAGCAGGGCTTGGAAGGTTTTTCGCTGTTTGAAATTGCCTGGGTGGGTTTGCCAATCGCCGTGGTTGGATTCTTTTACATGAAGCTCGCTGCGCCATCCTTGTTGCCGGCACGTGAAGGCTCGATGGAGCAGTTTGATCATGTACGTGAATACATGGTTGAAATGGTTATTCAGCCCAGCAGTGAACTGGTCAAACGGAGTATTCAGGATGCTGGTCTGCGGAATCTTCCGGGGCTTTTTCTGGTGGAAGTGGAGCGTGAGGGGCAGGTTTTGTCCGCAGTACGCCCTCGTACGGTTCTGGAGGCTGGTGATCGTCTTGTGTTCGCTGGCAGTCCGGAATCGGTACTGGAATTACGCAATATTCACGGCTTAACGCTGGCCGACGATCAGCGTTTTAAACTGGATGGGAACCGTTCAGATCGTCGATTGTTTGAAGCCGTTCTTTCGCCTTCAAATCCGATGATCGGAATGAGTATTAAAGAAGCCCGTTTCCGCCATCGCTACAGCGCTGTGGTATTGAGTGTGTCGCGTCACGGTGAGCGTCTTAAAGGCAAGCTCGGTGAACTGATTCTTGAGGCAGGGGATACCCTGCTGATTGAGGCGCAGAAAGGCTTTCTGATGCGCTACCGGAATAGTCGTGATTTTCTTCTGGTCAGTAAATTAGCTGAAACCAATCACGCAGAAGAGCGTAAAGCCTTGCTGGCCGTTGGTATTTTTTTAGCCATGATCGTCGCTTCCGCTACCGGTCTTCTGTCCATCTTTGAAAGCTCTGTGGTTGCCGCCGGCGCTATGCTAGCGACCGGTTGTATTGCCTTTGAGGATGCCGGGAAGAGTATTGATTATCCGGTGCTGCTGGTGATCGCCTGTGCCTTTGGTCTGGGTGCTGCGGTACAGAATGTGGGGCTTGCGTCGGCCGTTGCGGCAACCTTGCTTGAATTTGTTAAGACCCCCTGGGGGGCATTAGCGGCTGTGTATGTCACGACGGTGTTCCTGACGGAGCTTATGACCAACAACGCCGCCGCCATTATTGTTCTGCCAATCGCATTAAGCACCGCGCAGACGTTGGGGGTGAATTATGAGCCGTTTGCCATCGCCGTTATGGTGGGGGCATCGGCAAGCTTTATGACGCCAACGGGCTATCAGACCAATCTGATGGTGATGGGTCCGGGTGGTTACCGGTTTATGGATTACGTTAAATTTGGCGCACCTCTCAGCCTGATTGTGGGCGTGATGGCGTTACTGCTTATTCCACAGTTCTGGGAGTTTTAAGGAGATTAAAATGAAAGATGAGAACATCGTCTGGCATAACCACCCGGTGGATAAAGCCATCCGGTCGGATATGAAGAAACAGCGTCCCTGTCTGTTGTGGTTTACCGGGTTGAGTGGATCGGGAAAATCCACCATTGCCGGTGCGGTTGAGCACAAGCTGGCTCTGCGCCAGCAGCATACTTACCTGATGGATGGCGATAATGTCCGTCATCGTTTGTGTAAAGACCTCGGTTTTTCTGAAACGGATCGGGTAGAAAACATCCGTCGTGTCGGTGAGGTTGCCAACCTGATGATTGACGCCGGGCTGATCGTTTTAACCGCGTTTATTTCTCCCTTCCGCGAAAACCGGGACATGGTTCGCGCCATGTTGGGAGAGGGCGAATTCATCGAAGTTTTCATTGATACCCCGATTGAAGAGTGCGAGCGTCGCGATCCTAAAGGATTGTATAAAAAGGCGCGTGCCGGCCAGATTAAAGATTTCACCGGCATTGATTCCCCATATGAGTCACCTGAGTCTGCGGAAATTCATATTCTCAATGTAGGCGTTGCTGTTGAAGATGCCGCTGATCAGGTAATTGCCTATCTGGAAAGTAATGGCTACCTGAAGCCGGTTAAGGAGGCTTGTCATGCAACAGCTGGTTGATCAGGTATCGTCCATCGCCCGTAAAGCCGGCGAGGCCATCATGGCTATTTATCGCACTGACTTCACCAAATACGAAAAGGCGGACAGCAGTCCCCTGACGGAGGCGGATATCGCGGCTCATCATATTATCTGTGATGGTCTTGCAGAAATCAGCAGCCTGCCTGTGTTGTCTGAAGAGTCTCCGGCCGAACAGATGAAGTGGGATGCTCGCAAAAACTGGGGCGAATTCTGGTTGGTTGATCCGCTCGACGGCACAAAGGAATTCATTAACAAAAATGATGAATTCACAGTCAATATTGCGCTTATCCGTGGTGGTAAGGCGGTATTGGGTGTTGTTTATTGTCCGGCTCTTGACCGTCTGTATTTTGCAACAGAAGGTGTAGGTGCCTTCCGCAAGGATGGTCAGGAGGCAGAGCCCACAGAGATTCGCGTAAGTTCAGAGCCCGTGGCTGGTGAGACCTGGAAGGTGGTGGGTTCACGTCGTCATGGCGCGGAAGCGCTGGAGAAATTCGCTCAGAGTCTGGGCGAAGTAGAAACTGTCTCTATGGGAAGTTCGCTGAAACTCTGCCTGGTTGCAGAAGGTAAGGCGCATCTTTATCCGCGTCTGGCACCTACCTGTGAATGGGATACAGGCGCAGCCCAGGCGGTGGTAGAAATCGCTGGCGGAGCGGTTTTGACCCCCGCATTAAAGCCGCTTGAATACGGTCAGAAAGAAGACCTTTTAAACCCCTATTTTATTGTCTGCGCACAGCTGAATCCGACTTGGGGTACCGTTTTTTCTGCACTTTGCAAGGAGTAGGTGATGAAGATTGCGGTGATAGGGACTTCAAATTCTGTAATGAAAGGTGGTTACGTTGGAGCTTTGAGAGCGTCGCATGATGTGACTAATTTCTCCTCCGGCCGTGTGCCATATTATGCGCACGTTAAGACGCTTCTTAAGAATGAGGAGCAGCTTAGGCAATTTGATTTGATTATCTTGGACCATTACATTAATGATGTAAACTATTATGTGTCGCGGATGCCAGATTCTTATGCAGAGAGATTAGTAGATTTTTATGCATTGCTAGCTAGGCTTAAGGTCCCAGTTCTTAATATAGTGTTTCCAATTGTTAATCTTAGTTTATCTAAGTCATATTGGTACTATGAGAAAGTTAAACATTTAAGCGAGCGGTTTGACTTTTTTACGTTGGATCTTAATCTGGTTTTATTTGAACCTTCTATGTATAAGGATAGTATTCATCTCAAGAAGGAGGTTTCATATTATTTTGGGTGTTGGTTGGCTGGGGAGATTTGTTTTATTAAGTGGAGTATTCCGAAAGGAATTAAGTCTAGGGAGGGTGTGTTTTCTCTGCTCGGCGAGGAGTATCTTCGTTTGCAGAGTGGCGTTGAGGAGTATTCGTTTTCAAACAGCTTGATGGAACTGAACTGCTTCCTTCTAAAGGAAACGTTGACTTTGCCTAACTCTGGTGAAATTGTCTCTTTTGGTTATTTTAATTCGAAGGAATCTGAATCTCTTCATGGTTTCACTGTAAATGGCACTCCTTATGCTCTTTTTGGTTCTCTTTACTATCATGAGGCTCTGTCTAGTTCGGGCGGAGAGGTGATTCTTGAGCCGCTCTTTGGGTTAAATGATGGCGTTCCATATTTACATGGTCGTGGCGCTTTCAAAGGCACTGTTTCTGGGTATTTTGACTATCCAACTGTCACAGAGTTTCTTTTTCATGATGGCTCACATCCGGGAGAAGAGTTGCCGTCAGGGCAGGGTTTTCTGATTGATCTGTCAAAGTTTGCATCAGACGTTGCTCATATTTTCTCATTTTCAGCGATAAGTATTCCTGCTGAAACAATAGATTATTTGCGAGATCTGGCCATCGCAAATGAGAGATCCGATCTCGAGTGTAGTTACAAGCTAATGACGGTTGCTGCAACCTTTAGGCCTGGCGGTGTTGGTATTCAGAAGAAACTTGCGCAGTACAAAACGAATCTCCGAGGATGAAAAATGCAATTAACTAAAAAGCGATTGACGCACCTTAAGCAACTTGAGGCTGAGAGTATTCATATTATCCGTGAAGTGGCCGCCGAGTTTGATAATCCGGTGATGCTGTATTCAATTGGTAAAGATTCCGCCGTGATGCTGCATCTGGCAGCCAAGGCCTTTTATCCGGGTACTCCACCGTTTCCACTGATGCACGTGGACACAACCTGGAAATTCCGTCAGATGATTGAGTTTCGTGATCAGATGGCGAAGAAACTGGGTATGGAATTGATTGTTCATATCAACGAAGAAGGCGTTAAACAGGGTGTTGGCCCGTTTACTCATGGTTCGGCAAAACATACCGACATCATGAAAACCCAGTCCCTGAAGCAGGCGCTGGACAAATACAAGTTTGATGCTGCATTTGGTGGCGCCCGTCGTGACGAAGAGAAATCGCGTGCAAAAGAGCGCGTTTATTCCTTCCGCGATAAAAATCATCGCTGGGACCCCAAGAATCAGCGCCCGGAATTGTGGAATACCTACAACGGCCGGGTAAATAAGGGCGAAAGTATTCGCGTATTTCCGCTGTCTAACTGGACTGAGCTGGACATCTGGCAATACATCTATCTCGAAAACATTGAGATTGTTCCTCTGTACTACGCGGCAGAGCGTCCGGTGGTTGAGCGCGACGGAATGCTGCTGATGGTGGATGATGAGCGTTTCCCGCTGGCGGAAGGTGAGACCCCGGAAATGAAGATGGTTCGTTTCCGCACCTTAGGTTGTTACCCGCTGACCGGTGCCGTTGAATCCTCGGCGGATACACTGCCGGAAATTATTCAGGAAATGCTGCTGACGACCACCTCGGAACGTCAGGGGCGGGCCATTGACCACGATTCGTCGGGTTCAATGGAAAAGAAAAAGATGGAAGGTTATTTCTAAGGGGGATATATGGCACACGCATCTGATTTGATTGAACAGGATATCCTTGCCTACCTGCAGCAGCATGAGCAAAAAGATATCCTCCGCTTTTTAACCTGTGGCAACGTTGATGACGGCAAATCGACCCTGATTGGCCGTATGCTGCACGATTCCAAGCTGATCTTCGAAGACCAGCTGGCAGCGATTAAGAAGGACTCTCAGAAGTTTAATACCACGAATCAGGAATTCGATCTGGCGCTGCTGGTCGATGGTCTTCAGTCTGAACGTGAACAGGGTATTACCATTGATGTGGCTTATCGCTATTTCTCTACGGATAAGCGTAAGTTCATTATTGCGGATTGCCCGGGGCACGAGCAGTACACCCGGAACATGGCGACCGGTGCGTCGACCTGCGATCTGGCGATTATTCTGATCGATGCCCGTAAAGGCATTCAGACCCAGACCCGTCGTCACAGCTACATCGTCAGTCTGCTGGGTATCAAAAATGTGATTGTGGCCGTCAATAAGATGGACCTCATGAGCTTTGAGCAGAGTGTGTTCGACCAGATTGCTGATGATTACCGTCAGTTTGCTGAAGAGCTCAAGTTTGAAAATATCTATTTCGTTCCTATGTCTGCCTTATTGGGTGACAACGTCGTAGAACGCAGCGCCAGCACCGACTGGTATCAGGGCCCAACTCTGATTCAGCTGCTGGAAAGCGTAGATACAACCCCTGCGGTTGAATTTCCGGCCTTCCGTTTACCGGTGCAGTATGTGAATCGCCCGAATCTCGATTTCCGGGGTTTCTGCGGCACTATCACGGCTGGTGCGGTAAAAGCAGGTGATTCGGTAATGGCGCTGCCATCCGGCAAAGTGAGCAAGGTTTCACGTATTGTGACCGCAGACGGTGATCTGGATTGGGCCGGTGCTGGTGAAGCGGTCACGCTGACGCTGGAAGATGAAATCGACATTTCCCGTGGCGATGTCATCGTCAGTCTGGAAATGCGTCCTGAGGTGACATCTGCATTTACCGCCGAAGTGGTCTGGATGAATGAAGAACCGCTTGTGGTTGGTAAAGAGTATATTTTTAAAGCCGCCGCCAAGAGTGTTTACGGTCGTGTTACCGCCGTTCAGCATCGTGTGGATGTTAACACGATGGACCGGCTGGACGCGGATCATCTGGGGCTGAATGAAGTGGGTCTGGTGACGGTCGAGCTGAGTGCCGAGCTGGTGATCGATCCGTACGATCAGACGCAGGGTACGGGCAGCTTCGTGGTCATTGACCGCATGTCCAATCTAACGCTGGCGGCGGGCATGATCCGTGAAAAAACAGACCGCTCAGCGGGGCTCTCATATGAACAGCGTATGGCAATGTTTACACTGGAGCTGAATGGTCTGGTGCGTAAGTACTTCCCTGAGTGGAACGCTGACGACATTTCTAAGCTGCTTAAGTAGTCATCGTTAGCAGAAGTATAAGAAGCGTGGCCTGACCACGCTTTTTTTATGTGCGTTTTGTGCGTTCAGTGCAAGCTTTACCGATTTATGGCGGTTTTTGACTTTCTGTTGTGTGGCATATCAGGATAAAATGTGAACCTTGTCACATTTTGACTAGGCATGTCGCTACAGGGAGGTCGTCATGTTACCCGAGCATGTGTTGATACCGTTTAAAGCATCGGAGTTGCCAGCGGGACACTGGCTTGTCGTTGCACCCCATCCGGATGATGAAATTATTGGTATGGGGGGCGCATTGGCTATTGCTGCAAGCAAAGGCCAGAAGTTAACCCTGCTGTATCTGACATCGGGTGATAAGGGTGGTACTAAATCAGAGCGTCAGAACGAAGCGCTTGCTGTTAGTAAGGAGTTGAACGCCGCAACCGTTTTCCTTGAACTGCCTGACCGGGGTGTATCCTGTAGCGAGCATCAGGTCATGGCGTTGCATTCGGTGTTAAAGGAACTTAATCCGGATGTGGTCTTTTTCCCCTCGCCAGAAGAGTTTCACCCCGATCACCGCTCGGCTGCTGTGCTTACATGGACGGCGCTGAAAAAATCAGAGTTTACCGGCCAGATTTTTCATTATGAAATCTCGCGTCAGGGCGAGACTAATGTTCTGGTTGATATTTCCGCCGTTGCGGCCGAGAAGTCGCGACTTCTGCATTTCTATCAATCCCAGCTAGGTCAGAATAATTATGTTCAGGTTATGGAGGCACTGAATGTCGCCAGAACCTATACCTTGCCCGAGCAGGTAAAGGCGGCGGAAGCCTTCTATCGTTATGCCTCCGTCAGAGGCCGGTTGCAGGGGAGTGTGCGTGAGCGGGCGTTCCTGAATCTGGCCGACTCTCAGCCAGAAGACCGGCCGGTTGTTTCCATCGTCATTCGCACAAAAAATCGTCCAGATACACTGATAAGAGCAGTTGAATCTGTCAAATCACAGTCACACAGGAATTATATTGACCTTGTGGTGGTTAATGACGGTGGTTGTGAAGTTGATGATGTGCTGACGCCCTTTCAAGGTGACTTCTGGCGTATGAATATCGTTAATGTGCCTGTCAGTCGCGGACGGGCAGCGGCCGCCAATGTCGGTCTTAATCAGGCCAAAGGGCAGTTTGTCAATTTTCTGGATGATGACGATGAGCTGGACCCTGACCATGTGCAGGTGTTTCTGGCGGCCTGGCGCCGCAATAATGACATCGATGTCTTTTATCGTGGCGTTCGTGTGCTGAGTCCGCAGGGCGAGTTGCTAAGGGAATTTAACGAGCCGTTTGATCCGGGCCTTTTGATGCATACCAATTATATTCCCATTCACGCGGTTACCTTCAGCCGACGGTTTATAGATTTGGGTTGTCGTTTTGATGAATCGCTGGAATTCTTTGAAGACTGGGATTTTTGGATTCAGCTTTCGCGTCTGACCCACTTCCACAGAGATCAAAAAATCACTGCAACCTATCATTTAACCGGAAGTTCTGCAGCGTCAGCTCATATGCATGGGGTTCTCGATGCAGTCGGACATATGAATCGGGTACGGGACAAGTGGGCCTCGAAATGGACGGCCGTAGAGTTCGGGCGTTTAGTGACATCTGTCAGCAGAAAGGCACGAGAAAGCTGACGGGTGTTGGCATCAATGAATACTAATGCTGCTGTTTCCGTCAACACAAAGGACACGCTCAGGTTGTTTGACATGGCTGAGCTCAGGCTCGCCCCGGCCCAATCTGCTCTTTGCGCTGAAGTTCGTTACACGGTCAGTTCTGCGGATCAGGATTGGCTGGAGCTTTTGCAGGAACTTGCACGAATCACGTCTCCGGGAAGTCGGGTGACGCTTTGTTTCCCGGTGGATTTAACACACGGCCAGTTGTCTGCTATCTCTCTGCGTCTGCTTAGAATGAGTCAGGCTATGAGGTATTTTTCGGGGCCTGCCACTTCGGACTCATTGTGGAATCTGCTGCTGATTCGGACAGATGTTGTCCATGACGACGGTCTTTACACGCGGGGTACGTCGTTCAGTGTGTCTGGACGGGATATGTTTGAGGCTGTTTTCGGACTCCGCATCAGTGAAAAATTCTGGTCCTGGAAGTATGATCGCTCAGGTGGGCGGTACAGTTTATCCCTTATAAAAAACGGCCGGGTTGTTGGTCATGATGGGGGGCTGCCAAGAACTATCTGTGTCGCGGGATGCGATAAGGTGGCCGTACAGTCCGCGGATGTCGGTGTTTTGACGCAGCAACGCGGATTCTATAAGTCCGGTACGTTTGACCGGCTTTCAAGGTTATTTGTCGCGAATGCTTTTGAGCAGGGTGCCGATTTTATATTTGGCTTTCCTCATGGTCGTCACATGAAACTGGGTGCCCGGACAGGAGTATACGATTATGGTGGCGCTATTCTTCAGTGTAAGGTTCTGGGTGGTAAATGTTTTGGTTCTTCACTGTCTCATCTGGCAACGCCTGATGTCGCAACGCCTGATCTGGTCGATCCTGATTCAATATCGAAAGAGACCTATCTTCTTAGTCAGAAGGAGTTTGAGAAGTCTCTGGGTGAATCTAATACGGCATATCTGAAAAGGGATTTTTCCTATTTTAGGTATCGGTATGTTGAACATCCGGAATTCAGTTACAACGTTTTCCTATTTTCGGATATTAATGCTCTGGCTGTCGTTAAAGCCGAAGGTGATCGACTTCGATTGATGGACTTTATTGGTGATGTTAAGACGTTTAAGTCTTGTTTGGCGCGCCTTCATCAGTTGCTTTTCCAATTTGGTAAATCTGGGTTGGTCTTCTGGGTTCTGGATGCCTGGCATACACTCATAGAGTCAGAAGATTGGATTTCAGTGCAAGACCGAAGTGCAGCGCTTGCGTGGCGGTCAGCGACACCAGATTCTCCTATCCAGGGTATGTGGGTTAGCTGCGGTGATACGGATTTTATGTAGGGATAGAATGGATACTTACTTATCAGAACTCATGCAGCATCTGTCGGAACGAACACCGCTTCAGGTCGATGTTGGCAATATAAATAAGCAGAATTTCCCCTGGATTAATGCTGTGGCAGGGTATGAGCGCATGCTTGGTTCGCTGGGCGTTCATTGTGATGTTGCTATGCGTGATCGGATCATTGAAAACTATATTTATCGTGATTTGATATTTCTGCGTATGGCCCAATTTTCTGGTCGGCCATTTTCATTACATGAGGTTGCTAATAGCGAAGAGCAAAGTTTCGCACGTCAAGAAACTCTGTATCTCGGTAGTCACGATTTTTTTCAGGTTATAACCCCGTTGCTTCTGGCGAGAGCTGGAACGGCTGTTTTTCCGTTTGTGGATTCCCCTCTTAATATGGTGGATCCTGTCGTTGCTGCACTGGCGAGGGCTGTATATGAAAATGGCCAGCAGTACCTTTCGGGTGGCCGTTGCATCAAGGTGGATCAGGACAATCGTGAATCCTGGCGCAGCCACTTTGAGGCTGCTTTGCAGGCGGGCAGTGCGATTTATGCAGCGATTGACCAGTTTCCGGCATTTATGCGGGTTCATGACAATAGTGTTGTCAGCGGCAAATATGGACAGTACCGACTTGTGTCCGGGGCCATCAGTCAGTCTATGGCGGCAGGGTATAAGTGTGTTTACGTAAAAGTCGTCCAGATGGGTGGCCGCTATTGCATCCGCACGAAAGGACTGACTGGCGACACGGTGGACGCTATCTGTTCGCAATACGTCGCAGAAGTTGAGCGTGATTTCGACACTTATCCTGATGGCTGGGAGGGAATTCTTCGTCTGCTGCCATCAGTCCCGGTGTCTTCAGTTTGAAAAATTTTTCAGCATATCGATAAAGAACAAACGCGGATTGCGGATCAGTTTTCGTAATTTTCGGCGCGTTGTTGAGCGATTTTTGTAGTGAGAATCGCTTTTTATCCTGAATGACGCCGTATCTTTGCAACCTTGTGAGAGTTCTTCCGGCTTCAGGGCGTTAATCGGGTGGTGATGTTTAGCTGTCGGATTCAGGGCATCTGCTACCCAGCGTGGGCCAAATTTCGCGCACATATGAATATGCTGGTTCTGCAGCTGAGCGGCTGACAAAGCCGGTCTTTCAGACGGGGTCAGACTACGACCAAGTAGGCTGGCTCGAATATCCGTGGCCGCCGTGATCACAGCGCCAAGCGCTTTTTCCCGGGTGTCGGCGGAGCATTTTTCGTAGGTTCCGGCGTCACACAGCTGGCTGATGACATTGGGCCAGGCTTCTGGCTCGGAGGCCATGATCAGGCCGTCATTGGCAAAGCGTTCCATGTCCGGCAGCGGGCTGCAGATGACCGGCACACCAAAAATGCCGCTCTCCCAGAATTTGAGTCCACTTTTGCAGCGATTAAATTCTGTGTCTTCCAGGGGGGCTATGGTCAGCCAGCTACTGGCGATGAATTCTGGTAATTCATCGTAGGAAACATAGGGCAGGCGCGAAAACTGACCCGCTGGAAAAGCGCGTTCATCCACCTCCAGCTCGCCCATGACCTCAAGGCGGATATCGGGATGGGTCTCAAGAATATTGACCAGCACCTTCTGTATGCGGGCGAAATCCTGCCGGTGATGCGCGGTTCCCGGCATATAGCGGATTACTTTATTGCGCATCCGCTCGCTGGCAGCCACTGGCGTGCTGAGTGCGGTCCAGCGGGCGCTCATCTGGTTGTAGCACACGTCAACCTGAATTCCGGGCGCGGCTTGTTCTGCGTGCGCTTTCAGGCGGTCTGTGGATACCCAGCAGTAGCGGAACCGTCTGAGTGCTTTCAGGTAAGCAGAATTCTCTCGCTGAGCGGTGCGCAAATCCATCGTGCCAGACAGCACAGACGGACTCTCAGCAGCCAGATCCGGGCGGAAAAGGAGGTCGTCAAAGTCGACGATGCAGCGGATGCCAAGTAAGTCAGCTTTTTTCAGATAGCGTCGCAGGCGGAAGCTGTCCTGTGGCCGGTGGGCAATCAGGTGTGTGTATCCGCTTAAGTCGATTTTCTTCAGGTCTTTAACGTGCACTACATGGGCCGTAATACCCGCGGTGTTAAGAAACTCCGCCGGAAAAATACAGCGGTAGCGGGTTGATGCATCGTAATAATAACGATTCCCACGCTTGGAGTGACTGACGAATAATACCTGAGACATTAGCGGCTTCCTGATTGCCAGCGAATTATACATATCACGTGCATTTGATCTATCGACCACGTCCGCCGTATGTCAATTCTGAGACTTTTTTGTCACATCAGTAACCTACCTTGCTCTGCCTCAGGCAGGACGCCGCGCAGGTCTGTGATATAGTGCCGCCTTTGCCGGACGGGGGAGCCGGTGGTCTCATCATCAGGGAATTATTCGGTGTCTCGCACCTTCTGGACCAGTTCAGCCGGTATTGCCGGCAACTCGCAATTGACGGCCTTCTTTGCGGTAGAAACTGCGGTACTGCGCCGGATCACCCCCTTGTCACAGCCGTCAGCACAGGATGTGGTGCTCGGATGGGGAAATAAAGCCAACACCCGTCCGGGAAGGCGTTTTGCTGGCGCCAACGGTTTGCCTTTTATTGCTCTGGAAGACGGCTTTATTGCCTACGCCGGGCATCCATCCTCTGATTCCCATCGTTTGTCGCTGATCGCTGATGAAACCGGTATCTACTACGATGCATCGGCGCCGTCGGATCTGGAGCTGGATTGTCTGCAGGCGGATGCCTGGTTCGATGCGTCCATGGCCGGGCGGGCGCAGCGGTTGCTGCATAAGCTGCGCGCCAGCGGTTGTTCAAAATACAATCATCCGCGAAAGCCCCTGCCGGCATGGCTGCAGGCGGCGGAACAGCCGCTGATACTGGTGGTCGACCAGACATTCGGTGATCTTTCAGTTGCCGGTGCCCAGGCCGATGCGGCGGATTTCAGCGCCATGCTGGATGCGGCGCTCGCGGAAAACCCGGACGCGCTGATTCTGATCAAAACCCATCCGGATGTGTTGCTGGGCAAGAAGCTGGGCTATTTCCCGGCGCAGACAATTACGCATCCGCGTGTACGGGTAATCGCCGATGACTGTGCGCCGGCGGCGCTGTTTGAGAAAGTACAGGCCGTTTACTGCGTGTCGTCCCAACTGGGATTTGAAGCGCTGTGGCACGGCAAGACGGTGCATTGCTTTGGATTGCCGTTTTACGCCGGATGGGGGCTGACCCGTGACCGGAAATTATGCCCGCGCCGCCGGTTAAACCTTACCTTACTGCAGTTATTGGCAGCGGCCCTGATCCGTTATCCGCGTTATGTTCTGCCCGATGGCGTGCCCGGTCAGGTGGAGGATGTGCTGGATCAGTTGATGGTTGGCAGTATGCGGGCCGACAAAGTGCAGGTTAAGGTCTGCTACGCCGTTGGCTTCTCACTGTGGAAGCGCTCCTTTGTGCCGGCCTTTGTTGCGGATATGGCGCAGACCGTGCGGTTTGTTAAGCGGTCGGTAGTTCTTAAACGGCTGGCTGAGCATAATGCCGGCGACGCCGCGGTACTGGTGTGGGGCGGAGCGGATGATCAGCTCGCGGCTCAGGTACGCCAGACCGGCAGCGCATTCTGGCGGATGGAAGATGGCTTTGTCCGCTCGGTCGGTCTGGGTGCCGATTTACGGCGGCCGTCGTGTCTGGTGATTGACGGGCGTGGTTTATATTACCGCGACGACGCCGACTCTGATCTGGTGTGGATGCTCAGGCATACGGATTTGTCCGCCGCGCTAATTGAACGTGGCGGCCATCTGGTCGGCATGCTGAACCGCCTGGCGGTGACCAAATACAACGTCGGTGATCAGGGCGATCAGGTTGACCGCCTGGTGCAGACTTTACGTACGGATGCCGGTGGCCGAGAGCTGATTCTGGTGCCTGGGCAGTTCGAAGCGGATATGTCCATTGCCCGAAGCCGGGGTGTGGTAAAAACCAACGCCGGTTTGCTGGCCGCCGTGCGGAAGAAATATCCTCAGGCGTATGTGGTGTTTAAAGAACATCCGGACCTCTACTCGGGCGTACGTCCGGGCGCCCTTGGCGAGCAGGCTGCGCTTCAGCACGCCGATGCCTATGTGACGCATGCCGGTATGCACGAGCTGCTGCAGATCTGTGACCGGGTGTGCACCATGACCTCGCTGACCGGATTTGAAGCTCTGATACGGGGCAAGCCGGTCACCGTATTCGGTTCGCCTTTTTACGCCGGGTGGGGCCTGACCGATGATGAGCTGGTGTTTCCGGAGCGTCGCCGGCGGCGGTCACTGGCAGAGCTGGTGGCGATAGCCCTGATTCTTTATTGCCGCTGTGTTGACTGGCACTCGCGGCGGTTGGTTAGCCCGGAAAGGATTATCCGGCTACTGGCCGATGAGCGTGAACTTATGGCCGCTCGGCAGTCATTAAAAAGCTCCTGGCTGGCAAGGCAGGGGCGTAAGGTCAGGTATCTGACTGAGGCATTTTTCAGTTAAGGGCCAGGTATGGCAGTGTTGTTTTTGCAGGGGCCATTAGGGCCTTTCTTTAAGCGTTTAGTGCTTGCTCTCAGGGGTGAGGGTGTCACAGCGTACAAAATTAATTTTAACGGCGGTGATGACTGGTACAGCCGTAGCACGGGCGCGGTTCCGTTCCGTGGCAAGCCAGACGACTGGCCGGATTTTCTGCGCGCATTTATTGAAAAACACTCGGTTAAAACGGTCTGTGTTTACGGCGACTGCCGTTTGTACCATCGTCAGGCACGGGCTGTTTGTCAGCAAATGGATGTGCAGTTTTTTGCCTTTGAAGAAGGTTATATCCGCCCCAATCATCTGACCTTTGAACGGGATGGGGTGAATGGCTACAGCGGCATTACGGCCGACAGCATCGCCCGCTGGCAGGATAAAGAAATAGAACCCGAACTGGCGATTGGTGCTCATCTGTGGAACCGGGTCCGCTATGCCGCTTTCTATTACAACGCAGCGGCGCTGAAGGCCTGGCGTTACCCGCATTACCATCACCACCGTTCATTTTCCCCGCTGTATGAGGGTACCTGCTGGCATCTGGCGGCGGCACGCCATTATCTCTACAAAGTGACCGAGCGTGGTTTGCTGGCCCGCCTGTTGGGTAAATACGATGGGCGCTATTTCCTGATGCCGTTGCAGGTTCACAACGACGCGCAGATTCAGTTTCATTCGCCTTACGAAAACATTCAGCAATGCATTGAGGAACTGGTGGCGTCGTTCGCGCAGCACGGGCGGAAAGAAGATTGTCTGGTGTTCAAACACCACCCGATGGATCGCGGGCATTGCCACTACGGCCGCCTGATTGCAGGTTTACGCAAGCGTTATCAGCTGGGCGACCGCTTGCAGTATTGCCACGATCAGCATTTACCCACCATGCTCGATCACTGTCGCGGGGTGTTAACCATCAACAGCACCACAGCGCTGCAGGCTTTTTACCATAAGGCACCGGTGAAAGTGCTGGGGGATGCGTTCTACGATATTCCGGGGCTGTGCAATCAGAAACCGCTGGATGCGTTCTGGCAGGCGCCTGATCCGGTGGATCACGATTTATTTCTTCGCTTCCGTAATTTTCTGTCCCACAACGGACAAATCAACGGATCCTTTTACCGCTACTACGGCGCCTCGATGCGTAAGATTATCGCGGCAATGCGTCAGGCCGGTATCTTCTGAATCTTCACTCTTAAACCTTCAGAATAAAAAAACCCGGGGCGTCCCCCGGGTCATCTGACTAGCAGCTTATCGAGAGCGGGCCAGGTCAGAACTGGTCGCTATCGGGCTGATTTCTCTCATCAGAAGTTCACCCCTATAGCAAAATTGTGGGTTTCCAGCGCTGGGTTGTATTCGTAACGGTCTCCGTTCGACATATGTTCCCAGGTGTATTCAACAAACATATTGCGTTCGATCTGATATTTGCCACCAAACGAGTAGGTGAACTGCACAGGGCCACCGTACTGTTTGCGGTCGAAGTCATGACGGGTCAGCCAGTGCACTTTGGCAGAGCCTACCAGTTGCATCTTGCCGGCAAATCCCGCCAGCGGAATGGTCATGGAAGGACCAACACCGTAGTTATAACCGTGCAGCTCGTTGGCATTCAGCTGAGCGACTGACACCTCCATGGAGGGAATCATCAGGCCCACGCTGAATTGGGAAAACTCACGACGCAGGTACACTTCTTTGGTGTCGATTTCGACGTTCTGCTCCTTGGTCGGAGTCCCCATTTTGAAGCCCAGCGAGTAATCCAGGTACAGGCTGTCGAGGTAGGTGTCCAGTGGCAGCGGTGGCAGCACCAGACGGGTTTCAGCGTTAGCGTTAAAGGTTACAGCGAACAGTGCTGCAGCAGCAGCGGTCATCAGTTTTTTCATGGTTCTGGCCCCGTTTTGGAAGTCGGTAATTGCTCTCGATGACCAGAGATTAGCGACCAAAAATCGGTTGGGTGATCGATTGTTCAAATATCAACAAAATGCCAAAACGGTCCTTACAACTGAGCACGGATTGTAACAATGACGATTTTCTGGCTTTCCAGAACGGTTGTTTATCGACGAAAAGCCGACGCCTTGTTTCGGACGTAAGTAGGTAGGCGTCTGGTCTGTTACTACGACAGGGGTATCAGAAACTAATAATAAAGTGCTGATTTTGGTTTTGACGGAGTCTGGCGAAGGTAGGAGTCAGATCCGGGGTTGCGTTTTTCGGGCCACGATAGCGATTACGAATCAGTGGCTGGACAGCCGGCCGGGTTCAGACAGGTCAGAAACCAGTGCAGAACCAGAGCACAAATCAGTGCAGAAACGGGTGCATAAAAGGATGCCATACGCATCGTCGTAAGACGCACGGAAAAGGCATTGCTCTGCTTAAAAACGACCTTGCTAAGAGGAAAAAGCCGAAGCGTATGTGCATGGGGCGCCATCCGGTGAACTCCTGGTGGTGACCAATACATTGGATCAGCCCGCTGCCGTTAAATGCTCAGGAGAATGCCCTTAGACAAGGGCATTCTCCTGAAGAGGGGCGTTCTCCTAAAAAGCGTCTGTTTCCTGCGGAAGGGGATTCAGGCATTCGGTGATGTTTTCTGTTGATTGCCACGTCAGAGGTTTCAGGTATCGCCAGCGTGTTCAGGTGACACGGGAATTCCCTGTCGTGTCCCTGAACACTGACCTGCGCTGTTGCCTCGTGTTTCAGTGCCGAGTTTTTCATTACCGCGTTTTGAGGGCCGAGGTGTTTTCTTACCGTGTAGCTTTATTGCCGTGTAGCTTTATTGCCGCGTTCTGAGCGTCATTGCCACCGTCAGCATGGTCAGAACGGCCAGCAACCATAAGCCGGGTGTTGTGGCGCTGCCCGGCAACAGGCTGTCAGGCAGCATCGCAACCAGTATGAGCGTGAACAACGGCTGCAGAATCTGCACCTGCGCCATGCGCGCGGTCCCGCGTGACAGAGCGCCATACCAGAAGCGGAATCCCCACCACTGGCTGATCAATGCCAGATACACCACCGACAGCAACACTGACCACTGGTAACCATCCGCCGGTGCCGGCTGCTGGCCGATGGCGATGCCAGTGCTCAGGGCGGAAAACGGCAATATCACCACCAGTGCCCAGCAGATGGTTTGCCAGCCACCGAGTGAGCGTGACAGCCAGGCACCGAGCGTATAGCCCACACCACCACACACCAGTGTGCCGATCATGGCCGGCACGGCGGCGTTGTCGCTCAGCGGATCCGCCGGCGCAATCACCCACAGCAGTAAGCCGAACGACAGGCTGGCCCAGAACCAGAAGCGCTTCTGTACCCGTTCGCCAAACACCACCACCGCCAGAATCGAAGTCAGCAGGGGCAGACCCGCCAGCCACAGGCCGGTTTCCGCTGCGCTGTGCGACTGCAGGCTGATGGCCAGCAGCCAGGGAAAACCGAAGCCGACCATCACGCCGGTGAGCAGCAGTGGCAGCCAGAGCGGTTTCGGCGGCAGTGGCCAGCGGTTCAGGCGAATGCAGATAAGCGCACCTATACCCGCCAGCAGAGCGCGGGCCGCGCTGACCAGCATGGGGCTGAGCTGGGTCAGTGCCAACTGCGTCAGCGGCGCTGTGGCCGCAAACAGCGCCACCGCAAACAGCGCCGGCACAAGTGCTGAGCGCAGGCCGGCCGGCGCTGTAGTCACCGCTGTTGACGTAACCTGTGGAGAGGAAGAAGCGATAAGCGTTGGGTTCATGATGTCCTCCTGTGTAGCCCCAAACTCTGGCAACAGGATGCCTGCAAGCGGTGGGCGTTCGTCAGAGGCAGTGGGCAGCACAGTTAGCAGTACAGTTTGCTTTAATGGGGCAACTGTACTGGCAATTTGCCGGTAAACTGTACCGGTTACTGATCGGGCGCTCAGCTTATGATGCCTTCAGTTCAGGAGGAGAAAATGCTTAAAGCCGTAGCCAACACACCTTTGTACCAGCAGATTGCCGCCGATCTGCAGGCCGACATTGAAACCGGCGTGTACAGCGTGGGCCAGAAAGTGCCCAGCGTGCGCCATTTCAGTCAGATTAAAGGTGTGAGTATTTCCACGGTCACACAGGCCTATGCGTGGCTGGAGGATCAGGGCTGGCTGATGGCGCGGCCGCAATCGGGTTACTACGTGCGCGCCAGTTTCTCGCCGGGCGTGCGGGTGTCGGCCAACGATGCCTTGCCACCGCTGTCACAGGGCGAGCGGCCGGCAGAATTCACCAAGTCGGCGCTGATCAACGACATGCTGGCCCAGTTCCGCCGCCCCAGTGCCATCAACATGGGCGCGGCGATTCCGGCGCCCGAGCTGCTGCCGCTGCGTCAGTTGCAGACGCACATTAATAAGGTCGCCCGTTTTCATACCGCCGACGTGCTCGACTACCAGTTCAGTCCGGGGTTACTGCCCTTACGCCGCCAGCTCGCCACACGCATGCGCGATGTGGGGGTGCGCTGCGCCAGTGACGACATCATTCTGACCAACGGCTGTGCCGAAGCCCTGAGTGTCTGCCTGCGTGCGGTGACTCAGCCGGGCGACCTGATTGCGGTGGAATCGCCGTGTTACTACGGCATTTTGCAGCTGGCCGCCTTGCAGGGGCTTAAGATCATCGAAATTCCCACCGACCCGCAAACCGGTATCAGTCCCGAGGCGTTGCAACTGGCGCTGGAGCAATGGCCAATCCGCCTGATCGTGGTGAATTCGCGTTACTCCAACCCGATTGGCGCTGCCATTCCGACCGCCCGGCAGAAGCAGCTGGTGGCACTGGCACAGCGTTATGATGTCGGCATTCTGGAAGACGATATTTACGGTGAGCTGGGGCATCCGGGGGTGGCTGGCGAGCAGCCGGTGAATACGGTACTGAAAACCTTTGATACCGACGGTCGGGTGATGTATTGCTCATCGTTTTCCAAAACGCTGGCGGCCGGTCTGCGTCTGGGCTGGTGTTTGCCCGGACGCTGGTTCCGTCAGGTGCAGGAGCAGCAGACCTTTACCACCTTTTCGGCGCCAAGTTTGTCGCAGTACGCGGTCAGCTCGTATCTGCAGAATGGCCAGTACGACCGGCATTTGCGTCAGCTGCGCTTAACCATGGCGGAAAACAGCCGGCGCGTGATCGACGCCGTGCACCGCCATTTTCCGGAAGGCACGCGGGTGACCGAGCCTGTGGGCGGCTTTATTCTGTGGGTGGCGATGCCGCCCGGTGTGGACGCCACACGCCTGTACTACGAGGCCGTGCGCCATTCAATCGCCATTGTGCCGGGTGATCTGTTCTCGAACACCGCCCATTTCAGCCACTGCATGCGGCTTAATACGTCCATTCCCTGGAGTGTTGAGGTTGACCGGGCGGTGGAGACGCTGGGACGACTGGCCGCTGGACAGCTGGCCGCACGTTAAGCGGCCGGACTGGTCATTGTCGTTCTCCGGCCGGTCTAGAAATTAATGCCGAAGGTCAGATTGCGCGTTTCCAGCGAGGGATTGGTGTCGTAGCGGTCACCGTTCGACATGTGCTGCCAGGTGTATTCCAGATACGCGTTGCGCTCGATCTGATATTTACCGCCAAAGCCGTAATTCCACTGCAGCGGGCCACCGTAGTCGATGTCCTCAAATTCGTAGCGCGTAAGCCACACCACTTTGCCGTGGGCGACAAACAGCAGGCGGCTGCTGAAACCGGCCATGGGAATGGCAAACGCGGGCCCGGCGCTGAACACATAACCGTAATCGGTGCCCGCCGCCAGATGCGCAACGCCCACTTCTGCCGAGGGAATCAGCAGGCCGAAGTTGTAACGCGCAAACTCCTGCCTCAGATAAACCTCGTAACTTTCTACGCGCTCGCTCTGGCGGCTGGTGGGCGTGCCGGCGCGCAGGCCAAGGGCATGATCCAGATACAGAGAATCCAGGTACTTATCCAGTGGAAGTGGTGGCAGATACTGGCTTTTGTCGTAGGCCAGTGCTTGCAATCCGGCAAGACTCAGGGCAACCAACAGCAGATAACGCATAACAGCCTCCGCACGGGCAGCGCCGTCTTTACAGGCGGTGTTTGATTTGTGATCGATTGTTCAATATTAGCCGTCAGAGACAGCTGAAAAGGAAAATGCGGAAAAAGTCAGGCGGGTAAACACTAATGACAAATTGCTTGTCACATGGCTGTCATAAAGATGTGATCCGGGGCTGAATAATTCAGCCCCGGCAGAGGCATCAGTTGTTGGCGTGCAGCTCTTCGTTCAGCTGAATGGCGCTCTTGTTGGTCACGCACTGAACCGCGCCCGTGATGGAATCACGACGGAACAGCAGGTCGGATTTACCGGCCAGATCGCGGCCTTTGACCACTTCAACCACTTTCTTCTGGTCGTCCAGCAGCTGGATCTTGGTACCGGCGGTCACGTACAGACCGGCTTCTACGGTGCAACGGTCGCCCAGTGGAATACCGATACCGGCGTTGGCGCCGATCAGACAGGCTTCGCCCACGGAAATAACGATGTTACCGCCGCCGGACAGGGTGCCCATGGTCGAGCAGCCGCCGCCCAGATCAGAACCGTTACCCACCACAACACCGGCCGAGATACGGCCTTCCACCATGGAAACGCCCATGGTGCCGGCGTTAAAGTTGACGAAACCTTCGTGCATGATGGTGGTGCCTTCGCCGATGTACGCGCCCAGACGCACGCGCGAGGTGTCGGCGATACGCACGCCTTTTGGTACCACGTAGTCGGTCATGCGCGGGAATTTATCCACGCTGTTCACGCTCAGCAGTTCGCCGTTCAGACGGGCTTCCAGCTGTGCGGCTGGCAGTTCTTCCAGATCCACAGCGCCTTTATTGGTCCAGGCCACGTTAGGCAGCAGGGCAAACATACCGGCCAGATTCAGGCTGTGCGGCTTGGCCAGACGGTGCGACAGCAGGTGCAGCTTCAGGTACACCTCTGGGGTGCTGACGGATTGGGCATCGCTTTCCAATACGGTCACAACCACAGGCTTTTCGCTTTCGGTGGCGGCGCGTACCAGAGCGGCCAGGGTGGCGTCGGTGCTTTCAATGGCATCGGCGAAGGCGTTCAGTTCACCGCCGTCGGCTTCCAGTGCCACGTTGCCGCCTTCGTAACCCAGAGCGGATTGGGCAGCTTCAACCAGAGCGGCAGCCGGGTTCAGCAGTGGCTGCGGGTAATACACTTCCAGCCAGTCGCCTTTGCTGTTTTTGGTTCCCAGACCAATTGCCAGGGCAAATGCGTTTGTCATAGTCGTTCCTCTGTCTGCGCCTTCGCGCGTGTCGTTTCTGTCGTGATTAATTGGTTTTAAATCTGTGTTCAGCTGAACAGGGCAGCGTATTCGTCAGCGCTGAACCCCAGCACTTTCTGCGCGCCGGTGTCGAGCAGCGGGCGCTTGATGATGGACGGGTTGTCCAGCATCAGGGCACGGGCTGAGGCCTCGTCAATATTGTCGCGGATGCTCTCATCCACTTTGCGCCAGGTAGTCCCGCGTTTGTTCAGCAGGGCTTCATAGCCCAGCTCGCGGATCCATCCATCCAGCAGGGTGTCGCTCAGGCCGTCTTTTTTGTAGTCGTGAAAAGCGTATTCAACACCGGCCTGTTCCAGCCAGGTGCGGGCTTTCTTGATGGTGTCGCAGTTTTTGATGCCGTACATGGTCACCATGGGGCGCTTTCTCCCTGTTGCCGTGCCGCTGATGCCGGCACTGGACGTAAAAAGAGGCGGAAGGATACCAGAAGATGCCAAGGGCTTCAGCCCGCTGGAGAAGTGAGCTGTCCTTACTATTCTTAAGGCATTCAGAGCGTTTGCCGCTGCTTCCTCAAGTAGCCTGAGCGATCCGACACCGGTGTTGGTCACCGGCTCTGATTCCGGATGGAGGCCGGAGCGCCCATGCTGAAATCAAACACTCGCCGCTCGCTGTGGCTGCTGACGTTACTGGTGTTTATCGTTTGTCTGCTGCTCAGTGCTCTGGTGGCACATCAGAATCACAGGCACAACGTAGCGCTGGTGCAGGAGCATCTGAAGGAACACGCGGCGTCGCTGGCGCATCACGTTGAAGAGCGCATCGAACTTTACCAATACGGATTGCGCGGCATGCGCGGCTCGGTGCTGACCGCAGGCGATACGTTTAATCGCGACCTGATGCATCGCTACAGCCAGACCCGGGATGTCGATACAGAATTTCCCGGCGCCCGGGGTTTTGGTTTTATCCGCCGGGTGGCAAAGGCTGACGAAGCGGCGTTTCTTAAGCGGGCCCGAGCCGACGGCTGGCCGGAATTCCGTATCCGTCAGCTCAGCCCTCACGACGGTGAGCGTTTTGTTATTCAGTACGTTGAGCCGGTGGAGCGTAATCTGGCCGCGGTCGGGCTCGATATCGCGTCAGAAACCAACCGCCGTACCGCGGCCTGGGATGCTCTGGTGAGCGGGCAGGTGCGCCTGACGGGCCCCATTACTCTGGTGCAGGCAACAGGGGCTTCCCTGCAGTCGTTTCTGATTCTGATGCCTGCCTACCATGGTAGTCGCACACCCGACACCGAGGCGGAGCGAATCGCCAAAGGGTTCGGCTGGAGTTACGCGCCGCTGCTGATGTCGGAGGTGCTGGCAGATTTGCCAATAAACGGCAATGACATGCTGCTGGAGCTGACTGACGTCACCGACCCTGATAACCCCGTACCTTTCTTTGCCTCGCCACTGACCACGTCGGCCCCGGTGCTGGCCGTGCAGGAATTCGAAACAACCATCTATGGTCGCGTATGGCAATTCCGCTTTACCGCATTCCTTCCGTTTGTCGATGCCATGCACCTGGCGTCACCTTTCATCGTGCTGTTTATTGCCATCGGCATCAGCGTACTGATCAGTGCTTTGTTTGCTACCTGGCTCGGCAGTCAGCAGCGGCGGGATGAACTGCGTGCGCAGCAATCGCGGCTGGCGGCCATTGTCGAAACCTCGGCCGACGCCATCGTCAGTCAGAACTGCCATGGGGAAGTCACCAGCTGGAACCGCGCGGCGGAAAGAATGTTTGGTTACCGGCAAACAGATGTCATGGGTAAAAACCTGCACCAGCTGATTGTGCCACCGGATGTCAGCGATGCTGTTGATCAGGTATGCCAGCTGGCATCGCAAGGTATTAATCCGCCTCCTGTTGAAACCCTGCGCCACACCGCAGACGGACGCACTCTGGATGTGTCGATTTCTTACTCCGTGATTCACGACGTCCATGACCGTGTGGTGGGGCTGTCGGAGAGCATCCGCGACGTGTCAGAGCAAAAAAATGCGCAAGCGAAAATTATCGAATTGAACAGCACGCTGGAACGCCAGATTGAGGAGCGCTCCGGCGAGGCCCGGCGCCTCAGCCAGACCCTGCAGGGTGTGCTGGATTCTGCAATGGAAGTCTCCATCATCGCCACCGACCCGCAGGGTATGGTCACCTTGTTTAATAAAGGCGCCGAAAAGATGCTGGGTTATAAGGCCAGTGATTTTGTGGGTAAACAGTCGCCAGCGCCCTTGCATCTGATGGAAGAAATTGAAGCCCGCTCCGCTGAGCTTGAACGTGAATACGGCGGCGAAATCCGTGGTTTCCGCGTGTTTGTGCACGTACCGGAAATTAAGGGCTCGGAAACCCGCGAATGGACGTACGTGCGTAAAGACGGCCAGCATCTGTCGGTGACTCTGGCGACCACCGCCATCCGCGACAGTGACGGAAAAATCACCGGTTATCTTGGCATTGCGGCAGATATTACCGAACGTAAGGCCGCCCGTAAGGCACTGGAGCGCAGCTTGCTGACCACCCGGGCGATTCTCGACACGGCCATGAATCCGATTATTACGATCGACAGTTTCGGCTTAATCCGTTCGTTTAATCCGGCCGGTGAAAAAGTTTTCGGGTATCGGGCAGGCGACGTCATCGGCAACAATATCACCATGCTGATGCCACCGGAGTTCGCTGAAAAACACGACCTGTATGTGCAGCGTTTCCGCGACATGACCAGCAGCCGGGTGATCGGCATTAATCGTGAAATTCCGGCACAACGGCAAGATGGCTCGGTCTTTCCGGTGCAGATCAGTCTGGGCGCTATGAAGGTGGATGGCGAAAGTCTGGTGGTGGGGATTCTCACTGATCTGAGTGAGCTGCGTGCGCAGCAGGACGCATTGAATGCCGCTATGGCCCAGCTGGCCATGGCCACTGAGGTGGCCGAGTTGGGCGTCTGGAGCTGGACGCCGGCCGACAATCAGCTGCACTGGAACGACCGTATGTTCGAGCTGTATCAGTATCCGTCATCACTGCGTGATAACGGTCTGGCGTACGAACACTGGAAAATGCGTGTGCACCCCGACGACCGTGAACACGCCGAACAGGCACTGCGTGATGCTATGGCCGGGCGCAAAGTGTTTGACCCTGTGTTCCGTTTACAGCTGCCGGATGGGGGCGTGCGCAGTGTACAGGCCGGCGCTCAGGTTGAGCGTGCAGAAGACGGCAGCGTATTGCGCATCACAGGTATTAACCGCGACATCACCGAGCAGCTGGAATACGAAGCGCGCCTGCGCGATGCGAAAGAAGCCGCCGACGCGGCCAGCGCGGCAAAATCCGCGTTTCTGGCCAATATGAGCCATGAAATCCGCACACCGATGAACGCCGTGCTGGGCATGCTGAAACTGGTTTCGCAGACAGAGCTGAGTGAGCGTCAGCGGGATTATGTCGGTAAATCCCAGAGTGCTGCGTCGTCGCTGCTCAGCCTGCTCAACGATATTCTCGATTATTCAAAAATTGAGGCGGGCAAACTCGAACTGGATATTCATCCGTTCCGCCTCGACGATGTGCTGCGCAATCTGGCGGTGGTGCTGTCGGGCAATCTGGGGAATAAGCCGGTTGAGCTGCTGTTTGATGTTGATGCGCGTCTGCCGCACATGCTGCTGGGCGACAGCAACCGCCTGCAGCAGATTCTGATTAATCTCGCCGGTAATGCACTGAAATTCACCCAGCAGGGTCATGTCATTGTGCGCGTAACCGGGCAGGAATCGGACATCGGTGTTTTCCACGTGCGGATTGAAGTGGAAGACACAGGGATTGGTATTTCGCCTGAGAATCAACAGCAGATTTTCTCGGGTTTTACGCAGGCCGATGTGTCCATCAGCCGTCGTTTTGGTGGCACAGGGCTCGGGCTGGTGATCAGCCAGCGGCTTGCTGGTTTGATGGGAGGCGAACTGCAGGTGCGCAGCGAGCTCGGCAAGGGCAGTTGCTTCTGGTTTGAACTTGGCCTGCCGGTCGTGGACGACGACATTCTGCAACCGGCGCAGGAGCCGGTGCGGGTGCTGGTGGTGGAAGATCATCCGGTAACCGCCGAGCTGATGCAGCGTGACGGCCGCGCCATGGGCTGGCAGGTGGCGTGTGCCAACGACGGTGCCAGTGCCTTACAGGCCTTGCAGAACGCGCTGGCCGCGGGCGCGCCGTATCAGGTGGCTCTGGTTGATTGGCGCTTGCCTGACCAGGATGGTGTCACGCTGGTTGAGGCCATCAATAAAACACTGGCCGACGCGGCACCGCCGGTGATTCTGATCAGCGCCTACGGCCGTGAAATTCTGAATGATGTGCTGCACAACCAGCACGCGCCGTTCTGCGATTTTCTCAGCAAACCGGTAACCCCTCTGCAGATGGCCGAAGCCGTGGGCCGGGCCATCCGCCGCCAGCACGGCGAATCACAGGCGCCCGTACAGCCCGCCGAACGGCAGCAACGCTTGCACGGCCTGACCTTGCTGGTGGTCGAGGACAACGACATTAACCGTCAGATCGCGTTTGAATTGCTGCGCGGCGAAGGCGCTGAGGTGTATCTGGCCGACGGCGGGTTAAGCGGTGTCAGTCAGGTTGTGAAGGGCGAGCCTGTGTTTGATCTGGTGGTGATGGACATGCAGATGCCGGACATCGACGGTCTCGAGGCCACGCGCCGCATTCGTGCCGACGGCCGTTTTGCCGCATTGCCGATTCTGGCGATGACGGCCAACGTGTCGGAAAGCGACCAGCGCGCCTGCCTTGAAGCGGGCATGAACGATCACGTTGGTAAACCCATTGATCTGGATGAAGTGGTGGATGCCATTCTCACGTTGCACGGTAAGCGCCAGCGCCAGTCCGCTGCGGTGTCTGACGCAGACCCGGCCGATGCCCAGCCCGCAGGCAGGCAGCCTGAGGTCATTGCAGACGTTGCCCACACCACAGTGACCACCGTCACCATCGAAAATCCGGAATCCCTGCTGCAGCGTTTTGGCGGCAACCGCGATTTACTGAAACGCATGACCGAGCGTTTCCCGGCGGATATGGGCACCTTACTGGATACACTGGCCGGGCATTGGGCCGGGCAGCGCTGGAAAGACAGTGCTGCCACGCTGCACGCGCTGAAGGGCACGTCCGGCACCATGGGTGCTGTCACCTTGTCGCGTCGCTGCAGCGAGCTGGAACAGCTGTTTAAGGCCTACGACAAAACCCCGGAAGCGGGCGCGCCGCACAACACAGACGATCTGCTGGCAGAACTGAAGGAACTGCTCGCCGGGTCCTTTAACGCCCTGGCTCAGCTCACGCAGTCTGCGGCCGATAATACCGGACAGAGCGCTAGCGAGGTGTGGCCGGAAGCACGCTGGCGTCAGGCCATGACAGAGCTCAGGGCCTTGCTCAGTGATAACAACATGGCGGTTCTGGATTTTATCGACACATTGCCGGCGGATGGCTTTCCCGGTGATCAGCAACTATGGGGTGACGTGATGAAGCAGGTGGCGGGGCTCAATTTCGCCGCAGCGCTGTCAGCACTGACGGGCGCGGAGGCCAGCGTATGAATTCACGAAAGCCGCTGACGGAAGTGATCCCGGGTCTTACCCGTAAACCGCGGCTGATGATTGTCGATGATCAGCCCTTGATCATCCGGGTGCTGAACGAAATTTTTAAAGCCGAGTTTGAGGTCTTTATGGCCACCACAGGCCAGCAGGCACTGGCCATGTGCGCGGTGAATCCGCCGGACATTATGCTGCTGGATGTCATGATGCCGGAAATGGACGGTTACGAGGTTTGCCGCATGCTCAAAGCCAGCCAGAGCATGAGCGATTTTCCGGTGATCTTTGTTACTGCCCAGAACGACGTGGTCGACGAAGTGCGCGCGTTCGATGTTGGCGGTGTCGATTTTATTTCCAAACCCATCAACCCTTTGCTGGTCACGGCGCGGGTGCGCACGCACGTTACGGTGAAACTGCAGCGTGACATTCTGACCTCTATGGTCACGCTGGACGGTCTGACCGGGGTATCTAACCGACGGTATTTTGATGAACAGCTGCTGCTTAACTGGCGGCAATGTCAGCGTGATCAGTGTGCGCTGTCATTGATTCTGATCGATATCGACTGCTTCAAACAGTACAACGACCGTTACGGCCATATCGCGGGCGATGCCGTGCTGCAGAATGTGGCCGGTACGCTGCGTTCGCTGCTGAAACGTCCGCTCGACAGTTTCAGCCGCTACGGTGGCGAGGAGTTTGTCTGCCTGCTTCCGGCCACCGAGCACGAAGGTGCGGCCTTGGTGGCTGACCACATGCTGGAGGCGGTGCACCGTCTCGGCATTCAGCACGAAGCATCGTCGGTAGCGGCGCACGTTACGATCAGTGCCGGGGTGGCCACTATGATTCCGGATGTTGTGTTTCAGGCGGAGCAGCTGGTGGCGGCGGCCGATGAACAGCTTTACCGCGCCAAGCGCGAAGGCCGCGACCGGGCCTGTCTGATTCAGCTCTGAGCGCCTGCGCGCACTGAACGGTGTTGGTATTTCCCTTTAAACTCCATGGTCATTTTGGCTCCCGTTCTGCCCGGATTTTCAGGTGATCAGCAAATGATCAGCTAGGATTAATCCTATGGTCACAGGGAGGCAGCCATGAATCTGCTCAAATCCATCAGCGTCAAACGCAAACTTCTTCTGCTGACAGCCTTGCCCCTACTGCTGGTGCTGTATCTGGCGTTCAACACGCTGAGTAATATCAACCACCATAAAAATGAATTACTGAATGTTCAGCAGCTGGTGGAAATCACGGCGCTGAACAGCCAGCTCGCCCACGAAATGCAGAAAGAACGGGGTATGTCGGCAGGCTTTCTGGGCAGTAAAGGCGCTAAATTCGGCGATGCCTTGCCGGCTCAGCGCAAACTTACCGACACCGCGCGCGAACGCTGGCAGGCCGGGGTGGTGTCCAGCCCAGAGCTGGCCCGTTTTCCGACCGTTGCGGATACCGTCAGAACCATAGCCGAGCGTATGCAGAAACTGAACGATTTGCGTGCGTCAGTGAGTGCCCAAACGGTGCCACTGGCGGATGTACTGGCCTATTACACGGGCACCATCGATTATCTGCTGCGGGTGCCATCACGCGCTGTTGTGTACACCAATGACGGTGATCTGGTGCGCCATCTGCAGGCGTATTACAGCTTTTTGCAGGGCAAAGAGCGCGCCGGTATTGAGCGGGCGGTGCTCAGCAGTGTGTTTGGTACGGATGCGTTTGCCCCCGGTTTATTCGCCCGCTTTGTCCGTCTGGTGTCTGAGCAGGATGCGCATTTTCAGTCCTTTACCCGCTTCGCTGAAAAGAAAGCGAATGACGATTATCAGGTCTTTCTCAACAGCGAGCCGTCCCGCAAGGTGCAGGCGATGCGTGACATTGCCATGACCCGCGACAGCGGCTTTGCCACCGATCCGGCGGTCTGGTTCGGCGCCGCCACTGAGCGCATCAACGGCCTGAAAAAACTCGAAGACGAACAGGTCGATGAGATCCGCACTCTGGTGTCGGCCCGCATCGGTGCCATGCAGTCGGCATTCTGGAGCGGTCTGCTGGCCACGGCGGCGGTGCTGCTGGTGTCGTTCTGGCTGGTGAGCATGCTGTCGCTCTGGTTATACCGGCAGATTCGCGCATTGCACGGCGGTCTGGCGGCCGCCGGACGCGATCTGGAGCTGCACCACCGCATCGAGGTATTACTCGACGATGAGCTGGGCGAAACCGCGAAGGTGGCCAACGCCATGTTCGAGCGGATTGAAGATATGGTGAATCAGATTCGCGCGATTTCGCAGCAGCTGACGCTGATCTCGATGCAGAATCACGTCACCATTTCGCTCAGCACCAAAGGCATGAATCTGCAACAGGCCGAAACCGGCAAAGTCGTCACGGCGGTCGGTCAGCAGGAAATTGCCACGCAGGAAATTGCCGGCAGCATGCAGCGCGTGGCCGATCAGACCGAATCAGCGAATCAGGTAACCAACGACAGCGGCAAAGCGGTGCAACGCAGCGTCAGCGTGATCCGTCAGCTGGATGAAAAAATGGAGCAGGTCGCTTCGGTGATTAAAGATTTGTACAACAGCAGCGACGCCATTGGCGGCGTGTTGTCGGTCATCAAAAACATTGCCGAGCAAACCAATTTGCTGGCCCTGAATGCGGCCATTGAAGCGGCTCGCGCCGGTGAGCAGGGGCGGGGCTTTGCGGTGGTGGCCGATGAAGTACGCACACTGGCGCAGAAGACTCAGGACTCCACCGCCGAAATCGAATCCATCGTCGGCCGTTTTCAGCAGGAATCGAAACGCGCCTTTGATGCGGTCGAATACTCGCAGAAAGCGGTGACCGAAACCGTCGGGCTGGCCGACAGTCTGGGCTCAGAGCTGACCCGTATCGACGACGCGATCCGCATTATCCGCGATATGACCGATCAGGTGGCCGCCGCGGCCGAAGAGCACGTGGCTACCAGCAAGGAAGTGTCGGGTTCTATCCGCAGCATCTACAAAATTGCCGAGCACACGGTGGCGACCTCTAACTTTATGGCCAAGACCGCCAAAGAACAGCGGGAGCTGGCCGGACGGCTCGGGTCTCTCGCCGCCCAGTTTGCGACGTCAGACTAGGCAAATACCTGGCTGAGGAACTGGCCGATGGCGGCCATTTCTTCAGCAATCACCTCGTGATCCATCGCAAATTCATGCCATTCAGGCTTAAGCCCCAGAGCATTCAACGCTTCCACACTGCGGCTGCCCAGCGCCATCGGCACTACGCCGTCGTGGCGGCCATGGGCAAAAAATACCGGTAATCCGCTGTTTTCGTGCGCCAGTGCCAGAGGCTGCGCCAGATAAGTCGACAGACAAATCAGGCCGGCCAGCGGCTGCCTGAAGGTGAGGGCGCTTTGCAGTGCCACGGCACCGCCCTGGGAAAAACCGGCAATCACAATACGGTCGGCTGCAATGCCCTCGCGGATCAGACCGTCGGCCAGCTGCTGAACCCGCGCGGCCGAGCGCAGCAGATGCTCACCATTAATCACCCGCTCCGGACGGGCGGCGACTATGTCGTACCAGCAGGGCATGCTCATGCCGCCATTGATGGTCACCGCACGATCCGGTGCCTGCGGAAAAATCCCCTTCATACGGATGCCCAGTTGTTGGCTCAGCCAGGCAAACACAGGCACAAAATCGTCGGCACCAGCGCCCAGTCCGTGCAGCCAGATCATGGCGTATTGCGGGTTTCCAGCGGTCAGTTCGATGCGGTCGTCAAAATCGGTGCGGGTCAGGTTCATGAGGGCAGGCGCTGCAAAAGGAATTGAACGGGGCGCCAGTATATTACATTGCCCGGCGCAACAGACGGGTCGTCAGCCCTTTGGGCAGAATGCGCGCTATGTGAATCAGCAGGCTCAGTGGGCCGGGGAACAGTACATCATTGCGCCGGCTGTGCAGGGCCTTGAACAGGTAATGCGCGCCTTTTTCTTCGCTGATGGAAAACGGTGCGGCCATGTCATAGCCGTCCACCCGGGCGGTACGTACGAAGCCCGGATACACCGACATAAAACGCAGCCCTTCGCCGGCCAGCTCGACACGACAGCTGTCCATCAGCAAACGCGCAGCGCCTTTGGCAGCGCTGTATGGCCCTTGCAGTGGCAGGCCAAGAAATCCGGCCAGCGAATTGGTATGGGCAATCAACCCCTGACCGCGGGCGCGCATCACGCGGATCAGCGGTGGCAGAAAATTCACCAGCGTCAGGTAATTGAGATCAAAGGTGGCGCGGATGTCCGCCACGCTGCAGTCGGCCATGCGTTGCTCCGGACCGGCGCCGACATTGATCAGGGCTGTATCTATGTGGCCGAAGTGCTGCAGGGCTTGAGTAACGCAGCGCTCGGCATCTGCTGGTAGTTGGGCGTCACCAACAATCGTCAGGCTCTCGCCACCGATAGCCCGGATGTCGTCCGCCAGTTCGGTTAATTCCTGTTCGCGGCGGGCAAACAGCACCAGCCGATGGCCTTCCGCTGCGAGCTTAAGGGCGAGTGCCCGGCCCATGCCCGAGGATGCGCCGGCGATGAGTATGACCTGAGGTTTCACCGCTCAGGCGCCCAGCCACCAACGGCTGAAGAAGGCGACGCCAATGCCCAGATAATTACCCACGATGTAACCGATAATGGCGGCCGCAAAGCCCGGCAGAATGATCTCACGGTTTTTCAGGGCGCCGGCAATCACCGGAATAAAAGGCACCGACATAATCGCCGCCGACGAGGTGATCAGGAAGGTATCGGTGTCGATTTTCAGCAGTTTGCACAGCAGTGCCTGCAACACCAGAGAGCCCAGCAGAATCAGGCCAATGTAGGCGAACAGGGCGTAATTCAGATGGGTCAGAATGCCGCTGTCGGTCATGGCGCCTGTGGTGAAACAGAACACCAGAATCAGGTACATACCGAGCTGGAAAGTACCCGGCAGATTACGCACGGCCGGTACAAAGGAGGCGAGTACACCGAGCGTGGTGATGCTGATGATGGTCACCGCCGATGACATGCTGCCCGGCACCAGCTTGGACAGGCCCACCGACACGCCCACAATCAGCCCCGACAGCAGCAGTGCCAGCAGGGCGCGCACGAACACCGGCGGGCGGGCCAGAATGCGATAGGCATTGGCGGTTTCGTCGGCCAGATGCCCGAATTTCTCTTCTTCGTTGTGGTAAGCGTGTTCGCCGCGGCTTTCAAACGGGCGCAGCAGGCGGCTGAAAATCGGCTTGGCCAGCGTCATGACGAACAACAGGTACAGCGCCGACAGCAGAATGTCGTAGGTGATCATGGTGGTGAACAGGGTGTCATCGGCTTCAATGGCGGTTTTGATGGCGGCCATGTTCGGGCCGCCACCTGTGTAGGCGCCCACCGACATGCCGGCAATCTGCCACACCTGCGGCAGTGAATCGGCGAAGGCGATGGCGCCTGCCGCACTCACCACAATCACCGACAGCAGGGCCAGGCCCATGGCTTTCATGGTGTTGCCGGCCATGCTCAGCGAGGCTTTTACATCAATCGAGAACACCAGCAGCGGCAGCGCCAGAGCAATCGACACTTCCGACAGCGTTGACTGCAGACCACTGAGCTCTGACGAGCCGGGAATAAAATCGCGCAGGGCGGACAGGGCAATACCGCAGATAAACGACAGCACCACCACCCCGATTTTATCCAGCAGGCGGATGCGCTGGCTGAGAACAATCAGGACGGCCGGGAATACAACGAACAGAATCAGGGCTGCAAGGGTCATGGAGGCTACTCAGAAATCGTCAGCAAAACTCAGGAATTGGCTACGTGATAGGAAGGCGCCGGCGTTGCCGCGCTGGCCTCAAAATCGGACGGATAACTGAATACCGGCCACCAGTCGGTGATGCGTCCCTGGTCGTAAACGGCGATGTTGCCGAACTGCAGGAAGACAGACTCACTCTGGCTGGGGCGGAAGAACAGGTAATCGTCGGTGCCGAGTTTGCTGGCGGCGGGCAGCTCGTACAGTTCCTGATTGCTGGAGTGACCCAGAATCGCGGCGCGTTTGCTGTCTTCCGGATAGCAGGGCTGCGACAGCCAGTTACCACCGTAAATAAACGCAGCCTTGTGCGGCAGACGACCGAGCATGCGTAAAAAGCCCGACAGGCGCGGTGCCATTGGCAGTTCCGGATTGGTCACCACCTTCAGAATCGGCGCGGCAATAAAGGCCGCCGGCTGATGGTGGTCGAGGGTAAACACGTCAAAGTCGGTCGGTTTTACCAGTGCTGAGGCGGTGGCCAGCTCATTCACCACGTGCAGGTTGTCACCGTCGTACAAGGGGTAAGTGGAACTGCCGCCGGTGTTGAGGCACAGGCCTTCCATGGCGTCGTTGCCCAGTGTGTCGCGGATCAGGCCGACACAGCGGTCGTAGGTATTCTGGGCCTGCTCGAAGGCTTTCTCATGACCGCCGAACAGATCCGGAATCTTGCTGATGTGCGCTTCATAGCCCATCAGACCCGACAGGCTCAGCCACGGGCTGGCTTCAATCGCCTTCAGGGTTTGTACGAAGGTATCGTCCGGATGGAAGCCGCCACGGTGCAGGCCAATGTCGATTTCAAGATTAATGCGCATGCGCACGTTCAGGCTCTGCGCCAGCGTGTCGTACTGCTTCAGCCGTTCAGGTGTATCAATCAGCCACTGCAGTTGCAGCTCCGGAGCGAAACAGCAGCTGGTGGTCTGCGTGGCATGCCACTGATAAAAACGGCGGGCGGCGGTTACTGGCATCGGTTTGCCAAGCAGAATATCGGCGGCGGGAATGTTCTCCACCAGATGCATCAGAAACGGCAGGTGAAAGCTCATCAGGCGCTGAGTACCGGTGCGGCGCATGATGTATTGCAGCAGCGGAATGGACGGCAGTGACTTGGCGACGATGCGGTAGTCGAACCCACGGTTAAGGACATTAATCAGCTGATCGATGTTGCGGTCGAGCCGCTCTTTGTCGATGACCAGCGTCGGCGTGCAGATACTGGCCTGCTGCAAAGCCGTCGACAGATTTCGGAAATAGAGTTCGTTCATGGGTTGTTCCGCAATGAGCATGGCGCTGGATTTATCGTTCTTGTTATACGGTGGTACGTTTGTACCACAAAACAGGCCGGGGTGCCACGGCCGGCAATTTGGCCATTGTTGGCCGTAATGCAGGCATAAAAAAAGCGCCCAAAGGCGCTTTTTTCGGTTCTTGCTGACTTTCGTCTCTGCTCAGGCCGTTTTACAACCAGATTGCGCGGAAGATGAAGAAGAACACAATCGACAACAGGGCACCGGCCGGCAGGGTCACCAGCCAGGAGATGAAGATGGAGCCGATTTTGCGGTAGTTCAGGGAGTCGGCGCCCATGGCAATACCGATACCCAGAATCGCACCCACCAGAACGTGGGTCGTGGAGATTGGCAGACCGGTACCGGACGCCACCACCACGGTGGTCGCAGCGGCCAGCGTTGCCGCAAAACCACGGCTAGGGGTCAGTTCGGTAATGCCGCTGCCCACGGTAGCGATTACACGGTGGCCGAAGGTCACCAGACCCACCACGATGCCCACAGCGCCAACCAGCAGCACCCACATAGGCACCGCAGACTTGGCCACGATTTCACCGGAGTGGCTGACCACGCCGTACACCGCCGCCACCGGACCGATGGCGTTGGCCACGTCGTTGGAGCCGTGGGCGAAGGCCATGGCACAGGCGGTGAATACCATCAGTACGGAGAACACTTTCTCAACGTTGGCGTAGTGCACTTCTTCGCTGACTTCAGGGTCGGCGTGAATGCGGCTGATGAACAGGCGGCCAATGATCATGACACCCACACCGATGGCCAGCGAAATCCAGGCGGCATCTACAAAGCTCAGCTTCAGACCCAGGTGGGTCAGGCCTTTGAGCAGGGTCACCATGGAAATCACAAAGCCGACCAGCAGAATGTAGAAAGGCACCAGACGCTTGGACTGGGCGAACGGGTCTTTGGTGTCGTGAATGAAGTGCTGAATGGTTTTGTACAGCAGGAACGAAATGGTACCGGCCACCACAGGTGATACCACCCAGCTGGCGGCGATGTTGCCCACTTTCGGCCAGTTCACCGCGTCCATAGACACACCGATGGCGGCGAAGCCAACGATGGCGCCCACAATGGAGTGGGTGGTGGACACCGGCCAGCCGGAGTAGGAAGCAATCAGCAGCCAGGTGCCGGCGGCCAGCAGTGACGCCAGCATGCCGAATACCAGCAGCTCAGGATGACCTTCCATCACCATAGGATCGATGATCCCTTTACGGATGGTTTCGGTCACTTCGCCACCGGCAAAGAATGCCCCGGCGAACTCAAAAATAATGGCAATGATCACGGCCTGACGGATCGTGATGGCTTTGGAGCCTACGGAAGTACCCATGGCGTTGGCAACGTCATTGGCACCGATTCCCCAGGCCATAAAGGCTCCGAAGATGCAGGCCAGGATAATAAATAACTGCCCCTGGTCGGCTATAAGTTCCATCATGAACTCCTCGAGAAAAAAGCGCGCGCATTCTAACTCAGCGGACAAACCCTGCCTAGAAATTGTTGCGGCGGGCCGGGGCTGATTACTTGGCTAATGTGACAACGAAAAACCCCGCCTAAGGCGGGGTTCAGAATCAGAGCTGGGTAATGGGGATCAGGCGCTGGTCGCGGCGCTGACCGTAACGCCGCATCTGCCACAGACTGCCGGCAATAAAGGCGATGCAGCCGGCAATCCAGCAGGCGGAACTCAGCGGGTGCACGGCAAAGCTGCCGAGCTGATACACAATCACCGCACTGGTGTAAGCCAGGCCCGTGCTCCAGCCGGCGACAAACAGCATCCAGCGCAGGCCGGCTTCGCGCACCATGGCACCCAGAGTGGCCACGCATGGGGTGTAAAGCAGAACAAACACCAGATAAGAAAAGGCCGCCAGCTGACTGCCGAACAGAATCGACATGCTGGTGAAGGTGCCGCTGTGTACGCCTTGTTCTTCGCCCTGGTCGGCGCTGATCAGACTCAGGCCCAGCGGGTCGAGCAGGGTGTCGGCCAGACCGCTCAGGTTATCCGGAATGGTCTGCAGGGCTTCGAGCAGACCGTCGGTCAGTGAATACTCACCGGCGTCGCTTTCTTCCGGGCTATACAGGGCGTCGAGGGTGCCGACCACGGCTTCTTTGGCGAAGATGCCGGTGATGATGCCCACGGTGGCCGGCCAGTTATTTTCCTGAACGCCCAGCGGAGTCAGTACCGGTGTGGCGAAGCTCGCTACGCGGGACAGAACTGAGTTCGATTTGTTCTCGTTACCGAACGAGCCGTCGGTGCCGATGGAATTGAGGAAGCTCAGGATCACCACCACAGTCACGATGGTTTTACCGGCGCGCATGCAGAACGACTTCAGACGTTCCCAGGTTTTGATCAGGATGCCTTTCACCGTCGGGATGTGGTACGCCGGCAGCTCCATCACAAACGGGGTCAGGTCTGGCTTGAACAGGGTGTTCTTCAGGGCGATACCGGTCAGCAGCGCCATAACAATACCCAGCACATACAGGCTGAACACGATCAGGGCGCCGTTTTCGGTAAAGAAGGCCGCCGCAAACAGGGCGTACACCGACAGGCGCGCACCGCAGGACATAAACGGCGCCATGGCGATGGTAAGCAGGCGGTCTTTTTCGGTGTCCATGGTACGGGCAGCCATGACTGCCGGTACGTTACAGCCGAAACCTACGATCAGGGGCACGAAGGATTTGCCCGGCAGACCCACGGCCCGCATCAGGCGGTCCATAACAAAGGCGGCGCGGGCCATGTAACCCGAATCTTCAATGATCGACAGGAACAGATACAGGCCGCCGATCACGGGAATAAAGGTTGCAACCAGCTGAATACCGCCGCCGAGGCCGTCGGCCAGCAGGGTGGTCAGCCAGGCCGGTGTACCGAATTGCTCCAGCACATAACGGCTGCCGTCAACAAACACAGTGGCGAAGGCGATATCGAAGAAGTCGATGAAGGCGCCACCGATGTTGATGGCGAACATGAACATCAGGTACATCACGCCGAAGAAGAACGGAATACCGAGCCAGCGGTTCAGCACCCAGGCGTCGATTTTCTCGCTCAGCGTGGTGCCCTTGCTGTTGATGGTCAGCGCTTCCTGCAGCACATGCGCGATGGAGCGGTAGCGGTTGTTGGCGATCAGCACGTCCATCGGCTGTTCCTGAGCGGCTTCCAGTCCGGCACGCAGGCGCTGGGCCAGGCTCAGCACTTCGGCGCGCAGGCTTTCCGGCAGAATGGCCTCAGCGTACAGATCGTTTTCCAGAACGCGGGTGGCGCTCCAGAACGGGTTTTCTACGGCGCCCTGCAACTTCTCTTTCAGCTGTTGCACCGCCGATTCCAGTCCGTCGTCGAGACGCAGCATTGGCGTGGCGACGGTGGCGTGATCCAGATAATGGCCCATCACCCGGCACAGTTCTTCAATGCCGCGACCGGTAGAGGCCACAATCGGCACCACAGGCACACCGAGCTTTTGCGACAGAATCTGGGTGTCGACGTGAATGCCTTCACGTTCGGCCACGTCGAGCATGTTCACCGCACAGATCACCGGCACGCCCATGTCGAGCAGCTGCGAGGTGAGGAACAGGTTACGTTCCAGATTGCTGGCGTCGAGGATGTTAATAATGATCTGGGCTTCGCCGCTTAACGCGAACTCACGGGCGATTTTCTCGTCGGTCGACAGCTCGTCGTCGTGGCTGTCGAGGGCGTAGGTGCCGGGCAGGTCGACCAGCTTGTGGGTCACACCGCGCAGTGTCAGGTTGCCTTCTTTGCGCTCAACGGTCACACCTGGCCAGTTGCCGACTTTCTGTTTGGCGCCGGTCAGGGCGTTGAACAGGGTGGTTTTGCCGCAGTTCGGGTTACCGATAACGCCAATAACGGTCGGTTTCATTCAATCACCTCTACCTGAATGATCGATGCTTCGGCCTTACGCAGACTGATGGAGGCGCCGCGCAGCTGAATCTGCATCGGGTCGCCCATCGGGGCAAAACGGCGGACTTCGACCTGCGCACCGGGCATCACACCCAGCGCCAGCAGTTTGCGGCGGAAGTTGGTTTCAGTTGCGGTAAAGCCAGTGATGCGGGCATGGGCACCGATAGCGAGCTGGTCCAGAGTCTGAGAGGTCATACGGATCCGGCGGGAGGATGAAAAATAGAAGGCAGATGGTAATGTTTATCATTTGTTAGCACAAGACGGCCTGACACTTTCCATGATCTGTGTGCGGGTCCCGCCGGTTGTATTGATTATCCGATCATCAGCAACAGTCTTATCGGATACTGAGACGAATATCGCCGTTATACGATATCTTTATTTAAATAACCTGAACGTCATATTGTTTTAGCGCCGCTGCCGTCGCTATAATCGCGTCACTCTTACCAGACCCCGATATGTTTTATGATGCGCTGAGCATTTTTTGAGCATATCGGAATCCGGCTTTTATATTCCTGTCGTCACCCGTGCGGACTGCTTATATTCACAGCGGGCTTTATCGGAATGACGGGCATATCCGTTCATATCACGCATACAGAGGTAACACGTGAGCGTATTCGATCTCGATATTGATAAGCAGATTAAAGAACATCAGAAAAAAATTCAGGAACTGGAAAGCCTGCGCAAATCGCAGGAGAAAAAACTGGAAGGCATTCAGGAGTTTGAAACCGTTATCAAACGTCTGTGCAACCAGAACAGCCTGACCGAAGACGAACTGTACGTATCCCGTTCCGAACACATCGAAGCCTGGATTGTCGCCATGGCGAAACAGGACAACCCGTCTTCTATTTATAACAACCTGAAGAAACACTTCGCCCGTACCGCACCACGCGGCGCCCGTGCAGGTAAGCAGGAAAAAGAGAAAGAATCCTCTCTGCCAAAACCAAAGCTGCCAGTGGGTTCTTACCGCAATCCGGCGACTCAGGAAAAAGTAGAAAAGATCAAACGTAATCCGCGTCAGCTGGATCAGTGGATCGAGCAGCACGGTTTTGCGGTTGTCCGCACCTGGAAGATTGATTAATCCTCCGGCGTTGGCGAATAAAACACCCGGGCGCTAAAACATCTGGGCGCTAAAACATCTGGGCGATCATCGTCAGCACAATAAAAAAGGGAGCCTATGCTCCCTTTTTTATTGTGTGCTGTCTGTGATCAGATCAGCGCAAATTTGGCGGCACGGCCTTTGGCCTGCACATCCTGTACTTTCACTTTCACAGCCTGCCCCAGCATGAACAGACCCTGTTCGCTGCGATGGGTAATGGTCTTGGTTTCAAAGGTCCAGCCGCTGGCCTTACGGCGGTCGATGGTGCCTTCAATACCGGTATTGTCGAGACGCACGGTAAAGGCGCCGGAATTCATATGAATAATGGTGGCGTCGTAGACGGTCTCTTTATCCTGCTGAGCCAGCCATTGCAGCTTCATCCAGGTTTCAGACTGCTGCGCACAGATACGGGCGTTGTTCTGGCCGGCCTGAATGGCCGCCAGCAGGCTGTCGTCCGGTTGCACCGGGCTGTCGTTGTTCAGCAGCGAACGCACGATGCGGTGAATCAGCAGGTCGTTGTATTTACGCAGCGGTGACGTGAAGGTGGTGTAGTACGCGAAGCCCAGACCCATGTGTGGTTTGGCTTCCAGACTCAGGTTGCTGCGCTCCAGCTGACGGCTGACGATGGTGCGCAGCGGCAGTTCGCTGGGGCTGGCATCGGCCTGCTGCATCAGGGATACGTATTCTTCCAGGGTGGCCAGTTCCGGCTTGCGCTCAAGTGGCAGATGCTCTTTCAGCAGGGCGGCGACTTCGCCTTTGCGCTCGGTGCGCACACCGCTGTGTTCAATAAAGAAGCCGCTCTCGCGGGTCGCCAGCCAGGCGGCCACGGCACGGTTGCAGGCCAGCATGGATTCTTCCACCACGCGGTGCGCCTGATTGCGTTCCATACGCACGATGTCGCGTACTTTGCCGTTGTCATCCAGCACCAGTTTGAAGTCCGGGCGGTCGTCCATGATCAGGCAGTGGGTTTTACGCCAGTTGCCCAGCGCGCGGGCGCAGGCATCCAGATGAATCAGCGGGCCGTGCAGCTCGGCGGCCAGATCACCGTGTTCGTCGCCTTCGAGATACGCCGCCACCTGGTTGTAACTCAGCTTGGCGTGGCTTCGGATCAGCGCGTTGTGAATATGGATGTTCTCAATCGCCCCCTGTTCGCTGATGCGCAGTTCCACCACCATCGACAGGCGGTTCTGATCCTGTTGCAGGGAACACAGCTGCTCGGACAGTTCCGGTGGCAGCATAGGGATCATTTCATCCGGGAAATACACGGATGTGGTGCGCTGGGCCGCGGCTTTATCCAGAGCGGAGCCCGGCTGAATCAGGGCGGCCGGGTCGGCGATACCGATCCACAGGTTCCAGCCGTTGCTCAGGGCTTCGGCGTACAGCGCGTCGTCGATGTCACGGGTGCTGGCGGAATCGATGGTCACAAACGGCAGGTGCGTGAGATCGGTGCGGTCTGCGGTCAGGGCATCCAGACCGGCTGCACACAGCGCGGCCACTTCGGCCAGACACTCCTCCGCGAACGCGTCTGTCAGACCCCATTTGCGCTTGATAAAGCGGGTTTCGATGTGCGGCTCATCGCCTTTGCCGATGATTTCATCGAGCTCTGCCTGAGCTTTGCCATGCGGATACGGATGCTGCGCAATGTGCGCCCGCACCAGATCGCCGTCGGCGGCGTTCATGCGCTTGGCTGGCGGTACAAAAATCCAGCGGTTCAGGGTCGGGTGGTCGGCTTCGACGAAATGGCCTTTGCCGCGCACGATGTAGGTACCGAAAAATTCGTTCAGGTCGGTGCTGATCAGTGCCTCGATGATTGCCTGTTCTTTGCCTTCACCGGCTGGCTCCACGCGGAACGCAATGCGATCGCCTGGCAGCACTTTTTCCATTTCTTCCGGCGCAATAAAAAATTGCAGGCCGTCGTCGGTGTTAACAAAGCCAAAGCGGCCGCCCGTGGCACGCACGGTACCCTCGTGACGGGGAACGGCTTTCTGGATTTCCTGTTTCAGGGACTGCAATTGCGAAAGGGCGTTTTTATCAAGCATCCGGAACGGACCTGGCTGATCAGCGTAAGAAAAGGAGACGGAGTTTACTGGATCAGCCAGTTGAGAGCCACTCGCACACAGATTGAGACAGACGTTCTGCTTATGGCCAGGGCGGATTCACCATTCGGGACAAGCGGTTAGCATTTACAGCCAAGCCCCTGTGCGCGCTGGAAAACGTCAGTTTCTTGTAATACTTCTGTCTTAGGTTTGTGGTGGAATCCGCCGAAATAATAAGAATTCTCAAGAATTACTGACAAAGGTGTAATCATGGCTTTTAAAGCTGATGTGAGCAGACGTACGTTTCTGAAGTCTCTGGCCGCTGGTGCCGGAGCAGTATCTGTGCCGGCCGCGCTGACCGGTTGTTTTGGTGATGACGATGAAAATCGTGATCTGACGGTATTTGTATTCGGCCACGGTGTGGCTTCCGGTGACCCGCTGGCGGATCGGGTAATCATCTGGACCCGCGTAACCCCATCGGAAGAAGAAGGCACCGAAGCTCAGGTTGCCTGGGCCGTTGCCACCGATGAAGCGATGGACAATGTGGTGGCCAGTGGCACTGTCTATACCGACAGCAGCCGCGACTTCACCGTGAAAGTGGATGTCACCGGCCTGTCCGCCGACACCACCTACTATTACCAGTTTGCTGGCAAGGACAACGCGGCGTCTGCCGTGGGTCAGACCCGCACCCTGCCGCAGGGCGACGTCAGCAGCGTCAAACTGGCTGTGTGTTCCTGTGCCAACTACCCGGCGGGTATGTTCAACGTGTACCGCGAAATGGCCAACAGCGATGCGCAGGCCGTGGTGCATCTGGGCGACTACATCTATGAGTACGGCGCCAATACCTACCCGACCGCCGATGCTCAGGTGCGTAACCCGGATCCGGAAGTGGAAGTGCTGAATCTCGAGCAGTACCGCGCCCGTTACGCGCAGTACCGCAGCGATGTGGATCTGCAGCTGGTGCACCAGAAAAAGCCATTCATCTGTGTGTGGGATGACCACGAACTGGCCAACGACACCTGGAAAAACGGCGCGCAGAACCACAACGACGGCGAAGGTGAATTTGCCGACCGTAAAGCCGCTGCGATTCAGGCGTATCACGAATGGCTGCCGATCCGTACCGGTTCAGATTCCGCCAAAATCTGGCGTACCTTTGCCTTCGGCAATCTGGTGAATCTGGTGATGATGGACACCCGTATGTACGCCCGTGATGAAGCGCTGTCTTACAGCGATTACATCACCGAAAGCGGCATCGACACCGCCAGCTTCCAGGCGGCTCTGGCCGATACAAGCCGTGGTTTGCTGGGCGCAGAACAGCAGCAGTTTGTGATTGGTTCGATTTTCGACAGCAATGCCACCTGGCAGGTACTGGGTCAGCAGGTGCTGATGGGCCGTATTTTTGTTCCGACCGAACTGCTGGTTGGTCTGGGCGAAATCGAAGCGCTGATTTCAGCCGGCGCTGATGCCTCGACCAAACAAGGTGAAGTAGCGTCCTTGCTGAGCACTCTGGCCACCATTAAAGGCCGTATTCTGGCTGGCGATCCAACCGTGACCAGTGAAGAGAAAGCCCGTGTTGAATCCACAGCGCCATACAATCTGGACGCGTGGGACGGTTACTTCCCGGCCCGTGAAGCGATTCTGCGTCGCGCCCAGTATTTCAACCTGAACCTGGTGGTGCTGGCCGGTGATACGCACAACGCCTGGGCAAGCGATCTGTACGTGGCGGACGATACCGGTGCTGTGCAGCGTGATTCCGGCTCCGTGGGCGTGGAGTTCGCGACCGCGGGCGTGACCTCTCCGGGCTTTGAAAAATACGTTGGCTTTGGCTCGAATACGGCGATGCAGGCCGGTTTCGAAACGGCGGTTACCACGCTGGTGGATGATCTGAAATATCTGAACTCAGCCAACCGTGGTTACATGCTGGTGGAATTCACCGAAGAGGCGTCAACCTGTGAGTGGCGTTTCGTGGATACTATCGAATCCCGTACCTATGCTGAACTGACCTCCGCGACCAAGCGCATGAAAGTGAAGCCAGGCAGCGGTAACCGCACACTGAAAAACGTGAGTCTGGTGTAAATCAGGCCGGCGTCTGTGCAATAAAAAAGGCCGCATGTGCGGCCTTTTTTATTTTCTTTTTCACGATAATTTTTTGTGTTTTAAAGATACCTTTTCGTCAGATACGAACAAGGTCAGGCGCGGTAGAGGCTGACCCGGCGGAATTCATCCAGCTCGTCGAGGTCGGGTACGGTAAAGGATTCGTGCTGGCTGATTTGCTGATACGGCGGGAAATCAAAATTGCGCACGCGGGAATCGGCCACCAAAACTTCGCGGGCTTTTTGGCGGAAAACCTCCAGCAGCGGCAAATTGGCTTTGTCGTACAGCACGTCGGCGGCAATCAGCAGATCGAGATCTTCATCGAAGGCAAACAGATCGCCATGCAGGCGGTAATTCACGTTATTCAGTTCGGCGTTGGCCATACACGAGGCAAGGGCGTCCGGGTCAATGTCACAGGCGATCACTTCCCGTGCGCCGGCCATGACCGCAGCGATGGCGACCACGCCGGAGCCTGCGCCAAAATCCATGACCTTTTTGCCCTTCACCCAATCGGGATTTTCCAGAATCGCTCTGGCCAGTACCTGACCGCTGGCCCAGCAGAATGCCCAGTAGGCCGGGTAACTCTGAATGGCGAGAATTTCGTCCTGTGAAAACGGCCGGCGCATGGCGTTTGGTTCGACCAGCCAGAGTGAAATGGCCGGGCATTGTGGCAGTGGCTGCACACTGACGCTGGCGTCGTGCAGCATGTGGCGGATGGCCTGATTCAGAACCTCAGACACGCGTTGTTCTCCTCATCATGGCTGAGTCGGGTGGCAGACAGAAAAGCATGACAGCGCAAAGCGCTCGCCGGGTGTGGCAACCGTATAGCCCGCGGCGCGCAGGGCATCAGCGGCTTGCTGGTTGGCGTAATGGTACAGCACAAACTGGCGGCGCAGCGGTTCCTGGTAGTCGCGGGCCAGGTCATCGAGCCCGGTGTGCGACGGATTCGGCACCAGACCGCAATCGTGAAAGACGGGTTCCTGACCGCTGAGTTCGTGATGCAGAATTTCCGGAATCGGGCGGGTGTCGCCAGTGTAGAAAAACAGGCCTTTTACCTGCAGGGCAAAGCTGGAACCCGGCGCATGGTGGCGCGTCGGATGCAGGCGGAACTGCAATCCTGCATGAAGAAAAGCGTCACTGACCGGCAGCAACTGGAACGATTGCCAGAAATCATGGCCACCTTCAGCCATGGTGCCCGGATAACTGGCCAGACGCTGGTGCAACAGGCCGATCAGACCGACCGGCACAAACAGGCGAATGGGCGCCTTGCCCGCCAGCCGCGCTCTGACCGTCAGAATTTCCAGATCGCCGATATGATCGATGTGGCCATGCGTGATAAAAATAGCATCAGGCAGGCCGCTGTAATGACGCGCCCAGGCACTCAGGGTGCCGGGACCGCAGTCGATCAGCAATAATGGCTCGCCGGCTTGTTCGAGTACCGCGGCCGAGCACCCCATGCTCAGTTCGCCACCGCTGCCGGTGCCAAGAAAACGCAGGCCATACTGGCCGGAAGTCGGGCTCATGTCGGGCTCTTATTCAGACAAATCTGAGGTGCATTATGTGGCGTCCAAAACTCATGTCCATCCCTTCGCCGGCGGATGCCTTGCCCGGCCGTGATCAGCCCCTGTACGTCACGGCGCCGGATCATTTCGTGAACGGTCACGCCATCACAGGTGAATGCCCCGATGGACTGGAAGAATTGCAGGTCGGTATGGGCTGCTTCTGGGGCGCCGAGCGTAAGTTCTGGGGCGTCGATGGCGTCTATTCCACCAGTGTCGGCTACGGCGCGGGGCATACACCGAATCCGACTTATGAAGAAGTGTGCAGTGGCATGACCGGCCACAATGAGCTGGTGCGCGTCTGGTACGACCCGCTGGTGGTGGGGCTTGAGCAATTGCTGATTGTTTTCTGGGAAAATCACGATCCGACCCAGGGCATGCGTCAGGGCAATGATGTCGGTACCCAATACCGCTCCGGTATTTATCTGAACAGCCCGCGTGAGATGGATATTGCGCTGCAGAGCAAAGCGGCTTATCAGGCGCGGCTGACGGCGGCCGGATACCCGGACATCACCACTGAAATTCTGCGGGCCGGCTTGTTTTATCCGGCGGAGACCTATCACCAGCAATATCTGGCGAAAAATCCGAACGGTTATTGCGGTCTGGGCGGCTGTCCGGTGCCGTTCCGTGCCGGATAAATCGGCCGCAGGGTTTGCAGCGGTTGGGTATAAATGATAAATCCCTTTTCAGGTTGTCCCACCGGATAACCGGAAAAGGCACTAGGGAGTTGTATGCGCGCACTGGCGGTTTATCAGCTGAAGGGCGGCGTGGGGAAAACCACCACAGCGGTGAATCTGGCGGCACTGGCAGCGCGGGATGGTATCCGCACGCTGATCTGGGATCTCGACCCGCAGGGAGCAGCCAGCTGGTTGTTAACCGACGAAAGCGCCCCGGCGCAGGATGGTTTCTGGAAAGACCATCAACCCTTGTCTGACTGCATTCGCCATACGCGTATTCCGAAACTCGACGTGCTGGTGGCGGATCACTCGCTGCGCAAATTTCATCAGCGTCTGGCCAGTAAAAAAGACGCCGAACAACGCATGCGTTCGGCGCTCGATATGCTGGCGGAAACCTATGGTCTGGTGATTCTCGATTGCGCTCCGGTTATGACGCCGCAGATGGAAGGCATTCTGAAAGCCTGTGACCGCATTCTGTTGCCGGTGGAACCATCGGTGTTGTCGATCCGTGCTTATGAACAGATACGTCACGATTTTGATTGGGTGAAGAAAAAACAATGGCTGCCGTTTGTCACCATGATTGACCGGCGCAAGGCCGATCACGTGCGCTGGGTCAACGACGAACTCAAAGCCTATCCGGAATTCCTGCGTACCTTTATTGCCTATTCCGCCAGTGCCGAGCGTATGCTGGTGGAGCGTAATCCGGTGGTAGAGGGGCATCCGGCGGTGCCGCTGGCGCGTAATTACCGCGTGCTGTGGCAGGCGGTTAAGCCTTTGCTGGAGCTGCGTTAATGGTGCGGGTGCGCACTTGTGGATACGCCAGATACACAGACCAGGCAATGGCGGTGGCGTAACACAGATTGGTGGTCAGTTCGCTGTGCGGGTTATTCAGAAACTCGCGTTGAGAAGCCAGACCGCGGATGCGGCTGGCAAGATCCGGGGCAAAGGCCAGATGCTGGTCCCACACTTTCTGATGCAGATACGCATCTATGGGGTAGAGGGCTTCGCTGTTGGTGGCTCTGGGGTTCTGATGATGGAGGCGGGCGATGGCGGCCAGAATATTTTCTGCAGCGTCTGAGTATTTACCCAGATACACGAGCGTCGGACGTATGATGGTTTCCCTTAATTCCCGGCTGGTCAGCTCCATTGAGCCTCATCCCTGTCGCAGTTCCCTATACACTCAAGCAGATTACGCCCGCCTTCGCCAAGGACCGAATGAATTTAATTTGCCGAAAGCGTGCACAACATGAATGACGCTCCCCATAGCTGGTTCGACAGCCACTGCCATTTCGATTTTGAGGCGTTTGCCCCCGACCGTGAACAGGTGTGGGAGTGTGCGTCGGGTGCAGGCGTTGCAGGTTTGCTGATTCCGGGCGTGACTGCGCGGCAGAATGCCCGGTTGCCAGATTTCTGTGCCGGTCGTCCCTGGTGGTTCGGGCTGGGGTTACACCCGTATTTTTTGAGTGAACATCAGCCCACCGATCTTGAATGGCTGGATCAGACGCTGGCGTCGTCTGCGGCGGTTGCGGTGGGGGAAATCGGTCTCGACCGGGTGCTGGCCACCGATCACGACCTGCTCGAAGCGCAATGGTTCTGGTTCCGTGAACAGGTGGCGCTGGCGCAGCGGCACAACAAACCACTGATTCTGCACATCCGCGGTATGCACGACGAGGCTGTCGCCTACCTGCGCCGGGTGCACTTCAGCGGCGGCGGTCTGGTGCACGCGTTCAGTGGCAGTGAGCAGCAGGGCTGGCGCTGGCGCGAGCTGGGCTTTGCCCTCGGCGTTGGCGGTGCCATGACCCACGCGCGGGCGACCCGTTTGCGCACCACCCTCAGACGTCTGCCGCTGGATTGTCTGCTGCTGGAAACCGACAGTCCGGACATGGTGCCGGCCTGGTGGGGCAGTGCGCGTAATTCCCCGCAAGCCATTCCACTGCTGGCGGCCTCACTGGCGGCCTTGCATCAGATTAACTTGTCAGAGCTGTCTGATCTGCTGGGCCGCAACCGCCAGCGCTTCCTGGGTGTCTGAAAAAACCAGTATCACACTTTCGGCGGATTGCCCCGGCTTTTTGTGTTGATTTGTAACATCCCGTTGCTATGGGCCGGGCCCGTCAGTAGCCTGCCGGCCGCTGAATTTTCTTTAACGGTGATGTGATGAAAACTCTCTTAGTGCTTGGCGCCGCGTTGTCGCTGGCGCTGCCGGTTCAGGCGGCTATCAGTGCCAAAGAAGCCGAACGTCTGGGCAAAGATCTGACTCCGGTGGGCGCAGAGAAACTGGGCAACGGCCGCGACATTCCGGCCTGGACCGGCGGTCTGAAACAGGATACCTCGCATGTGCCGGGCGCCTTCCATAAAGATCCGTTCGCGGGCGACAAGCGCGTGATGCGCATTGATGCGTCCAATATGGAACAGCACAAAGAGCGTCTGACTGAAGGCCAGATGGAAATGCTGAAGCGTTTCCCTGACTACTACTTCGACATCTACCCGACTCACCGTTCTGCGTCTTACCCGCAATATGTGTACGACGCCATCAAAACCAATGCGACCCGCGCCGGCCTGATGAAGTACGGCGCCGGTGTGACCGGTGCGACCATGTCGTCGCCGTTCCCGATTCCGGAAAACGGTCTGGAAGTGCTGTGGAACCACACCCTGCGTTTCCGTGGCCACTCCATGACCTACACCGCGGTGGCCTCGTCTGTGACCGAAGGCGGTCAGCGTATGGATGCCCTGCGTGATTACGAATACTTCTTCCAGTACAGCGTACCGGGCGCCCAGCCTGAAGATCTGGACAACAAGATCTTCTTCCTGAAGCGTAAAACGCTGGCGCCGGCACAGATGGCCGGTTCCATTACTCTGGTGCACGAAACCCTGGATCAGGTGCGCTCTCCGCGTAAATCCTGGATCTACGTACCGGGTCAGCGCCGCCTGCGCCGCACCCCGGATCTGGCGTACGATACCGCCGACATTAACACCAACTCCATCCGTACCGTGGATCAGGTAGATATGTTCAACGGCGCGCCGGATTACTACGAGTGGGAACTGAAAGGTAAGCGTGAAGTGTACATTCCGTACAACGCCTACCGTGTGCATCAGGGCGACCTGAAAGTGGACGACATCCTCAAGGCGCGTCACATTAACCCGGAATACCTGCGCTACGAAGCGCACCGCGTATGGGTGGTGGAAGCCAAACTGCGTGTGGGTTACAGCCACCGTTACTCCACCCGTCGTTACTACGTGGATGAAGATTCCTGGTCCATTATTTACGCCGAAGAATACGATGCTGACGGCAAACTGTGGCAGGTAACGGAAGCGCACACCGTGAACTTCTTCGAAAACCCGCTGGTGTACACCACGCTGGAAGTAACCTACGACATGGAAAGCGGCCGTTATTTCGCCGAAGGTCTGGATAACGAGCGTGGCTCGACGCTGAACTTCAGCAATCAGCTGAACGCCGACGATTTCTCTCCGAACGCCATCCGTCGTGAGGCGGTTCGCTGAGGCTGACTCGACCGGCTCATCCCGATACACTGGCGGCACTTATGGCCGCCAGTGTTGTTTTTACGTGTTTGTTTTTTTTCGTTGTCTGTCCACGCTGATGCTGGCCGGTGTTCTTGCCCCGGTTGCGCTGCAGGCTGCCGAGCTGCCAGAGAATTTTGCCGAGCTGTCGGATGACGTGCAGGCGGTGATTCTCGAATACACCTTCTTTTCTGAAAAAGCCAATCAGGTCTGGGGTGACGATTACGAAGAAGCCTCGGTGCGCACCTTCGTAAAATACCTCGACGATTATCACACCCGGGTGCATATCGATTTTGAGCGCGGCAAAATCCGCGTTGAAAGCGAGCGCAGTAAAACCCCGCTGAAAGAATTGAGTCAGGCGATTGTCGCCACGCTGCTGACGCCGGCAGATCCGGGGGTGGTCGATCTGTATACGGCCGCGGATATGGGCATCACCGGCAAGCCGTTTCTGGCCGGGCAGGTGCTGGATCAGGATGGAAAAAGCATTGAAAGCCAGTGGCGTGCCGAACGTTTTGCAGGCTTCCTGCTCGAGAAAAAGCTGAATCACCGCGGTGCCCGTTATTGGGTGGATATTCCGATGAGCAGTGCCTACCGACAGACCGGCGCGTCGAATTACCGCGCACTGGCGATGCGCTCGTCTCAGCGTTATCACGTGCCCGTGTCGCTGATCATGGCGGTGATGGAAACCGAATCCAGCTTTAACCCGTTTGCGGTGTCTCACGCCGGTGCCTACGGCCTGATGCAGGTCATGCGGGCGACGGCAGGGCGTGATGTGTATCAGCGTATTTATGGCCGCAACGATTCTCCGGACCATAAATACCTGCTGAATCCGGCCAATAATGTGGATGCCGGAACGGCGTATTTATCGATTCTGCGTGACGTGTATCTGCGCGATGTGCAGGGCACACTGAAACAGGAATATTGCATGATTGCCGCCTACAACGGCGGTGCCGGTAATTTGCTGAAGGCGTTTCATTCCGACCGTAAAAAAGCGGTCGAGCGCATTAATCAGATGTCCGCCGCCGATGTGTACCGCACCATAGTGCGCCAGCACCCGAAAGACGAATCCCGCCGTTATCTGCAGAAAGTGACTGAATTCAGGAAACGTTATGCCAGCTGGTAATCACTTACCTCAGAGTCTGCAGCAGGCCTTGCTGCTGCCCGGTGCGCAACTGCAGGCGGTTACGCTGAGCGAATCGGATTTGCGGCTGTGGCTGATGCAGCTGGAAAACCCGGAGGTTGAGCTCGGTTTCCGCGACATTGAACGTCTGTGGCAGGCATTGCCTTACTGGGCCTTTGCCTGGGCCGGTGGTCAGGCGCTGGCGGCCTGGATTCGCCGGAATCCGCAAGCCGTGGCCGGTAAACGGGTGCTCGATTTTGGCTGTGGTTCCGGCATTGCCGGTATTGCCGCCGGCCTGGCAGGGGCCCGCGAAGTCTGGATGGCCGACCTCGACAGCAACGCCCTGACCGCCGCCTGCGAAAATGCCCGGCTTAATGGCATCGACGTGCAGTGTGTCGAAGGCGACTGGCCGGAGGTGGATGTGCTGCTGGCTGCGGACGTGTTGTACGACATCAGTTCCAGCGCCGATTTACGCACGCTGATGATGCAAATTCCGCAGTGGTTGCTGGCCGAAACCCGCTTTGTTGCCCCGGATTTTGTCGACCTTGAATGTCTGGGCACTGATACCTGGGCCACACTGCCGCGTATCGGCGATTTCGACGAGGCTGTTGAGGTGGAGATTTATTGCCGCGCCGGACAATCCCCGCTAGTGTAGGCGCTGACAAAAAGGACAAACCCACGCAGGAGATTTTTATGCGTATTCTGATGGCCATCGCGCTGACTCTGATGACTTCTCTGGCCGCCGCCGCGGACCTCACCTCAAAAGACGTGCAGCTGTGGATTAACAGCATGCCGGACATCGACACCTGGCTGAATGAGCACGAAGACAAGCTGCCGGAACTCGGTTATCAGGAAGAAGATGCGAGTCTGGATGCCATGTTCAAACGCGGCATGCAGGATCTGAAAAAAGCCGGGCTTTACGACGAATTCAACGCCAAGGTAAAAAAAGCAGGTTTCAGCAGCGTGGATCAGTGGGTTGAGGTTTCAAGCCGTATCTCCCTGACCTATATGGCGCTGGAAACCGAAGACAATCAGCAGATCTCTGCCTCTCAGCTCGAAGCGCAGCTGAAGGAGATCCGCGAGTCTGATCTGCCGGCTGAACAGAAAGCGGCGATGGAACAGATGATGGCCGGTTCCCTGATGGTGATGAAGGCCATCAGCAACGTCAGCGACGCCGACAAGGCTGCGGTACGTCCGCACCGTGAAGAGCTGGCAAAACAGTTTGAAGCCGAGGAATAAAAAGGCTTGATGCGCAGCAATAGCGCCATCGGCAGGTGGGGCTATTCTTTACCGGATGAAGAGGAGCACACGCCATGAGCTATTCAACGGTTAAGGACATCATGGATTACAGCCAGCGCCTGCATGAGCACGCGCGTAATCTGTATGAGCAGCTGCGCGATCAGACCCAGCGGGAGCGGGTCGACATGATGCTGCACCTGCTGGCAGAGCACGAAGAGACACTGGCCCGGGCCATTGCCGATGTGCAGGATGGCTTAAGTGAGAAAGTGCTGAAAGAGTGGCATCAGTTTGAGCCGGGCTCCATCAGTGAGGCGCTGAAAGGCTGCCGTGAATGCCATCCGGATCTGTCTGTCGAAGAGCTGGTGACCATTGCCCTTAAGATCGACGACTACATGATCGATCTGTATAAGCAGATGCTGAGTGAGGCGACCAGTAACGATTCGCGGCGTCTGTTCAGCAATCTGGTGCAGCTGGAAGAGTCCGAGAAAATGCGCACTGTGCGGGCCGCGCTGTCGGCTAACGACTGGTAGCGGTGTAACGATATCAAAGAGCACAGACATAAACGTGCAGACATAAAAAAAGCGGCCAGTGGCCGCTTTTTTTATGTCTGCAATCAGGCTTCTTCCATCTGCCGATGGCGTTGTTCCTGTTTGCTGCGCCGGTACGACGCCGGAGTTTCGCCGGTCCATTGCTTGAAGGCCCGTTCGAAGCCGCGACGGTCGGAAAAGCCCAGTTCAATGGCCAGTTGCTGCACATCGGCGTGGCCGCTTTCCAGCGCGTGTTTGGCTTTCTCCAGACGCACATCGCGCAGCAGGCTGGAGAACTGGCAGTTCTCTTCCTGCAGGCGGCGGGTCAGGGTGCGGCTGCTGGTGCTGAGCAGATCGGCCACTGACTCCTTGGTGATCGGAATGGATTCCGGCCACTGATACAGAATGTGCATCACCTTGCGGCTGAAAGGCTTCAGGTCGGCAAACTGTTCGGAGGCCAGCTCGCTCTGCTGCTGCAGGGTCCGGAACAGATCCGGATTGGCCTGTGACAGTGGCTTATCGAGCAGACGGGCAGAGAAGGAAATCCAGTTGTGCGGCTGGTTGAACTGCAGCGGTATGCCGAAATACTGCTCCATTTTGTCGCGGTACGACGGAGCCGGGAAGCGGAAGCCGGCGCCCTGAATCTGATAGAGATGACCGCCAAAGGCTTTACCAGCCGTATGAATGCTGGTGGCAATAAACTCTGTGCGGGCATGGCTGCCAAACGCGCTGCCTTCGGCCACGTAGTACACCACCTTAATGCTCTGGTGCCCGATGAACAGGTCCGGTGAGCGGGTGTCACTGATCAGCGAATAGTATCGTCGCAGAATGGTCAGAGCTTCGCGTCCGGTCTGGCAACTGCTGAGCAGAAAGCCAAGCAGGTAAAAGCTGGGCAGGTCCAGATGCTGACCGGCAGAAAAGCCGATCGCAGGATCGTTGAGCAGCTTGGAAGCCTGTTCGAGCAGGCGATCAAACTGGCTGATCGGTATGCGCTGGCTGGTTGGATGTTCGGTTCGCGATTCCATCGCGGGTGTCAGCAAATCCCTGCTGGTAACCCCCTTACTTTCCAACAGACGCAACAAAGGTTGCAGCGCCGCCGATGTAATAGTATTGGTCGGATTGGCAGTCATAGGCTCGAGTTTTATTTTTGTTATTCTTACCCGGTAACCTACCACCTGCGAAAAGCCAGCGCCAGACGGAATTTGCGAATTTCTCTGCTACAAAGGTCGGGAAAGGAAAAATTTACCGCAAAACAGAAACTTAGCGTTGACAGCATGATTAAGCATGCGTAATATTCGCAGCCTCTGACGCGGGATGGAGCAGCCTGGTAGCTCGTCGGGCTCATAACCCGAAGGTCGTCGGTTCGAATCCGGCTCCCGCAACCAACACTCTCTGCTCAAGTGTTGATGATTGCGTCAGAACCTTTTTAGCGCGGGATGGAGCAGCCTGGTAGCTCGTCGGGCTCATAACCCGAAGGTCGTCGGTTCGAATCCGGCTCCCGCAACCAATTAAAAAGCCAGCTTAAACAGCTGGCTTTTTTTATGCCTGTCAGTTGGCTGACGGCCTTAGCGGTCGTCGCAGCAGGGCCGCCCGTTCCCATCCGGCTCGCGCAACCAATTAAAACCCGGTGATAGAAATATCACCGGGTTTTTTCATTTAAGCACGGCCTTAGCGGTCGTCGCAGCAGGGCTGCCCGTTCCCATCCGGCTCCCGCAACCAATTAAAAAGCCAGCTTAAACAGCTGGCTTTTTTTATGCCTGTCAGTTGGCTGACGGCCTTAGCGGTCGTCGCAGCAGGGCTGCCCGGCTAGGCGCCCCCGAACTAATCCGGCTCCAACAACCCATTAAAAAGCCAGCATAAACCGCTGGCTTTCTATTGTCTGACATCCGGGTAATGCTCAGCGCGGCTTAAGGCCGTTCACCACCAGTTCTGTGCCGTGACGTACGTCGCGCTTGTGCTGCTCCCAATCCATGGGGTCCTGCGCCGTCAGGCGGATCAGCTGCAGGTGGGCGTAGTCGTTGAGGATATAGGCGGTGGTGGTCAGGTCGGCTGCCGCATCGAAGTGCCCGTGTTGCTGCATGGCTTTCAGAAAACGTTCCAGCGATTGCACAAAGCGGGCGTTGTTTTCCTGATAGTGCACAGGCAGGTCGTCTTTTGGGTGGAACAAAATCAGTGGCATCAGTTCGCGCCACAGGCCGGGCGGAATGGTGCTGAATTCTTCGGCGGTTATCGCCGCTTCCAGGTCGCACAGAATATCCACGGTGTCGCGGCTGAAATCCATGGTTTTCAGGCAGCGCTCCACCACGTTTTCTTCTTCAATCTGCATGAGTCCGAACAGAATTGCCTGTTTCGACGGAAAGTACTTGAACAGGGTTGGCACCGACACGCCGGCCGCGGCAGCGATTTCTTCAATGCGTGTGGCCTGAAAGCCTTTTTCGCTGAACAGCCGCGCGGCCGCTTCGGCGATGGCCTGCCGTCTCTGTTCTTTCTGTTGCTCGCGCAAACCTGCCATGGCGCAGATCCCGTTGGTTGTCTGGGGCCATTATGCCCATTTAGGACAAACCCATCATTAGTTAAAAAGTTAATTGACTAAAGTTTTTAACTAAACTTAATGTAAATGGGCTGGTCTATGCCGTTGGCAGCCGGCCACTGTCTCTGCCAATGGCTTTTTGCCTGCAAACGAAGCATCTGGGCTTCGGGGGACAGTGTTGCCCGGTGAAACGCGCGAGCGTCACCGGATCAACCGAATCAAGAAGTAGAAGGAAATTTCCGGATGTGGGTGAATAAAAGAACAGGCGGCCTGCTGATGCGTGGCGCAGCCCTGTCGGTGCTGTCGGCAGCCGTAGTGGTCGCCGGTTGTGTATTTGATGACGATGATAAAAAACAGGGTGTCGCCGATGTCGTCTTTAAAAACGGCTACGTCTATACCGTGGATGACGCAGATTCCGTAGCGCAGGCTGTGGCGGTCAAAGACGGCGTTATCCGCTACGTCGGTACCGACGAGGAAGCCAGTGACTGGGTCGGTGACAACACGCAGGTGATTGATCTGGATGGCCGCATGCTGATGCCGGGTTTTGTCGATGCGCACCTGCACAGTCTGGACGGTGGACGTGCAGCTCTTTTGTGTGATCTGGCCTACGCACCGCTGTCGGTCAGTGAGTTTCTCGGCGCCTTGCAGTCGTGTCTGGATGCCACCAGCGACAAAGAGCCGTCGACCTGGCTTGAGGTCGTGAACTGGGACAAATACGACATCGCCGACGACATCAGCCTGAATGATCTGGATGCTTTAACCACCGAGCGCCCGATTGCCATTACCTCCAGTGATTTTCACACTGTGCTGGCAAATTCGGCGGCGTTGGCTGCGGCCGGCATTACCGCGGCCACGCCTGACCCTGCCGGTGGTTCGTTTGGTCACTTCGGTAATGGTGAACCGAACGGGTTTTGTGAAGATGCGGCCGGTTTTATTCTGAAGGCTGCTATTCCGGCCGACACCGATGCCGACCGCTTGCAGCAGGCGCGCATTGCGCTGGCGAATTTTGCTGAGCAGGGCGTCACCACCTTTATGGACGCGGCCGCTACCGAGCCGACTCTGACGGCGTTCCGCACGTTAAAAAACAGCGGTGAATTAACCGCACGTGGTTTCTTTGCCATGTATCTGGATACAGAAACGGCCAGTGAACAGCCAACCGAAGTGATGGCCGCCATCGCAGCGAAAAAAGCCGAAAACGACGGCAAAACCGTAGCGCCCGGGCTGAATGTGAATCTGGCCAAAGTCTTTATGGATGGCGTGGTGAACGCGCCGACCGACACCGGCGCCATGTTGTATCCGTATTATGAAAATCAGGGGACAGAAGCCGAGCCCGACTGGCAGTTAAGCGACAACAGTGGCGCGCTTTATTACGAGCACACTGTGCTGACCCCGTTGCTGCTGGCGGCGGCCGATGCCGGTGTGGATGTTCATATGCACGCCACCGGTGAGCGTGGTGTGGAAGTGTCACTGGATGCCATCGAAGACGTGCGTGAGCAGCGCCCGGATGCCGATTTCCGTCCCGCCATTGCCCACGATGAAACCGTCGCCGAAGCGGACTACGCCCGTTTTGCGGCACTGAATACCACCGCTACCTTTTCGTTCCAGTGGGCCGTGGCTGCACCGTATTCCACCGGTGAAACGGAACACCATCTGGGTGCTGACCGTTTCGCGCGTATGGAGCCGTTTGGCAGTCTGCATAATAACGGCGCACGGGTAGCCTATGGCAGCGACTGGCCGATTGATCCGTACGATATTTTCCTTGCTTTAAAAGCGGCGGTGACGCGTTCCGGTGATCCGCAAAATCCGAACAGCCCGGCGTACGGTGCACCCGAATACGAAGGTCCGATCAATGCGGATCCGGCACTGTCCCGTGCCGATACCTTGCGTGCTATTACCATGAACTCCGCCTACCAGCTGCGCATGGACGATGTGGTTGGCTCACTCGAAACCGGCAAATACGCCGACATGATTGTGCTCGATAAAAACTTCATGACGGTGGCCGCTGACGAGCTGGCGCGCAACTCGGTCGTACTGACCATGGTGGCCGGCAACATCATTAAAGATGACATAGGTCTGACCGGTTCGGTCACCAATGCCAGTGTGGCCGGTGCTGCGCTGCCTGTGGTGAAAAAAGGGCTGAATCGTCTGGTGGTGCACGCTGGCGGCGATGGGCACGGCCACCGTCTTCCGTAGTGCGTCATCCGTAGTTCGTCATCCGCATTAGGTCATTCTCTGTTTGATCGAAGGGCTGACAAAATACGATCGTTCTGATGGCCAGCCCGTGCGCCGGATTTCCGGCACGCGATCTGGCCTTTTGGCACAAAAGTCCCTCGTGAGCAGGAAGGTGGCTGGTAATAATGGCCACGCATTTTCCCGCAGACAGGACTGCCATGAATAACAATAAAAAAACTCATGGCCGGGCGTTGTTGCTCGGCCTTTCGTTACTTTCTCTCACGGCCTGTACCCCGGTTTTCGACTGGATTGCTGAGCGCAATCTGGATGCCGAAGACGGCGAGGTCGAATTATCCGGGCTTAACGCTGCTGTCAGTATTCGTCGCGATGAATTGGGCGTGCCCTTTATTGAGGCTGACAGCCTGAACGATCTGTCGTTCGGTATCGGTTATGCCATGGCCGAAGATCGGCTGGCGCAAATGGTGTCCATGAATTTGCTGGCGCGGGGACGCCTGTCGGAAATGACCGGCGCACTGGCGCTGGACATGGACATTTACATGCGCACCCTCGGCATTCCACAGGTGATTGAATCACGCTACGCCGCACTGAGCCCGGAATTAAAACAATTACTGCAGCGCTTTGCCGAAGGCGTGAATGCCTACGTTGAAACGCACGCCGACCGCCTGCCTCTTGAACTCGCCATGAACGGTTACACGCCCGAGGCGTGGCAGCCGTCCAACACCCTCGGGCTTTTCGTGCTGCTCAATCTGGGTGTTGGCTTTAACCTGCATGAAGAACTGGCGTTTCTGAAAATGGCTGACGCGTTCGGCCCGGAAAAAGCCGCTTATTTAGCACCTGTGTATCCGGATGAAGCGATTGATTTTGCCGAAGCGCAGAAATTATCCGGCGTGCTGGCCAGCAAAGAATTATCCGCCGTTGAACCGTCGCTGCAATTTATTCAGCGCGTCGCGACACAACTGAAACAGGTCACGGGGCAGGGGCTTGCGGCATCGAACAACTGGGCCGTTGCACCGGCCAATACCGCCGCTGGTAAATCGCTGGTGGCCAACGATACGCATCTGCTGTTGTCGCAGCCGTCGACCTGGATTCTGATGGGAGTAAAGAGCCCGGAATATTCCGGTGTCGGCATTACCTTGCCGGGTATTCCTGCCATCGTGGCCGGTTACAACGGGCATATCGGCTGGGGTGAAACCATGGTCATGGCCGATACCCAGGACGTTTTTTTAGAACAGCTGCGAACGGAAAATGGCCGACGCGAATACCGTTATCAGGACGCCTGGTATCCGGTGGAAGAGCGCGCTGAAATTATTCATGTAAAAGGGGAAGACGACGTTCATCTGACCGTACAGTCTACCCGTCACGGCCCGCTGCTGAACGACGCCATCCACAATAAGCCGAAGCATGAAATGATCGCGATTGCGGCGGAGTCAGAGTACGGTCTGGCACTGAGCTGGACGGCGCAATATCCGGATAACACCATCGATTCTTTCTTTAATCTGGGCAAAGCCAAAACCCCGCAGGAAGCCGAGCAGGCGCTCAACGGTGTCGGTTTTATTCACCTGAATGTGATTTATGGTGATGAGTCCTCGGTGCACTGGCAGGTGACCGGCAATTATCCGCAACGCAAACAGGGGCGCGGGCATTTTCCATCGCCGGGCTGGAGCGGTGACTACGACTGGCTGGGATACTGGGGCGGCGCGGATACCCCGCGTGTGCATGCACCGGCATCAGGCTACCTGGGCACTGGCAATAACCGCACGGTAGAGGCTGGCTATGAGCCGGTGCTGACCAGTTCCTGGTATTACCCGGAGCGCTCCGAGCGCATTCAGCAAATGCTGACGGCCCGGGCCGACCACAATTATGCGTCGATGGAGGTCATGCAGGCCGACCGCCACGATATTCTGCTGGGTAAAGTGCAGGCCCTGTGGACAACCGCCGAGTGGCGCGACCTGTTGCTGAAAGGGCTTGGTCGTCTGGACGAACATGACCGCACAGAGGCGGAACAGGTGCTGGATGTGTTGCTGCATTTTGATGGCGATATGCAACCGGATTCCCGTGCGGCTGCGTATTGGGGTGCGTTCGAATATCAGCTGATCCGGGCCATTTTTATGGATGAGCTGGGACCAGAAGAAGGCGATTTGTGGCAGGCCTTTCTGGCCATGAACGGCCGCGCGTATTCCGGTTATCAGGACCATTTACTGGGTCGCAAAACGCCGGATGGTCAGTGGGCGCCGTTCTGGGATGACGTGGCGACCACGGGCGTTGAACAGCCGGGCGAAATCATTGCCAGAGCGCTGCTGGCCACCCGCCATTATCTGCAAGAGACGCTGGGTAAAGACGACCGCGCCTGGCAATGGGGACAGCTGGCGTTTTATCACTGGAAAACCGAAACCACCCATATGCTGCCGTACCTCAGCGGTGTGAAGCACTGGGCGGTGGAACGTCTGGCGGACTACACCGACCGTGGTCCTTATCCGGCGGGTGGTAATCGCAATACGCTGAACGTCGCGGGCTACGATCTGGGTTCGGATTACGAGGTCTGGAATATTCCGGCCATGCGCATGATCGTCGACTTCAGTCAGGACGAACCCCTGCATCTGGTGATTGCCGGTGGTCAGTCCGGCAATCCGGCATCACCGCATTATGACGACGGCATTCAGCAATGGTTGTCGACTCAAAACCGGGCGCTGCCGCTGAACGACAGTGAAAAAGTCGCGGCGCATTTCACGCACCTGAAGCAGCTGAAACCCAAAGCTCAGTAAGCACGCTGGCTTTGTCAGCGCTTCGTCCGTGACAGACCCGATAAAGCCGGTTAATTTACCGGCTTTATTCTGTCTGAGGTGGTTATGGCGCAACGCATTCTCATCACAGGCGCCGGACGGCGTCTGGGGAAAGAACTGGCTCAGCATTATCTGGCGCAGGGCTGGCACGTCGTCGCTCATTACAACACGCGCTGCGAACTGGATGCTCACCCACACCTCACCTGCCTTAAGGCCGATCTGGCCGATGTGAACGAGGTGCAGGCCTTATGTTCTGCGCTGGAAAAGCACGGCCCTTTTCAGGCCGTGATTCACAATGCGTCCTGTTTTATTCCCGACGCCGCCGCGACCGATGTGGCGGCGCATTTTCAGCAGCATTATCAGGTGCATGTCGGTTCACCGGCACTGATTACGCAAACGCTGATGCCGTTGTGGGCAGAGAATGCCGGGGGGGAAGAGAATGCCGCCATGGTGTGCATCTCGGATATTTATGCCGATATTCCCAATCAGCGTTTTTCGGCTTACTGCGCGGCCAAGGCGGCACTGCAGAACTGGAGTCTGAGCATGGCTCAGCGTCTGGCCGGAAAGGTGCGGGTGAATGTGATTCAGCCGGGCCCTGTGCAGTTTTTACCGGAGCACGATGACGCGTACCGTAAAAAAGTGCTGTCACAGTCGTTAATCGGCGAAGAGCTTGGCTACGGCGCCATTGTGCAGGCCTGCGATTATCTGCTGACCGCACGAGCGGTAACCGGCACGGTCATGCGCGTGGATGGTGGCCGCTTTGTGGCGAACCGCTACGATCAGACGTTTACGCCCTGATTCCATTTCTGCTGAATGTCGCGGTAGTAGGCTTCCGTTAATGGGGCCTGACGACATTCGGCGGCATTATCTGCCACGGTCAGAATATCCAGATCGATGGTGCGGTCGTGGGATTTTCGGGCAGGGGATTTAGGCTCACGGCCAAGCTTGCTTTCAATGCTCAGCAAACGGTGTTTGAGCATCGGTGGTGGCAGCTCGCATTGCAGTAACGCCAGCTGATTACAGAATTCCCCCGAATACGTATCTCCCACGGTTTCTGTTGCCAGCACCTCCGACACCGACGTTAACTGGCCCAGTGCCGCCAGTTCGCGGATGGCGGCCGGCAGGTTCTTTTGCGGCGCAATATTGCTGCCCAGTCCGATGAGATAAAAACGCATACAGCTCTTGGTGTCCGGATAATCTGCGTCAAGGATTCCGGCCGGCGCCTCATTAGTCAAGCAATGCTGTCCCGCGAAAGTCTGAAATTCCGCCCCCGCCTCTGGCCTAATGCGTATTGTCTTGGTTGATTAGGCCTGTGGTACGCGTCACGGAGGACAGACCATGGATTTAATCGTTATGGCGCTGCTGGTGCTGGCATTATTGTGGCCGCACTGGAGTCAGGCCACCACGCAGGCGGCGCCTGCACTGATGCTGGCCAAAACTTATCAGCAGGGTGTGGATGTCACCCAATATTTTGTCAGCGAAAAGCTCGATGGTATCCGCGCCTATTGGGACGGCCATCGCCTTCTGACCCGCAGTGGCCGGGTCATTCCCGCGCCGGCCTGGTTCCTCACGGCATTGCCCAATACGCCCCTGGACGGTGAGCTCTGGAGCGGTCGCGGCCAGTTTGGCTGGATATCGGGCGTCCTTAACCGCAAGACCCAGCGCGACGTCGACTGGCAGAAAATCCGCTATATGGTGTTTGATCTGCCGCAGCTGACAACGCCTTTTACCGAACGCCTGTGGGTGTTGCGCACTCTGGTCGCCCAGCAGGGCAATCCACAGCTGAAAGCGCTGGAGCAGTTCAGAGTAAGTTCGGATGCCGAGCTGCAGCAAAAGCTCAGCAGCATTGCCGCCGAAGGTGGTGAAGGCGTGATGCTGCACCGGGCCACTTCGCTGTATCAGGCGCGGCGGAGCAATGATCTTCTCAAATACAAAATCACCGACGACGATGAAGCCGAAGTGGTGGGTTATGTGCCCGGCGAAGGAAAATACCATGGCTTGCTGGGAGCCTTGCTGGTGCGCATGGACGACGGCCGTGAGTTCCGTTTAGGCACCGGATTCAGCGACGAAGAGCGTGCCAATCCTCCGGCACTGGGCACGCAGGTGACCTTTGCCTACAACGGTCTCACTGAACACGGTTTACCGCGGTTTGCGCGCTTTATCCGCATCCGTCCGCTGGAATAGCCATTCGCAGATCCGTGCTATCGGATTTTTCATTTTCCAGAAAATCAGCCTGTAAACAGCCCGGAATACACCGGGCTGCTTCGTGCTAGGATACGCCCATCTGACCGTCACTCGTTTCCCATGACCGATATTACCGAACGCTCTCTGCCCGACCACTGGTCTCTGCCCGGCCTTCACCCTGTACTGGCGCGTATTTATGCGGCACGGGGGGTAACGTCGGAGCAGGAGCTCGAACTCACGCTGAAAGCCATGTTGCCGTACCGTTCCATGAAAGGCATTGAGCAGGCGGCCGGGCTGCTGGAGCCCGTGGTCACGCAGGGCAAGCGTCTGCTGATTGTCGGTGACTTCGATGTCGATGGTGCGTCCAGTACCGCGCTGGCCATCCGCGCGTTGCGCCTGTTAGGCGCTGCGGATGTGCAGTATCTGGTGCCCAACCGCTTCGACTATGGCTATGGATTGTCGCCGGAACTGGCGCAGGTAGCTGTCGGTATGGCGCCGGATCTGATCATGACCGTCGACAACGGCATCGCCTCGCACGAAGGCATAGAGGTGGCTCGTGCCGCAGGCATTGAAGTGCTGGTCACCGATCACCATTTACCGGGCGCCACCTTGCCCGCAGCGGCGGCGATTGTGAATCCGAATCAGCCGGGCTGTGAGTTTCCGTCCAAGGCCGCTTGCGGCTGTACCGTGGTGTTTTATCTGATGCTGGCCCTCCGCGCCCGGTTAGCGGAGCGCCAGCTGTTGCCAGAGCCTGCGCCGAATATGGCGCAGCTGCTGGATCTGGTGGCGCTCGCCAGCGTTGCCGACGTGGTACCGCTGGATCACAACAACCGCATTCTGGTGGAACAGGGGCTGCGCCGTATCCGCGCCGGTTTTGCCTGCGCCGGTATCCTTGCTTTGTTGCAGGTTGCCGGTCGGGAATCGTCACGCATCGTTGCCGCCGATTTCGGTTTTGCCGTGGGCCCGCGTCTGAATGCCGCCGGGCGCCTTGACGATATGTCGCTCGGTATCGAATGCCTGCTGACCGATGATCCGGGCCGTGCGCTCGAGCTGGCGCGCACCCTCGACGAGATGAACCGTGACCGGCGCGATATTGAACAGGGCATGCAGCAGGAAGCCCTGGAATTTCTGAAAGCCTTTGACGCCAATGGTCAGTGGCCCACCGGCGTCTGTCTGTATCATCCGCAGTGGCATCAGGGCGTGATTGGTATTCTGGCGTCGCGTATTAAAGAAAAAGTGCACAGGCCGGTGATCGCTCTGGCCGCCGATGAGCAGGGCATGCTGAAAGGCTCAGCCCGTTCTATTCCGGGACTGCACATGCGTGACGCGCTGGATGAGGTTGATAAGCTGGCGCCGCATTTAATGAAGAAATTCGGCGGCCACGCGATGGCGGCGGGATTGACCCTGAATGCCGGTGCGCTGGATGAATTTGCCCTTTTATTCGATCGTGTCTGTGCCCAGCATTTAACCGAGGCGCAGTTGCGTCAGCAGATTGAAACCGACGGTCTGTTAGCGGGTGCGGATATTAATCTGGAGCTTGCTCATTTATTGCGCTGGGCAGGCCCCTGGGGGCAGGCATTTCCTGAGCCGGTTTTTCACGGCGATTTTGTCATTGTGCAGCAACGGCTTGTTGGGGAGCGGCATCTGAAACTCACCCTGAAACCCGAAGGCAGTGACGATCTGGTCGACGCCATCTGGTTTGGCATTGACCTTAACCGCTGGCCGGATGAGCGGGTCGAGCGCGTGCATTGTGCCTATCAGCTGGACGTGAATGAGTTTCGTGGTCGCCAGTCGGTGCAACTGATGATCAAAACCATGGAAGCTCAATAACCAGCAATCCGATAGCTAAAAACCCGATATCAAAAGCCCGGAAAAGGGCGAAACCTGAAAGGACGTCGTTATGTTGAAGGCAGGATGCCTGACCCGGATTGTGAATGTGACCAGCGTGCTGCTGGCGGTTGCCCTGAGCCCGGTGCCGGCTTACGGCGAAATTTACCGCTGGACCGATGCCAACGGTCAGGTTCATTTTTCGGATAAACCCAAAGCCGGCGAACAGGTCACAACCTATCAGCCAGAGGCGAGTCTGAATCCGTACGAAGCACAGCAGCCGCAAACTCTGAAATCGACAGACGCCTACCGTGCGGACGAAGAGGCGGCCAAAGCACGCAAGAAGCAGCAGAGGATAGAGGCTGAACGTCAGCAGGCGGCGGACGATAAACGCAAACGGCAGTGTGATAAAGCGCGCATGGATTTGCGTATTTACAACACCCAGCGCACGGGTGCGACGGATTTATCCGCCATGATGAGAAAGCGACAGTACCGTGACCAGCTCAATGACCGGGTGAAACAATACTGCCGCTGAGATCAGGTTCAGTCTTCGCGGTGACCCAGCACTTCTTCTTTGAAACGCTCGCTGACCGGATGATCGCCGATCCAGATTTTGAGCAGGGCGTCGTTCAGATCTTTGCCATCGACGGTGCCACGGACTTTGCCGTCGATGGTCACGCGGGTGGTCTGCAGGTCCGGCACCCATTCAATAAAACCAATGGTACCTTCCACAAACTTGTGATCGAACAGGGCAACCAGCTGCGCCAGACGATCGCTCATGGCGTCCATTTCGGCTTTGGTAACGTTGATCGACAGGCCTTCGTGAATGGCGTTGGTAAAGCGGCGGGCGCTCACGCGTGAGGAAGTCACGTAAAAGGTCATGCGGCGTGCCTCGTCGGCAATCACAATGTCGTCATCCGCCAGCGTGTTGTTGGCAACGTACAGAACGCCCACATAGCTTTCGACAAAACCGTAAACCTTACGGATGGATGCGCCGCGCATCACCATTTCCGGAGAATCTTTGGTGGCCGGAATAATAGCAGGAATTTCGATGTCTTTCAGGGTGAGAGCCTGTACCTGGGCCACGCAGGTGAGCATTAAAGCCAGCGCGAATGAGCGAATCATACAAGTGTTATCCGTTTTATTATTTTGTAGGACAATTGCGGCTCAAGGGTAGGCCGAATGGGCCAGTGAAAGCAAGAGGTAAAAGGCGCTGACTTGCCCCGGGGCAAAAAAAAGCCCGGCATCTGCCGGGCTTTTTTCGTTCTGCTTATGGCGCAGAATTTCCACGCATTTTCGCGGTTAATTTCATCACCAGCACGTAGAAGAGTGGTACGAAGAAAATCGCGAGGAAGGTCGCGGCGATCATACCGCCGATCACACCGGTACCAATGGCCTGACGGCTCATGGCACCAGCGCCAGTGCTCACTGCCAGCGGCAGTACACCGAGAATGAAGGCCATCGAGGTCATCAGAATCGGACGCAGACGCATACGGGCGGCTTCGAGGGTGGCCTCTACCAGACCTTTGCCCTGTTCAACCAGCGACTTGGCGAATTCCACGATCAGAATCGCGTTTTTCGCGGACAGACCAATGGTGGTCAGCAGGCCAACCTGGAAGTAAACGTCGTTGCTCAGACCACGACCAGTGGCCGCCAGCAGTGCACCCATCACACCCAGAGGTACCACCAGAATCACCGAGAACGGTACCGACCAGCTTTCGTACAGCGCCGCCAGACACAGGAATACGACCAGCAGGGAAATGGCGTACAGCAATGGTGCCTGAGAGCCTGCGACCCTTTCCTGATAGGACATACCGGTCCATTCGATACCGACACCGGCCGGCAGCTTTTGCACGATTTCTTCAATCGCGGCCATCGCATCACCTGTGCTCAGACCTGGCGCCGCCTGACCCTGAACGTTCATGGCCGGTACGCCGTTGTAGCGTTCCAGACGTGGCGAACCGTAATCCCAGTGCATGGTGGTGAAGGCAGAGAAGGGCACCATGTCGCCTTCGTTGTTGCGCACGTACCACTTTTCCAGATCTTCAGGCAGCATGCGGGAAGCCGCTTCCGACTGAACGTACACTTTCTTCACACGGCCACGGTCGAGGAAGTCGTTCACGTAGGAACCACCCCAGGCGGTGCTCAGGGTCGAGTTCACATCGGAAATGCTCAGGCCCAGAGTCTTCACTTTTTCGTAGTCGATATCGATACGGAAGATCGGTACATCCGGCATACCGTTCGGGCGCACCTGAGACAGACGTGGATCCTGTGCCGCCATGCCCAGCATCATGTTGCGTGCCTGCAGTAGTTTTTCATGACCTATGTTGTTGCGGTCCTGCAGCATGACGTCGAAACCGGATGCGGTACCCAGCTCCGGAATCGGAGGCAGGTTGATCGGGTAAATGGTGGCGTCTTTCAGTTGACTCAGAGCACCCCAGGCACGGCCGATCACAGCACCGGCGGACAGTCCCGGATTCTGACGGTCGTCCCAGTGCTTCAGTTTCACGAAGCCGATACCCATGTTCTGGCCCTGACCGGCGAAGCTGAAGCCGGATGCCGTGAAGATCGATTCCACCGCAGGATCGGCCAGATAATGCTCACGCATTTTCACCATCACTTCGTTGGTCCGTTCCAGGGTAGCGCCGGCTGGCAGCTGCACCAGGTTCAGGATCACACCCTGATCTTCGGTCGGCAGGAAGGAGGTTGGCAGACGTACGTACATCACCGCCATGATGGCCAGCATGCCGCCGTACACCAGCACCATGCGCACCGGACGCTTGAGCGTGCCGCCGACCGCATTCACATAGCCACCGGTGGCTTTGGCGAAGGTGCGGTTGAACCAGCCGAAGAAGCCTTTCTGGTGCGTCATCTCACCCTGATGACCTTGTTTCAGGATGGTGGCACACAGGGCAGGGGTCAGCACCAGAGCAACCAGAACCGACAGCGCCATGGCCGACACAATGGTCAGCGAGAACTGACGGTAAATGGCACCGGTAGAGCCGCCCATAAAGGCCATAGGTACGAATACCGCCGACAGCACCAGCGCAATACCGACCAGCGCCGAAGTGATCTGGCCCATGGATTTACGCGTGGCTTCTTTGGGCGGCAGACCGTCTTCGTCCATTACCCGCTCGACGTTTTCTACCACCACGATGGCGTCGTCCACGAGCAGACCAATCGCCAGCACTAAGCCGAACATAGTCAGGGTGTTGATGCTGTAACCGGCAACGGCCATAACACCGAAGGTACCCAGCAGGACCACAGGCACGGCAATGGTCGGAATCAGGGTGGCACGGAAGTTACCCAGGAACAGATACATCACCAGGAACACCAGCACCACGGCTTCGATCAGGGTGTGTACTACTTCTTCGATGGAGATCTGTACGAACGGGGTGGTGTCGTACGGGTACACCACGCTCATGTCTTTCGGGAAGAAAGGCTTCAGTTCGTCAATTTTGGCGCGCACCGCAGTGGCGGTATCCAGTGCGTTGGCGCCCGAGGCCAGCTGAATGGCGATACCGGTGGCTGGCTTGCCGTTGTAGAAACCTTCAACGGAGTAGTCCTGCGCACCCAGTTCAACTTTTGCTACGTCTTTCAGACGTACCTGAGAACCGTCTTTGTTCACTTTCAGCAGAATGTCTTCGAACTGCTCCACCGCTTCCAGACGGGTCTGGGCAATGATGGTGGCGTTCAGCTGCTGGTTATCGACCGCAGGCAGACCACCCAGCTGACCGGCTGCGAACTGACTGTTCTGTTCACCAATGGCCGATTTTACGTCCAGCGGTGTCAGGTTATAGGCGTTGAGTTTTTCTGCCTGCAGCCAGATACGCATGGCGTACTGGGAGCCGAACACGCGCATTTCACCCACACCATTGGTACGGGACAGCGGGTCTTTAATGTAACTGTTGGCGTAGTCAGCCAGATCCGAACGGGTCATGGTGCCGGTTTCGGACACCAGACCGATTACCATCAGGAACGAGGTCGACGCTTTGGTTACGCTCAGACCCTGCTGGGTCACTTCGTTCGGCAGCAGGGCTTCGGCCAGTGCCAGCTTGTTCTGGACCTGAACCTGCGCGATGTCCGGATTGGTGCCCGGGGCGAAGGTCAGGGTCAGCGTGGCGCTGCCGGAGCTGCTGCTCTGGGAAGACATGTACAGCAGGTTATCGAGACCTGTCATGTTCTGTTCGATTACCTGAGTAACCGTGTCTTCCAGTGTTTTGGCCGAGGCACCCGGGTAGGTGGCGCTGATGCGCACCGACGGTGGGGCAATCGACGGATACTGCTGTACCGGCAGTGTTTCCACCGCCATAACGCCCGCCAGCATGATGATGATGGCGATTACCCAGGCAAAAATCGGCCTGTCGATGAAAAATTTAGCCATGGATCAGTTGCTCCTTACGGCTTGGCTTCTTCCGGGGATACGGTGATGCCCGGCTGAACTTTTTGCAGACCGCTGACGATTACGCGGTCGCCATCTTCCAGACCGGTTTTCAGTAACCATTTGTCACCCAGTGCACGGGTGACTTCCACGCCGCGCATTTCAACCACGTTGTCAGCGTTGACAACGTATGTGGTGGTGGTGGCATTGGCCTGACGCACGATCGCCTGTTGTGGTACCAGCAGCGCGTTTTCGATCAGGGTGCTCGGCACTTTGGCGCGCACGAACATACCTGGCAGCAGCAGACCGTCCTGATTCTGGAACTGAGCACGCACGTTCACCGTGCCGGTGCCCTGATCCACGCTGACGTCGGCAAACTGCAGTTCACCGGCTTCGGCGTATGGTGTGCCGTCGTCCAGTTCAACGGTGACGGTACGGGACAGATCCGGGTGCTGCATGCGCATCAGCGACGCCGCCGGACGCTGGATGTCGACGTACACAGGAGAAATCTGACGGATGATGGTCAGCGGTGTGGACTGCTGAGCGGATACCAGCGAGCCTTCGGTAATGGTGGAACGACCAATGATGCCCGGAATCGGCGCGGTGATTTCGGTGTACGACAGGTTCACCTTGGCGCTGCGCACGGAAGCCTGAGCGGCTTTTACCTGAGCTTCGGCCTGTTTGGCGGAAGCTTCGGAGTCGTCCAGATCCTGTTCACTGATGGCGGAGGTTTTCGACAGTTTCTTGTAACGGTCGGCTTTCAGCTTGGCGGAATAGGCGTTGGCTTCAGCAACGGCCAGATTCGCTTCGGCGCTGGCCAGCGTGGCCTGATACAGGGTCGGATCGATCTGATACAGCTTGTCACCGGCCTTGACGGTGGCGCCTTCTTCAAAGAAGCGCTTCAGGATGATGCCGCTTACCTGTGGACGGATTTCCGCAGTACGGAAGGCCGATACACGGGCTGCCAGCGTATCGGTCAGCTCCAGACGCTCGCTGTGCAGGGTCACAACATCCACACCCGGTGGCGGCATTTGCATACCGGCGGCCGCACTGTTGTTCTGATCGCCGCAACCGGTCAGGGTCAGCAGCAGAGTGGTTGCCGCCAGAATGGCACCGCGGCGGAGTGGGACTTGAGACATTGCCATAGCATCCTCATTGCAAGAATCGGAATCAGGCGGGGTTTCCGCCAGCTTGTGCCTTTTATAACGAGTGCACGGTCATGGGACTAGCGCCCGGTAACGGAAAGGATTGTTGATCTCAGTAAAACAATAGACAGGCGAGCGCGTCTTTTACAAAGATTAGCGCGGAAAGCATTACTTCTCATTACAACGATGTCATGCGCCGCCGACTATTCTTTACACAGTCAATTGTGGCGGTGGTTGTTATGAAAGCAACGCTTCTGCTGTCTTTGCTGCTGATGGGCCTGCTCGGTTACTGGTTCTGGCCTGAGCAGCATGCGCCGAAACCCGTGCTGGTCGTGGGTGCTTTGTCGGGAACGCTGGCCGAACGGGACTTGCCCATGATGGAAGCCCTGCGTGACGGTCTGCGGCAGAAAGCCGAGGCCGAGGGGATTTCGCTGCAACTGCACATTGTCGACAGTCAGCAGGCCGCGGCCGACCTGAAAACCCAGGTCGCCGACATTCTGAGCAGCGGTGTTGATACCGTGATGGGGTGTGGCGACTCTGCCTGTGTGCGCACGTTGTTGCCAGTATTGCAACAGTCTGGTGCCTTGCTTTTGTATCCCGGCAGTTCCGAGGGCCTGATCGACAGCGCCCATCTGATCCATCTGGGGCCGGTGGCCAATCAGTTTCTGTTTCCGGCGGTGAGCTGGATACGCGATAACCTCGGTCAGCGGGTGATGTTTATCGGCAGCGAGTCGGCCCGTTCCCATATGCTGCACCGGCTGATGCAGGACCAGTTGCTGGCCGACGAAAGCGTTGAGCTGATCGATGCTGAATTCATCGGCAGTCAGTCGGAGCTGCCACAGATGCTCAGCAAGGTAACCGACTACCGTCCGGATGTGGTGCTGTTCGACGCCTGTGAATGGTACGGCGATCAGCCCTTTATGTCGGGCCTGAACCGCCAGCCCGGCCGGGTGTTCTCCCTGTGTACCGATCAGCTGCCACCGTCTGACAGCAGCCTCTTTTTTGTCTCTGCCTATTTCGATAATCCGCACAACCCGGAAAACCGCCGGCTGCGCGCCCAGTATCCGCAACTGTCGCCCTTGATGGTCAATGTTGACTGGATGCTGACCATGTGGGGCAGGGCGCTGGCTGCGGGTCATGGTGAAGATATGCACCACTGGCTGGAGTATCTGCGCAGTCACAACGATCTGACGGCGGCGGGCCCGGTGCTGATCGATCAGCACTTCCAGGGCAGCTGGCGTGGCATGGCGATTCAGCAGCAGGTTGCGGGCGGCGGACAGAACAAGTTGCTGTGGATCTCGGATTCCATGCTGCGCCCGGTGATGTACCCGGGTATTGAAGCGCCATCTGACTGGAAGCACTTTCTTACGATCTTCTGGCGCAACGCCGGCGGTGAATGGCGGACCGCCGTTATGAAGGAGGAGCGGGGATGAGATTACCGGCCTTCTCAACCATGCGGGCACGTCTGCTGACCTGGATGATGGTACTGATGCTGCTGCCCGTATTGCTGCTGGTGGTATTGGGTTTGGGCTATGCCGAACGCCAGCTGGAAAGCAGCGTTACTCAGGATCTGAGGTACGCCCTGCGCATTCTGAACATCACACTGGATACGCGGGTAGACGTGCAGCTGGAGGACAACCGTATTCTGTCGCGCTCGCCCTATCTGCAACAGGCGCTGACGGAATTCTCGGCCATATTCCGCCCGGGCAGCAGCTATAACAACGACTATCAGGCGCTGGAAGACAAGTACTGGACCTACCTCGCTTATTACGCCGAAAAACAGAACATGACCGATCTGTTGCTGGTCAATCCGGCCGGTTACGTGGTGTTTTCGGCGTCGCAGAGTGCGCTTTACGGTAAGAATCTGCGCCACGTCGATTTCGCCAATACGGCGCTGCGCAAAGCCTTTGAACTGTCGTTGTGGCAAATGGACAGCGTGCTCGAGGTATCAACGGAAGACAGCGGCTATTACGCCGCGCTGGCATCACCTGTGGTGGGTGATCGTTTGCTGGGTGTTGTGATTCAGATTCCGTCGCCGGAGGTGATCAATGGCATGCTGGAGCACGGCGATACCGACAGCGATCTGTATCAGGCGCTGTATCTGGCTGCGCCCGATGGCGTCTTCCGCCAGCTGCGTACCCGTGACCTGACCGTCGCCGGCAGCCCGCTCAACCGGGCCTTGTCGGCCGCCTATCTTGGGCAGGATGTGGATACGGAACTGGATATCTGGGGAGAACCCTGGCTGGTCAGCCTTAAGCCGCTGCCGGCCCTGAATGGGGTTGTGATGGTGCGCCAGCGGAAAGCGTCGGCACTGGCCGCGGTGCACGATATCCGGGTATCGGCCTGGCTGGGGTCGGCGGTGTTTATGGTGTTACTCGTGCTGGTGGTGCGCAGTGTGAGTAACAACCTGACCCGTCCACTCAAGCATCTGGCCAGCCAGTTCGAAAAGGTGGGGGCTGGCCAGCGTCAGGTGCGGGTGGATGAGAACCGCCGGGACGAACTCGGCATGCTGGCCCGCGAATTCAATAAAATGGCCGAATCGCTGCGCAATACGCAGGCGCAGCTGGTGCAGTCGGAAAAAATGGCGTCCATCGGCCATCTGGCGGCGGGCGTGGCGCACGAAATCAATAATCCCATGAGCATTGTCACCGCCAATATCGACACCATGCGTCAGTACACCGAGGTGTATGTGATGCTGGTGGATCTGTACGACAAATACATCGGCGCCGTGACCAGTGGCGAGGCTGAAAATGCCGAAAAACTCGCGGCCGACATCATTCGTTATCAGCGCGAAGAAGACATAGGGTTTGTGTACGACGATATGAAAGGCCTGCTCGAAGATTCACTGCAGGGGCTGGCCCGCGTGAAACACATCGTTGGCAGCCTGCGCGTTTTCTCTGAATTGGATAAGGCCGAAGAGCAGCAGGTGGATCTGAATGAGTGTCTCCATCATGTGGTGGCCGGTCTCGACAGCAAGCTGAAGTCGCGGGTGAACATTCAGTTTGATGTGCGTCTGACCGCGCCTGTGTCATTTAAGCTGGAGCAGATGCGCAAAGTCTTTGCGGCCATTATCGACAACGCCTGCAAAGCCTGCGATGACGGTGGCAATGTGCATATCCGCGCCTGGAGTGAAAGCAACCGCACCCTGATTGAAGTTGAGGACAATGGCGCAGGCATCGACGAGGCGCGAATGCCGCACATTTTCGATCCGTTCTTTACCACCCGGGCCGTCGGCGAAGGTCTGGGGCTGGGCTTGTCGATGGCGCATTCCATTGTTGAGGCACACGGCGGCAGCATTCAGGTGGTCAGTCAGCCAGAGAAGGGCACGCGGGTGCAGATCAGCCTGCCGCAAACGCCACTGAAGGCCGTTGCCTGAGGCTGCAGGCAAAACGCCTGACGGGCGGCTTTTGCTGGTCTTATTTCCTGTTTTTGATTGTTAACTGATGCTTTTGTCATCCTGTTACAAACTGGCCCGAAGTGGTCACTTTTGTTAACCATTTCACATTTCTTATTTTCAATCCTGAGCGAATTTCTCAGGTATCTTGCACGCCAGTTCTGAATCCATCTGATAACGCTGACGTTAACCCCATGACTGCCCTGATTATTCCTCCCCGTCCGGATCTGCTGATCCGGGTGCAATCCCTGCTGACCCGACATGAGCCAGACCCCGGCGACATGGCCCAGTTAATCCGTCAGGACGTGGCCCTGTACACCATTCTGCTGGCCACGGTGAACAGCCCTCTGTTCCGCCGCAGTCAGCGTATCGATTCCGTCGAACACGCGGTCAGCGTGCTGGGCATGAGCCGGGTCGCGAGCCTGATGCAATCGGTGGCCCTGCGTTCCAGCCTGGATGCGGCGGGTGAGTGGCTTGGCTTCTGGGACAGTGCCGCCGAAGTGGCTGGCCTGTGTCAGGCGCTGTCGTCACGTTTGCAGTGCATGAGCGGTGATCACGCCTATACCTTCGGCATGATGCACGACATCGGCAGTGCGGTGATGCGCATGAATTATCCCGATTACCAGAGCTGGGCGCTGGCCGAAGCAAGTTGTAATGGTGCCCGTACGCGCAAGGCCGAACGTGAGCGTTACGGTCATGACCGATTTGAACTGGCCGGTCGTCTGGCGGGCGAATGGTTTATGCCCGAACCTGTGGTGCAGGCGCTGACGCTGCAGGCGCACGCTCAGGCGTCGCTGATGGGGAAAGCTCAGGTGTGTGATGATGTGAAGGGCGCCAATGCGCTGCTGATTCTGGCCAAAGACATCAGCTCGGAATACCACGCCTACTGGAATTTCGACAGCCGTGATGCACTCTCGCAGCTGGTCGAAAAAGCGGTTGAATATCTGGCCATCACGCAACACGAATATCTGGATATCCGCGACGATCTGGTGGAAAAACTGGCTCTTGCCGACGTCGCCTGACGGCCGGCCTGCAGGACATTCAGCGCCGGATTTTCCGGGGTTTTATGAAATTTAACCGCTGGCCAGCCCTGCGGCTGGCGGCGGTTTTGGCACGTGTTATAGTGGCGCTCTCCAAATGGTTGCCGGGACCGCACTATGTTGACTATGTTGGCCAAACTGCTGAAGGCGCTGAATTCGGAATCAGCACCGTGGCAGATCGCACTCGCTTTTTCTCTTGCCCTGATCGTCGCCCTGACCCCGACGTTAAGTCTGCACAATGCCATCGTGCTGCTGTTTGCCTTTTTATTGCGCATTAACCTCAGCGCATTTTTCCTTGGCGTTGGCGCGTTTTCCCTGCTGGCGGTGGCCATCGATCCGTATTCCGTGCGTCTCGGCGAAAGCCTGCTGGCCAACCCGGGCTTGCAAAGCACCTGGACTGAACTGTACCAGAGCGATTTCTGGCGTATGACGGCCTTCAATCACAGTCTGGTTCTCGGAGGTCTGCTGATTGCTCTGGTGGCCTTTATTCCACTGTTTATTGCCAGCCGCGTGCTGATCAGCCTTTACCGTGACCGTCTGCTGGCATGGGCCAATAAACTGAAAATCGCCCAGATTCTGAAGGGCACCAAATTTTATAACCTCTACAAATCAATCGCGGAGTAAGACCATGAAGCAATGGATTCGCTGGTCAGGTCTGGCCGCATTTGTGGTGGTTGCCGGTCTGCTGGTTGCCTTTTTTATGCTGGCGGCCGGTCCGCTGATTAAATGGGGTATCGAACGTTTTGGTTCACAGGCCGCTGGCGCCAGGGTGGAAGTCGAATCGGTCAGCCTGAATTTCAGCCCTCTGGGTTTCACCCTGAATCACCTGACGGTGGCCGACGCCGACCAGCCGATGAGCAACGTTCTGGAATTGGGCAAAGCAACCGCTGAGCTGGAAACCGCACCTCTGCTGCTGGGCAAGGCCATTATCCGTGAGCTGAGTGTCGAAGGCATGCAGTTCGGCACGGCCCGAACCACATCCGGCGCTCTGGAAAAAGCAGTCGAAGAGGTTGTTGAGGAAGACGCCGTACAAGCGGAAGAAAGCAGCAGCGACAGTCTGATGTCCGGTGTCGAGCTGCCGTCGGCAGACGATATTCTGGCCCGCGAATCGCTCAAAACCGAAGCGGCCGGCAATGCCTTTAAAGAATCCTATGCGACCCATAAGGCCGAAGTGAACGACACCGTCGCTGCTGTGCCGGATTCTGCTGCATTAGCCGCCTACGAAAAAGAATTAAAAGCCCTGTCATCCGGCGAATTTAAATCCCTCGACGACTTTAAAGAACGCAAGAAAAAACTGGATGACCTGAAAGCGCGCTTTAAACAGGATAAAGCCGCCGTCGCTGCCGCTAAAAAGGCCATTGCCGACGCCCGTACCGATATTGCCGCCCGTCTGACCGAACTCAAAAAAGCACCGGGTGAAGATCTGGCCAGCATCCGCAGTAAGTACAAGCTGACGGCCGATGGCGCAGCCAATCTGTCGGCTTTATTGTTTGGCTCACAGGCTGGCGAATGGGCTGAGCAGGCTCTGTACTGGTACGAAAAAGTGAAACCGTATCTGTCGTCTGATGATGCCGGCAACGAAGAAAAAGCGGCTAAGGCCGAGCGTGCCGGTCGCTTTGTGCATTTCCCGACGTCAGACCCGTGGCCGGAATTTCTGCTGCGTAATGCGCACATGACCGCAGACACCAGCCACGGCAAATTATTCATCGAAGCCGAAGATGTCACCCACCAACCGGCGGTGCTCGGACGTCCGGCACACGTGGTTGTGAATGGCGCCGGCCTGCAACAGGTAGAAGATCTGACACTTGATCTGGTGTCCGACCACAGAAAGGCGCCGGGCAGTGACACCCTGACGCTGACCGTGAAAGACTGGGCACTGAAGGGCATGAATCTCGGTGTGGCCGGTACGGAACTGAAGCAGGCCATGGTGCAGGTGCAGGGGCTGGCGGTGGTGAGTAAAGGCCAGCTGAACGCGCAGGGTGATGCTCAGTTTCTGCAAACCCGTTTCGCATCGGAAAGCAAAACCACGTTCGCGCGGGAATTGGGCAGCGCCCTCGACAGTATTCAGAGCTTCGATATCCGCGCCAAAGCGCGCGGTGATATCACCTCGCCGGACGTTGAACTGGGTTCTGATCTCGACAAGCAGCTCAGTGCCGCCTTCAGTGCGCGTATGAAGCAGAAACAGGACGAACTGGAAGCTAAGCTGCAGGCAGCCCTGAATAAAAAGCTGGAACAGTACGTGGGCGGTTACGCCGACGAACTGAAGCAACTGAATCAGCTGGACGGTTCTCTGGACGACAAACTGAAACAGATTCAGTCGCTGGGTGAAGCCAAACTGGAAGATTATCAGGCGCAGCAGGAACGCAAAGCCAAAGAGAAACTGGATGCGGAAAAAGCCGCTGCCAAAGCCGACGCCGATCGCAAGAAAAAAGAAGCCGAAGCGAAAGCCAAAGAAAAACTGAAGAAATTGCTCTGACAGGAAAGAAGTATGCAGACCCGTTTGTTAACCGTTGAAGAATTCCACGCCACCCGCATTAATCCGCAGCGCGTCACCGACAGTGTGCCGCCTGCCGCCTTCTGGGAATATGTGGAGTCCATACCGGCGGAAGACTTCGGCATTGCCGATTGCCGTGAAGGCAGTATCACCCATGTGTACCGCATGGATGATCAGTACGAGCACGTGCTGATTAACAGCCAGTATCAGGGCGTGGCCATGGTGATTGTGGTGGATTTAAACGCGGCGACCGTGTTTGGCCACATGCTGCTGGATTTAAATCCGGCGGGTACCAAAGAGCCCGAAGCCGGCTGATGCCGGTGGTATAGTCCGTGAAACAGAAACGGGGCCCTGGCCCCGTTTTTTATTCGTTCAGAACCCGGCCGCATGCGTGGCTGCCGGGTTTCGCCGGCGATTACGGATGGCCGTATACCAGCATATTAATGCCGTTCAGGTTCACATCGTCGAGGGTAACTGCACCAATGTTGGTGCCGCCGATCAGCAGTTCGCTGATGACCATGTCGCTGTTAAAGCGTTTGATCGTAAGGTTCAGGCCATCGTCCTGTGCGACCATGGCAATTTCAACCGGCAGCTGAACATCGGGCAACGACAGCGCGCTGGCACCCCATTCATTCAGTGATTGCAGATACGTGTTGTTGGCGATCACCATGTTACGTACACCAAATCCCAGCGGCTCTGCATCTACATCCAGATCGGCGATACCCATCTGACTTTGCAGGGTAATGACGCTGGTTGTGGAATCAATGCGCATACGGAACTGTGTGGCGAGGCCCGCCATGCTGATTGAATTGATCAGCGTGGCTGACTGGTCGCCGGCGGCATTGGCAAGACGTATTTCACCTGTGGTCAGGCCAAAGTCCACCACGCCGCCACCCAGCCCCGGATCAATAAACGCCGACAGAACCAGATCGCCGTCGGCCAGGACGTCGAGCAAATACTGCAGACCGTCGAGACGGGTTCCGGAGTGCGAACCGGCGCCCCAGTCTTTACCAAAATAGTGGCTGCGGTTGGCGCCGCCCAAATGAATGTTATTGATCTGCAGACGACCTTCGTCTTTATATTCCAGTTGTCCGATGGACAGTTCGCTGGTCATTTCGATGGTAACGCCGCTTTGACCGCTGAACTGCGTCAGGCTTTGATCATCCATAGGTTGCAGGGTGGCGTGCAGGAAAGGGCTGATCAGCAGGCAGCTGCATCCTGCGCAACCGCTGATTATTGGGTGATTTTTCATGGTCATCCGCTGAGGGTGTTATTTTTAGGGTGTTTACTCTAATTTGAGTTTTTTTCGCTGCAATCATTCTTTCAATCGCCCGGAAAAAATACGGAAAACCCATTAAAACAGGCGTACAGAAACGACGGTTTTAAGGTACGCTGGTTTCAGAAAAACAGGCGGCGCTGTTCCGTTCAGGTCAGAGGGCGTGCTCAGTTAATGAGCGCAAAAATACGGCAGGGAATAAAAAAGGCGCAGAAAAAGCAGAAAGTTACTGTTTTACAGGTATAAAAAACGCCACATGTCAGTGGCGTTTTTTGGGGCGTATTTGTGTTTCGATTGTTACGGGTCAGAAAAACAATCCGGCTTCCAGCTGAGCTTCTTCGGTCATCATGTCGCGGCTCCACGGCGGGTCGAACACCAGTTCAACGTCTACTTTGGCCACGTTCGGCACTTTGGCGACGCGGTATTTCACATCGGAAATCAGCACGGGGCCCATACCACACGTCGGAGCGGTCAGGGTCATGCGGATCTTCACGTCGCTGCCATGGATATCGATGCCGTAAATCAGCCCGAGATCGAGCAGATTAATCGGAATTTCCGGGTCATAAATCGTACGCAGGGCCTGGCGAACCTGATCGTCATGCACAAGCCCATCGGCGCGGGTTTCGTAGACAATGTCTTCGGCTTCAAGTCCAAGCGCAGCGGCATCGGTACCGTCAACACGCATCATGTTGCCGTTGTGGGTGACCGTGTAGTTGCCGCCAAGCGCCTGATTGATGGTGACAAAGCTGCCGGCCGGAATGGTGGTCGGCGTGCCGGACGGAACCATGCGGGCGGGGCAGGACTCGTGGGCCACGACCATTCTTCTTTCCACGTTAACTCCTAGATAAAGCGACTGCGCTTACTCATGCTTTGTTAAAAGCCTCCTCAAAATCCTCATTTACACCCCGTAAACTCCGGTTTCTCGTCGGCTTTTGCCGCGCCTGAGCTGCGCTCGTGACGCTTTATAAATACTGAACGCTATTGCGCTCAATCATACTGCTTTAAACCTGTTTCAGGTTTAAACGTCAGCGTCTGGTGTAAGGGACTGATCAGTGGATGCAGAGCGAGGCGTCCCGCAATGAGCCCCGAGACATACCTGGTGGTAGGCGATGGGGCGAATGAGGACACAACGACGCTCTGCGCCGCTGAGTGGCGCCGTTAATTTATACCGAGAAGGATTCGCCGCAGCCGCAGAGATCCTTCGCATTCGGGTTATTGAACTTAATGGTGCTGTTCAGACCTTCTTTGGTGAAGTCGATTTCCGTGCCGCGCACAAACGCTGCTGCATCGGCAGCCACAAACAGCTGCACGTCGTCGGCCACCTGAATGGTCTGGTCGCCTTCGGATGGTGCATTCACAAATTCAATATCGTATTTAAAACCCGAGCAGCCGCTTTTTTTAACGCCCAGACGAATGCCTTTCATGTCCGGATTTTTGCTCAGCTGCTTGCGCACGTGTTTAACCGCGGCTTCGGTCATGCTGACTTCGGCCGGCGCATTCGGGTCGTAACTCTGAGGGTTAAAGGTCTCGATGGTCATGGTCGCGACTCCTCACAGCAAAAACAGTTTGGCTTTTTCCAGGCCTTTAAACAGTGCATCGACTTCATCCAGCGTATTGTAGAAGGTGAAGGAAGCGCGCACAGTGCCCGGTACTTTAAATTGTTCCATCACCGGCATGGCACAGTGATGACCGGTGCGCACGGCGATGCCTTGCTGGTCGAGCAGGGTACCTACATCTGCCGGGTGCGCACCTTCGAGAATAAAACCGAAAACCGAGGCTTTATTGGCGGCGTTGCCGATAATGCGGATGCCACCCATCTGCGCGGCCAGTTCATTGGCACGGGCCAGCAACGCGTCTTCGTGGGCGGCAAGCGCTTTACGATCCAGTGAGTTCAGGTAGCCGATGGCAGCGGCCAGACCGACGGCACCAGCAATGTTCGGGGTGCCGGCTTCAAATTTATACGGCAGTACGTTGTAGGTGGTTTTGCTGAAGCTTACGTGCTCAATCATTTCACCGCCGCCCTGATAAGGCGGCATGGTGTTGAGCAGTTCTTCTTTACCGTACAGTACGCCGATACCGGTCGGGCCGAATAATTTGTGGCCGGAAAAGGCGTAAAAATCGACATCCAGTGCCTGGACGTCGATGTCCCAGTGGGCAACCGCCTGAGCGCCGTCGACCAGCACTTTGGCGCCGACGTCGTGCGCCATGCGAATAATCTCGGCCACCGGGTTAATGGTTCCCAGTGCGTTGGATACGTGCACCACAGAAACGAATTTCACTTGTGGTGTCAGCAGGGTTTTAAACGCTGCCATGTCCAGTTCGCCGTTATCCAGTACAGGAATCGGCAGCAGTTCGGCACCGGTCTGCTCACACAGCATCTGCCACGGCACGATATTGGAGTGGTGCTCCATACCCGATACCAGAATGCGGTCGCCGGCTTTAATAAAGGCACGGCCCCAGGTAGCAGCGACGGTATTAATGGAGTCGGTAGTGCCACGGGTCCAGACAATTTCCTCAGGCTTTTTCGCATTCAGAAATTGTTGCACGGTTTTACGCGCATTTTCGAACTGCTCTGTGGCGCGGTCGCTCAGGGTATGAGCACCACGGTGCACGTTGGAATTGTCGTGCTCGTAATATTGCTTCAGTGCGTCGATCACAACTTTTGGCTTTTGTGTGGTCGCGCCATTGTCCAGATACACCAGCGGCTTGCAGTTCACTTCCTGATGCAGGGCTGGAAACTCGGCACGGATGGCATTCAATACCTCGGCGGATAATGCACTCATGCGCGTTCTCCGGTCAGACCTGCGGCTTCATTTTCCAGCAGGTGAGCAGCCAGATCGTCGTCACGGCCAAAGCGTTTGGCCAGCACAGGACGCAGCAGGTTGGTGATGGCTTCGTGCGGCAGGGATTCCAGCAGCTCGTTAATAAAACCAAAGCTCAGCATGACTTCGGCTTCGCGTTTGCTGATGCCGCGGCTCTGCAGGTAGAAGCGGGCTTTCTCTTCCAGCTGGGCGACGGTGGCGCCGTGGGCGCACTTCACGTCGTCGGCGTAAATTTCCAGTTCCGGCTTGGTGTAAATCTCAGCGCTGTTGGTCAGCAGCAGGTTTTTATTGCTCAGCTGGGCATTGGTTTTCTGCGCCTGCGGGTGAATATGAATGCGGCCGTTAAAAATGGCTTTGGCTTTGTCATTCATAATGCCGCGGAACACTTCATTACTGGTGCAGTGTGCAACCTTGTGTTCGATGCAGGTGTGGAAATCAATCACCTGAGCGTTCTGTGGAATGTACACACCGGCAATTTCGGCATGGGAACCACCGACGTTGTGGTTGACCACAATATCGTTACGGGTCAGGTTGGTGCCCAGTCCCAGATGGAACGCGTTGTACTGGCTGTCTCGACTCAGCGCAATGTGGGTACTGCCAATGTGCAGCGCCTGTTCCTGCATGGTCTCCAGACGGTAATGCTGAATGCGCGCGTTATCGCCGACAATAATTTCGGTCAGCGCATTGGTGAAGCTCAGCTGTTCAGCGCTGTCGGAGCCGTATTGCTCAACGACGGTCGCCTCGGCACCGTTTTCCAGCACCAGCAGCAGACGCGCGTTTACAGTAAATGGCTGGGCGTTGGTGGTGGTCAGATGCAGAATCTGCAGCGCCTGTTCCAGACGCTGATTTTTACCGATCTGCACCAGTACGCCTTCATTCACGGCGGCGTTGTTCAGGTCGTTAAACAGATGCTCAGAGCCGTTGGCCTGCGCCAGCACACTGCCCAGTTTTTCGCTGATCAGGGCTTGCTGAGCGCTGTTGGCAGCCGAGAACAAGGTTACCTGCTCAAGCGCTAAGGCGTCGGATAATTCACGGTTCAGCTGACCGTTGACGAATACCAGGCGAGCGGCATTCAGGCCGTCGATCTTCGCGGCGGCCTGCAGTTCGCTGGTCAGCGCAGTGTTTTGTACCGCACCGAATTCTGCGCCGGTTAACTTGAGCAGGGAGGTGTATTTCCACGCTTCGGTTTTACGCGTTGGAATGCTGGCTGCTGCAAAGGCGTCCTGACCCTGTTGATTCAGGGCAGATAAAAACGGCAGGCGTGCGCCGGCGGTGGCAAGTGCCAGTTGTTGTGACTGAAATTGCTCTGCCATATCAAGCTGCTCCGTTGTCGGAATTTTCCAGCCAGCCGTAGCCTTTTTCTTCCAGTTCCAGTGCCAGTTCTTTACCACCGGATTTCACGATGCGGCCGTTGGCCAGTACGTGAACGTAATCCGGCACAATGTAGTCCAGCAGACGCTGGTAGTGGGTCACAACGATAAAGCTGCGGTTCGGGTCGCGCATGGCGTTAACGCCCTGAGCCACGACTTGCAGTGCATCGATGTCGAGACCCGAGTCGGTTTCGTCGAGGATGCACAGCTGCGGCTCCAGCAGCATCATCTGCATCAGTTCGTTGCGCTTTTTCTCACCGCCGGAGAAGCCTTCGTTCACACCGCGCTTGAGGAAGCTCTGGTCCAGATTCACCGCTTTGCATTTTTCACGTGCCAGTTTCAGGAACTGCACAGAATCCAGCGCCGGTTTGCCCTGATGAGCACGCACGGCATCAACCGAGGCTTTGAGGAATTCGAGGTTGGAAACACCCGGAATTTCTACCGGGTACTGGAATGCCAGAAACAGGCCTTCACGGGCGCGTTCTTCCGGTTCCATCTCCAGAATATCTTTGCCGTTTAAGGTAACGGAACCGCCGGTCACTTCATAACCGTCACGACCCGCCAGCACGTTACCCAGTGTACTTTTACCGGCACCGTTCGGACCCATGATCGCGTGTACTTCGCCCGGTTTAATCTCCAGGTTCAGGCCCTTGAGGATGTCTTTTTCTTCCACTTTGGCTTGCAGGTTTTGAATGCTGATCATGGTTGTATCTCGTTTAGTCTGGCACCCGGCGTCTGGCGTAGGGCGCTTTCGTTTAATTCTGGTCGGACGTCTGAGTTCGGACGTCTGACGCTGATTCGATATGTCTTTCGTTGAAGCGCAATAGCTCCAAATTAGCCGACCGAGCCTTCCAGTGACACTTCCAGCAACTTGCCGGCTTCTACGGCAAATTCCATCGGCAGTTCCTTGAATACTTCTTTGCAGAAACCGTTGACGATCATGGAAACGGCTTTCTCGGTATCAATACCGCGCTGGCGGCAGAGGAACAGCTGGTCGTCGCTTACGGTCGAAGTAGTGGCTTCGTGTTCAACCACAGCACTCGGGTGTTTGCTTTCGATGTACGGGAAGGTGTGGGCGCCACACTGATCGCCGATCAGCAGCGAGTCACACTGGGTGTAATTACGCGCGCCTTCGGCCGTCGGGTTCATGCGCACCAGACCGCGGTAGGCATTCTGGCTTTTACCGGCCGAAATACCTTTGGAAATAATGGTCGATTTGGTGTTTTTACCCAGATGAATCATCTTGGTGCCGGTGTCGGCCTGCTGATAATTATTGGTCAGTGCCACGGAGTAAAATTCACCCACGGCGTTGTCGCCTTTCAGCACGCAGCTTGGGTATTTCCAGGTCACGGCAGAGCCGGTTTCTACCTGAGTCCAGCTCACTTTGGCATTGGTGTGCGCCACAGCACGCTTGGTCACGAAGTTATAAATACCGCCTTTGCCGTCTTTATCGCCCGGGTACCAGTTTTGTACGGTGCTGTATTTAATTTCAGCGTTATCCAGCGCGATCAGTTCCACCACCGCAGCGTGCAGCTGGTTTTCGTCGCGCATGGGCGCCGTACAGCCTTCCAGATACGACACATAAGAACCCTCATCGGCGATGATCAGGGTGCGTTCGAACTGGCCGGTTTTGGCTTCGTTAATGCGGAAATAGGTCGACAGTTCCATCGGGCAGCGTACGCCTTTCGGAATGTAAACAAAGGAGCCGTCGGAAAACACGGCGCAGTTAAGCGCGGCGTAATAGTTGTCGCGCTGTGGCACCACAGTGCCCAGATATTTTTGTACCAGTTCCGGATGCTCATGCACGGCTTCGGACAGCGGCATAAAAATCACGCCGGCTTCGGCCAGTTTTTCGCGGAAGGTGGTGGCAACCGATACCGAATCGAATACGGCGTCGACGGCGATGCCGGCCAGCGCCATTTGTTCATGCAGCGGAATGCCGAGTTTTTCGTAGGTTTTCAGCAGCTCAGGATCGACTTCATCGAGGCTCTTCGGCTTGTCGGCCATGCTTTTCGGCGCTGAGTAATAGGACACCGCCTGGAAATCGACTTCCGGGTAATGCACATGGGCCCAGGTTGGCTCGGCCATTTCCTGCCAGGCGCGGAAAGCTTTCAGACGCCATTCAGTCAGCCACTCGGGCTCACCTTTTTTGGCGGAAATAAAGCGCACAACGTCTTCGTTCAGACCTGGTGGCAGGGTGTCGGATTCAATATTGGTGACGAAACCGGCCTGGTATTCGTTGCCTATGCGGCGTTCAATTTCGGCGTTGCTGCTCATGGTGAAATCTCTCTGAAGCGTGCCGGCAGAAGCGGCTTCTTGCCCTGTCTCGTCTGCTCAGCTGGCTTTGCTCCGCGCACGGTCCTGGCGGGGCGGTGGCGGAATTCCGGAAAACCCGGAGTATACCGCACTGGGGCTGAATATCAGAGTAAAATAGTCGGGTTTATTAATCAATACCACATTGGTATGCTTTGAACTGTTGGCATTCTAACAAAGTGCTTGAATTCTGACCAATCGGGAACGGTTCTCAACTGGCGCGCTGTGGCGGGCCATCGGGGTTGCGGTATGTTGCGAATAGGCAAGCTCACCGACTATGGGGTGGTGGTGCTGAACGTGCTGGCGGAAGCCGGTGCGGTAAAACTGTCAGCGGACGATATCGCCGCCCGCACGGGGCTTGCCATGCCAACGGTGCGCAAAGTTATGAAGGCACTGGCCGATGCCGGTCTGGTGATTGCCCAGCGCGGTGCCCGAGGTGGCTACCGTATCGGCCGGGCGCCCTCACAGATCCGCATGCTGGATGTGGTGCAGGCATTTGAAGGGCCGGTGGCGGTCACGGATTGTGCGGCGGATACTGACTTATGCGACATCACCGACAGTTGCTCACTGGCGACCCACTGGGGGGGCATTAATCAGCTCATTACCCAGGTGCTGTCACGCATCACGCTGGCCGATATCCGCCAGCCCGAACGCCAGCAGAAACTGGTAAAAGAAGCCCTGCCGTTGACCTCGTTTATTGAGCTGGTGAATCTCGGCTGATCTGAAAGCACCCCCTGTCCCGAAATTGTCACAATGCCTTCTCATGCTGCGCGCTGATCCGCAGGACGTGTGAGGCAGCTATGCAGTCAATCAGGCAATCAACACGACAGTCACTCCGTCTGTCTGCCATCCGGTTAGTTAGTGTTTCTCTCTTCTTCTTTGTTTGTCAGTTCGCTCAGGCGCTGCCGTTACAGGGCAGTGCGGTGTACAGCCGTCTGGGCAACGACGTGTATCTGGCCAGCGTGTTTTCGGCCAGTAACGACAGCCAGAGCTGGCGTACGCCGGGCGCTCCGGTTGAACTGCGCATGGATATTCTGACGGCGCAGCTGTCGCCGCGCCGTTTTTACCGCCTGTGGAATGAGGGCCTGGGCATCAATCTCACCGAGGCGGAGCTGAATCAGTGGGCGGGCAGTATTTCCCGCTTTATCAGTTTGCTGCCGGCCGATCTGGTGGCGGGCGATCAGGTGCTGATCAGCAACCGCTCCGGGCGTTGCGAAGTCAGCATTAATGGTGTGCCGTCGCTGGTGCTGGAGGAGGGGGCCTTTGCCAACCTGCTGCTGGCCGCCTGGATCGGCAAATTTCCTCAGTCACCGGAATTGCGCGAAGGCCTGACTGGCATGAATGCCGATCAGAAGGCGGCGCAAATCACTCGTCTGGAACAGCGCCATTTTGCCTCGGGCCGTGATGCGCTGGTGCGTCAGTGGTGGGCGCCCGCGCTGGCAACAGCCCCGGAGCCGGAAAAGCCCGAAGCAGAAAAACGGGCTGACGCACAAAAGCCGGTCGCCGTTGCAGCTGGCACTGCGCCTGTTTTAGCAGCCAGCGCTGCGTCTGTTGTGATCGCCGCAGCAGAGCCTGAAGCGCCAGCTAAAGCCCCGGTCCCAACCCCAACTAATAAAGCCCCGGCCGCTAAGAATGAAGCAGCCGTTACCATGAAGTCCGTTGCATTGAACAAGGGTGCTGAATCTGCGCCAGCAAAAGCGGCTGCAGCAGCGCCCCTTACCGCGTCCGTAGCAGCGACCCTTGCCCCGAGCGTTGCCGCGCAGTCTCAACAACCGGCTTCCGTCCCGGCCGGGCAGGCCGTTTCGCCAGAATCGCCTGCTCAGCCTGCGCCGAATGCAGCTGCCATGGCCGGCGCAATCGCCGAACAGCGTGCGTCGGTGGGCTATCTGCGCACTGTGCTGCGTCATGCCAACAGCAAGGCGGAATACCCGCAGCGCGCATTGAAACGCCGCCTGCAGGGTGTGGTGATGGTCGGCATCCGTCTGGATGCGCAGGGTCAGTTGCTGGGGTTGGAAACGGTACAGAGCTCGGGCTCAGAGTTGCTGGATCAGGCGGCGCTGCGTGCAGCACGTCAGGCGGCGCCGTATCCGCAGCCACCAGAGGTGCTGCATGACGATGCGCTGGAGTTTGATATCCCTTTCCGTTTTGCCATGGCTGAGTAGGGCGCCCGTTGTTCTGGCTGGCCTTTCGGCACAAATGCGCCGCGGCGGCGCGCTTTGTCTTGCCGGGTGACAAATTTTGTCAACTGGTTATCAAAAGCGTCACTTTCGCGTGCGCGTGGCTTGCTGTGGTTGTCGTCTCAGACCAAGATAGGCCTTATTGATAAATTTACTGAATTGTCAGTAAGAGGAGTTTTCGATGCGGTTTCTGACAGGTCTTGTGCTGATGGTGTGCATGGGCATGGTTCAGGCGTCGGAGCTTAAGGGAGTAGGCTTGTTTCAGACGCTGGATAACCCCTGGTTTCTGGTCGCTCTCTACGGCGAAAAAGAGCGCACGGCCGATAAAGAACCGGCAGAGGCGCGGCTTCCGGAAAAACTGCAGCTGAAAGTGGTGGAAGATAAAATCAGCATCCGCCGTTACCGCCAGCTGTGGCAGGACGTGTTTGCCGTGTCGCAGGAACGTGATGTGTGGGCTGCCCACGGCGACGATCTGCAAAGCTTCTTCCAGCTGGTGAAAGGCCCGCTGGAGCAAAACGACCTGCTGGTGATTGAGCGCAAAGACGGCGCGACGGTGGTGAGCCTGAATTACCGCGAACATGCCCGTCTGTCGGAGTCTTTCCTTGATGTGCTGGTGACCACCTTAACCGGGCGTATTTCCGCCATTCCGGAACTGCGTGACGGTCTGAACGGAACACTGCCGGAAGACGAACAGCGCCGTCTGCTGCGCCAGTTCGACAAAGGCGAACCAACCCTGGGGCGCATCAGTGAAACCGGCCGCTGGCTGCGTCGTCAGCCGTCGGTGGTAACCGAAGCCCGAATTTCTCAGCTCTGATCTCAGCTCTGATTTCAGCTCTGATTTCAGCTCGGAGCGGGCGCTCAGCAGCTCCTCTCTGAAAGGCTGCCCACCCTCTGATATACTGCGCGCCCTCTGAAATCTGCACGGTGGGTGCGCATGTCTCCGGATTATCTTGATCGCTTTGGTGGAATCGGCCGTCTGTATGGCGCGGCCGGGCTGCAACGCCTGCACGATGCACACGTGTGTGTGGTCGGTATTGGAGGTGTGGGCTCCTGGGCGGCCGAAGCATTGGCCCGTTCCGGTATTGGCCAGATCACCCTGATCGACATGGACGATATCTGCGTGACCAACACCAATCGTCAGATCCACGCCATGACCGGTGATATCGGCAAACTCAAGGTCGAGGCGGTCGCCGAGCGTATCCGCCGGATTAACCCGGAATGCACTGTGCACCCCCTGATGGAATTCGTCACCGAGAGCAATCAGCGTGAGCTGATTCATACTGGCTTCGATTACGTGGTGGATTGCATCGACAGCGTGAAAAGCAAGGCGGCCCTGATCGCTCACTGCAAGCGCAATAAGATCCGCATCGTCACCACAGGTGCCGCCGGTGGTCAGACTGACCCAACCCAGATTCAGGTGGCGGATTTAAATAAAACCTTTAACGACCCGCTGGCCAAGCGCGTTCGTTCTATTTTGCGCCGCGACTACAATTTCTCGCGCAATACCGCCCGTAACTATTCCATTCCCTGTGTATTTTCCACCGAACAGCTGGTGTACCCGCAGCCGGATGGCAGCGTGTGTCAGATGAAAACCTTCGACGGCGACAGTACGCGTCTGGATTGCTCGTCAGGCTTTGGTGCCGCGACCATGGTGACCGGTACCTTCGGCTTTGTGGCGGCGGCGAGAGTGGTGAAGCGCATTGCAGAGGCGGCCGGCGCCAAGGGCTGATGCCGGCCTGAGCAGGCTCAGAGCGGGAAGGGCTTGTTCGACGTGAGCAGGGCAAGTCCTTTGATCAGGCGGTACACAGACCACACCAGTACGCCCAGCAGAATGAAATAGCCGATGATAAAGGGGGCGAGTATCACCCCCAGAATGCACAGACCGGCACCCCACCAGAACACGCTGATGATGTTATTGAAGTGGCCCACGTAGCGGCTGTCTTCCGCATCCGAGCGTTTCACCATGGCCCAGATGCCACCCACCAACCAGAACAGACCGGTAAAGTAACCGGCCACCAGGCAAAGGTACGCGACCAGCGCTGAGGTTTTGGCGGCGTCGTCCTGCGGTGTCAGTGGTGGCAGTTCCTGCATGGTGTTTTCCCTGTCAGTGATCGCGCGCGGGGCAATCCGCTGCGCGGCATTCGTTGATTTCTATGGTCACATGCGCCAACTGCCGGAAGTCGTGCAGCAGGTGCTTATAGTGCGCTGTGTGCTTCGGCGTGTGGGTCACCAGCGAAATCATCGCCGCGTACTGGCTGCTGCTGACGCGCCACACGTGAATATCAGACACCTGATTGTCGGCATCGGCTTCAATTGCCTGACGGATGGCGTTGCGTTGCGGTTCGTGGATGCTGGCATCGAGCAGAATCGGTGAGGTTTCCTGCACCAGACCCACGGCCCAGCGGGCAATGATCAGCGCACCGACCATGCCCATCACAGGATCGAGCCAGTTCAGTCCGGCGAACTTGCCGGCCAGCAGGGCGGCAATGGCCAGAATCGAGGTCAGCGCATCCGCCAGTACGTGCATATACGCCGCGCGCAGATTCAGATCGTGGCCGTGGTCATCATGGCCGTGTTTATGATGGTCGTGCTCATGGTCATGGTCATGGTCATGGTCGTGATCATGATGTTCATGGTGCTCGTGAGCCCGATGATCATGGTCATCGTGATCGTGGCCATGCCCGTGATGGTGATGATGGTGGTGGTCTTTCAGCAAATAGGCGCTGATCAGGTTAATGGTCAGGCCGATCACCGCCACAAAAATCGCCTGGTCGAACTGAATGGCCTGAGGCTCAAACAGCCGCACCAGAGACTCAACCAGCATCACCAGCGCCACCACGGCCAGTGCCACGGCGCTGGCGAAACCGCCGAGCACGTTCACTTTACCTGTGCCGAAGCTGAACGCCGGGTTGTCGGCGTGGCGGCGCGCATAACGGTAAGCGAACAGGGTGATCATAAAGGCCGCCACGTGCGTGCCCATGTGCCAGCCGTCGGCCAGCAGCGCCATAGAGCCGTAAACCGACCCGGCGACAATTTCGGCCAGCATAGTAATGGCGGTCAGAATCAGTACCCACAGCGTACGGCGTTCACCGTCGTTGGCTGTCGCCTGGAAGTCATGACTGTGTTGCCAGTAGGCAATGGAATGGCGTGTGGTCATTGGGGTCATAATCGCTTGTTAATCAGGGTGCGGGTTGTAACACAGGTGCCAATCTGCGCCAAGCAGGCCTGATCCGACACACAGGCCCCGCTGTCCTTTCACGACACTGGTACTTAGGTCATATTTTTCGTATCGTCATTGGAATCAATAAGAGGCTGACAGGCTCAGACCGGAGCGGCCCGCGAACCCATTCTCATGGCGTCACACAAGGGGAGTAACCGCTTTGAAACTGACTGCGTTTCTGGGGCTGGCATTCGCCGGCTTTATCGCTCAGGTGGCCGCCGCCACCACAGACGACGCGCTGCTCAAGCGCGAACTGCTGGAATCCTTCGCCTACCGCACCACCACCGAATTCTGCCTCGTTATCCGCAATTCCGGCGATAAAGCCGCCACCGCCCGTCTGAACGAACTGCTCGGTAAGGCACAGAGCATGAGTCAGGAGCTGGCGCCGCAGTGGCCGCAGCTGGAAAAGCAGTGGGCCGAAACCGCGCAGTTTGTGCAGGACAATCAGGAAGCCGCCAATCAGGGCGACGTGGTGAATCTGCTGGCCAAACTGCAGATCCGTCAGACCGAACTTTACGAATCCTTTAATGCCGGCCGTCCGCAGGCCGTGGTATCCGACCGCGAGAAACAGAATTTGCTGGTGCTGCTCGACAGTCTGGAACGCATGCTGGCGACCTACCTGACCTTTCAGACCACCTTATTCGGCGGTCACTCGGTCACGGAAGTCAGTATCGAAGATCAGGCCCGCCGCTTTGATGAGGCGCTGAGTGCCCTGACCAACACCGCACTGAAAGACGACATCAGCCGCAAATGGGGTTTTGTGAAGGAAACCCTGCTGGCGTACAACGAACGCTCGGCGGTGTTTATCGTCGACCGTACCGGCCGTACCATACGTGATCTGATTGAAGGTGAACTCGGTGCCGGCCAGCTGGCTGCTGAATAACCTCGTTTCTGCCTGAGACATGAGAAAACACCCGGCTATGCCGGGTGTTTTTGTTTCTGCATCCTGCGTTTATTTAAAGGGAGTGCTGAATCATTCAGCACGGCCTTTAATAAGCACGCTTGTTAAGGTCAGCACTTTGCCCGCTTTGGCTGACGGCCTGTCATTGTTTACGAATTCTATTTTCCGCGCATTCATTGCCAATTTTTGTCTGGTTTTTCGCCAGCGCATACGGTTTTGGCAGCGGTCTGGTTAAACGTCTTTTTTCCTGCCTGAATTTATCCGATTTTCCTGTTGTGAAAATGCAATCAGGAAAAGCGTGCCTTGTTGTTGTCGGGTTTATAAAACAGCATTAACGGTTCGTTTTCAGTCGGTGCGTCACGCCATGTTGGCGGTGTCGCACGGGCTTTTTGGCGCCGTTGCCGCGTATGGCCCGTGAGTCTGATCGACGGTAGTGTGCGTCTGTCATGTTCGTCTGCCATGTGCAGTCCAACGGTTGGCAAAGTCTCAAAAACCGGTCCTGGTCGTAAGGAGTCAGCAGGATGAAAACAGGTGTTGTCAGGTTATTCGGATGTGTGTTGTGGCTGATGCCTTGGGTGAGCAATGCTGCCCCTTCGGCGGAGGCGCTGCAGCAGCGGGCGCAGTTAGAAATTCTCGCGTACCGGGCCACCACCGAATTCAGTCTGCTCAGTGTGAATGGCGGCACCAGTCAGGTGAATGACCGGCTGGACACTGTGCTGCGCGATGGCAGTGTTCTGGCGCAGCAACTGGTACGCGAATGGCCGCTGCTGAAAAGCGAATGGGATGCCAGTGCCGACTTTATTCAACATCAGCGGCAGGTCGCCACCAACGGCGACAGCAGTGGTTTGCCGGCCCGCCTGAAAGCCCGGCAAGAAGCGCTTTACGCGGCGTTTGACATTGCGCGCCCACCATCGAATGGCTATCACGGCGAGCAGGCGCTGTTCATGGCGTTGCTCGATAACCTGGAAAAAGTCACCGCCGCCTACGTGACCTTTGCCACCGGAGCCGTCGTGGGTCAGAGTTTGCAGAACACCGGCATCGAGCGCTACAGCAGCCGTATTTTTGAAATTCTGGGGAAAATGGCCGACAGCCCGGCAAAAGAGCGCATACGGCTGAAATGGATGTATGTAAAAAACGCCTTAATGGCGTACGACAAAAAGCCCGCGGTATTTATTGTGGAGAGCACGCTGCGTTCGATCCGCGACATCACAGAGCAGGAGTTGGGCCTGAGGCAGCTGGCATCGCAATGACCGGCTGCCTCAGCTCCTGTACCGCCTCGGCGGTTATTTTTGCTTGAGCTGTTTGATCAGGGAATCCGGCACTTTGCGGATGCGCAGTTCGTTGCTGGTGGCATCAAACTGAATGTCCTGAGTATCGAGCATACTGGCGGAAAAACTCAGGCTCAGGTCTTTGTTTTTTCCGCTGAAGCGGATAAACCCGCGCAGCTTTTTCCGGTCCGGAATCAGCTCGGTTTTAATGGCGTCGGCCACGTCCTGGGTCGATGCGCCCTGTGCCGCCATTTGTTCCGGCGTCAGGCCGCTGTTCTGCTTTGCCGACTGTGCGCGTTCTTTCTGCTTTTCGACCATGTAATGAGCAAAGGCTTTGGCCGGTTCGGCTTTTACCTCGGCGGCCAGAAAATCGGCCAGCTCATCAAACACCACAGGTTCACCGCGTAAATCCTGCTCCATGCAGTAGTCGACCACTTTGGCTTTGCATTCAAAGCCCTGATCGGCGGGCAGGGTGTGGGCGAACTGATCGACGATTTCCAGAAAGGCTTCGGTTTCGGCGCTGGTATTCAGCGTGTCGGTAAAGCCGATGCTTTCCGCAAACTGGTTCTGCAGCGGTTTGTCGCCACGGCCGAAACTGAAGGTGATGTATTTGCTGTCGTCGTCGCTGAGCCAGTCGGTCAGGTTGATCTGCACGCCGAAACCTGTGTTGGAGAAATCCAGATACTGGGTTTCGGTCAGGGTCATGTCGGCGTTCACGGTCACACTGGAGCGCGAGCGCAGGTGGAACATGTACATGCGGTCGCTGTCGGCCAGTTTTTCCATAAAAAAGGCCAGATAGCCATCAATCGCCAGCTCGGTGTTGTCGAGGGTGTTGGCGAAGTGTTTGGCGATGCGGCGGGTCAGGGCAATAAAGGTCTGACGTTCGCCCAGCCAGTCCTGAATCTGGGCGCGCACCTGAGTGATTTCCGGGTGAAACACCCCGTAACGCTTGCCGGAACGCTGGGTCAGAATCTGCTTCAGCTGGGCAGCCGTCTGGGCATAGAAATGCTCAACGGTGCCGCTGCTCAGATCGGCCTCGTGTTCGCTGTTCACCAGCTCGGCGGCCGGATCTTTGATCTCTTTACGGATCCGGTGGGTAACGAAGTGCATCAGGCTCATGGGCGGGTCTCAGTGGCCGTCAAATTCACAGATGGCGTAAACGTCGAAACCGGCGTTACGCAGTTTTTCGCTGCCTTTCAGATCCGGCAGGTCGATGATGGCGGCTACTTCCACCACCTCGGCGTTCAGCTTACGCACCAGTTCGCAGGCGGCCAGCATGGTGCCACCGGTGGCGATCAGGTCGTCCATCACCAGCACGCGGTCGCCGGCTTTGAAGGCATCGGTGTGCAGTTCGATGGTGGCGCTGCCGTATTCGAGGTCGTAGCTCTGGGTGACGGTCTTGAACGGCAGTTTGCCTTTCTTGCGCACCGGCACCAGGCTCAGGCCCAGTTCATAGGCCAGCGGGGCACCCAGAATGAAACCACGCGCATCGATGGCGGCAATCGCGTCCAGCTGCAGGTTCTGATAACGGTGAACGAAGCTGTCGATCAGCTTGCGGAATACGTTGGCGTTCTGCAGCAGGGGCATGATGTCGCGGAACATAACGCCTTCCTCCGGCCAGTTAGGGACGGTACGGATGGCATCTTTGATTTCCTGGCTGTAGGCACTCATGGGTCAGTCTCAGCAATTGGGGCGGTGGAACAGGGCGCCCAAAAGATCCGACCATTCAGTCAGGTTTTCTTGGGCTTTGCGGAATCGGGCATTATAATCCGCGGCCCGAAAAAGTCTCCCCCGGGCAAAAACGGACCGTCTGACGGCCGTGAATGTCCGGATTTATTAACCACTAAGGGCTCCCTCCCATGCTGGAAAAGCTGTTTGGGCTGTCGCGTTTTGGCAGCAATCTGCGCACCGAAGTACTGGCCGGTATCACCACCTACCTGACCATGGCGTACATCATTTTTGTTAACCCGGCGATGCTGGCGGATGCGGGCATGGACCGTGGCGCCGTGTTCGTGGCCACCTGTCTGGCGGCGGCCGTGGGCTGCATCATCATGGGTCTGTGGGCCAACCTGCCGGTGGCACTGGCACCGGGCATGGGTCTGAACGCCTTCTTCACCTACGGCGTGGTACTGGGCATGGGTTATACCTGGCAGACCGCGCTGGGCGCCGTATTCCTGTCGGGTTGTATCTTCATTCTGCTGAGCCTGTTCAAAATCCGTGAATGGATCATCAACGCCATTCCGGTGACGCTGAAGAAAGCCATTGCCGCCGGTATCGGCGCGTTTCTGGCTCTGATTGCCCTGAAAAACGCCGGCATCATCGTCGACCATCCGGCCACGCTGGTCGCGCTGGGCGACCTGACCCAGTTCGAGCCTGCGATGGCGCTGGCCGGCTTCTTCCTGGTGATTGCCTTTGTGCAGCGCAACATTCCCGGCGCTGTGATGCTGGCCATTCTGCTGGTGACCATTGTGGCCGTAACCACAGGCCATGTGACCTACAACGGCCTGGTGTCGGCGCCACCATCGATTGCCCCGACCTTCCTGCAGATGGACATTGCCGCAGCCTTTGATGTGGCCATGCTGAGCGTGATTTTCGCTTTCCTGTTCGTCGACCTGTTCGACACCTCGGGCACCCTGATTGCCGTCACCCAGCGTGCCGGTCTGACCAAGGCCGACGGTCAGGTACCGCGTCTGGGTCAGGCGCTGCTGGCCGACTCCACTGCCACCGTAGCCGGTGCGGCGCTGGGTACCTCAACCACCACCAGTTACGTGGAAAGCGCGGCCGGTGTGGCAGCGGGCGGCCGTACCGGTCTGACCGCTGTAGTGGTGGGCATTCTGTTCCTGCTGAGCATCTTCTTCGCGCCGCTGGCGGGCATGATTCCGGCCTACGCCACCGCCGGTGCCATCTTCTACGTCGCCATCCTGATGCTGTACACGCTGAAAGACGTGAACTGGGATGATCTGACCGAAGCCGCGCCGGTGACTGTGGTGCTGCTGCTGACGCCGCTGACCTTCTCCATTGCCCACGGCATTACCCTGGGTTTCATCACCTATGCGGTGGCCAAGATTCTGGCTGGCAAGGCGCGTGAGCTGTCCGTTGGTGTGTGGGTGCTGTCAGCCCTGCTGCTGGCGAAAGTGGTGTTTGTGGGCTGAGCCCTGAGCCCTGAGCCTTGAGCCTTCAGCGTTTAGCCTGCTGACAAAGCAGGCGAAAACCTGAGCCACAACAAAACGGAAGCGAAAAAAGGAACAGCCGATTAAAATGGCTGTTCCTTTTTTATTTGCGGACGACCAAGCCACTATGAGCTATTCCCTGAGTCATAAAGATCATCTGGCAACCCTGAAGCTGTCGAACCATCAGCGTTTCCAGCACTTCGTCGATAAAGTGGTGAAGCACGGGGAAATCTGGAGTCTGGCCAACGACGAAGGCTGGGTAACCCTGACCTCCGACGGCGACAACTGCCTGCCGGTATGGCCGCACCCGGATTACGCCGCCGAATGGGCAACCGGTGACTGGGAAGACTGCACGCCCAAAGCCGTTGAGCTGGACGTCTGGCTGTCGCGCTGGACCAAGGGCCTGACCGAAGACGAAACCTGGCTGGTGGTGTTCCCGAACCTGAAAGAAGAAGCCCTGATGGTCGAGCCGGTGGAACTTGAAGAAGCCCTGCGCGAAGCGCTGGATGAACTCTGAGCCGCGCTTTAGCCCCTAACTCCGGCGCATTTGCCAGTGGTCTGACCCGGCAGCATTTTCTATAGTGATTACTCTGAAGATGTTGCCGGAGTTCCTATGTTGTTCTGTCGCTTACCTGATGCCCTGATCCGTCGTGCTGCGCTGACGGTTGCTCCCCGTTCTTTCGCCCGTTCCGTTTTTGGCGCGCCCGCTGTGAGCCTGAGTCTTATGATGTTCAGTGTGCTGACGCCTGCAACGGCGCACGCCGCCGACTGCCCGGCGATTTTCCAGCAGCAGATGAAACAGCTGCACAGCAGCAAGATTCTCGACCTGTGTGAGGTCACCCACGGTCAGCCGGTGATGCTGGTGAACACCGCCAGTCATTGCGGTTTTACCGATCAGTTCAGCGAACTCGAAGCCATTCACGAGAAATACAAAGACCGCGGTCTGGTGGTGATTGGTGTGTCGTCCGACTCTTTTAATCAGGAAGCCGACGACGAAGCCGAAGCCGCCGACGTCTGTTTCAAAAATTTCGGCGTTACCTTTACCATGCTGGCCACCGTGCCGGTCCGCGGCGCCGACGCGCACCCGCTGTTTAAAGAAGTCGCGCGTCAGGACACGGCGCCGAAATGGAATTTCTACAAATACCTGATCAACCGTCAGGGGCAGGTGGTGAGTTCCAACTCCAGCATGACCATTCCGGATGACGACGATATCGAAGCCCTGCTGAGCGCAGAGTAAGGATGCTTATGAGCTGGGAAGAACTGATTGACGTTGCACCGCTCGACTGGACCCACATTATCTCGGCGCTCGCCATCGGTACCATCATTGGTCTGGAGCGGCAGCTGCGCGGTAAACCCGTGGGTATCCGTACGTCATCGCTGATTGTGCTGGGCACTTATGTGTTCGTGGAGCTGTCGAGTTACATCAGCAACGCCGGCACCGACAACTCGCGCATCATTGGTCAGGTGGTGACCGGCGTTGGTTTCCTCGGCGCCGGGGTGATGCTGGCCAAAGACGGCATCGTGCTCGGTGTGACGTCGGCGGCGACTATCTGGGCGCTGGCGGCCATTGGCGTAGCGCTGTCGGTGGGGACACCGGGGCTGGCCATCAAGCTGGCGTTGCTGGTCGTGATCATTCTGGTCGGCGTGGACGTGCTGGAAAATTATTCGTCAGCCTTCACCCGTGGCGTGCATTCGCGCTACAGCAGCTGGCGCTCGAAACGCTGACGCAGAGCCGGTGGGCGTTCGGCAGGGTAACGCTCACCGGCAATGCCAGCCGGCAGCCACGCCCGTTTGCCCCATGTCTTTACACCCATCCGCACCAATCAAGACTGTTGCCCGCCCGGCGCTTGTGCTAATTTCCGCGCCCTTTTTTCATCCTCAGTTTCAGGCGATTGTTGTTTACCCATGATTTGCGGCTTCGACTACGGCACCTCCAACTGCGCCATCGGCGTGAAAGACCAGAACCAGATCCGCCTTGCGCAGGTGGATGGCGACAGCCATTTTATGCCATCGGCGCTGTACGCCGCCGGGCGTGAGCTGATCTGTGAACAGGTGGCGCTGGCCATGCAGAACACGGGGCTGCGCGACGATTTCGTGCAGTTGCGCCGCGGTCAGTTGCAGCAGGCGTTGCGCGTGCGCCGTGAACTCGACCTGACGCAGGACGACACCGTCATGTTCGTGGGCAAGCAGGCGTTCAGCCAGTATTTTGCCGACCCGGAAGAAGGGTACTTCGTTAAATCGCCGAAATCCTTTCTTGGTGCCAGCGGCCTGCGGCCTGAGTTTGTGCATTTTTTTGAAGACATAGTCACCGCCATGATGCAGACGGTGAAACGCCGTGCCGAGCACTCGCTGGGCCGTGAACTGACCCATACCGTTATCGGCCGTCCGGTGAATTTTCAGGGCTCGCTGACCACCGACAAAGGCGCCGAAACCAGCAACCAGCAGGCGCTGGCGATTCTGTCGGCCGCCGCCCGCCGTGCCGGTTTCAGTGCCGTCGAATTTCAGTACGAACCCATTGCTGCCGGTCTGAGTTTTGAACAGTCGCTGGATACCAATAAAACTGTGCTGGTGGTGGACATCGGCGGTGGTACCACCGACTGTGCCATGGTGCGCATGGGCCCGGATCACAGAGGCCGGGTGGATCGCAGCGCGGATTTTCTGGGCCATACCGGTGAGCGTACCGGCGGTAACGATCTGGATATTCAGCTGGCCGGAAAACAACTGATGCCGTTATTCGGCATGAACGCCGCGTTAAAAAGCGGTAAGCCGATGCCGACCAAAACCTTTCTCGATGCGGTGTGTACCAACGACGTTGGCGCGCTCGGCCGTTTCGCCAGTCTGGAAACCGGGCTGTATCTCGAACAATTGCAGCGCGACTGTCTGCAACCGGAATTAATTGCGCGCCTGATGCGTCTGCGGCAGAACAAACAGAATCAGCAACTGGTGCGCAGCGCCGAAGAAACCAAAATTGCACTGTCAGACGCCGGTGTGACCGAGGTGGCCCTGAATTTTGTCGAGCCGGGCCTGACCACCCAGGTCAGCCGCGAACAGCTGGAGAGCGCCATCGAGCGTCCGCTGGAGCGCATCATGCTGCTGATGAAAGAAGCGGTAGAGCAGGCCGGTTGTCGCCCGGATCTGATTTTCGTCACCGGCGGCAGCGCGCGTTCACCTGTGATCCGCGAAGCCGTCGCCCGTACGCTGGGGGATATTCCGTTGCTCGACGGTGATCACTTTGGCAGCGTCACCGCCGGGCTGGCGGAGTGGGCGGAGCAGATTTTCCGCTGATTTTCCGACATTTAATTAGCCGCCGTTATTTCGCGCGGGCTGCTTACCGTTCTGCGCGCAGTGTCGTATTTACTCAGAACACGAAGCGCGCCAGCAGCATCGCTAAGGTTACCAGCATAGCGATCAGGCTGAGCCATTCTGGCCGGTTTATGTCGTTCAATGAGGGAAGGCCTGATCGCTGAGGATAGAGGCGTCTGCGTTTGTGAATAGGGTGCCGGATAATCTGAATACCCGGAAACCAGACGGCCAGAAACACCAGCATGACGAGATAGTCGGTGCGGTTAAACGCAGCATATTGTTCGATGTGACCGGGTACTGAAATGGTTCGGTGCATGGCGCGTGATGTCTGCAGATATTCTGGCTTTGCACTGCGTATTTAGCACATTGGCCAGAGACGCACAAAAAAGCACGCCCGTGGGCGTGCAATGCTTCTTCTGCTGACCATCTTTCGATGACGGGAAATCGCTCTGGCGTCCGTGCCGGAGCGGTCCCTTTAGACGGGTTCTTTTGCAGGCGGGCTCTTGTTATCAGCGGCAGCCTGCGGTTTATGGCGCAATCACCACCGCGCGAATGCTGTCCCAGCTGATGGTTTTAAAGTTCTGATTTTCATCCGGCAGCAGATTGCGGCCATCCTGCACAACCAGCATACCGGCCGGATAATCGGCACCCAGTGCCTGCGAGGTAACGGTCAGGCCGTCGGTTTCGGACGCGCCGTCGATACCTTTTTCGGCGTTAATGCCCACGCGGAAACGGCCAACGTACTCGTAAGGCGCTTCCGCCTGATACAGCACATAGCTGTCATTGCCCTGACTGGACACCACCAGATACGCTTCAGTATCGCTGCGGTAAATATCCATGCCTTCAATATCGGCGACCAGCACATCGGATACGGCGGCTACTTGCGTCATGTCGGTTGGTGCTCCGGCGTCGGCCGACAGGGTCCACACAGCCACGTCTTCTTCACCGATGAATAAACGCTGCTGGCGGTCGTCGGCAGCACAGCCTTCCGGTTGGCTTTTAACGGCAAATTCGCGCACTTTTTTACCGCGCCAGCCGGCGCTTGAATCGGTAATTTCATACTGCTCAAAGCGGCCGTCCTGATCGTTAATAAAGACGAAAAAGCGGTTGTCGGTGATGTTGCGGTACATGCACAGGCCGTACACGTTATCCAGCGTGGTGACCACTTCGCCGGCGGTGGATACCTGGCCGTTTAACGGGTCAATGCTGAATAAAGCAATGGCTTTGCGGTCACGCTGACTCGCGGCGGCAATATCGGCGGCCTGACCCTTCAGAGAAAAGCCCTGACGCACGTCGACGTTATTCACGCGACCGACCACCAGTTCCTGCAGTTCGTTACCGGCCAGATCGTACACATACAGGCCGTATTTTTTATTGGTGCCAATAATGCGGCTTAATTCCGGTTGCTGCTGATTCACCCAGATGGCCGGGTCGTCGGCGGCGTCGCCGGATTTTCGCATCGGACGGGTTTCGGCTACCGGCGCGACCTGCACAATGCGCTGGTTATCGCCAGCGCGGGCGGGCAGGGTCAGCTCGGCGCGGTACACCTTGCCGTTGTTGTCGTCCAGCACCGCCATTACGGTTTTATCACTGTCTGCACTGACGGTCAGGGCATCGGCCGCCAGTGGCTGGCCCGCAGCAATGGGCGCCAGCTGCCAGGTGCGGGTGTCGCCGCCGTCCAGCGGGTACGCGTGCAGCAGGTCGCTGCCCAGTTCCGCGACCAGCAACTGCCCCTGACTGATGGCCAGCGGACCTGTGTTGTGTTCGAGTGCCCCCCAGGGTTTCACCAGATCCACCGGCTTGCGCAGCACTTCGCTTTCGGCGCGGGCGTTGTACGACCAGACACCGATGTTTTCTTCGCTGACGAATAATTGATCTGTGCTGTCGTCGACCACACAATATTCAGCCAGCGGTGGCAGCGGGAACTGACGGATTTCTCTGGCCAGCAGTTCGCCCTGAGTACGCGTCAGCAACAGCTGGTGGGCGATGGCCGATTCGTCCATGACAAACAGGTTCAGCTCCTGCGCGGACGGCTGATACAGGCACATGCCTTCCAGTGGCCAGGGCAATTCCGCACTCAGGTGCAGGTCGGAAATTCCCTGAGCGGACGCACGATAAAACATCAGCTGGTTGTCGGTGGTCAGGCTCAGGAAAAAATCGCCCTGAGCATCCCGGCGCTGGCTGATAAATTCAGCGGCGACCGGCTGCTGGCCGACAAGCGCACCTTGGCCGTCACGAATCTGAATATCGCCGTGCGGGTGCACACCGAGCCAGAGGTTGTTATCCAGCCGCGTGGCCTGTTCTGCGTGCAGTGGTAATTCGCTGATGGGCAGCGTAGTGACGCTGTTTGCGTTAGTTTCTGGGGCATTTGTTACCGGCCCGGACGGCTGGCAGGCGGTCAGGGCCAGCAGCGCAGGAGCGGTCAGTAAAGCGGCCGTGAATAAAAGCGTGGGTTTGTTCATAAAAATCCGGTCAACAATAAATACGCAAAAAACCGGACCGGACACACAGTGTCCGGTCCGGCGCAGGGTTCAGTCTCAGAAGTTGCTGAAGCTCACGCCCAGACGGTAGGTCGGGCCGTAGTCTTCAAACTGGGCGTTGTACTTTTCCTGACCCTGATAGGTGTAGTAGGGCTCGTCGGTCAGGTTGGCGATGGCAAAATTCACTTTTACCCGCTCGCTGATGTCGTACGCGGCGCTGAAATCCAGCTGGGTCTGCGCGGCCTGATAAATGTCTTCGTCTTTGCTTTCCACATCACCGACTTCCATCAGGTATTCGGATTTGTAGTTGGTGGCCAGACGCAGCATCAGGCCATTTTTCTCGTAGCCAATCACCAGGTTACCGGTTACGTCCGACTGGTTCGGCAGCGCGATGGTGCGTGAACCACCGTCGTATTTCAGCGTGGCTTCAGAATCGCTGACGGTAACGTTGGCCGACAGCAGCAGACCGTCAAACGGTGCCGGCAGCATCTCGAGTTTCTGCGAGGCAGACAGTTCCAGACCGTTCAGTTTGGCGTTGTCGCCGTTGTCGTAGCTGTCGACCGAATCGAATTCGGTAAAGCCCGGCTGGCCGGCAATGTCGGCCTGATAAATAAAGTCTTTGATGTCTTTGTAGAACAGGGCGGCCGACAGCGCACTGGCGGTGCCGATGTAGTGTTCAATACCCAGATCAAAGTTGGCCGCGGTCATGGCGTCCAGTTGCGGGTTACCGGATTCCGCTTCGTCGTCTTCGGAGCTCAGGGACGGTGCCATCTGCTCGAAGGTCGGACGCACCACCGAGTTGGTCCAGGCGGCGCGCAGCTGAGTGTCTTCGGCTAAGCGGTAACGGGCCTGAATATTCGGCAGAACGTGGGAATACTGGTTGTCGTCGGTGTAGTCTGAAAATTCTTCGCTGTTGGCGTTGTATTTCACGCCGTCAAAATCGTGCGCTGTGGCTTCGTAGCGGACGCCGGCCAGCAGATACAGATCGTCCATATCGACGGTGGTCATCAGGTACGCGGCGGTCACGTCTTCGGTGATGCTGTAATCGGCGATGCGCGAATCGTCTTCGCGGTAAGCGTCGGCTTTATCCATGCTGCCGATCAGGTTGTAAATGGCCGACGGAGAAATGCCCGGACCAAAGGTACTCAGGCTGTAATCAACGGCACCGTTGGACAGGGTGTCCAGGGTTTCGCCGTTGAAATCCTTGAATTTGTACACGTCTTCGTCGTTGGTTTTTTCGCGGGTCTGGTATTTTCCGCCGAATTTAATCTGCGATGGGTAACCGGCAATAAACAGGTCGCGGGCCAGATCCAGACGCAGGCTGGTCTGGGTGTCGTCTGTGTAGGATTCGGCGTATTTCACCGCGTCGATTTCATAATTGGCGGCATCGTAGTAGTCAGCCGGTGCAATCAGGTGCGGTTTGCGCGTGCCGGTGTAACCTAAGCCGCTGAAATCGCTTTCAAACGCCGCAGCGCTCAGACCGCCCGGATTGTCTTCGCTGGCTTCGCTGTAACCCAGTGCGTATTTAATGGTCCAGTCACCGGCAAAGTGCTCACCGCCGAAGGTCGTGGACAGAATTTTCTGGGTTTCTTCCCGGTCTTTCAGTTCGCGCGATACGGTGCCGTCGCCGGTTTCACCGGACGCCAGCGGGTCGTCGAAGGAAACAACGCTGGCCTGGCGGGTTTCAAAATCTTTGAACGAACTGTACAGGGTGCGCAGGAACAGACGGTTGTTCATATCGATTTCGTAATCGAAGTTCAGCGCGGCACCCAGACGTTCACGCTCAATTTCGTAATCGCGGATTTCAAATTCGTCGATTTTTTTATCGTCGTCCCAGTTGCCACCGGTCTCGATGTTTTCGGAGCCGAATTTGTGATCGTCGTAGCTCAGCGCGGCGGCCACACCCAGACGCTGGCCATTGCTGAAGGTGAAGGTATTTCCGCCAGAAATACCGTAAGCCGGGCTGGTTTGTTCGGTCTGTTCGTCGTAGCTGGCTTCCGCACGCAGGGTGTAGAAGGCGCCTTCGCGGTCGAGTGCCGACAGGCTTTCGACTTCAATGCTGCCGCCGATGGCGTTGGCGTCCATATCCGGCGTCAGGGTTTTGCTGACCACCAGAGCGCTGACCAGATCGGATGGAATCACGTCCAGTGCAACCGCACGACGGCCGGCTTCCGGTGCCGGTAATTGTGTACCGTTGACGGTCACGGCGTTCAGATCCGGGCTGATACCACGCACGCGCACAAAACGGCCTTCGCCCTGATCGCGCTCAATGGACAGGCCGGGCACACGCTGAAGTGCTTCGGCGGCGTTGGCGTCTGGCAGCTGACCGATGGCGTCGGCGTTCACCACGCTGATGCTGTTGTCGGCAAAACGCTGACGGTCGAGGGCGCGTTGCATTTGCGCAGCCTGACCGATCACCAGCACTTCTTCGACCTGATCGTCGGCCTGATTCAGAATAATGTCGACCGAACGGATTTCGTTGTCGGCCACGCTCACCGCGCGGCGCTCAACTTCTTTACCACCGACAATCACGGTCAGGGTGTAGCTGCCGGCTTTCAGCTGCGGCAGACGGAAGCGGCCGGCGTTACCAGCCAGCACTTCACGGTTTAATTCTTCAATGCGCACCACGGCGCCGGTGTACACAGTGCTGTTTTGCTGATCGCTGATGCGGCCTTCCAGCACGCTATCGGCCAAGGCAGGAAATGCCACGCCAGCAGATACCATGGCGACCACAGCGGCCAGTGGCTTAAGACGGAAATTCATAACTACACTCCGGTAATGGGTTCCGGCGGCGACACTAGAAATACAATATGTCGGTTCTGTGACAGCTGTTCGGTGGCATCGCCAAACAAGCGCTTTCCGGCCGTTTTTTGCCTTGTTTTCTGCCCCTTTTGATCCGCTTTGACCCCTGCTTAAGGCGCTGAGGCCTATGGCTGCTTTGTTGTCGGTACACTGACGCTGCAGCTGTATAAATGCGCCGGGTGCGGTTTTGCTGCTTTTTTAGGCGCTTTTCTTAACGCATTCAGGGGTGACGCGGGCGGGGTTTAAAAAAGCGCTGAAAAGCCCGGTTCGCGTATGAGCTTTTTTAACCCCCCGAAGGGTTTTTCGCGTAGACAGCACAGCGCATTCAGAGAACAACGGATTGTCATTGAACTGTCATATTGGCTTGATATTCAGCTCGGGTTTTCTTTTTTGTGAGCCCGCTCATGCCCGCCACCCTGCATCTTCACCGTCAGAAGCTTCTGCTGATTTTTTCAATTGCCTTTGGTTCTCTCGCCGCCTGTTTGTGGGTCGGCACGGTCAAACACTGGTCTGAAATCGACTGGCTGGACGTGGTGGGTGAGGGCGGCAGTGCCATCGCCGTGGGGGTGTGGATTTTCCTGATTCTCGGCAGCCGTCCGGCCGGGCGTGTGACGGATTTATTGTCACTGGGTCTCGGCTTTATGTTCATCGCCATGTGGCAGGACAGTCTGGATGAATTTATCCGCGTACCGGCCGGACAATTGTGGGATCAGTGGCTGGAGTCGGGCGCGATGCCGGTGGGCATTGCCATTCTGACTTACGGTTTGTACCACTGGCATCAGGAGCAGTTGTCGGTGAACAGCCAGCTGCGCCGGCGTGAGCAGTTATTCCGCGATCACAGATACATTGACGGCCTGACTCAGCTTGGCCGCGCCGCGTATCTGAAACAACATATTCAGCGTCGTCAGCTGGAATTTCCGGGGGCATCACTGGCGCTGGTCATGGCCGAAATTCAGGATTATCCGCAACTGGCGCGCCGGCTCGGCCACCGTGAGGCCGACCGTCTGCTGCGAGAGGTTGCCGAAATTCTGCTGCTGAATATCCGCCAGCAGGATGTGATCTGCCGCTTTGCCGGCGACCGCTTTGCCGTGGTGCTGGGGTCCTGTACACCTGAGCAGGCCATGGCCATTACCGGTGAACTGCAGCAGGCCATAGCCCATTTTGCTTTCAAAAATGCCGACGGCGACACCCTGTACCAGCGCATCTGCGCCGGTGTGGTGATGGCACCTGACGAGACCGATGCCGACGCCCTGATCGAACAGGGCAATGCTGCGTTGTTGCAGGCGCGTCAGCAGCAGGGGACGTATCTGGCAGCATGATCACCTCCGGCTGGTACGAAAATGACGAGCGCTATTTACCGGCCCACCATCAGCCGGCGCTGTTGCTCGACCTGCTGCTGGCACGGGATGTCAGCAGCCATAAAGTGCTGCGCGGAACCGGTTTATTTTACGAAGACATTGTCAGCGGCAGTCAGACCGTATCGGCGGCGCAGCTGAAGCAATTAATTGCCAATGGCCAGAAGCTGGCGCCCGAGGGCGACCTGAGTTTCCGCTGGGGCGATAACCTCTGGCCGGGTTATTACGGCGGCGCCAGTCAGTTGCTGAGCAATGCGCCGGATCTGCAACGGGCGCTGGATGTGCTGGTTGAATTCCGCCGCGAATTAAGCCCGTTATTATCGCTGCGGGTGTTCAGCGATGACCGCTATTGTTACGTGCAGTGGCTCGATAACGCGGGCCTTGGCGATGAAAAAGTCTTTATGGTTGAAACCGCCATGACCGCGCTGACCTCGATGGCGCGCTGGTTATCCGGGCAGGCAATGCCGTGGCGGTACGGTTTCAGTTATGCCCGCCCCGCAGCCAGCGAACAGTATCTGGTGCATTTAGGACCGCAATTGATGTTCGGGCTGGGTGTCGATGTGATGGTGATTGAAAAATCCTGGTTGTCGGTGCCCTGGCCACGCGGTTCCGCGACGGCCTTTCAGGCGGCGCTGCAGGGTTGCCAGCGCACCGTTGTGCAGCCGCGCGATGGTTTTTGTGAGGCGGTGTATGACTGGCTGGTGCAGCACGTCCGCGAGCCACAGGCGCTGCCCGATGTGGCCGCTGCATTTGGCATGAGTCCGGCCACGTTCAAGCGCAAACTGATGAAACACCACACGCATTTTCAGCAATTACAGGATCAGGTGCGCCTGCACGTGTGTCTGTATCTGCTGCATATTAAAGGCATGAATAATGAGCAGGTGGCGCATTATTTATTGTTCAACGACACCACCAATTTCCGCCGCGCGTTCAAGCGCTGGACCGGATTAACCCCGAGCGACTGCCGCCAGCAATTTCAGCTGATGCCGGGCTGATACTGGTTTGCTGCCATTCAGCCCGGCAGTCATTCAGTCTTAAGCCCTGACGTACGCGGAAAACCGCTGAGCCATTCTCAGCGGTTTTCCAGCCGGTTGTAATCCAGAATGCCGGCGTTCAGCGGGTCGTGGGTCTGATACCACTGCTGCACGTCGTCGCTGTTGGCCCAGAAATGCGGGTCGGTACGGCGCACACCAAAGCGGTCCATCAGGGCTTCGTAATCACCTTCGTCCTCAAGCTGCGTCAGGGCCGTGGCAAAGTCGCTCAGACGGAACGATGACAAACGGAAATAGGCCGACGGGTAAGCGCCTAGAATACCGGGCACCAGTGTCAGGTAGTCTTCCTCGGGCAGGCGGTTATCTTCCTCGTACAGCAGACCGGTCAGGTTGCTGTGGCCGCTGTTGCGGATCAGGGTGAACATGCGCGCATCACCGTGCAGATCTTCGAGCATGATCATGGATAATTCCGGCATCAGGTTCGCTGCCTCACCACGGATACGGTTAATGCGCGCAAACTGCGCCAGCTCCGCCGGCGTTGCGTGGGTGGCCAGCGTGTATTTATCACTCAGCACCGGCTGTAAATAGTGCTCAATTTTGCTTACCAGCTCGTCTTTCGGCTGCGCCGAGCGGTAATCAATATTCGGATCCGAAAGCACGTGCTCTTCGTAATTCACCAGATGTTTGCGTACCCGCTCGCTGGTGTCGCGGTACCAGAAGTCGGCCAGTCGGATACGCTCCTGCTGCGGCAGCAGGGTCAGGAAATTGTATTCACCTTCCATGCGCAGAAAATCCATGTACAGGCGCGTCATCAGCTGATGCCCGATATTGCCGTACACATCAAATTCGGCGACCAGCAGATAGTGGATGCGCTCGAGTAAGGAATAATCGACCAGCCACAGGGTTTTCGGCTCCTGACCCACCAGTCCCTGCACCACGGTTGAACTGTCGAAATGGCGGAAAATAGTGAGCGCGGCGTTGGGGTTTTTCTGATCACCAGCCCAGATCAGATCCAGTGTGAGTTGTTTGCCATCCGGAAAATGTTCGGCCATCACGGCATTTTTGGCGTCCAGATATTCATTGTGCAGCCACGAATATTGCAGCCAGTTGCCGACGATGCCAGCGTTGCTTTCGGCCTCACCGGGCAGACGTAAGTGTTCACTCTGGTCGCGCAGGAAATTGGCGTAGCCGTCGCTGCTGAGTTTTTCCGGATCGACAAACAGGGTCCAGAAATGGTCATCGATGACGTTTAGGGCTACCTGACCGCGGCATACCGGGCCTTTAATAAAGCCCATGATGGTGAATTCCGCTTCCTGCAACATAAAGCGGTAGCGGGCGGCAATGGGGAGATCGGCGAAGGCCACAAACGGATTGGCGGCGGTATCCGGTGAATAATCGGGCAATTTCAGTACGTCGTAATCGGCACGGATAAACAGCTCGTTAATCCATTGCAGACGTTCGGCACTCAGCTGATAAGGCATATGGGTTTTGGCAACCACCGACGAGTGGTCGGCGATCAGGCGGTAATACACCTGCTGGACACCCGGATCGTCGTAGGGGCGGCGGCTGGCGACCGGAACAACCGGCTGGCCCGGTGGCGTGCTGGAACGGATCAGCTTAAACCACACCGAAGGCCGTGGGCTGGTTTCCAGACCGTAGCTTTTGGTGGTGAACAGGGGCTCGTCGGAAAAATACAGGCTGGCTAAAAATAAATGCTCGTAAATATAGCGGGCGGTCAGCTGATGTTGATTGTCGCGCAGGTTCAGAAAATGCTCCCAGGCATTCACCTGTTGCTGCAGCGCAGGCGTCAGTGCGGGATCGGCGGCCATGGGCGCGCCATCGCGGATCCAGGCCGTCAGCGTCTGGTATTCCTGTTCACTGATCGCCGGCAGTGCGTAGGGCATACCCCACAACGGATTGTCATTTTCGTAATGGTCAAATTCTTCAATGGTCGGGCATTGCTGCGGGCGGTTTAAACCCAGTGAAAAATCGTCGTCATCCAGAATTTTATCGTCGGGCAGCGGGTTGTTCGCTTTCAGGGCCAGCATGCGGTACAGCACGCTGTTGCGCATGTTGATGTCGGCCGTCTGCGTGCGCTCATTCAGTACGCTGAAAAAGCCTTTTTCGCGCCATTGAGCCGTGCTGGTGGCATCGATGCCCAGACGGCTGGGTTCGGCGGCGAGAATGCGGGTGCCGTCGTACACCAGTGCTTTGCTGGCGCCACGCTGAATACCGTCAGGTGACGATAATTTCAGCTGACAAGGGGCGTCGTAGCAGCCGTGGCAAACCACGCAGCGATTTTCCAGAATGGGCTGAATCTGTTCGTGATAACGCTGCGCGGCGGCCGTGCCGTCGGCGACTTTACGCTCGCTCAGTTGCGTGGTGCCGAACAGTGCATCGTAATCAATGGTGAGGCCGGCGCTGGCACAACCGCTGAGCAGCACGGCAATAAACGCGGTACGCAGTCCGCGGCGACCCGAAAAAAGCGATGAAAACATGGGAGTTGTCCGTAACGGAGGGCAGACGCGCAGTATAGCGGCATCTGTCTGGCACTGTTACGGCACAGGGCCTGAGCTAAGAGGTAAGAGCGCCAACACTGTGTTGCAGGGTTGCAACAGGTTGTCATAGGCCTGCCGCTTTTATCGTGCTGTTTTCCGTTTCCATTCCCGAGCGCCGGAAACGGTTCGCCTTTTTTCTTGGGCACTTTTGCATGTGCGAAAATTTTGAATATGGCGGGAATAGCGGTTCGCCACTTTCTACACGCCACTCGCTACACGCCACTCGCTACACGCCACTCGCTACACGCCACTCGCTACACGCCGCTCGCTACACGCCGCTCGCTACACGCCACTGGCCACTCGCTACAGGTCAGTACGCCCGACGTAAGGACTCAGCCCCAAAAAGCTAAGCCTACAAAAAAGGCCTGAGCCGGCAACCTGTTTGCCGTTTCAGGCCTTTCATCAACTACGGACGCCCACCTTGAGCGGCTGGCAGTGCTCAGGCGTAGTCGTACGGACCGCCTTTCTGCAGTGCTGTCTGATACGCCGGAATGGCGTGAATCCGGGCAACAAAGGCGCTGATGGCCGGGAAATCCTGCGCGCGGATACCGCGGTTAAGTGCAGCTTCCAGCGGGAAAATCATCTGGAAATCGGCGCCTGTCATCTGCTCGCCGGCGAACCAGGTATTTTTTGCCAGATACGCTTCGATATAACGGATATTGGTATCCAGCGTCGGGCCGACGTAGCTTGTCATGACTTTATCGGCAATGCCTTTGGCGATGGGGCGGATAAAAAACGGCATTGGCGCGGTTTTGATTTTGTTAAACACCAGCGCCATCACCAGAAACGGCATCAGGCTGCCTTCGCTGTAATGCAGCCAGTACAGGTATTGCCAGTATTGCGGGCTGCCTTCCTGCGGCACAAAGCGGCCTTTGTCGTAGGTTTTCAGCAGGTATTCGATGATCAGGCCGGATTCGGCGATGGTGTTGTCGCCGTCGGTGATGACCGGCGATTTACCCAGCGGATGAATCTTCTTCAGGCTGTCGGGTGCCAGTGAGGTTTTGGCATCGCGCTGATAGTGCTCAATGCGGTACTCAACGCCCAGTTCTTCCAGCAACCAGATGATGCGCTGTGAGCGGGAGTTATTGAGGTGGTGGAGAGTAATCATCGGGGCTCCTGTTGTTGTCGTGGTGTCTGAGCGGATGCACAGAATGGCGGCACTGTTGGCGAAATGGCAGTGTCATTTGTGCCAGTGGCATGATCAGGCCAGAGATGCGGGCAGGGCTTGCTGTCTGCCCGCATGCTGGGTTCGTCAGACGCGGGTTTGGGGGCGAAAGCAAAGCCAGAAGCCGTTGAAAATACTGAAAAGGCCTGCAAGCGCAGGCAAGAAGACGCACCGGGAACGGCTTGCGAATCAAGCGGGCAAGTCGGTCAGCCGGTGGCTGGCGTGCGCCAGCCACCGGCATCCGCTGTATGCCGGGTTAATGAAAGGTGAATTTCTTCAGCTGCGACGAAATATCCGCTGCAATGTGGTTCAGCCGCTGACTGGCGCTGTGAATGTCGTCGCTGGTGGTCAGCACGCCTTCCGACAGGTCTTTCACCTTGTTGACGTTATGGTCGATCTCGGCGGTCACTTCGTTTTGCTGGCGGGCAGCCAGCGCAATCTGTTCGCTCATGTTGCCGAGTTCATCGGTCAGGCCCGAAATTTCTGCCATCAGGTCGGCGGCGGCGCGGACTTTTTCAAGACTCTGTTCGGTCGCCACCTGCGAGGCGTTGGTCGACTGGCGGACCTCATGCACGCATTGCTGCAGCGACTGAATTTTCACGCGGATATCTTCGGTGCTTTCGGCGGTGCGCTGCGCCAGGGTGCGTACTTCATCGGCCACTACGGCAAAGCCACGGCCCTGATCGCCGGCACGGGCCGCCTCGATGGCCGCGTTCAGCGCCAGCAGGTTGGTTTGCTCGGCAATGGTGCGGATCACATCCAGCACGGCGCCAATGCCCTGACTTTCACTTTCCAGTTGTCCCATGGTGCCCAGTACCGAGGTCATCTGCTCGGAAAGCTCGGTGATGCCCGCCTGCACTTCGCCGGAAACCTGATGGCTGGCCTGCACGCGGGTGCGGGTGTGGCGGATTTTTTCAGCGGCGCGTTCGGCGTGGCCGGACACTTCCTGCACCGACACGCTCACTTCCGTGGTGGCGGTGGCCGCCGAATTCATTTCTTCGGTCTGCCGCGAAATTTGCTGGCGGGTGTTGTTGGTGGTGCTGTCGAGCACGGTGGCGCTGGTGCGCAATTCCGAGACGGTTTTTTCGACGTCGGCGAAAAAGACCTGCAATTCGCTGAATAATTGATTCAGGGTGCGGCCGAGTTCGGAAAATTCGGTGTTGCCGTGGGCGTCAAAATTGGCGGTTAATTCATGATTTTCCGCCTGGGTGCGGATTTTGCGGATAAAGTCGTCCAGTGGTTGCGTCAGGCGCAGACTCATCCAGTAACCAATCGCAAGAAACGCCGCGCCCAGCACCAGGCCGATCACGATGGCCGAGCGTGCCATGCTCATGCCCAGTTTTTCGACCCCGGCCAGCGCTTCCTGAGTGCTGATTTTACTGACCAGCCCCCAGCGGGTGCCGAGAAAATCGACATAGGTGTAGGCGCTGATGACGTCATGGCCAAGGTAGTCTTTGGTGGTCATGGTGCCTTCTTCGCCTTTCAGTGCGCGGGTCATGGCCGGACTCTGATCGCGCACATGGCCGATGGCCGACTGGCTGACGCGGGTTTCGTCGAGCATGGCCTGACTGATGCCGGTGGCGGCGAGTTCGTTGAGGAAGGTGTCGGGTGCTTCCAGCAACAGCCGGCTTTGGCTGCGCAGGGTGAGGTCGCTGCCGGCAACGTAGGATTCCCCTGTGGCGCCGTAGCCGGCTTCTTTCCATTGGCCGCTGTTGGTCATGATGTGGCTGATTTCATCGACCGGCATCTGAAATATCAGCACGCCAACCAGCGAAAATCCGGTGTAAATCGGCGCGGCAATAAAGGCGGCTGCGTCGTTGTAAGACGGCACGTACGGCTCAAAATCGACGAACACGGCTTCGCCCTTGGGCAGGTCGAGGGCGGTGTGATACGCACGGGCCAGACCGGAATCTTTGTAGGGGCCGGTGTTCAGTGAGGTGGCGAAATCCAGCTCTTTGAACACGGTGTAAATCACATGGCCGTTATCGGGTTCCACGATGAAAATATCGTAATAGCCGAATTGCTGCTGGTAGTCGCTCAGGTAGGGATGCAGGGTCTGGTGCAGCTCGTCGTATTCGGTGCCGTTGTAGGTGGTGAACAGTTTGTTTTTTTCACCCAACGGGCTTGGGTTCGAGGCGATGTAGTCGGCCTGCAGGAAGCGCGCGTTGTCGCTCAGCTGGTTGTAGATGGCGTCGGGGGCTGATGACTGGCCGGCGTTCTTTTCCTGAAAATGGCCGTCGAATTCTTTCTGGTAGTAGGCCTTGAGGCTGGCTTCATCGAGTTTGCGGCCGACCTGCAGCGGGTAGTCGAAAAAGGCGCTGCGCAATAAGGGAGATACTTCCTGAATAGCCGGGCTGGACGCGAGACTGATGACCTGTTTCTGAATGAAAGTCAGGTAGTTCTCCAGATTGTTCTTACTCAGATTACGCCGGCTGAGCAGGCTCTGGGTGACCTGTTCCTGAGCGCTTTCTTCGGCAATGCCACTGACCGACTGGTTCACCCCCAGCGTGGTCAGCGCAATGGCAGCCACGGATATCAGGGTCACGCCCAGAATGATCTGGTGTTTGATCTTCATAAAAACAGTCCAATTCATGCTCGCTAATGACTACAATGCTAGCCCATGCACTGGTCTTTACCGGCCCGAGCCGGCCAGTGTTCAGATGATTTTCTTCTAAGGCATTAAGCTGAGATTGATTATGGAACGCGTTGAACGTGATTTTTACGCCCGGGAACCGGAAGATCAGGAAGCTTTCCTGACTCAGACCTGGTGCAACAACTGTATGGAAGCCGATCTGGGTATGAAAGAACCGGTGGAATACGAGCTGAACGGCGTGGTGTTTGTCGAAGGCAAATGCAGCAAGTGCGGTGAAGCCGTGGTGACTGAGATCGCCGACGACACCACCGACGGCGACTGGGGTGACGAAGACGAGTAATCGTCCGCCCGCGCAACAAAAAAGGCAGCCAATGGCTGCCTTTTCTTTTTCAGACGCTCGTTACCCCGGAAATCAGGCTTCTTCAGCTTGCTTCATGTCGGCCTGTTTCAGATCGGCCTTACGCCAGCGGGTGTAGAGCATGCTGCTGAGGAACATCACCAGCGTCGAGATGGTCATGGCCCAGCCCCAGCCGGAAGCGCCCGGGGTAAAGGCCAGCAGGACCGCCAGCACAAAATAAAGCATGGTCATGTACGACAACCACGCCGAAGTACTGTGTTTGCGCTGAATCAGACCCGGCACAAACAGCAGCAGCGGCAGAATTTTAAACAGCCAGATGCCGGCGCCGGACAGCAGGTACAGCCACAGGGGCATATCCGGGCTTGGCGCGGCGGCGTAGGTCGACAACAGCAGAATCAGCAGGGTGATCAGGTAGCTGGAAACCATGCACAGGTAGGCATAGCGGGTTTTCATGAGGTGACTCCGTCGAGTTGGGTCAGTGCCTTGCCCAGACGCGCGATGCGCTCGCCCTGAGCCTGACACAGGCTGATTTCGGCATCCGACAGCGGATGCTGGTTGTCGTTGCCGCTCCAGTGGCTGGCGCCGTAGGGCGTACCGCCACCACGGGTCTGCAGCAGACCGGCTTCATTGTAAGGGATGCCGGCGAACACCATGCCGTGGTGCAGCAGTGGCAGCGCCATGCTGAGCAGGGTGGATTCCTGACCACCATGCAGTGACGAACTGGAGGTAAACACACCGGCCGGTTTATTGATCAGGGCGCCGGTCAGCCACAGCGGGCTGGTGCCGTCGAGGAAATACTTGAGCGGGGCGGCCATGTTGCCGAAGCGTACCGGGCTGCCCAGCACCAGACCGGCGCAGTGCTTCAGATCGTCGGCGGAACAGTACACCGCGCCAGCGTCCGGCACCGGCGGCAACGACGCATCGGTATCGGCTGATACCGGCGGTACCGTGCGCAGACGCGCTTCCATGCCGCTCACTTTTTCGACGCCACGGGCGATATAACGCGCCATGGCTTCGGTTTTACCGTGGCGGCTGTAATAGAGCACCAGAACGTAGGGCTGGCTCACTTCAGGATCTCCAGCACCAGCTCCGGCGGGCGACCAATGCGCGCCTGATGGCCGTTCACCACGATTGGACGTTCGATCAGTTTCGGATGGGCAATCATGGCGTTGATGATGTCGTCATCAGACAGTGCCATGTTGTCCAGACCGCAGGTTTTGTATTCCTCTTCTTTGCTGCGCAGCAGGGCGCGCGCCGGGATGCCCAGCTTCTTCAGCAGGCTCTTCAGCTCGTCGGCGTCCGGGGTGTCTTTCAGGTATTCAATCACGTCAGGGGTGATGCCCTGTTCCTGCAGCAGGGCCAGTGTTTCCCGCGATTTGGAGCAGCGTGGATTGTGGTAGATCTGAATTTCGCTCATGCTTGCGCTCAACCTTGGCAAAAATTTCCGCCATTGTAACAAATGAGCGACGGCATCGAATGAATTTCAGGACGACATCCACGAAACGCCCCTCCACCTGGCCCGGCCTGCGCACCACAGGGCGCATCATCTGGCACACGCTGCGCCGCTTTAAAAACGAAGAACGCCAGCGCGACGCGGCGGCCATGACCTACACCACGCTGTTTGCGCTGGTGCCTGTTATTACCGTGACCTACGCCATTTTAAGTGCCATTCCGTCACTGCAGCACTGGGGCGGTGAGGTGCACAATGAAATGCTCGCCTACCTGATGCCGGAAGGCAGCGATACGGTGTCGGAATATCTGGTGCAGTTCAGCCAGCAGGCGCGCAAGCTGACCTGGGTGGGTGTGCTGTTTCTGTTTATTACCGCCTTTATGCTGCTGCGCAGCATTGAAATGCAGTTCAATAAAATCTGGAACGTCGAAAAACCACGCTCCGGTCTGCAAACCTTTTTACGCTATTGGGCCGTGCTCAGTCTGGGGCCGCTATTATTCGGCGCTACGCTGGCGGTCAGCTCACTGATTGCCTCGCTGTCGTTGTGGAGTAATTTTGCCAGTGTGCCGCTGCCGGTGCGGGTGGTGCCCTGGTTGCTCAGTACCGGCGCACTGACGGCCATTTATATTCTGGTGCCGAATTGCCGGGTGCCGTGGCGGCATGCGCTGGTGGCCGGATTTTTTGTCGCCACGGTATTTGAACTGGGTAAATTTGCCTTTGCCCGTCTGGTCGGGCTGTTTCCGTCGTATCAGCTGATTTACGGGGCCTTTGCCGCGGTGCCGTTATTTCTGCTGTGGTTGCATCTGGCCTGGCTGCTGGTGCTGCTCGGCGCTGAACTGAGTTTCAGCCTCAGTCACAGCAAAGCGCGGCTGAAGAAGTCACCACTGCTGTGGGCGCGTCTGCGGGTGATCAGTGCATTGTGGGCACGTCAGCAGCAGGGGCTGGCCACCGACGAAGAAGAACTGGCCGCGGCAATCGCCGACATCGCCGCCGAAGACATTAACGTTCAGTTGTCCATCTGCCAGCGCAATGGCTGGGTAACGCTGTCGCAGGAAGGTAACTGGGTGTGGCTGAAAGACCCGAAAGCCCTGACCATGGGCAGTTTGATCGCCGATATGAGCCTTAAAGATCTGACGCAGGCATTGCCGGAGGCCGCCGCCGGTGCGGGATTAAAACAATGCCTGCAGAACTGGCAGAGCAACTGGTCATCGGCTCTGGATACGCCGCTGTCGGCCATGCTGACGGCAGACTGATGCCGACTGGCTTCGCGCGGCGAGATTGTTAGCAGCGCGGGACTGAGGCAGCGCCTGACTCAGGTCATCCCGGTCAGCGTTTCCTTGCGGAAAACAGCGTATCAACGGCGTCAGGGTCGCACTTGTCATAACGCTTGGTTACACTGCGCCGCTTTCAGATCAACGGTCTGCCACGGCAGACAGTCATGGAGTGAGGCGGCTTATGAAAGAAGCATTACAGGATGTGGCGCCGGACATTGCGGCACCGTCGGTGTCGTTGCGGGTGCATCCGTGGCGTTCTGCCCTGTACGAAGAGCTGCACAACCGGCCTTCGCCCATCATTGATGGCAACTGTCAGGTCTGCCATTTCACCGTTTTGCTGAATGGCAACCGCGACGCCATGCACGCGCATATTGTCGATTTATGCCGCCGATTCAGCGTACCGGCGCCGGCGCCTGAGTCGTCCTGTCTGTATCAGGATTTCGGCGGCTTCGAATTGCGTTGGGAACGTCACACCGAATTTGCCAATTTCACCTTTATTTTTCACGAAGCCGAACCGTTTTCGCCGGAAGCCCTGAGCTTTGTGCCGCGCGACTGGCTGGCGGCCATGCCGGGCGAACTAGTGGTGGCGGTGAATATGGCCGTGCTCGATCACACACCGGACGAAAAACTGCTGTACCGCTGGTTCGAAGGCCAGCGAATTTCCGGTGCGTATGTGGCCGATGAAAAAGCCCAGGTGTGGACTGCCTTTAAATTACACAGCGACGGATTTGGCCGCATCGTAACCTGTCACAGCGGCCTTACTGCGTATCAGGCCGGGCGTCTGGTGCAGCGCTTATTTGAGCTGGAAACCTACCGTTTGATGTCGCTGCTGGCCTTGCCGATTGCCCGTCAGATGGGTGGAGAGCTGAGCCGTATTGAAGAAAATCTGGCGACATTAAACCAGAGCATTTCCGACATCGATTCCGGCAAAGACGAACGCGTACTGTTAAGTGAATTATCGCAGCTGGCCGCCGAAGTGGAGCGCAACCGTTCCGATACCAACTTCCGCTTTTCGGCGGCGGTTGCCTATCACGATCTGGTGCGCGACCGTCTGCGTCAGCTGAAAGAAAGCCCGATGGAAGGCATGCAGAGTCTGCGCGAATTTCTTGAGCGCCGTCTGACGCCGGGGATCAAAACCTGTAATTCCGTGCGCGACCGTCTTGAAGATTTATCGCGCCGCATTAACCGCACCACCAGTCTGCTGCGCACCCGGGTCGATCTGTCGATTCAGGAACAGAACCAGCATTTGCTGTCGTCCATGAACCGCCGCAGCCGGCTGCAGTTGCGCCTGCAGCAAACGGTAGAAGGCCTGTCGGTGGTGGCCATTGGTTACTATGTTCTGGCGCTGCTGGAAATTGCCTTTAATGGCCTGAAGGCCGGCGGTCTGACGCTGAACAGTGAACTGGCCAAGGGCATTGCACTGCCACTGGTGCTGGGGGCCGTGTACTGGGGTGTGCACAGCGTGCGCCAGCACATTACCCGCAGCTCTGACGAGGGCGGCCAGAAGCCGGACTGACCTCTGCGCAGCGCCTGCCTTGGGACTTAAAAAAGCGGCTCACCTGTGGTGGGCCGCTTTTTTTATGGCTGCTTTCTGTAAAGCCGGCGCTGATTCGGGTTTCGGGCGGCAATAAACTGACGTTCACCGGCAAGGTCCGGCCGCTATTTTGCCTATGGCATTGATTCTGTTGGGGATTCTTGTGCTGGCTTGGTAATTGCTGTTACTCAGGCAGTTATCAGCACCGGAGTTTGCCGTGGACATTAACAACTCTTCTTCCGGCTATCAGAACCTGCTCAATCTGCTGGCGCAACAGAGCAGTCAGTCATCGGTGTCGGCCGATGCGCTGAACGAAGCCGCCCAGTCGGCATCGCCACTGACGCGCACCGTCAGTGTGGGTGAAAGTGACAAAGTGTCGGTGTCACTGCGCGCCGAACGACTCAATCAGATCAGCAAAGAATATTTCTCGGGCGCCATCAGCTCTGACCAGATTCCGGCCCTGACCCAGCGTCTGTACGAAGACGGCTTTCTGTCGTCGTCGGAATTCCGCACGCTCGGCGGCCAGACCCAGTCGGTTTCGTCCATCACCGAAGCCTCGAATTTTCTCAATACCTTTATTCTCGACGAATCCGTGGACGGCGACAGCGAAGCCGCCAAAGCACTGGTGAACGTGGTGAATGTGATCGCCAATATGGATTCCGCCGTCACCAGTGCCAGTCGCCGGCAGGAAAGCGAGGCTTATGACTTCGTTGCCAACTACACTGAATTACTCAAAGAAGCGGATGCGCCGGCCGATATTGTTGACGGCTTTGAAAATGTGCTCGATGTGCTGACCGCACTCGACACTGTGCGTAAAAACGAACAGTCCACAGGCGCACTGGCGAGCTACGCCAGTGTTCAGGAAGCGTATGATGATTTGTTTAAAGAAGTCTGATCTGCGAAACGCTGTGGCGTGCGCGCTGTTAATGGCCACGCAGGCGGCGTTTGCCAATGGCCTGTCGTGGAGTAAAGAAGGGCCGGGCTCACCGGATTCCGGCAGCGGCACGGATTTTTCGCGCTCGCAGATTGATCTGACCCTGCCGCTTGAACGGCGTGAAAACCGCTATGAATCGGTGCGCACCGATGCGCATCTCGATATTTCCGAATTCCGCTGGAGCGGCACCACGGCGCTGCAGAGTGAGTATTACTGGCTGTCGATGCCGATTGAATACCGCCAGAAACGTGGCCGTTCGGCGGAATTTACCATTCGAGCGGAGCCGGGCTTTATGACCGACCTAAACGTGCTCGATGGCGACAGTCTGGCAATGAATGCCGACCTGATCGGTCGTGTGTATCAGCGTTCGGGCACCTTCTGGCAGTTTGGTTTAACCGTGAACCGTGAGTTTGGCGACTACAGTCCGCGCCCTGTGCTGGGTATGGCCACCAAGCTGACACCGGATACGGAAATGCTGCTGGGTTTTCCGCGTACGCGCATTGTCTCACGCTGGTCCGATGATCTGGCGTCGTTCCTGTATTTACGCCCGGCCGGTGGTGTCTGGCAGGAAGAAATTACCGGCCTGACCGGCACCTACCGGGCGTCCTATACCAACTGGAAACTGGGTGTGGGCGGCGAATTTCATTGGCGTGGGCCGTTGTGGATCAGCGGTGAACTGGGTCAGATGCGTCATCGCCGTGTGCGCGCCACCGACGATACCGGTACCGAAGTGGTGGCCTCGCCGGGGGATGATGCGTTCTGGCAGGTGGGTATTGATCTGCGCTACTGAGTCCGGGCGCGGGGCTTTGACTGCTAGGTCTTCAATCTCAGCCGCCTTAGCCGACCGAACCGCAACAGACCGAACCGCAACAGACCGAACCGCAGCAGCCAGAACCGAAACAGACAGAACTGAAACAGACAGAACTGAAACAGAAAGGGCCTTTTACAAGGCCCTTTTTCATGCAATTAAACACGCTTTCATTGGGAGTTTTACGGAACGGCGGGCGTGGCTTGCGGCGCCGGGTTTTTCACTGGTTCAGCCGGCGCTTGGTCGGGTACGATTTCTGCGGCGGCCTGGCGGCGCTGAATTTTGGCCCAGCTCACCATCCATTCCTGCAGCACATCCAGCGGAATGGCTCCCTGACTCAGAAGAGCAGAATGGAAGGCGGCCAGATCAAAGCGGCTGCCTAAAATGTCCTGCACCTGCTGGCGGATGCTGTCGATTTTCAGCTGCCCCATTTTGTACGCCACCGCCTGACCGGGCATCACCAGATAACGGCTGATGGCCTGTTCACTGTCTTCTTTCGAAAAGGGTGTGTTGTCGAGACGATATTGCACCGCCTGTTCGCGGCTCCAGCCTTTGGCGTTGAGACCTGTGTCCAGCACCAGACGCACGGCGCGCCACAATTCCATCACCAGCTGACCGTATTCTTCTTCCGTCGACTGATATGCGCCCATTTCGGCGGCGAATTTTTCTGCGTACAGCGCCCAGCCTTCACTGAAGGCGCTGTTGTCGAGAATGCGGCGGAATTCAGGCAGGGCTTCATTTTCCTGCGCCAGTGCAATCTGCAGGTGATGACCCGGAATCGCTTCATGGAACGCCAGCGCCGCTAAGCGGTAGCGTGGCAGGTCGTTCATGCGTAGCGGGTTGATGTAGTAAATACCGGGGCGGGCTCCGTCCAGCGAGGGCGCTTCGTAAAAGGCCACCGGCGAGGCCGGAGCGCGGTAATCTTCTGTCAGCCGCACCGCCAGCGGGGTGGTGGGCAGGCGGGTGAAGTAATAAGGCAGACGGGAGGCAATGTCGCGGATACGCGCTTTCTGGAAGCCGATGAATTCATCGCGCCCCTGTTCGGTATTGGCAAAGCGGGTGGCACGGGCTTCCGCCCACATCATCATATCGCGCAGCGGCGCGTCGGCCGGGCCGTCATAGCCGAGCGCCGGCATCATGGCGCGGATACGGCTCTGAATGCGGCTGACTTCGGCCAGTCCCAGCTGGTGCAGATAGTCGGCGTCCAGCTGGCTGTTGCTGTAGTGGGCGAGCAGCAGCTGGTAGTAGCGCAGACCGTCCGGCAGCGTGCTGGCGGCACCGTTGGCTGGGGCTTTGGCTTTTAATTCCTGCACCACCGCCAGCAGGTTGTCATAGGCGGGTTTTACGCTCTGCAGCATGGCATTGCGGGCTTTGCGCTCCAGCAGTTTGTGGGTCGACGGGTACAGATTCAGGGCATCAAGTTTGGCGCTGAAATCCGCCCATAGCGGCGAGTCGCCTTGCCCCTGAGTAAAAGGTTCGCCACTGACGATGGCGCGGATGCTGGATTCGGCACTGGCGTAGACGAACGCCGGCGGCACGATGCCGCTGTCGGCGGCACTGCGCATATTTTCCTGCCAGCGCTTGAACAGGGCCGGGATCGCCTGCAGGCGGCTGATGTAATCCTGTGCATCCGGAATGCTGTGCACCGGATGGTGATTGGTGAGTATGGCCACCACTTCGGTGTGCCACCCGCCCAGCTGGCTGAAGGCGTATTCGTGATGGCTGAACGGCACCATCAACAGACGGAACTCCAGTGCCTCCAGCAGGGTCCTGTAACTGGCACGTTCGTCGGCACTCAGGGCATCTTCGCGGATATCCGACAGTTCGTTGCGCAGGCTTTGCCAGAAGGCGATGCGCTGGTCATCGGCGTCGGTGGAAATATCGTCCCACTCGAACTGACCGCTGTAGCCGAGACGGCTGCGCAGCACTGGGCTCTGATCCAGTTCGAACTGATAAAAACGCTGAAAAATATCGTCGACCGCACTTTGCGCCGCCTGTTGTTCGCTGAGGGTTGGCGCCGGAACGGATGCTTCCTGTGGCAGGGTGTTGACCGTGGTACAGGCCGGCAGACAGGAAAACCCGAGCAGGGTGGTCAGGGCAAACGACAGACGGAATGAAGACAAAAGCGGAATACCTGATTGAGAAATAAACGGCCGGAGTGTACCAGCCCCGGCGGTTGTTCTTAAAGGCTGGTCTCGGGGTGTTCGCAACGACGGGTCGCTTGCGGCGCTGTGGACTCTTGTTAACAATAGGTGCAGCAGATGAAGGAGTTTTTTATGCGTTGGCAGACCCTGCTGATGACTGTATGCCTGACCCTGGCCCTGCCGGTGAAAGCGCTGGACGCTTACCCGCAGGCCAATCTGATCGACAGTAAACGCATGACGCTGCCCGCCTACCGGCTGGTGCTGTCGGCGTTAAAACGCAATCAGGCCGTCACCTATGGCGGTCAGGAACTGCGTCTGAAAGCAGACGTTGAGCGCAAGGTCTGGAGCCTGCCGGAGCAGGTGCCCTTTGATGAGCTGGTGTCGTTTTACAGCACGCAGTTTGCTGGTGCGGACGTGCTTTACGAATGCCGCGGGCTGGATTGTGGCAGCAGTAATTTCTGGGCCAACGATATTTTCGCCAACGCCCGGCTGGTGGGGCGCGAACAAAATCAGTTTTATCAGGTCGCCCGTACCGCCGCCGACAAGCAAGGGGTTACCACCTTGTATGTGCTGTATCTGGTGCAGCGCGGCTCACGCCAGCTGATGGTGAATCTGGATGTGGTGACCACCCGCGACAAAGTGACGGTCGACGGCCAGGTGCGTGATCAGATCCGTCAGGCAATGGCGTCCTCCGCCGGCTGGCTGCCGGGCTTTGTCACCCAGAACGGACGTCTCGATGAAACGGCCAGTCAGGATTTACTGACGGAACTGAAAAGCCTGACGCCGGCTCTTAAGCGACGTCTGTATCTGGTGGTGCAGTGTTACGACGCCAGTCACATGAGCGACAATCTGCAGTGCTCTGAGCGGCTGGCGCAGCAACTGCGGATGGCGACGTTTGACGGCGAATATGAATTGAACGTAACCGGACAGGGCGCATTAACTCAGGCAGCGGATGACAGCCTGATGCCCGCGCTGCGGTTTGTGTTCTGGCCAGGGAGATAAATGTGAGTAAAACCGTTGCTTTGGCATTGGGCAGTGGCGGCGCCCGGGGTTACGCCCACATCGGCGTTATTGATGCGCTGACTGCGCGCGGCTACAACATTGTGATGGTGTCCGGCTGCTCGATGGGGGCCATTGTCGGTGGTTTTTATTGCTCCGGCAGGCTGGAAGAATTCCGCGACTGGATTACCCGTCTTAAATATCTGGATGTCCTGAAGCTGGTGGATGTGTCGCTGTTATCCAGTGGTGTCATTAAAGGCGACCGTCTGTACAACCGTATTTCTGAAATGCTCAACGGGCAGCTGATTGAAGATCTGGCCGTCCCTTTTACCGCCGTGGCCACCGACATCATTGGCAAAAAAGAAGTCTGGTTTCAGCGCGGGCCATTGCAGCATGCGGTGAGGGCATCGGCGGCGATTCCGAGCCTGTTTACGCCGGTGGCTGACAACGGTCGTTTACTGGTCGATGGCGCCGTGCTGAACCCGCTGCCGATCACGCCCTGCGTGTCGGCCCACGCAGATATCATTATTGCCGTCGACCTCAATGCCGACGTACCGCTGCCGGAGGATTTTCATCCGGACGCGGCCGTCAAAGAGTCGGATAAAAAAGCCTGGTTTAATGGCATTGTCGATAAAGCCGGGCAGTGGCTGGAAAATAAAACCAGCGCGCGTAAAGACGTTGACGAAAACCTCGGCAAGCTGGAAATGCTGAATGAGGTGTTCGAAGTCATGTCGGCCTCGCTGACCCGCTACAAAATTGCCGGCTATCCGCCCGACCTGCTGATCAAACTACCGTCCGATGCCTGTGAAATGTACGAGTTTTACCGGGCCGATGAGATTATCCGTCTGGGGCGCGAGGTTGCTGATATGGCACTCGACGCTTACGAAGCCGGGCATTCCAGCCTGTACGGCGAACGGATGGGCTGAGCGCCTTATCCGATTACCCGTTATCCTCCTCTGATCAGTGCATCCGCTCGCTGAAACGTGCGCCCCACGCGGCGCTGCAAGCCTTTGCCGGGGCCGCCTGCCGGCCCCAAAGTGGATGCCGTAAGCGGCCGAATTGGGTAAACTAGCGCGCTTTTCAACCACAGCCGGACCCACCATGACCGATCTGCACCAGCAGTGCGCCGAAGCCGTCGAACAACTCAGCACCCTTGGCGATATGATCCGCTGGTCGGTGAGCCGTATGAACGAGGCGGACATCTATTTCGGCCATGGCACCGACAATCCGTGGGATGAGGCTCTGCTGCTGGTGACCCATGCATTGAATCTGCCGTGGAACATTGCCTCTGAGTGGCACAGCGCGCGTCTGACTCAGTCTGAGCGCGAAGCTGTGGTGAATCTGGTGGGTGAACGCATCGACCAGCGCGTACCGGCGCCGTACCTGACCGGCGTGGCCTGGTTCTGCGATCTGCCGTTTGTGGTGGATGAGCGCGTGCTGATTCCGCGTTCGCCGATCGGCCAGATGATTGAACTCGGATTTGCCCCCTGGTGGCAGGGCGCCCTGGAACAGAATGTACCGGCACCACAGCGTATTCTCGACCTGTGCACCGGCAGCGGCTGTATTGGTATCGCCTGTGCGGTGAAATTTCCGCAGGCCGAGGTCGAGTTGCTGGACATCTCATTTGATGCCCTGAGCGTGGCCGACGAAAACATCCGTCGTCATGGTCTGGAAGACCGCGTGATGGCGCTGCAGTCCGACCTGTTTGGCAGTGCCAGCGGCAAATACGACCTGATTGTGTCCAATCCGCCGTACGTCGATGCCGACGATATGAACACACTGCCCGAGGAATACCACCACGAGCCCGAGCTGGCGCTGGCCGCCGGCGACGATGGTCTGGATCTGGTGCGCATCATGCTGAAGCAGGCGCGTGAATTTCTGACCGACGATGGTCTGCTGGTGGTGGAAGTGGGCAACAGCTGGCCGGCATTGGTAGAGGCGTACCCTGAGCTGCCGTTTGTGTGGCCGGAATTCAAACGCGGTGGCCACGGTGTGTTCGTGCTGCAGGCGCGTGACTTGGATTTACTGAATTAATTGACGGCCGCCAGATCGGCCCTGAAATAAGAGACTGACTATGTCCGGAAATACCTTTGGCAAAAGTTTCACCGTAACCACAGCCGGTGAAAGTCATGGCCTGGCACTGGTGGCTGTCGTTGACGGCTGTCCACCGGGTATTGAACTGAGCGAAGCTGATCTGCAGATCGACCTCGACCGTCGCAAACCGGGTACTTCCCGCTACACGACTCAGCGTCGTGAAGACGATGTGGTGAAAATTCTGTCCGGCGTGTTCGAAGGCAAAACCACCGGCACGCCGATCGGTCTGCTGATTGAGAACACCGACCAGCGCTCCAAAGATTACGCCGACATTGCCAAGACCTTCCGTCCGGCGCACGCGGATTACGCCTACACCCAGAAATACGGTTTCCGCGATTATCGTGGCGGCGGTCGTTCCTCTGCCCGTGAAACCGCCATGCGCGTAGCTGCCGGTGCTATTGCCAAGAAAGTTCTGGCGGCCAAAGGCATTCAGGTGCGCGGTTATTTAAGCCAGCTGGGCCCGATCAAGATTGAACAGTTCGACTGGGCGCAGGTGGAACAGAATCCGTTCTTCTGCCCGGATGCCGGCAAAGTCGAAGCCATGGAAACCTACATGAACGCGCTGCGTAAAGAAGGTAACTCCGTGGGCGCGAAGATCTCTGTGGTGGCCACCGGTCTGATGCCGGGTCTGGGAGAGCCGATTTTCGACCGTCTGGATGCTGAACTGGCGCACGCACTGATGAGCATCAACGCGGTGAAAGGCGTTGAGATTGGTGACGGTTTTGCCTGTGTCGAGCAGAAAGGCACCGAACACCGCGATGAGATGACGCCAGAAGGCTTCTTAAGCAATCACGCCGGCGGCATTCTGGGTGGTATCTCCACCGGTCAGGACATCATCGCCCACATTGCACTGAAGCCGACCTCCAGCCTGATTATTCCGGGCCGCTCCATCGACTCCGATGGCAACCCGATTGAAGTGATCACCAAAGGCCGTCACGACCCGTGTGTGGGCATCCGCGCCACGCCAATTGCCGAAGCCATGATGGCCATCGTGCTCTGTGACCACCTGCTGCGTCACAGGGGGCAGAACGCCGACGTGCACTGTGCCACGCCGGTGATTGCACCGCAGGCTTAAGAAAGCATTGATGCCACCGCCGCCCGGTGGCATTTTTTTATCCCGTATCTTGGTTTTACTCAGACGGCAGAGGTTTCTGGTGTCAGCGGTTCCTTCGCGCAATTTAGCGTCTTTCTATTTTCTTTACTTCGGCGTCTTAGGCTGTGTGTCTCCCTACTGGGCGCTGTACCTGCAGGGGCGTGGCTTCAGTCCGCAGGAAATTGGCAGCCTGATTGGTGCTTTTGGCCTGATGCGCATAGTGGCGCCGAATGTGTGGGCTGCACTGGGTCATTCGTTTCCGTCCCCGCTGTACATGGTGCGTCTGGCCGGTGCTCTGACCATTGGCTGTTTTGCCTGTATCTGGCTGGCCGACACGTTGCAGCAGGTCATGCTGGTGATGCTCAGCTACGGCTTTTTCTGGGCCGCGATGTTGCCGCAATACGAGGCCATCACCATGCAGTCGTTCGACAATAAAGTGGAAGACTACAGCCGCATTCGTATGTGGGGGTCGGTGGGCTTTATTGCACTGGTGATGGCAGCAGGTGTTCTGTTCGATGTGGCCTCTGTGTTGTGGTTGCCGTTGCTGATTATTTTGTTGATGGTCGCCATCGTCATTAACAGCTTTATTTTACGCAGCCATGCGGTGCACAAAAAAACGGTGGATGGGCAGGGGGGCTTTTTAAAAGCGGCGCTGACCTGGCCGGTTATATCATTTTTATTAATGGGCATTTTACTGCAGATCAGCCATGGGCCTTTTTACACTTTTTTTAGTATTTATCTCGAAGAACATGGATACCCGAGTACGCAGATCGGATTATTGTGGGCGGTCGGGGTAATTGCCGAAGTGATTTTATTCTGGCAATTTCGCCACATGATTACGCTGTTCAGCTGGCGTGGATGGTGTATGGTGAGTCTGGCATTAACAGGACTGCGTTGGCTGGTTGTCGCATTTTTGCCAGAGCAGCCATTGGCCATGATCGTGGCTCAGACTATGCATGCGTTCAGCTTCGGTGCCATGCACATTATTGCCATGCGCTACGTGCAGTTGTTTTTCCCGGGGCGTTTACAGGGGCAGGGGCAAGCGTTGTACTCCAGTATCGGTTTTGGTCTGGGTGGCGCAGCCGGTGCCTGGTTAAGCGGTCAGTTGTGGGAGAGTGCAGGTAGTACGATGGTCTTTATTCTGGCGGCGCTGGCGGCGGTGGCCGGTATGGCGGTTGTTGCGGTGGGATTAAAATCCGCAACAGACTGTCCGCAATATGGCAGATAATGCTAAAGACATAATTGATTAGATAATCAGGGAATAAAAATGAAAATTAACGTCACCTTTGATATGACCCCCGAAGAGTTCCGTAAAATCATGGGCTTGCCCGATGTGCAGGAATTTCAGCAGGAGTTTTTTAATACCGTCATGGAAAAAATGCGTTCAGGCGAAGACGGTTATGACCCGATGAGTCTTTATCAGGTGATGTTTAATGAAGGCATGAATGCCATGGGGCAGTTTCAGAAAGTCATGCTTGGCATGATGTCAGGAAACTCAACAACGGGTTTTAAGTAGGTCGGATTCCGCCAGTATTGGCGTCATTGTTCAGCTGTAAAAAGATACTTACTACTTAAGGTTGATTAATCGCAAGAATTTACATGGAAGATGGCTTAGTGTCATTTAAGTGTAAGACAAAAGGCCCTACTATGGGGCTGCCCTATCTGCTATTAGACTTTTGAAGGAGCAAGACTATGCAAGAAAGTATTCTGAATGCATTCACAGAGCAGGCCAAATCCATGTATGCCCCGCTGGCGAAATTTAACAGTCTGTTTGTCGATAACATGGAAAAAATGACCGACTTTCAGCTGAGCGCCATCAAGGCTTACGCGGAAATGGGTATTGAGCAAATGAAAAAAGCGGCTGATATCAAGGACGCAGATACTATGCGTACTTTCACCGCTGCTCAGGCCGAAGCCGCTACCGCTCTGAACAAAAAAATCATGGAAGATGCTAAAGCGTTCTCCGATATGGCGATGGAATTCAAGACACAGGTGGAGTCCATTATGGAAGAAGCCCGTTCCAGTGCCCAAGCATCTGCAACAACCACTAAGCCAGCTGCCAAGCCTAAAACAGCTGCCTGATCTCGTCTGATGTCAGAGGCCACCTTCGGGTGGCCTTTTTCAATCCCCCCGTTTCTTCATGCAGGTGATTTATGAATATGCCAACGGAAAGCATAGAAACAGCGGTCAGTGATTTTTACACTGCGGCAGGCCATCTGGCCGAGCACTACGGAAATGCTCTGGCCAAAGCAATCGCTCAACCGACCTCTGCAGAAGACCCTTCTGCGTCCGTTATGACGGATTTTATGGGTGCCATGACCGAGCTTGGCGAAGCTATGGTGTCCAACCCCGAGAAAGTCATCGGTCTCCAGATGGGACTTCTGGAGAAGCAACAGGAGCTGTATCAGCACACAGTGCTGCGCTTCCTCGGTAAAGACGTTGAGCCTGTGGTGAAGCCTGAGGCTGGCGACAAGCGTTTTAAAGACGAACAGTGGAACGAGAATCCGCTGTTTGACTACATCAAGCAGTTGTATCTGCTGCAGTCCGGCGCGCTGATGGACATGGTGAAAGAAACCGACGGTGTCAGCGAACACGCCAAACAAAAAGTGGAATATCTGGTACGTCAGTATGTAAACGCGCTGGCGCCGACCAACTTCGCGGGTCTGAACCCGGAAGTGATCCGCAAAACCATGGAAAGCGGCGGTGCCAACCTGTACAAGGGCATGGCGCAGCTGATGAAAGATCTGGAAGACAGCGTACAGGGTGCCCTGAACGTTGCCATGACCGACACCAGTGCGTTTCAGGTTGGCCGCAACGTGGCGGTAACGCCGGGTAAGGTGGTTTACCAGAACGATCTGATGCAGCTGATTCAGTACACGCCAACCACGGCCAATACGTACAAGCGTCCGCTGCTGATTGTGCCGCCGTTCATCAATAAATTTTACATTCTCGATCTGCGCGACAATAACTCCTTCATTAAATGGCTGACCGATCAGGGACATACTGTGTTCTGTATTTCCTGGGTTAACGCCGGTCCGTCATTGCGCAATAAAGGTTTTGAAAACTTCATGCTGGAAGGTCCGGTGGCGGCGCTGGATGCCATCGAACAGGCCACCGGCGAAGCAGAAATCAATGCCATTGGTTACTGCGTTGGCGGCACCTTGCTGGCCACTACCATGGCGTATCTGCAGAAGAAAGGTCAGGCAGACCGGATTAAAGCGGCCACCTTTATGGCGACCCTGCTGGATTTTTCCATGCCGGGCGAGATTGGGGTGTTCATTAATGAAACCGCTATTTCCGCACTGGAAAAACAAATGGATCTGGTGGGCCTGTACGACGGTCGTCAGATGTCGTTCAGCTTTAATACGCTGCGCGAAAATGACCTGTTCTGGTCATTCTTCGTCAATAATTACCTGAAAGGTGAGCGTCCGGCGGCATTTGATCTGCTGTATTGGAATACAGACAGCACAAACCTGCCAGCGCGTATGCATTCGTATTATCTGCGCAATATGTACCTGAACAACCGACTGGTCGAGAAAGACGCGCTGGAAATGGATGGCGTGAAAATCGATCTGAGTGCAGTGAAAGCACCTTGTTATTTTGTTTCCACCGCGCAGGATCACATTGCGCTGTGGCAGGCAACTTACAAAGGCGCTCAGGTACTGGGTAATGCTAAAAATACCCGCTTCGTACTGGGTGGCTCCGGCCATATTGCCGGTATCGTTAATCCGCCGGTGGCCAATAAATACGGCTACTGGACCAACGATAAAATGGCGAAAACCGCGGACGAGTGGTTTAAGGGAACCGCCAATCATGGTGGCTCCTGGTGGCTTGACTGGCAGGAGTGGATACTCACTCAGGGGGGCATGGAAGAAGTGCCGGCCCGTCAGCCGGGCAGTGGTAAATTAGCTGCCATTGAAGAGGCACCGGGCCGCTACGTAAAACAGCGCATCATTGATGTGCTGAACAAGTAGTGACCAGTTCCTCATCGTGGCAAAAACGGCGCTCCGGCGCCGTTTTTGTTTGCCGATAATTCCGTTATGATTCGGACAGTTTTCAGTGGTAAGGACCTTGCGTGACAGCATTCGATCAGGAATCCATCGTTTACGGTGTTATCCGTCATGTGCCGGCGGGTGATGAGTTCACGGCGCGCCTGCAGCGGCGCAGCAACTGGAGTGCTATTCAGACCCTGCCGCTCGGTGTGGATGACGAATGGCCTTTCCTTTGCCGCGAAATGTTTTCTATGCCCGGCGACGATCTGTTCAGCGGCACTTACCAGACTCAGGTGATCCACTTTGCGGCGTCCTACAAGGCCGTGGAGTACGAATGGGAACATTGGCTGCGCCAGTTTGAAACCCTGCTCAAAAGCATGTACTGGGTGTCGGCGACGGTGCATCTCGAAACTGAGTTGTCCGGTAAGCACACCTTCAGTTGGAATTCCGATCAGGGCCACATGCCGTCCGACGCGGAGTTGCGCATGAGCTGTGAATGGGAGCGGGAGGCGGGCTTTGCCGTCTGACGCCGGATTCTACGACGATGACGCCCCACAGCCTGGGGTTATCGAAATTCCTTATCAGCGCCTGAGTGCCGATGCACTCGACGCTATCCTCGAAGAGTTCGTCAGCCGCGAAGGCACGGACTACGGTGATTACGATGTTTCCTTCGACGACAAGAAGGCTCAGGTGCTGAGCCAGCTGCGTCAGGGTGCCGCCACACTTTTATTTGACCCTGTTTCCCAGACCTGCCACATTGAAATGACGCACGTACTCCGTGCTCATGGCTGGTCGGGTGAGCAGAATGGATGAACTCAGGCAACAACAGCTGAAACGTCAGATCCGTCAGGCACTGGGCGACATTGACGCGATGAAGGCCCAGCTGGCCGACGTACGCGACTGCTGCGCTGAGCTTGCAGAGGCCATGCGCCGCATCCGAGAAGAATCCCAGCGTGCCATGGCCGATGCCGAGCGCCGCCGTAAAATCAGGCGGGTAGTCTGAATCTCTCTTTGGGCAGTTTCCGCCGAATCATATCCCGCAACAGAAAACGACCCGGCCATAAGGCTTCTGCAATGTCATTGCCAACCGGCAGGCCATCCCCTGTGATTTGGGCAGCCAGCAATTCTGCGCACAAGGGGGCGGATGCCAGTCCACGGGAACCGAGCCCGGTGTTCAGCCACAAGCCTTTCAGATCCGGTACAACCGCCGCAGGCACACGCTTGGCGTTGCGAACCAGCTCGCCGAAGGCGTCAATAAAGGCCTGAGGGTCCGGCACGGCGCCAACCATGGGCAGGTAATCCGGCGTTGTACAGCGGAAAGCCACACGCCCGCCGGTCACCAGATCCAGACCTTGTGCGCCGCGTTGAGCCCAGTCCGGGCCGAAATCGGCCAGATGATGCAGATTGGTAAGATGGTCGTCGTCGCGCAGTGCGGGCTCGTCGTCGCGCAGGTTGTAGGTGGCACCCAGCACCTGAATGCCATTGCACGCCGGCGCCATGTAGCTGCGTCCGCACACGACGGTGTTCAGTGGCGGCACGCGGGCGGCGTCCAGATAGCTCAATTGTCCGCGGATACTTTTCAGCGGCAACCAGGCCTCGGGCAGTAGTGTCTGAGAATGGTAGGCCGAGGCAATCACCACCTGTTCCGATTCCTGGCTGTGTCCGCCACTCCACAGGCGCCAGCCATCAGGGGTTTTCTCCAGCCGGTCGATGTCGCGCTGTTCGAAGCAGATCAGTGGATGATCCAGCAGCGCTTTGCAGGTATCCACCGGGCTGGCCCAGCCGGCGGCGGGAAAGAACAGGCCGCCACTGCTTTGCGGACTGCCACTGAGCTGACTGGCTTCTTCCTGCGTGACGGCGCGCACCAGCGTATCGGGCAATGCACGCACGTCGGCAAAACGCGCCTGCCGCTGAGCTTCTTTGTCGTCGTAAGCCAGCTGCAAAACGCCACACTGCTGCCAGAACGGATTGCTGGCGTCGCCCGCGCCCAGCAAACGCTGCATATAGGGCAGAGCGTACAGGTACGCGGCCAGATAAAAGTCGGTGTGAATCGCCTGATCGGCAGCGGCCAGTTTGACGTACAGGCCGCCCTGCGGATTACCAGAGCCCCCCTGTGCAATGCCCGAGCGATCCAGCACGGTCACGCGGATACCGCGTTCAGCCAGCGCACGCGCGGTCGTGGCTCCGGCAATACCGGCACCAATGATGGTGACTTGAGCAACCCCGGACACAGCCACCGGCAGCAGCCAGGGTTTATGGAGGGCGTATGGTGGCAGTTCCGGCCCCTGGCGGCGGTTAAAAGCCCCGGCCAGCATTTCGCGCTTGCGTCCGTATCCTTTAACGCGACTGACATTGAAGCCTGCGCCCAGTAAGCCGCGGCGGACCAGACCGGCTGAGGTAAAGGTCGCCACGGTCGGGCAGTCTGCCCCCTGATACTGATCACCGCTTTGCTGACTTAACAGGCGCATGCCGTGAAACAGTTCGTCGCTCCACATTTGCGGGTTTTTCGATGGCGCAAAGCCGTCCAGATACCAGGCGTGCACTGGTCCGCTGAGGTTTGGCAGGGCATCTTTGACATCGGCAAAAATCAGCGTCAGCGAGAGTTTTTCTTCGGGCCATGTCATGTGATGGAAGCCTGCAACCGGCAGCGGATAATCGGCGATCAGGCGTGCAGCCAGCGCGCCCAGTTGGGGCCAGAGCGCGAGTGCCTGAGTCAGCTGTTCCCGGCTCAGCGGAAATTTTTCGATGCTGGTGAAATGCAGCCAACGCTGCTCGCAGTTCGGGTCCTGATGCTCGCGCCAGCTCTGCCAGGTGAGCAGGAAGTTCAGGCCGGTGCCAAAGCCGGTTTCAATAATGCGGAATGGGCGGTTGCGGCCCTGCCAGCGTTCCGGCAGGCCATTGTGGCGCAGAAAAACGTAGTGGCTTTCTTCGAGCCCGTTGTCGACCGAAAAATACGGGTCATCAAAGTGGACGGACACGGGTTGCCCGTCGTCGCGCCAGATCAGGTCAGGATTTTTTGGTTCAGAGTGCGAGTCGCTGGCAGACAAAACAGATACCCGGTGCAGTAAGTGGATACGCTGGCCGACGGCGCAGACAAGTGTCCGGGGCGTCACGTATGATGCGCGCATGATAACCGAAATTACCGCCATTATGGCGCCGGTGCTGACCTGTGCAGCCATCGGCTTTTTCTGGGCCCGTCAGGGCCATGCCTTTGATCCCGAATTTGTCTCGAGACTGGTGCTGAATGTTGGAGCGCCGGCGCTGATGCTGTCGGTGCTGGGCTCCGTCAATATCGACCCGCAGGCCTTTCGCCAGACGGCGCTGGCCTGTGTGCTGGTTGCGCTGTTGATGGGCGTGATGGGTTTTCTGGTGCCGCGCGCCTGTGGTCACGATGTGCGCGCGTATTTGCCGTCGTTCGTATTTCCCAACGTCGGCAATATGGGGCTGCCGGTGTGCATGCTGGCCTTTGGGCAGGAGGGACTCGCGCTCGCGCTGGCCTTCTTTATGGTGCTGTCGGTGGCGCATTTTCCGGCGGGTATTCTGCTGGCGGGCGGACGTCGGGCCGGTGGTTTGCTGGGCCTGCTGAAAATGCCGATTCTGTACGCCATTGCTTTGGCGCTGATACTGCTCTGGCAAGACTGGCGCTTGCCCGCGGCGCTGCAGAATGTGGTGCAGCTGATCGGCGGTATGACAATCCCTCTGATGCTGATCACGCTGGGTGTATCGTTGCAGCGTCTGCAGGTTGGGCAGTGGCGCACGGCTTTGCTGTACAGTTTGCTGAGGATTGGCGGTGGCTTAGTGGTGGGGCTGGTGGTGGTCAGTCTGCTGGATCTTCAGGGCGCTGCCCGTGGCGTGGTACTGATTCAGGCGTCGATGCCGGTGGCGGTGTTCAATTATCTGTTTGCAGAGCGGTTCGGGCGGCAGCCGGAAGCGGTGGCGGGCACGGTGGTGATGTCGACACTCATGTCCTTTGCAACCGTTCCGGCCTTGCTGTGGTGGCTGCTGGCCTGATTATTCGGCGGCTTTTTCGCCGGCCGGTTCTGGCGCTTTCATCACAGTCATGGATTCGATAATCACCGGCTGTTGCGGAATATCGCGCGGGCCGGTTGGGGTGGTCGAAATCTGATCGACAATGTCCATGCCTTTCACCACTTTACCGAATACGGCGTAACCGAAATCGCGCGCGCCGTGATCAAGAAAAGCGTTGTCTTTCACGTTAATAAAGAACTGGCTGGTGGCGCTGTCGACCACGCTGGTGCGTGCCATAGCGATTGAACCACGGACGTTTTTCAGGCCGTTTTCTGCTTCGTTTTTAATCGGCGGCAGAGTGGCTTTCTGACGCATGTCCTGCGTGTAACCACCACCCTGAATCATAAAGTCGCGGATAACCCGGTGAAAAATGGTGCCGTCGTAATGTTTGCTTTCGGCGTAGGTAATAAAGTTGTCGACGGTCAGTGGTGCTTTGGCGTGATCCAGCTCCAGTTCAATGGCGCCGAGGTTGGTGTTCATCACCACGTGCACGGTATCTGGGTTGGATTCGGCGCTGGCAAAGGCGGACGCCAGCAGAGACAATATCAGGGCGCCTGCGTGGCGGGCGATGGCGTTTTGCACGATGGTTTTCTCCGGAAATAAGGTAATGGCTAAACCTAAGGTAAGAATTGTGTTTTGTGAAGGCTGTAAATGGGCCTTACGTGCTGGCTGGTATGCTCAGGAGTTGTTTTCGACCTTTCATGGCAAGCTCAGTTCCGTCGAATTGGTGGTTGGCGAATCGGGGCAATTTCAGGTGTGGCTGGATGACACGCGCTTGTGGGATCGCAAGGTTGATGACGGCTTTCCGGATGCTGCCGACCTGAAGCGCCGCATCCGTGATGCCTTTGCACCGGATGTATCCCTCGGGCACTGCGATCTGCCGGAGCGCGGCGAATAAGCGGCAATAAACCGGTTAATAAAAAAGGTGAGCCATGCTCACCTTTTTTATTAACCGGTTTATTGCCTGACGCCGACCCTGTCAGGACCAGCCGCTGCTGCGACGGGAGCGCAGGTTCGGCAGAATCAGACCGGCCAGAATACCAGCGAATACCAGCGCGCCGCCGTACAGAATGTAGGTCTGCTGGCGGTTGTCGGACAGCTGGGTATTTTCGGTGGTCAGGGCTTCAACCTGAATTTCCAGTTCCTGATTACGCTGACTCATCAGTTTGACTTTTTCGTCCAGCGTTAAGGCGTTGGCAGAAATATTCTTTACGCGGTCCAGTTCTTTTTCAAGATCGGTATTTTCACGACCCAGTCCAGAACGTTCACTCTTCAGACGTTCAACTTCGGCCTGAAACTGGTCACGCTGGGTGCGTGCTGCGTCCAGCTCGGCTTTCATTTTATCGAGATCGCGGTTCGCCAGAATCAGTTTTTCTTTGGCAACCGGTTCGGTTTCCAGAAAACGGGTCAGCACATAGCCTTCCAGACCTTTGTCGGTCTGAACTTTGGTGTAACCGGTTTCGGCATCTTCTTCGAGGTAAATCAGGTGTTCGCCGCTTGGCAGGGCTTTCAGGATGCGGAATTCCTGGCTCGGGCCAGAACGCAGCTGCAGCCACAGGGTATCGGTAACGTACCGTTTTTCTACGGCCGACGCGGATGCTGCGGTAAGAATCAGGGTAAAGGCCAGAAACAGTTTTTTCACAGTGTCGTCCTTCTTGTTATCAGGGCAGTACTTTGCGGAATGGTTTGACGGTGACCTGCTGGTACACACCGGCTGCCATGTACGGGTCGGCATCGGCCCAGCTCTGGGCATCCTGCAGGGAAGCGAATTCCGCCACAACCAGCGAACCGGTGAAGCCGGCGCTGCCCGGATCTTCAGAGTCGATGGCCGGATGCGGGCCGGCAATCAGAAGACGACCGGCTTCGCTCAGGGCTTTCAGTCGTTCCAGATGCGCCGGACGTGCCGCCAGACGTTTTTCAAGGCTGTCAGGCACATCCTGACTGATGATCGCGTACCACATGGCTACTGCTCCTCATGATTCATGTAGCGATACAGGAAAAGGGACTGGCCGATAATAAAGAGGACGGTCAGGCCGAGTAAACCGAACAGTTTGAAATCGACCCAGATATCTTCAGGAAATGAGTACGCCACATACAGATTGGCCAGTCCGCTTATGACAAAAAACGCCACCCAGGCGTAATTCAGGCGAACCCACACCGGCGCCGGCAATGACAGGGCCTGATCCATCATGCGTTGCAGCAGGGATTTACGGGTAAACCACTGACTGGTGAGAAAGGCCGCAGCAAACAGCCAGTTCACTATGGTCGGCTTCCACATAATAAAGGTCTTGTCCTGCAGGGCGACGGTCGCACCGCCAAGCACCACGACCAGAGCCAGTGTTACCAGATGCATTTTTTCGACTTTACCCGTGGTAAAGCGGATATAGGCCACCTGCAGGATGGTGGCCGGAATCAGCACCAGCGTCGCCAGCAAAATGGGCATATCGGTAAACAGGGTGATCTGTTCATCACTGAGCCAGGGAGAAAGGAAGGCAACGGCCTGAGGCGCGAATTTATAGACCAGGAAAAAAACGACGATGGGCAGAAAATCGAGAAATAACTTCATTCGCTTAGTGGCTTCGGTGTCATTACAATGGGGCCTGATTATGGCGTAAGCAGGGGTAAGCGTCCACGTGCTGTCTGAGATTGATCTTCACTGCCACAGTACCGCATCTGACGGCAAATTAGCGGCAGCGGATCTGGTAAAACGTGCGGCCGAACGCGGTGTCCGTACGCTTGCCATTACCGACCACGATACCGCCGAAGGGTTCCGTCAGGGGCTGGCGGCAGCCACCGAACTGGGTGTGCGTCTGATTCCCGGTATTGAGCTGTCCTGTGTCTGGAGCGGCATTACCATTCATGTGGTCGGCCTGAATTTTGATCCGGAAAGCGCGGTGATGCGCGCGGCGGAAGAGTCTCAGAACAGCGCCCGTGCCGAACGCTCACTGGTGATCGCTGAACGCCTCAGCAAACGTCTGAAGCACGACATTGACCTCGGCGCGGTGCAGGCGCTGGCCGGTGGCGATCAGGTGGGGCGTCCCCATTTTGCCCAGTACCTGATTGATCAGGGACTGGTGCCGTCGATGCAGGTCGCCTTCAATAAATATCTGGGTGCGGGTAAACCCGGCGATGTCAAAGCCAGCTGGCCGGACATGGCGCAAGCCGTGCGCTGGATTGCTGAGGCCGGCGGTATTCCGGTGCTGGCACATGCCCACCTGTATAAGATGACCCGTACTAAACTGAGAGCCTGCATTGCTGATTTTATGGAAGCCGGTGGGCGGGGCATTGAAGTGGCCTACGGTCAGATGGACAGCAATCAGAGTGGCCAGATGGCGGCTCTGGCGCGGGAATTCGGGTTGCTCGGTTCCTGCGGCAGCGATTTTCATGGGCCGAACCGTTTCGGCCTCGATTTAGGTGTCATGCCGAAGTTTCCCTCCGACGTCGCACCTGTCTGGCAGGCCTGGTAAGTTGCCCGGCGGCCATAAGGAGCTCCTGTGAGTCAGTTTTTTCAGATACACCCGGAAAATCCGCAAACCCGCCTGATCAAACAGGCGGCCGAAATTATCCGCAACGGTGGTCTGGTGGTTATTCCCACCGATTGCGCCTACGCGCTGGCCTGCCGGCTGGGCGATAAAAAGGCGACCGAGCGGGTGCAGCGTTTGCGCCAGCTCGGCCCGAAACACAACTTCACTCTGCTGTGCCGTGATCTGTCGGAATTGTCGAATTTCGCTAAAGTCGATAACACCCAGTACCGTCTGTTAAAGGCCCATACCCCGGGCGCCTTTACCTTTATTCTTGAAGGCACGCGCGAAGTGCCGCGGCTTTTGATGAATCCGAAGAAGCGCACCATCGGCATCCGCGTGCCCGATAACGCCATCGCTATGGCGCTGCTGGAAGAAACCGGTGAGCCGCTGATGAGCAGCTCGCTGATTCTGCCGGGCGAGGATATTCCGTTGTCTGACCCCTATGAAATCCGCGAGCGGCTGCAGCATGAGCTGGATCTGGTGGTCGACGGCGGCCACTGCGGCTTCGATGCCACCACCGTGATCGACATGACCGACGAAGTGCCTGTGGTGCTGCGTCAGGGCGTGGGCGACGCCTCGGCCTTTGTCTGATTGCCGATGCCCGGAGCGGTCTGCTTCCGGGCGTCCTAACCGATTCCTTCACAGTTTCATTCAGAAGACTGAAACCGGCCGCTAAAACCGGTATTATGCGCGGTTTACGAACATCAACGAGTAGTCAGTCGTATGAGTAAGCAGCGCGTTTTAACCGGTATCACCACCACCGGCACTCCGCATCTGGGCAACTATGTGGGCGCCATCCGTCCGGCCATTGAAGCCAGCCGTGATACCAGTAACGAAACCTTCTATTTCCTCGCCGATTTCCACGCCCTGATCAAATGTCAGGATCCGGCCGCCGTGCACCAGTCCGGCAAAGAAATCGCCGCGACCTGGCTGGCGCTGGGTCTGGATACCGACAACTCCGTGTTCTACCGCCAGTCCGACATTCCGGAAATCAGTGAACTGACCTGGATTCTGAACTGCGTCTGCGCCAAGGGTCTGATGAACCGTGCGCACGCTTATAAAGCGTCGGTGGATTCCAACCTGGCCGAAGGCGAAGACGCCGACAAAGCCATCACCATGGGCCTGTTCAGCTACCCGGTATTGATGGCGGCCGACATTCTGATGTTCGGTGCGAACAAAGTACCGGTCGGTAAAGACCAGATTCAGCACGTAGAAATGGCGCGTGACATCGCGCAGCGTTTTAACCACATCTACTGCAAAAAAGAGCCACTGCTGACCCTGCCGGATTATCAGGTCGACGACAACGTCGCCGTGCTGCAGGGCCTGGATGGCCGCAAAATGAGTAAGAGCTACGGCAACACCATTCCGCTGTTCCTGCCTGAAAAACAACTGCAGAAGCACATCAACAAGATTGTGACCAACCTGCAGGAGCCGGGTGAGCCGAAAGATCCGGACGGTTCTACCGTATTCCAGATCTGGCAGGCCTTTGCCACCGCCGAGCAGACCGCGGAAATGCGCCAGGCCTATGCTGACGGTATTGGCTGGGGTGATGCCAAGAAGAAACTGTTCAACCTGATCAACGCCGAAGTGGCCGAAGCCCGCGAACGTTACAACGACCTGCTGGCCCGTCCGGCCGATATCGAAGCGGAACTGCAGAAAGGCGCCGCCAAAGCCCGCGCCATCAGCAAGCCATTGCTGGATCAGGTGCGTGAAGCCGTTGGTATCTTCAAGCTGGTCTGAGTAAGGAACGCATCGTGGATTCTCAACGCCGGGTAGTCTCGGGCATGCGCCCGACGGGCGTACTGCACCTTGGTCATTACCATGGGGTGCTGAAAAACTGGGTAAAGCTGCAGCACGAATATGAGTGCTTCTTCTTTATCGCCGACTGGCACGCGCTGACCACCGATTTTGAACGTCCGGAGGGCATCCGAGCCTCCGCCCGGCAAATGCTGGTCGACTGGCTGGCGGTTGGGGTGAACCCGGGCTCTGCCACTCTGTTTATTCAGAGTCAGGTGCCGGAAATCGCTGAGCTGCATCTGTTGTTGTCGATGATGACGCCGAACGCCTGGCTGGAGCGGGTGCCGGCTTACAAAGACATGCTCGACAAAATGAACGACCGCAGCGCCAGCACCTATGGTCTGCTGGGGTATCCGCTGCTGCAGACGGCGGACATTCTCGCGTATCGCGCGGGACTGGTGCCGGTCGGTGCCGATCAGGAAGCGCATGTGGAAATCGCCCGTGAGATTGCCCGCCGCTTTAACCACCTGTATGGCCGCGATCCCGGTTTTGAAGCGCAGGCCGAAGCCGCCATTCCGAAGCTGGGTAAGAAAAACGCGGCTCTGTACCGTCAGCTGCTGACCGCCTACCGCACCCACGGTGATGACGAGGCGCTGGCCACCGCGCAGGTGATTGTGCGTGACCAGAGCATGCTGACGCTGGGGGAGCAGGAACGTCTGCTGGGCTATCTGGAAGGCATTGGCAAGACGATTCTGCCGGAGCCGCGCTCCATGCTGACCGACGCCGCCCGCATGCCGGGGCTGGATGGCCAGAAAATGTCGAAATCGGGCAGTAATCTGATTCCGTTGCGCGCAGAGCCGGATGACGTTGAGAAAAAAGTCCGTACCATGCATACAGACCCGTCGCGTATCCGCCTGACCGATGCCGGCGAGCCGGAGCGTTGCCCGGTGTGGCGGCTGCACGAGCTGTACTCGGATGACGCTCTGCGTGAGCGGGTGCAGGAAAATTGCCGCGGCGCGGCGTGGGGCTGTCTGGAATGCAAGCAGCCGCTGGTCGACGCCATCATTGCGGAACAGGCGCCCATCCGTGAACGGGCGCAGCAATATGAGAAAAACCCGGATCTGCTCAAGCGGATTCTGGCGGAAGGGGCAGAGAAAGCCCGTGATGAAGTACGTGACACCCTGGTGGAAGTACGCGACGCCATGCGTCTGACCGGAATCTGAGATGAGCAACGAACCCATGGACAGCAGCACCCCTGACATGTCCTCCGTGCAGGAGGAGGGCGTACGTCGTCGTGGCCAGAGCGGGCAGCAGGAAATGCCGTTTGCTCTGGTGCAGGGCCAGCCGCTGACCCAGTTGCCACTGGATCTGTACATTCCGCCGGATGCGCTGGAGGTGATTCTTGAGCAGTTCGAAGGGCCACTCGATCTGCTGCTGTATCTGATCCGCAAGCAGAACCTCGATATTCTCGAGGTCAATGTGTCAGAGATTGTGGATCAGTACATAGAGTACATGGATCTGATGCAGTCGCTGCAGCTGGAGCTGGCCGGCGAATATCTGGTGATGGCCGCCATGCTGGCGGAAATCAAAAGCCGGGTACTGTTGCCGCGTAACCGCGAAGACGGCAGCGAAGGCGATGAAGAAGATCCGCGGGCGGAACTGATCCGCCGCCTGCAGGAATACGAACGCTTTAAAACGGCGGCGGAAAATCTGGATGAACTGCCGCGCCTGGAGCGCGACATTTTTACCGCCGATGTCGATGCCGCCGAACGTATTCAGGAACGTGTGCATCCGGAAGTGGACATGAAAGAACTCATGCTCGCCTTCGCCGCTGTGCTGCGCCGCGCCGAGCGTTTTGAGCATCACGAAATTCAGCGTGAGCAGCTGTCGACCCGCGAGCGAATGAGCGACGTGCTCGACAAACTCAAGGGCGGCCACTTTATGTCGTTCGGTGCTTTGTTTGAGGCGTCCGAAGGCAAGCTCGGCGTGGTGGTGACCTTTCTCGCCATCCTTGAGCTGGTGAAAGAAGCCCTGATTGATATTGTGCAGCAGGAAATTTTTGGTCCGATCCACGTCCGTGTCCGTCAGGAACGCCCGGCGGACGGACCGTCGTACAACGAGTTCAGTACCGGGGATGAGGCATGACGCCGCCACTGAAGAACATTCTTGAAGCTGCGCTGATGGCGGCCGGCGGTCCGCTGTCGCTGGAGCGCATGCAGACGCTGTTCGATGAGCACGAGACGCCGTCGTTCGGCGATCTGCGCGCCGCGCTGACCGAGCTGAAATCCGATCTGCTGGGTCGCGGTGTTGAGCTGGCGGAAGTGGCGTCCGGTTATCGTCTGCAGGTGCGCACCGAAGTGGCCCCCTGGGTAGCGCGTCTGTGGGAAGAGCGTCCGCAACGTTATTCCCGCGCATTGCTCGAAACTCTGGCGCTGATCGCCTATCGTCAACCCATTACCCGTGGCGATATCGAAGATGTGCGCGGCGTGGTGGTGAGCTCCAGCATCATGAAAACCCTGCTCGAACGCGAATGGGTGCGGGTGGTGGGTTATCGTGATGTGCCGGGCCGCCCGGCCATGTACGCCACGACGCGGGAGTTTCTCGACTACTTTGGTCTGAAGAGTCTGGAAGATCTGCCGAGTCTCAGCGAAATCAAAGAACTGGACGATGCCAACCGTCGTCTGGAGCTGGGGGATGACGCGGAAGCGCGTAAAGAACCGGCGAAAGAGTACGATTTCACGCCCGATGAAGACATCGCCCAACGCGGTGCTGATGTGCTGGCGGAAACCGATGTTGATCTGGCGGCTGCAGCCGAACTGGTTGCCCGCGTAGAAAAGAACCTGTTTACCCGTGACGAGGAAGACGCTGAGCCGGAAGGCGCAGCGGAAGAGACGGTCAGCGAATTCCGTGATCTGGTGGCCCGGCTTGCCGCCCGCCCGGATGAGGCTTCAGAGGCGGACACAGAACACACCCCGCGCAGCGACACTGTCGCCGGGGATACCATCCGGCCGGACGCGCCGGGATTATTTAATACAGAGTCTGCAGCTGATGAGTCGGATGACCCGGCGGCTGAGAATCAGGACAAATAGAGCATGAACGAACGTATTCAGAAATTGCTGGCCCTGGCCGGTATCGGTTCCCGTCGCGAAGTTGAGCGCTGGATTGCCGAAGGGCGGGTGTCCGTCAATGGTGTGACCGCCAAGCTGGGTGACCGCGGCAGCCGTTACGACGATATCCGTCTGGACGGCCGCAAACTCGACGTCGAAGACGCCGGCCGCACCCGTCGTGTGCTGTTGTATAACAAGCCTGTGGGCGAAGTGTGTACCCGTAACGACCCGGAAGGTCGTCCGACCGTGTTTGATCACCTGCCGCGTACCAAAGGCGAGCGCTGGATCAACATAGGCCGTCTGGACATCAACACCAGTGGTCTGCTGCTGTTCACCACCGATGGTGATCTGGCCAACAAGCTGATGCACCCGTCGAGCGGCGTTGACCGTGAATACGCGGTGCGTGTGCGTGGTGAGGTGGATGAGGAAATGATCGAACGCCTGAAAGAAGGCGTGTTCCTCGACGACGGCATGGCCCGCTTCACCGACGTGCAGTACTTTGACGGCGAAGGTCAGAACAAGTGGTACCACGTGGTGCTGATGGAAGGTAAGAACCGCGAAGTACGTCGTCTGTGGGAAAGCCAGAACGTCAGCGTCAGCCGCCTGAAACGTGTGCGTTACGGCTGTATCTTCCTGCCGTCCAGCGTGCCTGTGGGTACCTGGATTGAGCTGAGCCAGAAAGAGATCAACGATCTCGCCGATCTGGTGGGTGTGGAGCACAAGCGCACCAAGCGCATGGTCGGTCGTGAGAAAGAGAAATTCGAGCGCATCGTGAAGCGCCAGAAAATCCGTCAGCAGGCGGCACCGAAAAAGTCGGGTCCGGCCAGGCCGCGTCAGAAAAAGCAGGGCGAACAACAGTAGGTTGCCCTCAATAAAAAAGCCGGCAGTCGCCGGCTTTTTTATTGTCTTTTTTGTCTGCTGATCAGCGGTTCCTATAGTCGTCAACGCGCCAGAGGCTGTTTTTCCGGCAGGTCGAAGTCGTCGGTGTCGCACACCACGCGGTTGCGGCCGCTGCGTTTGGCCTGATACAGCGCCTTGTCGGCGCGCTGGATCAGACTTTCCATGGTGTCGTCCAGATGCATGGTGGCGACACCAATGCTGGTGCTGACCTGCAGCGGACCTTTCTCGCCGCTGAACATCAGGGCGCTGATGCTCTGGCGGATGCGTTCGGCAATGCGCAGGGCGCCGGCGTGTTCGGCGTTGCTGAGCATGATCAGAAATTCTTCGCCGCCGTAACGGAAGCACATGTCCGTCTGACGCACACAGCTGGTCATGCACTGCGCGGTTTCTTTCAACACACGGTCACCCATGCTGTGGCCGAATTCATCGTTCACCAGTTTGAAGTGGTCCAGATCCAGCATCAGAATCGACAGCTCCTGGCCGTGACGTTTCGACAGCTCGATCTCCCGTGTCAGGGTCTTATCGAGCGCCACCCGGTTGCCGGCGCCGGTTAAGGGGTCGCGGAACGCGGCGGCCAGCGCTTCGTGATAGCGCAGCGCATTGCGTACCGGGTACACCAGCGTGGTCATCAGGCCTTCCAGATTCGCCAGCTCGTGTTCGCGGAAACGCGTCGAGCGGTGGAAGGTGAGATCCCCCATATAATCCTGATGCGACTGCAGCCGGTAACTCGCGCTGTGCACGCTGTTGCGACCCAGTGAAAACACCAGATTATCCGGTTGATGTACGAAGCTGATGCCATCGACCAGAACCGCCTGCTGGATTTCATTGAAGAAAATCTCCAGCAGCTGCGACAGGTCCAGCGTGGTTTGCAGCTTGCCCGACAGCTTAAGAAGCAGCTCGGGGCGTAAATCCGGTCTGGCGGCCAGATCACCAAAGGTGGTGACGACTTTATCGTCCTGCAATTCTGCACGGCCGTTGCTGTGTAACGGACTGACCATGAGTTACCTCTACCAGGTAAGAAAATCCTGTGAAGTAAAAAGCGATTTCTGTGCCAGTTTTTGAAATAGAAAATAGTCGTTTAAATTCAATGATTTAGGGTGTTTTAACGACTTTCGGTGTTGGAATGCTGACTTATTGGCGAACGAATGTTTATTGGGTTCGCCAATAAAATGACTGAAAACTTGGGTTTTTGATGGCAAAACGCCGCCGCTTTAGGCGGCAGCGCTCCGTTGCGCGATTCGTTCAGCGGTAATACCTGGATGGCGCTGGCCAGAGTGACGCTTTGGCCAGCAAACAGTCTGGGGTCAGGCGTTGGCGGAGTCGCCGCTGAGCGCTGCGCTCAGTTCACGTGCATCCAGTGCCTGACCGTGGGTGCTGATGGAGGCAGGGCTCATCAGATGCAGGTAGGCGGCCATGATGCTGTCCGCTTCCGGCACTGTGATCGGGTTTTCAGCCGGATACGCCATGGCACGCATGGAGGTGCGGGTGCCGCCCGGGTTGAGGCTGTTGACGCGGATGTTGCTGGTGTTTTCCAGTTCCTGCGCCAGCACCTGCATCAGGCCTTCGGTGGCAAATTTTGATACCGAATAGGCGCCCCAGTAAGCGCGGCCTTCTCGGCCCACGCTGCTGCTGGTGAACACGACCGACGCATCGTTCGGCGCATCGTGCAGCAGTGGCAGCAGATGCTTGATCAGGGCGAACTGACCGTTCACGTTGATCTGCATAACCTTTTGCCAGGTTTCCCAGTGGTAGTTATCGATCATGGTGCGCTGGCCGAGAACGCCGGCGTTCATCAGTACGCCGTCGAGGTGGCCGAAGTTTTCGCGAATGACGGTGGCCAGCTGCTGGTAGCGGGCTTCGTCTTTTTCTTCCAGATCAAACTGCAGAACCGCCGCCTGTGGCAGGCCTTCGGCCTCAATCAGGTCGTAGGTGTCATTCAGCGCATCCAGAGTGCGTCCCAGCAGAATCACGGTGGCGCCGGCGCGGGCGTAGGTCAGGGCGGCGGTGCGGCCGATGCCATAACCACCACCTGTCACTAAAATGACGCGGCCTGCGAGAATCTGGGTGTTTTCGTTCATGTCTTTACCTTTTCTTTGCAGATCAGCGGGTTATCTGCCGTTGTGAGACGGAATTCAGTGCGGCAAGGCGGCAAACTCTGGTTGCCGCTTTGCCGCTGATTAGTCGTTTATCAGTGCCAGCAGGTCCAGGGGATGCTCAATGCTGGTGTCGGCCTGCCAGTTGGCCGGGTCGTCGCCGTTCTCGATGTAACCGTAAAGTGCCGCGATGCTGAACATGCCGGCGGCGCGGGCGGATTCGATATCACGGATATGATCACCGACATACCAGCATTGATGGCTGGCGACGCCAAGATCGCGGGCGGCTTTGAGCAGGGCATCCGGCGCCGGTTTGCGGTTGACGACATCCTCAGGGCAGACCAGCACATCGGTGCTGATGCCGAGGCGTTGCAACAGGAGTTCGGTGTACAGGCGCGGCTTGTTGGTCACTATGCCCCAGCGAATGCGGCGCTCAGAAAGTCTGGTCAGTACCTGGGTGAAGCCATCGAAGAAGCCGCTCAGCGTTCCCACGGTCTGTTCGTAGCGGTCGAGCAGTATCTGGCGATAGTCCATCAGCTGCGGGTGGTCGTCGCCTATGTCCCAGGTCAGCTTGCTCAAGGCCACACCGCCATTGCTGACCTGTTCGCGGATGATGTTATCGGCCAGCGGTGCTTTGCCGGCTTCCAGGCGCAGACTGTTCACCACACCGAAAAAATCCGGTGCGGTGTCCACGAGTGTGCCGTCGAGGTCGAACAGAATGACGTCAGGGCGGGTCATTATTCGGCCGGCTTTTCGGTGGTCATCAGGTAATTCACGCTGACGTCGTTGTCTTTCAGGCTGTATTCCTTGATCAGCGGGTTGTACACCATGCCGGTCATGTGGGTAACGGCCAGTCCGGTGTTGCGGCACCAGCGGGTCAGTTCGCTCGGTTTGATGAACTTGCTGTAATCGTGGGTGCCGGTCGGTACCAGACGCAGCACGTATTCCGCGCCTATGATCGCAAAGGCGTAGGACTTCGGGCTGCGGTTAATGGTGGAAAAGAACACTTTGCCGCCCGGTTTAACCAGCTGATAGCAGGCGCGGATGATGGATTCCGGATCGGGCACGTGTTCCAGCATTTCGAGGCAGGTAACCACGTCAAAGCTTTCCGGCTGCCGGGCGGCCAGCTCTTCCACCGGGATGCACTGGTATTTGACGTTCACGCCGGATTCCAGCGCGTGCAGTCGGGCGGTGTTGAGGTTGGCCTCACCCATGTCGATGCCGGTTACGCTGGCGCCGCGGGTAGCCATGCCTTCGCTCAGGATGCCGCCGCCGCAGCCGACGTCGAGTACGGTTTTACCGGCCAGTACGCACTGACTGTCGATGTAATTGGTGCGCAGCGGGTTGATGTCGTGCAGCGGTTTGAACTCGCTTTCCATGTCCCACCAACGGGAGGCCAGGGCTTCAAATTTGGCGATTTCGCTGTGATCGACGTTGGCTTTTACCGTGTTGCTCATTTCGCTTTCCTCCGGCTTCAGGCGCCGCGAATTTTTTCCTGCCACTGGCGGGCAGTGAAGGTCAGTTTGTCTTCGTCGAGGGTGGTCAGCTGTCCTGCTGCGAGAACGGCCTTACCAGCTACCCAGACGTGAGTGGTATGGCGGCTGCTGTCGGTGTACACCAGTTGCGAAACCGGGTCGTACACAGGTTGCTGAGCCAGTTGCGACAGGTCGACGGCCTGCAGGTCGGCCCATTTTCCGGCTTCGATAGAGCCGGTCTGTTCATCGATGCCCAATGCTTTCGCGCTGCCCATGGTGGCCATATAAAGGGCCTTGCTGGCGGGCACGGCAGAGGCGTCGGCTGCCACCGCCTTGGCCAGCATGGCGGCGGTTTTCAGCTCACCCTGAATGTTCAGATCGTTGTTACTGGCAGCGCCATCGGTGCCTAAGCCGACGTTAATGCCGGCATTCAGCAGGCGCGCGGAAGGGCAGAAGCCACTGGCCAGTTTCAGGTTCGACTCCGGGCAATGCACGATGGAGGCGCCGCTATGTTGCAGGATGGCGATGTCGTCATCGCTGATCTGTGTCATGTGCACACAGCTTACGCGTTCGGTCATAAAGCCGAGGTCGGCCAGACGCTGGGTCGGGCGCATGCCATGCTGCTCAAGGCTCTGGCTGACTTCGAACGCGGTTTCGTGCAGGTGAATCTGGACCGGCATGTCCAGCTGATCGGCGAGCGTGGTGACCTGACGCAGCGGGCCGTCGGATACGGTATAGGGCGCGTGTGGGCCAAGGCCGAAGGTCAGCAGCGGCAGGTGCTTGTACTTGTCGCGCACCGCTAAGGCCTTGCGGATGTAGTCGTCGGCGTTCTGGGCGAAGTTGGTCGGAAAATCCAGAATCGGTGTAAAGCAGACATTGCGGATGTGGGCTTCGCTGACGGCTTCGGCAATGGCGGCCGGATAGAAGTACATGTCGGCGAAGGTGGTCGTGCCGCATTTGAGCATTTCGGCGATGGCAAGACGGGTACCGTCGCGCACGAATTCATGATCGACCCATTGACCTTCAGCCGGCCAGATGTGCTCCTGCAGCCAGGTCATCAGCGGGAGGTCGTCGGCCATGCCACGGAACAGCGACATCGCCGCGTGGCCGTGGGCATTAACGTAGCCGGGCAGAAGGGCGTGATTGGCCAGATCGAGTGTTTCGGCGGCCTGACGCTGCGTGGTTTGGCTGTCTTCAATGGCCAGAATCCGACCGTCTTTCACGAATACAGCCTGATGGCTGAGCGCTTCGGCACGGTCGCCGGTCATGGGGATAACCCAGCGGGCGTTGATCCTCAGGTCTGCCTGCATGGCAGCGGTTCCTTCTGTCGGAATTGAGCCCGGCATTATAAACGCCCGCCGGCCGTGCGTCTTGCCTCACGAGTTATCAGCGCCCGCTAGGTATCCCGTTGATTTATGGTATGATTCGGCACTTTATTGGCAGCCTCGTCCGGGGCTTGAGGTGTGCGGCACCGACCGGGCGAAAAGGCAACCAACCACAAGGACAGAATCACCCGAAAACCAGCATAACAGGGTGATCCTAAAGCACAGGCCGAGTATCTATGGGTGAGTTAGCCAAAGAAGTTCTTCCTATTAACATCGAAGACGAGCTGCAGCAGTCGTACCTCGATTACGCCATGAGCGTTATTGTGGGTCGTGCGCTGCCCGATGTGCGTGACGGCCTGAAGCCGGTGCACCGTCGTGTTCTTCATGCCATGAACGTACTTGGCAACGATTGGAACAAGCCCTACAAAAAATCCGCCCGTGTGGTCGGTGACGTAATCGGTAAATACCACCCGCACGGTGACTCTGCGGTGTACGACACCATCGTGCGTATGGCGCAGGATTTCTCCATGCGTTACACCCTGGTCGACGGCCAGGGTAACTTCGGTTCTGTGGACGGCGACTCTGCGGCCGCGATGCGTTACACGGAAATCCGTATGGAAAAGATCAGCCACGATATGCTGGCTGATATCGACAAAGAAACGGTCGACTGGGTGCCTAACTACGACGGCACCGAACAGATTCCAGCCGTGTTGCCGACGCGTGTGCCGAACCTGCTGGTGAACGGTTCCTCGGGTATTGCCGTGGGTATGGCGACCAACATCCCGCCACACAACCTGACCGAAGTACTGACCGGCTGTCTGGCGCTGATCGACAATCCTGAACTGGATGTCGATGCGCTGATGGAATACATCCCGGGCCCGGATTTCCCGACCGGTGCCTTTATTAACGGTCGTGATGGCATTATCGAAGCCTACCGTACCGGCCGTGGCCGTATTTACCTGCGTGCCCGTCATCATTTCGAAGAAGACGAGCGTAACGGCAAAGTGTCCATCATCTTCACCGAGATCCCGTATCAGGTGAACAAGGCCCGTCTGATCGAGAAGATCGCCGAGCTGGTAAAAGAGAAGAAGCTCGAGGGCATCACCGAACTGCGCGACGAGTCTGACAAAGACGGTATGCGCATTGTGGTTGAGCTGCGTCGCGGCGAAATGCCGGAAGTGGTGCTGAACAACCTGTTCGCCCAGACCCAGCTGCAGGGCGTGTTCGGTATCAATACCGTGGCGCTGGTGGATGGTCAGCCGAAAATCCTGAACCTGAAGCAGCTGCTGGAAGCCTTCGTTAAGCACCGTCGTGAAGTGGTGACCCGCCGTACCATTTACGATCTGCGCAAAGCGCGTGAGCGTGGCCACATTCTCGAAGGTCTGGCGCTGGCGCTGGCCAATATCGATCCAGTGATCGAGCTGATCAAAAAATCTCAGAACGCCTCTGAAGCCAAAGAACGTCTGATCTCGACCGCATGGGCACCGGGTGATGTGCTGGATATGCTGGAGCGTGCCGGTGAAGACGCCTGCCGTCCGGATGATCTGCCGGAAGAATTTGGTTTCCGCAACGGCATGTACTACCTGTCGCCGGTTCAGGCGCAGGCGATTCTGGATCTGCGTCTGCAGAAACTGACTGGTCTCGAGCACGAAAAGCTGATTGAAGAATATCAGCAGAAACTCGAAGAAATTGCTGAATACCTGAACATTCTGGCCAGCGCAGAGCGCCTGATGGAAGTGATCCGCGAAGAGCTGGTGGCGATTCGTGAAGAATACGGCGATGCCCGTAAGACCGAAATCATCGCGCAGAAACGCGACCTGACCATGGCTGACCTGATTCCGGAAGAAACTCTGGTGCTGACCCTGTCGCACGGTGGTTATGCCAAGACTCAGCCGATGGATGCGTATCAGGCACAGCGTCGTGGTGGCAAAGGTAAGTCTGCCACCTCAGTAAAAGACGAAGATTTCGTTGAGCGCATGCTGGTGGTGAACAGCCACGATACCGTGCTGTGCTTTACCGACGCCGGCAAAGTGTACTGGCTGACCGTGTACGATATTCCACAGGCCAGCCGTAACGCCAAAGGCCGTCCTATTGTGAACGTGCTCAACCTGAGCGAAGGCGAACGTATTACCGCCATTCTGCCGGTGGATGAATACCGTGAAGACCGTTTTGTGTTCATGGTAACGGCACGCGGTACCGTGAAGAAAACCACGCTGGATCAGTTCAGCCGTCCGCGCTCTGTGGGCCTGATTGCCTGTGAACTGGACGAAGGCGATCATCTGGTGGGCGTGGCCATTACCGATGGCACACAGGACATTCTGATGTTGTCCAATGCCGGTAAAGCGGTGCGCTTCAAAGAGTCCGATGTACGCGCCATGGGTCGTGGTGCCCGCGGTGTACGCGGTATCAAACTGGGTGACGATCAGCGAGTAATCGCCCTGATTGTTCCTGAAGAAGGCGGCACTATCCTGACCGCATCTGAACGTGGTTTTGGCAAGCGCACCGATGTGACTGAATTCCCGACCAAAGGCCGTGGCACTCAGGGTGTAATCGCCATGGTGGTGGATGACCGTAACGGCCCGTTAGTGGGTGCGGTACAGGTATTCGGTGGTGACGAAGTGATGCTGATCAGTGATCAGGGCACGCTGGTGCGTACCCGTGTTGATGAAGTATCTGTGCTGGGCCGTAACACCAAGGGCGTGACGCTGATTAAAGTTGATGCCAAAGAAAAACTCGTGGGCGTAGAGCGTATCTGCGACAGCGAAGAAGAAAATGAAAGCGAACAGGATGTCAGCGAAGGAGCAGCAGAGGAATAATGAGCCGTATGGAAACTGTACAGTCGGTGGTAAACCCAGCGGATGAGATCGATCTTTTTGATCTCGTCGATGACATCAAGGACAAGTGGTACTGGCTGGCCGGTACCGTAGTGTCTGCTTTGTTGCTGGCGGTTGCCTACGCCCTGTTGGCGACCCCTGTGTTTCAGACGGAGGTTGTCCTGAAGCAGGTGTCCGATGCTGATCTGTTGCAATTGAATCAACCGCGTTTGCGAGAAGTGTTTGGTGTCGCAGCGGATAAAGACCTGGTTACGCCGGAAAAAGCGTTCAAAGAAGTTCGTGCGAAGGCTTTGTCTGTATCCTCCATGCGAGGGTTTTACGAAAAACTGCTTGAGTCGGACAATCAGGATTTGAAGGCTATGATATTCAATCCCCAGATTACTCATGAACAAAATTTCGCAAGGTTCACTGGCCGTTTTAGCCATTCGGACCCTGTCTCAAAGGACACGGATTTGTTCCTTGGTGTGAAGCTTGATCTGGAAAATGCGCAGCTAGCCAGTGATGTGCTGAATGAATACATCCAGTTTGTTTGTGATCAATTTAAAACGAAAAAGACGGAAGAGATTGGTTTGCAACTGAATGCGAAACTGGATCTCTGGCGCTTGGACGCTGAGCAAAAGCGCAGCCAGTACTTTGCCCAAAAGCAGCGCACCTTGTTCGATTTGAACGAGGCTGCTCAGGTTGCCGCCTCCATTAAACAGCAGCAGCCGCTCTACAGCGGAGAGCGAGTCGCTGTGGGTTCGACACCGCCGCTGTATATGATGGGTGAAAAGGCTCTCCGGGCGCAGATTCAGCAGCTGGAGAACCGTTCCGCTGGGAATGAAGACGCGTATATCAATGGCCTTCCTGAGTTGCTGTGGAAAATAGACGCGGTTGAAAAAACTGCAATCCAATGGGCGGAAGTACGCTTTGTGGATGTTGATCAGAAAGCGATTGTTCCGCTTAAACCGATTAAACCCAAAAAGAAACTGGTCGTTGCTCTGGGCGCTGTCGGCGGTCTGTTTGCCGGCATCCTGTTTGCTCTGCTGGCGGCTGCGCAGTCCCGTCGCAGAGAGCGAAAAGCTGCACTGGTGGCGCACTGATTTTGTTTTTTTGAGCACGCGTGTGCTCTTTTTATGAGTAAGTAACGAAATGACCCGAGCGTATAATTTCTGTGCTGGTCCGGCCGCGTTACCGCTGGCTGTTCTGGAAAAAGCCCGTGACGAAATGACCGACTGGCATGGCCGCGGTCTGTCCATTATGGAAATGAGTCATCGCAGTAAAGAATTTGTTGGCGTGGCTGCGCAGGCTGAACAGGATCTGCGTGATCTGATGGCGATTCCGGCGAACTACAAAGTACTGTTCATGCAGGGTGGTGCGCACAGTCAGTTCAGCATGGTGCCGATGAACCTGCTGCGCGGCGGCAAAAAAGCCGATTATATCGTTACCGGTCAGTGGTCGAAAAAAGCCGTCGGCGAAGCCAAACGATACGCTGATGTGCATATTGCAGCGACCACTGAGGGCAATAATTTCACCTCGGTTCCGGCACCGCATGAACTGAATCTGAGCCCGGATGCGGCGTACGTTCATTACTGCCCTAACGAAACCATTGGCGGCGTTAAATTCGATTACATCCCGGATGTCGGTGACAAGGTACTGGTGGCGGATTATTCCTCTTCCATTTTGTCTGAGCCCATTGATGTGTCGAAATTCGGCCTGATTTACGCTGGTGCGCAGAAGAATATCGGCCCTGCCGGTCTGTGTGTCGTGATCGTGCGTGAAGATCTGCTGGGCGACACACTGCCGGGCACGCCAACCATGTTCGATTACAAGGTGTGTGCAGACAACGACTCCATGTACAACACGCCGCCAACCTACAGTTGGTATCTGTCTGGTCTGGTGTTTGAGTGGCTGAAAGCGCAGGGTGGTGTTGAGGCAATTGGTGTGGTGAACAACCGTAAGGCCGCCAAACTGTACGACTACATCGATAACAGTGGTTTTTACGCTAACCCGGTCGCGAAAAATAACCGCTCCATCATGAACGTGCCGTTCACGCTGGCCAATGCCGAGCTGGATAAAGTATTTCTGGTGGAAAGTGAAGCCGCAGGTTTGCTGAACCTGGCAGGTCATCGAAGCGTTGGTGGTATGCGCGCGTCTATTTATAACGCAGTGGGTGAAGATGCAGTAGACGCCCTGATTGCGTTTATGGGTGATTTTGCCCGTCGTCACGGTTAATGAGATAAGAGCAGGCACTGAATGAGTGAAGCACAAGAGCTGGATTTGCTGCGTCAGCAGATCGACAGTCTCGATCAGCAGATTCAGCAACTGATCAATCAACGTGCCCGCTGCGCCCAAGCGGTTGCAGAGGTTAAACACAAATACGCCCAGCCGGGTGAACATGTGGTGTTTTACCGTCCGGAGCGCGAAGCTCAGGTGTTGCGCAATGTGATGGCCCGCAATGAAGGGCCGCTGCCGGATGAGGCCATTGCGCGTCTGTTCCGTGAAATCATGTCCCAGTGCCTGGCGCTTGAGGAGCCACTGCAAGTGGCTTACCTCGGACCGGAAGGTACTTTCACCCAGCAGGCAGCGGTCAAGCATTTTGGCCATGCGGTGCAGTGTCGTGGCCAGGTATCCATTGCCGATGTGTTCCGCGAAGTTGAAAGCGGTGCTGCCAATTACGGTGTGGTGCCGGTCGAAAACTCTACTGAAGGCGTTGTTACTCACACCCACGACAGCTTTTTTGATTCCAATCTGAAAGTCTGTGGTGAAGTGACGCTGCGCATTCACCACCATCTGCTGGTTAAGCAGCCGGGCGAGAAAATCGAGCGTATTTATTCTCATGCTCAGTCGCTGGGCCAGTGCCGTCGCTGGCTGGATCAGAACTATCCTAATGTTGAGCGTATTCCGGTCAGTTCAAACGCAGAGGCTGCGCGTCGTGCGTCTAAAGAACAGGGCGCTGCTGCAATTGCTGGCGAGGCCGCTGCTGAGCTTTATCAGCTGACCGTGTTGTCCGCCAATATTGAAGACCGCCCGGATAACACCACGCGTTTTCTGATTATTGGCCGTCAGGAAACTGTGCCAAGCGGTGACGATAAAACCTCTATTCTGGTGTCCAGCCGTAACCAGCCGGGTGCCTTGTATCAGGTGCTGGAACCCTTCCATCAGGCGGGTATCAGTCTGACCCGTATCGAAACCCGTCCGGCGCGCAGTGGCGCCTGGAATTACGTATTTTTCATCGACTTTGAAGGTCATATCAAAGACGCACCGATTGTGTCCGTCCTTGATGAGCTACGTAAAGTGGCGCTCGACTTCAAGTGGCTCGGGTCTTACCCGAAAGCCGTTCTCTGATTTTATGAGGCACCCGGGTGCCTCTTTTTCAAAGGCAGGACAGTATGGCAGTTGATTTTCTTAAACTGGCCGTTCCCGGCGTACGTTCCCTGAGCCCTTATCAACCGGGTAAGCCGATTGATGAGCTGGCGCGCGAACTGGGTCTGAACGAAAAAGACATCGTAAAACTCGCAAGTAATGAAAACCCGCTGGGGCCTGGTCCTAAAGCGCTGGCGGCCATTGAACTGGCGATGGAAGAAATTACGCTGTATCCGGACGGCGCCGGTTTTGAACTGAAAAAAGCCCTGTGCGAAAAACTCGGTGTCCGTACTGAACAGATTACTCTGGGTAATGGTTCCAGCGATATTCTCGATTTCATCATGCGTGTGTTTGTGAATGACGGCGACAATATTGTTGTTTCGCAACACGCCTTTGCTATTTACGGTTTGCTGGCGCGCATGCAGGGCGCTGACTGCATTCAGGTTTCGGCCATTAATTTTGGCCACGATCTGAACGGTATGGCCGCCGCCATCAACGATAAAACCCGCGTGGTATTTATCACCAATCCGAATAACCCGACCGGCACCTGGATTACAAAACAGGAACTGGTGGCGTTCCTCGATAAAGTACCTGAACAAGTACTGGTGCTGCTCGATGAAGCTTATTTTGAATTTGTGCACGAAGCCGATTATCCGGACGGTATTCGGCTGCTGGATTCTTATCCGAATCTGGTGGTGGCGCGCACCTTCTCCAAAGCCTATGGTCTGGCTGCGCTGCGCGTGGGTTACGGTGTTTCCAGCCCAGAGCTCGCTGATCTGCTGAATCGTGTACGTCCGCCGTTTAACGTGAATTCGTTGGCACTGTCTGCCGCAGCGGCTGCGCTGAATGATGATGAATACACCGCCAGCAGCATCGCGGTGAACGATGCCGGCATGAAACAGCTGACCAGCGCTTTTGCCGAGCTTGGCCTGAGCTATATTCCGTCCGTTGGTAACTTTATTGCGTTTAAAGTACCGGATGGTGTTGTCGCTCTGGATGTGTACAAAAAACTGCTGACCAAAGGTGTGATTGTGCGTCCGGTGGCCAATTACGAAATGCCGGAATATCTGCGGGTATCCATTGGTACCGAAGCGCAGAACGCGGTGTTTATTAACGCGTTAAAAGCGGTGCTGGTTTGAGCGCAGAAGCCCCGTTTTTTATTGGCCGGGTTGCCGTTATCGGCCTCGGTCTGATCGGCTGTTCGTGGATTAAAGGTCTGCGCGTGCGCGGTTGCGTGGGTGAAATTGCCGGTTTTGACCGCAATCTCGATTCCATGCAGGAGGCGCTGCGCCTTGGCCTGATTGACGACTTCAGCGCCGAGCTCGGCCCTGTGGTCGCCGGCGCCGATCTGATCATTATTTCCGTGCCGATTCTGGCCATTCGTGGTGTGCTGGAAGATATGGCACCGCATCTGGCCGCGCATACTGTGATTACCGATGTCGGCTCAGTAAAAGGTTCGGTAGCCCGTGATGTGGCCGACGTGCTGGGTGCAGACTTCAACCGCTTTGTGCTTGGCCATCCGATTGCCGGCTCCGAGCGCAGCGGTGTGGCGGCAGCGGATGAAAATCTGTATGTGCGCCACAAAGTGATTATTACCCCGCAAGCGAATACCGATAAGTCAGCCTTGCGTCTGGTGCGCCGTGCCTGGCGCGCCGTGGAGGCTGATGTCGAGACCATGAGTGTCGAGCATCACGACGAAGTGCTGGCGGCGACCAGCCATTTGCCGCATCTGCTGGCTTATTCGCTGGTTGATACTCTGGCCAACAGCCACGAAAACAAAGAAATCTTTAACTATGCTGCCGGTGGCTTCCGCGATTTCACCCGTATTGCGGCCAGCAGTCCGGTGATGTGGCGCGATATTTTTTCCGCCAATAAGCAGCAGATTCTGAAAACCCTGGATCTGTTCAGTCATGATCTGAGCTTTCTGCGTGCCGCTATTGAGCAGGACGACACCACTACAGTGATGGGGGTGCTGACCCGTGCTAAAGTGGCGCGCGATCATTTTTCCAAAATACTTGCCCGCAGGGCCTATGTTGAACCTATGAAAACCGCATCTGTAACTTACATTGCATCTCCGGCAGGCTCGCTGAAGGGCAGCTTCCGTGTTCCGGGCGACAAGTCCATCTCCCACCGTTCCATCATGCTGGGTTCACTGGCCAATGGCACCACAGAAGTAACCGGCTTTCTGGAAGGCGAAGACAGTCTGGCAACCCTGCAGGCATTCCGTGATATGGGTGTGGTGATTGAAGGCCCGCACCGTGGTCGCGTGACCATTCATGGCGTAGGTCTGCACGGTCTGCAACCGCCACCGGGTCCGCTGTATCTGGGTAACTCAGGTACCTCTATGCGTCTGCTGTCTGGTCTGATGGCTGGCCAGACCTTCGACGTCGAAATGAGCGGCGATGAGTCTCTGTCCAAGCGTCCGATGGGCCGTGTTGCCGATCCGCTGAAGCTGATGGGCGCCGTGGTGGAAACTTCCGACGGTGGCCGTCCGCCAATCAAGGTGCACGGTGCCGGTAAGCTGAAAGGCATTCACTATGATCTGCCGATGGCCTCTGCGCAGGTGAAGAGCTGCGTGCTGCTGGCCGGTCTGTATGCCGAAGGCGAAACCACAGTGACCGAACCAGCACCAACCCGTGACCATACCGAGCGTATGCTGAAAGGTTTTGGTTACGACGTTCAGGTCGATGGCAACAAAGTAACGCTGTGCTCCGGTGGTCAGCTGACGGCTACTGCCATTGATGTGCCGGCGGATATTTCGTCTGCAGCCTTCTTTATGGTGGCAGCGAGTATTGCGGAAGGTTCTGACATTACGCTGGAACACGTGGGTATCAACCCGACCCGTATTGGCGTTATTAATATTCTGAAAGCCATGGGCGGTAACCTCGAAGTGCTGAATGAGCGCGAAGTGGGGGGTGAGCCGGTGGCGGATATCCGCATCCGCAGTGCCAAACTGAAAGGCATCAAGATTCCGGAAGATCAGGTGCCACTGGCCATTGATGAATTCCCGGCGCTGTTTATTGCCGCGGCCTGTGCCGAAGGCGAAACCGTGCTGACCGGTGCCGAAGAACTGCGCGTTAAAGAAAGTGATCGTATTCAGGTGATGATTGATGGTCTGACCGCGCTGGGCGTGCAGGCCGAAGGTACTCATGACGGTGCCATTATTCAGGGCCTGGGGCATGATGGTTTGCTCAGTGGTGGCGAAATTCAGAGTCACGGCGATCACCGTATTGCCATGAGCTTCTCTGTGGCGTCGCTGCGTGCCTCCGCTGCTATTACCATTCTGGATTGTGCCAACGTGGCCACTTCGTTCCCGGGCTTCGTGGATCTGGCCAATAACGCCGGCCTCGAGCTGGACGTGCTGACCGTTAAGTAAGGACAACCGATGACTGAACTGGCTCCCGTAATCACCATCGACGGTCCGTCCGGTGCCGGCAAGGGTACCGTGTGTGCCCGTCTGGCGCAGGTACTCAACTGGCAATTGCTGGACAGTGGTGCGCTCTACCGCATCACAGGTCTGGCTGCCAGTCGTCGAGGTATTGCCCTGGACAGCGAAGCAGAAGTGGCTGGCGTTGCCGGTCAGCTGGATGTGCGTTTTGAACCAACCCCTGACGGTGTGCGCGTGATTCTGGAGGGTGATGACGTAACCAGTACCATCCGCACCGAAGAAGTCGGCAGCATGGCGTCTCAGGTGGCGGCATTACCGGCGGTGCGTGATGCACTGCTGCAGCGTCAGCGTGATTTTCGCGCCAAACCCGGTGTTATTGCCGATGGCCGCGACATGGGCACTGTGGTTTTTCCGGACGCTCCGGTGAAGGTTTTCCTCACCGCAAGTGCCGAGGAACGCGGCCAGCGCCGCTATAAACAGTTGCTTGAAAAGGGCTTTAGTGCTAGTTTACCCGCCCTTATCGAAGACATCCGGGCTCGTGATGAGCGTGACAGTAACCGTTCTGTTGCTCCGTTACGGCCAGCGCAAGATGCAGTGCTGATCGACAGCACCTCAATGAGTATTGAGGAAGTGTGCGGTCAGGTAATGAATCTTGTCCGTACTGCAGGACTGATCTGAGATGAAACCGACGCGCCAGCCGGCTTACCCGAGGTAAGAGGGCGTGTGCGGTTTTTTGTCTGACTAACACCAAATGTCTGGCCATTTGGATAGCGTCGTCCGGATAGGGCGCGCGAATTAATGAAACAGGTGTATCCATGACCGAAAGCTTTGCAGCATTATTTGAAGAATCCCTTAAAGAACTGGACATGCAAACCGGTTCTATCGTTACCGGTACCGTTGTTGACATCGACAGCGACTGGGTAACTGTAAACGCTGGCCTGAAATCCGAAGCCGTTATCCCACGCGCTCAGTTCCTGAACGAAAAAGGCGAACTGGAAGTTAAAGTTGGCGATACCACTCAGGTTTCCCTGGAAGCGGTTGAAGATGGTTTCGGTGAAACCCGTCTGTCCCGTGAAAAAGCCAAGCGCGCAGAAAGCTGGAAAGAGCTGGAAAAAGCCTTCGAAGCTGACGAAATGGTTATGGGTATCATCAATGGTAAAGTCAAAGGCGGCTTCACTGTTGACCTGAAAAACATCCGCGCGTTCCTGCCAGGTTCTCTGGTTGACGTGCGTCCGGTGCGTGACACTCTGCACCTGGAAGGCAAAGAGCTGGAATTCAAAGTTATCAAGCTGGATGCCAAGCGTAACAACGTGGTTGTATCCCGTCGTGCCGTTCTGGAAGCTGCTAACTCTCAAGAGCGTGAAGAACTGCTGGCTAACCTGCAGGAAGGCCAGTCTGTTAAAGGTATCGTTAAGAACCTGACCGACTACGGTGCTTTCGTAGATCTGGGCGGTGTAGACGGCCTGCTGCACATCACCGACATGGCTTGGAAGCGTATCAAGCACCCAAGCGAAATCGTTGCTGTTGGTGACGAAATCGACGTTAAAGTTCTGAAGTTCGACCGTGAGCGCAACCGCGTTTCTCTGGGTCTGAAACAACTGGGCGACGACCCATGGGTGAACATCAACGAACGTTACCCAGAGCACGCTATCGTTAAAGCACGCGTAACCAACCTGACTGACTACGGTTGCTTCGCTGAGCTGGAAGAAGGCGTTGAAGGTCTGGTTCACGTATCCGAAATGGATTGGACCAACAAGAACATCCACCCATCTAAAGTTGTTCAGGTTGGCGACGAGATTGATGTGATGGTTCTGGATATCGACGAAGAACGTCGTCGTATCTCCCTGGGCATCAAGCAGTGCACCATGAACCCATGGGAAGAATTCGGTACCAAGTTCAACAAAGGCGACAAGATCTCCGGTAAGATCAAGTCCATCACTGACTTCGGTATCTTCATCGGTCTGGAAGGCGGTATCGACGGTCTGGTTCACCTGTCTGACATTTCTTGGAACGACAGCGGCGAAGAAGCCGTTCGTAAGTACAAGAAAGGCGATGAGCTGGAAACCGTTATCCTGTCTATCGATCCAGAGCGTGAGCGTATCTCCCTGGGCGTGAAACAACTGGAAAGCGATCCGTTCTCTGAATTCGTAGCAGAAAACGACAAGGGCACTCTGGTTTCCGGTAAAGTAATCGCAGTTGATGCGAAAGCCGCTACCATCGAAATCGCTCCAGGCGTTGAAGCGACTCTGAAAGCCTCTGAAATCAGCCGTGACAAGGTAGAAGATGCCCGTAACGTACTGAAGGAAGGCGATCAGGTTGATGCAGTGATCACCGCTGTTGACCGTAAGAACCGTTCTATCGCTCTGTCTGTTAAGTCGAAAGACGAAGCAGCTGACAAGGCCGCTCTGAAAGAACAGCGCGCTAAAGCGGATGCAGAAATGACTGGTCCGACCACCATTGGCGACCTGATCAAAGAGCAGATGAACCAGAAAGACTAAGCTACGGCTTAATCTGACTGAAAAAACCCGCTTCGGCGGGTTTTTTTATGCCTGCCATCCATGGCGGGGCACCCTGCGGGCCATCGATACGTAATGTTGCTCAGCGCTCCCGGCTCTGATGCTATGAGCTGGCTGTCCATGGTGCCCACCCTCCGGACCGCACTGCGTGCGTAAAGTTTTGTTCCCGGCAAAGCTTTGACATGTGCTCGCTAAAGCAGGCATCGTCCACTGCGCCATTCTCTGAAACGTATTGTGTGCATTAACCCCTGTTTCTAACGATGCCCCCTCTCGGACTGGAAATCCTCTGGCTGGTCTGTGGGGCTGATCTGGCTCTCGTGATGTTCATATTCATGTGCGCTAATGCGGGCTATGAGTTCTGTTAAGCCGCTTTTCACGGGTGAAATACGGTGTTTTCGGGGTTTTGTGAACTGTGGCGTGCAAAAAACAAACAGTGCTTGCAAATGGATTGAGCTAACTGCATGATTTGGTTAGGTTTATTGCCAGGCTTCGTTCTCAAGGAGGGAAAAGCTATGACGAAATCTGAGTTGATTGAAAAGATCGTAAGCCGACAGCCGCAGTTGTCATCGAAGGATGTCGAGCTGGCGGTGAAGACCCTGCTCGATCATATGTCCCAGACTCTGTCATCCGGAGAGCGGATTGAAATCCGCGGTTTTGGCAGTTTCTCTCTGCACTATCGTGCTCCTCGTGTTGGCCGCAATCCTAAAACCGGTGAGACGGTTGACCTCAAAGGCAAGTTCGTTCCCCACTTCAAGCCAGGTAAAGAGCTGCGCGATCAGGTAAACGACGCGCCTGAAGACGGCGAGTTTGGTTGAGAACCTGATATGAGAAAGCTGAAGGTTGGCCTGAGTGTCGGGCTGTTTGTGCTGGTTGCCTTGTATGCACTGTCGTTCGCAGCCAATAATGCGGGCAGTGTTGAGCTCGATTTCCTGTTAGGAGGCACTCTGGCGCTACCGGTTTCCCTTTGGCTTGGCATCGCCTTGCTGGTTGGGTTGTTGATCGGCATTTCTGTCGGTGTTCTCACTTCGGCCCGCCGGGGTATTGAGGTGCGTAAATTCAGGAAAGAGGCGGCCGATTTAAGACAGCGCCTGAACAAGCTGCCGTAGGCACTTTTATGATGGATTCTGCACTGGTCTATGTGCTTTTGCTTGCTGGAATCGGCATCGGCTGGTCGTTAGGCTACCGCTTTGCCCGCCAGGTCCGGAAAGAAGCTGCTCCCGATTGGATCCCCAGTGTTGAATACCTTCTTGCGGAGGCTAACGACGCCTCACTTGAGCGCTTGCTGTCTGTGCAGCAGCTCGATGATGATTCCATTGATTTGTTCCTGAAGCTCGGCCGAACCCTGAGGGAAAAGGGTGAGGTGGAGCGCTCTATTCATCTTCACCAGTCTTTGTTTGCCAGAACCGGTCTCTCCCGCCAAATGCAAATTCAGCTTGAGCTGGAGCTGGCGGTTGATTACTACTTTGCAGGCTTGCTGGATCGGGCTGAGCGTCTGTTTCTCGAATTGCTTGGCACGAAGGGGCGTGTGCTGGAGGTGGCGGCGGCTTACCTGATTGAGCTTTACGAAGAGGAAGGGGAGTGGGGAAAAGTTCTGGATTTACACAAACAGAAGAGGTTGCCTTCCCTGCAGCACCTGAACAAGCGTATTGCACATGCGGCCTGCGAGCTTGCGGAACGCTGCATGAAGCGGGGGGATTTCCTCGAGACGCAGCAACACATTCGCCAGGCATTGCGCACGGATTCACAATGTGCAAGAGCTTATGTGATTCAGGGTAATCTTGCTTACGATCAGGCTGAGTACCATGAGGCGGTCAGATGTTATCTGAAAGCTGTGGATACCGACCCGCAGGCGGCTGTGAATGTGCTTACTAACATGGTGAGCAGCTTCACTCAATTAGGCGACGCCAAAGGCCTGTCTACCCATCTGGAGAAGCACTGGAAGGTTTCGCATTTCGTACCTGCGCTGACCGCCAGAACGGAATGTGAGGCAGCCATCGATGGCGGTGAGAAAGCGGCTGACTACCTTTTAAGCGAACTTAAAGTTTCTCCTTCGAATCAGGGCTTCTTCGCACTTGTGGAATTGGTTGTTCGCCACCGGCTGCAGCTCGACAAGTCGCAGTTGCTGACCCTGTATGGTATTCTCAGCCAAATTGTTGATAGTGAACCTAAGTTCATTTGTAAGAGCTGTGGGTTTAAAGCGAAAGAATATCACTGGCGTTGCCCTAGCTGTAAGGATTGGTCTGTGGTTGTTCCCTACGCGCCGCAGTTGAATAAAACCAAATTAGATTTGTGACGGAAAGCCAGATGTCAGTCAGTACTGAAAAGCCAATTACCCAATCTCCTATCGTTGTTGCGCTCGATTATTCGCAGGCATCCGACGCTTTGGCGATGGCTGAAAAGCTGGATCCGGCTACTTGCCGGGTAAAGGTCGGTAAGGAGCTTTTCACTTCGGCAGGTCCTTCTATCGTCGACAAACTGCAAACGCGCGGTTTCGATGTATTTCTCGATCTTAAATTTCACGATATTCCCAACACCTGTGCCAAAGCCGTTGGTGCTGCTGCTGATATGGGCGTATGGATGGTGAATGTACATGCGTCCGGTGGCCGGCGCATGATGGAAGCCGCCCGGGAAGAAGTGGAAAAGAAATCCCATAAGCCGTTGCTTATCGCTGTTACTGTGCTGACATCCATGGAACGCGGTGATCTTGCCGATATCGGCTTGGATATTGAACCGATAGAGCAGGTAAAACGTCTCGCCCAGTTGACCCAATCGAGTGGTTTTGACGGCGTTGTGTGTTCTGCTCAGGAAGTCGCAGCACTACGGGAATTGTGTGGTGCAGAGTTTAAGACGGTTACGCCAGGCATTCGCCCGGCAGGTGCGGATATTGGCGATCAGCGTCGCATTATGACACCTGCCGAAGCGCTCAGGGCGGGTGTCAGTTACATGGTTATCGGCCGCCCGATTACTCAGTCTGCAGAGCCTGCAGTGGCCTGTGCTGATATCCTGAAATCACTGACTCTGTGAGTTTGAAGGCATGGATGCAATCTTTTGCTTGGAGCAAAAAAGAGTCACTAATAGCGGCGGTTCGAGCGTCCTTCGTTCCACATCACGCTGTCTGCCAATTGTGTTATCGCCTGAATATGACGGTTTTTCCACCCGAATTTTAAGGGATGGTAAGTTGCTCAGGTGGCTCGCTTTAAATGGCTCAAGTCGCAATCCTTCTATGAGAAATTTCAGCGGTATGTGCAGTCATAGGCACAGATCTCCGGTATTGGAGTTCAACTCAATGCTGATGATTTTTAAATTCCATTTTTTCTATCAGAACATAAATAGTAAGGCTCCGTTTCGAGGCATCTATGCTTAAAGTAACCAAAGCTGTCATTCCGGTCGCTGGTCTTGGAACACGGATGTTACCCGCCAGTAAGGCTATCCCAAAAGAAATGCTCACTCTGGCTGACAAACCTCTGATCCAATATGTGGTCAATGAGTGTGCTGCTGCAGGCATTAAAGAAATCGTATTGGTAACACACTCATCGAAGAATGCGATAGAGAACCACTTCGATACCTCATTCGAGCTTGAAACTACTCTGGAGGCGCGGGTTAAGCGTCAGCTGCTCGACGAAGTGCGCTCTATTACCCCAAAAGGGGTCACTATTATGCATGTGCGTCAGGGGCAAGCTAAAGGCTTGGGGCATGCGGTGCTGTGTGCCAAGCCACTGGTTGGCGATGTTCCATTCGCAGTGGTCTTACCGGATGTACTTATTGATGATGCTGCGTCCGACCTTACGACAGAAAACCTTGCGGCCATGATTCGAGCCTATGAAGCATCCGGTGCAAGCCAGATTCTCGTTGAGGCTGTACCTGAAAAAGATGTTAATAAATACGGTATCGTGGATGTCGGCGGTATCGCCATTAAACCAGGTGAAAGTACTGCGCTGACCACGATTGTGGAAAAGCCAGCTGTCAAAGATGCACCATCCAATCTGGCAGTCGTTGGACGCTATGTGTTGCCTCCTTCTATCTGGAATATCCTGCAGCATACAGCACCAGGGGCAGGAGATGAGATCCAGCTGACGGACGCCATTTTCGATCTTATGAAGCAGCAGGATGTGAATGCATTTTATATGACCGGAAAGTCGCACGATTGCGGTGGTAAATTGGGCTACATGAAAGCTTTTGTGGAATACAGTATGCGACACGATCAAGAGGGGAAAGCCTTCAGTGAATGGATCAAATCGCTAACTTAAATCAACAACTTGATGTATCGCTAGGTTGTTTAAAGTGCAAACAACCTTGCTATTGATTGGGATTTTTTATGAAAATTGCTATCGCTGGTACCGGCTACGTTGGTCTTTCTAATGCAATGCTGCTGGCTCAGCACAACGAAGTTGTTGCGCTCGATATTGTTGCAGAAAAAGTTGAGATGCTTAATAAGAAGCAGTCTCCAATTGTTGACAGTGAAATTGAAGATTTTCTGGAGAATAGAGACCTCAATTTCCGTGCGACGATGGACAAGCATGAAGCCTATACAGGCGCTGACTATGTCGTTATCGCAACGCCAACGGATTACGATGCGCAGACTAACTACTTTAATACACGCAGCGTAGAGGCCGTTATTAAAGATGTCATGGCGATTAATCCGAATGCGGTTATGGTGATTAAATCGACCATTCCGGTGGGTTATACCACACGTCTGAAAGAAGAACTGGGTTGTAGCAACCTGATGTTCTCTCCTGAGTTCCTGCGCGAAGGTAAAGCCCTGTACGATAACCTGTATCCGTCACGTATTATCGTTGGTGAGCGCTCGCTACGTGCAGAAACCTTCGCCAACCTGCTCAAGCAGGGTGCTGTAAAGCAGGGCATTCCGGTGCTGTTTACCGACAGTACAGAAGCGGAAGCCGTTAAGCTGTTTTCCAATACTTACCTCGCATTGCGTGTAGCATACTTTAATGAGCTCGATACCTATTGCGAAACTCATGGACTGGACACTAAGCAAATCATTCAGGGTGTCGGGTTAGATCCACGTATCGGCAGTCACTATAACAACCCGAGCTTTGGTTATGGTGGCTATTGCCTGCCAAAAGATACCAAGCAATTGCTTGCGAACTTCAATGAGGTACCAAACAACATTATCCGTGCGATCGTTGATGCCAACACTACGCGTAAAGACTTCATTGCAGATTCTATTCTGCGTCGGAAGCCAAAGGTCGTGGGGATTTACCGTCTGGTGATGAAGTCCGGTTCCGACAACTTCCGTGCGTCTGCTATTCAGGGTGTGATGAAGCGCATTAAAGCAAAGGGTGTTGAGGTGGTTGTATACGAGCCAGTTCTGGAGGAGGACGAATTTTTCCATTCGCGTGTTATTAAAAGTCTCGAAGAATTCAAGCAAATTTCAGATGTGATTGTCGCTAATCGTCCTTCTGAGGAATTGCAGGATGTAGTGTCGAAAGTGTACACAAGAGATTTGTTTGGAAGTGATTAACAGTATGAAAAAGACGGCTCTCATCACCGGCATTACTGGCCAGGACGGTTCATATCTCGCGGAGTTTCTGCTTGAAAAGGGCTATGAAGTGCATGGCATCAAGCGTCGTGCTTCATCGTTCAATACCCAGCGTGTTGATCATATTTATCAGGATCCACACACCGATAATAAGAACTTCATTCTGCATTACGGCGATCTGACGGACTCGTCCAATCTGACCCGTATTCTGAAAGAAGTTCAGCCAGACGAAGTGTACAACCTGGGTGCGCAGTCGCACGTAGCCGTTTCTTTTGAAGCGCCGGAATACACCGCCGATGTGGATGCTATGGGCACACTGCGTTTGCTGGAAGCCATTCGCTTCCTCGGTCTGGAAAAGAAAACCAGGTTCTATCAGGCGTCTACCTCCGAGCTGTACGGTCTGGTGCAGGAAATCCCGCAGAAAGAAACCACGCCTTTCTATCCGCGTTCGCCGTATGCGGTAGCCAAACTGTACGCCTACTGGATTACCGTTAACTACCGTGAATCCTATGGCATGTACGCCTGTAACGGCATTCTGTTTAACCATGAATCCCCGCGTCGCGGTGAAACCTTCGTAACCCGTAAGATTACCCGTGGTCTGGCGAACATTGCTCAGGGTCTTGAGAAATGCCTGTTCATGGGCAACATGGATGCGCTGCGCGACTGGGGTCACGCCAAAGACTACGTGCGTATGCAATGGATGATGCTGCAGCAGGACAAGCCAGAAGACTTTGTTATTGCTACCGGTGTTCAATACTCCGTACGCCAGTTTATCGAGTGGTCCGCCAAAGAACTGGGCATCAGTGTGGCGTTTGAAGGTCAGGGCGTAGAAGAAAAAGCCGTTGTAACTGCCATCGAAGGCAACAATGCGCCGGCCCTTAAGGTGGGTGATGTGATCGTGCGTGTTGATCCACGCTACTTCCGCCCGGCAGAAGTAGAAACCCTGCTGGGTGACCCAACCAACGCCAAACAGAAACTGGGCTGGACGCCGGAAATTACCGTACAGGAAATGTGTGCCGAAATGGTCGCAGAAGACCTGAAAGTGGCACAGCGTCATGCCCTGCTGAAAGAGCATGGTCATGATGTACCGGTTTCCTTGGAGAACTGATTGTGGCTGCTACCGCTAAGCGCGTATTTGTTGCCGGCCATAATGGCATGGTCGGCTCTGCCATTGTTCGTCAGTTGCAGAGCCAGCCAGGCATCGAACTGGTGTTGCGCTCACGCAGCGAACTGAACCTGTTAAACCAGGCCGATGTGCAGGCCTTTTTTGCGGCAGAAAAGATCGATCAGGTGTATCTGGCGGCAGCCAAAGTAGGGGGGATTGTTGCCAATAACACCTACCCGGCCGAGTTCATTTACGAGAACCTGATGATTGAATGCAATATCATTCACGCTGCGCATCTGGCTGGTGTGAATGATCTGCTGTTTTTGGGTTCATCCTGTATTTATCCGAAACTGGCTGAACAGCCAATGCAGGAAAGTGCGCTGCTGACCGGTAGGCTGGAGCCAACCAACGAGCCTTATGCCATTGCCAAAATCGCCGGTATCAAACTGTGTGAGTCGTATAACCGCCAGTATGGTCGTCATTACCGCAGCGTTATGCCTACAAACCTGTACGGCGAAAACGACAACTTCCACCCGGCCAACTCCCATGTTATTCCGGCGATGATGCGTCGTTTCCATGAAGCCAAGCTGGCGGGTACACCAGAGGTGGTGGTGTGGGGCACCGGCAAGCCAATGCGTGAGTTTCTGCATGTTGATGATATGGCCGCGGCGTCAGTGTTTGTGGCCAATGTCGATCAGGCAACTTACGAGTCGTACACTGCAGAAATGCTCAGCCACATCAACGTTGGCACGGGCAAAGACTGCACCATTGCGGAACTGGCACATACCATGGCAGAGGTTGTGGGCTATCAGGGCGATATCGTATTCGATACCACGAAGCCGGATGGTACGCCACGCAAACTGATGGACGTGGATACGCTGAAGAAGCTGGGCTGGAGTTACAGCATCGAGCTGCAACAAGGCCTGCAGATGACTTACGACTGGTTCCTGGCTCATCAGGATGATTTTCGCGGATAAGGTTTATGGCAGACGTTAAGACTTGGCTGGCAACCGGGGTACACATTTATGTCCTTTGGCCCGTACAGTATTTACTACGCAATTTCTGGGACAGAACAGCCATTTAACCATGCTACAGAAATTGCTGCTCGTCTGCACTGCATGGTGTCGGCAGAGTCGGTGCTGATCTGTAACGAAGAGTACCGCTTCCTGATTGCCGAGCAGAGCGTCAGCCGGGACATAAGGCCTGTAGTTTGCTGGAACCGGTGGGTCTAATACTGCACCAGTCATTACGCTGCGGTGATGCAGATTATGCGTGGGTCAGAAGGTGCAGATGACACACCTGTCATACTGATTCTGTCGGAGGATTATGTGATTCGTGATATCGAAGCTTTCCAGCTGGCGGCTATGCAGTTACGGCCTGCGGTACAGGCTAGTAAATTCGGTACGCTGGACATTGTGCCGACTGAGGCGGCTAGCGGTTACGGTTATATCAACGTTGGCAGCGCCGAAAGTGATGCACTGCTTGCTGTAGAGCGGTTTGGCGAAAAGCCTGATCAGGGCACAGCACAGCAGTATTTCACCGAAAAATCGACCAGAGTGCAAACAATTGGTTGTGGAACAGCGGCATGCTTGTGATTCGTACCGACCGTTGTCTGGCTGCTTTAAAGCAGTCTCGTCCGAATATATATTCAGCCTTTGGACAATCGATTCAGGGAGCGGTGCTGGATCACGATTTTATTCGTGTTGAGGAAGCCGCGTTTTTAAAAGAGTGTCGCCCGTGTGCTAAATGCGATTCAATCAAGAAAGGCGAGCGTTGTAAGGCTGAGTGTATTACCGTCCCGCCGGGTGCTAAGTTGTCGATGCAGCTGCATCATCACTATGCCGAGCAAGGGATAGTGATGCCTGATACGGCCAAGTTAACCCACGGCGATACGACGTTTTTAGTGACTGAAAGCCAGTCAAAGTACATTCTGATTGGCCAGATGCATTCTTTGGCAAATCAATGTGTTACTGAGTTGGAAATGATAGGGGCTCAGTCTGGTTCGTATCTCGGTGAGGAAAATATCCTGCGCTTAAAGATGCTTATGGTCAGGTGCCTTCTGAGGGTAGGAAGTAATGGGTTTCATTGATATTATAAAGGCTATGTCGTGGTACAGTGCTGCCAAGCTAGCTATATTATTTGCTAGTATTGCCTCTGTCGCAATATTTACACGTCTTTTGACACCAGATGAGTTTGGACAAGTTGCAATATATGTTAGCTGGGTGGCGATCCTGACACCTGTACTAGGTATGGGGCTGTCCCTAAGTATTCCACGCTCACAAGTCGAGTTTCCCCATTCACTCAGTTCATATGGACTGACTTTACTAACTTTTAGTGGCACATTTTTTCTTGTCGTATTATTGGCGATATTTGTATTAAATATTGATGTGTCAGAAATAGTGGGTATACGACCTGATTTGGTGCTGCTTCTTTCTCTACATATAGTATCCTCAATGATTGGCTCTATATACGTCGCAACTATGCAGTATAATATGAGCTATAAACGTGTGTCTGTCATTGCGCTACTAAAAACTGTGACTGGGTTAATGTTGGCTTACTATTTTGTAGTTTGGCTGATGGACGATCCAATTTTAGGTAGACTTTGGGGGATGATCGTTGCTGAACTAATGGTTGCACTCTATGCCGTAATAGATTTAAGTAGAGAGTCGAGAGCTGTCATTGAGTGGCGTTATTTGGCATTTGGATTGACGTATTCAGCTCCATTCATTCTCGGTAGTGTGTCGGCAACAATTAATAATCAATTTGATAGGGTTATGCTTGCTAATATGGTAAGTAACTCTGAGGCGGCAATATACAGTCTTGGCACTACGCTTGGCATATTAAGTTTCACATTATGGGTTGCTCTTCGACAGGCGATTATCCCTTGGTTATATCGAGCGTATTCCGCTGAAAGATTTTCTGATATTCGGCACTTGTACGCTTTCTTAGGATGGAGCGCGCTTTTTGGAACGATTGGCGGAATGTTGATTGCAAAGGAAGCTATCCATGTTCTAAGTGAAAAGGAGTATTGGGAGGCATCTACGGTTGTGATATTCATATTGTGTTGCTCATATATTCAGATTCTGACTCTGAACGAGACGGAGACACAGATGTACAGAAAAAAAACACTAGCCAATTCTGTTATTATTATAGTGGGCGCTATTGCCAATATTTCATTTAATTATATTTATATTCCGGAGTATGGTTATAATGCAGCGTTGTGCTCAACGCTAATTTCATGTCTGTTAATGCATATGCTATTTTACTACTATAACCTGCATTGTACCGGTGATGTACTTACTACACCTCATGGTTATTCAATTAAGATTATCATTGCTATAACGTCTGCGTTTGCTGTTAATCTGCTGTCTGATCACACAGCTGTTCGTTATGGTATGCTGCTGTTACTTGTTATCACTGCGTGTGTTTATATCTGGAGAAACATCGGTGGCGTCAGGAGGATATTACAATAAATGTCATTGAACTTCATTAAAAAGGTTGTTGACTATTGTTATTTGCGTCTAAAGGGCGTCGACACTAAATTCGGCTACTGTCGGCTAGTAGGTTATCCTCGAATCGTTGTAGTAAAAGGTGCTAGGATAAAAATTGACGCGAAAGTGACAATAGTATCTAAAACGAATGGAAATGTAGCGGGCGTTTACGGTCGGACTATATTAGCAGCAATTAGCGAAGGGGCGATATTGACGATAGGGTATGGAAGTGGTTTGTCAGGAACGCGAATTGTATGTGTGAAAAGTGTGACGATTGGAAGGCATGTTGGTATGGGAGTGAATACTACTATATATGATACAGACTTCCATCCAGTAGAGGCTGATAAGCGACTAAATCAACGTTCTATTATGGATGCAAAATACTCTCCGGTTTATATCGGAGATCAAGTGATGGTTGGCGCGAATGCCATTATTTTGAAAGGTGTTGAAATTCCAGAGCGTTGTGTTATCGGGGCTGGTAGCATATTGGCACGTTCTCCTGAGTATGTAAACTCTGTTTACGCAGGAAACCCTGCAGTCTTTATCAGGAGAATAGAGAGTGATTAAGCCAACAGTTATTTGTCTTACACCAGTTAAAAATGAAGAATGGATTCTTGAGAAATTTTTAGCCGCAGCATCTCTGTGGGCCGATGTGATTATCGTAGCAGATCAGAACTCTACTGATCTATCTCGCGATATTGTTAGGAGTTTTCCGAAAGCAAGGCTGATTTTAAATGATAGTAGTGAATTTAACGAGCCAGAACGCCAGAAACTCCTGATTGATGAAGCTCGGAAAATTCCTGGAAAAAGATTGTTAATTGCCCTCGATGCAGACGAATTCCTAAGTGGCGATGCTTGGAATTCCGACGAATGGAATCGTATGCTGGAACAGGAGGAGGGGACTATTTTTAAATTTAAATGGCCATTTGTTTCAAGTGACTTCTCATATTGCTGGGCAGGAGATCGTGCGAGGCAGCCTTTCGCTTGTATGGATGCGGATGAACTATTGCATGGAGGCAGCATTATTCATAGTTGCCGCGTGCCAATACTAAATCACAAGAAAGTCGTAGAGGTTGAAAGTTTCTCTGTGATGCATTTTCAGTTTACGGATTGGCAGCGTATGGAGAGTAAGCATCGCTGGTATCAATGCTATGAGAGAATCACTTTTCCAAATAAAACAGCAATTGAAATCTTTCGTCGCTATTCTCATATGTATCGCCTGGCCGATGCTGATAAATCGCCAATGCCATCTGCTTGGCTTGAGAACTATCTAAAGTTTGGAATCGATTTAAAACATATAAAAAAAATTGATAAATACTATTGGGATGCCGAAATTGAGAAAATGAAATCTGAGTATGGGGTGGAACTCTTTAAGTATATTGATCTTCCTGAAAACGATAATTTAATGTTGAGGTATCTGCGAGCTACCAGGTCCTGGAACTATAGTTTAGTCGAACGTGCGTTCTCGCGTTTTGTAAGGTTGTTTTCATGATGCCAAAATTCACAATCATAACAGTTTGCTATAACAGTGAGAAAACTATAGCTCGTACGATTGAGTCAGTTTTAAATCAGAAATGTGAGGATTACGAATATATCATTGTAGATGGCTGTTCAAGAGATTCAACAATTGAAATAATCAAGTCATACGAAGAGCGTTTCAATGGCCGAATGAGATGGGTTTCTGAAAGGGATTCAGGTATCTATGACGCAATGAATAAGGGTATTTCACTGGCTCAAGGAACCTATGTTGGACTATTAAATAGCGATGACTGGTACTACCCGAATACATTGGAAAGAGTTGCTGTAGAGGTGTCCAGTGGTTGTGATGTATTGTATGGTTTATTAGAAGTTTATCGTCAGCATGAGCCGCAACGAGTTTACGCAAATCATCCAAGTTATTTAGTGCATGAGTCACTTGCGCATCCCTCTTCATTTGTTCTGCGGGAGGCATACCACCAGTTTGGCCTTTATTCTCAAGATTATCAAAGTGCGTCGGACTATGACTTTTTCTTGAGATTGTATAGGTCAAATGCTTCCTTTAAATATATCAATCATATTTTGGCGGGCTTTCTAACTGGCGGTGTGTCTTCAAGTCATAAAGGTTTTTATGAGACACTAAAAATAAAAAGGCGTTATGGATTAATATCAGCACGTCAATATTGTCAAAGGAAAGTAGTAAGAAAATTTAAGGTGCTAATGATGAAAATTCTTCGTCTATCCTGAGGAGATATTTTATGGCCACGAGGGAGTCAAGGAAAAAATTGCTTTTGGTCGCTGACGAGTATCCGCCTGCATTAGGAGGTGCCGGTACAGTAGCTGCAACCATGTATAGATTATTGAATGACTATTATGATGTGACGCTTGTATCTGGTAGTGGTTTCAATGATCAGGCGGATTACTTTATAACTAAGATTCCGTTGCTTTGGCCGATTCAGTATTGGTGGCTGTTCCGGGATATTGATATCGATTCGTTTGACGCTGTGGTATTGAACGACGGTCCTGTTCAATATGCAGCCAATTTCTTTTTGCCTTTCTTCTCGAAAGTTCGGATATATAGTTTCGTACACGGAATCGAGAAATTGCTATTGGAGCCAACTTTTTATTCTAGGGTATTGCTTTACAGGTATTTTCTTGGGCGGACTTATCAGAAATCGACTCGCGTCTTAAGTGTAAGTAAGTATATATCCGGGAAAACTCTCGAATTTTTCCCTTTTCTTAGTAAAAGAAAACCTATTGTCCTATATAATCCGTTATCCTTTTCTGTATTAGAGCCAGTGCAGAATAACTTCAAGTTATTGAGTGTGTCCAGACTAGAGAAAGGAAAGGGCTATGACAGAATGCTTCGTGTTTTTACAGAGTTGAAACGTCAGGATAGTCGATGGACTTGGAGTATAGTGGGTGATGGATCTTATGCTAAGAGCTTCGAGAGTAAATGTAAGGATAGTGGTCATATTGACACCATAAAGTTTTATGGCGCTGTAAGGCACGAAGACCTTGTCAGTATTTATCGAGAACATTCCGTTTTCATACTGCTTTCAGAACTAGAAGAGTCATTCGGATTGAGTTACCTTGAAGCTGTTTGCTGTGGTATTCCAAGTATATCTTATAACCAATATGGACCGGCGGAAATTGCTAGACATGTCGCTGGGTGTTGGACTGTTGATTATGAGATGACAGATGACGCTATAGCTACTGTTATTCGAGAGGTTGATCAGTTTGACGGATCCTTAACCGAAGGACTCATGGTATTTTCGATAGAGGGCTACTCCAAGGCTATAACGGAGGTTTTGCAGGGTGCTTAAGCGTGAAAGTCTGATACTAATACCCTTGTTGGTTCTATATCCCTCAATAATATTTAATTTTATTGCGCCATATCATCAGGTTTTAGCTATAGCATCCCTGATTCTATTTGTTTTCTTAAGGAAGTGTAGAGTCGAATTGCCACTGGTGGCGTATGTCGCGTTTGCTACATCGATTTGTTTTCAGGTGCTACACTTTATTTATACTGATTACTTGGGCTTTGACAAGGTTCTTTCTGCGATATTACGTACGGCATTCATATTTGTACTTCTGATTTGTTATCTAAATTCCGATAAGTTGTTTATTTTGAAGACTATTACAGTGCTTCTTGTTTTTTTGCTAATTGGTAATGCGTTATCATTTTTTGTGGTGTTAATGCTCGATATGAATCCCTTAATGGAGTTACAATTGCATGACGGGCGTACGGCTGGGCTGTATTTGGGTAGTTTTTCTGCAGTCAACATGCAATTTTCCGGGTTCAGATTTCTTCGGGGTGCTGGTATTTTCGATGAGCCTGGAGCTTTTGGATTCGTTACATTCCTTCTTATGATAATAAATTATAAATATTTTGGGAATATAAAAATCGTCTTTCTGATGTATGTGCTCGGATTTTTTACATTCTCCATTGCATTTATTATTCTTTCAACCATTTATGTTGTAGCGGTGATTCCCTTTAAGCGATCGTTTAGCTTGATGATCCCGATTATTCTATTAGGTGTAATGCTGCTTTCTCTGGTCCCGGGTGAAAAACTTGATATCGTATATCATTATAGTGTCGGTAGAATATCAAGTCTCTACAGTGATTCTGAATCGGGCGTTAGTAGCTCTAACACAAGGGGGCATGTGGTTGCAGTATCTAATGCTATCATTGCAGACGCTCCTTTGTTTGGAGTGGGAGAATATGCCGCTTATCAATACTCATCATTTTTTAGTACTGCATCGGTAGTATCGTATGTGGCTATGTATGGTCTTGTGGGATACTTACTTTATTCGATGCCATTGTGGTTGCTACTGCTACAACAGGTATCGCAGGTAAGGCTAAGACATGATGATGCTTTAACTATAGTATTGGTTGGCTTGTTGTTCTCTCAGAGGCCGTATTGGGATCTGCCATTAAATTATATTCTTTTACTTGCTGTTGTTCAGGCCATTAAGTCCAAAGGGCAGGTGAAATGAATATACATTTTTTGCAGTCCAGAACGGTTGTTTCAAAATATATCCGCAATATTGATGAGTTCTGGGGCTGTTCTTTTTATCCTAGTGTTCCGGATGATGATAATATTTTAGTGACATTTTCTCCTTATGAAAAGGAGAGTATGAGGTATGCTCTTAAATGGATGATAAATGGTCGTGGTGTAATTTCCATACAGGATGGGGTCTATGATTTCTGTAGTGGATTTACTCATCCATTCTTCAGTAACAGTTATAAGTTGTACTATCCTGCTGTGTCTAATGTAGTGATTGCAGGAAATACAAGTGACTGCAAAATAATTAAGGCACTGAATCCTTTTGCAGATGTTTATAGCTACCGATTGCCTAGCTCCGTTGTGTCGGGAGATGCACTTATGAAATCTAATAATGCGAAGCTTTACGATGTTTTAATTACTACGGCAAATACCTCGTATTTCAGCGACTATGAAATGAATTCGGTAGTAGAATTGATAAATGAAACTGTCAAGTATCTTGAATTTTCAGGACTAAGTTTTTGCTTCCGTATTTTTGATGGGATACTGGCTAATAGGATATCTGCACTAACTACAGCTAATAATAAAACAGAAGGGTCTTTTTCTGATGTGCTTACTTTGTGTCGAAGTGTAGTCTCTACACCCAGTACAGTAGTTGTAGAAACTATGGCTCATGATGTTCCAGTTGCTGTTTATATATATAGAGATTTCCCTGTAAGTGTTCAAGGTGGATGGATTATACGAGATACCAATTCAATAAGTGGTGTTATACAAGGGATGTTGTCCAAGCCAAACGCTCGAATGGATATTCAACGTGCAATCCTTCAGGGGTACATCGATGTAGATTATGAATTTCTCACTCCTGATCTGTTGAAGTCTCTAGTCATGGATACTCCGAAGTTTTCTGATGTGGCGGCAGAGTTTTCATTGGAGATGTTGAATTCAAGATGGAACTTGAATTTTAAATATATTGCTAAAAGAGTTTACTATAGGTTGTTTAAATGACAATTAATGTTGTTTATTCTTGCGATGATAATTATCTAGAGCACTTTTGTGTTTCACTTTATTCTTTACTTGAGGCTGAATCCTCTTGTGTTAAGTGCCATTTACTCTTTTCTGGGAGCCCTTCATCTGACAAGTTGGTTAAAGTTCTTGGTGAGTTTGGGAATATGATTTCAGTTTATTTCCCTGAAGAAAGTGACTTTGAGAATGCTAAAACCGATTCTAATATTCCTGTAGCTGCTTATTTTCGATTGCTTCTCGCTGATTATTTTGGGGATATTGATAGGGTTGTGTACTTGGACTGTGATACGGTTATTACGCGGTCGATAGAAGAATTATTCAAGTTGGATATGCGGGGGAATGTAATAGCAGCTGTCGCTGATCCTGGAGTTGGAGAGTCCGTTAAAAATAAGTTGGGAGTTTCAGCATACTTTAATAGTGGAGTTATGCTTGTTGATATTAAAAGGTTTGGCCTTTATAAGTCGGAAATGTTTAACTTTCTTATGCAGCATGAACGAATAACATTTCATGATCAGTGTGTTCTGAACTACGTCTTAAGGGATAGCTGGCTTGCTTTGCCAGACTTCTGGAATTATATGTCTAACAACTTTAAGTCAGGAGGTTCAACACTATTCGACTTCGCTGTTCTTCATTATAACTCGATATACGGTAAACCGTGGGAACTTAATTGCACTCACCCATTGAAGTGTATGTACTTATATGTGAGGTCTCGAACGATATTTTCAGGGGAACCTCTTAGGCGTGGTCGATTGGTGGTGTCCTTGCGTAATAGGTACAAATGGATTGATTCTATTTTAAAGCTTATTAGAGGATATGATAAATGAGTCGTAAGAAAATTTTAGTTGTCACACCAAGGTTTCCTTTTCCAGTAATAGGCGGTGATCGTTTAAGGATTTATCAGATCTGTAAGGAGTTGTCCAGATTTAATGATATTACATTGGTTAGCCTTTGTAGCACAGATGAAATGAATGTCCCTGTGCAAGATGATAATGTATTCAAGTATATCCATAAGATCTCTCACTCGCGGTTAAAATCTTTATTTCGAACAGTGTTGGCAATCCTCACTGGGAAACCGCTTCAGATAGCCTATTATCAGTCTAGTGCCCTGCGAGACTATGTGGAGTATCATTCGGCTGATTATGACGTCGTTATTGCGCATTTAATTCGTTCAGCACAATATCTCTCTGCTTCAAAAGCAAAATCAAATATTCTTGAACTTACGGATGCGATTTCCTTAAATTACTCCAGAATGACTAGTGATTTAGCGATAAAGGGAATTAAATACTATGCATTCTCAGTCGAGAAAACTCGATTACTTGATTATGAGATTTCAGCCATGAGGTCTGCTGATGCTTCGGTTCTTATATCAGATGTTGATAGGTCCTATCTTGAGTCATTCGGCGCTACTTCGGGGCGTGTTGTTGTAAGTGGAAATGGAATCGACCTCGGAAATTATCAGTACGCATTTTCTCCAAGCAGTAAAACGTTGGTATTTATCGGTAGTATGGATTTCTTACCTAATTTAGATGGTGCTTTATGGTTTGCTAAGCAGGTCATGCCAGAGCTTGTGAAGGTAGATAATTTTCGATTTCGAGTTATAGGCAGAATTTCGCCGGCAAATGTTAAAAAGTTTGAATGTTTCCCGTATGTGGATGTTATCGGTGAAGTGGAATCTGTCTCGGAGGCGGCTAAGGGTGCACTGCTAGGGGTTTGTTCCGTGAGGTTCGGAGCCGGCGTTCAGAATAAAGTGTTGGAGTATATGGGGATGTCTCTACCTGCGGTTATTTCGACTGTTGCTTCGGAAGGCATAGGCGCTGAAGATAACAGGAACTGCATAATTGCAGACTCCATTGACGACTACATGTCAGCTATTTTAAGGATCAGTTCTGATGAATCGTTCGCAGGCTATTTAAGTCTTTCCGGAAGAAAGTTTGTTAAGGACAATTTTTCTTGGCAGTCTAAGCTGAAACCTTATGTAGAACTGATTGACTCTTTACCTCTGGCTTAGGACGGACAGATATAGTGAATATTCTATTGTCAGGAGCCTCTGGCTTTATTGGTGCAGAATTATACAGCCATTTTTGTGGTAATGAGGCATTTAAGGTTTTCCGGTTTTTCAGAACTGTTCCAGATGCGCTTAATTCTGATTCGACAGTCTTTAAAATAGAGCACATGGATGCCCATACGGTGTTCCCACTCAATGAAATCAAACCGGAGGTAGTGATCCATTCTGCGGCCGTCGCACATGTAAGAAAAAAAGAGGGGGGGGAGGAGTCTTTCTTTTCTGTTAATACCGAAGGAACTATAAACTTTGCTAGGCAGTGCGCTTCGAGCGGTGTGAAGCGTTTTATTTTTATTAGTAGCATTGGTGTGAATGGGCAGAACTCAAGTGCTCGACTCGATGAAGATACGCCTAAAGCACCATATAACGCCTATACTAAATCAAAATCTTTGGCAGAAGATGGGCTTCTTGATCTTGCTGGTTCTTCTGACATGGATGTTGTTATTATTAGACTCCCGCTTGTTTATGGTGCTAACGCTCCCGGTAATTTCGGAGACCTGTTTAAACTTGCTTCGACTACTCTTCCACTTCCGTTCGGTTCAATTAATAATCATCGTAGCATCATATATGTTGGTAACGTCGTCCATTTTATAAAATGTTGTCTTCAGAATCCTTTAGCGTCAAACCAAATTTTCTGTTTGTCTGATGGCGTAGATCTATCACTTAAGGATATTATAAGCAAAATTCGCATAAATCTCGGGAGGCCTCCTCTGCTTTTCCCTTTTCCAAAGAATGCTTTCAGGCTTATTGGTTTTATATTCAGGCGCGAAGATATGATTGAAAAACTTGTTGGAGATCTTGTTGTTAATAGCTCTAAAGCTAGACGTTTGATAGGTTGGGATCCAAAATTTACAGTCGATCAGGCATTCAAAAATACCGTTAATAAAAGTATTAAAGGGAGTGAGTGATGTTATTGCGGCTATTGGATTTTATACTCTCGCTGTTGGGCCTGGCTTTGGGTGCACCTATAATGTTGCTTATCTTTGTCATTGGACTATTTGATACTGGCTCTCCAATTTTTCGTCAGGAAAGAGTAGGGCGAAATATGAAACCCTTTATATTGGTTAAGTTTCGAACGATGTCTGTTGATACTGCATCTGTTGCCAGCCACCTTGCGTCGTCAGCCTCAATAACAAAAATAGGTGGTTTTTTGCGTAAAACCAAACTGGATGAACTCCCCCAGTTATGGAACGTTTTGAAAGGTGATATGAGTTTGGTAGGCCCTCGTCCTAACCTTTTTAATCAGGTGGAGCTTATTCAGCAGCGGAAGGCGAGGGGGGTTTACGATGTGCGACCTGGTATTACTGGTTTGGCTCAAATTAATGACATTGATATGGCTACACCGAATTTGCTTGCGGAAATCGACGCGCAAATGATCAATGACATGTCTGTCGGTACTTATTTCTCCTACATCGTTAAAACTGTATTGGGTGCAGGAAGGGGCGACAGAGTTGGGAAATAGTGCAATCGATATTTCTCATTGTGCGTTAAGTACCCAGTCTGGGCAGTCCCCCTGCTTGTTATATGCCGCAGGAGCTTCCAGTAGCAAACGTACGACTTCGTCGACAACGAAATCATGACAGGCTTTATCAAGTCTATTAAGAAGATTGTGTGTTTCTGGCCAGCTAAGGTGGATTTCACTGGCCGTCATGATTCTGGGATGTTCTGTACCTTCGACATTGTCACCTATCAATAGCTCCTCATACAGTTTTTCACCAGGACGTAGTCCTGTGAACTTAATTTCAATGTCACCATGAGGTTGCTGAATAGACTTTTCTGTTAGCCCAGACAGTTTGATCATTTTTTTAGCCAGTGACTTAATTTTCACTGGCTCTCCCATATCGAGTACGAATACATCGCCGCCTTTGCCCATCGCACCAGCCTGAATTACCAGTTGAGAAGCCTCTGGGATGGTCATGAAATAACGGGTGATATCAGGGTGCGTAACTGTTATTGGTCCACCGTCCTTAATCTGGCGGCGGAAAAGCGGTACGACAGAGCCAGATGAACCAAGAACATTTCCAAATCGAACCATGCAAAACAGGGTGTCATTCTGGCGGCTCGCAAGGGCCTGCAGTACTAGTTCTGCCAAGCGTTTTGAAGCGCCCATTACATTGGTAGGACGTACGGCTTTGTCTGTAGAAATAAGTACAAAACGTTCGACATTCGCAGATATTGCAGCTTCTGCACAATGCCATGTCCCAAACACGTTATTGCGTACACCTTCAACAACGTTGTGTTCGACCATTGGGACGTGTTTATATGCTGCCGCATGATATACGGTCTGAACTTTAAATTTACGGAATATCGTTTCTAGGCGGCTTTGCTTTTGCACCGAACCTAAAATGGATACAACAGGAATTTCTGTTCCTTGTGTCGCATTTAGTTCATTGAGTTCTTGTTCAATCGTGTAGAGACTGTACTCGTTCAACTCAATCAGGATGAGCTTGGCAGGCCTTTGTGCTATCGCCTGGCGGCATAACTCAGAGCCAATAGAACCACCAGCCCCTGTTACTGCTACGATTTTGTTCTTTATGTTACTTTCAATAAGATCAATATTTGGACTTACAGATTCCCGACCTAGTAAGTCTTCAATTTCTACCTCGCGTACTTCTTCTATACGGGCTTTGCCGCTGATGATGTCTGTAACTGATGGTGCTGTTAGTATTTCAAGGTTTTTGTCGGCCAGGGCTTCAATCAACCGCTTTCTTTGATTCGTACTTGTTCTCCCCAGAGCAAGGAGGACTTTTTTAACAGCTATTGATTTGCAGATTTCATCAATGCTTTGTGCTGGCAGAACTTTTAGACCTTGAATGCTCGTTTTTTGCTTTTGGGGAGAGTCGTCAACAAACGCGCATGTACGGTAGAGTGGGCTGTTCGCAAGTGCCTGGGCCAGAGCAATCCCTTGCTGGCCGGCCCCATATATGATGACGGGCTCCGCTGCAATTTTACCGAGTTGTGAGACAATGCTGCGAATAAAGAGCCTAGGTGTGCCGAGAAGAGCAAATGCAGTAAAGAAGTAGATGATAATGCTGGACCTTGGAATATTAGCCTGTAGCAGAAATGACATGCTGCCAAACGTCGCCGATGAAATGGCAATACCAATTGCAAGCGTTGTAAAGGCTTGGCTGGTCATAAATCGGACTACGGCGCGATACAAGCCCAGTTTTATAAATATTCCGATGGTTATAATTGCCGTGCTAAGACAGGTCAAATAAAGCTGGTCGTTAAGTGGTGGGGTGGTAGTCCCGTAGCGGAGAGCCAGAGCTAAATATGCGGCGAGGGGAATTGCTGCCACATCATAGGAAACTGAAATTAATCTTTTTAGGGTGCGAGAAGCATCGAGAAGTATGTTGATCATTCGCTGCCGGACTCCTGTCTTCTATTGCTTTCCGCAGAACTGAAGACAGTATAGTTAATTTCTCGTCAGAGGATGGAAGCGAATAGGCGAATTTATAATAAATGGCTCCCCGAGCTGGACTTGAACCAGCGACCAACGGATTAACAGTCCGCTGCTCTACCGACTGAGCTATCGGGGAACATCTTTGAAGTGGTGCTATTATCTGTAGGCAGACGCTTGATGTCAAGCATCTGTTTGATTTTTCTTATGTTTTTCTGGTTTCGTGCTGCCTCAGTTCAGTCTTTGGCGATGCGTGAAAATACTGCGCCTTTCTGTCCCTTGTACTTGGCATTAACGCGCTTGTTGTACGGGCGCAGAGCAGGGTTTGACAGTGTTTCAAACGACATGGCGCAGATCACCATGCCTGGGCGAAGCGCGAGTGGGAGCTTGCCGTTGTTGAAGAATTCCAGAACGATCTGACCTTCCCAGCCCGGATCAATGCGGCCTGCGGTAACGTGTACCATCAGTCCGAGGCGTGCCAGTGAGCTGCGGCCGTCGAGCCAGCCGACGAGGTCTGCCGGCACGGTAACGGATTCCATGGTGGCACCAAGGATCAGCTCACCCGGGTGGATATAGAGCGCTTCGCCGGCTTCAATTTCTATCTCTTTGCTCATGATGCGATCTATATCGCGCTCAAGCTGGGCGCGGTCGCCGGAGAGATCGAGATGGGTAACGGAATTGTTGTTGAAGACACGGAATCTGTGATCAAGACGAAGGTCAACGCTGATGCCGGCAATGGCATCTTCGCCCGGGCTCGGTTGGATGATGATGCTTCCGTCTGCGATTCGTTGTTCGATGTCGCCGTCGCTCAGTCGCATGTCAGATTCCTGCAATATAAATGTGCCGCGAGTTTACCTGAGCACTGGTGTATTGCAAAACGCCTGCTCAGGGTTCCAGGCTGGTGATGTCGATCTGGTAGCGGGTTTTTCCGTTTTCTTTGTCGCGCAACTGAACCAGTTGGTAGTGACGGTCGATGGCGTACCAGGCGAAGACTTCGCGCGATTTCTTATTGCGCAGTTGCTCAACCTTAACGGTTCTGAGTTTGCCGATCCGGGTATCAATGATTTCTTCGCCGACGACTTTGAAACGGAATTCTTTGCCTTTGTTTTTTTCAAAAACCGTGTAAGCAATTTCTTCGTCGCCCCGTGCTAGATCAAGCCCTGCCTGCAGCATGTAGGTCAGGTTGTCGTGAACTTCACCTTCCCAGGCATTGGTGTAGGTTTTGTTGTTGCGAATGTCTTTCACCAGATTCAGATTTGGTACGAACAGCAAGCTGCGGTCGGGCTCGTTAAACAGTCCGCTCGCCTTGTAGTTGTACTCCAGTGGCTGAATGCGGCCATTAGTGACGCTGAATTCTGAGGTTTCGCGCAGGGCGGCGGCGCCGGTCTCGGCGTCGAAAGACAAGTGCCAGTGGCCGTCGGGTTGTTTTCTTAATGTGCGGGTCGCGTCGACATTGATGCTGAACCAGCCAAGCTTCCATTCGGTGCGGTAGGTCGCTGTGAAGGGCAGCAAGGTACTGGCGCTGTCTGTGTCAGGCGTTGCTTCGGCCTGTGCGCTGAGGGAGGTCCACAGTAATAATGTGGCTGCGGTTATCGTCCGTAATACCTGCATGTAGGCCCCGGTGGTATTCCTGAGTGGCTGAGTATACAGATTCAGACCGTGATGGCCACGAGGAGATCCCGCCATCGTCGGATGGCGGGCGGAAATCAGCTGCGCAGCTGCAGTCCGTGGTCGGGCAGGGGTTGTCCGTCGAGTCGGGCTGTGCCCTGTGACAGGGTCAGGCGACCTTCGGTAAACCACTTAACGGCGATCGGATAGATCACGTGTTCCTGAACCTGAACGCGTTTCTGCAGGCTCAGAGCGTCATCGCCGTCGTACACGGGTACCACCGCCTGAATGGCAACCGGGCCGCCATCCAGTTCTTCGGTTACGAAGTGCACGGTTACCCCATGTTCGCTTTCACCGGCGTCGAGCGCACGCTGATGGGTATTCAGTCCCTGATACTTAGGCAGCAGGGAAGGATGAATATTCAGCATGCGGCCATGATAGTGCGCCGTGAACGCCGGGGTCAGGATGCGCATAAAGCCAGCGAGTACGACCAGATCCGGATCATAGCTGTCGATCAGCTCCATCAGGGCCTGATCAAAGGCTTCACGGGTGGTGAAGCCTTTGTGATCAAGAACGGCGGTATCCAGATCGCGGTCGCGCGCTTTTTGCAGGCCTGCAACTTCCGGGCGGTTGCAGATCACAGCGGCAATATCGGCATTGATATCACCGGCTTTGACTGCGTCGGCAATGGCAACCATGTTGCTGCCACTGCCGGAGATGAGAATCACAATGCGTGCTTTCTCAGGTGTTGCGGTCGGGTTCATACGGTGCGGTTACCGATGAATTCAACCTGTTCTTCAGCGCCGTTCAGCGGCTGAATGTCGCCGATGATCCAGGCCTGTTCGCCTTCGGCGTTCAGCAGGGTAACGGCAGAATCGGCTTTGTCGGCCGGCACGGCTACGATCAGACCAACACCACAGTTAAAGGTGCGGAACATTTCGTGAGTCGCCACGTTGCCGGCTTCCTGCAGCCAGCTGAACACGGCTGGCCACTGCCAGCTGTTGGTGTCGATGACGGCTTTACAGTCGTCCGGCAGAACACGAGGGATGTTCTCCTGGAAACCGCCGCCGGTGACGTGACACATGGCGTGTACTTCCGAGGCGTTGATCAGCTTCAGGGCGGATTTCACGTAAATACGGGTTGGCGCCATCAGGGCGTCTGCCAGAGGCTGGCCATCCAGATCAACGGTCAGGTCGGCCTTGGATACTTCAATGATCTTGCGGATCAGGGAGTAACCGTTGGAGTGCGGGCCAGAAGACGCCAGAGCAATCAGCTTGTCGCCGGCTTTAACTTTAGAGCCATCGATGATCTGGGATTTTTCAACGATGCCCACGCAGAAGCCAGCCAGATCGTAGTCTTCGCCTTCGTACATGCCTGGCATTTCAGCGGTTTCACCGCCTACCAGAGAAGCACCGGCCTGTTCGCAGCCGTCACCGATACCGGAAACCACGTCGGCGGCAACGTCAACGTTCAGCTTGCCAGTGGCGTAGTAGTCGAGGAAGAACAGAGGTTCTGCACCGGCAACCACTAAGTCGTTTACACACATGGCCACCAGGTCGATACCGATGGTGCTGTGTTTTTTCAGGTCCATAGCCAGACGCAGCTTGGTGCCTACGCCGTCAGTGCCGGAAACCAGAACAGGCTCTTTGTAGCCTTGTGGCAGTTCGAACAGAGCGCCGAAACCACCCAGACCTGCCAGCACTTCTGGGCGTCGGGTACGTTTCGCAACACCTTTGATGCGTTCAACTAATGCATTGCCTGCGTCGATATCAACGCCAGCGTCTTTGTAGCTCAGGGATTGTTTGTCACTCATGGTCGTCACTGGGTGGCCAATGGGAAAGGCGCGTATTCTAACGATTTGTTAACCGTCCTGCATCATGCATACGCGATTTGTGACAGAAGTTGTGTGGGTTACTCCGCAACAATTCGGGAGCAGGGCTGGTTATCTCAGTCAGTCATGGCACAATACCGCAGCTTATTTTCTAGGTATTAAGGAATATTCCGGTGCGAGCCCTTTTCCTGATGATGTTGTGGGGTCTGAGTCTGGTCAGTCATGCAGTGACTGTGTCAGATCTCTATCAGGTGCGTGTTCCCGTATCCGACCAGTCATCGGCCAGTCGCCAGTCCGGCCTGCAGGAGGCCTTTCTGCAGTTGGTGGTAAAAGTGACTGGTAAACGCGACAGCGCCCAGAACGATGCGGTGCTCAGTGCCGCGTCGAACGCTGATCGTTTTGTTAAAAGCTTCCGCTTTTTCCGTGACACCGCTTCCGGTCTGCAGCTGGAGGTGGTGTTTGCCCAGAATTTATTCGACGACCTGCTGCGTGATGCCCGTTTGCCGGTGTGGGGCAAAAGCCGCCCGCTGGTGCTGGTGTGGCTGGGTGTCGAAGCCGATCTGCAACGTGCCATTGTCGGACCGAATCAGGCGCAGTGGAAAGCGGCGACCGAGCTTGCCATGAACGAACGCGGTATTCCGCTGCTGTGGCCTGCGCTCGATCTGGAAGACAATATGGCGCTCTCCGTCGAGCAATTGTGGGGGCTGTTCCGCGCCGACATCGCGACCGCATCGGAACGTTATATGGCGGATGCGGTACTGGCAGGGCGTCTGACGCCGAAAAGCGGTGGTTTCGGCTACCGCGGTTTTCTGAAGCTGAAAGACGAGTTCACCGAAGTGCAGGCCGAGGGCAGCAGCGAAGCGGCTGTGCTGGCTCAGGTGGCTGATCAGGTGTCGGCGTTTATGGCTGCGCGGTTTGCCGTGGTCAGCAGCGAGTCGACCGGTGGCTTCCAGATTCAGGTGGGCGATGTTACTTCCTTTAAACAGTATCAGGACGTGCTGAATTACCTGAAAGCCAACGTGGCGATTAAGGCTGTGCGCGTCGTGTCGGTCACGAATCAGATGCTGACGCTGGAGCTGGATCTGTCCGCCGACTGGGCGCAGGTCTGGACCACGCTGGCACTCGACCGCCGTCTGCTGCAAACCGAACAAGAATCCGTATACAACTGGCGCCACTGATCCATGAGTGAATTCCGTCAGCAACTGACTTTATCGGTCGCCGTCCGCGACGACGCCCGTTTCGCTAATTACCACGCCGGTCCGAACGAGCAGATCGTGCAGGCGCTGCAGGCGCAGTGGACAGTGCGTGGAGAACCCTTTATCTACCTCTGGGGTGCCCATGGTGTCGGCTGCAGTCATCTGCTGCAGGCGGCGTGTCACTATGCGGAAGGTCTGGGTCACCAGAGTGTGTATCTGCCGCTGGACGAGCTGGCCGAATACAGCCCGGCGGTGCTCGAATCGATGGAGCAGCTGCCGCTGGTCGCCCTTGATAACGTGCAGGCCATTGCCGGCAATCGCGAGTGGGAAGAGGGCGTTTTCCATCTGTTTAATCGCATCCGCGACCGTCAGGGGCATCTGCTGATTGCCGGTCATCAGGCGCCGAATCATCTCGGCATCGAGTTGCCGGACTTATCGTCCCGCCTGAGCTGGGGCATGGTGTATCAGGTCGAGCCTCTGGAAGATGACGACAAAGTGCTGGCGGTGTTGCTGCGTGCCCGACGTCGTGGTCTGAATATGAGCGATGAGGTGGCACGCTTTATTCTGACCCGGGGCCCGCGCGATATGCAGGGCTTGTTTGATCTGCTGGAGCAGCTGGATCAGGCGTCGCTGTCAGCCCAGCGCAAGCTGACCATCCCTTTTATCAAGGCGGAAATGGGCTGGTAAGCCGGGGCCTGGGTTTAACAGGGCGTGCGAAAAAGCGAACAATAAAAAAGGGAGGCTTAAGCCTCCCTTTTTCGTATCAGCTCAGGGCCTTTTTGATGCGGCTCAGGGCGTCTTCCAGCACTTGCATGCTGGTCGCGAAGGACAGACGCATGTAGCCAGGAGTACCGAAAGCAGAACCCGGAACCAGTGCAACGCCGGCTTCCAGCAGCAGCTTTTCGGCGAAATCGACGTCGTTATCGATGCCGGCTTTGGCCATGGCTTCTTTCACATTCGGGTAAGCGTAGAACGCACCGTCAGCGGTAATGCAGCTGAAACCCGGGATTTCGTTCAGGGTTTTGATCACGTAATCGTGACGTTCCTTGAACGCTTTAACCATAGGCTCAACGCAGGCGCGACCGCCATTCAGGGCTGCTTCTGCTGCGACCTGAGAGATGGAGGTCGGGTTAGAGGTGCTCTGCGACTGCACCTTGGTCATGGCCTTGATCAGTTTCAGCGGGCCTGCGGCGTAGCCGATGCGCCAGCCGGTCATGCTGTAGGCTTTGGATACGCCGTTCAGCACTATGGTGCGCTCGTACAGGTCCGGGCACACGGTCAGGATGTTTTCGAAAGCAAAATCGGCCCACCAGATGTACTCATACATGTCGTCGGTGGCGATCAGCACGTCCGGGTGCTTACGCAGCACATCGCCCAGCGCTTTCAGTTCGTCGGCGGTGTACGCCACGCCGGACGGGTTGGAAGGGCTGTTCAGCACCACCAGTTTGGTTTTGGCGGTGATGGATTTTTCCAGTTGCTCGGCGGTGATTTTGAAACGGGTAGTTTCGTCGGTTTCAATGATCACAGGCACGCCGCCGGCAATCACCACCATGTCCGGGTAAGACACCCAGTATGGCGCCGGGATGATCACTTCGTCGCCCGGATTGATGAACGCCAGAGACAGGTTAAAGAAGCTCTGTTTGCCGCCGCACGACACCAGAATCTGAGACGGTTCGTAGCTCAGGCCGTTGTCGTTTTTCAGTTTGTTGATGATGGCTTTTTTCAGACCTGGGGTGCCGTCCACCGCGGTGTATTTGGTGAAGCCCTTGGTAATCGCTTCAATGGCTGCCTGCTTGATATGCTCCGGAGTATCGAAATCCGGTTCGCCCGCACCAAGGCCAATAATGTCTTTGCCAGCCGCCTTAAGTTCGGCAGCACGGTTGGTTACCGCCAAGGTCGGGGAAGGCTTGATCTGTTGAACGCGATCAGACAGTTGCAGGTCCAAAATGTGTATCCTCAAAAACGCGATGGGATGGTGGCAGAACCGTGCGAGAATCCGCCCCGTCTGCCGGTCAAAAAAACCGTATAATGCTATCCGATTTAGCCCCTGACTGGAATCCTGATGAGCAAGGCATTTGAGCTTACAAGCAAGTATCCGCCGGCCGGAGATCAGCCGGAAGCCATCCGCCAGCTGGTTGCCGGTGTCAATGCCGGCCTGCTGAAACAAACCCTGCTGGGCGTTACCGGCTCGGGGAAAACCTTCACCATGGCGAACGTTATCGCCCAGTGTCAGCGTCCGGCCATCGTCATGGCGCACAACAAAACACTGGCCGCTCAGCTGTACGGTGAGTTCAAAGAGTTTTTCCCGAACAATGCGGTTGAGTACTTCGTGTCTTACTACGACTACTACCAGCCGGAAGCCTACGTGCCGTCGTCCGACACCTTTATCGATAAAGACGCCTCGGTGAACGAGCATATTGAGCAGATGCGTCTGTCGGCGACCAAGGCGCTGATGGAGCGGCGCGATGCGATCATCGTCGCGACTGTGTCGGCGATTTACGGTCTGGGTGACCCTGAGTCGTACCTGAAAATGATGCTGCACATCGTGCGCGGCGACCGTATTGATCAGCGCAGCATTCTGCGCCGCCTGGCCGAGCTGCAGTACACCCGCAACGACGCCGATTTCCATCGCGGTACCTACCGGGTGCGCGGTGAAGTGATCGATATCTTTCCGGCGGAGAGCGACGATGAAGCCATCCGGATTGAGTTGTTCGACGACGAAGTCGAACAGATCGCAAGCTTCGACCCGCTCACCGGGGCGGTGTACAGCAAGCTGGCGCGGGTAACCATTTACCCGAAGACCCACTACGTAACCCCGCGTGAGCGCATTCTCGATGCCATCGACAACATTAAGGTCGAACTCGGCGAGCGCCTGCAGTATTACCGCGACAATAATCTGCTGGTCGAAGCGCAGCGGCTGGAGCAGCGCACCCGCTACGACCTCGAAATGATGCAGGAGCTGGGGTATTGCTCGGGCATTGAAAACTACTCGCGCTATTTATCCGGGCGCGGCGAAGGCGAAGCACCGCCCACGCTGTTTGATTACATCCCTGACGACGCGCTGGTGTTCGTCGATGAATCCCACGTGACCATTCCGCAAATCGGCGGCATGTACCGCGGGGACCGTTCGCGCAAAGAGACGCTGGTGCAGTTCGGTTTCCGTCTGCCGTCGGCGTTGGATAACCGGCCGATGCGTTTTGAAGAATGGGAGGCCATCGTTCCGCAGTGCGTGTTTGTGTCGGCCACGCCGGGCAACTACGAAAAAGAGCATCAGGATGCGGTGGTTGAGCAGGTGGTGCGCCCGACCGGCCTGATCGATCCTGTGGTCGAAATCCGCCCGGCGACCGGGCAGGTGGATGACGTACTGCACGAGCTGCAGCTGCGCGTGGCCAAGGGCGAGCGTGTGCTGATTACCGTGCTGACCAAGCGCATGGCCGAAGACCTCACCGAGTTTCTGCACGAACAGCAGGTCCGCGTGCGGTATCTGCACTCAGACATCGACACCGTAGAGCGGGTGGAAATCATCCGCGACCTGCGTCTGGGCGAATTTGATGTGCTGGTGGGTATCAACCTGTTGCGGGAAGGTCTGGATATTCCGGAAGTGTCATTGGTGGCGATTTTCGACGCCGACAAAGAAGGCTTCCTGCGTTCCGAGCGATCCCTGATTCAGACCATAGGGCGGGCGGCGCGGAACCTGAACGGTACTGCCATTCTGTACGCCGACCGCATCACCGATTCCATGCAGCGCGCCATCGACGAGACCGAACGCCGCCGCGAGAAGCAGGTGGCCTTCAACACCGAGCACGGCATTATTCCGCGTGGTGTCACCAAGTCGGTGGAAGACATTCTGGAAGCGGCACCGCCGCCAGGCAAAAAGGGCAAGGGTAAAGGCCGTGGCCGTAAAGTGGCGGAAGACGCTGCCGGTTACGCGGGGGATGACTGGAAAGCCATGCCGGCGTCCGAGCTGGTGAAACACATGGCACAGGTAGAAGACCGTATGTTCAAAGCCGCGAAAGACCTCGACTTTGAAGAGGCCGCACGTCTTCGCGATCTGTTGCATGAGATGAAAAAGCAGACCATCGCCAACAGCTGAATGTGCCCTTGAAGGAAAACGTCGGCCGGGCCGTTTTATCGCCCGGCCGTTTGCCGACAAATCTTTAAATAACAACCAGTTGCAAACCGTCGGGGGCTTGGTTAGTATACGCGCCACTTCAGGACTATAGCTCAGTTGGTTAGAGCGCTACCTTGACATGGTAGAGGTCGCCAGTTCGAATCTGGCTAGTCCTACCAGATACAAAAAAAGCCGCTTCAGCAATGAAGCGGCTTTTTTATTGCCTGTTTTTCTTTCTATCCGTTTTTCTTTCTATCGTTTTTTATCTGGCCGCTTTCTTTCTGGCCATTTTCGCGAGCGGCTGTCCTCTGTTCAGAGTGCTCGGTCAGGGCGGGTGCTGTCGTTGACGGAACTGCCCATACGTATCTGATTACGGCCCGCGCGTTTGGCGTTGTAGAGCTCGTTGTCGGCCAGCGCCAGCATCATATCCAGACGCAGTTCATCGCACTGGTCGCAGCTGCTGACACCAAAGCTTGCTGTGGTGCGGATGGCCTCGCCATTGATCACGATGGGCGTATTCATAAATGCCGCCCGCAACCGTTCGGCCAGTTGTCCGGCCTGTTCCAGACCGGTCTGCGGCAGCAGCACGGCGAATTCCTCACCGCCGAGGCGGGCCACGATATCGACTTTGCGGGTGGTTGCTTCGGTCAGGCGGGCAATGTGGCGCAGCACTTCGTCGCCGGCTTCATGACCGAAGTTGTCGTTGATCTGTTTGAAGTAATCGAGATCGAACATGATCAGTGATGCCGGACGATGAAAGCGCACGGCTTCTTTCAGTATCTGATCGCCCAGATTAAAAAAAGCGCGACGGTTATTCAGGCTGGTCAGCGGGTCGACGCCGGCGAGAAATTCGGCTTCGCGTTTGGCGTCTTCCAGTGCCTGTTCAATCTCTTTGCGCTCGCTGATGTCGGTGGCAATTTCAATGCGCACCAGGCGGCCGTCGGTCCAGATAATGGCTTCGTCGCGGCACTGATACCAGTGGCCGGTGCGGGTGTTCTGAAATTCCCACACGTACACGCCGGTCGGAGAGCCGCGGTCGTTCACCAGATGAGCATTGGTGCAGAAGGTACAGGGGCCTTTCTGATCTTTTTGCAGATACTCCCAGCAGCGCTTACCGCCGGGTTCGCCCCATTTCTGACGGCCATATTCGTTGATGAACAGCAGCTCGTGGTTGTCCATATCGGCGACATAAATGAGGGCGTCGAGGCTGTTCAGCACCGTCATCAGCGCCGACGAGGCGGATGCGGTTTCGGGAGGGGCTGGCTTGCTCATATCAGAATAATGGCTGGGTTTGTCTATCAGATTAGACCTGTCGGCCGGATGGGGCAATTCATCCAAAGGAATAAGTGCGGTTCTGCGGAGCACCAGCGATGAGGGTCAATCGTCGCTGAAAGCAACTGAGCGTCGGGGCCGTTACCGGCCCCGACGCTCAGGCTTGGTTCATCTTCAGCTCAACGTCTCGAAGGTCAGGCCGGCTTTGTCCTGCAGGCGGTCAAGATAGCGCTCGTCAAACACCGATGCCGGTGTCCAGAAGCCACCTTTGCGGTCCTTTTTGCCACCGTTCTCATCGTGCAGGTCGCAGGCCAGGCTGACGATGGCTTCGCCCAGCATTTTGCCGGTTGAGCCATAGCCCGGGTCTTTGTCGCCGGTGACGCGGGTGATGATGGTCTCGTTGGCGCTGGTGCGGCCAATAAAGCGCAGATCGTAGAAACCTTCTTCCTGTGCTTTCGGGCTCGGGCCTTCGCCCGGCTTGGGCAGGATGGTCTTTTCCAGCAACCAGCGGGTCGGTTTGATCGCCGCCAGCACCATAAAGGCGCCCAGGAAAAAGGCGTAAACGGACGCGCCGATCAGGCCCTTGGCGCCGTCGCCGGTGAGTACGGCTTCGTCGTAGGTAAAGTCGCTGCCGTACAGTTTGTCGCGCAGGGCGTTGGAGCGGTGCACCACGCGGGTGTTGATGGCGGCCATGATGAAGGGCGCGGTGTAGCTCACCATGTCAGTGTCTTTACTGACGCCGTTCATGCTGGCCTGGCGGGCACTGAAGCCGTGGCCGGTGGGGCACAGGGAATACGGGTTGGCCAGTTCTTTGCGCAGGGCGGGGTTGGCAACCATCTCTTTGGTCAGTTCCAGCATGCTGGCGACGGTGCCGCCGGATACGCCGCCTTTACCGGCTTTAAAGCGCATTTTCACTCGGTTGGCGCTGCGGCCGAAGCGCTTCTGGGCTTCCTGTTGCAGGAAATACACGCCCATGTCAGACGGCACGGAATCGAAACCGCAGCAGTGCACAATGCGTGCGCCGGAGGCCTGAGCCGCCGCCTCGTATTTGTCCAGCATGCGCCGGATCCACTGGGGTTCGCCGGTCAGGTCGCAATAGTCGGTGCCGCTGATGGCGCAGATTTTTACCAGAGGTTCGCCGTACAGAGCGTAAGGGCCGACGGTCGAAACCACCGCGCGGGTCTGGTCGCACATGGCCCGCAGTTCATCTTCGTTGGCGGCGTCGGCAATAATGATCGGCAGCTCTTTGGCCTTGTCTTTAAGCACCGGCTCCAGCGAACCGCGGACTTCCTGCAGTTTGCGTTCGGAGCGGCCGGCGATGGCCCATTTCAGGTCGCCACCGACACCGTATTGGGTGGCCAGATAGCGGGTCAGGATCTGGCCGACAAAGCTGGTCGCGCCGAAAACGATGAGGTGGTACTGAGCCTTGGATTCCATGGAAATATCCTGTTTATTCTGATTATCATCCGCGGTCACCTTAACCGGATTTTTGGGGCACGGTAAGGGGCAAACGGGCTGTTTGGCGGGGTTTTCAGGCACATTCGCTTGTATATACGGAAATCCGTATATACGATGCCCGCATTCTGCACCGGCAGGCGGACGCCGCCGGTTTGAGCTTATTGTTGAGGATCGCCTGATGGATTCCGCAGCCCGTTTGCCCGACACCCAGTCAGCCCCGCTGAGCCTGACGCCGCTGACCCTGTTCCGGTGCCTGAATGACGACACCCGTCTGAGTCTGGTGCTGCTGTTGCACAGCCGTGGCGAGCTGTGCGTGTGCGATCTGATCAGTGCACTCAATCACAGTCAGGCCCAGTTAAGTCAGACCCAGTTAAGCCAGACCCAGTTAAGCCAGACACCGATCAGCCAGCCAAAAGTCTCCCGCCATCTGCAGCCGCTGCGCGAAAGCGGCCTTCTGACCGCCGAAAAGCGTGGTCAGTGGGTGTACTACCGCATTAATCCCGCGCTTGAAGACTGGGCCCTCGACATTCTGTCCGCCGCCGCACGGGCGTCCGAGAGCCAGATTCAGGCGCTGGCGGGTCATTTATTTTCCAATTGCTGTGTCACCGACACCTGCGGGTAAACCATGAAACTCCTGTTTGTTTGTACCCATAACCGCTGCCGCTCCATTCTGGCGGAGGCCATCTGCCGCGATGAGGCGGGGGATGTGTTCGACGTACGCAGTGCCGGCAGCCAGCCGGCGGGCGTTGTATTTCCGGGCACGCTGAATTTTCTGACGGCGCACAACATCCGTACCGACGGTTTACAGAGCCAGAGCTGGGATGAGTTCGCTGCTTTTAATCCCGATGTGGTGATTACCGTGTGCGACAGCGCCGCCGGTGAGGCTTGTCCGCTGTGGATGGGCAGCAGCCTGAAAGTGCATTGGGGTCTGACCGATCCGTCGAAAGAAACCGATCCGGTTCGTCAACTGCAATTATTTACCGATGTCGCCGCTGAATTACGTCGCCGCATCCGGGTGCTGAAAAACCAGAATTTCAAGGGTATGGAGGCAGACGCCATCCGCCGCACATTTATGCAGGTTGTGGAGCAATAACAATGGGTATTTTCGAACGATTCCTGACCGTCTGGGTCGGTGCCGGTATGGTGCTTGGCGTGGTGCTGGGCTTATTGTTGCCGGATGTTTTTGCGGCGATTGCCGGGTTGGAAATTGCGCGCGTCAATCTGGTAGTGGCGGTACTGATCTGGCTGATGATTTTCCCCATGATGATTCAGATCGACTTTTCTGCCGTTAAGGATGTCGGCAAAAAACCGCAGGGGCTGCTGCTGACGCTGGTGATTAACTGGCTGATTAAACCCTTCTCAATGGCGCTGCTGGGCTGGCTGTTTTTCCGCGTCTTTTTTGCCGGGCTGGTGGATGCACAAACCGCCAGCGAATACATTGCCGGCATGATTCTGCTGGGCGTAGCACCTTGTACCGCCATGGTGTTTGTCTGGAGTCAGCTGACCAAAGGCGATCCGAATTACACCCTGGTGCAGGTGTCGGTGAACGATCTGATCATGGTGTTTGCCTTCGCGCCAATCGCTGCTTTTTTACTTGGGGTGTCCGATATTCAGGTGCCGTGGCAAACCCTGTTGCTGTCGGTGGTACTGTATGTGGTGCTGCCACTGGTCGCGGGTGTATTCACACGTCGTCTGTTATTCGTGCGTGGTGGCGAGGCGCTGTCACAGTTTGTGGGTGCTATCAAACCATTTTCGATTCTCGGTCTGATCAGCACGGTGGTGATTCTGTTTGCGCTGCAGGCGCAGACCATTGTCGCCAAGCCAATGGACATTGTGCTGATCGCCATTCCGTTGCTGCTGCAAACCTATGGCATCTTTTTTATTGCCTATTTTATTGCGCGTAAAATGCGGCTGGCGCACAACATTGCCGCACCGGCCTGCATGATCGGCACCAGTAATTTCTTTGAACTGGCGGTGGCCGTTGCCATTTCGCTGTTTGGTCTGAATTCCGGTGCCGCTCTGGCGACCGTGGTGGGTGTGCTGGTGGAAGTGCCGGTGATGCTGTCGTTGGTGGCGTTTGCCAACCGCACGCGGAACTGGTTTGCATGATCGGACTGGGCAATGCCGGCGCCGGTTTTCAGGTGTACATCGAAAACCGGCCGCCGCTGCCGCAATACCAGAATCTGACGGAACTGCGCGCCATGCAGCCCGGCGAAATTGCCGCCATTGCGCAGGAAACCGGTAACCACTGGCGCAAAATATTTAACGTTTACGCCAAGCTGGTGTTTGCCGTGAATCCGGCCGGATTCAGCCGCTGGCAGGACCTGCGCGATCAGCAGTTGCTGCAGCAGGGCAGTGGACAGGCTTTGCTTTTTTCGCCCCCCGACGTCTCTGTGAAAACGGCCGGTGATACTCAGTCGGGGTCAGGGCAGCCCGGTACAGTAAGGCTGTTGCTGGCGCGTAAATACGCAGATGCCTTAGGCCTGACAGTGGATGAAGTTAAGGTGTCGCATTCGTCCGGGCGTGGTGATTGGGCGGGCGAGGAAGGGCGTTCATGGCGCTGGCTGGATGCCGATTTTGCTGTGCACAAGGCATCGGGTCTGATTTTGTGTCCGTATTTCGACTACCGGCAGTTATCGGATGTCCGCATTCAGCGCTTGGTCAGCTGGCTGAAACGCGCCTGATAACACCTTTGCCCCGAATCGCAGGCAAGAAAAAGGGGAGCCGGAGCTCCCCTCGCGCATGGCTTTGCGCAGTTGTCGTTTATCGTCGGCCCGCCGGGCTTTTATGCTCTGACCGTGGGCGCCGCCCTTGCGCATAATGGCACTGCAGGCGTGCAGGTTACGCCGGTGATTGGCGTCTGTGTGTTTGTCTTTGCTCATGGCTTTTCTCACCGTTTGTCTCAAAGGTTTTCTTACTGGTTCTCTTGCACGTTCTCTTACAAGTGTTCCTTGCCCGGTTACCCGCTTAAGCAGGTAATCGTCGTGCGCTGATGCTTTTCTGACCAGGCAGGCGCCATTGTGACAGAAAACGAATGCGTTCTGCACGGAATGAATACGCAGCCCGGCAACGCGGCGGCCGGTCTTGCGCGCACGGGCCTTCGGTGGTGGTAAGCCCCGGTCCGTAAAACTACGCAGCCGCCCTGTGGCCTGGTCGTATTTATCAGGATGCCGTCCCGATATATGCTTACGTATCCGATGTCGCCGTCTCAGGGGAACCGTAAGCATGCTGGATATCGATATTCTCAACTGGCTGAGTCTGGTGTGGTTTATTCTCTGTTGGGTGGTCTACACCCAGTTCGCCAAATACAAGGCCCGCACCACGGCGTCGTTGTCGTCGGTGCTGCACGTCCACCGGATTAACTGGATGCGCCGTCTGTTGCAGCGCGAAGTGCGGGTGGGTGACGCCTCGTTGCTGGCGAACATTGAGCGCAACGTGAATTTCTTTGCCTCGTCCTGTGTGCTGATTCTCGCCGGTCTGCTGACAGCCATGACGGCGGTGGATCAGGTGGCGGCCATGCTGGCTGATTTGTCCTTTGTATCGCCCGATAATCTGCTGACGCTGGAACTGAAAATGGCGACCCTGATCGGCATTTTTATCTACGCTTTTTTTACCTTTACCTGGTCCATGCGTCAGTTCGGCTTTGCCTCGGTGCTGGTCGGTGCGGCGCCTATGCCGGGCGATGATTCCGTGACCGCCGCTGAGCGCCGCAGCTTTGCCATTTTTGCCGCCAAAGTGATCGACCACGCCAGCCGCAGCTATAACTACGGGTTACGGGCGTTTTATTTCTCGTTATCGGCGCTGAGCTGGTTTGTGCACCCGCTGGCCTTTATGGCCGCAGCGAGCCTGATTGTGGCGGTGCTTTATAAGCGGGAGTTTCTGTCGAATTCGCTGTACGCCATGATGAAAGTCGAAAACGTTGGCGACAAAGTCTTTAAAGACGACAAAGAGCTGTCGAAATACTGATGAGCAGGTAATGGCTGCAAATAAAAAAGGCGCGTGAAGCGCCTTTTTTATTGTCTGCCATGAAACCCTGGAATGACCTCTGTGGATTTAATCCACACTCTCGGTTTCAGCGACAGCTTTGGCAGTAGCGTACGGCTCATTTTCCAGCCACAGGGCTACGTCATTGGCGATTTTTTCCCAGCCCGGTTCGGCAATCAGCCAATGCGCATGGTTCGGATAACTGCGGTACTGGGCGTGGCGGTATCGGGCTGCCACTTTTTTATTGATGGTGGCCGGCGTGATATGGTCGTCGTCGCCGCTGACAACCAGCATGGGTTGTTGCACCGACGCCGGGTTCACCACCGTGGTTTTATTCGGATCGATCAGCCAGAAGCCGATTTCAAAGGCGGCGCGGCCGCTTTCGTAGCGCATCTGCAGATACGCATCCTGCGCGGCCTGTGGCGACAGTTTGTTGAACAGCGCGTAGCGGGCGGCGGTGGGCGACAATTTATTCGGCTTTTTCCAGAATCCCCAGCGCGCCATAACACCCATAAAACTGCGCACCACCGACGGGCTCAGGGCGTGAATACCGGCCGGTGATGCCGGGCAGAGCAGCACGGCTTTGGCCACCAGATCACGCGCACACAGCATCTGCACCAGCAGGCCGCCCATCGAATGGCCGATCAGCACGGGTTTTTGCGGCAGGGTGCGGATAAACACTTCCAGATCATCGGCATAATCCTTCAGGCTGGTGCGGCCAAGCGCCGGCAGACCGTTATTCAACGGCTCATGGTGGCGCAGTGCAGGGCGGTGACACTCGTAGCCACGCTCGCAGAAAAAGCGTTCGTAGGGCTCAAAGACCTCGGGGCCACACCACATGCCATGAATAAAAACGATGGGCGGTTTTGTCTGTGCCTGCATTGCTTCCCCCGGAATGTCTGGCCTGTTTTTGCTGATTGTTATACGTCAGGGTGCTGCAGGCGTCCAGCAGTCGCGCCGGGCCGCTGCGCCCGGTACACTGCCTGCCCATAGAAAATAGATAAACAGAAAAGCGATAAACAGGAGATCAACATGCTGAACCTTTTGCTGGGCGCCATCATTGTGGTACTGGTCATTTATGCCCTGCGCCGTGCCGGTGCGCTGGGTGGCGGTAAAGCGGCGGACGAGCAGATTGCCGACGGCGAACGCTTTCTGGCCGGCAATAAAACCCGCGAGGGCGTTACCGAAACCGCCTCGGGACTGCAGTATGAAATGCTGAGCAAGGGCACTGGCGAACGCCATCCGGGCCCGCGTACCCGCGTGCTGGTGCATTACCACGGCACTCTGCTGAACGGCACTGTGTTCGACAGCTCGGTGCAGCGTAACGAGCCGATTGCGTTCGGTCTGAATCAGGTGATTGCCGGCTGGACCGAAGGCGTACAGCTGATGGTCGAAGGCGATAAAACCCGTTTCTGGATTCCGTCGCGTCTGGCCTATGGCAATCAGCGCGTCGGCAATATTCCACCGGGTTCTGTGCTGATTTTTGATGTCGAACTGCTGTCGATTCAGGACTGATCATCGGGCGCTGGCTGAGGATTAAACGATTATGCTGCACGGGCTGAAGGCGTGGCTTGAACCTGGTAACCCCTGGCGGTTTTTAAAGCAGTGGCTGGGGCTTGAAACCGTAGCTCAGCCCTTGCCGGCCTGGCCGCAAGAATGGTCTGCCATTCTGCAGGAACGGGTGCATTTTTATCGCGAATTATCCGACGCCGAACGTCCTTTGTTTGAACAGCGCTGCCTGCAGTTTCTGGCCGATACCCGGATCGAGGGCGGTGTCGAAATTGATGTGACCGACACCGACCGTCTGCTGGTGGCCGCCAGTGCCGTGATTCCGGTGTGGGGATTTCCCGACTGGCATTATTTTAATGTCGATGCCGTGTTTCTGTTGCCGGGGCCGTTTAATGACCGCTTCGAATGTGGTCAGCCGGATTCGCGCATCAGTGGCATGGTTGGCAGTGGTCCTATGAGTGGCAAGCTCGCGCTCAGCCGTCCGGACCTGCACGCGGGCTTTGCCAACGGCCGCGACAAACACAACGTTGGCATTCACGAATTTGCCCACCTGATTGATGGCGCCGATGGTCGTGTGGATGGTTTTCCCGAACGCATGGAACCCTATCGTTTTGCCGAACCCTGGTTTGCGCTGGTACAGAAAAAAGTGCAGGACATGGAAGCCGGCGACACCGGCATTCCGCAATACGGCGCGACGAATCCGGCGGAATTTTTTGCGGTGGCGTCGGAGTATTTTTTCGAGCGGCCGGAGCTGATGCAGAAAAAACATCCGCAGCTTTATCACTGGCTGAGCGAGTTTTACCGCCAGAATCGCGCCGATGCCGTGCGCGCGCAGGCCATTCGCGAGGCCACACAACGCGCCGTGCTGAAAAAGCAGAAGACGCCGCCTTCGGCGAAACGGGCCAAGTCGGTGCTCTCCGGCAAAAAGGCAGCCAAATGACAGGCGCTGGTTCTTACTGGGCGGTATCGGCGGCGCGCACGAGCGGCTATTCTGCAACCTCTCAACACCTTATTGACGGGTTACCTCATCAAGGCAGGATGGTTTGATGCTGCGTTTTGTCGTTCTGTTACTGCTGACTGCCCTGAGTGCGCTGTGGATGGCGCCGGCATCCGCTGAGGATGTGACGGCCGGCAACCTTCCGGAACGCCTGCGCCTCGGCACCTTTCATATTCCTTTGCTGGCGGAATCGGCCAGCCGTGGCCGTTTTGTCGAGCTGGCCCGGCGCGTGGCTGCCGAGGCTGGTCTTGAGTTAGACATCGTCTTTATGCCCACTCAACGCACCCGCGAGGCCTTTGCCGAGCGTGCGCTGGACGGTTTCTTTCCGGCGCTGGCCAGCACCCTGACCGTGCCTTACAACGCCAGTACCGCCTTCAGCACCAAACGTATTTATGCCTATACCCTGAGCGGCCAGCCGCTGATCAGCCGGGCGGAGGATCTGGAAGGGCATCAGGTGGGGTACACCGAAGGCTTTACCTACCCGGATGAGATGATGCGGGTGTCCGGTGCCCAGTATCAGAGCGCCAACACCGACCCGCAGAACCTGCGTAAGTTGCTGGCCGGGCGAATTGATGTGTTTCTGGGGGATGAGGATTCTACCCGCGAGAATATCCGCCAGCAGCTGGCGGTGGGGCGCATCGTGTACGACGAACTGCACCCGCTGGCAATTCTGCCGATTTTCTTTGCCTTTCAGCCCGACGCCCATGGCCGTGAACTGGCCGGGCGTTTCAGCAGTGCGATTCGTCGTCTGAATCAGAGCGGCGAGCTGATGCGCATTCTGGCGCCGGACGGCCAGTAGGGCGCTTATTCAGGAGCGCCTATTTCAGAGCGGCAGGGCGCCTATTTCAGAGTGGCAGGGCGCTTCTTAGCCCAGAACGCTTTTGCCAGAACAGAAGGGTGATCAGCCCTGCAGGCGTTCCGGGGTTAATTCAATGCTGGTGTCGTTGTTGCCAAGCCACAGGGTGCCGTCCTGAATATTGGCCTGCAGACGCATGGAGCGGTCGACCAGGCCTTCCAGCTGAGCAATGGCGTCGGCGTCGAAATTAAATACGCTCAGATTGCTAAAGCGGCGGCAGGTGTTCTGCATCTGTTCCCACCACAATTGCGCGGCGCGGCCATGGTAGGTGTAAATCACAGATTTTTGCGCTTTATTGCAGGCCTTGCGGATGCGTTTTTCATCCGGCTGACCCAGTTCAATCCACAGTTCCACTTCGTCGCTCAGCGAATGCGCCCACAGGTCGGGTTCGTCATCGGTGCTGAGGCCACGGGTAAATTCAAGATTATCGGCCGCGTTTAAGGCAAAGGCCGCGATGCGCACCATCATGCGCTCGACGGTTTCAGACGGGTGCTGGGCGATGGTCAGGTTGTAGGTCTGATAATGATTGCGGTCCATGTCACTGACCATGAGTTCCGCTTTGTAGATGGTTGCCTTAAGAGCCATGAAATCCGCCGTGCACCAGAATAAAAGGCGCCATTGTAGCGGCCGGCCGCGCGCTTGTCCGGACTGGCCGCGCAAATTTGTGTGCCGCTGCTGCGGGTTTTACCGGGTGGTTAAATAACGGGCCGCCTGATAGCATCGCCGCCGCTGTCGTTTTGGCTGGTTACGGTTGTTGTGATGCCTGATGTTCTGATTCTTGCTGCGTTTATTCCCACCTTCTTTTTCGTGTCCGTTACCCCGGGTATGGCGATGACGCTGGCCATGAGCACCGGCATGAGTGTTGGTATGCGCGGCGCGCTGTGGATGTCAGTGGGTGAGCTGACCGCGGTCGGGCTGGTATCGACCGCCGCTGCTGTCGGCGTGGCCGCACTGATGCTGAATTTTCCGCTGGCGTTTCTGGCCTTCCGCCTGCTCGGTGGTTTGTACCTGATGTTTCTGGGCTGGCAGCTGTGGCATTCGCGCGGCAAGCTGGCCGTGGTGGTGGGCCAGACCCGGCGTGCGGTGCAGCCGGCGCTGCTGATCCGTCAGGGTTTTATTACCGCTGCCGCCAACCCGAAAGGCTGGGCGTTTGATGCGGTATTGCTGCCGCCGTTTCTGGATGCCGGCAAACCTTTTATGGCGCAGTGGCCGGTGCTGCTGATCATAATTCTGGTGATCGAATTTCTGTGTTTAATGCTGTACGCCGCCGGCGGTAAAAGCCTCGGCCAGTTCCTGAACAGCCATGGCCGTATTCAGACCCTGAACCGCATTTCCGGCGGGCTGATGGGGCTGGTGGGGCTGTGGTTAATGCTGGGCGGCTGATACTGGGCAGCTGATACTGGGCAGCTGATATGGGCGTTAGTGCTGGGCGCTGATGCCTGTTATTTAATGCTGGGCGTTTCATATTCCACGGCTGTAAGAAAACCAGCAGGCAGGCGACTAAGCGGTTATCTTCTTACCTGCGATCAACGCCGCACGCCGATGGCCGGGAGCCTCTTATGACCACGCCTGTGTCCGATTCCAACTCGTCTTTTTCAGCCCGTGATGTGCGCCAGTTGCGGGCTGGTGATTACTTACCCGCATTTGCTTTGCCAGCGCTGGATGGCAGTGTGTGGTCGACCGAACAGCTTGCCGGGCGCAAAGCGCTGGTGGTGTTTTTCCGCTTCGCCAGCTGCCCCTTCTGCAACCTCAGATTGCATAAGCTGATTCAGCTGCAGGCGCAGTTACCCGCGGATTTCGCCATGGTGGCGGTGTTTGATTCATCGGCTGCAGAGTTACGTCCCTACGCTGAGCGCCACAGCGCGCCTTTTCCGGTACTGGCCGACGAAGGTGCCGCCGTGCACCGCCAGTATGGTGTGCGTTATTCCTGGTGGGGCGTACTCAAGGGCATGGTCACGCGGTTGCCCACGGCGCTGTATTCCATGCTGGCGAAAGGCTATTGGCCAACGGCCTTCAGTGGCGCCTTGCACACTATGCCGATGAATTTTCTGGTGAATGCAGACGGGCGTATCGCGACGGCCTATTATGGAGCGGATGAGGGCGATCATTTGCCGCTGGAAGACATCCTGTCGTTTATTTAATCGGTGGGTGCATTAAATGTATTGCTCACCCGACTATTTCCAAACTTATTTTTCTTTGTAGAGATTGGATAGCTTTTTAGAGTATTCCAGTAGTGGATGATCGATATCAAAGTCAGTTAAAGTGGCTAGGCTAGGGTTTACAAGGTTCTTAACGGTTTCATATTTTACCAATTCAGATTGCTCTCCTAGCAATGTGAAAAGTTGACTACTTTCAAAGCTGTTGTAGTTCTTGATGGCGAACTCTAGCGACCTAATGGCATTGACGAAGGATTTCATTTTTCAAGGATTTCTTTCGACTCATCTTCTATTTTGCTATTTATCAATGGTCTTTTTAGTTGTATTTTTAGTGAGGTCAGTTCGGAACTCAGGTGTTCACCTAATTCTGATATTTTCTCCAAATCAGTTTCCTTGATTTTTGATATGGAGTTTTCATTTCCAATTTTCTTTCGGATCAAACGCGCTTCATTTCTGGATTTTGCTGTGAGCGTGATTAATTTCTTTGTTATTTCCATTGCTGTGTCGATCGATTCTAGGCTTCTATTTGTTGATATCGAGTGCTGCCAACTTTGGTAAGTTGCAAAGCCGAATAATACTGCCGCAATAGTTGCTGCATAAGCGGCAACTTCGAATAGATCTTTTACAACTTGGAAAGTGGAGGCTGTATTATCTGAAAGTATTATCAATATACTTGATAGTAGTATTGCGTGGGGTATCAGTAAGACGCAGGGGATGATCCAATCACTCGAACTGTCTTTCAGCATCATAGTAACGTCCTTGATTAGAGAGTTTACGCAACAAGCTAAAACGAAAAAGCCCGCTTGTCATTGCTGAACAAGCGGGCTTTTAGAATTAGTGGTAGCAATGGGCAGATTTGAACTGCCGACCCCAGCATTATGAGTGCTGTGCTCTAACCAACTGAGCTACATTGCCACTTCAACCTGACCGGCTGTGCCGTTCAAGTGGTGCGCATTATGCCATCATAATTTTTTCTGTCAAACACTTTTTTCTGATAATTTTCAAAGAGTTAGACATGGGCTGAATCTCTGTGGGTAAAGCCGTGTGCGGGGCTGCGTTTGGCTGCAGGAGACCGGGCAGCTTGCCCGGCTGTGCTCGCAGCGTCCGACCCCCGACCCCCGACCAGGCTTCCGGCTTCAAGCCCCCAGCGTCCAAAAACAAAAAGCCCCGCCGTCTGTGCAGAGGGCGGGGCTTCTGGGGTGCAGGGCGGGGCGTCTTAAACGATGCCCTGTTCCTGCAGGTCGGCGATCAGGCTGTCGATGGTTTCCTGATCGGCGGCCAGACTGATGTCGGCGTGATCGGCACCACCGGCCACCAGAACCACCAGGCCGGCGGCTTTCAGCACAGGTGCGTTGTCGTTGTCGGCAATCGCTGCCACACGGCCCATTTCAAACAGGCGACGGTCCAGACGCTGCGCAACTTCGGCGGCGTTGACCGCGTTGATGGCAACAATGGCCGGCTTCTGGTTGAAGCGACGGGCTTTTTCTTCGGCGCTGACCGGACGGCTGTCGTCAGAATCGCTGGCTGCACCCACGATCATGCCGGCGCCAACGGTAACGTTGGTCATGCGGTCGATGATGATGAAGGCGCCGGTGCCCTGAATTCTGGCGTAGCTGTCAAACGGTACGGCTTTCTCCAGTGATACTTCCACCAGAGCGATTTCGTTCAGTTTTACCTGTTCGGCCTGGCTCTGTTCCATGGTGTTCACATCGACCAGGTGATGAACCTTGGAGATGGTACCGGCGGTGGAGCTTGAGGCGAATTTCAGGTTGTACGGCTTGCCCGGAATCAGCGCGTTTTCGGTCATCCATACGATGTCGGCGTTGAGCTTTTTGCTCACCACAGGCTGGTCGTCGATCTTCACGATCACGTCGCCGCGGCTGATGTCGATCTCGTCTTCCAGGGTCAGGGTGATGGCCTGGCCGGCGAAGGCTTCGTTCAGGTCGCCGTCGAAGGTGACGATGCGTTCAACCTTGCTGGTTTTCTGCGATGGCAGCGCCATGATGGTGTCGCCCGGCTTCACGGTGCCGGAGGCGATGGTGCCGCAGAAACCACGGAAGTCCAGATTCGGACGGTTCACGTACTGCACTGGCAGACGGAAGTTTTCCATGTTCTTGTCTTTGGCCACCTCTACGGTCTCGAGGATTTCCATCAGGGTCTGGCCCTGGTACCACGGAGCACGCGCGGATTTTTCTACCACGTTGTCGCCGTCGAGGGCGGACATTGGTACGAAGTAGATGTTGTCCAGATGCAGCTTCTTGGCAAATTCCAGGTAATCGGCCTGAATTTTGTTGAAGGTGTCTTCGCTGAAGCCCAGCAGGTCCATCTTGTTCACGGCCACAACCACGTGCTTGATGCCCAGCAGAGAGGCAATAAAGCTATGGCGTTTGGTCTGGGTCTGCACGCCGTAACGGGCGTCGATCAGAATGATGGCCAGATCACAGGTCGAGGCACCGGTCGCCATGTTGCGGGTGTACTGTTCGTGTCCCGGGGTGTCGGCGATGATGAACTTACGCTTGGCGGTACTGAAGTAGCGGTAGGCCACGTCAATGGTGATGCCTTGCTCACGCTCAGCCTGCAGACCGTCAACCAGCAGGGCCAGGTCCGGACGGTCGCCGGTGGTTCCCACTTTGGCGCTGTCTTTGGTGACGGCGGCCAGCTGATCTTCGTAGATCATTTTTGAATCGTACAGCAGACGACCGATCAGGGTCGATTTGCCGTCGTCCACGTTACCGCAGGTCAGGAAACGCAGCAGTTCTTTGTTTTCGTGTTGCTTCAGGTACTCGAGGATATCGGAAGCAATCAGATCAGATTGATGTGACATATCAGAAGTAACCCTCTTGTTTCTTCTTCTCCATCGAACCGGATGAATCGTGGTCGATGGCACGGCCCTGACGCTCGGAGGTGGTGGTCAGCAGCATTTCCTGAATGATTTCCGGCAGGGTGGCGGCTTCGGATTCCACGGCGCCGGTCAGCGGGTAGCAACCCAGCGTACGGAAGCGCACGGATTTCATTTCCGGAACTTCGCCTTCGGCCAGCGGCATACGCTCGTCGTCGACCATGATCAGCATGCCGTCACGCTCAACCACCGGACGCTTGTCGGCGAAGTAGAGCGGCACCAGCGGGATGCTTTCCAGATAGATGTATTGCCAGATATCCAGCTCGGTCCAGTTCGACAGCGGGAAAACACGGATGCTTTCGCCCTTGTTCACTTTGCCGTTGTAGATGTTCCACAGTTCCGGACGCTGGTTTTTCGGGTCCCAGCGGTGCTTGCTGTCGCGGAAGGAGTACACACGCTCTTTGGCGCGGGATTTCTCTTCGTCACGACGGGCGCCTCCGAAAGCGGCATCGAAGCCGTACTTGTCCAGCGCCTGTTTCAGGGCCTGGGTTTTCATCACGTCGGTGTGCTTGGACGAGCCGTGGGTGAACGGGCCGATGCCCTGTTCCACGCCTTCCTGGTTGGTATGAACGATCAGTTCCATACCGATGTCTTTGGCCATCTTGTCCCGGAACTGAATCATCTCTTTGAATTTCCACGTGGTGTCCACGTGCATCAGCGGGAAAGGTGGTTTGCCCGGATAAAACGCTTTACGGGCAAGATGCAGCATTACCGCTGAGTCTTTACCGATGGAGTAAAGCATCACCGGATTGTCGAATTCTGCAGCGACTTCGCGGATGATATGAATACTCTCCGCTTCCAGCTGCTTAAGGTGGGTCAGGTTATAGTCAGTCATTTTGCCGTGGTGACTCCCGGAACATATAAAAGACGGGCATGATAAAACCGGCGCAATATAGCAAGTTGCCTGATATATAAGAAGGTAAATTCAATAACATTTAGCTATATGTATATAGGCATGAATAACCCTTTTTTCAGGGCCGCCGGAGGCGCTTTCTTCCTACCGTTTTCAGGGGATTTTTCTGCATGGCGCAGGAGACAAAGGTAACCATTTCAGGCCCGGCAGGCACACTCGATGCACGCTGGACCGCCACAGAACAAACCCGCCTCGGACTGCTGATGTGTCATCCGCATCCGCTGTTTCAGGGCACCATGGACAACAAGGTCGTCACCACCGTCACCCGCACCGCGGTGGCCATGGGGCTGCCGAGCCTGCGCTTTAACTTTCGCGGTGTCGGCGCCAGTGAAGGCCAGCATGATCATGGTGCGGGCGAGCAGGACGACGTACTGGCGGCGCTGAATTACGCGCGTGACACTCTGGGCTGGGAACGCGTGATTCTGGCCGGCTTCTCGTTCGGCGCCGGGATGGCCTGCCTGAGTGCCTGCCGCGCACCGGAGGCGCTGGCCGCGCTGGTGTTGCTGGCGCCGGCGGTGCATCACTTCGACGCCCCCAATCAGCTGCCGTATGAGTTTGATACCTTTGTCTATATGGGCGACGCCGATGAGGTGGTGCCGTTTGATGAGGTCACGCACTGGGCCGAAACCGTGGTGCCGGTGCCGCATTTCCAGATTTTCCGCGACTGCGGGCACTTTTTTCACGGTCGCCTGACCGATCTCAAGGCCAGCCTGCAGGACGATCTGGCCCCGGTTCTGGTGCACGAAGGGCTGCGCTGACGCTGTTCTGACAAGGGAAAACGCGGTCAGCCGTTTGCACTTTGGCCGCGCCTTGGTTAAATTTCGCGCCCTGAAATTCCGCCTGCCGTCCGTCCGGACGCCAGCCTGCTCACTATTATCCCCATGATTAAGGGAGACTGCCTGTGTCCACGCCCTGGGAGCTGTATCAGGAAGACCTGAAACGCGACGATTTTTCCTACGATCCGGCTCAGGAAATGGCCGTAAAACATCTGCAGCGTCTGTACGACGATCTGATTGCCGCCGAACAGCGCCGCAGTCAGCAGGGGATGTTCAGCAAACTGGCAGGCAAACTGAGCAAGAAGCAGCCGCTGCCGGAAAAAGGCCTGTACTTCTGGGGTGGTGTTGGCCGCGGTAAAACCTATCTGGTCGATACCTTCTACGATGCGCTGCCGTTTCAACGCAAAATGCGCACGCACTTTCACCGCTTTATGCAGCGTGTGCACCGCGACCTGACCGAGCTGGTCGGCGCCAAGAACCCGCTCAGCATTGTCGCCGACCGCATTGCCGACGAAGCCGTGGTGATCTGCTTCGACGAATTCTTTGTGTCCGACATCGGCGACGCCATGATTCTCGGCGGTCTGATGCAGGAGCTGTTCTCCCGTGGTGTGACCCTAGTGGCCACTTCCAACATTGTGCCGGACGGTCTGTATAAAGACGGTCTGCAGCGCGCGCGCTTCCTGCCGGCGATCAAGATGCTGAACGAGTTCACCGAAGTGGTGAACGTCGACTCCGGCATCGACTACCGTCTGCGTACGCTGGAGCAGGCGTCGCTGTATCACTATCCGCTGAGCAATGAAGCGGAAGCGGCGCTGAAAAAGGCCTTCGAAAGTCTGGTGCCGGATGTGCGTCATATCCGTACCGACTGCACCGTGGAAATTCTGGGTCGCAAGATTCCGGTGAAAGCCCGTTGCGACGATATCGCCTGGTTCGATTTCTACGCCCTGTGCGATGGCCCGCGTTCTCAGAACGACTACATCGAACTGGGCAAGCAGTTCCACGCCGTGCTGGTGTCGAACGTGCCTGTGATGGGCGCCAAGAACGACGACGTTGCGCGCCGCTTCATTAACTTCATCGACGAGTTTTACGACCGTGGCGTGAAGGTGATTATGTCGGCCGACGCGGCGATTCCGGCTATTTACGGGCAGGGCAAGCTGGAGTTTGAATTCCAGCGCACCACCTCGCGTATGCTGGAAATGCAGTCACACGACTATCTGGCGCGTGAACACCGCGTCGAATAATCCTGACTCGTGCATAATCGGACAGCCCTTCGGGGCTGTTTTTGTTTTTAGCGACATAAGAAACACCGTATGCACATCCATTCGCTTGAAGGCTACATCCAGAATATTTTCCTGGTCGAAGATCATGACCGCCTGTTACTGCTGGATGGCTGCAGCCGCGCCGACGTCGATAACGTCTGCGCCTACATTACCGGCACGCTGAAGCGTCCGCTGTCCGATCTCAAACTGATTGTGGTGACTCATATGCACCCGGATCACGCCGGTGGTGCGCATTTTCTGCGGGCACGTACCGGCGCGCCGATTGCTGCTCACCCCAAGGCCTGGAGCTGGTACGCCGGTCTGGCCGGGCGCACGGCGCACGCCATTGATGTGGGGCTGACTTACTGGGTGGCCGGCCGTATCGGCAAGCCCAAGGCGCATATCTGGTACAACCCGATCCTGACGCCGGATCTGGTGCTGGACGATGATCAGACGCTGCCCGGTTTCGACGACTGGAAAGTGCTCTATACGCCGGGGCATACCGATCACGACCTGTCGCTGTGGCATGTGCCGACGCATCAGATTTATGTGGCCGACCTGATGGTGATGGTGCGCCGTCAGCTGCAGGCGCCGTATCCGATCTGCCATCCGAATCAGTACCGCGAATCGCTCAGGCGGGTGCAGGCGCTTGATGCAGCCACCGTGTTCTGTGCGCATGTGCCGCCGCAACCCGGCAGCGCCATTCCCTTTGATGAGCTGATTGCACAGGCGCCAAAGCGGCCGAAGAATCACTGGTACTCGACGAAAAACCGGATTGCCCGCAAACTCGGGGGCGCCAGCCGGCATCATTAAGTGCGGGCCTGATCGGTCAGGCCCCGTTACCGGCGGCATCTGTTGAGTTGTCGGAGAGTCTTATGAATACCTATTGGCTGCTGTCTGCGGCCATCGTTGCGGAAGTGATTGCCACCAGTGCGCTGAAAGCCTCAGAAGGGTTCAGCAAACCCGGCCCGGCGGCCGTGGTGGTGATCGGCTATGCGATTTCCTTCTATCTGCTGGCCATGGTGCTGAAAAGCCTGCCGGTGGGCATTACCTACGCCATCTGGTCCGGCGCCGGCATCGTGCTGGTCACCCTGATTGGCTGGCTGGTGTACAAGCAGACGCTGGATCTTCCGGCCATGCTTGGCATTGGTCTGATCATGGCCGGAGTGCTGGTGATCAACCTGTTCTCACAGGCGTCCGGCCACTAAACGCTGACTGCGTGGCGGCCTCAGCCGAGACTGCCGAGGCCGAACTTCTTACTCAGAATCTTATCGCGCAGACCCACAGGCAGCAGGCGGGCCATGAGGGGCAGTGCGCGGCTGCCGTGGCCGATGCGGATGACGGCATCTGGCTTGCTGAGCAGTTGCGCCATCAGTTCACGGGCGAAATCGGCCGCCGGTGTCGGGTTGTCCTGCGACGCGGTGGCACGGGCTTCCATCTGCGCTTTTAACGGCGCGTACAGCGATTGCGGGGTGAGGATGCGGGCCAGATTGGCCAGCGAGTTGTCGCCGAACTTCGACTGAATCGCCCCCGGCTGTACGGTGACCACCTGAATATGGAAAGGTGCCAGTTCCATGCGCAGCGCGTCGCTTAGGGAGTGCAGGGCCGCCTTGGTCGCACAGTAAGCTCCGGAAAACGGTGTGGTCAGAATACCGGATACCGAACCAATGTTAACGACCTGCGCCGGCTGCTCGGCCGACGCCGCCGCGCGCAGCAGTGGCAGCATGGCCTGAGTCAGTGCGATCGGAGCGTAGACGTTGGTGGCGAACTGCTGATGCAGGGCGTCGGTGCTGAGCTCGGCAACCGGGCCCATCGCGGCGTAACCGGCGTTGTTGATCAGGCAGTTGAGCTGGCCCGACTGAGCCTGGATGGTTGCGGTGGCCGCGGCGATATCGGCAGGCTGGTTAACGTCCATGGCCAGCGGGGTCAGCTTGTCGCTGGTCAGATTGCTCAGGCTGCTGACGTCACGTGCTGAGGCGTATACCCGGTAGCCGTGGCGCAGGAATTCTTCGGTTAATGCCCGGCCGATGCCTGAGGAGCATCCGGTAATCAGGACCGCTTTTTCACTCATGATGATTCCGTTGTTTTCGTTGTTTTCGTTGTTTTCGTTGTTTTCGTTGTTTTCGTTGTTTTCGTTGTTTTCGTTGCAGTGCTTGTTATTCGTTTGGCCGCTGATCTTAATCGCTTTTATGTGACAACTGTCAGAGCGGCGCCGTGCGGTGGAACCAGGGCTGCGCCTGTTCCAGTTGCGCGGCCAGCTGCAGCAGGGTCAGGTCGTCGCCCAGCGGTGCAATCAGCTGAGTGCCCAGTGGCAGGCCCTGTTCGGTCCAGTACAGCGGCACCGACATGGCCGGCTGGCCAGTCAGGTTGGCCAGCTGGGTGAAGGGCAGCTTCTCCAGGCTGTCGAGGGCCATCTGCTTCACCATGCCGCTTTTCAGCAGCAGCTTGTGCAGGCGCAGGCCGTTGATCACTTTCATCGCCAGCGCTTCGGCCAACGGCGGATTAAACGCGCCGATTTCAACGGGCTCTGATGCCAGTGTTGGTGTCAGCAGCAGATCGTATTTCTGATGGAAGGCATTCATGGTCTGGGTGAGGCCGTTCCAGCGGCGTTTGGCCGTTACGTAGTCGGCGGCGGTGATGGTCTTGCCCAGATAGCCGAGTACGCGGGTGGCGTCTTCGACCTCCAGTTGCGCAAAGCGGGTACCGAGCTGACCGGCCATAAAATCCATGTCGGCGGCGACCTGACCGAAATACATGGTCAGGTAGCTGTCGGCCAATTGCGCGCCATCGAGTTCCAGCGTAACCGGTTCAACCTCGTGGCCCAGCGAGCGCAGCAGGCTGGCGCTGGATTCGGTGGCCCGGATGGCGTCGTCGCTGACGTCCCGGCCGACAAACGAGCGGCTGGTAAAGCCGATGCGCAGTTTCCGTACCGGCGTCAGCAGCCCCTGACTGAAGCCTGGGGCTTTCGCTACCGGATAGGGCGCTGACGCATCCGGGCCGCCGATGGCGTCCAGCATGGCGGCGCTGTCACGCACCGAGCGGGTGAGCACGTGTTCGGTGGCCGCGCCATCCCAGAAGTCGGTGGCATACGGGCCGGTCGGTACCCGCCCACGGCTGGGTTTTAAACCGAACAGGCCGCAGCAGGCGGCCGGAATGCGGATGGAACCACCGCCATCCCCGGCCGAGGCCATGGGCACAATGCCGGCGGCGATGGCGGCGGCAGAACCGCCGCTGGAGCCACCCGGGGTGTGATTCAGATGCCAGGGGTTACGGGTCGGCCCCCAGGCTTTGGGCTCGGTAACGCCCATCAGGCCCAGTTCGGGGGTGTTGGTTTTGCCAAAAATAACCAGACCGGCCTGTTTGAAACGACGGGTGAGTTCGCTGTCGCGCGGTGAGATAACGCCTCTCATGGCTGCGCTGCCGTTGCTCATCGGGGTGCCTTCCAGTGCGCAGAGCAGGTCTTTCAGCAGAAACGGCACGCCGGTGAAGGGGCCGTCGGGCAGGCCGGCATCAATCTGCTGGCGGGCGTGATCGTACAGTGGGGTAATGATGGCGTTGATCTGCGGATTCACCGCCTCGGCGCGGCTGATGGCCATGTCGAGCAATTCACCGGCGCAGGTATCACCGTTGCGGATCAGGCCGGCAAGACCCGTGGCATCGTAGGCCCGGTACTCAAATTCCGGCGCCGCTATGCCGGCGTCGCGCGCATCCTGTGGGGCCACGGCCGTAATGTCGTTGGAGATGAGTTCTTGCTCGACCATAGGATGTCCTGCCGGTTCTTGTTGTTATCAGGCCTTCTAATTAACAAAAATCTCAGACCCCTGACAACCACAGCTTTCAGTGTGGCGCGAATGGCATCAGGGTCAGATCCGGGCGGATCAGCAGGCAATGCAGGTTCTGTTCGCGCAGCCAGTCGGCGGCGGCGGCCTGCTTCAGCATGGCGATGGTGGTCAGGGTGCCGGCCAGTAAGGTGGTGGGCGCCAGTACCGTGGCCGACGCCCAGTGGCAGACCGGCCAGCCGGTCTGCGGGTTCAGCAGGTGGCAGTAGCGCTGGCCATCGCGTTCGAAATAGCGTTCGTAGTCGCCGCTGGTGGCCATGCCGCCGGCGTACACCGGCAACTGGGCAATGGCGCTGGCGGGTTCGCGCGGGTTACGCACGCCGAGCATCCAGGGCTTTTCACCGTTGTTATCCTGGGGTTGCGGGCCGAGCACGTGCAGGTCGCCGCCCAGATCGATAATGCCGTGGTTCAGGCCGAAGCGGCGCGCGACCGCAGCGGCACAATCGGCAGCGTATTCTTTGCCGAGTCCGCCCAGATCCAGCTCCATGTCGGCCGGCATCTGCAGGGTATGGTTGTCGAGGCGCAGCCGGCGCAGGCCAATGCGTGGCAGCACGGCGCCAAGCTGCTGTTCGCTAGGGCAGACGCCCTCGCGGAAATTCCACACCTGACGCAGCACGCCCGAGCTGATGTCGAACAGGCCATCGCTCTGCTCATAAGCGACCATCGCATAGCGGATCAGCCAGGCGGTTTCGTCATCGACTGTGCAGGCTTTGCCGGCACTGGCGTTGAGGGTGCTGAGGACGCTGTCGTCGCGGTAGCGGCTGTACTTGTGCTCGATGCGGTGCACTTCCGCCTCAATGGCCTGCGCCGCTTCCGCCGTTTGTGGCAGCGGTGGCAGATGCAGGGTGCAGGGGGAGGCCATCGCCGTGAAGCGATGGCAGGTCAGGGCGTTAGTAGCGGTACTCAATGCCGGCGCTCAGCACAGTGAAGTCGACCAGTCCCGGCGTTTCGGTGTTGCTGGTCTGCACAATGGCGAAGTCTTCCGACGAATCGTATTGCTGCCAGTCGAGGGTGATGGCCCAGTCACGGAATTCGGCGCGGCTTTCCAGACCGTAGCCGAATGAGCCGTAAGAGGCCAGTCGGTAATCCGAGCTGTTGAAGGCGTCGTTGGCCGGGGTGCGCTCCAGACTGTAGAAATCGGCTGCGGTCTGACGGTAGTAGCGCACAAACGGTGTCAGGCGGAAGCGCAGGCCGGCCATATTCAGCGACTGCGACCAGCGCGCGGTGAAGGTGTGTGACCGTATGCCCCAGTTGTCGCTGTAGTAGCGGTAATCGGTGTGCAGGGCGGCGCCATCGGCGACGGCGAAGAATTCGCGCAGCTGAGCGGTTACGGTCAGCTGGCCACGTTCGCCCGGACGGTAGTCGAACCATTTGTACGGGTCCGACAGATAGCCCGACAGGCGGGTGTAGCCCACGCCCACCTGCAGCACGCGGTTTTTGTTCAGCACCTGAGTGATGCCTTCATAGACCGACACGCTGCGCTTGCTGCGCCCGTCGGCCGCGGTGCGGGCATCGGAGATTTCCGCATCCGATGGCGACAGTTGATCCAGTGACATGCTCAGCGAGCCCGACAGCGTGGTGTGCTTGTTGAACAGTTCCAGTGAACCGTCGACCCCACCGGCCAGCGACTGGTAATCGTTTTCCACCGAGATGGCCAGATTGCCCCCGGCGGTGGCGTCCAGCAGTCCGTCCATCGCGCCGCTGAAATAGCGCTTAGGCGCGAGCTTCAGGTCGTAGCGGGTTTCTTCAATGCTGGCGCCGCTCATCAGCAGCACGCTCTGGCCGGATTCGTTTTCGTAGGTCTGCAGGGGCGAGGCACCGCTCATGGTTTCGTATTGAAACTCGCTGTTCAGATACCAGTCGTCACCCAGCGGACGGGCATAGCGGAACTGATGCACATCGATGCTGTAGCGTTCGGTGATGGGGGTGTAGGTCCGGGCGCGCGGGGCATCGGCTTCCTGATACTGGCTGTAGCGGTAGGCCAGCACCTGCTCGGTGGGCGTGCTTTCCGCCTGCACAGGCAGGGTAGCGGCCGCTGCTGCCAGCGCCGCCAGAGAGTTGAGGGCTTGTTTGCTCATCAGTTACATCCGCATCCGCCGCCGGCCGCCTGGCCGCCGCCGGAAGAACCTTCCTTGGAAAAATAGATATGGTTATCGAGGGACGCTTTCAGCGGGTCCGGCTGCCAGGCCATGGTGTCCTGGGCCAGATTACCGCGCTCCCAGGGTTTCACGGCGGTGCAGCCACACACCAGCAGGGCGCTTAACAGCAGAGTCAGGCGAATCATGACGGGCTCCTGTTATTTCTGCTTCAGCAGTTGCTGAACTTCGTCGCGGATTTTGTCGATATCCGACGGCTTAAAGCCCTGATGGACGGCTTTGACTTTACCGTCACGGCCAATCAGGTACGAGGTTGGCATGCCGCGCAAACCGTAGGCATCCGGGGTTGCACCTTTGGCATCGTGCAGGGTCGGATAGCTGACCGGGAATTCTTTGAGGAAAGCCCTGGCTTCTTTGATGTCTTCGTCGAGGTTCACCGCCAGCACTTCGAAGCCCTGACCTTTGAGTTCCCCACGCAGGGTATTCAGCGCCGGCAGCGACTTACGGCACGGACCGCACCAGGATGCCCAGAAATCGACATACACCACTTTGCCCTTATAGGCGGACAGACTCATCTGCCCTTGTTGAGTGAGCAGGGGCAGGCGGAAGTCGGGTGCTTTGTCGCCGGCGTCGACCGCCAGCGCCAGATGAGAAGTCAGCAGCAGGGTCAGGGTCAGAATAAAACGCACAGTCGGTTCCTCAGGCAAAAATATCGAACGCGTTGACACGCAACGGATAGTTATCGGACAAGGTGCCGCCGTCAACTCCCAGCAGTTCGCGCAGGGCCTGATTGACGTGCGCCGGCGTCAGTACGTCGCCGCTGGTGTCGGCCAGACCTGTGCTGCGGTTGATCTTCTGGGCGAGGAAAGCGTCGGTCGACTGACCAAACACTTTGCCGCCGGTGCTGCCCGGGTGCAGCACCATCATGCTGGTGACTGGCCAGTGATCCTTGCCGTTACCGGAATTGTAGTAAGGCGTGCGGCCAAAGTCCGAACCGATCACTATGGTGGTGCGGTCGGCAATGCCGGCGTACTGCAGCGCAACCTGCAGGAAGTGCACGCCTTCGAGCAGGTCACCGAGCTGCGGATACGCACTGGCATCGTGGTTACCGTGGGTATCGAAACCGCCAATGTTCAGGTTGGCGGATGCGGCCAGACCGGCCTTGAACGCGGCTACCACCACCTGCGCCTGACTCTTCAGACTGTTGGAGCGGTTGGTGTTCCAGTTGGCGTCGCGGTCGACGTTGTCCTGAATATCGTTCAGTGCCACCGTCAGACCGCCCAGATTGCTGTCTTCGCTGCGCACACCGAACAGCTGACTGAGCTGTTTGCGGCGCAGTGGCAGGGCTTCTTCGTCCAGCTGACGCTGAATGCGGGCCTGTTGCGCCGCCAGCACGGTTTCGTACTGGTCGACCGAACGGTTGGCGCTGCGGTAGAGGAAGCCACGGTCGCCGCTGTAGCGGTTCGGGTCGGCGATCTCGTTAATGAAGCTGGCGCTGCTGGCGCGGGCGCGGGCTACCAGAGAATCTGTGTAGTCGTAGCCGCCGTTGCTGATGAAGGCCATCGGCAGGGTCGGGCTGGTGGCCGCGGCGAAGTAGGCCGCCAGACTCGGATAACCGATTTCATCTTTGCCTGACCAGATCACGCGGTTGCCGGTGTCGTGGTTATTGGTGCCGGTGTCGATGCCGTTGATCACCGTCAGGCGGTTGCCATAGGTGGTGAAAAACTGGTCGAACTGTCCCTCAATGCGGGTCAGGGCATCGGTGTCTGTGGTGTATTCCGGAATGGCACTCCACTGAATCTGGCCGAACTTTTTACCGTTATCGAGCGCCACCGAGTTGGTCGAGCCGTCATAGCGGGTCGAGCGGTCGGCATACAGACCGTTCAGGCCTTTCGGGTCACAGATAGACGTTGGATCCCAGCCACCACTGGCGTTCACGACCACCAGAAATTTCTCCGGTGCGGCTGCCGCCCAGGCTTTGGGTGTCCACAGTGGCATATGGGCTGTCATGCCGGTGGCTGCCATGAGTTGCAGAAATTGACGACGTTTCATGGTCTTCTCCTTACTCGTAGGCAAAGCGGTAGTCGGACATGAGGTAGGTCAGAACCCCGGTCCAGGCGCGGATGGTGTAGTTGCTGTCAGCTTCCAGCATGCTTTCGGCCGGCAGGTCGCCGTCGGTGCGGCCATCAGCCTGACGGTACCAGCGGGCGCGGCAATCCCATTCGAGATAGTCCCCGGGACGCGGATCGTAACTGTTGCGATTGGCCAGCATGTCCTGCCCCTGCGCCAGCAGGCTGGTGAACAGGTTGTAGGTGGCGGTCACTTCTTCGCCGTTGAGGTCTACGCGTTCGCCCAGCAGAACCCAATGCAGGTGCTGAATGTTGTGTTTGATGCGAGCCACGCCATTGGCGTCTTCTTCGCCGTCGGCGTTGGTCGGTTCGGTCAACACAGTGACGTACGGGAACAGCTTGCGTTCGCTGTCGTCACGGGTGAAATCCAGCGCGGTGGAACGGCAGGCCATTTCTGTGGCCATGCGCATCTGAATGGCAATGGTCAGGCCGCTTGGTTCGCGGATGCGTTCGATGATGCTGTCGGAGTCCATGCCGCCGTACATGATGCGGTTGTTCTCGCTGCGGAATTCATCCCAGCCGAAGCCTACGGTGGCCTGCAGCTTGCGCTGCATCTGTTCCGGGCTGAGGAACTGCGTGGCGCCGATGTGCTCGTTGGCAACCACCTTGCCGGCATCCAGCGTTTTGGCGCGGTAATACGGGCTCAGCACTATGCCTTTTACGCCGGTTTTGATGTTCCAGTTATTGGTCACCATGGTCTGGCCGATGCTGTTCAGGATCGCGCGCTGCGCTGTGAAAGCCTGCTTCACGGCGTCGGTGGCGTCTTCGCCCGGGGTTTCCAGAGGCTCCTGACCAATAAGACCGACATACAGGGTGCGCACGGTGGCGCGCATAAAGCGTGGGTCGGCGCCGATTTCCTTACCCAGCCACTGAATCATGTTACGGAAATAGCCGGTGGAGCCGGACAGCGGAATGGTTTTGCCGGCCAGACCTGCAGGTTCAATATCCGAGCTGTCCCAGCTGTTGCGCGAGGTGCTGCCGGTGGTGATGTACTGACCGCGGTCGGTGTAGTGCTGGAACGCGGATGACACAGGGTCCATCACCTGATGGCAGGCGTAGCAGGCCGGGTCAAGCAGGGTTGGGTTGGCAACACCCGTGCCGATGCCATCCCCCGGGCGTTCCCCTTCAATTTTAAGAATGTCGGTGTCGAGGAAGTAATCGAACACGATGCGCGAGCGGTGGCGGTTACGGTTGGTGAAGGTGGTCGGGTAGCGGTTGAGGAACATCGGCGAGCTCAGTACGCCTGCGTGTGGCATGCCGCCCTGTTCGAATTCCAGATCTTTGGTGACGCGGGCCGGGCGGAAGTCGGTCGGGTCGTAGGCAATCTGCACGCCGTCGGCATCGCACACCGGCTCAGACAGCTGGCGGAAGGGCACCGACGGGTCGACCAGCTCGGCTTCATACACCTGCTGGCTGTACCAGTTCACCATCATGTAGTCGGCGTTGACGTACAGGGTATGGGGCAGGTTGTTTTTGGCGGCGTAGCGCACCAGCTCGAGCGGCTCACGGGCGACGGCGTCGTTGGTCAGGGTGCGCACGCAACCGCGTATGTTCGACTGTTCGTCGGCGGCGTAGGTGGTGTTGTACCACTTACGGTTCGGGAAATCCTCGGGGTCCAGCAGGTTGATGCCGCCTTCGTACTGATTCAGGGTCAGGTATTTATCGGTCAGCAGTTGCTCATTGAACATTTCCATCAGGCGTTCGTAAAACGCCTCTTCATTCATGATCTGGTTCAGCGCCGTCGACAGGCCATTTTCACCGTTCTGGCTGACCATGTTTTCTTCCGCTGCGGTTGGCAGGCGGCCAGCCAGTTGCAATGCCGCGGAACGCAGGGTCACGATCAGCTCGCTGTTGGCCACACCGTCGATGCTGGTGGCGGCCGCCGACAGGTTGGAACCGTTGAAGGCGTACAGAATGTATTCCGCCGTATCGCTGGCGCAGCTGCCACTGCAGTTGTCGGTATTGGCAATGGGCATAGTGCGGGCGATGACGTCTGCCAGCACGCTGACGGAGGTACAGGTGGAGCAGGCGACCAGCGACGAGCCATCCGGGCTGCCGTTGCCGTCGATGCCATGACAGGACGCGCACTGTGCGTTGTACTGGCGCTGGCCTTCGGCGTTGAAATTGCCGTACAAGGTGCCGTCGCCGCCGTTCGAGGCGCCGCCGACATTGCCGGAATAGTCGCTGTTGCAACCGCTGAATAACGCCGTACAGCACATAAGCACTGCCAGCCACGAGATGGGTTTCATTGTCTCTCTCCTGCCCTGGTGACGGTCTGGCGTCCTGACTGCCCACTACGGGCGCCCGACCGTTTATCGTTATGGCGCGTTTTATATCAGTGGCCCAGTGAAAAAACTGTGAACCGCGCATAAAAGCTGACCGAAAACTGACAAATGGTCAGAGTGGCGTGGCAGACGGTGTGACCTATTTATCGTTGAAGGCCGGGGCTGGTACTTCTGTACTGCTAGACTTTTGGCATGTCGGAAAGAGAACGCTCCATGAGATTCTGGTTTTTACCTCTGCTTCTGTGTCTTGTGGCACCCGTCCGGGCGCTGGATAACGAAACTTCCGTACCGCTTTCAACCCTGAAATCCGGCTATGCGCTTGATCAGGTGCTGGACTACTTCGAGGATGTGGATGCCTCTGTCCCAGACCCGGATTCCCCTGCACTGAACTGGCAGAAGCATACAGGGCAGAAAATGGCGTTTGGCTATACGAACTCCGTTTACTGGTTTCGCCTGAGCATCCGCAATACGTCGGCGGATGTGCAGTCGCGCTTCTTAAGTCTGGCGTATCCGGTGCTGGATCATGTACGGGTTTACCGGCGTGTGATTCCGGGGGACTCTGGTGATAGGAGTTATGGCAATGCGGGTGAGTGGCACACGCAGGAAATGGGGGATAAATACCCGTTTGACGAACGCCCGCTGCGGCACCGGTTGTTTGTGTTGCCCGTTGCGTTTGAACCGGATGCCACCATTGAATGGGTGTTCCGCGTTGAGACGTCGAGCTCCATGCAGTTTCCGCTCAGCCTGTGGGACGAGCGGGATTTCTTTCTCAACGACCAGAATCAGCTGCTCGGGCTCGGGCTTTATTACGGCATCATGCTGATTATGGTGCTGTACAACCTGTTTGTTTTTCTCTCTGTGCGCGAAGCGAATTATCTCTATTACGTGCTGTATGTCGGTTGCATGGCCGGTTTTCTTGCCAGCCTGCAGGGCATCAGCTTTCAGTACCTGTGGCCGGACGCCACCGACTGGAACGACCAGAGCATTGTGGTGTTTTTGAGCGGGGTGGTGTTTTTTGCGGCGACCTTTACCCGCAATTTCTTACGGCTGGGGGAAGTTGGCTGGATCAATACCGCGTTTAAACTCGTGGTTTTCGCTGCACTGGCGATTGCACTGCTGAGTTCGGTGGTGGCCTACCACACCATGATCCGGGTGTTGATTGCGACGGCCATGGGTGGCATCAGTCTGGCGATTTATGCCGGTCTGTGGCGCTGGAGCCAGGGCTATTCGGCTGCCCGTTATTACACTATTGCCTGGTCATCCATGCTGCTCGGCGGCGTTATTCTGGCTTTGAATAAATTCAACATTTTGCCGCGCAATGTTTTTACCGAAAATATTGTGCAGTTCGGCTCAGCGCTTGAGGTGATTCTGCTGTCCTTCGCGCTTGCCGACCGCTTGAATCAGGAAAAGCGCGAACGCTTTGAAGCTCAGCTGGCAGCGTTTGAGCACGAAAAAGTGGCGCGCAAAGCGCAGGAGGAAGCGCTGGAGCAGGAGCGCAACGCCCGTATGGCGCAGGAGCGGGCGCTGGATCATGAACGTCAGGCCAGAGAAGCTCAGACCCGGGCGCTGGAAGTGCAGCGTCAGGCGACAGAAACCCTGGAATTGCGGGTAAAAGAACGCACGCTCGAGCTCGAAAATGCCAACCGCCAGCTGGAGTTGATGAGCATTACCGACCCATTAACCAACGTGCGCAACCGGCGCTATTTCGATCAGATCATGGCGCGGGAAATGGCCCGTGCGGTGCGCGAGCGTGAAAGCCTGTGTGTGCTGATGTTGGATGTGGATCATTTTAAAAAGGTGAACGATATTCACGGGCATCAGGCAGGTGATGAAATTTTACGCGTGGTCGCTCAGGCGGTACGGCAGGTTGTACACCGCAATACCGATTTGCTTGCCCGTTACGGTGGGGAAGAGTTCATTCTGGTATTGCCCAACACGGAAGTTGAGGGGGCTCTGCATGTCGCGGAATGCATTCGTAAAACCATCCATAACCTGAAATTCAGCGCCATCTCACCAGAACTTGTGATCAGCGTCAGTGTGGGGGTGCATGGCGACGTTCCCCAGTTCGGTGTGCGTCCGGATGATTGGGTGCGCTGTGCCGACGAAGCGCTGTATTACGCGAAAGCCAATGGCCGCAATCAGGTGGTGTTGTACAACGCGTTTGAATAACCGACCTTTCGCTCGGCCAATAAAAAACCTCCTGCCGGAGGTTTTTTATTGGCCGTTTCATTTAATGTCTGGGTTCCGGTCTGGCTGAATCAGAAGCTGCGGTAACCGACGCGGAAGCCGCCCCAGTGTTTGCCATTAACATAAATGGGTACTGACAGATCGTGCATGACCTCACCTGTATCGCGTTTGTAGGTTTGCAGCAAAAACGATTGCGTATGGCTGCCACAGCGGGCACCGGTGCGGTCGTTAAAAATGCGTTTGGTGCGGTTGATTAACAGATCTTTGGCGTAGTCTCCGGTCAGCGGTTGGCTGAATTTCTGGTTATGGGTCGGGAAGTAACCATTCACATCCACAGCGCCTGCGTAGGCAATAAAATCATTGCGTTGCAGAATGGCTTCCTGAATCGCCGGAAATTTCTCATCAGAAAAAGAATCGTAGGCGGTGTGGTATTTTTTCGGATTGGTGCCGCTGATGGCCTGATATTGAGTGTCGAATACCGCGCTTTCTTTTAATTGCCCGTTCTGAATTGCCAGTTCGAATAAATGGCCTATGGCTTCGGCGGCCTGTCGGGCTTCGTCTATCACTGTGTCGTGCGGGTGGCCAAGCTCTGTGGTGCCAAATGCTTCGTAGATCTTTTCGGCGGTTTCGGATAATCCCAACGAGCGCTCTGACATGCGGGATATTTCGTCTTCCGTTGCCTGCAGGCGTTTACTGGTTTCCTGCACGATAGAAGAGATATAGCCAATGCTTTCGCTGTTGTTCTGCACGCTGGTGGCGAGGCTGGTCACGTTGCTTTCAATGGCGTCGGATTGCTCGAATATTTCATTCAGGTGCGAGCTGATCATTTGCGTGGATTGCACATTTTCATCGATGGTGATGGTCAGTGAGTGCGAATTCGCCACGGCATTTTTAATTTCGTTATTGATCTGGGTGACGGTGTCACCAATCTGCTGAGTGGCCGAGGATGTTTTTGCTGCCAGTGAGCGCACTTCATCGGCTACCACCGCAAAGCCCCGACCCTGTTCTCCAGCTCGCGCCGCCTCAATCGCGGCATTCAATGCCAGCAGGTTGGTTTGTTCGGCAATATCACTGATAACCCGCGTGACGGCTTTAATCTGCTCCGACTTGGCTTCCAGCTGGGCAATCATTTCGGCGTTTCGGTTCACCTGATGACGGGTGTCTTCCATCTGCGGAATGCTTTTATCAACGGCCTGCTTACCGCTTAAATTGATGCGTTTGGCTTCAGACGAAGCGGCTGCTGCGGCTTTGGTCTGGCTGACCATATGGCCGACGGTTTCATAAATCTGAGTGGCGGATACGGCGATCTGGTTGGTGTCGGTCACTTCTTCGTGAATGCGGGCTTTCATCTGGTCGGCAGCGTACGACATCTCCGCCGCGGCGATCGCTATTTTGCCGCCGTGCTCCGACAGTTTGCTGCGCAGATCGGCGTAAATGGTCAGCTGGCGCTCAAGGCGATCCATGTCTTCCTGCAGGTAGTGGGGCAGGGGAAAGCGTGCGGCGTCGTAGTTGTCGCTTTTATGGGTCAGGCGATGGGCGACCTGATGATTCAGAATGATGAGTGGCCGTATAACGAAGCGATAGAGCACCGCTGAGACGAGCAGGGTGACTACCAGTGTTGAAATCACCTGTGAAAGACTCAGTAAACCCGGCAGGCTGAGCAGCTGGGCGGTTGCCAGTGCCAGAACGACGCTGAACAGCGTAGACATCGCAATTCGTTTGCCGTGCTTATTCATGGACTTCTCCGTGGGCAAGGATACTTCCAGAGTAGTCAATAATGGTGCACTAAGCAGGGAAAATACTGTTATGAAAAGTAGGGAGTAAGCTGGCGATTGTCAGATGGGCACTAAGGCTGACTTACGTGACTTTCTTGCTTTCTTTTGTGGGGAATGACGAGAAGGGGGTAATCGATGATTCCTATTATTACCACTCCTTGTGAAGGAGTGGTGCCCAAGGAGAGACTCGAACTCTCACGAGCGTAAGCTCACTGCGACCTGAACACAGCGTGTCTACCAATTTCACCACCTGGGCATAGGGGTAAGGCTGTTAACCTTTCAAATTTTCATCACTTACCTTGTTAGATAAGTGGTGCCGAGGGAGAGACTCGAACTCTCACGGGCGTAAGCCCACTGCGACCTGAACACAGCGTGTCTACCAATTTCACCACCACGGCGTGGTCTTGCATTTTTTCACCTCTCCATAACCTGTAGCGGGTTAAGGAGTGGTGCCCAAGGAGAGACTCGAACTCTCACGAGCGTAAGCTCACTGCGACCTGAACACAGCGTGTCTACCAATTTCACCACCTGGGCATTGAGGCGCGGCATACTACCACTACTCATTTTTATCTGACAGTACTTTTTTGCTGGTACCAGTGGCCGGACTCGAACCGGCACGCCCGCAAAGGCGGGGGATTTTGAATCCCCTGCGTCTACCAATTTCGCCACACTGGCGCATTATCTTCGCCGTTGTGCGGCGGTCAGTAGCCGTCAGATGGCGCGCATCTTACGCTGAAAAATTTTGCTGTCAACAATTTTTTCTAATGATTTCCTTAACTTACCAGCCCATCTCCGGTAATCTTCAGTCTCTGCTGTTAAACACATCCAAAGGCTGATCTCTTCTGTTAAAGAAAGAGCCTGCCGACCCTGCCAAGACCGCTATGAAGACCAGTGATTTTTACTTTGATCTGCCGGACGAGCTGATTGCCCGTTACCCGATGGCAGAGCGCAGTGCCTCCCGACTCTTATGTCTGGATGGCGAAACAGGTGAGCTGAACCACCGCATCTTTAAGGATGTGCTGGGTCTGCTGAGTCCGGGCGACCTGCTGGTGTTCAATAACACCCGCGTGATTCCTGCGCGTCTGTTTGGCGAGAAGGCCAGTGGCGGCAAGCTGGAAGCCTTGATTGAGCGCGTCACCGGCGAGCACGAAGCGCTGGCGCATTTGCGGTCTTCGCGTTCGCCGAAGCCTGGCTCGCGTATCACCCTGGGCGGCGTAGATGTCGAGGTTGTCGGTCGTGAGGGGGCGCTGTTCCAGCTGAAGTTCCTTGATGAGCGACCGTTGCTCAGCATTCTGGAAGACGTCGGTCATATGCCGCTGCCGCCTTATATGGAGCGCGACGACGCCGAAGAAGACCGTGAGCGTTATCAGACCGTTTATGCCGAAAAGCCCGGCGCCGTTGCGGCACCAACCGCCGGCCTGCACTTCGATGAGCCGTTGCTCGCTGCGTTAAAAGAAAAGGGCGTTAACTTTGCCTTCGTTACCCTGCATGTCGGTGCCGGCACCTTCCAGCCCGTGAAGGTTGAGAACATTGACGAGCATGTCATGCACGCCGAATACATTGAAGTCAGTGACGAGGTGGTAGCAGCCGTAAAAGCCACCCGTGCCGCCGGTAATAAGGTGGTGGCGGTGGGGACGACCTCGGTGCGCAGCCTGGAGTCGGCCAGTCAGAGTGGCGAGATCGCGCCTTTCTATGATGAAAGCCGCATATTTATTTATCCGGGTTACCGCTTCCGCAGCGTGGATGCCATGATTACCAATTTCCACTTGCCTGAATCGACCCTGATCATGCTGGTGTCGGCCTTTGCCGGCCGCCATCACACCATGGCTGCCTATCAGGAAGCCGTGGCACAGCACTACCGTTTTTACAGTTATGGTGATGCGATGTTTCTGTCGCGTCCGCAATCATCCGTTGGGGAAGCCTGATGACCCGTGAATGTTTTATGAAGTTTGACCTGCTGACTCAGGATGAAGGCAGCAAAGCCCGCCGTGGCACCGTGACCTTTCCGCGCGGCAGCATCCAGACCCCGGCGTTTATGCCGGTGGGTACCTATGGCACCGTTAAAGGCCTGACGCCGGCGCACATCAAAGAGCTGGGCGCCGAGATTATTCTGGGCAACACCTTTCACCTGATGCTGCGTCCGGGGACAGAAATCATCAAGCTGCATGGTGACCTGCACGATTTCATCGGCTGGGATAAGCCGATTCTGACCGACTCCGGCGGTTTTCAGGTGTTCAGTCTGGGCGATATGCGCAAGATCACCGAAGAAGGTGTGGCGTTCCGCTCGCCGGTGAATGGCGAGAAGGTGATGATGACACCGGAAAGTTCGATGCAGGTACAGCGTGACCTCGGTTCTGACATTGTGATGATCTTCGACGAGTGCACACCGTACCCGGCCACCGAAAAAGAAGCCGCCGACTCCATGCGCCTGTCGCTGCGCTGGGCCAAACGCTCCAAAGCCGCGCATGGCGATAACCCGTCAGCACTGTTCGGTATTATTCAGGGCGGTATGTACGAAGACTTGCGTGACGAGTCGCTGGCGGGCCTGCTGGACATCGGCTTTGACGGCTACGCCATTGGCGGTCTGAGCGTGGGTGAGCCGAAAGACGAGATGATGCGCGTACTGAAACACGTTGCACCTAAGATGCCGGTCGACAAGCCACGCTATCTGATGGGTGTGGGTAAGCCTGAAGATCTGGTTGAAGGTGTACGCCGCGGTGTCGACATGTTCGACTGTGTGATGCCGACCCGTAATGCCCGCAATGCACACCTGTTCACCTCGACCGGCGTGCTGAAAATCCGTAACGCGTCCAACAAGGTGGATACCCGTCCGGCAGACGAAGAATGCGATTGCTACACCTGTCGCAACTTCAGCCGTGCCTATCTGCATCACCTTGATAAGTGTAAAGAAATTCTCGGCGCCACTTTAAATTCGATTCACAACCTCCATTATTACCAGACCCTGATGGCTGGTTTGCGCCGGTCACTCGAAGAAGGTACATTTGCCGGGTTTGTTGACGAGTTCTATGCCAAACGGGGCATGAAGACCCCGCCGCTTGAGCAAGACTCCTGAGCCAGGGAATACCCGGCGGCACAAAGGTGCCGCTTACAGTCTGTTTTTTTAGGGATGACACAGGGTTGTCATCAGTAATTGGGAGAATCTCTACATGAAAGCAATTCTGGCCGCTCTGGCTTTAACCACCTCCAGCGTAGCGCTGGCCGACGGCGCTGCCGCTGCTGAGCCTATGGGTGTGATGGGTCAGCTGGTATTTCTGGGCGGTTTCCTGCTGATTTTCTACTTCCTGCTGTGGCGTCCACAGAGCAAGCGTCAGAAAGAGCACAAGAATCTGATCGGTGCGCTGGCCAAAGGTGATGAAGTGGTTACCGCAGGCGGCATGCTGGGCAAGATCGTAAAAGTGACCGACGACTTCGTCGTGATCGAAGTGTCTGATGGCGTGACTCTGCCAATCCAGAAGATTGCGGTTACCGCGGCGCTGCCGAAAGGCACCATCAAAGATGTAAAAGCCTGATTTGAACTCAGGACACGAGACGGTCTCCAAGGAGGCCGTCTTTGTTTTTAAGAATAAGGAATCAAGGGCAGCTTTATGCTCAATAAATACCCTTTGTGGAAGAACCTGCTGATTGTTGTCGCACTGGTTCTGGCCTGTATCTACGCCGCTCCTAACCTGTATCCGCCGGATCCGGCCATTCAGGTAACCCCGGCCCGTTCCGGTGCCGAAATGTCTGAGGATGTGCTGGCCCGTGTCCGTTCGGCATTGAACGGCAATCAGATTGAATTCTTCGGCGAAGAGGTAAAGGGCAGCACTGCTCTGTTCCGTCTGACCGCCACCGACAAGCAATTACCGGCGAAAGACGCCGTTCAGCGTCTGCTCGGTGATGAATACATTGTTGCCCTGAACCTGGCGCCTACCACTCCGCAGTGGTTGCTGGATCTGGGGGCCGGTCCTATGACGCTGGGTCTCGACCTTTCCGGTGGTGTGCACTTCCTGATGGAAGTGGACATGGACGATTACGTCAAAGGCAAAATGGCGAATTACCGTGAAGAACTGCGTAACCGCCTGCGTGAGGAAGACCTCAAATACCGTCGCGTTCAGCAGGACGGTGACAAATTGCGCATCAGCTTTGTTGATGCCGACGTGCGCAGCAAAGGCGCAGCGTTTGTCGCCCGTTCGTATCCGGAATTTATTCAGTCCAGCGAAGACGGCGAATACGCCGATCTGGTGCTGGCCATCAACGAAAACAAAATCCGTGAATTCGAAGACTACGCCATCAAGCAGAACCTGACCACGCTGCGCAACCGGGTGAACGAACTCGGTGTGGCAGAACCTTTGGTTCAGCGTCAGGGCCGTAACCGCATCGTGGTGGAACTGCCGGGTGTGCAGGATACCGCCGAAGCGAAGAAGATTCTGGGTAAAGCCGCCAACCTCGAATTCCGTCTGGAAGCCGAGCCGGGCGCCAGCCGTTTTGCGACTGAAGAATACGGTTTCCGCAGCGAACAGTTCCGTACTGCGCGTCTGGAAAAGAAAGTCATCACCACCGGTGACAGCGTGACCAACGCCCAGCCATCGTTTGATGAAAACGGCTTCCCGCAGGTGAATATCGATCTGGACTCCAAAGGCGGCGCCGTGATGACTCAGGTCACCCGCAAAGCCGTTGGCCGTCGCATGGCTGTGCTGTTTGTTGAGCGCAAGCCTAAAACCACCTATGAAATGGTGGACGGTAAAGAAGAAAGCAAAACCATTCAGGTAGTCGAGAAATCCATTATTTCTCTGGCCACCATTCAGAGCACGCTGGGCTCCAGCTTCCGGATTACCGGTCTGGAATCCGCCGAAGCCTCTGAGTTGGCGCTGCTGCTGCGCGCCGGTGCGCTGGCTGCTCCTATGTACTTCGTTGAAGAACGTACGGTTGGCCCAAGCCTGGGTAAAGAAAACATCGAACAGGGTATGAACTCTGTGATCCTCGGTCTGGCACTGGTGCTGGCGCTGATGGCGATTTACTACCGTCTGTTCGGGTTGGTGGCCAACGTCGCATTGCTGGCCAACATCGTCATTCTGATCGCCCTGATGTCCATGATTGGTGCAACCCTGACCCTGCCGGGTATTGCCGGTATCGTACTGACTGTGGGTATGGCGGTTGACGCCAACGTATTGATCTTTGCCCGTATCCGCGAAGAACTGGGCAATGGCCGTTCACCACAACAGGCGATTCACGAAGGTTACAACCGTGCCTTCCTGACCATTTTCGACGCCAACCTGACCACCTTAATTGTGGCGGTGATTCTGTTCGCCGTGGGTACCGGTCCGGTTAAAGGTTTCGCTGTAACGCTGTCGTTCGGCATCATCACCTCCATGTTCACAGCCATCATGCTGACCCGTGCCATCGTTAACCTGATTTACGGTGGTCGCCGCATTGAGAAACTGTCCATCGGAGGCAAAGCATGAGCAAAGAAATGAATTTCGATTTCATGAAGCTGCGTCATGCGGCTTCCATTATGTCGATCCTGCTGGTGCTGATTTCCATCGGCTCGCTGGCGGTTCGTGGCCTGAATCTGGGTCTGGATTTTACCGGCGGTACGCTGCTGGAAGTTCAGTACGAAAAGCCAGAAGCGCTGGATAAAATCACCGGTACTCTGGAAGCTCAGGGTTATCGTGACGTGACCGTGCAGAATTTCGGTTCCGAAACCGATGTGCTGGTGCGTATGTCCGAAGCCTTCCGCGACAACTTAGGCAACGAAGTGCTGGGTGTTCTGCAGAGCGCCAGCGCCGACAATCAGCTGACCCTGATGCGCAGTGAGTTTGTGGGCGGTCAGGTTGGTGAAGAATTACGCGATCAGGGCGGTCTGGCGTTATTGCTGGCGCTGTTCGTGGTGATGATTTACGTTGCCGTGCGCTTCCAGTTCAAATTCTCCGTTGGTGCTGTGGTTGCCTTGTTCCACGACGTCATCATCATTCTCGGTCTGTTCTCCCTGTTCCAGTGGGAATTCGACCTGACCGTGATGGCGGCGTTACTGGCGGTGATTGGTTATTCCATTAACGACACCATCGTTGTGGCCGACCATATTCGTGAGAATTTCCGGGTGGTTCGTCGTGGTGATGCGCTGGAAGTGATTAACTTCTCCATCAATCAGACGCTCGGCCGTACCATCATGACCTCCCTGACCACGGCTCTGGTGCTGTTTGCACTGATGGTTGTGGGCGGCGACATCATCCACAATTTCTCTGTGGCGCTGATGATCGGTGTGGTGGTGGGTACTTACTCGTCGATTTTCGTGGCGTCCAGCCTGCTGGTGGCCATGAATATCAGTCGTGAAGACCTGATTCCGCCAGAAGTAGAAGAGGTGGATGACCGTCCGTAAGTCACGGACCGTCATCGCCCGACCGACAAACGCACTCATCTGAGTGCGTTTTTGTTTTCAGACAGCAGGAGCCGCTATGCTCAGTTATCGTCACGCGTTTCATGCCGGCAACTTTGCCGACGTACTGAAGCATCTCATTCAGGTCGAAATCCTGAATTACCTGCATCAGAAAGATAAACCCTTTGTGTATATCGACACCCACTCCGGTGCGGGTCTCTATTCGCTGCACAGCGCAGAGGCGGAGAAAAATGCGGAATACATGAATGGCATAGGCACGCTGCGCAAAACGCCGCTGGCCGGTACTGAAGATTATCTGGCAGTGGTGGATCAGGTTAAGCCGGCCTTCGACCGCAGCAATGTGAAGGCTGAAACCCTGTATCCGGGGTCACCCCGCATTGCACAGATTTTATTACGCGAGCAGGACAGGGCGCAGCTGTACGAACTGCACCCGACCGACTTTGTGCAATTGCAGGAATTAATGCGCGGTGACCGGCGTATACGGGTCGATAAATCCGATGGCTATGCCGGGCTTATTTCGTCAATGCCGCCGAAAGAGCGCCGTGCGCTGGTGCTGATGGATCCGCCGTATGAAGTGAAAACCGATTACGATGTTGTTGTCAGCACGCTGATCAAAGCGCACAAACGCTTCCCGACCGGTATTTACGCTCTCTGGTATCCGGTGGTTGACCGTACCCGCATCGATCGTCTGGTGCAGCAGCTGAAGGACTCGGGCATACCGAAAATTCAGATGTTTGAGCTGGGGCTCAGCGCCGATACTGACGGTCGTGGTATGACCTCGTCTGGCATGATTGTGATTAATCCGCCCTGGACCCTGATGGCCAATATGCAGAAATTACTGCCGACACTGGCGCAGACGCTGGCGGGTGCCGGCGGCGTCTGGCGTTGTGATGAAATCAGCGGTGAATAAACGGCGGTTTATCGCATAACCCAATCAACACACAGAAAAAAGCGCAGCCTGGCTGCGCTTTTCTATTGCGGTTTTGCGGGCGTGAGCCCGCTCAGGGCTATACCACGATCAGTTAAACCATCATCAGTCAGACCACCACCGGTTGACTGTGCGGATGCTGAATCAGATCCTGATATTTGCCTTCAATCAGATGGCGCTTGATTTTGAGCGTTGGCGTCAGCAGGCCGTTCTCAATGGTCCAGGCATCTTTTACCACCACCAGACTGTCGAGCCGTGCGTGGCTTTCCAGTTTATCGTTCACCTTGCCCAGTGTTTTTTCAAGACTGTGGCGAATGTGCGATGGCTCGTGCGCTTTGGCTTCCGGTGTCAGTACCACCAGAGCGATTGGCTGCTTCAGGTTATTACCCGTCACGCAAATCTGCTCAATCAAGGGGTTTTCCATCAGCAGGGATTCAATCGGTACTGGCGCGACGTATTTGCCTTTGGCGGTTTTGAAAATTTCTTTCAGACGACCGGTAATACGGATATAGCCGTCTTTGTCGATTTCTCCTTTGTCACCGGTTTTCAGCCAGCCATCGTCGGTGAAGGCTTCGACGGTTTTTTCCGGCTCCAGATAATATTCGCCCATTACACACGGACCGTTCAGCTGAATTTCGCCTTCATCGGAAATACGCAGGCCAACGCCGTCATAAGCGCGGCCAATGCAGCCGATTTTATCAGCGCGGAAGGGAACGCTCAGGGTGCCGAGACCGTTGTTTTCCGACATGCCCCAGGCTTCGCTGATGTTAATGCCGATTTTCTGGTACCAGTGAATGGTCGCCGGCGAAATCGGTGCCGAACCCGAACCAAAAATACGGGTATTGGCAAAGCCCAGCTGGCGGCGGATCTTGGCGGCGACGATTTTGTTCAGAATCGGAATCGACAACAGCAGATCGAGTTTTTTCGGCGGAATTTTCGCCAGCACGCCCATCTGAAAGCGGGTCCACAGGCGCGGTACCGAAATAAACAGCGTAGGGGATACTTCGCGCAGATTGTCGGCAAAGGTATCCAGCGATTCAACGAACGACACGCAGAAGCCGTTGTACAGACTGGCGCCTTCGACGTACACGCGTTCGGTAATGTGCGCCAGCGGCAGGTAGCTCAGCATGCGTTCTTTATTGCTGACCTTGAGCGCTTTCGCCAGCGTCTCGCAGCTCCAGGCGTAGGAACCGAAGGTGTTGACCACGCCTTTCGGATTACCTGTGCTGCCGGACGTGTAAATGATGGTCATGACATCCTTGCCATCCGGCACCGGTGAGCTGGCCAGCGGCGGTTGCTGCAACAGCTCGTGCCAGCGGTACTGAGCCGGAATATCGCCGTAAGGGAAGGCAAAGCGGGTCACGTCTTCGGCGATGGCATCGCACTGGGTCTGGGTATCGTCGAGCTTGCCAATGAAAATGGCTTTGCAGTTGGCGTGGGTCAGGATATAGCGGATGGTTTCCTGCCCGGCGGTGGCGTAGATAGGCACAGATACATGGCCTGCCATGGCAATCGCCAGATCGGTAATAAACCATTCGGCGCAGTTCTTCGACAGGATAGCAATGTGGCTTCCCTGTTCGTAATTCTGAGCAATCAAGGCGCTGGCAATGCGCCGTACCTGATCGGCGACCTGAGCCCAGGTCAATTCATGAAAAACGCCATTCACGGGTTGGCGCAGATACACGGCGTCTGGGGTATGGGTTTCCCAGTGATAAAGCATCTCCAATGGAGTTTTGATAACCATAGACTTTTCCCTGTTATTTTTATTGTCGGACAACGCAAACTGCTCGGATCACACTAATCGGTTCAAACGGGTCGTGCTGTAAAAAATCGTAAATGGCTGAATTCGTGTTCAGTGAACTGCCGGACGTGCATTAATTCAGGCCATTTTCGGCCCCCGGCCTCAGATAACCCGCCAATGGCGGATTTGCACATTGTTAAGGCCGGGGACGGTTTATCTAATGCCCAGCCAATAATAAAGACTCACCAGGCAACAGACCGGAAGCGCACAATGACAAGGATTACAAAGCAGATTGCCCTGCTGCTGGCGGTACTCATGCCGCTGACCGTTTGGTCGCAGACTGACGATGACCGTCGCAATGAACGCCTGATGGCCACCATCATGAGCCAGAACCTGCCACTGGAAAAGCGCATTACTGCGCTGAAAAAGCTCTATTCCGATCAGGTCGTGGACGGCAAAATTCACCGCAGTTTCTGCGTCTGGGACATGCTGGGAAAATCCGGTCCGATTTTCGCCACGGTTGATGACCAGAAATTACGCTCACTCCATTACGGCCTTGAGCTGGATGTGGTGGCGTATCAGAAAGAAGAAGAGCTTGTCGACGATCTGCGCAGCGGAAAATGCGATGCGGCGCTGATGAGTGGCAGTCGGGCGCTGGATTTCAACCGCTTCGCCGGTACGCTGGAAGCGCTTGGTGCGGTACCGGACGTCACGCACCTGCAGATGCTGATGCAGGTGGTCGCCAATCCGAAAATGGCCGACAAACTGGAAGGCAATGGCTATGTGGTGCTGGGCGTTGCATCGCTGGGCGAGAATTACGCCTACACCAACAATCCGCAATTGCGTCAGCTGACGGGTTTTTCCGGCATCAATACCGCCGTGCCATCGTCTGATCCGTCATTGAAAGCGCTGGCGGACAACCTGCGCGCGGTGCGTCAGGACGGCGAGCAGCTGGCGGTGGTGCAATCGTTTGCCTCCGGTGGTGCCGATACCATGCTCGCGCCCATCGTGGCGTTTTACGCCGCCGGTGCCGGTCAGGCCGGTGCTGACGCCGGTATTCTGAATTATCCGCTGTCGCAGTCGACCATTCAGCTGATCGGCCGTCAGGATCGGTTTCCGACCGGGCTGGCGCAGATTCTGCGCGAAGACTTTTTGTTTAAATTCGACTTTTACGTCAAGCGCGTCGAAAAAGAACGCGCCAACTTAAAGCCCGGGCTGTGGCGTGACATTGAGCGGGCCGAGCAGACCCGTATCGAACAACGTATGCAGGGCCTGCGTGTGGCCCTGCGTGATAAAGGCGTGTACGACGCCAACATGCTGAAACTCGAGCGCAAGGTGCGCTGCAAAGTGGCACCGGAACGGAGTGAATGCACGAACCCGGTTGAATAGGCCGCAATAGCTTACCGACCGGGCTCAGCTCAGCAGCGTATCCGTTGCCCGGTCGGTGATCAGCTTCACTGCGTGGTGGCTGATTTTCCGTTCGGCCGAGATGGCATAAAACTCCTGCGTCAGTTCGGTCACTTCCCCCACACACAGCAAGTCGTGCTGGCGGCAGATCTCGTCGCGGATCGCCAGCGGCGCAAAGAAGAAGCCGTGCCCCTCACCACCAAAGGCCTGCATTAAGGCCGAATCATCGAACTCACCACTGATGCGCATGGGAATGCCGATCCGGTTCAGCCAGCTCAGTTGCTCGGTTCTGAGGCCCGACGCGTTGTCGGTCGGCAGCAGCAGCGGTGCGTCTTTTAGGCACTGCGGAAAATCGCCCGGAAACTGCTCGCGCAGGGCGGGGGCTGCGAAACAGGCCATGGTGCTGCGCCCCAGCAGGTGATTGAAGCAGCGCACGTTCATGCCGCTGGGAATCGGGCTGTCGGCCAGCACCAGATCGAGGCGGTGTACCGCCAGTTCGCCGAGCAGAACCGACATCTGCTCTTCGTGACAGACAATCCTCATGCGGCCCGGGCCACTCAGTGCCGGCGAGAGCAACCGGTGGGCAATCGACTTGGGCAGGGCGTCGACAATGCCGACCCGGAACTCCAGCGGCCGCTCGGTGGCGCCCTGATGCATAACTTCCTGCAGCTCATCGCCCAGCCGGAACATCTCTCGCGAGTAATCCAGCACCACGCGCCCGGCATCGGTCAGTTCCAGGCCTCGTCCGGCTTTGGCAAACAGCTGATTGCCCAGCTGATCTTCCAGCAAACGCAGCTGACCGCTGATGGTCTGCGGTGTTACGTTCAGCCGGCGGGCTGCGGCAAAGACGCTGCCTTCTTCGGCCACCGCATGAAAATACTGCAGGTGCTTATAGTTGAGGCGCTTCATACATCGAAAAATCCGAGCAATGAATGTAAGATAATTCGAATATTATTTTGATTTGACCCGACCTACAATCCAACGCTATCTGATCAACAGGAGTTGAGATATGAGCCGCCCTGACTATCTGAATATGAAAAATGGTGATTCTCACCGCGCTGAGCCTGTCGTGCTGGACGCAGGCAGCTACCGTGACGAGGTCGTAACGACCGACGCACGCAAAGTTCTGCGTAACACCTACATGCTGCTGTCCATGACCCTGGTGTTCAGCGCTGCAGTAGCCGGTATGTCGATGGCCTTTAACTGGCCGCATCCGGGTCTGATTCTGACCCTTGTAGGATATTTTGGTCTGCTGTTCCTGGTTGAGAAAACCAAAAACAGCGCCATGGGTCTGGTGTCTGTCTTCGCGCTGACCGGCTTTATGGGTCTGACTCTGGGTCCTATCGTTTCTATGTACGCCAAGTTACCGGGCGGTACGGAAATGATCATGACCGCCATGGGTGCCACCGGCCTGATCTTCTTTGCCATGTCAGCCTGGGTGCTGACCACCGGCAAGGAACTCAGCGGCATGGGTAAGACTCTGATGGTTGGTATTCTGGTGGCCTTCGGTCTGAGCATTGCCAACATCTTCCTCGGACTGCCTGTGCTGTCACTGGCGGTGTCCGGTATGTTCGTGATGCTGATGAGTGGTCTGATTGCTTACCAGACCAGTGCCATCATCCACGGTGGTGAGACCAACTACATCTCTGCAACCGTGACCCTGTATGTGTCGATCTACAACCTGTTCCTGAGTCTGCTGCAGATTCTGGGTGTGATGGGCTCCGACGACTAAGCAAGCTTTCTGGAATTCTCTGTGCTCGAGAAGTTGGCCGTAGTCCGCAAGGACTGCGGCTTTTTTTATGCCTGAGTCTCAGCCGGCGGCTAGACTTGGGTGAGAGGTGATACCCATGAAAGCAGGCATTCTGGCTTTGAGTCTGCTGCTGGCCTGGCCGGTGATGGCCGAGGAGTGCCGCGACAAAGACGCAAAAGCCGCGGGCGATACCAAAGCCCTGAGTTATTTCCGGCAGAAAGGCGAAATCTTCCACCCGGCCCGGGTGCTGAAGGTGCATCATCCCAGCCGTTTCAAAGAAGTCGCCAGCTATGTGAAATACGGCGACAAGCACTACAGCATCTTCACACTGGTCAACACTCAGTGTGTTGCGCATTTCCGCAAACGTACCCGTCAGGGCGACTGATCAGCCGGTCAGCGATTTGCGGTATTCATCCGGGGTAACTCCCATCAGACGCCGGAACATGGCAATAAACGCCGAGGCGCTGGCGTAACCCAGATCGAGGGCGATGCTCTCAACTTTCTCGCCGGCTTCCAGCATCGGCATGGCCCTCACCACCCGCAGACGCTGGCGCCAGTCGGCCAGCGACATGCCGAGCTCCTGCTGTGCGCGACGCACCAGTGTGCGTTCACTGGCGTGTACCAGAGCGGCCAGTGCCGCCAGCGGGCGGTTGTCCGCCGGATTTTGCTGCAACAGCGTCAGCACAGGTTCGAGCAGCGGATCTGTGCTGGTCGGCAGATAACTGCCGCTGACGCTGGCTTCCTGCAACTGATCGACCACCACCTGCAGCAATCGCATATGGGCTTCACTCACTGGCGCCGTGGTCGGGTGCAGCCGCAGATGATCAAGCAGCGCCCGCAGCAGGGGGCTTACGGTGAGAGCACAGGCACTGGCCGGAAGGGCCGAGGCCCGCGGTGCTGAAACATAGAGCGAGCAGTGCTCGGCTTCCTGCTGATTGAGTCCCTGATGCTCCAGATCCGGCGGCAGCCAGATGCCGTAATGCGGCGGCGCCAGATAGTGACGGTCGCCGATGCGCACTTCCATCAGTCCGCGGAACGAATACACAAACTCCCCCCAGCTGTGGCTGTGCTGCGGATACGCGGCATCGGCCGGCACATGGGCGGCACGGAAGAAAATCGGCGACGGCAGTGCCGAGGTGAAGGGCGGTACCAGCAGGGCTTTCTGACTTGCCTGTCGTCGTGGCGTTTTCATGCTACACCTTGTCCGGATCGAGCTATATGCAGTGATTTTGACAATTCTATAGTGCAGGCCTGATTTCACAAGCCGGAGTTCCCATGGTTACCCGCAAAGCACTGGATGGTCAGGCCATGGGTCTGATGGTGTTCGTCTGCCTCTGTCTGGGCATGCAGCAGGTGGCGCTGAAAGCAGCCGCGGCCGACGTCGCGCCGGTGCTGCAGATCAGTCTGCGTTCCGGCATTGCCGCGCTGCTGGTGCTGGCGTATCTGGTTTGGGCGAAACGCCTGCCAACGGCGGCCAGCGGTAACTGGCGGCCGGGTCTTCTGGCAGGGGCGCTGTTTGGTTTTGAATACCTGCTGCTGGGCGAGAGCCTGCGTTTTACCTCGGCCTCCCACGCAGCGGTTCTGCTGTACACGGGCCCCGTGTTTGCGGCGCTCGGCCTGCATCTGTTGCTGCCGGAAGAACGTATGTCGCGGCTGCAATGGGCCGGAATTTCACTGGCGTTTGCCGGTATCGTACTGACCTTCACGGGTCGTGATGGCGGCCAGACAGCGGCGGGTTCACAGCCTTTGCTGGGCGATTTGCTGGCACTGGCCTCCGGGCTGGCGTGGGGGCTTTCGACCGTTGTGGTGCGGGCCAGCCGGCTGGCGCGTGCACCGGCGCAGGAAGGGCTGTTCTATCAGTTATTGGTGGCCTTTGTACTGCTCGGCGTCTGGAGTCTGCTGAGCGGGCAGACTGCGCTTCACGCCACTCCGGTGGCGCTGGTCAGTCTCGGCTTTCAGGCGCTGGTGATCTCGTTCGTGGCGCTCATGACCTGGTTCTGGCTGTTGCGCAATTATCTGGCGTCGCAGCTCGGTGCCTTGTCGTTTCTGACACCTGTGGTGGGTGTGGTGCTCGGCGCCTGGTGGCTCAATGAACCGCTGGAGCTGAGTTTTATGGCGGGGGCCGTGCTGGTGCTGGTGGGAATTCTGCTGGTCAGCGGTCATACCTGGCTGACGCAGCAGTGGCAGAGTCTGACGGTGCGCCGTCAGGCGGGCTGAGCGGCAGCTGGTTTGTGCGTCCAGATCAGCGCCAGACACAGCAGTGAGCAGGCGCCCTGCGCCAGCACAATGGCCGTCACGCTTTCCGGCAGCAGGGCGGAGGCGGCGGAAATCAGGCCGGCCACCGAAAACTGGGTCGCGCCCATGAGCGCGGCGGCGGTACCGCCGTGCTCGCGGAAGTATTCCATGTAGCAGGCCTGAATATTGGGCGACACCGCGCCCAGCATGCCAATGGTGAGCACCATGGCCAGCACGAACGGCAGCAGTTCAGCCGTCAGTCCCAGCACCAGCAACAGCAGCACAATGCCAACGCCCTGAGCCGTCAGTGCCCAGCGCAGAATCCGTTCGGAAGCAAAACGGTTCAGCAGGCGGCGGTTCAGCAGGTTCATGCACAGCATCAGTACCACGTTGGCCCCGAACAGCAGGGCAAAGGTGCCGGGGCCCACGCCAAAATGTTCCTGATAAATAAACGACGCGTGGGTGATGAACAGCATCATCACCGAAAAGGCCATGGTACCGATGGCCATAAAGCGCATGGCCGGGCGGGTATTGATGACGGCCTTATAGCGGCTGAGTACAGACACAGGCTCATGATGCCGCGGGCGCTGATAGTCGCGGAACACCACCTGCTGCTGCATCACCAGTACCAGAATGGCGTACACGCCGATAAACAGAAAAATACTCAGCCAGCCAAACTGGGTCAGCAGCAGACTGCCGATGGACGGCGCCAGTGCCGGTGCGGCCACCATAAGTAAACCAATCAGACTGAAAAAACGCGCGGCTTCGCGGCCCGATAAGCGGTCGCGGACCAGCGCCGGCACACACACGGCTGCCCAGCCACCACCGAAAGCCTGCAGTGCGCGCAGCAGCAGAAATTCCTGCAGGGAACTCGCTTGCAGAATCAGCAGGCTGGCCAGTGAAAACACCGCCAGACCACTGAGCATGATGCGCTTGCGGCCGTAACGGTCCGACAGCGGACCACCGGTCAGCTGGCCCAGCGCCAGCACAAAGACGTACACAGAAATGGTCAGCGAAACCTGATGCACGGACACCGACAGAAATTCCGCGATGTCTGGAAAGGCAGGTAAATAGGTATCGAGGGCGAGAGGGCCGAGGGCCATGGTCATGGCCAGAAGCGCGGCGATGCCGGCGTGGGGAGGGTTGTGTGACTGCACCTGAAACTCCGGCGGACAGCAAAATAATCTGAACAATATTGTAGCAGCACGGCCCCTGTTGCCGGTTACTGACGGCCCGCTTAATTGCGTCCTTTCACTAAACACTTCGTTGCGTGTAATCGTGGTTCAGAATCTGTGCGGGCGATTGCTCATGCGATGGGCGGCACACCGATCAGGCATTATCCGCGGTGTCTGCGTAGCTATCTTGGTAGTTATCTTGGTAGTTATCTTGATCGGTATCTTGGTAGTTCTCTGCGTAGTCATGCCTGCACGCATGGGTATTAATACGGTAATTATTGGTGGCACGCCGGCAGCGGAACTGACCGGCGGAACCTTCCATTGCTGTCGGCATCCATCATTCGTCGCAAACGACGGATTGACGCTGGCCTTATCGCCAGGCAGCGTTATGCTTTATTTCTTTCCCAGACCAATACCCGGAGCTTCTATGAGTATTTATCAGACCGACGTAAAAACCATTAAAGGGGACGTGAAATCCCTTAATGATTATCAGGGCAAAGTGCTGCTGGTCGTTAACGTGGCGTCCAAGTGTGGCCTGACCCCTCAGTACGAAGAACTGGAAGCTCTGTACAAAGCGAAAGCGGCGGCGGGTCTGGAAATTCTGGGTTTCCCTTGCAACCAGTTTCTGGCGCAGGAGCCGGGCACTGAAGCCGAAATTCAGCAATTCTGCAGCCTGACCTACGGTGTTACCTTCCCGATGTTCAGCAAAATTGAAGTGAACGGTGCAGGTCGTCATCCACTGTATCAGCAGCTGATCGCCGCCAAACCCAAAGCGGTTACCACCGCCGATGAAGGCCTGAAGCAGAAGCTCGGCAGTAAAGATCTGCTGCCGGCCAACGACACCGACATTATGTGGAATTTCGAGAAATTCCTGATCGGTAAAAGCGGCGATGTGCTGGCCCGCTTCGCGCCGGACATTAAAGTGACAGACGCGGTCGTTCAGACGGCGATTGCCGATGCACTGAGTGCCTGATGCAATAAACTCCGCCCAGTGCGGAGTTTTTTTTAAGGAGAAAAAATATGCTCAAAGGCAGCTGCCTGTGCTCTGGCATTCAGTACGAAATTGATGGTGAGCTTGGCCCGGCCATGATTTGCCATTGCGGAAAATGCCGTAAATCCAATGGCTCGGCGTTTGCCGTTAACGCGGCCGTTAACGTCAGTGAATTCCGTCTGGTGACAGGGGCGGAGCTGGTCGGCGAATTCGAATCGACGCCCGGCGTTTTCCGTACCTTCTGCAAAGGTTGCGGTTCGCCGCTGTTCAGCCGTCGCCCGTCGATGCCGGAAATTTACCGGTTGCGTGTCGGCACTCTGGACACAGAGGTGGATATCAAACCGCAGGCGCATATTTTTGTTGGCTCAAAAGCCAGCTGGGATTGCATTAACGACGATATTCCGCAGTACGCCGAGCGTCCCTGAGACGCATTCCTGCCTCTGACAATTGCTTACACGCTGTACGCCGGGTTTTCTGATCTGGATCAGCGTTCGCAAGCACGGACAGGGCTAGCGTATCCGGTTATGGCGCGGCGATCCGCCGCGCTGCTTTTTACCGGAGTTCTGCATGACCATAAAACGCGAATGGGCGACCCCTCTGACTGCGGGTGCTTTTCTGCTGACGGCCGCCACCGGCGTGCTGATGTTTTTTCACCTCGATACCGGACTGAATAAAGAAGCTCATGAGTGGCTGAGTCTGGTGTTTCTGGCCGGTGCCTTAATGCACGTGACGGTCAATTTCAAAGCCTTTAAACGCTATTTCAGCGACAACCGTGGCCGTGGGCTGATCGGGCTGTTTGCTGTGCTTTTAGCGCTGAGCTTTATACCGCTGGAAGAAGAGGGCGGTAAGCCACCCTTTGTGCTACCGGTGCAGAAACTGGCCGCGGCGCCCGTCACCACGCTGGCGCAGGTGGCCGGTGTTCCGGCCGATGAAATGATGACGCGCCTGCAGCGCGCGGGCATTACCCTGAACTCAGCCGATCAGACGCTGCAGAGCGTGACTGGTGACAATCTCAAACAGCAGATGACCATATTGAACAGTGTGCTGGGTGCTCAATAACACCCGCAGACAAAGGTTCATTGAATAAAAAAGGCCAGCTAAGCTGGCCTTTTTTTATTCAGGTATATACGGATCAGGCGGTCAGACGCGGATAGTCGGTATAGCCCTCGGCACCCGGTGTGTAGAAGGTGTTCTGGTCCGGGGTATTAAAACCAGCACCGGCTTTTACCCGTTCCGGGAAGTCCGGGTTGGCAAGGAAACCGGTACCAAAGGCCACAGAATCGGCACCACCCGACTGAATCAGCGCAGCGGCTTCGTCGGCGTTGTAGCCCATGTTGACCATCAGGTGGCCGGTGTACAGATCACGCGCCAGCGGCACTACGTCCCCTTTCTGCACGCCGAAGAAATCGGCACGCATCAGATGCAGGTACGCCAGATTAAAGCGGTTGATGTGCCTGGCCAGATATTCGGTCCAGGCAATCGGGTCGTCGTCGCTCATGCTGTTGAAGCTGTTCAGCGGTGACAGACGTAGACCGACGCGGCCGGCGCCGATTTCAGCGGTCACAGCGTCCAGAACTTCGCTCAGGAAACGCACACGGTTTTCCAGCGAGCCACCGTAGCTGTCGGTGCGCTTGTTGGTGCTGGTGCGCAGGAACTGGTCGATCAGATAGCCGTTGGCGCCGTGAATTTCCACGCCGTCAAAGCCGGCTTTGATGGCATTGGCAGCGGCTTTGCGGAAGTCCTGCACGATGGCCTGAATTTCTTCGACGGTCAGTTCACGCGGCACTGTGTAGGGCTGTTTGCCTTGTGGCGTATGCACAACGTCATCAATGGCAACCGCACTGGCACTGACGGCTTCTTTGCCACCGTTCAGTAACGGATGCGCCGCACGACCGGCGTGCCAGATCTGCAGGAAAATACGGCCACCGGCTTTGTGCACGGCGTCGGTGGTTTTTTTCCAGCCTTCCACCTGCTCGTCGGAATAAATGCCCGGGTCGTTGCCGAACGCGGAGGTATCCGGGCTGACCATGGTGCATTCGGCAATGATCAGACCGGCACTGGCACGCTGGCCGTAGTATTCGGCCATCAGTTCATTCGGCAGGTGACCGACCGCGCGGGCGCGGGTCAGCGGTGCCATAACAAAGCGGTTGGGCAGTTCAAGGGCGCCTGTGGTGACAGGGGTAAACAGAATCTGTGTGTCGGCAGACATGGAATTTCTCCGGGTAATGGGCACAATAACAGGTGAACTTATATAGGGGCGCAGACGCCGTTCAACAGTCTGTGCGGATGAAACAATTTGTTGCCTGAGTGGCTCAGTATGGCCGGGAATAAGCAACCGGCAATTTGGGAATAAGGTAAGAGGCAGACCCATTTATGAAAGCAGTGATTCTGGATGCCGATACCATGGGATCGGATGTGGACTTTACCCCCATCCGTGAGCAGGTGAGTGAGCTGACCATTTATCAGCGCACCAGCCCTGAAGAGCTGATGGAACGCATCGCCGGTAAGGATTTGATCATGACCAATAAAGTGGTCATTCCGGCAACGGCCATGGACGGGTTAAAAGGCATTCTGGTGATGGCCACCGGCACCAATAATATTGATACGCAGGCCGCCGCTGACAAAGGAATTCCCGTACGCAACGTAGTGAATTACGGCACCGACTCCGTGGCCCAGCACACCCTGATGCTGATTCTGGCGCTGGCGGCACGTTTGCCGAAATACCAGCAGGACGTGAAAAATAACGCCTGGGTTACCAGTCCGTTTTTCTGTCTGCTCAATCACCGTACCACGCAATTATCCGGTAAAACCCTGGTGATTGTCGGTGAAGGTACCCTCGGCAAAGCCGTTGCCCGGCTGGCTGAAGCCTTTGGCATGAAGGTGGTGTTTACCGCCCGTCCGGGCGCAGAGGGCGACCATCGTCCGGCGTTTAACGACGCCATTAAACACGCCGACGTTCTGAGTTTTCATTGCCCGCTGAACGATCACACCCGGCATCTGCTCAACCGCGACAATATCGACGATATTAAACCCGGTTGTCTGGTGGTGAACTGCGCCCGTGGCAGCATCATCGATGAAATGGCGGCGCTGTGGGCACTGCAGGGCGGTCTGCTGGGTGGTCTGGCGGTGGACGTGCTGCCGGTGGAACCACCGCGTGGCGGACACCCGCTGCTGGCGGCTATGAAGCAGGGCAATATGAACCTGATCGTAACCCCGCATAACGCCTGGATCAGCCCGCAGGCGCGGCAGAATGTGGTCAATCTGACCGCAGACAACATAGCAGAGCTTGCCGGCCATTGATGTCGGCCCGCTAAAGCCCACGCAGGCGACACAGATTCCGGTCAGAAACTAATATTCCTGACCGGAATTCATTTTATAAAAGTAATTCCTTTTACTTCTTCCCTCCTCAGGTTCAGGCTGTGCGCTTTTCCGCCGGGGCCTTTTTATGTGGATTGTCATTACCCTGTTTGCCGCCGCCTGTCAGTCGGTACGCACGGCGTATCAGAACACCTTGTCGCGTGAGGCGGGCTTTCTGCATGCCACCATGGCGCGCTCTCTGTATGGCTTGCCTTTGGTGAGCGTCTACCTTGGCCTGTGTGTGTGGCTGATCGGTTCTACGTCGGTTGAAACCCCGCTGTTCTGGCCGGCAGTGGTGGTATGCGCGGTCAGCCAGATTCTGGCCACCTGGTGCATGCTGCGGGTGTTTCATTCCGGCAGTTTTGCTTTGGGTACCTTGCTGGCCAAAACCGAAGCGGTATTGGCCGCGTTGATTGGTCTGCCGCTGCTGCATTACGGTCTGACGCTTCTGGGCTGGCTGGGCATTGTGCTGGGCGTGGCCGGGGCGCTGGTGATGAGTGTGAAGTGGCACAGCCTGCTCAGTGCCCACAAAGACAAATCCCTGTTGCTGGGGCTGGCCAGCGGTCTGTGCTTTGCCATTACCTCGGTCACGGCTTCGATGGCCAGTCATGCCATGAGCGGTTCGCTGTTGGTCAATGCCGGGGTTACGCTCTGGTGTGTGCTGGCGTTGCAGTCGCTGATTTTATGCGGCATTCAGATGGTGCAGCAGCGCGATTGGCTGGCGCCGTTCCGCCGTTCGCTGAAACTCAGCACTCAGGTCGGCATACTCAGTTCTCTGGGGTCGATTGGCTGGTTTACCGGTTTTGCGCTGGTGAATCCGGCGTTGGTCAAAACCCTGGGGCAGATTGAAATTGTCGGCACCCTGTATTTTTCCCGCCGCCGTTTTGGCGAAGCCATCAGCCGTCAGCAGTGGTGGGGCGGTGCCATGATTGTGATCAGTGTGTTGCTGGTCACATTGGCTGGCCGTGTCTGATTGCTCGCAGGCCTGCGCTAGGTAGTCACCCGCATCGCTGCGCCGTGAATGCCATGCCATACTTTTGCCGGCCGTATTTTTTGTTCTGTTCGTACGTGGGGGATGCCCGATGGCGTCAGCGGAAACACCGCTCAATTCTCAATCCGGGCGCAGCGTCTGGGGCAGCTCCTGGAGCAGTCTGGCGCTGGTGGCGTTGCCGCCGCTGTTCTGGGCCGGCAATTTTATTGTTGGCCGCGCCGTGCGCGGCGATATTCCACCGATGACCTTGTCGTTCAGCCGCTGGGTCATAGCGTCACTGCTGCTGTTGCCGTTTTCTTGGCGATTTTTACGCCGTGACTTTGGGCTTTACCGTCAGCATTTTGGGCTGATTCTGGCCGTGTCCGTCAGCGGCGTGACCGCGTTTAATTCGCTGGTGTATCTCGGTCTGCAAAGCACGGCGGCGACCAACGGCATTATTTTAAATTCCTTTATTCCATTATTAATCGTGCTGCTGGGGGCGCTGTTTTTTGGCTTCGCGGTGCAGCGTCAGCAGATAGTGGGCATGCTGGTATCGTTTGCCGGTGTGCTGACCATTGTTCTGCACGGTGAGTTTGAACGTCTGGCGACACTGAATATCGCCCATGGCGACCTCATTATTCTGCTGGCCATGGTGTGTTGGGCGCTGTACACCATCTGGATTAAAAAAATGCCACAGGCCATTAACCGGGTTGGTCTGTTGCAGGTGCAGATGGCGCTGGGACTTGTGTGTTTAACGCCGTTTTTCGGCTGGGAGCTGCTGACGCATGCGCCGCCGGTGTGGCATCAGGATTCTTATCTGGCGGTCGCTTATGTTGGTATTTTCCCATCGGTGCTGGCGTTTCTGCTGTACAACGCCTGCGTCGGCCGTTTGGGGCCAGAACGGGCCGGCATGTCCATTCACCTGATGCCGTTATTCGGTGCTGTGTTGTCGGTGCTGTTATTGGGTGAAACCCTGCATCTGTATCACTGGCTGGGGGCGGCGTGTATTTTTGCCGGCATTGCGCTGGCCAGTCGCCGTGCAGTTTCCGGGCAGTAACGGTCTGACGCTGAGGCAGTACCCATGGATATCACCCTGTATCTGATTTTTCTGACCACCACCGCCATGCTGATTCTGGTGCCTGGCCCGTCGGCCATTCTGGCCGCCGGGCAGGGCGCGGGTCACCACGTCTGGAAAGCACAATGGACGGTGCTGGGTATCGCCTGTGCCGACCTACTGTTTTTTCTGCTGTCGGCCACCGGCGTGGCATCGCTGGTGCTGGCGTCTCCGCTTTTGTTCAACCTGATCCGCTGGGGCGGCGTTTTGTATTTGCTGTGGCTGGCGTATCAGGCGCTGTTCAGTCATGCCGGCATGATCCGCTTCAGTCCGGCGGACACCTCAGAACACGCTTTTCGTCTGTTTATCAAAGGGCTGATGCTGCACGCGTCCAACCCCAAGGCGCTGGTGTATTTTGCCGCGCTATTACCGCAATTTCTGAACCCGGAAATACCCTTGCTGCCGCAGTTGCTGATCATGGGCGCGACCCTGCTGATCACCGATTTACTCGTGTTTTTTGCCTACACCCTGATGGGCTCCTGGCTGGCGCGCCGCGGACTGAGCGAAGGTCTGGTGCGGGCCATTAACCGCCTCGCCGGCGCCACATTGCTGCTGGTGGCGGGCGGTCTGATGCTGATGGATATCTGACATCCGCACAGACCCGCGCGTATTTCCCCAGACGCCTCGCTCTGGCTGTGACCTGCAACATATCTTTGTGCGCCCTGTCTGGTTACTATCCGGCCACGGTAACGGGTTACCGTATTGTGTCTGATAACCGGCAGACGGATTTTGCATGGAAGCGCGCGGCCTGGATGAGCCAGACATTTCCCTGTACGTCACCGGCAAAACCTCAAAGGGAAAATCATGGAACTGGTCTATAAACACGAGAAAAAGCTGTTCGCGATCGCGGCGGTCATTTCCGCACTGTGCTGGCTGGCGCTGGTGCTGGGCACCTTCGGCATCATGCTGGTTTATGTGCTGCTGATGTACGTTTTCTTCATTTTTGCGCATTCGGTCTTTATTTCTTACCTGAAAGGGACTGGTGTCAAAATCACCGCTGAACAATACCCGGATCTGCATCAGGCGCTGCTCAGCTCCTGCGAAAAAACCGGCGTTAAAGACGTGCCGGATGCGTATCTGCTGCGCACCGATTTCTTCAATGCGCTGGCCACCCGTTTTCTGGGTCGTCATTTTATTGTGCTGTTCACCGACGTGGTGGATGCTCTGGCCGACCGCCCGCAGGCGGTGAATTTCTACATTGGCCACGAACTGGGCCATATTCACCGCAAGCACCTGCTGTGGAGCAGCTTCCTGTTCCCGGCGTCTCTGTTGCCGCTGCTGGGTACGGCGCTGCGCCGTGCGGAGGAATACACCTGCGACCGTTACGGTGTGGCCTGCTGTCAGGACCGTGATGATGTGCAGGCTGCGCTGGCTGCCATTGCCGCTGGTGACAGCCGTTGGCAGAGCCTGAACGCCGAAGCCTATGTGGCGCAGGTGGCCGATACCCGAGGTTTCTGGATGTCGTTCAACGAGCTGACCGGCGATTATCCGTGGCTGACCAAGCGCATGGCGAGCAGTCTGTCGATGATGGAAGGGCAGGATATCCGTTTCCCGCGCCGTCATTTTCTGGCCTGGCTGCTGGCCGCTCTGGTGCCGCGTTTCGGTACCGGTGGTGCGGCATCGCTGATGATTATGCTGGTGCTGATCGGTGTGCTGGCGTCGGTGGCGGTGCCTCAGTATCACGACTACGTCAATAAGAGCCGCTATTTGCAGGCTTACAGCATGGCGCTGCCACTGAAGAGTGAAGTCGAAGCCTATGTCGAAGAAAATCAGGCGTGGCCAGAAAGCATGGACGATCTCGGATACCCGGATGGCATTGAAGACTCTGTGCAGAATTATTCGATCGATATTTACAACGCCGGTACGCTGGGCGTGAAAGTCGGCGAAGATGCGGATGGCGACGAGCGTTATATCGTCATCGAACCTGAGTACGACGACGGTGAAATTACCTGGACCTGCTATGGCCAGAACGCCATCGAAAAATACCTGCCGCTGGAATGCCAGTAAGCGTCTGAGTATTTAAAGCGAATTAAAAGCCAGTAAAAAAGCAGAGGCATGCCTCTGCTTTTTTATTACCGGATGTTAACGCCAGCGTTTATGGGTGGCGCTAACCTCTGGCATACAAGGTCGGTCAGCTCAGATGTCGAAACGATCGGCCATCATCACTTTGTCCCAGGCTTTAACGAAGTCATTCACGAATTTCTGCTTGGCATCGTCTGAAGCGTACACTTCAGCCACCGCGCGCAGCTCAGAATGAGAACCGAAAATCAGGTCAACCGGAGTGGCGGTCCACTTCAGTTTGCCGGACGTGCGGTCGAAACCTTCGTACAAACCGTCCTGCTTGGTGGATTTTTTCCACTCGGTGGACATGCTCAGCAGATTCACGAAGAAGTCGTTGCTCAGTGTGCCCGGTTTGCTGGTGAATACACCGTGCTTCAGACCGCCGGTGTTGGCGTTCAGAGAGCGCAGACCACCGACCAGAACGGTCATTTCCGGTACGCTCAGATTCATCAGCGCGGCTTTTTCAACCAGAGCTTCCGCCGGTGATGAAGCAGAATCCTGGCTGAAATAGTTACGGAAGCCGTCGGCTTTCGGTTCCAGAACCGCGAATGATTTCACATCGGTCTGTGCCTGAGTGGCGTCCATACGACCCGGGGTAAACGGAACGTCCACTGTGTAGCCGGCGTCTTTTGCCGCTTTTTCAACCGCAGCGCCACCGGCCAGAACGATCACGTCAGCCAGAGAAACCTGCTTGCCGTCTTTCAGGGATTTATTAAATTCTTTCTGAATTTTCTCCAGTTTCCCCAGCACTTTGCTCAGCTCTTTCGGGCTGTTCGCCGGCCAGTTGGCCTGTGGCTGCAGACGCACACGCGCACCGTTGGCACCGCCGCGGTTGTCGGTGCCACGGAAGCTGGACGCTGCCGACCAGGCGGTACGCACCAGTTCAGGAACACTGATACCCGATGCCAGAATTTTCGCTTTCAGCGCCTTTACGTCGGCACTGTCGATCACCGCGTGGGTACGCGCAGGCAGCGGGTCTTGCCAGATCAGATCTTCAGTCGGAGCGTCGGCGCCCAGATAACGGGTTTTCGGACCCATGTCGCGGTGTGTCAGTTTGAACCAGGCTTTGGCGAAGGCCAGCTCGAATTCCTGCGGATTATTCAGGAAGCGGGTGGTGATTTCGCGGTACACAGGGTCTTCTTTCAGCGCGATGTCACTGGTGAACATAATCGGCGCATGACGTTTGCCGGCGATGTGTGCATCCGGTACTAAATTGGCTGCCTGACCGTCGGCCGGAATCCACTGAATGTGGCCTGCCGGGCTTTTGCTCTGTACCCAGTCAAAGGCGTACAGGTTCTGCAGATACTGCATGGTCCACTGGGTCGGGCTTACAGACCAGGCACCTTCCAGACCACTGGTAATGGTGTCTTCAGAATGGCCTTTGCCACAGCTGTTTTTCCAGCCCAGACCCTGTTGTTCAATCGGCGCCGCCGCCGGATCACCGCCTAAACAGTTGTCGGGCTTGTGCGCACCGTGGGCTTTACCAAAGGTGTGACCACCGGCAATCAATGCCACGGTTTCTTCGTCGTTCATGGCCATGCGGCCGAAGGTGTCGCGGATTTCCTGCGCCGAGGCCAGTGGGTCTGGAACGCCGTTCGGGCCTTCCGGATTCACATAAATCAGACCCATCTGGGTGGCTGCCAGTGGCTTGGCAAGCTCGCCTTTTTCATTGCGGCGTTTGCTGTCGAGCCATTGTTTTTCAGCGCCCCAGTTTACTTTCTCGGCTTCCCAGTCGTCGGTGCGGCCACCGGCAAAACCGAAGGTTTTAAAGCCCATGTCTTCCATGGCCACGGTGCCGGCCAGCACCATCAGGTCGGCCCAGGAAATACTGCTGCCGTATTTCTGTTTAATTGGCCACAGCAGGCGACGGGCTTTATCCAGGCTCACGTTATCCGGCCAGGAATTCAGGGGTTCAAAGCGTTGCTGACCACCGCTGGCGCCGCCGCGGCCGTCGAAAATACGGTACACACCGGCACTGTGCCAGGCCATGCGCACAAAGAAGGGACCATAGTGACCATAGTCGGCCGGCCACCAGGGTTGTGAGGTTGTCAGGGTTTTGCGCAGATCGGCTTTTACCGCTTCCAGATCGAGTTTCTGAAAGGCTTCGGCGTAATTAAAGCCAGCGTCTAACGGGTTGGATTTAGCCGCGTTCTGACGCAGAGGATCGAGATCGAGTTTGTCGGGCCACCAGTTATAGGTTGGTTCGTTATTCATGGCCTGTGCAGTGGGCGCCAAAAGGCTGACCGCCAGCACAGCAGCTGCCAATGCTTGCTTGCCTGATTTCAACATGATTTATCCCTTCCGGTATTTTTTGTCGAGGTTGTTTTCAGTGCGTTGCAGCGTTCAGTACGCGCCCATTTTTAATTAGGCGGCGCGTGCTGAAGTAAACGGGCCCGTGTTCACTACATTGCGGGGAGGAGTCTAAGCCAATGTTGATAATCACTCTCATGAAGAAGCGTAATAGGGCTGATTAAGAAAACCTTGTTGAGAAACTCGCACGTCATAGAACCTTATGGCATATGCGCGAGGCGGCGCCCGTATCCGTACACAGGTTGACCGCAAAAGCAGGGCCGATGGGTTTTCCACTCAGGGCGTCTGGGGTAGAGTATGTACAGCTTTTGTATAAGTTGCGCATTGCCCACACCGTGCAGGAGGACGACATGAAACTCTCGTTACGCGAACTGAGCCAACTGGCGTTTATTCCGAAAATCATCATCCGCTCGCTCGACCTGTGCCTGTATCAGGCGCTGGCGGAAGTCGACGGTCGCGAGTGGCTGGTCACGGACAATCAGGGCCGGCCGCTGAAGGCTAACAGCCTGCTGGCGCTACAGGCGGTGTTTGACGATTTGCGTGTAGAGCGCATGGTGGTGCGCCACGAAAGCGCTTACGATGAAATGATCAATCAGCCCGTGCGTGCGCTGTCCAACCGGCTGGAAGTACCGCTCGGGCGCAATCGTCTTGGGGTAAAGCCGCGCACCCTGCACTGAGGTGGCGTTGGCCGGAGGATAAGCGTGGAAAAAATCTGTGTATTTCCGATTCCCGATTGTGTGACCTTTCCCGGCAATGTGTTTCCGCTGCATGTGTTCGAGCCCAGATACCGCGCCATGATTCAGCATTGTCTGGAGTCCGGCATGAAAGTGGCCATTGCCCACACCCGCAAAACCATTCACGAAGCGCGACCGAACGACAATCTGGTGGAGGCGCTGAATTCAAATCAGTCGACCTATCAGCCCTATGACGTGGTTGGCGCCGGCACCTGCGAACTGCTGAACACCACCGACGACGGCCGCCTGTACCTGAATGTGCACATCCGTGACCGCTATCGTCTGCACGCCGAAGTGCAGCGTTTGCCGTACCTGATTTACGACGCCGACGTGTTTGCAGATGAGCCGGACGACGACGCACTGATCAGCGATAACGAGGTATTAAAAGACAAAATTATTCACCGTCTGGCAGCTCTTGCCCGTGGCCGCGATGTGGTGCACAAAGACATCGCCGATTTACTGGAGTCGCCACCGTGGCAATCTATGAGTGCGGCCGATTTCAGCTTCCGCATTTTCGGGCTGGTGCGCTTTGATGGCGATTTATTGCAGGAATTACTGGAAACGACTTCGGTGCACGAGCGACTGAGGTTTACGCTTGAATTGCTGAACGAAGTCTGAGGCAGGATTTTCACGCTGTCTGCCGTTAGAATGGCAGCTCGTTAACGCTGGAACTGTGAATGATTCATTTTGTACTGGTGGAACCTGCGGTTCCGGAAAATGTGGGCGCCGCCGCCCGTGCACTGAAAACCATGGGCTTTGGTGAACTGTGGATCGTTAATTCCACCGTTCACACCGACAAACAGGCGCGCATTCTGGCGCACGGCTCCGGCGATATTCTCGACAACGTACGCACCTTCGATTCCCTCGCGGCCGTTCGTGCCGAAGTCGATCTGATGGTCGGCACCAGCGCCAAACCCCGTCATCAGCGCGAAGTGTTGTTGACGCCGGAGGCGCTGAAAACCAACCTGGCCGATAAGCTGGCCGGTCAATTCCGCATTGCGCTGGTGTTCGGCCGTGAAGATTCGGGTCTGCACGGTCCGGAAGTCGCCCAGTGCGATCTGCTGACATCCATCCCGCTGGCGGTAACGTATCCTTCTCTGAATCTGGGCCAGGCCGTCATGCTGTACGCCTACGCGCTCAGTGGTCTGAATGCCAAAGCGCAGGTAGCAGAGGACGGCTGCGAAGGACAGGCAGACGATCATCAGCCGCAAAGCCAAAATGAAAACCAGAAGCAAGGCCAGTACAACGCACTGCGTGATAAAAGTGCTGCGCTGGCAGAATCTCTCGGTTACAGCCACGACAGCAAAATGCTCGGCTGGCTGCACGAACATTTGCCTTTGCTGGATGCACGCAGTTTGGGTTTTGTGCATCAGCTGGTCGATAAAATTCAGCAAAAACTGAAGTGATTAATGGCTTCGACATAAAAAAGCGGGTCGAATAATTTCTTCCCGATTTTTCTTTTTTTTTCTTTTTCTTTCAGAAGAACCGCAGTGCCGCGTGCGCTTTGTTCATCAGCTTATGGCGTATCGCCTCCTTCAGGGGTGGCAAGTGGTTGCTTACCCGCAATACCGCACGGCGCAGAATACGGGCCGGTAATCGCTCGTCGGTAAATAATCCGACGACCGTATTGGTTCCGTGATACAGCACCCGGCTGTTCGGCATATGCCGGTTCTGATAGGCCTGTAATACGTTGGCATCCCAGAAAGGGGCGCCTGCTTTTACGGCTTTGAGAATTTCGCTGGCCAATAAATCCTGGCCGCTTAATCCCAGATTAAATCCATGTGCGGTGACCGGGTGCATGCCCACAGCGGCGTCGCCCACCAGAGCAAAGCGCTGTGCATAAAATCGGCGCGCGTGAACGCCGACCAAAGGGTAGGTGTAACGCTGTCCGGTCTGTGTCATGTGCCCGAGGCGGGAGCCCAGGCGTTTTTCTACTTCCTGATTAAATTCTGCTTCGCTCAGGTTCAGTAAATGCTGAATGTCGGCGGAATTAACGGTAATAACAATCGAGCTTTTCCGGCCATTTAATGGCAACACCGCCAGCGTGCCACCGTATAAAAAGCATTCCAGCGCGATGTGCTCATGGGGTTTTTCATGTTCCATCACGCACAACAGAGCGCTGCGGCCGTAATCGTTGTAATCGGCGGCAATGCCCATTTGGGTACGGGTGGCCGAAAAGCGTGTATCCGCCGCCACAATCAAGCGCGCAGTCAGGGTTTCGCCGGTAGTGAGGGTAATGGTGCCGGCGTCGCTGTCTGTGTGTACATGCTGCACCTGGCTGTCACAGCGCAGGGTAAGCAAACCCGGGTCAGAAGCCATGCTGGCTTCCAGCTCGGCAAAGATCGCGCGGCGGATGGCCTGATTCGGCACCAGAAACCCAAGCGGCTCGTCATTCGCCGCCGGCGCTGCGAAATTCAGGCGGTAATCGGAATGGCCGTTCAGCACACTGGCGCCATTTAACAGTGATATTTCATCTTCGCTCAAACGCTGCCAACTGCCGTGCTGTTGCATCAGACGACGCGACAAATGCGTCAGCGCAATTTCACGGCCGTCGTAAGCGGGCCCGGCCAGAGAGGCCTGCGACTGTTTCTCCAGCAACAGAACCCTGAGTCCCGAGCCGCGCAGCGACAGCGCAAAACTCAGGCCCGCAGGCCCGGCACCTATGATGGCAATATCGTAATCCATAGCGGCCTCCGCAAAACTGACTGCGGGCGATCATAGGACAGGGGCCGTGCGGGTAAATTGACCCAGATTAGGAAAGGGCTTTTCAACGCGGTTAACGGTTTGCTTCCGTGTCTGGAAAAGGCAGAAGGCGTTAAAGGCGGCAATGGCCTGTGCGCAGGCAAAAAAACGGGCCTGCGGCTTTCGCCCGGCAGGCCCACAAGGGGCACTGAGTGCCCTTAATCAGGGAGTGATGGAACGGTAAAACGGGGTTCGCTGGGAGGGCCGGCCTGATGCTCAGGCAACGCCCAACGCGGCGATTTTCTCTTTCAGACGGGCCTGATCTTTCAGAAAGGCGGCCATCTTCTTCTGTTCTTTTTCAATAAAGGCTGCGGGTACGCGAGCCAGAAAGCCTTCGTTGTTCAGTTTGTTGGATATGCGGTGGATCTCGTTCTCGAGCCGTTCCACTTCCCCCGTCAGGCGCGTGATTTCCTGTTCGGTATCCGTATGGTCGGTCATGGTGCTTTATACCTCCGTGTTCGTCGCCTGAGCCGCGTGGCGGGTGACGTTCCACCTGTCTGCCGGGCAGCTCAGGGGTTTATTGCAACTTTCCTAAGTGTAGACCAGAAATCGGCTTTTGCCGGTCGGATGGCCGCTTTTCTGTTCGTTTTCTGTTCAGGCCGCGGCGTTGTCTCCTGCCATAAAAAGCACTCGTGCGAGTCGCAGAGTCCTGCGCCTTTCAGACCCTGATGACAGGCGCATTGGCACTGGCAGGCAATTGAGGGGGGCGTCTGGGTTCGCTAGTCTTTCTGTTACAAAAGTCACTAATGACATTTTGTACCAGATGGCCGTCCGGGGGAGAAAGGCCGCTGCAGTGCTCTCAGAAGTGTCCGGCTATGGCTATCAGAAGTGCCTTATTTGGGCTTTCAGAAGTTCTGACCCGGGCTTTCAGAAGATCCTTACTTGGGCTTTCAGAAGCACCTGATGCTGTGCCGATCGTCGCCAGACGCGCCGTGAATCCACTCAAGCAGGCAGTCTGAGCACTATGAAATACCAGATCGTAAAACTGAAAGGCATGAACGACCCACTGTTCGGTGAGGTCGCCAACGTCCGCATGAAGGTGTTTGTCGAGGAAGATCAGTATCCGAGCGGTACCATCGTCTCTAACCTCGACCGCGACGCAACGCACTTTGTCGCTCTCGACGATGGCCGGGTGATTGGCTCGGTGAGCGCCAATATCAAAACGTCAGAGCAGGGCCGGTTACCCATTGAGAGCTACATGGGGCCGCTGCAGACCGGAGGTAAGGTGGGTGAAATCTGCAAACTCGCCGTGCTCAATGACTGGCGCAGCAAGCCGGTGGCCCTGTATCTGATGGTGGCCGCGTACGATCACCTTATCGAATCCGGGGTCGATGGCGTGGTGCTGTGGTCGATGAGCAAAAAAGCGAAAAATATCCGCCTTTACAGCAAATTCGGCTTTAAACGCTACGGCGACGATTTTATCTGCTGCAACAGCGAGCCCGCGATTCCCTTCTTTCTGGATGTGGCGCAAGACTCGGTGTACGACGGCGAAAAGTCCGCCAATCACAGGCGTTTTACCGATTCGTACAAAAAATACCTGACGCCGGAATTACATCAGCAGTCGCAGGCGGATTCCGGGCAGGGCGCGCAACGCGAACGGTCACGCGATGTGTTAAGCCAGACCCAAGACAACGCGGAGGTGCAGAATTCATGACGTCGGGTTTTACGTTTGCACTACAGGTCTGCTCTGCGCTGACCTGCCTGTGCCGATAAACGCGAATTAGCCGGACAAAGCGGCGGCTTGCGGGTTGGCGTAACCGCGCCGGGCCAGTAAGCTGCCGTTACTATTTTTTGCGTCTGAATCTGAGTTTTCCATGTTGTTTGAACATAAAGACAAAAAGCGTTTTCCGGTTTCCCGCACCGACGCCAGCAACCCGTTATCGTCCTATGCGCCCTTTGCCTTTGAACTCGACGGCGCCGAATGGCCGACGGTTGAGCATTATTATCAGGCGATGAAATTTGAAGATGCCGCCTACCGCGACACAATCCGTCTGGCGGCCAGTCCGAAAGAGGCAGCGAAACTCGGTAAGAGCCGTTGGCAGAAACGCCGCGCCGACTGGAAGAAAAACACCGTCACTTACATGACCCGCGGCAGCTATATCAAGTGCCGTCAGTACCCGGAAGTAGCCGCCGCGCTGGCGGAAAGCGGCGACACCGACATCGCTGAGATGAGCAGCTACGACTATTTCTGGGGCTGTGGCCGCGACATGCGCGGGCATAACCACTTCGGCAAACTCTGGATGGGCATCCGCCAGAAGCTGCGCGACGAGCAGGCCTGATCGGGCGGCATCGCCAGCCTGTGCCTGACCGGTGCCGATTCACGGCGCTGATTCACGGGGCAACGATCAGCGCCACTGACAGCAGCACAATGGAAACGGAGAGGGCGGCATAGGGGATTTCGGCGGTCATGGCGGGCTCCTGCTGTTAATTGCTGATAGCGATCAGAAGTTGGTACTTGATTGAATTCACCAATTAAACGCTGTCGGGCATTCGCGGCAAAATGAATTGAAACTCTGGTGGTGATAGAAACAGGCAATGGTTCGCAGTCATAAGGACGGGGCTGCGGCAAGATGCTGGTTAAGAGCGATAGGTGCTTCAGTCGCCTCACAGAATAAGCTCATCAGGAAAGACGCTCATCCGCAGCGTCCAACGAACGACAACAGATAAGGATTATCGATGAAAACCCTGCTACTTGGCCTTGGCGCCTTTTTCGGTGTCATTCTGGTGATTGTGCTGCTGTTCGGCGCCTGGATGATCTACTCGTTCGTCTTTATCGGCCATCAGGCCGAACGTCAGGTCAGCAAAACCGAACCCTATAAAGCGCTGACCGAGGGCGTCAGCATCCGCGACATTCCCTACGCAGGCCCCACACTGGAACGTGATTACGGCCGTCCGTTTGGTATCGACGGCGATCCGAACGGCGAATGGCTGCTGCTCGACGACAACACCCTGAAAGCCGGTGAGCGTGTGATGAGCGACGACCCCGGCAAGCCCGTCTACCGGCTGGCGTTGCCGCCGTCGCTTTTATCATCGCCCGGCACAGATGACTTGGCTGGCGCAGACGATCAGGCACTGGTATTCAGCGGCAGCAAAGTATTCAGCGCGGAGAATAACAACGTCGGCGCCGAACTGGCCGACCTCAGCCAATTTGCACTGGGTGGTATTGGTTACGGCCAGTGGCTGAACGACCAGTACCTGGTGGTCGGCGGTTATCTGCACACAGATAAAGGCACGCGCACGCCGTTATGGCAGATCCGCTATCCGGATTTCAGCGCCACCCTCATCGTCGATGACACCTTTTATCTGCACGTTACCGTGCCCGCGGTTTACCGCTTTCCCGAGCAGAGTCTGAGCGTGCTGGTGTATTTCACCGGCAGCATCGCCTGGGGTTTTGGTGGTGATGTGAATAAGCCCGAATACAGCGTGATCCGCGTCTACAACGAGCGCTGGCCCAACGGCCAGGACATCGCCCGTTTTGGCTTCAGCGCAGGCATCGTGCGTTCTGTGGTGGCGGAAACCACCGCCGACGGCCAGAGCACACTGGTGGTGCTGACCGATCCAACCCGGCCGTCGGGTGTGGAGGGCAGCGAGGTATTGCCACCCAAGCAGTGGTGGGTGAGTTTTTAAACTCCGGAGGATGTGCGTGGCCGTTTGCCGGAGTCGCCGTTGCTCTCTACAATAGCCCCCTTTCTTGATCACTCCAGGTTGATAACGATGAGCGACGCCAACAAACCCGAGTTACCGAATCAGCTGTCGGTTAACCCTAAGAGCAAGTTCTACGCAGAAGAGTACTTTCAGCACGAAATCGGTATTCGTCTGAACGGTAAAGAGCGTAACGACGTTGAGGAATACTGCATCAGCGAAGGCTGGGTGAAGATCTCTTCACCAGTGGCCAAGGACCGTTTCGGTCGTCCTATGCTGATGAAGCTGAAGGGCACGGTAGAGGCTTACTACAAGTAAGGTCTGAGGCAGGCTCATGTCAGTCTGCGCAGCAGAAGAATAGCGGTCGCTGATGTGAATCGGCGGCCAATAAAAAAGCCCGGCGTTGCCGGGCTTTTTTATGTCAGACGGATCCGATCAGGCTTACAGCGCCTTAATCTTCTCGATCTGTTCTTTCATCTTGCCGATATCACGTTCGAAACCAGCGGCTTTTTCCTTTTCTTTCTCCAGCACGTCGGCCGGGGCTTTTTCGGTAAAGCCAGGGTTGGAGAGCTTGTTGGCCACGCGCTCCAGTTCTTTTTCCAGTTTCTCGATGGATTTGCCTAAACGGGCAACTTCAGCGTCTTTATCGATAAAGCCGACCATCGGAATCAGCACTTCCATATCGCCAACCAGCTGAGTAACCGACATAGGTTCTTCGTCGTCTTCGTTCAGCCAGGTGAGCTTGCTGAGTTTCGCCAGTTTCATCAGGAAGGTCTGGTTTTCTTCAGCGCGGCGGAAGTCTTCGTCGTCGCCGTTTTTGAACAGCAATTCCAGTTCTTTGCCCGGAGCAATATTCATTTCGGCGCGGATATTACGCACGGCGGTGATCACGCCTTTCAGCCATTCGATATCGGCTTCGGCCTGAGCATCGACAAACGCATCGTGTGGTGCCGGGTATTGCGCCAGCATGATGGTGTCGCCAGTCTTGCCGGCCAGATCTTTCACCTGATGCCAGATGGATTCGGTGATGAACGGAATAATCGGGTGCGCCAGACGCAGGGTGGCTTCCAGTACGCGTACCAGAGTGCCCAGTGTGCCGCGTTTGACTTCAACCGGGGCGTTAGCGTCCCACAGTACTGGCTTGGACAGTTCCAGATACCAGTCGCAGTATTCGTTCCAGATAAATTCGTACAGCGCCTGTGCGGCCATATCGAAACGATACTGGTCCATGTGGCGGCGTACTTCTTTTTCGGCGTTCTGCAGGCGGGAAATAATCCAGCGGTCGGCCAGTGACAGCACGGCCGGTTCGCCGTTGGCGCCACAGGCGGCTTTCATGTCTTCGGTAATGGCAATGTTGCTGCCAGCGGCGGCGGCTTGTTCTACCGCTTCTTCACCGGCCACGCTCAGCATCACGTAGCGCGAGGCGTTCCACAGTTTATTGCAGAAGTTGCGGTAGCCTTCCAGACGCTTCATATCCCAGTTGATGTCACGGCCGGTAGAGGCCATGGCAGCGAGTGTGAAGCGCAGGGCGTCGGTGCCGTGCGGGGCAATACCTTCCGGGAATTCTTTCTGGGTACGCTTGCCGATTTTTTCCGCCAGTTGCGGTTGCATCATATTACCGGTGCGTTTTTCCAGCAGATCTTCCAGTGAAATACCGTCGATCATATCCAGCGGGTCGAGAACGTTGCCCTTGGATTTCGACATTTTCTGGCCGACTTCGTCACGGATTAAGCCGGTAACATAAACGGTTTTAAACGGAACCTGCGGGCTGCCGTCGGCATTTTTGCAGAAGTGCATGGTCATCATGATCATGCGCGCAACCCAGAAGAAAATAATGTCGAAACCGGTCACCAGAACGTCGGTCGGATGGAAGTCCAGCATGCGCTTGGCCACTTCCGGATCGTCCATGTTCGGCCAGCCCAGAGTACCGAAGGTCCACAGGGCAGAGGAGAACCAGGTGTCGAGTACGTCTTCGTCCTGACGCAGTTTTACGTCAGCAGCCAGATTGTTCTGTGCGCGTACTTCGGCTTCGTCGTGACCCACGTAGACCTTGCCGGACTCGTCGTACCAGGCAGGAATACGGTGACCCCACCACAGCTGACGGGAAATACACCAGTCCTGAATGTCGCGCATCCAGCTGAAGTACATGTTTTCGTAGGATTTCGGTACGAACTGAATATCGCCGTTTTCCACCGCTTCAATGGCTGGCTTGGCCATGGTTTTGGCGTCGACATACCATTGGTCGGTCAGCATTGGCTCGATGACTACTCCGCCACGGTCGCCGTACGGAACGGTTAAATCGTGGTCTTTAATGCAGTCGAGCAGCCCTGCGGCTTCGAAGTCGGCCACTATGGCTTTACGCGCAGCAAAACGTTCCATGCCACGGTATTTTTCCGGAATGCTGGCTTCAACGTCGGTGTTCACGCTGCCGTCGGTGTTGAACACCTGTGGCACGTCACGCACATCGGCATTAAAGGTGAAAATATTGATCATCGGCAGGCCGGCGCGCTTGCCCACTTCATAGTCGTTGAAGTCGTGCGCCGGGGTTACTTTTACCGCACCGGTGCCTTTTTCCATGTCGGCGTGTTCGTCGCCCACAATCGGAATACGACGGTTAACCAACGGCAGAATAATGTCTTTGCCGATTAAATCTTTATAACGCGGATCTTCCGGGTTAACGGCCACGCCGGTATCACCCAGCATGGTTTCCGGACGTGTCGTTGCAACAACGATGTAGTCTTTGCCTTCCGCGGTTTTCAGGCCATCGGCCAGCGGATAACGCAGGTGCCACATGAAGCCTTTGGATTCTTTGTTTTCCACTTCGAGATCGGAAATGGCGGTGTGCAGTTTCGGGTCCCAGTTCACCAGACGTTTGCCACGGTAAATCAGGCCGTCCTGATACAGACGGATAAACACTTCCTGCACGGCTTTGTAGAAACCGTCGTCCATGGTGAAACGTTCGGTGTCCCAGTCTACGGAGTTGCCCAAACGACGCATCTGGCCGGTGATGGTGCCACCTGAGTGTTCTTTCCATTCCCAGACTTTTTCCAGGAATTTTTCACGGCCCAGAGCGTGACGGTCGGGCTGGCCTTCGGCCGCCAGTTTGCGCTCAACCACCATCTGGGTGGCGATACCGGCGTGGTCAGTACCCACCTGCCACAGGGCTTTTTTGCCCAGCATGCGGTGGTAACGGGTCAGGGCATCCTGAATGGTGTGCTGGAACGCGTGACCCATGTGCAGCGAACCGGTGACGTTCGGCGGTGGGATCATGATGGAATAACCTTCGCCGGTTAATCCGTCCTGATAGGGCTTGAAGTAGCCTTTGGCTTCCCACTCTTTGTACCAGGTTTGTTCAAGGGCGCTGGGCTTGTACGTTTTATCCATAGTTCGCTGCTGCTCGTCTCATCGTGGCCGCATCGTTCCCGGCAGGGCCGGGGCGGCGTTTGTGTTCAGAAAAATGGCGCAGATTATAGCGGATACAAGGCTTTGGGGGCAGTGTCGATTTCAACCGCCGCATACCCGGACGCAGGGTTTGTGAACGCTGATCTTTTCACCGGGCAGAACAATGAGGGATTAGATTGTGCCGCTGAGATGAACACTTTGATCCTTATCGAATCTTTCTCGCGCACGCTTCAGGGCCTACCATGTGCCCCATACGAAATGTCGCCCGTGGAGGCGTGTATGAAATGGTCTTTGGTTGCCAGTGGTCTGGTGGGTGTGTTGTTTCTGCTGGTGGCGGTGCCGCTGTTGCTCAGCGCCTGTGCCAGCGGACGGGTAAAGCAACAGCAGGCGGATGTGTTTGCCCGCTCACCTCAGTACAAGGCCGAAGAACAGAAGTTTGCCAATCCGGTACCGACGCCGGAGCAGGGCGTTTCTGAGATCGTGGGCATTATGTGGGACATGGCGACCGCCAAAGACCCGCGCTCGGTGCCCGACGTCGAGATCCCGGTGCAGGCGTTAACCACCGAACAATTGCTGGCGCAGAAGCCGGGTGAGCACCGTGTCTACCGCATTGGGCATTCCACCTTACTGCTGGCACTGAACGGCGAATTCTGGCTGCTGGACCCGGTGTTTTCCGAGCGTGCGTCGCCGGTGCAGTGGGCAGGCCCGAAGCGTTTTCATCAGCCGCCATTGTCGCTGGAGGCGCTGCCGCACCTGACCGGGGTGATTATTTCCCACGACCACTACGACCATCTGGACGAGCACAGCATCCGCATTCTGGCCGATAAAGCCGACGGCTTTTATGTGCCGCTGGGGGTTGGCCGTTATCTGCGCGAGTGGGGCGTTGAGGCTGGGCTGATTACCGAGCACGACTGGTGGCAGGAAACCCGTGTCGGCGACACTCTGCTGGCGGCCACGCCGGCGCAGCATTTTTCCGGCCGTGGAGCCTTCGACCGGGATGCGACTCTGTGGGCGTCCTGGGTCATTATCCGCGATGGCAAACGCTATTTCTTCAGCGGTGACGGTGGCTATTTTGACGGCTTTAAAGACATCGGCATGCGCTACGGTCCGTTCGATTTAACCATGATCGAAAACGGCGCCTACAACCCGCGCTGGTCGCATATTCATATGCACCCACAAGAGAGTGTGCAGGCGCACATCGACCTTAAGGGCAAGCACATGCTGCCGATTCACAACAGCACCTTCGATCTGTCGATGCACGCCTGGTTTGATCCGCTGGAACAGGTACGCGAGCTGGCGCACGAGCGCGAAGTATCGCTTATCACGCCGCGCATTGGCGAAAGCGTGCTCATCGGCGCCGAGCAGCGCTTCAGTTACTGGTGGCAGTCGCTGATGCCGGCTTCAGAAGGCACGGGTGGCGAACTGGTGTCGGATCGTCTGTGATGCAGGTTTGTGCAGCCGGCCTTTAAAAAGCCGCTGGGCTTTTCAATAAACACCGAATAGAAACACATAAAAAAACGGGGCATTTGCCCCGTTTTTTTATGTGCATTACCGCTTGTGCCACGCGTTACAGATTCAGCAAATGCTTAAGCTTTTCGCGCAGGCGCTCGGTAATGGCCGGCAGCATTTCGGCAATCAGCTGATCGACCAGCATGTCTTTCTGTGACTGGGTCAGGGTTTTGCCCATGCCAGCCAGTGTCTGCTGCGCGCGGGCCTGCTTCTGCTCCATCACTTTCTGCATGGTGCGGTGCGCTTCTTCGGCGCTGTGCTGGGCGGCTTCGCGTTCCTGCGCCAGACGATCAAGAATGGCCTGTGGCAGGAAAGGGTTGGACGACGCTGGCTTGCCGGCCGCCGGTTTACTGGACGCGCTGGTGTCAGCGGCCTGTGCCGAGGCATCGGTAACGCTTGCGGTTGCGTCGGCGGCGACTGTGTTTGTGTTTGTTGCAGCGCTTGTTGCAGGCGGCGTTGTCTGCACAGCCGCAGCGGCTTCCTGTACCGCACTGGCTTTGGCGGCGCTGATTTCTTTGGCCGCACTTTCTTTCGCTGCTTCGACCGCCAGACGGGCAGCCTGCACAGCGGCAATGGCTTCCGCCACCGGGTGCGGATTGTCGCTGCCTGAAGCGGACTCTGCGCTGGTCACCGGGCGTGCGCGGTTGACCGGCAGCTGCGTGACTTTGGCGCTGCGCGGTACGGCTTTCAGCACCGGGATGTCGTCGGTGTTGAACAGATCATCCAGCACCGGGATATCGTCCATCGGGTCCAGAACGGGAATGTCACGTCCGTGCGCCACGTTCTCACCGGCGGCGTCGTCGAGCACGCGCTGGAGGTTTTCCAGTTCGCGCAGCAGATCGCCGGGAGAGTCGTTGTGATTGTCAGGGGTCATTAACGCAATCTCATATCGTGGTTGTTGATCGGGTAACCCCGGTCTTTCAGATATTTGTAGTGATTACGAGTGTAGTCCAGTACCTGATCCTGCTGGACCACAATACTGATAAAACGCTGAAACCGGCCAAAGAAGCCCGGCAGCTGCGCGCTGAGGTTCAGAATCACGTCGTGGTGATGCCCCGGATGGTCGTGCCAGCCGATGCTGACCGGGCATTCGCCGGGGGCATCGTCGGCTGTGATCAGCGCATGCGGGATAAAGGCATCGTCACGGAAGGTCCACAGCAGATCGTCCAGCGCACGGGCGCTGGCCTCGTCGTCGGTCTGGATCAGGACGCGGTTACCGCGGCTGAAAGCTTTCTCGGCCAAACGGCAGGCGAACTGAGCGCGTTCGTCGTGGGTCTGGGCAGCAAGGATATAAAAGTCGACCTGCGTCATGCGGTTTCAGTGCAGCAGTGTAATCGGGCCAATCATGCTATTCCTGTGCTTCGGGCTTAGCAATCGGCTGTGGGCCGAACTGGTGCAGTGCAATATCGATTGTGACGGTCAGTTCACAAAGTTGCTGCAAACGGGTCAGCACCTCGTTACGCACTTTCCAGCGGTGGGGTGTCATCATCAAGAGATCCATAATCTGTTGATTTGACGTGAGTTTTGCCTTGTATTTCAGATTCTGCTCGCCGTTGCAGACGAAGCCGTGGGCGGCCATGGTCGGGCGTGGATCGAGCGGATTGATCTTCACTTCGTCGTAAATCAGTTCGCGCAATTCGAGCAAATGGCTGCCGCCGGTATTCAGCAGGACCACCTGACCGGCGGGTTTCAGCACGCGGGCGAAGCCTTCCGGCATCAGGTTGGTAAAAAGACAGGTAATCAGATCGAGCGAGTGGGGCGCAAACGGCAGTTTGCCACCAGAGGCGACCAGCCAGTCGATGTCATGGCTGCGCCGTGCTGCACGTTTGACCGCGTCTTTGGAGATGTCGACGCCATACAGGCTGTGTTCCAGCTGATGGTCGGCCAGTACTTCCTGCAGGCGCTGGGTGTAATAGCCTTCGCCGCAGCCGACGTCGGCAATCTGCAGTGGCAGGTTGCTGGCCAGCGCGTTTTCCAGCACCCACTGATTGAGCATGTCGGAAATCGGGCGGTAGAGGTGGCTGTCGAGCAGGCGCTGGCGGGCGTCCACCATGTCCATGGTGTCGCCGGGCGCTTTCGATTTCTTGTGCTGGGCGACCAGCAGATTCAGGTATCCCTGACGGGCTTTGTCGTAGGAATGACCCGCTTCACAGCGCCAGTTGGTGCCCGACGCTGTGAGCAGCTGCCCGCAGACCGGGCAGGCAATCACTTTATTCACGGTGTTTCTCAGGCCAGCAGCAGTTCGAGGATGCGTTCGTAGATCGCGGTCAGGGTGTCGAGGTCGGCGGCGACAATGTGCTCATCCACTTTATGGATAGTGGCGTTGACCGGGCCGAGTTCCAGCACCTGAGCGCCGGTTGGCGCAATAAAGCGACCGTCGGAGGTGCCACCGGCGGTGGACAGTTCGGTGTCCAGACCCGTCACTTCACGGATCGCTTGCACAGACGCTGCGACCAGTTCGCCACGGGCGGTCAGGAACGGCTCGCCGCTTAATGCCCAGTCGATGCTGTATTCGAGACCGTGCTTGTCCAGAATCGCGTGGGTGCGTTGTTTCAGAATGTCGGCGGTCAGTTCGGTGGAGAAACGGAAGTTGAACACCACTTCCATGTCGCCCGGAATCACGTTGGTGGCACCGGTACCGGCTTTGATGTTGGAAATCTGGAAGCTGGTGGCCGGGAAGAAATCGTTGCCGTTGTCCCACACTTCGGCGGCCAGTTCGGCCAGCGCAGGCGCGGCCTGATGCACCGGGTTGCGCGCCAGATGCGGGTAGGCCACGTGACCCTGAATGCCTTTGACTTTCATTACCGCGCCCAGCGAGCCGCGACGCCCGTTTTTCACCACGTCGCCTACTTTGTTGGTGCTGGACGGTTCGCCGACGATGCACATGGTGATTTTTTCGTTACGCGCTTCCAGGGTTTCCACCACTTTCACGGTACCGTTTTTCGCCGGGCCTTCTTCGTCGGAGGTGATCAGAAAGGCGATGGAGCCTTTGTGATCCGGGTGTTTCTTCACGAAATTCTCAACCGCCACCACCATGGCCGCCAGCGAGCCTTTCATGTCGGCCGCGCCACGGCCGTACAGCAGGCCGTCGACGATTTTCGGCAGAAACGGTTCATGTTCCCAGTTGGCTTCCGGGCCGGTTGGCACCACGTCGGTGTGGCCGGCGAAGCACACCACAGGCGCTTCATTGCCACGGCGGGACCAGAAATTGTCGACCTCTTCAAAGCGCAGCGGCTCGTTGCTAAAGCCGGCGCCGGCCAGACGTTCCATCATCAGCTGCTGGCAGCCGTCGTCTTCCGGGGTAACCGAGCGGCGGGCGATAAGGTCAAAGGCCAGTTGCAGAGTGGGCGTCATGGGAATTCCTGAAGATTGAAGGTGGAACGGAAAAGCCGCGCATCATAGCAAAACGCGGCTTTTGCGTCAGGCCCGAGTCTCAGTCCCGGTCACAGCTCCTGGTCACAGCTTTAACCACACCCGTTTACACCCCCAGCAGGCTTATTGCTTCGGCTGGCGCGGACGCACGTAAACCGGGTAGGGGTAGTAGCTGTTGATGCCCATGTAATAGTGCACCTGCACGTCGTCGGATTGCTTGGGCCACAGGTACAGACCGTCACCATCGACCGTGATAAACCGGTACGGATGCTCGCCTATGGTGCCTTCTTCGGCGCCGGCGACTTTACCGCGCACACTCAGCAGGCGGCCGCTGGCGTAGATTTCCGGATCAAGGAACTGATTGAACGCCACGCGGAAACGACCGGCGGAGGCGTCTTTGTCGGAACGCGGACGCCCCGAGGCGAACAGCGGCAGTTGCAGCACTTCCACCACCGAGTGACTGGCTTTGTTGGTCACCGACACAATGGCGCCACCCAGCACCACGGTCTGCCCGGTGAGCTGGTCGGTGTCGCGCTGCACTGTGGTAAAGGCGGGCAGCTGCTCCGGCGCCGGCACTTCGATGGCTTTCGGGTACGAGGCGCAGCCGCTCAGCAGACTCAGGGTGACAACGGCCAGACCGGTGGGGATCAGGGTATTCAGAAGATTTCGTGTGAACATCGGCATTCTCCATCGCCATAACAGCCACTGCGACCAGTGTGACGGTAAAAGGTTGCAGATGAAAACCTCTGGGGTCAGACATTTACACTGGCAAAAGCGATGGCTACCATAGCCGGCTTTTTACAGCCGACCCGGCCGCATCCGGGTCAGACAGAAGGTATACACATGAACCAGCCCCTGACCCTGGAAGAACTGAAGCAGGTTATGGCCGAAGCCGATCTGCTCAAGACCGAAGCCGACGTAGAAGCCGCACTGGACAAGCTGGCCCAGGAAATCACCGCCCGCATCAGCGAAAGCCTGCCTGTGGTGTACGGCATTATGAACGGTGGTCTGGTGATGGCCGGCCGTCTGCTGACCAAACTGAATTTCCCGCTGGAACAGGGTTACATGCACGCCACCCGTTACCGTGGCGAAACCACCGGCAGTACCGATCTGCAGTGGCAGGCGCCACCGTCAGTGCCGATGGCCGGCCGTACCGTGCTGATTCTGGACGACATCTTCGACGAGGGTAACACCCTGGCCGAAGTCGTTAAGGCCTGTCATGCGCAGGGCGCTAAAGAGGTGCTGACCGCCGTGCTGGTGAACAAGGTACACGACCGCAAGAACACCGAACTCAAGATCGACTTTATCGGCATGGATGTCGAAGACCGCTATGTATTCGGCTGTGGCATGGACTACCGTGGTTTCTGGCGCAACGCCGCCGGTATCTACGCCGTTAAAGGTCTGTAACGGCCTGTAGTCAGTTATAAAGAGGCACCTTCGGGTGCCTTTTTCGTATATTGACGCTGTCCTGATGCGACTAAACTCAGTCTAATTGACTGACGTTGTGCGGACATCATGAACGTTGATTTCATCAACCCCTTTGTCGAAACCATCAACAACATTCTGGCTACCATGGCCTCCATGAGTTGCGAGTACGGCCAGCCTTACCTGAAAGCCGATGCGCATCCGCTGGGTGTGGTCACCGGCGTGATTCCCATGTCAGGTGAAACGGTGCGAGGCTCGCTGGCCATCAGCTTTTCCGCCGGCGCCATCATCTGCATCAGTACCAATATGCTCGGCGAAGAAGTGAAAGAGGTCGACGATACCTGCCGCGACCTGACCGGTGAGCTGACTAACATGCTGTCTGGCGGTGCGCGCAAACTGCTGTGGGAGAAAGGCTACGACTTTGAAATGGCCAAGCCCGGTATTCTCAGCGGCGACGCCGACGTCACCCACGACGCCGAAGGCCCGGTGATCGTCATTCCCTTTGTCACTAAGGCCGGTCCTTTCTTCATTGAGGTGGCGCTGAGCAACAAACTGCAGCGCGCCGAACTGCATCACTGACCGCCTTTTATTTCTTTTTATCCCCCGCGTTTAATGCCGCTCTCAACGCCGCTTATATGACCGCCGTTGCGCGTCTGCTGCTGTGGCCGGGCATTGCCCTCCAGCGGCTCATGCTGCGGCATGACTTTTGTCCGATTAATCCATTCATGCTGCCAGTGAGTTGCGGAAACGGCCCAAAAGGGCGGTTGTCAGCCTGATATAAAGGGGTAATATGACGGTTCGTCAAAAAACGACGGATCGTCAAAAATGATGTTTTCCCTGATTCTGAACCGCGTCCGGCACTGGCTGCAGCCGCTGCTGAACACCACTCCTGACTGGCCCGAAAGTCACGCCTTGCTGGCGTCGGGTGTGGCGCCTGGACCTTATCCGGTTGTGGGGGCTGATCCGGATCAGCGCCCGGCAAACCTGATGCTGATGACCGACAAGTCGGCACGCGGTGTGTTTGGTCTGCGCTTTGGTCCGGCGTCGTGCCCGATTAAAAAGAGCAAGGCCGAAAAGCTGGCTGAGCGCGAAAAAGAACTGCTCGATCTGGCCGAGCAGCTGATCAATCAGGACGGCTTTGCCGCCTTCACCATGGATCGTCTGGTCGCCGCCTCCGGTTACTCCAAAGGCACGCTCTACAACCATTTCAGCAGCAAAGAAGACTGCCTGGCCGGTCTGTGCATCCGCGGCATGAGCCTGATGGAACACCTGTTTCAGCGAGCCGCTACCTTTGACGGCAATGCCCGCGAACGGGTGCTGGCCCTGCATTACGCCGATCAGCTGTACGCGCGCCTGCAACCAACGCTGTCATTGGCGGTGTTATCCGCACGCACGCCGGCCTTTGCCGAAAAAATTTCCGCCGAACGCGATGCGCTGATGCAGGAAACCGACTGCCGCGTCACCGGCATGGTGGACGAGGTGTTCCGTCAGGCGCTGCACACCGGTGATTTACCGCAGCGCGACGATATTCCGGTCGAGGCCATGACCTTTATCTGCTGGGCGCAGGCGTTCGGTACCGGCGCCTTGCTGGGCACGGCCCGTGATCTGACCGCCGTCAGCCGCATCGCCAGCATGAATATTCCGCTGCTCAGCGCCAATGTGGTGCTCGACGGCTTCGGCTTTAAACCGCTGTCCGACGACTGGGATTACGCCGCCAGCTGGGAGCGCATCGGGCAGACCTGTTTCAGTGCTGAGCTGGCCGTACTGGCAGCACAGCCGGATGTCTTTGCAGTACCCAACCCATAACAACAATAACGACAACTCACGTGCAGACTAAGGAAGGAAAGATGAAAGCGATATGGCTCAATCTGGTGCTGCGGCACCCGTGGAAAATGCTCGCGCTGCTGCTGGTCATTGCCTTTGCGGCAGCGGCCGGTGGTCAGAATCTGTATTTCCGTGGCGATTACAAAGTGTTTTTCGACAAGCACTTTCAGCCGCTGGAAGATTTCGAAGAAATGCAGCGTATCTTCAATAAAAACGACAACGTGTCTGTGCTGGTGGTGCCGAAAAGCCGCACTGTGTTCGAGCCGCAGACGCTGAGTTTATTGGCGGAACTCACCACCAACGCCTGGCAGATGCCATTTTCGACCCGTGTTGATTCGATCGTGAATTTCCAGCACACCTGGGCCGACGGCGATGACATGGTGGTGGAAGATCTGGTGCAGCAACCGGACGCATTAACCGCCGCGGATATTGACCGTATCCGTCAGGTGGCGCTAAGCGAACCGAATCTGGCCGGCGGTCTGGTGGCCGAAGACGGCAGCGCGGCGGTGGTGAACATCACAGTGCAGATTCCGGATTCCACCAACAATACGGTGGAAGTGATGCAGGTGGTTGACGCGGTAAAAGCCATGACCGACAAACTGTCGGAACGCTATCCGGATGTAGCGTTTTATCACACCGGTGTTGTGCCCATGAATTACGCCTTCGCCACCGAAGGCCAGAAAGACATGGCCACGCTGGTGCCGGCCATGCTCGGTTTAATTGTACTCATGCTGGCGGTGATGATGCGCAGCGTGCTGTCGATGGCTGCCACTGTGGTGGTGCTGGTTCTGACCATCGCCGTGACCATGGGCGTCGGCGGTTGGCTGGGCTATTTTCTGTCGACCGGCACCATCAACGTGCCGATTGTGGTGATGACGCTGGCCGTCGCCGACTGTGTGCATTTAATTGCCTCGATGCAGTTCGCCATGCGCCAGGGAAAATCCCGTCGTGAAGCCCTCGAATTTGCCCTCGATCTGAATTTAATGCCGGTGTTTATCACCAGTGCGACAACCGCCGTGGGCTTTATGACACTGATGCTGTCGGAGTCGCCGGTGCTGGCCGATTTCGGTGAATTAAGCGCCATTGGTGTGATGATCGCCTTTACGCTGGCGGTCACCTTATTGCCTGTGCTGCTGGCGATTTTGCCGATCCGTATGCAGGCCGCACCTGAACATCATGGCAGCATGGAAAAACTCGGTAACTGGGTCATTGCAAAACGCCATGTGCTGCTGCCGGTCACCAGTGTGCTGATGCTGGCCATCGGGTCGCTGGTGACGCTCAACGTCATCAACGATGAGTCGACCAAATATTTCGCCAAAGGTACGCATTTCCGCGATTCGGTGGATGCACTGGAAGAGCATATTTCCGGTACCCAGACCATCGACTGGGCCCTGTATTCCGGTGAAGAGCAGGGCGTTAACAGTCCGGAATTTATTGCTCATGTTGAAGCCTTTGCTGAGTGGCTGCGCGCCCAACCGGAAGTGGATCATGTAAACACCATTTCCGATACCTTTAAGCGCCTGAATAAAAATATGCACGGCGACGACGAGGCCTATTACCGCATTCCGCAAGACCGCGAATTAGCCGCGCAATATCTGCTGCTGTATGAAATGTCACTGCCGTACGGTCTGGATCTGAATAATCAGTTAAACGTCGATAAATCGTCCACCCGTCTGACCAGTACGCTGAAAAACATCGGCAGCCGCGAAACGGTGGCACTGGAACAGCGTGCCCGCGCCTGGTTCAGCGAGCAGGCTCCGGACATCCGTCTGGCGGCGGCCAGTCCGGGTCTGATGTTCTCGCATATCGGTGAAACCAATATGGACAGCATGATCATCAGCATGATCGCCGCACTGGTGCTGATTTCCGCCTTGCTGGTGCTTGCCCTGCGCTCACTGCGTCTGGGCGCCATCAGTTTACTGCCGAATTTAGGACCGGCGCTGGTGGGCTTTGGTGTCTGGGGTGTGATTTCCGGTGAAATTAATCTGGGACTGTCGATTGTGGCGTCAATGACGCTGGGTATTATCGTCGATGACACCGTGCATTTTCTGGCTAAATACAAACGCGCCCGTGACGAAGGCAAAGACGCGGAAGCCGCCGTGCGCTACGCCTTTTCCAGTGTCGGCCGTGCGCTGCTGATCACCACCGTGGTGCTGGTGCTGGGCTTCTCTATGCTGGCGTTCTCGGCGTTCCGTCTGAACTCCGATATGGGTCTGGCTACGGCGCTGATTATTTTTATCGCTCTGCTGGTGGATTTTTTCTTCCTGCCGGCCTTTTTGCTCAAGCTCGATCACAACAAGGTTTGCCACACTAAGGCAGCCAACGACGACAATAAAAATCCCTCTGCTGTGACAGGAGAAGTTGCATGAAACGTCGCATGAATCCGGTTATTTCTTTGCTGCTGAGTGCCGCGCTGGCCGTGCCTCTGATGAACGTGGCGGTGGCCGATGAAGCCGCCGACCGGGGTCTGGAAATCGCCCGTGACCGCAAACAGCGGGACGAGGGCTGGGGCACCAGCGAAGCTCAGCTGACCATGACCCTGCGCAATGCGCAGGGCGAAGAAAGCGTGCGTCAGATCCGCACCCGTTCGCTCGAAGTGAAAGACGACGGTGATAAAGGCCTGACCATTTTCGACGAGCCGAAAGACGTGAAGGGAACGTCCTTCCTGAATTTTTCTCACATCGCCAAACCCGATGATCAGTGGCTGTATATGCCGGCGCTGAAGCGCGTGAAGCGCATTGCGTCGCGCAATAAATCCGGCCCGTTTATGGGCAGTGAATTTGCGTACGAGGACATGAGTTCGTTCGAGCTGGAGAAATACAGTTTCCGTTATCTGCGCGACGAAATGGTCGACGGCACAGACAGCTACGTTCTTGAACAGACACCGCTGGATGAATTCTCGGGCTACACCAAGCAAGTGGTATGGCTCGACAAAGAACACCTGCGTGGTCTGAAAATTGAATTTTACGACCGCAAGCAAAGCCTGCTGAAAACCCTGACGCTGGGCGATTATCAGCTGTACAAAGACAAATACTGGCGTGCCCATACCGCCACCATGGTGAATCATCAGACCGGTAAAAGCACGGTGCTGAAAACCCTGCAGCTGACCTTTGATACCGGCCTGACCGACGCCGACTTTAACGAAACCACGCTGATGAGGGCGCGCTGATGATGAGACCGGGTAAACGCCTTGTGCTGCTGCCCGGTGCTCTGTTATCGGCCTGTGCACTGGCGGACGGCTTTGTGCCCGATACCAGTGTGCAGCTCGGGCTTGAGCACCGGGAATTTCTGCAACAGGCGCAACGCGACGAGCAGAGCGACCGTTCGTCGTCCGTCTGGCTGGAACCGGAACTGGTGTGGGACGTGGCGGACAATCAGCGTCTGACCTTTAAGCCGTTTTACCGTTACGACTCGGTTGATGACGAACGGACCCACGGCGATGTGCGTGAGTTGCTGTGGCAGGGCTGGGGCAGCAGCTGGGAAGTACGCGCCGGTATCGGTAAGGTATTCTGGGGCGTGACCGAATCGCTGCATCTGGTGGATGTGATCAACCAGACCGATCAGGTCGAAGCGCCGGACGGCGAAGACAAGCTGGGTCAGCCTATGCTGCACGGCATCTGGTTACATCCGCTCGGCACCCTCGAAGCGTTTGTCCTGCCGGGCTTCCGCGAGCGCACCTTTGCCGGGCCGGAAGGGCGTCTGTCGACACCGCTGACGGTTTTGGACGATGCACTCTATGAATCGTCCGATGACGATCAGCACATCGACTATGCCCTGCGCTGGAGCCGCTCGTTTGAGGTCAGTGAATGGCCGCTGGATGTCAGTGCCGCCTGGTTTTCCGGAACCGACCGCGACCCGGTACTGCTGCCAACCGCCGGTCTGGTGGATGGCCTGCCGGGCATTGTTGGTCTGAGCGCGTTTTATCCGCAGGTCGATCAGCTCGGCATTACCCTGCAGAGCACGGTCGACAGCTGGCTGTGGAAGCTGGAAACCCTGCACCGCGATTACAGCGCCAAAGCCGCGCTCACCGCGCAGAACGCCGGTGTCACCACCCTCGACGATTACTGGGCGGCGGTGGGCGGCTTTGAATACACGCTGACCGGCCCCTTTGCTGAATGCTGCGATTCGGCGCTGGATGTTGGCCTGCTGCTGGAATACCAGTACGACGAACGCGGTAAAGGGGCTGCCTTCGCGCAGAACGACGTATTCGCCGGTACCCGGCTGGCGTTCAACGACATGGACTCCAGCGAGATTCTGGCGGGCGTCGTGCAGGATCTGGACTTCAGCAACAGCCGCTCGGTGAAGGTTGAGGCCAGCACACGCCTGACCGAACAGTCGACCCTGAACCTGAACCTGTGGTGGTTTATGGCCGATGACCAAGCCGATCCGGCGTATGCCCTGCGAGCCGACGACTACGCCGAACTCAGCTGGAACTGGTTTTTCTGATCCCTTACCTCATGTGCATTTCGGGGAGCCTTCGGGTTCCCCTTTTTTATGCCGCAGGGCAGGTAGCCGGCGTTTTGGCACACACTTGATCAAATAAGAATCACTTGCAGTAAAGATCCGTAAACCTTGGTTTTCTTCCGTCAGCAGGGCACCTATGATTCAGGGAATTGACTCATTGGAGAAACCGAGTGCCCAGCTGCAGAACGACGATCTGGTTGACGCTCATTGCTGTAACCCTGAGCGGATGCAGCATGGTCAGTCCGGTCGAACGGCCGGATCTGGCATTACCCGCAACACTCGGGCAGGGAAGTGCCGCTACCGCACAGCAGGCGCCGGTCGCGAGTGACTGGTGGACCCGCTTTTCCGACCCTTCCTTAAACGCCCTTATTAACGCCGGACTGGAACAGAATTTCAGCCTGCAGGCTTCCTGGGCCCGGCTGGCGCAGAGCCGTGCGCTGTGGCGTCAGGCCGGCGCTGATCAATACCCCGATCTTAATCTGTCGTTGAGCAAAAACCGCAAATGGCAGGAAGACGTGACCAGCGGCAGCTGGAGTGCGGGACTGTCGACGGAATACGAGCTGGATTTCTGGGGCCGGGTGTCGGCGCTGGACGACAAGGCACGTCTGGCGGCGCTGTCGTCGGCGGCCTCGGTGCGTACTCAGGCCAATACCGTGGCCGCGCAGATCGCCCTTAACTGGTACGGCCTTATCATGGCGCAGGACAATCTGCAGCTGCTCGCCAGTCAGCAGAAGCGCCTGAGCGAATCGCTGGCGGTGACTCAGGGACGCTTTCAGCGCGGTCAGGTCAGCATCAGCGACGTCTGGCAGCAGCAACAGCAGCTGGAAGCCAATCAGGCCGAGCGCATTGCCGCCGAAGCCAGCCGCGACGGTTACCGCCAGCAGCTGGCCCTGTGGACCGGCAATGCTGCCGGATTTGATCTGAGCGCCGACAGCATAACCACGCAGGTGCTGCCCGAGCTGAACGTCAGCAATGAGGCCGTTGCCGTGTCCGTGCTCGGCGAGCGTCCGGACGTGCAGGCGGCATGGCTGGAGGTGGAGGCCGCTAATGCCGGCCTCGCTGCTGCCATTGCCAACCGTTACCCGCGGCTGACGCTGACGGCGTCTTACAGCGGCAGCGATGAAGACCTGAGTCAGGTGTTCGACAACTGGGTTGCCAATCTGGCCGGCTCACTGGTGTTGCCTCTGATCGACGGTGGCAACCGGCGTGCGGCGGTGGCGCAGAACCGCGCTGTGCTGGACGAAGCGCTGGCCGCTTATCAGCAGACCTTGCTCGAAGCGGCGCTGGAAGTGCAGCAGGCACTGCTGGATGAAAAAGAAGCCGCCGCCAGTCTCGACAGCCTCAATCGTCAGCTGGAGCTGGCGCGCAAAACCGAAGCCTTTCAGGACAACCGTTACCGCAAAGGCGTGGGCGATTTTCTGTCTCTGCTCAATGCCCGCGAAAGTGTCCTGAGTCTGGAACAGAAGGTGCTCAGCGCCCGCTGGACTCAGGTACAGGCACGTATCCAATTATTCCGCGCCGTCAGTCACGGCGATTTTTTGCATAAGGAACCGTCTGCATGATCGCCGCAGAACACAAACCGAGTGGGCCTTTCGTCTGGTTGCTGATCCTCGCCATTTTGCTGGCCGGTGGTGCGGCAGCCTGGGCCATTGTTTATTCCGCACCGAAACCCCAGCGCGTGAAGCCGCCGGTGCAGGCGCGCCTTGTGGATGTGGCACCGCTGACGCAGGAAGCCTCCCGCCCGTACTGGCTGACCGGTGGCGCCGCGATGGCCGCCGATTCTGTGAGTCTGGCGGCTCAGGTGGCCGGCCGGGTGGCCTGGGTGAATCCGCAGGCGGTTCCCGGTGCAGCGCTGGCGCGTGGCACTGTGCTGGCTCGTTTGGAAAGCGCCGATTTTGAAGTGCAGGTGGCGCAGGCCGAGGCGGCACTGGTGCAGGCCCGCTCGGAACTGGCGATCGAAAAGGGCCAGAGCAAACTGGCGGAAGAAGAATACGCCATCGCTGCCAGCCGTCTGAGCGACGAAGAGCGTGCGCTGGTACTGCGCAAGCCGCAGCTGGCGGCAGCGCAGGCAGCGGTCAGTGTGGCGGAAGCCAATCTGCGTCAGGCCCGTCTGGAGCAGGCGCGCAGTGAACTGAAAATGCCGTTCGACGGCCGCATCAGCCAACGTGCGGTGAGTGTCGGCAGTTACATCACAGCCAGCACCGCCGCCTTCGAGCTGGTCGGTACCGAGCGCGTGTGGATTGAGGTGAAAGTGCCGCGCAATTTCCTGCCCTGGCTCGACGCCTCTGCCATGGCGACCTTGTCGGTGGCACAGGGCGAGCGTCAGGCGCGCATTCTGAATGTGCTGCCGGATGTGGCCGATGCCGACCGTCAGGCGCGGGTGATGCTGGAGCTGGCCGACCCGATGGCCGCCGGTCAGACGCCGGTGCTGGTGAACGACTACGTCGATGTCCGCCTGCCGGGACGCAGCATTGCCGCCACTGTGATTGAAAGCCGTCTGCTCAATGACGACGGCTCAGTGTGGGTGGTGAACGACAGCAAGCTGTACCGCCGCCAGCCTGAGGTGATTTTCCGTGGCCGCGAAAAAGTCTGGCTGGGCAGTGGCCTGCAAGACGGTGACCAGCTGTTGCTCAACCGCATCGACAGCGTGACTGAAGGCCTGCTGGTCCGTACCCGCGGGAGTGCTGACAGTGAGGCCGCGAACAGTGAAGCAGCGGCGAATGAAGCCGCGGGTAGTAAAGCTTCTGGCAGCGGAGCTGAGTCATGAGTCTGCGCTACACAGGCCCGCTGGCCTGGATGGCCCGCCATGGCGTTGCGCCCAATCTGCTGATGGCGTTTCTGATCGTCGGCGGCTTTCTGATGTCGCTCAGCATCCGTAAAGAATTCATTCCGACCTACGAAGCCGACAGCGTGGAAGTGTCGGTCAGTTACCCGGGGGCCACACCCACCGAAATGGTGCAGGGCGTGGTGCTGCCAATCGAAAACGAACTGGCCGATGTTGACGGCATTAAAGAAATTACCGTGCGCGCGGTGCAGGGTTCAGCCTCGGTGCTGGCGGAACTGGAAACCGGTACCGACCGGCAGAAGGCGTATCAGGATATTCAGCAGGCGGTCGACGGTATTTCGACCTTCCCGGCGCAGATGGATACCCCGCGGGTAAAAATTTCGAGCCGCGCCATCGACGTGATCGAGCTGGCCCTGTTCGGCCCGCTCGATAAATTCGGTCTGAAGCGTCTGGCCGAGCAGGTGAAAGAACAGCTGCTGGAATCGCCACAGATCACCAAGGTGTCGCTGCGCGGTGCTCCGGACGAAGAAATTCACGTGTCCATCAGCCAGCAGGACCTGAAACGCTACGGCCTGACGCTGGCGCAGGTTGCCACCATCATCGGTGACAACGCGCTGGAACAGAGTGCCGGCAGCGTGAAAACCGACGGCGGCGATATTCTGGTGACCCTCAACGACCGCATGTACTGGGCGCGGGAATTCCGCGACATTCCGCTGATCTCCGATGCTTCGGGCGTGCGTTTGCGTCTGGGCGATGTGGCACAGGTGGTGGACGGTTTCAGCGACAGCTACGACGAGGTGACGTACAACGGTCAGACCTCGATGCGCATGAAAATTTACCGCGCTGAAAATCAGACGCCATTGACCGTGGTCGAAGCGGTGTACGACCGTCTTGATGCTATCCGCGCGGAACTGCCGCCGGGCATGCAGCTGATCGTCACCGACGACGATGGTGAAACCTATCGCCAGCGCGTCGGCCTGCTGATGAAGAACGCCATTATCGGTCTGGTGCTGGTGATGGTGCTGCTCAGTCTGTTCCTTGAATACCGGCTTGCGTTCTGGGTGACCATGGGCATTCCCACCGCATTTATGGGGGCGCTGCTGTTGCTGCCGGCCATGGATGTGTCGATCAACATGATTTCCATGTTCGCCTTTATCGTTGCCCTCGGCATTGTGGTCGACGACGCCATCATTGCCGGTGAAAACATTTACGAGCACATGCAGAAAGGCATGCCGGCCATGGACGCTGCGATTCAGGGCGCCAAGGAAGTGGCCATGCCACTGGCCTTCGCCATTCTTACCAACGTCGCCGCGTTTCTGCCCTTGCTGGCGCTGCCCGGCATGATGGGCAAGCTTTTTATCGCCATTCCGATTGTGGTGGTGAGCTGCTTCCTGATTTCCTGGATTGAAGCCCTGTTTATTCTGCCGACGCATCTGGGCGCACTGAAAAAACGCCAGTCGCAGACAGCGGCCGACCGTTTGCAGCAACGGGTCGACAAGGGCTTGCACCGCTTTATTCAGGAACGTTATCTGCCGGTGCTGGATGCCGGTCTGAAGGCGCCGGGCATCACGCTGGCGGTGGCCATTGCCATCGCCATGATGGTGCTGGCTTGGCCGATCAGCGGGCGCATGGGCTTCAGCATGTTCCCGCGTCTGGAGGGCGAATTTGCCGTCGCCACCGTCGAGCTGCCGCCCAATGCTCCGCTGAGTCAGGCGCGTGCGGTGCGCGAACTGGTGGAAACCAAACTGCGCGAGGTCACCGACCCGGTGGAAGCGCAGGGCCGGCCGCTGGTGATCAGCGTGCAGGGCGACATTGAAGGCACCACGGTCGAAGTTGAAGCCCGTCTGGTGGACACCGAAATCCGCCCGGTCAGCGCCAATGAAATCGTGAAGCGCTGGCGTGCGGCACTGGGCGATATTCCCGGTATCCGCAGCTTAACCTTCGACGCCGAGCGGGGCGGCGGTCCGTCCGGCGGTGCCGGTCTGACCGTGGAGCTGGCCGGCTCCAATACTGAGCTGCTGGCGCAGGCCAGTGCCGAGCTGGCGCGCAATATGGCCGAGCTGTCGGGCGTGAAAGACGTGGCCTCAAGTTTCACCAACGGCAAACCCCAGTGGGATGTGGTGATCAACGATTACGGCCGCAGTTTGGGCTTAAGCGCCGACGATGTATCGGCTCAGGTGCGGGCGGCGCTGTACGGCTCCCGCGCGCTGCGCCAGCAACGTGAGCGCAACGAAGTGACGGTGCTGGTGCGTCTGCCAGCCGAGGAGCGGGCTTTTGCTGCTGACATTGAGCGGCTGAACATCCGCACGGCCGCCGGTGGTTACGTGCCGCTGGCGGAAGTCGCGACACTGGAGCGCGGTCTGTCGCCGGCGGTAATTACCCGCCGCGACGGCAAGCAGGTGATTCAGGTCACCGCCGAAGTGGAGCCGCGTGAGCAGGTGCCAGCGGTGATGGCGGTGCTCAGGGAAGAAATTTTCCCGGAACTGAGCGGGGTGTACCCGTCGCTCGATTTCGGCTTCCGTGGCCGGCAGGCGGATACCGCCGACAGCATGAGCACACTGCAGCTGTACGGTTTCTTCGCCATGCTGTCGATCTACGTGCTGCTGGCGATTCCGTTCCGCTCCTACAGTCAGCCGCTGCTGATCATGATGGTGATTCCGTTCGGTGCGGTGGGGGCCATCATCGGCCATCTGCTGCTGGGCTACAGTCTGTCGATCATGTCCATCATGGGCATAGTAGCGCTGGCCGGTGTGGTGGTGAACGACAGTCTGATTCTGATCGATTACGCCAACCGCCGCCGTCTGGAAGCCGGGCTGTCGGCGTTGGAGGCGGTGCGTGAAGCGGGTGTACGCCGTTTTCGCCCGATTCTGCTGACCACGCTCACCACCTTCGGCGGTCTGGCGCCTATGGTGTTCGAGACCTCCCGTCAGGCGCAGTTCATTACGCCGATGGCGGTGTCGCTGGGCTTCGGCATTCTGTTCACCACCTTTGTCTGCCTGCTGGTGTTGCCGTCGCTGTATGTGATGCTGGACAACGCCCGCCGTCATCTGGGGCTTACCCATTCCGACGAGCAGGGTTCACACGGCGCTGGTTCACAGGGGGCTGGTTCACAAGGCGCCGGCGCATAAGAGACGGGTGCAGGCGGCTGTTCGTCAGGCACCCTGTGTGTACTTTGATTTTAAGTTGCTCTGCTGCCGGCTGACACCTTTGTCAGCCGGCGAAGCCGGGCATAAGCCCGGCGCGGGCGCTTTGACCTGAAATTGTCGCCTCAGACTGGTATAGTGCGCCGCTTTCAGAATCCTAGGAACGTCGCCCAATGCTGTTGCTGCGCGAATTCATGCAGACCTTTTCTCCCAACATCAAAAACGATGTGCTCTCCGGCCTGACGGTCGCTCTTGCTCTGGTACCCGAAGCGGTGGCCTTTGCCTTTGTTGCCGGCGTGCATCCGCTGACCGGCCTCTACGCGGCCTTTATGGTGGGCCTGATCACCGCACTGATTGGCGGACGTCCGGGCATGATTTCCGGTGCGGCCGGTGCGCTGGCGGTGGTGATGGTGTCACTGGTGGCCGAAGCCGAACGCGATTTCGGCGCCGGTTCCGGGCCTCAGTATCTGTTTGCGGCCGTTATTCTGATGGGGGTGATTCAGATCACCGCCGGCGCTTTCCGTCTGGGCAAGTTTATCCGCATCGTGCCGTACCCTGTGATGCTGGGCTTTGTGAACGGTCTGGCGATTGTGATTTTTCTGGCTCAGTTGCCGCAATTGCAGTCGCATACGCCGGTGGGCAAGTGGGGCTGGACCGAGGGCGACTGGCTGGCCGGCACAGAACTGTATCTGATGCTCGGCCTGATCGCCGCCACCATGTTCATCACCTTCTACCTGCCGAAGCTGACCAAAGCCATTCCGTCGGCGCTGGCTGGTATTCTGGTGGTCAGTCTGGCGGCGTGGGGCCTGCAGCTCGACACCAAAACCGTTGGCGACATGGCCAGCATTGCCGGTGGTCTGCCGGTGTTTAACGTGCCGCTGGTGCCGTTCACGCTGGATACCCTGTGGTTCATTCTGCCGTACTCGGTGATTTTCGCCGCCATTGGTCTGATCGAATCCCTGCTGACCGTGACTGTGGTCGATGAAATGACCAACACCCGTGGCCGTGGTAACAAAGAATGCGTGGCGCAGGGCACGGCCAACGTCGTGACTGGTTTCTTCGGTGGTATGGGCGGTTGCGCCATGATCGGCCAGAGTATGATCAACGTGTCGTCCAACGGCCGTGGCCGTTTGTCCGGCATCGCGGCGGCGCTGTTTCTGCTGAGTTTTATCCTGTTCGCCAGCTCGCTGATTGAGCAGATTCCGATTGCCGCGCTGGTGGGTGTGATGTTCATGGTGGTGATCGGCACCTTTGAGTGGTCGAGCTTCCGTATTTTGCGCAAAGTACCCAAGCACGATGCTTTCGTACTGGTGCTGGTATCAGGCGTTACGGTACTGACCGATCTGGCGGTGGCCGTGGTGGTAGGTGTGATTGTGTCGGCGCTGGTCTTTGCCTGGCAGCACGCCAAACACATCAGTGCCCGCACCCGTGAAGACAGCGAACGCAAAATCTACGACCTGTACGGCCCGCTGTTTTTTGGTTCGGTGGCCAATTTCAAAGAATTGTTTGCACCCGAAACCGACCCTCAGGTCGTGGTCATTGATTTCCGCAATTCACGCGTGGCCGACCATTCGGCACTGGAAGCCATCGACAGTATTGCCGAACGCTATGTGGCACTGGGCAAAGAACTGCATCTGCTGCATTTAAGTGAAGAATGCCGTCGTATGCTGAAAAAGGCGGGCAATCTGTGCGATGTTAACGTGATTGAAGATCCGGAATACCGCATGGCACTGGACGAACTGGCCTGAACAGCCGGGCGGTTTAACAGCGCGGTTCCTTGCTTACGCAACGCATAAAAAAAAACCGGCAGCCGCCGGTTTTTTTATGTCGCTCAGATCACCCGTGCTCAGAATGCCGGGCTGATTTATTGGACTGGTTTACTGGGCCGGTTTATTGGGCTGGTTTATTGGACATTGCTTTCTTCGGTAATTTTCGGGATCACCATGCGGAAGGCGGCGCCCTGATCCGCTTCTTCTACCTGAATTTCCCCTTTCAGACGCTGATGCACAATGTTGTACACCAGATGCATGCCAAGCCCGGTGCCGCCCTGACCGCGCTTGGTGGTGTAGAAGGGCTCAAAGATTTTGTGCTTGGCTTCGGCGCTTAAACCACAGCCGTTATCCGTATAGCGGATAACAATATTGCCTTTTTCTTCGGCCGCCTGAATACGGATTAAGCCTTCTTTGGTGTGCTCGAAGGCGTGCACCAGCGAGTTCATCACCAGATTGGTGACCACCTGACTGATGGAGCCGGCGAAGGTTTCCATCCACAGATTTTCGGAGCAGTCGATCTCGACCTTGTGCTGCGTCTGTTTGAATTTCGGTGACAGGGTTTCCATGATTTCGTGCAGATAATCGTGCAGCGAAAAGCGGCGGATGTGCTCGCCGGTCTGGTCTTCGGATACCTGTTTAAAGCTCTTGATCAGATGCGCCGCCCGCTGCAGGTTTTTATCCAGAATGCCGAGGCTTTCGTCCATCATGCCCATGAAGTCAACGAAATCCTGCTTGCGCATGCCGCCGCCGTCGAAGGCACGTTTCATCACCTGATAATTGTCGTTGATGTACGAGTGGATGGTGATGCACAGGCCGAGCGGGGTGTTAATTTCGTGGGCGATACCAGCCACCATGCCGCCCAGCGACGACAGTTTTTCGGCCTCAATCAGTTTGCCCTGGGTGGCGTGCAGTTCGGCCAGCGTCTGGTTTAATTCATCCACGGTTTTCTGCAGATTATGCGTGCGTTCCTTAACCCGGTCTTCCAGTTCAAGGTTGATGGTTTTCAGTTGCTGCTGAGCCTGGGTTTTCTGTTCCAGCTGATCAATCATCTGCTCGCTCAGGGCGTTGAACGCCTGAATCAGCAGATCAATTTCGTCTTTGTCTTTACCGGTACTGATCGCCAGCGGCGAGTACTGGTTGCTGCTCAGACGGTCGTTCACCTGCGCGGCCATTTCCGAAATACGGCGGTTAATCAGAGTGTGTACCACCACACCAAGCATACTGGCCAACAGCAACAAACTGACCAGCTGGGCAATCATGGTCGAGATGGCCGCACGCGAGGCCTTGGCGATCACTGCGTCGCGGTCGAAGGCAATTTCCAGTACGCCAATGGGTTTGCCGTTGAATTCAATCGGCAGGGTTTCGATGTCGGAGTGATGGGGGCGGGTGCCCACTTCAATATTGATGTTCAGGTTATCGGTCACCCGCACGTAGCTGATGGCCTCAAGGTTCATGATGCCTTTCACCTGACTCTGAATCTGAATTTCGTCGTAAAACCACAGGCTGGAGCCTAAGGATTCGGAATAGCCGACGCGGATATCTTCCAGACGTTCGCGGAAGGCCTCTGTCTGCTGCTCGTAGTTCCACACCACCAGAGCGGCGGATACGACGATGGACAGGGCGATGGACGCAGTGGCGAAGTAAAAAATAACCCGCCAGAGAATGGAGTGCCGGACGGTCTGTGGTGTCAGGGTTTCAGCTGTGTCGTTGGTCTGATCCATAGTCGTTCCGGTTGTGTTCCTGTAATACAGACAGAGGTAACGGTTTTCAGTCTAGCAGACACATGCTGTTACGTAATGCCCGTCGGCAGGTAAAAGGGCAGGGTAAAAAAAGGCCCGCTTACGCGGGCCAAAGGGTGGACTCTTGCCGGCCTGAATAATCAGGCGGCGTGTTGTTTGCGGAAGGCGGCAAAGTACAGCAGCGGGATGATCACCAGTGTCAGCAGGGTAGACACCAGAATGCCGAAGATCAGCGAGATCGCCAGACCATTGAAGATCGGGTCGTCGAGAATAAAGAAGGCGCCGATCATGGCCGCCACGGCGGTCAGGGCAATCGGGCGGGCACGCACCGCCGCCGACACAATCACGGCATCGGCAAAGCGCATGCCTTCGGCGGTCAGCTGATTGATAAAGTCGACCAGCAGAATCGAGTTACGCACGATGATCCCCGCCAGCGCGATCATGCCGATCATCGAGGTGGCGGTGAACTGCGCGCCAAACAGCGCATGGCCCGGCATAACCCCGATCACGGTCAGCGGAATCGGCGCCATGATGATCAGGGGGACCAGATACGAGCGGAACTGACCAACAACCAGCAGATAAATCAGGATCATGCCCACGCCATAGGCGATGCCCATGTCGCGGAAGGTTTCGTAGGTGATCTGCCACTCGCCGTCCCATTTCATGCTGATGTCATCGGCCAGTGCTGGCTGCTGAATGAACCATTGCTCCCAGTTCAGGCCCTGATCCGGCATGCCGAAGGCGATGCTGAACAGGCCGTACAGCGGGCTGTCGAGGTCGCCGGCCATATCCGCGGTGACGAACACCACAGGCTGCAGGTTTTTGTGGTAAATGGATTTCTCGGCAATGCCTTTGCGTACCCGCACCAGATCGGCCAGTGCGATGAACTTGCCATCGGCGGCACGCACTTTCATCACCAGCAGCTGGTTCAGATCGACCTTGTTGCCTTCCGCCAGTTCCAGACGGATCGGCAGCGGGTATTTGTTGTGCTCTGTGTGCAGGTAGCTCACATCTTCACCACCCAGAGCGGTATTGATGGCCTGTACAATGCTGCTTTGGGCGACGCCCAGCATGGAGGCGCGCTGGCGGTCGATATCGAGCAGCCATTTTTCCTGATCGGCTTCCACGTAATCGTCAACGTCGACAATGTCGGGGGTTTTCTCAAACAGCGCCCGCAGTTGCTTGGCGGCGGCGATCTGGCGCTCGTAATCCGGGCCATACACTTCGGCCACAATCGGCGCCATGACCGGTGGGCCCGGCGGCACTTCGATGACTTTGACGTTGGCGTTCAGCGCGCGGCCAATGGTCTGCAGCGGTTCGCGTACCGACAGGGCGATGTCGTGGCTCTGGCGGTCACGTTGGTGTTTGTCGACCAGATTCACCTGAATGTCGCCCTGATTGGCTTCACCGCGCAGGTAATACTGGCGCACCAGACCGTTGAAGTTGATCGGCGCGGCGGTGCCGGCGTAGAGCTGCACATCCTTGATTTCCGGTACCTTCATCAGTTCGTCGGACAGTTCTTCCAGTACGCGCAGGGTATCTTCCACCGGCGTGCCTTCCGGCATATCCACCACCACCTGAAACTCCGACTTGTTGTCGAACGGCAGCATTTTCAGCACAACCAGTTCCAGTGCCGGCAGGGCCACCGACAGGACCACCAGACCAGTCACACCGGCGAACAGCAGCACGCGTTTTTTACCGGCCTGGGCACCGTCAATGAAGGGACGCATCACGCGGTTGAACAGGTCATACAGCTTGCCGGATTTCGGGTCGGCTTCGTCACAGGCGTGAGCGGCATCCGGCGCATGGTGATTGAGCAGCTTGTACGACAGCCATGGCGTTACCACAAAAGCGACCGCCAGCGAGATCAGCATGCCGGTGGAGGCGTTGATCGGAATCGGGCTCATGTAAGGGCCCATCAGGCCGGTTACGAAGGCCATTGGCATCAGCGCCGCGATCACGGTGAAGGTCGCCAGAATGGTCGGGCCGCCGACCTCGTCGACCGCCGCCGGAATCACGTCCAGCAGCTTTTTGCCGCCCATGTGCATGTGCCGGTGGATGTTTTCCACCACCACAATGGCGTCGTCAACCAGAATGCCGATGGAGAAAATCAGGGCGAACAGCGATACGCGGTTGAGGGTAAATCCCCAGGCCCAGCTGGCGAACAGGGTAATGGCCAGCGTGATGAAAATAGCACCACCGACGATGATGGCTTCGCGCCAGCTCATGGTCGCCAGCACCAGTACCACCACAGCTGCGGTGGCGAACAGCAGCTTGCCGATCAGCTTGTCGGACTTGTCTTTGGCGGTAATGCCGTAGTCGCGGGTGATGTCGGCGGATACGCCGTCCGGAATCAGTCGGTTATGCAGTTTTTCCAGACGCTCGCCGATGGCCTGAGTAATGTCGATGGCGTTCATGCCCGGTTGTTTGGCAATGGCCAGTGTCACCGCCGGCGCTGTGTGGCTGTCGCCCAGTTTACGGGTGAAGACCGCTTGCTCCGGAGTATCGGGTTGCTGGCGCAGCTCAGCGATATCACTCAGATAGACCAGACCGTTTTTGCTTTTGCCAACGATCAGCTGGCTAACTTCGCCCAGATTCTGCAGGAAGTTACCGGCCTGAATCTGAATCACCTGATTGTTCTGCACCAGCGGCTGGCGGTAGCCGCCGGCGTTGGCACTGAGCAGGGCGTTGCGGACATCATCGAAGGCCAGGCCGTGACCGTTCATGCGTGCCGGATCCAGTTCCACTTCAACCACCTGATGGTGGCCACCGATGGTGTAGATGTCGCGGGTGCCGGGAATGCGCTTCAGCTCTACTTCCAGTGCGTGGGCAACCTGAGTCAGCTGCGCAGCGGTCACGTTTTCGTTCTGCGCAGACAGGGTAATGGCCATGATCGGCACATCGTCGATGCCCATGGGCTTAATAACGGGTTCTGTTACGCCCAGATTGGCCGGGAACCAGTCTTTGTTGCTGTAGACTTGGTTGTACAGGTTGAGGATGGCTTCCTCGCGCGGAATGCCCACCTCAAAGGCGACAGTCAGCACCGCCTGTCCGGGCTGGCTGATGGAGAAAATATCGTCCACGCCTTTGATCTCCGACAGCACCTGCTCGGCCGGAATGGCAACCAGCTGTTCAACCTCGCGCGCACTGGCGCCGGGAAAGCCGATGAAGACGTTGGCAAAGGTGACGTCGATCTGAGGTTCCTCCTCTTTCGGCGTGACCATGATGGCGAAGAAGCCCAGCAGCAGGCCGACTAACGCCAGCAGAGGTGTGATGGCCGAGTTCTGAAACGCCCCGGCGATTTTTCCGGAAATGCCCAGCGACATGTTATTCCCCTTGTTGGCTGACAGCGGCCAGTTGGCTCAGTGCGTCGGTGGCGATGGTGTCGCCGGCTTTCAGACCTGACAGAACTTCAATACGGTCACCCACGGCGTTGCCGGTGCGCACCTGACGCAGCTCGGCCTGACCGTCGTCCATCACGTACACAGAGGTCAGTTCCGAGCGGCGCAGAACGGCCGCAGCCGGTACCAGCAGCGCACTGCGCTCGCCGGTTTGCAGACGGATTTTGGTCCACTGACCCGGAAACAGCGGGGCGCCATCCTGACCTGTGGTGCCGGCTGGCAGGTTTGCCCGCAGGCGCACGCTGTGGTGAGTGGCGTCGGCGTAAGGGAACAGCACGACGCTGTCCGGCGCCACGCTTTTATCGTCCAGCTGCACCTGAACCTGAGCCGCGTTGCGGTACTGGCTGGCAATGCGTTGCGGGGCGTCGGCCACCGCGCGCAGTTTCTCCAGCGACAGGCCGGTCATCAGTGGTTGTCCCGGATTCACCAGCTCGCCGATCTGTACCAGACGGGCTTTGACGATACCGGAGTAAGGGGCGCGGACTTTGGTGTACGCCAGCTGTTCTTTAGCCTGCAGCAGAGCCGCGTCGGCGGCTTTTACCGCAGCGGCGGTACTTTTGGCGCGGGCAGTGGTGCTGTCCATGTCGCCCTTGGACAGGGTGCCTTGTTTGTACAGGCGTTCGTTGCGCGCCAGCAGCACCTGAGCGTCTTCGTTCAGGGCCTCGGCCTGCGCCAGGTTGGCGCGCGCCTGTTGCAGACTTGCCTGTTGCTGGGTGTCGACAATTTCCAGCAGCAGGGCACCGGCTTCGACCTGATCGTTCACATCGAAATACACGGCTTTGATGGCGCCGCTGGTCTGGGCCGATACCGTACTTTCGTTAACCGCTTCCAGTGTGGCTTCCAGATCGAAGTACACAGGTACCTGAACCGCTTCTAAGCGTTCTGTTTCGCCGGCGTGCGCCAGACTCAGCGGCAATGCCGCCGACAGCAGGGCGAGCGACAGGGATTTGCGCAGGGTGTGCAGACGGGAACCGGGTATCTGGCTGAACATGCGAACTTCCTCTTCGGTGGGGCGACGACGGCCCGGGTCAATCGGATCAAATATTACTGTATTAGAATATACTAATATTGGGATTGCAAGGGAAGGCCACCAACGAAATAGCCGTCTCCGGGGTGGGCGGCGATCGCAGGACCGGAGTTTGGCAGAGGAACCGCCGCAATCCGTGTGGCTGATCAGAGTATAGATGACAGGAATGTCACAGCCGTGACAGCTGATGACGTGCGTGTATCCGGCCGGATTTGCGGGGCTGTGCGCCTGGTGCAGGTTTGCAGCTGGTCAGCTGCCGGTGTGAAAAGGTGCCCACGGGTCTTGCCACTCATCGGGCAGGTCGCCCCAGACGCCCGTGGTGGGGGGCGCGATCAGGCGATGTTCACCGTCGTCGTCCGTCCAGCGCAATGCCAGCGCGTGCAGGTAGGTACGGTCAGACGCCTGACCGTAGCGTTCGTCGCCTTCGATCGGACAGCCGAGACTTTTGAGTGCCACGCGCAGCTGGTGGGTTTTTCCTGTAAACGGGCGCAGCAGGTAGAGGCGCTTGCCAGCGCACTCATCGAAGTGGCTGACAAAGCGGGTGATGGCCGGATTGCTCTGGCTACGCGCCAGCTTGTAACTGCCGTTGCGGCTTTTTTCCATGTCGCCCTTGATCCAGCCCTGCTTTTTCAGCGGCTTGCCCTGCGCTTGTGCCAGATAGACTTTTTCAATGCGGTGTTCGGCGAACAGGGCTGACAGGCGGGCGGCCGCTTCTGCGTTTTTGGCCAGCAGCAATAAACCCGAGGTGACTTTATCCAGACGGTGAACCGGCCACAGTGGTCTGTCTTGTTGACCGGCAACCAGCACAACCAGACCGGCTTCGCCGGATTCGCTGTGCATGCCAATCCCTTCTGGCTTGTACACGGCAAGCCAGTCAGGGTGGTCAGCAACAACAGGAATGTGGGGCAGGTCGCTCACTCAGCGCGCTTCCTGCTCCATGATTTCAAGCAGGCGGCGCACCAGAGCTTCAAACAACTGAGCTTCCTGATTGTCGGGAGAGGCATTCAGGCTGTACATCAGGCGCTCGATTTCGGCGCGGGACATATAACGGACGGCTACCGGAGTGGTCATGACGGGCCTCAGAAGCGGTAGCTGGTCAGCAGACTGTAGGTCCAGACGTCTCCGTCCGGCTGGCCTGCACGGGCATTTTCGTCGTTGTAATCCTGCGGGTCACGCAGCGTCGCCGCCAGATCAAGGGTTACGGCTCTGAACTGAGCACCAACGCCCAGTTGCCAGCCCCAGCCATTAAAGGTGCGGAAGCGGGTGCCGCCCGAGGAGGCTGGCACGCGGATATTTTCGTAGTGCCAGGCCGGACCGGTATAGGCGCGGAAACCTTCGTCGTTGAGGTTAAAACCCCACATCAGCTGAGTTTCGCCACCACTGAGTTTGACGCCGTCTTCACCATTGATGCGATAGAGCATAAAGCGTGATGCAGCATGCGCGCTTTGCGGAAACTCGCCAAACAGGCTGATGCCATTCTGCGAGCCGTCGGGCAGATAAGCCGGGGCGTTCTGCATGTCGGCCTGAAACAGGCCCACACCTACGCGGAAATTACTCGGCTCACCCGTGGCGATGGCACTGAACAGCAGGCCCGTCAGGGCTGCGTGTGCCGGAATTCTGCTGATCTTAAAACGGCGCATCCAATCTGTCCTTATACATCCGGTCAATCAGCGCGCAAGGCTAAACCAGCCCATACGGGATGACAAGCTCTGGCCCCGGAAACCCTATGTTCCGCCAGTCTTGCTACGGGCTTCTATACTGAAAACGGAATCAAGAAACAGGACAAGGGCATGACAGGTTTTAAACGCAGGCAAGTGCTGAAAAGCATCGCTGCGATGATGGTCTCTGGCCTGGTGCCAGCGCTGGTGCTGGCTGAATCGGGGAATCTTCTGGCGTATCCGGTAGAAGATGCGAAAAGCGCCTACTCAACCGGCCAGCTTGAGTTTGTCGGCATTGAACTGGCGGATACGGTAGAATTGCCCGGACTGGACGAGCGGCAGGCCGGCGAAGTACGCAAAACCTACCGGATCCGGGCCATGAACCGCCGCTGGCAGACTTTTGCCAATGTGGAAGATGACCCGGAAAAACTGTTCAGACTGCGTCAGTACGGCACCCGGTTTAACATGACCCTGTGGCGTCTGATCGAAAAAGACAAACGGGAAAAAGCCACCCGTTACCGCTACTGACCATTTTCTGCGGATGGACTGACCATTGGATTGCCGACTGGGCTGCGGTGCGTGCTGCATCGCGCCTTCTATTACTTCCCCCATTCCCGGCATGCCGGATGGCAAACCCGCCGGGGTCCGTTGCATTAATCTGACCGACGATTTTCTGTGCACGATCTTTGGCCGGGCAGACCGCCCGAAAGTGTGCGCCGAATTTACCGCCGAGCATTCCGTGTGTGGCGATGATCGCCAGTACGCCTTAAACACCCTGACGGATCTGGAAAACCTCACCGGCATTATTGCCCGCGTTAAATAACCACCTGATATTCAGCGGATCGTTTCTGTTTATCCCTTTCCATCCGCTTGTTTCCATCTTCCCGCCAATAAATGCCGCACTGCTTCGTGATGGAATACCTGAGGAATTAGGGGGCCGGTCCCTGACCGGCAGGCCCCCTCAAATGAAACGGGCGCGGTGTTAATGCCGCGCCCGTTTTTGTTTTTAGAATGCTGCACTCGTTACTGATGAAAGTGCAGTGTTTCCAATGTCCGTCAGAGGCGGAATTTCTTCACCAGCGTGCCCAGATGGTGGGACAGGTTCACCAGCTTATGGGAAATGTCGGCGGTTTTTTCGGCACTCAGTGACGTGTTGTAGGAATGCTCGCTGATGCTGGCGATACCCTGTGATACCTTGCGGCCAACCGCGACCTGTTCGTTCATGCGGCTCAGGGTTTCGTCGTTCAGACCCGACATGCGCTCGACCTGCTGATTCATGGTGTGCAGAGCGTCGGCCGCTTCGTTGACCCGGTTCATGCCTTCTTCGGCGATGTTCTGCGCGTGGGTCATGGAGTCGACGGCGCGGCGGGCTTCTGATTGCAGTTGCTCGATCATCTTTTCGATTTCCTGCGTCGATTCGTGGGTGCGCTGGGACAGGGTGCGCACTTCGTCGGCCACCACGGCGAAGCCTCGTCCGGATTCGCCGGCGCGGGCCGCTTCGATGGCGGCGTTAAGGGCCAGCAGGTTGGTCTGCTCAGCAATGCCTTTGATCACGCCCAGTACACCACCGACATTATTGCTGCGTTCATCCAGCGAGCTGATGACCTCGGCGGTGGACTGCACGGCGGTGTTCATGGCGCGGATGCTGTTGCTGGCATCGTCGGTGCGGCTGACGCCCAACCGTGCGGCATCCCGCGCTTCTTCCGACGCTTCACTGCTTTGCTGGGCATTGGACATCACCAGCTGAATGCTTTCGTGCAATTCTTCGATGGCGCGGTGAATACTGTTGATCTCGTCTTTCTGGGCTTTGGCCGCGGTCAGTGACTGGCGCGAGGAATCGTCGATATGACTGGCGGATTTTTCCAGTTCGCCGGAGGCATCGACCACCAGTCGCAGGGAATCCGAGAAGCGCTCGATCATGCGGTTCAGGGCCAGACCGGTACGGCCAATTTCATCACCGCTTTCCACTTTAACCTGTTGGGTTAGGTCAGAGTCGCGCTCCATTTTATCCAGGGTTTTGTGCATGCGGCGGACCGGAGAAATAATCACCCGGCGCAACAGCAGCGACAGCAGAATCAGCGCCGCGACGAACATGCCAGCCTGAATCAGGCCCATGCGCAGCATGTTGTTGGTGATGTGGCCATCGAGCTCGTCGAGGGAGTAACTGATGCGGATGGCGCCCAGCACGTCGCCTTCTTTCGCCTGGTGGCAACCCAGACAGTTGGTGCCGCGATAATTTTCATGGGCTTTGACGGGCACCAGATAGGTCATGATATGGCCTTGCTGGTCGTCGTTCGATTGCAGAATTTCCTCGCCCGCCAGCGCCCGGCGGTCGAGTTCGTCCATCGGGTATTCGTGATCCAGACCTTTACCGTACAGCGCATCGATTTTAGGGCTGCGGATCATGCGGGCTTCGACGATGTTTTTGTCGGACAGAATTTTGGTGCGAACCAGTTCGCGGTTGCCGATGGCGCCGGAAATCATCAGCATGTTCATGGTGTCGAGGTAGCCAGACGCTTTATCGCGCAGCTGACTGTGCACCATGTCGTTGCTCATTTTCTGTTCTGATGAGATGGCCACACTGATCACCACAATCAGCACCAGCAGGAAAATCGAGCCCAGCGCTATGTACACTTTCTGCTGGATAGAGAGGCCTGAGTTCATGAATTATCCTTTTTGGGTCCTGACGCTGGTTGCACGTTTCTGAAAAGATTAGACCATTCATGGTCGTACGCCATTTTGCTGAGAGGTTTATCAAACCATGTACAAGCTCGTATTTTTCGTGCCGCCGGAGTATGCCGAGGCGGTGAAAACAGCGGTGTTTGCTGCCGGTGCCGGCCGTATCGGTGACTACAGCGAATGCTGCTGGCAGGTGCTGGGGCAGGGACAATTCCGTCCGGCAGAAGGCGCTGATCCTTTTATCGGCCAGACGGGCGTTATCGAAAGGGTGGAGGAATACCGGGTGGAGATGGTATGCGCCGATGACGACATCCGCGCGGCGGTTGCGGCCATGAAAAAAGCGCATCCCTACGAAGAGCCGGCGTACGACGTGTGGCGGCTGGAGGATTTCTGAAGCGGCTTATCAGCCGCTTTATGTTTTATTCAGAAGGCTTTTTCAAACGGCAGACGAATATCGAACACATGGGTCGGGCTGTTGCCCGGCGTCTGTTTACGGTCAGCGAAATAGCGTTTCAGCGTCTGGCTGACGGTCGGGAAAGCGAGCTCCTGCCAGGGAATGTCGCCTTCATCAAACAGCGCGACTTCAAGGCTTTCTTCACCAGCGCCGAATTCGGCCGCTGACATCTGTGCCAGAAAAAAGATGTGCACCTGATCAATGCGCGGCACTGTGATCATGCTGAACAGCGAGGTCAGCGTGACGCGGGCATTGGCTTCTTCCCAGGTTTCTCGGATGGCGGCGTCTTCGGTACTTTCTCCGTTTTCCATAAAACCACCGGGCAATGTCCAGAAACCGTAGCGCGGTTCAATGGCGCGGCGGCAGAGCAGTACCTTATCGCCAAAGACTGGAATGGTGCCGGCCACAATGCGTGGGTTCAGATAAAAAATACGATGGCAGGCGGGGCAGATGTGACGTTCGCGGTTGTCGCCTTCAGGAATGCGGTATTCAAGTTCCGTGGCGCAGTGACTGCAATATTTCATGCGGGAGTATCCGGGGTCCGTTTGCCCCGGAGTATACCCAAATCAGGAATTGGCCAGTAAGGGGAAGGGGATAATGCTGGCGCTCTGCACCACGGTTGGGGTGGCGGTTGGCTCGTAGGATTCGTGCACGGCATCGAGCAACTGATGCAGGTGCTCGTGCATCATGCGTGAAATACGCAGGCAGGCCGACAGCGGATTACTGGCGCGGTTGCGTTCGGCGTCGATGCGGAACTGCAGGCCGCGCAGGCGGCGCTGCAGGTCTTCCGGTGCGGCGGTGATCATGGCATCCACATGCTGCTGACGAAGGGCTTCCAGCGCCTGCGGATCTTCTTCGGCCAGGCGGCGCAGTTCTTCAAAGCTTGGTAGTTCCATACGGAATTCCTGTGGGCTGTTTGCAATTCTTGGGAAATAGTCTACCGCATGACAGTTGTGTGACGAATCCACCCCGTCAGCTTTGTCAGGTTTCGTAACTTACTGAATTGAAAGAGAAAATTAGGTGAAGGAAAGTCAGGCTCCGGGAAAAACTGGTTTAAAAACAGTGTGTTAAGTAAACGTCGTCGCCAGCGGATTGTGCGCCATTGGGCAATGAAGTGTTTCTTATAAGAAAAAAGTATAAGAGGGCGTGGCCAGCCGGAGGGGTGGCCACTCATCCAGAGCTCATCTGAGCAGGACAGCCACCGCATGGCGCGCCGGCGCCCCCGGCAGTACAATGGCGCCATGACACATCCGGTTTATTCCTATCTGCAGCAGCGACTGCAGCATCACAAGCCACGCCGCGTTGATCAGCCAAGTCTGGCCGAGGCGGGCGTTCTGGTCGCCATCACCGAAGAAGCGCAGCCGCGTCTGTTGCTGACGCGCCGCTCCGATAACCTGTCATCGCACAAGGGGGAAGTGGCGTTTCCCGGTGGTAAGCGCGATCCGGAAGACGGCTCCATCGTGGTCACGGCATTGCGCGAAGCACAGGAAGAAGTGGCGCTGGCGCCCGAATCCGTTCGGGTGCTGGGTGAGCTGGATCAGGTGGTGTCGCGCTTTGGCTATCTGGTGACGCCTGTGCTGGCGGTGATCCCGGCCGATGTCCGCTTCGTCGCCAATCCATCGGAACTGGACGCCGTGTTTACCGTGCCGCTCGAGCTGTTCCGTAACGAGCCCAGTTCGTATTTTCAGCGCGGCAGTGTGCGCATTCCCAGTTACGACTACGAAGGGTTCCATATCTGGGGCCTGACGGCGATGATGATTGCCGAAATGATGAATCACTTCTGGGATGCCGAAATCCCGTTCCGCGTGTAGGAGACGCCCATGTTTTATAAGCTCGGTGACCGAATTCCCGTGCGCGGCGATAACGTCTTTGTTGCCGACGGCGCCCGTATTATCGGCAGCGTTGAATTGCACAACGACAGCAGCGTCTGGTTTGGCGTGGTGATCCGCGGCGATAACCATCTGATTACGATCGGCGAAGCCAGTAATGTGCAGGACAACGCCGTGTTGCACACCGATTCCGGAATTCCACTGACACTGGGCAAAGGGGTGACTGTGGGTCACAACGCCATGCTGCACGGCTGCACCGTCGGCGATTATTCGCTGATTGGCATCAACGCTGTGGTGCTGAATAAGGCGCGCATCGGCAAGCACTGCATCATCGGCGCCAACGCGCTGATTCCTGAAGGCATGGAGATTCCCGATGGCTCGCTGGTGGTCGGTTCGCCGGCGGTGATCAAACGTCAGCTGAGCGAAGCGCAGTGCCGTATTCTGGAAGCCAGCGCTGCGCATTACGTGCAGAATGCGCGTCGTTATTGCTCAGAACTAGAAGAGGTCAGCCTGTGAGTCAGCCGGTACGTTCTCCGTGTGTCAGCATTTGTGCGCTGGACGAAAACGATCTGTGCGTGGGCTGTTACCGCACCGGACAGGAAATTACCGTCTGGGGCAGCCTGTCGGACGATGAAAAACGCGATGTGATGAAGAAGGTCGCCGAGCGCGAACAGAGCGCCGCCAACTTTATTCCTGTGCCCTGAGTGGGCCGAACCTCTAAACGGATAACGGATTTTATGATTACTCTGGGAACGCCTTTTTCTTCGACTGCCACCCGTGTGTTGCTGTGTGGCTCGGGGGAGCTCGGCAAAGAAGTGGTAATTGAGTTGCAGCGTCTGGGCTGCGAAGTAATTGCGGTGGACCGCTATGAAAACGCACCGGCCATGCAGGTGGCCGACCGCAGTCATGTGATCAGCATGCTCGATGGCGAAGCGCTGCGCCGCGTGATCGAGCTGGAAAAACCGGCCTTAGTCGTACCGGAAATTGAAGCCATCGCCACGGCGACACTGGCTGAGCTTGAGCAGGAAGGGTACACCATCATCCCGACCGCCCGCGCGACGCAGCTGACCATGAACCGGGAAGGCATCCGTCGTCTGGCAGCCGAAACACTGGGGCTGCCGACCTCCACTTACCGCTTTGCCGACAGCGAACAGGCCTTCTTCGAGGCCGCTGACCACATCGGCCTGCCGTGTCTGGTGAAACCCATCATGAGTTCGTCTGGCAAGGGACAGAGCTTTGTCCGCAGCGCGGAAGATCTGGCCAGGGCCTGGGCGTACGCGCAGGAAGGTGGCCGTGCCGGAAAAGGCAAAGTGATCGTCGAAGGCTTTGTTGATTTCGATTTCGAAATCACCCTGCTGACCATCCGTCACAAAGACGCTGACGGCCAGATCACCACCAGTTTCTGCGCACCGATTGGCCACCGTCAGGAGGATGGCGATTATCAGGAATCCTGGCAGCCACAGGCGATGACCGCCGAGGCGCTGGCCAGTGCTCAGGCGATTGCCCGTGCGGTAACCGATGAGCTGGGTGGTCTGGGTCTGTTCGGTGTTGAACTGTTTGTGAAAGGCGATCAGGTGATTTTCAGCGAAGTGTCACCGCGTCCGCACGATACCGGTCTGGTGACACTCATTTCTCAGGATTTGTCGGAGTTTGCCTTGCACGCCCGCGCCATTCTGGGGCTGCCGATTCCGCACATCGAACAGTTTGGACCGTCGGCGTCGTCTGTGTTGCTGGTGGCGGGGGAGTCGCGGCAGATGCAGTACGGTGGTCTGGAAAAGGCGCTGGCAGAAATTCATACCCAGATTCGTCTGTTTGGTAAGCCTGAAGTGGCCGGTAAGCGTCGTCTAGGGGTGGCACTGGCACGGGACGCCAGCATTGAAGAGGCCCGCGCTAAGGCGAATCGGGTGATTGCTGCCATACAGGTGACTCTGTAAGCGGAATCGCCGGGTCGAGCACATGCAGCATGCTGCAGTTGCGGCCCGACGCTTTCGCCTCATAGAGGGCGGTGTCTGCCGCCCTCAGCCAGCCTTCCGGTGTTATTGTCTCCAGCCATTCTCCCGACTCTTTAATCCAGGCAATACCAAAACTGATGGTCAGCTGACGGCTGACTTTTGAATGTTCATGGTGGATATCCAGTCCGCGGATAGCTTCAGCAATGTTGCGCCGCACCTTCTCCAGATGCAGGGCATCTTCGATCTGCACAATCATCGCGAACTCTTCGCCGCCAAAGCGCGCGGTCAGTTCATCGGTGCGGCGCGTGCACAGGCGTAAGGCCTGCGCCACAGCGTGCAGGGCGGTGTCGCCGGCCTGATGACCGTAGTGATCGTTAAAGCGTTTGAAGTAATCGATATCCACCAGAATCAGTGCCATCGACTGCGGATGCCGCAGAATGCGGCGCCAGGTGGTGGTCAGGGCGTCTTCGAAGGCGCGGCGGTTCGGAATATTGGTCAGGCGGTCGGTGTTCGACAGTTGCTCGAGCTTGGCCTGTTGCTGGCGCACGGTGTGAATCAACTCGTTGTACGCGTTGCGCAGCTGCTGCAATTCCTGAATGCGCACCGGCGTTGTGTGCAGTACCGGGCGCAGGGTGTGATCGAAGCGGCTGCGTTCGAGCAGGCCTGTGGCCAGTCGCAGCGGATCGATCAGGATTTTCAGCACCACTACAAAGGCCGCGGTCGGAATCAGGCTCATGATCAGGAACGCCAGCATTAATTCAATACTGAACATGCGCGGACCATCGCCATTGGAATGGCGGATTTCTGTGCACAGCGACGGCACATGGGTTTCGTCGTAAATACAGGTAACCCGACGCGCGGTGACGTCACTCAGCGGTTCCTGAATATCGGGAATATTGTCGCGGTACGGAGGCTTTATTAATGTCAGGTTTAACCGGGCAACCTCGGCCAGCACATGCAGATATTGTTCATCAACCTGCTGCATAAACAGTAACCACCCATTCACCGGCGTGTCTAATCCGGTTGGTGACACTGGGCTGGAGGCAATTACATAGGCTTTTTGATCGATCACCTGGAAGCCGCTGTGCACCGTATCATTGAAAAATTCAGCTCCCGAGTTGCTGATCCATGCGAGCAACGGCTCAGGGACATCGGTCAGCTCGCCATTTTCGAAATAGCCGCTGTACAGAATCTGGCTGTCTGCAGCAACGATCGCCACTGAACTGAGATTCAGTGATTTATAGGTGGATTCGGTGAAATTGGACTCAATGTACTCGTCATTGCCATTGTCGGCGTATTCGAAAGTATCGTCCCAAGAGGCGTAGTCGTGGGTAATAGCGGCCAGCTGCTCCAGCCGCAGATTCATCGCCGCCATCAGACCATTGATTTCACCCTGCTGAATCTGCAGGGCGTGCCGCTGTTCTTCCGGATAAAACCAGAGGTAGCGGATGGTCAGCATACCGGTCAGCATCAGGGCCACGTAGCCGAGCGACATGGCGGTGTAAAGCTGACGAATCGTAAACATAAATCTCCGTATCGTTCCCGGATCCAAAAGGCACGCTGAACAGTGCAGCGGTATTTATCCTTAAGATTAGGCCAATTGTCCGCAGCCGGCGGTCAATTTCCTGCGGGTTTTATAAAGTCTGTTGTGAATGCTTGACCTGCGAGTTACTCAAAGGTTTAAGCTTGCTATCCGTTCAGTCAGAAACCGTCCGTTTGCGGAGAAAGAGGTGGTCATGCGGGTTCAGGATCTCGCCCGGTCAGAAGGCATTAACGCCGGCACTATTCGCCATTACGTGCGCATTGGCCTGTTGCAGGCACCGAAAGACGATAACGGCTATCACAATTTTGGCCGTACCGAGCAACAGCGCCTGCGCTTTATTCGTCAGGCCCGCGATCTCGGGTTCACCCTCGACGATATTCAGACCATTTTGCAGGAGGCCGAAAAGGGCAAGTCGCCGTGTCCTGTGGTTCGTCATCTGATCGAACCGCGCCTGGTCGAAGCCCGCAAACGTCTGCTGGAAATGCAGGCCATGGTCGAGCGCATGGAGTCGGCCATGCAGTCGTGGCAGTCGTTGCCCGATTGCCAGCCCTGCGGCGACCACCTGTGTCATCTGATTGAAGGCTCCGACCACGAAACCCTTGCCGGGCAGGACCAGACAGCCTGCCGTTCAGGAGATAACTGCTGTGTACAATGATGAGAAAGACAAAACCTGCTGCCAGTCAGCCGGTCAGGCGGTTAACCCGGCCGCCAGCGATGGATGCTGTTCTGCTGAAAATGGCGGCGGTTGCTGCCAGACGGACGACCACGACGGATGCTGCTCTGCTGAAAGCGCCTGCTGCTCCGTTGATAAATCCGGCTGCTGCTCTGAGGGGCATGATTGCGCCTGTCATGGCGACGAAGCTGAACAAGCCGATGACGCGGCCGCGCAAACCGCGGCAGCATCAGCGGGTGCCGTGACCGGTGCCTGGGAGCCGGCCAGTGCCTGCTGCTCCACGGAGGCCAAGGGCGCATCCGGCTGTGGCGATTCAGCCGCTGTCTCCTCCTGTTGCGGCAACACAAGCAAGGCGGTTAAAGCAGATGCATGCTGTGCGACAGAAACGAAGCAAACAGCCGCGGGCTGCTGCGGATCAGACGCCAAAGTGACTGCGTCTTCCTGTTGCGGCTCAGACGCTAAAGTGGCCGCGTCGTCCTGCTGTGGCACCGAAGCAACAGCCGGCGAAGCCAGCTGTTGCGCGCCGTCTGGCGGTAAAAAAATTGACTGGTTGCTGTGGGGCTGTGGCTCGGCGGTCGTGGCAGGGTACGCCGGTTATCTGGCCATGGGACATTCCGAAGACATGGCCTTGCCCTGGCTGGGCACCCTGATGCACACCTCCTTCGAAATGGTCAACGCCATGTGGTGGGGGATCATCAGTGCTGCTTTCTTTGTTGGCCTGCTGGGGCGGATTCCACGCGAACTGGTGATGTCGGTGCTGGGCAAAGGCGGCACCAAACGGGGGATTTTCCGTGCCACGCTGGCCGGTCTGCTGCTGGATCTGTGTAACCACGGCATTCTTATGGTGGCCATGAAGCTCTACGAGCGGGGTGCGAGCATCGGGCAGGTCATGGCGTTCCTGATTGCCAGTCCGTGGAATTCGCTGACGCTGACACTGATTCTGGTCGGGCTGATCGGCCTTAAATGGACGTTACTGTTTATTGTGGGTTCGATGGTGATTGCCTGGCTCAGCGGCTGGATATTCGACCGTCTGGTCGCCAAAGGTACCCTGCCTGCGAACCCTAATCAGGTAAACGATGCTGACGTGCCGTTTCTGCCGACGCTGAAAGCGGCGTGGTCGGGTCAGGACTGGTCTGTGCCGAGTCTTGCGGCCATGTTCTGGCAGGGGCTCAAAGAGTCAAAAATGGTGCTGCGCTGGGTGTTCTTTGGTGTGGTGCTGGTGGCTCTGGTGCGGGCATTCGTGCCGCCGGAAAGTTTTGGGGTCTGGTTTGGCGCCAGCTTCACAGGTCTGATCGCGACCCTGATTGCCACCACGGTGATTGAGGTGTGCTCCGAGGGCTCGAGTCCGATCGCAGCCGATCTGGTCACGCGGGCGGCCGCTCCGGGCAACGCCTTTACCTTTCTGATGGCCGGCGCTTCTACCGATTACACCGAAATCATGGCGCTGCAGAACACCACCCGCAGCTGGAAGATTGCCCTGTTCCTGCCGCTGGTAACCGTTCCTCAGGTACTGTTCATCGGTTGGCTGATGAACACCGCCGGGGTGTAAACCATGCGGGTGGTATTAACCGGTGGTTGTCTGTGTGGCGCGGTGCGTTACCGCGTCGATGCCGAGCTGGTCGACGCCGGTTACTGCCACTGTCGCCAGTGTCAGCGCTCAAGTGGCGCGCCTGTTCTGGCATGGGCGACGATCGTGCAGCCGGGCTTTGTCTACACCAGCGGGGCGCCGGTGGTGTTTCATTCGAGTGTTGCTGCACAGCGCGAGCACTGTGCTGCCTGTGGTACTCAGCTGGTGTTTCGCCCGCGGCAGGCGGCATCGGCTGGAGGGCGCGCGACACTGGATTTCACGCTGGCGTCACTGGATGAGCCGGCGGCACTGGCGCCGCAGTATCACATCTGGACCATGAGCCAGATTCCCTGGCTTGCGATGGGCGACTCGCTGAGCCGCCATGAGGATGAAGGGCCGGATATTCCGGCCTGAGCAGGGTTTAGGGCACGCCTTACGCGGCGAAATTCAGCACCAGCAACTGACCTTCAAAACGCTTGGGTTCCAGGGCATACCAATGTTCGTGGCTGAATGCCTGCGGCCAGGCTTTTTCACAACGCTGCAGCAGCGCCTCATAGGTAGAGCGGCCCGGGTCGGCCAGAATAATGCGTTTCACGCCGGCTTTCTTCGCGCGGCGGAACAGCTTGAACAGATCGTCTGTCAGCGACTCCCAGAAGCAGATATCAGCGCCGATGATGCAATCGTAGCGCGAGAGCTGCTCGGTCTTCAGGTCATCAAACGAGGCGTGCAGGGGTTTTACCCGGCAATCGTTGGTGGCGGCCATCATGTCCAGATACGGAAACACACTGTCGTCCACATCCAGGCCGGTCACTTTGGCGCCTTGCTGGCTGGCGCAGAACACCGAGGCCGGGCCCCAGCCGCACCCCAGTTCCAGTACCCGTTCCCCTTCGCTTAAGGGAAAGTGCTGCAGGTAATCCATGATCAGAAAGCTGGACGACCAGGTCTTGTGGCCATGCACACTCGGCTGGGCAATACGCTTCAGCTTGCGTACCAGTGGGTGCTTGCTGGTGAACAGGAAAATGCCATAGGCGTGCTGCATGTGTTCGTCGGCGAAGACTTCAAGGCGGGGCATGGTGTCGGCTCTGATCAAGGGAAGAGCCAGTTTACCGGGTTTTAATCGGCCAGCAAGGCGCGACCGGGCGGTTTCTGGTGATCAAAGTGCGGTGGTTGCGAATGGGTGTATAGGGTTTGTATTATTATTGCATCATTATCTGGAGTGGAAATGATGCAAGCTTCATTCAAATGGCAGCGGCTGGCACTGCCCGTTGTGTTATCAGGACTTCTGGCAGGCTGTGCTGCGCCGGATGCTGCCCAGTGGGCCTGGCGTCAGCCCGTGCTGAATCCGCAAACGTTTTTCAACGGTACTCTGTGTGCCGATGGTGTGGTCCGCGATTATGCCGGTCGTCAGATCCGCCAGTTCAACGCGGTGATCGAAGGCAGCTGGCAGGGCGATACCGGCACGCTCGATGAAGTTTTCTATTTCCACGACAAACCCGGCGAAGCACCTGTGCGGGAAACCCGCGTCTGGACCCTGACCAAAGATGGCGACGACTTTCGCGCCAAAGCCACCGATGTGCCGGAAGAAACCCGCATGACGCATGCCGGCAACAGCATTCACATGGCCTACACGCTGGCCTATGGCGACCCCGGTGACACCATCCGTCTGAGCATGGATGACTGGATGTATCAGGTGGCTGAGGGTGTCGTGGTGAACGAGACGCGGATGTCCAAATTCGGGTTGCCCGTGGGTCAGGTGCTGCTGGTGATGCGCAAGGTTGATGGGGTGGGCGATTGCCGCTGACCGGCCAGTGGCCCTTGTCTGCACGCCGGTCCTTGTCAGCGCGCCGGTGCTTGCTGGTGGTGACATCCCGGCTGAGCCATTCTTTCTGAGTTGTTTATTAGTATTTCTCAATAAAACTTAAAAAATTATCGTTTTATCTCATGCTATGAAGTGGTCATGATTCTCAAAATATTTCAATAAATGAGAATTTGAGATGAGTAATATTCATATTTTGGGTTTCCCGCGCGTTGGCGCCCAGCGTGAGCTGAAGTGGGCGCTGGAATCTTACTGGGCAGGGCAGTCGTCGCTGTCTGATCTGCAGCGCACCGGCCAGCAGTTGCGATTGGGGCAGTGGCAGCGGCAGCTGGATGCTGGTCTGGATCTGCTGACGGTGGGCGACTTCGCGTACTACGACCACCTGCTGAACGCCAGTTACCTGTTTGGCCATCTGCCGGCCCGCGCCCGCTCGGCGGGAGAACCGCTGGAGCAGATTTTTGCCGCAGCACGCGGCCGCAGCGCGTCGGCCTGCTGCGGACATGCCGCCGAAATGACCAAGTGGTTCGATACCAATTACCACTATCTGGTACCCGAATGCGCGGCGGCTGATGAGTTCACCCTGCAGCCCGATTTATTGCTCGATGAAGTGCGCGCCGCCCGCTCGTTGGGCAAGCCACTGAAAGTGGTGGTGCCGGGGCCACTGACGTATCTGTGGTTGGGGCGCAGTGTGGATGGCGCCAATCGTCTGAATCTGTTGTCGCGTCTGCTGCCGGTGTATAGCGAACTGTTTGCCCTGCTGAAATGCGAAGGCGTTGACTGGGTGCAGCTGGACGAGCCGGTGCTGGGACTCGATCTGCCCGCCGACTGGCGTCAGGCGTTCGAGCCTGCGTATCACTCGCTGCGTAAAAACGGCGTGCAATTGCTGCTGACCACCTACTTTTCGCCACTGGCCGATAACCTGACACTGGCGTTCAGTCTGCCCGTTGACGGCGTGCATCTGGATCTGGTGTCCGCACCGGAAGAGCTGGCGCCGGCACTCGATCGTCTTGGTCCTTATAAGGTGCTGTCGCTGGGTGTGATTGACGGGCGCAACATCTGGCGGGCGGATCTCAACGCTTTACGCGAGCGACTGGTTCCGGTGGCAGAACGTCTGGGATCGCGTCTGTGGCTGGGTAGCTCCTGCTCGCTGTTGCATGTGCCGTACGATGTGGCGGCGGAAACTCAGCTACCTCATGATCTTCAGCACTGGCTGGCCTACGCCTGGCAAAAAGTCGACGAGCTGGTGCTGTTGGGCGCGTCTCTGGCAGATGCCGGTGTGACCTCATCGCCACGCTGGATCGCGCAGGCGCAGGCTCTGGTATCCCGCAGGACATCATCTGCCGTGCACAAAAGTGCGGTGAAACAGCGTGCGGCGGCGGCTGCTTCCGCCCAGTGGCAGCGCAAACAGAGCTATGCCGGGCGGCTGGCCCTGCAGCAGGCGGCGCTCAGGCTGCCGCAACTGCCGACCACAACCATTGGTTCCTTCCCGCAGACGCCAGAGATCCGCCAGCTGCGCCGCCGCTTTAAGCAGGGGGAGCTGTCGCTGCCGGCCTATGAGGCCGGGCTGGAAAAGGAAATCACCCATTGCATCCGGGTGCAGGAGCAGATTGGCCTTGATGTGCTGGTGCATGGCGAAGCCGAGCGCAACGACATGGTGGAATATTTCGGCGAACAGCTGGATGGCATTGCCTCAACCGCCAATGGCTGGGTACAGAGCTACGGTTCGCGCTGCGTGAAGCCGCCGGTGATTTTCGGTGACATTGAGCGGCCGTCGGCCATGACCGTGCGCTGGGCGGCCTTTGCTCAATCGCAGAGTGAGCGCTGGGTAAAAGGCATGCTGACAGGCCCGGTGACCATTCTGAAGTGGTCGTTCGTGCGGGATGATCAGCCCTGGTCGGCGACCGCCTACCAGATTGCAGCTGTGCTGCGTGATGAGGTTCAGGATCTGGAAGCCGCCGGTATCCGCATCATTCAGGTCGACGAACCGGCGCTGCGGGAGGCTTTGCCACTGCGCCGGGTGGAGCACGCCCGTTACCTCGACTGGGCTGTGAACAGCTTCCGCTATGCCGTCACTGGCGTGGCGGATGAAACCCAGATTCATACCCATATGTGCTACGCCGACTTTGACGACATTCTGCCGGCGATTCAGGCCATGGACGCCGATGTGATCACGCTGGAGACGGCCCGCTCGGCCGCGCGTCTGTTGCACACCTTGCGCAACGAGACCTACCGCAACGGCATTGGTCCCGGGGTGTACGACATTCACAGTCCGAACGTGCCGTCGGTGGAGGCGATGGAGACTCTTTTGACTGAATCTCTGCAGGTAGTGCCGCTGGCAAACCTCTGGGTTAATCCGGACTGTGGCCTGAAAACCCGTCGCTGGCAGGAAGTGATTCCGGCTCTCGAGAATATGGTGACCGCTGCCCAGCGGTTGCGGGAAACCCTGAAAACGCCGGCGTGAGCCGCTTTCCGGCGCCTGACCTTGCTGGCACACTGAGAAAAACATCAGGAGAAACCTCATGGCCAACGCGCTGGTAGCCATTGCCGACGGCAGTGAAGACATCGAAACCATCACCATTACCGACACCCTGCGCCGCGCCGGTGTGCAGGTGACGCTGGCGTCTGTGATGCCTGGGTTGCAGGTGACCTGTGCGCACGGCACCCGGGTCACCGCAGACGCTCTGATGCGCGAGTGCACAGGGCAGGTATGGGATGCGGTGATCGCACCGGGCGGCATGCCGGGTGCTGAGCATCTGGCCGCCAGTGTGCTGTTTCAGACCTTGCTCAAACAGCAGGCGGAAGAGGGCCGGCTGGTGGCTGCGATTTGCGCGTCACCGGCGGTGGTGCTGGCCAAACTCGATTTGCTCGATGGCAAAACCGCGACCTGTTATCCGGGCTTTGAGGATGCGCTGCTGGAGTCTGCGGCGGCGCTGAAAACCGAGGCGGTGGTACGCGACGGCAATCTGATTACCAGTCGCGGCCCGGCCACGGCGCTGGCGTTTGCGCTGGCCATTGCCGAGGCCCTGTGCGGGGCTGAAACCGCTGCCAGAGTAGGGCGCGGTATGCTGGCTTTCTAATCCCCCGTGCGTGGTGAACTGCCATAAAAAAGCCGGAGCTTGCTCCGGCTTTTTTATGGACGGCTACTGGCTGGCGGAGCCGGCGCCGGATACGGATTCATCAGGCGGTGACGTGCCGTATTTTTCCAGCACCCAGTCCGGGTGTTTATACAGAATTCTCAGGTCGCGATAGCGCCACACATCACGGAACATGGCCGCCCAGTCGTGCACCTGCAGGTGCCAGGGGTTGAAGGGTTTTTCCGGCATGCGGGTTACGCCATAACGGATGTCTCCGGCGTTTGCTTCGTCGCGGAAGGTGCCGAACAGCTTGTCCCAAAGGATAAAAATGCCACCGAAATTGGTGTCGATCTGGGCCGGGTTGCTGCCATGATGCACGCGGTGGTGTGACGGGGTGTTGAAGATTTTTTCCAGCCAGCCGAGTTTGCCGACCTGTTCGGTATGCAGAAAAAACTGATACACCAGATTGCCTTCAATCGCGAGCAGGACCCAGTTTTTATCAAAGCCGATGAGGGCGGCCGGAATCCACCAGAACAACCAGGCGCCCGACAGTGCAAAGGTGAAATTCTGGCGCAGCGCCGTCGAGAAATTCATGTGCTCAGATGAGTGGTGCGTGACGTGCACGTTCCAGAACCAGCGCACTTTGTGCATCAGAACGTGGGCGATAAAAAAGCAGAAATCGATGAAGACGATCAGAGCAAGCACGCTCCAGACCGACACATCCGGGTTCCATTGCAGACCGAAGCCATACACCCACTGGTAGAAGGTTTGAATGAACAGGGCGATGGCGATGCCGTCGACCACCTTATAGGAAGCGCCTGTGGTCAGGTTGGCTACCGTTTCCCGCCAGTGGTAAACCCCGTCTTTGCCGCGGGCACGGGTGTACAGGTATTCGGCCAGAATCACCGATAAAAAGAGCAGGCCGAAGGCGGCAATGAAAAACAGCGCGTGCAGAACATCCTGCATGAGTGAACTCCTTCTTATTATTTACCCTCAGCTTACGATTCCATGGCTCGTATAAATTGACAATATCTGCCACTATTTTGACAAAATATGCCAAAGGAGTGCGTCGTGGGGTTGCTCGCGAATTTGCAGGTCAGTGGCGACCTTGCCGGACTTGTCCGTTTCTATCTGCAGCAGCAGGGGCGTTCGCAAACGGATTTATACCGTTACCTTTCGGGTCTTTCTGCAGCGTCGCGCCTGAGCTTCCGTCAGTGGTGGGATGTGTTGCAGGCGGTTGAGCAGTTGTTGCCAGGGCGGGCGGTGGGGGTCGAGCTGGGTTTGTGCATCCGTGCCGATTTTGTGGGTGTGCTTGGGCATTTGTTGCTGTCGTCCGAAACGCTGGCTGATGCGCTGCAGGGCTTTCAGCGATATCAGCGCCTGCTGCATGACGGCGACCGCGCCGAAGCTTCGTTTGAAGGTGGCCTGCTGTGCATGAGCTGGACGACGGAGTTTGGCCCGTCATCGCGGCTGTCGGATGAAGTGCTGATCATCGGGTTGCTGACCTTCGTGCGCAATCTGGTTGCAGATGGCTCGCTGAACCCGGCACGCGTGCATTTTACCTTTCCGAAGCCGCAGGAGGTTTCTGCACTCGAAGCCGCCACCGGCTGTGAAGTGTTGTTCAATCAGGCGCGAACGGCGGTGTATCTGAAACCCGAGCATCTGATGCGTCCGGTATCGCAGCGCAATGCCGGTATGCATGCCTTGCTTGAGCAGCAGGCCGCGGCCATGGTGGGTGTGCTGCCGGAGTCCGATGATTTCACATTGCGTCTGCGCAGCGCATTGCTGGCGGCGGTGCAGCAGGGCAGGCCGGACGCGGCTTTTGTTGCATCACGGTTGTTTATGTCCGAGCGCACGCTGTTCCGCAGGCTGGCAGACGCTGGCTTTACCTTTGCTGAGGTGATGACCCAGTTGCGGGTGCAGCTGGCGCGCAATTATCTGCTGGAAGGTCGTCTGACCCAGAGCGAGATTGCCTTGCTGCTTGGCTACTCTGAACAGAGCGCGTTCAACCGTGCTTTTCGTCAGGCGACCGGCATGCCGCCGGCGCGCTGGCTCAGGTCGCAAAGTAAAATGCAGTCCTGACAATGGTTTACATGCCAGGCCCTGCTCTGTAGAGTGTCCGCCTCTTTTAATCATGTGGCCTGTCGTAGGGGCCACCACTGACAAGGATCTGATATGCCTGTTATTACCCTTCCTGATGGTTCCAAACGCGAATTTGATCAACCCGTAACCCTGATGCAGGTGGCTGAAAGTATCAGCGCCGGTCTGGCCAAAGTAACGGTGTGTGGTCGTATCAACGGCAAACTGGTTGATGCCTGTGAACTCATTACGGAAGACGCTGACGTTCTGCTGATTACCGGTCGTGATGCCGATGGTCTGGATGTTATCCGTCACTCATTCGCTCACCTGGTGGGTCATGCGGTTAAGCAACTGTACCCGACTGCCCGTATGGCGATTGGTCCTGTGATCGATAACGGTTTCTACTATGACATCGATTACGAGCGCCCGTTTACCCCGGAAGACGTCACAGCGATTGAAACCCGCATCGGTGAACTGATTAAGAAAGATTACGACGTCGTTAAGAAGATGACGCCGATTAAAGACGCGCGCCGCATTTTTGTTGACCGTGGTGAAGACTACAAGGTTGAGCTGATCGACGACCTGATCAGTCAGGGCGAAGAGGCTGTTGGCCTGTACCACCACGAAGAATACACCGACATGTGCCGTGGTCCGCACGTTCCGAATACCCGTGTCATGCGCATCTTCAAACTGATGCGTGTATCCGGTGCTTACTGGCGTGGCGATTCCCAGAATCGTCAGCTGCAGCGTATTTACGGTACTGCCTGGAACGATAAGAAAGATCTGAAAGCGTATCTGACCTTCCTCGAAGAAGCTGAGAAACGCGACCACCGTAAACTGGCCAAGCAGCTGGATCTGTTCCATCTGCAGGAAGAAGCGCCGGGTATGGTGTTCTGGCACCCGAACGGCTGGACTGTGTGGCAGGTGCTGGAACAGTACATGCGCAAAGTGCAGCAGGACGCCGGTTACCTCGAGATCAAAACCCCGCAGGTCGTCGACCGTACTCTGTGGGAAAAATCCGGTCACTGGGAACACTACGCGGCCAACATGTTCACCACGGAGTCTGAGAAGCGCACCTACGCGGTGAAGCCGATGAACTGTCCGTGTCACATTCAGGTGTTCAACCAGGGCCTGAAGAGCTACCGCGATCTGCCGATGCGTCTGGCCGAATTCGGTTCCTGCCACCGTAACGAACCATCCGGCGCCCTGCACGGCATCATGCGTGTGCGTGGTTTTACTCAGGATGATGCGCACATCTTCGTATCAGAGAAGCAGATTCGTCAGGAAGCCGCTGACTTCATCAAGCTGACGCTGGATGTATACCGTGACTTCGGTTTCGATCAGGTCGAAATGAAGCTATCGACCCGTCCGGAAGGCCGTATCGGTGACGATGCGCTGTGGGATCAGGCGGAAGCTGCACTGGAAGATGCCCTGAATGCCGCCGGTCTGGCGTGGGAGCTGCAGCCAGGTGAGGGTGCTTTCTACGGTCCTAAGATCGAGTTCTCTCTGCGTGACTGCCTGAACCGTGTATGGCAGTGCGGTACTATTCAGCTCGACTTCATGCTGCCAGAGCGTCTGGGTGCTCAGTTTGTTGATGAAGACGGCGAGCGTAAGACCCCGGTGATGCTGCACCGCGCGATTCTGGGTTCTTTCGAGCGCTTCATCGGTATTCTGATCGAACATTACGCCGGTTCTATGCCGCCATGGCTGGCACCGCAGCAGGTTTCGGTACTGAATATCACCGATAATCAGGCCGAGTACTGCGAAAATCTTGCCAAAACCCTGAAAGGCAAGGGATTCCGTGCGGCTGCGGACTTGAGAAACGAGAAGATCGGCTTTAAAATCCGCGAGCACACTTTGCAGAAGGTACCCTACCTCCTTGTTGTAGGGGATAAAGAAGTCGAAGCGAACACTGTTGCAGTCCGTACCCGCAAAGGCGAAGACCTTGGCGTGATGAGTGTGGACGCCTTCATTGAACTGTTGGAAGGCTCAGTTGCACAGCGTGGCCGCTTTGGAATGGAGAATTAATTATCAGACGCGATAACAAAAAGGGCGGCCGCCCGGATAACAGAGCGGCCATTAACGACCAGATCCGTGCCGATGAGGTACGTCTGATTGGTAGCGATGGAAGCCAGATTGGTGTTGTAAGCATTAGCGAAGCCCTGCGGATCGCCGAGGAAGCCGAACTGGATCTGGTTCAGATTTCAGATGGCGACCCGATCGTCTGTAAAGTAATGGATTTCGGCAAGAAGCTTTACGAAGAGAAAAAGCAGAAAGCCGAAGCCAAAAAACGCCAGCATCAGGTCCAGATTAAGGAAATGAAATTCCGTCCGGGCACTGAAGAAGGCGACTACCAGATCAAACTGCGTAGTCTGATACGTTTCCTTGAGGACGGTGACAAAGCGAAAGTGTCTTTACGCTTCCGCGGTCGCGAGATGGCTCACCAGCAAATTGGTATGGAGATGATGAAACGCATTGAAGAGGACCTGAAGGAACTCGGCACTGTGGAACAGCATCCCAAGCTGGAAGGCCGTCAGATGGTGATGGTCATCGCCCCAGGTAAGAAGAAGTAGTCCGGTTCCTGAAAGAACCTGTATCCCCGGCTCCGGCCGGGTTTATACGTTCTACCGGCTGCTCAATATGGCAGGTGTTGTACAGGGTCTTAGTTTCTGTACGCGCCACTAACTTTTGGAGTACAAAATGCCTAAAATCAAAACTAAGAGCGGCGCTGCCAAGCGCTTCAAGAAGACTGCCAACGGCTTTAAACACCGTAAAGCGTTCCGCAGCCACATCCTGACCAAAAAGAGCACCAAGCGTAAACGTCACCTGCGTGGCAACGTTTTGGTTCATGCGTCTGACGTTAAGTCAGTAGCACGTATGCTGCCTAACCTCTAACCGGTATTCAGGAGATAAAAAATGGCTCGTGTAAAACGTGGTGTCATCGCTCGTCGTCGTCACAAAAAAATTCTGAAGCAGGCTAAAGGTTACTACGGCGCTCGCAGCCGTGTGTTCCGTGTTGCCAAGCAGGCTGTTATCAAAGCCGGTCAGTACGCTTACCGCGACCGTCGTCAGCGCAAGCGTCAGTTCCGTCAGCTGTGGATCGCGCGTATCAACGCCGGTGCACGTACTAACGGTCTGTCTTACAGCAAGTTCATCAACGGCCTGAAAAAAGCCGCTGTTGAAATTGACCGTAAAGTACTGGCTGATCTGGCAGTGAACGAAAAAGCAGCGTTTGCGGCTCTGGTTGAAAAAGCCAAGTCCAGCCTGTAATTTCACCGCATAGCCGGAACAGGGCGGGGTAACCCGCCTGCGAAATAGGGGATGAGCTTAGGTTAGGCTAGGTGATTCCCCTATTTTTTTGCCCCGATGAAGCTCAATACCACTAGTGGACGTAAACCATGGAAAACCTTGAGGCACTGACTCAGCAAGCCCTGGCCGCCGTAAGTGACGCGCACGATGTTGCCGCACTGGATCAGGTACGGGTTCAGTTTCTGGGTAAAAAGGGGGAAATCACTTCCCTGATGAAAAACCTGGGCACAGTTGCGCCTGAAGACCGCCCGAAAATGGGTGCGGTGATCAACGAAGCCAAAGATCAGGTTGAAAACGCCATTTCTGCGCGCAAGCAGTTGCTCGAAACTGCGGCGCTGGACGCCAAACTGGCGGCCGAAACCATCGACATTACTCTGCCTGGCCGTGCCATGCAGGAAGGCAGTCTGCACCCGGTGACCCGTACGCTGGAACGCATTGAAGCCTTCTTTGCCGGTGCCGGTTACGAAGTCGCAGAAGGCCCGGAAGTGGAAGACGACTTCCACAACTTTGAAGCCCTGAATATTCCGTCTCATCACCCGGCGCGGGCGATGCACGACACCTTCTATTTTGATGCCACCACACTGCTGCGTACCCATACCTCGCCGGTGCAGGTGCGTACCATGGAAGCCCAGCAGCCACCGATCCGCATCATTTGCCCGGGTCGTGTTTACCGCTGCGATTACGATCAGACCCATTCTCCGATGTTCCATCAGGTGGAAGGTCTGTTGGTCGATAAAGACATCAGTTTTGCCGACCTGAAAGGCACGCTGGAACAGTTCATGAGCGCTTTCTTTGAGCGCGAAGTGAAAGTGCGTCTGCGTCCTTCTTACTTCCCGTTCACCGAGCCATCGGCGGAAATCGATATCGAGTGGATCGTTGAAACGGCTGACGGTATCAAGCGTGGCTGGCTGGAAATCGGCGGCTGCGGCATGGTGCATCCGAAAGTATTTGAAGCCGTGGGCATCGACCCTGAACAGTACAGTGGTTTTGCCTTCGGTATGGGCGTGGAACGTATGGCCATGCTGCGTTACGGCGTGAACGACCTGCGTCTGTTCTTCGAAAACGATCTGCGCTTCCTGCAGCAGTTCCGTTAATCACTCAAGGATTAAGCAACAATGAAATTCAGCGAACAGTGGTTACGCGAATGGGTGCAGCCTGCGGTGAGCACCGATGAACTGTCAGCTCAGGTCACCATGGCCGGTCTGGAAGTCGATGGCATCGAAACCGTTGCCGGTCAGTTTTCCGGCGTGGTGGTTGGTCAGGTCGTTACCCGTGAACAACATCCGGATGCCGACAAACTCAGCGTTTGTCAGGTGACCGATGGTACTGAAACCTTCCAGGTTGTGTGTGGCGCCGCGAACGTGCGTGCCGGCCTGAAGATTCCGTTCGCCAAAATCGGCGCCGAACTGCCGGGCGACTTTAAAATTAAGAAAGCCAAACTGCGCGGTGTCGAATCCTTCGGCATGCTGTGTGCCGAAGCTGAACTCGGCATGGCAGAAAGCTCTGACGGTCTGATGGAACTGGCCGATGATGCGCCGGTAGGCATGGATTTCCGTGCATACATGGGCCTCGACGACAGCATTATTGAAGTCGATCTGACCCCGAACCGCGGTGACTGCCTGAGCATTGCCGGTCTGGCTCGCGAAGTGGGTGTGCTGAATAAAGCACCTGTGCAAGGCCCGGCCATTGAGCCTGTGGCACCAGCGATCGACGACAAGGTCAGCATCGAAGTTCTGGCCTCTGCGGCCTGTCCGCGTTACCTCGGCCGTATTGTCAAAGGCGTTAACGTCAAAGCGTCCACGCCACTGTGGATGGTGGAAAAACTGCGTCGCAGTGGTATCCGCACCATAGATCCTGTGGTCGACGTGACCAACTATGTGCTGATCGAACTCGGTCAGCCAATGCATGCCTTCGATCTGGCGCAGATTGAAGGCGGTATTCGTGTGCGTATGGCAGAAGAGGGCGAGAAGCTCACCCTGCTGGACGGTCAGGAAGTCACGCTGAAAGCCGACACTCTGGTGATTGCAGACCATGCCAAACCGCTGGCCATGGCGGGCATTATGGGTGGTGAGCATTCCGGTGTTGGCGAGACCACACAGGATCTGCTGCTTGAAGCCGCGTTCTTTGGTCAGCTGGCCATTGCCGGTCGCGCGCGCAGCTACGGCCTGCATACCGATTCATCTCACCGCTTTGAACGCGGCGTGGACTACAACCTGGCGCGCACAGCGATGGAACGTGCGACTGCCTTGCTGGTTGAGCTGTGTGGTGGTCAACCGGGTCCTGTGGTGGAGGTGTCCAGCGCTGCTGATCTGCCAAAAGCCGCTTCCATTCACCTGCGTAAAGCCCGTATCGAACAGGTGCTGAGTCTGGTGATGGCGGACAGCGAAGTTGAAGACATTCTGACCCGTCTGGGTATGAGTCTCACTGCCGTGGCCGATGGCTGGCAGGTAACAGCACCAAGCTACCGCTTCGATATGGCCATTGAATCTGACCTGATCGAAGAACTGGCCCGTATCTATGGCTACAACCGTCTGCCGGTGCGTACACCGAAAGCCGCCACACCACTGCGTAAAGCCCCGGAAAACCGCCTGAGCATTCAGGATGTCCGCCGTCAGCTGATCGCCCGTGGTTATCAGGAAGCCATTACCTACAGCTTCGTAGAGCCTTCTCTGCAGAAAGCCCTCGACCCTGAAGTGACGCCGTTGCCACTGATGAATCCGATTTCTGCGGATATGTCGGTTATGCGTACTAACCTCTGGGCCGGTCTGGTGCAGGCTGCCGATTACAACCTTAAGCGTCAGCAGTCACGCGTGCGTCTGTTCGAAACCGGCCTGCGTTTTGTGCCGGGTGCGGATGGTCTGCAGCAGATTCCGACGCTGGCGTTCGTGGCGACCGGTACCCGTCTGCCACAAGCCTGGTCTGACGCAGAAACCGCCGTCGATTTCTTCGACGTGAAAGGTGATCTGGAAAGCCTGCTGGCCCGTGGAGGTGAAGCCGATGCTTACCGCTTCGTCAGCGGTGGTCATCCTGCGCTGCATCCAGGACAAAGTGCGACCATCGAAAAGCGTGACGCAGATGGTAACTGGCGTTCCGTGGGTCTGATCGGTGCCCTGCATCCGGTGGTGCAGAAGCAACTGGGCGTGCGTCAGGCGCTGTTCCTGGTGCAGATTGATCTGGCCGTGGTGCGTGAAACCCGCGTACCTAAGTTCCGTGAACTGTCCAAATTCCCGGAAATGCGCCGCGATCTGGCGTTGGTTGTGGCACAGGACGTACAGGTTGAACAGGTACTGGAAGGCATCCGCGCAGCCGCTGGCGAGTACCTGACAAAGCTCAACCTGTTTGACGTTTATGTCGGCAAAGGCATTGATCCAGATAGAAAAAGTCTGGCTCTGGGCTTGACCTGGCAGCATCCTTCGCGCACATTAACTGATGAAGAAGTGAACGATTCTGTTTCATCGGTACTGGCTTCCCTTGGTGGGAAGTTAGGAGCAACGCTAAGGGGTTAGCATGACCGCTTTGACCAAAGCTGAACTGGCAGAAAAACTGTTCGAAGATCTTGGTCTCAATAAGCGCGAGGCAAAGGATATGGTGGATCTCTTCTTTGATGAGATCCGCGATAGCCTGAGTCGCAACGAGCAGGTTAAGTTGTCGGGGTTCGGCAACTTCGACCTGCGCGATAAGCGTCAACGGCCGGGACGTAATCCGAAGACGGGGGAAGAAATCCCGATTTCGGCACGTCGTGTAGTGACTTTCAAACCGGGCCAGAAGCTCAAAGTCCGCGTGGAAGCCTATGCTGGAACCCAGCCATAACAACGAACTCCCTCCGATTCCGGCAAAGCGTTACTTCACCATTGGTGAGGTGAGCGAGCTTTGCGACGTCAAGCCCCATGTACTGCGGTACTGGGAGCAGGAATTCCCTCAGCTGAGCCCGGTCAAGCGCCGCGGCAATCGTCGTTATTATCAGCGTCAGGACGTGATTCTCGTCCGCGAAATCCGTGCCCTGTTGTATCAGGAAGGCTACACCATCGGCGGTGCGCGTCAGCGTCTGACCGAAGAGGGTGACTCCAATGCCGTGGCAATGGACCAGGCACTGATCAAGAATATGATCACCGAACTCAAAGAACTGGCCGATCTGCTCGACGCCAATAGCCTGCTTTGAGTTGACCCAAAAAATCTTTCATTTTTCAGTGGCTTAAGTATACTCAGCCAGCTCAGAACCTCTCTGAGACTCAGTCGGGATGTAGCGCAGCTTGGTAGCGCACTTGCATGGGGTGCAAGGGGTCGGAGGTTCAAATCCTCTCATCCCGACCAAAAATCTCCTTTTAAATCAATGGGTTGCAGGTTATGCATGAGGCTTCGATAGTCTTGTACTACTTCAAATCTCATTTTTGCCCCACTTTTTGCCCCACCTGTGCGTGTAAGTTACTACCAAAGCCTATTTACGGTATGGCAGGTCGCTTGTCTATTTCTCAATCTCTGCTCTGAGAATCTCGATTACCATCTGAGCCGCTGATATGCCTCTCGAATCAGCCATTTCCTGAACTTTCTCCATCAGCTTGATGGGCAGAACCATGTTGTAGGGTTTCTTGTTGAGTTTTTTGTTCTTTTGGTTATGTTTATCTTTTGCAAAAGCAGCTTTGGTCTTGCGGATGAGTTCGTCGAAATCCGTTTCCTTCCCATTGGCTCGGTGGGTATCAAGGATGATTTCAATATCTTCAATCGTGGACGCTGGATTGCTTTTGGATAGAGAGTTGTTTTTGAATTGCCTTAATTTATTAAATATCTCTATCTTTAGCTTGGTCTGATCTTCAAACCATCTGATGCTCTTTGTTGGGGATGAGTCTCTTTTCCACTGGTTGGCCAGATTCCTGGCGACGGTTGTCTTCTCGTGACAATCATCTTGAATCAGATCAAAGACCAAAGTAGATGCCTCTTTGTTATTCAGGCCGCTCAGGTATCGTTCCGGTGATAGCTCGTTGCTTCTACGTGGTATGTCGTACCGTTTGGAAAGTGCAGTCTTAAGCCAAGCCAACTGGCGCTTGCTATCTACTATCCAGCCCAGCTCATTTTTAGACAGAAGCTGAGCCTCAATTCCATCTAAATAGCCGTCGGGAAATCTGATACAGCACAGGTCGTAGATGATTTCACTCTCAGTCGGGGAGGGATTGAACTTGTAATCATAGTGCAGAACGAAATCCAGCCAGATCAGCCTGTCCCTTCTCTTGTCATATGACTTAAAGCCAGTTGCGCGGGTAAATGCTTCTAGTAGTTCTTTCTCTGCTGCACTCCGCTTTCTAATGATCGTCACCTTGATCACTCCCTGAGCTATCGCGAGATTATTATTGTAGCATTCTGTATTAATTCTACTGTTATTCTTCAGTCATTCTTGGAATAATTTTACGGCTGTAACCCCGCTAAATATGGGAATTTTCACCATGTCGGACTGGATTCTTGTGCCAGAGCAGGCGGAGTGCATATTTATTGCACATGCGGGTGTCAAGAGCTGGCAGTTTTGCCCGATGTCGCAGGGCTTCGTTAAAAGCTATCAAGGAATGCTTTACCGGCTCTATATGAGTCTTCCCTCTACAAGAAGGGGCAGATAATTTCATACACGCCCGCCAGATCCTGTGAGCAAATTACAGGAGCTGCAAAAAATGAAATTCATCCGTCTCACTGAAGTCATGGCCAAAACTGGCCTGGCCCGATCTACCGTTTACAAACTGATCTCTGAAAGTAACTTCCCGGCAAGCGTCTCCCTGGGAGGGAAGTCCGTTGCCTGGGTTGAGGCTGAAGTTGAAGAGTGGATGCTGAGCAAGATTACTGAACGTGACGAAGGCGTTGCCTTGACCGCATAAAAAATAAACAGCGCAGCCGAAGCTGCGCTGTTTATGCTGTGTACGTCTGAGTTGTTTATGCCTGAAGCGTACCGCGAGCAGCGGCGGTGGGTTTCAGGCGTGATTTCAGTTTGTGAACCTTCTGTTGTCGAACATCCGGCTCGGCGGTTTGTAAGGTATCGTCGGAGGTAGCAGGGTAGAACTCTTCCAGAATTTCCGGCAGCTCTTCCTCACTGTACTCAAACTGCCCATTGGCAAAGCCCAGGCTGGCGACGTTATCCAGGGCATCCTGATCAATGCCGGCAGACTCACGCTCCGCCTGAGTGATCTTCGCTTGGGTAACTGCATCCGTCAGGCTTAAGCCATCCATCAGTTCCAGATCCACATAATAGATAGCGGTTCTGTGGCTCATGGTGGTGCTTTTGCCCCGCAGTTTCAGTTGCAGTGGCATGCAGTGAAGCAGGCCGCCGGATACTGCGCTGTAATACAGCATCCGCGCAAACAGCGAGCGAATGGTGTTGAAGCTGGTGGTGCGCAGAATGAAGCAGCTCAGATCCTGGTTGTCGTCACCTACCTGAACCGTCATGCGCCCGTACAGCTTGCACTGACCATTCTTCCCGAACTCACATAAACCACTGCCAGGGCATTCCAGTTCCTGCAGACCTTCGGCAGTTATTCTCCGGCAGGTTGCTCCATCACCCACGCAGACAGGTCGCCCGGTCTGCCGGTCAAACATGGAATACTCCGCTCGCAGGTTCAGATCCGCACAGGAAAACGGCAATCGCACCGGAATTCGGCGTAGCTTGTCGGTGTCCTGTTCCTTGCGCAGCTGTTCGTCCAGTGGGTGTAGTACCCAGCCATCCTTGGTTTGTACCTGGCCGGTGAGGGTGAACTGATCATCCTTGGCAGGCAGGCGCTGACCGTTGCGTTCAACAACGCGGCCAATGCTGATGCGCCCAACAATGGGCGGTGTAATCGCAAGACCTTTAATCATGATGGTGCTCCTTAGCCTTCAAGGCTGGTGGATTGGATCAAAAACCGACGACTGCCCTGACGCACCTGTGGGTACTGTTGCAGTAAGTCGGGTTGGGCTTTCAGAAGGGATTGGGTATCTAGTGATACGCTGTCTTTGCTTTTCTTCCAGCTGATGCGACCACTGGCAAACTGCGCCACCGAGGCATCCCCCATACGCTGCTGAATCTGCTGCTTTAACTCAGACTCCTTAAGTGAGAGTTCCTGAGCTGCTGTGCGCAGTTCGGTCAGTTCATGAAATACCTGGTTGAAGTTGTCGTCGTCCGACAGATCGATCGCTATACCGTTATCCTTCGGATACAGCGCCCGCAGCGCTTTATCCGCAGACTCGGAACCATCACTGGGCGGTGGGGTATCCGTTTCCACGAACTGCCAAAACTCACGTTCAAGCTCGATCAGCTCCCGGATTAACTCGTCATCCCGCTCAATGCGATAAATCCGGAACTCCTGACCGCAGATCAGCACAGCAACATCGGCTACCTGCTTGCCGGTAATGGCCAGCTGATGCTGTACCTGACACTGGTAATAATCAGGAACGCCGTCTTGCCACAGGCGGGCTCCATATTCACCAGCAGTCTTACACTCAAGAATCTGAACATCGTCACTACCGACCACGGCGTAGTCGAGATTGGCGAGCATCCAGGCTTTATCCGGATCAGGATGTTGCAGTACAGAATTAACCCGCCGGACCTTAAGTCCGGTCTTGCGGCTGTAATGCTCCGCGACGATGGGTTCCAGCACGTTGCCCCAATACATGGGTGAATCCAGATCGTCCGGTGCGTTGGTTAACTCGGATGACATTCGGCCTGTCTTAATCATCCAGAGCTCAAGGCGTGATTGATAAGGGCTGATGCCAATGGCAGCGGCGGCATCGCTGGCACCGATACCCTGGTTGCGTACCGTCAACCATTCCTGGCGTGACATATCCTTCGTGGATACCAGGCGAATGGCCGTTGGGCGCTTGTTGGTTTGAATGGCGTTTTGATGATTCATAGAAAAACCTCAAATAAAAAAGCCCCTGCACACCGAAGCATGCAGGGGCTATAACGTTGAATGTGAAAGTAGGGTGAAGGCGCAAACTTAGGCGACAAGAGCCAGCGCGGTATCCAGTGCATTTTGCTTAATCGACGCACCCTGACCAAACCAGGCAGAATCGAGCCGGTAATCGCTGGTGCGAGCCCGGCGCTCATGGTCAATGTATTCGGTCACAGCATTTAACAGCCCATAGGCAGTGCCTTTGGATGACGGTAAATGCGCCCCATAGGCGTGACCGTTGAACAACTCCTGCACTCGGTTCATAGCCTTAGAGTTGGCATTCTGCGCACCGGGTTGAGCGAATACCTGGCTGATGAAGTGCTCGGCTTCTTTGTCCTTAATCTTACGTTCGCTGAGAGCCTTCATCTGATCCATGAACTGACTCCAGCTGGACACTGAAATCCCCATTTCACGTTTTACTTTGTCGGCATCAAAGATCGTGCTGTGGCGAACCTTGACGCAGCTGGGTGCCTGACCCTGCAATGCAACCGCCAGGGTGTTGTTGCACACCACCCGGATGCTGGTGAACTGCGCTGTGGTCGCCATACTGCCATCACAAGCGGTTGCCAGTAGTACATAGCCGTGACTTTCATCATTGCCCTTCAATACGCCGGTTTGCCCCGTTCTGGCTAAGGCCCAGAGCTTGCGGCCACCTTTCAGAACGCCTGCGGTTTCCAGCTCAAAACCAGCGTATTCCGTCAGGTCGCGGTAAAACTCCAGGATCTCCTGGGGCTGAACAACCTTATAGCGATTGCCGACCACAGAAAGCCCTTCATTAGTGTCAGAGCGATACAGCACCTTGCCTTCGGAGTATTCCTTCAACTCACCCATAATCGGGTTTTCATGGGCAATAAACTGAATTGGAGATTCCTTGATCTCCCAGTTCATGCCCGCCTGTTGTGCCCATATATCCAAAGGTTGGTTTGGGGTTAATGCGTTGCCCAGGCCATGCCAAGGCGTTGCGCCGGTATAGGCCATGCTTTCGACTAAATGTGACATATGTTTACCTCGTTACTTATGAATGGATTCAACGAAGAGATACGTTTGCCTATCTCATGTAACTGATATATGTCTCATTTTTTTTTGAATCGCCGATTTAAACCCCTTTTTCTAAATGATATATGTTTTAAATATCCTGGGATGGATGTTGTAACTGAAGGAAAGGTCATTTTTTGAAATATTTTATCAGAGTGATTTTTTATGAATTAAGTTAAGTTATTAAATAAAGTAACGCAGGTGTGGTGGCTTTTTAAGTTAATTGGTTGGAGATATAAGGTCTTCCTTCTTTATAAGTTTATATAACAAATAAAAATTTACATTAAGCATCAATGATCTGTACCCAATGGAGAGTGATGCACCATGTCGAAGTATCGTGAGCAGTCATACAGAACACTTAAAAAAAATCCTAACCTTACCGTCAGTCGCTATTGGCAGTATTCTGGCCTTAATGTCCAACATCATAAAGGGCCGAACATTACTCAATATCTTGATCGGATCTTAAATAGGCTGGATAGGTCAATAAATAATCACTCTGAGATTGTTGTTCTTAGATTCGATCTCCGCTTTCCTAGATGGTTTGATGATGAGGACCTTCTTGAGGTGGGTGGAGGTGTAATTACCAGATTCTGGGAATCATTTAAGTCTCAGTTGAAAGCATGTGTTAGTCGAATGCAAAGAGAAGGTATTAATATTCAAAATCACAATCCAGATTATATTTGGTGTAAGGAAAGGAGTGGGCGAGGGCTCAGGTGCCACTTCCACTGTGTCCTGATATTGAATCAATCAATGTATGATCAGCTGTTGGAATATCATGGTGGTGAAGATCCGATTGTTTACATGGTCGAGCAGGCCTGGGCGAGATGCCTTGGGTATTCTGATTACGAGGTGTACGGATCTGTCTATGTACCTGACAATGCCATGTATTACGTGTCAAAGAATAACCGGGAGCAGTATGCCGATGTGTTCTATAGATTGAGCTACTTGGCTAAGTCATCCACTAAGTGGTTCGATGACAGTAGCCAATGGTTTGGTAGTAGTCGAAGTTGATGCTGGATTTTTGCCTTAATGAGATTTCCTGTATGGCGGCTTAGGTTAGCACTCATGGCAAAAATTATTCATTTTGACTGCCCTGGTTGACGGATTTGGTAGCGGCATAATAGCTGCTTAAATTGCCCGTCGGTGCGGGTGATTTGATTGTACTATTGGATACTTATTTGTTATTCATTTTAGCTATATGCTTGGTCGGCGCGGTACTTCTCGTGCTGAACGGTTCGAAGTTCATGGGTACAGTTTACCTTCCCGAGGTCGGTGGGAAGCTTGTTCTGTCGTTACCAAGCAGGTATAAAACGATAAAAGACTCAGTAAAAAAGCCCCATAGAGCAAGGGCTTTGGTTCAAGGATAAGGAATGCCAATCCCCGACTATCAAACGCTGATGCGACCTGTGCTGGTTGCCCTTAGTGGCAAGGAAAGTATGGGGCTTCGTAAACTGGTCGAAGAGCTGAGCGATGAGTTCAGCCTCTCTGACCAGGAACGTCGTCAAATGACACCCAGTAATCGAAGCACTCTCATGTACAACAGGGTTGCCTGGAGTACTACCTATTTACGAAAGGCTGGATTGATTGAGAGTCTGCAGCGTGGAGTTAGCCGAATAACGCCTGCTGGAAAGCAGGCCCTGATAGATTGCCCTGATCGTGTCGACAATACATATCTGAAGCGGTTTCCAGCGTTCATTCAAAGTAGCTACGGGGAATACGCTGATACATCCTCTGCGACAGCCGTTGTGACGGATTCGGGCCTTGATCCTACCGAGAGGTTGGAGCAGGCACATGAGCAGCTTCAGCGAACATTGAGGGATGATGTACTGGAACTGGTGAAAAGCCAGACGCCAGCTTTTTTCGAAAGACTGATTGTCGATCTGATGCTCGCCATGGGGTATGGCGGCTGGAGCGACAAGGCAGGGCAGGCCACCCAATACACTAACGATGGCGGCATCGACGGCATCATCAACGAAGACCCGTTAGGCCTGGATACCATCTACCTGCAAGCCAAGCGCTACACCGACAACAGCGTAGGGCGACCGGAGGTACAGGCATTTGTGGGTGCATTGGAGATGAAACGTGCCCGAAAAGGCGTATTCATTACCACCAGTCGCTTCAGCCGTGATGCTATCGACTATGTAAGCATGATTGAAAAACGGGTCGTGCTGATTGATGGCATGCAGCTCGCAGAGCTAATGATCCGCTACAACCTGGGTGTGAGCGTGAAAGAAAGCTATCTGATTAAGTCGATCGATTCGGATTATTTTGAAGACTGAACAGCGAGCATGACAGAGTAATCCGAACACAAGAACAAGACCGGAGAAACCGTTAGTGGAACTGATTGATAACATCAGCCACCTTCTGGGTGATGACCTGAAGAAAACACTGAAGCCAGGTGCCAAGCTGAAAATAGCGGCATCCTGTTTCTCTATGTATGCGTTCGAAGCACTGCGTTCAGAACTCGAAAAAATAGACGAGCTGAACTTTATCTTCACGTCGCCTACCTTCGTAGCCAACGAAGTCTCCGATAAAATCCGCAAAGAACGGCGCGAGTTTCACATTCCAAAATTGGATCGTGAGCGGAGCCTTTACGGCAGCGAGTTTGAAATTCAGCTGCGTAATAAGCTCACTCAGCGTGCAATCGCCCGTGAATGTGCGCAATGGATTCAGCGCAAAGCAACATTCCGCAGTAATCGCAGCAAAGCGCCCATGCAGCAATTTGCCTGTGTTGAAACCAATGCCGGTGACTCCGCCTATATGCCCTTGCACGGCTTTACTGCCGTCGATCTTGGGTATCAGCAGGGCAACGCCGTTTCTAACTTCGTGAATAAGTTCAGTGAGCCAGCGTTCACATCCAATTACCTGACCCTGTTTAATCAGATCTGGAATGATCCGGAAAAGCTGGAGGACGTTACCGCCCAGCTGTGCGAACACATTGCTTCGGTGTATCAGGAAAACTCACCGGAAAGCCTGTACTTTCTGATGCTCTACAACATCTTCAATGAATTTCTGGATGACATCGACGAAGACGTACTGCCCAACGACCGTACCGGCTATCAGAACACGCTTATCTGGCAAAAATTGTTCAACTACCAGAAGGATGCTGCTAACGGCATCATCAACAAACTGGAAACCTACAGTGGCTGCATTCTTGCCGACAGTGTGGGCTTGGGTAAAACCTTTACCGCCCTGGCAGTGGTTAAGTATTACGAGCTGCGCAATAAATCGGTGTTGGTTTTGTGCCCTAAGAAGCTGGCCGATAACTGGCTCAACTACAACCGCAACTTAAAGACCAATATCTTCGCCAAAGACCGGTTTAACTACGACGTGCTGTGTCATACCGATCTCAGCCGCACCAGCGGTGAGTCATTTGGCATGCCATTAAATCGCGTCAACTGGGGTAACTACGATTTAGTCGTAATCGATGAATCGCACAACTTCCGCAACAACGACGCCTACAAAGAGAAAGAAACCCGCTATCAAAAGCTGATGAACAAGGTGATTCGGGAAGGGGTTAAAACCAAGGTGCTGATGTTGTCGGCAACGCCGGTCAACAACCGTTTCAACGATCTGCGCAACCAGCTCGCGCTGGCCTATGAAGGCGACTCCAGCAACCTGAGTAAGAAGCTGAAGACAGAGAAGGGTATTGAAGAGATTTTCCGCAATGCGCAGGCGGCCTTTAACAACTGGTCGAAACTGCCACCAGAAAGCCGTACTGCTCGTGCCATTCTGGATGCACTGGAATTCGACTTCTTCGAAATGCTGGATAGCGTAACCATTGCCCGTTCCCGCAAACATATCCAGACCTTCTACGATACCAGCGACATTGGCCATTTTCCGGTACGCAGAAAGCCGCTGTCGTTCCATTCTCCCTTAACCAACCGCAGAGATGTTCAGAACTTTAATGAGATATTTGAACAACTGTCGCTGTTGAAGCTGTCGGTATACGCGCCCATTAGTTACATACTGCCCAGCCGGCTGAAAAAGTACGAAGAGCTTTACGATACTCAGGTGGAAGGCGGCAAAGGGAAACTGCGGCAGGCCGACCGTGAAAAAAGCCTGGTCGCCTTAATGACCACCAACCTGCTGAAGCGTCTGGAAAGCTCGGTATATTCATTCCGCAGCACCCTGCAGGCTTTGAAAGACAACCACCAAAATTTATTAGCGACGATTGCTGAGTTTTATAACCGCGATGGCTTCACGGAAGTGGACAGTTTTGCCGATGCCCTGGATTCAATCGAAGCTGAGGAAGACGGCATTCCGTCCTTTCACGATCTGGAAATCGGCAAAACCATCAAGATCAAACTGGCCGACATGGATCTGCCAAGCTGGGAACAAGATCTGAGAGGCGACCTGAGCATCATCGACGCATTACTGGCCGATATGCAGAAGGTAACACCGGCAGACGATTCCAAACTGCAGCACCTGAAGCAGCAGATACTGAACAAAATACAGAACCCCATTAACCCAGGTAACAAAAAGGTTTTGATTTTTACCGCTTTTTCCGACACAGCCGACTACCTGTACGACAACCTTGCCCCTGTATTGCAAGCCGAGCTGGGGCTCCATAGTGCCAAAGTAACCGGCAGTGCTGCGCCTCAGTCTACCTTGCGTGCTGCCCACAAACGCAAAGGCTACGACTTCCAGGAGCTGCTGACGCTGTTCTCGCCGCGATCAAAAGAAAAGCATCTGGTACTGCCGGAGGAACCCGCAGAAATCGATTTGCTCATCGGCACCGACTGCATATCCGAAGGCCAGAACCTGCAGGATTGCGACTACCTGATTAACTACGACATTCACTGGAACCCGGTGCGCATTATTCAGCGTTTTGGCCGGGTAGACCGTATTGGTTCACCCAATGCCAGCATCCAGCTGGTGAACTACTGGCCCGATATTTCACTGGATGAGTACATCAACCTGAAAGAGCGGGTAGAAAGCCGCATGATGATTGCCGACGTAACCGCCACCGGTGACGACAACGTACTGTCGGCACAGGCTAACGACGTTAGCTACCGCAAAGAACAGCTACGCCGCTTGCAGGAAGAAGTGATTGAACTGGAAGACCTGAAAACCGGCGTATCCATTACCGACCTGGGCCTGAACGACTTCCGCATGGACTTGCTGAATTACGTTAAAGCCCACGGCGAACCCAGCCATTTACCCAGTGGCATGCACGCCGTCGTACTCGCGTACCCGGCACTGGGGCTGCATCCGGGCGCAATCTTCACCCTGCGTAACCGTAATCCGGAAGTAAACATCAATCAGCACAACCGGCTGCACCCTTACTATCTGGTTTACATTGGCCTCGATGGTCAGGTAATTCACGACCACACCGAAGTAAAACGCCTGCTGGATCTGGTCAGAACCGGCTGTAAAGGCAAAACCGAACCGATACCCGATGCCTTCCATCGCTTCAATCAGGAAACTCAGGATGGCCGCTCCATGCAGCGCTACTCTGGCCTGTTGAATCAGTCCATTCGCTCTATGATCGACGCGAAAGAAGAAAAGGACTTAGACAGCCTGTTCAGCGGCGGCAAAACCACTGCACTGACCAACACCATCAAGGGGCTGGATGACTTCGAGCTGATCTCCTTTCTGGTGATTCAGGAGGAGGCATGAGCAATATAATCAGCCCTTCAGAACGGAACCCGCTGGTCAGCTACCCCAGGCAGGCAGAATTTGGCCGCGTGCTGCCCAAAAACAAAATTTACGAGCATGGCGCAGTCAAAACCCGCCTGAAAGAGCGGTTTGTTGAACAGGTAGAGCAGATTGTCTGGCAATACAAGCTGGCCCCCGAAACCATCAACCTACCGGCAAAGCCCGGTGTGCCAGAGATTCAGGTATTCCGAATTACTCTGAAAGGCCCGGAACTGGACGAAGCGGTACTGCAGTGCATCGATGATGCAGTACAATTCCCGCTTTTGTTCGAGCTGGAATACCAGGGCAAGGTACGCATGGTTGCCACTTACAAGCGCCCCAGCGAAGCCGATAGCGGGCGTTGGGTAACCAGTGAGTATTTTTGGGGCAACTGGCAACCAACTACGACGGAACGCAACCCGCTTCCCGCAGCGCTTGACCTGGGCAGCTTGTATGCAGCTTTGTTAAAGCAACTGATACCGCTGACGCCCCGGCAGAATGAAACTCTGCAACCGCTGGTTGAGCGCTACAGTGCAGTCAATGCGGCAGCTCTGCAGATAGAAAAATTGAAAAAGAAGCTTGAAAAAGAGAAGCAGTTTAACCGCAAGGTTGAGATAAATAGCCATTTGAAGGCGTTAAAGGAAGAGCTCTGTCAATTAGGTGGTGATGAATGAATGAGACTGAAGAGTTGGAAATTCAGAAAGATATCCAAGTGCAGATAAATGAAGCTGAAGACCTTCAGTCTTTGAATGCGCTGCTGACAGAAGCGATGAGTAAGAAGCAGATCCAGGAGTGGCTGAAAGGCGATAATCTGGAGCTGGTGATTAGTCGGGTATTGAAGCTTGTTAAACGTGACCAAAAGCAAGAACTCTATGCATCTGCAATGCTGGGGAGGCTGGCTGCAGTAGCGAGAGGCCGCGAATCTATTGTTTTTCAAAGCTCTGGTAAGTTGTTTACTCAAGAGCCCGATCCTATTGATTCACTGTCAGATGGTGATGAGAAGGATTATGCCGCTAAGTTTTTGAATCATGTTGAGACTAACTGGTGGCAAGGCTATTGCCTCAGAGAAGTTCTGGCTATTGATTCTGCTAATAACGCTCGTAAGGAACTTATTAGAGCCTTGTTGGCCAGGTCCTCTGACCTGGCAGCCTTTCTGAAACTGATTAGCAGTGCCGAGCTTTCGTTAAAGACTGACGATAAGCAGGAAATCAGGCTCAACAAAGTTCGCCGGATTCTGGAGTCTGTCGCAGATGTCATCCGTAGTTATGACGGCGATGTGGGCACTGAACCAGGGCTTGAACTAAGCCGTTGCGTAATAGGATTGCTCAGAAGCTCGAAGGACTCTTCCGCAACCGAAGAGTCATTGAATGCATGTCTTAACGACTCTGTAAGTATCTTGGTAAGGATTATTGAGCTTCGGTTTTCCTACGCCTTGCAAGCCGAGACATATTTATTGCTTCAGGACGGTAAAAAGTTTCTCACATTGGGTGAATGGACAAGATTTCTTGATCATTCCAACGCTATGCAAAAGGTAAGACTGAATCTATTGGAAACCGCATTGGTGCTAGCGCGTCAGAATCGTACAGACCGTGAGCTCTTGCGTGTTATGGAAGCTGCTTGGCCATCCACCCAGAAAATTGGAGTTGCCCTGAAGAAACACTTTGCAGGTGTGTCGGATGTTGACCCAGAAGTTGCTGATTATTGGTTGAAAGTTGGTCGCGTCTCAGAGAGTGCACGAGCTGCTGAGCACAAGCTTGGCAATACTGAAGATCATCAGATTGGTGAATTACTCATCCAGCTCGATGCCAATCGAATTAACATGAATAAGCTGAACCGTGCGGTTGTACCAGTCCTCGAAACCTTTGATCCGATACAAGCGGCAACGGTCAGGCGCGCAGCAAATGGCTACGAAAGCATTGCTCAGGTAGCTGAGCGGTTAGCCAGGATGAGAAAGCTAAGTAAGACCGATTTATTGGAAACTGTCGTCGAATACAACCCTATCGAGCATGAGATGGAGGGCGGGCACCGTTCTGGTATTCGGAGAGTGAAAGTTGTCCGGGACGGCATCTTGAAGGAATTTGGCGGTAAAAAGAAAACACTGGTCAAACCACGCGTTGAGGCTGAGGAATAGATATGGATATTAATAAAGCGAAAATTCTCCTTGAGAACCTTCTTGACCGGATTGAAGAAGGGGACGATGGAAAGTATCGAATACTGGGAAGTATTACGCCCAAAGAAATCGAAGCGCTTCGCTATGTAGTCTCCGCAAATGTGCTGAATGACGATAGAGGAAGTGTTGGCGCCACTGATAGTGGGTCTAGTGGTTCACCATCACCAGCAGATCCGATAGATAACTCCAATGAATCGCAAGCACCGCTAGTCTCAAATCACGATTCCGAAAATGATGAAAAGATTGAACTCAATCTGTCGTCTGTATCTTTGCCTCATCGTGATTCAAATTACCGCGTATGTATGGATTTTGGAACGGCAATGTCCAAGGCTACGTTTGTCCGTGATGAGAATGACGACGATCTTGAGTTTATCGAAGTTCTGGAACTAGGCATTCCGGGCGATCAGGAAGGCGTTGATGAATATATGTTGGTTTCATCGGTATATATCGATGCGGAGGGTAAACTTTGGTTCGGCCACAATGCTGTTCAGCAAGCTCAGCTGGCTCCTGAAGATGGCCATGAAAGAATCGACAACATAAAGCGAGCATTGTCTGAGGACAATTTAGAATCGCCCTTGCCGTCTGCCTTTAATCCAACTTCTCATGAATTGACATATGAGCAAATTGTACTTGCCTATCTGACGTTCTTTACCTGGACCATTAATCAGGCGCTGACCAGTGGAATGAATGGCATGGATATTTCTTGTAACTTCAACAGGCGCTTTGCTATGCCATGTTTTCCTCGTGCTAATGCACGCCGGGTTGAGGAAAAGTTAAAGACCATGTTGGGGGAAGCACAGGTGCTTTCTGATACATTTGGAGATGAGATACATCAAGGCCTCTCTCTTGCTCGCTTCTTGAAAGCACTGCAGTTACTCCGGACTGAGAAGCGTATATATCCATTCATCGATGGCAGTATAACTGAGCCTCTTGGTGTAGCAGGTTCTCTACTAAGCTGGAAGAAGCCGCTGGATTCTCTGGCCCTGGTTGTGGATGTCGGAGCTGGTACCAGTGACTTTAGTCTGTATCGCCTGAATGTGGCGGTTGAAGATAATGAAGTGGTCACAGGCACAGGGGCCGGAGAGGTTGAGGGTACTGCTCGTGGTATAACAGAAGCGGGAAATCACTTGGATCATATCCTCTTGGGTTTGATCATCCAAAAGTCCGGTGTCGACTCCTCTCATCCTAAGTATCTTAATATTTTGCATGCCCTGAAGAGGGATATTCGTGATTATAAAGAGTCACTATTTGGTCCGAATGAAGCGGCTTTTGTGACACTTTACACTGGGGAACACGTTGATATCCCTCTTGAAGAATTTTTACAGCACCCGGCCGTTCAGCTTTTTGAAGAGTCATTGCGTTCTACGATGATTGATATACTGGAATCCGCTGATCCCAGCTGGATTGATTGGGTAAAAGCGAACCCACGTAGAAACTTAACACTTGTGTTGACTGGTGGTGGCGCGACCTTGCCTATGGTCAGAAGGCTGGCTGAGAGGGCAGTGACAGTAAATGGTGTTGAAATACCTGTCGCGCCTTCACAGGTATTTCCAGCTTGGTTACAGGAAGACTACCCTGATCTGGAAGATCATTACCTGCGCGTGGCAGTCTCCTTGGGTGGAGCGCGGAAGTATACAATCAGCTCCCTTGGGCCATTAAAGTCGACCGGCATTGGACTGGGTGAATACAAGTGGAGTCCCTCATTTACGGGGTCTTAATATATACCTCAGCCTGAATTGTGTTGAGTAAGAAACAATGAACAAAGACCATGAGAACCTTTTGTACTCGTGGTGACAGAGAGAGCTATGAAAAAACTGAAAATGCATTCCCCAAATCTCACGCAAGAGAACATCGCCCGTATCCGTGATTTATTTCCGGGCTGCGTGACTGAAGCCAAAGGCGAAGATGGCAGCGTCAAGCTGGCCGTAGATTTTGATCAACTGCGTCAGGAGCTTTCAGAATCCATTGTTGAAGGCCCGCAGGAGCGCTACCACCTGAACTGGCCGGGTAAACGCGAAGCCTTGCTCGCAGCTAATGCACCGATTGCTAAGACGCTGCGCCCATGTCGTGAAGAGAGTGTGGATTTCGACACCACCAAGAACCTCTTTATTGAAGGTGACAACCTGGAAGCGTTGAAGTTGTTGCAGGAGACCTACCTCGGCAGGGTCAAGATGATCTACATCGATCCACCGTACAACACTGGAAAAGATTTTATTTATGAGGACGATTTTTCAGAAACCACAGAAGAATTTCTAAAAAAATCCAACCAGAAGGATGAACAAGATAATCGATTGGTTTCAAACGCTGAATCCAATGGACGTTTCCATTCCGACTGGCTGAGTATGATATATCCGCGTTTAAAATTGGCGCGTAATTTGTTACGTGATGATGGTGTTATTTTTATCAGTATTGATGATAACGAAGTAGCAAATTTAAAGAGGGTTTGTGATGAGATTTACGGCGCTCATAATTTCGTTGGGATTCTTTCTGTTGAGAATAATCCAAAAGGACGTAAAAACTCGGCATTTATATCTGTTAGTTCAGAGTATTGCATGATTTATGCAAAAAGTAAAAACGACACTTTTTTTGTCGAAAATATTCCGAAAAAATCAACCGACATGACTATTGATGAAGACGGGAACTTTGTTCATGGGAGTGGGAAGAGAGTTTTGGTTGGTGAGAATAGCTTCAACACTCCGGTCTCTAAAATTGAATCGGAGAAAAATTATTCAGTCTATTATCGTTCAAGCGACAGGGGATTGGTAATTAAAAAAGAAGAATTTGGAGAAACTGATAGTCAGCTAATTGACGATGGTTATACTAAATATTTCTCACACTACTGTGGTTGCTTGATTGAGAATACATATTCTGAGGGTAAGTTTTACGAGCTTTTTCAGAATCGGGCACTTGAGTTCTCCAGTGACAAAATTTATGAGAAAAATTTCAGTGACACAATAAGAATTAAGAGTCAACTTACAAATCGTGAGTATGAAGCCATAGTGCAGGGTGTAAAACAAAAGTACAGTATGGAGCTGACAACAACAGGTGCTGGTACATACATTAAGAAACTCTTTAATATTTCGGATACTCCGTTTTCCTCTCCGAAAAATATTGGTTTTATAAAAATATTAGTTTCACTATTCAAAAGTGAAGACTTCATTGTTCTTGATTTTTTCTCTGGTTCATCTACAACCGCAGACGCAGTGATGAGACTGAACGCAGAAGATGGTGCTAATCGAAAATTCATAATGGTTCAGCTTCCTGAGTCCCTTGATGAAAATCTTGAAAAAGCAGTATCTGTCCAAGAAAAGCAAACAATAAAGAGTGCTATTTCTATATGTGATTCAATTAAAAAGCCGCACTTGTTGACTGAAATATCAAAAGAGCGTATTCGTTTAGCAGGTAAAAAAATTTTAGAAGAAGGATCTGCCAAAGGTTGGAGTAGAGATACCGGTTTCCGTGTTCTCAAAGTAGACACGTCCAACATGGCCGACGTTTATTACTCACCAGATTCGCTTAATAACACCGAGCTTGATCTGTTCGTCGACAATATCAAGCCCGAGCGTACAGCTGAAGACCTCCTGTTCCACGTAATGCTGGACTGGGGCGTTGATCTGGCGCTGCCTATCAGCAAACAGTCCATTCAAGGCAAGGATGTGTTTTTAGTCGATGGCAATTCTCTGGTTGCCTGCTTCGATGCTTCAGGCAGCATTGATGAAGCCTTTGTTAAAGAACTGGCCAAACATGAGCCGCTGCGCGTGGTTTTCCGCGATGCTGGCTTTAAAGACAGCTCGGTAAAAATCAATGTGGAGCAAATCTTTAAGCTGCTGTCACCCATTACAGAAGTGAAGTGCATTTAAGTAAGGGTGCTGAGTATGAAGCTTAAATTTAAAGTACAGGACTATCAGAGCAAAGCTGTAAAAGCCGTGGTGGATTGCTTTGCCGGGCAAACACCGCAGCACGGTGGTGTTCGCTATCGGCTGGATACAGGGGCGGCTAAAGCTGCGCCGGCCAGCCCGCAGGCTTCGTTAGTGTTGGAAGAAGAATCAGTGTCCGACTTTGAAGCTGCTTTCCGTAACGCGGATGTGACACTGAGTGAAACCGCATTGCTGGATAACATTCAACAGCTGCAGCGCTTGCAGAACCTGCCAGAATCTGCCGACTTGGTTAAAACCAAGGTCAGTAAGATTAACCTTGATATCGAGATGGAAACCGGTACGGGTAAAACCTACTGCTACATTAAGACCATTTTTGAACTGAACAAGCTGTATGGCTGGAGTAAGTTCATCATCGTGGTGCCCAGCATTGCCATCCGTGAAGGGGTGGCTAAATCGCTGGAGATTACCGCCGAGCATTTTCTGGAAACCTATCAGAAAAAAGCCCGTTTCTTTATTTACAACTCCAAGCAGCTGCACCATCTGGAAAGCTTTTCGTCGGATGCCGGCATTAACGTGATGGTAATTAACGTACAGGCGTTTAATGCGACGGGTAAAGACAACCGCCGTATTTATGAAGAGCTGGACGACTTTCAGTCGCGTAAGCCCATCGATGTTATCAGCGCTAACCGGCCCATTCTGATTCTGGACGAACCGCAGAAGATGGAAGGTGGTAAAACGCTGGATTCCTTAGTGAATTTCAAGCCGTTGATGGTGCTGCGTTATTCAGCCACCCATAAGACCACCCACAACAAGATTCACCGTCTGGATGCGTTGGATGCCTACAACCAAAAGCTGGTAAAGAAAATTGCCGTGCGCGGTATCGCTACCAAGGGGCTTGCGGGCACCAATGCCTACCTGTATTTGCAATCCGTCGAGATTTCCAGCAAGAAGCCCCCTGAAGCCCGTGTGGAGCTGGAACAAAAGCTGGCCAGCGGTGACATTAAGCGGGTGCTGCGTAAGATCAAGAAAGGCGACAACCTGTTCGTGTTGTCGAATGAGCTCGACCAGTATCGCGTTGGCTTTGTGGTGGCCGACATCAATGCCGTTACCGATACCATCAGTTTTACCAATGGCGTAGAGCTGAGCGTAGGTGAGGCGATAGGGGATGTGAGCGAGGCCGCCTTGCGCCGCATTCAGATTCGGGAGGCCATTAAAGCTCATTTCGACAAAGAGCAGGCGCTGTTTCAGCAGGGCATTAAGGTGCTGTCGTTGTTCTTCATTGATGAGGTAGTGAAATACCGCGATTACAGTGCTAAAGACGAAAAGGGCGAATACGCCCGCGTGTTTGAAGAGGAGTATCAGCTGTACCTGAACGAAGTGATGGATCTGGTGGAGACACCCTATATCCGTTACCTGAAAAGTATTGCTGTGACAGACACGCACAGTGGTTACTTCTCGATCGATAAAAAGACCAAGAAGCTGAAAGATCCCGATGTGGAGAAGCGTGGTGAAAACGCCGGTCAGTCGAATGACGTAGATGCCTACGACCTGATTCTGAAGAACAAAGAACGCCTGTTATCGCTTGATGAACCCGTGCGTTTTATCTTTTCCCACTCGGCGCTGCGTGAAGGCTGGGATAACCCCAATGTCTTCGTGATCTGTTTCTTGAAGCATCCCGACTACAACAACGTGGTCACGCGCCGACAAGAGGTTGGTCGTGGTCTGCGTATTGCCGTGAATAAGCTCGGCGAGCGGATGGATCACCCTGCTACTGTGCATGAAATTAACGTGCTGACTGTGGTGGCGAGCGAAAGCTTCAAGGAGTTCGTGACTGCGTTGCAGAAAGACATTAGCGATTCGCTGTCAGCGCGTCCTCGCGTGGCGGATGAGGCTTACTTTACCGGCAAGGTGTTGAAGACGGAGTCTGGTGATGTCGAGGTCACACCTCAGCTCGCTAAGCAGATCTACAAGTACCTGCTTAAGCACGACTACACCGACGACGCAGATCGCATTACCAGCGCGTATCACGAGGCCAAGAAAGACGGCGCGCTGGCTGCATTGCCCGCCGAGTTAGCGCCGCACGCTGAGCAGGTGTTCAAGCTGATTGAAAGTGTCTTCAGTGAGAGCCAGTTGCCCGAAATTGGCGACGACCGCAGGCCCAAGAAGAACCCGCTCAATGCCAACTTCGAGAAGCGAGAATTTAAGGAGCTGTGGCAGCGTATTAATCGCAAAGCCGCTTACAGCGTTCAGTTTGATGATGCCGAGCTGATTCAGAAATCGGTAGCCGCCTTGAACGACAAAGACAATGGCTTGCGGGTGACATCACTGCAATTCACGGTACAAACCGGTGAACAGGCTGCTGAGGCCACCTACGACGATCTGAAGTCGGGTAATGCCTTTACCGTGAAGGAAACCGTGATTGAGAAGAACCAGTATTCGGCTCATTCAATGGTTAAGTACGACCTGATCGGCAAGGTTGCTGAAGGCACACTGCTGACCCGCCGCACCGTGGCTGAAATTCTGCGTGGTTTAAACGCAGCGGTATTTGCACAGTTCAAAACCAACCCGGAAAGCTTCATTGCCGAGGCGATTCGCCTGATTAACGAGCAAAAGGCCACCGTCATCATCGAGCACCTTGCCTACGATCCGGTCGAGGATAAGTTCGATCTGGACATCTTCACGGCCGGGCAGACCAGGCAGGACTTCAGTAATGCGGTCAAGACGCCCAAACACCACATCTATGACTTCGTGCTGCCTGATTCAGGCTCGAAGCCGGAGCGTGATTTGGCAGAGGCGTTAGAGGCCAGCGCTGAAGTCGTTGTGTACGCCAAGTTGCCACGCGGTTTTCTGATCCCGACACCGGTAGGCGATTACAACCCGGACTGGGCTATTTCGTTTAAAGAGGGCGCGGTGAAGCACGTTTACTTCGTTGCTGAAACCAAGGGCTCCATGTCGTCCATGGAGCTGCGTGGAATTGAGCACTATAAAATTAGCTGCGCCCGTAAGTTCTTTGACGCCATCAACAAGAAGTACGCACCCGAAAACGTGAAGTACGACGTGGTAGATAGTTTTGGGAAGTTGATGGAAGTTGTAAGGTAGTAATCGTGTGGGTGTGAAAGTAGCCCGGCCCCGGGCTACTGTAACCAGATCGATATTTGCGATTCTATTGAATCGTTGAGTAAAGCCAAGCTGAGCATGCGATCGCTGCTAAAGAGACAATCAAAGAGCCTATTGCCAAGTATCGATGAAGAGCAGAGGCCTCGGCATGCTTCTGAAGTTCTTCAATTATTACTTTTTGCTTTTTCAGCTCTTTGTTTAAAGCAAGAATTTGATTTGTATGTATCTTGTCTTGCTCGACGCTTTCCCTATTTATTGTCTCGGTTGTCTTCTGAAGATCGTCAATGAGACGCTGGTGTAGAGCATCATTCTCGTCACTTCGGCTCATTGATGAGTCGATTTTCGAACTTAGCTCTGAGCGTATTTCTACGACGTGATCTTCTGTTTTCTGCTTAAGAATATGGATCTTATTCTCAATTTCTTGTGCTCGTTGTTTGCTTCCCTGGTCTACACTTCTTAGTTCGTCAGAGTGTTTTTGTTGCAGTAACTCAATCTGAAGCTGCTTGTTCGCGAAGTCTTCGGCTTCCTGCATCACAATCTGGGCGAACTCTTCACCGTTTTTGTTAAGCTCGACGATGTCGCCGCCGTGATTTTTGAAGCCTTCTGCCATCATTCTGGCCATGGCGCTGTTCATTGCTTTCGAAAGTTTTCCGTTGAGCTGGGTGTAAACAATAAGTGCGCGCATAAGCTCGTTCATTTCATGAACAGCTTCGTTAGTTGCTACTAGTGCTTCAGAGGTGGCTTCTGCTTTCTTCGATGTACCGAAACCAAGAAAATTGATTTCCATTTTTTCGGCGTCTTTGGATTTTCTTTTGGCGGTAGCGATTCTTTCGCTGGATTCATGGATCTTCTCCATGATAGCGGTCGCCACCTTCTCTCCGTAGGTATCAAGCTCATCTTTCCTGAGAACTTCAAAATTAATGGTGGAAATTTCTTTAAGCACATCTTCTGCTGTGTCTTTAGAAACTTTCTTGGTTGCCACTTTTGAAGATTCATTAGTCATAACTTTTGTTGTTGTACTCATTTCAATTCCTTCTGCTTTTCATTTTCTCTATGGCTAGCTTGTATGAATAGACACTTTTCTTAACTTCAGAATTTGACTCCTGCATGATGAGGCGGGTTTCATGGACTAATGCTGCTTGCTCTTCAGCATCTTTGAAGAAGGCCTTGAATGCATCACCCATCGATATCCAGCTGAGCATGGTTGAGTATTCAACGACAACGCCGCTTTGATATACTAGCTGGATGTGTAACTTGTCTTTTTTAGATTGATTTCTGAAGCTATCCATAAGGTATATTACTAGGGTGGTCAGAACACCACCGAGAATGGATGATAGCGTGACTGCGATAATGTCGCTAACCGTGCGTGGCTCGCCTGGGATTGGTACAGGAAACATCATCAGGGGCTGAAGTCCTGGAATGGCTTGCAGAAATTTTTCGATAGCAGCACTAAGTCCAAGAGAGGCTGCGCCAATAATTCCGGCCGTCATGATTTTTACAGCCTGATATCGCGCTTCCTCTTTCGATAATCCCGGTGGTGGGTTGGCAATGATTTTTATGGCCTGGACTAAAGAGACGAATCCTGCACGGATCATGCTTACAAATTTCTTAAGGGTTGTTGCGAAGAGATTGATTGAAAACACAAGGAGGTTCGAGAAAAAGGCAGTCATTCCGGCTTCAATTGAGCCGGTAAATATGTCCTTCCAGTTTTCTTTGAGCTTTTGAATGACCCTGGACATTCTTTCTTTGAATGAGGCAAATATCTCACGTAGGGACATCGTTTTCCGGTTCTTGAATGCTTCCTTGATGGCAACAAAGAATTCGTGTGTAAACTCTCTCAGGATAACACCAAGTGCGGAGTATGCTGCCATTCTTGCTGCATCTGCTGCCCCGCTTTGGGCGAGCTCAATAGAATATTTCTTTATTGCTTCTTTGTTGAGTTTCGATTCGATGTGCTCTCTGGCGATTCGGTCAAGTTCAAGGGCTTTCTCACGATCGACTTCGAATCGTTTACCTTTGGTTGTGCCAGTCTTTTTGTCGGGTTGATCTAACCAGTCTGCCATCTTTTGCGAGCCTTTGGATTGATTCAGGCTGGCGTCTGTGAAAGCGAGGTTGGCATCGTCCGTTGCCATCTTTGCCCGTTGTTCTGGGGTCATGTGTAAATGTGCTTTTGCTTTCGACTCAATCTCTTTGGCTGACACAATGTGATCGATGTGTGCACGTCCATCTTTAGGAAGAGTTTTTCCTGTATAGGCGTCCTGGATTGTTTCTTGAGTTTTGAATGTAGCCTTTCTCTGACCTGGCAGGGGTTTGTCGTACCTTATTTCATCCCTGACTTCTTTCCAGGGGCGACTGCCATCGTTGTTCGCTATGAATTGATCATACTTTGCATGATCCGCCTCACTTGAGGTGATGCCCTTTTCAAAGTTATGAGTGGTCGTTACGCTACCGCCATCCTTAGCAGTAATAAACAAACTGGCGAGGCCGAATTGGCTTGATATTGAATTGATTGCGCTGTCTTTGCAGGCTTCAATCAAGGACGAACCTTCCAGATCAGCTATTTGATTCTTGAATCCTTCGAGGTCGGATAGGGCTTCCGATAGCCCATGCTCGGCTTCAAGTTTAATCGTGCCGAGTTCGTCCAGGCGGGCGAGTTCTCTTTCTAGAACATCAAATTCAACGAATGTGAGCAAAGACTCTTCTTTAGTGCCTACCATCCTGTTCTCCCTGATTGGCAGCTATCCATAAATATGTCAGCGACACATTAGCAGAAGAGTAGGTGGCCCCCAAGTGCTTTAGCTATCCAGCGTCAGTTCCGTTATCTGACTGGATTATTGCGACAAATTTCAATGTGCTTACCCAGCAACTCCCAAGCCTCTGCCTTTTCCTTTGCATAGTCGTAATGCAGGTAATGGCGTCTTACCTTTGAGCCCTGCAGAACATGATTCTGACAGCGATCAATGATGTCTAATGGTATTCCTAAGCGTTGCATGATGGTTGCTCCTGTGCGTCGCAGATCGTGTGGCGTCCATTCTCTTTCTTCTCCGTTAGTCAGCACCAAGGAGTCGTCATGCGTGCGATTGCTCATGGGGCCTGATCGATTCTTGTACTTTATCTGTCTGTCTCCAATTTGTTTCGAAACTGTCTTAAGGCAGACGTGAGTCTGTTTGTCTTTCGATGGAAAAGCGTATTCGCAGTCCCCGGTTAACTGCTTCAGCTCTTTGAATTGACCAAGAACAAAATCAGAAAGGTAAACCGTATGGTCTTGTGATCGTCCGGCATGTGCTTTGGTGTTTTCAGCTGGTATATGCCAGATGCGCTTTTCGAAGTCGATATGAGCCCATTTAGACTGCAGCAGCTCACCAATACGGCACAGGGTGCCCAGGCAGATCCAGATGGCACAAGTGGATTTTGCATCCAGAGGTCTGGAGCCAGTGTATTTTTGACCCGCAGGAAGGGCTGCGTAGGTTTCAACCATGTTTTTAATGCGTTGATGAAGCTCCGAGATCTCTTCATCAGTCAGGGTTCGGTCCCGTTCTTCCCGATAGTCCTTATCCAGAATCATCTTCAGATTGACGAGCTCGCAGGGGTTGCCATCAGAGAGAAGTGCCCGCCAGGGCTTGCGCTTTTCGGCCCAGCGTAGCATCTGGGCTATGTCATTATTGAGCACGACAACCGTACGATTAAGGCCACGGGCTTTTGCTGCTTTGAGGACTTTGGTGATATCCAGGTCCGTCAGGTGGCGAATGCGGACATCCTTCAGGGGGGGGAGAACGTCTTTCAAGAATGAGCGCTTTAAGGCCGCATTGTTGTCTTGCCTGGCAACGCCATGTTCTAACCATTCTTTGAATAGATCGTCAAATGTCAGGTCTTCAGGGGTTTTTATTGAATGCGTTGCAATCTCATTCTCAAGTAACCGTTGGGCTTCATATTTGGACGCTTTCTTTGCTGTTGCGGGATCAATGTTTGATTTCACCAGGTTCATAGCCTGGTCACGTTCTTTGCGGATATGGGCAAGTGCCAGCTTTGGCCACGAACCAAGCCGGATGTCGCGCTTTCTGCCTTCGAATTTGTATTCGTAACGGAATAGAACGGTAACGCCTTTTACACCTACGCGGACTTTGGCAACGAGCCCGTTATCCTCCCGAAAGGTTTTGTTGTCATCATCGGGGGTCAGGGCTTCTAGTTGCTTCTGGGTTAGCTTTGTCACTTTAAATTTTGCCCCACTTTTTGCCCCACCAAAGATTGGAGCTATAGACGGATGTTGGTGGATGGTTCTGGACGTTAGTTTGCCGTTGAGGCCCATTCTATCTGGGGTTTATGATTCCGTCATCGTCTATGACAATCTGTGGAGGTCTATTTAATAAATGTATGGGGTGCAAGGGGTAGGAGGTTCAAATCCTCTCATCCCGACCATTTATCTAAGCCGTTGTGGCTGCACCAGAAGCCATTCTGGTGGCACTAAAAATCGCCTTTTAAACCAATCTACGCACTGAACCACAAGCCCATGTTTGGGTTGTCCGGGTTCCGCTCCCCGCTATCCGCTTTTCCTGATCCATTCAATGAAACGCCGTTCGTTCAATTCGCCCATGCCAGCCTGCGTTATTGTTCATAACGTCATCCGGTTCGCTGAACAGTTAGTTAAGTTTTGTAAGTAGACGATTCGCGCCAGTGGTTGGCCGTGTATCATAATACCTGAGTAAATCAATCAACTACTAAGGGTGTGGGTATGCACGGACATTACGATCTGACGCTCGTCACTGTGTCGTATCTGGTGGCGATTCTGGCTTCGTATTGCGCACTGTATTTCGGTGCCCAACTGACCGGAGTATTAGGCGGCAAGCGCGCCCGCTGGCTGGGATTGGGTGCCTTTTCTATGGGGCTGGGGATCTGGAGCATGCATTTCATTGGCATGGGCGCCTATCAGATGCACGCACCTATGTCCTACGATCTGGAAATGACGGTGATCTCGGCGGTTGCCGCGGTGCTGGCTTCTGCGCTCGCTCTGCATCTGATCAGTCAGCAGGCGGTCAGCGTAGTGAAACTGGTGCTTGGCAGTCTGGCCATGGGCGGCGGTGTGGCCGCGATGCACTATCTGGGTATGGCGGCCATGCGAATGACGCCGTCGGTCAGTTACGATCCGTTATGGTTCAGTGTTTCTATCGTCATCGCAGTCGTGGCGTCCGGTGCGGCGCTGGCGATCTGCCGCTACAGCCAGACGCTGGTTGGCCGTCGGGCAGTTGCGTTTCAGGGGGTGGCTGCACTGGTGATGGGCGCTGCAATTTGTGGCATGCATTACACAGGGATGGCCGCGGTGGAGTTTCCCTCAGGAGCGGTTTCCGACCCGGCCAACGAACTGAGTGGCGGTGTTATTTCCGGTGCTGTGGTGGTGGCGGCGTTGTGCTTTATCGTGATTTCCATGCTCACTGTGTATACGGATGTGAAAGCCCGCCTGCTCGAAGAGGAGCGTCTGGCGCGCGAAGAAGCCTGGGTGCAGAGCAAGGCGTTTACCGATGCGGCCACCGGCTTGCCTAACCGCGCCGGGCTTGAGCGCTACCTGCTGGATTCTGTGGTTGGTGGTCCGTCTAAGGCCAGACCTTTCTCCGTGGTGATGCTTGAGGTTGCCAATTTCCGCGACATAGGCACGCAGAACGAAAGCAGTGCGCTGATGCATGAGCTGGCGCGTCAGCTGAAAGAACATATGCCACACGACAGCTATCTGGGTCGCTATTCAAACTCGACGTTTGGTGTGGTGGTGCATCAGGATCATGACCATACACTTGCGCACATGACAGACGTGCTGGCAGAGCGCCTGCGTCACATGGGGCGTGATATTCGCTGGAAAATCGGCCACAGCCGCTTTCCGCTGACGGGGCATTCCAGCCGGATGCTAATTCTTGAGGCGCTGCGCACCGAGCCTACCTGAACAATTAAGGAGCCTCTGAATAACTCTGCACAGCTCTGCGCGAGTCTGTCCGGGCTGTAGAGCAAGGCGGCGAATGCAGATAATGGCGGGTCCTTTTCAAGTTCGCCAACGCCGCTATACAGCCCGGAAAGCCGCGCCCTGCGGGGATTGCAGGAAAGCCCTGACTCGGTGTCGCCGGTTTTTGACAGAGCCCGCTATGCCTGCAACCCGGCTTCGTGATTCAGAACTTTCCTTCAATCCAGAACGGGCACCGAGTTATTCAGAGGCTCCTTAACAATCAGTAACTGCAGGGGGCAGCCGGTGTGGTATCTTAGCTGCCCTTTTTTAATGCACGTTTTACCGTTATGGCCATTTCATCGATCACATCCGACGACTGGAACGGAATCTACTCCGTCCAGCAGAACGCTTACACAGACATCGAGCCCGAGAGCATTGATGTACTGAAAAGTAAGTGGGAAGTGACGCCGGAAACCTGTTTCGTCAGTCACTGCGAAAAAGGGCACATTGAAGCCTATGTACTGGCCCATCGCTGGGCGGGTAAAAAACCACCGAAACTGTTCAACGCCGTCGAAAAGAGCGTGGCGTTGCAGCAGGCGGAAGGTCTGTACCTGCACGATCTGGCGGTGCATGAGCGGGCGCAGGGTAAAAAACTTGGCCAGAAACTGGTCAATGCCGTGCTCAGTCAGGCGCGCCAGCTGGGCGTAAAACGTGTGAGTCTGGTGGCCGTACAGGGCGCCGACCGCTTCTGGCAAAAGCAGGGGTTTAAACCCTGCACCGACACTGAGATCTGCGCCAGCTACGGCGATGATGCGGTGTTTATGGAACTTGATTTACAGCCCGGCGCAAACGCGTAACGGGCTGAATAAAAAAACCGGAGCATACTCCGGTTTTTTTATTCAGGTTTTCAGTTGCAAAATACTCAACGGAACGCGGGAATCACGGTATTGCCGTAGTGGGCAATAATTTCTTCTTCATCGCCACTGTCCAGATAAATATTGAACTGAGTGGCGCCCGCTTCCTGCAGTTTTTTCACTTTGGCAATATGAGCGTCGGGTTCACCCAGTACGCAGAAGCTTTCTACGATGTCCGCTGTGATGAAATCCAGATACGGGTTATCGCTCTGGCCATGTTTGGAATAATCGTAGCCACGGCGCTTTTCGATGTAATCGGTGAGGCTTTTTGGCACCAGACCGGAATCTGAACCGTATTTTTCCACGATGTCGGCAACGTGGTTACCCACCATGGCCGGGAACCATTTGGTTTTTTCAATCGCGTATTCTTTTGTGCCGAAGTAAGCGGGTGCCGCGGCCACCACTTTAAAATTCGACATATCACGGCCTGCGGCCTTACCGGCTGCAATGGCTTGTTCGGTAAACCATTTCACCAGATCCGGCTCACCGATCTGCAGAATCAGACCATCACCGTGTTCGCCAGCGGTTTTCAGTGCCTGCGGACCATAGGCGGCAATGTGTACCGGCAGTTCATAACCCACGGCCCACGGGAACTTAACCGGCACCGGGCATTCGTCGTACGTTACTTCTTCACCGCGTACCATGGCTTTAACTTTCTGGGTAAATTCGGCGACGCGGGCGAGGGTAGCTGGCTTTTTACCCATCACGCGGTTGGCAGAATCACCGCGGCCCAGACCAATTTCAAAGCGGCCTTCACTTTGCAAGGCCAGGCTGGCAAAGGTACTGGCCGCATGCGACCAGTCACGCACGTCGGGGCTGGTTACGCACGGCGCGAATTTCATTTTCTGGGTGTGTTCCATGCACATGGCCATGGCCACCATGGACTCACGCCACAGAATGTGTGAATCATAAAACCAGCATTGTGTGAAACCGGCGGCTTCTGCCTGACGCACCAGATTGCGCGCACGGCTCGGGCTGACAAAGCCTTTGAAGGTAATACCAAATTCCATAGTGTTTCCTCTTTTCTGCGTTAAATAAAATCAGTGATCAGGTGCCCAGATGCGGATACCGGCATGGCTGAAGGGCACTTCTTTGGAAATGTTCAGGCGGATCAGAATCGGGGTAATGGCCTCAATACAGCGGGCGCTCTCGGCGGTGCCGGCGTTGTAGCTGGTGATGCCAATCTGAGCCAGTACATCGCGTACGGCTTTCTTCGCGTCGACGTCATTACCACACACCAGAACATCGCAATTAATGTGCTGATCGAGTTTGTTCAGGGTGACGGCGGACACGTTGTGCAAAGCGCCGACGACGGGAATGCTGTCACCGAGCAGGGCCTGAGCGGCTTCAGTAGCGGAGCCTTCTGGCGGCATGGCAACGGCCTTCGGATTGCCTTCGGCCAGTGGCACCACAATATCGACCAGCACCTTGCCCTGCAGCAGGTCTTTAATGCTGCTCAGCGTGGCGTTGTGCGCGCTGAAGGGCACGGCCAGAATCACCAGCTGGCTGGCCTGTTGCGTCGCAGTCAGGGTATCGGCACCGCTGATAACCGCTGCGTCAGGCGCAATAGCGGCGAGTTTTTGGCTTAATTCAGCGGCGCATTCGATGGCGCGTTCCGCATCGCGTGAACCAATAACGACCGGAATTCCGGCGCGGGCAAAGCGCAGGGCAAGACCCTTTCCCTGTGGGCCTGTGCCGCCAAGAATGGCAATGGTCATTTGAATAAATCCTCTTTGGAAGGTCGGAGTAAATCGGCAGCGCTGGCATGCGCATCGCTTTGCCAGCATAAGCCGCGGAAAATAATGAGCGGACACTTGCCGGCTTTGCTCATCAGCAAACCGGAAGCACCGGCGAGTTCGTCGGCAAAGGCCGGGGCGGTCACTTTTAATTCACGGCCCCAGGCATCGGTATCGCCGTACATGGTTACCAGCGCGGGTACGTTAGCGATGCCTACGGCGACGTTGGTTTGCCCCAGACGCCAAGGACGACCAAAGGTGTCGGAAATAATGACGCCCAAGCGGCAGTTAAAATGCGCCTCCAGTGCCTGGCACAGTGAACGCGCACTGGCGTCAGGATCCTGCGGCAGAAAAATCAGCTGATTTTCGTTATCAGCATTCGATTGATCGACGGCGGCATTGGCGCAGATAAAACCCAGACGGTGCTCGGCAATTAAAATGCCTTCAGGCTGGCCGGGGCGTTTAACCGCGCGCAGAATCTGTTTCGATTCGCGCAGAATGATTTCCACTTTACGCGGGTCTTTATTCACTTCGGCGGCGAGTTTCAGCGCCGCTTCAGACGGTTCGACCTGTTCAATGTCGGCCACAGCCCCTTCGCATTTGGAAACAACCTTGTGCGCGATCACCAGAATATCGCCCTCATGCAGATGCATATTCTGCGCGCTCAGCACCTGAATAAAGGCGCCGGCCAGATCATCCCCGGGCTGAAAATCCGGCAAGCCGAACGGGGCGAGCATTTCCATGCGTGCCGCCGGAAAAGCCAGCGGTTGCTTGCCGTTATCAGGACTCATGTCGGGAAGCGCTGTGTTATGCATAAGGCAATACCTTGTCGGCCACAGGGGCGTAATAAAGATCGGGCGGTAAATCCTGCGGATGGTCGATATCCGCACTGAGATAATTCAGTGTCAGGCGCGCGCAACTTAAGTGCAGGCGCGCAGCAGCGCGGGCGTGTTCGCGCCCGGACTGCTCGCCATAGCAGAAAGGAATGGCATCCGGCGGTGTACAGAGCAGGGCGTTGGTACCGCCGTCACGGGCATTGGCGATCACAACCTGTGCAGGCTCAGCCAGTAAACGCAAAATCTCATCGCGCTTAAGCTGTTCGATATCCGCAGGAATAATCAGCTGGCGGCTGAAACGGTTACGCAGTGACCAGCGAGTGGCGCGCACCAGTGCCTGATTCAGGCCGGCGGGGCTCGCTTCGAGCAGAATTTCACAACCAAACTGCCGTGCGGTAGCGGCTACCCAGGCGGATGGCGTCACCACCAACAGCGTCAGTTGGGGAAATTCGCGGCGGAAAAACGCCAGCGTATTGCGGAATAAATGAATCGCCAGAGCAGCCCGCTGTTCATCACTGAGCGCACGGTTAAGGCGCATTTTGGACTGCACCGGGTGTTTCATCGGAATCACCACACAGATATCGGCGTTGTTCATTCGCACACCTCCTGTTGCAGCTGCTGATAAAAAGCCACGGTTTCATTCATTAACCGCGTTTTATCGGCATCGTTATTCATCAGGGTGTGGGTGACCAGTACCGGCAGGTCCCGGTCTTCGAGCAGCGGGCGCCAGTCATGATCGGCGTGGTCGATCATCAGGCCGTCGAGAATATCGGCATACAGCTCTGCAATGGCCACCGGCGAGGTATTCAAACCCAGAGCTTCGAGCATTTTATCCGCCGGGCCTTTTACGGTTTTTCCACCAATAAAAGGCGAAATGGCAATGCATTTTGCCCGCGCACTGCGGATTGCATCGCGAATGCCCGGAATCGCCAAAATAGCCCCGATGCTGACGATGGGGTTGCTCGGTGCCAGTACAATCAGGTCGGCGCTGTGAATGGCCGCCAGCGCTTCTGGTGTTGCGGTGGCTTTATCGGCGCCGTGAAATTCAATGTGATGAATTTCAGGGGCGCAACGTTCGCGCACGAAGTATTCCTGAAAACTCAGCTCACCCTGATCCGTGGTTAAGCGCGTCTGCACAACGTCATCGGTTGGCAGAATAATGGGCTGTTTAACCCCGTTTTTTTCTGCAATATGCGCGGCAATAGCACTTGGCCGGATACCATTGCTGCGTTGTTCTGTTCGGTAGATATGCGTGGCGAAATCCATATCTCCGAGCCACATCCAGGTGTCAGCGCCCAGCGTATTTAACGCGTTTAATACCTGCGCACTGTCACCGGTCAGCCCCCAGCCTTGTTGCGGATGAATGCGTCGCGCCAGGGTGTAGGTCAGGGTATCGATATCCGGTGACACCCACAGGCCATGAAAGGCTTCATCATCGGCGATATTGCCAATAATACGGGTGCGTTCTGCGTGTGGCCCCAGCGCCAGACCCAGTGCCGCTTTGGCACCGCCAACGCCACCGGCCAGCAAGGTGATGACAGGTTGTGCGTTCATCAGGCAATACCTGTCAGCAGAATATGTTGTGACGGCGAAATAAACGACGGGCTGAAATCCCCGGCCGGGCCGTAGTCTTGAACGCAGCTGTACAGGGTGGAGCGCTGAATGGCTGAAAGGCCTGCCTTATGAATATTGGCCACCATGTCTTCGGGGAAAACTTCCTGACCATGCTGGCCGCCGGCGGCGCGGGAAATGCTCTCGTTCATTAAGGTGCCACCCAGATCGTTGGCACCGGCCCTGAGCATTTGTGCGGCGGTTTCCGGGCCCATTTTTACCCAGGATGCCTGAATGTTATCGATGTGCCCCTGCAGCATCAGCCGCGCAACCGCGTGCATTTTAAAGTGCTCTGCGCGGGTCGGACCGGTGCGCACACCCTGCGGGTTTTCTTTGTACAAAGGGGTTTCGTAGTGAATAAAACCCAGAGGGACAAATTCGGTGAAGCCGCCGGTTTCTTTTTGAATGGTACGCAGCAGATCCAGGTGATAGGCCCAGTCGGACGGACCATCGACATGGCCGTACATAATGGTGGACGTCGTCCGCACCCCAACCGAGTGAGCCGCTTTGATAATACGTACCCATTCTTCGGTTTTGAGCTTGTCTTTTGTCAGTTTTTTGCGGACTTCCGGTTCCAGAATTTCTGCCGCAGTGCCGGGCATTGAACCCAGACCATGTGCTTTCAGGTCGGCCAAAAAGGCTTCCGGGGTCATTCGTGCTTTTTTCGCGCCGTACCAGATTTCAAAGGGTGAAAAGGCGTGAATATGAATATCCGGTACCCGGCTTTTAATGGCGATAAGCACATTGCGGTAGAAATCTTTATCGATGTCCGGATGCAGGCCACCCTGTACGCACACTTCGGTGGCACCGCGGGCCCAGGCTTCTTCGGCGCGGTTGGCGATTTCGTCGAACGAAATAAATTCAGCCGTAGCGTCTTCTTTCGCCACGGAGAAGTTGCAGAAGCTGCAGCCCATGTAGCAGACGTTGGTAAAGTTAATATTGCGGGTAATCACAAAGGAGCCGGTATCACCGCAGCGCAGCTGACGTACCCGGTCGGCCGTGGCCAGCAGGGCGTTGTATTCAACCCCTGAGGTATTAAACAGAGTCACGGCTTCTTCGCGGCTGAGCTCACCGCCGGTCAGCGATTTGCGCAAAATACGGCGTACCTCGGGTTCGCTCTGGGCCAGCAGGCGTTCGAGCTGGGCGCCGGATTCAGGTTGGAAAAGAAAATCAGCAATGGCGTTCATAAAGGCTCCTTAATCCTGCAGTGACTGGTGAGCAGCAAGGCCGTTACTGGCGGCCATACCGGCCACCACGGGACCCAGATCGCTGTGCAGCCAGCGACCGGCGCGTTTTAAATAATCGGGATAAATGGTCAGGCGTTCCTGCAGGCGGTAACCGCGCGCATTGCAGGCGGATTGCAGGCTTTCGGCCTGAGGCCAGGCGCGTTCGGGGTTAATGTGATCAATGGTCAGCGGCGATACGCCACCCCAGTCATTAATGCCGGCGGAAATGTAGTGGCCGTAGCGTTCTTCCAGATTCGGCGGTGCCTGCAGGCTGATGGATGGATGCAGCAGCAGGCGGGCAATGGCGAGTGTGCGGCGCATATCATCCAGATCGGGTTCGCTGCAGCCGGCCATGGCGGTGCCGGCTTTGGCGCGGAAGTTCTGTACGATGACTTCCTGTATATGGCCGTAATACAGATGCATTTCGTTAATCGCCAGCAGGCTGTCGATGCGCTCTTCCCAGGTTTCGCCAATGCCGATCAGAATGCCGGTGGTGAAGGGAATATCGAGCTGGCCGGCCGCTTCTATGGTACGCAGGCGCGCCGCCGGTACTTTGTCCGGGCAGGCGTGGTGGGCCTGATCTTTTTTCAGCAAACGCAGGCTGACGTTTTCCAGCATCATGCCCATGCTGGCGGCAACGGGTTTTAAATACGCCAGTTCGTCGCGGTTTAAAGTGCCTGGATTCAGATGCGGTAATAAATGGCTGTTATCCAGCACCAGCGCCGCCATGTCGTGCAGATAATTCAGCGTGCTGTCGTAGCTGAGTGCTGCCAGTTTTTGCTGCGCCAGCGCGTGTTTCAGTTCGGGTTTTTCGCCCAGGCTGAACAGTGCCTCTTTGCACCCCAGGGCTTCGCCCTTACGTACCACGTCCAGCACTTCCGATGGGCTCATATAGTGCGCGCCGTCGGCATCGGTGTTTTTAACAAAGGTGCAGTAGCCGCAGGTATCACGGCACATATTGGTTAACGGAATAAATATCTTGCGCGACCAGGTGAGTGTGTTGCCAAAGCACAGGTCGCGCACAGCGGCTGCTTCTTTGCACAGGGCATGCAAGTCTGGCCCGGTCACATGGGCAAGTTGCAGTGCTTCACTTCTGGTCAGCATGGTATCTCCCGATCGCATTCTTTGTTTTACCGTTTGGTAAAATTATTGATACCGGTGTTTTACCACTTGGTAAACATAAAGTTGGCGTTCAGATTCGGTGCGTTCGGACAGGGTTTTGCACCGAAAATCAGCGTTTTAATAGCCGAAGACCGAGGGAATATCCGACGCAGAAGGCGCCGTTATGACGTGTCTTTTACCCTGCTTTTGTTTTCTGCAGGCAGGCTGAAAGCCGGACGGCTGGCCGTTGGCTGCGGATTTTTTATGGTCACTGACTGCTGTGTTCGGTGTTTTCCGCCAGCGCTTTATAGTGAACGGAATACCTGTGCTGGCGGTGCACCGTAAATGAGCCGGGCATAAAAAAGCCGGGTTTTGTCTGGCAGAACCCGGCTTTTTTGCACCCGTTAAGGGCAGGGTGTTGGAGCGCTTTTAACGACTAATTGGCAACAATGCCATTCAGGACGAGGCGGGTCAGAAAATCCGCGGCTTCATTGAAGTCGTTTTTCGTCAGTTTCTTTTTACCCATTAACAGCTGAATCTGGGTGGCAAAGTCGGCGTAGGTCTGGGTGGCGGCCCAGATGGTAAAAAACAGATGCTCGGGCGAAATGTCGCGGATCAGCCCGGCTTTGCTCCAGCGTTTCACCAGTTCGACGTCTTTTTCAAATTGCGGCTTTAAATGGCTGATGAGGTAGTCGCGCAGAATCGGCGCACCGTTGATCACTTCATGGGCGAACACTTTGGAACCGTCCGGATTTTCGTAAGACAGTTCCAGCTTGCCGCGGATGTAATGGGCGATGATGTCCGCAGGCAAGGCATCCGGATCTTCACTGAACACCATTTTCTCGGTCCAGATATCCAGCGTGTTCTGCAGCACTTTGCGGTACAGGGTTTCTTTGGTCGGAAAGTAATAAATCAGGTTCTGTTTGGAAATACCGACCGCTTCGGCAATCACTTCCATCGAGGTGCCGTTGAACCCGGTACAGGCGAAGGCTTTTTCGGCGGCGCGGATAATGCGGGCTTCAAGTTGCTGGCGCTGGGCGTTGGGTTTGCGCTGGCGCGTTTCGTTTTTCTGGTAAATCACGGTATGTCCTGTCGCGGGCAAGGCGGTAACTGTATCACTGAATCGGCTGTCTGGCGTGATGCTTTGCACGCTCAGAGGTCGTGTACGTTGCGCAGTGACTGTAAAAAATGCTCGACCAGACGGGTCGGGCGCGGCGACTTGCGGTACAGGGCAGCAAAGTCACAGAAGTATTCGTAGTCCGGACTCGGAATGCGCTTCATCTCGCCGGCGTGCACGAACACGCGGGCATAGTGCTCGGGCAGAAAGCCGATAAAACCGCCGCTTTTGATCAGGGTGGCGATGCCTTCCTGGTCGTTGGCGGTGGCCACTTTGTTCAGCCCCAGTTTGTGCGACACGTCCATGTTCGGGCTGTGGAAGTCGAGGCCGGCGTAGCGCTGGCGGGCGATGATTTCCGGGGTGATGCTCTCGGCCTGAGTGAACAGCGGATGCTCGCGCCCGCAATACAGGTACATCTGCTCACCGAACAGACGGATGTACTCCAGGCTGGTCGACGGCCGGTGCGTGGGGATGATGCCGACCTGATAGCTGCCATCAAGCACGCCTTTCTCAATGCTGTTCACCGGTACGATGTGAATACGGATAAACACGTCCGGTGCTTCTTTAAGGTACGCCGCAATCGCCTGATGGATGCGGCAGGCCTGATTGGTCACGGTTTTGTCGAAGATGGCGATCGACAGGCTGCCCTGCAGCGAGCGGTGCAGGTCGTTCACCTGATTGCGGAAGTCTTCAAGCGAGCCGATCAGCCGGTCGGCGGCGTCGCGTATCTGCGCACCTTCCTGCGTCAGCGAGAAGCCCGCACGGCCGCGGTGGCAGAGGGTGATGCCGAGGCGGGTTTCCAGATCTTTCAGGTGGCGGCTGATGGTCGAACGGCCGATGTTCAGCTCCAGCTCGGCGGCACTTAAGCCACCGCAGCGGGCCACGGCCATAAAGATGCGCAGCAGGCGGATGTCGGCGTCGGACAGGTTACCCAGTAAGGCTTTCATGCGGTCTCTCCGGCGGCCGCCGGGGTTTGCTGGCGGCGGCCATAAAGTTTCATAAATATGAAAGTTAGATTCGATAGATTGTAATTTATCAAACAAAACACAGCGCATACAGTGGCGACATCGAAGTTCAACTTATTGAGTCGTACCATGAACAAGCCATTGTCCGCCGGCGTTACCCAGGCCCAGTTAGATGCTCACTGGATGCCGTACACCTCCAACCGCGAATTCAAACAGAACCCACGCATGATCACCGGCGCCGACGGCGCTTACCTGATCGACGACAAGGGCCGCCGCATTCTGGATGGTCTGTCCGGTCTGTGGACCTGTGGTGCCGGTCACAACCGTCCGGAAATCGCCGATGCGGTGGCGAAACAGCTGCGCACGCTCGATTACGCGCCGGCGTTCCAGTACGGCCATCCGCTGGCGTTCCAGCTGGCGGAGCGAATTGCCAATCTGGTCCCGGCCGGCATGAACAAAGTGTTCTTCGCCAACTCAGGTTCTGAAGCCGCTGATACCGCGACCAAGATTGCCCGCGGTTACTGGCGCCAGAAAGGCATGGCCACCAAAACCCGCATCATCGGCCGTGCCAAGGGTTACCACGGCGCCAGCTGGGGCGGCATCAGCTTCGGTGGTATCGGTGGCAACCGTAAAATCTGGGGCCAGGCGATGGAGTCTGACCACCTGAGCCACACGCTGCTGCCGGAAAACAAATTCACCAAAGGTCTGCCGGAATACGGTTCGCATCTGGCCAATGAGCTGGAAGATCTGGTGGCACTGCACGATGCGTCCAACATCGCGGCCGTTATCGTTGAGCCTTTCTCAGGTTCCGCTGGTGTGATTGTGCCTCCAAAAGGGTACCTGAAGCGTCTGCGTGAAATTTGCGACAAGCACAACATCCTGCTGATTTTCGACGAAGTGATTACCGGTTTCGGACGTGCTGGTGCCATGTTTGGCGCCGATGCCTTTGATGTCGTGCCGGACATGATCAACTTCGCCAAGCAGATCACCAACGGTGCCATTCCAATGGGCGGTGTGATTGTGCGCGATGGCATCTACAACACCTTTATGGAAGCGGGCGGTGCACCGCACGCGGTAGAACTGCCACACGGTTTCACCTATTCCGGTCACCCGGTTGCCTGTGCGGCGGCCATGGCGACACTGGACGTGCTGGAAAACGAACAGCTGATTCCTCGCGTGGCCGAACTGGCACCGTACTTTGAAGAAGCGGTACACAGCCTGAAAGGTCTGAAGTACATCAGCGACATCCGCAACTGTGGTTTCGCCGCCGGTTTCACCATTGAAAGCGCCGGTGACCCGACCCTGCGTCCGTATCAGATTGCCATGAAGTGTCTGGAGAAGGGTGCCTACGTCCGCTACGGCGGCGACACCATTCAGCTGGGTATTCCGTTTATTTTCGAAAAAGAACAGATCGATTCGCTGATCAACATTCTGGGCGAATCCATCAGCGAGCTGGAATAAAAGGCTCGCCTTAACACATGAATGAACGGCGGCTCTGGTCAATCACGTTGACTGTCAGCCAGTGTCGCCGGAACCGTTGAAAAGAATTAAATAAAGAGGAAATCGTTGTGACTACCATCGGACATTTTATTGGTGGCGAAGACGTTCTGACCGGTAACCGTACTCAGGGCGTATTTAATCCATCCACCGGCGAACAGATCGCCGACGTGGAACTGGCCAGCGTGGCCACTGTGGAACAGGCCATTGCCAATGCCAAAGCCGCGTACCCGGCCTGGCGCAATACACCACCGGCCAAACGCGCCCAGGTGATGTTCCGCTTCAAAATGCTGCTGGAAGAAAAAGCCGACGAAATCTGCGAACTCATCAGCCGTGAGCACGGTAAAGTGCTGCACGATGCCCGTGGTGAACTGCAGCGCGGTATCGAAAACGTGGAATACGCCTGTGGCATCCCTGAGCTGCTGAAAGGCGAGCACAGCAAAAACGTTGGCCCGGCCATCGACAGCTGGAGCGAATTCCAGCCACTGGGCGTGGTTGCCGGTATTACGCCGTTCAACTTCCCGGCCATGGTGCCAATGTGGATGTGGCCTTCTGCCGTTATGTGCGGTAACGCTTTTGTTCTTAAGCCGTCTGAGCGTGATCCGTCCAGCACCCTGTACATTGCCAAACTGGCGTACGAAGCCGGTCTGCCAAAAGGCATTCTGAACGTGGTGAACGGCGACAAAGAAGCGGTCGACACACTGCTGCATTCGCCGGATGTACATGCCGTAAGCTTTGTCGGTTCAACCCCGATTGCTGAATACATTTACGAAACCGCAGCGGCCACCGGCAAGCGTTGTCAGGCACTGGGTGGCGCGAAAAACCACGCCATCGTCATGCCGGATGCCGATCTGGATAACGCCGTGAACGCCCTGATGGGTGCGGCGTACGGTTCCTGTGGCGAACGCTGCATGGCCATTTCAGTCGCCGTTGCCGTAGGCGATGAAGTAGGTGATGAACTGTCCCGTCGTCTGACTGAACAACTGAAAGGTCTGAAAGTCGGTTCCGGTCTGGACAACAGCAACGAAATGGGCCCGCTGATCACGGCCGCTGCACGCGACAAAGTGGTTGGTTACATCAATTCCGGTGTCGAGCAGGGCGCTGAACTGGTGGTCGATGGCCGCGGTATTCAGGTACCGGGTTTCGAAAATGGTTTCTATGTTGGTGGCACGCTGTTCGACCGCGTTACTCCGGAAATGACCATTTATCAGGAAGAAATCTTTGGCCCGGTACTGGTCATCGTGCGGGTGAAAACCCTGCAGGAAGCCATGGACCTGATCAACGCCCACGAATACGGCAACGGCACCTGTCTGTTCACCCGTGACGGTGAAGCGGCGCGCTATTTTGCCGACAATATTCTGGTGGGCATGGTCGGTATTAACGTACCGCTGCCAGTGCCGGTTTCTTACCACAGCTTCGGTGGCTGGAAACGCTCACTGTTCGGCGATCTGCATGCCTACGGCCCGGATTCCGTGCGTTTCTACACCAAGCGCAAAACCATTACCCAGCGCTGGCCGTCCAGCGGCGTGCGTGAAGGTATTGCTTACTCCTTCCCAAGCTGATTTCCCGTATCAGTCTGGTTTCGGGCGGCCTTATGGCCGCCTTTTTTGTTTTATTCTGCCGCAACATCCGTATCCTGAAGCCGCCGTATTTCGTATCTCACTAACGCGAAAAAAAGCGGCTGCACACTTTTATTTCACACGGATTTGGTCACTGCACAATAACTGTGCCGGGGCCGGCTTTCTCTCCGCATAATCGACCAGTTGCTGGCTTTGACTGGCGTAAAACCTGTGTGTTTCTGGGCCTGAATCCTGACTTTACATGGCTGACAATCTGGCCTTTTTATTGTTCTGCCGTTCGCCGTTCCAGACATCATGCGGCCTGCGCCACACCGCTTACGTGGAGGGTTCTGAATACGCAGTGCGTGAGGCCATATTGCCTGCGATTGGCACAAACCTTGATTAACCAGTCAGGTTCTCGCGTATTTTCACATCGCGATTTTTTTTGAATAAAAGTTTTACCACTTGGTAAATATAAAGAGCGCCGGTGGTCAACCGCGGGGGTGCGAAAGCAGCCCCGGGCATTAAGAGGACGGTATGAAAGAACTGCGTATTAATAAGCAACGTCTGTGGGACAGCCTGATGGAAATGGGCGATATCGGCGGTACCGACGAGGGCGGTTGTGCCCGTCTGGTCGGCACCGACCTGGATAAACAGTCGCGCGATTTATTCACCCGCTGGTGCGAAGCCGCCGGGGCCACGGTGAGCTTCGATCAGTTCGGCAATATGTTTGCCCGCCGTCCGGGCAAGAATAACGATCTGCCGGCTGTATGCACCGGCAGTCACCTGGATACCCAGCCGACCGGTGGCAAATTCGACGGTGTGTTCGGCGTACTGGCCGGCGTTGAAGTGCTGCGCACCCTGCACGAAAATCAGATTGAAACCGAAACCGCCGTTGAAGTTTCCGTGTGGACCAACGAAGAAGGCTCGCGTTTTCAGCCGGCCATGCAGGGTTCTGGCGTGTACGTGGGTCGTTTTGATCTGCAGGAAGAACTGAATAAAACCGATGTGAATGGCATCCGCTTAGGCGATGAGCTGGCGCGCATTGGTTATATCGGTGACGCCAAACCGGGCAGCCGCAACATGGGCGCGTTTTTTGAAGCCCATATCGAGCAGGGCCCGATTCTTGAAGACGAAAATAAAACCATTGGTGTGGTGCGTTTAGGGCAGGGCATCCGCTGGTACAACGTGGTGATTAAAGGCCGCTCGCAGCATTCCGGCACCACGCCGATGCATCTGCGCAAAGACGCTATGGTGGCCACGGCACTGATTACCGCTGAAGTAGAAAACATCGGCAACCGCCATAAAAACGGTCTGGGCACTGTGGGCTTTATGCAGGTGTTTCCGAATTCGCGCAACGTGATTCCGGGCCGCATGAATTTCAGTATTGACCTGCGCAACCCGGATGCCGGCGTTTTAAAAACCATGAACGACGAGCTGCTGGCGTTCTGCGAAAAAATCGCCGCTGAGCGTGATCTGGAAATCGAGGTGGACAACTACTGGTATTTCGCGCCGGTGGAATTCCGTCTGTCAGACGACGTGGAAGCCGCCGCCCGGGAGCTGGGCTATTCGCACATGGATATCTACGCCGGCGCCGGTCATGACGCCTGTTATATGTCCGACATTATGCCGTCCGGGATGATTTTTACACCCTGTGAAAAAGGCATCAGCCATAACCCTGCCGAGCGCACCACGCCCGAGCAGTGCGAGGCTGGTGCCAACGTGCTGTTACACGCCATGCTGAAAGCCAGCGCCCGTATCAGCCAGCAACACCATCAGGAGGGGAGCGTTACCGAGGTCGCCTGACCGTTAGGGTGCACCGCATTGCGTAATGACCTGAGCCAGTTTGCTGCCCGGCAGCGCCATTGAAAAACCATTAAAACTGAAAAGAGAGGCAAGTTATGAGCACGAGCAAGCCCGTCAAGGTTGGCGAGTTCTACGAACTCGAAACCGGTTCCGATCTCGAAACCGGCACCTTCTATAACGAAGACCTTGCACCCACCAAAGTGAAGGAACGCACCTGGAATAAAATGAACATTGCCGCTCTGTGGGTGGGCATGGCCATTTGTGTGCCGACCTATACGCTGGGTGGTGTACTGACCGCGTATTTCGGTCTGTCGGTGACCGAAGCATTAATTACGATTCTGCTGGCCAATATTGTGGTGCTGCTGCCACTGACGCTGAACGCATTTCCGGGCACCAAATACGGTATTCCGTTTCCTGTGCTGCTGCGTTCGTCGTTCGGTATTGTCGGCTCCAACGTACCTTGTCTGATCCGCGGTATCGTGGCCTGCGGCTGGTTTGGTATTCAGACCATGTTCGGCGGTCTGGCCATTCATTTAATGCTGTCCGCCATGTCCGACAGCTGGGCGAGTCTGGGCGGTGTCGGTGAAGTCATCGGCTTCTTTATTTTCTGGGCACTGAACATTGCCGTGGTGATTAAAGGCTCTGAATCCATTAAATGGCTGGAAACCCTGTCGGCGCCTCTGCTGCTGGCGGTGGGTGTGGGCCTGATGGTCTGGGCCGGTGGCAAAGTGTCGTTCAGCGAGATGCTGGCGGTACCGGCTAACCGTCCGGCAGAAGCGGGTTTTATGGGCTATTTCTTCGGTGGTCTGACCGCCATGGTGGGTTTCTGGGCAACGCTGTCGCTGAATATTCCTGACTTTTCCCGTTACGCGAAATCCCAGAAAGATCAGGTTACCGGTCAGATCATCGGTCTGCCGCTGACCATGTTCTTCTTTGCTGCGCTGGGCGTGGTAATGACCGCTGCGTCTCCGGCTCTGGTGGGTGAAGTGGTGTCCGACCCGATCAGCCTGATCGGTAAAATCGACAGCCCATTCTGGGTGGTAGTCGCCATGGTGCTGATCATTATTGCCACGATTTCCACCAACACTGCCGCCAACGTGGTGTCACCAACCAACGATTTCCAGAACATTGCGCCGAAATACATCAACAACACCCGCGGCGTTCTGCTGACCGGTTTTGTCGGTCTGCTGCTGATGAGCTGGGAGCTGCTGAAAAAAGCCGGTCTGCTGGAATCCGATGTCAGCGTGGAAAGCATGTATTCCAACTGGCTGCTGGGTTATTCCAGTCTGCTGGGCCCGATCGCCGGCATCATGATTGTCGATTATTTCCTGATCAAAAATCAGGAGCTGGACCTGGTGTCGCTGTACAGCGAAAAAGGCAGTTACCCAATGGTGAACTACACCGGCTTTATCGCCTTCCTGGTGCCGGTGGCGCTGACCGTTATCGCCATCACCACAGGTTTCCTGAGCTGGTTCTACAGCTATGGCTGGTTTACCGGTGCAATTTCCGGTGCCGTAATTTATTACATCGCCGCCAACGCGATGCAGGCTCAGTCGGTACCGGCTACTGCGCAATAACAGGCACGACGCTCAAGAGCAGGGCGCAAGCCCTGCTGCATTTCTGAACTATCGCGGAGAAATTCTATGTCCACACTGATTCAGGGCGGGACGGTTGTCACGCACGAGCTGACGTTTAAAGCCGATGTCCTGTGCGACAACGGCAAAATAGTGGCCATCGGTGACAACATCGAAGTACCAGCCGGCACGCAGATTATTGATGCAACCGACAAGCTGGTGATGCCGGGCGGTATTGATCCGCACACGCACATGCAACTGCCATTTATGGGCACGGTTGCCATTGATGATTTTGAATCGGGCACCGCGGCCGCCGTGGCTGGCGGCACTACCTCGATTATTGATTTTGTGATTCCAAGCCCGCAGCAGCCATTAATGGAGGCGTATCACCAATGGCGTGACTGGGCGGAAAAATCCATTGCCAATTACAGCTTTCACGTCGCCATTACCTGGTGGGATGACAGCGTACACCGCGACATGGGCGAGCTGGTCGAACAATACGGCGTCAACAGCTTTAAACACTTTATGGCCTATAAAAACGCCATTATGTGTACCGATGAAATTCTGGTGGCCAGCTTCAGCCGGTGTCTGGAACTGGGCGCTATGCCGACCGTGCACGCCGAAAATGGCGAGCTGGTGTATCACCTGCAGCAACAGCTGTTGGAAAAAGGCTTAACCGGCCCCGAGGCGCATCCGTTGTCGCGCCCGCCGGTGGTGGAAAGTGAAGCGGCCAACCGGGCGATTACCATTGCCGATACTCTGGGCGCCCCGATTTATATTGTGCACGTATCGGCGTCTGAAACCGTGGATGCCATCCGCTACGCGCAGAACCGCGGCCAGCGGGTGTACGGCGAATGTCTGGCGGGTCATCTGGTGCTGGATGACAGCGTGTATCAGAGCACAGACTGGAATTTTGCTGCCGCTCACGTGATGAGTCCGCCGTTTCGCGCGAAAGGCCATCAGGATGCGCTGTGGCGTGGACTGCAAGCCGGTACTCTGCACACCACGGCCACCGATCACTGCGCGTTCTGTGCGGAACAGAAAGCCATGGGCAAAGACAATTTCACCAAAATTCCGAACGGCACCGCAGGCGTTGAAGAACGCATGTCTGTGCTGTGGGAGAAGGGCGTGAACAGCGGCCGTATGACGCCGAACGAATTTGTGGCCATTACCTCCACCAACGCCGCCAAGATTTTTAATATCTTCCCGAATAAGGGCGCGGTGAGTGTCGGTGCGGACGCCGATCTGGTGGTGTGGGATCCAAACGCCAGCAAAACCCTGTCGGTGAAGACCCAGCACTCGAAAGTCGATTTTAATATTTTCGACAATATGACAGTAACCGGGCTTCCGTACGCCACCCTGGTGAACGGCAAGCTGGTGTATCTGGATGGCAAAATTCTGGGTAAAGCCGGCGACGGTCAGTATTTCAACCGTCCGGCGTACGGACAGTATTACGAGGCGATAAAGCGCAAGAATGCCGCGGCTGAACCAGTCGTGGTAGCTCGCTGAGCCTGCAAGCAACAAGGTGACAGAGGCCTGTGCTTTGTCACACCGTTTATCCCTGAATGAGCACGACCTGTCGTGGGTGACGGCAGGATTTTTCAGGGACTTTTCTTCATGGGCTTTTCTGCCGGGTCGGCGCGTGTCGTCAGTACCGGGGGGAGCTGTCTGCCGGATAGGCAGATGAGCCGACAGAAATCCTTCTTTGCCCGGCCGGACCCGAACCCGCGCCGGGCTTTTTTACAGGCGTCGTTTGGGTTGCCTGTGCCCGGCAGACGCAGTCGCTTTCTCGCCCGGCATGGGCAGGCGCTGTCTGTGCTACCATGCGCACGCTTTTGGCCTGCAGTGGTGTGCAGCGGCGTGCAGGTTAAGACCGCCAGCATTGCCCTGAACCCGGCTTTCGACTCGCGAAATTCAGAACTCCTGATCCAAACACAGTAACCCGGCCCCTATGATTCAGATCGGTATTATTAACCCCAAAGACGTGACCAATGTTGGCTCGGTATTGCGCGCCATCGGCTGTTTTCAGGCCGACGGTCTGCTGTACACGGGCAATCGTTACAACACGGCCATGCGCTACCGCACCGACACCAAAAACATCGGCGAGGCGGTACCGGCCACCCATGTGGCCGATTTACTGGCGGCCAAGCCTGCGTCATCGAAACTGGTGGTGGTTGAGCTGGTGCTGGGGGCGACACCGCTGCCGGCGTTTGTGCATCCCGAGGACGCCCTGTACGTCTTCGGACCCGAAGACGGCAGTGTGCCGCAGGCGCTGGTGGATGCCGCCGATGAGGTGGTTTACGTACCGACTGTGGGTTGCCTGAATCTGGCGGCCACGGTGAATGTGCTGCTGTACGACCGCATGACCAAGCGGGGTCTGCCACAGGCGCAATCCAGCAGCCATGACGACCTCATCACGCACAGCCGTGACACCAATAATCGCCTGAAAGTGCGCGGTTCCTGAACCTTTGCAGACTGCGAACGTCCGCAGTGTGTGAGTGTCGTCAGCGCACCTGACTGCGCAGGCCTTCGATATCCCGTTTCGGCGGCAGGCCGAACAGCCGGCTGTATTCGCGGCTGAACTGCGACGGGCTTTCATACCCCACCTGAAACGCCGCGCTGGTCGCATCCAGTGCGCTGTTCAGCATCAGACGCTTGGCTTCGTTCAGGCGCAGCCATTTCTGGTATTGCAGCGGACTCATGCTGGTGAGTTTGCGGAAATGATGGTGCAGGGTGGAGGTGCTCATCTGCACCCGGCCGGCCAGCTCGTCAATGCGCAGCGGCTTGCTGTAATTCTGCTTTAACCAGTCGATGGCCTTGGCCACCCGCTGACTCTGGCTGCCCGCCGCCACAATCTGCCACAGACGCGCGGCCTGATCGCTCTGCAACAGCCGGTAATGAATTTCACGCAATATCAGCGGTGCCAGCACCGGAATGCTGTCCGGCTCATTCAGCAGCGCCAGCAGGCGCTCCAGCGGCTGCAACAGGTCGGGCGTCAGGGTGCCTAAACCTACACTGTGCTGATCGGCCCGCACCGGCGGTGGCGGCAGGCTGCCCAGGGCAATCAGCTCCGCCAGCATCTGCATATCGAGCTTCAGTGCCAGCCCCACGCAAGGTGATTCGCGGCTTGCTTCCACCACTTCCGAATTGGCCGGCAGGTCGAGGGAGGTGATCAGAAAGCGTTCCGGATCGTAGAGAAAGCCTTCATCCCCAATCCACATGCGTTTGGCGCCCTGAGCGACCAGCACAATGCTGGGCTCAATCATGCAGATACACGGTGGCGCCTGTTCTTCCCGGCGGAAAAAGACCAGCGGCTCAATGGCCGTCCTGCGGTCTTCGTTGCCTGTGGTGGCCTGTTCAATGATGGTGGCCAGATGCGGGTGTGACACTGGAGGCTCCTGACAGGGGCGGCCGTCTGGCAACAGGCATTGCCTGCGCGGAGCCGCCCCCTGATACGCGTTGATCGATGCGCTCACTGTAGCGCCAGAGGCGGATGCCTGTCTCACAAAAATCTGCACATCCGGAGAATCAGGCAAGAAACAGGCAGAAACGTGATACCGATCTGAGGCCCTCACGGACCATGATGAATCATCGCCAGCCCCTGACCTGCCAAGTGTCAGACCTGAGCAGCTCAGTAGCAGATGTGCGTTGGCCAATGATTTCACGCCCCGGGCGTTCCACCTTCAGAAGGTATCCAAATGCAGAATTTTACGTACTACGTTCCGACCCGCATTGAGTTCGGCACCGGTAAAGAACAACAGATCGGCGCCATGATGGCGGCGCAGGGCGTGCGCAAGGTGCTGCTCTGCTACGGCAGTGAGCGCATCATGCACGATGGCCTGTTCGCTACCGTGAGCCAGAGTCTGGCGGCGGAGGGTATTGAGTTGGTGGCGTTCGGCGGCATCATCAGCAACCCGGTGATCAGCAAGGTGCGCGAAGGCATTGCCGTCGCCCGTGAGCATCAGGTCGATGCCATTCTGGCGGTTGGCGGTGGTTCGGTGCTCGACAGTGTAAAAGCCATGGCCGCAGGCGTTACCTACGGCGGTGATGTCTGGGATCTGTTCACCGGCAAAGGCCAGTTTGATTCTGCATTGCCTGTGTATGCGGTGATGACGCTGGCCGCCACCGGCAGTGAAATGAACGCCAGTGCGGTGGTCAGCAACGAAGACACCCACGAGAAACTGTTTATCGGTTCTGTGGCTCTGTATCCGAAAATTTCGGTGATTAATCCGGCGCTGACCCGCAGTGTGCCACGCGACTATCTGGTGTATTCCGCCGCCGACATTATTGCTCATTCCATCGAAGCCTATTTCACCGCCAGCCAGCATCCGAACCTGCAATCGCGACTGGTCGAGTCGGTGATTAAAACCGTGATTGAAACCACCGAATTGTTGCTGGCAAACCCGCAGGACGACGACGCCCGTGGCCAGTTTGCCTGGGCCGCAACTCTGGCGCTGAACGGCATTACCTTTGCCGGTGCCGCCGGGTTCAGCTACCCGAATCACGCGATTGAACACTCGTTGTCCGCCTTGTTTAACGTGCCGCACGGTGCCGGTCTATCGGTGGTGATGCCGGCGTGGATGAAGTGGTACCACAGCCGTAATCCACAGCAGTTTGCGCGCTTCGCCGACAAAATTTTCGGCGTGCAGGGTGCAGAAGCGGGTATTGCCGCGCTGGAAGCCTGGTTCGTCAAAATCGGTACCCCGGTGCGTCTGTCTCAGCTGGGTATTAAAGAAAGCGACTTTGCCGCCATTACCGCCAACGTGCGCGGCAACGTGACCGGTTTCGGTATCGCCGACATTTACACCGAAGCGGTGATCGGCGAGATCCTGCACAACGCCCTGTAACCCGTTAAAGCAGTCAGGGCTGTTTATACCCATTGTGAACCAGAGGGCCGGCACCTTCTCAGTGAAATAGGCCGGCCGCTTTGCAGCGAATAACGAGGTACGTTTATGTCAGATAAAAAAGCACAGCAGATGCATTATGCCGCCGGTGTTTTGCCGTCGTTCAAAGGGCCGGACGACTGGTTTACCGGCGACGTGCAGGTGGATCTGGTATTTCCGGACAACGAATCGGCTCATTTTTCCTGTGCCCGTGTCAGCTTTGCAGCGGGGGCCAGAACCGTGTGGCACCAGCATCCTGCCGGCCAGCATCTGGTGGTATTGCAGGGGACCGCGCTGACCGGTACCCGTGATGGAAAAATCATTGAATTTAAAGAAGGCGAGGCGATCTGGTGCCCGTGCGACATTGATCACTGGCACGGCGCCAGCGCGGATGGGGCCATGACACATCTGGCAATTACCGGCAGTAAAGACGGCGCCAATGTTATCTGGAAAGAACAGGTCAGTGATGCGGAATACGCGCTGAGCGGTAAAAACAGACCTTAAACTGAGGGCTATTCATCCCGTAGCGCTTCTATCGGGCTCATGGACGACGCCTTCCACGCTGGACCAATGCCGGAAATCAGACCGATTATGGCCGACAGCAGCAGCGATGCCGTTAAGTACAGGGGACTCGGCTGAACCGGAAAATCCGGCGCCAGCAGTGTGGTTAAACCCAGCAGTACCAGCGCAATCACAATACCGCCGATGGCTCCCAGTACCGCCAGTAATATGGCTTCGCCGAGAAATAAACTCAGCAGCTGGCGGCGGGAGGTACCGATGGCGCGCAGCAGACCGATTTCCGGTGTGCGCTCGCGGATGTTGGTGGTCATGATGGTGAAAATACCGACGCCACCGACCAGCAGTGATACCGACCCCAGTGCTGCAACGCCCAGTGTCAGCACGGAAAGAATACTGTTTAAACTGGCCAGCATTTCATCCTGAGTCACTATGGTGAAATCTTCCTGACCGTGACGGTCCATCAGCCGCTGGCGTACCCGTTCGCTCATTTGTTCCGACGTAGTGGCCGGTGAAAACACCACGTCAATTTCCATTAAACCTTCGCGGTTAAACAGGGTGAGGGCGCGGTCGGCGGGAATGTACACCATGTCGTCCAGATCAAAGCCCAGCATGGAGCCTTTGGGCTGCATCACACCCACCACACGGAAACGTTGTCCGCCGACGCGGATAAACTGGCCCAGTGCATTTCCGCCTTTGAATAATTCCTGCCACACCTTATGGCCAAGCACGGCAAACGCACGCGAGCTGCCGCCCTGCGTTTTCGGCAAAAAGCGGCCGCTGGCCAGCGGAAAATCCCAGGCTTCGACAAAGCTGGGTGTCGTGCCGTAAATATCGGTATTGCGTACCCGTTCGCCAAATTCGACCGGACCTGTGCCCTGCACGTTGGCGACCACATAGTCGGCGTAGGGCAGGGATTTAAGACTTTCAAAATCGTCGATGGTCAGCAGGCGCACCGAGCTGAGCATGCTGCCCATGCCGGAGGTGTTATTTTTGCCCGGACCCACGGCAATGATGCGGGTGCCGAATTGCGAGAAATTATCCATCACGTAACTGCGCACGCCTTCGCCCATGGAGGTCAGCAGGGTGACGGCGGTAATGCCAATGGCAATACCCAACGCTGTCAGCAGACTTTTCAGCGGATTAAAACGCACCGAGGTAAACACCAGATGCAGCCAGTCAGCGAATAACACGGTGCCTCCTATTTACCATTCTGGTGAGCCAATGCCAGCACAGGCGCCATGGCGGCGGCCCGGCTGGCGGGAATCCAGGAAAACAACAAGCCGCACACCACGGCAATCAGCAGGGCACTGCTGCTCGCCCAAAGCGGTGCGGCAAACGGAATATCCGGAAATTTCAGGCGCGCGCCCCACAGGCACAGCTGCGCCAGCGTTAAGCCCAGAAGGCCGCCGAATAAACTCAGCATCACGGCTTCCAGCACAAACAGACTGCGCACTTCCTGAGACGACGCGCCCAGGGCTTTTAATAAACCAATTTCGGCGGTGCGCTGCGATACGGTAATCAAGGTCATGTTCATGATGAGTACGCCGGCCACGAATAAACTGATGGCGCCAATACCGGCAATCGCCAGTGTCAGAATCGATAAAATATTATCGAAGGCGCGCAGAATGGAGTCGGGGGTGATCAGGGTGACGTCCAGCTGGCCGTCGTGGCGCTCGCGCATTATCTGTTCGACGCGCGGGATCAGATTTTTCATATCCTGTGCCACGCGCACATCGATCATGACGCGGAACAGACCTTCGGTGTTGTAAATCTGCATGGCGCTGGCCACCGGTAAAATCAGCGCTTCGCTCATGTTCATACCCAATCCGGTACCTGTGTCGGCCAGAATACCAATCACCCGGCAGCGGTAGGCATCGACGTCCACCCAGCTGCCCAGAGCCGACTCGGCGCTGAATAATTCCTGACGCAGGGTTTCGCCGATCACACACACCGGGCTTGGCTGGTCGAGGGGAATATCCGGCAGCATCTGGCCGCGGGCGAGTTTAATCTGGCGGATGGTAAAGAAAGCGGCGTTGGCGCCCAGCACCAGCGATTCACGGGCGCGGGCACCGCGGGAAATCTCAGATTGACCGACCACCAGAGGCGCTATCTGCTCGACATCGGGCAGGCGCAGAATGCTTTCGGCGTCCTGCAGGGTAATGTCGCGCGTGCCTTCGCCGGTCATGGGCGGCATGCCGCCTGAGGTTTCTTTGCGCCCCGGCAGCATAATTAAAATGTCTTTGCCCAGTGCTGAAAATTCACCGAGCACATACTGACGGCCACCTTCGCCCATACCGGTCAGCAGCACCACCGCCAGCACACCGATCGACATGGCAATTAACTGCATCAGGGTGCGGAAGCGCTGGCGCAATAACGCCCGGCTGGCAAAGGCCAGTTGGTCGGCCGTGCGGATCAAGAGGCATCTCCGGGCTGCTGTAATTCTGCAGGAGTTTTTATCTGGTCCTGCACAATCAGGCCATCCTCCATACGGATATGGCGCCGGGCACGGGCGCTGCGGGTCATTGGGCGTCTCCGGACTGCAGTATTTCTGCAGGGGTTTTCATCTGGTCCTGCACAATCAGGCCATCCACCATGCGGATATGGCGCCGGGCACGGGCGCCGAGATCGGCGTCGTGGGTCACGACAACCAGAGTAATGCCATCGCGATTCAATTCTTCCAACAGCTGCACAACTTCGGCACCGGACTGAGTGTCCAGGTTACCGGTCGGTTCGTCGGCCAGCAGCAGGTTAGGTTTCATAATCAGGGCGCGGCCAATGGCCACCCGCTGGCGCTGACCACCGGACAACTGATTGGGTAAATGACCGGCACGAGAACCAAGCCCCAGTCGGTCAATAATCGGCGCCAGACGACGGCGTCGCTCGGCGGGCGAAATTCCGGCCAGCATCAAGGGTAATTCCATGTTTTCGGCGGCGGTTAAGCGCGGCACCAGATGGTAAGACTGAAAAACAAAGCCGATTTGTTCGCGGCGGTAAACCGCCCGTTGTTCTTCGTCCATGGGCACGGTATTGGCACCGGCCAGCCAGTATTCACCGTTGTCGGGCACATCCAGCAGGCCAAGCATATTCAGCAGGGTCGATTTGCCGGAACCTGACGGGCCCATGACCGACAGGTAGTCGCCCCGGTTCACAATAAGCCCGATATTATTCACTGCGTGCACCGGCTCATCGCCGAGCAGAAAGGTTTTATTGACGCCCTGCACGCGAATCAGGGGAGATCCTGTATCCGCCATGGTTATTGTCCACTGCCCGATGCTGAATTACCGGCAGATGCATTACCGGCCGCAGGCGTATCTGGCAGTACTTTCACGCGGGCGCCATCCACTGCCGCCGGATTATCCAGCGAAATCAGCACCGGCTGGCCGTCGCTGAGGCCGGCTTTGATTTCCGTCCAGGTCCAGTTGCTTAACCCGAGTGTTAAGGGCTGTTTTTTCAGGGTTTTGCCATCATCGCTCAGGGTCAGTACATGATTGCCTTCAAGCAGGGCTTCACTCGGAATGCGCAGGGTATTGGCGGCTTCTGCGGTAATGACTTCAATATCGGCGCTGTAGCCGACCAGCAGACGCACGTCATCGGGCAGGTTATCGAGGGTAACGTCGACGTCCACAGTACGGGCCTGTTTTTCGCTGTCCTCCACATAGGGAGCAATGCGGCTGACCTTGCCGGTAAAGGCCTGATCGCGGAAGGCGTCCAGCGTCACCCGTGCGGGCATACCCACGCGAATCACCGCTGCGTCGACTTCATCAATGGGCGCGCGCACATACAGGCAGCTGTCGTCGATCAGATCAATGGCCGGTGGTGTGGCCACGCCCGGCGGTGACGGCGTGGCGTATTCGCCGATCTCACCGTTCACTTCGGCAATAATGCCGGCGAACGGCGCGGTCAGCTGGGTCTGTGTGAGGCGGGCCTGTTGCACGGCTACGTTGGCGTTTGCCTGACTGACCTGAGCATCGTTCTGCTGGCAGCTTAAACGGGTGATTTCGGCGGCAGTTTCGGCGCGGTCGAGTTGTTCGGCCGATGCGAGATTCTTTTTGTGCAATTCCTTCTGGCGGCGGGCTTCGCGCTGGTCGGCTTCGGCCTGGCGGCAGGCAGAGGCTTTGTTCAGCTCGGCCATGCGTACCTGAGCACTGGCCTGTGCGAGTGCGGCTTTCATGTCGTCGTTCCATAATTCCAGCAGCAGGGCACCGGCGGCGACTTTATCGCCCTGAGCGACGTACAGGCGCGAAACCTGACCGCCCTGAGCCAACGACAGGCGCGAACGGTTGCAGGCTTTAATGGTGCCGGAACGGGTATTGGACACCAGAGCCTCCACCGTACCTGTGCTGGCTTTTCCCATACGCACATCCACCGGTTTGGCCGGGCGCAACATAAAGCCGGTTACCGCCACGGCGATAATGGCCAGAACAATGAGCAGCTTTTTCACGCGAAGTCCCTGTGCATTCGGAAAAGTCCACCTTAAAGACTTTCGCGAGGGCTGCCCAGTGACCTGAGTCACGGGATTGGCAAGCCCTGTGGAACATAATATTCGTTGCCGGTTCAGAGGCTGTACCTTTGCCGTAAGATGGCGTCTGTAACATCCGTTCTCTGCATCCGGGTTTTCAGGCCAGACCCTTATCCCTCATCCGGTAAATATCCGCATTAGCCCCTCAGGAGTTGTTATGAAATTACCGCATTGGCTGACTCAGGCTCCGCAAGGCAAAGCCCTTGGGCTGCCCGAACTGATCGCCATTGCGCTGGGGGGCATGATCGGAGGTGGCATTTTTACCATTCTCGGTATTTCTGTGGCGTTAATTGGCCCGTATACGCCACTGGCCATTGCCGCAGGTGGTCTGATTGCCGCACTGGCGGCTTATTCGTACGTGAAACTCGGCGTGTATTATCGCGATGAAGGGGCGACTTACGGCTTTTTTAAACGCACATTTCCCGGCTCGCCGGTGGCGGCGGCCCTGATCGGCTGGTACGTGATTTTCGGCTACATCAGCACAGTGGCGCTTTACGCGTACACCTTCTCGTCCTATGCATTAAGTGGCTTCGACGGTGGCGAAACCGATGCGGTCCGTAAGGCGGTGGCCTGCGGCATTATCGGTGTATTTGCCATTGTGAATATCTGGAGCGTACGGGGCATGGGCAAACTGGAAGACCTGATGGTGTACACCAAGCTGGGTCTGTTGCTGCTTATTGCCGTTATTCTGCTCGGTCATTCGCGCACCAGTATTCCGCAGTTGCTGAGTGAGCCGGAGCTGCATTTTTCCTGGCTGAATGTGCTGACCGTGGCGGCGGTGACCTTTGTTGCCTACGAAGGCTTTCAGCTGGTGATCAACGCCGTCAAGGACATGGATAGCCCGGATAAAAATATTCCGCGCGCCATTTACAGCGCCATCGCGCTGGCTATTGGCTTGTATGTGATCATCGCGCTGGCGGCGATTCTGGCGATTCCTGCCGCCGATATTATTCAGAACAAAGAATACGCACTGGCCGCTGGCGCGCGTGATGTGCTCGGCGCTGGCGGAGCGGATATTGTGGTACTGGGTGCTATTCTGGCGACCAGCTCTGCCATAAATGGCACGCTGTTCGGCGCATCGCGGCAGGTAGCGGTGATCGCCGGAGATGGCTTCTTTCCAAGGGCACTGGAAAAGCGCAGCAACAATATTCCGGTCGCTGCCATCGCCATGATGGCTGTGATGGCGATGGTGTTGATTCTGGCTGGCGGATTAAAAGTAATTCTGGAATTCGGCAGCGTCACCTTTCTGCTGGTGTCCTTGCTGATGGCCATTGCTAACTTCCGTATCCGTAAACTCACCGACTCATCACTGCTGATTACCTTGCTGTCGATTGTGGGTCTGGCGGGTGGCGGCATTCTTATTCTGCACTTTGAATACACAGACAACCCGGAGCAGCTGATTTTTATGCTGGTGTTGTATGGTTTGTTAACGCTGGGTGCTCTGGTGTTTGCGCGGGTGAATGCGGTGCGGGGGTATAAGGCTTCTGAATAAAGGGAAACGTGTGAATAAGCTTACGTTAGCAGCACTGAGTCAGGGTGTTTTTACGGTTTGCATTCTCTGTCTGCTATATGGGCAAGGTGGTTCAGACAATGGTGGCATGCCCTACGAGTTCGAACTGATGGAAAGGAATGGAACAGTCGCCTATGTTAAGGATCATCCTAATGAGGTCTCTTTTTCACTATACGGGGATCCAGGTCTGTATGTTTATAGCCGCAAATCGGGCGCCAGTGATCGTGTGTATGATGCGCTGAAGTATTCAATGGGAAGAGGCGTTCGTGTGCTCTGTGATATGACACTCGGATACAGCGAGACCCCCTCACAATGCTTCGACATAAAAATAGGCGGGCAGGTAATCCGCTCCTATGGCGAAGTTCAGGAAGCCTGGGCTTCTGATGGGAAGGCAGGCCGGTATCTGGCGGTTGTTATGGTAGTCTGGTCATTGGTTTTGTTTGTTTTGGCTTATCGTTTTCGCAGGGTAGTTAAGCCAGACTCCTGAAACAAAAGCACTTAAACAGCAGCGGGGGTATTTTAGCTCCATTGCTCGGTGCTCTGATTAGAGCAATCGGATGCCTGTCTTACGCTTCAGGTTGAGATTTAATAAAAAAGCCCGCATTTGCGGGCTTTTTTATTGATACCGGTTATTCGGCGTTTACCACATCAGATCATCCGGGATCTGGTAGGCTGCGTACGGATCATCTTCTTCCATCGCGGCGGCGGTGCTTTCGGCGATGTAAATAAAGTGGTTGTCCTTACGCTGGCGGATTTTTTCGGCAATCTGCAGCGCGATGATTTCGTACTTTTTCTCGCCTGGCAGATCGAGGGCGATGATCGCCAGCTGACCACGGCTCAAGCGGTCCCAGATGGCCTGATCCACGTACAGCTGTTTGATCTTTTTGCCATCGACGAACTGGTACTTAATATCACCGCGTTCGCTTTTAATGGCGTTGGTCATCACCAGCTGACGCACCTGAGCGTCGATGGCTTTTTTCTGTGCTTCCTGTTCCTTTTTCAGGTTCAGCTCGCGGTCGCGCTGGGCTTTTTCTTTCATCGACGCTTCGGCTTTGGCCTTGGCGGTGTCGAGATCGTTGTCCTGACCTGTGCGTTGCAGATGGTCCTGACGCTTCATTTCTTTGGCGGCTTTATTGGCCTTTTTCTTGTCGACCAGACCGGCCGCCATCAGTTGTTCCTGCAGAGACTTTGCCATGCGTGTATCTCCTGATCGCGCTCAGTGCTGAACCGGTGGCCAGACGCCGGCGGGAATTAACGCCGACAGCTGGTCGATGGTGGCATCGCGCTCAGCGACGCTCTGAGCAACCACAGTCACGTGGCCCAGTTTGCGCGCCGGACGGGCTTCTTTGCCGTAGGAGTGACGGAACGCATTACTGATGCCTTCGGCTTTTTCCGCCGGGGTTTCGTCGCTGATCACGTTGAGCATGGCCACTGCCGGGTATTTCGGCGTGGTGGCGCCCAGTGCACGGCCGGAAATGGCCAGCATGTGGTTGCGGAACTGGCTGGCTTCGGTGCCTTCAATCGACCAGTGGCCGGAGTTGTGCACGCGCGGTGCCACTTCGTTGCCCACCAGACCATCGGCGGTTTCAAACAGCTCGAGGGTAATGGTGCCCACGTAATCCAGACTGTCGGCCAGCTGGCGGATATAACGCTCGGCCAGTGCGGCTTTAGCGGCACTTAAACCGGCGGCCGGGAACAGGGAATAACGCAGGATGCCTTCGTGGTGAATGTTCTCGGTCATCGGGAACACCAGAATGTTGCCGTTCACGTCGCGGCTGGCAATGACCGAGGTTTCACGCTCGAATTTTACAAAGGCTTCGGCGATCAGCTCGCGGTTGCCGATGGCGGCCCAGGCCGGTTCGGCGTCGTCCGGACTGCGCAGCACGTACTGACCTTTACCGTCGTAACCTTCGGTGGTGGTTTTCAGCACGATCGGCAGGCCCAGAGTGACAACGGCGGATTTAACATCGTCCAGAGAGTTCACGGCGCAGAAATCGGCGGTGGCGATACCAGCGGCGCGCAGGGCGTTCTTTTCCAGCAGACGGTTCTGGAAGGTTTTCAGGGCTTTCAGGCTTGGGTAAACCTTTTCAGCCACAGGTTCCAGACGCGCGACGATATGGGCCGGAATGTTTTCGGTTTCGTAGGAGACGCGGTCAACGGAGGCCAGAAAGGCATCCAGTGCGTCGTCGCTGTGGGCGCGCAGGTCGTACAGGGAAATTTCCAGTTCAGGAATGTCCTGCACGCTGTCCATCAGCATCTGGCCCAGCTGGCCGTTACCTAAAATACCAATTTTCATGCGGTCGTTACTCTCGGAAATCAGGGTTACAGGGCCGTGCGTGGATCAGGCTCGGCCAGTACGGATTCGGTCTGGCTGGCGCGGAAGGCGTCGATTTTAGCCAGCAGTTCATCGTTGCTGGTGGCCAGAATCTGAGCCGCCAGCAGGCCGGCGTTCTTGGCACCGGCATCACCAATGGCCAGCGTGCCAACGGCTACGCCACCTGGCATCTGGACGATGGACAGCAGGGAATCGAGGCCGCTTAAAGCGCGCGATTTTACCGGTACACCCAGTACCGGCAGTGAGGTTTGCGAGGCACACATGCCGGGCAGGTGAGCGGCACCGCCAGCTCCGGCGATGATGACTTTAATGCCGCGCGACTGCGCCGTTTTGGCGTAGTCGAACAGCAGGTCCGGAGTACGGTGAGCAGACACCACTTTCACTTCGTACGCCACGCCCAGCTTATCCAGCATGTCGGCAGCGTGTTGCATGGTGGGCCAATCGCTCTTGGAGCCCATGATGATTCCAACCGGTACGGTCATCGCTCGTCCTCTGTCTGTGATCGGCCGGCTCTGCCTTGACGGAGCAGGGCCGGATGAGAAAGCGGCGCATTCTAGCATAAGGGGCCAGTCAGTCAGAAACCCGCCGGGCGCTTTCTCTGAAATCGTGCATCAGGTCATTGATTAGTACTTTAGTGCTTATTACCCACTTCCGGTTTGTGGGTATTTCGTGTACAAGTGACTAAATTGTAAACAACAGGTAAGGCCGGCAGGCGTGGCTGTGCTTTGGGAGGCACCAATTTATGTCGGGGATGTACAGCCGTGTGCGTCAGTTGATGACGGGGCTGAATCTGGCGGATGAGCGGGGGTTGTATCAGATCGTGTTTGATACGGCCGCCGCCGGTATTGTGACCACGGGCGGCGATGGCCGCATCGAATCCTGTAATCCGGCGTTCTGCAGCATGTTCGGCTACAGCGCTGAAGAATTACAGGGCAAAAATATCAGCGTGATGATGACTGGTGAACACGCCGGCAAGCACGATGCCTACATCCGCCGTTACCTGAAAGGCCACGACGCCAGCGTGATGGGCAAGGGCCGTGAAGTGCTGGCCCGCCGCCGCAGTGGCGAAACGTTTCTGTTGCATTTAACGGTCAGTGAAATGCGCATCAGCACGGGCTCTGGCCGCGGTTTTATGGCCATCGTGCATGATTTGTCACAACGGGTCACAGGCCCGGCTCAGCAGCTCGACCGGGCCTGGCTCGGACATGTACTCGATCAGACCCCGGCGGGGCTGACGGTAAAAGACGTTAACGGCCGTTATCTGCTGCTGAACGAACAGGCTGAACGCATGCTTGGCGTGCGCAGCGGGCAGGCCGTCGGCAAAACCGACCCGGATCTCTTTCCGCCTTTGTGGGCCGTGATGCAGCAGCGCACCGACGAAGACTGCGTGAATGCCGCCTCACGCATGTCGGTTATTCCGTTCCTGACCTCACCTCACACCCAGGACGCGCCCCGGTTTCTGTGCGCCAAAAGCCTTCTGCGTGACAGCGGCAATCACCCGATGGGCATCGTTACCCTGATGCTGGATGTGTCGGCCTTACCGGCGATGTCGAAAGTGGCCGATGCCAATACATTATTGCTCGACGCCATGCCGGACCCGGTGGCGTTAATGACCGCCGATGGTGAATTTCTGCAGGTGAACGAAGCCTACGCCGCGCGCTTTGGCATGAGCCGCCGCTCCCTGATCGGCTGTCATGTGCAGCAGCTGGAAACCGAAGCCGTAGCGGCCCATTTTCCTGAACGTCTGGTTGCACCCATGGACATTGCCACGGAGTTCGATGAGGGCGGTGTGCGCTTCCGCCTGCAACCCTGGACAGACGGCGCGCGCACGCTGTTTCTGCTGACCTTAAGCCGCCAGACCAATAACGCCCATGTTGGCGGACGTTATCCGGTGGATGACGACGATGGCTTTGGTGATACTGCAGGCGATGGTCTGGGCGATCAGACGGGTATTGGCCACGACGGCGGCATCCGCGCGCTGGAACACAAAGTGGGTTTATTAAGCAGCCTGAGCCACGAGCTGCGCACGCCGCTGAACGCCGTGCTTGGCTTCAGTCAGCTGCTTAAAGAAGAACTGCACGACCCGGAGCAACAGGAAGCCGTGGGTCTGATTGAGCAGGCGGGGCAGCATCTGACGGCGCTGGTCGATCAGATTCTGGAGCTGGTGAAAGTGCAGAACCGGCAACTGCCGCTGCACCCGGAAGCCGTCAGCCTGCTGGCCGTGGTGCGCGAAGCCATCGAGCTGGTCCGCCCGGATATGCAGCAACGGCAGATTACGCTGGAAACCCGCAATCATATGAAAGAGCCGTGGGTGATGGCCGATCGTCTGCGGGTGAAACAGATTCTGCTGAACCTGTTATCGAATGCGGTGAAGTACAACCGCACCGAAGGCCATATTCAGATCGATATTCAACAAGACGAGCGGCTGGCGGATTCGACCTCCATGGCGCAAGGCCATGGCCGCATCCGCGTCAGTGTCAGCGATACCGGATTTGGTATTGCAAAAGCGCGTCTGGCGCAGGTGTTTGAGCCTTTTAACCGTCTGGGCGCGGAGCAGTCGGACGTGCAGGGCACGGGCCTCGGCCTCGCGATTTGCCATGGTCTGGCGCAGCGCATGAGCGGTGAGCTGGCGGTCAGCAGTGTGGAAGGCGAGGGCTCGTCGTTTACCCTGACACTGCCTGCTACAAGCCCCTTGTATTCGCTGAAACCGATGCAGCGGCAAGCGGCTGAGGCCAGCAGCGGAAAGGGCCCATGCAAGGTGCTGTACATCGAAGATAACCCGGCCAGTGCCCGGGTCGTGGAACTGGCTCTGCGCCATAAGACGGCGGTCAGTGTGACCGTAGCGCCGACCGGCGGCGAGGGGCTGTCATGCGCGCGCTCCGATGTCCCCGATGTGATCCTGCTGGATATGCGTCTGCCGGATATTCACGGTCTGGATGTGCTGCAGCAGTTGCGCAATATGCCGGAATTAAAGCACGCGAAAATCTACGGGGTGAGTGCTGAAGCGCTGCCGGCGGAAATAGAGCAGGCCAATGCCAGCGGGCTGGACGGGTATATGACCAAGCCGCTTGATCTGGCGGCGGTGCAGGCCTGGGTGGACGCGGGCGCAGCGGCGGTTTAAGCCACTGCGCCGGTGAGGTGCGGAATGCACCGCAAACGCATCAGAAGCTGATGCGTCCGGCGGCGATGTCCGCTTCTGTGGCGGCGGTGAGCGTCTGGAACGCGGTTTCACGCGGCAGCAGCACCAGTACCGGGTCACTGACCTGAGCCAGGTGATAGGCCTCGTTTTTCAGTTCCACTTTGCGGTATTTAAAGGTTCCGGTGACTTCTTCCTGTTCACGCAGACGCACGAACAGGGGAATGGCATAGGCCGGTAACTTTTCCTTCAGATGACGGGCAATCGCCGCCCAGTCCGGGTTGGCACCGGCTTTCAGCGTCAGTGCCGCCATACCGGCGCGGCCATCGGTGTGGGGTACTTCCACGCCGTACACCACCGCATGCTCGATATCCGGGTATTCCATCAGAATGCTTTCCACTTCCGTGGTCGCGACGTTTTCGCCTTTCCAGCGGAAGGTGTCGCCCAGACGGTCAGCAAACGCGACGTGCTTGTAACCCTGATTCAGCACCAGATCGCCGGTGTTGAACCAGCAGTCCCCATTTTTAAAGACATGGCGGAACAGCTTTTTACCCGAGGCTTCTTCGTCGGTGTAACCCTCAAACGGTTGCTTGTCGTTCACCTCGGTAATCAGCAGGCCGGTTCCGCCTTTTTTCACCGGCACCATAAAGCCGTTTTTATCGCGCAGCGGTTCATCATTTTCGATGTCGTAGGCCACGATGTTGTACGACAGCGGGCAGACACCGGCGGTTAAATCCAGATTAAAAGCATTGGTGAACACCAAGTTGCATTCGCTGGCGCCGTAAAATTCGTTGATGTGGTGGATATTGAAACGCTGTTTGAATTCCATCCAGATATCCGGGCGCAGGCCGTTGCCAATGATCACCCGTATCTGATGCTGACGGTCGCTGTCGGCGGGGGCGGTATTGAGCAGATAACGGCACAGTTCGCCGATGTAGCAAAAAGCGGTGGCGCCATGGAAACGCACTTCGTCCCAGAAGCGCGACACGCTGAATTTACGTGAAATGGCAATGCAGGCACCGGCACCCAGAACGGCGGCCAGCGATACGGTGAGGGCGTTGTTGTGGTATAGCGGCAGGCTGACGTACAGCACATCCGATTTGCGCAGTTTCATCGACGCAAGCCCCATACCAGCCATGGATTTAAACCAGCGGTAATGGCTCATTACCGAGGCTTTCGGAAGGCCCGTCGTGCCCGAGGTAAAAATGTAATAGCAGGGCTGATGCATTTTGACGTCGCGCGTGGTGGTTGGATTGCGCACCGACATTTTTGCCGTGACCTGTGACAGGTCCTGATAATGCGCCGGGCATTCGCGGCTGCCGGTATCGGGCACATAGTAAAGCTGCGCTTTTAATGACACCGGCAGGGCGTGCTCGACGGTGGCGACCTGATCGAGCATTTCTTCGCCGATCAGCAGCACGCGCGGTTTCACCAGATTAATGCTGTGCTCCAGCACTTCACCGCGCTGAGAGGTGTTGATCATGCTGGCGATGGCGCCAAGTTTAACGGTGGCCAGTACGGCAATCAGGGTTTCCGGGCGGTTTTCCAGCATCACGCCAACAGTGTCACCGGTGCGGATTCCCTGACTCATCAGAAAATGCGACAGCTTATTGGCCAGCTCGTTGAGCTCGCGGTAGGTCAGCGTCTGCTGCTGATAACGGATGGCAATATGATGCGGTTGCAGCACCGCGTGCTGTTCGAGCAGCAGGCCGATGGATTTTTTCTTTTCCGGCTTGGTGGTGACCAACGCGGCGACGCCTTTCAGGGTCACGCCGATGTCCGGCAGGGTGGTGACCAGATTGCGCAGAATATTCAGCAGGGAGACCGGCCGCGGTTGCAGAGGCTTAATCGGTTGTGCTTTCACGGGCATGGGGGCCGTGGAAGTCGCAGAGCGGTTCATAGTGATTAACCTGTGATGAGATCTTTATTGTTATTTGCCCGGTTCCGGTCAGAAGCTGCCGGCACTCAGAGTCAGGTTGAAACAGAGAATGGCACAAAGGCGCTGGGGAATACAGCCTGCTTCCGGACGGGCTGTGTTCCTCGTGCGCCTTCTTTGCGTGCGTTGTTCGTCTGTTATTCGCCTTCGTTTTCCAATCGTTTTCGTATTGTGCGGTTGCGCCCCGGCTCAGCGAGGGGCGCTTGCGTATCCCTGTTGGTTAACGCAATTCCGCCGATGATTTGCCCAGAATCCGGCGCGCAATAATCAGCTGCTGGATTTGCTGGGTACCTTCAAAAATGTCGAGGATTTTTGAGTCCCGCGCCCATTTTTCCAGTAATTCGTCTTCGCTGTAGCCCAGCGCGCCGAGCATTTCCACGCAGCCTAAGGTAATGGCGTTGGCGGTACGGCCGGCCTTGGCTTTGGCCATCGACGCTTCTTTCGAATTCGGCATGCCGTTGTCGGCCATCCACGCTGCTTTTAAGGTCAGAAGGCGCGCGGCTTCCCAGTCGGCTTCCATGCGGTACAGGCGCGCTTCAATGTCGCTGACGCGTTTCAGACTGTCCGGATAGCGAAAGCGCAGACCTTCTTTTTCCAGAATCTCGTGGGTGCGGTCGAGGGCCGCTTTGGCCACACCAATGGCCATCGACGCCACCACAGGACGGGTGTTGTCGAAAGTCTGCATCACACCGGCAAAGCCCTGTTCGACGTTAATCTCTGGCGAACCCAGCAGATTGGCTGCAGGCACCCGACAGTCGGTGAAAGTAATGGCGGCGGTGTCTGAAGCTTTAATGCCCAGCTTTTTCTCCAGACGCAGCAGTTCCATGCCAGGGGTGCCTTTTTCGACAACAAAGGATTTGATCGCCGCGCGTCCCAGTGAGCGGTCGAGGCTGGCCCAGACCACCACGGCGTCGGCCCGCTCACCGCAGGTAACGAAGATTTTTTCGCCATTCAGAATGTAATGGTCGCCGTCTTTCACCGCCGTGGTACGGATGGCCGCAGAATCAGAGCCGCAATCCGGTTCGGTGATGGCCATGGCGGCCCATTTTTTACCGAAGCGGGCAAATTGTTCGGCATTGGCGACAGCGGCAATGGCGGCGTTGCCCAGCCCTTGGCGCGGCAGCGTCAGCGACAGACCGACGTCACCCCAGCACAGCTCGGCCAGACCCAGTACGGCGGACATGTTGGTGCTGTTGACCACGCCGTCGCCGCTTTTCTGCACGGCTTTCAGTTTACCGGCGCCGGCGCCTTCGCCCATGGTGCCGTCGTTCATGCCGTCCATGATGGCGGCCAGCATGTCGAGTTCGATCGGGTAGGCGTGTTCTTCGCGGTCGTATTTACGGGAAATCGGACGGAATACATTTTCCGCCACCTGACGCGCCTGATTCACCAGCGCGCGGAATTTTTTCGGGGTTTCCAGATTCAGCATAAACGGCTCCTTACAGGTGCAGACCGCCGCTGATGCAGCTCAGTACGCGCAGGTCGCGGTACCAGCGCTCAGCCGGATGTTCTTTGGTAAAACCGTGTCCGCCCAGCAGCTGCACGGCGTCGGTGCCGATTTTCATCGCTTTTTCGGCGCACAGCAGATGGGCCAGCATGGCTTCGCGGTGGAACGACATGCCCTGTTCTGCGCGGGCCGCGGCACGCCACAGCATCAGCCGCATGCCTTCGATTTCGGTGGCCATGTCGGCCAGCATAAAGGCCACCGACTGACGGTGACTGATGGGCTCGCCGAAGGCGATGCGCTCGTTGCAATACGGAATCAGATAATCGAGCGCGGCCTGACACGTACCGACGGCCAGCGCACACCAGTGCAGCTGACCAAGATCGATAAAGGCCTGATAGTCGAAGTCGCCTTTTTCATCGCCGAGCAGGGCATCGGCCGGCAGCTGCACAGCGTCGAGCTGCAGGGTGCCGGTGGCAGCGGCTTTCAGGCCCATGGCCTGACTGGCCGTAAAGCTCACGCCTTTGGCATCGGCAGGCACCAGAAACAGGCGCGGTTTGCCGTCGTACAGCGCGGCAACCAGATACAGGCTGGCGTTACCGGCAAGCGGCACCAGCGTCTTTTCGCCTTTCAGCACAAAGCCCTGACGGCTGGATTTGGCCGTGGTCGCCAGATCGCGCGGGCGGAACAGGGCGCCGCTTTCCTGCACGGCGATGGCGGCCAGAACCGGCGTTTCGCTCAGCCACAGCGGCAGCCATTTTTCCTGCTGCGCGCGCGTACCCCAGCGCACAATGGCATTCGCTACGGCCACCGGTGCCTGAGCGCTGAGTGCCAGCGAAAAGTCGCCCCAGGCCAGATCTTCGGCGATCAGGGCTGAGGTTGTCGGGCTGTAACTTTGTGCGGCACCGCCCAGACTTTCCGGCACGGCAAACAGATTCAGGCCCAGCTCCATGGTCTGCTGCAGATAACCGTCAGGCAGGTTTTTGAGCTCGTCGGCATCATGGGCCAGCGGGCGCACAACGTCGCGGGCAAAGGCCTGCACGCTGTCGCGGATCATCAGCTGTTCTTCGGTAAGGGTCAGGTCGAACAGGTTTTTTTCGCGGCTGTTCGGCAGACGTTCGCCCGGACTGCTGTCGGTGGGGCGCTCTTTGCGCTTAATAAAAGAGCCGGCTAAGCGGAAGCCGGCGCGGGTGCCCAGATAGGCGAGTTTTTCAACCGGCTTACGTAAGCCCGTTTTCTGTGCGAGTTCACTGCCGGCAAAGCGGCTGGCAAGTCCGAGGCCTATGCCCTGAATGTCTTTGGCCATACTGCGACACCCTGTGTGGTTTGGTCAGCGTCGCACACTGCCATGACCCTTGGTGTCACACATTGGCAGCTCTGACCGCCGTTCCGGTCATCAGGGTCAGTCGCAGGCCTTGCTCATGGCGCGAATGCACTGATTCAGGCTGTGCGTGCAGGCATTCAGTACCGCGCGGCCGATCAGTTCGCCCAGTAAGGTGTGCTTGCCGCAGAATTCATGTGGGGCAGGTCCGGCGGGCGGAGCCACAGGACACAGTACTGCGTGGCTGTCGGTACCGGTGCCGCTGGCCGGCCGTTCGCTCACCGGGCTCAGCAGCGCCAGATCGCGCACCGCCGTGACCTTGGCTTCGGTCAGCAGAATCAGCGCTTCGGCCATGGCGGCGTCGGCTAATGCCTGATTCACGTGCAGGATGATATTGATGGTGCCCGGTTGCTGGCGGCAGTCGGCCTCGTCGCCGGCGCGGCGCAGATTACTGAGGCCGCTGGTGACCCAGCAGCTGACCTGAAGATCGCTGCGGCTGAGCTGGCATTCGCCCAGCGATTGCATGCTGGCAGCGGTCATCATGCCGGTGCAGGGCAGGGGCAGGGCCAAGGCTTCGGCTTCGGCACTCAGGGTGACCTGAGCCGGTGGCCAGGGCGGCGGTGCGTACTGATCGACTTTCAGGTTGAGCACGCTGCGGGTCAGGCCAAGGCCGCCGTTAAGCACAGCAGAACTCAGTACGCGGCACGGCTCAGCGCAAGAAAGGGCAAAATAATCAGTGTGATAGAGCGGCTGAATTTGGGACATTGGCCCTGACTCGTTATCATGGGGACAGTTTTAGAATCAGAAACAGGATCTTGCATGCTGATCTTACTGTCGCCGGCAAAAACGCTGGATTTTGACACGCCACCGGTTACCAAAAAAGCCACACAGCCCGCTTTTCTCGAACGCTCCGCCGAGCTTGTGGATGTACTGAAGGCATACTCGCCGGATGATATTGGCAAATTAATGAAACTGAGCCCGGCCCTGTCGGAGCTGAATGTGCAGCGTTACCACGACTGGCGTCTGCCATTTTCACCAGACAATGCCAAAGCAGCGGTGCTGGCCTTCCGCGGTGATGTGTACACCGGCCTTGAAGCAGACCTGCTGAGCGAAGATCAGCTGCTGTTTGCTCAGGAGCATGTGCGGATTCTGAGTGGTCTGTACGGTGTTCTGCGTCCGCTGGACCTGATTCAGCCGTATCGTCTGGAAATGGGCACCAAACTGGCCAACCCGCGTGGTAAAGACCTGTACGCCTACTGGGGCGATACCATCACCGACGCCTTAAATGCCGATTTGCAGCATGAAACACAGAACGTCATCATCAATCTGGCATCCAATGAATACTTCAGCGCAGTAAAACCGAAAAAACTGCATGCCCGTCTGGTGACTCCGGTCTTCAAAGACGAGAAAAACGGGCAATATAAAATCATCAGTTTTTACGCGAAAAAGGCCCGCGGCCTGATGACGCGCTGGATTATCGAGCAGGGGCTGACCGACGAGTCGCGCCTGTATGAATTTAATGTGGCCGGATACCGCTACTGCACAGAAGAGTCGCATGGCGATACGCTGGTCTTTAAACGGGCAGAGAAGGATATTCCCGATGCTTAATTCCCTGAAAAAAAGTGTACGTCTGGCGGCCGTAACTGCTGGTCTGGTGGTGCTGGGTTCTGGTCTGACCGGTTGCGTACTGGCGCCACAGACCATCGCCCTGAACGACAACGTGGCGCTGACCCCGGCGACCCCGATGGTCGCGCGTGACGCGCTGGTGCGGGTGGTCGACGAGCGTGAACAGGCGCCGGATGTGATCGGTCATCGAGGTGGTCGTTTGCCGGAAAACTCGCCACTGTTGTCAGAGCGTCCCATCAGCGATGCGCTGAGCGACCGTCTGCAGAACTCGCTGAAAACGCTGGGCTTTGGTTCATCAAGCCCGGTGGATCCGTTAAAAGTTCAGCTGGCGATTCAGCAGTTCAGTTTTGAATGCAACGAAGGCGTGATCGTTAATGAATGTTCGGTGCGTATGGCCTTTGCCCTGACCATTCTTGATGGTGCGAAAACCTTTACCAAGCCATTCAAAACCTTCGAAACCCGCTCGCTGGCGGCCTCGCCGGTTGCTGAATACAACCAGACCTGGGTAAACGAGGTGCTGGATAAAGTCTGGACGCATATGTTCAGCGACGCCGAAGTGCTGAATGCCCTGCAGGTCAGTCAGTAATTCAGACGGCATAAAACGCCCGGAGCCTGCTCCGGGTTTTTTATGCGCGCCATCCGGGTCCGTTGCGGGCCTGTTTATTTATTCCTGCTGAGCAGGGTCAGGAGGCGATATGGTGCGTCTGATGCTGGGCGCTTTTGCGCTCTTTTTTATCGCCGTGAGCTGGCAGGTGGCCGACCGCACCGTGTGGTACGCCGAAGTGACACCGCTTGTGGTGATTTACCTGGGTTTACTGAGCACGCTTCGCTGGTTTGAATTTTCGCCCGTGGCCTATGCCTGTATGTTACTGCCTCTGGCCTGGCACACGGTGGGCGCGCATTTCACCTTTTCGCTGGTGCCCATGCAGTGGTTAATGGAACCGCTTGGGCTTACCCGCAACCCCTACGACCGCATCGGTCATTTTATGGTCGGATTTTTCGCCTGGCCTGTGATGGAATTTCTGCTCAGACGTTCGCTGGCCGGACCTGTACTGGCCGCGTTATTTGCTGTGTTTGCCATAGGCAGTGTGGCCGCTGGCTATGAAATCATTGAGTGGCTGTACGCCGACATCGAAGGCGGAAATGCCGGGGTCAGTTTCCTCGGTGCGCAGGGCGATGTCTGGGACGCGCAGAAAGACATGCTGGCCGACATCAGCGGTGCGCTGCTGACGGCACTGCTGGCGTATCCGGTGTTGAAGCGGCGCTGCCAGACAGCGTGAGAAAAATACGGGTTGAAAATACGCGTTGATAAGAGACCCTGAATCAGGCTCATAAAAAGCAGCTGAGTCAGCCCCATAAAACAGCCGCTGAGCCAGACCCATAAAACAGCCGCTGAGCCAGACCCATAAAACAGCCGATGAGCCAGACCCATAAAACAGCCGCTAAATAAGGCCCATAAAAAAGCCGCCTGATGGCGGCTTTTTTGGTTTTCGCACCCGGTGCGGGAATCCTTAAACAGTAAACGGTTCAGGAGCCCGTGCGCTGTGCGGTCATGTGCTGGTCTTCCAGATGAATGTAGTCGAGCAGAATGTGGCCGGTTTCGGTTAACAGAGCGTCTTCCTCTTCGGTTTTCTTCTTCTCTTCTTCATCGGCTTTGGCCGCGCTGTCGTCTTCGTCATCATCCAGCGTGGTCAGCAGCGCCATGCCTTTGGCTTTGCGGCGTTCATTTTCCAGCTTCAGACGTTTGTCGTCGTTGGCTTTGCGTTCCTGTTCACGGGTTTTCTCGTTCAGGGAAACCTGTGTCTGTTCACGCAGTTCCATAATCAGCGCACGCTGAGCGCGCAGGAAACGGAAGTCCGGGTTGTCGTCGACGCGCTTCTCATGCAGCTCGCGCAGGGCAGGGAGCTCGGCATTAATGCGCTTGTCGCTGCTGTATTCGGCCGGGCGAATGGTGTCCCATGGCAGGGCTTCTTCCAGCGCGCTTTCGCCGATTTTCTCTTTATCGAACAGCGACGGGTAGAGAATGTCCGGAATCACGCCCTGATGCTGGGTGGAGTCACCGGAAACCCGGTAGAACTTCGCCTGGGTGATTTTCAGCTGACCGGAATTCAGCGGACGCAAAGATTGTACAGTGCCTTTACCGAACGTCTGGCCACCCACAATCAGTCCACGGCCGTAATCCTGAATGGCACCGGCGAAAATTTCCGAGGCCGAGGCGCTCAGACGGTTCACCAGCACCGTCATCGGGCCGTCATACAGCACAGATGGGTCCTGGTCGGGCAGCACTTCGACACGGCCGTGGGTGCTGCGCACCTGCACCACAGGGCCTTGCGGAATAAACAGGCCGGTAAGACTGATGGCTTCTTCCAGTGAGCCGCCGCCGTTATTGCGCAGGTCGATGATCAGACCTTCGATGCCTTCTTCTTTCAGTTCACCGATCAGCTGGGCAACGTCGCGGGTGGTGCTCTTATAGTCCGGCTTGTTCTCCATGCGACCCTGGAAGTCGATGTAGAAGGTCGGAATGTCAATGACACCAATCTTGTGTTTCTTGCCGCCGTCTTCGACTTCGATCACGTCTTTCTGGGCAGACTGTTCTTCCAGTTTGACTTCGTCACGGACAATGGTGATGACCTTGCTGTCACTGCCCGTGCTGTCGGCCGGCAGAATCTCAAGGCGCACACGGGTGCCTTTCGGGCCGCGGATCAGATCGACCACTTCATCAAGACGCCAGCCGATCACATCGACTATGTCGCCTTCATCCTGACCCACACCGACGATTTTATCGGCGGGTTGCAGATTACCGGCGATCGACGCCGGGCCGCCCGGAACCAGACGCACTACCTTAGTGTGCTCATCTTCGGTCTGCAGCACAGCGCCGATGCCCTGCAGCGACAGACTCATGTTGATGTTGAAGTTCTCGGTATTGCGCGGCGAGAAGTACTGAGTGTGCGGGTCGAATGAGCGGGTGACCGCGTTCATAAAGGTCTGGTAGGCGTCTTCGGCCTGTGACTGATGTACGCGGTTCAGCTGGTTCTGATAGCGTTTGCTCAGCAGATCGAGAATGGCGTCTTTTTCTTTGCCGGCCATCTTCAGGTTGAGGATGGAGTTCTTCAGGCGTTTGCGCCACAGATCGTCCAGCTCGGCCTTGGTTTTCGCCCATGGGGCTTTTTCACGGTCCAGATCCAGACGCTCGTCGTCGGTGAAGGTGTATTTGCCGGCGTTATTCTGCAGCTCGGTCAGCAGATACGACAGCCGCTCGGACACCCGCTGCTGGAAGCGGTTGTAAATAGCGAAGGCCGGGCGCAGGTCGCCGCGGTTCAGGGCTTCGTCGAGGTTGTAACGGTACTTCTCGAACTCATCGATGTCCGACTGCAGGAAGTAGCTGCGGGTGCTGTCGACGTCGTCGTAAAGAATGTCGAGGATGCGCGACGACAGTTTGTCGTCCAGACGCTGATGTTCGTAATGGCCGCGCAACAGATTGTTCATAATCTGCTGAGTGGTCATGGCATTTTCACGGGTCGGCTCAAGCGGCGTGAAGGGCGTTCCCGGTTTGATTTCGGCGATGGTGGCGTTGCTCAGTTGAGCGAACAGCAAGGGTGCTGTGATAAGAAGGAGGCGAAACACGCGCTGAGGTCTGGATAGCATGGTAGTAGCCAGTTTCCTTGTTCTGTTTTGATTTGTTCTGAGCGCCGGGCGCCGCTATTATGCCGGCCGTCCTGACCGGCATCAGCCCCACAGCTTGGGTCCATGGGCGTCAGCTTCTATAGTAGACCCCATTGGAGTCACGGAAGCCACAATAATTCCCGAATTGTGGCACAGGAGGTCAAGGAATGAGCGGTTCGTTTCAACATTCGTCTGCGGAGGCAGCTTTGGCTCGCGTAAAACTGGATCTACCGGACGCATTTACCTTCAGCACCATGCTGGATGTGCGCGTCACCGAAATTAACTACGGCAACCACGTCGGCAACGACCGCATGGTGTCATTGCTGCATGAAGCGCGTCTGCGTTTTTTGCGTGAATTCGGTTTCGGTGAATTTAACATCGGTGGTATCGGCCTGATGGTGACCGATCTGGTGGTGTGTTTCGAGGCGGAATCCTTCGTCGGTGATGTACTGACGTTCCATGTCGGTGTTACCGATTTCAACAAATACGGTTGCGATTTTATCTACCGCGTCGAGAACAACGCGCAGGACAAACTGGTGGCCAAGGCCAAAACCGGTATCGTCTTCTTCGATTACGACGAGCGGAAAATTGCCCGGGTACCGCGCGTGTTTTACGAACGCTGCGCCCCCGAGTTGCTGGCCGAAGCCGACAGCAGCAAATAAAAAAAGCCGGAGCATGCTCCGGCTTTTTTATTGTACTTTTTACACCTTCTTTACCCGGCTCAGCTCTGACCCGGGTTGTCGAAGTAGGCGGTGATAAAGTCGAGGAACGCGCGGCTTTTGTTCGCCAGATAGCGGTTCTGCGGGAACACCACCTTAATGGTGCGCACCGGAATTTCCACATCCGGAAACAGCTGCACCAGTTCGCCGTTCTGCAGGTGAGCATCGGCGATGTAGGTTGGCAGGGCGGTGATGCCCATGCCCGCCAGACAGGCTTCGTACACCAGATCAATGTCGTTGACCGCCAGCTTGCGCTCAATGCTGGAGATGGTGAAACCGTGATCTTTCTCAAACTGACGCAGCCAGTTAGACCGTGCGTATTCGGCGTTGGCGACAATCAGCACACGGTGCGTCAGCAGATCTTCAAGCTTCTGCGGCATGCCCCATTTCTGCACGTATTCGCGTGACGCCACGATGACGATTTTCTGCTCGGCCACCGGTTTGGCGATCAGACGGGAGTCTTCCAGCGTGCCGAGGCGCAGGGCGAAATCGTAACCGTCTTTTACTATGTCCAGCGGACGGTCGGAAATGTGCAGGTCAAAGCTGATGTCCGGATACTTTTGGGCAAAGTCGGTGAAAATGCGCGCCAGCTCGCGGCGGCCGAAGTTCGACATGGCGGTAATGCGCAGACGGCCGCGCGGGGTAACGTCGAAATCAGTGACCAGCTTTTCCGCTTCGGTAATCGATTCCAGTATGTTCTCGCAGTGCTGATAGAACATCTGACCGGCTTCGGTCGGGCTGACAGAGCGGGTAGTGCGGTTCAGCAGACGCACGCCTAAACGCTCTTCCAGACCGGAAATCTGCTTGCTGACGGCGGATGGCGTAACGCCAAGGGCATCCGCTGCCGAGGTGAAGTTACGGGCGCGAACCACCGAAACGAAGGTTTGCAGGGAGTCGATACGGGACATGATTAATGACTCTTTCTGTGAAATCCGTGATGACGGACAGTATATTTAATTTTTTGGCAATAATAAGCCCGAATCGGTCAAACATTAGACTTAAATCTAATGCGTAACCGCGTCAGAAAGGTCTTTTTCCGTAAAACGGGAAATGAAGCGGCCGGCAGCGGCCGGTTTCAGCCAGAAATATCAGGCTGTTTTGCCACTGCCGCGCAGGTTGATAACGCCGGCGGCGATGATGAGCGCGGCCCCGGCGGCGGTTGTCGAGGCCGGCACTTCGTCCCAGAACAGCCAGCCCATCAGGGCGCCATACACCACGGCACTGTACACATAAACGCCGACCTTGCCGGTCGGGGCTATGCGGTAGGCTTTGGTCAGCGCCAGCTGGCCGAGGGTGGCGACCACGCCCAGCGCGGCAATCCACAGCCAGGCGCTGGCCGGTACGGGTTGCCAGTTCATCACGGCGCCCGGAGCAGACACCAGGGCGGCGACCACACCAAAATAGAAGACGATGCGCTGGCTCGATTCTGTGGCCGACATGCGGCGGATGGTCACTTTGGCCAGTGCCGCCAGAAAGGCGCCCAGCAGGCCGATCAGTGCGGCGACCGTCATGGCGTTGTAGGCTGCGTCATCCATACCTTCGCCTGCCGTGCCCGGGCGCAGAATCACCGCCACGCCGGCAAAGCCAATGACCAGTGCCAGCCAGCTGTAGCGTCCGGCGGGTTCTTTCAGCCACCAGAGGCCGAGTAACGGCATAAACAACGGCGCCGATAACTTCACCAGAAAGGCTTCCGTCAGGGGCAGATGGGCCAGCGCCCAGAAATAACAGAACATGGCCGTCACGCCTACCAGACCGCGCATCAGATGCCAGTGCCAGACGCTGGTCTTCAGCTCGCTGAGGCCGGTGCGCAGGATCAGCGGAATCAGCACTACCAGACCGGCAATATTGCGGAAGAACACGATCTGCTCGGTACTGAGGTCGTCCGACAGGTACTTGATCATGGCGCCCATAATGGCCAGCAGGCCTTCGCCCAGCATGAGATACAGGGCACCTAAGCGGATTTCGTTCGTCATTCCTGATCCAGATCGTGAAAAGGGTGTGGCAGCCCTTTAAAAGAGAAGGTGAAACACCATATAAACCGGGTTGCCGGGCGGGCGGCATTATACGGGGCTGGCGCTGGTTTTGCCTGCCGGTGTCGTCGGGATTGTCCGTTGTCAGTCGGCATCTGTATTAAAAATATTAAACTTTTAAGTATCGGGCTTGAAAAAAACTAATCAGGTCGCATTTAAGGACTAACCGGATTCAACGCCTGCAAGGCAGGCATCAGAGGAGTGTGACTTATGCGTATGGACCGTCTGACCACCAGTCTGCAGAACGCTCTGGCGGAAAGTCAGAGCATTGCTCTGGGGCAGGACCATAACCAGATTGATACCGTGCATGTGCTGCTCGCGCTGATGGAGCAGACCAGCAGCACGGTGAAAGAAATTGTGCGCCGCTGCGGCGGTAACGTGGCCGCGCTGGAAAAAGCCCTGCGCAACGTGCTGAAAGATCAGCCGCGTGTTTCAAGCCCGGACGGCAATATTCAGATTGCCCCGGAGCTGGGCCGTCTGCTGAATCTGGCCGACAAAGAAGCGCAGAAGCGCAGCGACCAGTACGTTTCCAGTGAAGTGTTCCTGTTTGTGGCGCTGGACGACAAGGGCGCCAGCGGCAAAGTACTGGCCGAAGCGGGCCTGACCAAAGACAGCGTGAATCAGGCCATCAATGACCTGCGGGGTGGAGAATCTGTGAAAGACGCCAATGCCGAAGACAGCCGTCAGGCGCTGGATAAATACTGCATCGACCTGACCGAACGGGCCGAAGCCGGCAAGCTCGACCCTGTGATCGGACGTGACGATGAAATCCGCCGCACCATTCAGGTACTGCAGCGCCGTACCAAGAACAACCCGGTATTAATCGGGCCGCCGGGCGTGGGTAAAACCGCCGTGGTCGAAGGTCTGGCGCAGCGCATTATTAATGGTGAAGTGCCGGAAAACCTGAAAAACAAACGCATCCTGTCGCTCGATATGGGCGCGCTGCTGGCCGGTGCCAAATACCGTGGTGAGTTTGAAGAGCGTCTGAAATCTGTGCTGAAGGACGTGTCCAAAGCCGAAGGCAGCATCATTCTGTTCATCGACGAACTGCACACTATGGTCGGCGCCGGTAAAAGCGACGGTGCCATGGACGCCGGCAATATGCTGAAGCCGGCGCTGGCACGCGGTGAACTGCATTGCGTCGGCGCGACCACACTGGATGAATACCGCGCCTTTATTGAAAAAGACGCGGCGCTGGAGCGTCGTTTCCAGAAAGTGCTGGTGGATGAACCGAGCGTGGAAGATTCCATCGCCATTCTGCGCGGTCTGAAAGAACGCTACGAAGTGCACCACGGTGTGCAGATCACCGACAGCGCCATTATTGCCGCCGCCAAACTGTCGCAGCGTTACATCAGCGACCGTCGTCTGCCGGACAAAGCCATCGACTTGGTCGACGAAGCGGCATCGGTTATCCGCATGGAAATCGATTCCAAACCGCAGGACATGGACAAGCTCGAACGTCGTCTGATCCAGCTGAAAATCGAACGTGAAGCGCTGCGCAAAGAAAAAGACGAAGCGGCAAAAAAACGCCTGAACGACCTCAACGAGGAGATCAACAAGGCCGGTCGCGCCTACGTTGAACTGGAAGAGGTATGGAAGAAAGAAAAAGCCCTGCTGGAAGGTGCCAGCAAGGCCAAAGAAATGCTGGAACAGGCCAAGCTGGAACTCGACGCCGCCCGTCGTGCCGGCGACCTGCAACGCATGTCGGAACTGCAGTACGGCCGCATTCCGGAACTCGAAAAACAGATGACGGCGGCCAACGAAGCCGAAGCCTCGGGCAAGCAGGAATTTACCCTGCTGCGCAATAAGGTAACCGAAGATGAAATCGCCGAAGTCGTGTCCAAATGGACCGGTGTGCCGGTGAGCAAAATGCTCGAAGGCGAGCGCGAAAAACTGCTGCGCATGGAAGACGTGCTGCACGACTACGTGGTCGGGCAGGACCAAGCCATCCGCGCGGTATCGAACGCGGTGCGCCGCTCCCGTGCCGGCCTGTCCGACCCGAACCGTCCGAACGGCTCGTTCCTGTTTTTAGGGCCAACCGGTGTCGGTAAAACCGAGCTGTGCAAGGCGCTGGCGACCTTCCTGTTCGACAGCAAGGACGCCATGGTGCGCATCGATATGTCGGAGTACATGGAGAAGCACTCGGTCGCCCGTTTGATCGGTGCGCCACCGGGCTACGTGGGTTACGAAGAAGGTGGTCTGCTGACCGAAGCGGTGCGCCGTAAACCGTATTCCGTAATTTTGCTGGATGAGGTGGAAAAAGCGCATCCGGATGTATTCAACATCTTGCTGCAGGTGCTGGATGATGGCCAGCTGACCGATGGTCAGGGCCGTAAGGTCGACTTCAAAAACACCGTACTGGTGATGACTTCGAATCTGGGCTCTGACGTGATCCAGACGCTGGCCGCAGACGATGAATCGAGCTACGAACTGATGCGTGAAGCCGTGATGGAAATTGTCGGCCAGCACTTCCGTCCGGAGTTCATCAACCGCATCGATGAGGCGGTGGTGTTCCATCCGCTGCTGAAGGATCAGATCCGTGGTATCGCCGACATTCAGCTGCAGTTGCTGCGTGGCCGTCTGAAAGACCGCGACCTGTCGCTGGAACTGACCGATGCGGCCATCACCCGTCTGGTGGATGTGGGCTACGACCCGGTGTTTGGTGCGCGTCCGCTGAAACGGGCGATTCAGCAATGGATCGAAAACCCGCTGGCGCAGGACATTCTGTCGGGCAAATTTATGCCGGGCACCGTGATCCGCGCCGACGTCGACGGAGATCATTTCGTGTTCAACGCGGCCTGATAGCAAGGCTGAAAAATGCCGGGGCTTGCCCCGGCTTTTTTATGCGCCGGTCAGCTTTCCCGCTTCATTCCTACGGATGGGAAGGACAGCTGTTTAATCTGCCGTATAATGGCGGTGTCTGAATGGCGTTAATCCAGGGAGCTAACCGCATGAAGCGTATTCTGTCTGGCCTCAGCACGGCGCTTGCCGTCACGCTGCTGGCCACCGCCTGCACCACAGTAACCAGTAAAGAAACCCAGTTGCCGATGAGCGCCATGAATCACTGCGCCGCGCCGGCCGGCGTATCGCTCAGTTACGGCAGCTTAACCGTCGCTTTGGGTGAACGCCCGAGTGCAGGCTATGGCATTGAACTGGTCGGCCAGCTGGAACAGGCCGGCGAATACGATCTGACGTATCGTGAAACCCGTCCGCAGCCGGGGCGTATGTACGCTCAGGTCATCACGCAGCCTTGCCTGCAGGTGATTATGCCAAAGGGCTGGAAACAGGTGACGGTCACCAATCAGGACAACGGCAAAGCCGTTACACTGACGCCCGCCGATGACACCAGTGCCGTAAAAAAGAGCAGTAAAACCACCCCATGATTATTCTTGGTATTGACCCGGGTTCACGTCTGACCGGTTTCGGTGTGATCCGCCGCATCGGTCAGAAAACCGAATACATTGTCAGCGGCTGCATCCGCACCGGTGACGGTGAAATGCCCGGTCGTCTGCGCAAAATTTTCGAAGGCGTCACCGAACTGATCAATACCTATCAGCCGCAGGAATTTGCCATTGAGCAGGTCTTTATGGGCAAAAATGCCGACTCGGCGTTAAAGCTCGGACAGGCCCGTGGCGTGGCCATTCTGGCGGCTACTTTGCACGATCTGCCGGTCGCGGAATACGCACCGCGTTCGGTGAAGCAGGCCGTAGTCGGGAAGGGCGGTGCCGACAAAGAACAGGTTCAGCACATGGTGCAGTATTTATTAAAACTGCCGGGCAAACCTCAGGCCGACGCCGCCGACGCGCTGGCCATTGCCATCTGCCACGCGCACACCAGCGCCAGTCTCGTCGCTCAGGCCGGCGTCAAAGGCGTTACCCGCGGGCGCATGCGTTAAGCCACCAAGGTCCGCCACAAGCAACACTCTGTTGCTGTTCACCTCTGTCGTACGCAATTGCGTACACTCGTTATTTTTTCCGGGAGCTGGCTATGAAAATCGCCGTATTCTGCGGGTCGTCCGCAGGCAATGAACCTCAGTTTCTGGCCGCAACTCAGGCTTTGGGTCAGTATTTTGTGCAGCATGGCATCGACGTTGTCTATGGCGGCGGTCATGTGGGGTTAATGGGAGCAATCGCCGACAGCGTGCTGCAGGCCGGTGGCCGTGTGTATGGCGTGATGCCGAAGCATCTGGTGGATCGTGAAATTGCGCATCAGGGCCTGACGGAACTGACGGTGGTGGCCGATATGCACGAGCGCAAAGCAAAAATGGCCGCCATGGCCGACGCTTTTGTGGCACTGCCGGGCGGTGCGGGCACGCTTGAGGAAATATTTGAAGTCTGGACCTGGGCGCAACTGGGTCATCATCAGAAACCCTGCGCGTTTTATAACGTCGACGGTTTTTACGATCCGCTGTTCGCCATGATTGAAAAAATGACAGCCACCGGATTTCTTAAGGCACCGTATGCCGAGATGCTGATCCGCACGGCCGATCCCAAAGCGCTGGTTCAAGCCTTTGCCGGGTATCAGCCACCACAGAATAAATGGGGCTGATTCCGTTTCTACAGCGGGCATTCCTCCAGCGTTAACGCAGGATACAGCTCCGGTGTCAGGACAGGTCGCGATAAATCAGGGCAATAATCACGGCTGCTAATATGGCAGAAACCGCCTGCCAGAATTTCACCGGATTCCGTTCAATGAGCGGTGGCTTGTGACGGCGCATAAAATCCGGGTTCGGATGGTACAGGTCGTAGACAAATTCATCCGCTTCCTGATACCGCTTAAACGGCTCCGGATGCACCGCTTTGCGGATGGCATCATCCACCCAGCGTGGCACGTCGGTGTTTTCATCCAGATGATGCAGTGCGGTGTAACTCAGGCTTTTCTGGGCTTTTTCGCTGCGGGTTTTGGCGACGTCAAAACCGTAGGGTAAACGCCCGGTGAGCATCTGGTAGGCAATGGCGCCCAGCGCATAAACGTCGGACGCGGCGCTGCCGCTGTAGCCGAGAAAATATTCCGGCGCTGTGTACTGCGCGGTGCCGAGTATCGCCAGTCGCTCCAGCGGAGTGTCTATTTCCAGAATGCCGGCCACACGGGTCGAGCCGAAGTCGATGATTTTTACCGTACCCGTCTGGTCGATCATGATGTTGTCGGGCTTTAAATCCTGATGCACCATTTCCAGCCGGTGAAACGCGCGTAAACCACGGGCAACCTGTTCAATAATATTGCGCACGTCATCCAGTCGCGGTTTGGGATGGTCGCGCATCCACTGCGCCAGTGTAATGCCTTCAATGTATTCCGTGACCACGTACAGATAATTCGGTTTGCGCAGGTGCGCCACCGGTTTCAGCACATGGGCGCTGTTGATGCGCCGGGCAATCCATTCTTCCATCAGAAAACGTTCGAGATACGCGGTATCTGAGCGCAATTCCATGGACGGCGTTTTTAAAATGACGGTTACCCCGGTTTCAATATCCGTCGCCAGATACACATGGCTGCGCGGGCTTGAGTGAATTTTGCGCACAATTTTATAACCGTCGAATTCTGCACGCGCTTCAAGTTCGGGCGGGAAGGGCAGTTCGGTCAGTTGCTGATGCACGTCGTCGGTATTGAGCAGGGGTAATTCATCGATGCGCACGATCTGCAGCGTGAGGTTATCGTCGCTGCCATTGTCTTTGGCGGCCTGAACAATATCGGCGGCGGCTCGGTCGAGATCATCGCTGTGGCGGGCAATGGTGTCCGTGATCAGGGCGTGCGATACAAATTCGTACACGCCGTCGGTGGCCAGAATAAACAGGTCGCCGGTATCCACCGACAGCGATTGATAATCCAGATCCAGCTGCTGACTCATGCCCAGCGCCCGGGTCAGATAACTTTGCTGTTCGGCGTAATAAAAGCGATGGTCATGGGTCAGCTGTTCGAGTGTATTGCCCTGCACCCGGTAAATCCGGGTGTCGCCGACATGAAACACATGGGCGGTGGTCGATTTGATCACCAGTGCACTGAAAGTACAGACATAGCCTTTATTCGGGTCGGAACGGTACTGACTCTGGCGGGTCTGGGCGTACAACCAGGAATTATTGGCGGTTAATACTTTCTGTACCGAGGTTTTTACCGGCCAGGCTTCACTGGTCGAATAATAGTCGTTCAGAAACCCCTGTACCGCGGCCGCGCTGGCGATCTGGCTGACACTGCTGCTGCTGATGCCATCGGCAAGTGCGACTGCCACCCCTTTGCTGGTCAGCAGCGGGCCATCAGGAATCTGCAGGGCATGAAAATCCTGATTGATGGGCTTGATGCCAGCATCGGAACACTGGCCGGCGGAAATGGTGAGTTTTGCCGTCATCCGTCATTTCTCAGGGTGGGTAGCAGGGTTATTAACGCTGAAGGGCGCTGGTCTGATTTTTACGGCTGCGCGCAGAAAAGGAAAGCCCGTCAGGCGAACAAAAAAGCCCCGCAGTGCGGGGCTTTTTGGCATTCAGCGAATTACGCTGCTTTGCGGGTTTCTACGGCCGCCAGTTTGCGCTGAGCACTCTGACGTACGTGGGTGTAGTACAGCGGCAGACCCACCAGACAGAAACCACCCACCAGGTTACCCAGTGCAGTCGGCAGTTCGTTCCAGATGATGTACTGCATGAAGGTGAAGTCACCGCCCATGATCATAGAGAACGGGAACAGGAACATGTTCACGATGGAGTGCTCGAAGCCCATGAAGAAGAACAGCATGATCGGCATCCACATAGCGGCCATTTTACCGGTGGCAGAGGTAGAGATCATGGCGCCAACAACACCCATGGACACCATCCAGTTGCACAGCATGCCGCGGATGAAAATGGTGAACCAGCCATCAACACCGTGTGCGGCGTAACCCAGAGTACGGGCTTCACCGATGTGTGACACTTTTTCGGCAATCGCGCCGCCGTCGGTGTTGTAACCGTAGGTCAGAATAAATGACATCATAAATGCCACGCTCAGTGCACCGGCAAAGTTGCCGATAAATACCAGGCCCCAGTTACGCAGCAGTTGTGGCAGGTTGGCACCCGGGCGTTTATCGATCAGGGCCAGAGGAACCAGAGTAAACACCCCGGTCAGCAGGTCGAATTTCATCAGGTACAGCATGATAAAACCAACCGGGAACAGACAGGCGCCCAGAATCGGTGAACCGGTTGTGGTGGCGACGGTAATGGCAAATACCGCGGCCAGAGCCAGAATGGCGCCGGCCATAAAGGCACGGATCAGGGTGTCTTTGGTGGACATGGCGAGTTTTTCTTCACCGGCATCCACCATCTTGGTAGCAAACTCAGAAGGCATTAAGTAGGACATAGGTCTCTCTCCTCGGGTTTCAGAAATCGTTTTCAACCGCCGCCGTAGCGGCAGAGGGCGGTTTACTGGGCAAAAAAAACGGCGTCCGCTGCCCGACAACCCAGAGGGTTATCTGCAGTGGACGCCGTTATCCGAATAAGTCATCTGTCACGCGAAACCGCCGTTGGTCTCACATGAAGAAGGTTTTGCAACCGCTGTGCCAGTTTTAAAAAAAGCCGGTTTTCATGTGTTTAACGGCGAAATGAGGCGGGGCTGCACGGAACGACAGGCATAAAAAAGCCACCGGCTGCTTTGTTTTAGTGCAGGGTCGGTGGCCCGGTGCGCGCTTGCTGCGCAATTAACAGACTTAATGGTTAGATTATTTCTTCAGCTGCAGCATCTCGGCGACGCTGATGACGTTGGCGGCGACATCGATGATGCGCTTGTTGCCGTCCATCGCGGCCTGACGCAGCTGTTTATAGGCCTGTTCTTCATTGATGCCCTGTGACTGCATCAGAATGCCTTTGGCTTTTTCAACCGTTTTGCGTTCATCCAGCGCCTGGCGCGCTTCGGTCAGTTCTTCGCTGATGCGTTGCAGGCGTTCGGCCTGACTCTGCACCAGCTCATAAATAGAGCGGGCGACGCTGATGTTTACGCCGGGTGCGACGTTGACGCCGCTGCGTGGGTTGTTCACATCGTCGAGCATGGACATCGGCGACAGCGGTGGTTCTTCGATATCGGCCAGCTGTTTCAGGTGTTCGTGGTGCAGACGCAGATCTTCTTCGGCCTGAGCGATTTTGCCCTGACACAGTGTCAGCAGTTCGGCCGCCAGTTCTTTTTCGATTTCCTGCATGCCGTCGATGCGGCGCGTCGCCACTTCGTACCAGACCTCGCTCATGGCGGTCGGCAGAATGTCACCGTTGCGGTAGCGGGTGATCATGTTGCGCAGGCGCTCGAGTTCGCTGGCGGCTTCCGAGCTTTCCACCTGACGCCACTGGGCGGCGGTGATGGTGCGGGTGAAATCGTTAAAGATATCGAAGCAGCGTGCCTGCGCATCCTGCAGGGTTTTCAGGCGTTCCTGCGTCTGCTGGGTGAATTCGCCGGCGGTAAAGCCGATCACGCCCCAGGCCCGTTCTTGCCCTGCGTATTCTTTGCCCTGCACAAAATTGAACATGGCCACCAGCGCGCGGGTGATGTCCGGGTCGCTGGAAATATCGGCCGCTTCAAACACCACCGACAGCAGGCCTGCAATCAGGCGGCTGAACAGCTGGGTATTTTCGGTGGCATTGATCGACTGGGCATCGATGCGGGTGCGGATTGCCGGTACTTCGTCGAGCTGATGCAGGACGTAGGCGATGGCATTGTACAGGCGTACGGTGCTGGGCGCGCATTCCTGAATGTTCAGCTGACTGAGCATTTCGCGGAAATTGCGTTCCGCTGCAGCTTCCGCTTTGACTTCCTGCTGACGCTGGTCGGCAAAGCGTTTGCCCGCTGACACCAGAAAAGAATTCGATAATCCGCGTTCGCGTTGCAGTTCGTGAATGAGTTCTGTCACCTTGGTGACCAGATCACAGTTGATCAGCAGTTGTTTCAGAGCACTGATTTCTGACTGCTTGGCAGCCAGCAAAAAATCTTCGGTGGTGAGCATAACGTCCGTCATCATGAATCATCAGGGTGGTGCAGGGCGCGCAAGGATAGCAAAGGGCTTGCAATTTTCCCCACCGATTTCTGCGTTTGTAGCCGAAACCTTGCATAATGCCTGCCCATTTAAGAGACAACTGTATGATTTTTGCGCTTATCTCCGCTCTGGCCTGGTCGGTCTTTGACCTGATCCGCAAAAAGCTGGCGTCCACCGCCCGGCCACTGTCGCTGGCCATCTGGTTTGCGCTGGGGGTAACGCCCTTCTACGCCGGTCTGTGGCTGTTCTCAGGTGCGGCGCTGCCGCAATCGTCCTATTGGCTGCCGGGTCTGATTTCTGTGCTGGCGGCGGCCATCGCCAGTGTGAGCTATATCCGGGCATTGAGTGTCGGGCGCATCGCCATGCTGGTGCCTGTGCTGTCGTTCACGCCGGTGGTGGCCGCCTTGCTCAGCTGGGTATTGCTCGGCGACACGCTCACGCTCTGGCAGGTGGTGGCCATTGCGGTGATCGTGCTGGCGATTTTTCTGCTGCACGGTGGCACGGCCTTGCTGGTCAATCCTGCGGCGGCCGGTCCGGGGTTCGGGCTGATGTTGCTGGTGTCGTTGTGTTGGGGCGTGGTGATTGTGCTCGACAAGTGGGCGCTGGCGTCGGCGGCGGTGTTCTTTCACGGCATGGTGCAGAGCGGCGGTATGGCGCTGCTGTTGTGGCTGGCGCTGATCAAAAGCGATGGCGTGCGCAACGGCGGCTGGCGCCCGGTCTATAACGGACCCTTGTGGCTGTTGCTGGTGGCCTTGCTGGTGTTTCTGACCGCGGTCAGCAGCCAGTGGTTTGCGCTGTCCTCGGTGCATCCGGGTATTGTCGAAACCGTGAAGCGCGGCACCGGTATTCTCGGCGCCGCACTGTGGGGCGTGTGGTTCTTTCAGGAGAGCGTGCACAAAGGGCAGCTGGGGCTGATGCTGGTGATCATCGCCGCCACCACCTTGCTGACGCTTAGCTGAGCCGGCTTACAGGAACATGCCGCCGGACACTTCGATGCGTTGACCATTCACCCAGTGGCAGTCGTCGCTCAGCAGAGCGGCGATGGCCGGACCAATATCGTCGGCTATGCCTGCGCGGCCAAGCGCGGTTGCCGACGCCACCATAGTGTTTACCTGCGGGTTATCGCGTACGGCACCGCCACCGAAATCGGTCGCGATGGCACCGGGTGCCAGCGTGTTCACGCGGATACCACGTTGTCCCAGTTCTTTGGCCTGATACCGGCTGATGACTTCCATTGCTCCCTTCATGGCGGCATAGGCTGAATAGCCCGGCAGGCTGAAACGCGCCAGACCGCTAGACAGGTTGACGATACTGCCGCCGTCGCTGATCAGGGGCAGCAGGGTTTGCGCGAGAAAGTACGGCCCTTTGAGATGCACTCGGTAGAGCTCGTCAAAGGCCTCCTCGGTTTGTGCGGCAAACGGTGCGTTATGGCCGAAGCCCGCGTTATTGACCAGATAATCGAACGTGCTGCGCGCCCAATGCTGTTCAAGCGTTGCCTGCAGACGCTGGCGGAAGGGCATGAACTGGCGGGTATCGCCGGTATCCAGTGGCAGGGCAACGACGGTTGCGCCCAGTGCAGCCGCTTCGGCGCACACCGCCTGTGCCGCCTGTTCGTTGCTGTTCCAGGTCAGCACGCTGTCGATGCCGCGTTTTGCCAGCGCCAGTACGGTGTTAGCGCCCAGGCCGCGGCTGCCGCCGGTGATGACGGCAATCGGTTTGGTCTGCATAGTGAAATCCTCAGTGATGGGTCAGTGGTTGCAGAATAATTGGCAGATATATCTGAATAAACTCTGAAATCTGGTATCACTATTCGCTGATTCTGGATAATGGTGATCACCATGAAAGACCTGAACGCCATGCGCGTATTTCTGCAGGTCGCTGAGCAGAAGAGCTTCTCGGCGGCAGCGGATGCCCTCGGCTTACCGCGTTCGTCGGTATCGGCGGCGGTACAGCAGCTGGAAGCCGAGCTGGGCACCCGTTTGCTGATGCGCACCACCCGGCGCGTCGACATCACGGCCGAAGGCGAACATTTCATGCGCCGTGCGCGTGAGCTGCTGGCCGATATGGACGAACTGCAGAACCTGTTTCACAGCGGTCAGCAGACGCTCAGCGGTGTGGTGCGGGTGGATATGCCGGTGCCACTGGCGCGGGATCATGTGATTCCCCGTCTGAGCGAATTTCAGCAGCGCTATCCGGGCATTCAGCTGGAGCTGAGCTGCACCGACCGCCGCGTCGACCCGCTGGCGGAAGGGTTTGATCTGGTGGTGCGCGTAGGCGAGCTTTCGGATTCCAGTCTGATCGCCCGCAGGCTTGGGGTGCACCGCATGGTGAATTGCGCGAGCCCCGACTACATCGCCCGCTTCGGCATGCCGGCCAGTCTTGCGGACCTGTCTGGTCACCGGCTGGTTGGCTATTCGCAGTCCCTCGGGCGTCACGGCAATCGCTTTGAATACGTGAACGCCGCCGGGCAGGTTGCCTTTGTGGAAATGGCGCAGAGCATTTGCGTGAACAACGTCGAAGCCTACACCGCCGCCTGTCTGGCCGGGTTGGGCATTATTCAGTCGCCGCGCCTCGGCGTGCAGGCCCTGATCGACGCCGGGCGTCTGCTGCCTGTGTTACCCGGCAGCGAAGCGGCGCCAATGCCGGTGTCGCTGCTGTACCCCGAGCGGCGTTTTTTGTCGCAGCGGGTGCGGGTGTTTATGGACTGGCTCGACGACTTGCTGCGCCCGGGGCTTACGCCCTGAGGCCTGACAAAATGGCCAGTGCGCGCGCTTCAGGAACCACTGCTCAAACACGGCAAACGGCGCCGTGGTGGGCGTGGAATCAGGCTGTTCTGTGGTAATATCCGCGGCATTTGAGCGGAAACGGAACGAGTGGTAATGACCTTTACAGCGCCTGAAAGTCTGTCAGAGCAGATCGCTAAGTATCTGGCGCAGCGTATTATCCGGGGCGAGATGCTGCCCGGGGAACGGATTCAGGAACTCCGTGTGGTTAATGAACTGGAAGTCAGCCGGGGTTCGGTGCGTGAAGCCCTGCTGATTCTGGAACGCCGCCATCTGATCGATATCCTGCCGCGCCGTGGAGCGCTGGTCAGCCGTCTGACCGCCGACAAAGCCCGCGCGCTGTACGATATCTACATTCATCTGCTGATCATGCTGTCCAACGGCGTGGCGCTGGGCTGGAACGAAGGCAATATCCAGCAGGTGGGCGCGCAGATTGAAAAAATGAAACGTCTGAGCGGCAGCGGCGACGCCGAAGCCTTTATTGAATCCTGCTTCGCGCTGATGCGTGAGGCCTTCGTCATTGTTAACAACCCGTATCTGGCCCAGCTGCTGGAAGACCTTGAACCGGCGATTCACCGCACCTATTCACTGGCTGTGCGTTACCAGCCGCAGGAAGCCGTGCGGGCTTCGGTGTTCTTTACCGAATTGTTTAACGCGGCGCTGCGCCGTGAGGTCCAGCGGATTCCGGGATTACTCAATGCCTATGGCGACCAGCAGTGCGAACTGGTGGTGGCGGCCCTGAATAAGGAGGCCCTGGCATGCGCCTGAAGGCCATTAAACTCGCGGGTTTCAAATCCTTCGTTGATCCGACCACGGTGCCGTTCAGCACCAACATGACCGGCATTGTCGGCCCTAACGGTTGTGGTAAATCCAACACCATTGATGCCGTGCGCTGGGTCATGGGCGAAAGCTCGGCCAAATACCTGCGCGGCGACGCCATGACCGACGTTATTTTTAACGGTTCGTCCGAACGTAAGCCGGTCGGCAAAGCCAGTGTCGAGCTGGTGTTCGACAACAGCGACAAAACACTGAAAGGCGAGTACGCGGCGTATAACGAGATCAGCCTGCGCCGTCAGGTGACGCGCGATGGTCAGTCACTGTATTTCCTCAATGGCACCAAGTGCCGCCGTAAAGACATTACGGATATTTTCCTCGGTACCGGTCTCGGTCCGCGTTCTTACGCCATCATCGAACAGGGCATGATTTCGCGTCTGATCGAAGCCAAGCCGGAAGAGCTGCGCGTGTACGTGGAAGAAGCCGCCGGCATTTCCAAGTACAAAGAACGCCGCCGCGAAACCGAAAACCGCATGCGCCGTACGCAGGAAAACCTCGAGCGTCTGCAGGATATCCGCGACGAACTGGAGCGCCAGCTGGCACACCTGCACCGTCAGGCGCAGGCGGCGGAAAAGTACAAAGAATTCAAAGCGCAGGAACGAGAGAAAAAGGCCCAGTTGCAGGCGCTGAAATGGCAGGCTCTGAACGCCGATTATCAGTCGCGCGAACTGCAGATTGCCCGTCACGAAACCCAGTTCGAAGCCCATATGGCCGAACAGCGTGCTGCTGATGCGGAAATTGAAGGCCTGCGTCTTGAACATCAGGAAAAGCAGGACGAATTCAACAGCGCACAGGGCAGGTTCTACGAAGTCGGTGCGCACATTGCCCGTCACGAACAGAAAATCGAACACCAGTCGCAACTGGCGCTGCAGCTCGATCAGGATTTAGCCGAAGCGGAAAAAGCCATTCTCGAAACCCAGAAGTCGCTGGAAGAAGACCAGCTGGCGCTGGAGATGGTCAGCGAAGAACGTTTCCAGTTTGAACCGGAACTGGAAATGCTGCTGGCCGCCGAAGAAGAAGGTGCCCTGCGTCTGGAAGAAGCCGAAGAAGCGCAGCAGCGTTTTCAGGAAAACTGGGATGCCTTTACCCAGCGTGCCAGCGAGCCGACCCGTCAGGCGGAAGTCACACGCACCCGCATTCAATCGACCGAAAACCAGCTGACCCGTCTCGACCAGCAGATGCGCCGTCTGCAGGACGAACTGCAGCAACTGGCCGACAACCCGGAACTGGAAGAAATTCAGCTGCTCGGTGAAGAAGTGGGCGAGCAGGAGCTGCTGGCGGAATCGCAGCAGGAAAAACTCGACACTTTGCAGGAGCAGGTGAGCGATGCGCGTGAGCGTCTGGAGCAGCAGCGCCGCGATCTGAACGAAGGCAAAACCCGCCTGCAGCAGATGCTGAACCGCAAAGCCACCCTGGATGCCTTGCAGAAAGCCGCGCTGGGTCAGGGCTCTGAAGCCGTCAGTCACTGGCTGGAAAGTCATCAGCTGGCGCGCAAACCGCGTCTGGCGGAACAGCTGCACGTGGCCGATGGCTGGGAGCGGGCGGTTGAAACCGTGCTTGGCGATTACCTGCAGGCGGTGATGATTGATCAGCTCGACCCGGCACAGCACTGGCTGGGCAGTTTTAAAGAAGGTCAGCTCACCCTGTGGCAGCAAGGGCAGAACGCATCCGCCGCGGGCGACGCCGGCTCTCTGCTGAGCAAGGTGCAGAGCAAACAGGATATTTCCGGTCTGCTGGCCGGGGTGAAAACCGCGGAGGATCTGGCCTCGGCGCTGGCGGCCCGTTCTGCACTTAAGGCCGACGAATCCATTATTACCCGCGACGGCATCTGGCTTGGCCGCAGCTGGCTGCGGGTTGCCCGTGCCGCCGACGGCGAAGGTGGCGTGCTGGCCCGTCAGCAGGAACTGGAACTGCTCAACGATCAGATCGAAGAGCTGGATATTCAGGTAGAAGAATGGGATGCCGATCTCGAAGCCGCGCAACTGCGTCTGCGCTCGCTCGAACAGCAGCGCGAAACCGCCCAGCGCGAGCAGCAGCAGGTCAGCCAGAAACTGATCACGCTGAAATCCCAGTTGTCGGGTAAACAGGCCCGCGCCGAGCAGTTTGCGCTGCGCAGCGACAAACTGAATCAGGACATCAACGAAACCCGGGAACAGCAGGCGCTGGAGCGCGAATCTCTGGAAGAGCTGCGAATGGTCTGGCAGGACGCCATGAGTGCCATCAGTGAAGACACCGATGAGCGTGAACGTCTGCAGGCCGAACGAACCCGCGTGCAGCAATTGCTGGAGCAGGTGCGCAACGAGGCACGCAGCCACAAAGACCGCAGCCATCAGCTGCAGCTGAAAGTGCAGGGGCTTTCAACCCGCGAACAGAGTCTGAAGCAGGCGATTGAGCGTCTGGCCAGCCAGATGGCGCGGCTGCGGGAGCGCAAACAACAGATTCTGGCCAACCAGACCCGCGATCACAGCGCCGATCTGGATGAGCTGAAAGCCGAGCTGGAAGAATTACTCGAACGTCGCCTGAATGCCGAGCAGGGCATGCAGAGCGCCCGTCACGCACTCGAAACCGTCGACAGCCGGCTGCGTCAGCTGGAGCAGGCGCGCGCCGATGCCGAACGTAAGTCGCTGGAAGTCCGTAACGAACTGGAAAAAGTGCGTATGGAGTGTCAGGCGCTGGATATCCGCCGCCAGGCACTGGTCGAACAACTGGCCGAAGAAAAGCTCAGCCTGAAAGAAGTACTGGAAGCCATGCCGGAGAATGCCTCCAGCGACGAATGGCAGCAGGAGCTTGAGCGCATCGGCGAACGCATTCAGCGTCTGGGCGCGATTAACCTTGCGGCCATCGAAGAATATCAGGTGCAGTCGGAACGTAAGGTGTATCTCGATACTCAGAACGAAGACCTGCAGAAGGCATTAACCACACTGGAAGGGGCGATTCAGAAAATCGACCGCGAAACCCGCACCCGCTTCCAGGAAACCTTCGACAAAATGAACGCCGGTCTGGCCGAGCTGTTCCCGAAAGTATTCGGCGGCGGTCACGCCTGGCTGGAGCTGACCGAAGAAGACATGCTGACCACAGGCGTAGCCATCATGGCGCGGCCACCAGGCAAAAAGAACAGCACCATTCACCTGTTGTCGGGTGGCGAAAAGGCGCTGACCGCGATTGCGCTGGTATTTTCTATCTTCCAGCTCAACCCGGCGCCGTTCTGTATGCTCGACGAAGTGGATGCACCGCTGGACGACGCCAACGTTGGCCGTTACGCCCGTCTGGTGAAGGCCATGTCGGAAAAAGTGCAGTTCATTTACATCACCCATAACAAGATCGCCATGGAGATGGCTGACCAGTTAATGGGCGTTACCATGCACGAGCCAGGGGTATCCCGACTTGTGTCGGTGGATGTGGAAGAGGCCGCGCAGATGATCGACGCATAAGGCGTCAGAAAGCGGCCTGAAAGCAGGTTCAGGGGGCTGTATTCGCCTCGTCGGTTGTGTAACACTTTGGCTCGATAAACTTTACACGGTGCTGAAGCGGTAACGAGCGGTTTTCCGGCACCGGACACGATGTTCAACGAGGTTTAAAACACAATGGAATGGAGCTGGCGCACCCTTCTGATTCTGATCGCTCTGGTGGCAATTGCCGCCATTCTGGTCGATGGCTTCCGCCGCATGCGCCGCGCGCGTGCCGAAGCTTTGCGACTGGATGTGAGCCACGATTTCAAATTCCCCGCCTCGGATCATAACCCGGAACTGCCTGGCGGCGGTTTCCGTGTGGTGGGCGGTAAGCGCACGCCGCTGGCCGATGACGGCGAAGCGGACTTTTCTCAGGCTGATCTGAAATTACCCGGCTTTAAATCAACGACATCTCAGGATGCCCGCACGACCGCAGCGCATGGTGCGACTGGCGGTGACAAAAACAAGCGCATTCTGATCGATGATTTTGCCTTGCAGGACGATGAGCCCGGTTTCGCCGACGCCGTTGCGTCTGTGGTGATCAAAAAAGAATCAGCTCCGGCAAAAACCACACAAGCAGAAAGCAAAAAGCCGTCGGCTTTTACGGCATCTGCGGTGGCCGAAAAAACTGAACATGCGGTGAAAAACCCAGCGGCGGGTTCTGTCTTTACAGAATCTGTGGCGGACGACGCGCTGGCCGATGAGCCTTTCGTTGCCATAGAAGAGAAAAGCGCCATTGATGCGAAGAACGCCACTGAACCGGCGTTTTCAGCGAACTGGTTTGAGCCTGCTGCCGAAGCGGATGAAGAACCGATTATCGCCTGGCAGGATGACGTCAGTCCGGCGCGCGTAATCAGCGCGGAAAAAGCCGCGGAAAAACAGCACGAGCCTGTAGCAGAACGCGTACACGATCTGGAAATTCCCCGCTCGCCATTAATTCCGAAAGCCCGCCCGGTGAATCTGGATGAGGCCGTACCTGTGCTGCTCGATGTTGAGGAGCTGGGTGCGGACGATGTGGAACCCGTTTACGCCGAAGCAGACGACCTCCGTGAGGCGGCCGACACGCATCCCCCAGTCAGTGAGGGCGTGGTTGCCGTGGCCGAAGAGGCGCAGGCTGCTGATTCTGTTGCTCCCGCCATGCACAACTCCTTTGCCGGGACTGAGCTTACAGACACGACCGACGAAGCAACCGATACCGACCCGCACCTTGAGCAGGAAGTGGACGATATTCCGGCCGAACTGGTGTCGCAGCCGGTCAATTTTGCCGGTGCCAATGCCGAGTCGTTAGCCGCGCGGCCGATGCCTGAGCTGGTGCTCGAAATTCACTGCATTGCGCACGATCCGATCGGATTCTCCGGCAAAGATATTCTGTTCCTGTTTAACAGTTGCGATCTGCGTTTCGGCGAAAAGAAAATTTTCCACCGTTTTGAAGAGCCGGACGGTCAGGGCTGTATTCAGTTCTCGGTTGCCCAGAGCTACGAGCCCGGTATATTCGTGCCGGCAGCGATGGCACAGCAGCATTTCCGTGGCCTGAGCTTCTTTATGAGTCTGCCGGGCGCCAAGCGTCCGATGGAAGCCTATGAAGCCATGTCGGAAATGGCGCTGGTGATTGCGCGTAAATTACGCGCGGATCTGTACGACGGTGCGCGCAGCGCATTGACGCCACAGACCATGGAGCACGACCGCCAGCAAATTATGGATTACGAACGCCGCCAGAAACTGGCGCAGAAAAAACAGGCTAGAAGATAGTTGCCGAAGTTAGATAGCGAGCACGTAGGAGCCGATTGGCTCCTTTTTCATTTTAAGGTGCTTACGTCTCAATAGTGGCATATAGATAGATTAGAGTCGGACTTATGAAAGAAATTACCAGTTTATCCTTACCATTTGATGATGAGCTAGAAAATACCGATCCCAAAAAATACATTCAAGAGCTTACAAAGAAGCTTAAGAATTGGGAGTACTATTATTATGAAACCGGCAGTCCTCTTGTAACTGATGATGAGTACGATTCCGAACTGAATAATTTGGCTGCATTAGAAAAGCAGTACCCGGATTATGCTTTGGATGATAGTCCGACAAAACGCGTTGGCGGAGGTTCTTCAGCTGGTGGTGAATCTACGGTTAGGCATAGAGCACCGATGCTGTCCCTAGATAAGGTTCATACATCGAAAGATTTTGTAGATTTCTTTGAGAGAATGGCGAAAAGTTTAAAGAAGGACCTCGCCGAGTCTTTGGGTGACGATTTTCTGAGTAATGTCGAAATTCTATTAGAGCCAAAGTATGACGGTGCAGCGATTAATCTTTTTTACAAAAGTGGCCGCCTTCAATATGCGGCAAAGCGAGGCGACGGCGAATCCGGTGATCTGATTACGCATTTGATTGCCGATGTCAGCGATATTCCTCAGGTTCTAGCGGGCCAGTTTCCAGATGAGCTGGAAATTAGAGGAGAGCTATTTATGCCATTGGCTTGCTTGGCTGAGGCAAATAATACTTTAAGTGATTCTGGAGATAGAACTTACGCAAACCCTCGTAATGCAGTCGGTGGGTATTTGGCAAGAAAGGATAGATCTCCCAAGTTTGCATCATGGTTACGTTTTTTTCCTTATGGTGTTGGCTTTCAAAGCGATTCTGGAGCGCTCCCTGCGAAGCTGGATGAGCAAATGCAAGCAATTGAATGCCTGGGTTTTAAAGTGAATCCTGATGTTCGTCTGCTCCATGGTGTAATTCAATGCGTAAACAAATTTCAAGAGTATCAAGATAAGAGAGAGTCTTTGGCTTTTGAGATTGATGGACTGGTATATAAAGTAAATAGTCCTCGCTACAGAAGTCTACTAGGGGGTACTAGTAAGTTTCCAAAGTGGGCTGTTGCTTACAAATTTCCTGCAGTAGAGCGAGTAACGGAATTAATTGGCGTAGATTTTCAGGTTGGCCGTACCGGCGCGATTACCCCGGTGGCGAGGCTGAATCCTGTGCATGTGGCCGGCGTGACCGTGTCCAACGCCACGCTGCACAATATGGATGAAATCGACCGTCTGGGCGTGAAAGTCGGTGACACCGTGATTATCCGCCGTGCAGGTGATGTGATTCCGCAAGTGGTGTCTGTGGTGCTGGATAAACGTCCAACGGATGCCCGTGACATTGTTATGCCGGATCATTGTCCGGTGTGCGATTCACTGGTCGAAAAAGTGGACGGTGAGGCCGTCGCGCGCTGCACCGGCGGTTTGGTGTGCTCGGCCCAGCGCAAAGAGGCGATCAAGCATTTTGCTTCGCGCAAAGCCATGGATGTCGAAGGTCTGGGTGACAAACTGATTGATCAGCTGGTTGATGCCGGCTTAATCGATTCGGTTGACGATTTGTTTCATCTGACGCTTGAACAACTGGCCGGGCTTGAACGCATGGCAGAAAAATCGGCGCAGAATATTCTCGATGCGCTCGACGCCGCCAAAAATACTACGCTGGGCCGTTTTTTATACGCGCTGGGCATTCGCGAAGTGGGCACGGTCACCGCCAATCAGCTGGCCGGCCATTTCGGTTTTCTGCAGCGCATTATGGATGCCACCGTTGAACAGCTGATGGCCGTGCCGGACGTCGGAGTCGTCGTGGCCGAACACCTGCATAATTTTTTCGCTGAGCCGCATAATCGCACCGTGATTGAACAGTTACAGCGTGCCGGCGTGCACTGGGAAGAAAAGGAACCGGTGCAGTCTGACGATCTGCCGCTGAGCGGCAAAACGGCGGTTATCACGGGCACTCTGGTGACCAGTGGCATGAGCCGCGATCGGGCGAAAGAATTGCTGGAGCAACTGGGTGTTAAAGTCGCGGGTTCGGTATCGGCCAAAACCGATTTTCTGGTGGCAGGGGAGAAAGCCGGATCGAAACTGCCGAAAGCTCAGTCACTGAACGTTGAGGTACTCGACGAAGCGGCATTTCTGGCTCTGCTTGGCGAACATGGCCAGCCGTTGGAATAACGTGTCCGACTCAATAAAGCCACACGAAAAACCTTACGAAATGGCTTAAGAAGAATCGAATAAGGAGATCCCGGAGCCGATGCTGAAACGCACCTGCTGTTTGCTGACCGTGATGCTGATGACCCTGCTGGTGGGCTGTTCTACCGCGCAGCCGAAAAACATCAACAACGTCTGTGAGATCTACGACGAATATTACGACTGGTACAACGCCTCCAAGGCGGTGAAGCAGAAGTATGGCATTCCCGAGGCCGTTACCATGGCCTTTATCCATCAGGAATCCAAATTCATCGACGACAACCGGCCGCCGCGTAAATGGTATCTGTGGATCATTCCGGGTCCACGGCCGTCCACCGCCTACGGCTATGCCCAGGCGCTGGATACCACCTGGGATGAGTACATGATGAACACCGGCAATTGGGGGGCCGACCGTGACGATTTCGAAGATGCCGTCGATTTCATCGGCTGGTACAACGCGCGCAGCATTCAGCGGGCGGGCATTAAACCGCACGATGCCTATGGCCTGTATCTGGCGTATCACGAAGGCACTGGCGGCTATCTGCGTGGCACCTACAAAAAGAAACAGTGGCTGATCGACGTCGCCCGTAAAGTGGAAGGGCGGGCCAAGTTGTACCAGAAGCAGCTGGTTGGCTGCCGGGATGATCTGGAAAGCAACTGGTTCTGGCGCAGCCTGTTCGGACAGGTAGACCAGTCGGTGACCGACGCCGTAAAACCCCTGCGACAAGGATGATCGGCAGGCGCGTTTTGCGGCGCCTGCTAACCTTACTATCAGATAAGGTAACCGGTCAGGGAACTGACCGGATGTTCATGTTTGCGGCTGAGGACCAATAACGGCCGTCTACGGAGAAAGCATGGAATTGACAGGGTGGCTGCTGCTGGCAGCAGTCTTAGTGTTGGCAACTGCTGCAGCATATCTTCTCGGGCGCCGGAAGCCCCGCGGCGAATCGCTGAACGACACCCTGTTCGAATTAAGCCCTGACCCCAGCATTCTGGTCGATACCGACGGCATCATCTGTCAGGCCAATCACGCGTCCTGCAAGCTGCTAGGTTATAACGAGGGCCAACTCAACGGCCAGCCGGTGGACATATTGGTACCGGAAGGCATCCGCGCCCAGCATCGGCATCTGATTTCCCTGTTTTTCTCCACCACCGGCGAACGGCGCATGGCCAACCGCATCTGGGTGCACGACGCTCAGGGGCGCAAGATCAACGCGGAAATTCACCTGTCGTTGGTACAGATCAGCGGCAAGCCGATGGCGCTGGCGACCATCCGCGACACCAGCGCCTTGTGGAAAGAAGAGCGTAAGCTGCGCGAGCAGCGCAAAGCCTACGATGAGCTGTTTGAACTCTCCTCTGTTGGTATCTGCACCGTCAGCCTCGGCGGTCGCTTTTTGCGGGTAAACCGTCATTTGTGCGAGTTTTTAGGCTACAGCCGTGAAGAGCTGATTGAACTCTGCTTTCAGGACATTACCCACCCGGATGATCTGGATGCTGACGTCTCTAACGTCAACGACCTGCTGAAAGGCGTGGGCAGTTCGTACAGCATGGAAAAACGCTACAAAACGTCCGACGGCCGCTTTCTGTGGGCCAACCTGACGGTCACCCTGATCCGCGATGAACAGGATTTTCCGGATTACTTCATTTCGGTGATTCAGGACATTGGCGACCGCAAGCAGTCGGAGTCCCTGTTGCAACAATCGGAAGTGAAGTTCCGCACCATTGCCGAAACCATTCAGTCGGTGGTGTGGATGTCGTCCCCTGGCATCGAGCGCATACTGTTCATTAACCCGGCCTACGAAAGCATCTGGGGGCGCAGCTGTGACAGTCTGTACGAACGGCCCCAGAGTTTCATCGAAGGCATTCACCCGGAAGACCGGCAGAAGGTCATTCAGGAAATCGAGCAGCATAAGAGCGGCAGCTGGGAAGTGCGCTACCGGGTAGTGCATCCGCGCCGGGGCGTTCGTTATGTGTATGACACTGGCAAGGGCGTGCGTAACGGCAAGGGGCAGCTGGAATACGTGATTGGTCTGGCGACCGATATCACCGACAGCGTTGAAGCTCAGATGGAGCTTGAACGTTCATTGAAGAAAGAAAAAGAAGCCACCGAACGGCTGAACCAGCTGGTGCGCACCGACGCACTGACCGGCTGCCTGAACCGTCAGGCGCTGTACGAAGAGCTGGAAGGGCAGCTGGCGCTTTACCGGCGCTATAAAACGCCGAGCTCCATTCTGTTTATTGACCTGAACGACTTTAAGGAAATTAACGATACCTACGGCCATATCGCCGGCGACGACGCCTTGCGTGCGCTGGCGGAGCATATCCGCTCGCACATTCGTTCAACCGATATTTTGGCCCGTTACGCCGGTGACGAATTTGTGGTGATTCTGCCGCAGAGCAACGTGCGTGAAGCCTCGATGGCCATGCGTAATCTGCGCGCGAATGTGCTCAGCCATTCCACTCAGGCGGGTGATTTTCCGGTGCATTTCAGTATCGGTCTGGCCTATGTAGGCTATCCGGATGTGAAAGATTCCAGCAGCTGGATTGAAGTCGCCGATCAGGCCATGTATCTCGACAAAGCGGCGAACAGTCATGGCCGTAAGCGCAAACTGCGCAAAACAGCCGATGCCAGCCTTACGGCAGAAGCGGGGCAATCAGAGCCCGCGTCGCAAGCTTCAGCAGACACGGCCGGGCCGGCACCCTCTCAGGCAGAGCCGGGTTCAGAACCTGCTCAGCGTTCAGAATAACCCCGGGCGTCCCTGATTCGGTGCACGCTCATCCCGCCAAACCAATTCCTTTCTGATCACACCCCGGCCGTCTGGTCAGGCCGGGTAGAGTCCTGGCTGCGCGTTTACTGCTGACTGCGGTTTGGCTTTTTTCAGCAACGCCAGCAGCTTCTGACCATTCCACGCAGAATTACCGCTGGCCGAGTACAGGGTCATATCCAGCTCGGCCAGTGCATGGCGTAAAGGTGCATCGTCAATCGCATTCATCAGTTGCGACAGACTTACGACCGCAGAGGGGGTCAGATGCGTCCTGTTCGCCCATTCGATGATGGCGCGGCGGGCTGATGGGGCATCGCCTTGCTGGCAGGCCGTGTTCACGGCTTTCCAGGCGTCTGCCGGGCTGGTCGCATCAGAAACGCTGGCTTTCGCCGCAACGGGCTGTCTGCGCTTGGCGGCCGCTATGACCAGTACGATCAGCACCAGATTCACCAGCAGTGATGCAATGGCCACCATCATCCACACCGGGTTGGTTGCCGCACTCTGAGTTGCCGGGGCTGCCACGCCTGTACTGTCTGAGCTGCCGTCGCTGCTTTCGGTAGCGGGCACAGTGCCATTGCCACCCGGCTGCACGGCACTGTTGGCGGCGGCCACCACAATGGTATGCGCCGGCAGAATGGCGTATTCGAGTTTGCCCAAGGTGGTGTTCCACCACGGAATGCGGATCTCGGGCAGCACAATGCGGCCGCTGCTGGTTGGCACGATGGCGATGGATTGTTCAGAGGTACCGGTAACGCCGCTGTCGCTTACGTCTTCGTTCTGGTTGGTCTGATCCGGGTAGTAGCGGACCTTATCAATCACCGGCAGGGTAAGGGCAGGCAGCTGACTGCCCGGCAGACCGGTCGCGGTGAGTTTCAGGGTGCGTGTCACGGGTTCGCCCGCGCGCCATTGCGACGGATCGGTACTGAAGGTTTCTTCGGTGGTCAGGTTGCTGGCCGGCAGCCAGCTGGCTTGCGGATAACTGGCCGGGATCGGCTGAATAGTCAGGGTAATGGGTTTGCTGACAGCGGATGCCTGACGACCACGGCTCCAGCGGTCGTAAGGGTTGTTTACCGTGGCGTTGAAACGCTGCCCCGGAATCACCAGTTCGCCACTGACTTCCGGAAAAATGGCATAGCGGCGTTCGTATACGCCAAAGCGCACACCATCAATCACGCTGGTGTATTGCTTTACATCGCCCAGCGGCTGCACGCGGGCGTCGGTGACTTTGAATTCCGACAGCGTGGCGTCGTCGTGATTCACGCTGTAGTAGAGCTTTTCGGTGTACAGAATCTGGCCCTGCACATAGTAGTTCTGTTGCTGGCTGATGCTGATGTCGAAAAAGAACTGCTTTTCCTGCTGTGCTTTGACATCTGCCGACAGCTTGCTGACCTCCAGCACAATCGGCTGCGTACTCGCGCCGTCAAAACTGATGGCGGGCACGGTAATCTGACCAGTGCGCTTTGGCGTCAGGGTCAGGGTCCATTCGGTGAAGGATTCGGTTTTGCCATTGATGGAACGGAACTGATTCGAGCGTTGCTGATTCAGCACCTGAAAATCCTGCGCCAGCGGCTTGAGATCGGGCGAACCAAACGCCACCTGTTCGCCGTAGCGCAGGCTCAGGGTAAAGGTATCGCCTTCGGCCACCTGTTTGCGGTCGACCGTCGCGCTGAAGTCAGCGGCGAGTGCCGGCGTTGAGATCAGTGTAAAACACAGGGCCAGCAGGGCAGTCAGGCGCCTTACCATAAAACATCCTCATGAGTCTGATCGTTGTTCTGTCGGTACTGGTAAAGAAATTTGCGTTGCAGCAGGTTGCCCGGCTGGTCGGGAACGCGGTTCAGCCACTGCTGCATAGCCGCCTGTTCTTCGCGACTCAGGGGCTTGCCGTCGGCACCGGTCAGGGTATGGCTGGCAGAGGTTTGGTCCTTGCTTTCAGCCTGGTCGGGCTCGCTGTTGTCTTTGCCCTGTGCCATGGCCTGCTCGTCCGCATTGTCGGCGGAGGCGTCGTCTTTTGCGCTGGCGGCAGCCTGTTCTTTATCGTCTGGCTGATCATCATTCTGCTGCTCTTTTGCTTGTGCAGACTGAGCCGCCTTCGGGTCTTTGTCTTCTACGTCGGGCTGATAATCCGCCGGCGATTGTTTGCTGTTGGCGGCGGAGTTCTGGCCTTTTTGCTGCCCGCCATTCTGCTGCCCGCCATTCTGATTCTGGTCATCTTGCTGCTGATCGTTCTGTTGTTGGCCATTCTGTTGCTGGTCGTTCTGATTCTGACCTTGCTGATTCTGGCCCTGCTGATTCTGGCCCTGCTGATTCTTATTGTCGGGGTCTTGCTGTTGGTCGTCTGGATTCTGGCTGTTCTGGTTATTCTGCGGTTGCTGACGCTTGGCTGCGCGCACTTTTTCGAGGTTTTCCTGTGCCTGTGTCAGATCCGGATTCAGTTTCAGCGCTTCTTCGTAAGCGGCTTCTGCGTCGTCCAGTTGCCCCTGCATGGCCAGTGCGTTGCCGAGGTTGTAACGGTTTTCGGCGGTTTCGGGCAGGCCGGAGTAGGCTTTTACCGCTGCATCGTACTGGCCGGCCCGGTAGGCGGCAGAGCCGGCCCAGGCTTTGTCTTCAAACGTATTGGCGGCCTGCTGCGGATTGCTGTCGAACAGCGCCTGAGCTTGCTGGTCTGGCGTCTGCCACAGGTCCTGCCATTCCAGCGCATAGCTTTTATTGGGGCTGATCAGCGGCAGCAGCAACAGGCTGAGCAGAACGCCGCGGCGGAACAGCAGGGCGGCCAGTGGCACCAGTGCCAGCAACAGCCAGAAGCCTTCGTCTGCCCACAGATCAAAGCGTTTCTGGCCGTCGGCGCTGATGTCGGCCTCGGGTTCAGCACTGAGCAGCGTCTGCCAGTCGCGGTCATCCAGCGACATCGGGGCGTAGCGCACGCCCAGCTCTGCCGACAGGGCCATCAGCGGTGCGGTATCCAGCTTCGGCAGCACTATGGTGCCGTCTTTATCGCGCAGGAAACCCGAGCCCGGCATCGGCACTGGCGCGCCGTCGGCAGTGCCGATCGACATCACGCTCAGGCGGCTGCGCAGTGGGTCGAGTACGCTGCGGATGCGCTCGATGTCTTTGTTCAGAATACCGTCGGTAATCAGCAGCAGGCTGACACGGTTAACGCCGGCGTCAGTGGCCAGTTGCTGGGCCACGGCGATGGCTTTGTCCGGCCGGCTGCCGGGCGACGGCATGATAAAGGGCGATACCGACGACAGCAGGTTTTCGATGGTGGCCACATCATCGGTCAGTGGCGTTACTGTGTGGGCATCGCCGGCGTACACCACCAGCGCGGTCTGACCGTCACGGCGGGCGCGGATGATGTCGGTAATTTTCTGCGTGGCACGCACATAACGGCTGGGCTTTACATCCTGGGCGCCCATAGAGGCGGACAGGTCGAGCAGAATCACCAGCGCATCCTGATTGCGCGCCACCGGCTGCGGCATCTTCTGCCAGGCCGGTCCGGCCAGCGCCACCGCAGCCAGCACGGCTGCAAGCGCCATCAATGCCCGCCACAGCGGATTGGGTTTGCGCAGGGCGTCGTCGCTGGAATCGAGCAGGTAGGGCAGCAGCGCCGGGTCAATCACCCGCGCCCAGTCACCGGCGCCAGCACTGCGTGTGCGCACCAGCCACCAGCTGGCGGCCATCGGCAGCAGACTCAAGAGCCACAGCGGCCGGATAAAATGGAAATCGGTCAGCCATTCCATCATGCGCGCTCACCTTGCTTGTTCAGTCGGCGGGTAAACAGTTGCCCCACATTGCCCTGACGCAGGCTGAGCGCAAGGGCGCACAGCACGCTCAACAGCAAAGGCCAGTGATAGAGGCTCTGTTGCGGGCGGTAGATCTGCGGGTCTTTCTCGGTTGGTTCCAGCTCATCGATCAGCTGGTAAATCTGTTGCAGCTCTTTCGGGTTGCGGGCTCGGAAGAAGGTACCGCCGGTGCTCTGGGCAATGGTGCGCAGGGCATTTTCGTCGAGATCCCGGCTTGGGTTGACGGTGCGCGTACCGAAGAAACTCGGCACGTCCATGCGGTCGGCACCCAGGCCTATGGTGTAGATTTTGACTTTGTAGGTTGCGGCCAATTCGGCGGCTTTTAACGGATCAATTTCGCCGGCGGTGTTGGCACCGTCGGTCAGCAGAATCACCACGCGGGAATCTTCCGGGTTGTCCTGCAGGCGTTTGATGGTCAGGCCGATGGCATCACCGATGGCGGTTTTTTGCCCGGCCAGTCCGATCTGAGCCTCGTTCATCAGTGTCTGTACGGTCTGGGTATCAAAGGTCAGTGGGCTTTGCAGATACGCTTCATCGCCGAACAGCACCAGCCCCAGACGGTCGCCTTTGCGGCGCGGAATAAAATCGTTCAGCACGTCTTTCACCACCGCCAGACGGCTGACCGACAAGCCGTTCACCGTCATGTCGGCGGTCTTCATACTTTCCGACAAATCCAGAGCCAGCATCAGATCACGGCCGGACACCGGCATTTCGACCACTTCACCGGTGCGGTACGGACGGGCAACGGCGGTCAGCAGTGACAACCACAACAGGCTCAGCAGCAGCGTGCTGGCAAACTGAAAAGGTGCGCGTCCGTTATCGGCCGCTTCGGCGCCCGGAAAGCCCGCCAGTGTGGGCACCCGCAGCGCCGCACTCGGGCGCTTCAGGGCTGGCACAATGAAGTACACCAGTAACGGCAGGGGCAGGGCAAAAAACGCCCAGGGCCAGTGGACGTCAAAACTCACAGGCGACTCCTGTCAGATTCAGCGCTGTTCAGCCACAGCGTCAGATTGGTCAGTAATTCGTGGGCAGACCCTTCTACCTGCGGCAGGTAAGGACCGGCAGCCAGTGCATGCAGCTGACCGGCGGTCAGCACGCCCGCGCGGGCGGTCAGAAATTCTGCCCAGGCATCGCCATGCAGGGCCAGCGCCTGTGGGTAACAGACGCGGCAGTAGAGTTTCAGTGCTTCATTGGTGCGCGCGCACAGCGTTGGCGTTAACGCCGTTTCCTGACCCAGCAGCTGTGCCAGCTGCGTTTGGCAGTCGACCTTGGGTTGTTTGCGGGCGCGACGCGCGCGGTAAACGCGTGTCAGCCAAAAGGCCACCAGCGGCAGCAGAATCAGCAAGGCCAGCAGCAACCACCAACCCGGCGCCGGCGGCCAGACGCCGACCGGGTCGGGCAGAATAATGTCGTTTAAGTTGAGCGATGGGGCCGCAGAGGTTTGTGGATTCATGGCGTTATCGTCCGTTCAGTCCACTGGCCGGCTGCGCAGCATCGTTGCCGCTTTGGCTGCCCGGGGTATGGCGGGTCGCAGCGCCAAGACCAAGACCGGCGCGCAGGCGTGGCAGTGGGTCGGCATCGGCGGTGCTGAGGCTGATCAGTGGAATGCGCAACCGGTTCATCTGCGCTTGCAGCGCATTGGCACGTTGCACAAAGTCGGCCTCATAGGCTGCGCGTGTGGCGGCGCTGGCGGTATTCAGTACCCGGCGGGTATCGCCGTGGCGGATGCTGTAGTGCCCCGGTGGCGGCAACTGGGCATCGAGGGGGTCGGTCAGGCGGATGGCCACCAGATCGGAATGCTGGCCGATGTTGTACAGCTGGCGTTCACAGTCGTCGTCGAAACCGGCAAAGTCGCTGATGAAATACACGGCGCTGCCCGGACGCACGATGCGCCTCAGATGCCGGCATATCTGCGCCAGCCGGCCTTCTTCGGGCTCGCCGGCCTGAACGCCGGTAAGGGCGTTCAGCAAATGCAGCACCTGACGGCGGCCGGGTTTCGGGCGGATATCGGTTTCTGTGTTGTCAGAAAACAGCAGCGCGCCAATGCGGTCGCCGTGGTCGAGGGCCGACCAGGCCAGCAGGGCGGCCAGATCGGCGGCGACGACGCTTTTAAAGGCGCGGCGTGTGCCGAACTGCATGGTGGCACGCAGATCACAGACGATGATGACCGGGCGTTCTTTTTCTTCGCGGAACACTTTGATGTGGGCGTCACCGGTGCGGGCGGTTACCCGCCAGTCCATCGCGCGGATATCGTCACCGGGCTGATAGGCGCGTACTTCGGCGTAGTCAATACCGCGGCCGCGAATGGCCGACGAATGGGTGCCGGCCAGATCGTTCAGCACTTTGCGCTGACGGTGAAGCGGCAGAAAGGGGGCCAGCGTACGCAGGCCAACCAGATTCGCCGCGCGGATTTCAGCACCGAGGGAAAATGGAGTGTCCACAGCGCTGGTCATGGTCAGATAACCGGTACGCGTTGCAGCAGTTCGTTGATCACTTTGTTCACCGTCATGCCGGACGCTTCGGCTTCGAAGCTGAGCAGCAAACGGTGACGCAGAACGTCGTGCGCCACGGCCTGCACGTCGTCGGGGCTGACGTAATCGCGGCCTTTAAGCCACGCATGGGCGCGGGCGCAGCGGTCGAGGGCAATGGTGCCGCGCGGGCTGCAGCCGTATTCGATCCAGCCGGCCAGATCTTTGCCGTAATTGTCCGGGCGGCGGCTGGCCATAATGAGCTGCACCAGATACTGCTCAACCGCTTCGCTCATGTGCAGATTCAGCACCTGCTGGCGGGCGGCAAACACATCGGCCTGACTTAAGCGGACGTCCACATCCTGATTCAGATGCAGGGCTTCGCCGCGGGCCAGACGCAGAATTTTCAGTTCGGCATCGGCGGCCGGGTAGTCGATCACCACGTGCATCAGGAAACGGTCGAGCTGAGCTTCCGGTAGCGGATACGTACCTTCCTGTTCAATCGGGTTCTGGGTGGCCATTACCATAAACAGGGGTGGCAATTTGCGGGTGACACCGCCGACGGTGACCTGACGTTCGGCCATGGCTTCGAGCAGGGCGCTCTGCACTTTGGCCGGCGCACGGTTAATTTCGTCGGCCAGAATCAGGTTGTGGAAAATAGGGCCGGCCTGAAAATCGAAACTTTCGCTCTGCGGACGGTAGATCTCGGTGCCGGTAATGTCGCCGGGCAACAGGTCGGGGGTGAACTGCACCCGTTTGAAATCGCCTTCCAGACGCTGTGCCAGTGCGTTGATCGCTTTGGTTTTGGCCAGACCCGGCGCCCCTTCAACCAGCAGATGGCCGTCACTCAGCAGGCAGATCAGCAAACGTTCGACCAGATGCGGCTGGCCGATGATCTGTTCCTGAAGGGAGGCGTTCAGGCGCGCAAAACCGTCTTGTACCGTCATAGTTCCGTCTTTCCAGTGCCTTGATTTAACAGGGATTTTATTGGCCTGCCTGAGCAGGTCAATGCTCAGATGGCGACGTTTTGAGAAAGTTCAACCCCGGCCAGCTGCGTTTTCCGTTGCCGGGTGCAGGTTGTCCCGCCGTGTCGTACATAACATCACACACAATTGCACACAGCATCGCACACAAGACAGGCCCGTCTGGCGCAAGAACTTTGTCGTGAATGTTCTAAGCTGAATTCACGCATCAAAAAGACGGGAATCGCTATGTTAACCGCGCTCAACACGCTGATCTCTGAACGGAATGCCCCTGACCAGGCGGCGGTGCTGCAACGGTTTGCGGCATTGTATTTCTCCGGAGCCCCGGAAGAAGAACTGATGGCCAGAGCAGTCGAAGACGTTTATGGCGCTACGTTGTCGTGCTGGCAGTTTGTTCAGCAGCGCAAAGCGTCGGAAGACAAAGTGCGGGTGTTTAACCCCGATTACGAAAATCACGGCTGGCAGTCGATGCACACCATTGTTGAGGTGGTGACCGACGATATGCCGTTTCTGGTGGATTCGGTGCGCATGGCGCTGAACGGCCGGCAGTTGTCGCTGCACGCTATTCAGTATTGTGTACTGCACGCCGAGCGTGACCGCAAACACCATCTGCAGATCAGCGACTGGCAAGAGGCGGGTAAAACCTCTCTGCCGGAAGCCATTATTTACATCGAATTCGACCGTCATACCGACCCGAATCTGCTGGAGAGTCTGCAGCAGGAATTACTGGATGTGCTGGCGGAGGTGCGCTCGACCGTGGTCGACTTCAACGCCATGACCGCCAAGGCCGAAGAGTGCGCAAAGGCGCTGGCGAAACCGGCGGAGGGCGGGCGCAAAGCCGACTACAGCGAAGCGCGGGAATTTATTCTGTGGCTGTTGAATAACCACTTTACCTTTCTCGCCTGCGATGAATTTCACTTTGAGCAGGACGGCACCGAGCAGTACGTGGTGCGCGATACGGAGTCGGATCTGGGGCTGTTCCGCCACAATAAAGCCAGCCGAAACCGCCTGAAACTGGTGGATCTGGAAGATGAAGTGCGCGATTTCATCACCAATTCGCACATCGTCAGCTTTATGAAATCCGGCAGCCGCTCGCGGGTACACCGCCCGGCGTACCCGGATTATGTGGTGGTGAAATTCTTCGATAAAAACGGCAAGGTCAGTCGCGGCATCCGCTTTATGGGGCTGTACACCTCGATGGTGTACATAGAAACGCCGAACAACATTCCGTTTGTGCGCGAAAAACTGAACGCTGTGCGGGCACTGGCGGATTTCGATCCGCGCAGCCACAGCGGCAAAGAACTGAACCGCATTCTGGAAGTGTACCCGCGCGATGAGTTATTTCAGTCGTCGGCTGAGCAGCTGTACCGAACCTCAGTCAGCATTCTGCATATTCAGGAGCGCCGGCAGACGCGTGTTTATTTGCGCAAGGACACCTACAGCAAGTTTGTGTCCTGTCTGGTGTACACGCCGCGCGACATTTACAACACTGAGCTGCGTCAGCGCATTGAAGCGGTGTTGCGTGCGGAATTCGACACGCTGGATATTGAATTCAACACCTATTTTTCCGAATCCATTCTTGCCCGCACCCATTACACCATGCGTCTGAATCCGGATAAGCCGGTGGAATTCGACGAAGCACGGGTGGCGAAAAAAATTCAGCTGGTGGTGCGTTCGTGGCCGGATGATCTGCACAGTGCGCTGGTTGAGCAGGTGGGCGAAGAGCTGGGTAATAAGCAGTTTCACCGCTACCGCGAGGCCTTCCCGGCGGGTTACCGTGAGAGTTTTACAGCCCGCACGGCGGTGGCGGATATTCAGCACATGGAGTACCTGTGCGCCCAGCCCGACGGTCAGCTGGCCATGAGTTTCTACCGCGAGCTGGAAGAGGGCGAAAACGAACTGCGCTTTAAACTCTTTAACCGTGAGACGATTCTGCCGCTGTCGGATGTGATTCCCGTCCTTGAAAATCTTGGTCTGCGTGTACTGGGCGAGCACCCGTATGAAATTACCTGCGCCGATGGCGGGCGGGTGTTTATTCATAATTTCATGCTGCGTTACACCTTATCCGACAGCATCAACATCGCTGCTGTGAAACAACTGTTTCAGGATTCTTTCGGTGCCGTTTGGCACGGCAAGGCCGAAAACGACGGCTTCAACCGTCTCGTGCTGGGCGCCGAACTGGGCTGGAAAGACATCGCCATTCTGCGCGCCTACGCCCGCTATATGAAACAAATCCGGTTTGGTATTTCTGAGTCGTACATCGCCGAAACCCTGTGCCGCTACATCGGTATCAGCGCAACGCTGGTGCGGCTCTTTCACCTGCGGTTTGATCTGCGCCCGGTGTCGGAAGAACAACGCCAGCAGGAATGCGATGCCTGCGAGCAGCAGCTGATTGATGCCCTCGACGGCGTCGAGCAGCTCAACGAAGACCGCACCATCCGCCGCTACATCGAGCTGATTAAAGCCACGCTGCGCACCAACTGTTTTCAGCTGGACGACAGCGGCCAGGATAAATCGTATCTGTCGTTCAAACTGAACCCGTCGGCCATCAGTGATATGCCGTTGCCGCGGCCTATGTTTGAAATCTTTGTTTATTCGCCAAGGGTGGAAGGTGTGCATCTGCGCGGCGGTCGCGTGGCCCGCGGTGGCCTGCGCTGGTCTGACCGCAGCGAGGATTTCCGCACGGAAGTGCTGGGTCTGGTAAAAGCCCAGCAGGTGAAAAACGCGGTGATTGTGCCGGTGGGCGCAAAGGGCGGTTTTATTGCCAAATGCCTGCCGAAAGACGGCGGCCGCGATGCCTTTATGGCCGAAGGTATCGCCAGTTATCAGACTTTTATCAGCGCGCTGCTGGACGTCACCGATAATCTGGCCGAAGGGCAGGTGGTGCCGCCGGTGAATGTGATCCGCCACGACGGGGATGATCCGTATCTGGTGGTGGCGGCCGATAAAGGCACCGCGACCTTCTCCGACATCGCCAACGAAATTGCCGTGAAACGCGGTTTCTGGATGGGCGATGCCTTCGCGTCCGGCGGTTCGGTCGGCTACGACCATAAAAAAATGGGTATTACCGCCCGCGGGGCCTGGGTGTCGGTGCAGCGTCATTTCCGCGAACGCGGCGTGAACGTACAGGAAACCGATTTTACCGTGGTGGGCATCGGCGATATGGCCGGTGATGTGTTCGGCAACGGCATGCTGATGTCGAAGCACATCCGGCTGGTGGCGGCTTTTAACCACATGCATATTTTTGTTGATCCGGAACCGGACGCTGAGGCCTCCTTTGCCGAGCGTAAACGCCTGTTTGCCTTGCCGCGCTCCACCTGGGATGACTATGACAAATCCCTGATCTCGAAGGGCGGCGGTGTGTTCCTGCGTTCGGCTAAGAGCATTGCCCTGACCGCTGAAATGAAAGCCCGCTTCGGTATCCGCGAAGACCGTCTGGCACCGAATGATCTGATCAGCGCCATTCTGAAAGCGCCGGTCGATCTGATCTGGAATGGTGGCATCGGCACTTATATCAAGGCCAGCAGCGAACGCCATTCGCAGGTGGGCGACAAAGCCAACGACGGCCTGCGCATTAACGGCAGTCAGGTACAAGCCCGGGTTATCGGCGAGGGCGGCAATCTGGGTATGACCCAGCTTGGCCGTATCGAGGCGGCTCTGACCGGGGTGGCGTCGTATACCGACTTTATCGACAACGCCGGCGGTGTGGACTGCTCTGACCACGAAGTGAACATCAAGATCATGCTCAACGATGTGCTCGACAGCGGCGATCTGACGCGTAAGCAGCGCAACGAAATCTTTATGAGCCTGACCGACGATGTCGCCCGTCTGGTGCTGAACAACAACTACCGTCAGACCCAGGCCATTGCGCTGGCCTTCCGCGATTGCCGCCTGCGGCTGGAGGAATACGCGCGTCTGATCCGCGAATTCGAAGCGCAGGGCAAGCTCAACCGGGCGCTGGAATTCCTGCCGCCTGAGGATGTGCTGCTCGAGCGTAAGGCGTCAGGAACCGGGCTCACGCGGCCGGAACTGGCGGTGCTTATTTCGTACACCAAGGCCGATCTCAAGGAGCAGCTCAACCGGCCGGCTATGAACGATGACCCGTACATTGCCCGCATTCTGGAAACGGCCTTTCCGGCCACGCTGGCAGACGGCTTCCGCGAGCCGCTGTACCGCCATCGTCTGCGTTCCGAAATCATCGCTACCCAGCTGGCGAATGACATGGTCAACTACATGGGCATCACCTTTGTGAACCGCCTGCACGATTCCACCGGTGCCACCGTGACGGACATAGCGGCGGCCTATATCACGGCCCGTGATGTGTTCTCGCTGGACGAACACTGGGCGGCGATTACCCAACTCGATTACCGCATCCCGAGCGCGCTGCAGGAAGACATGATGAGCGATCTGATGCGTCTGGTGCGGCGCGCGGCGCGCTGGTTCCTGCGTAACCGCCGCTCGAATATGGACATCGCGGCCGAAGTCGCTCGCTTCCGTCCGGCGGTGCAGGCCATTGCCGCCAGCATGGGGCGCATGCTCAAGGGCTCGGCGCTCGATCGCTGGACTCAGGTGTATCAGGACCGGGTGGAAGCCGGCGTACCTGAAGCGCTGGCCGCCGTGACCGCGGGCGCCGCCAACCTGTACGCGGCGCTCGGCATTATCGAAGCGTCGGCCCAGACCGGGCGCGAGGTGGATGATGTGGCCCAGGCCTACTTTGAAATGGGCGAACATCTGTCTCTGAACTGGTTTATGCAACAGGTGAACGCGCTGACGTCCAACAGCCACTGGGAAGCACTGGCGCGGGAAACCATGCGCGACGATCTCGACTGGCAGCAGCGCGCATTAACCGTGGGTATTCTGGCCAGTCAGGAGCCGGGCAGTGCGCTGGCCGACACCATAGTGCGCTGGGAGCAGGATCATCAGTCGCTGGTCGGCCGCTGGGGCAGCATGCTGAACGAGCTGAAAGCCTCGGAGGTTGTGGAGTTCCCTATGGTGGCGGTGGCGCTGCGGGAATTGCTGGACCTGGCTCAGGCCAGTCGCCATGCCCGTTCGCCAGACGATTGCTGACGGCCGGTTACCGGCCGTCTGATCTCCCGCATTGTGGCCTGATGCGCGCGGTTGCCCGTCACCGCGGCATCAGGCCGAAGGCACTGGCCTGACAGCCGCCCGTGGGCTGGTTATCATGCGCGCATGAGCCAATACCGACTGCCTTTCATACATCTCCCCCAGCCGCATTCCGCCGGATGCATCCGGGCGTTGCTTTGCCTGTGGCTTCTCAGTGCTTTGCTGCCTGTCTGCGCTGCAGAAGTGGATCAGTTTTCACCTCAGCCCCGCGCTCTGGCGGACAGCCGCGCGGTGCTCAATCTGGAAGTGAACCGGCGTCTGCTTAACGCGGTGGAACGGGCGAACCGGCCGGTGCCCAAACCCGCACGAGTGCGTTCAGGCGTGCCGCGCCGATTTCCTCAGTGCGATACCGGGCTGCTCTACGATGCACTCAGCTGGGAGCTTGCCCGTCCTGTGATCGGGCAGGTAGAAAGCTTCGCCGAGCAAAGCCCTGAGGTTGATCGTTTTTCGCTGCCGCTGGCCGATTCTGTGTACCGGGATTTTCTCTGGCCTCAGTCACCGTCGCTGGTGCTGAGTGAACGCATGGCGTCTGTGATCCGTGTTGGCGATGTGCAGCTCGGCAGCGACAAGCTCGGTCATTTTTTCACGGAAGGGTACAGCTACTTCACCATAACCAATGAGCTGTCTGAGGGCGCAGAGCAGGGGCTGCTGTTCGGTGAATGGTCGGAGTCTGTCTATTTCGGAGCCCAGACCACGGGCGTGTTTTCGTTTGCCGATCTGACGGCCAATTTTAATGGCTTGCGTTTCTGGAACCGGGTGCTGGCTCTGCAGCCGGATCCTCTGGCTGGCGGCTTACCGGAGCCCTACGTCGGTTGTGATGGCCGTCGCTGGCAGCTGCTGCGCTCGTTTGATTGGGCCGACTACGTCGATAGCGGCTGGAGTGAAAACATCAACTGCTCTTTGTACCGCACACCGGAGTTGCTGGCGGCGGTGCTGGGACATGCCCCCTTGTGCCGGCGTGAAGCTTTGCCTCTGGCGCGTTACGGCAGCTGGGCGCTGCGTTTGCTGAATCAGGCCGGACCGGGAGTAATCCCCGATTATCTGCAGCCCGAAGCCATTCTGGCGCAACGCAGTTTTGTGCAGGAGCTGAACCTGCCAGTCGGTACCGTGGATTACCTGCGCGAACTGCGGGAACAGCTCGAACTCTGGCGTCAGCAGCAGGTGCGTAAACTGCAGGAGGCCCGCTGATGCAGCAGATCGTGGTCGACCTGTCGATCAATGCCCATGAATACCAGCGCTATTATTCCGGGCAGGTGCGGGTGGTTGTGGCGCGCAGTCTGGACGGGCGCACCGTGCGTTTCCCGGCCTCTGTGCTGCAGCAGGTGGTGAGCTACGACGGTGTGCAGGGCCGCTTTGCCATTCGTTTTACCGGTGACGGTAAGTTTCACAGCATCGAACGCCTCTGATTCCTGCTTTTTTGCCGCCCGGCGTCGATATTTTTGCCGTCGGTCGTCTACAGCCGGGCGGCGCTGACATATAATGCCGGCCGTTTTTGAACAGGTTCCAAAAGAGGTTGGTTATGGATTGGTACAGTCTGAGTCGTGCACTGATGTTCCGTCTTGATGGCGAGACATCCCACGAGCTGGGTCTGGATATGCTGGGCGCCGCTGAGCGTCTGGGTCTGCTGAAGTTTCTGGCCCCTCAGGTTGCTGCGCTGCCAACCACAGTGGCGGGTATCGAATTCCCTAACCCGGTTGGTCTGGCTGCTGGTCTGGACAAGAACGGCGACTACATCGACGCGTTCGCCCGTCTGGGTTTTGGTTTCATCGAAATCGGTACGATTACGCCGCGCCCGCAGCCGGGTAATCCTAAGCCACGTCTGTTCCGTATTCCGGAGCGCCGGGCCATCATCAATCGCATGGGTTTCAACAACAAAGGCGTTGACCATCTGGTTGAGCGCGTAAAAGCGGCCAAATACAAGGGCGTACTGGGCATCAACATCGGTAAGAACTTCGACACGCCGGTCGAGAACGCCACCTCTGACTACCTCAAGTGTCTGGATAAAGTGTATGAGCACGCCACCTATGTGACCGTGAACATCTCGTCGCCCAACACACCGGGTCTGCGTACCCTGCAGTTTGGCGACTCACTGAAGCAGCTGCTCGATCCGATCAAAGCCCGTCAGCTGGAGTTGGCCACAGAGTTCGGTTACAAGCCGGTGTTTGTGAAGATCGCCCCGGATATGGACGAAAACGAAGTGTCTATGGTGGCTGAAACGCTGGTGAACAGCGGCATTGACGGCGTGATTGCCACCAATACCACGCTGTCACGCGAAGGCGTATCAGGTCTGCGTTTCGGCTCTGAGGCCGGCGGCCTGAGTGGTGCACCGCTGGAAGAGCTGGCGACTGAAACCGTAACCAGCCTGTGCAAAGCACTGAATGGCCGTCTGCCGGTGATCGGTGTGGGCGGCATTCTGGACGGGCAGGGTGCGGCGGATAAAATCAACGCCGGTGCCCAGCTGGTGCAGGTGTACAGCGGATTCATTTACCGTGGCCCGCAGCTGGTGGCCGAGGCGGTCGACGCCATTGCGGCACTGCGTTCCTGACCTGACAGGTCCGGGTGCATAAAAAAAGCCCCGCCTGGGCGGGGCTCTGCTTCCCTTGAGGGGAAGCGGCAGAGCGGGCAGAAGCCCGTTAAACAGCTATCTTGTGAATACCAGAAACGCCGGTATACCCATCCCAGTTGTCGGACCGGCCAGACCGCCAGCCAGCCAGCCAGGCGTCCCTGTTTACGCCCGGAGGCGCCAGATCTTTTGAACGGCGCTCGACACCTGCGCGGTAACCACGTGCAAAAGCTCTTTCCTGCATATCGCGTTTCTGTTTTTTCATAAAAAGCGTCCTCGCTTGGATGATTTGGCAGAGCGGCCAGAGCAGCGGTAAACATCACTGGCCGACAACAGTTCTACCAAGCGGGCACGGGACTGTTAATTATTTATTACTTCTAAGCGACGGATTTCTTACAGCCAGTCGCTATTTGACGAAACGGGTTTTTTCCTCATGCAAAATGAAACATCAGCACCGGTTTTCAGCTGGTTAGCGGCCTGTCCGAAAGGCATTGAGCCTTTGTTGGCAGACGAAATCAGACACTTAGGCGGTGAAGTTGAACGGGAAACGCACCTCGGCGTCATTTGGCGTGGCGACATGGCGCTGGCGTACCGTTTCTGTTTGTGGAGTCGTCTGGCGTCGCGTATGCTGTTTCCGTTACAGGAAAGTCAGGTAGACAATGTCGACGATCTTTATAAAGCGGCGCATTCCGTCGACTGGCCGGCGGTCTTTCCACTGAAGGCGACGTTCCGGATCGATTTCCACGGCCGCTCCGATTTCATCAATAACACCCAGTTCGGTGCGCAGAAGATCAAAGACGCCATCGTCGATTGCTTCCGTGAAGAAACCGGCGGCCGTCCATCGGTCGATAAAGACGGCGATGTGCGTATCGAGGCCCAGCTGCGCAAAGGCAAACTGTTCCTGTACTTCAACGTCAGTGGCGACAGTCTGCACCGCCGTGGCTACCGTCTGCAGCCGGGCAAGGCGCCGCTGAAAGAGAACCTGGCGGCGGCCATTCTGATCCGTGCCGGCTGGCCGCAACTGGCGGCGGAAGGCAAGCACCTGATCGATCCTATGTGCGGTTCCGGCACGCTGCTGATGGAAGCGGGCATGATGGCGGCCGACATTGCACCGGGTCTTAATCGCCAGAAGTGGGGCTTCCAGTCCTGGCTGCGCCACAATAATTCGCAGTGGCTGGCCATCACCGAAGAAGCGCGTCTGCGCCGCACGGCCGGTATCGCCGCCATGAAGAACCGTCTGTACGGCTTTGATATCGATCCGGAGCAGCTCAATGCGGCCTCCAACAACCTTGCCCGTTCAGCACTGGCCGGCCGTATTCATTTTGAACGCCGCTCCATCGAGCAGCTGCGCGTTAATCAGGATGTGATCGAAGAGGGCGGTCTGGTGGTGTGTAACCCGCCCTATGGTGAGCGTCTGAGCGAGTTACCTCAGCTGGCGCCTTTGTATCAGCAATTCCACGACGCCACCATGAAACTGCCGGAATGGAAGCTGGGTGTGTTCACCGGCAACATCGATCTGGCGAAAAGCATCCGTCGCCCGTTGCTGAAGCAATACAACTTTATGAACGGCCAGATTGCGACCCGCCTGCTGGTGTTTGGTGCGGCGGATGAACGTTCGGCTCAGCCACAGGCGAGCATGATCCGTGGCCCGGTGGAGCAGTTTGCCAACCGTCTGGGCAAAAATCTGAAGCAGCTGCGTAAGTGGGCCAGCAAAGAAAACGTGCAGTGCTACCGCCTGTACGATGCTGATCTGCCGGAATACGCGGTAGCCATCGACCAGTACGGTGACTGGCTGCACGTGCAGGAATACGTTCCGCCGAAATCCATTGACGAAGCCAAGGCCGAGCGCCGGCTGCTGGATGTGCTGGCGGTGCTGCCGGAAGTCACGGGTGTGCGTGCCGAGCAGATCGTGCTCAAACGCCGTGAGCGTCAGAGCGGCAAGCGTCAGTACGAAAAGCAGAACACCGAGCAGCATTTCTTCCCGGTTCAGGAAGGCAATGTGAAGGTGCTGGTGAACCTGAAGGATTATCTGGATACCGGCCTGTTTCTCGATCACAGGCCGACCCGTCTGTCGATTGCCGGTCTGGCTCAGGGCAAGCGCTTCCTGAACCTGTTCTGCTACACCGCAACGGCGTCGGTGCATGCTGCGGTGGCCGGTGCTCAGTGCACCAGCGTGGATATGTCGCGTACCTATCTGAACTGGGGCAAAGACAACTTCCGGCTGAACAACATCGATCCGGAAAAGCACGCGTTCCTGCAGGAAGACTGTCTGCAGTGGCTGCGCGACTGTCGCGATACTTTCGACCTGATCTTTATGGACCCGCCGACCTTCTCCAACTCCAAGCGCATGGAAGGCGTGCTGGATATTCAGCGCGACCACGTCATGCTGGTCAGTCAGGCCATGCGTTGCCTGAATCCGGGGGGGCTGCTGATTTTTTCCAACAACCTGCGAAAGTTCGACATGGATGTGGATGCACTAAAAGAGTTCACAATTTCCGATGTGAGCGCAAAGTCGGTGCCATTTGACTTCGCTCGTCGCACCAATATTCACCACTGCTTCCATATCCGACACAAAAGTTGAGATCTGGCGCACAGCTCTGGGGCGCATGAGCCCTAGGGTTGTGCAAAAGTTTGTAAATTTTAACGCCTGTCGCCGTCAAAGATGACAATTCTGGTACGGTTTCTGCTAATCCCTTCGCCTGAAAGTAGGTTGTGCCCCAAAAGCGGGACATGCCCTGTGCCGGCCCTGTCATGAAGCATCGCTCAGCGATTCACTGATCTGGCGGTTCCGGCGGTTTAACGTTCTATTGATTGAATACAGCGAGGATCAAGGTGGAAACTATTGACGTGAACAGCATCAACAGCGCCGTCGAAACGTTGATGCAGAGCGCCAACACCCTGTTTATTTTGCTTGGCGCCATTATGGTGCTGGCAATGCATGCCGGTTTTGCGTTTCTGGAAGTGGGTACCGTTCGTCATAAAAACCAGGTGAATGCTCTGGTGAAGATCATGACCGATTTCGGTGTCTCGACACTGGCGTACTTCTTTATCGGTTATCAGATCGCCTACGGCGTGAACTTCTTCAGTGGCGCCTCTGCGCTGGTGCAGAACAACGGTTACGATCTGGTGAAGTTTTTCTTCCTGCTGACCTTCGCTGCGGCGATTCCGGCGATTGTGTCCGGTGGTATCGCTGAGCGTGCCCGTTTCTATCCGATTCTGTTTGCATCAGCCCTGACCGTTGCCTTCGTATACCCATTCTTTGAAGGCATCATCTGGAATGGTAACTACGGCTTCCAGAGCTGGCTCGAAGCGACCTTCGGTGCTGCCTTCCACGATTTCGCAGGTTCTGTGGTAGTGCATGGCGTGGGCGGCTGGATCGCGTTTGCTGCTGTGTTCCTGCTGGGCTCCCGTAAGGGTCGTTACCGTGATGGCCGTGTGGTGGCATTTGCTCCGTCCAACATTCCGTTCCTGGCATTGGGTTCATGGGTTCTGGTGGTCGGCTGGTTCGGCTTCAACGTGATGTCGGCGCAGACCATGACGGGCATTTCCGGTCTGGTGGCCGTGAACAGTCTGATGGCCATGGTGGGCGGTACCATCGTCGCTATGGTGGTGGGCAAGAACGACCCTGGCTTTATTCACAACGGTCCGCTGGCCGGTCTGGTGGCCGTGTGTGCCGGTTCCGACATCATGCATCCGATCGGCTCTCTGCTGGTGGGTGGCGTTGCCGGTGCTCTGTTCGTGTTTATCTTCACCCTGGCACAGAACAAGTTCCCTAAATTTGACGACGTGCTGGGCGTTTGGCCGCTGCACGGTCTGTGCGGTGTTTGGGGCGGTGTTGCGGCCGGTATCTTCGGCAGCGAAGCACTGGGCGGTCTGGGTGGCGTGACCTTCCTGTCGCAGCTGGTGGGCACTCTGGCCGGTATCCTGGTGGCGCTGGTGGGTGGCTTCCTGGTGTACGGTTTCGTGAAAGCGGTTTCCGGTATCCGTCTGGACGAAGAAGAAGAGTTCAACGGTGCTGACCTGAGCATTCACAAGATCGGTTCGACCAACGAAGACTGATTCTGTGCATCGCCAGTACCAATAAAAAAGCGCCCCCGGGCGCTTTTTTTATACCTGCTGCACGGAATGCATGAGTGTCTTGAGCGGATTTGCGGTAAACAGGGAGCGGATATGCCAATGCTGCGGGTGTACACTTGTTATCCCGGCAAAACCGGCTTTCCTTTTCTGATTACTCCCGACGTTACGGAGATCTCATGCTCAGACGCACCAAAATTGTCGCCACGATTGGCCCGGCGACGTCCTCTTCTGAAAAAATCGAACAACTGATTCAGGCAGGTGTCGATGTTTTTCGCCTCAATTTCTCTCATGGCAACGCCGATGACCATCGTGACCGCGCTGAAAAAATCCGCGCAGCGGCACGTAAGGCCGGCCGTTTCGTCGCCATTCTCGGCGACCTGCAGGGCCCTAAAATCCGCATCGCACGCTTCGCTGAGCAGAAGGTGTTTCTCGATGTCGGTCAGGTATTTTCTCTCGACGCCACCCTCGCCAACGACGCCGGCACTAAAGAGCAGGTCGGTATTGATTACAAACAGCTGATTGAGGATGCCCGCACCGGCGACATTCTGTTGCTGGACGACGGCCGGGTTGAGTTGCAGGTCACTGAAGTATTTCCGCACAAGCTGGTGACTCAGGTGAACATCGGTGGCTGGCTGTCGAACAACAAAGGCATCAACCGTCTGGGCGGTGGTTTGTCGGCCAAAGCACTGACCGAAAAAGATAAAGAAGACATCCGCCTGGCTTCCGAGCTTAAGGTGGATTATCTGGCGGTGTCTTTCCCTCGTGACGCGGCAGATATGAACGAAGCCCGCAGTCTGCTGGACGCCGCCGGTGGTCACGCCGGTCTGGTGGCCAAAATTGAACGCGCCGAATGCGTGCAGTCCGATGACGTGCTGGACGACATCATCCGAGCCTCCGACGCTGTGATGGTTGCCCGTGGTGATCTGGCGGTTGAGATTGGCGACGCTGAGCTTGTCGGCGTGCAGAAGAAAATCATCGCCCGTTCGCGCCAGCTGAATAAGCCGGTGATCACCGCCACGCAAATGATGGAATCCATGATCGCCAGTCCGATGCCGACCCGGGCGGAAGTGTCTGACGTGGCGAACGCTGTGCTCGACTACACCGACGCTGTGATGCTGTCGGCCGAAACGGCGGCGGGTGATTATCCGGTGGAAGCCGTAAAAGCCATGGTGCGCATCATTGAAGGCGCCGAGCGCAATCCGCTGGCCAAGCGCTCTGGGCACCGTCTGTATCAGGAATTCCACGCCATGGACGAAACCATCGCGCTGGCGGCCGTGTACGCGGCCAACCATCTGGTGGGCGTTAAGGCGATTATTTCGCTGACGGAAACCGGTGCGACCCCGCGTCTGATGTCGCGCCTGCGTTCACCGCTGCCGATTTACGCTTTCTCCCGCCGCGAAGACACCCAGAACCGGGTCGCGCTGTACCGGGGTGTGCAGCCGGTGGATTTCCATGCCGATGAGATGGAACCGGACGCCATTAATCCGCGTGCCATAGCGGTGCTGAAAGAGCGCGGTGTGCTGGTCGACGGCGATCTGGTAGTGATCACCCGTGGTGAATACCTGAACGCGCAGGGCGGTACCAATACGCTGAAAATCTTCCGCGTGGAGTAAGCCGGACCTGAGTTTCCGGAGATACACAGACCATAAAAGAAGCCGGGTATTTGCCCGGCTTTTTTATGCTCTGTTATCGGCTCAGATCCGCTATCTGAGGCTTTCGCCTCAGGCTTTCACGGGCGTCGCAATGCGGTGGCTGACGGCGTAGAGCAGCGGCACCACCCCCAGCGTCAGCACAGTGGCAAAGCCCAGACCAAAGCTGATCACCACGGCCATGGCGCTGAAGAACGGGTCCGTCAGCAGCGGCACCATGCCCAGAATCGTGGTCAGGGCCGCCATGGTGACCGGACGCAGACGGCTGACCGAGGCGTGGAACACCGCATCGTAAGGCTCGCGGCCTTCACTCAATTCCAGCCGGATCTGATCGACCAGTACGATGCCGTTCTTGATGATCATGCCCGACAAACTGAGGAAACCCAGCAGGGCCATAAAGCCAAACTCCGCGCGCAGCAGCAACATGCCGGCCGTCACGCCGATGATGGCCAGCGGTACACAGGCCCAGATCACCAGCGAGCTGCGCAGCTCGTTAAACAGCAGCACGGTGATGATGAACATCAGCAGATAGCCCAGCGGCAACGAGGCAAACACGCTTTTCTTGGCGTCGCTGGAGGATTCGTACTCCCCGCCCCAACTCAGTTCATAGCCAGGTGGCAGGGCAATGGCCTCAATCTGCGGGCGCAGGCGTTTGAACAGGCTGTCGGCGGTGATGTCGCTGTCGAGTGACGGATCCGCAAACACGCGGATGGTGCGTTTGCGGTCACGGCGGGCAATGATCGGGTCTTCGAACACCACGTCAAAACGCTCGACGATCTGACCGATCGGGATGTAACGGCTGAACACCGGGCTCCAGATCTGGAGGTCGGCCAGATCATCGATGTTCAGACGCTCGTAGGCCGGTGGACGCAGCACAATGGGCTTGAGCGTCGTGCCTTCGCGGTACAGGCCAATGGTCTTGCCGCTGAAACTCAGCTGCAGCAGATCGTCGAGATCCTGTTTGGATACACCCGCGCGGCGTGCGTTGTCTTCGTTAAACACCGGACGTATGACCTTAGTGCGCTCGCGCCAGTCGTGGCGGATGTTATCGGCGTCGGCATCGGCGTGCAGAATGGCGATTGCCTGCGCCGCCAGATGGCGCAGCACTTCTTCATCCGGACCTGAAAAACGCGCTTCGATCTTGGCCGCCGCTCCAGGGCCAATCTGTAACCGCTTGAATTTCACAAAGGCGTCCGGCAGGGCACCACCAATCCACTGACGGCCCTGTTCAATAAGGGCCGGGATCTGGTCGCGGTCTTCGGTGCGGACCATGACCTGAGCAAAGGCCGGATACTGACGTTCCGGTGCGTAGGTCAGCATAAAACGCTGCTCACCCTGTCCGACGGTTGAGGCGGTGAACACTACGTTCGGCTGATCGCGGAAGTAACGCTCCACGGTTTGTGCCTGTTCCTGTGTGGCGCGGATGTCGGACCCTTCCGGCAGCCAGATATCGATCAGAAACATGGGCGTATTGGACGGCGGGAAGAAGCTCTGTTTGACGAACGCAAAACCGCCAATGGCGATCAGCATCGACAGCACCATCAGTGCCATGGTCAGACCGCGGTTGGCCAGCATAAAGCGCAGGCAGACGCGGTACACGTCGTACAGAAAACCGTGGTACGGGTCTGCGTCGGTTTCACCATCGGTTGCCGGTGTTTCTGCGAACAGCAGGTGACACAGGAAAGGCGTCAGTGTGATGGCGGTAATCCAGGAAAACAGCAGCGACAACAACAGCACCCAGAACAGAGAGCCGACGAATTCACCGGTGGAATCGGGTGACAGGCCGATGGGCGCGAACGCGGTGACCGCAATGACCGTGGCACCAAGCAAGGGCCACTGCGTCTGCTGCACGATGTCGTAAGCGGCGCGGGTGCGGCTCAAACTCCGCTGAATGCCTACCATAATGCCTTCGGTAATCACCAGGGCGTTGTCGACCAGCATACCAAGGGCAATGATCAGGGCGCCCAGTGAAATACGGTGCAGTTCAATGTTCAGCATCTTCATGCAGATGAAGGTGCCCAGAATGGTCAGCAGCAGAATGATGCCGATGATGATGCCGGCCCGCATGCCCATGAACACCAGCAACACCGCGATCACGATCAGTACCGATGCAAGCAGGTTAAGGACGAATCCGGTGGACGACGCATCGACCTCGGCGGGCTGGTCGTACAGGGTATGCAGTTCAATCCCGAGCGGGCGGTTGGCGTCGAGACGGGCCAGATGCGCGCGCAGTTCTTCACCTACTTTGACCACGTTGACGCCGGTGTTGAAGGATATTCCCAGACGCAGCGACGGCAGACCGCTGAAATTGGTGAGATGGCTTGGCACCTCGGCAATGCCCGCGGAAATCGTGGCGATGTCACGCAGGTAAATCAGCTTGTCGGAGCCGGTCTGGCTGACCAGCAGGTTGCCCAGTTCCTGAACACTGGTGAATTCACCGGTGGGGTTAATGCGAATGTAGTCGTCGCCAATGCGGATGCGCCCGGCGCTTTGCACCGTATTCTGGGTTTGCAGCAGCTGATACAGGCGTGACAGCGGAATACCGAGATTGGTCATGCGCTCGCGCGAAATATCAATAAACACCTGTTCCTGCTGACTGCCGGTGATGTTCACCTTGGCGATGCCGTCGAGGGTCGACAGCTCGCGCTTGAGGTAGTCGGCGTAATCGCTCAGCGCCTCATAGCCGTAGTCCGGACCGGTAATGGCCAGCAGCACGCCATACACGTCGCCGAAGTCGTCCATCACAATCGGGGTGTCGGCACCCGGTGGCAGATAGGCGGTTTTATCCGTTACCTTGCGCCGCAGTTCGTCCCAGATCTGGGGCAGTTGCTGCGATTTGTAGGTAGGTTTTATCTGCAGATGAATCTGCGAAAAACCGGCTTTGGATACCGAATCGACAAACTTGATGTAGGGCAGCGCCTGAATTGCGCTTTCCAGCGGGGCGGTGACTTCTTCCTCGACCTGCAGCGCACTGGCGCCCGGATAGTAGGTCAGCACCATGGCCTCTTTGATCGTGAATTGCGGGTCCTCAAGACGTCCGAGGCCCATGTAACTGATGGCCCCGCCGACCAGCAATATGAGCAGCATCATCCAGCTGGTGGTGCTGTGGCGGATAAAATACGTGGCCGCGTTGGTTGGCTGGCTCATGATCACAGGCCCCGTTCTTTGATCCATGGGCGGATGCGCATACCCGCGCTGGCCTGATGCACACCAGCGGCGAGAACCGTTTCACCGGGTTGCAGGCCACTCAGGATCTCAAGCCCCAGACTGCTGATCTCGCCGGTTTCGACGGCGCGGGCTGAGAGCGTCATATCCGCCCCCACAACCCACACCTGAGCCTGATTGGTGCCGCCGGGTTGCTCGTCGTTCTGGAATACGGCCTGCGCCGGTACAAACACCGTGCTGGTTTGCTGGCTCAGGACCTGATTCAGATCGACGTACACGCTGGCGCTCATGCCGGGCAGCACGTTCAGGCCCTGCGGGCGGGGCATGGTCAGGGTCACCGTAAAGCTGCCGGTGGCCGCATCGGCCTGTGCTGTGTGTTCTTTGTAGCGCGCCGGAAACTGACGTCCGGTGATGGCCTCGAATTCGACCAGCGGCTGATAGTCGACGTTTTCGCGACGGGCGATGTGGGCCATCAGGTTTTCCGGAATCTGCATGCGGATTTCCAGTTGGTCGCGCGCCTGCATCACCAGCACGGTTTTACCGGCAGCAACGGGCTGATGATTGTCGGCAAACACCTCGGCCACGATGCCGGAGAACGGCGCTTTCAGAACCGTGTACGACAGGTCAGTTCGGGCGCTGGTATAGGCCGCTTTGCTGATGTCCAGTTCGGCCTTGGCCTGATCGAACTGGGCTTTGGAAATCTGGCTCTGTTCGTACAGATCGCGAATCCGGGTGAACTGAGATTCCGCCAGTTCGTAGCGGGCTTTACGGTCGTCGACCTGCAGTTGGTAATCGGATGGATCAAGGCGGGCGAGTACCGCACCCTGAGCGACGTCCTGGCCGGCTTTTACCGGCAACGCCATCAGTTCTCCGGCTACCCGGAACGCCAGTGGGGCGCGCTCTGCGGCCTGCACCTGAGCCGGAAAACGGCGCATGGCGCTGCTGGAAGGCGCTTCCACCTGATAGACGCGCGCGGGGCGGGCGACCGCTTCTGCGGTTTCATTGGCCGGGCCGGAACAGCCACTGAGCAGAAAAGCAGCCAGCGCCAATGGCATGGCGATGGCGCCGCGCACGCTGCGGGAACCGCTAGGGGTGCGTTGTAAGCCGCAGTGCGTTGCGCAGGAACGAGGTGCGCAGGAATGACGAGCGCTGGAATGACGAGCGCCGGAGTTTGGTGAGAAGGAGTGCGCTGAACCGGTGTACGGTAAGTCGGGAAGACGCTGCGGTGCCATGTGGGTGTCCTGCTTCTGTCTGAGTCTTTCAAGAATGGCCCGTCCGTTCAGAAAGGCCAGAATTGGTTGAGAGTTCAGACGAAGGGTACACCGGAATTAAACGCTTTGTGGGCCAATATTGTCCTGAATCCGATGACAATGCGTTGCCGAAACTGAGGCTGGGGCGGCTGTGTGCTCTGTGTTAATCAAAAGCTCAGCAATGGCGATGACAGATCCGCCCCTCAGGCTGAGGCGCGGATCAGCTGGCGGAAAAAACCGGGCACGGCCTGCGTGGCCGGGCCATACAGCCGGTCGGCAAAGGCATCTTCGGTTTGCGAGGGTTCGAGGTTGATCTCGACGGTGTGCGCACCGGCCTGGCGGGCCACCTGCACGAAGCCGGCGGCGGGGTAGACATGACCGGACGTGCCGATGCTGACGAACAGATCGCAGCGCTCCAGCGCCTGATAGATCTCGTTCATAAACAGCGGCATTTCACCGAACCAGACAATGTGTGGCCGCAGAGTCGGGCGGTTGCAGCAAGGGCAAAGGGTGGCGCGGGTAATGTCGTCGCGGAAAGGAAACACCTTGCCCGTGAGCAGGCAGCGCGCTTTGAGCAGCTCGCCGTGCATGTGCAGCAAATTGCGGCTGCCGGCGCGGTCGTGCAGATCATCGACGTTCTGAGTGACCAGCAAAAATTCACCGCTGAAGGCGCGTTCGAATTCGGCCAGTGCCTGATGGGCGCCATTGGGTGCCACTTCCTGCAACTGAGCGCGGCGGGCGTTGTAGAAACTCTGCACCAGCTCAGGATCGCGGACAAAGGCTTCCGGCGTGGCTACGTCTTCGATGCGGTGGTTCTCCCACAGGCCATTGGCATCGCGGAAGGTGCGCAGGCCCGATTCGGCGGAAATACCGGCTCCGGTGAGTACGACGATGCGGCGGTATTGAGTCATGGGCTGCCTCAGTCGTGGAAATGGTCGGAAAAGAAGGCGCGGATTTCGTCGGTTCTTTCCATCGCGTCGTTGTAGCCCAGTTCGATCAGGGCGTTGCAGAACCCGTGTGAAAACAGCAGGTAACTGAGCACGCCGGCGCCGTTCTGGCCGGCGTTGCCACTGCCGCCGATGGCCAGTTTCAGGGCGCGTGGAATTTCTGCCGCGTGCTGGCCGGCGAGCTCATCGAGTGAACGGCTGGGGTTAATTTCCAGCAGTTCGACGTGTCTGAGTTCCATGCCTTGTTTTACGCGCACGGCCTCAGGAATTTTTTCTATGGTGCGGTTGATGCGGCGCAGGCGTTCAACGTCGGTTTCCATCGAGTCGAGGAAGGCGGCGTTGAGCATATGACCCATAACTTTCGCCGGTGACGGATAGCTGTGGCTGGTCGGGCGTTCTTTGCGTTTATGGGCGATGCCGCTGACCCCGATAACCATGATTTTTTCGGCGCCCAGGTGCAGTGCCGGGCTTAGCGGCGCAAGCTGACGCACGGCGCCGTCGGCAAAAAATTCGCGGTGAATTTTAACCGCCGGAAAAATCATCGGAATAGCGGACGATGCCATCAGGTGATCGAGCGTAATACGGCTGCGCAGTCCGACCCGGCGCTGACGCTCCCAGTTGGTGATGCTGTAGTGGCCCTGAAAAAAAGAGACGGATTCACCGCTCTCCAGGCCCGAACAATTCACCGCAATGGCGTGCAGGGCACCGTTGTCGATGGCGCTCTGAATATTGTCGAATTTAATGACATCGCCCAGCAGGTCGCGCAGCGGACCATTATCCAGCAGTGACACCGGATCGTTTTTGTAGCGGCGGCCAACAATCAGGCTGCGGGTCAGCCGGGCCAGCGAGCGGGACATGCCCCAGAAATCGGTGCGGTAAATCTGGTCGCAGCTGAAATGCATCCAGATGCGTTCAAGATGTTTGATACCCAACCGGTAATTTTCGGCGTAGCTCGCCAGGGCGACACCATTGATGGCGCCTGCGGACGTGCCGGAAATAATGTCAAAAGGGTTGTAGTGGCCTTTCGGCAGAATTTTGTGGATGGCTTTCAGTACACCGACCTGATACGCGGCCCGTGCGCCACCACCGGAAAGAATGAGACCTGTTTTTTTTATGTCCAAGTGAAAATCCTGTGCTCGGCAGAGAGGCTCTCAAGGGCGAGTATAGTGCATAATACCGCTTTCTGATGAAGTGAGAGCGAGCCATGTTTACCGGAATTGTGCAGACCAAACTGCCTGTTTTTACGCTGGACCGACGTGACGATTTTGCCACGTTTACCTTTGAGTTTCCGGAACAACTGTTAGCTGGCCTGCAATGTGGTGCTTCGGTTGCGATCAACGGCACCTGCCTGACGGTACGTACCATTGACGGCCACAAAGTGAGTTTCGATGCCATTGGGCAGACGCTGCGGGTAACCAATCTGGGAGCGCTTATTCAGGGCAGTGTGGTCAATATCGAGCGAGCGGCGCGCTTTGGCGACGAAATCGGTGGCCATGTGCTGTCCGGCCATATCATGGATCAGGTTGAGGTACTGGCCGTGGACGATTCTGCCGACAACCGTGTGGTGTGGATGCAGCGTCCGGCGCATCTGGCAATGTTCCTGCTGGACAAAGGCTTTGTGGCGCTGAATGGCTGCAGCCTCACCATCGCTCAGGTGGAGGACGACCGGTTCAGTGTGCACCTGATTCCGGAAACCCGTGACGTAACCACCTTTGGTGACGTCGTGGCTGGCAATAAGATCAATCTGGAAGTGGATGCCCAGACTCAGGCGGTGGTGGAAACCGTTCGCCGCTTACTCGGTGACGGCAAACTGCTGGCGGACCTGACTAAAACCCTGTCTGCCTGAGCGGACTTGGTTCACTGGCGAGCTGGTTCACTGACAAGGTTGTGATTAGGAAGCCGCTGTTTGGCAACGCGCTGTTGGGTAAAGCGCAGCGCGGCTCGTGACCCGGTGGGGTGACGGCCGCGACACTGAGTGTCGGCCTTTGCTGGCAGGCCGAATGAGCCGGCGGGCGACTTACAGTCCTTGCAGGAAGCGGATGATGTCCGCGGATTCGTACATCCATTTTTCTTTGCCGTTATCGTCGATCAGCAGACAAGGCACTGTGGTGCGGCCGGTGGCTTCGTACTGCTGTTCGCTGAACTTACGGTTGGTCAGCACATTGCGCTTCTCAACCTCGACGTTCAGTCCGGGTAGTGCCCGCAGCACACGCTGACAGAATGGGCAGGCATCGTAGTAGTACAGTGCGTATTTCATAACGTTCCCCTGAAGTAGTTGAGATGAATTATACCGAACAACTCGTGCTTTTTCTGATTGCCCTTGCGGCTAACTGGTTTTCGGCGCTGGCCGGCGGTGGTGCCGGGCTGGTGCAGCTGCCGGTGCTGATATTTCTGGGGCTGCCGTTTCCTCTGGCGCTGGCGACTCACAAGATTGCCACTGTGGCTCTGGGGCTGGGGGCCACGGTCCGGCATCTGCGCGAGAAGCATCTGGAACGCTGGTTGCTGGCGCTGATTGTGCTGGCGGGGGTGCCGGGTGTTGTGGGCGGGGCCCTGTTCATTCTGGGCGTCGATGCGCGCAAGGCAGAGATTGCGCTCGGCCTTCTGACCCTGTCACTGGCGGTGTATTCGTGGGTGAAGCCGGAGCTGGGCATTGTCCGGCAAGATAAGCACCGCACCAGCACAGGAGTGCTCATCGGTGGCCTGGTGTTGTTGCTGATTGGTTTTGCCAACGGCGCGCTGTCGGCCGGTAGCGGCCTGTTTGTAACCCTGTGGCTGGTGTACTGGTTCGGGCTGGATTACAAAACCGCCGTAGCGCAAACCCTGGTGGCGGTAGGGCTTGGCTGGAATGGTGCCGGGGCCATTACCATGGGCACCGCAGCAGAGGTGCAGTGGGACTGGATTCCGGCGCTGATTCTGGGCTCGTTACTGGGGGGCTATCTTGGCGCGAATACCTCGGTGAAGTCGGGCAATCACACCATCAAACGCTTGTTCGAGGCGATTACCCTGATTGTTGGCCTGAAGTTGTTGTTGGGTCCTCTGCTTTGACCCGGCCTTCGGGCAGCCATTTCATCACCATGGTGCGCACCATATCCATAGAGATCGGCTTGCTCAGATAGTCGTTCATGCCGGCGTCCAGACAACGCTGCTCATCGCCGGACATGGCGTTGGCGGTAACGGCGATGATGGGCGCATCGCGTTCGCTGAGGTTGCCGCTGCGGATGCGGTGGGTGGCTTCAAAACCGTCCATCACTGGCATCTGGCAATCCATAAAGATCAGGTCGTAGCGGAAGGAACGCTTCGCTTCCAGAATTTCCAGCGCCTTTTCGCCATTGTCGGCAACATCCACCTGCAGGTGCAGGCGGTTGAGCATGGAATTCAGCACCCGTTGGTTAATGGTGTTGTCTTCCACAATGAGCGCGCGCCCACGAATCTGTTCGACCGGTGTCAGATGCACGGCTTCGGCTCTGTCGTGCACCAACCGGACTTCGCTGTTGCCCAGCGGTTGTACCGGCAGACGCAGACGGATACTGGTGCCGCCATGCTTCACACTGTCGATCTGAATATCACCCTGCATCACATGGCAGACGGCCCGCACCAGCGACAGGCCTATTCCCAAGCCCTGATACTGGCGGTGCATGGAGGTGTCGGCCTGGCAAAAATAGTCCTGCACCCGGGCCAGCTCGGTAGCCGTCATGCCGATGCCGGTGTCGGCAATGCGGATATCCAGACATGGCCGTTCCTGCAGACGGTCGACACCGACCGCTACGCTGACGTGGCCTTCTTCGGTGAATTTAATCGCGTTCTCAAGCAGCGCTTTCACGGCGTGGCGGATGCATTTGATGTCCGCGCGGATATGGTTCGGCAGACCGGGTTCCAGTTTCAGCTCAAAGCCCAGATGTTTTTCATCGCACTGCTGGCGCACGTAATCGACGGTGGAGCGGATCATGGGTGACAGCTCAATCACTTCTGGCGCCAGTATGCGGTTACCCGCCTGCAGTTCGGTGTAGGTGAGGACGTTGTCGACCAGCTCCAGCATGTCGCGTGCGCTGGAGCGTGCGTCCTGCAGGGTCGACATCAGTTTCGGTCCCTTCTCATCACCCGCCAGTTCCAGTGAGCCGATGATGCCGTTCAGGGGGGTGCGGAATTCATGACTGATGGTGGCCAGAAAATCGTTCTTCAGACGGTTGGATTCGGCGAGTCGCTCGGCCCGCTCTTCGAGTTCTTTTTTCACCATGGTTTCAGCGTGCAGTTTGGCGCGCTGAAGAATTTTAATCCGGTCGGCAAGGGCAAACGACAGCAGCACAATTTCAATACCGCTGCCGATTTTGCTCGCGTGGGTCGTCCATAAATTGTTCGGTAAATGGCCGAGCATCATGCCAATGGTGATCATGCCGCCCACGATCAGTGTCACCCAGGCGGCGAGGAAAAAACGCGCCTGACGGTGGCCGCGGATGAGCATGACAATTGACGCGTAAAATACGGTCGCGAGGAAAATCACCACCACGAATTTGCCGATGCTCATGACCGTCGCGATGTCGAATACAAAGGCCGAAATACAGATCATGGCCGACAGGGCAAGGCAGACTCGCAGAGCAATGTCAGCATAGCGGTGCTGGATTTTAGTCTGCAGGAAGCCACGGGTGAACGTGGTGCCGAATACGCCGACCAGACCAATGGTCAGTGGTACCGCGATCTGTTCAATCCAGGGCGAGAAAGACCAGATGAACTGGTAACCCAGACCGCTGGTGGCCAGCTGCAGGCCGGCGAACGAAGCGATGTAGGCGATGTAATGCAGATAGTCTTTGTCACGGATGCTGGCCCACAAAAAGAAATTGTAGAGGAACATCACCAGCATCATGCCGTAGTAGAGGCCCAGCCCGTATTGTTCGTTGCTGCGTTGCTCAATGAAATGGTTTACCTCCCAGAAATTGAGCGGCACCTGCATGGACGAGGACGACTGAACATTGATGTACAGCCGCTGCTGCGGTTCTTCGCTGAAATTCAGGGGTACAACAAAATTGCGGTGCGAAAATGGGCGGTCGGCAAACACCTTAAGGTCGCCCATATCGAAGTGCTCAAGGGCTCTACCGTCCGGGGTTTGGATGTACAGGTTTACGACGTCGAGCAGAGGGTAGTTAATTTCCAGCAGCCATTCGCGGTCGGATGCCTGCGTGCCGTCAATATCTAGCCTCAGCCAATAGGCCGATGCGGTAAATCCTTCGTTAAATACATCCTTCGGATACGGCTGTAACGCAATCTGGTGGTCCAGCAGATAGGGCAACGACCATTGCCCCAGAGGGTCTTCGACGTAGTAGAGCACACCTTTACTGGTGGCGTGGGTACTGTCAGTGGCGAGTGTGATTTTAGCTGGGGTGGCAGAATCGTCCGGCGCAGGCAAAGCCGCACTGAGCGAACTCACGGCGCGCGCAGGCCCTGACAGCAGCGTCAGGGCGACCAGCAGGAAAAACAGAAGCGGAGTTTTCAAATCCTTTTGCCACATCATCTGTCGACACTAAATCCCTATAAAAACAGCGTGTTTTAACCCCTGACAGGGCGTCCGTTTAAAGAACGCCTTGTTACCATGAGCAACAAGCCCAGCACAAGTAATAAATAGCTCATCGCGCCGCCACCGCCCGATGAACTGGTGACAACAACCGTGGTGGTGGATTCGCCCCCGGTACTGATCAGGGTTACGTTGATGGTCTGACTGGAGAGAGAACTGTCGACATCCAGCGTGACGGTGCCACCTTTCGAATGCGTCACTGTGATGGTATCCGGTATCTGAACCGACAGGTCGCCACTCCAGCGGTAGCGCACCGACGAACTGCTGATGCTGGTGGTGCTCAGTACTTCACTGGTGCCATCGGAGAAGGCCAGTGTGATGACCGGTGCCTCACCGGTGAAGTTAAAACCGGTCGACTGCACAATGCCGGTCAGGGTAAAGGCCGTGTCAGAGGCGGTCAGCGTAACGGTTGCTGCAGAAGACGTGGTCGTAATGCTGGCGGATTTATCCTGATAGCCCTCGGCGCTGATATCCACGATCACGGTTTCCGGCGGACGCTGCAGGGTCGCAGCGCCACTGGCGTTGGTCGTAGCGTCGGTATCAAGTCCCCACAGCGCATAACGGTCATCGTCGATCACGACACTGGCTCCGCTGATCGGGTCGGCACTCACATCCAGCACTGTGACAGTCAGTGATAGTGGTGCCAGGAACTCCAGCGCTTCATCCGATTGCGGAATGTTGGTGCCGCTGACGTTCAGTACGGTGGTCAGGTCACTGGTTTGCGAGGCTGGCAGCGATACGCCGACGATCACCGCATTGAAGTTGTCCGCATCATCCGGCGCCGTAATGGAGGTTAGCGTTGTTCCTGTGGTATCGGAGAACGTGAGTTTGCTCAGGCTGTCGCTAAGGCTGAGGATAGTGCCATCCGGTGCGCCTTCAATCATCACTTCCTGCAGGGCACCACTGCTTACCAGAAATGGCGATACGTTGGTGGTGAACAGCAGGGGGCGCTCAAAGTAGTAGGTCGCACTGAGGCCGTTGGAGTCCGTGACGGTCAGCGTGTAGGTGCCGGCGAACGCGCCCGAATCCGGCATCGCCAGAGTGTAGATACCGGTAGAACTGTTGTACGTCAGCAGTTCATCGCGGCTCACCCCATCAAAGAACAGGCTGGTCGACAGGGCGTTGTCACCACCTGCCATGCTGAAGGTATAGGCCGAGGCAGGCACGCTGACATCCGAGCCATCGCTGAAAGCATCGCTGCCGGACGTCAGTTCATAGTTCTCGTAGACAGTGACACTGACGCTCACGTCATCATAAAGGGCGCCGTCGCTGACGCGTACGGTAACGCTTTTTGTGCCCATACTGGTGCCGGCGCTAACCGTTAATGTACTGCCGGCGAAGCTGGCTCCGGACAGCCCTGACCCGACGGATTGCACCGTGTAAGTCAGCGTATCGCCATCCGGGTCGGTGGCACTCAGTTCAGCAACCACCGAGTCGGACGCCAGCACGTGCAGATCCGGTACGGAACCCCATGACGGCGCCTGGTTGCTGGCTGACAACAGGGTTATTGCAAGCGTTGCGGTTGTGCTCAGGCTGCCATCACTGACCGAAACATCCACGTTGGTAATACCTGTCTGTCCGCTGACCGGTGTAATGGTCAGACTGGCGCCACTGAGTACCGCCGATACTTTGGCTGAGTCATAACTGCCAAGTGAGAAGATCAGGGAGCCCGACGCGGTTTCGACATCGGTTGCCGTGAGCGTGATGGCAAGCGGGGTATCATTCGATGTGGAATAGGTCGTGGTGGCGGTAAATACCGGCGCGTCATTTACGGCATTGACGGTCAGGGTGAAACTGGTGGAGTCCGTGGCCGAACCATCGGATACCTGGATGGTGACTGAGCCCGAGCCGTTGTAATTCGCGGTTGGCGTGAAGGTCAGCGTCGAGCCGGAAATGCTGGCGCCAAAGTCGCTGGCCGCTGAAGTCACGGAATACGTCAGACTGTCGCCGTCAACGTCGGTCGCTGACAGCGCGACATTCAGAGTGTTGTCTTCATCCAGACTTTGACTGCTGATGCCGGTAATCACTGGAGCATCGTTCACGCTGGTGACGGTGACCGTGAAGGTTTCTGAGTCGCTGCCGCCATTGCCGTCAGACACACTCACTGTAATGCTGCCAGAACCGTGGTAATTAGCCGTTGGTGTAAAGCTCAGCGTGGTTCCACTCAGGCTGGCTCCGAGATTGGCCGGAGGTGTGCTGAGGGAATAGGTCAGTACATCGCTGCTGTCTGCGTCCGTTGCGCTGACGGTCAGTGATAATGTGCCATCCTCTGCGAGGGTCTGGTTGCCGATGGAGGCCAATACCGGCGCGCTGTTGCTGCTCAGTAGTGTCCAGCCAACGTCAGCCAGCAAATATTTGGCAAGGCCCGGATCATCAAGGAACTCGGTGTACTGGGGCTCCATGATTTCATTGGGGGTCACGTCTGTGTCGAAATGGCTGACGGAGGATCCTGATTCATAGCTGGTCGGAGCGTACATCTGAATCCGACCGCTGTTGACACCGGCCGACAGTCCGGAAAGCTGGGCGTTGGTCTGAGTCCCATTCCACTGAAGATTGGTATCGTTCAGCGCCGACGCAGCGCGTTGTGTTTGATTCAGCGAGGTAACCAGTGCCGCTTGCGTCGCATCGTATAGCAGGCGGGTGTATTCATCCCAGACATCGTCAGGGCCGTAGGTTGCTGGTGGCGAACCGTCAGACCCCATCATCGACAGAAAACCCATGCCGTGCATCAGCTCATGCAGAACAACGGACAGCAGCGAGTTCAGCGTGCCTGTGGGTGCGTCAAAACCCAGATACCAGCCATAGCCTGTCAGACATCCCGTGTTGCCGAGATTGCTGTTGAACTGAGCGGTAATCTCAACGCCTGAGTTTACGTCACTGCCCTGTAGCTGATTGGCCAGTGCATCGGGGTAGGCGCGGTAGTTGCTGATTGAGGCATCGTAAACATACGACACCAGACTCGGACCTGCGCTGCCGAGGGTTGCGGACGTCGTGGTGCAAGACAGCGGGTTGAATTGAGAGTTGACCTGCACAGTTACTGAAATATCAAACTGCGCGTTGAGAATCTCTGCGGCTTTGTTAAACACCGCCAGACGCTGGGCTCCCAGCGTTGTTTCTGTGTTGCCGCCAACGGCACTGACGCTGGTGGTGTCGTTAAAACCTTCGCCGGCACCGTCGCCGTTCACGATGACAAGCCCCGACGCCAGAGCATGGGGTGCAAATAAGGTGGTCAGAACAAGGAGGCTGCTGCTCAGCCAGTTGCTAAGGTTGCGCTTGGTAAATCTCATGATGGTAGACCTCATTGCTGATCGGCGTTGGCGGCTGGTGGTGGTGGCGGAGGGAGAGCCATCACAGCGTCGGGTATCGGCATCACCTGACGTTCAGCCTGATGCAGCTTGCCGTCTTCGCCGATGTAGGCCATGACGACGGTGCCGTACTGGCCCTGAGTTGGCAGTGCGTAGCCACTGGCGGTTGGGTGCAGTGTCAGAGTGCTGGCCGGAACCCGCCGGTTTTCTATGTCTGCGGCCAGCTCAGGTGGCAGCGGGTCTGGCTCATGTTCATGCCGGTTCTGTGTGGTATAGCGTCCCTGATTCTGCAGATTCAGGGTTTGCGGCGCGGGCGGAGGAGGTGGCGGTGCTGATAATCCGGGCAGTGGGGGTTTTGCCGGGGCGGGCGCCGGCGCAATCTGCACCAGCGTGTCCCGTTGCACACTGTAAATAACGATGGCGGTAAACCCCAGAGCAACGGCGGCTCTGGCCAGTGTGTGTAAGCGCATAAGCGGGTCTCATCAGCGACTGCCTTCTAAGGCTAGTGCTTCCTTTACCAATCTCCAGCAGATGCCCGTATGCTTGCTGTAATGGTCGGTAACGCTGTGTGTCACTGATGGATTACTTATTTTTTGCGCGCGTCAGTCACCGTTGCGCGCGGCCAGAGCACGCTTGGTCAGGCGGGTCGCCTCGGCGCTCAGGGGGTCTTCCGGCCAAGGATGTTTCGGGTAGCGGCCACGCATGTCCTTGCGTACATCGGCGTAGGTGTTGCGCCAGAAGTGGGGCAGATCCTGTGTTACCTGCAATGGCCGTCCGGCCGGCGACAGCAGGTGAATCAGCAGCGGCATTTGCCCTCTCCACACCGATGGCTGCCCTTCGAAGCCGAACATTTCCTGCAGTTTGACAGCCAGCACCGGCGTTGGCTGCGTGTAATCGATGGCAATGCGAGAGCCGCTCGGTACCGTCAGCTCGTGCGGCAATAGTTCACTGAGGGTCTGCTGCTGTGGCCAGTCCAGCAGCGTTAACAGGGCTTCTGTCAGATTAATACGACCCAGGTCGCGCTGGTGGCGGGCCTGAGCACAGAACGGCAGCAGCCAGTTCTCTTGTGCGGCAATCAGGCCGTCATCCGATACGTCGGGCCATTGATCAGGCGCTTTGCTGTGGGCAAGGGCGAGACGGGCGCGCAGTTGCCGGGCTTCATCTGTCCAGTTGAGTGAAGATATACCGTTATCTTCAAAAAACTTTCGCCAAATCTGCGGCCATTGCTCGGCCGTCAGGCTGTTCATGCGTTTGGCTTCCAGCACGATACTGCCCAGACGAATCTGCTCTTCGGCCAGAAACTGACCGTTATCGAGCCAGCGAACATCCTGATGACGACTGAACAGCTGCGGTGCGATTTCACGCAACCGATCCAACGACCGGTCGGTCAGGCTGGCTGCCAGACGCACGGTCACTGACTGGCCGCCACTGACATCGGCGCATACCAGCCAGTCGCTGTGGGGGTGATCAGTTTCCCGCAGCAGACTGGCGCCACGGCCGTTTGCCAGTTGAAAATCCGGGGAGTTAGCGCGACGCCTGCCAATCAGATCCGGCCAGGCGAGCGCCGTAATCAGACCGCTATCGGCTGGCTGCGAATCCTGAGATACCTGAATCTGATTCATCAGACGGCGTGAGAGGGGCTCGGCCCGGGCTTTCCACAGCGACGACTGCGCGCGTGCACGTTCCAGCAGGCGCTGCAGATCATCCGTGGTGCGTTGCTTGTGTGGCCACTCCTGCAGCAGTGCGGCAATGTCACAGGCGGTTTTACCCATGCCTAAGGCTTTGGCCTGCAACAGGGCGTGGGCCCAGCGGGGCTCAAGGGCCAGCGCGGCGCAGGCCTTGCCATGCTGGGTTAACTGAGCACCGGCTTCGATGCCAAGCTGGTGTAGCAGTTGCGCCGCCTGGCTCATGGCGGCTTTGGACGGCTTGTCGAGCCAGAGCAGTTCGTCGGAGTCGGCACCCCATTGCAACAAGGCGATACGCAGGGGGGCCAGATCGGCGTCGAGCAGCTCGGCGCGGATATGGGCATCCCGTCGGTGCTGTTCGGATTCGGGCCACAGACGGTAGCAAACGCCGGGCGCCTGGCGCCCGGCCCGGCCTGCGCGTTGTTCACTGGAGGCCTGCGAAATCGCTTTGGTTTTGAGTTCACTGAGGCCGGTGGCCGGTGAAAACTGCAGGCGCCGCTCAAGGCCAGAGTCGATAACAATGCGCACACCATCAATGGTCAGCGAACTTTCGGCTATGTTGGTCGCCAGAATGATCTTGCGCATATCCGCTGCCGCAGGTGCCAGCGCTGCTTTTTGCTCAGCGTCCTGCAATTGCCCATGCAGGGGCAGCACCTGCCAGTCATCTGGCAGCGTGTCCTCCAATAATGCCTGTACCTTGCGGATATCACCGACGCCCGGCAAAAACACCAGCGCATCGCCGTCGTGCAGGCTCATGGCCTCGCGTATTGAGGTCACAATCTGCTGCGCCAGCGTTGATGCATGGCTGTTCCAGGCGCGGTAGTGCAGGTCGACCGGAAAGCTGCGGCCTGTGCTGACCAGTACCTGAGCCTGCAGAGCATCGGCAAGACGTTGTTCGTCCAACGTGGCTGACATGACCAGCAGGCGTAAATCGGGGCGCAACAACTGCTGACATTGATGGGTCAGCGCGAGGGCTAAATCGGAGTTCAGATGGCGTTCGTGAAATTCGTCGAAGATCACCAGGCCCACACCCGTCAGTTCCGGGTCGTCCAGCAGCATGCGCGTGAGAATGCCTTCGGTAACGACTTCAATGCGCGTGCGGGCTGATACCCGGTTTTCCAGACGCACCCGGTAGCCCACCGTGTCACCGACCGGCTCTCCGAGTTGCGCGGCCATGAACGTTGCTGCATTGCGAGCCGCCAGCCGGCGCGGTTCGAGCATGATGATTTTCTGGCCGCCAAGCCAGGTGTCGTTCAGCAGTGCGGGTGGCACGCGCGTGGTTTTACCGGCGCCGGGTGCTGCACTGAGCAGCGCCGTAGACTCGGTTGCCAGCAACTGACGCAGCTCGGGGATAATCTGATCGACCGGTAATTCAGGAGGTTCGGCGGACATAGGGTGCAGACAGGGCATTCATCGGGGGCGCTATGGTAGCATGGGCGGGTATTGAGCGAAGAATGAAGGCTTGATGATGACAAAAGGCAAGGTGGTCGATTTTGCCAGCGCAGGTGAGAAACACCGTCATGCGCGCGACAACGACGATAAAGACGCAAAACTCGATGCGATGCGCGCCCGCTTTGAACAGGCATTTCCTGATAAGCCGACGCCGGTAAAAGATTATCTGAAGAAAAAGCGTGACAGTAAAAAGAAGCGCTGAAAGCGGGCCGAGGGCAACGGGCAGGACGCACCAGGGCTTTTAACCGGTGCAGTTACGACTGTGATGCAGTGCTGATGTAATTCTGCAGAAAGCGCACAAACTCATCTTCCGGCAATGGCCGCGACAGAAAATACCCCTGAATCTGATCGCAGCCGCGGCTGATCAGCAGGGCCTCGTCTTCCTGTGTTTCCACACCCTCAGCAATCACCCGCATACCCAGGTTGTGGCCCATATTGATGATGGTGTCGACCAGCGTTTGCTTGCGGGCGTCGGCGTGCATGCCGTGAATAAACGAGCGGTCGATTTTCAATTTGTCGGCGGGAAAAGCCGCCAGATACGACAGCGACGAATAGCCGGTGCCGAAGTCATCGAGCGCAATGCGGATGCCGGCGGCCTGCAGCGCCTGCAGGAAAGAACGCGTTTCCTGCTGGCTGCGGATCAACACACTTTCGGTGATTTCGACCACCAGCGAGCCTTTCGGCAGCCCCGAGGATTCCACCTGTTCAACGATATGCTGCGCCAGACTGTGGTCATAGAACTCGGCCGTCGATACGTTAACGGCGATAGGAATCGCCAGGTTCTGTTCCAGTAAGCGTCCGCCCATGGCCAGCGCCTCGCGCCGTACCCACTCGCCGATTTCGCGGATTGCGCCGGTTTTCTCGGCCAGCGGAATAAAAATATCCGGGCGGATATAGCCACGCTCCGGGTGGTTCCAGCGGATCAGCGCCTCGGCGCTGGTGATTTTGCCGGACTTAACATCGCGCACCGGCTGGTAGTGCAGCAACAGCTGGTTGTTGCGGATGGCGTGGCGTAAATCCTGATGCAGCAGGGCGCGTATTTCCGCCTCTTCGTGCATGGTGCGGGTGAAGAAGGCGTGCTGATTGCGGCCTTCGCTTTTGGCGGTATAGGCCGCCTGTTCTGCCGCTTTCAGCAGATGTTCAAGCGTCGAGCCGTCGGACGGAAACAGGCTGATACCTATACTGCCGGAAATACGCAGATCACGGATCTGGCGCACACTCAAGCTGCGGCCGACCGTATTGAGCAGCCGCTCTGCCAGTGAATCCAGCTCAGCGCGGTCGCTGATGCCGTGAATGATAAAACCGAATTCATCACCGCCCAGACGCGCTACGGTGTCGTTGCGGCCGACAAACTGCTGCAGCCGCGTGCCGATTTTCACCAGCAGTTCATCGCCTGCATCGTGGCCCAATGTGTCGTTAATCTCTTTGAAATAGTCGAGATCCAGCAATAAAACCGCCACGCCTTTGTTCTGGCGCCGGGCACGTTCCAGCGTCCAGTTCAGACGCTGATAAAACAGGTTGCGGTTGGGCAGGCCGGTCAGCAGATCGTAACTGGCCTGATACTGAATGGTTTCTTCCGATTGCTTACGTTCGCTGATGTCGCTGACCAGTGCCACACAGCGCTCGATCTCGTTGTGCTCGTTGCGCAACACCGAAAAGCTCATTTCGGCGGTAAAGCGCTCGCCATTGCGCCGGCTGATCAGCACTTCACCGCTCCAGGTTTTACCCTGCGGCAGACGCAGAACGATGTCGCTGTACTGCTGCAGGCCGGGTTCGTTGCGGTTGACGAACATGGCCGGCGTGCGCCCCAGCACCTGATCGGCGGCATAGCCTGTGATCTGGCTGAAGGCCGGATTCACTTCGATGATGGTGAAGTTGCGGTCGGTGATCAGCAGGCCAACGGGCAGGTGATTGGTGATGGTATTGCTCAACACGCACTGGTTTTGCGCCTGCCGGAATTCGATGCTGGCCTGTGCCAGTCTTGCGGCTTCATGAATCAGCAGCAGGTCCTGACCGGTCGGATGCTTGGGTTTGCTGTAGTAGAGCCCAAATACGCCCAGCACTTTGCCGGAGCTGTTAACAATGGGTTGTGACCAGCAGGCGGCCAGTCCGGCCTGAGCAGCGAGCTCTTTCTGATTCACCCAGTACGGGTGTGTCTGAATGTTTTCGACAATGACCAGATGGCGTCCGGCGGCCGCGGTGCCGCAGGAGCCGACACCCACGCCGATTTCAATGCCATTAACGGCGTCGCGGAAAAAGTCGGGCAGGTCGGGGGCCGCGGTGGCGCTCAGGTGTTTGCCGTCGTCGGTGACCAGCATGATGGAGGCGATGCAGCCGGGCTGACGCTCCTGAATGAGCAGGACCAGTTCTTCAAGCAGGGATTTTAACGGCCGGTTGCTGAGCAGCATCTCCAGAAACAGATTGTACCGGCCAATGCTGAGCGAAGGTTGGTAGAGGGCCGGTTGCGGATGGCTCTGGTCGTTAGACATACCACGTGAATCTTAGGTCAGAAGACGTAAGTGTAGCGGTATCGCGGGCTATGTGAATGCTATTTAGGAATAAAGTGCCATAAATGTTGAGGATTTACATTCTTACCCATCAGGAAAAAGACCGGCACGGGGGTAGTCTTCCGGGCCGGTCTTTCTGGGTGTGCTCAGCAGAAACTGAGCACGGCACCTATGTGATAGCGCGGAATCAGGCGCCGATCAGCGACTGGCCACACACGCGCACCACGTTGCCGGTAACGCCGCCGGCTGCCGGGTTGGCAAAGAAGGCGATGGTTTCGGCAACATCGACCGGTTTGCCGCCCTGCGAAAGGGAGTTCAGACGACGTCCGATCTCGCGGGTGATCACAGGGATGGCGTCGGTCATGGCGGTTTCGATAAAGCCCGGGGCTACGGCGTTGATGGTAATGCCATCCGCCAGCAGCTTGTCGGCCATGTACTGCACGTAGCCAATTACGCCGGCTTTGGATGCCGCGTAGTTGGTCTGGCCAGTCTGGCCGGCGATACCGTTCATGGAGGATACGCAGATGATGCGGCCGCCTTTGTTCAGGGTTTTGTCTTCGAACAACACGTGGTTAATGCGTTCTTCCGCCGACAGGTTGATGTCGATGGTCATGTTCCACCAGTGTTCCGGCATGTTGGCCAGGGTTTTGTCACGGGTGATACCGGCGTTGTGCACAACGATGTCGGCACCGCCCATGGCTTTCAGCTTGTCGGAAATCTGCTGCGGTGCGTCGGCGGAGGAAATATCGCCCAGCAGCACGTCGCCGCCGATTTCAGCCATAACGCGCTTCAGATCCGCTTCTGCCGGTGGAATGTCCAGACCCAGAACGGTGGCGCCGTCGCGGGCCAGTGTGCGTGCGATGGATTCACCGATGCCGCGTGAGGCGCCGGTCACCAGGGCCACTTTGCCGGCCAGCGGTTTGTGCCAGTCCGGGTAGGTGACTGCTTCGGCCTTCACAACCTGCAGAACCTGACCGTCCACGTAGGCGGATTTGGCAGAAATTACGAAGCGGAAAGCTGCATCCAGATTCGCTTCAGCGCCTTCTTCAACGAACACGGCCTGAGCGGTGGCGCTCTTTTTGCCGATTTCTTTGGCGACCGAGCGGCTGAAACCTTCCAGTGCGCGCATGGCAGCGGCCTGTTCGCCAGTGGCGGCTTTCATGTGCGGACGACCGAGTACGATCACGCGACCGTTGCTGGTCAGTTTGCGCATGACCGGGTTAAAGAAGTAGTACAGCTGGTTCAGTTCGGTGGTGTCGGCGAAGCCTGAAGCATCGAACACGAACGCATCGAATTTATCGGTCATGTCCGGATTGCATTCGATACCGGTAACGGTCACGCCCAGTTCGGCCGCAGCAGCCACGATCTGACCAGCGCCGCGTGACGCAGCCGGGTAGAACACCTTGGCGGCAGAGTCTTTCAGGTTGCGCAGGATGTCGCGGGTGAGGGCGGCATTGGCAGACGCGCCGAGCAGTACGCGACCTTCAAAGTAGGTGGCTTGTGATGCACTGTAGCGTTTCAGCTCAATGGTTTTAGGTAAAACGGACTTCATCAGACTGCGGCCAACGCCACTGTCCAGTACAGATTCAATAAAATTACTCATGTTCCAGGTCCTGATGTAGGTGCAAATGTCTGAAAACCGACGGACGGTAGCAGATTACAGCAGCATCTATAAGGTCTGAAATTGACCATTCCCACCGGGCCTTGTGTCAGTTCAGCCAATGGCAGCGGGCGGCGGCTCTATAAACTGAGGGTGTTGTCAGGCAGAGTGAGTGACCGATCTGCCAGTGTTCATTCTCAGTATCAGGACAAAACCATGACTCAGACCATTCGCCGCGTGGCCATTATTGGCGGTAACCGCATTCCGTTCGCCCGTTCCAACTCTGTGTATTCTTACGCTTCCAATCAGGACATGCTGACCGCTGCGCTGAATGGTCTGGTAAACCGCTACAACCTGCAGGGCGAGCGCATCGGCGAATTCGTTGCCGGCGCCGTCATCAAACACAGCCGTGACTTTAACCTCGCCCGTGAAACCGTGCTGAGCACAGCGCTCGACCCGCACACACCAGCGGTGGATATTCAGCAGGCCTGTGGTACTGGTCTGCAGGCCATTATTATGGCGGCGAACAAAATTGCACTGGGTCAGATCGACAGCGCGATTGCCGGCGGCTCTGACACCACCTCTGACGCGCCGATCGGCGTCAACGAAGGCCTGCGTAAAATTCTGCTCGACGTTAACCGTGCAAAAACCACGGGCGCCAAGCTCAAACTGCTGGCGAAGATCCGTCCTAAGCATCTGGCACCACTGGTGCCGCGCAACGGCGAGCCACGCACCAATATGTCCATGGGTGAGCACACCGAAATCACCGTTAAAGAGTGGGCTATCGGTCGCGAAGAACAGGACGAAATTGCGTTTAACAGCCACAACAATTTGCTGGCGGCGTACGATCGCGGTTTCTTCAGCGATCTGGTGACCCCATATCTGGGACTGGATAAAGACAATCTGGCGCGTAAGCCGGACATGGCCAAGCTGGCGTCACTGAAACCGGCGTTCGATCGTAAATCCGGTAAAGGTACTCTGACCGCCGGTAATTCATCTGCGCTGACCGACGGTGCCTCTGTGGTGCTGCTGGCGTCCGAAGAGTGGGCGAAAGCACACAACCTGCCGGTGAAGGCGTATCTGTCGTTCCACGAAACCGCATCGGTCGATTTCTTCGGCAAAGAAGGCAGCAAAGATAAAGAAGGTCTGCTGCTGGCGCCGGCGTATGCGGTACCGCGCATGCTGCAACGTGCGGGCCTGACCCTGCAGGATTTCGATTTCTACGAAATTCACGAAGCGTTTGCGGGTGTTGTGGCGTCAACGCTGAAAGCCTGGGAAGACGAAAAATTCTGTAAGGAGCGTCTGGGTCTGGATAAGGCGCTGGGCTCTATTGACCGCAGCAAGCTGAACGTGAATGGTTCATCCATTGCGACCGGTCACCCGTTCGCAGCGACCGGCGGCCGTATCGTGGCATCACTGGCGAAAATGCTGGAAGAAAAAGGTTCAGGTCGTGGACTGATTTCTATCTGTGCGGCCGGTGGCCAGGGCGTTGTGGCGATTCTCGAACGCTGAGCACTCAACCAAATAACTACACTCTCACCACCTCTTGATGCCCCGCTATGCGGGGCTTTTTTTATGCGTGCGGAATGCGGAAATGAATCCGGTGGGTCAGGTAGTGAGCCGGCTCAGACCGGCATCAGGGCTTGCTGCCAGCGCTCGCGCAGGTGACTGCTCATGGATTTAAGGCCGAAATCCTTGCCGTTCTGCAGGCTCTCGAGGGCCGAATGAATGTCCGCCAGCTGCTGGGTACTCAGCAGCAGGTCAATGGTGTCCTGTTCAGTGGCAAGCATGGCGTTGCGCAGATAATTCGCCAGTGTCGCATAGCCTTTGCGCAGTATCCGCTCGGTCAGGCTGATGGTGCCTCGTGACAATTGCAGGTGCAGCATGAATAAAATCCTTTGCAATTCAATGTGTTCATTCCCTGAGAGTCTAGTTCAGACTGGACACAGTGTGAGAAATGAGGCTGAGTGGCGCCATCAGCCGTCATTCGTATACGGAGTTTGAAAAATGAACAAATGGATTGCCCTGACCGGACTGTATGTCGCACAGGGCTTGCCGCACGGCTTTTTCGGTCAGGCGATGCCTGTGTTGCTGCGGGAGCAGGGGCTGGATTTGCGCCTGATCGGATTGTTGTCTTTGGTGGCAATTCCGTGGGCACTTAAATTTTTATGGGCGCCATGGCTCGATCGTTATTCGTTAGTCGGGCACGAATACAGGCGCAGCTGGATTTTGTTGATGAACGCAGCGGCTGTAGTGGTTTTGCTGGTGTTGTCGGTCATGGATATCAGCGACTGGCTGGCACTGGGTATTGTCTGGCCGCTGATGTTGCTGGTGCTGCTGAACTTATTTATTGCCACGCAGGACATCGCCACCGACGCCATGGCGGTTGAAAACCTGAACGCCGAAGAACGCGGCAAGGGCAACGGCCTGCAGGTCGCCGCTTATCGGGTCGGCATGATCGTGTCGGGTGGTGTGCTGGTGTCGTTGTTTGGTTCGCTGGGCTGGAGTTACTCCCTGTGGTTGCTGGCAGGTTTGCTACTGCTGGGCTCGTTGCCTTTGTGGTGGTTTGCACCTAAGCCCCATACCCGGGGCGAGGGCAGCATGGCTCACGAATGGCTGGATTTTTTCCGCCAGAAGGACGCACTGCTGTGGCTGGTGCTGCTGTCGGTTTATAAATTCGGTGATGCCTTCGGTACACCGATGATCCGGCCCATGATGAGTGATGCCGGTGTAACGCTGGAGCAGATGGGCTGGTTGCTGGGTACGGTTGGCTTCGCCGCAGGATTACTGGGTGCGCTGGCGGGCGGCTGGCTGGTCGGTGTGCTCGGTCGACAGTTCACATTGATGGCTTTTTTGTTGCTCGAAGCCTTTGCCTTGCTGGCGTATATCGGCGTTGGTGCCAGCACCACCTTCGATTGGGTGCATCTGGTGTCGGCGGTACTGGTCGAGCATGTGGCCGGCGGCATGGGGACGGCCGCCTTGTTCACGGTCATGATGGACCGCTGTCGCGAGCACTGTGCGGCAGCCGATTACGCCTTGCAGAGTTGTGTGGTTATTGTCACCGGCATGATCGCCGGAGGTCTGTCGGGTATTTCGGCGCATGCACTTGGCTACGACGGCCATTTCCTGCTGTCGGCGGTGTTGTGTGTGCTGGTTATGCCTCTGATATGGAACATGATCCGCCGCGGTGATTTGCCTGCGCGCGGTCAGGCGTAGACAATAGCGCGTCTGCTGAGGAGTAATTATGTCTGACATGCCTGATATCAGCGCACGACTGGATACCTGCGGGCTGTTTTGTCCCGAGCCCGTCATGATGCTGCACAATCAGATCCGCGATCTGGCGATTGGTGACGTGGTCGAAATTCTGGCGACGGACCCATCGACCAAGCGTGATTTTCTGAAATTCTGCAATTTTCTTGGCCACGAACTGCTGGCCAGCGAAGAGCTTGATGGGGTATTCCGCTTTCTTATCCGCAAGGCCAGTGACGAGGAATAAGCCCGGATAAACAGGCGTAAAACAGTTGTAAGACGCGTGTAAAAGGGCGCTTTTAAAAGAATCGCTCCAATAAAAGAAGCGCTTCAATAAAAGAAACGCTCCAACAAAAGAATTGCCCCAATAAAAAACCGCCAGCAGGCGGTTTTTTATTGGCTATCGGCACGTCAGCCGGGTATCAGAAGCTGGCTTTAACCGCACTGATAAAGCGTGCCTGAAGCGCAGGTGTGCCTTCGCTCAGCCAACGCTCGGTCAGGGCGATGCGTTCCTGTTCTGTGGTCAGTCCTTTACCCAGGCCATCGGCCAGACGCTGTACCTGCAGCTCCATGCGGCGGGCACGGTCGCTGTCAGCGGTTGCTGCGTCGGCGACAATTTCCATCAGAATGCACAGATCATTAGCGGTGCTGTTGTCCGTGCGGCTGGCAAAGTCGGCACGGGCAGCATCGAACAGGCTCTGCTGATAGCCTTCCGGCAGTGGCAGCGCATTGGCGCTCTGCCATGCATCGTCACCGGCGGCCAGGGCGTCAAGCCGGGCAATCAGACCCTGCCAGCTTTGCTGGCGGGCGACTTTCTGTTCAGCCTCACGGCGGTTGCGCAGTTCGCCCGCGACCGCCTTCAATTGCTGGCTCAGGCGCTGATGTGCGCCTTTGGGCAGCGTCAGGGCAGCAAAGGCCTGATTCAGTTCACTGAGCTGATGCCCGGCGTCGCCGGCGTCTGCATTCAGCAGGGCAGTGGCCTGTGCCACAATGCCTTCGGCCTGAGTCACCAGTTCATCAATTTCGGCCTTGCGGGCGTTGCGGCTTTCATTAAGACGGGCAAATACGGCGTCGCAGTGCTCGCGGAATTGCTGCCACAGCTTCTGATCCGGTCCGCGTTGGGTAATGCCCACCGCTTTCCAGTTGGCTTGCAGGGTTTTGACGCGATCCGCAGCGTTGCTCAGATCGCCGGCCTGAGCCAGTTCGGCGGCCTGATTCACAATGGACTGCTTCAGATTCAGGTTGTTGTCCTGTTCGGCACGGATGTGCGCGTAAATGCGGTCACAAACATCGCTGAAGCGGGTGTGCGTTTCTTTATGGCTGTGACGGTCAACCGGTGAATACGCACGGAAGGTATCGCGTGCGGTGTCCAATGTGCGTTGCACCACTTTCCAGTCGGCCTGAGTCCAGTCCATAAAGGCTTCGTACTGGTCGAGCTCGCTGATCAGCGCGTTGCGCAGCGCCAGATTGCGCTCACGCAGTTCACCCAGTTCGGCAAAATACGCACGGCAAGGCTCGTAGGCTTTATCCGCAGCAGCCTTAAAACGCTCCCACAGCTCGGCATCGCCGTGGCCTGTGTTCAGGGTTTTCCATTCGTCCTGCATGGCGTGAATTTTGTCGGCCAGCACATCCGGAGAGAGGGCACTGCCGACCAGCGCTTCCATGGCCTCGGCCAGGGCGGCTTTTTTCGGCTGAGTGGCAAAGCCTGCCCAATCACGCATGTCCTGCAGACGGGCTGTGAGCGCGCGGTATTCGCGTTGCAGGGCAGCCGACTGCTTTTGCTCGACCTGACGCAGAGCATTCTGAATGCGCTGACTCAGACGGCCAGCCTCTTTCAGATGACCTTCTGTCAGGCTTTGTTCGAACGCTTTAAGGTCAGTAGCGATGTCTTTCAGACGGCTTTCCGCCTGAGAACCAAAGGCGGCGAGGCGTTCCTGCAGCGCATGGGCTCTTTCATCCAGCGCGCTGAGCCAGTCCGGACGGCTGACGGCTTCAGGCCAACGGATGGCATTCAGTATCTGGCGTACCGCTGCTTGCTGTTTGCGCAGCGCATCTGCCGTTTCTGGCAGAGTTTCGGTCAGCAGGGCTCGGGCACTGGTTTCGCTGGCATTCGACTGTTGCAGCGCCGATTGCAGTCCGAACAGTTGCTGCAGGCCATTTTCAAAGGCGCGGGCAACGGCTTCGGCGGGTTTGTGGTGGGCGAAAGTATGGTGCCAGCGGCTTTCGAGGTCTTTCAGTTGTTGCTGCAGGGCATCTGGCGTCAGTGTCAGCGCGTCCTGCTGCAGAGCAGTCAGGCTTTCGCTCAGGGCTTTCTGTTCATCCTGCGCCTTACTGGCGGCAGCCTGCGCCTGCTGCTGGCGGGCTTCTTCTTCCTGATGACTGTTCAGAACCGCTTCTGCCTGAACCAGCGCAGCGCTGAAATCGGCGTGATCCTGCGCGCTGGCGGCAGCCTGCACCTGTGGCCATTGCTGGCGGATGATCTGCAATTTGCCGTTGAATTCCGGGTGGTATCCGACTTTGTTCAGGTAATGCAGCTGGCTCAGCAGGTGCTGGGCGGCTTTGATGCGGTCGGCTTGTTCTTCCTGCACTGCTTTCAGTGCGGCCAGTTTTTCCTTGGCCATGCGGTACAGGGTTTTGTCTTTGCTCTGGGCATGTTCAGCCAGCGCCTGCAGCAGTGCGGGCTGCTGAATGCCTTCAGCGGCGGCGGCGCGCACTTTGGCGACGGCATGCGTCGTGGCGATGGTCAGGCGTTCCTGTTCATCGTTGATTTTGCCAACCGCGCTCAGGCGCAGGTCATTGTCGTCGGTCAGGGCGGCGATGCGCAGCAGGGTGGCGGTGTCGCTGATCCTGTTCAGATCATTACCCGGCATCAGGTTAGACAGCAGACGCGCGCGGGCTTCTTTGCGGATGGCGTCATCGGAGAAAGAAAGCAGGGCGTCGAGCGCAGCGTCGCCTTCGATCAGGCTCAGCGCCAGCTGGCGCAGCTCTTTGCTGCTCTCGTGCCGGATAAACTCCAGGCGCTCGTTGTCACTGCGGAAAGCCTGCAGCGCCTGACGGCGGCCGTCGGCGTCTTCTGTTTTCCAGTCTGAATTCCGTTTACCGGCTTTAAACAACTTCTTAAAAAAGGCCATTGGCGCTGCGTCCCACTGTGAAAAAGCGCGACCATTGTACCCGGGCATTTTCATTAGGGAAGGGCCTGTACGGAGTGGGATTAACGCCGGTTGATGTGGTAAAGTCCGGGCCAGTGCTGGCGGTGTTAATCGCTGAAGGCGCCTGGTTAAAAGTTGTTCACAAGAATAAAAAACTCACCCGGGGACAATCATGAAATTTTTCCGATATCTGCTGGTGTTGGCTGCCGTAGCCATGACCGGCTGTGCTTCTATGGGCGTGGGCTCGCGTCCGTTGTCTGAGCTGACTGAAAAGTACACAAATGCCGAGTCGAAGTTTGTAGCGGTAGACGATCTGGTGATGCATTACCGTGACGAAGGTAAAGGGCCTGTGCTGGTGCTGCTGCACGGCGTGGCGTCGTCGCTGCACACCTGGGATGGCTGGACCGATGAGCTGAAGAACAGCTACCGCGTGATCCGTGTTGATCTGCCGGCGCACGGTTTAACTGGGCCGGATCCGAAAATGGAGCGTTACAGCATCAGCTACATGGTCGATAAACTCGACAAATTCATGAATAAGCTGGGCCTGAACAACGTCGCCATTGCCGGTAACTCGCTGGGCGGGTATATCGGCTGGAATTATGCGCTGTATCGTCCGGACCGGGTGAATAAGCTGATTCTGATCGATGCCGCCGGTTACCCGCAGGACATGCCATTTATTATGGATTTTGCCTCTTGGCCTGTGATCGGCGAAATGAGTCAGCTGATGATGCCGCGCTTACTGGTCGGCATGAATCTCGATTCTGCCTATGGCGATGACGACAAAGTGTCGTCAACACTGGTGAAACGCTACCACGATCTTTTGCTGCGTCCGGGCAATCGCAAAGGTCTGGTGAACGTGTTCCGCACCATGAAAGAACAAAGCCGCAATCCGTCGCTTGGCGACCGGGTTGCACAGGTAACCACTCCAACGCTGCTGATGTGGGGTGAGGAAGACCGTTGGGTGCCGCTTAGCATTATGGACCGGTTCCGTCGCGACCTGCCGAATGTCAGTGTGATCACCTACGAAGGGGTCGGGCATATGCCGATGGAAGAATTGCCGGTGCAGAGCGCCCGCGATGCCAGAAGCTTTCTGCAGACCGGAAAAGTCTTCACTCTGCCGGCGGCCACTGCCAGCGCGCGCTGAGTTGTCAGGCGCCTGAGGATGATTGTTTGAACAGTATTGTCTGGTACGACTACGAAACCTTTGGCGCCAATCCGGCCTGGGATCGCCCGGCACAGTTCGCGGCGATCCGCACCGACGAAGACCTGAACGAAATTGAAGAACCGGTAGAGATCTTCTGCCGCCCGTCCGACGATTATCTGCCGCACCCGCAGGCGGTGCTGATTACCGGCATTACGCCGCAGGATTGCGCCCGCAAGGGGGTTTCCGAAACCGAATTCATGGCGACCATTAATCGTATGTTTTCGGTGCCGGGTACCTGTTCCGCGGGCTACAACAGCATTCGCTTCGACGACGAATTTACCCGCTACGGCCTGTACCGTAATTTCTTTGACCCCTACGCCCGTGAATGGCAGTCGGGCAATTCACGCTGGGATTTGCTCGATATTGTCCGTTGCGCCTACGCGCTGCGGCCGGATGGGATTGAGTGGCCAAAAAATGACGACGGCCGCATCAGCTTCCGCCTTGAACACCTGACCGCTGCCAACGGACTTGATCATGGCAAGGCCCACGATGCGGTGTCCGATGTGCGGGCAACCATCGCACTGGCCCGAATGATTCTTGAAAAACAACCTAAATTATACCGTTACCTTTTTGGACTGCGCTTTAAGCACAACGTCGGCGCTCTGGTTGATGTCTCCAGTCATAAGCCGTTGATTCACGTGTCCGGCATGTTCCCGGTGGAGCAGGGCTGCATGGCGGTGGTGGTTCCTTTGTGCTGGCACCCGACCAATAAAAATTCCTTCATTGCGTTCGATCTGCAGCAGGATCCGACGCCGCTGCTGGAATTATCGGCACAGGACATTGCCGCCCGTGTGTTCACTAAAACCCGTGAATTACCCGAAGGCGTGAGCCGTCTGCCGTTAAAGGAAATTCACATCAATAAAGCGCCGGTGCTGGCGCCGGCGAATACGCTGACACCCGATCAGGCCGCACGCTGGGGGCTTGATGGCGAAACACTGCGCCGGCATCTGCAGATGATCCGCACAGCGCAGGATCTGACGCCCAAGATGCATCAGGTTTTCGCCGGGCGCGAATTCAATAAGATCAGCGACGTCGATGTGCAGCTGTACGATGCCTTTTTCCCGGCAGCGGACAAACAGGCGATGGCCACTGTGCATCAGCTTTCCGATTGGGATCTGGCCGACTGGCCAGCCCCGTTTGCCGACCCGCGCGGTGAAGAAATGCTATTCCGTTACCGCGCGCGTAATTTCCCCGACACACTGAACGAAGATGAACGCGAGCGTTGGGAGCAGCACCGACGTGCACGTTTGTTCCATCGCAACCCGGATTGCCCGGCGCTGAATTTCGAACAATTCGCGCGTGAACTTCAGATCGCGGCAGAACAGGTCGCATCCGACCCGCACAAACTCGGCTGGATTCAGGATCTTCAGGTCTACGCAGAATCCATTTATCCCTTCGACGACTACTGAAATTTCTGCGTATTAATTACCTGTGGGAATGGGTTAATTGCTACGCAGTAACCACAGGTAAAAAATGCGTACGACCTTGGTGTTATTCTCAGACCAAGGTGGTGTGCTGACAGCTCGCTTATTAACGCCCTCGTCTTTATTGTCCGGCCCGGTCTTACAACACAATAACGATCGAGGGAGAGTTGTTTATGGCGATTAACCGTGAACACGGTGCTGAGCATCCATACTGGTCTGCCGGACCATTTAAAATTCGTCTGCCATTTGTGCATTACCGTTGGGAGTGGCCGGAAACCATTCAGGCGATGGTGATGTTTGTGGTCGGTCTGGCCATGATTCCGCTGCTGCAGAAATATCTGGGCATGCCTTACGAGGCGGCACTGGCGTTTACTTTTATTGCGGGCGTCGGCTACATGCTGCCCGCTTTATTAGGCGTACCTCTGGTGCCGGGCTGGATTACGCCGGCCATTCCTGTGGTGGTGTTATTTCTGGGTGGTTTTGAACCGGGCCCGGATGCCATTAAGGCCATGTTTGCGCTGCAGATTGAAGTGACGCTGATTTTCCTGATTCTGGGCCTTACCGGCTGGGGCGGAAAACTGGTTGAAGTTATTCCGAACTCCCTGAAATCCGGCATCATCATCGGCGCCGGTATTGCGGCGTTAATGGGTGAGCTGAAAACCGGCGGCCGTCTCGATGCCACGCCCATTTCACTGATCATAGGCTCTGTGGTATCCGCCTACGTGCTGTTTTCGCTGTCGTTTAAAAACGTTATCGAACAATCGGCCATCGCCCGCAAAATTGCCAACTTCGGTATGGTGCCGGGCATGATCATCGCCATGGTGGTGGGTTGGGTGGTCGGTGAATATCCGCTGCCGGATATTCAGTGGGGCATTACCCAGCCGGATTTCGCCCTGATGGCCGAATACCTTGTATTTTCCACCGGTTTCCCAAGCTGGGATGTGTTCCTGCTGGCAATTCCTACGGCGCTGATTGCTTACGTTATTGCCTTTGGTGACATCATCGTGGGTTTCACACTGGTTGAGCGTGTCGACAAAGTCCGTCAGGACGAAAAAATCGAAATGAACGTTAACCGCGTACACACAGTCACCGCCATGCGTAATGCACTGCACGCATTTCTGGCGCCATGGCCAGGCCTTGCTGGTCCGCTGTGGACGGCGGCGCACGCAACCGTGGCCGAGCGTTTTGCGATGGGTCGTAAAGCGATGGATTCCATTTACAGCGGCGGCGGTACTTTCTGGATCACCGGTATGATCGCGCTGTTTGTGTTGCCGCTGGTGACCATGTTCAAACCGGTTCTGCCGATTGCCTTATCGCTGACCCTGATTCTGACGGCCTATATCTGCATCATGGTGGGCATGGAGCAACTGAAGAATCCGACCGAGCGCGGTGTTGCGGGTATTGTCGCAGTGACGTTGGCCATGCCGGATCCGAAATCCACGGTTTATGCGGTGGTCATTGGTCTGCTGCTGTATTTCCTGATCGAGCGTCCGCGTCTGATGGGGAAACGCAAAGCGGAAGACGAATTTATGTTCGCCGACCCGCAGGACAATAAGGCCTGATTCCGGCAATAGAATCGGCCTGAATTCAAGCAATAAAAATCCCGGCATAGCCGGGCTTTTTATTGCTTGAATTTTGCCTTGATTTGGATTTTCAGGACGGTGACTGATCTTTATTGCTGCAGCTGCAGCAGCGGGTCGGTGCCGCGAAAATCGGACAGCAGCCAGATTTTCTCAAACGGGTTGGCGGGAATGCTGATGTGTGGCAACACCTGCAGAAAATCCTTGCGTCCCCATAACGGGCTCGCATTGCGGATAATCAGCCAGCAACGCTGAGTGTTGTAATGCTTGCGCGCTTTGCTGTGCAGAATACGGCTTAACGCAGTATGCAATTTATGGCTGCTGTCCATGCTGGCCAGATCGGTCAGAAACGCCCACAAGTGTTCTTCGCCGTGATACTGGTCCTGATGGCTTTTGGTGTGCAGATCTTTGGCAGCGATAGCCGCTTCCTGCTCGCTGGCGTAAAGATGGGCGATTTCGAGATCCAGTGATTGTCCCTGCAGGAAGCATGAAATGTCGGGCTTGGTCGGCTCGTTATGCCAGATGTGGCGCATCGGCTGATGAAATTCGTGTTCATAGGCGCGCATGAAGAGACGCGCGGCTTCCCGTTCCAGGCGCCGCTTTTCACTGTCGGAATAACTCAGCGGTTTTCCCTCATGGTCGTGAAATACGTCTGAGGTCATAATGCGTCCAAACTCCCTAGATTCCCTCACTATGCCTGAATTTTCCCCCGAAGTACTGCTGTTGCTGACACTGGTTGCCATGCTGGCGGGCTTTATCGATGCCATCGCCGGCGGCGGCGGGCTGCTCACCATTCCGGCGCTGCTGTTTGCCGGACTGTCGCCGGTGCAGGCGCTGGCCACCAATAAATTGCAGGCGTCGTTCGGCAGCTTTTCGGCCACGCGCTTTTTCGTGCGCGAAGGACTGGTATCCCCCGGACAGCAAAGGTGGAGTATTGCTGCGACAGCGGTGGGCGCTGCACTCGGCGCACTTGCCATTCAGCAACTGAACAGTGACTGGCTGCTGAAGGTTATGCCCTTTGCGCTGATCGCCATCGCGCTCTATCTGCTGCTGGCTCGTAACGTGGGCAGGCAGGCGGAGGCCGCGCGCCTGACAGCGTCGCAAATGAACGGCAGTTTGCTGCCGTCGGTCGGTTTTTATGACGGCTTTTTCGGTCCGGGTACCGGCACCTTCTTTACGCTGGGGTTCTGCCAGCTGCGTGGCATGACCATGGTGCAGGCGACCGCTCACGCCAAACTGATGAACTTCACCACTAATCTGGTCTCCCTGCTGGTATTTGTGTTCTCAGGCCAGATTCTGTGGCTGACGGGTTTGTGCATGGCCGCAGGGCAGGCGCTGGGGGCCCGTTTGGGCGCCGGCACTGCGCTGAAGCAGGGCGCGGGCTTTATCCGGCTGATGACGGTTGCTGTGTGTATCGCCATCAGCCTGAGTCTGTTCTGGCGGCAGATGTCCGCCAGCTGAGCTGGACGGGGCTCAGGTCTATCAATAAATTACTCAGGATAGTCAGGTTGTCTACACTTTAACCACGCGCTACTTTGCCCATCAAAGAGAGTAGTGTGTTCAAAATGTCATTCAGAACGGATTCTCATTCATGGCCAACGACAAGTTCGAGTTCGCTCCACCACGGGGTTCGGGAGCAGGAGCGCAGTTTCAGACCTGGAAGGTTCTGACCGTTGAGGATGATGCGACCTATCAGGCAAGCCTTGTACACAGTCTGAAAGATTTCACCTACCGCGATGCCAAGGTACAGCTGTTTACGGCCTCTTCGGCCGCCGAAGCTGCGGCTGTGCTGGCGGAACATCCGGATATGGCGGTGATGCTTTTGGATGTGGTGATGGAAACCGACGACGCCGGTCTGCGGCTGGTTGGCTCCGTGCGCGAGGTGCTGGGCAATGCAACGCTCAGGATTGTGCTGTTAACCGGCCAGCCGGGCATGGCGCCGCGGGCCGACATCATGCACCGCTTCGATGTCGACGAATACTGGAATAAATCGGATCTGAGCCGTGAAACCCTGCACGCCGTGCTCAGCAGTCATTTGCGCACCTGGTATTCGATGACCGAGCTGCAACGCGCCCAGCAGGGTCTGCAGATGATCATTGATGCCTCGCGCAGTCTGATGAACAGGCATGACTACGACGACTTTACCCAGCATGTACTGGATAACATTGCCCATGTAGTGGGCGTGAAGTCCGGCGGTATTGTCTGTGCCTCCAAGTCACCGAAAGATATTTCATCCGACGCGCAGATTATTGCCGCCAGCGGCAATTACTCCTCGATCCGCGGACAGCCGATTTCGGATCCGGCGTTTGCCCGGTTCCGCGAGGGTATTGATATTGTTATGTCAACGCAGGCGCATCTGATTCGCCCTGACTACTCAATTCTCTATTTTGAAACGGCCTCCATCGACGGACTGCATTATCTGGTGATGGTCGACAGTGATGTCGAATTGACCGAAAGCAAAGTCAATTTGCTGCGGGTCTTCAGCGAAAATATCCGCTCGGGTTTTACCACGGTCGCTCTGCTGAACCGGCTGAGTTATCTCGCCTATTTTGATGAGCGGCTCGGACTTTCCAACCGCAATGGTTTGCTGCGTGAACTCATCAGCATGAACAGCCGGGAGTTGCAGTCCAGTGTACTGCTACTCATCGGCATCCGTAGTTTTCGTGACATGACGATTACGCTGGGAGAGCACTACACAAATCTTTTACTGGTGCATTTCTGCGAACGCATTACCGAGCGTTTTCCCCACACGCTTCAGGTCGCCAACCTTGGAGAAGGACGTCTGGCACTTCTTTTTCATCGCCAGTATTTTCCAGGTGACGAGGAGCTCGGAGCTGAAGCGGAACAACGGGTGGTCATTGAAGGTGTTGTGCATCACCTGTTGCTGAGCTTCTGCACATTGGATCTTGCCGACCTCAACGATTATCCGATTCATGAGGCACTGCATCTGGCGGAGGCAAGTCTCAGTCGTGCTATGCAGGCGAACCGTGCGTTTGTCACCAGCGGTCGTGAGCAACAGCGCAATATCTCCAAAAGTTTTATGAAACTGCAAAAATTGCAGCAGGCACTGTTGAATGACGAACTGGCCCTGTATCTGCAGCCAAAAGTAGAGCTTGAAAGTGGCGATGTCACCGGGCTGGAAGCCCTGGTGCGATGGATTGATCAGGATGGCACCGTGGTGTCGCCAGCGGAGTTTATTCCATTGGCGGATGCGTCGGGGCTTATCTGCAGTCTGGATTTACTGGTACTTAATAAAACCATTGAAGCCATTGCCGAGATGGCAAAAGCGGGTGTTCTGTTGCCGGTGTCGTTCAATGTGGTGGCTGCCGATCTGAATAATCGTGCCTTTACTGAGCGTCTTTTTGCTGCACTGGATTCCGGTGAAGTACAGCCGTCGTTGCTTGAGGTAGAAATTACGGAGAGCCAGTCGATGCACGATTACCAGCGTTACTCGGCACTGCTGAAACGCTTAATTGATCGCGGCGTCGGTGTCAGTATCGACGATTTTGGTACCGGTTATTCGTCGCTGGCACATATCACTCGTCTTGCGGCCACTACGCTCAAAATTGATCAATCCTTTGTCCAGGGCGTGGTGGGCTCGATGAACGACCTGCATGTGGTCGAACTGGTGATCAAAATTGGCCGCCGCTTTGGCTTCAATGTTATCGCCGAGGGCATTGAAACAGACGAGCAGCGACAGACTTTGCTCAATGCCGGTTGCCGTTTCGGGCAAGGTTACCTTTTTGCCCGTCCGATGCCTGTTGAAGAATTCATCCGCTGGATAGGAAACCGGGCATGAAAGAAATACAGGCGCTGAAAGACCAGCAGGCAAAGCTTAAGGGAAGGGCCGTCGTTCTGGTGTTTCTGGCGGCTGTTTTTTCACTGGTTGTGGGCACGCTTGTCTACACCTTTACGTTCAGTAAGTTTAAAAACTCGCTGACTCAGCAGCAAAACACAACCCTTGACCGGGCATCCGCTGCCATTAGCGCCACACTGGGTGATGCCGGTCGCATCGTCGGTATTTTATACAATTCGGCGGGCCTGCATCGCGCGCTCGGTACGGGTAATGCGGCTGACAAAGAGATTCTGGCGGAAGAGTTTTCCGGGGTTGCAAAAGCGCTTGGTCTGGTTCTGCAGGTACGCTGGCTGAATGCCGCTGGCATGGAGATAGCGCGCGTCGATCGTCAGGGCGATCAGATCGTCGTTGTTGCGCAAGAAAAACTGCAGCGCAAGTCGGATCGTTACTACTTCCGGGAAGCCATGGAGCTGCCTGCTGGTGTCCGCTATTTTTCCCCCATTGATCTGAATGTCGAAAATGGTGCGGTCGTGGTGCCGTATCAGCCCACTGTGCGCGCCGGATTGAGAACCGGCGAGGGTGATGGTCTGCAGGAGGGCCTGATTCTCATCAACTATGAATTGGGTGGGCTGCTTGAACGTCTGCGGTTGCTGTCGCAAGGGGACGTTGCGTTGCGCATGGCCGACAACAGCGGCAAGTGGTTATTGCATGAAAATCCCCAGCAGGAGTGGGGCGCTGACACGGGAAGACGGGACGTCAGCGCGGCGACGGACATGCCGGGTATCTGGAAGCGTGTGGTAACGCAGGGGGATGTGCTGGGGGCGGAATTTGACCGCGGTATTGTCAGTCATCAGTTGTTGGCGCTGCCTGGCGAAAGTGGTGTTCCGGAGCTGCATCTTCTGGCTGTCACCCCGGCGGATGTTGTCGATGCCGCCAGCCTGCAGGCGCTTCTCGCTGCATTGTTCTGGGTGGTTTTAATCATAGTGTGTGGCTTGTTGCTGATCTGGTTTGATTGGCGTACCGGGCATGCTCAGCTGGAGCTGGCGATTCGTCTGAAGCAGGACAAGATCGAGCTGAAGGGCACCAATGACCGGCTGGAACGTAGCCTGCGTGAACTGTCGATGCTGCAGGATGAAGTGGTTGAAACCCGCAAATTATCATCGCTGGGTATGATGGTGGCGGGCGTGGCCCACGAGCTGAATACGCCGGTGGGTGGCGCATTAATGATGTCGTCGGAAGTCAAGTCGTCGCTGGCGACGTTAAGAAGTGCGCTGAATGAAGGCGGGCTTACGCGACAGGATTTCGATGACTATCTCGAGCGGACCGGCCGTAGCGTCGAGCTGCTTTATCTGAATCTGAATCGCGCCAAGGCAACGGTGATGGGCTTTAAACGTCTGGCCTCTGACCGGGTGAATGAAGAGGTCGCAGACTTCGATCTGGCCATGGTGGTCGACGACCTGATCAATTCCTACACCCCCATGTTTAAACGGGAACAGGTGCGGGTGGTGAACGATGTTCCTCAGGGAATTTCGTTGCACGGCTATGCCGGTTTTATGTCGCAGATTTTGCAGAATCTGATGCTCAATGCACTTCAGCATGCGTTTGCCGGCATCAGTGACCGGCGCATCCGCTTGCAGGCCATCGCCGACCGCGACAGCGTGATCATTAGCGTGATGGATAACGGGCGAGGGGTCAGTGAGGAGGTGGCCGACAAATTGTTCGACCCGTTTGTTACCACCCGCCGTGGTGAAGGTTCAACAGGCTTGGGTATGTACCTTGTGCATCAGTGGGTAACCAATCTGATGCACGGGACGATTTCGACGGGCCGCGCACCAGAAGGTGGCCTGCTGGTAACGCTGCAGATACCTAAAGTGATGACCTCAAAAATGCCGTCACACGCGGCGGACCTTCACTGACTGGTTTTTAATCCGGCTTTTCTGCAGGTGGGCCAGCGCTTTGTTGGCCACCTCGCGCTCAATGGCGACGTAGGCCACAAAATCCAGAATATCGATTTTACCCACCTGCTGGCCGGTGATGCCGCCTGCTGAGGTTAATGCGCCCAGAATATCGCCCGCGCGGATTTTATTTTTACGGCCACCGCTGATGCACAGGCTGACCATGGCCGGTTTCTGAATTGCGGCCCCCGACGGTTTGAGTTCCGCCGGGCTCATCAGTGGGACGTCGTAGCCCTGGGTATCGGCAATCGCTGCGCGTTTGTAGTCTTCTTTTTCGGTGATCAGGCTCAGCGCCAGGCCTTCTTTCCCGGCCCGACCGGTACGGCCAATGCGGTGAATGTACACATCGGCGTCGCGCGGTAATTCGTAATTCACCACCGCTGGCAGGTCATCGACATCCAGGCCGCGGGCGGCAACGTCGGTGGCGACCAGAAAATGGGCGCTGCCCTGACGGAATTGCACGTACACCTGGTCGCGGTCGCGCTGTTCCATGTCGCCGTGTAATGCCAGCGTCAGGTAGCCCTGATTGCGCAGATACTGGGTCAGGTCTTCAACCGCCTGACGGGTGTTACAGAACATAACCGCCTGCTGCACCTGAAAATGGCTGAGGGCTTTCGCCAACGTGGCAGCTTTTTCATCACGGCCGCACAAAATCCATTGCTGGGTGATGGTGCTGGTCTGATGCACAGACTCCACGGCAATATCGATAGGGTCACGCTGCAGCTCGTCACTTAACTGGGCAATGTTGTCTGGGTAGGTGGCCGAAAACAGCAGCGTCTGACGCTGCGCCGGTGTCTGGCTCGCGATATCACGGATATCGTCACGGAAACCCATGTCGAGCATGCGGTCGGCTTCATCCAGCACCAGTGTCTGCAGCTGGTCAATTTTCAGCGTATTTTTGCGCAGGTGATCTTTGATGCGGCCCGGCGTGCCGACCACCACGTGGGCGCCGTGTTCCAGCGACGCGATTTGCGGACCAATGGAAACACCGCCGCACAGCACAACCACTTTAATGTTCGGCTGATAGCGGGCGAGTTTACGCAGTTCGTCGGCCACCTGAGTGCTGAGTTCGCGTGTCGGGCACATCACCAGCGCCTGCACGCCAAAAAAGCGCGGATTCAGTTTGTTGAGCAGGGCAATACCGAACGCCGCGGTTTTTCCGCTGCCGGTTTTGGCTTTGGCCAGCAGGTCTTTACCTTCCAGAGCCGGTGGCAGGGCTTTTTCCTGAATGGCGGTCATGTGTTCGTAACCCAGGCGCGACAGGTTGTCGATCTGCTCTGGGCTTAATGCATTAAGGGCGGAAAATCCGGTCTGGCTCATGCGTGTTTCCTGCTCAGGACCACACCGGTTTCGGTGTGTTCGGTATAGGGGAATTGGTCGAACAGGGCGAATTGTTCGATGGTGTGGGTCTGGGTCAGAATTTCAAGATTATTGCGCAGGGTTTCCGGGTTGCAGGAAATATAAATAATGTGGTCGTAGGCCTGAACCTGACGCACAGATTCATCGTCCAGACCGGCCCGTGGCGGGTCCACCAGCACAGTGCGGAAATCATAGCTGCTGAGGTCAACGCCACCCAGGCGTGAAAAGGTACGCTCACCGCGCAGGGCCTGCACAAATTCTTCACTCGACAGTCGGGCGATGATCAGGTTGTCGATCTGGTTATCGGCGATATTGATCTGCGCGGCATTGACCGAGGTTTTGGCAATTTCGGTGGCCAGCACGTTGCGGAATTTATCGGCCAATGCCACCGAAAAATTACCGTTGCCACAATACAGCTCAACCAGATCGTGCTCGCCGACACGGGCGTTAATGTCATCGGCGGCGGCGCGCGCCCACGACAGCATGTTCTGATTCATGCCGCCGTTCGGCTGGGTGAAACCGCCTTCAATCTGACGGTAATGCAGTGCACGGCCATCCACCTGCAGGGTTTCATTTACCCAGTCACGTTCGAGCACCAGCTTTTGTTTACGCGAACGGCCAACAATCGGAAAGCCGAGTCGGGTCTGCAGCAGTCGGGCCTCTGCTTCCCAGTCTTCGTTAAGAGCCTTGTGGTAAATCAGCGAAATCAACGCATCGCCGCTTAATGTGGTCAGAAACTCCACCTGAAACAGTTTGCGGCGCAGCAGCTCATTGGTCTGAATGTCGGCAATTAAGCGCTGCATCAGATCGTTGATCAGCACTGAGGCAATCGGAAAATCCTGAACTTCGTACACTTTGCTTTTGTCGCCCGGTTCAAACATGGCAAAGAAGCAACGGTCGCCCTCGTGCCACAGACGGAATTCGGCACGCAGGCGGAAGTGGCTCGGTGCGCTGGCAAACACCTGCAGGGCGGGCGTAGAGAATTCAGCGAACAGGGACTTCAGGCGCTCGGCCTTCTCGTCGAGCAGAGTGCTGTAGCGCTCTGGTGATACCTGATGCTGATAAAGTTCGCGTGACTGCATGAGATGTCCGGGCGGTGTAACTGAAAAAGGGCGGCCATTATACGGATTGACGGCCAGAGTGCATCTGCTGGTCATTAAATGACCGGCGGCCGTGGCACAAATGGCTCAGGACATACACTCAGTGACATACTAAACTCAGTGGCTCTACTCGGGCGGGAGGCAAACGATATGACATCGCGCATTGCAAAAGCATTGACCGGACTCACCGGTGCCTTGATTTCGGCCTGCGTTCTGGCCGGAGACGTGGTTTATAAGGTCGGCGACGAAGCCTTCGAAGGCTACTGGTTGTCAGCCGGTAAGTCGGCTCCGCTGGTGATTATTGCCCACGACTGGGACGGTCTGACCGGTTATGAACAGAAGCGGGCGGCCATGTTGCAGGCGCTGGGGTACAACGTGTTTGCGCTCGATTTATTCGGGCAGGGCGTGCGCCCACAATCCATTGAAGACCGTCGTCAGCACACCGGCGCTCTGTACAAAGACCGTGACCGTCTGCGTGCCCTGATGAAAGCCGGGGCAGAAGCGGCCAGGGCGCAAGGCGGTGATCTGAACAATATGGTGGTGATGGGCTACTGCTTTGGCGGCGCCGCGGTGCTGGAACTGGCACGGTCTGGCTTTGCCGCCAAAGGCTACGCCACGTTTCATGGCGGCTTACAGACGCCCGAAGGGCAAAGCTGGGCGGGCATTACCTCGCCTGTGCTGGTGATGCACGGCTCCGCCGACGATGCCATCACCCTGACCGATTTCGCCACCTTAGGTCAGGAGCTGGAGGCGGCCCATGTGCCCCATGAACTGATTACCTACAGTGGTGCGCCGCACGCATTTACCGTGTTCGGCAGCGACCGCTACCGCGAAGAGGCCGACGCCAAGTCCTGGGCCCGGTTCACCGGATTCCTGGGCGAACGCACCGCCTTCTGAGGCCTGCCGGCCTCCCCAGACTGGCGCTGCGGCCAATGCGCCGCAGGGCGTCTGGGTTATTGTAAAGCCAAACAACAGGCAGAGATTCCTATGAGTGAAGTATTGGAAGGGCTGATCCAGTTGCTGAAACTGGAGGCCATCGGCGTTAACCGTTTCCGTGGCCGCAGTCAGGATCTGGGTTTCCGCAATCTGTTCGGTGGTCAGGTGCTGGGACAGAGTCTGTCCGCCGCCACACAAACGCTGAACGGCAGCGAATGGACGCCGCATTCGCTGCACGCCTATTTTCTGCGTCCGGGTACCGTGGCCGACAGTGTCGAGTTTGAAGTGGATGTGGTGCGCGATGGGAAAAGTTTCGCTACCCGTCAGGTAACCGCCAGTCAGAACGGCAAGGCGATTCTGACCATGATGTGTTCGTTCCAGCATCCGGAAGACGGCTTTGTGCACATGGCGCCGATGCCCGAGGTAAAAGGGCCGGACGGGATTCCGTCGCAGCTGGAACTGGCGCGTAAATTCCGTGATTTCTTTCCGGAGCGAGTGCGCGACATTTACACCGCCGACAAACCGATTGAGATGCGCGTACTCGACCCGGTGAATATTTTTGCGCCGAGTAAAAAAGAGCCGGTGAAGTACGTGTGGATGAAGGCCGACGCCCCCATGAGCGACAACCTCAACGAGCACTACACCATGCTGGCCTACGCCACCGACTTCAATCTGATTCCGACGGCGCTGCATCCGCACGCTGTGTCGGTCGGCCAGAAGGACATGCAGGTGGCCAGTCTGGATCACAGTGTCTGGTTCCACCGCCCGTTGCGTATGGACGAATGGCTGCTGTACGCCATTGACAGCCCGAACGCCGGCGGTGGCCGCGGTTTGTGCCGTGGTCAGATCTTTAATCAGGCAGGCGAACTGGTGGCTTCGGTAGCGCAGGAAGGTCTGATCCGTCGACGTCAGGAAGCGGGTGACGCATGAGCTACTGGCTGAGAACGGCGTCCATGTTTGCCCGCCGCCCATGGCGGCGTCATGCGGTTGCGACCGATGCGTTTCATTGTCGCTTTCGCGTGCTGCCGTGGGACTGCGATCTGAATCTGCACCTGACCAATTCCCAGTACCCGCTGTGGCTCGATCTGGCGCGTACGGAATTTTTCCTCGCCGTTGGTGCTGGGCCTTTGTTTGTGCGTAATGGCTGGCGGTCGGTGCTGGCCAGTCAGACGCTGACCTTTATCCGTGAGATCAAGCCGCTGGCGGCCGTGGATGTTGAAAGCCGGGTGCTGCACTGGGATCGCAAGTATTTCTACATGGAGCACAGATTTATGGTGGGCGGGCGTCTGCACGCCAAAGCGCTGGCCAGAATTGCGGTGCTGAAGGGCGGTAAGGTGCGTTCGCTGGGCGCCATGCTGGAGGCCATCGCCAAACGCCGTGGACAGTCCGAGCTGCCGCAGGCCCCGGACGCGCCGCCGCAGGTGCTGGCCAAAATTGAATTGCTGAACGCCAAAAAGGTGGCCGAAGAAGGACGCTGACAGCTCCCTTGAGAGGTCCGCTGTAACGTTGGGGCCCTGTCCAGAGGCTAAAGAAATGCCAAATATACGGCCACTACAGATGCAAAAAGTCACCGACCCGAATGTTGTATTTACCCGGGTCAACGGCCTGCAGAATTTCGTCCTGAATGCCCGGGCGGCTCAAATCGATAATTTCAACCGGCAGAAACTGGCGCAGCCGCTCGTGATACACCACTTTCACGGTCGGCATGCGTTGGTCGGTTTCCGACGCTTCAATCACCACGGCCAGTCGCTGGCTTTTCAGTCGCACCAGTGAACCGACCGGATAGATACCCATCGAGCGGATAAAGCGGTGCACCAGATTGTTGTCGAGGTGGGTGCCGCTCCATTCGAGCAGTTTCTTCATGGCCGATGTCGGTGCCAGCCCCTTGTGATACACGCGGTCGGCGGTGATGGCGTCGTAGACGTCAGCAATTGCGCACATTTTACCTTCGCGGCAGATGTCGCAGTCGTGCAGCCCGTCCGGATACCCTGAGCCGTCGATGCGTTCATGATGCTGGGCCGCGACCTTAATCGTCAGCTCGCTGACCCCCGGGGTTTTCTTCAGCAATTCGCGGCTGAAGATTACGTGTTTGCGCATCACCGCGAATTCGTCGTCGGTCAGTTTGCCCGGTTTGTGCAGCACCGCGTCCGGAATCATTACCTTGCCGATGTCGTGCAGCATGGCGCCGACCACGGCCTGATGCATGGTCTGACGGTCGATTTTCAGGCTGCGGGCAAAAATACCCATCAGCACCGCCAGATTCACCGAGTGCTCAAGCAGATAGTTATCTTTTTCGCGGATACGCCCGAGGCAGGCGAGGGCGTTGTGGTTGCGCAGCACCGAGTCGACCATGCCGTCGGCCAGCTGATCAAAGGCGTCAACCTGAATGGCTTTGCCCATTTTGACGTCGCGCAGCACGTTGGACACCAGACCTTTGGCTTCGCTGTGCAGCCGTTCGGCTTTCTGCATCTCTTCCAGAACACCGGTGCGGGCGCTCTGGTCGGGCTTCAGCTCGCCGGCTTTTTCGAGTTTCTGCTGATTCTGACGGTCGGCTTCGGTGGCGCTGATGGCGTCGTCGGTATCGAGGCCACGGGCCGGGTCTATGTAAACGTCGGTGATGCCGCGGCGGCGAATTTCTTTGATGGTGGCCTCATCCGGGATGCGGCCTTCTTTCTGCAGGGTGTGGTGCGGTATCCAGTCACAGTTCAGGTCGGACACATACATGCCGGGCTTCAGCTGGCTGACGGATATCTTCTTGATCATGTGCCCGGCAATTCATAAGGATTTCAGCTCAGTATAGACAGGCTACTGGTCTTCGCTGCCGGGGTTGTCGCCTTTTCGGTGAACATTTGTTGGTTGATGTTGATCGTCAGGCTTGGTGCCTTCTGGCTCCGTGTTATCGGCGAGCAAATCCTGCGCGGCCGAGAAGTCAAAGCCGGTGTCGGCGGGCATGGCGTCCGGGTCGGGACGGATGCCACAGCCGGTGCCTTTTACCGGCATCAGGCCGGCGGTGCCCGGGTGTTTCTTCATGATTCATCACCGTTGGGTTGGGTGTTGGTCAGGTCGTCAATGCCGGGTGCCTGCCACGGCGACAGCATGAGCAGTGGGTTGATGCGGGCGTTATTGAGGCTGATGGTCCAGTGCAGGTGAGGGCCGGTAGCTCTGCCGGTGGCACCGGACAGGCCAAGGCGGTCACCGGCACTGATGGTTTCACCTTCTTTAACTTCAATGCTGCTCAGGTGGCAGAACATGGAAATCAGGCCCTGACCGTGGTCGATAAACACCGCGTTGCCGTTGAAGAAAAAGTCGCCGGTCAGCACCACCTTGCCATCGGCCGGGGCCATCACCGGGGTGCCTGTCGGTACGGCGATGTCCAGTCCGCTGTGCGGATTCCGTTCTTCGCCATTAAAGAAACGGCGCAGTCCGAACTGGCTGCTCAGGGGGCCGGCCACGGGCCAGGCCATGGGACTCCAGCCTTTGCCGGGGGTGAAGCTTTTGTAGATGGTGTTCATCTGCGCGGCTTCGCGGTTGATGCGCTCCAGTTCTTCTTTGCTCGGATTCACCTGATTCTTACTGACGGTGAGGTGTTGCTCCGGGTAATCCTGCTCACTGATGTGAATCTGGGTTTTACGGCTGCCGGTTTTAACCGTGGCGTCGCCCGCCTTTTGCGACAGCGGAATGCCGACGATGGCGGTCCAGGGTTTCTGCGGGTCGGTACGCACCACCATCACAGGCTGATTGTTGAAGGTGACCTTGGGCGGGTTGATGCCGTAACCGGCATTCACCAGTGCAATTCCACCCGGCACCTGATGGGGAATGGGCAGAGCGTCTGCCGACGCGGGTGCGGCGGTGTGCAGGCTGCCGGCGGCAAATAACGACACCATAAAGTTCATCATGCCGTTTACGAGTTCAAACATAGGGCTTCCTTTTCTCCGGGCGCGCCACCTTAGTCATCGGTGGCCGCATGAATATCCGTAACCTGAGTTTCTAACCGGCCTTTCCTTAACAGGATGTGAACGGCGTCGCCTTGCTGTACCTCGCTGCTGTCGTGCACCACCTTGCCGTCGGGTGTTCGTGCAATGGCGTAGCCGCGCCCGAGTACATTGAGGGGGCTTAAGCTGTCGAGCAGTTTGGCCTGTGCCGCCAGCTGGTAATGGCGTTGTTCCATACGCTTCTGCATGGCGCGGGTCAGCTGTTGTTGGACAGCGGCCAGCCATTTGCTCTGTTCGGCGATGCGCCGTTCCGGATGCTGATGGCTTAATGTCTGGCTCAGGCGGTCGAGCAGGCGCTGGCGTTTCAGCTGACTGTGTTCAAAGGCCCGGCGCAGGCGGCCCTCAAGGCCATCGAGGTTTTGACTGATCTGTTCGATGCGCCGCTGCGGCCCCTGCAGGCGTTGCTGCAGGTTGGCCAGTGTCAGCTGCCGCTGGCGGAAGCTGCGGATATTGGCCTGAATCAGGCGCAGGCGCATTTGCTCCAGTAACTGGCTCTGACGTTGCTGATCAGGGCTGAGCAATTCTGCCGCCGCCGACGGCGTTGGCGCGCGGGCGTCGGCGACAAAATCGGCGATGGAAAAATCCACTTCGTGACCCACGGCGCTGACCACGGGAATGCGCGAATGAAAAATTGCCCAGGCCACGCGCTCATCGTTGAAGCACCACAGGTCTTCCAGTGAACCGCCGCCACGGCCGACGATCAGTACATCGACGCGCTGGTCGCGGTTCGCCCGTTCAATGGCGGCGACAATCTGTGGCGCAGCATCGCGCCCCTGTACCAGCGTCGGATAGAGGTCGACCTCTATCGACGGACTGCGCCGTTTGAGTACGGTGAGGATATCGTGAATCGCAGCACCGGTCGGCGAGGTAATAACACCAATGCGGCGGGCTTTGGGCAGCGGCTTTTTGTGTTCTTCGGCGAACAGGCCGGCCATTGCCAGCCGGTCTTTCAGTTGCTGAAAGGCAAGCAGCAGGGCGCCTTCGCCGGCCGGCTTCATATCGTCAACGATCAGCTGATAGTCACCCCGGTTTTCATACAGGCTGACCTTAGCGCGCAGCTCGACTCGGTCACCGTCTTTCGGCAAAAAGCGCAGCATGGCGGTGCGTGAGCGGAACATGGCACAACGGACCTGAGACTGTTCGTCTTTTAAGGTGAAATACCAGTGGCCAGAAGATGGGCGGGACAGGCCAGAAATTTCACCTTCGACACGAATGTTGGCGAAAGAAATTTCCAGCAGCTGTCTGGCACGCTGGTTCAGTTGTGTGACGGAAAAAATGGCGGTGTTTTGCACAGTTTCAGCCGGAGTTATGAGTCGCGGAAAGTCCATGGTACGGGCTTGAGCCGCTTTTGTCGCCCGACTCCTTTTTTGTACGCGGGTTTCAGGTACTTTCTCTTGTTGAGATTTTAGTCACAACGACATGGATCAGCTCCTTTTCCAGTGGAAAAGGGATGGACATGCCCCATATAAAGGCATAGTGTCGTTCGGGTCTCAGCTTTGGCTGATCACGAATTCTCAAGGCTTCAAAAAGGAAACTAGCCATGAAAAAACTGATTGCAGGCGCAATTCTGGTCTCTTCTTCCACTCTGGCATTCGCTGCTAACCCATACGCAGGTTGCGGTCTGGGTTCTGCGGTTGTTTTCCCGGATGCAAACGAATGGCACGAGCACGTTCTGGCAGCCACCACCAACGGTACTTCTGGTAACCAGACCTTCGGTATGACCTCTGGTACCCTGGGTTGTGAAGGTGCCAATGGCCCGCTGAAGCTGGCTCAGGCGTTCATCGACGACAACATGGACCAGCTGGCGCTGGACGTGTCCAAAGGCCAGGGCGAAACTCTGGCGGCTCTGGCTGAAGTGATCGGCGTTGAAGCTCAGGACTCCGCAGCCTTCAATCAGGCGCTGCAGTCTAACTTCGACAAGATGTTCTCTGCTGACGCTACCTCTGCCACTGCGTATGATGCAATGACTGCCGCTATGGCGTCTGACGCTTCTCTGCAGAAATACCTGGGTTAATTTCAGGTTGAAGAAAAAGCGCGCTCAGGCGCGCTTTTTTATTGGGTTTTAAAAAGAAATAACAGGGAGTTTTGCATGCGCAGCCGATGGATTTCAGGGGTTGTCACGTTGTGTGTTACCTGCCTGACTGCGTACCCGGCCTTTGCCACTGACGTTGCTGATAGTAAAGCCGAGGCGCTTGCTGCGTCGTCGTCCTGGAAAGCGCTGCTGCACGTTCGCCTGCATCCTTTTACTCTGCGGACCATGAGCCAGAACGACAGTGCGGATTTTTTTCTGGCAGCCGATGGCAAACAAAACCCGGCGTCAGAATTAAAGGCCGATCTGGCGGCGTTTCTGCAAACCGGTATGGCGCCGGATGCCTCGGCCCAATGCCGCTTTCCGGCGCGGTACTTCTGGTTAAAACAGCAACTGCCTGAGCTGAATTTTACCGATCAGTCGTGTCCAGCGTTTAATGATTGGCGTCAGGAGCTGGATGCCCGTGCCATTACGCTGATATTTCCGGCTTCGCACATTAACTCACCGTCGTCCATGTACGGCCATACCCTGATCCGTCTGGATCGCGCCGACGAGCAACGCAGCAAGCTGCTGGCTTATGCGGTGAACTTTGCCGCCAATGCCGACCCCGCCGACAACGAACTTAAATTCAGCTACAAAGGCCTGACCGGTGGCTATCCGGGCGTGGTGTCGGTGATGCCGTACTACGTCAAAACCAACGAATATCAGCACATGGAATACCGCGATGTGTGGGAATACCGGCTGAATTTAACGCCGGCGGAAGTGGATCAGTTTGTACGCCATATCTGGGAGGTTAAAGACACCTATTTTGATTACTTTTTCTTCGATGAAAACTGTTCCTACCGGATCATCGCGTTGCTGGACGCCAGCTCACAACGTCTGAATCTGGCGGACGACTTTCTTTATAAAGCCGTGCCGGTCGACACCATTCGCGCGCTGGAACAGGCCGGCGTCGTAGAACGGGTTGATTACCGGCCGTCGGCCGCGAGTGAGCTGGAATACAAAAGCACGCAGGTGTCCAGCAAGGTTCTGGAGGCTGCCAAAGCACTGGTCGAAACCGACACCGATATCGCCGCTCTTATCGATGGCCTGAACGCGCAGGATCAGGTGCGGGCGCTGGAGCTGGCTCACGCCTATGCGCGTTATTTATCGATTAAGAAAAAAGAAGGCAATCCGGATTTGCGCAAACGCACGCTGGCGATCTTGTCGGCGCGCTCAAAAATTCAGCAGGACGCGCGATTTGACGACGTGCCTTTGCCGAAATGGCGTGACGATCAGGGGCATCTGACCCAGCGTCTTGGTCTGCGCACCGGTGTGGTGGCAGAGGGCGGTCAGACGGCGTTTACCGATTTACGTCTGCGCATGGCGTATCACGATGTACAGGATTTGCCGGTCGGCTTCGTTCCCGGCTCGCAGATTCAGATGGGGCAGTTTGATCTGCGCTTCTGGCAGGACGGAGACGTGCGCCTGCAGAAAGCCATGATTGTGGATGTGCTCTCGCTAAGCCATCAGACCGAGTTTCAGCGCCCGGTGGCCTGGGCGGTATCCTTCGGTGCGGATCGTTTTGCGGCTGAAGACTCTGAGCTGTTCGGCTTTCTGCACGTGGCGTTCGGCAAGGCCTGGCTGGCCGGCTCTGGTCGTTACTACGCGCTGGGGGAGTTGCAGTTGCTGGCTGACAACCAGTTCCGTGATGGCTATCAGGCCAGTGCCGGCCCTCGTTTGGGCTGGTTATGGCAGGGTGAGTCTTTTCAGGGGCAGTTTGAGGCCAACTGGCAGGGGCTGTCGGCTGGCGACGATACTGAACGCACAACGCTGCGGGCCAATGCTGGCTGGCGACTGGCGGATGATCTGCAGCTGAGGTTAGGCGCAGAGCGGCAGCTGTTCCACGCTGACGGTGCGGGCTACGGAGTTACCCAGCTGGATGCCACTCTGAACTGGTATTTCTGAACGGGTATTTCTGCGCGGGTATTTTTGATGAGTGTTGCTGAATGACTGTTGCTGAAAGGGTTCGTCCGGAGAGGCTCTGCCCATGATACGTCTGCTCAGATACGTGTCCATGCTGTTGCTTGTTGCGGTTATCACAGGCTGCACGGCCACGACGGCGCTGTTTTTCTATCCGCAGCGACAGTGGATTTCGACTCCGGCCGATGCCGGGCTCGAATACGCGGACGTGATGCTGACGGCCAAAGACGGTACCCGTCTGCACAGTTGGTGGATACCGGCGGCAGAAGACGACACCGGCATTGCTGTGCTGTATCTGCATGGTAATGCCGAGAATATCAGTTCTCACAGCCGCAGCATTTACTGGCTGGCGAAGGCGGGCGTCAGCGTGCTTGCTCTGGATTACCGCGGCTTCGGTGCCTCCGAAGGCGCTGCCGTGATGCCGTCGGTGCTGCAGGATATTCAGGCGACGGCACAGTGGCTTCGCACCGAACAGCCGGATAAGCGTCTGGTGGTGCTGGGGCAGAGTATCGGGGCGGCGCTGGCCATCGATTTTGTTGCTGTGTACGGCCCGGAATTTCAGGTTCAGGCTCTGGTGGTTGATGCGCCGTTTTCGGGCTTCGGGGGTGCAGCCCGCCACGCACTGAGTCAATCCTGGATTGGTTGGCTGATCTGGCCGTTCACGGTACTGGTGCCCGGTGACTGGAATCCGGAGGATTTCGTCCGGCGCATTCAGGTTCCTGTGCTTATGATGAGCAGTCCGGACGATAAAGTTGTCGCTCATGACGACACGAAAAGTCTCTACAAAAAACTGACTGCTCGGTCAGGTGGTGAGGCTTCATGCTGGCTGCAGAGCAGGGGGCGGCACATTGCATCCTTTGCCGATGAAACCATTCGCCATGAAACGCTGAATTTCATCAAAACCGGTCAATGTCCGCCGTTGTCCGGCTACTGAGCTTTCGCTATAATGCACCGCCTTTTCCAATCCCTCGTTTCTGGAAGGCACTGTATGTTGCGAATCGCTCAGGATGCACTCACTTTTGATGACGTGCTGCTGGTTCCCGGTTACTCCGAAGTTCTCCCTAATCAGGTCTCCCTGAAAACCCGTCTGACCCGTGGCATTCAGCTTAATGTTCCGCTGATTTCTGCTGCCATGGACACGGTAACCGAAGCCCGTCTGGCGATTGCCATTGCTCAGGAGGGTGGTCTCGGCATCATCCATAAGAACCTGACCATCGAACAGCAGGCTGCCGAAGTCCGTAAGGTTAAAAAATTCGAAAGCGGCGTGGTGAAAGATCCGATCACCGTGCCAAGCACCACCACCATCCGTGAGCTGCACGAGCTGACCCGTCAGCACAACATCTCTGGCATGCCAGTGGTCGACGGCGATGAGCTGGTTGGTATCGTTACCAGCCGTGACGTTCGCTTCGAGAAAAACCTCGACGCCACCGTAGCCACCGTGATGACCCCGAAAGACAAACTGGTCACCGTACCGGAAGGTACTGGCGCTCAGGAAGTTCAGGATCTGCTGCAGATGCACCGCATCGAGAAGATTCTGGTGGTCAATGCCAAAGGCCAGCTGGCCGGTCTGATGACCGTAAAAGACATTGATAAAGCCCGTGCTTACCCGAACGCTGCCAAAGACGATCAGGGTCGTCTGCGTGTGGGTGCAGCGGTTGGAACCGGTGCCGGTACTGATCAGCGCGTTGAAGCTCTGGTAAAAGCCGGTGTTGACGTGATCGTGGTGGATACCGCTCACGGCCATACCTCCAACCCGGGCGGTACCGGCGTTATCGACCGCGTACGCTGGGTGAAAACAAACTTCCCGCAGGTGCAGGTGATTGGCGGCAACATTGCCACCGCTGAAGCCGCCATTGCGCTGGCCGAAGCCGGTGCCGACGGTGTGAAAGTGGGCATCGGCCCGGGTTCCATCTGTACTACCCGTATCGTTGCCGGAGTGGGCGTGCCGCAGATTTCTGCCGTTGCCGACGTTGCTGCTGCCATGGCGGAATACGGTGTGCCTGTGATTGCCGATGGTGGTATCCGTTTCTCCGGCGATATCGCCAAAGCCATCGCCGCTGGTGCCAGCGTGATCATGGTCGGCTCTATGCTGGCCGGTACCGACGAAGCCCCGGGCGAAGTAGAGCTGTATCAGGGCCGTGCGTACAAGTCTTACCGTGGCATGGGTTCTCTGGGTGCCATGGGTCAGAACCAGGGTTCTTCTGACCGTTACTTCCAGGATAAAAACGCCGGCGTTGATAAGCTGGTTCCGGAAGGTATCGAAGGCCGCATCGCGGTAAAAGGTCCGCTGACCAATATCGTGCACCAGCTGATGGGCGGCGTCCGTGCCTCCATGGGCTACACAGGTTGCGCTACTATTGACGAGATGCGCACCAAACCTAAGTTTGTCCGTATTACGGCGGCGGGTATGAAAGAGTCTCACGTCCACGACGTGCAGATCACCAAAGAAGCGCCGAACTACCGTCTGGGTTGATCAGCGGTAACAGTTAAGAAAAGGGGATGGCATGCCATCCCCGATTTTGTTTTTAAGCTCTGTGGAAAACCTTATGTCTCAAGACATTCATGCTCAGCGAATTCTGATTCTGGATTTCGGCTCTCAGTACACTCAGCTGATTGCACGCCGCGTCCGTGAAATCGGTGTGTTCTCCGAAATCCGTGCCTGGGATATGGACGAAGCGGAAATCCGCGAATACAACCCGTCCGGTATCATTCTGGCCGGTGGCCCTGAGTCGGTCACCGAAGCCGGTTCACCGCGCGCCCCTGAAATCGTATTCACCATGGGTCTGCCGGTACTGGGTATCTGCTACGGCATGCAGACCATGGCCGAACAGATGGGCGGCAAGGTAGAAAGCTCTACCATCCGTGAATTCGGTTACGCGCAGATCAAAGCCGAAGGCAATAGCCGTCTGCTGCACGACATCAAAGACCACGTAGACGCGGCCACCGGCAAAGCGCTGCTGGACGTGTGGATGAGCCACGGCGACAAAGTGGTGCGTATGCCGGAAGGTTTCGAGCTGATGGCCTCTACGCCAAGCTGCCCGATTGCCGGTATGTACCACGCTGAGAAAAACTTCTTCGGCGTGCAGTTCCACCCGGAAGTAACTCACACCCTGCAGGGCAAACGCCTGCTGGAACACTTCGTACTGGAAATCTGTGGCTGTGAAGCTCTGTGGACTCCGGCGCGCATCATCGAAGACCAGATCGAAAAAGTACGCGCCCAGGTCGGCAATCAGAAAGTGCTGCTGGGTCTGTCCGGCGGTGTGGATTCGTCTGTGGTTGCGGCTCTGCTGCACAAAGCCATCGGCGATCAGTTGACCTGTGTGTTCGTCGACAACGGCCTGCTGCGTAAAGACGAAGGCAATGCCGTGATGGATATGTTCGCCAAAAACATGGGCGTGCGTGTAATCCGTGCCGATGCCGAAGCTCTGTTCCTGAACGCACTGGCTGGTGTATCCGAGCCTGAAGCCAAGCGTAAGATCATTGGTGCCAAGTTCATCGAAGTATTCGATGCCGAAGCCACCAAACTGACCGACGTCAACTTCCTCGCGCAGGGCACTATTTATCCGGACGTGATCGAATCTGCTGCCGCCAAAACCGGCAAAGCACACGTGATCAAATCGCACCACAACGTGGGCGGTCTGCCGGACGACATGAAAATGGCGCTGGTCGAACCCCTGCGCGAACTGTTCAAAGACGAAGTGCGCAAAATCGGTCTGGAACTGGGTCTGCCATACGACATGGTTTACCGTCATCCATTCCCGGGTCCGGGTCTGGGCGTACGTATTCTGGGCGAAGTTAAGAAAGAATACGCCGACATCCTGCGCGAAGCCGATGCCATCTTCATCGAAGAACTGCACGCTGCTGACTGGTACCACAAAACCTCCCAGGCCTTCGCGGTATTTATTCCGCAGAAATCCGTGGGCGTGGTGGGCGATGCCCGTCGTTACGAATGGGTTATCGCACTGCGTGCGGTAGAAACCATCGACTTTATGACCGCACGCTGGGCACACCTGCCGTACGAACTGCTGGAAAAAGTATCGAACCGTATCATCAACGAGATCGAACACGTTTCCCGCGTGACCTACGACGTATCCAGCAAGCCGCCAGCGACCATTGAGTGGGAATAATTCAAAGTCGCTGTTGATGTAAAAAGCCACCCTAGGGTGGCTTTTGTTTGGGTGTGGCTCAGGTTGTGGCCAGACTGCACTCAGACGTTAAGGATAAAGCTTTAAATAAAAGAATTACTATGGATTACAGACGAGAGATTGATGGCTTAAGGGCGCTGGCTGTTTTGCCAGTTGTTCTGTTTCATGCTGGTGTTCCGGCGTTTTCCGGCGGCTTTGTCGGTGTCGATATATTTTTCGTGATCAGTGGTTATCTGATTACCGGTATTCTTCTGTCGGAATTGGACAGTGGGCGTTTTTCAATTGTCAGCTTCTATGAGCGCCGTGCCCGTCGGATATTGCCGGCGCTTTTCCTGATTATGGCGTTATGCATTCCTTTTGCTTGGGCGTCGATGTTGCCCAGTGATATGGAGGCGTTTTCAAAAAGTGTGCTGGCGGTCAGTCTGTTTTTCTCCAATATCCTTTTTTATCGTGAGGTAGGCTATTTTTCTGCAGCTGCTGATGAAAAGCCTTTGCTGCACACCTGGAGTTTGGCGGTAGAGGAGCAGTTCTATATTTTCTTTCCACTCTTGTTGCTGTTTATTTGGCGTTACAGAAAGGAGTGGCTGTTTGGTGTGCTTTCGCTGCTGGCTGTGATGAGTCTGTTGCTCAGTGAGTGGGGGTGGAGAAATAACCCTGAGGCTAATTTCTACCTATTGCCCGCACGGGTTTGGGAGTTGATGGTCGGCGCTCTTTGCGCTTTTTTAGCTGGGAGAGGCTATGAGCGGCCTAATAATGCCGCTGCTTTAGTTGGATTGACGGCAGTCTGCGGTTCGATATTCCTTTACGGCAATGATGTGCCTTCGCCCAGTGTATTTATGCTGATGCCGGTGCTGGGGGCTGCTTTTATTATCCTGTTTGGTAAATCCGGAACCTTTGTTGCCCAGATTCTTGGGGCCAGAGTTCTGGTTGCCATAGGTCTGATCAGTTATTCCATTTATCTCTGGCATCAGCCGCTGTTCGCCTTTTCCCGGATTATGAATTCTGGTGAGCCGCACTTATGGCAAATGGTTTTACTGTCGGTCGCTTCGGTGGTTCTGGCCTATTTGACTTGGCGATATGTCGAGCAACCATTCCGAAATAAGACGTCTTTTAATCGGAAGCGGATTTTCACTTTGTCCTTTCTGATGATCGCGCTGTTTTCTTTTCTTGGGCAATTTGGAGCTGTTTCGGAAGGCTTTAAGCAACGCTTTGATGTTCCCCTGCCGATCTCCCTGAATCAGTTCAGGCTGCCGTCCCGTGCGGACGGTTATTGTTTTTACAGCTTTAATGAGTCCGAACTGCCGGTTGAGAAATCTGCGACGTTTTGCCGCCTGACTGATGAAGCATCTGATGATTCGAAGCTCTCAGTTCTGTTGTTTGGGGATTCATTTGTTGCTCAGTGGGAGCCGTTTTTTAAGCGCTTTTCCATGGATCATGACTTTACAGTTGATAGCGTTACAACCAATTGGTGTTTTCCGGCGTTTGAGGATCACTTTACGGCACCTCGTGGGCACAAATCGATAGAACAGTGTCGTTTGAATCGCGCCTGGGTCCGGGGGGAACTCGAAAATTACGACGTTCTTGTTATTTCCGCAGCCTGGTACCAAGTGCAAGAAAAGGGTTTTGGTGAAGATGTCGCTGGCGTTGTTGATTACGTGTTAAATCACACCGACGCTAAAGTCGTCATTATTGACACACCTGTTCTGTTCGAACGCAGATCAGTAGAGGATGCCTTGTATGGCAAGGAAGTCGCTGTACGCCCTGAGCGGGATAAGACCGCCACAGCGGCTGTTCTATGGCGGGCATTGGAACGTCAGTATGCGGATAATAGCCGGGTAATGTTGCTGAGCAAGCAGATGATGGGGCTTCTTGAGGCGATTGATTTCAAAACAGACGACGGCTATCCATACTCATTAGATGGCAAGCATGTTTCAGTATACGGTGCACTCAAACTATATAAATCTGCTTCCGATAATGGCCGTTTGTCGCCGATGCTGGAGTTTTTTAGGGAAGAGGTAACGAAAAGCCAGAATTTGGCTAACGAGAACAGTCAGTAAGAGTTTTGTACTGACTGCAGTCGTAAAACGACGTCGTGTCGGGATCGAGCGCCCCTTATCTATAAAAATAAGGGGCGGGCAAATCACCATCAGATCTTCGCTGCCAGACGCACGCCCTGATCAATCGCGCGGCGTGCATCCAGTTCGGCGGCCACATCAGCACCACCAATCAGGTGAACGCTCAGGCCGCTGTTCTGCAGTTCGTTAAATAGACCGCGTTCAGACTCCTGACCGGCGCAGATCACAACGTTATCGACCTCAAGCAGCTTGGTTTCACCGTTAATGGTGATGTGCAGGCCTTTGTCATCAATCAGGTCGTAGCTGACGCCCGGCATCAGTTTCACGTCGCGTGCTTCCAGACCGGCGCGGTGAATCCAGCCGGTGGTTTTACCAGGGCCGGTGAGTTTTTGCTGTTTACGTTGCAGCAGGTAAATCTCGCGCTGTGGCATTTCCACTTCTGGCTGTTTCAGGCCGCCGGCGGTGGCGTAACTGGTATCAATACCCCATTCCTGATTGAACTTGGCCGGGTTCAGGCTGGCGCTTTCGCCCTGGTGGGTGAGAAATTCCGCCACGTCAAAACCAATACCGCCGGCACCGATAATCGCCACTTTTTTGCCAACCGGTTTGCGGTCGCGCAGTACGTCGAGGTAGCTCATTACTTTCGGGTGATCGATGCCCGGTACCGGTGGTGTGCGCGGCACAATGCCGGTGGCCAGAACCACTTCGTCGAAGCCGGCGGCTTTCAGATCGTCGGCAGTCACGCGGGTATTCAGGTGGAGTTTTACACCGGTCAGTTCGATCTGTTTGCGGAAGTAGCGCAGGGTTTCGTAGAACTCTTCTTTGCCCGGTACGGTTTTGGCGATGTTGAACTGGCCGCCAATCTGGCTGCCGGCATCAAACAGCTCAACATGGTGGCCGCGCTGGGCAGCGGTTACCGCAAAGCTCAGACCGGCAGGGCCGGCGCCAACCACGGCAATGCGTTTGGCGGCTGTGGTGTCCTGCAGCGGAATTTCGGTTTCGTGGCAGGCGCGCGGGTTGACCAGACAGGAGGTAATCTTCATGGCGAAGGTCTGGTCGAGACAGGCCTGGTTACAGCCAATGCAGGTGTTGATCTCGTCGGCGCGGCCCTGAGCGGCTTTTTCAACAAAGAAAGCATCGGCCAGGAACGGGCGTGCCATCGACACCATGTCGGCATTGCCTTCGGCCAGCACCTGTTCGCCCACTTCTGGGGTATTGATGCGGTTGGTGGTGACCAGCGGAATCTTCACCGCGCCCATCAGTTGTTTGGTCACCCAGGTGTAGGCTGCGCGCGGCACCTTGGTGGCAATGGTCGGCACACGGGCTTCGTGCCAGCCGATACCTGTGGTAATGATGGTAGCACCGGCGGCTTCAATGGCTTTCGCCAGCTGAATCACTTCGTCGAGGGTAGAGCCACCTTCCACCAGATCGAGCATAGAAAGACGGTAGAGGATGATAAATTCCGGGCCAACGCGCTCACGCACGTTGCGCACAATTTCAACCGCGAAGCGGATGCGGTTTTCATAGCTGCCACCCCATTCATCGTCGCGGTGGTTGGTACGCGCAGCGATAAACTGGTTGATCAAATAGCCTTCAGAACCCATCACCTCGACGCCATCGTAGCCGGCTTTCTGTGCCAGAGCGGCGCAACGGGCGAAGCTCTCGATGGTTTCCAGAACCTGATCGTGGCTCAGCTCACGCGGTACGAACGGGTTGATCGGGGCTTTTAACGCGCTCGGTGCAATCTGGTTCGGCTGGTAGCTGTAGCGGCCGGTGTGCAGAATCTGCATGGCAATTTTGCCGCCGTTGGCGTGCACGGCATCCGTTACCACGCGGTGATGTTCTGCTTCTTCTTCAGTGGTCAGCTTGGCCGACCCCTTAAACACCACGCCGTAGTCATCCGGTGAAATGCCACCGGTGACGATCAGGCCAACACCACCGCGGGCGCGTTCGGCATAAAAGGCCGCCATGCGCTCGAAGCCGTGTTCAACTTCTTCCAGGCCCAGGTGCATAGAGCCCATAAGTACGCGGTTGCGCAAGGTAGTAAAGCCGAGGTCCAGTGGAGCAAGCAGGTGCGGGTAAAGGCTGGAGGTCATCACGGTGATCCTGTTATGCATTATGTGGCCTCTTTATACGCAGGGGTTTCTCTAATTGCAACTGGTTGCATAAAGGCATTATGCTGCCATTCAAACCTTTGAATGAGCCGCCTATGTCGTTGCCGCATGCCTTACTGACCTCTCTGCTGGAGCAGCCCTGCGCGGGCATGGATCTGGCGCGGCGCTTTGAGCGCTCCATCGGTTTTTTCTGGCCGGCGACCCATCAGCAGATCTACAAAGAGCTGGGCAAACTGGAAGCAGCGGGCTGGGTGAGTTCGGCAGCCGAAGAGGGCGCGCGCGGGCGCAAACGCCGTTATGACGTACTGCCGGCCGGCAAGCTGGAGCTGCAACGCTGGGTGGCCGAGAGCGATGATCCGCCGCCGCTGCGCGATGCCTTAATGGTACGTCTGCGCGCCGAAGCGGCATTGGGCTCAGGTGCCGGGGTTGAGAATGACTTACGCCATCGGCTGGCGCGGCATCGGGCGCAGCTGGCCCTGTATGAAGCTATTGAACAGCGTGATTTCAGTGGCCGCGAACTGTCTGCCGCCGAGCAGCTGCAGCACCTGATTTTGCAGTCGGGTCTGGCCACCGAACGCGAGCAGATTCACTTTTGCGAAAAGGCGTTGGTGCTGCTGGCGGCGCTGCAACCCGCCGGGGTTTAAACGGCGCCAATTCCGTTTGCAGTAAACCAACGTGGAATGGTGTGCCGGGCTTTCGTTCGTTAGTCTGCGCGGCCAGCGCAAGCGTTAGTTAATCAGCGCCCCAGCGCCAGCGATGTTTACCAGGAGAGCCCTATGATTCAGCATCCCGCCGGTATTTTTCAGATCGACGCCGACTACGTTGCGCCGGGCCTTGCCAGTGTTTATTTAATCCGTCAGGGCGACCGGCTGGCGTTAATCGAAACCGGCACCGCCAGCACAGTGCCGCGCGTCATGGCGGCGATTGCCGAACTGGGCCTGACGCCTGAGCACGTCGACTGGATCATTCTGACCCATATTCATCTCGATCACGCCGCCGGCGCGGGCGCCTTAATGGCCAAATGCCCGAATGCGCGCCTGGTGGTTCACCCGCGCGGTGCGGCGCATATGATCAATCCGCAAAAGCTGGAAGCCGGTACCCGTGCTGTGTACGGCGATGAGGCTTATAACCGCTTATACGGTGCGCTGATTCCTGTGCCTGCCGAGCGGGTGGTGGCTGCCATCGACGGTTTTACCCTGAAATTTAACGGCCGTACGCTCACCTTTCTCGATACCCCGGGGCATGCGCTGCACCATGTGTGCATTCACGATTCGCTGAGTCATTCACTTTTCAGTGGCGACACCTTTGGTCTGTCGTACCGCCTGTTCGACAGTCGTGATGGCCGTGTGCTGTTGTTTGTCACCACCACGCCGGTGCATTTTGACCCGGATGCCATGCGAGCCAGCATTGAACGCATCTGCGCATTAAACCCGCAGTTTGTTTACCTCACGCACTACGGCCCGGTCAAAGCGGATGCCGCCAATGTGCAGCAGTTGCTGCAATCGCTGGATGCGTTTGTGGCCATTGCGAAAGCCGAGCTGGGCAAGCCCGAGGGGCGGGTAGAGCGTATGAAGCAGGCCATTGCCGATTGGCTGCTGCAACGGGCGCGCGCCCTGAATTCGGAAGTGTCGGCAGAAACTGCGCGCCGCTGGCTGGCAACCGATGCCGACCTTAACGCCCAGGGGCTGGATGTATGGCTCGCCCGTCAGGAAAAATCATCCCAGTAAGGCGTTTCGCCGTAATAGCCCGCCATAAAATCGAGAAAACTGCGCACCTTGCCCGACAATAACTGGCGGTGCGCGTACACCGCGTACAGCGCAATCGGCGGTGGCGCCTCGTGCTGCAGAATGGCGCGCAGGCGTCCGTCGCGCAGGGCGGGGCCGGCAATAAAGCTTGGCTGCATCACAATGCCACCGCCTTCAATCGCCACCTGCGTAAGAATATTGCCGTTATTGGCCTGAAACGGATGGCGGAAGGCGATGCCGGTGCTGGCCGCGCTTTGCAGGGCACCGTCGGATGAATAGGTGTAATGCAGGTAACGGTGATGGCGCAGGTCATCGAGCGACTGGGGTTCGCCGTATTCCGCAAGGTAGGCCGGCGAGGCGCAGATCACCAGCCGCACCGGCGCCAGCCGTTTGGCGATTAATGATGAACTCTGCAGTTGGCCAATGCGTAGCGCCACATCAAAACCTTCTTCCACAATATCCACCTTGCGGTCGTTCAGGCTCAGGTCGATGCGCATATCGGGCCAGCGCTTCTGAAACTCACTTAATGGCTTTGCCAGATGCTCCAGTGCAAACGACACCGGCGCGCTGATGCGCAGCAGGCCGCGGGCGCTGTTCTGCATTTCCCCCAGCTGGCTTTCCAGATCATCCATGTCCGACAGAATGTGCGCGGCGCGCTGATAACAGGCGGTGCCGGCTTCGGTGATTTTCACCTGCCGGGTGGTGCGGTTCAGCAGGCGGGTGTTCAGGTGTTCTTCCAGCTGCGACACGTATTTGCTGACCAGTTGCGGGCTCACGTTCAGCTTCTGCGCGGCTTTGGCAAACGAGCCTTCGTTCACCACTGTGACAAAGGCCTTCAGGCATTCAATCCGGTCCATGCTGGGTTCCTCATACTGGTTCCGGAATACTATCCATGATTTGTTGATAATAAAACAATGCTGGCCACGTTTATCGCTGAATCGGGAATGACTAAAGTGGTTATCAAGCAGCGGGGAATTGGCCCCGGACTGAAATAAACAATCTGGAGTTCCCTATGAATACTCAACTGATCAATCGCGTTCTGTCTTCCAAAGCCGGTCTGGCCGCACTGATTCTGCGGGTACCTGTCGGTCTGATTCTGGCCGCTCACGGTTCGCAGAAACTGTTTGCCTGGTTCGGCGGTTACGGCCTTGAAGGCACCGGTCAGTGGATGGCCAGCATCGGCCTGGAACCCGGTTACCTGATGGCTCTGCTGGCTGGCAGCGCCGAATTCTTCGGCGGTCTGGCGCTGGTGTTGGGTTTCCTGACCCGTCCGGCGGCTGTGGTAACGGCCTTCACCATGCTGGTTGCCATGTTCAGCGTGCACATCAGCAACGGTCTGTTTATGGCCAATAACGGTTACGAATACGCACTGACGCTGGCTGTGGTTGCTGCCGCACTGGCAGTGCAGGGTGCAGGTTCGCTGTCGGTAGACGGTGTGCTGGCCAAACGTTTCCGCTGAGTTAAACGCTCACAGGGCCTGCCAAATGGCAGGCCTTTTTGTTTCTGACGATCCATTTTTTCTGCACGCTCTTATCCCTGTTTTTGAGCCCATTTCAGTGCAAATTTCTGTGCCTGTTTCTATGCATGAGCGTGCAACCCGAATTCCGACAGGAGGCCTGTTATGTTAGTGAACGGCATCTGGAGCAAAGACTGGCAACCGGTTCAGTCCAAAGATGAACAAGGGCGTTTTATCCGCCAGACATCCACCTTCCGCCACTGGATCACCGCTGATGGCAGTGCCGGGCCGACGGGCGAGGGCGGCTTTAAAGCCGAGGCGGGCCGTTATCATCTGTACGTGGCTTATATCTGCCCCTGGGCATCTCGCACGCTCATGGTCCGGGCGCTGAAAGGCCTGCAGGATTACATCACGGTGTCTGTGGTCGAACCTGCCTTAACCGACAACGGCTGGCAGTTTGCTCCGTCTCATCGCGGCTATGCCGGCGCCTCTGGCAGCAGCGGCTTCGACGGAGCGACGCCCGACAGCATTAACGGCACCCGCTACGTCCACGAGCTGTACAGCAAGGCCGACCCTCTGGTCAGCGGCCGCGCCACCGTACCTGTGCTGTGGGACAAAAAGACCAATCGTCTTGTGAACAACGAATCGGCGGATATTATCCGCATGTTAAACAGCGCCTTCGATCACTTAACCGGAAATACGCTGAATCTGTATCCGGCTGAGCTGGCTTCTGAAATTGATGCGCTTAACGAGGTGATTTACACAGACCTGAACAACGGCGTGTATCAGGCGGGCTTTGCTTCGTCGCAACTGGCGTACGAAGAAGCCTACACCAAAGTATTTAACTGTCTGGATGCGCTGGAAGCGCGTTTGCAGGATGGTCGTGCTTATCTGTTGGGCAATGATCTGACCGAAACCGATATCCGCACTTTCGTTACCCTGATCCGCTTCGACTCCGCCTACCACGGCCTGTTTAAGTGCAACCGCAATACCTTAAATGACATGCCGGCGTTATACGCGTATATGCAGCGTATTCACGCACTGCCGGGTATCGCTGCCACAGTGCGTCAGGACCATATCAAAGCGGGTTACTACTCCATTAAAAGCCTGAATCCGTCCGGTATTGTGCCGCTTGGGCCAAGGGGTTGAGTGAGTTGCCTTTAGCTGAGCAGGGCTAAGGTTGCCATCGGATTTCATACCCCATCTGACTTCTTTCCTTTCAGGGTCGGCGGCGAGCAACTCGCGCCGGCCCTGTTTCTTTTGGTCGTATATTTCCACTTGCCGGTTTTGTGGCGGGGTAGTACCTTAGCGTTAATTAGATCAATAGGGTGCGTGCGGTTTGCTGGCTTAGTTTATGGCGTGTTTACGAATAAAGCATGAGCCTACGGCGAGCACTACCATCTGGTAGGGGCTTTTGAGTTATGGAAGATTTCTCAGCCTGTTCAATACGTTACGCGGGGTTTCTCTAAAGAGTCTCCCGGGATAAATGCGCACGCACACTAATAAGCTGCTATGGGACAAGAAGGAGTAGACATGATTTTTAGACTTGCTTTATTTATTTGGGCTTTGAGTGCCACTGTCGTCAGTGCAGATGTTTTGTGGGATATCCCAGTAAACAAGATAGGTACAATCACCGGAAAGCTTTATATCAAGGACTTAACTGTTGGTGATAAAGCAAAAATAGACAAGTACTCTTTATTTTGTACGACAAAAAACAACGCATTAGCAATAGGTGGCTATACCGAAATAGGAGACGGGGATTACTTGGTTCAGCTCATGCCGGGCAACAAAATTACATTAACCGTTCCAGACGCAGAAGAATTCATAAAGAAAATATTTTCTGATGAGTCTTACGCAAATTGTGACTGGTGGACTGCCGACAAAGGTGCGAGTAGCGTCGTTATCGATAGTATAAATGGCAAAAATAAGCTATCGGAATTACTCAAAAATCCATAAAAAGACCAGCCGGAAGGATGCCAAAACCGCCGCTGCGCTCTGGTTTTGTCACCCCTTCTGGAGGCGTTAGCTATACATAGGGACTCTAAACTTGTACCAAATAAGATACTGGAATCTGCTGAAAGAGTTAAAAGCGCAAGTTGCGTATCTTCATGCATATGCGGCAAGTGATGAATTTCTTGATAAGTCAGTGAGTATATTTCTCGCGGTTACATCATCAGCAAGTATCGCTGGCTGGGCTTTGTGGAATGAATATCAGCTAGTTTGGGCGTGTATAATTGCGGCCTCCCAAGTAGTAACAGCTATCAAACCTTTTCTGCCTTTTCGAAAACGAATGAAAGCAGTCTCAGACCTAAATACACAAATACAATCAATTTTTTTGGACGCTGAAACAGGTTGGTACAGAGTTTCTGAAGGCTATCTTACTGAAGAAGAAATTCATCAAGAAACGGTTAGGCTAAAAGGACGGGTCTTAAGTGCTGAAGGAAGTACTTTAAATGGGCTAGTCCTTCCGAGGAAGAGAGCATTGAAAGAACTTGCAGAGAAATCGGCAGACGAATATTTTACAGTCAACTACTCAGGAGAAGGATGATGGGCGGTAAACAGCAGCAGGATAGTAATCGTGGGAGTATCACTCCAAATAGTGGCCGAAACTTGCCTAATATGACGGTAAAAACGCCTATGCCACCCGTTAAACCACCAAAGCCTTCCGGTGCTGGAAGTAGCGGCAGTGGTAATAGCTAACAAGCCGCTGAAATTCGTTAAGGCCACAAAAAGCGTGGCCTTCCACTTGGCCTCGCTTCGCTCGCCGTCAAGTGGGGCGTTATGCGTCATAAGAGGGAAATCTCATGGCTGCGATGTACGATAAGCCTGTGCGCATTCTGATGCAGGAGATGATCCCCGCATTAGGGCTTTCGCCAGGTGACACGTTCACGCGGGAACAAGCGGTTCAATGGTTTGCTGAGAATTATCCCAAAATCAAACAGGGAACTATCGCGGCTCACCTAGTTCGGCTTTCCACCAATGTGCCAACACGATTGCAGTACAGCGTTCGCTCTGACGGCTCTGATGATCACTTCTTCAAGATTGATAGCAGCTCTTTTCGGCTATATGAGCCAGAGAAAGACCCCAAGCCTATTTCCGAGGCGGCACAAGTCCGGGAGGAGCCGCAGGAATCCATCGCTGAGGGAACTGGTGAATTTGCATACGAACACGATCTAAGAGATTTTCTAGCTCGTAATCTGCAGCTCGTTGAACCAGGGCTCACTCTTTACACTGACGAAGGAATTACAGGAGTGGAATTTCCGGTTGGAGGTCGGTTTATCGACCTTCTGGCCGTGGATGCTTCAGGAAACTACGTGGTCATTGAGTTGAAGGTGTCTAAGGGCTACGACCGAGTAGTGGGCCAAATTCTCCGGTACATGAATTGGATCAAGATGAATCAGGCGGATGAAAGCCAGGGCGTCAGAGGAATCATCATCGCCAAAAACATCAGCGAAGATCTCCGGTTGGCCTGCGCCGGACTGCCAAGTGTCACACTGGCTGAGTATGAATTGGCAGTATCCATCAAGCCCGTTGCAGGACTTCAGCCATGACGCATAACAACACGTTGCAGGCGAGGTTTGACTCTTTGGCCACTTTTGCAGTCGCAAAATCGGTCATCGCCTCAAACTCGCCTGAACGTGGGCGTTAATAATGAAAGGCGCCACCGGCGCCTTTTTCATTTCCTGCTATCGAGTCGGCCAGCTTATCCCTCAAGCTTATCCAGCACCGCCGCTAAACGACTCACCGCACCCTCCACATCGTGCAGTTTATCCAGTCCGAATAAACCCACGCGGAAGCTTTTGTAGCTGTCCGGTTCGTCGCACATTAATGGCACACCGGCGGCGGCCTGCAGGCCGAGGCGGGCGAATTTGCTGCCGTTCTGAATGTCTGGGTCATTGGTGTAGCTGACCACCACGCCGGGCGCTTTAAAACCATCGGCGGCGACGCTGCGGATACCTCGGCCTTCGAGCATGGTGCGCACGGCCTGGCCAAGCGCGATCTGTTCGTCACGCACTTTGGTAAAACCGTAATCGCGGGTTTCGAGCATGGTGTCGCGGAATTTCGCTAAGGCATCGGTTGGCAGGGTGGCGTGGTAGGCATGGCCGCCTTTTTCGTAGGCCTTCATGATGTTGGCCCACTGCTTCAGGTTGCAGGCAAAGCTGCTGCTGTCGCGCGTTTGCATACGCTCGTAAGCAGCATCGTTGAGCATCACCAGTGCTGCACAAGGGGAGGAACTCCAGCCTTTTTGCGGGGCACTGAGCAGCACGTCGACGCCGGTGGCTTTCATATCCACCCATAAGGTGCCGGAGGCTACGCAGTCGAGCACAAACAATCCGCCCACCTGATGCACGGCATCGGCCACGGCTTTCAGGTAGTCGTCGGGCAGTATCATGCCGGAGGCGGTTTCCACATGCGGCGCAAACACCATGTCGGGTTTTTCGCGCAAAATGGTGCTGACCACCTCGTCGATGGGCGCTGGTGCAAAGGGGGCTTGTTCGTCGGCGCTGATGCGTCGCGCTTTCAACACAATTTCGCTGGCCGGAATGCTGCCTGCGGCAAAAATCTGGCTCCAGCGGTAGCTGAACCAGCCGTTGCGGATGACCAGACATTTCTGATTGTGGGCAAACTGGCGGGCAATGGCTTCCATACCGTAGGTGCCGCCACCGGGAACCACCACCACATGATCAGCCTGGTATACGTCTTTCAGGGTGGAAGAAATATCGCGCATCACTTGCTGGAAGCGGGCCGACATATGGTTCAGCGAGCGGTCGGTAAATACCACTGAATATTCGAGCAGACCGTCCGGGTCTACGTCTGGTAATAATCCCGCCATGGGCAACACCTTTTCGTTACGTTGGAGTGTTGCCTGATTAGACGGGATGTTTGTGCAGAAATAAAGACAGAAGGGCCGGAAGTGAGAGGTAAGAAGCCAGAAGCTTCGAGCCTCAGGCTTCAAGCTTCAAGCTTCAAGCTTCAAGCATCAAATTACTCAGCCATCTTGCGCTGCTGTTCTTTTAACGCCAGCTTTTCTTCGCGACGCAGACGGATCTTTTCTTCCAGATCATCGCCAATGTGGTTTTCGCCGCGTTCGCGCGCCAGTTGCATTTGCAGTTCACGCGCGCGGAAACGTTCGCGCTGTTCTTCGGAATATTCATCAAAACACTGGTGGCAGCTGACGCCCTGAGCGTAGTGCTCGTGTTGTTTGTCGGCTTCGGTGATCGGGCGACGGCAGGCGTGGCACTGGTCGAAGTCGCCTTTTTCCAGCTGGTGATTAACGGTCACGCGGTTGTCGAACACAAAGCATTCGCCTTCCCACATGGAATCCGCCTGCGGTACTTCTTCCAGATATTTCAGGATGCCGCCTTCCAGGTGATAAACCTCGTCAAAACCCTGTTCTTTCAGATACGCGGTGGATTTTTCGCAGCGGATACCGCCGGTGCAGAACATGGCCACTTTTTTGTGTTTGGCCGGGTCCAGATTGTCTTTCACGTATTGCGGAAATTCGCGGAAGGTTTTGGTTTTCGGGTCGAGGGCGCCCTTGAACGTTCCAATGCCCACTTCGTAATCGTTGCGGGTATCCACCAGAATCACGTCCGGGTCGGAAATCAGCGCGTTCCAGTCGGCCGGTTTTACGTAGGTGCCGACCACGCGTTTCGGGTCGATGCCCTCAACGCCCATGGTGACGATCTCTTTCTTGAGTTTCACCTTGGTGCGGTAGAAGGGGTTGGCGTCGTCGTAGGATTCTTTGTAGCTCAGGTCGGCCAGACGCGGGTCGGCTTTCAGGTGCGCCAGCAGGGCGTCGATGCCTTCGCGGCTGCCGGCTACGGTGCCGTTGATGCCTTCGGCGGCCAGCAGCAGGGTGCCTTTCACGTCGAGCTTGAGCATTTCATCCAGCAGGGGCTGGCGCAGGTCTTCGTAGTTGTCGAGCGTGACGAATTTGTACAGCGCACAGACGACGGTATTGCTTGTGTTGGTCATAATGTCCTCGGCTGGCCGGAGCGTAAGTCCGGTGCAGATGGTGAAATCAGGGCGCGGAGTATACGGAATATACCCCAGCAGTCCAGTCGGGCTTTGTCCGGTTAGCAGAGGTTTTTATGTCAGACAGCATCCGTCGCTTTACCCCAGACGCCGAATACTTCTTTGAAGAGGGCTGTTTCATTAATGAACTGTCCAACCGCGCCGATGATCCGCAGGCGTCCATTGCTCAGGCGCGGGTGCGACCCGGCGATACTACGCGCTGGCACAGCCTTGCCGGCATTACCGAGCGCTATGTGATTCTGCAGGGCGAAGGCGTGGTGGAAGTGGGCGATGAACCGGCCAGAAAGGTAGCTGCCGGCGATGTTGTGATCATCGCGCCGGGCGAGCGCCAGCGAATTCATAATCCGGCGGCTGTTCACAGTTCAGGCGCTTTTCACAATCTGGGAGCAGGGGACCTGATCTTTCTGGCCATCTGTACGCCGCGGTTTGTGCCCGAGGCGTATCAGGATCTGGAAGACTAATCCGCTGGGCCCTATTTATTGGTTTGATCAGCAGGCCAGGCGCAGAAGCAACCACTGCCGGCCACGTTGGCAAACGGGCCGTAATGGCCGGTCTGCAGGCTGCGCACAATGTTAGGGAAGAAGTCGTCGTTAGCCACGGTGCACAGCGCGCCGAAGCCGTAGGCGCCAAAGTAGCCCAGCTTTCCATCGGCGCCGAACAGGGCAACTGCCGGGCTGGCAGGTAGATTGAGGGGCTGTGGCTGCGGTTGATTGCCAGGCTGGGTCTCGTCGTGATTGGAACGGAACACAGTCTCGCGCACCAGCGTCATGCGCGAGCCGTTCAGACGGTTAAATTCGGCTTCGGCGTCATTGCTTAAACTGGCCGGCGCGACCACCAGAATGCGCAGCTGGCTGGCATCGAACTGGTGAATCAGGGCATCGAAATGACGCTGGCTCAGCTGATTGCACAAACAGCCCGGATTCCAGAAATGCAGCAGGGTAACCTGACCCGGTTGAGCAGCCGGCAATGCCTGCAGCAAGGGTTGCAGGCGCTGCTCAACCTCTTCGGCGCGCCAGTAGGCCGCATCGTCACCGGCTCCGACAAACGCCCGCACATTCTTTTGCTGAAACCACCACAGACCCGCCAGCGTCGCCATCAGCCAGATAACGATCAGCCCGAACAGCAGGGCGGTTTTAGCAGCAGAGGCGGATGCAGTTTGGGCGTTCATGGGTGATTCCACAGCAAGTTGGGGGCATTATACCCGCCTTAAGCGGCTGCGCCTTGTAACCCGTCAATAACGAGAGTGCTTACAGGCTGCTGCTGCGCGTTTATCTGTTTTGGATGTATCTATGACGCTGGAACCACAGCTGATTCTGACGGGCACCGCCCACAACTTCGATGAGCTGCTGGCCCAAAGCCGCGTGCCCGTGGTGGTGGATTTCTGGGCGCCCTGGTGTGCGCCATGCCGGGCGCTGCTGCCGGTGCTGGAGTCTGTGGTGGCTGAATTTCACGGGCAGTTGCTGCTGGTGAAAGTGAATGCCGATGAAGAGCCCGACCTGTGCGCCCGCTTTGCCGTGCGCAGCCTGCCGTCGGTGGTGCTGGTGAAAGACACTCAGATCGCCGACCGCTTTATGGGCGCTGTGACCGAAAGTCAGTTGCGTGCTTTCCTCGACCCTTATGTCGAACACGACTACGACCGCCTGCTGACTCGCGCGGCGGCCGAGCCTGACTCGTTGCAGGCGCTGTGTTTACTGCGCGACGCCGCTGTCATGGCGCCGGGCAAAGCGCATGTAATTGCCCGCGTCGCCCATGCGCTGATGGATCGCGTGCAGACGCTTTCTTTACCATCTGAGCCCGTCATTGCCCCCGCTGAGCGGCCGCCGGAAACCGCCGAATTGCTGGCAGAAGCGGGGCGTTATCTTCATGCAGCGGGTCTGGAAGCGCAGCGCGAGCCCGAGGTCGCGCGGGCGCTGGCTCGTTTACAGCTGCTGCGGCAGGCTGCGTCGGGCGCTGGCGACGAAACCCGGCTGCGCGAGGGGGTTGCACAGGGGGATCATCAGGCGGCCATTGCACTGGCCTCATTGCTGGCGGCACGGGGCGACAGCGGCGCTGGCTTTGAGCTTCTGCTGCACTGGCTGGAACCGGGCCGTTCTGACGGAACAACCCGCGACACGGTGCGCAAGGCTTTGGTGTATCTGATTAATACGGTCGATGACCGCGACATTGCCAATCTGTACCGGCGCAAAATGTTTGCGCTGCTGCACTGACGTCTGTGGCTGGTTATTGTCTTAATTTCATCGCTGTCATTCAGAACCCAATCCTCTTCCGACGGTATTCCATGACTAAGCTGATATCAGACTGTTACATCAGAGCGTTGGCATGAATACAGTGAGTGCAGCAACCGGACAGAACCATGAAGGCGTGAGCCATTTCCGCGCCCGTCTTGTACGGCGTCTGCGGCGGGAAGGTCTGGATAAAGACCACGTTGAAGACGTGGTCAGCGCCGAGCAGTCTGTGTGGTCGGTTCTGTTTGATCATTCCCGCGACGGCATCGTTATTATCAATGAGCAGGGTCGTGTGGTGGATGCTAATCCGGCGTTTGCGGTTCTTCTTGGTTATTCGCTGGACGAGATTCTCGGGTTGTCCGTTTATGACTGGGACGCGCAATATAACCGTGAACAGATAGCGGACATGCTGGCGACTATTGATAAAACAGGGGCGGATATTCAGTCGCGCTTCCGTTGCAGCGATGGCCACATTATCGATGTTGAGATGAGCAATAACGGCGTTGTATACGACGGCGAAAAACTGATCTTCTGCATTTGCCGCGATGTGACGCAGCGCAAAGAGTACGAGCGGCGTATTAATCAGATGGCTACGACGGATGCACTCACGGGGTTACTTAACCGCCGTGAGTTCAGTATCCGCCTGAATCAGGCGTTGGCGTCAGCGCAGGATTCTGAGCTTGCTGTGATTCTGTTTGACGTTGATCACTTTAAATCCATCAATGACCGTTTTGGCCATGCGGTCGGCGATCAGGTGCTGATGCGCATTGCGACCCAAATTCAGCGCATGGTGCGCGCCAGTGACAGTGTTGCGCGCTGGGGCGGCGAGGAGTTTGTGATTCTGCTGCCCGGTGTGAATTCTGCTCAGGCTGCCAGGCTAGCCGATAGCATGCGTCAGGCGATTGCGGATCTGACCTTTGAAAATGCCGGGCAGGTGACGGCAAGCTTTGGCGTCGCCCCGAGAATTTCCGGCGATCATTCAGCGTCGCTTATCCGCCGCGCCGATCATGCGATGTACGAAGCCAAAGGCGCAGGACGCAACTGCGTGCAGCTGCTGAACGATGACAATTCCGCTCCGGTTTGTTGCCCCTGATAAACTCTGTTCCATTAGCCTTTATTCCGCATGAATCCCGATGCGCTACCATAGCCCGACAACATAAAAGGGGGCGGTATGGAAAAGCGTACACTGGGAACCACAGACCTTAAGGTCAGCAAGCTGTGTCTTGGCACTATGACCTGGGGAGAGCAAAACTCCGAAACCGAAGCCCATCAGCAAATGGATTACGCCATTGGCTGCGGCATTAACTTTTTCGATACTGCCGAAATGTACCCGGTGCCGCCCAAAGGCGAAACTCAGGGCCGTACCGAAGAATACATTGGCAGCTGGCTGGCAAAGTCCGGTCAGCGTAACAACCTGGTTCTGGCGACCAAAGTGGCTGGCCCCGGCGATTGGATGACGCACATCCGCAATGGTCCGCAACTGACCCGCGTGCATATCCGCAGCGCGGTTGAGAGCAGCCTTAAGCGTCTGCAGACGGACTATATCGATCTGTATCAGATTCACTGGCCGGCACGCCCGACCAATTTTTTCGGCAAGCTGGGTTATGTGCACGACGAGCAGATCAGCACGCCTCTGGAAGAAACCCTGTCCGGACTGGTTGAATTAATTCAGGAAGGCAAAATCCGTCATTACGGCCTGTCGAACGAAACCGCCTGGGGCACCATGAAAGTGCTGCAGATCGCCGAAAAACACGGCTGGCCGAAACCGGTGAGCATTCAGAACCCTTACAACCTGCTGAACCGCAGTTATGAAGTGGGGCTGGCCGAGGTGTCGCACCGCGAAAATGTCGGCCTGCTGGCGTATTCGCCGATGGCCTTTGGTGTGCTCAGTGGCAAATACCTGAATGGGCAGCAGCCGCCGAAAGGCCGCATCACCTTATTCGAGCGTTTCGCCCGCTATAAAGGCGAGCACGCTGACATTGCGGTACAAAAATACGCTGATCTGGCGCGCCAGCACGGTTTAACACCGGCGGCCATGGCGCTGGCCTTTGTGTCGCAGCAAGGGTTTGTTACCAGCAACATTATTGGTGCAACCACCATGGAGCAGCTGGCCGAGAATATTGCCACGGCGTCGCTGACACTAAGCCCGACCTTGCTGGCGGAAATTGATGCCATTCATAAGGTGCATTCGAATCCGTGTCCGTAAGTCTGCACAGATGCCTGTAAATCGTTAGAATACGCCCGCTTAAAGGGAGTATTCAGATTGAAGGGCATCTTTTCTATTCTGCTGCTGACCGCTCTGGTCAGTGGCTGCAGCACCACCTCAGCCGGTCGCGGTTTTGACCTGATCTATGAGGGGGAGTACCGCAAGGCCATTCCGTTTCTTGATCAATCCATCCAGCAATACGGCGATAAAACCGCCGCGGTGGCGCTCGGTTATCTGTATATGGGCAACTCGCAGATGGAGCCGGATGTGGACAAGGTCCGCTATTACCATCAGCTGACGCAGCAGATGCCGGACGGCGCGGACGACCAGTGGTTGCGCTATTACTACCCGGTTATGGAATCCTGGCTGATGCTCAGTGATGACGACCGTGGCAACGATGTGCAGGCCGTGAAAATTCTGCGCGCGAGTCGCTACTCCGAATATCCCCGCGCACTGATCATGCTGGGCAAGGCTTATGCCTATGGGCGTGGCACCGGTGAAAATCTGACCATTGCCCGCGCGTTAATGGACCGGGCTGTCGAATACGACCGCTATCTGGGGGCTGCTCATGCCCATGCCTGGCTGTTGGTCACTCACCCGGATGAGCGTTTCCGCGATGTCGGGCTGGCCTACCAGCTGATGCAGAAGGTGATGGCGGACAGCGACATGAGCGGGCTGTCGTCGGTGCATGACACCTGGGCTGCGGTGCTGGCCAACAGCGGTAATTTTCCGGCAGCGGTTGATGCAGAAAACCGTGCGCTGACGCTTCTGCAACAGCAGCCGCTGGCGGAAGAACAGAAAGCCATTATTGCCAGCTGGTATCAGTGCCGGCTGCAGGCGTATCGCGGGGAGCAGGTTATGCGCTTCCGCTATGACGAAAACCCTTTCGATGCGGGGCTGAGTGAGCGCTGCCGCGACAGTTAACGGCGCAAGGTGAAGCGGGCGGCGGCATTGCCCGCCCAGCGGCCGGTGGCGAAGCAGGCGGTTAATAAATAACCGCCGGTCGGGGCTTCCCAGTCGAGCATTTCGCCGGCAACAAATACGCCGGGCATGGCGCTCAGCATCAGATCGTTATTAACCGCATCAAAACAAACGCCTCCGGCGCAGCTGATGACTTCGTCCAGCGGGCGTGTGGCGGTCACGGCGGGTAAGCGCATGGCTTTCAGCGCCTGCGCAACCGCTTTGTGGTCGTTAAGGTCGAGTTCCGGGCAGCATTCTTTAAGCAAAGCATTGGTAATGGCCGGCAGGTTGAGTTTTTTGCGCAATACGTTGGAAAAACTCATGCCCTTGCGCGGCTGCGCAAGCTTTGCCACAACCTGCTCAACACCCGTGTGCGGCAGCCAGTCGAGTGTAAGGCGGGCGGCAGCGGGGTTGTTCAGCATCACCTCGCGCAGCGGCGCGCTCAGCGCATACACCAGGCTGCCCTCGATGCCGTAATCACTGACGATAAATTCGCCGGTTTTGCTTTCCGTTCCACCGCTCAGGGTCGTCATGCTCAGGTGCACGTGTTTTACCGGCGTGCCGGCAAAACGCTCGCGCATAAAATCACTCCACGGAATTTCAAAGCCGCAGTTCGTGGCCTTAAAAGCTTCAAACGAGACACCTTGCTGCTCGAGCAATGGGCTCCAGCGGCCATCAGAACCCAGCTTGGGCCAGCTGGCGCCGCCAAGTGCCAGCACGACCGCATCCGGGCGGATGCTGGTTGTGCCGTCAGGATGCGTGAATTGCCATTCAAGGCCGTTGCCCGTCGGGTTGAGCCCTGTCCAGCGATGGCGCGGGTGAAAGGTCACACCCTGCTGGCGCAGGCGTTGCAGCCAGGCACGCAGCAGTGGGGCCGCTTTCATGTCTTTGGGGAAAACACGCCCGGATGTGCCGACAAAGGTTTCGATGCCGAGTTCGTGAATCCAGTCGCGCAGCGCCTGTGGGCCGAAATCGTCCAGCATGGGGCGCAGCGGGGCGGCTGCTTCGCGGTAGCGTGATACGAAGGTGTCGTAGTCTTCGCTGTGGGTGATGTTCATGCCACCAATGCCGGCCAGCAGAAATTTACGCGCCACACTTGGCATGGCGTCGTACACATCGACACGAATGCCCTGACTGGCCAGACGCTCGGCGGCCATCAGCCCGGCCGGGCCTGCACCGATAATGGCGGCCGTCTTCTGGGCAGCCGTTTTCAGAGGGTCAGTCGTTTGCATGTCGTTCACGGACGTCGTCGGCATAAGGCGGAGTTCAGGCTCGGATAACAGAGGGCGGCGAGTGTATCACGGACGCCCATTATCCGGCCTGAGAGGGTGTTGCGTATGAAGGGTGTTTCAGTGGACTAGGCCGTCCTGATCTTCGTACTCGGAGGCCGGGTGATCTTTGTGGCTGACACGATAAAGGCGATAACTCAGGGCAATGGCAGCGGCGGTGAGGCCGACAACCAGACCCGACCAGAAGCCCGGCGCGCCCAGTTGCGTCTGCTCGCCGAACGCCAGCCAGTAGCCAAGGCCCAGGCCAATGACCCAATACGCCACAAAGGTAATCAGCATCACGGCGAAGGTGTCGTGATAGCCACGCAGGGCGCCGGCGGCCGATACCTGAATGGAATCCGATACCTGAAATAACGCCGCAAACATCATCAGGGTGGCGGCGGTTTTCACCACGTCGATATCCGGCGAGTAGAGGCTGGCGATCTGGGTGGCGAACAATACCATGATGCTGGCATTCACCAGCGCCATGCACAGATTCATACCGATGCCCAGCCAGGCGGTGCGCCGGGCCAGGGTCTGTTCGCCGGTGCCGAGCCAGTGGCCGATGCGCACGGTCAGCGCCATGCCCATGCTGAGCGGGAACATAAAGGTCAGCGAGCTGATGTTCAGCGCCACCTGATGGCCGGCAACAATGGTCGGACCCAGCGCGGTCAGGAACAGGGCGATTACGGTGAACAGGGTCACTTCAAAAAACACGGCAATGCCGATGGGGATGCCGATGCGCAGCAGGTCTTTCACCTGCGTCAGATCCGGATGGTGGACCTGTTGCCACAGCGGGTAGCCGGCAGGCAGGCGCTTTTTGCGGGTGTTGCGCGCCATGGCGATGGCCATGCCGGTGAACACAATAAAACTGCCAATACCACAGCCGATACCGCCCAGCTCTGGCAGGCCAAACCAGCCGTAAACAAACAGGGCATTGGCCGGCACGTTCATCACCAGACCGGTGAGCATAATACGGGTTACCTGCACCGGATGATTAAGCGCTTCGGCGTAATAGCGGTACGCCAGAAAGACACCGGCGATCGGCATGCCGGCAGCAATCGCCAGCGTGTAGCGGGTGGAAATGTACGCCGTTTCCGGGTCGTCGATGATCAGCGGCAGCGCCAGCGAGCCCAGCGCCAGCAGCAGGCCGGCAATAGCGCCCAGTACGATGCCCACCAGCAGGGCGGAGCTTAACAGGCGTGGCAAACGTTTATGCTGACCGGCCGCATTCAGACGCGACGCAATCGGAGACAGGCCCACCAATACCCCGGCAAGAAACAGCCAGGCCGGCAGCCACAGGCTGGTACCAATGGCCACGGCGGCAAGATCGCGGGTGCTGACGTAACCGGACATCAGGGTGTCGACGGTGCCCATGCCAATCTGGGCAAGCTGAGTAGCAAGAATCGGCAGGGTGAGCTTAAGAAGCGCCTTCGCTTCCTGAGTTCTGAAATTCATGAGTACAAAAGGTCCCCTGCGCCGGGCGCAGATGATTCGGGTAACTGGGGGTACAGTGCATGCCCGGACGGGCGAACTGCTGAGAATCTTGTTATTCTGCCCGACCGGTCAGGATTAGACCAGAGCGAATTCTGGCGAGGGTCGCATTGCCTGTCACCGCCGCGGTTGCAGCGGCAGGCGCCCTGATCGGTACTGAAGTATGAATCGGGCCACGCTTGCTTTATCATCGTCGGCATTCTGAATAGGCGCCAGACGCCACACACGATTGATATCGGAGCATCGTTTGTTAAAAAAACTGTTCAAAGCGGTAGCGGGTAAAAAAGAAGCCCCTGCGCACAACAAGTCATCCGGCAACGGTCAGCCCCAGAAAGCGGGTGGTCAGCCGGGTCATGGCAAGCGGGCCAATCAGCCAGCCAAAGACACGCATCAGGCGCAGCACACTGCTCACAACGCCGAAGGCAAAAAGAAGAAGGGCAAGAAAACCGCTGCCCAGAAAACCCATGACGCTAAAGTCAATCGTCCGCGCCCGGAAGATGAAGGCCCATGGTCACTCGATGAATTCAAAGTAGAACCGCTGGAAGGCAAAACCCGTTTCCACGATCTGGGTCTGCCAGACTCCGTGATGCGCGGCATCCACAAGCTGGGTTTCAGCTACTGCACCCCGATTCAGGCCGAAGCGCTGCCCGCCACCCTGCGTGGCCGTGACACCATTGGTCAGGCGCAGACCGGTACCGGTAAATCCGCCGCCTTCCTGCTGACCATCCTTAATCGTCTGCTCACCAATGTGCCGGCCGAACGCTTTGCCAGCGAGCCGCGTGCGCTGGTGATTGCTCCGACCCGCGAACTGGCCATGCAGATTGGTAAAGACGCCGAAGGTCTGGCGCGTTACACAGGTCTGAACATCGTCACTGTGGTCGGCGGCATGGATTACGACAAGCAGCGTCAGCAGCTGCGTAACCATGTGGTCGACATTCTGGTGGCAACGCCGGGTCGTCTGATCGACTTTATGCGTTCTGAAGACGTGTACCTGGATCAGGTTGAAGTGCTGGTTCTGGACGAAGCCGACCGCATGCTCGATATGGGCTTTATTCCGGACGTGCGCCGCATTGTGCGTGGCACGCCGCCGAAAGACTGCCGTCAGACCCTGCTGTTCTCGGCCACGTTCAATTACGACGTCCGCATTCTGATCGATCAGTGGACTCAGGACCCGATGCAGGTGGTGATTGAGCCTGAACAGGTCGCCACCGACCGTGTTGAACAGCGTTGCTACCTGATTGCCGACTCCGACAAATTCAAACTGCTGGAGCGGGTGCTGAAAGAAGAAAAGCCGGAGCGCTGCATTATTTTCGCCAACCGCCGCGACCTGACCCGCAACCTGTGCGACAAGCTCAACAAGCACGGCTTTAATGCGCTGCTGTTATCGGGTGAAGTGGCGCAGGACAAACGCATCAAAACGCTTGAGCGCTTCCGTGAAGGCAAAGTGAACGTCATGGTGGCCACCGATGTGGCGGGCCGTGGTATTCACGTGGATGGCGTGGATCTGGTGATCAACTACACCCTGCCGGAAGATCCGGAAGATTACGTGCACCGTATCGGCCGTACGGGCCGTGCCGGTGCTAAAGGTCTGTCGATCAGCTTTATCTCAGAAGACGACGCCTTTGTGCTGCCGGATCTGGAAAAATACCTCGGCACCAAACTGGAACTGACTCAGCCCTGAACCCGGGCTGGGGTGTGAATGGAAGGGACTTCCGTTATGTGGAAAGCAGCACGGTTGAATCTGATGTTGGCGGTGCTGCTTCCGTCGTTTGCTTCTGCGGTACAGGCGCCCGCCAGTCACCCGGTGACACCGCAGTGGACCGAGCAATACCTCAAACGCTCCCATTCTGCCTTGCTGGTAGACAGCGACGACGATCATGTTATGTCGTATTACTTCTTCGGCACCGAGCGTGACGTGACCCTGATGGGACTTGAACGGGTTCGCGGTGAGGATTACGAACAGTTTTTCAGTCTGATGCTGTTCTCTGGCCAGCGTCTGCTGGGCTATTACCAGAATGTGCTGAGCTTTCCGTCAGGTGTGGAAGCCGATGGCACGGTGCAGTTTCCGCGTGGTGTGCGCAGCTGGATGGGCAAAGACGAGGCCGAAGGAAAGGCTGGCCGGTTCAATATTCTCAACGCGCCCGCACAGGCGCTGTGTCAGGAAGTCGGTCCACAGGTTCGCTGTGCGGACTGGGTGCCGGTTACCCCCTGATTTTTGACTCTCAGGCCTTGTTCGCGGCCGAGAGACCCTCGTTATTCTCTATTTTCGCGTTATTCAGAATTTCATGGATCAGCCAGGCGCTGTCATCCAGCGGCAGGTCGTGTCCGGCGCTCGGGTGTGTGGCCAGCGGAACCTGCCAAAGGTGTGCGATGCGCGCTGTGCATTCTGGATTGACCAGTCGGTCGCCGAGACTGGTGTAGCACCAGGCCGGGCAGGGGGCTGCTTCCGGGCCACGGAAGGAACTGGCGGACAGCAGTTGCGCCAGCGCATTGCGCAGACTCAGGGGGTGGCTTTCGGCGTAGGCTTCCCAGTGGCCGGCCAGCCGCGTCTGCGGTTGATTGCTGGTCCAGCGCAGAATGGCGGACTCCAGCGATTGCCCAGTTAAATACGCGCCCCATAAGCCAAAAAAAGCGCCGGCGCGCATACGTGATATCGGTGAAGACAGATTGCTGAAACTGGTATTGATCAGGTGCAGTGCACGGATTTCGCCTGGAAAGCAGCGCGCCCATTCGGCAGCGATCATGGCGCCCATGGAGATGGCGACGATAACAACCGGGCCATGATCAAGCGAGCCTGATTGCAGGCACTGCTGACGCACGTCGTGCATCATGGCGTGTATCGAAAACGGGGTTTTCTCAGCGAAGCGTTCGCCGTTGCCGGCAACTTCCGGGGTATGCAGGCGGGTTCCTGCGGGGAGCTGATTCAGCAGTTGCTGCGGGAAGTCGCCCCAGTGAAAGCGGGCCCGTATCAGCCCGCGTATCAGAATCCAGTCCTGGACTTGAGTGCTTCCTGCGGTCATGGGGTTACCAGAGGTGGAAGTAGCGCTGAATGCCGAATTCAATGGTGGTGCCGGCATCGTATTCGCTGCTGAGGTTGGTGCGGTTAACCGCCAGACGGAAATCCCACGGACCGTAGCTGCGGTCGAGGGCAACACGGAAGTGCCAGTAGCTGTCGCGCAGGGTGTCCTGATCGAAGTTGTAATCTTCGTCGTCCACTTCCAGCCAGCGGTTCTGGGCGCCGTAAAGTTCCAGTGAGAAGTCGCTGAACTGCCAGGTGTAGGCCATTTCCAGCGTACGGAAATCAAAGTGCGAGCCTTTGTAGTTGCCGGTCTGGCGCATGCCCAGTGTGAAGGCGTCGTTCAGCAGCAGGCGCAGAGTGCCACCTGTGTAGGCCTGATCGTTGATCGAGGCATCGCCTGCCCAGGTGTAACGGGTCACGGACATATCGAGCAGAACGCCGTCGATGACTTTCAGGTTGTAACCGGCGTAGACGTCGTGCTCAAAGGTGGCGCTGTCTTCTTTGCGTTCAACGCCTGAGCTCCAGACGCCGGCGTAAAGGCCAGAGGTATCCTGAAAACTCAGTCCTGCCTGCCAGGCGGGTTTACCACGGGTTTCGCTGATGCCGTCACGCACGTATTCACTGGTGCCACCAATATTGGCCGTCAGGTCGGCATGACTGTAGGAGGCCAGTGCCAGAGTGGCGAGTGGCAGGAATCGGGTCAGGGCTTGGGCAATAAACGACATGAAGTACTGCGTTCCGGTTGGCTGATCACTGAATAAAGGCCGCTATCATACGATGTTTTTCACGGCGGTGTTGTCTTTGGACACACAATGGGGGAAAAGTTTTATCCGCGGCTGGTGAGTCGTCCCGGATACCAGCGCTCCAATGCCTCCTGCTTTGCCGTTAATCGCGGCAGTTCACCTTCCGGTGACCACACAGGCATGCTGCGCACGGCCGACATTAAAAATTCGAACAGCGTGAAGTGGCGGCGCAATATGCGCTGATGGCGGTGCGGCAGAATGGGGTTGAACAGGCTGTGGTAGCGGAACAGATGCCCTGGATTCTTTTTTACCCACAGCCAGGAACCCATTTCCAGTGTCAGCGGCAGATACAGCCCCTCTGGCTGTGCTTGCCGGTATTCCTCGTACAGAAAGTCCCACAGGTCGCCATGAGTGGTGTAACTGTGGGCCTGTGGCTCAAACAAATAGACCGAGTGGTTGGGGTAAGTTCGTTCAAAAAGCCGGGTCAGGGCGTAAGCGTCAGCGACACCCGGGAAGGGTTCAACGCTCTTAGCCCACGGAAACCAGATGCGGTCTTTGTATCCAAAGCCCGAATGGCAGTCGAGACTGATGCAATGACGCTGGCTCATCAGCGTGGTGCGGATGCTGTCGACCAGTGCCTGACTTTCACTGGCCATGGATTCTCCACGGCGACCACGAAACCAGGGCAGGTGGCGACTGATGCGCTGGCCGCCGACCAGAAACGGTGGTCGCTCGTCAGCCTCGACCGGCGCGTTGCGCATCAGGTCAATGCCTTGGGGGTTGGAACGACTGTTAGCCCACATGCCGCCCGGATTCACAATCGGGATCAGCATTAAGCGCATCTGACTGAGCATATCGGTAGCGACCGGGTCCCATTCAAGGCGGGTCAGCAAGGATTTCAGGAACGACAGAATCACCTGGGTGCCAATGCGCTCTACGCCATGAACGCCGCCAATTAACGCCAGTGTTGGCGCAAGCGGCTCGGTTGAGCCCATTTCCAGTACGTAAAAAGGCAGTTTGTGTTCGCCAAGCGTAATGTGCAGCGGCACATTGATGCGCAGATGCTGGCGCCCCTGATCAATCAGTTCTTCCAGTTGAATGAGTTCCGGCAGGGCGGTCGTGATCGGGGAAATGCGTTGAATCACAGTCTGGGTGTCCTTATGCTGCGGGCCCTGTTTTAACAAACCTGAGTAACAATTCCATGAAAGTTGGGCAGTCGATCCCGGACGAACTTCCAGCGCGCTATCGCGGATGGCATTGGGTAAAAACCCTGTGGCCGTATCTGATGGAATACCGTGGACGGGTGCTGGCCGCTTTACTCTGCTTGGTCGGCGCCAAGCTCGCCAGCGTTTCGATGCCGTTTCTGCTCAAGTATCAGGTTGACTATCTCAGTATGGCCGACAAATCGGCCATTGATGCCGCCGACTGGTGGTTGTGGTTTCCGCTGACGCTGCTGGTTGGTTATGGCGCGGTACGCTTTATGAGTGTGTTCGCCGGTGAGCTGCGTGATCTGTTTTTCGGGCGCGTGACCGAGCGCGCCATGCGCCGCATGGCGCTCTCTGTTTTTCGCCACCTGCACAGCCTGAGTCTGGAGTTTCATCTTAATCGCCAGACAGGCGCCCTGCAGCGGGATATCGAGCGGGGCACCAACGGCATCAGCTTTCTGCTGCGTTTTATGATCTTCAATATCATCCCCACCTTTCTGGAATTGTTTCTGGTGGTGGGGTTGCTGCTGGCCAATTATCCGCCGGTGTTTGCGCTCATTACTGCGGTGGCGGTGGTGGCCTACGTTGCCTATTCGGTCAAAGTGACGGAGTGGCGTACGCAGTACGTGCGTGAGGCCAATCGCATGGACTCTACGACGCACGCCCGTGCACTCGACAGTCTGCTCAACTATGAAACGGTCAAATACTTCACCGCCGAACAACGTGAAGCCGACGCCTACGATGACGCGCTGGCGAAATGGGAGTCGGCGCGGCGCATGAACCGGTTTTCGCTGTTTTCGCTGAACAGCGGACAAGCGCTGATCATCAGCAGTGCGATGGCGGCTATGTTGCTGTTTGCGGCTTACTACGTGCTGATTGGCCGCATGACGCTGGGTGACTTTACCCTGATCAACGCCTTTATGTTCCAGCTGTTTCTGCCGCTGAACTTTCTGGGGTTCGTCTACCGCGAAATCAAAGCTTCGATGGCCAATATTGAGCGTATGTTTGAATTGCTGGATGAGCAGCCTTCAGTGCCGGATGCCGGTACGAATCAGCTTGCACTGGCCGGCGGTAAGGTCGAGTTTCAGGACTTAGGTTTTGCCTATCACCCGGAACGCCCGATTCTGCGTGGGCTGAATCTGACCTTGCAACCGGGCAAAACCCTGGCTGTGGTTGGCAGCAGTGGCGCGGGTAAGTCGACCCTGACCAAATTGCTGTTCCGCTTTTACGACGCCCAGCAGGGCAGCATCCAGATAGACGGACAGGATATCCGTTCCATCCCTCAGGTGGCGCTGCGCGAGGTTCTGGGTATCGTTCCGCAGGACACTGTGCTGTTCAACGATACGCTGCGTAATAACCTGCTGTACGCCAGCCCCGACGCCACTGAAGATCAGCTGATGCAGGTGATCCGCATGGCGCATCTGGATGCTCTGGTTAACGACTGTCCGGCCGGGCTTGAAACTGTTGTAGGCGAGCGCGGGCTGAAGCTGTCGGGCGGTGAAAAGCAACGCATTGCCATCGCCCGTATGTTGCTCAAGCGGCCGGCCATCATGGTGTTTGATGAGGCAACATCGTCCCTCGATTCGCGCACCGAACGCGGCATCATGGCGGCTATCCGCGAAGTGGCTCAGGGACACACGGCGCTGATCATTGCTCACCGGCTTTCAACCGTTGTCGAGGCCGATGCCATTGCGGTGATGGAGCAAGGTCAGGTGGTCGAATACGGTACGCATCAGGCGCTGCTCGCCCAGAATGGCGCCTATGCTGCGCTGTGGCAGGCGCAGCAAGAGCAAAACAACCATGGAGCAGGTGAATGAGGCTGCTGATCGTCGACGCCATGAATCTGATCCGGCGCATGTACGCCGCAGCCGATGGCAGCGAGCTGGCGCTCGACGCCACCCAGAGTCGCTGTCTGAGCGTGATTGCGCGCAACGCCGCCCAGCTTCAAGCCACTCATGTAGCCATGGTGTTTGAGCAGAAATGTGAAACCTGGCGTCATCGGGTTTGGCCCGACTATAAGGCCGGGCGTCCGCCGATGCCGGCAGAACTGGAGCAGGGGCTGGAGGCCATGCGCCGCTACTTTCAGCAGGCCGGGCTCTGCTGCATTGAACTGGCGGGCTGGGAAGGTGATGACGTCGTTGCGTCGCTGGCTTCCCGTGCGGCGTTTGCGGGTCTGGAGGTCGATATCCTGTCGACCGATAAGGGTTTCTGTCAGCTGGTGAACAGCCGGCTGCGGGTGCGTAACCACTTTGATCGTTTCACCTGGGACGAAGAGGTGGTCAAGCAGCGTTTTGGGCTGATGCCGTATCAGCTTCCGGATTTCTGGGCGTTAACCGGCGACGCTACCAATCATTTGCCGGGCGTAGAGGGAATCGGCCCGAAAACGGCCGGTCAGCTGCTGGATCAGCACCGCACGCTGGATCTGGTGTTTGCGGCGCTCGATTCGCTCGACGGTCGTGCACGCAACGCACTGTCGGCGCATTGGCAGGCTGCCTTGCTTACCCGCTCTCTGGCCACGCTGCGCACGGATATCCCGCTGGGGCTGAACCTGCATGAGTTGCGCTGGCAGTCGCATGCAGCCGTCAGCGACTGAGCGGCCGGGTTAACAGCGGCCGGCGTTTGCCTTAAAATCGCCGCCCCGAATTCAGCTGAGGACCGCCTGTGTCCGTCGATATCAAAGTCCGTGGCTACCATCTCGACATCTATCATCACGTCAACAATGGCCGTTATCTGGAGTTTCTGGAGGAAGGCCGCTGGGACTACTTCGAACGTTACCGTTTCTTTGATCTGTTTGAGTCTCAGGATCTGGCGTTTGTTGTCGCCAATATCAACATCAGTTATCGCCGCCCGGCCTACGCCGGTGAAGTGATCCGTGTCATGACACGCATGAGCAAAATCGGTAATAAAAGCGCCCAGGCACTGCAGGAAGTGCGCTTGCTGGAAAACGGCGAGCCAGGGGCTCTGATCGCTGACGCTATCGTGACCTTCTGCCTGATGGACGCGCAGTCGCAGAAATCCGTGGTGATTGACGGACGTCTGCGCGATGCGCTGCAAGCCATGATCGAGGATGGGCAATGAGTATTGATGCGGTATTGAACGAGATTTCAGAATTTCTCGGTTGCGAGACCCCGGATGCCTGGGTGGCTGAGGCGTTGAATCAGCAGGAGGTCATGCTGATTGACCATGCCAACTGTGAAAAGAAGGCTGCCACAACCGCGATGAACCTGCTGTATAAGCACATCGATCGTGAAGACCTGCTGAAAAAAATGAGCCAGCTGGCGCGCGAAGAGCTTCTGCACTTCGAGCAGGTGGTGGGCATCATGAAAGAGCGTGGCATTGCTTATCGTCACGTGTCCTCGTCACGCTACGCATCCGGATTGCGTGATGCGGTGCGCAAAGGCGGTGTAGATGAGCTGGTCGATGTGCTGATTGTCGGCGCATTCATTGAAGCGCGCAGCTGTGAGCGCTTCGCCAAGCTGGCGCCGCATCTGGATGAAAAACTGCAGAAGTTTTACCGCTCGCTGTTGCGTTCAGAAGGTCGTCATTATCAGGACTATCTGGCACTGGCGGAACAGTATGCGTCGGGACCCATTTCTTCCCGGATTGAGGCGTTCAGAGCGCTGGAACGTGAGCTGATTGAATCGCCGGACCCCGAATTCCGTTTTCACAGTGGGGTGCCGGCGGCAGCCTGATCACATGTCCTGGCAGGACCGTATGATCTTGATGCACACATCGCAGATGTGTGCATATTCCTCATCGTTAATCACCCGGGCGTCCAAGTCCCGGCGGGCCTGATCCATGCGGGCCTGCGCGTCTTTCAGATCCGTAAAGCGGCGATTGGCTTCCAGTGCGTTGAGTATCTTGGCTGACGTCATGTCAAAGTCTCCCTGTCTTATTGTTGTTCCGGCGGAGCTGCCGGCGAGCGTGAATCCTGTCACCAAGTGAAGTTCACTTTTAATAAATATCCACGTCAAGGCTTTTTCTGTCCCGAATATTTGCCTATAAGGATTAACCTTTTTAACAATTACAAGAATACGGTCCCGATATGACGCACACAAAACCCGCTCTGACCCAGTGGTTGCAGGGCTCCGATAAGGATCTTGGTGGCTGGTACAAGGGTGGAGAGGCAGGCCAGCCTGCTTATCATTTCCTTCATGGCAACGGATTTTGTTCGCGAACGCTGCTACCGGTGGCTGAGCTTCTGAACGGTGGTGGCGACCGTTGGTTTACCGACGTACCCGGGCATGGTCTTTCACCGCAGCCACATCACGATATGCCCGACTGGGTGGCGATGGCGCGCCGGGTAGGGGATGCGCTGGCAGAAAATGCCGGTGGAAAGCCTGTGGTTGGTATAGGTCACTCTATGGGCGGCGTGCTTACCATGTTGCTGGCCTCAGAGCGTCCTGAGTTGTTCTCGCGCATCATTCTTCTTGATCCTGTGTTGTTCTCGCCGGAAGTGCTGCTGTTTCAGCGTCTTGCCCGCAAGAGCGGTTTGTGGAAACGCTCAGCTCTGGTTAAGGCGGTGGCGGCCCGTCGTCGTAACTGGCCAGATGCGTCACAGATGAAAGACGAGCTGGCGAAAAAGTCTTTGTATCGCCGCTGGCAGCCGCAAGCGCTGGAGCATTTCGTTGAGGGGGGAAGTCGAGGAGCGACAGAGGGCGGTGTTGAACTCAGCTGCAATCCTCACTGGGAAGCCTCTATTTTTGGATCCTATCCGCGTGGCTTATGGAAGGCCGTGCACAGCATCCGGGTGCCGGTGGATATTCTGGTGGCTACGGAAAGTTATGGCTTCATCGCCCGGGCTGCCCGCAAAGCGCAAAAGGGTAATGCGAATGTCCGCTGGCAGACCGTTGAGGGTGGGCACTGCTTCCCGATGGAGCAGCCAGAGCTCTGCGCCGATCTGATTAATGCTCTGCTCAATAACGACGCGGCATTCAGCGGAAGCCGGAATGTTTAAAACCTTTGTCAAATAACAAAGGGTAAGCTATTGTGGCTTTTCACTATTTTCAGCCACATACGAGAGCGACGAGTAGGATATATGAACATGGAGATTCAGGCAGCGCTTGATGTTGCCGATGAAACTGATTCATTTCTTCAGATTACGGATGTAATTTACGCAAAAGAGGCAGACGACGGTTATGACGCCCTGACTGAGGCGGAAAAAACGGTGTTCTGTATTGATGGTCTCTTGCGTGAGATGGAAAACGGCGGCTTTGTTCAGTTTATCCATCACGACGTCGGCGCTCTTGCCGAAGATACCCTGGAAGCGCTCGAACGGATTAAGGCCAAGGGAACCCACGGGCTACTTGAACGCTTGATCGGTTTTTTCGCAGACGGTGTTCCGAAAGATGAAGACGACCGCATTGAAGCGTTTGACCAGATTGAAAGCGAATACGCAGATGAAATCGCTGAGCTTGATGATCGTTTCTACGATGTCGGCGAAAATCTGGTAGAGCTTACTCTCCGTTTTGTGGCGAAAAATCTCAAAGAATTTCGTTAATAAAAAACGCCGGCTTTGCCGGCGTTTTTTATTTCTGAGGTGCTCGTGCACAAGCTTCGCGCTCAGCTGAAGAGCTTCCGTTATGCATACCACGGCCTGGCCTATATGGTCCGGATGGAAGGTCATGCGCGCTTCCACTGTTTCGCTGCCTTAGTGGTTATCGTTGCCGGATGCGTTACAGGCCTTTCGCCGCTGGAGTGGGGGTTACTTACGCTTAGTATCGCATTTGTGCTGGCGCTCGAGGCGTTGAATACCGCAGTAGAGACCCTGTGTGATGCGCTCCATCCTGAGCGGCACGACGCCATTGGCATTGTCAAAGACGTTGCGGCAGGCGCTGTACTGGTATCAGCAATGGGTTCTGTTATCATCGCAGCGCTGGTATTTTTACCACACTGGCTGGCCTGATTTCAGGTCGCTGAATCCCATGCTAATAACAAAAACAGGACTTCTCACATGATCCGCATTCTGGTCAGCCTTGCGCTGCTGCTGGGCTTAACAACGGCCGTTCAGGCAAAAGAAATCAAAGATGTTGCAGTTGACGATCAGCTGACGCTGGAAGGCCATTCATTTGTATTGAATGGTGCTGGTATTCGCTCTAAGTTCTTCCTGGATGTTTACATCGCTGCACTCTATCTGCAAAAGCAGGAATCCGACGCGGCTGCCATTGTTGCCGCAGACGAGCCTATGGCCATTCGCCTGCACATCACTTCCGGCATGATCAACAGCAAGCGTATGTCAGAATCGACCCGTGACGGTTTTGTCCGCTCAACCGGTGGCAATCTGGCGCCGATTGAAGGCGACGTGGAAGAACTGATCAAGGCGTTTAAGGACGAGATTAAAGAAGGCGATGTGTTTGATCTGGTGTATGAACCGGAAACCGGCGTCACTGTGTACAAAAACGGTGTGGCTGCCTCAAATGTTAAGGGACTGGCCTTCAAGCAGGCGCTCTTTGGCATCTGGTTGTCGGATGATCCGATTCAGAGCTCTCTGAAGAAATCACTGGTAAGTAACTGATTTTATTATGTCTGGCTGGCGGCACTCCCATGGTGCGGCCAGCCTTTCGTGCAATTGGCAACAAGCCGTTCTAGTCTGAAACGGTACAGTCCGGAATGGCCCATTTGGTGGGCCCGAATAAGCTGCCTCCTGGCAGGGCGCGTGGAGATCAGGTTGGTATGACCGACAGGCAGGGACGTCAGATGCTGAGGTGGTGTCGTGACCAATAAGTCCAACAGTTCACCTGTATTCAAACTACCGAAAAAGCTCTATGTGCTGGTTGTTGATGATGATCCTGCAGTACTGCAGGTCACGCGACTGGTGCTTTCCCGTTTTCAGTTTCAAGGGCGCCCTGTCGAGCTGGTTGAAGCCAGCTCCGGACAGGATGCCGCCCGCATTCTGCAATCCCGTTCGGATTTCGCGGCGGTTCTTCTCGATGTGGTCATGGAAAGTGATGACGCGGGTCTGAAGCTTGTCGAATACATCCGCAACACACTCAATAATTTCCGCATCCGTATTATTTTGCGAACCGGTCAGCCGGGCTATGCGCCTGAGCGCAAGGTCGTTCAGGATTATGATATTAATGACTACTTGATGAAGGCGGACGCCACTCAGGCACGGCTCATTGTGGCGGTTACAACAGCGATTCGCGGTTATCTGGATATTTTGCGCGCAGAAACCTTTGCGCAGCAGGTTCAGGTTTCAGAGCAGGCGTCTTTTGCCAAGACCCAGTTTCTGGCTCATATGAGTCACGAATTGCGGACGCCGCTTAATGGTGTGGTGGGCATTGTTTCGCTGCTGGCAGAAACGCCCTTAAATGACGAGCAGCGGGCACTGATTTCTGACCTGAGCCTTGCGTCGGATGCTTTGCTCGGCGTGATCAATGACGTTCTGGATGTCGCCAAAATTGAAGCCGGTAAGCTTGAGCTGCACACCGAAGCCTTTTCTCCCACCGTCCTCATTCAGAAAGTGGCCGCTGTATTTTCGGCGCCTCTGCGCTCGCGTGGCATCCTGTTCAGTCAGACGTTCGAAATTCCTGATCAGATGTTTGTCGGTGATCCTTTGCGCATTCAGCAGGTGCTGATTAATTATCTGAGCAATGCGCAGAAATTTACACAAGACGGCGGCCGGATATCACTGCAGGTCAGTGTCACGCAAAAGCCGGATGGCCGCTGGAATCTGTTTGCCGAAGTGGAAGATAACGGTCGGGGGATTCGCGAAGACCGTCTGGCGAGTATTTTTGAAGCCTACGAACAAGAAAGCAGTGGCACTTCTGCGCAGTATGGCGGTACCGGTCTGGGTTTGAGCTTGTCACGCAGTCTTGCTGAGCTGATGGGCGGGTCGGTAGGCGCTGATAGCCAGGTTGGTCGCGGTAGTCGCTTTTGGCTGTCAGTGCCGCTCGAATTGACCTCAGATTTGAGGGCTGAAGCTGAGGTCAATGCCAAAGCGCTGCAGAATAAAAACCAAGAGGACACAGTGATCGCCGGAAGACGGGTGCTGATTGCTGAAGATGATCCGACGTCGTTGAAAGTGCTGCAGCATATGTTGTCGGCGTGTGGTGCTGAGGTTGGTTGTTTTACCCACGGCGTTGCATTGATGGAGAGCGACCGCTTAAGCGATGCGGACGCTGTGATTCTTGATTATTACATGCCGTTGATGAGTGGCCCCGACTGCGCGCGTAAATTGCGTGATCAGGGTTTTAACGGTGTTATTTTTGCGCTTACCGGAGCCACTACGACCGAGGAGCTGGCAACCTGCTATTCCGCCGGTATGGATGACATCCTCATCAAGCCGGTCAGCCGGCAACAACTCATTACCCAGGTTGCTGCCGGCCTGGCGGCTAAGTTACAAGACTAATCCACGTACCTGAGATGCAAGGCTCAGCAGCGTCAGGCACTCCATCAGCTCTTATCTTTTTCTCCGAGGCGTGAGATCGCTTCCAGACGGGCAATAATATCGCCATTAATACTGCCGGTCGGGAAGTTGCCATCCTTGTCCATTTTTCCCGCTTTGCGTTTCATCAGAATTTCCATTGCCTCATCGACATGGGACACGCAGTGAATCGCGAATTTACCAGCGGCCACCGCGTTGACCACGTCGTCGTTCAGGATCAGGTTACGGCGGTTGGATTCCGGGATGATCACGCCTTGTTTACCGCTAAGTCCGCGGGCTGCGCATAAGCGGAAGAACCCTTCGATTTTTTCATTAACACCGCCAATCGCCTGCACTTCGCCGTGCTGGTTAACGGAGCCTGTCATGGCGAAGCTCTGGTCAATGGGGGTGTGAATCAGTGCCGAAATCAGGCAGCACAGTTCCGCGAGCGAGGCGCTGTCACCATCGATGTAGCCGTAAGACTGTTCCATTGCCAGATGGGCGGAGATCGCGAGCGGGAATTTCTGTGCGTACCGGTTGCCCAGGAAGCCCGTGATGATCATCACGCCTTTTGAGTGGATGGCCTGTCCGAGGGCAACTTCACGCTCAATGTCGACCACGCCTTTATGGCCAGGGTAAACGGTGGCGGTGATGCGGGCAGGAGAACCAAAGCTGGTATCGCCCAGCGACATAACCGTCAGGCCGTTGATTTTTCCGATGGCGGTGCCGGAAGATTCCAGCAGCACGGTGCCATCCATCATTTGCTCGAACAGTTTGTCGTATACGCGTCCCGTACGCTCTGTCTTGGCGGTTAAAGCGCGGTCGATGTGGCTGGCAGCGATGAGCTCGTCATTGGCAAGGCGGCGGATAAAATCGGCTTCGGCCAATAAATCAAATTGCTCGCCGATGCGGGCGCTCAATGAATCCTGCTGTTCGGCGAGTCGGGCGCTGAAGCGGATCATGCGCTCGACGGCGCAGAGTTTGAGGTCGGCGTAGCCCTGTTCGTCGACCCGGCTTTTAATCAGGCGGGCGTAGGCCGGCAGGGTTTCTTCATTGAGTGGCAGGTCGCTGTCAAAATCGACAACGGCCCGGAACAGACGTTTAAAGTCTTCGTCGTATTCCTGCAGCAGATAGTAAATATTGCGTGAGCCGATCAGCACCAGTTTGAAATTCAGCGGGATAACGGCGGGCAGCAGGGTGGTGGTATTGATCAGGCCCAACTCAGAGTAGGGCGACTCCATTTTAAGCTGGCGACTCTGCAGGGCGCGTTTTAAAGCATCCCACACCAGTGGTTCCGACAGCAGCTTTTCTGCATCAAGAATCAGATAGCCGCCGTTGGCTTTGTGCAGTGCGCCCGGCGTTACCTTGCGGTAGTTGGTCACCAATGCGCCCTGTTCGTTGGCGTATTCAATGCGGCCGAAAAGATTGGCGTAACTTGGGTGTGGCTCGTACACCACCGGGGCACCGCTGTCGGATGTATGCATGGTGGCAATGTTTGGCATCAGCGAGTCTTCGAGTGCGCTGCGCTTAACGTATTCTTCACGCAATTCCAGCAGGCGTTCTTCAACAAGCTCTTCAAGCACCAGGCGCGGCAGAAATTCCTCCATAGAGTCGAGGAAGCGGGCAATGTCCTTATGATCAGAAAAGCGCAGGCGCAGCGGCTCAATGAGCGGAGTAATGGCCGCCTTGATGGTTTCCTGATTCAGTTTGCGCAGGTCGTTGCTGCTTTCGCGCTTCCATTGCGGCAGTTCAGCCAGCTGATCGCTCAGCATTTGCTCCAGCTCGGCGATGTCATTGTGAAAGACATCGCGTTCTTCTTCGGTCAATTGCGCAAATTCGGTTTCGTCCAGAGCGCGCCCTTCACGCATCGGAGTAAAGCTGATGGCGGCGGAGTCCCGGTAAACGGCGACCCCGCGCTTGTGCGCCTCACGCTCCACTTGCTCGATGGCTTTGTCGTAGCGACGGTTAAAGACGTAATCGATGGCCGATTTTTTTTGCTGATACGTCGGGTGTTCAAGGGCGGCCGGAAATGTCGCCGACAGCTGATCAATCAGGTCGCTGATTAATTTGGTGAATTCCCCGGCTTCGGAGGGGGCCAGCTCAATGGCTTCCGGCTCGCGCGGGTTAATGAAATTGTTAACGTAGCACCAGATGTTCGGCGTTTGCTGGCGTTTGGCTTCGCTCTTGAGGTAATCGCGAACGTAGGATGAGCGGCCGGTGCCGGTATCACCCATAACGAAAATATTGTAACCAGGGCGCTGCATGGCGACGCCGAACTGGATGGCGTTGACCGCGCGATCCTGACCGAGAACACCCTGAAAGGCGTCCAGTGATCGGGTGTCTTCAAAATTCAGTGAATTGGCGGGAATGGCCTGAGTCAGTGCGGAAGCGGGCAGGGCAGTCGATTTTTTAACCATGGTGTCCGTCAGATGATGCAAAAAGGCTACAGTATTGTGCTCAACCTGTGTTGGCAAGCTGATGTGGCGCTGGGATAATTGCGCCGCTTTTTGATCGCAGGAAATCCATGTCTATTCAGCCCGAAGATCGCACAACGATCGATATGTTTGCGCCCAGCCGTCCTGGTCGGCCGCGCAGCAATCCGTACAATCGCTCTCAGCAAAGTCGTATTAATAAGCGCGTCCAGCGGCAGCGGGATCGTCTGAATGGCTTGCAACGTCTGGAAATCAAGCTCGAGGAAGAGGTGGTGAAACATCTCGATAAGGTCTGTGATGATCTTGAGCTCAGTCGTGCGGATGTTGTCGAGCTGGCCCTGAAACAGTGGCTGCATCTCTGATGCTTACGTCTTCTTTACGTAAGTCTTTCCGCTAAAGCATTTGCAGAATTGCACGCTCGTTCATTAGACTTCCTTCATTAATGGATTGCTTAGTAATGTCTGAAATGAGTGCAAGGATGCGAACACCTGTATTGACCTGTCTCTTAGTCCTGCTGGCGAGCTTGATGGCTGCCATGTCGGGATGCTCTGTGGTTAAAGAAAATCCGGCGGCTACGGCAGAAGATCTGCCGGTGATCAATGTTCCCGGCAACGAAAACACGGACGATGCTCTGGTGGCGCTCTACGGAGAGCCGTCTCTGTTGCTGGGTGCGGTATCTGACTTGTCGGGCTATGCCGTTCAGTTGTGTGACCGGAAAGCACGTGTGCTGGACGCCTCAAAACCCCTGGTTTTGTACATTGATGGTGCTCATGTTGGCCTCGGCTGGCGCAAGGATGAGCTGCTGGGCGAGCTGATGTGTCACTATTTCGATGCCTCCCTGCCGCAGATAGAGCAGCTCGCACAGGCTGATAAAGCCATGTTGCGGTTGTATTTTGTTGGTGAATCGCAGGAGCAGCGGATTTCCGGCTCGGTGTCGGATTATCTGTCGCGCCCTAAAATGCTGGGTCCGCAGTATGCGTTGCGTCGCTTTGCTGCGACTGAGCGTCAGCGTGCTGCGCAATCCAGCTTAGCGGATGAGCAGTAACTGCTTGATATTAAAGTCCGTTTTCGTTAATGTGCCGCCTCCCGACAAGCAGTCGGCCGTTATGGTGGCCTCTGCCGGTCCCCTCGCAACGATACGTCGCAAACCCCGCCAGGCCCGGAAGGGAGCAACGGTAGTGACCGACTCGTGTGCCGGGGTGTGGCTGGCAGAGGTCATCTCCAAATCTTCCTGACTTTCCATTTCTGACAAGGTATCATGCCCGTCAAAGCATGCAGACCGGTGCCGGAAATTTCATGAGTTATCAAGTACTTGCCCGAAAATGGCGCCCCCGTTTCTTTGATGAAATGGTGGGGCAGGAGCACGTGCTCAAAGCTCTGATCAATGCGCTCAACGAGCAGCGTTTGCATCACGCGTATTTGTTTACCGGCACCCGCGGCGTGGGTAAAACCACCATTGCCCGTATTCTGGCGAAATGCCTGAATTGCGAACAAGGCATCAGCGCCCGTCCGTGCGGCGAATGCAGTGCCTGCCGTGAAATCGCCGAAGGCCGTTTTGTCGATCTGATTGAGGTCGATGCGGCATCCCGCACCAAGGTAGAAGACACCCGTGAACTGCTGGACAACGTCCAGTACGCGCCGACCCGCGGTCGTTTCAAGGTCTACCTGATCGACGAAGTGCATATGCTGTCGACGCACAGCTTCAATGCCCTGTTGAAGACCCTCGAAGAGCCTCCTGCCCACGTTAAATTTTTGCTGGCCACTACAGATCCGCAAAAATTGCCGGTCACTGTGTTGTCCCGCTGCTTGCAGTTCAGTCTGAAGAACATGACCCCGGAGCGCATCGTGTCGTATCTGGGCAAGGTGCTTGAGGCCGAGTCAGTTTCGTACGAAGAGCCCGCACTCTGGCAGCTGGGACGCGCTGCGCAGGGCAGTATGCGTGATGCGTTAAGTCTGACCGATCAGGCCATTGCGTACGGAGAAGGCTCGGTTGGCGAGGCTCAGGTCAACGCCATGCTCGGTACCATGGATCGTGGACGTTTGTTCAAACTGGCTGAAATCATGGCCAAGGCGGAGCCGGCTGATGTACTGGCTGAAGTTGCCTCCATGGCCGAGCATGCACCGGATTATGATGAAGTGCTGCAGGGTTTGATGTCTGTCTGGCACAAAGCTGCGCTGGGGCAAGTGGTTCCGGATGCAATTGATAACGCCGAGGGTGATCGTGATGCGGTGTTGCAATTGTCGATGGCGATGCAGCCTGAAGATCTGCAGCTGTATTATCAGATTGCGTTGTCCGGCCGTTCCGATCTTGCTCATGCGCCGGATCCGCGTCAGGGGTTTGAAATGGTCCTGCTGCGCATGCTGGCGTTTCGCCCGGCGCCGACCGCTCCGGTTGAACTTGACTTGACCTCTGCGCTTCAAAAAAAAAAGTCAGTAGCTCAGCCGTCTCAGATTAACGCTCAAACAGCTGAGTCTGTCGAAATTGCGGCGCCTACCCAAACTGTAGCGACAGTTGAAGCGGCGGATCTTGAGCCTTCAGTACTTGTTGATACCGAGTCTGCGGCTTTCGGAGCCCACACCGACGTTTCGGCTGATTTGCCAACTTATGATGCGGATGATCGGTTTGATACTGGCGACGTCAGCGATGAGCCGCCGGCAGCGAATGCCGTACAGGAAGCTGAGCCGGCTTCCAACTCGAACGATTCACCGGTCACGGCTCCAGCAGCGGATTCTCCGCAGGCGCTCACCACAGAGTCATCTGGTGAGCAGAGCGGAGCGCAGAATCCAGAAATAAAAGAGGACACGGCGGCCGCGGTTCAGGACCTGCCTCTGCTGCCTCATACGTGGTGGCAGTGGGTGTCGCGCCTTAAACTGGCAGGATTGCCAATGGCGATCGCCCGTAACAGTGCGCTGATCGCGGTCGATGGCCATCAGTTGTACTTTGATGTCGACCCGGTGCAGGGCGCGCTGTTTAACGCGGCGCAGCAACAACGAATTCAGGATGCCCTGCAGGAGCTGCTGCCCGGTGTCAGCATTATGATGCAGTTGCAGTCTCCGCGCGGTGAAACACCCGAGCAGCGGCGCCAGCGCGAAAAGGCCGAAGCTCAGTATGGCGCCCGTCAGGCCATCGATGGCGATCCGCTGGTGCAGAAAATTCTCGCCGATTTCGGCGCTAACGTGCTGGACGACACCGTGCGTCCGGTCAGTTAAAACAGTTAAACAGGAGATACCTATGATCAAAGGTGGAATGGGCAACCTGATGAAGCAGGCGCAAAAGATGCAGGAACAACTGCAGAAAGCGCAGGCGCAGATTGCTGATGCAGAAGTGACCGGCGAATCCGGTGCAGGTCTGGTGAAAGTGGTGATGAACGGCCGTCATGACGTTAAACGCGTCCTGCTGGACGACTCTGTCATGTCCGAAGACAAAGAAATGCTGGAAGACCTGCTGGCGGCTGCGGTTAATGACGCGGTGCGTAAAATTGAACAGCAGAGCCAGGAGCAGATGGCGAAAGTAACTTCAGGCATGGGCTTACCTGCCGGTATGAAACTGCCGTTCTGATTCATGACTTTGCCGGCCGCTTTCACTGATCTTGTTCAGGCGTTTGATGCCCTTCCGGGTATCGGACCAAAAGCGGCTGCCCGTCTGGCGCTGGCGACCATGGCGAGCGACCCAGGCAGTCAGCTTGCCACGGCATTGACGGCCGCGCGGGCGCAGCTTCATCTGTGCAGCCGCTGTTTCTGTCTTGCAGAGCATCACTTATGTTCCGACTGTCAGCATCCGGAAACGGACAATACCTTATGGGTGGTTGCCGACATCACAGATTGGGCGCTTCTGCGCGAGCAGGGCCTGAAACCCTTTGTGCTGCATGGCTTATTGTCGCCTTCGGCGGGTATCGGGCCCGGACAGATACGACTGGCGGCGCTGCACTCCCGCATCCGGCAGGAAAGCGTAGAACATCTGAAGCTTTGCTTTCGCCAATCGGTGGAAGCAGCCGCCACGGAACACTTTATCCGCACCTTGTTAGCGGACAGCGACTGCTCCGTTGAACGAGCGGATGAGCCCGGTGTAAACACAACAGGAGAGTGCGGCGATGGGTAAACTGAAAATCCCTCAGCCGGTGTGGATTACATCGGATGAAACATTGTCTGACGCCTGTCAGCGCTGGCTGACCGAACCCTATCTGGCTGTCGATACCGAATTTATCCGCACCACCACCTTTTACCCGGAAGCAGGACTGGTGCAGATCGCGGACAGCACAGGTTGCACTCTGATCGACCCGCTGCAGATCCGCGACTGGACTCCGTTTGCCGAAGTACTCCAGCACCCTCTGGTGGTGAAAGTGTTTCACGCCTGCGCCGAAGATCTGGAAGTTTGTCGCCGCCTGACCGGCGTGATGCCGTCGCCGCTGGCGGATACGCAGCTGGGTGGAGCCTTTGCCGGCCTCGGCGGCGTGATGGGTTTTCAGCGTCTGGTAAAAGAAGTTCTTAACATCAATTTGCCAAAAGAAGAGACCCGCTCTGATTGGCTTAAGCGTCCACTCCGTGAGGAGCAGGTCGAATACGCCGTAGCAGACGTGCATTATCTCTATCGGCTTTATCCGAAATTGATGTCGATGCTCAAAAAACTCGGCCGCCAAAACTGGCTGTCGGAAGACTGTGACCAGTTGCTGCTGGGTGCGGAGAAGAGCGAAAAAGCGGGTGCCTATTATCGCCGGGTGAAAATGGCCTGGAAGCTGCGTCCGCAGGAATTGCTGGTGTTGCAGCATCTGGTGCTCTGGCGTGAAGAAGAAGCGCGTGAGCGCAACGTGCCGCGCAATAAAGTGGTGGACGACAATGCTCTGTGGAATATCGCGCGCTTTAAGTCCCGGCACAGAGAGCAGCTAGCCAAGGCCGGAGTATCTCCGGCCATTATCCGCGAGGATGGCGATACGCTGCTGAATATCGTTGATGAGGTGATGGCCGCCGACAAGAACGCCTGGCCAAAACAACTCGACAGGCCATTGTCACCACAGGCAGGGCAGTGGCTCAAGTTGCTGAAAGAGGCCGTCGCCTCCAAGGCGGAAATGCTCGGCATTCCTCCAGAATTGCTGGCCCGAAAAAAAGCGCTGGAGTCGCTGGTGCGCTCCGGCTTCCCGAATGGCCCTTTCCGCCTTCCCGACAGTCTGAGTGGCTGGCGCAAGGCGGAAATCGGTGATTATTTAATTCAGATTTTGCAGGATCAGACGCGAGTGATCGCGCTGCGTAAAGTGAGTCATGACCAAAGTATTGTGTGATATCTACAAAAGCCGCAAAAAGGACGAGGCCTATCTGTACGTCAGCCGTAAAGACGGCCTGACCCGCGTGCCGGAAGCCTTGTATGAGATTTTCGGCAAGCCGGAACTGGCCATGACACTGATCATTACCCCGGAGAAGAAATTCGCCCGGGCTGATGCAGAAAAAGTTCTGGAATCGCTGGAGTCCAAAGGCTACTACCTGCAGATGCCACCACCCAAAGAGCAGTACATGCTCGACCTGTTCTGCAAGCTGGATAAAGAATGAGCGCCAAAGCCTTCTGGCAGGAAAAGAAACTGTCCGAGATGACCCGCACAGAGTGGGAATCTTTGTGCGACGGATGTGCTTTGTGTTGCCTGCATAAGCTTGAGGATGAAGATACCGGCGAGGTGTATTACACCGACGTACATTGCCGATATCTGGAAAAATCCGCTTGCCGTTGCTCTGTGTATCAGGAGCGCAACATTAAGGTGCCAGAGTGCGTCTGGCTGACGCCGGAGCAGGCGGAAATGTTCTTCTGGTTACCGCCGACCTGTGCGTATCGCCTGCTGGCGGAGGGTAAACCTCTGTTCGACTGGCATCCACTGGTATCCGGAGATCCGGACAGTGTACACACGGCCGGAATTTCGCTGCGCGACAAAGGAATTCCGGATGATCAGATTTCTGAAGATGAGTGGCAGGATCGAATTATATGGAAGGCCTGATGGAGTACCTGCCGGCGTGGGCGGGATATCTGGTGTTTGCCCTGATTGGTTACCGTTGCTGGCGGTATCTGTTTTTCTGGCTCAGGGAAGACAGTGACGTGCGTCGCTTTTTTCACACACTCGGTGCGGTTTTGCTGTTTACGCCAGCGCCAGTGGCCGCCGGCTCGTCGTTCTTCGCGCCAGCGTTTGTGGTATTCCCATTCACTCTGCTGGGCAGTGGGCTGGCATCTGCCATGTATTCAGTAACCTGGCTGCTGGGGGGCTTGTGTACCGGACTGGTGATTTTGGGTGTGCGGCAATTCCTCGCATGGATGAAAGAGAAAACAGAAAACGATCGTTAATTAAAAGCGGGCAGAGCCCGCTTTTTTTATGCCTGGTCCGCAGCTTAGAAAAAACTTTTTTTATTCCTTTTCTGGCTAACCCCTAATTCTTTGCTAGTTTTAAAACAGGAGTGTTCAGCAATCACGTCAGTGATTCCGGGCATGTGTTTAACTTGGGGGTTATCCGTCAGTGGAGTAATCGGGTCAGAAGCAGATTACTGCTCTCTGATTGATGAGAGGTTGGATTATGGCTAATCATATCTTCATTCTGGCAACTGTAATGCTGTTGGCTGGCATTTTTGGGGGCTTGGTAAATTACTATCTTTATGGCGACAAGGATCCGGACGCTGCAAGTCTGCCACGCTTCCTTGTCGTAGGTGTGGGTGCTTCGTTTCTGGTGCCGGTGGTGCTGGATATGGTCAACAGTGAACTGGTACTCGAAAGCCAGGGGGATCCAAGTCGCCTGCTGATTTTTACCGGTTTCTGTCTGATTTCGGCCCTGTTAAGCCGCTTTTTTATCGACAATCTGTCGGATCGCATCCTTAACGAAGCTCAGGTGGCCAAAGCGCGCTCAGAAGAAGTTCAGCAAAATCTGCGCATTATTCAGAGTGAACTGCTGCCGTTGATTGACACCGAAACCGAACAGGATATGGCCGCTCAGGAAGATCCTCAGGTGTCTCAGGCGAATGATGAACTTGATGTGACCTCGACTCAGGTCCTGAAAATCCTGTCGTCCGGCCGCTTTATCTTCCGTTCGCTGGCAGGTGTTTGCCGTGAATCCAATCATGAAGAGTCTACCGTTCTCAAAACGCTGCATGTGCTGGTAAATCGCAGTCTGGCCGGCAAGGTCAGCGGTAAAAATGGCGTTCGCTGGCACATCACCGAGAAGGGTCGTCGCGTCCTCGAATCCCAGCTTTGATTTTGTAACCCCCGGGAGCGCTTATGATGATGGATCGTTGGCTGTCGGGGGTGATTTTTGCATCACTCCTGTCGTTCATTCTCTCGCCTCTGGCATCCGCTGAGGATGCAAAACCCTCGGATGTCCGCATTCTGGTTGACATATCCGGCAGCATGAAAGAAACGGATCCCGCTAACTTGCGGATTCCCGCCGTCAATCTTCTCGTTGAACTCCTGCCTGACAATGCACAGGGCGGTGTCTGGACATTCGGTCAGTTCGTCAACATGCTGGTGCCGCTGGCGCCGGTTGATAGCAAGTGGCGCGCACTGGCGAAAAAAGAAGCGACGTCGATTAATTCAGTCGGGCTGTTTACCAATCTGACCGGCGCGCTGGAGAAAGCCTCCTGGAAGCTCGCTGCCGACAGCGGCTTTAATCAGAGCCTGATCTTACTCACTGATGGCAAAATCGACATGCCGGCGGTCGCCGGTAAAGACGTTAATGCATCTGAACGCATTCGTCTGTTCAAGAGCGTTTTGCCTGCATACGCAGCGGCGGGTGCAAAAATTCACACGGTTGCGCTGTCCGATCAGGCGGATAAAAAACTGCTGCAGCAGATTGCTCTCGAAACCGGAGGGATGTATCTCGAAGCATCCGACTCCGACGGCTTGCTGAAAGCCTTTCTGAAAGCCTTTGATCGTGCGGTGCCGGCCGAACAGGTACCGATGACGGACAATAAATTCACCATCGACGACAGTGTTAAAGAATTCACAGCGTTGATATTCCGCCGTCCGGGCGCCAAAGAAACCCGGCTGATCAGTCCTTCCGGCAAGGCGATTGCGTCCGGCATGGCGGATGACAAAGTGCGCTGGCATCAGGACGTGAATTTCGACCTTATCACGGTGTCGGAGCCAGAAGCTGGCGAGTGGCAGGCCGACGCCGATCTGGATCCGGACAATCGCGTGCAGATTCTTTCTGATCTGAGTCTCAGCGTGACCGGATTGCCGAACAGCCTGTTTTCAGGCAATCCCATTGAACTCGAAATGGCCCTGAAAAACAGTGGCGATACGGTTGCAGAAAAAGCCATTCTTTCTCTCACGGATTTCACGCTGAAAGTAACGGCGCCTGACGGGCGATCCGGCAGTAAGCTGCTTTCTGACCCTGAAAATCTGCCTGAAGACGGTGTGTTCAAAGAATCTCTGACCCGTCTGTCCCAGATTGGCGAATATCAGTTCGAAGTCACCGCTGTGGGGCGCACATTCCAGCGCCGCCAGCTGTTGACCGCCAGTCTTATGGAACCGCTGGCGGTTACTGTTACGGACTTTCCGCAGGAAGAACGGGTTCACATCCGGGTGTCGGCGGAAAGCGACAACGTGGATACGGGCCTGAGCCGTGTGATTGCCAAAATCACCAGTCCTGATGCCAGCTCTCTCATCAATACCATGACCTTTGATCCGGCCGCCAATGCCTGGCAAATGGATCTGACGCCGGATAAAGGCCCTGGGCACTATGAGGTTGTGCTGAATATTCGTGGCGTAACCAGCTCGGGGGCTACTTTCCGCTCCAAGCCGGATGACGTGATCCGTGATTTCCCTCTGCTCGGTGCCGGCCATGATACGGCAGCTTCCGAACCCGTGAGCAGCGAAGAAAAAGCGGCAGAGCCGCAGGGTGGTCAGCCAGATAAGATCGACGAAGCACAGGTTAGCGAGCCTTCTGGGCCTGAGGCCAATCAGCCCAGAGTGGAAGAGCCCAAGGCCGAGCCAGATGAGCCGCCTGCAGAACCTGCTGAGCCACCACGGGCCGAAATAGCACCGGATCTGGCTAAGCGTTTTGCTGAGCAGGCAGGGGAGGAACCCGTTGTTGAGGAGGTCGCCGACGATGGTTTGCCATGGTGGGTTTACGTATTGCTTGCGGTCGGCAATCTGGCGCTGTTCGGTGGGGCAGGTGCCTGGTGGTTCCTGAAAAAACGGAAAGCCAAGCCTGCTGATATGCCAGCACCTGTCTCGTCCGGAGCGCCCGGACTTGCCAGTGTCGGTGAGGCGCTGACAGACGAAGATTTCTCTGGCGACTTCGATTCCTTCAGTGACGCTGCGGAAGAAGATATCCCGATGCCTGAAGAGCGTCCGGTACAGTCGCCAAGCTCGATGGGTAGTGACACCAACATCAATGTGTCACTGGACGATGACTTTGCCATCGACCCTGACCCTGAAGATGCCACCGGTCCGGACGATGACTGGGGCGAATTCGATACCGACGATAAGAAATAAACCGGTTATTACCCGCCGCCGAGTGTCTGGCGGCGGCGGGGCGATACCTTGCCGATAATCACCCCCCTCCTTATACTGCTGGCCTGATTTGTCGATCGTTTTCATTTCGAGGTTAGCATGAAGTTTCAGGGCACCCAGCAGTACGTCGCCACTCCAGAGCTGCAGATGGCAGTGAACGCAGCAATCGCACTCAAGCGTCCTCTGTTACTGAAGGGTGAGCCTGGTACAGGCAAAACCATGCTGGCCGAGCAGCTGGCTGAGTCTCTGGGCACTGAACTGATCCAGTGGCACATCAAAAGTACCACCAAGGCCCACCAGGGTTTGTACGAGTACGATGCAGTCTCCCGTCTGCGTGACTCTCAGCTGGGTGTCGACAAAGTGCACGACATCAAGAACTACATTGTGAAAGGCAAACTGTGGGAAGCCTTTACCGCCGACAAGCCGGTGGTGCTGCTGATTGATGAGATCGACAAAGCCGATATCGAATTCCCGAACGACCTGCTGCTTGAGCTGGATAAAATGGAGTTCTATGTGTACGAAACGCAGGAACGCATTGTCGCCAAGCAGCGTCCGATCATTCTGATCACCAGTAACAACGAGAAAGAACTGCCGGACGCCTTCCTGCGTCGTTGTTTCTTCCATTACATCGATTTCCCGGATCGCGAGACCATGAAGGCGATTGTCGATGTTCATTACCCGTCGGTTCAGGCAGAACTTGTACGCGAAGCACTCGATGTGTTCTTCGATGTGCGTAAAGTCCCTGGCCTTAAGAAAAAGCCGTCCACCTCAGAACTGATCGACTGGCTGAAGCTGCTGATGGCCGATGACGTTGGCCCGGATGTGCTGCGCAATGCCGACAGCACCAAAGCGATTCCGCCTCTGTACGGCGCCTTGCTGAAAAACGAGCAGGACGTTCAGCTGCTCGAAAAGCTGGCTTTCATGAGTCGCCGCAAAGGCTGATGCCGGCATGCTGATCGATTTTTTCCAGTCTGTCCGCAAAGCACGCGTTCCCTGTTCAGTGCGTGAATACCTCGATCTGGTCGAGGCCGTCCGCGCGCATGTTGCTTTTGCTGACCTGAATGAGTTTTACGCCTTGTCCCGGCTGGTGCTGGTGAAAGACGAAAAACACTACGACAAATTCGATAAAGCGTTTGCTGCCTATTTTCATGGGCTGGACGCGCTGCCTGACTTTATGGCGGAAGCCAATATTCCTGAAGACTGGATGCGTAAAGAGTTTGAACGCATGTTGTCGGAAGAAGATATGGCCAAAATCGAGGCGTTGGGCGGCCTCGATAAAGTGCTGGATGAATTTAAAAAGCGCATGGAAGAACAGCACAAACGCCATCAGGGCGGTAACAAGATGATTGGTACCGGCGGCACCTCCGCGTTCGGCGCCAATGGTTACAACCCTGAAGGCATTCGCATCGAGCAGGGCCGCTCCCGCCATAAAAAGGCGATTAAGGTCTGGGAACAACGCAACTACAAAGATCTCGACGACAACATTCAGCTGGGCATCCGCAACGTAAAAGTTGCCTTGCGCCGTTTGCGTAAGTTTGCCCGTCAGGGCGCCGTGGAAGAGCTGGATCTCGGCGACACCATCAGCTCCACGGCGCGCAATGCCGGATTTCTGGATATCAAGATGGTGCCCGAGCGCCACAACAGCGTAAAAGTGCTGCTGTTCTTTGATATTGGCGGCTCGATGGACCCGCACGTGCGGGTGTGCGAAGAGTTATTCTCCGCCGCGCGTACCGAGTTCAAGCACATGGAAACCTTTTACTTCCATAACTGCCTGTACGAATCGGTGTGGAAGAACAATATCCGCCGCACCAATCAGCGCACCGACACCTGGGAAATCCTGCGTAAGTTCGGGCCTGACTATAAGGTCATTTTTGTCGGCGATGCCATGATGGCGCCTTACGAGGTCACCCATGTCGGTGGTAGCGTTGAGCACTGGAATGAAGAGCCGGGCGCCGTCTGGATGCAGCGCATGGCCGACCATTACAGCAATCTGGTATGGCTCAATCCGGCCCCGGAATCGTATTGGGGGCAGGGCGGTTCGCTGGGGGTGATCCGTGACATTGTGCATCAGCATATGTACCCGCTGACGCTGGAAGGCCTTGAAAAGGCCATACGCTACCTGAGCAAGTAACGGCCAGAGGGGATCATGCTGTTATTGGTACGCATGTTCCGATTGATTGATACTAAGAAGCTGTAGGACAATGCAGCGATAAAACGGCACGGATGCCCGATAACTAGAACATAAAATAGGGCTGCCACCCATGTTGGCTTTGGGGAACATTCTGTCCGTCTGCGCGCGTTTTTGCCGTGGCGGATGCCTGACCATTCTCACACTGTGCAGTGCGCTTGCGCACGCCGAAAACACGGCCTATGCCCTGCATAAAGGCCCGGGCAACGCCTTTCCTGTTGTTTATGAAATTCCTGCGGATACCAAACTGTCGGTGATTGCCCTGCAATCCGGCTGGGTACTGCTGTCTGATGGTCGCCGCGAAGGCTGGCTGCCGGCGTCAAGCCTGCAGGCGGGCGAAGGGCGCACCCCGGCGCAAATATGGTATCTGAACGACGTCTCCCGCACTGGCCGCTGGTCGACATCCTTTGCGGCCAATACCCTCGGAGATGTAGGTGTCGGCCTGGAGTGGCAGTGGACGGGCCCATATTCCCTGATTGCAGAAGCCAGTGTCGGCGGCGAGGGGAACGCCACTCAGCAGCGGCTGCTGCTGGGCGCCTCCCGCGCGCTGGTCAGCAAAGAACACTTTATCTGGTCTGCCGAGCTGATGGCAGGAACAGGCCTGCAGAATGCCGACAGCTCGCGTTGGGACGACCATGCCGACACCAGTGTTGCCCTGCTTACGGCATCCACCCGCTTCCGTTTTGACCTCAGCCAGACGCTGGCTGTGAGCGCCGCCTTTGGTGCTGAACAGGCGATCGGCGGCACCGATGCTTTCAATCCCTTCACCGCCCTCAGCTGGACGCTTGCGCTATGAAGCCATTTACCATCCTGTTGTCCGGTCTCTCGCTCGGACTGTTTCTGTCGCCTCAGGCATTCTCAGCTCAGGTGCAGGAGATTTATGCACCTCAGGTAAAAACCGCCGAACTGACGGAGAAAGAGGCCGTTGATGTGCGCCACGGCACCTGGGGTATCGGGCTTGTGCATCAGTCGCAGGAAAACCTCAGCGCCCGCATGGGACTTAACCTGAATATCCACTGGTTCGCCGGTGAGCAGTGGTACGTGCTCGGCGAATATCAGTACGCACCCTTTAACTCTGAAGAACTGTCATCGGGCAGTACCGTGCTGCTTGAGGCCAATGAAACGGCGACCGTTCTGGCGGGCGGCGTTGGTTATGCCTTTATGCAAGGCGCTGGCAGTTTCAACGGCCGTAAAAGCTTTCCATGGCAGGTCGCACTGGAAGGCCTGATCGGCCGCCAGGACACAGGCTCAACCACTGGCCGCTATACCGGACTTGGCCTGTCTTGGCAGGTGCAGACCAATTCCTTCTGGGTGGCAACCGGCTGGCGCCTGTACGCCAGCGACGACAGCCGTCTGAAAGCCATTGACGTGAATTCGGGGGCGCAATGGGGCGTATCGTTCGGCTCATCCTTCTGAGCTTCATCCCGCTATTGGGCGTAGTGACACAGGTTCAGGCCCAATCGGCCAATTTATTACCCGGACAAGTGGTGGAGGATTTCACTCTGCCGTCAGCCGTCGGCAGCTGGGGGCAACGTTTGGCCGAACAGAAAGGCCGTCCGGTGATGCTCATCTGGACCAACCGCTGCAACCGTTGCGAAGAGTCGCTGGCGCATTATCAGCTTTTGGCTGAAAGCCACGCCATAGACGGACTGGTCAGCTGGGTGATCTGGACACCTTACAAAGAAGATGTGCCGCCGCGCATGCGCCTGCCGGTGTTAGAGAACAACGGTCGCTGGCAAACCGCATGGCAGTTTGAACCCCGCCCGGCGGTCATGCTGATCAGCGCCGACGGCGTTCTGGATTATTTATTCACCGGCAATCTGCAACGCCGGTTCAGTGACGTAGAACAAGTGATGGCCAGCTGGGTTAGCACCCAGTTGGTCAGTCAACCGTGAGGTTTATATGAAACGTACAGCTGCCCTCGCATTATTTGTGATCTCTGCCTTTGCTGCGGCAGAAGACGCCCAGATTGCCGGCGATATTGCCGGTGTAAAACGCTCTGTGCTCGAACTCAACAAAGACCTGTATGCGCTGGAAGATGCGCTGCTGAGTCCGGCCACCACGCGCGCCGCGCTTTATCTTTCGCTGCTGCACGGCGAGTTTTTTGAACCTCTGTCAATCGAAGTGACGGCAGAAGGCATGACGCCTGTGCATCACATTTACACCGAACGTCAGGTGTCGGCGCTGCGTCTGGGGGCGGTACAGCCTCTGGCCGAAATGAATTTAGGGCCGGGGCGCCACGCCTTGCGCGCAGTCGTGCGCGGTGTAGATCAGCTGGGTCAGAACCGCGAACTGGTGGTAGAGCAGACGGTAGAAAAAACCGACAAGCCACTGCTGATGGAAGTGGTGATCAACGACAATAACGAACGCCAGTCGGCGTCAGCTGAGCTGCGCTTCTGGTAATTTGCATGATTCATCGCCTGCGGACATTCGCCCTGACTGTGTTGTGCCTGCTGCCGTTGCATACGCTGGCAGACGACGCCGTGTCCGACCCACTGCTGCGCCTTGAAAAGGGTGCCTTTTATTTTCATTACCTGAACGACGACTACCAGCCGGCGCTCAATAGCCTTGCCCGCCTTAAAACGCTGGAAGGCTCAGTATCGGGTGAAACCCGGCTGATGGAAGCCGCTATTTTGCTGGCACTGGGCCTGACGGATGATGCGGCAGGTATTTTCCGTGATGTACGCGAATTGTCGGCACCGGCGGATTCCTGGTTTTATGTCGCCCGCGCTTTGTTTGCTCAGGGGCGCTACGAAGACAGTGAACTGGCCATTCAGCGCGCCTTCAGTTCGGTCAGTCTTCCGGCATTGAGTGCCAAATACTACGACGAGGCCCGTTATATTCTGGTCAGCGCACTGGCGCATCAGGATCGAATTAACGACGCCATGGATCAGCTGGCCAATATGCCGGACGCCTCCATCTGGACCGGCTACGCCCGATACAACCTCATCATTGCCCGCATGCGCCTGTACACGCCGGGGCGAGACCTGGGCAAGCTGGTCGAAGAAGCCGTTTATTACCTGCCAAAAAATTACGAAGGTCAGGCACTGAAGGACCGCGTATTACTGGTTGCCGGTATTCACGCACTGGAAACCGGCAAGGCAAAAGAAGCCGAAACGTATCTGGCGCAGATGTCACAGGACAGTCCGTTTGCGGCTCCCGGATTGCTGCAATACGGCTGGGCGCTGGTTGAACAATGGCGCTACGAAGAAGCACTTCAGCCCTGGCGGATTCTGCAGCAACGTTTTCAGCCATTTCACCCGGCTGTCATGGAATCCGTGCTGGGTGTGCCACACGCACTTGAGCTGCTGAACGCCACAACACAATCGCTTAAAACCTATGAAATGGTCGAAGGCCGCCTGCAATCGCTGCTCGATCAATTGGGCGAACAGAATAAACCCGCTGTTATTAATGCATGGCTGGGTCAGTGGCTGGCAATGCAGGATGGTGAGTGGGGCTGGCAGCGCACGCGTATTACCGATATGCCGGATACGCCATTGTCGGCCACCCTGCAGGCACTGCTGGATGATTCAGCATTTACCTCAGCGGCATTTCGTCTGCATGAATTAACCGCCATGCTGGCGGCCACCGAGCAGCAGCAGGCCGATATGCAGTTGTGGTCTGACACACTGATCCGTCGCCAGCAGGCGCTTAAATCGGTGCAGGGGGCAAAACAGCTGGCTGCACTGGAGCAACGCCGTGCGTCCTTGTCGTCTGTCCTTGATGCCTTAAGTGCCCGTCTGGCTGCGGAAGATAACAAGGTATTTGCCTACGCATCGTCTGCGGATGAGCAGAATGTGCAGCGCCTGCAGCGTGTCGTGCCCAATGTCGATGCACTGCAGAAAATTGCAACGCCAACACGGGATTTGCTGACCTATAAAGAGCGCTGGCGTCGTGCACGTGGTCTGGAATTGTGGCAGATCTACGAATTCAAACCCGAGCGCCAATGGCAGGCCAACAATGCGTATTGGGCGCTGCAATCGGACATCAGTGATCTGCAGGAGCAGCTCAATAATACCCGCGCCGCATTAACCTGGGCGGACAGCAGCTGGCAAGGTTTTCCGCAACAAGTCATCACCATGCAGCAACGGCTTGCGCAGCAAAAAGCGCAGCTGGCGCGTCTGCGTGACGCTGAGCAGGCTGGCATTCAACGTCAGATTCAGGACTACCTCGACAGCCTGACCGTGCGCATCACCGATTATCTGGCGCAAACCCGCTTATCAGTTGCGCGCCTGTATGACGACGCGCTGCAGAAAAACATCGCCGAATTACCGCTGGACGAGCCGGAAGACAATACACCTGCAGAACCGTCCACCGACACGCAGTCTCAGGATGAACCACAAAATGCACAGCAGCCGGACGCCGTTTCTCCGGAAGAAACACCAGCGAGCGATGCGCAGGAGGTGGCCCATGAATAAAGTAGGGTTCGCACTGCTGCTGCCATTGCTGCTGTCCAGTTGCAGTCTTTTCGCACCGGCAAAAGAAGATCAGAACACGCTGGGCGCCATCCCCCTGTTGAAGGTTCGCCTGCTGTCCAACGATCCGTTGGAAACCTCGCACGAAGACGTTATTAACCGTTACCAGAAATATCTGGATGTAGCGACCGATCCGGAAATGCGTGTGCGGGTTTCGCATCGCATTGCCAACCTGAAATTGCAGGAAGAAGAGCAGGAGCTCAGCCTGACGGACGAGGTCAGTGAGAGTGCGGCATCCACCCGCGAAGAACGTGCAGCGGCAATGACGGCCATTCGTGATTACGAAAATCTGCTGCAAAGCTTCCCGGACCGTACTGACAACGATGCGATTCTGTATCAGCTGGCAAAAGCCTACAGTCTGGCCGGCCGCATGCAGATGACCATTGCCACGCTCGAACAGCTGGTCACTGAATTTCCGCGCTCTGAATATTATCTGGAAAGTGAATTCCGCCTTGGTCAGCTGCTGTACGCCAGCAGCGACTACGAAGCCGCAGAAGCAGCCTATCAGCGCCTGCGCCTGTATGGCGCCGATGGCAACCAGTACTACATCAGTGCCGGCTACCTGAAAGGCTGGGCGATTTTCAAACAGGATCGCCTCGAAGACAGTCTGGTCGCCTTTACAGAATTACTGGACGAACAATATCCGGACACCAAAGCGCTGACCGGCGCCACCGGCGGTGATCTGGATATGCTCAACGATATCCTGCGCATTATGGCGATCATGTTCGACGATATGGGCGACTGGGAACAGATTGCCCAGTTCTTCGACGCCCACGGCAAGCGTCATTACGAATATCTGGTGTATGACCGTCTGGCCACGCTGTATTACGACAAGCAGTACTACAAAAGCGGTGCCTCTACGCTGCGCGCGTTTGTATTGCGCTACCCGGATGACGTACTGGCGCCCTCGTATTATGAACGTCTGATTGCGGGTTATCAGAAAGCCCGTTATCCGGATCTGGCGCGTAAGCACAAAGAAATTTACAACACCATGTTCGGTGTCGGCACGCCGTACTGGAACACCCATACCGATGCGATGCGCGATCAGCTGACCAAAACCCTGTCGGGCTATATCTGGGATCTTGCCGGCTTCTGGCATGCCTGGGGACAAGGCGCGAAAAAATCGACCGACAAACAGGAACGTCTGACTGAGGCTGAGCGCTGGTACATCGAATATATCCGCAGCTTCCCGGCGGCGGACGACACGGTCAAAGCGCATTTCCTGCTGGCGGAAGTTGCCACCGAGCTGAACCAGTATCCGCTGGCAAAAGATCACTACGAAATTGTTGCCTACCAATATCCGGCTTATGAAAAAGCCGCAGAGGCCGGATACGCCGCGATATTGTCATTCAATAAATACCGGCCAGCAAAAGCCGAATCGCTGGCGTGGCGTCAGGCGACGGTGGCCAGCGCATTGCGCTTTGTGCAGGAATTTCCGCAGGACACCCGTACCGGCGTGGTGCTGGTAAATACCGCAGAAATGCTGCTGAAAGACAAATATTATAGTCAGGCTCTGACCACCTCCCGTCTGGCTTGGGCAGCAGAAGGCCAGTTGGATGAACGCTATCGCTATGGTGCGGCGCTGGTGCGCGGTCATGCGTCCTTCGAACTGGAAGAGTACGCCGAATCCGAGCAGGCATTGCTGGAAGCGCAGGGCTACAGCCGCATTTCGCGCAAAGAAAAACAGGAGCTGCGCGAAAAAGTAGCCGCCGCCATTTACAAGCAGGGTGAACTGGCGAAAGCGCAGGGCGATTTCCCCGGTGCGGTTGTGCACTGGCGCCGTCTGGCCTCGGTAATTCCGGAAAGCGACACCCGCATCAGCGCCGAATACGACGCCGCGACCTTGCTGATGGAAAACCACGATTACGATCAGGCGATTGAAGTGTTGCTGAAATTCCGCGCTGATTACCCTGAGCACAGATTAACCAAAGACATTCCGTCCAAGCTGATCGTGGCTTATGAAGACAAGGGCGAGTGGCGAAAAGCAGCGTTTGAACTGCAACGCATCTGGGCAGATGGTACCGATCCGGAACAGCAGCGGGTTGCCTGTTTCCAGGCCGCCGAATATTTCGAAAAGGCCGGCGACAAAGACAATGCTGTGACCATGTATAAGCGCTACGCACACAGCTACAAGAAGCCATTCGATGCGGCGATTGAAGCGCACTTTAAACTGGATCAGATCTACGCGGCCGAAGGCGATGAAGAAAAACGCCGTTTCTGGCTGGATCAGATCATTACGCTGCACTCCAAGGCCGGCAAAGAACAGACTGACCGCTCCCGCTATCTGGCGTCAAAAGCCGCTTACGATCTGGGTGAATTTGAGCGCGGCCGCTATGAAAAAATCGCACTCACGCTGCCATTGGACAAGAGCGTAACCCGCAAAAATGCCGCCATGCAGGCGGCGCTGAAGCGGTACACTCAGGCCGTGCAGATCGGCTCGCTGGAATACACCACGTCATCGACGTTCCGTATTGGCGAACTGTACAAACAGCTCAGCCAGGCCCTGATGAAATCGGAACGACCAGCGGGTATGGATGATGTTGAAGCGGAGGAATATCAGTTCCTGCTGGAAGAGCAGGCGTTTCCGCTGGACGAAGCCGCCATTGAAATTCACCAGACCAACGTCGGCCGTACCTACGACGGCCTGTATGATCAGTGGATTAAACAGAGCTACCGGTCGCTGGGCGAGTTAATGCCGGGGCAATACAACAAACAGGAAAAGGCGGTGACCTATGTCGACCAGATCCGATAACCGCCGTCCGCTGCTGCTGGCTGTTTTTTGCCTGAGCCTGCTGTCCGGGTGCAGCCTGTTTCAGCCGAAGCCGGAAATTGTGGATACCGACCCCGCTAAAATGCCGCTGCCTCCTGAGCTGATCGAAGCCTACAACGAAGGGCTGGCGCTGCTGAAAGACGGCGAATATGACGCGGCTGAATTGCACTGGACGGGCCTGACCGAACAATACGCTCAGTATCCGGGTAACTGGCTGAATCTGGCCGTTGCACAATACCGGCTGGAGAAGTTTTCTGAGAGCCTGAGCAGTGTTGGCAAGGCACAGGAAATAAATCCGGAATTTTGTCCGGCTTATTCGGTGCGCGGGTTGGATGAACGCGAACTGGGACAGTTTAAAGAAGCGGAAAAGAGTTATTTGTCGGCCATTCAATGCAACCCGGCGGACGTTAATGCCCGGTATAATCTCGGCATTCTGTACGATCTGTATCTGCACGACCTGCCCAAAGCACTCGAACAGTACGCTCAGGTGCAGACAATGAATGCAGCCCCGGACGAAACCATCGCCATGTGGATTACCGATCTGGAGCGTCGTAATGCCGAGCAGGTGGCGGGGGATGGTTCATGAAACAATTTATCGCACTGTTGTGTGTGCTGATCAGTTCAGTAACGGCAGCAGATAATGTGGTCAGACTGGAAGGGATTTCCATTCAGGGCAACAGTGAAGAACCCAACGTGCTTTACATTACACCCTGGCAGCCACCACCGGGCACAGGCCGCTTGTATCAGCCTGTTTCCAGTTACCGGCAACAATGGCTCAGCGAAACGGATCGCCAGAGCTTTAACCGGGAATTACGCTACGCGGAACGATACGCACCGCTGAAGCCGGATGCAGAAAAGCTGCGCCAGCTCACGGATGCCAACCGCTGACTGTTGAATACTTAAAAACACAATACGCTGAATAACGGCGACACAAACCATTGGGGGATATTTATGGATACTATTATTCGCTTCTTTCAGGAAGGCGGTGCATTTATGTACCCGATCGCCTTCGTTATGGCGGTTGGCCTGGCCATTGCCATCGAACGTCTGCTGTTTCTGATGAAAGAAAAATCCAGCAACCGTCGTGCATTTGAAGAAATGCTGCCGATGCTGCAAAAGCGCGATTTGCGTAACGCGCTGAATTACGCCAATGGTTCAGGTACCAAAATCGGCGATATTTTCTCGGCGGCCATTGCCCGCATTCCTGGCAGTCAGCGTCGCGAAGAAATTGAATACGCGCTGGAAGAAGGCCTGATGGAAGCCATACCGCAACTGGAAAAGCGTACTCAGTACGTAGCAACGCTGGCCAACATCGCCACCCTGATGGGCCTGCTGGGTACCATTATGGGTTTGATCGCCGCCTTCACCGCGGTGGCCAATGCCGCTCCTGCTGAGAAAGCCGCTCTGCTGTCACAGAGTATTTCTGTGGCGATGAACACCACGGCCTTTGGTCTGATGGCGGCTATTCCGCTGATTCTGTTGCACAGCTTTCTGCAGACCAAAACCAACGAGATCGTCGACAGCATTGAAATGGCCGGCGTGAAATTCCTGAACATCATCACCGAGCGCAAACCAGGTCAGACCCCTAACGGCAACTGAGATGTAAGCCCATGAGACGCCAAAAACGTATACAGGAAGAGGCGGAACTCAACGTTACATCCTTCATGAACCTGATGATCGTACTGGTGCCGGTACTGCTGATGAACATGGTGTTCTCGCAACTGGCGGTGCTCGATCTCAAGTTGCCGCTGGGCGATCAGCCGGGTGCTGTGAATCCAGAGGATGTTTCGCTTGAAGTGGTGATCCGTAAGGACGGTTTTGAAGTAACCCGTACTTATCAGGAAAAATCCGAATCGCTTGCTCTTCTGCCCAAGAAAGATGGGGCCTTCGACTACAGCCGTCTGTCCACAACCTTGCAGGATATTAAAAAGAATCCTGGGTTTGAGGATAAAAAAGACATCAGCTTACTGTCCGAGCCCGGCATTGATTACCAGACGCTGGTCACTGTGATGGATACCGTGCGTATTTATCCGGCGGTCGTGGCGGCATCACTGGTGGATGCAACCCTGTTTCCGGAAATCTCGCTTGGCGATGCACCCGGTAGCGAAGGGGAGGTGACGCCATGAAAATGTCACGTCGCGCCAAGCGCATGCAGCGTAATCACAAGCGCAATGCCAATAAAAGTGGTCTGAACCTGACGGCCCTGATGGATATTTTCACCATTCTGGTGTTCTTCCTGATGGTGAACCAGTCAGAGGTCGAAGTGCAGAATAACGACTCGATCAAATTGCCGGTGTCGGTAGCAGACAGTAAGCCTGCGGAAAACGTCACCGTCATGATCAGTACGGCCGATATTCTGGTTCAGGGCCGTGTCATTATCAGCACCGCGGAAGCCGCTAAATCCGAGCAGGATGTCATTGCGGCGCTGAGCAAAGAGCTTGAGTACCTGGCGTCGCGTACGCCACTGTCGGCCGAGCAAAAAGCACAGGGGCGCCCGGTCACCATTATGGGTGACAAGGAGATTTCCTACACGCTGCTGAAAAAGGTCATGAACACCTGCGCCAAGGCGGAATTCAACAATATTTCGCTGGCGGTGAATCAGTCGCAACCCGGACAGGGAGGTGCCTGATGACCGTGTATTATCGTGCACCTCAACTGCCGTGGACGGATGGCGACGACAAGCATCGCTTCCTGCCAGTTCTGGTGGGTCTGATGCTGATCGTTCTGGTGGGCGGCCTGATTATTCCGTTTATTCAGCTGCCGGACATCGACCGCAAAGAGCTGGAAAAACTGCCGCCGCAACTGGCAAAAGTGATCGAGCGTAAGAAACTCGAAGTGCCGAAGCCGTTGCCGCCGAAAAAGGAAGAGCCAAAGCCCGAGCCAAAGAAAGAGGAACCTAAGCCTGAGCCAAAACCTGAGCCCAAGCCGGAGCCGCCTAAACCTAAGCCCGAGCCAAAACCTCAACCGAAGCCTAAGGTAGAAGCGCCTAAGGAAAAACGTGAGCAGGCCAAAGAGACCGCGAAGAAAGCTTTCGGTAACGAAGCGCTGAGCGCACTCAGCAGCATCCGCACTCAGGTGCCGATTGCCGCCCTGAATACGTCCAGCAAAGGCTTGTCGAATGCCGGCAGCGCAGCGACCAATGTGGGCACCGTCATCGACCGCAATGCTGCTACCCGGACATCGGGTGGTGTGGATGTGGCCACGCTGACCAAGACCACCGTTGGTGAACAGCTGGGCGAACGTCAGGTGACCGCGGTAGAAATGACGGCCGAGCAGCAGGAAGCCGAAGCCGCTGCAACCACTCGTTCGCAGGAAGAGTTGCGTCTGGTGTTTGAGGCGAACAAGGTGAATTTCGACCGGCTGTACCGCAGTGCCTTGCGTAAAAACCCGGCACTCGCAGGTTCGCTTACTTTACGTGCGGAAGTTCAACCGAACGGCAGCGTATCAAGCTGTGCCGTGATCAAGAGCGAGCTGAAGGACGATGGCCTGATCAAGCGCATCGAGTCCAAGTGTCGTCAGATGCAGTTTGATGCCCGCAAAGGCATCGACATTACAGTGGCGGAATATCCGATCCGGTTTATGCCGTAGTACATGTCCGCGCGGTTTAACGCGCGCATAAGGCTCCGGTCCGTATGACGGAGCCCATAAAAAAGGCCGCATCAGCGGCCTTTTTTATTTTCATTGATCACTTTCAGCCAAGCGTAATCTGCGGCAGCAGCGGGGCGGTGACGGTCATTTTCTCGGTCGGCGCCATCACAGTGGCTTCGCCGGTGGCTACCACCTTGCCGTCCTGATTGGTGACGGTGCAGCCCAGCGTCACGACCGGCTTGCTGTCGTGCTTGGCGGTTACTTCCAGCACCACAGACAAGGTGTCGCCAATCATCACTGGCTTGCGGAACGACAGATTTTGTCCCAGATACACGGTGCCAGGACCCGGCAGATTCATTGCCAGGGCAGCGGAAATTAAGGCGCCGGTGAACATGCCGTGCGCGATCTGACCTTTAAATGGGGTGGTCGCGGCATACTCCGCATCCAGATGCACCGGGTTGTGATCACCCGAAACGGAGGCGAACAGAATAAGATCCCGTTCACTCACTTTGTGCATGCGTTCGCAACGCTCGCCAATTTCAATTTCCGCAAACGTGCGGTTGGTTATGGTTTCCATACTGCTTCCTTCAGCCAGTTAACAACATCCGTAAATACGTCACGGGCGTTGATCTCGTTCAGCATCTCGTGACGACCGTCAGGGTACAGGCGCAGTGTTACCCTGTCATGACCTGTTTGCGCAAAATGCTTGTGCAATAAAGGAAGCCCTTTGCCCATCTGGCCGACAGGATCTTTGTCGCCGCCAAAGATATAAACGGGCAGGGTGGCCGGGATTTTTTTCATATTGTCGGAGCGGGCAAGCTCCTGCAGACCGGACAATAAATCGATCCAAAGCTGCAGGGTTACCGGGTGTCCGCAATAGGGATCCTGAATATACGCATCGACCTGTCCGTCATCGCGGCTGAGCCAGTCAAAGGCGGTGCGGTGCGGCCGGAATTTCCGGTTGAATTCGCCGAACGATAACGTATCCATGACGCCCGACAAGTGTCGCTGTCCCTGCACGGAACGCAGCAGGGTAGCGACGGTTTTGCCGGCTGCTACCAGCGCACCCGGCTGGTGATTGGAGCCCGACAGAATCAGCGCCTTCAATGTATCGCCATGGCGCATGGCGTACCCCTGAGCAATAAACGACCCCATGGAATGGCCGAACAGAATGCGCGGTTCGTCGCCGCACACAGCGTTCTGAGCACGGGCGATGTCATCCATCAAAAGTTCCCAGCCACCGATGCCCGCCTGATCACGGTCGGCGAAATGCCCCAGAGGTTCCCGACCACCGTGACCGCGGTGATTATGCAGGATCACCTGGTAGCCTTCGGCGTGCAGGAACTCGGCAAACGACTGATAACGCAGACAGTGTTCGGCCATGCCGTGCAGTATGTGGATGGTCGCGAGTGGGTTTGAGGCGGGCAGAACCCAGGCGTCAAAACGGCTGTTATCTCGGGTATTTATGCTTATTTTGTTCATTATTTGATCACGCTGGCGAGAATGTGAGCAGCCTTGTCGGAAAAGGCTGGCTGTACCTTGTCTTCACTGTGACGTTTTGTAAATACCAATCAGGACACTTTTGCCGCCACTTGGGAAAACGGGTAAACTCCCGCTGCAATTTTGGCCCGGATTTGCAAATTAAGGGGAGCCATCTCCGGGCGGTTAACTTCACTCAGACCCTGAACATAAAACCATAAGCAGGGTTCATCAGGAGGCGGTATGAACGAACAATTCTTCCAGGAACGTTACCCGGAAGGTTATCCGAGTTCTGTAGACCCGGATAAATACGAATCGGTAATCGAGATCTTCAATGGTTTCGTAAAACGCTTTGCCAGTAACCCGGCTTTCACCTGTCTGGGTCAGACCATGACCTACGCCGAGCTGGATAAGCAATCTGCCGCGTTTGCTGCTTACCTGCAGAACAACACCACACTGCAGGCTGGCGACCGTATCGCTGTTCAGCTGCCAAACATTCTGCAGTACCCGGTTGTGGTTTTCGGCGCTATGCGCGCTGGCATGATCGTGGTTAACACCAACCCGCTGTACACCGAACGTGAAATGGAACACCAGTTCAACGATTCCGGCGCCAAAGCTGTGGTTGTGCTGGCCAACATGGCCGACAAAGCTGAAAAAGTCATTCCGAACACCGGCATCAAGCACGTCATCATCACCAACGTGGGTGACATGCACGGTACGGTTAAGCGCGTGCTGATCAACAGCGTGCTGAAGTACGTGAAGAAAGAAGTACCGGCCGTGAACATTCCGGGCGCCGTACCTCTGCGCAAAGCCCTCGCACAGGGTGCTGGCAAAACTTTCACCCCGGTGAAAGTCGACCGTAACGACGTGGCCGTACTGCAGTACACCGGCGGTACCACTGGTGTTGCCAAGGGCGCCATGCTGACCCACCGCAACCTGATGGCCAACATGCTTCAGTGTCACGGCCTGTTCACCATGGTTCTGAGCGAAGGCAAGGAAACCGTGATCGCGCCTCTGCCGCTGTACCACATCTATGCCTTCACCGTGCATTGCATGGTGCTGCTGCAGACCGGTAACCACTCGGTACTGATTCCAAACCCTCGCGACATTCCGGGCTTCATCAAAACCCTGCAAACCTCTAAGTTCAGCGGTTTTGTTGGTCTGAACACCCTGTTCGTCGCTCTGTGTGGCCAGGAAGCATTCCGCGCACTGGATTTCAGCTCACTGAAGCTGACCATTTCCGGTGGTATGGCCCTGACCAAAGACGCTGCTGACCAGTGGAAAGCCGTTACCGGCTGTGAAATTGCCGAAGGTTTCGGCATGACCGAAACCTCGCCAGTGGTATCTTTCAACCCACCAGGTCACGTCAAGCTGGGCACCATTGGTATGCCAGTGGCTGGCACCGCGTGCAAAGTGGTCGACGATGCTGGCAACGAACTGCCGATCGGCGAGTCCGGCGAACTGTGCGTGAAAGGTCCGCAGGTAATGAAGGGCTACTGGCAGCGTCCGGAAGCCACCGATGAAACCATCGACGCCGATGGCTGGCTGAAAACCGGCGACATGGCCGTTATCTCTGAAGACGGCTACATGAAGATCGTGGATCGTAAGAAAGACATGATCATCGTGTCTGGCTTCAACGTTTACCCGAACGAAGTGGAAGACGTGATCGTGTCTCACCCGGACATCGTTGAAGCCGCCGCCATCGGCGTGCCTGATCCGAAGAGCTCCGAAGCGGTTAAAGTGTTCATTGTTTCCAAGAACGAGAACCTGACCGCCGCCGAAGTAACCGCCTGGTGCCGTGAGCGTCTGACCGCTTATAAAGTACCTCGCTTCATCGAGTTCCGCGATGAACTGCCGAAAACCAACGTCGGCAAGATTCTGCGTCGTGAACTGCGTGATGCGGAACTGGCAAAAGCCAAGTAAGACCGTCAGTCGCTAAACAGAAGCGCCCTGTATTTTCGGATACGGGGCGTTTTTATTCCTGCCTCCGGAGAATTGCGTGAGTACAGAAGCCTACAGCCCAGACTGGAAAGCCCTGCACAAAGCCATCGACCAGTGTCTGCTGAAAGACAGGTTCGCCTTAAAACGCCAGCTGAAGCAGATTCAGCAATTGCTGAGCGAGCAAAAGCCGTTTGATACCTTGCTGGAAAAACTGCTGAGCCGTATTCAGGCCAGCCAGTTACTGGTCAGCCAGCGCTCGTCAGATGTTCGCATTGATTACCCGGAAGGCCTGCCCGTCAGTGGCAGACGCGACGATATTCTTTCTGCCCTGAAAGCACATCAGGTGGTCGTGGTGGCGGGTGAGACCGGTTCCGGCAAAACCACCCAGCTGCCGAAAATCTGCCTGGAAGCCGGTTTCGGGCGCTTCGGCCGCATCGGCCACACCCAACCACGCCGGCTGGCCGCCCGCGCGGTGGCATCGCGTATTGCCGACGAGCTGAATACGCCACTGGGTAGCCTGGTGGGGTATCAGGTGCGTTTCACTGATCAGAGCTCAGACAGCACCCGCGTTAAACTCATGACCGACGGTATTCTACTGGCGCAAACCCAGCACGACCGTTTTCTGAATGAATACGACGTCATCATCATCGACGAAGCGCACGAGCGCAGTCTGAACATCGACTTCCTTCTGGGCTACTTGAAGCAACTGCTGCCGAAGCGCCCGGACCTGAAGATCATCATCACCTCGGCAACCATCGACGTTGACCGCTTCGCCAATCACTTTGCCAGCGCAGACGGCCAGCCGGCTCCGGTGATTGAAGTCTCCGGGCGGACATTTCCGGTGGAAATGCGTTACCGCTCACTGGTACGCGATGGCTACGAAGAAGACGACCGCAGCCTGTTTGAAGGCATTACCGATGCATTGGCGGAGCTGCGCGACGAAGACAGCCGCAAGGGGCGCCCGGGCGATGTACTGGTGTTCCTGCCGGGTGAGCGTGAAATCCGCGAATGCGCCGAGCACCTGCGTCGCGAACAATTACCCGCTACCGACATTCTGCCCCTGTACGCCCGCTTAAGCGGCTCGGATCAGCAAAAGATTTTCAGCCCTCACGGCGGTCGCCGCGTGGTGTTGGCCACCAACGTCGCCGAAACCTCGCTCACCGTGCCTGGCATTCGCTATGTGATTGATTCCGGCGTGGCGCGTATTTCTCGCTACAGCTACCGCAGCAAAGTACAGCGTTTGCCAGTCGAGGCTATTTCGCAGGCCAGCGCCAATCAGCGCGCCGGCCGCTGCGGCCGCATCGAGCCCGGCGTTTGTATCCGGCTGTACGAAGAAAGCGATTTTCTGGGACGCGATGAATTTACCGACCCGGAAATCCGCCGTACGAATCTGGCTGCGGTTATTCTGCAGATGCTGCATCTCAAGCTCGGCCGCCTGCAGGATTTCCCCTTTATTGATGCCCCGGATGAGCGCTTTATTAAAGACGGTTTCAATCTTCTGCAGGAGCTGGAGGCCGTCGACAATAAAGGTGAAATGACCGATCTTGGCCGGCAAATGGCACGTCTGCCGGTCGACCCTCGGATTGCCCGGATGCTGCTGGAAGCGAAGAAGCAAAACGCCCTGCGTGAAGTGCTTGTGATTGCTGCCGCATTGACGGTGCAAGACCCGCGTGAGCGCCCGCAGGAAAAGCAGCAGGCCTCCGATGAAAAGCACCGTCAGTGGCAGCACGAAGAATCCGATTTTCTGTCGCTGGTGAATTTGTGGTTTGGTTTCGAGGACCAGCGTCAGGAGCTGAGTCAGGCGCAATTCCGCAAGTGGTGCAGTAAAAACTTTCTGTCCTATATGCGCCTGCGCGAATGGCGCGATACGCATCGCCAGCTGCATCTGCTCGGCAAAGAACTCGGGCTGAACGAAAATGCAGAACCTGCCGGATACGATGCCGTTCATAAAGCGCTGCTGGCGGGTATGCTCAGTCAGATTGGTTTTAAAGCCGAAGGCGCCGAGTATCTGGGAGCACGCAATCGCCGCTTAACGATATTTCCGGCGTCCGGTCAGTATAAAAAGAAACCAAAATGGATCATGGCCGCGGAACTGGTGGAAACCAGCAAGATTTTCGCCCGCACTGTGGCGCGCATAGAACCGGAATGGATCGAAGAGATTGGCCGCCCATTACTGAAATATCAGTATTTTGAGCCGCACTGGCAAAAGGATCGCGGTCAGGTGACCGCGTTCGAGCAAAGTACTCTGTACGGCCTGACGATCAACCCGAAGAAGCGGGTGAATTACGCACTGATCGATCAGAACGAAGCGCGCGAAGTTTTTATCCAGCAGGCACTGGTTGAGCAGCAGTTCAACACCAGGCTGGCCTTTTATCGCAACAATACTCGCCTGCTGAAAGACGTTACTGAATACGAAGAGAAAGCCCGCCGCCGCGATCTGGTGATCGACGACGCCTGGCAGGCAGAGTTTTATCGCCGCCATTTGCCACTGGAATTTATTTCCCAGCGCCACCTTGAGCGCTGGTACGAAAAAGCCACGGCCGCCGAAAAGAAAGCGCTGGAATTTACCCGCGAACAATTGCTCAGCCCCGAGGCAGCCGGCATTGGCGCGCGCGATTTTCCATCCGAGCTCGAATGGCAGGGCATGGCCTTTCCGCTCAGCTACACCTTCGCACCGGGCAATGAAGACGACGGCGTTACCCTAAGCGTGCCGGTAGCTATGTTGCAGCAGGTGCCCGATGCTCAGATCGAATGGCTGGTGCCCGGCTTTATTGCCGAAAAGGTCGCCACCATCATCAAGGGCCTGCCGAAGACCATCCGTAAACTCTTCGTGCCCGTACCCACCACCGCAGAAGCCTTTCTGCGTCAGGCCGACAGCCGCCAGGGCGGTCTGTACAATCAGCTGCTGAATTTTCTGAATCAGTCGCTGCGCCCGGCGCTCGATCTGAACACCCTGCAAGCCATCGAACTGCCTGCTCACATGCGCATGAATTTCTGCGTGATGCAGGATGGCAAAGTGTTGCAGCAGGGACGTGATCTGGCCGCCCTGAAAGCGACCTGGAAAGACGCCGCGCAGGCGCAGGTGCAGACCCTGACCCATGGCGATTATCAGCGCTCCGGCATTCGCAGCTGGGATTTCGGTGATTTGCCGGAAACCATTCAGACCCAGGTGAACGGGCTGCCCGTACGCGCATTTCCATGCCTGAAAGTGCAGGGCGATGAGCTGGCGATGAGCGTCGAAGCGAACGCCAATGAGGCCAGCCGCAATCACAGAGAAGCCCTGTATCGCCTGATCCGGATCTCGCTGCCGGAACAGGAGCGCATGCTCAAATCCATCATCCAGAAAACCATGGCCAGTCGCTGGCTGCTGGCGAAAGGCATGGGCAATCAGCAGGAACTGGCGGCGGATCTTCTAGACGGCGCCTTCTGTCAGGTGTTCTTGGCGCCGGATGAGGGGCTGCCACGAACCCGCGAAGAATTTTCTGCGCGTCTGGAGCGGCGTTCAGAGTTGGTGGCCCATGGCGAAAAGCTCATGGGCCTGTTCTGCGAGTGGCTGGCGCTGCGTCATAAAATCCTCAAGAGCATGAGCGGGGCAGTAACCCTCGATAAGGCCATGGCCTACAGCGATGCCAAAGCCCACCTTGAACGCCTGCTGGCGCGTGGATTCATGGTGCGCGAGCCCTGGTCGCAACTGCAGTGTTATACGCGCTATCTGAAAGGCATTGAGTATCGCATTGATAAGCTGCAGGGCAATCTGCCACGCGATCGCCAGTCGATGCTGGAGTTTGAATCGGTTTGGGCGCCTTACGCCGATACTCTGAAGCGTATTGATCTGGACGATCACCCCGAATATCGCGAATTTGGCTGGTTGCTTGAAGAGTGGCGTGTGTCTCTGTTTGCTCAACCGCTCGGTACGCGCGAACCTGTCTCACTCAAAAGACTGAATAAACGCTGGCTGGAAATCCGCGACGTATAAAATTTTCTTTTCCCCGTGTAAGAACCGGGCGATGCTGGCGACTATGGGATTGCAGAGTAAAAAACCTGCTCCCTAGTCGCCTGATGGCATCACTGAAAAGGAAATGATCATGAACAACTCAAACAAATCCCTGTCCGCCGTTCTCGGTTCTGTGCTGTTTGCCGCCATTTCTCAGGGCGCGGTTGCCGCCGAAAACCCATTCACCAGTGTCGAACTGACCTCAGGCTATCAGCAACTGGCTGCCAATAACGAAGGCAACTGCGGTGCGAAGTCGTCTTCTGAAGCCAAATGCGGTGCAGACAAGGCCGCTAAATCTGACAGCGAAGCGAAATGCGGTGCCGATAAAGCGGCCAAGTCCGAGCGCGAAGGTCAGTGTGGCGCTGATAAAAAAGCCAGTAAATCCGAAAGCGAAGGCAAATGCGGCGAAGCCAAGTGCGGAGCTGACAAAAAATGATGCCTGTCGCCGGAAACAATTGGGTTTCCGGTGCTGGTCTGGGGCTGCGTCGCGGCCTCATTCCTCAGCTGCATGACCTTGACAGCCATGCTGTCGATTTCATGGAAATAGCACCGGAAAACTGGATTCACTCAGGGGGGCGCCTGAATCGTCAGCTGCGCGCATTTACCGAGCGGTTTGATTTTCTGGCGCACGGCTTATCGCTTTCTATTGGCGGCCCGGATCCTTTGGATAGGGAGCTTGTAAAAAGCATAAAAGCATTTCTGCAGGAACACGGCATAAAAGGCTACAGCGAGCATTTAAGCTACTGCAGCGCCGGTGGTCATCTGTACGATTTGATGCCAATTCCTATGACCGAAGAAGCGGTTCGTTACGTCGCAGAACGCATCGGTCAGGTACAGGATATTCTTGGCGAACGTTTGATTATTGAAAACGTCAGCACTTACGCAGAGCCTGGCAAAGAAATGGCAGAGGCGGATTTTGTACGCGCTGTGATCGATGCTGCCGACTGCGACCTGCTGCTGGATGTGAATAACGTGTACGTCAACGCCATAAATCATGGCGACAATGCACGCGATTTTATTTGCGCCATGCCGTCTGAGCGTATTCGCTATCTGCACATTGCCGGGCATTTCGACGAATCCGAGCAGTTGCTGATCGACACGCATGGCGCTGCGGTTAAAGACGATGTCTGGTCACTGCTGGAATTTGCCTATCAGCAGCACGGTGTGCGTCCGACCTTGCTTGAGCGCGATTTTAATTTCCCACCGCTTCACGAATTGCTGGCAGAGATCGATAGCATTCGCCGTTTTCAGTCGCAGTACGCCGCTGGCGGTACTGATTATTCGCTGCAACACCGAGAGTCACGACATGCCCTTGTCTGATTTACAGCATGCACTGGCGGGCGATATTCGCCACAACACCAATCTGACCGGCATTGCGCCAGACCGGCTGGGTGTGTATCAGGAAGTCTTTTTTAACAACATCAAAGGGTTTGCCGATTCAGCATTCCCTGTGCTCAGGGCGCTTATTGGCGACGACGCCTGGACCACTCTGGTGCGTCAATGGTTTGAGCACGAAAAACTTACAACGCCGTATTTTCTGCGCATAGCAGCAGAATTTTTAGACTGGTTCCAGCGTACGGATCTTGCGCTGAACTCTCCGGCGCTGGCGGAACTGGCGCACTACGAATGGCTTGAACTGGCAGTCGATACCTCGGACGACAAACGGGCCTCAGAAGGCGATATTCTGGCGGGTGTCCCTGTGCTGGCCAGTGGTGCGCAAGGGGCATTTTATCAGTATCCGGTGCACACACTGTCGACCGAACATCCGGTAGCCGAGGCAGCACCGACGGCGCTGATTGTATTTCGCGATCAGACCGACAAGGTGCGCTTTCTGCACACCAGTCCGGCAACGTTATCTCTGCTGCTGACACTTCAGGCTGAAGCCTTATCAGGGCGTGACGCCATTCAGCAGCTGCTTGGTCAGATGAATCTGAGCCATTCACAAGCCGCACAAACCGGCGCTGAAGCAACCCTGCAACAATGGTATCGGGATGGCCTGATACTGGGAGTAAAGCCATGAATGCTTTTTCTGCCTTAATCACGCGCGTGTCGGCAGCACTTACCAAGCTCGATTTCATTGCACTGACGTCAATCCGGGTTTATCTCGCCGCGGTATTCTGGGTGGCCGGTATGAATAAAGTCGCCGGCTTCGGCAATGTTGTTGAATGGTTTGGCAACGAAGAGTGGGGGCTTGGCCTGCCGTTTCCTGCGCTGATGGCGTTCCTCGCAACGGCCGCCGAGGTGGTTGGGGCGATTGCACTGCTCACGGGCTTTGCTGTGCGTCTGGCTGCTGTACCTCTGATTATTACCATGCTGGTTGCCATTTTTTCGGTGCATTGGCCCTATGGCTGGCAGGCGGTTGCCGACCTGCATTCGCCAGGTGTTACGGATGCCACACACGAAGCACTGACGCGCCTGCAGCGGGCACGCGATATTCTGCGCGAACATGGCAACTATGAATGGCTGACGGACAATGGTCGTTACAGTTTTGTGGTGTCCAATAACGGGGTCGAATGGGGTGTAACCTATCTGGTCATGCTGCTGGTTTTGATGTCGCAGGGCGCGGGACGCTGGCTCAGCGTTGATTATTGGCTGTCCCGTCGTTTTCTGAAGCCTGATTGAGCGCCATTGACGGAACACTGCCTCCCTTGGCAGGCAGTTGGCAGCGACGGCATTTTCCCCTTTAATAGCACCAACTGTTTTTGAAGGAACTGAATGATGCGCGCTGCATGGCTGCTGCCCCTGATGTTAGGTGCTTCAACTGCGATGGCAGAAAGCAAGGATCCCGATCCGTGGGAAGGCTTTAACCGCAAAGTCTTTGCATTCAACGAAACCATGGATAGATACGTGCTGAAGCCGGTTGCTGAGGGCTACCAGTACGTAACGCCAAAACCGGTCGACGATTCCGTTACCAATTTCTTCGGCAATATCGGTGACGTCATGGTGATCGTGAACGATGTTGGCCAGCTTAAGCTTGGTCAGGCGCTGTCGGATACAGCGCGTGTTCTGGTGAATACCACCATTGGTTTCTTCGGTGTGTTTGATGTGGCGTCACACATTGGCCTTGAAAAACACAACGAAGACTTCGGTCAGACGCTGGGCTACTGGGGTGTTGGTTCAGGCCCGTATCTCGTGCTGCCGTTTTTCGGACCGAGCACAGTGCGCGACACGGGCGGCCTGGGTCTCAACTACGTTTACGGTTTCGGCATTGGCGACGTAGGCGCCACCACCGCACAAGATTACAGTGGCTATGCCTTATGGGTGGCCGACGTGCGCGCCGACCTGATTGCCTCTGAAGCGCTTATTTCAGGCGACAAGTACACCTTTCTGCGCAGCTTCTATCTGCAGCGTCGTGATTACCTGATCAACGACGGCAAAGTTCAGGCGTCTTTTGATGATGACTGGGATGACTTTGACGACGAGGAAGAAGAGGATTGGGGCGACGACTGGGATAAGCCTGCCGACGAGTAATAAAAAAGCCCGCATTCAGCGGGCTTTTTTGTGCTTGCGTGTTACTTGCCGGTACGGCCCGGCAGAACTGCTTTCAGTTTATCGCGCATTTTCAGGATGGCATCGGCAGTTTCGTCCCAGCTGATGCAACCGTCGGTCACTGACAGACCGTATTCCAGATCATCCAGATTGGCCGGAATATTCTGGCGGCCGTGCTTCAGGTTGGATTCCACCATCAGACCAATAATGGATTGGTTGCCTTCCAGAATCTGATTGGTCACGTTCTCCAGAACCAGCGGCTGCAGAGCCGGGTTCTTGTTGGAGTTTTCATGGCTGCAATCGATCATGATGTTCTGTGCCAGATCGGACTTGGCCAGAGCCTGCTCCGCCAGCGATACATTAACGGAGTCGTAGTTTGGCTTGCCGCCGCCACCGCGCAGCACAACGTGGGCGTAAGGGTTGCCTTTGGTCGATACTATGGACACGGTGCCGCTCTGGTCAATACCCAGGAAGCGGTGCGGATTTGCCACGGACATCAGGGCATTGGTCGCTACAGTCAGGCTGCCGTCAGTACCGTTTTTGAAGCCAACGGCAGAGGACAGGCCTGATGCCATTTCACGGTGCGTCTGAGACTCAGTGGTACGTGCACCAATGGCAGACCAGGCGATCAGGTCTTGCAGGTACTGCGGAGAAATCGGATCCAGCGCTTCAGTCGACAGCGGCAAACCCAGCTCTGCCAGATCAATCAGCAGGCGACGGGAAATGTGCAGACCATCCTGAATTTTGAAGGTGTCGTTCATGTACGGGTCGTTGATCAGGCCTTTCCAGCCGACCGTGGTGCGCGGTTTTTCAAAGTAGACGCGCATAACCAGATACAGGGTGTCGCTTACTTCTTCCGCCAGCGCTTTCAGACGATGGGCATAATCTTTGGCGGCTTCTACGTCGTGAATGGAGCATGGGCCAACCACGATAAAAATACGGTGGTCTTTACGATCCAGAATATCGCGAATGACCTGACGACCTTGCTGAACGCTTTTAACAGCAGTTTCTGAGATCGGCATTTCCTTTTTCAGCTGATCCGGGGTGATCAGCGGCACAATAGACTCAATATTGAGGTCTTCTACACGTTTATCTGTCATTCTCGGTCCTAAATTCCCGGCAGGCGTCGGTCTGTTACAATGATGCCCGATTATGACAAATGACAACCGCGTTGCACATCCATTATCCCTATCGGGCGTGATAGATATCAGGTATTTACGCCTCGGTCTGCCGATGTGGTTCTTACCAGAATGGAAGGGCGGCCTGATTCGAGCCGACAGCTCGGCAGCCAATGCCCTGCAGGACTACGCCTCGGTTTTTGGCAGCGTAGAAGGCAATACCACCTTTTATGCGCTGCCTGCCCCTGAGCGTGCGGCGCACTGGCTCAGCCTGACGCCGGACGATTTCCGCTTCAGTTTTAAAGTACCGAAAAGCATCAGCCACAGCGCCAATATTTATCAGGCCTTACTAAAAGATACCGCTTTCCTTCCTTTTCTAGAGGTGGTCGCAAGGCGCTGCGGCCTGGTGATGCTGCAATTGCCGCCAAACTTTACGCCAGACAGGCTGACTGAACTTGAGCAGTTTATTGTTGAATTCACAAAGCTTACTGCCGTGCCGCTGGCCGTTGAATTCCGCCACATTGCCTTTTTCAGCAAAGGCCCGGCCGAATCCGCAGCACTGAGACTGCTCGCCGACCTGAATTGTGATCGGGTAAATTTTGACAGCCGGGGACTATTTGCAGATACGGCGCAGCTGCCCCAAATCAGCGAAGCGCAGGCCAAAAAGCCGCGCATGCCGGTACATCCGATCAGTACGGGCGACAATCCGGTTGTGCGCTTCATCGGTCACTCCGACTGGGCACTCAATGAGCATTACTGGAAGCAGTGGGGTGAGAAGCTGGTTGAATGGACGCAACAAAAGAAAACCTGCTGGGTTTTCATTCATACAGCAACGAACCGGGACGCTCCGGCGTTGGCGCGCCACATCAGCAGGCGCTGGGGGATTGAATTGCCGCCTGAGCCGGGTACTTCAGCTCAGACGGCGGATCTGTTTGCAGATGATTAGCTACGATTTACACAGGGTGCTGTAAACCGGCTGTTGTTAGCGCAGTTTTTCCTGAATGGCTTTGAAGCGGGCGACCTTTTCCGGGTCGAAAACAAGCTGGCCATTTTCATTGTCACCATCAAGCAGGCCTTCTTTAACGTAGCGTTTAATCGTGACGGCCTTCATTGCCAGAATCTCGGACACTTCATCCAGTGAAAGTTTGTTAGGTTGGCTCACGTTCTACCTCCTGTGTTATTCACTCAGGATAGACAAGCGAGCATCAACTGGCGTACGCCAGATGATGACTAACCTGACTTACTAAAAGAACGCGTACTTGGCGCCGAGGGCCATCAACAGGCTGGCAAGCACAGTTTTGAGCAGAGACTCAGGCACTTTACGGCTGATGTGGCTGCCAAAATGGATGGCAGGCAGTGAGCCGACCAGCAGGGCGCCAAGCAGAAGAAAATCCACATTACCCAGCACCATATGCATAAGGCCCGCACAAAGCGTCAGTGGCACCGCATGGGCGATATCGGTGCCCACCACATGGGCTGAACGCATCGCCGGATACAGCAGCATCAGAATGGCTGTACCGATGGCGCCAGCGCCGACGGAGGAGAGGGTGACGAACACGCCAAGAAGCACGCCCATCAGCAGGGTTGCGTGTGGACGAAAACGTGCGAGAGGTGAACTGCCGATACCGGATGTCAGTTTCTGAATACGGTTGCGGAACAGAATCGAGAGAGCCGTCAGCAGCAGCATGACGCCCAATGCGTTACGCAGCAGCAGGGCGTACTGCTCGGGATGCTGAAAGACGGTTTTAAGAGTAAGACCCGTCAGCAGGGCAGCCGGAATACTGCCAATGGCCAGCAGCTTCACCACGGACCAGCGGACATGCTTCTGCCGATGGTGACTGTACGCACCGCCAGCCTTGGTGATGCCGGCGTACATCAGGTCGGTACCCACAGCAATTTGCGGAGGGAATCCGAACAGCAGCAGCAGCGGGGTCATCAGGGCGCCGCCACCAATGCCCGTGATGCCGACAATGAAGCCTACGCCGGCGCCGGCGGCTATATATAACAAAAATTCCATCAGATATGGTCTAAACTGGTACGACTGGCTCTAAGAAAGGCTAATTTAGGCCCTGCCATCTATTCTGGAAAAGAATATTTGTTTATATTTTTATAACAAATACCTAGGGAAAGCGGAGAGGATTTATGAAGTTGCAGCAGCTGCGTTACATCTGGGAAGTTGCCCATCACGACCTGAATGTGTCGGCAACCGCTCAGGTTCTGTACACCTCTCAGCCCGGCATCAGTAAGCAAATCCGCCTCCTGGAAGATGAACTGGGGGTCGAGATCTTCGCCCGCAGTGGCAAACACCTCACCCGCATTACGCCCGCTGGCGAAGCCATCCTGCAAGTGGCTGGCGAGATCCTGCGCAAGGTCGAAAGCATCAAGCAGGTGGCGCAGGAGTTCAGCGACGAGGCCAAAGGCAGTCTGTCGATTGCTACAACGCACACTCAGGCGCGTTACGCACTGCCACCCGTGATCGAAAAATTCATGCGCCAGTACCCGGACGTCTCCCTGCACATGCATCAGGGTACGCCCATGCAGATTGCGGAAATGGCCGCTAACGGCACCACAGACTTCGCCATTGCCACCGAAGCCATGGAGTTGTTCGGCGACCTGGTGATGATGCCTTGCTACCGCTGGAATCGCAGCATTCTGGTGCCGCGCAACCATCCGCTGGCTCAGCATGCACGCCCGACGCTGGAGCAGGTGGCGGCCTACCCATTGGTTACTTACGTATTCGGCTTCACAGGGCGCTCACGCCTTGATGAAGCGTTCAAAAGCCGAGGTCTGACACCTCGGGTCGCCTTTACGGCGGCCGACGCCGACGTTATCAAAACCTATGTACGTTTGGGCGTGGGCGTGGGCATTGTGGCCAGCATGTCGATCGACGAAGAAACCGACTCCGATCTGGTGGCGCTGGATGCCAGTCATCTGTTTACGCCAAGCGTGACTAAAATCGGCTTCCGTAAGGGTACCTTCCTGCGCGGCTATATGTTCGACTTCATTCAGGCCTTTGCGCCACACCTTAAACGCGATCTGGTTGAGCGCGCCGCGTTATGCCACAACAAGCAGGAAGTGGATGACATCTTCCGTGGCATTAACCTGCCGGAGCACTGAGCTTCGCGGCAAAAGGCCAATAAAAAAGCCACCCTTGGGTGGCTTTTTTATTGGCACAGAAGAGCGCTGAATCAGCCCTTGCTGATCAGGTTGCCGGCGTGCAAACCACATTCTTTATGGCCGGCACCTTCCCACCACCAGCGCCCCTCGCGCTCGTGCTGGTTCGGCAAAATAGGGCGGGTGCAAGGCTGGCAACCGATGCTGACAAAGCCACGCTCATGCAGGCTGTTATATGGCACATCGAAGACTTTGATGTACTCCCACACCTGAGCGGAGGACCACTGCGCCAGCGGATTGTATTTTACCAGTTCACCGTTCTGGCCTTTAAAGGCAGTGTCGAGCTCTACCAGCTGCACATCAGAACGGGTGCCCGGGCTCTGATCACGACGCTGGCCTGTGATCCAGGCATCCAGTGTGGCCAGCTTGCCGCGCAGTGGAGCAATTTTGCGCACGCCGCAGCATTCCTGATGACCATCTTCGTAGAAGCTGAACAGACCCTTTTCGTTCACAAACGCCTGCAGCGCAGCCTGTTCGGGCGTGCGCACATCGATGCGAATGCCGTAATGCTTGCGCACCTTTTCGATGAATTCGTAGGTTTCAGGGTGCAGGCGGCCGGTATCCAGTGTGAAGATATCCACATCCGGTTTGATTTTGACGGCCATGTCGATCAGTACGACATCTTCAGCGCCACTGAAAGAAACGGCGATGGCGTTGTGTTGTTCAAGGGCGTAACGGATCAGGTCTTTAGGGCGTTTGGCGGCGAACTCTGCGTTCAGGCCGGAAAAATCACGAGTGTTGCTCATCTTGTCTGCTCGGTTGCTGCAGGCGCACGCGGACGTGGCTCAGGCTTATATGAATGCGTTAAAGGTTAGCACGGCATTCTTAGGTCAAATAATAATAAAACGTCATATTGTTATGCCAGACACAGTTAAAACCTCAGGCATCATGTTGTCTTGTGGGCATCATCTGGATAGAGTACGCGCCCAGTAATACTGATCAACGCATTTACGGAGTTGTCATGGAAATCGCGTGTCTAGACCTTGAAGGTGTACTGGTTCCGGAAATCTGGATTGAGTTCGCCAAAAAAACCGGTATCGAAGAGCTGAAAGCCACTACCCGCGATATTCCGGATTACGATGTTCTGATGAAGCAGCGCCTGCGCATTCTGGATCAGCACGGCTTTAAACTGCAGGACATTCAGGATGTGATTGCCACCCTGAAGCCACTGGATGGTGCAGTTGAATTCGTCAACTGGCTGCGTGAACGCTTTCAGGTGATCATTCTGTCCGACACCTTCTACGAATTCTCTCAGCCTCTGATGCGCCAATTGGGCTTCCCGACGCTGTTCTGTCACCGCCTGATCACTGACGAAACCGGCCGTGTAACCGACTACAAGCTGCGTCAGGCCGACCCTAAGCGTCAGTCAATCCGCGCACTGCAGACCATTTACTACCGCACCATCGCGGCTGGTGATTCGTACAACGACACCACCATGCTGGCCGAAGCGGATGCAGGCATTCTGTTCCACGCGCCACAGAACGTGATCGACGAATTCCCGCAGTTCCCGGCTGTGCACACCTATGAAGACCTGAAAAAGGAATTCATCAAGGCCAGCAATCGCGAACTGTCTCTCTGATCAGTAAGCGCAAGCCAATAAAAAAGCCACCTCAGGGTGGCTTTTTTATTGGGCGGGCGGCGGCGGTATAAAACTCAGACGCCGGAATACAGATGCGCCCGGATTGAGGGCAAATAAGGCTCGTCCGAGATGCGCTGATCGCCGCGCCGCTGGCGCGTACGGGCTTCCGGCGGCTCACTGGCAATCTGGTTGAATTCCGGCAAAAGCTCACCGGGAACAAAGAGTGGCAACGGCGCATTCATCGCCTGTCGCGCCCGCGGTGCATCGTTGCCGTACACCAGATTGGCGCGAACCACAGGCGCCAGCGTCTGGACCTGAGCCAGGGACTGCTGCAGCGGCAGGGCCGCAAGCTTTGCCAGTTGCACCTGAATATGGGTTTTGTCTTCCCCCAGGGCGAGAAGCTTTTGCTCAGCCTCAGACACCGACAGCCGCTTAATGCTGCGCCCATGGGCATACCAGCTGAAGCCCACCCTGAGCGGCAAATGCTCAAGCACCGGCAAGTGGCGGTAGCACTGTTTCAGATGCAGGCGACTCAGGCCGGAGAAATGCAGTGAGTCACGCAGAGAGGCATGGCGCTGTGCCAGCTGATCCAACCGATCATGCAGATCAGCCTTTTCAAGTTCCGACTGAAGCTGCTGCACCGCGGTGCGGAAGTCATCCTTGCGCTCATTGGCAAGGCGGGCCGCCTGCATAATGGACTCATTGGCGGCAATCAGGCCGTGACGACTGCGGGTTTCCCGCCCATCCTGCCCGTCGCGATACCAGACATCCGTAATCAGTTCGCCCAACAATCCGGCCGGCGTCATTCCGGTTGATTCCTCGAGTGGCGACAAGGGGAGCCAGAGTGGCGGCTGAACGCTGGTAATGAGCTGACGCACATGACGCAAGGCGGCCATCATGGCATCAAAGCGTTCGACAATATCCGGCGCACTCATGCGAAAGGCAGCCCGTCACGGGCGCGATTGCGCGCCTGAATAAACGCGGCATGTGGCACGTACAGCAAATCAGCGATGCGTCGCACCATGTGTTCTTCGTATTTATCGAGCTGCTGATCGGCATAAGCGACCGCCCAGAGACCATGAATCAGACGGTACTTTTCGTCGTCACTGAAGGCCTTGTTGATCACTTCTGTAAACTGAAACAGATCATTGGACACGGATACCTGACTGAGCGCCCGCTGGAGCAGGGCATCGCAATCGCCAGCATCGAGGCCGAATACCTGCCCGAGCACCTGCTTCAGCGAGTCCGCCTCAACGGCGTCGACATGGTGATCCGCCCGCATAATCTCAACCAGTAAGGCCGCGCAGGCCAGCGGCAGATCATGAGGCTTGCGCGCGGAATCAGGCGCTGAAAACAGCGCCAGAAAACGATCTATCAAGCCAGATGCTCCAGACGTTGACGCAGCAGGGCTTCCAGCTTGCCCTGATCCTGCGCGAAGCGGCGGATACCGTCCGCCAGTTTTTCAGTCGCCATCGCATCCTCATTCAGTGCCCAGCGGAATTCCGCTTCTGACACAGCAAAGCGGGGAAGGTTCGCAACCGCCTGTTCCGCCACCAGCTTACGGGGCAGTACCGCATCCGCAGCACTCAGCTCGGCCAGCAGATCCGGACTGATGGTCAGCTTATCGCACCCGGCAAGCGCCTCGATTTCACCGCAATTGCGGAAGCTGGCCCCCATAACGACGGTTTTATAACCGTGCGCCTTGTAGTGGTGGTAGATCTGAGTAACGGACACAACCCCCGGGTCACGCTCACCGCTGAAGTCTTCACCCGGGCGGGCGGTCTTGTACCAGTCGAGGATACGGCCAACAAACGGAGAGATCAGGGTGACGCCGGCTTCCGCACAGGCAACGGCCTGAGTGAAGTTAAACAGCAGCGTCAGGTTACAGCGGATGCCTTCCTGCTCAAGAATTCGGGCGGCTTCAATGCCTTCCCACGTAGAGGCAATCTTGATCAGGATCCGTTCTTTACCAATACCGGCTTCGCTGTACAGCGCGATCAGGCGTCGGGCTTTATCGATGGTGGCATCACGATTGAACGACAGTCGGGCGTCCACTTCGGTGGATACCAGGCCCGGTACCAGTTTCAGAATTTCGGCGCCGATGGCCACGGCAATTTTATCAACCGCCTGCGCGATCACATCATCGCCTGACGTACGTGCGCGAGCCCATTGCAGCGCATCGTCAATCAGGGCGGAGTAGGCCGGCATTTCTGCGGCTTTCAGAATCAGTGACGGGTTGGTGGTGGCGTCTTCGGGCTGGTGCTTGCGAATGGCTTCGATATCACCGGTATCGGCGACCACAATGGTCATCGATTTCAGGGCGTCCAGTTTGCTCATAGTGCTTCCGCTATAGTCATTGAGGATGTGTTGGACGACAGACTGACATGCGCATGTTGCGCCCGTGTGATTACACGGTCAGAATGGAATCTTCATAACCAATTGGTTATGTTTGATTCTGATGAAAGCACGTCCAAACAATCACTTGCGAGGTTTTATGGAAGCACTATACACGATTGCGTTTTGGTTGTTCACGACTGTCGCCTTTGCGGCGGAGGCTGTCTGGATCGATGTCAGAACACCGCAGGAGTACCAGTCGGGGCATAAAGAAGGGGCCTACAACCTGCCTCACAATGACATTGGCGAGTCCATTGGTGCACTGAACCTCAGCAAGGATGCCGAAATTAATCTGTACTGCCGTTCAGGCAAGCGGGCCGGCATGGCCAAGGCCACGCTGGAAGCACTTGGCTACCAGCATGTGACCAACATTGGCGGACTGAATGATGCCCTGAGCTTTCAGGCCAGTCAGTCGTCCAACTGAACATTGGCGAGTGTCGCCAGCGCTTCTTCAAGCACCTCGACACCCGAGCCCTTGCGTGGCGCCTTCTCGCTCAGCACCCGGCGAAACAGCCGGGCGCCTGGCTGGCCATTAAACAGGCCCAGTATGTGACGGGTAATGTGATGCAGGGTGGCGCCCTGACTGAGCTGTTGCTCAATGTACGGATAGAGGCTGCGGATCAGCGCTGTCTTATCGCTGGCAAATTCAGGTGATGCTGCGCCATACCAGAGCCCATCTACATCGGCCAGAACAGAAGGGTTGTGGTAAGCCTCGCGGCCCAGCATAACGCCATCCACCTGCTTAAGGTGGCCCGCCACTTCGTCCTGAGTTTTGATGCCGCCATTCACCAGAATCTCCAGATCTGGGAAATCCTGCTTGATCCGGTAAACCACATCGTAATGAAGCGGCGGAATCTCACGATTCTCTTTCGGTGAAAGCCCCTGCAGGATGGCTTTGCGCGCATGAATGATAAAGGTCTTGCAGCCGGTCGCCGCCACAGTTTCCACAAATGCCGCCAGCTGCTCGTAGCTGTCCTGATCGTCAATGCCGATGCGGTGCTTAATGGTGACGTCGATTTCGCAGGCGTCCTGCATCGCTTTGATGCAATCAGCCACCAGCTGTGGATGCGCCATCAGGCAGGCGCCAATCATGTTGTTCTGTACCCGGTCGCTAGGGCAGCCGACGTTGAGATTAACCTCGTCGTAGCCCCATTCCTGAGCAAGACGAGCGCACTGGGCCAATGCTGCAGGATCGCTGCCGCCGAGCTGCAGGGCAATCGGATGCTCCAGATCGTTATACGTCAGATGGCGCTCAGGCTGGCCGTGAATCAGAGCGCCGGTGGTAACCATTTCCGTGTACAACACGGCATGGCGGGTCAGCTGACGCCAGAAGTAGCGGCAATGGCGGTCAGACCACTCCATCATGGGGGCCGTCGTAAAACGACGATTAATACTCATACGGAATTACTCAGGAGAAGACTGCAGCAGCTCGCGGCATGCTTTCTGATAGCGACCGCGACTGACAAGAAAATGCCAGCGTTTGCCACCGACCTGGCGCCATAAAATGGCGGCACGGATACCGGACAGCAAAATGGCGCGAACACGATTGGCTGTGTGCGGATTCTGCAAAAACGCCGGATTGCCGGTCACATGAATGCGGAAAGTGAGATTGCTCAGCGTCTGCTTGTACAGATCCGCAAGAGCCGCCACGGTATTTTCGTGCGCAGGACCAAAATGGGAGGCCTGACGCGCGGCCGACTGAATACCATCGCCAAGCGTGCTGAGCATGCCTGGCTGGCGAGCCAGTTTTCGTTCAAGGTGAATCAGGCTCAGCGCGTAACGGGTAACATCGGGACTCAGTCCTTTGGGATTCTGGCCGAGCAGACTGCCCAGATGATTCAGTCCGACACTGAGATTCAGGCGCGGACTGCCGTACACATCGTTAAAACGTTCGGGCGATTGAACGAACAGGGCCTTCAAAAGCGGCGTTGTGGCATCAGCCGCGGTATCGCCGGTGCGCGCCAGCTGCTCAACCAAGGAAGCAGCCTGCACAATAGCCGCCAAGGCGATGGTCTGTTCCTGATTACGATTCATCGTGATTGCCCGTCTGCTCAATAACGCCACCGCCAAGGCAGCGGTCGGCGACATAAAATACCGCTGACTGACCCGGGGTTATGGCGCGCTGGGGCTCGTCAAAGGTTACTTTATAACCGGATCCCGTTTTCTCAATCAGGCAGGCCTGATCGTCCTGACGATAGCGAACCTTGGCGGTGCAGCGCAGTGGCAGTTGCGGCTCGTCATTCACCCAGAACACCTGACCTGTGGTCAGCCAGTCTTTAAAAAGAAGAGGGTGGTTTTTGCCCTGAACAGCGACCAGAACATTACGTTCAAGATCTTTACCGGCGACAAACCACGGATCATCCGAGAAGCCCGACAAGCCGCCGATACCCAGCCCCTGACGCTGGCCGAGCGTGTGGTACATAAGCCCCTGATGCTCACCGATATCAACGCCCTGATCGGTTTCAATGCGCCCGGGCTGCGCCGGCAGGTATTGTTTCAGGAAGTCACGGAAGCGACGCTCACCGATAAAACAGATGCCGGTAGAATCCTTCTTGGTCGCCGTAACCAGACCCTGAGCTTCCGCGATGCGTCGTACTTCTGGTTTTTCCAGCTCGCCAACCGGAAACAGGGTCTGGGCAATTTCATTGCCGCCGACCGCATGCAGGAAGTAGCTCTGGTCTTTGTTCGGATCCAGACCTTTCATAAGATAGGTTGTGCCGTTTTCATCAAGACGGCGAACGTAATGCCCGGTGGCGATCAGATCGGCGCCGAGCACTTTGGCGTATTCCAGAAAGGCTTTAAATTTGATTTCACGGTTGCACAGAATGTCGGGGTTAGGTGTGCGACCGGCTTTGTACTCGGCCAGAAAATACTCGAACACGTTGTCCCAGTATTCGGCCGCGAAGTTCGCCTGATGCAGGTGAATCCCCAGCTTGTCGCACACTTGTTGCGCATCAGCCAGATCTTCTTTGGCGGTGCAGTAATCCGTGCCGTCGTCTTCGTCCCAATTCTTCATAAACAGGCCTTCAACCTGATAACCCTGTTGCATCAACAGGTAGGCAGAGACGGAGGAATCAACACCGCCGGACATGCCGACAATGACTTTGGTTTCAGCAGGGGATTTCATATCAGGGGTGCTCAACAATCACACTCAGCGGGTAACGGGTACCCTTCAAATAGTCTTCAACACAGGTCAGAACCATGGGGCTGCGCAGATATTGCGACGTGCGCAGCTCTTCAATGGTCATCCACACAGGTCCGACAATGCCGTCATCAAGCTGCGCATCGGGCACTTCGCGCACCGGCGAGCCGCAGAAACAGTATCTGTGATAGGTAATACCATTGGCGGGAGCCGTATAAATGTAGAGGCCGACAAGCCCCTGTACGGCGACTTCCCAGCCTGTTTCTTCCAGCGCTTCGCGCACTGCAGCGGCAACAATGGTTTCGCCTTGCTCAACATGGCCGGCCGGCTGATTGATCACTTCCGCACCCAGAGCGACCTCTTTCACCATCAGGAAGCGCCCCTGATGTTCAATGACGGTGGCAACGGTTGCGTGTGGTGTCCAACGCTCAGTCATGGCATTACCCGGTTCAAAATGGGCGGCAATTCTATCGAAAAGTGCTGTAAATGTCTCATTTGCGCGCTGACCTGCGCGCTCCCGGGCGCGTTGATTTCCGGGATGCAGCGTTCCGTGGAGCGGATGGCGCGTCGGGCATATGGATGTTTTCGACACGATATTCGCCGGGTTTAAGATCGCTGATTGACCAGGGGCCAATCTGAACACGGACAAGGCGCAATGTCGGGAAGCCAATGGCGGCCGTCATGCGCCGGACCTGGCGGTTACGCCCCTCGCTGATGCGTATTTCCAGCCACTGAGTCACATCATTCAGGCGAAAGCGCACGGGCGGATTTCTCTCCCACAACGACGGAGGTTCAAGCAGGCGTACCTTGGCCGGGCGGCAGGGACCGTCTTTCAGGCTGATGCCTTTGCGCAAGGGTTCAAGGTCGGCCTCGGTTGGGGCTCCTTCAACCTGAACCCAGTAGGTTTTTTCCATCTTGTGGCGGGGGTCGGCAATTTTTGCCTGCAAAGGCCCACTGTCTGTCAGCAACAAAAGGCCTTCAGAGTCATAATCAAGGCGTCCGGCAGGGTAAACCTCTGGTAGGTCAATACAGGCCTTGAGCGTGCAGCGACCTTCGTTGTCACTAAACTGGGAGAGGACGTTAAAGGGCTTATTTAAAAGGATGAGTTTGGCCATGGTCGTATTGCAGCTCTGTAACAAAACTACTTATTCTTTTGTCTAGCTTGCATTTTTTGTAGAAAAACTACAAATTAGCGCACCGAGCTCACACGAGCTGCCGGAACCCTCCGGCCCCTAGTGGCGACTGTCTCCGATGGGTTAAGAGCCCACCGGAATCCGGAACAGAGAGACGCTACCAGAGGAACAGGCCGACCAAAAGTCAGCATCCCCTGCGTCTCAGCGAAACAGCAACCAGCCTTATTCAGGAGTTAGAATGTCTACTGATACCCCTAAGATCATTTATACAGAGACCGATGAAGCGCCCGCACTGGCGACGTATTCTCTGCTTCCGATCATCAGAGCGTTCACTCAGCCCGCCGGCATCGCCGTAGAAACCCGCGACATTTCCCTGGCGGGACGTATTTTAGCTGCATTTCCTGAATATCTGACCGAAGAACAGCGCCAGTCTGACGATCTTGCTGAGTTGGGCGAACTGGCCAATCAGCCTGAAGCCAACATTATTAAGCTGCCAAACATCAGCGCATCGCTGCCGCAGCTCATTGATGCCATCAAGGAACTGAAGGCCAAAGGCTTCAAAATTCCGCGTTACATTGAAGAACCGACCACCGAAGAAGAGAAAGAAGCCAAGCGTCGCTACGACAAGATCAAAGGCTCTGCGGTAAACCCGGTTCTGCGTGAAGGCAACTCCGACCGTCGCGCTCCGGCATCTGTTAAACAGTATGCACGCAAAAACCCGCACAGCATGGGTGAATGGCTCTCTACCTCCAAGACCCATGTGGCACACATGGATCACGGCGATTTCTACGGTAGCGAGAAGTCTGTAACCGTACCGGCCGCTACCAGCGTTGCCATTGAGTTCACAGGCAAAGACGGCGAGAAAAAAGTTCTTAAGGCCAAAACCAGCCTGAAAGCAGGCGAAGTCATCGACGCGTCAACGTTAAGCGTTAAAGCCCTGCGTGAGTTCTACGCGAAAGAATTTGCTGCAGCGAAAGAAGAGGGTGTACTGGCCTCCCTGCACCTGAAGGCCACCATGATGAAGGTTTCCGACCCTATCATCTTCGGCCATGCCGTCTCTGTGTTCTTCGCTGACGTATTCACTAAATACGCCGACCTGTTCCACGATCTGGGTATTAATCCAAACAACGGCATGGGCGATCTGCAGTGGAAGCTGCGTCACCTGCCGGAAGATCAGCGCCAAGCAATTGAGGCCGATATTGAAGCCTGCTATGCCAAGCAGCCTCCGCTGGCGATGGTTAATTCAGATAAGGGCATTACCAACCTGCACGTGCCGAATGACGTCATCGTCGACGCATCCATGCCAGCCATGATCCGCGCATCAGGCAAGCTGTGGGCTAAAGACGGCAGCACTCAGGATACCAAGGCGATTATTCCAGACCGTTGCTATGCCGGCGTGTATCAGGAAACCATCGATTTCTGTAAGAAGAATGGTGCATTCGATCCACGCACCATGGGCAGCGTGCCGAACGTGGGCCTGATGGCGCAGAAAGCAGAAGAATACGGCTCTCACGACAAAACATTTGAGATCGAAGCCGACGGCGTTGTGCGTGTCGTTGATGAAGCTGGCAATGTTCTGCTGGAGCACAATGTTGAGAAAGGAGACATCTGGCGCATGTGTCAGGCCAAAGATGCTCCAATCCAGGATTGGGTAAAGCTGGCGGTTACCCGTGCCCGCCTGAGCAACACTCCGGCGATTTTCTGGCTCGACAAAAACCGCGCTCATGATGCGCAGCTGATCACCAAGGTTGAAAAATACCTGGCCGATCACGATCTGACAGGTCTGGATATCAGCATTCTGTCGCCAGAAGAAGCAACCCGCGTCAGTCTGCAGCGCGCCAAAGAAGGCAAGGACACAATCTCTGTTACCGGCAACGTGCTGCGTGACTACCTCACCGACCTGTTCCCGATTCTGGAGCTGGGTACCAGTGCCAAGATGCTGTCCATTGTTCCGCTGATGGCGGGCGGCGGTCTGTTTGAAACCGGCGCTGGCGGCTCGGCTCCTAAACACGTTGAGCAACTTGTACAGAAGAACCACCTTCGCTGGGATTCACTGGGCGAGTTCATGGCGCTGTCTGCCTCACTTGAGCACCTCGCTCAGGTAACCGGCAATGATCGCGCACAGGTTCTGGCCGAGACTCTGGATGAAGCGACCGGCCGTATTCTGGATCACAACAAATCACCATCCCGTAAAGATGGCGAAATTGATAACCGTGGCAGTCATTTCTATCTGGCATTGTACTGGGCTCAGGCCCTGAGCGAGCAAAACAAAGACGCAGCTCTGCGTGATTGTTTTGATCGTCTGTATCACACTCTGGCCGACAATCGCGCCAAAATCGTTGCCGAGCTGGGCGCCGCCCAGGGAACCCCAGCTGATATTGGCGGCTACTACCGTCCGGATCCGAAGAAGGCAGAAGCCGTTATGCGTCCAAGCGCTACGCTGAATGCTGCCATTGATGGTCACAAGTGCTGAGCAATCAGCACGCAATAAAAAAGCCGCTTTAAGCGGCTTTTTTATTATCCTCAAAGACCATTCAGGCCTCTTCCGCAGCCCCCTGAGGCGATGTCTCTGACTGCTCATTGCTGCCAATGGCGCGAATATTAATGGCGTGAGTACCTTTGTCGCTGGGCTTGGTTTCAAACTCAACGGCCTGACCGGCTTTCAGCGTCCGGTAACCATCCATTTGAATCATTGAATAATGGGCAAAAAGGTCTTCATTACTGTCATCGGCCAGAATAAATCCGTAGCCTTTGGCGTTGTTAAACCATTTTACTTTCCCTGTTTTCATCGCTGCCTCCCTGTTGCCCGCTATTTTGTTATGGGAAATGCCTCAGTTGGCTAAATCTTACACTACGCCCGGTGCCAGACAGCGTCAAGCCTCAGGCATTAGCCATAAGTCCAGACAATTCGGGGCCCAGAAGAGTGCTAGAGCCTGAATCCAGTCCCGGTTATCATTCACATAAACCTGACCAACCTGCTTCGTTATGCACCAGATTCTGCAATCTCAACTAAACTCACAATCAGATGACCCAAATCCTTATGGGGATGGCGGGGTAGCGGTTGAGACCGCTAAGCCACAGCTGAAAAGGCCGCCGATGTACTGCGTCATTATGATGAATGACGACTACACCCCTATGGAATTTGTGGTAGATGTACTACAAGGCTTCTTCAGTAAGACACCCGAAGAAGCCACGCAGATCATGTTGACCGTTCACACAAAGGGCAGCGCAGTTTGTGCCATCTACACAAGGGATGTAGCGGAAACTAAAGCGGCTTTGGTGAATCAATATGCCAGAGATTGTCAGCATCCTTTGATGTGTGAAATTTCTCCGGCGGACGATTGAGGCTTAGGAGGCGCTATGCTGAACCGCGAACTTGAGCAAACCCTGAACGATGCGTTTAAGGATGCCCGTTCGAAACGTCACGAGTTTATGACCGTCGAGCACCTGCTTCTGGCACTGCTTGATAATGACGCTGCGTCCTCCGTACTGGAGGCCTGCGGTGCCGACATCCTGAAGTTACGCAAAGAGCTGCAGGAATTCGTTGATTCAACCACTCCACTGATCCCTGAGCACGATGGTGAGCGTGAAACCCAGCCAACCCTGGGCTTCCAGCGTGTACTGCAGCGTGCAGTGTTCCATGTTCAGTCCTCCGGCAAGTCCGAAGTGACCGGCGCCAACGTGCTTGTTGCTATCTTCTCTGAACAGGAAAGCCAGGCGGTTTACTTCCTGAAGCAGCAAAACATCGCCCGCATTGATGTGGTGAACTACATCTCCCATGGCATCTCTAAAGTGTCCGGCCCGGAAGAGTCCAACGATCACATGGCGGACCATTCCGAAGAAGATGGCGAAAGCAGCAGTAAGAGTGCGCTCGAGGGTTATGCGACCAATCTCAATCGCATGGCTCGCGAAGGCAAAATCGACCCTCTGATTGGCCGAGAATACGAAGTCAGTCGTCTGGTACAAACCCTTGCCCGTCGCCGCAAGAACAACCCACTGCTCGTAGGAGACTCTGGCGTTGGCAAGACAGCCATCGTTGAAGGCCTTGCCAAGCGTATTGTTGATCGCGATGTGCCAGAAGTGATTCAGGACGCCGTGGTGTACAGTCTGGACATGGGCGCTCTGCTTGCAGGCACCAAGTACCGAGGCGATTTCGAAAAACGCTTCAAAGCCCTATTGGCCGAATTAAAGCGCCAGCCGCACGGCATTCTCTTTATTGATGAAATTCACACCATCATAGGCGCCGGCGCCGCCTCTGGCGGTGTAATGGACGCAAGCAATCTGCTGAAGCCACTGCTGAGCTCCGGCGAGATTCGCTGCATAGGTTCTACCACCTTTACTGAATTCCGTGGCATCTTCGAAAAAGACAGCGCACTGACCCGTCGTTTCCAGAAAATTGATGTGGCAGCGCCATCAGTTGACGATACTTACAAGATTCTTAAAGGTCTGAAGTCCCGCTTCGAAGAACATCACAACATTCGCTACACCGACAAGGCACTGAAAGCAGCTGCCGAACTGGCAGAACGCTACATTACAGACCGCAACTTGCCGGACAAAGCGATCGATGTCATCGACGAAGTTGGCGCTCTGCAGCACTTGCTGCCCGCTAACAAGCGCAAAAAGGTGATCGGGGTACCTGAGATTGAGCAGGTTGTAGCGGCCATTGCCCGTATTCCTCCAAAAACAGTGTCGGCATCCGACAAAGAGCTGCTGTTCAAGCTGGAAGACAAGTTGAATATGGTGGTCTTTGGTCAGGATGAGGCGATTGTAACCTTGTCAACCGCCATCAAGATGTCCCGCGCAGGCCTCACGTCGCCGCAAAAACCAATCGGTTCCTTCTTATTCGCTGGTCCGACCGGCGTCGGCAAGACCGAGGTTTCACGCCAGCTGGCTGCAGTTATGGGCATGGAACTGGTTCGCTTTGACATGTCGGAGTACATGGAACGGCATACAGTTTCCCGCCTGATTGGCGCGCCTCCTGGTTATGTCGGGTACGATCAGGGTGGCTTGCTGACCGAAGCCATTAACAAGAATCCACACTGCGTATTGCTGCTGGATGAGATCGAGAAAGCGCACCCAGAAGTGTTCAACATCCTGCTGCAGGTAATGGATCACGGTACGCTGACCGACAATAACGGCCGCAAAACCGACTTCCGCAATGTGATTCTGATTATGACCACCAACGCCGGTGCCGAGCAGATGAGTCGCACCAGTATTGGCTTTACGCTGCAGGATCATACAACCGACGGTTTTGAGGCACTTAAGAAAACCTTCACGCCTGAGTTCCGCAACCGGATTGACAGCATCATCCAGTTTGCCCCGCTGTCGCGCGAAACCATTCTGCATGTCGTCGACAAGTTCCTGGCTGAGCTGCAAGGGCAGTTGGACGACAAACGTGTTTTGCTGAACGTCGATGACAGCGCGCGTTACTGGCTGGCAGAGCACGGCTACGACGAAAAAATGGGCGCACGCCCAATGGGCCGACTGGTTCAGGAGAAAGTCAAAAAACCACTGGCGGAGAAGATTCTCTTCGGAGAGCTTTCGCAGGGTGGGGAAGTGGATATTTCTGCTGATAAGGGAGAGCTGGTGCTCTCAGTACCGGAAGAGGTTCCTGCCTGAGGGCAGGAACTTCCGGTGACGGGCATTAACGCGCGCGGTAAGTGATGCGACCTTTGCTCAGGTCATAAGGAGTCAGTTCTACCTTGACCTTGTCGCCAGTCAGAATGCGAATGTAGTTCTTACGCATCTTGCCGGAGATATGAGCAGTCACCACGTGACCGTTTTCGAGTTTTACGCGGAACATCGTATTGGGAAGGGTGTCAATTACTTCGCCTTCCATTTCAATAACGTCATCTTTTGCCATTCGTCACCTGTTTAGACCTTGCACAACGCGGGCGCATTCTGCCTGAATTCGCCCGAAGAAGCAAAACAACCACCCGATAAAAGCACATAAAGACCTGATCAACGCACCAGCAGCTGCCAATGACCATCAATCAACTGCTCCAATGGCGCGTATTGAACCTTATATTCCATCTTCCTGCTGCCACGAACATAGTAGCCGAGATAGTTGTACGGCAGCCGCACCGCGGCAGCCAACTGAGTAAGCCGTACAATAAGAAAGCTTCCCAACGAACGAGCCACTTCATCCGGATCAAAAAAACAGTAGACCGCCGACAGGCCATCCTCCAGAACATCGAAGACCATACAGGCAATTAGCTTGCCTTGCTTGCGAGCCACTAAATAGCGGGTTGTACCAAAATCGCTGGCCAGAAAATCATCAAATTGCTTTTCGGCTGCCGGATACATGTCGCCATCGGCATGACGCTCATTGATATAGCGTTCGTACAGCCCATAGATTTCGTCTCGTCGGCCCGGAATCTCCACAGACAACTCCAAGTCCGAATTGCGTTTGAGCGTCCGAAGCTGAGTGCGACTGCAGAGCAGCTCATGAGCACGAATCCTTACGGCAATGCAGGCCTCACAGCCCGGGCAATTGGGGCGATAGACAAGACGACCGCTGCGCCGAAAGCCGTTGAGACTCAGCAGCGTCAGGGCTGAGGCGTCCAGCTCAATGCGGGGGTCTGCATAAAGGCTGCGGGACTGCATATCCGGCAAATAACTGCAGTCGTGAGTATCCGGCGGCTGAAACAGCAGAATTTTGTTCATCGCAGCACTCCAGGCAAGTTCAGCTGACTGGTCTTCGCTGCGTTTTTCGCCAGCAGCGCCTCGAACTCGCCGCGATCCAGCTCAACAAGACCAAACCGCCCTAGGTGATCGGTCTTCATCTGGCAGTCGATCATCTCTATGCCGGAGTCGAAGAGATACGGCGCCGCCGTTGCAAACGCAATCTTAGAGGCATCACTGACCCGCGAAAACATAGACTCACCAAAGAACGCGGCCCCGATTGTCAAACCGTAGAATCCGCCACAGAGCATCCCACTGCCATCCCAGCACTCCACGCTGACTGCCCGCCCGCAGGCATTCAGTCGCGTGTACGTTTCAACGATGTCGTCACTGATCCATGTGCCCGCTTCATAGTCCCGGGGTTGGGCACATGCATGCATGACGCTTTCAAAGGCCAGGTTCGTTGTCACCGTGAAATTGCTTCGGTTCATGGCCTTTTTAACGCTCCGGGGGATGCGAAAGTCCTGAGGGCGAATCACAGCGCGTGGGGCGGGAGACCACCATAACCGGACCTCATCCGGATCGTTCCAGGGGAAGATACCAGAGCGATACGCCGCATCGATCCAGAGCGGTGACACGACCCCACCCGCGGCCAGCAATCCATTGGGATCGGACAGGGCCTTACCTGTTGAGGGAAAGCGGGGAAGGGAGGTTTCATCCAACCAGTCAATCATACATAACCCGTGGTAGACTCTGCGCAAATCGGAATGTTACAGGATGGTATTTTGCCAAAGCATAAGACCGAATCAGACATCGGGCCAGAGGCAGTCACGGAAGGAGTGGCCATTGCCGGCCAGTCGCATGGCTGGAGTCGTCGTCACGATGTCATTTTTGTCGCGCTTACGCTGGCCAGCATGCTGCTGCTTCTGGCGCTTGCGACCTATTCGGGCAACGACAGGGTCTGGTCCTCAGCGGGCGAGGGGCAACCGACCAATGCGGCCGGCCGAGTCGGCGCACTTGTCGCCGACCTCCTGTTTCATGGCTTTGGATTTCTGGCTTACGCCATCCCGCTGCTGGTGATTGCTAAGCTCTGGCAACTGTTCCGCAAAGCGCCCAGGAACTCTGGCAAAGTATGGCTGCTGCGCAGTGTTGGCATTGTGTTGTCCGTTGCATCGCTGTGCGCACTGGCCGACATGAGTATTTTTACTGGCGACTCCCTGCCGGTAGGCTCGGGCGGCATCCTGGGGAAAGTCATTCTTGGTGTCATGCTGCCGCTGTTCTCGTTTGCAGGAACAGCCATCCTGCTGTCAGGCGCGCTGGCGATAGGCCTGATGCTGTTTCTGGAGTTTTCCTGGCTGCACTTTTTTGACCGCGTAGGCGCCACACTCTTTAACCTGGCAGCACAGCGCGGAGCCGGCAGCAAAGCGCAATCAGGGGTTAACACTGAGGCAGAACCTGAGCCGGTCGTTTCAGACGGTCGCAAACGCAAACAATCCTGCGATTTCGCTGCGAACAATGATGCCGCAGACAGCTCTGAGTCCCCGAACCGACGCCGCAAATCAGAGCCGGTAATGTCAGAAACTGAGGCCGAACCGCCAATCATTGCGGACTTCAGCTGGAATGATATCGATGATGATCAGCCATTCTGGGGTGATGAGCAGGCAGCGCCTATTGCCACAGCCAAGCCTCAGCTACGCGCTCAGGAACCATCAAGACCGAAGCCAGACGATACAGCCGGCGCTGGGCTCAATGAGTCTGTACTCAACCGCGATTTGGAAGATGACCGAATCGCCGCAGATGATGACGACGAACTGAGTGACAGCATTCCCACCTTAAGGGCAGAAGAGCCACAGCCTGTGCGCGCAGCCAGTCACAGTGGTATTGATGACCTTCCACCATGGGAAGACGAAGCCGGTGAACTGCCTGCTGATGACGAAACTATTATCCCTATCGAACCACTTGCCCGAAAAGAAGTTCGTACCTCTGAGCGGGCGCAGCGCGATCTGCAGACAAAGCTTTTCAAATCGGACGAGCCGCTGCCGTCTATTGCACTGCTGGATCCTCCACGAACCAACAACAAAGGCGGTTTTTCACCCGAACGCCTGCAGGAGATGTCCAAGCTGCTGGTTCAAAAGCTGGCCGATTTCGGTGTAAAAATTGAAGTTACTGCCGTCGCTCCAGGTCCAGTCATTACCCGCTTTGAGATACAGCCTGCGCCGGGCGTAAAGGCCAGCAAGATTTCAAATCTCGCCAGGGACCTTGCCCGTTCTATGGCCATGGTCAGCGTCCGTGTTGTGGAAGTTATTCCCGGCAAGTCGGTCATGGGTATTGAGGTGCCAAACGAAAATCGCGCCGTAGTATCCCTGTCGGAAGTGCTGTCGTCGGAGGAATTTGACCAGTCCCGCTCACCATTAACCCTGGCGCTTGGGCACGATATTGGCGGCAATCCGGTCATTACGGACTTGGCTAAAATGCCACATTTGCTCGTCGCCGGTACAACCGGCTCGGGTAAGTCCGTGGGCGTAAACGCCATGCTGATCAGTTTGTTGTTCAAATCAACACCGGATGAACTTCGCCTGATTCTGGTCGACCCGAAAATGCTGGAGCTCTCAGTCTACGAGGGCATTCCCCATCTTCTGACGCCGGTCATCACCGACATGAAAGAAGCGGCCAACGGCCTGCGCTGGTCTGTTGCAGAAATGGAGCGGCGCTACATGCTGATGGCCGCCATGGGCGTACGAAACATTGCCGGTTACAACAAAAAAGTAAAAGATGCGATCGAAGCAGGTCAGCCGCTGACCGATCCGTTGTGGCGCATTGATAAATCCTACGACACCACGCCGCCACAACTGGAGCCACTGCCGTACGTCGTGATTGTGATCGACGAATTCGCCGACATGATGATGATGGTCGGCAAGAAGGTGGAAGAACTGATCGCCCGTATTGCCCAGAAGGCCCGGGCGGCGGGCATTCATATGATTCTGGCCACGCAGCGGCCTTCGGTCGACGTCATTACCGGTCTGATCAAGGCTAACGTTCCGACCCGCATTGCCTTTCAGGTGTCGTCGAAAATCGACTCCCGCACCATTCTTGACCAAGGTGGCGCTGAGCAATTGCTCGGCCATGGTGACATGCTCTTCATGCCCCCTGGCAATGCCTTGCCTGAGCGCGTCCACGGTGCATTCGTGGATGACGACGAGGTTCATCGCGTGGTCGCAGAATGGAAAAAACGCGGGGAACCACAGTACATCGAAGATATCACACGTTCAGAAGAAGAGGGCGCAGGTCCGAGCTTCGAGGGTGGCGACGAAAAAGACGACCTGTACGATCAGGCGGTGGCATTTGTGACGGAGACCGGCAAGTGCTCTATTTCCTCCGTACAGCGTAAATTGCGCATCGGTTATAATCGCGCAGCCCGTCTGGTCGAAACCATGGAGGCTTCAGGCGTCGTTTCCTCGCCTTCACACAATGGCTCGCGGGAAGTTCTCGCATCAGCACCACCGGATTACTAAAAGGAATACCGAATGAAACTTCTGCGCTCAGGTTTGCTGCTGTCCCTGACGTTGCTGACGGCCTCTGCGGCGAACGCCTCGGAAGCAGCCCTGAATGATTTTCTGGGTCGCATCAAATCCCTGAAAAGCCTTGAAACACGCTTTGAACAAACCACGCGTGACGCCAATGGCAAAACCCTGCAGGAAATGACCGGCTCACTGCTGGTCGCCAAGCCAGGGAAAATGCGCTGGCACACCGATGCGCCGTATGAACAACTGGTGGTATCCGATGGCAAGCTGGTATGGATTTACGACACCGACCTTGAACAGGTGACCATCCGTGACATGGATCAGCGCATTCAGGAAACGCCAGCGTTACTGCTGACAGGCTCCGCCGATGACGTTGAAAAGAGTTTTCTGGTTGGCGAAGAAAAAACCAGCAATGAACGCGTTTTTCAGCTGGTGCCAAAAGACCCGAGTCAATTGTTTGAGTCGCTTGAATTTCATTACCAGAACGAACAACTGGTGCGCATGATGATTTTCGACGCCGCGGGTCAGATCACAGAAATCGCTTTTTCTGAACCGAAAATCAACAAATCCACCGATGCGCAGGCCTTTGTGTTTGATGTGCCTGAAGGTGTCGACGTGATCGACGGGCGCCATGGCCGCTGATTTATTCGGCCAGCAAAAAGCCTATGAGCCGCTCGCATCCCGGATGCGGCCGGCCACCCTTGATCAGTATATTGGTCAGGAGCATGTCGTTGGTATTGGCGCACCTTTGCGCAAAGCGCTGGACGCAGGCCAACTTCACTCTCTGATTTTCTGGGGCCCCCCGGGCGTGGGCAAAACCACGCTGGCGCGGCTTATCGCGCATTATGTCGATGCGGAATTTCTGTCGTTGTCGGCGGTGATGTCGGGCGTTAAAGAAATTCGCGAATCGGTTGTGCGTGCCCAGCACTTTCATGCTGCCGGAAAAAAAACCGTTTTATTCATCGACGAAGTGCACCGCTTTAATAAATCACAGCAGGATGCATTTCTGCCGTACGTGGAAGATGGCACCTTTATTTTTATTGGTGCCACGACAGAAAACCCGTCGTTTGAACTGAACAATGCGCTGCTGTCGCGCGCTCAGGTGTATGTACTCAGAAGCCTGACGGAAGACCAGCTGAATCATATTCTCAAGCAAGCCCTGAGCAGAACCGGCAATCAGGCCGACGAAGGCGCCATTCAGCTGATTTCTGCGTCTGCCGATGGCGATGCACGCCGTGCTTTGAATATTCTGGAAATGACACTGCAGCTCAATGCAGGTCAGGCCGTCAGTCGCGAGCACGTCGCCGAAATGCTGGGTGATAAAGCCCGGCGTTTCGATAAAGGTGGCGAAGCGTTTTACGATCAGATTTCGGCGCTGCATAAATCCGTGCGTGGATCAGACCCAGACGGCGCCCTGTATTGGTTTGCACGCATGCTCGACGGTGGTTGCGACCCTCTGTACATAGCGCGTCGCGTTGTACGCATGGCCAGTGAGGACATCGGCAACGCCGATCCGCGTGCTCTTACTTTGTGTGTGAATGCCTGGGACGTGCAGGAGCGACTGGGCTCGCCAGAGGGCGAGCTCGCGATTGCGCAAGCGGTGGTTTATCTGGCCTGTGCTCCGAAAAGCAACGCCGTGTATAAAGCCTTCAATGAAGTGCGCGCCATGATCCGCTCTCAGCCGAGCTACGAAGTGCCTTTGCATCTGCGCAACGCGCCAACGAAGCTGATGAAGACACTCGACTACGGCACAGAATATCGCTACGCACATGACGAGCCGGATGCATTTGCCGCCGGCGAAAATTACCTGCCGCCAGAGCTTAGGCATGAACGCTTCTACCACCCGGTTAATCGCGGACTGGAAAGCAAGATAGGGCAAAAACTCGAATATCTGCGTGGTCTGAATGAGCAGTCCCCGCTGCAACGTTACCCCGAGGAGGGCGAATGAGCTTTTTCTGGATTGGCCTGGGCGGAGCCGCTGGCGCCATTGCACGCTACATAGTCGCCACCGCCATCTTCCGCTGGATGGATAAGCCCTTTCCCTATGGCACCTTAAGTGTGAACCTGCTAGGCTCCTTCGCCATCGGCGTCGCCTACGTCTGGCTGGTTCAGCACCAGTGGGGCGGAGACCATCATAAGCAACTGGCGATGGTGGGTTTTCTCGGCGCATTTACAACATTTTCAACCTTCTCACTGGAAAGTCTGACCATGCTGCAACAGGAACGCTGGCTCGCCTTCGCGGGTTATGTGGGCTTCAGTGTGACAGGCTGTCTGCTGGCAACCGCCGCAGGCATGTGGCTATCTAAATCCGTGGTTTAAAGAGCAATGCTGGACGTTAAATATATCCGTGAAAACCTTGATCAGGTGAAATCTGCCCTGGGCAAAAAAGGTTTCGTATTCAACGATGAAGAATTCAACCGCCTCGACGAGCAGCGCAAATCCGCGCTGACCAAGGCTCAGGCGCTGCAGGCTGAAAAGAAGAAAGCCTCCAAGCAAATCGGCGCACTGATCGGTCAGGGCATGTCCCCGGAAGATGCCAAAGCTCAGGTTATGGGCAGCATCGACTCTGACATCACCGACGCAGAGCAGGCCGCAAAAGACGCCGAGCAGGCGATGCGCGATCTGCTGATGAGCATTCCAAACGTACCGCACGCCAGCGTGCCATTCGGCAAAGACGAAGACGATAACGTCGAAGTCCTGAAGTGGGGCACGCCAGCCAGCTTCAGCTTTACACCGAAAGACCATGTGGATCTGGGTGAAGCGCTGGGCCTGAGCTTTGATGATGGCGCCATGCTGGCCGGTTCACGTTTTGTGGTGATGAGCGGTCCAATGGCGCGCCTGCACCGTGCCATCACTCAGTTCATGCTGAACACCCACACCGAAGAACACGGTTACACCGAAACCTATGTACCGTACATGGTGAACCGCACTGCGCTGGAAGGTACTGGTCAGCTGCCGAAATTCGAAGAAGACCTGTTCAAAATTCCTTCTGCTCAGGGCGAAAAAGACTTTTACCTGATTCCGACCGCGGAAGTACCGGTAACCAACCTGCTGCGCGAGTCAGTTACCGACATCCAGCTGCCGATTAAAAAGGTCGCCCACACACCGTGTTTCCGCAGTGAAGCGGGCAGCTACGGTCGCGACACCCGCGGCATGATCCGTCAGCATCAGTTCGACAAAGTCGAGCTGGTGCAGTTTGTGCGCGCAGAAGACTCCGACGCCGCACTGGAAGAGCTGACCGGTCACGCCGAAGCGATTCTGCAGAAACTTGGCCTGCCGTACCGCAAAATTACCCTGTGCGGCGGCGATATGGGCTTCTCGGCCAGCAAAACCTACGATCTGGAAGTCTGGCTGCCTGGTCAGCAGAAGTATCGCGAGATCTCATCCTGCAGCACCTTTGGTGATTATCAGGCCCGCCGCATGCAGGCCCGCTGGCGCAATCCGGAAACCGGCAAGCCTGAGCTGCTGCACACACTGAACGGCTCCGGTCTGGCTGTGGGCCGCACCATGGTGGCTGTAATGGAAAACTACCAGCAGGAAGACGGCAGCATCGTCGTTCCTGACGCGCTGCGCCCATACATGGGCGGTGTTGAGGTTATCCGCCCATGATGACGCTCCCCCTCGTTCTGCGGGGGGACGTACGCCCCTTCGTTATTATTGGTGGTGGCACTGTCGCCGCCCGCAAGGTCCTGACGCTGGTGAACGCCGGCGCTCAGGTCCGCGTCATCGCTCCCGAGCCTGACAGCAATATCCGTCAGCTGGCTGATGGTGGCCAGATCCACCTGGAAGAGCGCAGCGCAACGACGTCCGAGACGTTTCCTGCACAGGCTTTGGTCGTGCTGGCAACGGATGACATCGCACTGAACGAAGCCCTTGCCCATAACGCCCGCAGCGTCGGCTGTCTGGTTTGCCGCTCCGATGACAGCACCGACAACGATTTCATTTTTCCAGCCGTCATTGACCGCTCGCCGTTGCTGGTCAGCGTGTCGACCAGCGGCGCATCGCCGGCACTGACCCGTCATATCCGTCAGCGCCTGGAAGCCTTTCTGCCTGCCGATCTGAGCACACTGGCTGAATACGCAGAAGCGCTGCGGGCCAGAGTGAAACTCGCACTGCCGCTGGCGGAACGCGCAGGCTTTTGGCGACGCTGGATGAATGGCCGCGCACCAGAGATGATTCTGGCCCGCAGGCCCGACATAGCCGATGCCGAAACAGCCGCCTGCCTGCAGGGTACGGCGACCGCCGGAGAGGTGTGGTTGGTTGGTGCAGGTCCTGGCGACCCGGATTTACTGACCTTCCGAGCGCTGCGCCTGATTCAGAGCGCTGACATCGTGTTTTACGACCGGCTGGTGAATCCTCAGATTCTTGACTTGATCGACCCGGCCGCTGAGCGCTATTACGTCGGCAAGCAGAAAAGTCTGCACTCGGTGCCGCAGGACGGTATCAATCAGCTACTGGTTGAGGCTGCGCTGCAGGGCAAGCGCGTGCTGCGCCTGAAAGGCGGCGACCCGTTTATCTTTGGCCGCGGCGGTGAAGAAATTGAAGAGCTGGCAAAGCACGGTATTCCATTTCAGATTGTGCCCGGCATTACCGCTGCCAGCGGCTGCGCATCTTATGCCGGCATTCCGCTTACCCATCGGGATTACGCGCAAAGCGTGCGTTTCGTGACCGGCCATCTTAAAAATGAGACCTGTGACTTGCCATGGCATGAACTGGTTCATCCGGGGCAGACGCTGGTGATCTATATGGGACTTACCGGGCTGCCTCACATCTGCCGCCAACTCATCGCTGCAGGTATGCGCCCCGAAACGCCGGTGGCTCTGGTCGAGAAGGGCACACTGCCAGACCAGCGGGTGCACATCGGCTCTCTGGCCAGCATGCCGGACTACGTCGCCAGCCACGACATTGCGGCGCCCACGCTCACCATTGTCGGCGACGTGGTCAGCCTGCATGACAAGCTCAGCTGGCGCTGAGCGGGACTAAGTCTCCGTTCAGTCAGCAGAATTCCGGAATTGCACTATGCTTGAGTCAGTAGATGCAATTACCGGGATATCCTGATGAGTTTCCTCAATTCTCTGAGCATTAAAACCAAAATTCTGTCTCTGGCGGCCGTTGCCATTGCAGGCTTCCTGGTGAGTATTCTGCTCAGCACCAATATGAATAAAGCCAACTCAGCCCGACTTGAAACCATCCAGAAAACCTTCTTTCCGGTGGTGGAGGAGTCCAAGGCCAACATAGTCCGGCTATCCCGCATCGAAGAACTATTCTCAACCGCCGTATCCACCGGCGAAATGGACTTCGTTAATTCCGCCGAAAAATACCGCAAAGAGATGCTTGATGGCATGTCGCGTCTGGAGTCGCTGTGGCCCGACGAGGCGTCAGACCTGCGCTCGGGCAGAGACGCCTTTGAAGCCTACTTCGGCACAGCGAAAAAGCTGTCCATTGGCATGATTGAGGGCAATCTGGATCCGTCGCTGATCGACCGTATGAATAAGGAGCTGACCGAGGCTCGTCAGAAGCTGCAGGCCTACAGCGAAAGCGGCCTGAGTGCCTTTAATGATATTGTCTCCGCATCGCAGGAGGCTGCCGCGAGCGCGCTGTCCTTTGGCCTTATCGTCACGGCCATTACGCTGGCCATTCTGATCGTCGTTGCCTGGTCAACCAGCAGCAGCATCAATCTTGCCGTATCAAGCCTGCTGAACTCGCTGAAAGACATTGCCTCCGGAGAAGGGGATTTAACCCGTCGCATTCAGAAATCCTCGCACGATGAAATCGGCGAGGTTGTCGACTGGTTCAACCAGTTCGTCGACAAGCTGCACAAAAACATCGGTGAGGTGGTGAGTACCACTCGTCCCCTGACGTCTGTGTCCGGCGATCTCGGCAGCCTGACCTCTCAGACTTCACAGATCACCGAACGCCAGAATCGCGCAACAGAAGAAGTGTCACTGGTGGTAGACGATATGGTTGCCAGCGTACAGGAAGTGTCGACCAATGCAGGTTCGGCCGCCGACGCAGCCAAAGAAGCCGATCGTGCGGCTAAAGAAGGACGCAAAATCGTTAATGAAACCGTAAAAAGCATTAACAGCCTTGCCGGTGAAGTCGAACGTGCCAGTGAAGTTATTCGTAAGCTGGAAGCCGACACGGCAAACGTAGGCAGCATTCTGGATGTGATCAAAGGTATTGCCGAGCAAACCAATCTGTTGGCGCTGAACGCAGCGATCGAAGCTGCACGGGCAGGTGAGCAGGGCCGGGGCTTTGCCGTGGTAGCCGATGAAGTGCGCACTCTGGCATCACGTACTCAGGATTCAACGCAGGAAATTCAGGCTGTTATCGAGCAGCTGCAGTCGGCAGCCCGCTCAGCGGTTGAGGTGATGAGCGAAAGTAAAGAACGCGCCCGCACCAGCGTAAGCCAGGCCGCCAAAACAGACGAAAGCCTGCAGGCGATTACCGAGAAAGTCGAATCCATTACGGCCATGAACTCCCAGATTGCAGCCGCGACCGATCGTCAGGAACAGGCTGCCCACAGTATCAAAGAAAACGTCATGGGCATTCGCGAGACATCAGCCTCAGCGATGTCGAGCATGCACAAGGTTGAGGCTGCAAGCCGGTCGTTGTCGGACATTGCCAGCACGCTCAGGCATGTGGCCGGGCAGTTCAGGGTCTGACAATAAAAAAAGCGCCTTACGGCGCTTTTTTTATTTATGCGGTAAGCAAAGCGGATTTATCCAGCCGCTCAAGCCAGGCATTCCTGCACTCCAGCCGGAGCGCTTCAAAATCACCCTCACCACGAATCGCCAGCAAAGCCAGCGCCGCAGTATCGACAATGGCATCCTGAGCGTATTCATTTGTCTCTTGGCCATTCCACACCGATGCCAGCCACTCGCAGGACACTTCCTGAGCTTTACCGGCGTAGTGTGAGGCCAGATTAGGAATACGAACTTCCTGAATCTGACCATTCAGCTGATAGCGTGCAACGCACTCACGCTCAGGGTTAACCTCAAACTCACCGCCTTCGCCTTTAATTACCACGCAGTTTTTCCCGTTCAATGCCGCTGCCGCCGTGTGCACCTCGGCATAATTGGGGTGAAAAACGCCCTGAACACTGGGAATACTCTCAGGGCTGATGGTCTTCATAACGGTATTGATTGGTGAGCGGACGCCAAGTACCGATTTCAGAGACAGCCATTCCTGCAATACAGGATTCAGTCGGGAGCAGGGCAAATAGGCGAGGCCATCGCTGTCGTTAAAATCCTGCGCGCAGCCCAGCACCGGCAATTGAAAATGACCGAACACTTCATGAAGGTACTGACGACCTTCTGTGTGTGCCTCGGTGCCGTGCACCAGAATCCGGTATCCCATCTGCTTGAGCAGCAACATGGACAAAAAGCACCAGAATGGCTGGCGACGTTTGCCTGCGTACGTAGGCCACACTAAGTCGGCATTCAGACCGTCAGGCCAGCACTGATTAATGGCCGCAGCAAATCCTGCAAGCTCTTCCGGACTTTCTTCTTTAACACGCATCAGCATAAAAATGGCACCGATCTGCTCTGGCAGGGCGTCACCATTCAGCATCGCCTTCATGGTAAAGAAGGCTTCTTCCTGCGTCATGCTGCGACTGCCATTGCGACCCCGCGCCAGAATGCGCACGTAATCAGCGAGAGGGTGGCTCATAAACAATTCTCCGGTCGCGGCAATCCCGCAAATTTAGCAGCCAGCTTGGCAGGACTGCCGGGAAATAATTTCAGTAAATAAATACTGGAGGATTTATCTGCACCCAAATGCTCTTTCAGGTATTTGGTCAGTGGGCGCATGGCAGGTGACACTTCAAATTCCTGATAAAAGCGGCGCAGCAGGTGCAGCACTTCAAAATGTTCGGGCGTAAGCTCAACGTTTTCAGAAGCCGCCAGCTCGGCAGCCACTGCTTCGTTCCAGTCACTCAGATCGGCCAGAAAGCCGTCTTTATCAAGCTTTAACATAGGCATTCAAAACCAGCTGATGGGTTTGGTGTGGCTCATCGTCAGGGCAAGCCATTCCTGATCGCTGATGGACGTAGCCGATGCCGTAACGGCGAGGCCTCTGGTCGCTGCGTCCTGAGCGCGGACATAAACCGTAAAATGAGCAGCGGCCTGCTCCTGAAGATACACGCCATCGCCAAGCAGCAATACGCAGTCGCCTGCTGCAGCCAGTGCAGAGACGTCCATCAGCACAGATGGATTGGGTGAAAAAATCTGGTGGATCATTCCCATCTCAAAAACTCACGCAATGATCAGCAGAAGCCAGTAACGCCTGCAGCTCCGGGTTGGACATACCGCGCGCAAATGACTGCAGGGACGCACCAGCAAAGGGGCTGAGTGCAAGGTCATCCGTGCTGTAGAAAATGGATTCAACATCGTACATAGGCAGTGCCCCGATGACTTTGTCAGGGGATTTTCCGGCGGGCTTGCGTGACAACTGCCCACGAACCAGCCAGCCCAGGCCTGCGCCTTTGACAATAACCTGAACCTCATGATCAAACGCAGCCAAGGCAAGGATCATCTCCGCCACTTCGGGATCCGGTGATGGTGGAGTCGTAATCAGCACACAAACTGTTGCCATATTAAAACTCCACCACACGGTCAGAATCGGCAGCCGCCTCGGCCATTTCGCCAAGGCCGGCCAGTTCGAATCCGCCAGCACAGGTCAGAGCGTTCAGTCCGTAGCGCTTTTGCTCGGCTTCATCGGCGATACCGCGACGCAACGCATTAGCAATGCAAACCTGCAAAGGAAAACCCGCATCAGCGGCGAGTTCTGACCACTGTGACGCCAAAGGAGTTTGCCCCTGCACGGGTTGCTGACTGTTCAGCGCGGCGTAGACCGCATCCTGATAGAAGAATACGCGTCGTATGGTATGGCCCGAAGCCACGGCGGCACGGATAAAATCCATGGCGATGTAATGATGGTCGCCAGCAAAAGGGCTGGAGCGGACCAGAAGTGAAATGGTGGCCATAGCGGGCATCCTGTGAATTGCGCTAATGGTATCGGCAGAGCGGGGCGCTTGAAAAGCCGCAAGACGGGGTGAAAGGACGTATCGTATTGATTTATAAAAAAAAGTATTGACGCCGAAAAAAGTTAAAGTATGATACGCACCAATTCGGAGGGATGGCTGAGTGGTTGAAAGCACCGGTCTTGAAAACCGGCGTCGGTTTATCCCGATCTAGGGTTCGAATCCCTATCCCTCCGCCATTATTAAAAAGCCAGCACATCGTGCTGGCTTTTTTCTTTTGCGCACCACGAAAACTAAAAGCACTCAGTCAGGGAGTCACGAGGTCAGGGCGTGCATCAGCAACGTAACGGCGATACAGCCAACCAACCAGACCGCAATCCATTCCGTCCGATATAACGTTCTCAGGGTTGCGCGCTGCAGATCTGCATTTTGGCCAGACGCTTTCGACGGCATATCAGCACTCCGGAATCAAAAATCCAGCATGCCCGATTAACAGACGCTCTGTGTTGGAGATGTGTAAAACGATTGTGAGCCGACGTAATCAGCCGGCGTTGGCTTTGATCATTTCGCGGATAAACGCTGTGACAGAGCGACCCAGTGCATTCAGGTCGTAGCCTCCTTCGAGAATAGCGACCCAGGGAATGCTGCGCTGCTTGGCGTAATCGCCAATCCATTCACCGATCCAGCGATAGTCGTCGTCATCGAAACACAACTCGGCCATCGGATCATCGCGATGCGCATCAAATCCTGCAGACACCACTATCACCTCAGGCGCAAAACCACGCAATGCAGGCCCCCAGACATCCAGAACCTGCTGACGGAATTCCGCACCACCGGCACCTGAATCAAGGTACACATTCACCAGATTATTGAACATGCCCGTCTGGTAGTGGGAATAAGGGTAAAAAGGGTGCTGAAAACTTGAACAAATAAGAAAGCGCGGATCATTTTTCAGAATATCGACCGTGCCATTTCCCTGATGCGCATCAAAATCGAGAATTGCGACACGCTGTGCATGATGCACTTCCGCTGCCCGCAACGCCGTCACTGCCACATTATTGAAAAAGCAGAAGCCCATACTCTTACGGTGCTCTGCATGGTGACCCGGCGGACGGACCGACACAAAGGCATTGTCATAAATACCTTTCATCACCGCATCCAGCGCCATGGTGCTGGTACCCACGGAAAGCAGAGCTGCATCAAGACTGCCGGCGGACATCGGTGTATCCTCGTCGACATAAATATGCCCCTGCTTGGGCTGGATCAGTTTCAGCTGCTCCACATACCCCGGGCTGTGGGCCCGCAAAATGTCCGGCAGGTGAGCGGTCTGACCTTCAACGATGGTCAGCTCATCCCAGACACCCGTGGCTTTCAACTGATGCTCAATCGCCAGAATGCGCATGGCATGTTCCGGATGGTCATCGCCGGTGTCGTGAGCTAAATGTTGATGAAAGGTAAAATAAGCTGTTGTCATGGCAGGGGTTTCTGATCTGGAACTCAGCTGCGTAAAGTGCCAGTGTATCGCCCGGGTCGTGCCGCGCCAACTAAACTTAAGGATCAGTCGAGATGGGAACGCGCTCACTGGAGTTGTTCTTTGAACCCAAGTCCATCGCTGTCATCGGTGCGTCGGAGCGCGCCAGCAGCCTTGGCGGCGCCATCGTGCGCAACCTGATAAACGGCGAATATCCGGGGCTGATCATTCCGATCAACAGCCGTGGCTACAAAGATGTTTATGGCATCCCGGCTTTGTCCCGCATCGGACAGCTGGAACAGCCCGTCGATCTGGCCATTATCTGCACGCCGGCCGAAACGGTTCCGAAAATCATCAAACAGCTGCACAGCAAAGGGGTTGGCGCCGCCATGCTGCTGACCGGCGGTATCGCCCGGACCCGCTCGTGGCAGTTCCGCCCGTCTTCGGACCGTCTGAATCAGGTGATTCAGCAGACCCGCATGCGCATACTCGGCCCGGACTGCCTTGGCATGGTAGTTCCTGGTCGCAAGCTCAACGCCAGCTTCCTGCACGTGCCGGTACGCCCGGGGCACATTGCTTACGTCGGCCAGTCAGGCACGCTGGCATCCGGCGTTATGGACTGGGCATTCAGCCGCAAAATCGGCTTCTCGCACGTCCTTACACTCGGCAAGAGTCAGGACGTAACCCTGCCGGATCTGATTGACTACATCACACAAGAGCCGCCGGTCAGAACCCTGCTGATCCAGCTCGATGAAATCGGCTCAGGCAAAGCCCTGATTCGCGCACTGCGTGCGGCGTCGCGCCACAAGCTGGTGCTGGCGGTAAAGAGCAACCGCTTTCAGGAAAACCCACTGAACCGCATTGCCACACCACGCGGCCTGCGCACACGCGATTCTCTGGTGGACGAAACACTGGCGCGCGCCGGGGTGTTGCGCGTATCGGCTACCGATGAATTGTTCGACTGCGTCGACGCCCTCGGTCAGCGCCGCGAATCCTTTGGTCCGCGTCTGGCGATTATCGCCAACGGACGCGGCCCCGCCATTCTGGCCATGGACCGCCTGCTTCACGACAAGGGGCAGCTGGCCACCTTGTCGGAAGATACCCGCACACACTTACGTGGCCTGCTGCCGGAGTACCTGAGCACAGAAAATCCGATTCTGCTGAACCCGGAACTTAAGCCGCAGCAACTGACGGCCGTTGCCAATACACTGATCCGTGACAAGCAGGTCGACGCCATTCTGGTGATATACATCCCAAGTCTGGGGTCTGATCCACTGGCCTGCGCTGAAGCACTGGTGCGCATCGCCAAAACCAGCAACAAGACCGTGCTGACCAGCTGGGTAGGGGAGTATTCGGTAGAGGCCGCGCGCGAGTGTTTCGACCAGAACGGCCTGCCGACCTTCGACACACCGGATAACGCCATCAAGTCCTATATGTACATGGTGGCGCACCAGCGCACTCAGGATCTGCTGCGCGAAACGCCGGAGAGTCTTGAGATCCCAATCTCGTCGGCACATATGGACGTCGATAAAGACATCCTGACGGTGCATCGCCCGGGCGATTACCTACTGCCCGATTACGCCTGGCGCCTGCTGAACGCTTATGGTTTCTCGTGCGCCGAAATGCGCTACCGCAGTCATTTGTCCGACCTACTGGCGGTGTCGGGCGAAGTAAAAGGCCCCTGGGTGCTGCGCGTGCATCACCGCGACTACCTGTACCCGTTCGCCTACGGCAACAACCCGCGCGAACGTCTGCGTTCAGTGGTGCGTGATCTGAAAACGACGGAAGAAGTCACCACGGCCGCCGAGAGCCTTGAACAACAGATTGGCGACGCCTTTCCGGACAGCCCGGTTATGGGCTACACGTTACAGACCATGCACCGGGCGCTCGATAACCTGCAATTTTCCTTCGGTATTGGCCGCGATGCCGAAATCGGCCCTTACCTGTTCTTCGGTGGCGGTGGCAGCACAGCCGATATTCTGGTCGATCGTCAGGTGGCCTTACCGCCGCTGAACGCCAATCTGGCTGAAAAGCTGATCAAACGCAGCCATTTCTATCAGGTGCTGTCCGAGCGTTCCGACAACATTGAACGCGAACTGGTAACCCTGGAACGCTGGCTGGTCGCACTGTCGCACATGGCGCTGAACCACCTATGGATTGCCGGCTTTGAAGTCAACGCCATCCGTCGTCAGGTCGGCCGCTACATGGTCATCGGCGTGGCAGGCGAGGTAGGGCACCCGGCGAAATCCGCCATTCAGCCCTACCCGAAAGAGCTGGAAAGCCAGTACGAAAGCCGCAACGGACACGCTTACGACATCCGGCCGATCCGCGCGGAAGATGAGCCTCTGCTGGAAGACTTCTATCACCGCCTCAGCGCCGAGTCGCTGCGCCTGCGGTTCTTCTCCGCCCGCCGCCAGTTTGACCATAAGGAGCTGGCGCGCTTCACCCAGATCGATTACGACCGCGAAATGGCGTTTATCGCACTGCGCGAAGGCGTGCTGTACGGCGTGGTCAGGGTCTGGATTGATGCCGACGACGTGGCCGCCGAGTTCTCTGTGATCATTGATGACAATTGCCGTGGCGAAGGGCTTGGCCTGCGCCTGATGCAGGGCATCATTGAATACCTGACCCGGCGCGGCGTACTGCAGATTTTCGGCAGCGTGCTGCCGCACAACACAGGAATGCTGAAGTTGTCGCAGCGACTGGGGTTCAGCATGCACCACAACATGGACGAAGGGGTGGTGGAGGTTGGCCGCAACCTGAATCCGATGAAGTACGCGTGGCAGAGGAAACGCATGTACCCACTGTAAAGGGTTTGTTATATTTCCCGGCCAACAATAACAACGACGGTGTGCCAAAACGCCGCGAACTTTGACTGAAACGTACGGGGTGGTCCCTTGATTAAAGTGCTGGTTGTCGATGACCACGAGCTGGTTCGCTCGGGTATCTCTCGTCTGCTCACAGACGCAAAGGGAATTGAAGTGGTCGGTGAAGCAGCAAGTGGCGAAGAGGCTGTGCAGTTCGCAAAAGAACAACAGCCCGATGTGATTCTGATGGATATCCGCATGCCGGGTATCGGGGGCCTGGAAGCCACACGTAAAATTACCCGCAACAACCCGGATGTTCAGATCATTGCCGTCACAGCCTGTGACGATAACCCATTCGCCACGCGCCTCCTGCAGGCTGGCGCCTCTGGTTACATCACCAAAGGTGCCGACGCTGATGAAATGGTGCGCGCCATTATGAAAGTGAAAAGCGGGCAGAAGTACATCAGCCCGGACATTGCCCAGCGCATGGCGCTGAAGCCCTTCCAGCAGGATCAGGCATCGCCGTTTGATGAGCTGTCGGAGCGGGAGATGCAGATCACTATCATGATCGTAGGCTGTCAGAAGGTGCAGGAAATCAGCGAAAAGCTGTTTCTCAGCCCGAAGACAGTAAACAGCTACCGTTACCGGATTTTTGAAAAACTGGGCATCGACAGCGATGTTGAACTGACCCACATGGCGGTCCGTTACGGACTGGTTGACCCTGCCGCTACGACCTGATGAGCGACTTTGATATCCGGGCATTTTTGTCCACCCTGACCCTGCGTGCCGGGGTCTACCGCATGTACGCCGCCGACGGAGAGCTGCTCTACGTCGGCAAAGCGAAAAATCTGAAAAACCGGGTATCCAGTTATTTCCGTGCCCGCGGCCTCAACGCCAAAACCGTGGCTCTGGTCAATCGCATCGATCACATCGAAGTGACGGTAACCGCCAGCGAGGCCGAGGCACTGCTGCTTGAGCAAACCCTGATCAAGCAGCACAAACCCCAGTACAACATCCTGCTTAAGGACGACAAGTCCTATCCTTATCTGCACCTGTCAGAGCATGAGTTTCCACTGCTCGAATACCGCCGCGGCAAGGGCAAGCGCAAAGGGCAATATTTCGGCCCATACCCGAATGCCACGGCCGTTCGCGAATCACTGAATTACCTGCAGCGCCTGTTTCAGTTGCGCAACTGCGAAGACAGTTACTTTCAGCACCGCAGCCGCCCGTGTCTGCAGCACGAAATCAAACGCTGCTCAGCGCCCTGTGTCGGTAAGGTAACTCAGGATCAGTACGCAGAAAGCGTGCGTCAGGCGACGCTGTTCCTGCAGGGGAAAGGGCCCGAGCTGCTGCTCGAATTGCAGCAGAAAATGCTCGCCGCCGCAGACCGCCTGCAATTTGAACTCGCCGGAGCAATTCGCGACCAGATTGACCTGCTGCGCCAGATTCAGGAAAAACAGTTTGTCGACTCCGGGCAGGGCGACGCCGATGTATGGGCGCTGCTCGACTGGCAGAATGTACTCTGCATTCATCGTTTGGCCTTCCGCAGCGGACGTCTGGTGGCCAGCAAGAATTACTACCCGGACAATCTGGCCGGTGAAAGCGAGCAGGATTTACTGGCAACCTACATGGCGCAGTTTTATCTGGCCGAACACTCGGCCGAAGGCTGGCCAAAAGAATTAATTGCCGATGTCGACAGCGAAGCGCTGGAGGCGCTCGCAGAAGCCATACGCCTGACCGCTGGGCACAAAATCAGCCTGTCTCGCGGACAGCGTGGGCAAAATCGTAAATGGCTGCACATGGCCCAGGAAAATGCCCGCACCGGTGCGCAGGCGCAGCTGTCCGGTCGCCTCGATACCGAGCGCAAACTGCAGGCGGTCGCGGATCTTTTGCACTTACCGTCAGCACCGGCAAGGATCGAATGTTTCGACATCAGCCACTCGCAGGGCGAAGCCACGTACGCGTCGTGCGTGGTGTTTTCCGGCGAGGGCTTAACCAAAGACCGTTATCGGCGCTTCTCTATCAAAGACGTCACGGCCGGCGATGATTACGCCGCATTGGAGCAGGCCGTGACGCGCCATATGACCCGCCTGCTGGAGCAGAACGATTTACCTTCTCTGCTGCTGATCGATGGTGGCAAAGGGCAGGTGGGAAGGGTCGCCACGGTACTGGAATCACTGGCCATTCATTCGGTGCGATTGTTCGGCATCTCGAAAGGTGAAACCCGTAAATCCGGCTGGGAATTTCTGTGGGAAGCGGGCGCCACGCACCCTATAATGCCCGACGCCCACAACGAGGGTTTCCGGCTGCTGCAGTGGGTGCGCGATGAGGCGCACCGCTTCGCCATTACCGGCCACCGCAAAGCCCGCGCCAAAGCCCGCAGCCAGAGCGATCTGGAAACGCTGGAAGGGGTGGGGCCTAAACGGCGTAAAGAATTATTGTTGTATTTCGGCAGCCTCAAAAATATGAAGAGTGCGCCGAAAGAAGAATTGGAAAAAGTGCCGGGCATCAGTAAAAAGCTGGCAGAGCAGATATTCATCCAACTCCACGGGGAGTAACGGAGTTAAGCAGTCTATGAATTTACCTAACATTCTGACCCTCAGCCGGATTGTGATGATCCCTTTAATGCTGGTCAGTTTTTACTGGTTCGGCGCTCAGGGAAAACAAATTGCCGCCGTCCTGTTTGCACTGGCCGCCATTACCGATTGGTTCGATGGCTATCTGGCGCGCAAATGGAATCAGACTACCCCCTTGGGCGCGTTCCTCGACCCGGTGGCAGACAAACTGATTGTTGCCGTTGCACTGGTGCTGCTGGCCGAGTACTACGCCAGTATGTGGCTGACCATACCGGCCGCCATTATTGTCGGTCGTGAAATCGTCATTTCCGCACTGCGCGAATGGATGGCCGAACTGGGTAAGCGTGCCAACATTGCCGTGTCGTATGTTGGCAAGGTCAAGACAACCGCGCAGATGGGTGCCATTACCGTACTGCTCGGCGCCGGTCAGCACGATTGGCTGATCGAGATCGGCTACGCCGGCCTTTACGTTGCCGCCGTACTGACCATCTGGTCGATGACCGTTTACCTGCGTGCCGCCTGGCCAGATCTGCGCCCGGAACGCTGAGCAATTTTCCTTTTGCCGGTCAGCACTTAGCGATTTTTCGCTAAGTGCTTAAAAAGTAAGAAAAAACACTTGACTCTGAAGCTGCCATCTATAGAATGCGCAGCACTCCAAGCGGGAATAGCTCAGTTGGTAGAGCACGACCTTGCCAAGGTCGGGGTCGCGAGTTCGAGTCTCGTTTCCCGCTCCATTATTCTTTGTCTCTCAAAGAAACGGCGCGATAGCAAAGCGGTTATGCACTGGATTGCAAATCCACGTAGGCCGGTTCGACTCCGGCTCGCGCCTCCAATTCTTCGGTGACCTATTCGCCGAGCGCGTGGCAACATGCCCCGATGGTGAAATTGGTAGACACAAGGGATTTAAAATCCCTCGGCCTTACGGCTGTACCGGTTCGACTCCGGTTCGGGGCACCATCTCCCACTCAAACTCCCAGCAAACAACACACTGAACGATGCCTCTGATTGCGGTAAAATAACGCAAATTTCAGATGTATGTCCGTGATGTTTAACTATATCGAACCCGTATTCCGTCCACCGAGCGAAGCACGCTCCCTCATTCTTCAGGTCACCAACGGCTGCTCCTGGAACAAATGCACCTTCTGCGACATGTACACCCAGCCGCAGAAAAAATTCCGCGCCCGCGACGAAGACGAAATCCTGAACGAAATCCGCGCAGCAGCGTCACTCGGCCCGCGCTTCGACAAAGTCTTTCTCGCCGACGGCGACGCCATGGTGTTACCAACCCGCCGCCTGATGAACATATTGCAGGCCATTCGCACCTATCTGCCCTGGGTGCGCCGGGTAGGCTCTTACTGCCTGCCGCGCAACATCCGTAAAAAGAGCGTCGACGAACTGCGCGAAATGCAGCAGCTCGGCCTTGGCATTCTTTATGTGGGCGCTGAAAGCGGGGACGATCAGGTGCTGGAATTCATCAGCAAAGGGGAAACCTGGCAAAGCACTCTTGATGCTCTTTTGAAAATCAAACAGGCCGGCATTGCCTCCAGCGTCATGATTCTTAATGGCATGGGTGGTGTCAGCTACAGCGAACAACACGCACTGAACTCCGCATCGCTAATGAATGAGGCGCAGCCGGAGTTTCTCTCGACATTGGTCGTCAGCTACCCACTGGGCGACAAACGCGTCGTAGAGGGCTTTAACGGCGACTACCGGCTGCCATCCCAGCAGGATTTATTCGTCGAACTGCGCACCCTGATAGGCGCACTGGAATTAACCAATACGGTTTTCAGAAGCGACCATGCGTCCAATTATCTGCCATTGAAAGGCACGCTCGGCAAAGACAAGCAGGCCATGCTTGATCAGATCGACATGGCACTGTCAGGTCGCATTGCACTGCGTCAGGAATGGCAAAGGGGACTTTAATGGATATCTCGTCGCTACTCGCTCAGGCCGGCCTGAATCAGGAAACAAAAATTCCGCCGGTTGATCTTTGGCAACCGCCATTAAGCGGCGACATGGATCTGACCATCCGCAAAGACGGCACCTGGTGGCATGAAGGCAGCAAATTCGAACGCGAAAAATTGGTGCGGTTATTTGCCAGCATCCTGAAGCGGGAAGGGGATGACTATTTTCTGGTAACACCCGTCGAGAAATGGCGAATTAAGGTCGAAGACCGGCCTTTGCATGTATTGATGATAGAGCGCACAGGCGACGACCTGCAGGCACTGACCTCCGGCGGCGACCTGATCACCCTGGGACAAGCCCATCCGCTCAAAATCAGCCCACTTGATGACGCTGACATTCCAGAAGTTTTAGTGCGCGGCAATTTATGGGCACGCTTTACGCGCAACGCCTATTACCAGCTGACCGATCTTGCCACCATCACCGACAGCGGCGATGTTTTTGTTGAAAGCAGCGGCGAGCGTTTTTCACTGATCTGATCAGAACATCAGATGCGCCTTTCAAGACCACAGAAACAGTGTTGCCGAAATAAAACAGCAAAAATAAAACCAAAAAATAAAAAAGGGAGCCGAAGCTCCCTTTTTTAATGTTCACGCCGGAAAGGCATTACATGTTCGGGTAGTTCGGACCGCCCGCACCCTCTGGGGTAACCCATGTGATGTTCTGTGATGGATCTTTAATATCACAGGTTTTGCAGTGTACGCAGTTCTGGGAGTTGATCTGGAAACGCTTGCCGTTGTCGTCTTCGATGATCTCGTAAACGCCAGCAGGGCAGTAACGCTGCGCAGGCTCATCCCACTTAACCAGGTTAACCGCCAGCGGAATAGAAGCGTCTTTCAGCTTCAGGTGGCATGGCTGGTCTTCAGCGTGGTTCACGTTGCCGATGAACACAGAATCCAGTTTGGCGAAGCTCAGTTTGCCGTCTGGTTTCGGGTAGTTGATCTTCGGACATTCAGCCGCTGGCTTCAGCATCGCGTAGTCAGCAGTGGTGTCGTGCAGAGTGAACGGCATCGGGAAGATGTTCTGGTCGATGTAGTTGAATGCACCACCCAGGAAGGTACCGAATTTGTGCATGGCAGGACCGAAATTGCGGCTGCGGTGCAGTTCTTCGTACGCCCATGACGCTTCAAACGCAGTGGTGAATTCCGTCACTTCGTCGTTTGCACGACCAGCCTGAATGACCTTGAACAGCTCTTCAGCCGCCACAATACCGCTCTTCATTGCGGTGTGCGTGCCCTTGATCTTGGCGAAGTTCAGGGTGCCGGCGTCACAGCCGATGATCAGTCCGCCCGGGAAGGTCATTTTCGGCAGACAATTAACCCCGCCTTTGGCGGCAGCGCGCGCACCGTAAGAAACGCGTGTGCCGCCCTGCAGATAATGTTTAAGCAGTGGATGATGTTTCAGCCGCTGAAATTCATCGAACGGACTGACGTGCGGATTGCTGTAGGATAAATCGGTAAACAGACCGACCACGACCTGATGGTTTTCGGTGTGATAAAGAAAAAAGCCGCCGACCGATGACGACTCAGTTAACGGCCAACCAGCGCCGTGCAGTACCAGGCCTTCTTCATGCCTGGTCGGGTCGATGTCCCACAGTTCTTTAATGCCGAGTGAGTAGTGCTGCGGGTCTTTTCCGGCATCCAGATTAAATTCGCTGATTAAGCGTTTACCGAGGTGGCCACGGCAACCTTCGGCGAAAATGGTGTATTTCGCCCGTAACTCCATGCCGGGCACGTAATCGTCTTTTGGCTCGCCGTTGTGACCGACGCCCATGTCGCCGGTAATGATGCCCTGTATGGCGCTGTTTTCGATGATGTAATCCGCCGCGGCAAAGCCCGGATAAATTTCTACGCCCAGAGCTTCCGCCTGTTCCGACAGCCAGCGGCACAGATTGCCGAGCGATACGATGTAGTTGCCATCGTTGTGCATCGGTTTGGGAATTGCCCAGTGCGGCGTGCGGATGCCTTTGTGCGCGCTGGTCAGAAAATGCACCTCATCGCGTTTCACCGGTACATTTAACGGAGCGCCCATGGCACGCCAGTCGGGGAACAGCTCCGCCAGCGCCCGGTCTTCAATAACCGCACCGGACAGAATGTGCGCGCCAATTTCGGAACCTTTTTCTACCAGACAGACGGAAATATCCTGACCGTTTGCGGCGGCCAGCTGGCGGATGCGACAGGCCGCTGATAAACCCGCCGGGCCACCGCCGACAATCACCACGTCGTACTGCATTGTTTCTCTGGTCATGGTGTTCTCTCTTTATCCGGGATTGAGTAACCAGAGTACGGAGCAAGAAAGGAGCTGTTATCACCCCCAGGGGTGAATTACGGGTGGTAAGAGGGGTGAAATCAGGAGGAACGCTGGCCTGACTGGATGAGTTTATGCAGTGCTTCACTGCGCGTTTCCACTCCGATTTTGCCGTACAGATTGCGGATGTGAACTTTCAGCGTATTCAGCGAAATATGCAGCTGGCGGGCGATTTCTTTGTTGGAACAACCGCTGGCAACCAGATCCAGCACCTGCTGCTCGCGCGCGGTCAGCACTATGTCGAAACCGTGGACCGGTGGTTGCCGGGTGGTGTCTGACGACAGGCGCTGACGCAGTGGGTGTTCAGCGGGGAAGCGCGCCAGCCATTGCGGCAGGCGCGCATCGGTGTCCTCATCGCTGGCCTCCAGCTGCAACAGCAAGGCCTCTGCCTGTTGCCAGTTCTGCTGCTGCAGTGCCTGCTCCAGTGCTTCCTGCAGGTAACCGTTCTGCTCAAACCAGTCTGATGCCCGTTGATGGCAGCTGTGTTGTGTGGCGGAGTCCAGCCGCTGAAAATGCTGCAGCAGAAAACGCCGGAACAGATCGTGATAGCGGAACCAGACGCCGTGATTATCCAGCGGCAGCAGAAACAGGTTGTGGCGGTCCAGTGTGGCGAGCACCGCCAGACTGTCGTGGCGGCCGGTCAGTTCATTGCACAGGCCTGCGGTAAAGCGGCGCACGGCGGAACTGAGCAGCAGGAATTCTTTAACGTCATCGCTCTGCAGGGCAAACACTTCATCAAACAGATAGTCCGCGATGTCGCGGTGCAGAGTGGCTGGCATCTGCTTGTGCGGATCGCCCGCTGGAAGTTCTGTGTGGTGCTTTTGCAGTGACAGGCCGATCAGCTGCAGACCGGCGATCCAGCCCTCGGTTTCCTGACAGTATTGCCGGCTCTCGCCGGGGCTGATCTGCAGCTCCATGGTTTGCCGCAAAAAGCGATTGCTGTCCTCGGCGGAGAAACTTAACTGTTGCTGGCCGATTTCAATCAGCTGATTGCTGGCCCGGCGTTTTGCCAGTGCCAGATCCGGCAGACTGCGGGAGGTAATAACGATGCGCAGTGACGGCGGCAGATGGTTCAGAAAGCTGCTGAGCTGGTTGTTCAGTTCCGGGCTGCTGACCAGATGGAAGTCATCCAGTACCAGTGTTGTCGCCGCCTGGGGCGAAGGCGGGCTGATGGCGTCCAGCGCATTGAGCAGGGCGATCAGGGCGTTTTCCAGTGAATGGTCATCCTGCCTGTTCTGCAGGATCTGCAGCGACTGCTCGCCACAGCCGGGCTGTGCCTGATTCAGGGCGGTAATCACGTAGCGCCAGAAAATACGCGGCGTCGATTGGGCGGCGTCCAGTACCAGCCAGGAAAACGTGTGCGGAAAATGGTGCAGCCACTGGCTGACCAGCGTGGTTTTGCCGTAACCGGCGGGGGCTGATATCAGCACCAGCTGTCCGCCTTCACTGCCACTGAGAATCCGCAGCAGCGGTTCGCGCTGGACGATGTTGCGGCGCAGTGGCGGGATATAAAAGCGGGTCTTCAGCAGCATAGTGGTTTCTTATGGTCGAAAAAAAAGCGGGCAGAGCCCGCTTTTTCCGTGAACATCTTACATGTTCGGATAGTTCGGACCGCCAGCACCTTCCGGGGTAACCCAGGTGATGTTCTGTGATGGATCTTTAATATCACAGGTTTTGCAGTGTACGCAGTTCTGGGAGTTGATCTGGAAACGCTTGCCGTTGTCGTCTTCGATGATCTCGTAAACGCCAGCAGGGCAGTAACGCTGCGCAGGCTCATCCCACTTAACCAGGTTAACCGCCAGCGGAATAGAAGCGTCTTTCAGCTTCAGGTGGCATGGCTGGTCTTCAGCGTGGTTCACATTGCCGATGAACACAGAATCCAGTTTGGCGAAGCTCAGCTTGCCGTCTGGTTTCGGGTAGTTGATCTTCGGACATTCAGCCGCTGGCTTCAGCATCGCGTAGTCAGCAGTGGTGTCGTGCAGAGTGAACGGCATCGGGAAGATGTTCTGGTCGATGTAGTTGAACGCACCACCCAGGAAGGTACCGAATTTGTGCATGGCAGGACCGAAATTGCGGCTGCGGTGCAGTTCTTCGTACGCCCAGGACGCTTCAAACGCGGTGGTGAATTCAGTCACTTCATCGTTTGCACGACCAGCCTGAATGGCTTTGAACAGCTCTTCAGCCGCCACAATACCGCTCTTCATTGCGGTGTGGGTGCCCTTGATCTTGGCGAAGTTCAGGGTGCCGGCGTCACAACCAACAATCAGACCGCCCGGGAAGGTCATTTTAGGCAGACAATTCAGGCCGCCTTTGGTGATGGCACGGGCGCCGTAAGAAACGCGCTTGCCGCCTTCCAGATACTGACTAATCACCGGATGGTGCTTCATACGCTGGAATTCATCGAACGGGCTTACGTGCGGGTTGCTGTAAGACAGGTCAGTAATCAGACCCACAACCACCTGATTGTTTTCAGCGTGGTACAGGAAGAAACCACCGGAAGAAGCAGACTCGCTCAGCGGCCAGCCAGCGCCGTGCAGCACCAGACCTTCGTTGTGCTTAGCAGGATCGATGTCCCACAGTTCTTTGATACCAATACCGTAATGCTGCGGATCTTTGCCTTCATCCAGTTTGAAGTCAGCAATCAGCTGCTTACCCAGATGACCGCGGCAGCCTTCGGCGAAAATAGTGTACTTGGCGCGCAGTTCCATACCCGGAACGTACTCGTCTTTTGGGTTGCCTTCGTGATCAACACCCATGTCGCCGGTAACAACGCCTTTAACCACACCATCTTCAACAATGGTGGTAGCTGCACTGAAGCCCGGGTAAATTTCAACGCCCAGCGCTTCAGCCTGTTCGCCCAGCCAGCGGGCAACGTTGCCCAGGGACACGATGTAGTTGCCATCGTTGTGCATTGGCTTCGGAATCATCCAGTGAGGAGTCTTGATGCCTTTTTCAGGGCTGGTCAGGAAGTAAACTTCGTCGCCTTTCACTGGTACATTCAGAGGGGCGCCCATTTCTTTCCAGTTCGGGAACAGTTCGGCCAGTGCACGGTCTTCGATAACCGCACCAGACAGAATGTGCGCACCGATTTCGGAGCCTTTTTCTACCAGACACACTGATACTTCTGCACCGGCTTCTTCAGCCAGCTGTTTGATACGACAAGCTGTTGACAGACCGGCTGGGCCGCCGCCAACGATGACTACGTCATATTCCATTACATCACGTTGCATAATGATCTCCTCGATATGAGCTGGGAGCTACTTGGCTATCACGGGACAATCCGGTCTTTCCGGCAGGGAGTATGCAGCCCCACTGGCCTGTCTCAGAAAGTCAAAATGGCCGCCATTATACGTTGGGAGTAACTCTAGGCAACTGATTTACTGGGGAAAATAGGCGAAATACCCGGTATAACGGGCGTGAATCCCCCCATGAAAGGGGGCTGCTATTGACGCTCAGGGTCATAATCCCAATAATGTGGCGCGCTGGAAAGGGCATGCTATATGACTGTGTCATCATGTCGGCGTGGTAAATCAAAGCCCTTTATTCACCCACCCAACTTAAAACGAGGAATCTATGAAGGTTCTTGTCGCTGTTAAACGCGTTATCGATTACAACGTAAAAGTCCGCGTTAAATCCGATAATTCCGATGTTGATCTGACCAACGTCAAAATGGCTATGAACCCATTCTGCGAAATCGCAGTGGAAGAAGCCGTTCGCCTGAAAGAGAAAGGCGTTGCCACTGAAGTTGTGGTTGTGTCCATCGGCCCTAAAGTGGCTCAGGAGCAGATCCGTACCGCTCTGGCTCTGGGCGCCGACCGCGGCATCCTGGTAGAAACCGAAGACAAGCTGGAATCCCTGACTGTTGCCAAACTGCTGAAAGCCGTTGTTGAAAAAGAACAGCCTCAGCTGGTTCTGATGGGCAAACAGACCATCGACAGCGACAACAACCAGACTGGCCAGATGCTGGGCGCCCTGACCGGCATGCCACAAGGCACCTTCGCCTCTGAAGTTGCTATCGACGGCGACAAAGTGAACGTAACCCGTGAAATCGACGGCGGTCTGCGTACCGTTGGCCTGAAACTGCCAGCGATCGTTACCACCGACCTGCGTCTGAACGAACCACGTTACGCTTCTCTGCCAAACATCATGAAAGCCAAGCGTAAGCCTCTGGATGTTGCTACTCCGGCCGACCTGGGCGTGGAAATGAAATCCACCCTGTCTCTGGTAAAAGTAACTCCACCAGCTGAACGCTCAGCCGGTATCAAAGTTGCCAGCGTAGAAGAGCTGGTAGCGAAACTGAAGAACGAAGCCAAAGTGCTGTAATCGGGAGATTATGAAATGACTGTATTAGTAATCGCTGAGCACGATAACGCTACCCTGAAAGCGGCCACCCTGAACACCATCACTGCAGCGACCAAAATTGGTGGCGCCGTTGAAATTCTGGTTGCTGGCAGCAACTGTGGTGCCGTGGCCGAAGCCGCTGCCAAAGTGGCTGGCGTAAGCAAAGTTCTGGTAGCAGACAATGCTGCTTACCAATACCAACTGGCCGAAAACATGGGCGAGCTGGTTGCCGAACTGGGCAAAAACTACAGCCACATCCTGGCTGCCGCTACCACCACTGGTAAAGACTTCCTGCCACGTACCGCCGCTCTGCTGGACGTGAACATGCTGTCTGAAGTGATCAAAGTAGAAGATGCCGACACTTTCGGCCGTCCAATCTACGCTGGTAACGCCATCGCGACTGTTAAGTCCTCTGACGCCATCAAAGTGATGACCGTTCGTGGTACTGCATTCGATGCAGCAGCTGCCGAAGGTGGTTCTGCCGCCGTTGAAGCCGTATCCATCGTGAAAGACGCAGGTGTTTCTGCCTTCGTTGGCGAAGAACTGGCCAAGTCTGACCGTCCTGAGCTGACCGCTGCCAAGATCGTTGTATCCGGTGGTCGTGGTATGCAGAACGGCGACAACTTCGAAATGCTGTACAAAGTGGCTGACAAGATCGGCGCTGCTGTTGGTGCTTCCCGCGCCGCCGTTGATGCTGGCTTCGTACCAAACGACATGCAGGTTGGTCAGACCGGTAAGATCGTTGCTCCAAACCTGTACATCGCTGTTGGTATCTCCGGCGCGATTCAGCATCTGGCGGGTATGAAAGACTCTAAAGTCATTGTTGCTATCAACAAAGACGAAGAAGCTCCGATCTTCCAGGTTGCTGACTACGGCCTGGTTGCAGACCTGTTCGAAGCAGTACCTGCTTTGGAAAATGCTCTGTAATATCAGTAGCTTAAAAAGACCCGGCCATGGCCGGGTTTTTTTATGTCATTCAGTTGTCATTTTTTCGTAATAAGGTAACGTACCAAGCGTTTCTGAAACGGTCGTAAGGAAAGAAAGTGAACATTACAGTAGTAGGGACAGGTTACGTTGGACTGGTAACCGGCGCCTGTTTTGCAGAAATGGGCAACACCGTCACCTGCGTGGACGTAGACAGCCAGAAAGTGGCCGAACTGCGGGAAGGAATCATCCCGATCTATGAACCCGGTCTCGAGCCCATTGTCCGGGAAAACCAGAAAGCAGGACGCCTGCGCTTCACCACGTCACTGGCCGATGCCATGAGTGACTCCGCGGTGTACTTTATTGCCGTTGGCACACCGCCCGGCGAAGACGGCTCCGCCGACCTGCGCCATGTTCTGACCGTTGCCGAAGAAATCGGCCGCAACCTGAGTCAGGACGCCATTGTCGTTAACAAATCCACCGTACCGGTTGGCACCGCCGCCCGCGTCACCGACGTGATTGCGCAGGAGCTTTCCAAGCGTGGCGTTTCCTGTGCCTTCGACGTGGTATCCAACCCGGAATTTCTGAAAGAAGGCGCCGCGGTCGAAGACTTTATGCGTCCCGACCGGATCATCATTGGTGTTGAATCCGAACGCGCCCGTCAGGCCATGTCTGCGCTGTACCACAGCTTCTCGCTGAACCACGACAAACTCATTTTTATGGGTGTGCGTGACGCTGAGCTGACCAAGTACGCCGCCAACGCCATGCTGGCCACCAAGATTTCCTTTATGAATGAGATGGCCAACCTGGCCGAGCGCATGGGCGTCGACATTGAGAATGTGCGCAAAGGCATAGGCTCGGACACCCGGATTGGCTACTCCTTCATTTACCCGGGCTGCGGTTACGGCGGCTCCTGCTTCCCGAAAGACGTAAAAGCCCTGATGCACATGGGCGAGCAGTTCGACTTTGACACCCGCATTCTGCGTGCCGTCGAAGAGCGCAACGCCGCTCAGAAAAACCGCCTGTATGAAAAGCTGGCTCAGCGCTTTGGTCACGACCTGTCGGGTCGCGTTATTGGCGTTTGGGGCCTGTCGTTCAAGCCGGGCACCGACGACATGCGCGAAGCCAGCTCCGTCGCGCTGATCAATCGTCTGATCGAAGCCGGCGCCACGGTGCGCGCCTACGATCCGGTGGCGATGGACGAAGCCCGTCATCACTTTGCTCCGGAACTCTTTGAGCAAAAACGCATCATTCTTTGCGACCATCAGTACGACGCACTGATGGAGGCAGACGCCATGGTTCTGGTCACTGAGTGGAAGCCATTCCGTCAGCCTGACTTCAACGCCATGAAGAAACTGCTCAAGCAGCCGGTCATCATCGACGGCCGCAATCAGTATGATCCGTTCGCTCTGAAAGCTCAGGGCTTTGACTACGCCGGCATTGGCCGGGACTTTGGAAACGCATGACAGACTCAGCCATGATCACCGACGCGCCGACAACAATAACAAACGAGCGCCATCAGGCTTCCAGCCTCGCAACCCGGCTGCCTTTTGGCTTCGCCAAGCGGTTTGGCGTTCTGGTTGAAGGTGCCGGCGATCAGCTGAAAGTGCTGCACAAAGACGGTCTTGAGGCTCAGGTGGTGCTGGAGATTCAGCGCCACCTGTCGACACCGTTCCGCCTTGAAGCAGTCAGCAAAGAAGAATTCGACCGCCGTCTGGGTCTGGCGTATCAGAGCGATTCGTCGGAAACCATGGAAATGGTGGAAGGCCTGGGCGATGAGATGGATCTGGCCAGTCTCGCCGATTCCGTACCGGAAACCGAAGACCTGCTGGAGCAGGAGGGCGACGCCCCCATTATCCGCCTGATCAACGCCTTGCTGACCGAAGCGGTCAAAGAAAACGCCTCCGACATTCACATCGAAACCTATGAAAAACGCCTTGTCGTGCGCTTCCGCGTCGACGGCGTACTGCGCGAAGTGGTTCAGCCGAAGCGCGCGCTGTCAGCCTTGCTGATTTCCCGTATCAAAGTGATGGCAAAGCTCGATATCGCCGAGAAACGTATTCCGCAGGACGGCCGTATCGCCCTGCGCATTGGCGGTCGCGAAGTGGACGTGCGGGTATCGACCATGCCGTCCAGCTTCGGTGAGCGCGTGGTGATGCGTCTGCTGGACAAGCAGGCAGGGCGCCTGAGCCTTGCCCAGCTCGGCATGGCCTCCCGCGACCTGAACGTGATGCGCAACATCATCAGCAAGCCGCACGGCATTATTCTGGTCACGGGCCCAACCGGCTCCGGTAAAACCACCACCCTGTACGGCGCCCTGAGTGATCTGAACGATACCAGCCGCAATATCCTTACCGTTGAAGACCCGATCGAATACTCGCTGCCCGGCATCGGCCAGACGCAGGTCAACACCAAGGTGGAAATGACCTTCGCCAAAGGCCTGCGCGCCATTCTGCGTCAGGACCCGGATGTGGTGATGATCGGTGAGATCCGTGACCTTGAGACCGTGGAAATCGCCATTCAGGCGTCTCTCACCGGTCACCTTGTGTTGTCGACACTGCACACCAATACCGCCATCGGCGCGGTAACGCGTCTGCAGGATATGGGTGTTGAGCCGTTCCTGCTGTCGTCCAGCCTGATCGGCGTGATTGCCCAGCGCCTCGTGCGTACCCTGTGCAACGACTGCAAACAGGAAGCGGTGGCAGACGCCAGCGAATGCGAACTGCTGGGTGCCGATGCGGCCAATCCGCCAACCATTTTCCACGCCAAAGGCTGTGAGAAGTGCAACCAGCTGGGCTACCGTGGCCGGCAGGGTATTTATGAGATCATCGAGGTCGATGAAACCATGAAAACCCTGATCCACGACCGCGCCGGCGAGCAGGCCATGGAACGTCACGCCCGCACACTGGGACCAAGCATCCGTCAGGACGGCATCCGCAAAGTGCTGGGCGGACATACCACCATCGAAGAACTGCTGCGCGTCGCCAAGGGCTGATTAAGATATGGGTGCGTTCGTTTATCAGGCCATTGATCAGCGTGGCAAGCAGCAGAAAGGGGTGCTTGAAGCCGACAGCGCCCGTCAGGTGCGCCAACAGCTGCGCGACAAGGGCTGGATGCCATTATCGGTCGAACAGACCGTCACCAAAGAGAAGGGGGAATCGGGCTCGTCGTTCTTTCAGCGCTCACCCGGCCTTTCCGTTCCCGAGCTGGCCTTGCTGACCCGCCAGCTCGCCACCCTGATTGCTGCCGGCCTGCCCATCGACGAGTCGCTGCGCGCACTGTCTGAGCAGACCGGCAAACAACGCATCAAAGCCATGATTCTGGCCATCCGCGCCAAAGTGCTGGAAGGCTACACCCTGGCCAAGGCACTGGCCGAATACCCACGGGCATTCCCGCATCTGTACCGTTCTACAGTGGCGGCCGGCGAACACGCGGGCCACCTAGACGGCGTCCTTAATCGTCTGGCGGATTACACCGAAAACCGTCAGTCGATGGACCAGAAGATCAAGCTGGCTGCTATGTATCCGGTGATTCTGACCGTCGTCGCCATCGGTATCGTCATCTTCCTGCTCACCAGCGTGGTGCCGGACATCGTTGAGATCTTCCTGAAGAACGGGCAGGCGCTGCCTGGCCTGACGCAGTTCATGCTCGACCTAAGTTACTTTATTTCCAACTACGGCCTCTGGGCACTGGGTGCACTGGTGATCGGCGGCATCGCCTTCGGCCGCGCACTCACCAACAGCGCGTTCCGCTTCCGTTACCATCAGTTTCTGCTGCGCGTACCGGGCATCAAAGGCTTTATCAAAGACACCAACACCGCCCGTTTTGGCAGCACACTGGCGATTCTGACCAGCAGTGGCGTGCCTCTGGTTGAGGCCATGCGCATTGCCAGTAACGTCATCAGCAATCTGCCGATTCAGCAGGCGCTGGGCGATGCCACCGTCAAAGTGAGCGAGGGTGGCAGCCTGAACAAAGCCCTGGCGGAAACCGGCTACTTCCCACCCATCATGGTGCACATGGTGGCCAGCGGCGAAAACAGCGGCGAGCTCGACAGCATGCTGGCGCGCACCGCAGCGCAGCAGGAAGCCACGCTGGAGAACACAGTGTCGGCGCTGGTGAAAATTTTCGAACCTGTGATGCTGCTGGTAATGGCAGCCATCGTGGCGTTAATCGTGGCAGCCATCATGCTGCCGATTCTTGAATTGCAGAGAATGGTTCAGTAGGAGAACAGAATGAAACCCATGCGCAAATCCGCCCGCCAGCAAGGCTTTACCCTGATCGAAGTGATGGTTGTTCTGGCCATCATCGGCGGCATCATGGCGCTGGTTGCGACCAACATCATCGGCGCTGCCGGCGATGCCAACATCAAAACCACCAAGAGCCAGATCAAACTGATCGAAAACGCGCTCGATCTGTACAAGCTGAACAACTACACCTACCCAACCACCGAGCAAGGCCTCGAAGCTCTGGTGCAAAAACCAACCAGCGCACCTGAGCCTAAGAACTACCAGAGCGGTGGCTACCTGAAAGGCGGCAAAGTGCCGACCGACGCCTGGGGCAATGAATTCCAGTACTTCATGGACAAAGGTCAGTACGAAATCGTGTCTATGGGTGCCGATGGTCAGGAAGGCGGCGAGGGCGAAGGCGCCGACATCAGCAGTCAGGACCGCTGATGCGCAACAGCCGGGCATTTACCCTGCTGGAAGTGCTGGTCGTGCTTGCCATTATCGGCGGCATGATGGCACTGGCGACCTTCAGCAGTAACGACCGTCAGGCGCAAGACCAGACGGAGCAGTTTGCCCGGCAGCTGATGGCTTTGTTCACCGCCGCCCGTCAGGAAGCGGTATTTCAGAATCTCGACCTTGGCTTCGCCATGGACGAACAGGCACTGAAAGTACTCAGCTATCAGGACATCAATTCTCAGGAATACACCGCCAACAAGAGCCGTGAAGAACTCGACCGGCTGGCGAAGAACCCCTGGCAGGCCTACTCAGGCCCGATCAGAGCCGATGTTGATGCCCCGGACGACGTCCACATCGCCCTTAAAGTCGAAGGACAGAGCGTCGACTTTGCCGACCTGCTGGACGGCGACGACGGCCCTAAACCCGCGTTGTTATTTCTGTCGTCCGACGAATACACCAGCTACGAAATTACCCTCACTCACGAGCAGGACACGCGCTTCGCCGTGGTCATCAAGGGTGATGGCTTCAGTGAGCCTTTGCTTTTGACGGAGCGCTTCGATGGCTGATGTACGCAACTGTTCTGGCAACCGTTCCAGCAACCCTGCCAAAGGCTTCACCCTGATCGAAGTGATGATTGCCCTGACCGTATTCGTTGCCATTGCCGTGACCATCAGCCAGGCATCCAGCCAGAGTGTCGGCGGTTTGCTGACCCTGCAGGACACCACGCTGGCGTCCTTCGTCGCCGAAAACCGCATGGCCGAACTGCGCCTGTCCGGTGTGCCGGACGTGGGCGAAAACAACGACAGCGTCGACATGGCCGGACGTGAATGGCGTGTTCACACCAAGGTCGAGAAAACTGAATTCCCCGACACCAATCGGGTGACCGTGTCGGTGGCCGACATGGTTAACAAAGACAATCCCATCTTTTCGCTGGTCAGCATCATGGGGAAACGCTGATGCGCCGCACTCGTCGCCACTCGGGTTTTACGCTGCTGGAAGTGCTGATCGCCATTTCCATCACCGCAATGATCGGCATTGGCGCCACCCAGCTGCTCAGCAACATCATCAATACCAAGCAGGCGACCGATATCCGTTCCGAAAAGCTGGCCAGCCTGCAACGCTTTAACATGGTGATCAGCCGCGACATCGAGCAGATCATCAATCGCACCGTGCGTGATGCTTATGGCGACGCACAGGAAGCCATTCTGCTCGACGCCGGCGATTACCCGCTTGAATTCACCCGCACGGGCTGGCGCAACTCGCCGGTGGCCAGCGACCCGCGCGCCGAACTGCAACGCGTTGCCTACCGCCTCGAAGACATCGACAGCGACATCTGTGAGCCAGCCCGGCTGCGTCTGCAATCCTGGGGCATTGCAGAGCCGCAGGGCGAATGCCTGGTGCGCTATTTCTGGAACGTGCTCGACCGCGCCAGCACCAGCGAACCTCAGGCTCAGGTGGTACTGGAACAGGCCGAAGACCTCGACATTGAATTGCTGGTACAGGAATCCTCCACCGAAACCGCCACCAGCGGTGACGTCACCGGCCAGAACTGGACCACCAGCTGGCCGGCACTCAATTCCGCCAGCAACAGCAAGCTGTCACCCCTCGCCATACGCTGGCGGCTGACCTTGCCGGAGATCGGCGAAATCGAGCGTCTGTTTCTGCTGGCATGGGGAGACTTCCAGTCATGAAGCAGCAAAAAGGGCTGGCGCTGCTGATGGTGCTGCTGATCTTCGCCATCATTTCTGTTCTGGCCGTGGCCATGATCGACCGCCAGTCGTCTGATATTCAGCGCAGCGCCACCATGCTCGCACTGCAGCAGGCGCGGTCGTATGTCATCGGCGCCGAAAGTGCCGTGCGCACCGGTCTGTATCTCGACTGGGACAACAACAAAGACGTCGACCACGACAAAGAAGAGTGGAATCAGGAGCGTACCTTTCCGCTGTCGCCGGGCACCGCCCGCATCCGCATTCAGGATGCACAGGGGCGTTTTAACCTGAATAGCCTGAGCAAGGGCGCCAGCAACCGCGCCGTGCAGAAAGAACGCTTCACCAATCTGCTCAACGAGCTGGGTCTGGACGTGGCCTTTGCCGATGAGCTGTACCGCTGGATGGATGAATCCAGTCAGGAAGACGACCGCTATCAGGCGATGGAGCCACCATACCGGGCTGCGTATCAGGGCTGCTCCCACACCTCAGAACTGATGCTGCTCGACGGGCTCGACGAGACCGCCTACAAGCGCCTTGAGGCATACGTTGCCTGTCTGCCGATCACCACCCAGCTGAACATCAACACCGCCACCGCGCCTGTGCTGTCAGCCCTCGACAGCAAGCTGTCGCTGAGTGATGCCGAAGCCATCATCAGCGCGCGCGGTGACAAAGGCTTTGCCAGCGTCGACGACTTCTGGGCGCTGAGTCAGGTGGAACCGTTCACCAAAGAAACCAGCTCGGGCAGCAGCTCGTCTTCCGACAGCAGCTCCGACTCGTCGGACAGCACATCGGGTAGCGGCACCAGCAACGCCAGCACCCGCTGGGATAAAGCCGACTTCAGTGTAAAATCCGAGTATTTTGAGACTTTTATCCGCATTGAGCTGGGTGACCGGATCGCCACCGGCGAAATTCTGATTCACCGCGACAATGCCACCGGTACGATGAACACCCTCTACCGGGATTACAGCCGGCGCGAAGGGCGCCGGCCTGCTGATATCAGCAGCACAACAACCACGCAATAATGCCCCGATAACGATGGACTGAGCGCTCATGGAAACTATCAAAGTTCAGTGGCAGGCAAACGCCGGACTCTGGCTCTGCGCCCCACTGGACAAGAATCAGTGGCAACCTCTGGCCGACTGGGCCGATGCCGTCGCCGACCTGACGCAGGTGCGGCTGGTGCTGTCGCCCGTCAACTACGCCACGCACTGGGTATCCTTGCCGGGCGTGGCGTCGCGCCACATCAACCGTGCCTTGCCGTTCGCGCTGGAAGAAGCGCTGGTCGACGATGTCAGTCAGTACCTGATTGTCGCCGCCGGCCAGAGCGACAAGAAAGTGCGCGCCTACGCCCTGAGTTCGGATCTGGTAGAGCGTCTGCTGGAAGAATGCAGCCTGCACCACCTGACGGTACGCGAGCTGATTCCTCTGACGCAGTGCATGAATACAGGCAACAGCCTGCTGCGCAGCGAACAGGCGGGCAGCAACGGCTGGCTGATCAATCTGCCGGGGCGTTTTGAAGGCTGGGTGCCGGATACGGCCATGAGCGCCGTGCTGGATTCTCTGCTCGACGAAGAACAGGAGCCGCTGGCCGACCTGATCATCGGCGCCCCAATGCTGGATCAGGCACAGCTGCTGAAGTCCACCATCGAAACCGGTTACAGCGGTCGTATTGGCGCTATTGAATGCCGCGTGTCCGACGGCTTGGCCGACATGCACAGCCGTCTGGGCGGAAAACTCACCAATTTGCTGACCGGACAATTTCAGGTGCGGGAGGTCACAGAGGCCAAACCCGCTGCCTGGTGGCGCCCGCTGGCGGCAATGGCCGCCGTGTGGCTGGTGCTGCTGACCGCCTGGCTGTTCATCGGCCAGCACACTACCCGCAAGCAGGCCGATCAGGTGTATACCGAAACGCTGAGTCTGTACAAATCCCTGTTCCCGGGCGAGCGGATCCGCATGCTCGACCGCCAGATCCGCGAGAAAGTCAGCGGGCAGGGCACAGTGCAGGGCGACGGCTTCCTCAGCCCGGTCGGCACGCTGGCCAAAGTGTATGCCACCCAGAATCTGCAGAAGCAGGTGCAGGTAATGTCGCTGCGTTACAACGACAAGCTGCAGGAGATCACTCTGGAAGTGCAGGCCAGCAGCCTGAATGAGCTGCAGACCCTGAAAGCGGCACTTGAAAAAGAAGGTCTGAACGCCGAAGTGGCGTCGGCAACCAATGACAAAGACGGCGTCAAAGGCCGCATCCGTATCGGAGGTGCCGCATGAACCGGCTGACCGAACTGCAGGAGCAAATGCTGCAGAAAGTAAAAGCGTCGCCACAGTGGCAACAGGCCGCTCACTGGTATCAGGCGCTGCCGGCGCGCGACCAGATGGTGGTGCGCTTGGTCGGCTGGCTGATGGTCGCCGCTCTGGTATTCCTCATCATCTACGCCCCGCTGATCAAGTCGCAGCGCGCCTCCGAGGCTGCACTGGGCAAGAACATCGGCGTGTACAACATGCTGGCCGAAAATGCGCACCGTTTTGGTGGTGGCAACTCAGGTGCCGCGCAGGGGCCTTTACTGGCTACCGTCATGCAGCAGGCCAAAGCCTCGGGCATTACCCTGAGCCGTTATGAACAGGACGGCAAATCGCTGCGCGTCTGGCTTGAGCGTGTGCCGTTCGACGACGCCATCGGCTGGCTGGAACAACTGCAGGCCAGCAAAGGCGTGCATGTCAGCCAAATCAATATCGACCGCGGCGAGCGTCCGGGCGTGGTAGACATCCGCGCCACGCTCAACCAATAAGCCTGAAAACCAATACCCAGAGACGAAGAATGGGGGAGTTATGAGTTTCGATTACGACCTGCTGGTCATAGGCGCAGGTTCCGGCGGTGTCCGGGCCAGCCGTATGGCAGCCGCCCGCGGGGCAAAGGTTGCCGTGGTAGAAAACCGGTATCTGGGCGGCACCTGTGTCAACGTTGGCTGTGTCCCGAAGAAACTGTTTGTCTACGCCTCCGAGTACGCGGCTAAGTTTGAAGAGGCCGCAGGCTTTGGCATCAAAGGCGCCATCGAACACTTTGACTGGTCGACACTTCGCGACAATAAAACCAATGAAATCAGTCGCTTAAATGGTATTTATAAGAAATTACTCGAAAACTCCGGCGTCACCATACTGAACGGAACCGCACACATCAGCGGGCCGAACAGCGTGACCATCGGCGACCAGACCTACACCGCCGACAAGATTCTGATCGCCACCGGCGGCTGGCCAGACCGTCCGGACATTCCCGGCGCCGAGTACGGCATCACCTCGAACGAAGCCTTCTATCTGGAAGACTTTCCACAGCGCGTCGCCGTTATTGGTGGTGGCTACATCGCCGTAGAATTTGCTGGCATCTTCAACGGCCTGGGTGCCGATACGCATCTGCTGTACCGCGGCGAGCAGATTCTGCGCGGCTTTGATCAGGACGTGCGCAGCTTTGCCGCCACGCAGATCGCCCACAAAGGCGTGAACATTCATACCCACACCGACGTGGTGCGCATCGACCGTCTGGCCGACGACAGCCTGCGCTGCCAGCTGAACAACGGCGCCACACTGGACGTTGATTGCGTCATGTTCGCCACCGGCCGCCGTCCTCAGACCGATGGCCTGGAGCTCGGCGAGCTCGGCATCCAGACGCGCGACAACGGCACTGTGGTGGTGGATCCTTTCTTCCGCACCAGCGTACCCAGTATCTACGCTCTGGGCGATGTAATAGGCACACCGCAACTGACCCCGGTCGCACTGGCGCAGGCCATGAAGCTGGTTGCCCAATGGTACAGCGACGATCAGACGCCGATGAGCTACGACAACATCCCGACTGCGGTATTCTGTCAGCCGAATATCGGAACCGTTGGTCTAACCGAAGAAGAGGCCAACAAGCGCTTCGCCGGCGACATTACCGTGTTTGAATCCAGTTTCCGGCCAATGAAGCACACCATCAGCGGCATGCCGGAGCGTACGTACATGAAGCTGATTGTGCAGACCAGCAGCGACAAAGTGCTGGGTGCGCACATGGTGGGCGAAGAGGCGGGCGAGATCATTCAGGGTCTGGCGGTGGCGATTAAAGCCGGCGCAACCAAGGCCGTATTCGACAGCACCATCGGCATTCACCCGACGGCGGCCGAAGAGTTTGTGACCATGCGCAGTCCGCGCAGCTGACTTCATGGACAGCAGGCAATAAAAAAGGGCGCTCAGCGCCCTTTTTTATTGGGTGTCATCAGACACTCATCAACCGCAGAACACCAGACGCACGCTGTCGAGCACCAGTTGCGACTGGGCGATGGCATCCAGCACCGCATCGCGCTCGCGCTTCACGTCCGCCACCAACTGGGGAGGAATGGCCGGATTCTGCTCAGCCAGTGCGTGCAGACGATCCAGACGCTCAGCGTAGGCTTCTTTGGCTTTATTGGCTGCGCGTTCAACCATCTTGTTCAGCTGACCGCCGCCCAGTTTTTCCAGTTTATGGATCACAGGGCGCGCCATCTCGGTTTTCTGCTCAACCAGACCACGTGCAGTGCCCTTGTTCAGCGGCAGCACAAACGCCGGCAGGTCGCCATCGTTCACTTTCAGATCGCCGTTCGGCGTCATCATCAGGTGCATGGCGTTCGGTGGCAGGTAGCGCTCAACCGACAGCGCTTTCGGCGCCGGGCAGCGGGCGACAAACTGCAGCTCGATGTAGCAGTCACCAGTGCGGAAATCGTGCTCGTCGATGTAACCCGCGGCGGCGTTACCGGCAGGACCCGAGGTAATGAGTTCCAGTGCCTGATCGACGAACGGGTGCTCCCAGCTCAGGAACTGCACGTCGTCACGGGCCAGCGCCACTTCACGGCGCGTGGTACCCATAAAGCCGTCTTCCGGCAGATGCGGCAGGTCCGGCACCAGCATGTGGTCGCCCGGAGCGATGGTGATGCAATCGCCACCCAGATCGATCAGTTCCAGGCCGAAGGCGTCGGCGAACAATTCAAGGAAATCGTTCAGCTCTGCTTCGTCTTCGATGTGGGTGATGGTCATGTCTTTTGCCAGACGACGGGCGCGGGTCGGGTGACAGGAATGCAGTTCCAGCAGACGATCGCGGCCGGCTTCCAGCTTCGCCAGCATGGCGTCACGCTCGCCAGCCAGCTGCGCCACCAGTTCTGGCAGGCCCTCGCCCGACAGAACAGCGGCTTCGATGGCGGCGCGATTGGCTTCGAGCAAGGGCTGCGCGGCCGGGTTCGGACGTGAGAACACGTCCAGACCATCGTGCAGTACGTGCGCCCAGCGACCGGCCACGTGATCGCGGAAGGCCGGAATGTACAGACGGATATCGTCGGCCTGACCAATACGGTCGAGACGGCCGATACGCTGTTCAATCAGGTCGCAGTTGAACGGCAGATCGAACAGCACCAGATGATGGGCAAACTGGAAGTTACGGCCTTCAGAGCCGATTTCGGAACACAGCAGAATGCGCGCGCCTTGCTCGTGGTCGGCGAAGTAGGCCGCCGCCCGGTCGCGCTCAATCATGTCCATGTCTTCATGGAACACGGCTACCTGAATGCCGCATTCGTTCCACAGCCACTGCTCCAGATCGAGCACTGTGCTGGCGTGGTGGCAGATCAGCACCACTTTGTCTTTGCCGGTGGCCGACAGCACGCTCAGCAGCCAGTCGGTACGCGGGTCTGTGTCACACCACTGGAATACGCCTTTTTCCGGATGCAGGGCATCCAGACCTTGCGGCAGATCGTCACCTTCCGGTGCCGGCAGATCCATCAGCTGCGGCAGGCGCTGCGGGAAGCCGGTGACGCCGTGACGGGTATTACGGTACAGGGCGCGGCCCGGACCTCGACGGTCGATCAGGGTTTCCAGCACTTTATTGCGTGCATCCGCGTCAGCCAGATCAGCAGCGGCCATATCCGGCAGCAGGCGGGCGAGGGTGCCCAGCTGGTCGGCCGATAAGGCATCGTTCGCCGCCAATGCGCCGGCCAGCTCAGCCACCGGCTGGTACGCCTGTTGTTCCGCAAGAAAGTGCTCCAGCGACGGATAGCGCTGCGGGTCGAGCAGACGCAGGCGGGCAAAATGCCCTTCAACGCCCAGCTGCTCAGGGGTTGCGGTCAGCAACAGCAGGCCTTGCGCTTCAAGTGAGAGTTCTTCCACCAGTTCGTAGGCCGCGTCGGCGCCGTCTTCGCTCCATTGCAGGTGGTGCGCTTCGTCAACCACCAGCATGTCCCAGTCGGACGCGCGGATCTGGCTGCTGACTTCGTCACGCACAGCCAGCGACATCGGGCACAGGAAGAGCTGACTGGCGGCAAAAATGTCGTCGCCGTCCAGCACCATGTCCAGATCCACGATGGAGAAACGCAGGTTGAAGCGGCGGATCATTTCCACCAGCCACTGGTGAATCAGATGATCCGGCACCAGCACCAGCACGCGCTGAATGCGTTGCTGCAGCAGCAGACGGTGCAGAATCAGGCCGGCCTCAATGGTTTTACCCAGACCCACTTCGTCGGCCAGCAGTACGCGGGGGATAGAATCCTGAGTTACCTGTTGGGCAATGTAGAGCTGGTGCGGCAGCAGGCTGGTGCGACCACCCAACAAGCCATAGAAGGGGCGCTGGCGAAGCTTGCTCAGCTGCTTCAGGGCCATCTGACGCAGTTCAAACAGATTGTTGTTGTCGATCTGGCCAGAGAAAAGGCGGTCAGACGGCTGATTCAGCTGAATCAGGCCGCTTAAATGAATTTCACTGATCTGACGCTCGCCGTCGCTGTAGAACAGAATGCCGTCCAGATCGTTCACTTCACTGACGGTCAGCACAGTGCCGTCAGCCAGAGGCAGCAGATCGCCTTCTTTAAAAGCGACCCGGGTCAGCGGGGCGTTCTGGCGCGAATAACTGCGCACATCATCCACCGACGGGAAATACACGGTAACAACCCGGAAATCGACGCTTTGTACCAGCCCCAGACCCAAATCGGTCTCGGCTTCACTGATCCAACGCTGACCCACTTTATACATACGAAACGAACCCTGAAAACTGACAATACGGCGGGAGGAGTGGCACGAATTGCACCACCTGAAAACGGGTGCGCAGTCTAGCGTATGCCGGCTTCAAATCCCACCGCACTGGGCTGTGGTTGGGCTAATTTACTGTTGTTCCGTCAAATTATAGTGACATTTCCCGCCGGGCGGCGGTGACAGACAGCCCGATTCGGTTTTGGCCCTGTGCGACACTTCAGTTACTATGGCGTTTCGCCTCCGGACACTCTCCGGACATGGAAGCATACTGACCAAAGGAAAGGTTTATCGCATGGGCAAAGTCCTCGCTCTGACGCTCACCCTGCCTGTTGTCGCTGTCGCGGCTGCCGGCGCCTACATGACCCACACCAACGTTGTCGCCTACGAACAGGCCGCCCAAAAAGCCCTGCAGGATTCGAACGCCGAACTGCTTACGCAGGGTATTAAAGTGAATTATGAACTGGTGAGCAGCAACTGGTTCGGCGCCAGCCGGGAAGAAGCCTACACCGTCCGTATGCTGGAGCAGGGCGCTGATATTCTGACGGTGCGCCAGCACGTTACCATCGAGCCCTTCCGCGCCTACGGTTCATTCGGCATCGACCCGGACGCCGGCATGGCCGCCATGTTCCTGAAGCAGGTGCCGCAACTGACCGACCAGCAGCGTGGCGAATGGCAGCTGGATGGCCGCACCGGCCAGATCACAACCCATTACCAGACCGGTGGCTTCCGCCTGCCGGTTCCGAATGGCGAACTCAGTGTGTCGCCCCTGATCATGGACTCCGTCAGCTGGCTGGAAGAACCGCGCCGCAGCAAGACCACCATCGAACTGCGCCGGGTTGCCGCCAAATCACCGGATCTGGGCAAAGAAGGCGAACTGAATAATCTGAGCATGGAATTCCGCGGACACATGCAGGGCAACAAGCCCTTCATTGACCGCGCCAGCTACAGCATCGGCGAACTGGTCTTTACCGATGGCGACGATAAAACCCGCATTGCAGGCTTCAGTACGACCCAGGCCGCACTGCTGGAGCGCGGTATTTTCTCCATGCTGGTCAGCACAGAACTCAAAGATCTGAAAGTCAGTGCAGCCACCAACGACCTGAGCGTTGATCCGAGCACGGTGCGTATCTTCGTGGATGGTCTGAACTGGAAAGCGCTGCAGGCGACCTCCGACGTGCTGGCAGAAACCGACAGCGACGCCGTGTCTCCTTACGTGATTCTCGACGCGCTGGCCGGCATTGGTGCGGAAGGCGCGAGCGTGACACTGGAAGAGCTGCAGAGCAGTTTCGTGTTCAACGACCGCTCACCGGACGGCATTGGCGCTGCCGGCGACTTTACAGCCAAAGGATCTGTCACCCTGCAACCGGGCGACGCCGGCACTCTGGCGCAGGAATGGCCGCTGCGTACCCAGGCGGATCTGTCGCTGAATCTGAGCCGCTCCCTGATGCAGAGCCCGCTGTCAGAGCTGATGGTCGGGCTGATCGACGAAGGCTACCTGCGCGAAGAGGGCGACCGCCTGCTGTGCGACCTGCGCTACGCCGCGGGTGTCATCACCGCCAACAACCTGCCGGTCGACACCATGGCGTTCAGCGACTGAATCGCTCCGTCTGGGTCTGGGCCTGACCAGCCTTCGCCACCAGCCGCATGGCATTAACAACAGGAAATTAATAAAAAGCCCCGCAGTTGCGGGGCTTTTTATTGGGTTCTGGCGGCCATAGCGGTATCAGTGCAGACGACTTACCGGATTCTGACGGCCATAACGGCATCAGCGCAGTCGATTTATTGGGTTCTGACGCCCATAACGCCATCAGCGAAGACGATTGAGGTCCAGCGGCCGGCCCAGCACCACATGCCCCTGCAGATAATTACACACCTCATAGAAGCGCCGGGTTTCCGGCTTGGCGAGCAGAAAATCCCGCACCGACAGCCCGGCAAAGAAGGACGTGCCGGACGTCGGCAAGCCAAACGCTTCATAACGCTGCTCAGCGGACATGACGATGCTGAGGATGCAATCGAGCCGGAACAGGCAGCCAATCCTCTCGCTGACATCGGCCGGCAACGCCTGTGGCTGGCCACGATCGAGCGCCTGTAACGCCTTCGCGAACGCGTCGTCCGTCAGGCCCAACAGCAGAGCCAGTTCGTTATGCTCCATACGCCATCGGTCTGCGGCCGACTGGCGCAGCAGCCAGCCCAGCGCCAGTGCATCACCGGAGGCCGGAGACGCCGCACCAACCGCAGAGCGGACAGAGGGAAGTGAATGCGGTTTATCCATGAAAGGGTCCTGAACCATCGTTGCCCGGCAGCGGCTGTCGCCATGCCCGGGCGTGCCGACAGTCGTCGATACGCACGTGTGGTACGTCAGTGCCGTCAGAACATACTGGGTCAGAAAGCCCGATTGCGCCAATCAACACCGCAAAAGTCGTGACCTGGCTCAGTTGCGGGCAGCATCAGGTTTAAGGCCTGGCATCCGTCATCCATGCCGGCGCAAAGCCTCGGCAATGCGATCGTCGCGTAGCCCGATTTTTCAATTGATGGACGTAACAACCCCTGAGCAGCATCAGAGCGTTCGGCCAGACAACTGGCAAGCCACCCGGACAGCCATCAGAGCATCCGAGCAGCGAGTATAAGGAGATCGCCAGAAACAGTCGGGCATGGCGCCCACTGAAAGGTAGCAGCTATATTCAATCCTTATATTTCCGATAATTGATATTATCGGAATAAGTGAAATGAAGCATTTTTGGGCTTAAAAACCCGCTTTACAGGCCCACCGGCCAGCTGGCTTGTGGATAACGCTATGCCTGGCAAATTTTAATATTCTGCTCTCGGCCATGTTTATGGGCGGCCCGTCCCGGCCAATAACAAAGACCGGACTACAAACTCATGATCGCCTTCGGGCTCGCTGGATGTCACCGATCAACCACCACTGACGAACGTTCGGTTTGATCCGCTGGCAATCTGCGGCCGTTCAGCCGTGATGAGATGCAAAAATCGATACAGCCGCGATCAAGCTTCGTTAAGCGCCGGCGAGGAATTCTGGTCCGGCATTGACGGGCAAATCGGATCTCCAACGCCATCGCGCAAGCCCGATAAAGCATGCACCGGATGTCCGGCCAACTGTCAGGTACGGCGTTTCCATCTGGCAGGTACAGCATCATCATCTTTACCGCCAGCGCCCGCGGAACATTCATTCCGCCCTTTAAAGTTATTTATAGAATCCTTTTATATCAATATCTTAGATAAACTATCTAAAGTTACTTGTTCGATCACGAGCATGTCATAAGCTTCTTTTTGCCAAGTCCTGGAGCCGCCAACCACAGCAACCAACCACAGACGGTATGTCAATTAACTCATGCATCACTCATGACGCTGCCGACCTGCAAGACGGCCAGACGAGAAATGGATATGCGCAGGATCAGCGCGCCAGAAAGCAACAGGCAAACAGCAAAACAACCGCCAGCCAGCAAGGATTCGGACTACGCTGCTTCAGCGCGCAGCACTGAATATCAGCCCCAACACCAGCTCCGACACCGACGGTTTCCAGCTGCAGAACGTCACCGGCTCAGTACGCTCCTCAATGCGGTGATTGTGCATAGCCAATAACTATAATGGGCCTGTCACACACCAGATCGCTTGTGGATAACCACTTTGCCAGCCGTCATTCATCGGGCGACTGACCCCCATCAAAGCATCACACTTAACATCACAGCCACGCCAGGCAGCATCATTGCTCTCGACATGCTCTCAGACGGACGCACGGCCGTTGCAGCCTGCTGCCAATCCAGGCCATTGCCAGCTGGCAGCAAGAGCCTGTAGGCACTAAAACCCATCCACTCAGCATTAATAATCAAAGGCTGTTCAGCCGCCGGCAAACGCCTTATATTTCCGATAATTCTTAATGCAACTGAAGTTTCGCCATGAAATCCCAGCAGGAAGCTCCACAACCCCTGATCGACCAACTGGAACATCTGGGCAACCCTCTGTCCGGTGCACGCCAGGTGCTGAATCGCGTGCCCGAGGCGAAAGCCATCGACGGCGCATTTGAAGATCTGGTGCACAGCCTCAGCTTTCTGGTCAGCTACAACGGCAGCACCGCCACCTTTAACAGTTACCGCCGTGAAGTCGAACGCCTGCTGCAATGGTGCTGGCTTGTACGCAGCTGCAGCTTAGGTGAACTGCGCCGTCAGGATCTGGAAGACTACATCCGTTTTGCCCAGTCCCCACCCCGCTCCTGGATTGGCCGTAAACAGGTCGCCCGTTTCCGCAACAGTCAGGGCGAACGTGCGGTGAATCCGGACTGGCGCCCCTTCGTACAGGCCCCGGATGAAAACGGCTATGCCCTGTCACAGAAAAGCCTGCAAGCCCTGTTTGCCGTGCTGTCGACCTACTTCAATTACCTGCTGCAGGAAGACTATTTACGCATCAACCCGGTGGCGCTGATCCGCCAGAAGAGTAAATTCCTGCAGCGTCACGCCTATCAGGAGCCGGTGCGGCGCCTGTCGAATCTGCAGTGGGATTTCATTCTGGAAACGGTCGAAGCCATGGCCGCCGATAATCCGGGCGAACACGAACGCTCGCTGTTTGTGATGCGTCTGCTGTTTGGTATGTATCTTCGGATTTCGGAACTGGTGGCTGACGAGCGCTCGACGCCGGTGATGGGCGACTTCCACACCGATGCCGACGGCAACTGGTGGCTGCGGGTGGTCGGTAAAGGTAATAAAGCCCGCTTAGTGACAGTGTCGGACGATATGCTGGATGCCCTGCGCCGCTATCGCCAGTTTCTGGGCTTGTCGAAGCTGCCCTATGTCGGCGAACAGACGCCTCTGGTGGGCAGAATCAAAGGACGCGGCCCGGTGACCAGCACCCGTCAGATCCGCTATCTGGTGCAGAATTGCTTTGACCGCGCCTTTGACCGCATGCGCTCTCAGTGTCTTGAAGACGAAGCTCAGGAGCTCAAGGTGGCTACCGTGCACTGGCTGCGCCACACAGGCATTTCCGAGGATGTGAAGTTCCGCCCGAAAGAGCATGTAAAGGAAGATGCCGGCCACGCCAGCATGGCCACGACCGACCGCTACATCGACACTGAGCTCAGGGAGCGTCACGCCAGCGCCCGTTATAAAAAACTGAAACCCGAACTGTGAGCCATGCCTTGCGCCCAGTGTGCTGCAGCCTACCTCAGCCACAATAACGCTCAGCCACAATCACCCTCAGCGCAATCACCCTCAGCGCAATCCATAAAAAATAAAGCCGGAGCTCTGAGAGATCCGGCTTCGGTTTTACCAGTCTGGCCGCCTTAGGGCATCAGTGCATGTACTGACCGCCGTTGGCCGAGATGTTGGCGCCGGTGATAAAGCCGGCATTGTCGTTGGTCAGGAAGCTCACCACGCGGGCAATGTCTTCCGGCTCGCCGAATCGGCCAACAGGAATGGTTTTACGGATTTCTTCACGAATCTCATCCGGTACATCCATGATCATGCTGGTTGCCACATAACCCGGAGACACGGTATTCACGGTAATGCCCTTGCTGGCCACTTCCTGTGCCACAGCCTTGGTGAAACCGTACATACCCGCCTTCGCGGCCGAGTAGTTTGCCTGACCGAATTGCCCTTTCTCACCATTAATGGATGAGATATTGACGATACGGCCCCACTTTTTCTCGAGCATGTCGTTGATCACCAGACGGGTCATGTAGAACACAGACGTCAGGTTGGTCTCGATCACGTCGTGCCACATATCCGGCGTCATCTTGCGCAGCGTGGTGTCACGCGTAATGCCGCCGTTGTTGACCAGAACATCCACAGTCCCGAAATCTTTGCGGATTCCGTCGATACAGGCTTCGCACGACGCCCAGTCACGGATGTTGCCGAAAGCGATGGCGATTTCGTAGCCTTCGGCTTTCATCTGCTGCTGCCACGCATCCGCCTTATCGTGATTTCCCCCATGGTAGTAACCGGCAATTACCTGATAACCGTCATCGTGCAACTGCTTGCAAATGGCCGTTCCGATACCACCAGTACCACCGGTAACCAGTGCAATACGCTTGGTCATAGTCCTGCTCCTTCAGTTTTGGGTTTGTGGTTGTCCAGTCAGAGTGATCAGACCTTATGACACTAAGATGACCACCCAGCACATAGAAAATGCTGTTTACCCGAGCTAAGCAATTCGGCTGAACCGCGGTAAAAAACAAAGCGGCCGAATGCCACATTGGCCTATTGAATGGATGCAGGATTTCTGAGGGTTCTGTATAATTTTGCGCCTTTTATTCTCCTCGCTGGCCCGCCCATGAAGTTCGTAATCAAGCTGTTCCCAGAGATCACCATCAAGTCCCACAGCGTGCGCAAACAGATGACCAAGATTCTGCGTCAGAATCTGCAGAACCTGTTCAAGCGCCACGTCATCTCTGTGGACGTACAGAATCGCTGGGACAGTCTGGTGGTCGTAGTGAACCGCGACGACGAAAGCACCCGGCGTCAGGCAATTCAGATTCTGTCGCACACGCCGGGTATTCTGGCGGCGCTGGAGATTACCGAATTCACCTTCGCCACCCTGGATGAAGCCTATCAGCACGTGCGCGACGCCTATCGCGAGCGCGTGGCCGGCAAGAGCTTCTGCGTGCGCATCAAGCGCTCCGGCGCCCACGATTTCAACTCGCATCAGGCCGAGATCTACATGGGCGGCGGCATTCTGAAAGAGACCGATGCCACCCGCGTGGATCTGCACAATCCGGATGTGGTGGTACTGGCCGAAATCCGCAACGACAAAGTGCAGGTGGTGAAGCAGAGCATCAAAGGTCTGGGCGGCTACCCGCTGGGCAGTCAGGGCGAAGTACTGAGTCTTATTTCCGGCGGCTTCGATTCCACCGTGGCCAGCTATCTGATGACCCGCCGCGGCCTGAAGACCCACTTCTGCTTCTTTAACCTGGGCGGAAGTGCCCACGAGATTGGCGTGAAGCAGGTATCGCATTACCTGTGGAGCACCTATTCCGAAAGCCACCGGGTGAAGTTCATTACCGTGCCGTTCGACAAGGTCGTGACCGAAATCCTGACCAATGTGGATACCAGCCAGATGGGCGTGGTACTGAAGCGCATGATGCTGCGCGCTGCCTGCCATATGGCCGAGCGTTTTAATATGCCGGCTCTGGTCACCGGCGAAGCCGTGGCTCAGGTCGCCAGCCAGACCATCACCAACCTCGCCGTGATCGACGAAGTGGCCGACCGCATGGTGCTGCGCCCACTGGCTGCCATGGACAAGCAGGACATCATCGACACCGCCCGCCGTATCGGTACCGAAACCTTCGCGGCTACCATGCCGGAATACTGCGGCGTAATTTCAGTAAACCCGACCACCGTGGGCGACCGCAAAAAAGTGGCTGAAGCCGAAGCCAAGTTCAACATGGCCGTACTGGAACAAGCCCTTGAAGACGCCACCATTCAGCGCATCGACGACGTACTGAGTGGCGAAGCCAGTGGTCTGGATCAGGTCGAACTGGTGACCACCCCGTCGCTGACGGATATCGTGATCGACATCCGTCACCCGTCCGAAGCGGCCGATGCACCACTGACCCTGACCAACAATCAGGTGCTGACCATCCCGTTCTTTGACCTGGACAACCGGGTGAATGATCTGGTGGCAAAAAATGAAGGCACCCGTTTCCTGCTCTACTGCCAGAAAGGCACCATGAGCAAGATTCACGCTCACCACCTGAGCAGTGAAAAGCGTGGCCATTTTGGTGTCTTCAGTGAATCGCGTCCGGCGGCGAAAGCCGCACCAGACGCCGAATCAGCCGCTGACAGCAGTCAGGGCGAATAATAAAAACAGCTCAGGCCGGCGCCTGTCCGGCCTGATGCAGTTGCTGCAGTACGCGCAACTGTCCTTGCACATCGGCCTTATCGGCCAGCAAAGCCCGCACCTCCTGCTCTGCCTGCGCCAACGCCTGACGCAAGGTTTGAGCATCCTGCTTGCTATGAATCCCCTGCTGCTCCAGCGAACTGATGGTCAGTTGTTGTTGCTGCACAACTTCACCCTGCCGCTGAACGGCGTCACGCTGCTGCTGCAATTGCTGCGACAGACTGTCATTTTGTGTTTGTGCCTGTGCCAGCTGGTCTCGCAACACCTGCAATAATTCCTGATCACGCGCCATCGCCGCCTCATCGCGCACCCGACCCTGCTGTAACTCACTTAACTCGCGGCGTAACTGCTCGCCCGCGGCCAGCAACTGCTGCTGATGGACATCTGCCTGCTGCAGACGCTGCTGTTGTTGATTCAGCTGAGTGCGGAAATCATCGCGCTCCTGCTGGCGCTCGATGGCAATGCGCTGCTGATAATGTTCCAGATGCTCACGACTGGCGCGCAACTCCTGGCGCAGCTCGCCCTGCACCACTTTCAGTTCTGTCACCTGACTCTGCGCCTGGGCACACGCCATCTGCACCTGCTGACCCTCACGCCGACTGACGTCCAGCTGCTCCGCCAGCGTCAGGCACTGCTCCTGCGCCAGATGCAGACGTTCGTCACTGTCTTTTTTTGCTGCCAGCAAGGCTGAAGAACGCTCCTGCTCGGCCTGCAAGCTTGCCTGAAGCTGCGCTTCAGCTTCCGCAAACTGCTGGCGCGCCACGCGGATTTTCTCCTGCGCGCTATTTTCGAGCTGCTCGTACACTGCCTTAACCGCCTGAATCAGCTCAGCCGGCAAGCCTTCAATCTTCTGCTCGCCGGTAAACTCCTGACGCCAGCGTTTCAGCAAAGGTGCAATGGTGCTCTTGCTGCCGGTACCAAGCAGCTCACGCACACGGTCTACCGTTGGTTCTTGCCCGGCCGTACGCACCGCTTGCGCAGCAGCACTGACGTCTTCGAATGTAATCCCCAGCCTTGCCATTGCTCACCCCCTCAACTGCCTGATTGTCTGCTCGGCTATCTGCCCGTTTCCGGCTGCCGGTTCATCTGCCTACTGCGCTTTAATCTGCCTGCTGCGCTTTAGCTGTTCTTCTGCCTGCCGGCAGCGGCGGGCTACGCCTCTCGCCCCGCCTCAGCTCTGATCCAGATATTAACTCAGCAATTACTGTTTCATATTACGTATCACGTAATATTACATACTATGTGACTTAAATAAAAACAGGAAAGCCTCAATATATAACCTGCGATAATATGTGTTATCGCAGGTTATACGGGTAAAATATCGGCCAAATGCTGGGCTCTGCAGTACAGCTGCGCAGAAGCCAGAAGCCAGAAGCCAGAAGCCAGAAGCCAGAAGCCAGAAGCCAGAAGAGCATGAGCAAACAGAGATACGCCAACAACGACAATCAATCGGATGCAGCCGCCCCTGCAACAACGTCCGCGCAGCAAGCGGTACCAGCACACACAGCAGCAGGCTTGCTGACAGCAAACGACGCTGCGTTGCAGCACTATTTGCACAGCGCCACCGCGGACAACACGCGCAAGGCGTACCGTTCGGCGATTCGTCAGTTTGAAAAATGGGGCGGCCGCCTGCCCTGTTTGCAGGAAGAGCTGATCCGCTACCTGCTGGACAAAGCCATGCAGCTCAATCCGCGCACGCTGAATCTGCACCTGACCGCCATTTCGCAATGGCATAAGGTGCAGCAACTGGCCAATCCGGCCGACAGTCCGCTGGTAATGAAAACCATGGAAGGTATCCGCCGTAACCATGGCCGGCCGAAACAAAAAGCCCGGGCGCTGCGTCTGGAGCACATCGCGCGCATGCTGCAGCAGTTGCACAGCGAGCCGGACAGCCTGCGTAAAAGCCGTGACATCGCCCTGCTGCTGACCGGTTTTTTCGGCGCCTTCCGCCGCAGCGAACTGGTGGCCATTCGCATTGAAGATCTGCAGTGGGAAAGCGAAGGCCTGACCATAATTCTGCCACGTTCCAAAACCGATCAGAATGGCCGTGGCTTACAGCGCGCCTTGCCGTTTGGTCCCGAGGGCATCTGCCCGGCCCGCGCTATCCGCAGCTGGATAAAAGCAGCCGGCATTGCGTCCGGCCCACTGTTCCGCGCCATAAACCGCTGGGGGCAATTAGGCGAGCAGACGCTCAATCCGGCGTCGGTGAACGATTGCCTGAAACGTATCGGTGCCGCCTGTGGTTTTGATTTTCTGCCGGAACTCAGCAGTCACAGCCTGCGTCGCGGCATGTCGACGTCTGCGGCGCGCGAACAGGTGGCGTTTGAGCTGATCAAGAAGCAAGGTGGCTGGCAAAGCGATGCCACGGTATGGGAATACATAGAGGAAGGCCGGCGCTACACGGATAACGCCGGCACGGTACTCATGAACAAACTCAGCACGCTGCAGCAAAGCACGGCGCAGACCACAGCGGGTGCTGAGCAAGATTCACAAAGCGAATCCGGTGCCGGTTAAAAACCGGCGCCGATTTCCAGTCGATAGCCAGTACCCGGCGCGTCGATATAACCAGAATCAACGTACTCGGTATCAAGCACATTGGTCGCTGCCAGCGCCCAGTGCCACTGATCAAATGTCTGTTTCACGCCCAGATCCCAGATGCGGTAACCGTCCTGATCGTAGCGGGCTTCAAACTTGTACTGCGAAGTCAGCACCAGATCGGCAGGTAACTGATACGCCAGCGACAGAATCGCCTGATGCTCAAACTGCGACTGACTGTAACGCGCTTCGGCATACTGATTGGTGAAATCCTGAATCAGACGGGTATAGCTCAGGCTGGCCTTACGGAAGCCGGCGTCCGCCAGAACCCCCGTGGCATCAAATTCCACATCAAAGCCCTTGGTATCAATCGCGTCGATATTGCGGGCAATGTAGGCGCTGTTTGCTGTCACTTCGGCAGCAGTACGGGTGTAGTCGATAGCATCCGTGGTCTCACGCTTGAATACCGCTACCCGACTGAGCACCCCGGCCAGATTCAGACGGGCGCCCAGTTCGACGCTGTTGGTTTCTTCGGCAGTCACATCCGTGCTGCCTTTATTGGCCGACTGGTTCAGGTACAGGTCGTTCATGGTCGGTACGCGCACGCTCTGACCCGCGTTGGCGTAGATCTGCTGGCCCGCAACGGGAATGGTGATACCCACCACCGGCAGCGTATAGCTGTCGCCGCCGTCGTAGGTCAGGTAAGAGACACTGCCCGCCAGCTGCACCGCGCCCAGATCTTTCTGGCCATAGACAAACAGGCTGTTGTAACTGCGGTCGTGTTTGTTGCCGACAATGGACGTGCTTTCGATGTCTTCCTGATTGTATTCATAGCCCAGCGACAGCTCATTGCTGGCGTGGAACCGGATGCGCCCCTGCAGCGCGTTGGTCTGATGCACAGACGGCGTGTAGGTCAGGTAAAAAAACTCATCGTCGTGCTGGCGCCAGTTCACCGCCACATCCACTTTCTGCTCAGCGTTCAGCTTCTGCTCGTGAGTCAGATACGCGTGGCGCTGAATGGTGTTTTCATTGGCACGCTTATCGGCGCCGGCGTAGAAGCCCTGGGCACCAAAGCCTTTGTCCATATAACCCAATCCCAGCATCGTGGTATGGGACTCGTTGTGATGCACCAGACGGTAGTTGCCCTGCTGAGTGGTGTAATCCAGGTCCGCTCCTTTGATGTAAGAATCGGATGTCTGCTGCGCGGCCGAGGCAAAATTGCTCCAGTTGCCGTCGGTTTTGCCCAGACTCAGCATGGCACGGTCGTAGTCTTTGCTGCCAGCCGCCAGAGAAACACGCGCCTGCTTACCGTCGACTTGCTTGCGCGTCACCAGGTTGATCACACCGGCGTTACCATTCGGGCCGTATTGGGCTGCACCCGGGCCACGTACGATTTCAATGCGTTCAATGTCTTCCAGCACCAGCGGAATATCGAAGTTATGGTGTCCGGTCTGAGGGTCGTTCATGCGCACGCCATCGACCAGAATCAGGGTCTGCTCGTAACCCGCGCCACGAATGGATAAGTCCACCTGAGTGCCGCCACTGCCGCGCTGACGCACATCCAGGCCTGACACCCATTCCAGCGCATCGGCCAGCGTATTCACAGGCAACAATTCGATGTCGGCCTTATCCAGCACCTCGACCGCAAACGCCTGTTCTGCCACCGGCTGCTCAAACAGCTGGCCGGTGATTTGCTGGGTTTCGAGTTCAACAGCCACAGCGTTCATGCTGATCAGTGCCGCACCAACCGCCAGTGTCAGCGGTGACAGAGTAAAACCGGTTTTCATGAGGAGCCCTTTGATTATTCGAGTTTTGCGGCGCAGTTTAGGGATTGCGCCCGGCGGCGCCACCGTCTTGGCTCGATGGCGTTATCCGTTGCTTAAAGTTCAGTCAGCTGTCACTGCAGCGTCTCAACACTGCGGGTCGGAAGCGACAGAATCAGCTGGTATTATGTCGCCTTCAGAAATGACGGACGCATTCATGACCACCATCATCAGTTTCAACATCAACGGCGTGCGCGCCCGCCCGCACCAGCTGGAAGCCATCCGTGATCAGCTCGACCCGGACGTACTGGGGTTGCAGGAAACCAAGGTTCACGACGAAGAATTCCCTCTGGCCGACATTCAGGCGCTGGGTTATCACGTGGAATTTTTTGGTCAGAAAGCCCATTACGGTGTTGCCCTGCTGAGCAAGCAGGCGCCCGAGTTTGTGCAGAAAGGCTGGCCATGGGACGACGCCGACGCGCAGAAGCGTCTGATTCACGCCCGCTATGTGATTAACGGCAAAGTGTGGAACGTGCTCAATGGCTATTTCCCGCAGGGCGAAAGCCGCGACCATGAAACCAAGTTTCCGGCCAAAGAAAAGTTCTACGCCGACCTGATGCGCTATCTGAACGAAACCTTCACCCCGGCTGACCGGGTGATTGTGATGGGCGATATGAACATTTCGCCTGAAGACACCGACATCGGTATCGGTGAGCCCAACGCCAAACGCTGGCTGAAAACCGGCAAATGTTCCTTCCTGCCGGAAGAGCGCGAATGGTATCAGCGCCTGCTGGGCTGGGGTCTGAAAGACACCTACCGCAAGCATTTCCCGACCAGCAACGAACAGTACAGCTGGTTCGATTACCGCTCCAAAGGCTTTGAAGATGAGCCCAAGCGCGGCCTGCGCATCGACCACATTCTGGCCACCGAGCCGGTATACGGCGAATGCGTGGCGGCGGGTATCAGCTACGAGATCCGTGGCACCGAAAAACCGTCTGACCATGCGCCGATCTGGTCGCGTTTCGACTGACCAGCCTGCTTAAGCAGAAAACAAAAAGAGCAGCTCAGGCTGCTCTTTTTTTGGGTTTTGCTTCGGGTTTGGCTTCGGGCTTACTTGCCTGCCGTCAACAGCAGCACTCAGCTGCCGTATTCCTCGAGGGCGGCAATGTAGTCCAGCCAGGCGCGGGCGTTGCTGGCACTGTCGGCGTAACTCAGCCCCTGTTGAAAATAACGGCGCGCGGTGGCCAGATCTTTCAGCTCCAGCGCCGCAGATCCCGCCAGCATGCGCGCTTTCGGCTGGTCTTTGTCTTTCAGCCCTTTGGCAACGGCTGCTTCGGCCTGCTTAAGCGCCAGCGCAAAGTCGCCATCCTGCATGGCCAGCTGACCACTGAGCAGCAACAGACTGCCGTCTTCCATAAAGACCGCCGCCTGATTCATAGCGCCGATGGCTTTTTCCCGCTCACGCCCCTGCTGCCAGGCCATGGCGGTTAAACGCCAGTTGCGTTCGTTCAGCTCAATGGTGCCGTCCTGCAGGTGCTTGTTCAGAATACGGCCGGCACGCTCCGGCAGGTTCTGGCCGATCATCAGCTGTACCATAAACAGAATGCTGTCCGGCTTTTTCAGATACCCACCGGCGTAACCCAGCTCCAGTGAACGCAGCGCCAGTTCAGGCTTTTCCAGCAACTGGTACATAGACGCCTGCTGGGCCCAGTAATCTTCACGTTCCGGATTCAGGCGCAGCAGATCATCGATAACCTCAGCCGTGCGCTGATAATTTTTAAGCTGGTAGTAACCGGCCATCAGCATCTGCAGCCATGGCTCTTTAACCGCTTCGCCTTTACTGCGTGCGCGGCTCACCGCCCGCTCCGTCCACAGTACCGAATTGTGGTAATCGGCCAGCAGATGGTAGGCCGAGCCAAGCGTGGCAAACGCCAGTGGCGGAATGACAAGCGACGGGGCTTTGCCAGAGGCTTTGGCCTTAGCGCTGTCTGATTCTTCCTGCTTGAGCAGCTTTTCCAGACGCGGAGCCAGCTCAGCCACAGCCCCTTTGGTATCGTCGAGCGACAGCATCAATTGCGCGGTTGTCGTCGCCAGACCGGCTTCCTGCACCGGTGTCAGCGCATCCTGCGCCAGCGATTTTCGGTACCAGATCAGAGCGTCGTTCGGCTTTTCCTGCAGCAGAAAATACTGGCCGTAAAGCTCACAGGTCAGCGCCAGACCGAAGCCCGGCTTCAGGTCGTCCACCAGATCATCCAGAGCCGCTTTGGCCTCCGGGTATTTGGCTTCGCCAAGCAGTCCCTGAATTTCATTCAACTGCTTGTAGGTCGATGGCGACAGGGTTTCCTGCGCGCACAACGCAGCCGACGCCAGCAGCAAAAGCGCCGACGCAACCGTGGTAATCAGACCACGCATCAGGCACCTCCCAGTTTGAATTCAATGGTCTGGGTAGCCACCTGCTCCATGGCTTTGCCGTTTTCCATCTTGGGTTTGAACTTGTATTTGTACAGCGCCCGCACGGCTTCACGCTCGAACACGCCCTTAGGTTCGGCATTGATAATTTCGACATCTTCTACCAGACCTTCGGCGTTGATTTTCAGCCGCGCCGTAACGAAGCCTTCAATCTTCTGGCGCAGCGCGCGCTGCGGGTAGGCAGCGTTCATGCGCACCAGCGGGATCACGTCGGTATCGCCAAAGCCCATGCCGACCACGGCATCGCCCAGCAGCGAACTGCGCGCCAGCGCCAGATCCGGCGACACATCGGGCATGGTGAAAGGAATCTGCTGCATCGCCACGTTCTGCTGGCTGACGCTTTCTTTCGGCATCTGCGGCTTCTTAGGCTTGGGCGGCTCGGGTTTATGACGCTCTTTAAGCTCGGTGCGGCTGTTTTGTTTCAGGCGCACAAAATCGACGACGGCGGCATCTCGGTCGATGCGTTTCAGCTCACCCGGCCCCGTCACCATCCGATGCATCACCCAGAACAGGCCCAGACTGACGGCGACGGCGGCCAGCAAGGCAACGGCCAGTCGCTTCATCAGTTGGCCGCCTCGGCGGAAATGGAAATATTGGAAATACCGGCGAGACGCACCTGATCCATCACCTTCACCAGCAAGCCGGTCGGCGAGTATTCGTCGGCCTGAATGATGACGGCGCCTTCCGGGTTTTCGGCTTTCATGCGTTCGATGTTCGGGCGCACGGCCCGCACATCAACGGCGCGGCGGTCGATCCAGATTTCACCGTTGGCGCGGATCGCCACCAGAATGTTACTGCCCTTTTTCTCTTCGGCGGTCTGCGCACTCGGGCGGCTGACGGTCACGCCACTATCTTTCACAAAGGACGTAGTGACGATGAAGAAGATCAGCATGATGAACACAATGTCGAGCATCGGTGTAATGTCGATGTCGTTGCCATCTGCTTCGCTGTCGGTATGACGACGTGCCATAACTTATTCTCTCAATGCAGCCATTCGGCGAGCTGATGCAGCCCGCGCTGGCTCAGACGTTTGAACCGGGTACGGAAATACAGACCCGTGAGCGCGACCACTAAGCCTGCCATGGTCGGAATGGTGGCCTGCGAAATGCCATTGGCCATGGCGCGGGCGTTGCCGGTGCCGGTAATAGCCAGCACATCGAACACGCTGATCATGCCTTTTACTGTGCCCAGCAAACCGAGTAACGGGCACACGGCAATCAGAATGGCGATGGCCGGCAGAAACTGCTCGATGGCCTGTTTCTGCTGGCTGAGCATGGCCGCGCGGATTTTGCGTGCATGCCAGCTGTGATGCTCAGCACGCGCAGACCACTGCTGCGCCAGCTGCTGATTCAGCGCCGGCAGCTCACGTTTGAAGAACCACAGGCGTTCCAGAATCAGACTCCACAGCAGGATGCTCAGCGCCAGGATAAACCACAGCACCGAGCCGCCTTGCGCCATAAAATCCAGCAGCCACTGCATATCAGCCAGCCACCTGACGGTTCTGCTGATCCTGCTGTTCCAGCGCCTGCGCCATCAGCCCGGCCGATTGTTCGTCCAGCAACTGCACCAGCGCTTTGCTGCGCGCGGCCACCCAGCTGTGCACCAGCAACAGCGGAATCGCGACCACCAGGCCCAGCACTGTGGTCACCAGTGCCTGAGAAATACCGGCCGCCATCAGTTTCGGATCGCCGGTGCCGAAGTTGGTAATGGCCTGAAAGGTCGCGATCATACCGGTCACGGTACCCAGCAGACCGAGCAGCGGCGCGATACCGGCAAACAGCTTGATCATAATCTGGCCGCGTTCCAGCGCCGGCAGTTCGCGCAGCACGGCTTCGTCCATTTTCGCTTCCAGAACATCCACATCCACCGGTCGCGGCAGATCACGCCAGGCCTGCAGTACGCGACCGAGCGGATTGTCAGCGTTAGGGTTGGTCAGATCGGCTTTCTGGCGTTTAATCGCCGCCGAAATACCGGACAGTACCAGCGTGCGCCAGGCCGCCAGGCCCAGACCTGCCAGACCCAGCAGCAGAATGATGTACCCCACCAGAGCACCCTGCTGAATACGTTCAAACAGATCCGGGCTTTCCAGTGTCATGTTCAGCAGCGCACCGCGGCTCGGATCGATGGCCACCGGCGCCACGTCATCGTTACTGCTCAGGTAATCGGCAATCAGACCAGCCTGAGACGGCTGACGTCCCAGCTCCTGCAGGCTTTTAAGCTCGGAGTCGAACGCCAGATAACCGGACTCTTCGACCGTGTTAAACACACCGAGACGGGTCACATGGCGGTCAACGCTGCTGCCATCGGTGGCAATAACGGTGGTATCAAAGGCGCTGACCTCACCGTTGAGGATCATTTCTTCCTGCATGGTGAACCACAGGTCTTCAAGCGCCTGAATGGTCGGCAGCTCTTTGGCTTCGGCCAGTTTATCCAGATCGGCGCGACGCTCAGGCTGTTGCACACTGGTCAGGCTGTCGGACAGCAGCGTGTTCAGGTCGTTGGCGGTCTGGCGCACGACGCCAAACATCTCACCTAAGTTACCGACGCGCAGACGCAGTTCTTCTTCGCGTTCAGTCAGCGCGTTTTCGTTGCGGTCAAACTGCTTTTTCAGTTCGTCGGCGCGCTTTTGCTCCGCTTTCAGACGGGCTTTCGCCTCGGCCAGCTGGCGCTTCTGCTCGTCGAGCGAGCCTTTGAATTCAGCTTCGCGCTGGCCGTCGGCTTTTTTCTCAGCCGACTGATACTGGCCCACCTGATTGAGCAGGTTACGCAGCGGGCCGGCCGGCGCAGCGGTATCGGCCAGGGCCGGCAAGGAACACGTCAGTGCGAGGGTCAGGAGGAATGAGTGCTTCATGATGACGCCCCCTGCTTAACCAGCGACGCGGGCGTTGGCAGCGGCACAACCAGCATTTCCGGAGCAGCCACCTGCTGCGCCACTTTCAGAGCTTTACGCAGGTCGCGCAGATAGCCGGAATCCAGCGCCAGCCAGTCGTTGTGGCCTTTGTGCCATACCCAGGCGCTGTCGCCGTCGTTGCTCAGACGGTACAGAGCCAGACGCCCTATGCGCAGGAAATCGTACGACACGCCGTCCTGCTGGCCACGGTAGGCTTCAATGTTGCGGCCATAGTCGACCTCCACCTGATAGGCCTCCAGCACGCGGCGGAATTTCTCCGACACCGTCACGTCGGCACGGGTCAGCAGATCTTTCAGCAGCGCCACACGCGCCCCGCGCTCGTCCGGCAGGAACGGCGTATCGAGTGCAACGAACTGATCCAGCGAATCCACCATGCGGCTCATCAACGGCAGAATGCCGCGCTCGGTGCGTTCAATTTCGGTGATCTGACGGGCGAGCGAGGCCAGTTCATCGTTCTGACTCTGCACGATGGCTTCCATCTGGCGGTTGTACAGCGCCAGCTGTTCGGTTTCGGCTTTGATCTGGCGGTATTCGGCGAGCAGCTCGAGGGTCTGGTCGTCGAGTTTTTCGACCACAGACTGGCTTTTCTGACCGGCCTGACCGGTAGCCTGAATGGCGCCCTGCCCCTGACTGAGGGTGTCGGCCGAGGCGACCTGAGCCAGCAGTGCGGTGGCAAGAATCAGCGGGATTCTCATAACCTTGAGGTTCCTGACGAAGGGATGTTCAGAGTGTTGGCCGACCCGCCTGAACCGCGGATGAACCAAAAAAGAAGGCGCATTATGCGCCTTCCTTTTATCACTATCAATTAATAATCGTTTGCATTTAGACCAAGCTTTGCTGCGACATCGGCCGTGCCACGCGGCGCGACTACGGCTTTTACGCCCTCGCCACGCAGGTACTGTTCGGCGACGCGCTGCACATCGCTCCACTGAGTCGCCAGCAGACGTTCACGGAACTGCTGACGCAAAGCCGGAGTGCGGCCACTGTAGTCCTGATGGAAGTGCTGCTTGGCTTCACCGGCCGGTGATCCCGGACGGTCCATGCTGCCGATCAGACCCAGTGCCGATTGTTCAATCAGGTCGGCACCGGCGGTTTTGTTCAGCACCCAATCCACGGATTTGGCGAAGTCATCGAAGGTGCCTTCGGTGCGTGGATCGCGGTAGGAATAGAACTTAAAGCAGCCCAGTGCGGAATCCTGACTCGCACCGGCACCGTAAGCGCCGCCACGCTCACGGATAGCAGTGTGCAGGAAGCCGTTGCGCAGAATGCCGGACAGCACGGCCAGCACCGGCGCGTCGGCGTGGTCCATGGTCACGGTCGGGAAAGCCCAGGCACAGAAGTTCACCTGCGAATCCACCATCCAGTAAGTATCGGTATTGGCCAGTGCCCAGCTCATGCTGCCGCTGGCCGCCCTTCCGGCATTCGCCCAGACGGCGTTCAGGCTGTTGCGATGTGCGGCTGCGCCCTGCTCGTCATGCACCAGCAAGGCCTGCGCCGGGGCGGCAATGCTGCTGTACAGATCGGTCAGCGCCTGCGACAGGAAGGCTCCGCCTTCTTTCTGCGCTTTGGCCCAGCGCTCTTTCACGCGCTTGATCTGCGGCAGACCGCCCAGTTCGTTGGCAATATTGGCCGATGCGTTAAGCGGAGCCGCCGCCAGCGACATGGCCAGCGCATGACCGCTGCCGGTAATGCCCTGTTCACGGCGGGATTTGGCCTGCGTCAGCAGATCGACCAGACGGTTTTCTTCGGCGAAGGTGGCGCTTTCCCAGGTTTCTTTCATCAGCGCCGAGAAATCATCAGCACCTGAACCCAGTGCTTTACCGGTCATCACCAGATAACCCATCAGCTCGTTGCAATCGGCTACATGGCCTTTGATGCTGGCGTAACTGGTGAGGCTGCCGACAATGCTGGTCTGCTTCTGTTGCTGGAACAGGTAGTCGTTACCACCGGCGCCTACTTCGCTCCAGGCCTGAGTAAAGAACGGCAGCCAGCTCAGCTGTTCGGCACTCATGGCCGGCAGATCGGCGATCAGCTGCTGATACACCAGACCATTGGTGCCGACCACGTATTCGGTGGCGGGCAGCTTTTCTTTGTATTCCTGTGTTGGCGCCATATAGCTGATGTCCGGGCGCACATCGGCCAGTGTCACCTGCGGCAGAATGCCCGGATCGTCTTCCTGCGCCTGACGCTCTTTCAGTGCTTCGGCCTTAGCCAGAATCGCCTGCTTGCCGGCGTCATCGAGGGTGGCCTGAATATCCGCCAGACTCTGTTCTTCCAGACGTTTCATTTCGTCGTTCACACCAGCATCCGGGCGCAGGGTGTAACGCACGCGGTGGCGGTTATTCAGCAGCAGGCGGCTGACCGCTTCCTGCATAAAGCCAGGCTGCGTGGCTTTGGCACGCAGACGTTCCAGCGCCGGATCCAGATTCAGCAGAGCCGCCGGATCGCCATAATGGGTAGCCGCAGGCAGTGCGTTAAAGATCAACTGCAAGCCGTAGGGGTAATGGTCGCCACCGATTTCGCGCTGATGCAGTTCAAGCTGATGCAGAGCGGCGTCAATCATGCCCTGATCGACACCCTGCTCGGCTACTTGCTGCAGAGTATCGAGAATCAGCTGTTCAACGGCCTGTGCGTGCTCAGGCTCACTGCCTTCGATACCGCACATAAAGCTCATTTCACGGTTGGAATCTTCCAGACCGCACAGCGGCGACGGCGCGCCACCGAGGTCGGTTTCTTCCAGCGCGCGGCGCAGCGGTGAAGCGGCGTTATCCAGCAGTACCTGACTGACCAGATGGGCTTCCAGCTGAGCGTCGAGATCGGTGGAATTACCCAGCAGCCAGCCGACCACATGGTGGGTAGAGGCTGACAGATCCTCGCTGTCGAGGCCGTAGCATTGCTCGACGGCCAATGGTGCGGCGTAGCGTTTTTCCGGCTCCACTTTCCACTGTTTGTCCTGACGTTCAAAGCGGCTCAGTACCTGAGTTTCAAGCTTGTCCTGCAGTTCAGCGACATCCAGCGCGCCAAAGGTCATGAAAATGGCGTTGCTCGGGTGGTAATGGGTTTTGTAGAAGCTCAGCAGCTGCTCGTAGGTCAGGTCAGTAATTTCCGCCGGCTCACCACCGCTGTTGTAGTGGTAGGTGGTGGTCGGAAACAGATACGAGCTGATGCCCTGCCACAGCTGGCTGACCGCCGACGACATAGCGCCTTTCATCTCGTTGAACACCACGCCTTTGTACTCGAGTGGCGATTGCGCATTACCTTCTTCGGAAAACTCGATGCGGTGGCCTTCCTGAGCGAAATCCAGCTCGTGCAGGCGCGAGAAAAACACCGCATCCAGATACACATCGAGCAGGTTGTTGAAGTCTTTGTCGTTCTGTGAGGCGAACGGGTACGCGGTCCAGTCGCTGCTGGTCATGGCGTTCATAAAGGTATTCAGCGAGCGGCGCGTCATCATAAAAAACGGGTCGCGCACCGGGTACTTCTCGCTGCCGCACAGCACAGTGTGTTCAAGAATGTGCGCCACGCCGGTGGAATCGTGCGGCATGGTGCGCACCGCCACCATAAAGGCTTTTTCGTCGTGATCCGTGGCCAGATGGTAGTGCACAGCACCGGTGGCCGTGTGTTCGTAATGCTGAATATCGATGTTCAGGGATTCAACGCGGGTAGACCCCACATGGCGGAACGCGCGGGATGACGCACTGTTAGACATAGCTTCTCTGCTTATCCTGAATGGGAAACTCGGGTATGGTAACAGGCATATCCGGCCCCTAGAACCATCCACCTTTGCTGTTGTGCAACGGATTGGTCGGCTCTGGCGCCTAATGGCCTGCAAGTGAATGCCGCCTGTTCAATTTTTATCCGGAATCCCCCATGACCCTTCCAGCCGATATTGCCGATGAATTTCCGGTGAATGGTGAATGCCTGTATCTCAATCACGCCGCTGTTGCTCCCTGGCCCGAACGTGCGCGCAAAGCGGTTGCCGAGTTCGCCGCCGAAAACACAGCGTTAGGTGCCAGCCACTACCCGCAGTGGGTCAAGGTCGAGCAACGGTTGAAGCGCAATCTCGAAGCCCTGATCGACGCCCCGCAGGGCTCAGTGGCTCTGGTAAAAAACACCTCAGAAGCCCTGTCCTTCGTTGCAGAGGGCATCGACTGGCAAGCCGGTGATGTGGTGGTGATCAGCGATCAGGAGTTTCCGTCCAACCGCATTGTCTGGGAGGCCCTTAAGCCGCGCGGCGTGCAGGTTATTGAAGTTTCGCTACCCTGGGACGACCCGGAGTGTGAACTGCTGGCCGCCATCGCCCAGAAACCCAGACTCCTGTCGATCAGCGCCATTCAGTACGCCTCCGGCCTGTTGCTCGATCTGGTACGCATTGGTGAGGCCTGCCGCGAAAACGGCGTGCTGTTCTGTGTCGATGCCATTCAGGCGGTGGGTGCCCTGCCATTTTCGGTGCAAGCCATCGACGCCGACTTCGCCATGGCCGACGGCCATAAATGGTTGCTGGGCCCGGAAGGCCTGGGCTTTTTCTATGTGCGACCCACGGTCATGGAGCAGCTGCGCGTGATCGAGCACGGCTGGCATATGATCGACGAAATGGGCAATTACGACCGCAAAGACTGGGCACTGGCAACCGATGCCCGCCGCTTTGAATGCGGCAGTCCGAACATGCTGGCGGCGCACGCACTGGCCGCCAGTACCGGCTTGCTGCTCGACGTTGGTATGGACAAAGTCGCCACCCAACTGGTGACCAATGTGCTGTATCTGCAGGAACTGCTGAGCGACCAAGACGCGGTGTTTGTGAATCCGCTGCTGAACCAGCGCCCGTCGGGCATTCTGACCTTTCATTTCTGGGACAAAGACAACGTCAAACTGCATAAGCTGCTGATGGAAGCCGGTGTCATTTGCGCCCACCGTGGTGGTGGCATCCGCTTCTCGCCGCACTTTCACACCACAGAAGAGGTGCTGAACGACGCCGCAGATGTGCTCGACTACCTGCTGGAAGCGGTCTGACCGGGCCAGACAACCTGAGTGACGAAAACTGAACCCGGGACAAACAAAAAGAGCGCCATTGGCGCTCTTTTTTATGCGATGTCGCTTATACGACGGATCACATAGTGTGCGTAATGCGGTCAGACTTCAGCGCACCCGCCAGAAAGGTTTCGATCTTGTCACGGGCGAGGCTGTCGTCACCGGTAAACTGCACACCGATGCCCGCTACTTTATTGCCCTGAGCGCCGCGCGGGGTGATCCACACCACTTTGCCGGCCACCGGAATTTTTTCCGGCTCATCCATCAGTTTCAGCAGCATGAACACTTCATCGCCCAGCTGATACTGCTTGTTGGTCGGGATAAACAGCCCACCGTCTTTAATGAACGGCATATAGGCTGCATACAGCACAGACTTGTCTTTGATGGTCAGCGACAGAATACCGCTGCGGGCACCTGCACCCAATCCGCCTGTCATAATCCCCCCTGGATGATGCGATCACTGTCGGTCGTACAGCAGAGCCTGCCATTCGATCAACAGCGATTCGATCAGAAGTTGCTTGTTATAGTGTCCGGCGCCTGACAGTAAACGGCCCAGAATCTCTTTCACTTTGTCGTGCAAGGGTATCAGCTTTGCCGCAGACGGGGTAGCTCCGCCCAGCACCAGACTGACCTCATTGCCAAAGGTCAATGTGTCCGCCGGGACGCCCATCGAGACCTTAATACAGTCTGACAAAAATCCATAAAACCAATGAGTTACATCGGAAAGCTCAAGCTTGCTCCAGCCATCGGCCGTCGCCTGTAATGGCGCAGCGCCACGACTCCACTGCACCAGCAGCTCCAGTAATCGCTGCTGCTGACCTGCCTGATCGGCGCGCAGCCAGTCATTCGCCCGCAGCGGCGCACCGTGATTGCGGCGCAGCGCCTGAGCGGCGGTAGCGGCCGCATGTCCCTGCGCCGACAGCCAGCCAAGGGCGGCCGCCTCGGGTGGCGTTTCCAGTACGAAGCGCTGACAGCGGCTGCGGATGGTCGGCAACACAGAACCAAAGCGTTCGGTTTCCAGCAGCAGAAAACTCTCGCCCGCCGGCTCTTCCAGCGTCTTCAGCAAGGCGTTGGCGGCGTTGGTGTTCATGACTTCCACCGGACGCAACCCCACCACCTGACAGCGGCTGATCTGTGGCGTTTGCGACAGGAATTCGTTCACACGGCGCACCGTATCGATACGCACCTGCTTGCTGCCCTCTTCAGGCTGCGCCAGCAGGTAGTCCGGGTGACTGCCGGCTTCCCATAAGTGGCAGCTGTGGCATTGTCCGCAGGGCTGATCCTCATCACGCAGACAGAGCAGCCATTTGGCGGTATAGCGCGCCAGTTGATGCTTGCCGATGCCTGCCAGTCCGGTAAACAACAGCGCATGAGGTAAACCGGCCTTACGATGGCGTTTGACCAGTTCCGTCCAGGCGCCGGCCTGCCATGGCAGCAACTCAGTCATTCAGTAAATCCTGCAGTTCAGCCAGCAATGCCTGCTGCACGTCGGCCAGCGGCAATGCGGCGTTCAGCACACGGAAACGGGGCTCCGCTTCCGCCAGCAAATGGAATCCGCGCTGCACGCGCTCAAAGAAGGCTTTTTGCTCGGTTTCAAAACGGTCAACGGCTTCGCCAGCTGCGTCTGCACGGCCACGGGCGCGGGCCATACCGATTTCCAGCGGCGCATCCAACAGGAAGGTAACGTCCGGCTCAAGATCCTGCTGCACCAGACTTTTCAGCGTCAGAATATGCTCCATCGGCAATTCACGGCCAAAGCCCTGATAGGCGACAGTGGAATCGGTAAAACGGTCGCACAGCACCCAGGCGCCGCGCGCCAGTGCCGGACGCACCAGCCGTTCAAGATGCTGAGCGCGGGCCGCAAACACCAGCAAAAGCTCCGCCATCGGCACCACAGGTTCATCGTGATGGGCTTTCAGCAGCTTGTCGCGGATGGTTTCTGCCACCGGGGTGCCGCCGGGTTCGCGGGTAACCACCACTTCAACGCCCTGGGCGCGCAGCCAGTCGGCGCAGAAGGCGATATTGGTGGATTTGCCAACACCTTCACCACCTTCAAAGGTGATGAAGCGGCCGCTTTGAGTCTGAGTCATGGTTAGCCTTATTGCCCGGTTGCGACCGGTGCTGAGCGGTAATCTTTGCTACGACGGAAGATCTGGTATTTACGCACAGCGGCGTTGTGCTCTTCCAGCGTGGCTGAAAAATAATGGGAGCCATCACCGCGGGCAACAAAATAGAGTTCATCCCCGGCCGCAGGCTGAAGGGCTGCCTGCAATGCTTCGGCGCCGGCCAGCGCAATGGGCGTCGGCGGCAGACCTTTGTTGCGGTAAGTGTTGTAAGGATTGCTGCGATCCTGCAGATGCACCTTTTTCAGGTTGCCATCGAAGTCCGGACCCAGGCCGTAAATGACCGTTGGATCGGTTTCCAGACGCATGCCTTTTTGCAGGCGACGGACGAACACGCCGGCAATAACCGGACGCTCGGCCACCGCGCCCGTTTCTTTTTCAACGATGGACGCCATGATCAGTGCGTCATAAGGCGACGCATACGGCAGCCCGGCAGCACGCCCGTCCCACGCAGACTGTAGTTGCTGCTGCATACGCTCGTAGGCTTGACGTATCACGGCCGAGACCTTGTCGCCACCGTGGTAGACGTAGGTGTCCGGATACAACCAGCCTTCCGCGTTACCGTTAATACCAAGCAGCTGAGCCACCGCCTCCGGGGTCAGCGGACGAATGTCCTGCCGAAGTTTCGGAGCCTGTTCCAACGCGGTCAGGGCCTCGCGCAACGGACGGCCTTCAATCAGCGTGACGCGGTAACTGACCGGAGTCGCCTCCGCCAGCAGCGTCAGCAGCGCAAGCCCTGTGATGGCCGGTGGAATGTCGTATTCGCCGGGGCGCAGAACTTTGTCCTGCCCGCTCAGACGCGCCTGCACACGCAGCAACAGCGCAGAAGGCAGCCAGCCTTCTTCCTGCCAGCGTCGTGAGACTTTACTGAGAGTGTCGCCGGACAGGATTTCGACCCGCACCGGCGCTTCGTTATTGGTTGGCAGCTGCCACACCCCGGCTGCCAGAGCCGCGGCCAGTAACAGCACCATTCCGCCGAAGCGGAGCAGATATTTCACGCAAACAACTCCTGCAATTCCTGCTGCAGCACCACGATTTCTTTCGGTGAATCATACCGTTTTGCGCCAATGGATCGTACCGCCTGCAGACCATTGAGCGAATTGGTCAGCAAAATTGCATCGGCCGCCAGCAGACGATCCGGGCTGATGGCCGTCTCCTGCACGCTGAGCTGACCCATCAGCCAGCGGCGGATAACCCCGTCCACACCGCAGCGGCTTAAGTCAGGCGTGAGCCACTGACCCTGCTCACAGACAAACAGATTGCTCATCGCGCCTTCAATGACCCAGTCATCGGCATCAAGCACAATGGCCTCGTCGCTGCCGCCCGGCATACGGTTGCGGATCAGCACCTGCTCCAGCCGGTTCAGGTGTTTGAAGCCCGCCAGTAGTGGCTGAGGCGCCAGACGCACCTCACTGAATTCACAGTGAAAGCCTTCCGGCTTGCGCTGCAACGCCCAGTCGGGGGCATTGAACACCTGCCATTGCAGTTCAATCTCAGGTTCCACCGGCGCAAGATAGCCGCGCGGGCCAGCACCACGGGTTACAACCAGCTTGACCGCTGAGCCTGTACGCGGGGCCTGCGCAATGGCCGCTTCAATAAGGGCCAGCGTGTTCACCGGAAAATCCAGTGCCACCAGACCCTTAAGCAAGCGGGCGCGATGCAACGGCCACAGTGGCAGCGAGCCATCTGCCGCCATGCGCAGGGTTTCAAACAGACCATCACCGTACTGCAAACCGCGATCGTTAGCCGGCCAGCAGGCGTCGGCCTGCCAGCGTCCGTCGCGCCAGATCAGTGTATTGCTCATATCAGGTGTCGTAGCGGGTAAACAGCAGGCTGCCGTTGGTACCGCCAAAACCAAAGGAGTTGGAAATCGCCGCACGGATCGGCATCGCACGTGCCTTGTGCGGTACATAATCCAGGTCGCAGCCGTCATCCGGATTGTCCAGATTAATGGTTGGCGGTGCGATGCCATCACGGATGGCCAGCACAGTAATCAGCGCCTCAAGCGCACCAGCGGCCCCAAGCAGATGACCCGTCATGGACTTGGTTGAGGAAATGGCCAGACGATTAGCGTGATCACCGAACAGGGCTTTCACGGCCTGCGTTTCGGCAATATCCCCCACCAGAGTCGAGGTACCGTGCGCATTGATGTAGTCGATGTCGTCCGGCTTCAGGCCGGCATCCCTGATGGCATTGGCCATGGCTTTGCGGGCGCCTGAACCGTCTTCCGGTGGACTGGTGATGTGGTGAGCGTCGTCACTGAGGCCCAGACCTGACAGTTCGGCGTAAATAGTCGCGCCGCGCGACAGCGCGTGATTCAGCTCTTCGAGCACCAGAACGGCAGCACCATCACCCAGAACAAAACCATCACGGTCTTTGTCCCACGGGCGACTGGCCTTTTGTGGTTCGTCATTGCGGGTGCTCATGGCACGCGCCGCAGCAAATCCGGCAATACCCAGAGCACTGGAGCCTTTTTCGGTACCGCCGGCCAGCATGATGTCGGCATCGCCATAGGCAATGGTACGCGCCGCATAACCTATGTTGTGCGTACCTGTAGTACAGGCCGTTGTGATCGCAAAATTCGGGCCCTGCAGGCCGTAGCGGATGGCGATGTTACCGGAGGCCATATTGATCACGGAACCCGGCACCAGAAACGGTGACACACGCCGCGGTCCGCTTTTCAGCAGCTGCTGATGATTGTCTTCAATGGTGGTCAGACCACCGATGCCAGAGCCCACAGCCACGCCGGCACGGTCAGGATCGAAATTACCGTTCAGGCCGGCATCCTGCAGCGCCTGTTCAGACGCCACCAGAGCGTACTGAATGAATGGGTCGATTTTGCGCGCTTCTTTTTCCGTCATTACGGAAGACACATCAAAATTCTTTACCGCGCCAAAAATCCGTGTGGCGTAGCCTTCCGAATCAAAGTGTTCGATGGCGCCAATACCACTCTGTCCGGCCTGAAGGGCGGCCCAGGTCTCTGCGGTATTAAGTCCTAGAGGGTTAACGGTTCCGAGTCCGGTGATGACAACGCGTCGCTTGGTCATAGGCTATTGATCTTCGTTCTGTCTAATTGGGAGGCATAAAAAAAGCCGCTACTGAGGCGGCTTTTTTACACGGCCAGTCTTACAGATTGGCGATGATGTAGTCGATCGCTTCCTGAACGGTGGTCAGCTTCTCAGCATCTTCGTCTGGGATTTCGGTCTCAAATTCTTCTTCCAGAGCCATTACCAGCTCAACAGTGTCCAGAGAGTCCGCGCCCAGGTCGTCTACGAAAGAAGAGGAAGCTTTAACGTCTTCTTCTTTAACGCCCAGTTGTTCACAAACGATTTTCTTTACGCGTTCTTCAATATTACTCATGGTTTTTTCCTACCGTTTCAGAGTTGTCTGGTGGTCCTAAGACCTCAGCCCATATTCATGCCGCCATTCACATGAATGGTCTGGCCTGTAATGTACTTTGCATCGGAGCCCGCGAGGAATGCCACGGCACCCGCGATTTCCTCTACCTGCCCGAAGCGCTTGACCGGAATGGTCGCTAGGATGGCTTCTTTTTGCGTTTCAGGCAAGATATCCGTCATATCTGTTTGAATAAATCCTGGCGCTACACAATTCACCGTAATGTTACGACTGGCAATTTCCTGAGCCAGTGAACGGGTGAAGCCTTCAAGGCCGGCTTTCGCCGCTGCGTAGTTTGCCTGACCGGCGTTACCGGTTGTGCCGATAATAGAGCTGACGTTAATAATCGCACCGGCTTTCTGCTTCAGCATGGGTTTTACCATGGCCTTGCAGACGCGGAAAACACCACTTAAGTTGGTGTTGATGACGTCGTTCCATTCATCATCGGACATGCGCAGAAACAGGTTGTCGCGGGTGATACCCGCGTTATTCACCACGACCATCGGCGTTCCGAATTCGGCAACAAAGCGTTTTAACGCTTCGTCTGTCTGAGCCGCATCGGCAATATTCAGCACCAGTGCATCGTGCTCTGCGCCGATCGCCTTGAGGTGATCACGAATGGCTGCTGCGCCAGATTCGGATGTTGCCGTACCCACTACACGGTAGCCAGCATTTGCCAGACGCTCAGCAATGGCGCGACCAATCCCGCGGGAAGCGCCGGTAACCAGCGCCAGTTGTTTTTCACTCATCTCAGGCTCCCTGAATAGCACTGATGACCGCAGCAACGGATGCCGCATCGCCTGTGCTGAGTGTGTTCAAAGATTTATCTATGCGTTTGTTCAGACCAGCCAGCACTTTGCCCGGACCAAACTCCACCGCCAGTTCCGCTTTGCTGCGGGTTGCTTCCACGGCACCTGTCCAATTAACCGGACTGTACAGCTGCGCCAGCAGACGCGCCGGAATCTCAGCCAGTGTGGCCGGCTGATTGTCGACGTTATGGAACACAGGAAAAGCCGGCGCACGGAAGGCAACGGCCGCCAGTGCTTTGCCAAATTCTTCGGCCGCAGCTTTCATCAGGCTGGAGTGGAACGGGCCACTCACCGCCAGTGGCAGCGCACGTTTGGCACCAGCCGCTTTGGCAAGTTCCACCGCTTTTTCAATACCGGCCATGGAACCCGCGATCACAATCTGGCCCGGGGCATTAAAGTTGGCAGGCTCTACCACGCCAGCGGCAGAGGCTTCAGCGCACACCGCACGGATCTGGTCTTCTTCCAGACCCAGCACAGCAGCCATACCGCCCTGTCCTGCCGGTACCGCGGCGTCCATCAGCTCACCGCGTTTTTTTACCAGCCGCACCGCATCGGCAAAATCCACCCCGTCGGCGGCAACCAGTGCAGAATATTCACCCAGCGAGTGACCCGCTCCGGCAACCACCTGCAGGGCCGGACAGGCACCCTGAATCACACGCCACAATGCCACGGACGCCGTCAGCAATGCGGGCTGGGTGTTGTAAGTAATACTGAGAGTTTCAGCAGGACCTTCCTGGGCTAACTGCCACAGATCCTGATTGATAGCGTCAGACGCTTCAGCAAAGGTTTCACGGATAACCGGGTAGTCAGCAACGAGATCTCCCAGCATGCCTACATGCTGCGCGCCCTGCCCCGGAAAGAATGCGATTACATCAGTCATTCACATGCCTTGTATTGCTTGGATACGTTGTTATTCGGAATACATGCTGTGCCGAAAAACCGGACACATACTATGGGGAGGGATTGTTACAATAAATGGTCAACAATGCACAATATTATTGAATCGTTTTCATGCATCAGCGGAAGACGGCAGCTTTTGCTGAAATCCGGAAAGGATGCCTGCGAGCTTGTCACCATCGAAGCGGGCGGCTTTTTCATGCAGGTATTTCAACGCATAGCGGAACGCACGCGCGTCTGAATTGCCGTGGGTTTTCACCACCACGCCATTCACACCGAGCAGCATGGCACCGCCATGACGGGCCGGCGAAACACGGCGCTCAATGCGGCGTACAGCGGGCAACCACAGCCAGGCAAACCACTTCATCAGCCAATGCTGACGGAATTCCTGCTGCAGAAGCTCCAGCAACCAGTTGGACAGGCCTTCACTGGCTTTCAGTGTGATATTGCCGGCAAAACCATCGGTTACCAGCACATCCAGCTCACCCTGATACAGGTCATTACCTTCGTAAAAGCCGGTATAGATGTCAGGCATCATCTGGCGCAGCTGCTGATCCGCATCCTTAACGCAATCGGTGCCCTTACCCGACTCCCGACCAACGTTCAGTAAGCCCACTTTCGGCTGCTCAGTGTTCAGCACCATGCTCCACGCCGCACCGATACAGGCAAACTGCACCAGCTGCGAGGAATCCACTGACAAATTGGCGCCCAGATCGAGCATCAGCAAGGGTTTATTGCGGGTTGGCAACATAGTAGCCAGCGCCGGCCGATCCATGCCCGGATACATGCCCAGCAACTGACGGGACAGCACCATCAGCGCCCCGGTATTGCCGATTGACAACACGCCTTGCGCCCGGCCTTCCTGAAACTCACGCAGAACGGCAGCCATGGTGGATGACAGCCCTTTACGCAACATCTGCGCCGGCTTGTCATTCATTTCGATAAAGGAGTCGCACACCAGAATGGACACTCTGGATCGGCGGGGTGGAAACCAGGATTCGGCTTCCTGAGCAAAATCGGCCGTCACTGCGATGGTCAAACGAACGTCACGACGGAAGCGCAGAAATTTTCGGCAGGCCTTAAACGCAACGCGGGGACCTAAGTCCCCGCCCATTACATCTACCGCGTAGGTAAACATATTAGTTGTTGCCAGTCTCCACGACTTTCTTGCCACGGTAGAAACCGTCAGCAGTTACGTGGTGACGACGGTGAGTTTCACCGGAAGTCGGGTCGGTAGCCAGTGCGATTGCACCAGTGTCCAGAGCATCGTGTGAACGACGCATGCCGCGCTTGGAACGAGTTACTTTGTTTTGTTGAACCGCCATTTTAAAGGCTCCTGACTATTCGCTATTACTGTTTGAGCTTAGCTAAAACGCCAAACGGGTTAGGCCGCTTCACGTCTGATTCTTCTGTTTCGGGCTCAGGCTCAGGCTGCTTCAGCTCGCACTCCCCGTGCTCATGTACCGGGAACGGAGGCAGTGCCAGAAGCACTTCATCCTCCATCACAGTCCACAAGTCCAACTGGCCCTGCTCATCGAGCTCTACGGGTTCCAGTTTTCTGGGCAGTTGCCGGGCCTGGTCGTCGTCAAACACCAATCCCAGCTCGAAGCTGCTGTCTACAGGAACTGTAACGTTCCCGAGGCAGCGCTGGCAGATCATAACAACCTGTGTATGACAGCTTCCCGTCATCAGTCGATTGTTATCCTGATCGCGCGAGAAATGAATCTCGCAGTGAACAGGAGCAACACAGTTTTCAACTGCATCGCTGAGCCGGTCTAGTAAAGAACCGTCGATACTCGCGTTAAGCCGTTGATTGTTATCAACTAATTTAACTGCATCGATACGTTTGGGTAGCTGAGCCTCTGCCATAGTGCGCGGTATCATAGGTATGCAATGCCCTGCTGTCAAAATTATTTAACGCAGAGTGAGTGTTTGTTCGGTCAGCAGGGTGGCGATGCCTTTACCCATACTGGCCCCCAGTTTGCGGAGCACTTCGTCCCACGGACTTGGCTGGAAGGTGAAGTTCACCAACTCTTCCGTGCCAAGCTTATCCCGCGCCAGACGGCTCGTAGATGACAGACCATCGATCAGGCCAATCTCCACCGCTTGCTCACCGGACCATACCAGCCCTGAAAACAGGTCCGGCGTGTCCAGTTTAAGACGGTCACCACGACCATTCTTCACTTGTTCAATAAACTGATTATGCGTCACCTGCAGCACGCCTTGCCAGAAGGCTTTTTCTTCTGCATTTTCAGGCTGGAACGGATCCAGAAACCCTTTGTGCTTACCAGCTGTGTACTGGCGGCGTTCAATGCCGAGCTTTTCCATAATACCGGTAAAGCCGAAGCCTGAACCCACCACACCAATAGAACCCACCAGACTGGCCTTGTCGGCGTATATTTCATCGGCCGCCGCTGCAATGTAATACGCGCCAGATGCACCCAAATCCATAATCACCGCATACACAGGAAAATCCGGACGGGTTTCTTTCAGGCGCTTAATTTCGTCATAGACATAACCCGACTGCACCGGACTGCCGCCCGGAGAATTAATACGCAGAATGACGCCCAGCGCCTTGTCATCTTCAAAGGCATCACGCAGCGAGCCAATAATGGAATCTGCATTCGCGTCCTGATCTGCTGCAATCACGCCATTAATTTCGATAACAGCGGCGTAATTTTCTTCCGGCAGCATTTCCGCAGCGTGCTCGCCAGGCATGCGGATCAGCCACAACAACGAAAAGAGATAAATAAAGGTTAATGACTTAAAGAAAATACCCCAGCGGCGCGAGCGCTTTTGCTCACCCTGCGCATCAAGCAAAACCTTTTCAATCAGCTTCCACTCGCGGCTGCTGTCTTCCGGGCGTTTCATATCCTGCGGATTATCCATGTAATGCTATCCAGTCGTTGAGTTCGGCAATGCTATGGCAAATGGTTTTCGGCCCGCAAGCCAGAAGCTGCTGTTCATCGTGTGCCCCGTGCCCCATGGCCACGGAATCAATAGCGGCTGCGTGCGCCATATCCAGATCATAGGTGGTGTCCCCCACCATCAGAACCTCGGCTGGCGAAACACTCAATTCAGCCATAATCTCCTCCAGCATCAGCGGGTCTGGTTTTGAGCGGGTTTCATCGGCGCAGCGGGTTGTGGCGAACAGATGCCCTACTTTCAGATCCTGCAACAGACGATTAAGCCCCTTACGGCTTTTGCCGGTGGCAACCGCCAGCAGATAGCCCTTCTTCAGCAGCGTATCCAGCAGCGTTCTTGCACCAGGAAAGAAATCCATATCCACCTGACTGTCGGAGACAAAATAGCGGACATAGAGGCGCCGCATAACTTCGAGCTGCTCTTCGTTAATTTCCGGCCAGACGGTCATCAAAGCCTCGGGCAACCCAAGACCAATGATGTTCTGAACCGCCGCATCCGGCACCTCGCGCAAACCCACCTCTCGTGCCGCTCTTTGCATGCTGTCGACGATGCGCTGCGTAGAGTCAACCAGCGTGCCATCCCAATCAAAGACGACAACCCGGTAGCGGGTCTCCGGCATATTCATTTCAGAGCTCAATCTCGCACCCCGCCTTCTTCAGCATGGACACAAACTCGTCGTCAGGCTGAGCAGTCAGTAACAGGCGCTCACCGGAATCCGGGTGGCGGAACTGCAACTGGAAGGCATGCAGATACAGACGACGCACCCCCTGAGATTTGTCGATATCCTGCTGAACCTTGTCGCAGTACTTTTCGTCACCGGCAATGCTGTAGCCCTGAAATTGACAATGCACACGGATCTGATGGGTACGCCCTGTCACCGGCTCGGCTTCTATCAGGGAATAATGAGGGCCGGTTGCCAGCAGCTGAGTACGGGTGTGCGACGGCTTTCCTTCGGCATCCACCATCACCATGCGCTCGCCGGACTGACGCTCAAACTTACGCAATGGCGCCTGCACTTCTTTAATCGAAGCCGGCCAACGGCCGTGCACCATGGCCAGATAGCGCTTGCTGATACCCGACTTATTCACCAGCATGCGCTGTAGCCCCGTCAGCACCGAGCGCTTTTTGGCCACCAGAATAATGCCTGACGTATCGCGATCGAGACGATGCACCAGCTCCATAAAGCTGTGATCCGGACGCATCTTACGCAGCGCCTCAATCATGCCCAGACTCACACCACTCCCCCCGTGCACCGCCAGCCCATGCGGCTTATTCACCGCAATCAGGCCGTCATCCTCATACACAATGGCGCTTTCGAGCAGCAGCTGCAGGGTTGGAGAGACATCCGGGGTTTCGTTCTTCTCTGGCAGACGCAGCGGCGGAATCCGGACTTCATCACCGGCCGTCACACGCCCATCAGCCTTGATGCGCTTTTTGTTCACCCGCACTTCGCCCTTGCGAATAATGCGGTAAATCAAAGACTTAGGAACCCCTTTCAGGGTAGAAACGAGAAAATTGTCAATCCGCTGACCATCATTGTCGGCGGTGACGGTCACCATCGACACTTTGGTCGGATCAATCTGAGGGTTCGACATAGAAAAGCTTAAGCCTGACGGCAAATTAATTTGTGGTACGGCATTTGCCGGGCGGAAACAATGTTGATATATTCGCCAGCGGCCCCGAGGTGGCAGGATGAGCGACATAGCCGTCACCCGGCAATAAGAACCGAAAGGTCTGGCCCGAGCCGTTTGAGCGGCAGAGTATAAGGAAGATGGGTTAACGATAAAACTCTTCCTGAGGAATAAATGTGGCGCGCTGATACCACCAACAGTAACAGGCGCCCCGTGAGATAAACCAGGCAGCGAACTCTGCTGGCAATCTCGCATTATCAAATTATGGACAGTGTCGGTGCACGACAGACCAGAGGCACCACTGCGAGACAGGCCGGGCGACCGCGGAAAGGCGCCGGCAACTGCTGCAAAGCACCCATAAACATTTTGGTAGTGGCCGGAGGATCCGGCATTGCCAGCGGTACGTTGCCCCAACGAGTAAACGTACAGCATGAAAAGAATGCTAATCAACGCAACCCAGCCTGAAGAGTTGCGTGTTGCCCTTGTGGACGGGCAAAAGCTCTATGATCTGGATATTGAATCCGGTTCACGCGAGCAGAAGAAGTCCAACATCTACAAAGGCAAGATCACCCGTATCGAGCCGAGCCTTGAAGCGGCGTTTGTTGACTTCGGAGCAGAACGCCACGGCTTCCTTCCCCTGAAAGAAATCGGTCGCGATTACTTTGTCAAAGATCCGGGTCCGGGTCGCATCAACATCAAAGAAGTCCTGAAAGAAGGTCAGGAAGTCATTGTTCAGGTTGACAAAGAAGAGCGCGGCAACAAAGGCGCAGCCCTGACAACTCAGGTGTCTCTGGCTGGCCGTTATCTGGTTCTGATGCCAAACAACCCACGTGCGGGCGGTATTTCCCGTCGCATCGAAGGTGATGAGCGCACCGAACTGCGTGAAGCCATGAAAGGCGTTAACGTCCCTGACAAAATGGGCGTCATCGTTCGCACCGCAGGCATTGGCCGCAGTGCTGAAGAACTGCAATGGGACCTCGACTACCTGCTGCAACTGTGGGATGCCATTCAGCGTGCCGCTGAAGAGCGTGCTGCTCCTTGCCTGCTGCTGCAGGAATCCAACGTCATCATCCGCGCGATCCGCGACTACCTGCGTCAGGACGTGGGCGAAGTGCTGATCGACACCGACGAAGCGTTCGGCGAAGCGCTGGCGTTTGTGCAACAGGTCATGCCGCACTACCAGAACAAATTCAAGCGTTACACAGACTCTGTGCCGCTGTTTAACCGCTATCAGATCGAAAGCCAGATCGAATCCGCCTTCCAGCGTGAAGTGAAACTGCCGTCTGGCGGTTCTATCGTGATCGATCCGACCGAAGCTCTGGTGTCCATCGACATCAACTCTGCCCGTGCCACCAAAGGTGCGGACATTGAAGAAACCGCAACCAACACCAACCTGGAAGCGGCCGATGAAATCGCCCGCCAGCTGCGTTTGCGTGACATGGGCGGCCTGGTGGTCATCGACTTCATCGACATGCTGTCTGCCAAGAATCAGCGCGAAGTTGAAAACCGTCTGAAGAAAGCACTGGAAATGGACCGCGCCCGGGTTCAGGTTGGCCGCATTTCCCGCTTCGGTCTGATGGAAATGTCCCGCCAGCGTCTGCGTCCGTCCCTGGAAGAAACCAGCGGCCACGTGTGCCCTCGTTGTAACGGCACCGGTGTCGTCCGCGACATCCAGTCTACTGGCCTGTCCATTCTGCGTCTGATCGAAGAAGAAGCCGCGAAAGAAAACAGCGTACAGATCCGCGCCATCGTGCCGGTATCCGTTGCCACTTTCCTGCTCAACGAAAAACGCAATCTGATTGCGGCCATCGAAGCCCGCCATTCAGTAAAAGTGATCGTACTGCCGAATCCGCACATGGAAACCCCGCACTACGAAGTTCAGCGCATGCGCGCAGACGACGCAGAGCTGGCCGAAGTGAGCTACGAGCACAAGTTCGAGGAAGAAGAAACCGAATACGGTTTTGATCTGAACGGCCCACGCGAACAGATCAAAGCCGCACAGCAGGCCGCCGTCAAGGCGGTTGCTCCGGCAACTCCGGCACCGGTTCCTGCTCAGGTTCAGCCTGTTGCACAACCTGCTGGCCCTGGCTTCTGGTCGAAACTGGGCGGCGTACTGACCTCTCTGTTCGCTTCTGAAGAAAAACCGGAAGAAAAGCCGGTTGCCAAGAAAACCGAGAATACCCGCAACAGCCGTAATAACCGCAAAGACGAGCGCAGCGAAGGTGGCCGTGACAACGACCGCAACCGCAACCGCAATCGTCGTCAGCGCAATGACCGCGCTGAGCGTGGCGAACGTCAGGAACGTAGTGATAACCGTGCAGAACGCGGTGAACGTCAGGAACGCAATGACAACCGCGCAGAACGCGGCGAGCGTCAGGAACGCAATGACAACCGTGCAGAGCGCGGCGAGCGTCAGGAGCGTAATGACAACCGCGCAGAACGTGGCGAGCGTCAGGAACGTACCGAACGCAACGAACGTAATGACAACCGCGCAGAACGCGCCGAGCGTCAGGACCGTCAGGCAGCTGAGCAATCTGGCGACACCCCGCGCGCACCGCGTCGTGACCGCAGCAATGGTCGCCCTGCCCGCCCTGAGCGCAGCGAAGCCAAAGCCGAACGTCAGTCAGCAGACACTGCGAACGCAACCGCAGAAGAAAACGTGGTTATTGCAGCCGCAGCAACCACAGACGCCACAGAAACCGGCGAAGGCCGCGAAAGCCGTCGTTCACGCCGTGGTCGTCGTTCTGAGCGCAATGCCGACCGTTCTCCACGTAATGATGGCGAACAGGCTAACGAAGAAACCGCAGTGGCTGTTGAATCTGCTGCCGAGGCGACAGCTGACGTTGCTGTAAGCGAAGCGGCCGTAACCGAAAGCACTGCCGAAGCTGTTTCCGCCGACGCCGAAGCCAACACCGGTGATGACGCCGCTGAACAGGCGGATGGTGAGCGTTCCGGTCGTCGTCGTAACCGTCGTAACCGTAACCGCAACCGCGATGATCGTCGTAACGACAACGCCGAAGCGTCTGATGATGCAAACGAAGCAGCAGAAAGCGCGACAGACACTGACGTTGTTGCCGTCGCTGAAACTCAGACCGAAACTGTAGCTGCACCAGTTGCTGCACAGGCTGAAGCAGAAGTTTCTGTAACTGTTGCTGAAGCAGTGGTTGAAGCTGTTGCTGAGCCGGTTGTTGCTGAGCCAGTAGTTGCTCAACCAGCCGAGGTTGTTGCGACTGCAGCCGTGGAAACCCAGGAAGCACCTGTCGTTCAGACTGCTCCTGAAGCCCAGGAAGCGGAAGTGATCACCTCTCAGGAAGAAGTGTCCACCACCACCGAAGGCAACGACCGTAACGCCCGTCGTAACCGTCGTCGTCGCGCTGGCGGCCGTGCACCTAACGACCCGCGTAACCTGCTGGCCGATGGCGAAGAAGCAGACACTGCAGAAGACGTTGTGATGGCTGAACAGGCACCAGCGACCGAACCTGCCGCTGAAGCTGAGCCAGTTGTTGCCGACGTAGCGCCTGAAGTAACGCCAGACGTGGTTAAAGAAGCTCCGGCAGAAGCAGCCGAAAGCACTACCGACATGGCAACTGAAAGCGCCGAAGCCAAAGAAGAAGAGACTCCGAAAGTCTGATCGTAATGATCAAAGCCGGGCGTAGCTGCCCGGCCTCTTCGAAAGCTGCGGTTGGTGTTATTCATTAACGGCAGCAATAAAAAGCGGGAGCCAAGGCTCCCGTTTTTTATTGCGCGCTATCCCAGGCTCTTCAGGTTTAACCCGATAAATTCCGGATTAAAAACTGTCGTCCGGAATGCGCACATTGCCTTCCATCAGCACACGCGCACTGCGGCTCATCACGGCTTTGGTCGCCGTCCATTCGCCATCAACCAGCGCTGCTGACGCACCCACACGCAATGTGCCGGACGGATGTCCGAAGGTCACAGAATCACGTTCGCCACCGCCTGCCGCCAGGTTCAACAGCGTACCCGGAACAGCTGCTGCGGTAGCAATCGCCACCGACGCTGTGCCCATCATCGCATGGTGTAATTTACCCATAGACAGGGCGCGCACGCAGACGTCGATATCGGCTGCAGAAATCTGTTTGCCACTCGATGCTTCATAATTCGTTGCTGGTGCAACAAAGGCAATTTTTGGCGTGTGCTGACGGGCAACTGCTTCAGAAATATCCGCAATCAAACCCATTTTTACCGCACCATAAGCACGCATGGTTTCAAATTTCGCCAGCGCCTCTGCATCGGAATTAATATCCTTCTGCAGTTCCGTACCTGTGTAACCGATATCCGCAGCATTAACGAAAATGGTCGGAATGCCGGAATTAATCATGGTGGCTTTGAAGGTGCCAATGCCCGGAACCTCAAGATCATCAACGACGTTGCCGGTTGGGAACATAGAACCTTCGCCATCGGCCGGGTCCATAAATTCGATCACCACTTCCGCTGCCGGAAAGGTTACGCCATCCAGTTCAAAGTCGCCGGTTTCCTGCACTTCACCATCAGTGATCGGCACATGAGCAACAATGGTTTTCTGAATGTTTTTCTGCCAGATACGCACGGTACAAATACCGTTTTGCGGAATACGCTCAGCCGCGACCAGACCTTTAGAAATAGCAAACGCACCGACCGCTGCGGTCAAATTACCGCAGTTACCCGACCAGTCGACAAAAGGTTTATTAATCGATACCTGGCCGAATAAATAATCCACGTCGTGCTCCGGCTGTTCGCTTTTTGCCAGAATAACGGTTTTGGAGGTACTGGACGTCGCACCGCCCATACCATCGATTTGCTGACCGTACGGATCAGGACTGCCGATAACGCGCAGCAGAATATTGTCGCGCACCTGCCCCGGCACCTGCGCGGCTGGCGGTAAATCGGTCAGGGAAAAAAATACACCCTTGGAGGTGCCGCCACGCATGTAGGTGGCCGGAATCTTAACTTGAGCCATGCAGTTCTCCATAGAAACTCAGCAAGAGCTACTGCGCTTTGAATGGCGGCGTTAAAAGTTTCCTCAGAATGCTCACTGGCTTAGCCAGAACATCCGAAGGATGACCCTTAGGGTGAGCGAAGCGAATATTTACAACAGTAAACTCCGCTTCCTCGGAAATTTTTGCCTTGCCCTTCATGCGCTCGTAACGCTCTAACAAATGAGCCGCTAAGTTTTTCAAATTAGCGGCCCATAATTCATTTAACGGTAAGCAGCGTCGGCGAAGACGCCAGCTTCGTTATTCGCCCTGCAGGAAGTCCTGAGCGAATTTCTGCAGCACGCCACCCGCTTTGTACACTGCCACTTCGGCGGCAGTGTCCAGACGACAAGTCATCGGCACTTCGATTACTTCGCCATTAGTACGGTTGATCACCAGGGTCACATCGCCACGCGGGCTCAGTTCGCCTTTTACGTCGTAAGTTTCGGTACCGTCGAGGCCCAGAGTCTTACGCGTAGTACCGGCTTTGAATTCCAGCGGCAGTACGCCCATACCAATCAGATTGGTACGGTGAATGCGCTCAAAACCTTCAGCGGCAATGGCTTCAACACCGGCCAGACGCACGCCTTTGGCGGCCCAGTCGCGGGAAGAACCCTGACCGTAGTCGGCACCGGCGACAATGATCAGCGGCTGTTTGCGGTTCATGTAGGTTTCAATGGCTTCCCACATACGCATCACGTTGCCTTCCGGCTCAACACGGGCCAGAGAACCTTTTTTAACCTGACCATCGACAACCGCCATCTCGTTCACCAGCTGCGGGTTAGCGAAGGTGGCGCGCTGAGCGGTCAGGTGGTCACCGCGGTGAGTCGCGTAAGAGTTAAAGTCCTCTTCCGGCAGCCCCATCTTGTGCAGGTATTCGCCCGCCGCACTGTTCATCAGAATGGCGTTGGACGGTGACAGGTGGTCGGTGGTGATGTTGTCCGGCAGCAGTGCCAGCGGACGCATGCCTTTCAGCGCGCGTTCGCCTGCCAGAGCGCCTTCCCAGTACGGTGGACGACGGATATAGGTCGACATCGGCCGCCAGTCGTACAGCGGGCTGGCGGCCTTCTCTTTGGCACCCAGATCAAACATCGGAATGTAGATCTGACGGAATTGTTCCGGCTTCACAGAGGCCGCGACAATGGCATCGATTTCTTCGTCGGATGGCCAGATGTCTTTCAGACGGATTTCTTTGCCATTCACGACCGCCAACACATCGTTTTCGATATCGAAACGGATGGTACCGGCAATGGCGTAAGCAACGACCAGTGGAGGCGATGCCAGGAACGCCTGCTTGGCGTATGGGTGAATACGGCCGTCGAAGTTACGGTTACCGGACAGTACTGCCGTAGCGTACAGGTCGCGGTCGATGATTTCCTGCTGAATCACAGGGTCCAGCGCACCGGACATACCGTTACAGGTGGTACAGGCGAAGGCCACGATACCAAAGCCCAGTTTTTCCAGTTCCGGCAGCAGACCCGATTCTTTCAGGTACAGCTCGGCCACTTTGGAACCTGGCGCGAAGGATGACTTCACCCAAGGCTTACGCACCAGACCCAGTTCGTTGGCTTTTTTCGCCAGCAGACCGGCAGCAACCACGTTGCGCGGGTTAGAGGTGTTGGTACAGGAGGTAATGGCCGCGATGATCACAGCGCCGTCCGGCATCAGGCCTTCGGCTTCCTGCGCTTTGGCGGCCGCCAGGTTACCAGCGATGCCTTTGGCGGCCAGATCTTTGGTGGCGACACGGGCGTGCGGGTTGGACGGGCCAGCCATGTTACGGCCGATGGTCGACAGATCGAAGCTCAGTATACGCTCGTATTCAGCGGTTTTCAGTGCGTCAGCCCACAGACCGGTTTCTTTGGCGTACTGTTCAACCAGAGCTACCTGCTGCGGCTCACGGCCTGTCAGTTTCAGGTAGTCGATGGTTTGTTCGTCGATGGAGAACATGGCCGCCGTGGCACCGTATTCCGGTGTCATGTTGGAAATGGTGGCACGGTCACCGATGGACAGACTGCGCGCGCCTTCACCGTAGAACTCGACATACGCGCCAACCACGCGCTCTTTACGCAGGAATTCGGTCAGGGCCAGTACGATGTCAGTAGCGGTAATGCCAGGCTGACGCTTGCCGGTCAGCTCGACACCAACGATGTCGGGCAGACGCATCATGGACGGATGGCCCAGCATCACGGTTTCGGCTTCCAGACCGCCCACGCCCACAGAGATAACGCCCAGCGCATCCACGTGCGGGGTGTGGGAGTCGGTACCGACACAGGTATCCGGGTACGCCACGCCGTTTTGCGCCTGCACCACCGGAGACATCTTCTCCAGGTTGATCTGGTGCATGATGCCGTTACCGGCCGGAATCACGTCGACGTTGTCGAACGCGGTTTTGGTCCAGTTGATAAAGTGGAACCGGTCTTCGTTACGGCGCTCTTCAATATCACGGTTTTTCTGGAAAGCATCCGGATCGAAACCACCGCATTCAACCGCCAGCGAGTGGTCAACAATCAGCTGAGTCTGTACAACCGGGTTTACTTTGGACGGGTCACCGCCTTTATCGGCGATGGCGTCACGCAGACCGGCCAGATCCACCAGAGCGGTCTGCCCCAGAATGTCATGGCACACCACGCGCGCCGGATACCACGGGAAGTCGAGATCGCGCTTACGCTCGATCAGCTGTTTCAGGGCATCGGTCAGCAGTTCAGGCTCACAGCGGCGCACCAGCTGTTCGGCCAGAATACGGGAGGTGTAAGGCAGAGTGGCATAAGCACCCGGCTTGATAGCGTCGACAGCGGCGCGGGTGTCGAAGTAGTCGAGACCAGTGCCGGCAAGTGATTTGCGGTATTCGGTGTTCATCGGATCAATCTCAGAAAATCATCGGTCGTACAAACGCAGAGGACGGAAATTCTTCCGCCCTCTGCATTCAGTCGTTATCAGGCGCGTTCGCCGATTGGCGGAACCACACGGTTGGCTTCGCCTGTGTATTCCGCACTTGGGCGGATAATACGGTTATCAGCACGCTGTTCCATCACGTGGGCAGCCCAGCCGGTCAGACGGGAGCACACGAAGATCGGGGTGAACAGCTTGGTCGGAATGCCCATGTAGTTGTAGGCCGAGGCGTGGAAGAAGTCGGCGTTACAGAACAGCTTCTTCTCGCGCCACATCACGGCTTCGCAACGCACGGAAATGTCGTACAGGTTGCTGTCGCCATTTTCTTCGGCCAGCTTGCCGGACCAGATTTTGATGATGGCGTTACGTGGATCGGATTCACGGTAAATGGCGTGACCAAAGCCCATGATCTTCTCTTTGCGCTCCAGCATACCCAGCAGTTTCTGCTCGGCGTCTTCGGCGTCTTTCATGCCTTCAATCAGTTCCATAGCCGCTTCGTTAGCACCACCGTGCAGCGGGCCACGCAGCGAGCCGATGGCACCGGTAATGCAGGAGTGCATGTCGCTCAGGGTTGAGGCGCACACACGGGCCGTGAAGGTCGAAGCGTTGAATTCGTGCTCGGCGTACAGCACCAGAGAGGCGTGCATCACACGGGTATGCAGCTCGGAAGGTTTTTCGCCGTGCAGAGTCCACAGGAACTGTTCAGCAATGGAATCGGCACCGGTTTCTTCATTGATGCGGATACCTTTGTGGCTGAAGTTGTACCAGTAGTTGATCATGCCCGGGAACACCGCCAGCATGCGGTCGGTAGCGTCTTGCTGCTGCGCGAAGCTCTCTTCGGTTTCCAGGTTGCCCAGCATGGAGCAGCCGGTACGCATTACGTCCATCGGGTGGGCAGACGCAGGAATGCGCTCCAACACTTCTTTCAGCGCCTGTGGCAATGAACGCAGGCCTTTCAGCTTGGTTTTATAGGCATCAAGTTCGGCCTGAGTCGGCAGTTTGCCTTTCAGAATCAGGTACGCGACTTCTTCAAACTGGCAGTTGTCGGCCAGATCTTTTACGTCGTAACCACGGTAGGTCAGACCTGAGCCTTCTTTACCTACAGTGGACAGTGCGGTTTTACCAGCGACCTGACCACGCAGGCCGGCGCCACTCAGTTCTTTTGCTGCTGCCATTTTTTTCTCCTGTCTGGCTTAACCTGAACATCGTTAAGCTCAATCAATATCAATGATTTGCGGCAAAGAGACGACACCCGGTCGCCTCTGTCAGATGGATGCCTTACTTGTTTTTACCTTCAGCGAACAGGGCGTCGAGCTTCTGTTCGAACGAGTGGTAGTTCAGGTAATCGTACAGTTCCATACGGGTCTGCATCATGTCGACCACTTTGCGCTGATCGCCTTCCGCCAGAATGCTCTTGTACACAGCTTCAGCGGCTTTGTTCATAGCGCGGAACGCACTCAGCGGGTACAGCACCATAGCCGCGCCCCACTCGCCCAGTTGCTCGCGGTTCCACAGTTCGGTCTGACCGAATTCGGTGATGTTGGCCAGAATCGGTACATCCAGCGCTTCCGAGAAAGCACGGTAATGCTCTTCGGTTTTGATCGCTTCGGCGAAAATACCGTCGGCACCGGCTTCTACACAGGCCTTAGCACGCTCAATAGCCGCTTCCAGACCTTCCTGTGCGAAGGCGTCGGTACGGGCCATGATGAAGAAACTCTCGTCATTACGGGCGTCTACGCAGGCTTTGATACGGTCAACCATTTCGGCTTTGGACACGATTTCTTTGTTCGGACGGTGACCACAACGCTTCTGCATTACCTGGTCTTCAATGTGCACAGCGGCTGCGCCGGCTTTTTCCATTTGCTGGATAGTGCGGGCAATATTGAATGCGCCACCCCAGCCGGTATCGATATCAACCAGCAACGGCAGGCTGCTGGCGGAGGTGATGCGACGTACGTCTTCCACCACATCGTTCAGCGAGGTCATGCCCAGATCCGGCAGACCGTAGGACGCATTGGCAACACCACCGCCGGACAGGTAAATCGCCTGATGACCAATACGCTCGGCCATCATGGCCGCGTAGGCGTTAATGGTGCCGACGATTTGCAGCGGTTTGTTGTCCGCCAGTGCCTTACGGAATTTCTGACCTGGAGTCATGAGCGACCCTCCTCTTCAGCTAAACGTGTTTCAAGGTTAGTCAGCGACGCCTGAATATGGCGACGCATCAGCAGTTCGGCCAGTTCCGCATCCCGGGCGGCAATGGCTTCGACTATTCGTTGGTGCTCCAGCAGGGCCTGTAACGGGCGCTTGGCGCTGGTGCTGGTCTGGTAGCGGTACATGCGCACCAGGTGGTAAAGCTCACCGCACAGCATCTGATGTAAACGGCTGTTCTGGCTGCCTTTGATAATACGGTAATGGAAGTCGAGATCACCGGCTTTCTGGTAGTAGCTCTGGCCCTGCTCGGCGGCAATCTGCGCCTCATGTTCGGCCAGCAAAGTGCGCAGCTCGGCGATTTCATCATCGCTCATGCGCTGCGCCGCCAGACGGCAGGCCATGCTTTCCAGTTCGACCCGGACTTCGTAAATGTCTTTAAGTTCAGACAGCGTCAGTGACACCACGCGGGCGCCGGCGTGCGGAATACGCACCACCAGATGGCGGGCTTCGAGCTTCTGGATCGCTTCACGCATCGGTGCGCGGCTGCCGCCGTAACGCTCAACCAGCGTCTGCTCCGACAGCTTAGTACCCGGGCGCAACTCACCACGTACAATGGCGGTGGTCAGTTCGGAGAATACTTTGTCGGCCAGCGTCAGGGCTTCACTCATGGCGGTCGGCCATCCTGTCTACAATCTTGCTTTAAGTGTGTGCAGAATACCCCTTTTCCGCGCAGATTCAACCCTGATAAGACTAAGATTGTATACAATCCTGAGAGGCAAGCCCGACTGATGTCAGATTGTTACATTCCGGCTGGGCGCAGAGGGGCAATTGCTTTACTCTGGCGCACCAGACACAGGGAAGACCGCACGCCACCATGCCATCGTCACCTCAGCGAATTGCCATCATAGGCTCCGGCATCGCCGGGCTCAGCGCCGCCTGGCTGCTGACCAAAGATCACGACGTTACCTTGTTTGAAACCGCGGCGCGCCCGGGCATGGGCATTTACAGCGTCGACATCCCCTGGGCCCGCGGAATCACCTCGGTGGATATTCCTCTGCGGGTGTTCACGCCCGCCTACTACCCCAATTTACTCCGGCTGTACGCCACAGCCGGCATTGCCGTTGAAAGCACAGACCATTCGGCCGCCTATTGCCACACCGATAACCGGGTGTTTTTCCACTACGGTAACTGGCTGACAAAAGGCCGCAGCCTGAGCTTCCCCAAAGCCGGCAGCCTCAGACTGTTCGGTCAGCACAGGCGTTTCTTTCGCGCCGTATCGGCAACGCTCACCCAATCCCTGCCTGAGTCCCTGACCTTTGGCGACTTTATTGAGCAGCAAAGCCTCAACAATGAGTATTACCGCACCGTGGTCCTGCCTGCACTGGCCACCGTGTGTACCTGCGACTACGACGATGTACGCAACTACCCTGCGGACATTCTGCTGACCTTCCTCGGCTGCGGCGTGATGGCGCAGGGGTTGATGAGGGCGAAACTGGGCGTGAGTGAAGTTGTGGAACGTTTGCTCGAACCTTCCGTGACCCTGCAGTGCAGCACACAGGTGCTGAACATCCGCCAGCAGGAACAGGGGGTGGCATTGACCACCGCGACCGGCGAGCACCACTTTGACCGGGTCATTATCGCCACTCAGGCGCAACAGGCAGCAGCCTTGCTGAGCGGAACCCAAGGCGCCGAACCTGTGCATGCCCTGCTGAACGAGATCCCGATTGCCCACTCACGCATGACCCTGCACAGCGACACCAGTCTGCTGCCACAAGCAGTCTGGCCTCTGTCGCCGGTCACCTATTTTCTCGACGACAGCCAGCGCCCGGAAGCCACTGTCGATCTGAGTAAGGCCATCAGCCGCCTCGGCCACGGCGAGCCGCTGCTGCAGGTATGGAATCCTCTGCGGGAGCCCGCCTCCGGCACCCTGCTCGCCGATGTGCAGTTTACCCGCCCTCTGGTCACACCAGCGTCGCGCAAGGCCGTCCGCCAGTTGAATCAGCAATCTGCGGATCAACGCATTCTGCTGACCGGCTCCTACCTGTGTGATGGCATTCCACTGCTCGACGGCGCCGTGGATGCCTCGCTGCGCATCGCGCGCCTGCTGGGCAGCTCACGCGCCTGGTAAGCATCAGAGCAGGCAATAAAAAAGCCGGCATTTGCCGGCTTTTTTTATTGCACGTTTTATTGCAGGAGCAAGGGATTATTCCGGCATTTCCAGTGCTTGCGGAGACACGATGATGCCGTTGTTGTCGGCATACACGAAGTGACCCGGTACGAAGGTCACGCCGCCGAATTTAACCTGCACATTGATGTCACCCAGACCACGCTTGTCGGTTTTCAGCGGGTGGGTCGCCAGCGCCTGTACGCCCAGGTCGGTTTGCATGATTACATCGACATCGCGGATGCAGCCGTAAACGATGATACCTTCCCAACCGTTCTTGGCCGCTTTCTCGGCCAGCATGTCACCCAGCAGGGCGTGACGCATAGAAGCGCCACCGTCAACCACCATCACTTTGCCTTTGCCGTCGGTATCGACCAGTTCTTTTACTTTGGAGTTATCTTCAAAGCACTTCACGGTCACGATTTCGCCGCCGAAAGAATCAACGCCACCGTAGTTGTTGAACATAGGCTCAACCACCTGAACCAGGTCAGGGTAGGCATCACACAGATCGGGAGTTACGTATTGAGTCATGGTTGTATCCTTTTTTGCAGTCAAAAAATTCAGGGATCAGGCCGTCAGGCGTTTTACATCGGCGACACGATAACGCACAACGGACGGGTTTTCTTTGGTTTCAGAGAAAGCAGCCGCCACCATGGCCTCAGCAATCCGGGCGCCTTCCATCGCCTGCAGATTCCCCCACAGCGGCGAGCTCAGCAGATAGCCGGAACAAGTCTCCAGCAGACGCGGTTGCGCCCGCTCACCCAGTAGCAGCGACGGCTGCCAGACGTGCAGATGCTCAAACGCCAGCGCTTCCAGCGCCTGCTCCATCTGCCCTTTTACGCGATTGTAGAAAAAAGCCGAACGCGCATTGGCACCCAACGCGCTGACCACCGCCGCGCAACGGGCGCCATGCTTAAGCGCCCAGCCGGCGCAATCGACAACCAGCTGGTAGTCGACCGCAAACAGCCCGGCTTTTCCCGCCTGCTTGCGGGTCGTGCCCAGCGCACAGAAAAAGTAGTCAACCGCATGATGGCCATGCAGCAACTGGTCGTAGGTCAACAGAGTGACACGGCCAGAAGCAGCGAATTCCGGGCTTTCGTGTGCTATCCGTTGCTGAAACGCCTGCGGGTTCCGCAGCGGCAGCAGCACCTGCACATCATGGTTACGCATCAGACATTGCAGCAGGGCTGAGCCAATCAGGCCGCTGCCGCCGGCCAGCAGTACGGTTGGCATCAGTTTGAAGACGGCACAACAGCGGGTGCGTCAGCGGCGGGAGCGCCAATCTGCCCCAGCCATTGGCTGATGCGTGGCCAGATTTCGACGGCAGCGTCTTTGCTCACTACCATGTCGACATGACCGTAGTCACGGCTGAAGCCGTCTTTCTTACCTGCCAGAATCTGCTCTTTCTGCTCACCGCCGTACAGGGCGGCAAACTTCAGACAGGCTTTGGCCGGGTCCGACTGGTCGGCCGCGGCCGCGACCGCCAGCAATGGCAGAGAAGTTCCTGCCTTCCAGGCCGGTAACAGCTTCTGACGGGTGCTTTTCAGCTGCCAGCTGCCAAACCAGCCGTGGCGGGCCAGATATTCATTGATAAGCCCCATGGGCTCGTTTTCAGGGCCAATGCCCATTTTGCGCCCATCCAGCTCCCCTTTACTGCGCACCACGGTGCGCAATACGGGGCCGGCAAACGGTATCCACTGATACAGCGGACGACGGATCGCCTGCGCCCCGAGCAAGCCCATGCCGGCACAATTTTCATCACGCAGATAACCTGCGGCCACGGCGCTGGCGACGATCACTCCGCCCAGCGAATGTCCGATCCAGACCGGCTTCTTGCCTGTTTTTTCCAGCACGAAATCGTTCACCGCCGGAATATCCGCCAGCACGTAGCGCTCGAGGGTGTTGTGCAGATAATCGTGATTGCGCGGCGACAGACCGTGCCCACGCATCTCCATCATCCACACATCAAAGCCCAGCTCGAGCAGATGCCGGGCAAGCCCTTCTCCTTTTTCCGACAGCCAGAAGCCGCGATTGGAGAAGCTGCCGTGCAGCAACACCACGGGCTGGCCATTGGTGGCGCGGGAGCGGAGGCCAGTATGCGAAACCGCGACCTGAACGCTGCGGTCCGGGTCGCGGTTGTGTTTAACCAGATAGACATCCTCGGTGAGGTCGCCCAGAACATCGGCTCTGAGCAGACTCACAGGGAACAGCTGACTACTGCTTTTCATAGATCCTTACTTGTCGGCGAGGAAGAACCAGGTATCCAGCACGGAGTCCGGGTTCAGCGATACGCTGTCGATGCCGTGTTCCATCAGCCACTTGGCGAAATCCGGGTGATCCGAAGGACCCTGACCGCAAATACCGATGTACTTACCTGCACGCTTACAGGCGTTAATTGCGTTTTCGAGCAGCGCCAGAATGGCTTCATTACGCTCATCAAACAGGTGCGCGATGATACCGGAATCGCGATCCAGACCCAGCGTCAGCTGCGTCAGGTCGTTGGAACCCACGGAGAAACCGTCGAAGAACTCAAGGAACTGATCCGCCAGAATGGCGTTGGCCGGCAGCTCACACATCATGATCAGTTTCAGGTCGTTCTCGCCACGTTTGAGGCCGTTTTCCGCCAGCAGATTCACCACCTGCTCGGCTTCGCCCACGGTACGCACGAACGGCACCATGATCTCAACGTTGGTGAAGCCCATCTCGTTGCGCACCTTCTTCATCGCGCGGCATTCCAGTTCGAAGCAGTCGCGGAAGTTTTTCGAGATATAACGGGAGGCACCACGGAAGCCCAGCATCGGGTTCTCTTCCTCTGGCTCATACAGACGACCACCGATCAGGTTGGCGTATTCGTTCGACTTGAAGTCGGACAGACGCACGATCACACGCTTCGGCCAGAACGCAGCGGCCAGCGTGGAAATGCCTTCCACCAGTTTGTCGACGTAGAACTCCACCGGACCCGGGTAGCCGGAAATACGGCGCTGAACGGTTGGCTTCACTTCTTCCGGCAGTGTGTCGTAGTTCAGCAGGGCTTTCGGGTGCACACCGATCATACGGTTGATGATGAACTCCAGACGCGCCAGACCCACACCGGCATTTGGCAGGCTCTGGAAATCGAACGCACGGTCCGGGTTTCCGACGTTCATCATGATTCTGAATTGCAGATCCGGCATCTGATCAACGCTGTTGGTGCGGATATCGAAATCCAGAGCGCCTTCGTACACGAAGCCGGTATCACCTTCTGCACAGGACACGGTCACATCCTGACCGTCTTTCAGCGTGTCGGTCGCGTCTTCACAACCCACCACCGCCGGAATACCCAGCTCGCGGGCAATGATCGCGGCGTGACAGGTACGGCCACCACGGTTAGTCACGATCGCTGCAGAGCGCTTCATCACAGGTTCCCAGTCCGGGTCGGTCATATCGGCAACCAGTACGTCGCCTTCTTTCACCTGATCCATCTGGTCGATGCTGCTGATAACGCGCACCTTGCCTTTACCGATACGATGACCAATAGAACGGCCTTCGACCAGCACGCTGCCGGTTTCTTTCAGCAGGTAGCGTTCCATCACGTTTTTGCTGGCGCGGCTTTTCACGGTTTCAGGACGGGCCTGAACGATGTACAGCTTCTGGTCGTCGCCATCTTTGGCCCATTCGATGTCCATCGGACGGCCGTAATGCTTTTCAATAATCAGCGCCTGCTTGGCCAGACCTTCCACTTCCGCGTCGGAAATGGAGAACACCTGACGCAGCTCGCGGTCAACGCGCTGGGTTTCCACAGAACGACCCACAGCACCGTCGTGGGCGTAGACCATCTTTATGGCTTTGGCGCCCAGATTGCGACGCAGTATCGCCGGACGGCCTTCGCGCAGATTGTTTTTATGAACGTAGAATTCGTCCGGGTTCACGGCGCCCTGCACCACGGTTTCACCCAGACCATAAGAAGAGGTAACAAACACCACCTGATCGAAACCGGATTCGGTATCGAGCGTGAACATCACACCGCTGGAGGCGGTTTCAGAACGTACCATGCGCTGAATACCGGCAGACAGCGCCACCTTGTGGTGGTCAAAGCCCTGGTGATCACGGTAAGCAATGGCGCGGTCGTTAAACAGGGACGCAAACACGTCACGGATGGCGTGCAGAACGTTTTCAATACCCACGATATTGAGGTGAGTTTCCTGCTGACCGGCGAATGAGGCATCCGGCAGGTCTTCGGCGGTGGCGGACGAGCGCACGGCAACGGCCATGGCGTCATTGCCTTGCTGCAGCGTAGCGAAGGCTTTACGCACATCGGCTTCCAGCTGCGGCGGCAGCGGCGCTTGCAGGATCCAGTTGCGGATCTGGGCACCGGTTTCGGTCAGGGCACGGATATCATTGGAATCCAGAGCGTCCAGCGCCTTCTGAATACGGGCATCCAGGCCTTCATAACTTAAGAATTCGCGGTAAGCGTCAGCGGTCGTGGCAAAGCCGTTCGGCACCGACACTCCGGCGCTGGTCAGGTTGCTGATCATTTCACCGAGCGAGGCGTTTTTACCACCAACCCGCTCAACATCGCCCATGGATACCTGATCAAACCAGAGTACGTATTCAGTCAACGTCGTTCTCCTGTAACTTTCCACACCCGCCGGAATCACCTAAAATCGAACGCCTGCGGCGTCAGGCTGCGTAATACTAAGTGGACGGGACACAAATTTCCACATGAAGCGAACCGCCTTTTTTATCTCCGACGGCACCGGCATTACCGCAGAAACTCTGGGTAACAGCCTGCTGGCCCAGTTTGAAGCCATTGAGTTCGAGCGGATCATTCTGCCGTACGTGGATTCTGTCGCCAAAGCCGAAAAAGCCGCCGCCCGGATCAATCAGACTGCTGCCGCATCGGGCATCAGGCCGATCGTGGTGGATACCATTGTCGACAAAAACATCCGTAAAATCCTGGATGCGGCCGACTGCCTGAATATCGATATTTTTGCCGCGTTTCTGGCGCCGCTCGAAGCGGAGCTGAAGGTCGAGTCGTCCTACAGCGTGGGAAAATCCCATTCGGCTACAACCAGCCCTGTGTATCTGGCGCGAATCGATGCCGTGAATTTTGCATTGGATAACGACGACGGCGCGCGGACCCGCCATTATGCCGAAGCCGATATCATTCTGATCGGCGTATCACGTTCGGGAAAAACACCGACCTGTCTTTACATGGCGATGCAATTTGGCATAAAAGCCGCGAACTACCCGCTGACCGAAGAAGACATGAACGACCTGAAAATTCCGGCGTCCCTGGAACCCTTCCGTCACAAATTGTTCGGCTTAACCATCGAGCCTGAGCGTCTCGCGGCCATCCGCAACGAACGGCGCGCCAACAGCCGCTACGCGTCGCTGAAGCAGTGCTACCACGAGATTGATGAGGTCGAAATGCTGTATGAACGCGAGCAAATTCCGTTCATCAGCACCACGGATAAATCCATCGAAGAAATTTCGACCCGCATTCTGGCAGAAACCGGTTTGCAGCGTCGTCTGCAAAGCTGACCAGCTAACACTGGTCAAAAGCCGGCAGCTCAGTCCGCGCTGATCTGCCGCTTTCTTTCATTCATTGCTTTGGCAATGAAGCGCGGCTTGGTGAACACCAGACTGTGATCGGCATTCGGCACCAGTTCAAATCCCCAGTCCCCTGCCTGCTCGGCTAAAAGCCTGTGACGCCCTTGCATGGTGGCGTGACTGAGGTCACCCACAAAGCTCATACCCGGATAAGACGGAATCCAACTGGAAAACGTCGCGCATTCCTCAAGCAACACCTGACTGACTGCACGCAACGCGGCAGCGAACCCCTGCGCATTGGCTTTAATACGGGCAATGGTGAGCTGATCCGTACGTTCGTCTCTGGCGCGTGCTGGCGACACCGAATCCAGAAACGCAAAATACGCCGATTCATTATCCGGATTGTCGTCCACGGCGTCGGCAACCGATAAGTAATCGTCTGCCTTGCGACGGATCTGACCACAATCGGACGAAAACAACATGGCGGGTTCCATCAGAAAACATAACCCTGAGGCAATGTTCTGCTCGTACAAACGCGCGGTGATCATGCCACCAAAGGAATAACCGGCGACATCAAACACCTGCCAGTCGATGGCGCTCAGCAGCTCTTCAATCTGACGAACATAGTCTGCAACCCTGGGGGCAAAGGTACCGGAAAAGCGGCTTTTTCCCATGCCAGCAAAATCAGGAATCAGGACTTCATCCCACTCCGTCAGATAATTCGCCAAATACGTCCAGGTAACCTCACCCGCCACGCCCGCACCGTGTAATAACAATAATCGTCTGGGCGGCCGGTCGTCGGCGTAGGTAGCGTAACGAACCAAAGTGGCGTGCTGTTCAGCACACGGAGTAGAGAAATTAAGCGGGTGTTTTTCCATGGTGGCACCTGAGCATCAGTGCCACCATTGTACCTCAACAGATGCCTGTTCAGAGGCGCCTTGCGGGAAATAGAGAATAAACCCGGCAAAGTCCGGATCATCGATATTGATCAGTGCTTCGTGATACGCCGTAGCACTCCAGCTTTCACTGATCGACTGCATGGGCAGTACAGGTTCGAAATACAAAGGTTTAAATTGCCCATCCAATCCGATCAGACTGACGGATTCAGACACTCCACGGAGTCGTAATTGCAGACTTCGTGCACCTTTATTGTCGCTTTTCAGCGCCCAATACCAGGCCGGTTTATCACCCCGCATCGTTTTAAAGGGCGGCATGTTCTTCCAGCCCTTCAGCGCGAAACTCTTGAGTTCCTCATCAGCCTTCACAAAAAAGCCCGAATACACAGCGCAGCAACCCGATTCGCGCACCTCGTCTGACACGCGCAGTGGCGGAACTAGAATCAGATCAAACGCCCGCACCGAGCTGATCTGCTCTTCAGCCTCGCTGACGGTAGGAATAAACTGATTGCGTACGATGCCAGCCTCGTCCACCCAGGTATAAAAAGGCGGACGATTGACCTTATCCTGCTCCAGAGCCTCTTGCACATCCTGCTCGTCCGGAAATGCTTCACCCTCAAGCTCAGGAACCAGCTCCGAAGCTGCAGGCTGACCTTCAGCGTTTTGCCCTGCAGGCTTTTCATTAGCCGTTACCGACGGCGGCTTGGGAGAATTGTGGATGCGCCCTTCGGCGTCCATCCACACAAAATACTCATCCGCGCCATGACTGAGCATGGGCGCAAGAATGAGCAAACTGATCAGAATTTTGTGCGGAAGCTGATACCAGCTGCACCAATGGTCAGCTTGGTTTCGACGTCCAGCCCAGGATACGGGTTGGTTACGGTACATGTGAGACAGTTTCGGTTGATCGAATTACTGGAGTTTACATACTCTCCGGTGGATTCTGCATCCTGCGGATCCGCCAGAATGGTTTCTTTCGACTGCATAAAGCTCAGGGAAAGATCCACAACCGTGTCCAGATCCCACTGATAGCCCATGCCCACGCTGTACATTTTGGCAAATCCCAGCGGCGCCTGAATGCTGCGTGCATCATCCGGAATGGACGTCTGACGGGGTTCGTAACCCATTCGCAGCTGAATACGGGAATTCAGGTCGTACTGCAGGCCAAAGGCATAACTCCAAACGCTGCGGTAACCCATGGGCTGACTAAGAGAGTTGCTCGTCACCAGTGTCGGAGCAAGGGTTTTCGCGGCACCCAGGAAGCCCACGCTTCTGTCAAATTGGAAATTCAGTGCATCCCATTTGTCAAAATCTGTCCAACCAGCATCCATATTCAGCTGATAGCGATCAAGGAAACGGAACTTGGTGCCCAACTGCAAATGCTGAGGGTACGTCAACTCCGTCGTAACATGCCCCGCCTCCCGTTTAACACCACTAGGAAGTGAGAAAATGGCGCCACCAATGGCACCGATAATAGATGAATTGAACGTGCGGAAGAATTGAGAAAAATCGTCCGTGTATTCAAGCTCATATGAACCCTTCAGATGAGAGACCGCCTCACTCTGATACCCCAAACCAAAAGCAAACCAATTGGTGGGTTCCCAGAGAAAACCCAAATTATAGGAGGGAGATAGGGTTTCTTCGGTAGTAATGGTTAAAGTGCCAACATCATCGTATGGCCCCACATTACCACCACAGAGTGAAATGATAGGTGCAAGCGGATCATTGCCTGTTGAGGACCCATCCTCATTAAAACAGCCGAAAGCTTCTTGCAATTGCTCCAGAACGCCAATCAGTACGTTCGGTGCACGAATATCCTGCACAACGGCTACAGCCTGATGAGAAAAAAGAAAACTGGCGCCAACCGAGAATTCATCCGTTACCTTGTAGCCAAACGATGGAGACAAATAGGTAAAGCGCTGCAACGCGACCTGCTTGGCCTGATAGCGACCCGGGTCATCATCGGCCTTGGCAAAGCCCGCAGCCATAGGAGCATACACGGCATTTGCAAACGTAAATCGGGAGCCTTCCGGCTGAATAGACACACCGCCCGTTGGCAGCGTAAGCACAGGTAATGTCATCGGCACGATACCCACACCAGGAATATACGCCGCCGCTGTCGCCTTACTGGTCGCCTCATGCGTCTCCTTATCAAGAATTGGATCTTCCTGAATATCCAATAGCCCGGCATCGTCTGACTCATAACCTTCAGGCAGACTGAACTTGGCTTCCGCAGACAACAGAATATTCATCGCCTGAATCTGAATCTGACGACCATCCAGCTTGGTTAATCCCGCCGGGTTAAAGTGAATATCCATAATGCCAACCGGATCAGCGGTAACCGCATTCCCCAGTGACATAGCCTTTGTATCCAGAAATAAGTTCTGGGCCAGCTGTGCACTGGCAATCCCCGGCATCAAAAACAATAGGGTTGTGAGATGGCGCATCATTCGTTGTCGCTGCCCTTTTATTATTATCGTTTCGCGGTTCATGATGTTCATCAGGTACCAGACGGCGGTTTAACACCTTCGATATCGATAGGCAGCGACAAGCCAAGAATAATGTCCGGAGACAATTCGGTCATACCAAAACCAACGTTGACGTTAGCAATGGTTTTTGGAGAAACACGAACACCGAGCGCAAAGTTCATGATGCCACTCATCTGACTACCCGAAATGGAGCTCTGAGTTTCGCCAGTTGATGGAGTGTACAATTCAAAGCGGGTGCGATCGTTAAAAGAGCCCTGAAAGGAAGCGCTCAAAGACACATCGTAGGACAAGGAATAAGCAAACCCCATCGACAACGACAGGCTGTTTCCAGGATGTACCTCCTTCAATATCGAGCTGCCGCGCACCTGATTCAGCCCCTTTTCAGGGACGTTGTAAGAATAACTGCCAGAGGCGAACAGGACCACAGGATCCATGACCTTGGACGCACTCAGACCGCCGCTTAAACTGTAAAAACCGGAACCGGAAGACAAGCTGTTGTTCAAATCAATATCGTAAGGGCTGTCACCGGTTTTCAGTTTCAACGATCCAAAATACGTCTGACTCATGCGTCCCGGAACGTATTCGAATGGCTGATAACGCACAGTTCCACTGATGTCACCCAGTGCATAAGTCGTCAGCTCTTCCTCTGTATCGAACTTTGCCACCAATGGCAGTCGCCCGCCCAGAGTAAGGTTGTCCAGCAAACCGTAATCCAAGGCAAATGAGTTGGTAAAAGTATGAGAGGCAACGGGCGCTACATCCGCATTGCGGATCGTCGATGAGCCTGTAGGCTGACCGTCAGAATCCAACGTGGGCTCAATCACCAGATCGATACGCTGATCACCATAGTAGGAATAATCGAAGTTATAATTCAGAGATACACCACCGCGCTTCAGCAGCGAATAGTTTTTCTCTGCTGCCTCAAACACCTCTTCAAGTGCCTTTTCGGTATCCGCATCGTTATCCTGCTTGGTTAAGGCTTCACGCGCCTTAGACAAATCTTGCGCCTGATCTGCCTGAGCAGACTGAATCAGAGCTGCGAACAGAGAGAGTGTGATGAGAGAGAATCGAATAAACATGAATATCCCTTTATCCCGTGTAATTATTATTTTCGTTTGAAGCGCAGTTCTTTAACCAGGCTTTCATTAGGATCTGTTGTTACCCGGACATTAAAGTCATCCGGACTTGCACCGTCCGCAGCAGTCGACACCACAACCTCGTATACAAGATTACCGTCTTCATTGCGAACCGCAGCGCCGTTTTCGTCGAGCTTAGGCTGAAATACAGACTCCCCATTATTAGTAGAGGCTGCAATGCTGTTGCCAATGGCATCTTCGTACTTCATAGCCATCAGCGGGAATTCTTTAAAGGTGTTTTCTGCAATCAGATAATCGGCAACATAGCGCATATCTTCCTCGCGCAGCTCTAGGCCGCTGGCTGGTTTGTGGCCGTTCGGAAACACGATGAACAGCACGTTGTTGTCCCAGATTTCGAGGAAACGATCGAGCGTAAAGCTGATATTACCAAGGGAAGGATCCGCCAGATAAACGCGATTGTCATAAACCGCCCGGATCACAACGAAATGTTTAAAGCCTGCGTATTCAATCGGTGCAATGGCCGGGTGGTCGAGTTCCAGAAGATCTTTTGCCTCTGCTTTGAAACCACCCGAAGGGTGACCCAGCGCTGTAACCAGACGCTTCATATCCAACAGAGAGAAACCGCGACGCTGCACAATGCGCTCAGTCTCACCGAAGCGCAGAAGGCCTTCCATTACCTGACGCTCCTGAAAGTTACGTCCCAGGTAAAAGTCCAGCAAAGTGGTCAGCGCGGCAGAACCGCAGGAATAGTCATATGCCTGACGAACAACGTTACGGAATTTCTGCACAGCCAGCGGTTCAACGTTAACCACCTGATCGTATTGGTAGGGTTCGTTAACCGCAACGCGATAGACCATGTCACCCTGCTGACGATCATTGACGATAGCCAGCTCGTTAACCATGGCAAATCCGATGATGGATCCAAGGAGAATTATGAACACTGGTGATGGCCCCAGGCCCCTCCGGCATTGTTATTGTTATTAGTGGCGAGCGTCGGTAGATGTTACATAAAAACACATTCACTACCAACCATTAAATCGGGAATTTACAGAGGTTTCAGGCCTGATTTCATAATTAACAGGCACAAAAAAACCCGCCGAAGCGGGTCTTTTTTCCTGCGATCTTAGTGACCGTAGATACGTTGGGTCATGCCAGACAGGTTAATATCTTTAACCGCCAGAGAACCAATGGAAGCGCCACCGATTACAACACTGCCAACAGTCAGAGTACCTGACATTGAACCCATGTTGATGTAAACGCCGCCGCCAGAAGCAGCAGTGCCGCCCTGAGCCCAGATTTTCTGGTTCACAGTGGCATAACCGCCCGCACCATCGTCGAAGGTCACGTCGTTAACCTGAATAGCGGAACCGCTACGCAGAGCATTGTAGGTAGCTTCTTCAGTAGGAGTGTCGATAGAACCACTACCATCACCACCCAGAGAAGCAAGATCAGCACGAACTGCAGCCTGCTCATCAGTGTAACCAAAGATGCCCACATCCAGATCATCGATACGGATAGAAGCGCCAGCAGCGATCACGATGCCAGAGTTCAGAGAGTTACTGGTGATAGAGCCATTGCTGAAGGTAGCTGCCAGAGCGTTAGGATCGGTCGCCGTGTCGTAAGCAGACATGTTGTAGATAGTGGTGGTAGAAGCACCCATATCCAGCTGCACGTTCAGATTGTTAACCAGCTCAGCATTTTTAGAGGCATCAGCTGAAGAACGCAGCATTACCGCACTGGCAGATGCAACACTTGCATCAGTCATGGCTGCTGTTTCACCGATGGTAACAGTCAGATCATCGATTGCAGACACACCCAGAACCAGGTTGCCAGAAGCATCAACGTCGATAGTCTGAGTGATATCAGCATTGCTGATAGCCAGTTTTTCAATCGCCAAGGTACCTTCGTCGGTGTAGGCGATCTCACCAATCTGAACACCAGAACCCTGGATGTCGATTTCGATGGTCACACCAGCCTGACCAGTGGTGGTAGACATGGTCGCGTCATCCAGAGCTTCCATTGCGTTTACTGCGAATGGGGCTGCTGCAATCGCCGCGGCGAGAGATGCTTTCTTAAGGAATTTCATGTGCACACTCCTGATTATTTTTCTTAGGTTTTTGGGCAAAATCCTTGCCCTATCACATCCACTGACCAATACCACACGGGCAGCGCTCAAAGGTTGTGAATCTTTTTAAAGTGTTGGTTACGAGGACCGCTTTCTTTATTCTTATTACCTGACAGAAAGACTGTCTTAGCGTCTGCGAGACAATCTAATGCTGGTGTATATCCTTGTCTAGCCCTAATTTTACATACACTTACATTTGGCACGCAGCGAAACAGCCCCCTCCCCCTGCGATGTGCAGACGGCGTGAGCTTTTTCCTTAACAATCATAAACTTACGTAGTTCCATTGAATTTTCAAACTGGCCTAAAATGTTACACAGACGCCTGCCACATCATGCTTTCGATATACTCCTTACAGGCCATCAGTCCGCTCGCAGCACCCTGCTATTCAGCGGCAGCGACCAATGGGGAAACACCCAGACACCGACTGATGCGTCTGAAGTGGTCTGGCTGTTTCCGGAGCCATCGCACTGGCAGACACTCAGATGCGCAGAAAACATCCAGACGTTTGCTGAATACGTACGCAACAGCAGGAGTGATTTCATTGCGGATGCCCCTGAAAACGAAAACACGCCTCAGGTAATCCCTGGCTGGGCCGGATATTTTTCGTACGAAGCTGGCCGGGCTCTGATGGGCATGCCCCACACCGGGTTGCTGGGTGAGTTCGGCTTCTACCCTATGGTTCTGAGACTGAACCTCAGCAGCGGAGAGAGCGATGCCTTCTGGTTGCCCAGTCTTACTGAAAACGACGTTGATGCCCGCCTGAGCCATCTCACGTCGCATATTGAGGCCGCAAAAGCAGCCCGGTACCACCCCGTTCTACCCAGCTGGCAGGCCAAGTGGGACAAGCCTGCCTACCTTAGCCGCTTTCAGCGGGTGCACGAGTACCTGCTCGCCGGAGATTGCTATCAGGTCAATCTGGCAATGCCGTTTGATTGTGCAGGCGACCTGCGAGGTCAGACCGGCCTTCCACTACTGGAAGGCTTCAGACCCAGCTTTGGCGGTATTTTCCGCGGGGATCACTCGACCTTGTTTTCCGTATCACCAGAGCGCTTCATCCATGTGCAAAATGGGCGGATGGAAACACGCCCCATCAAGGGCACTGCACCACGCTCAGAAAACGCAAAGCAGGATGAGCAAAACCGCCACTGGCTTGCCGGCAGTGAGAAGAACCGGGCGGAAAATCTGATGATTGTCGACCTGCTTCGCAACGACATGAGCATTTATGCGCAAACCGGAACCGTTCAGGTTCCTTCGCTGTTCAGCATTGAGAGCCACGCCAATGTTCACCACATGGTGTCGACCATCACAGCAAAGCTCGCCGACAACGCCTCAGCTGTGGATGTCGTTCTGGCGGCACTGCCCGGCGGCTCAATTACTGGCGCGCCTAAAAAGCGCTCGATGGAAATTATTCAGGAACTGGAAGCCGCCAGCCGCAGCGCCTACTGCGGTTCCATGGGCTACTTTGGCGTCGACGGCTCATGCGACTTCAACATCCTCATCCGCACTATCATTGCAACGGAAACCGGCGCCACCTGCTGGGGCGGCGGCGGCGTGGTCATGGACTCTGACGCCGACAGCGAATGGGAAGAAATTCACAATAAGGTCGGTGCCATTCTGCGCAGCCCGATTTAGCCGCACCGATCGTTTACGGCATATCAACGCCCATAAAAAAACGCCGCATGCGCGGCGTTTTTTTATTCAGAGCCGGTTAAGCCCGTTGAGTGCCGCCACGCGGTAGGCTTCTGCCATGGTCGGGTAGTTGAAGGTTGTATTAACGAAATAACGCAGGGTGTTGCCCTCGCCTTTCTGACTCATGATCGCCTGTCCGATGTGAACAATTTCAGCGGCCTGGTCGCCGAAGCAATGAATACCCAAAATTTCCAGCGTCTGACGGTGGAACAAGATCTTCAGCATACCGACGCCTTCGCCGGTAATTTGCGCGCGAGCCAGATTTTTGAAGAACGCCTGACCCACTTCGTACGGCACCTTTTCTTCCGTTAGCTGGCGCTCGGTCTTACCCACAGAGCTGATTTCCGGAATGGTGTAAATACCGGTCGGCACCGAATCCACGAAGCGAAAATCTTCGGGTGAGGAAATCACCGCCGCCGCCGCACGCCCCTGATCGTATGCCGCTGACGCCAGCGCCGGCCAACCGATTACATCACCAACTGCAAAGATGTTCTCAACCGCTGTGCGGTATTCGTGATCCACATCCAGCTGACCACGACTGTTCGCCTTGAGTCCGACGTTTTCCAGCGCCAGATGCTTGGTATTGCCTGTACGGCCTGCCGCCCACAGGAATGCGTCGGCTTTCACTTTTTTGCCCGATGCCATCACCATAGTGACGTACCGCTCGTTCCCCTCAACGGAATCAAACTGCTCGTTGTGGCGGATCAGAGCACCCTTATCACGCAGGTGGTAGCTCAGCGCATCGGAGATTTCATCGTCGAGGAAATTGAGCAGACGGTCGCCCGGATGGATCAGATCCACCTTGACACCCAGGCCGGAGAAAATAGACGCGTATTCACAGCCGATAACGCCCGCACCGTAAATAATGAGCGTGCGCGGCGTGTGCTCCAGTTGCAGGATGGTGTCTGAGTCGTAGATGCGCGGATGCGAGAAATCGATGTTGCTCGGGCGCCAAGGGCTGGAACCGGTCGCAACCACAATTTCTTTGGCGTGCAAACGGGTATTGGTCTGGGAGCCGTGAAACACGTCCACCGTATGCGGGTCGGCGAACTGAGCGGTGCCGGTGTAAACGCTGATGCGGTTACGGCCGTAGAATTCAGTTCGCAGCTTCACTTGCTTGGCAATCACACGCTCAGCACTCTTCAGTACGCGCGGAAAAGAAAACCAGCGCGGCTCACCGATTTCGCGGAACATAGGATTGGTGTTGAACTGGATAATCTGTTTTACGGCGTGACGCAGCGCCTTGGAAGGAATCGTGCCCAGATGGGTGCAATTGCCACCCACCATGTTTTTATCTTCTACGACGGCGACCTTCTTACCTTTTTTAGCCGCATTCATGGCCGCCCCTTCACCTGCGGGGCCAGCACCAATAACCACAACGTCGTAGTGATAGTCTGTCATACGTTAAAACTCCATGGCCTGAGGCAGGCCTTGTTGCCTGCGCCTCAACAAATATTAGACAGGTGTCATTGTAGGTGAAGCTGAAGGGTCTGCCCGATTAGCGCTTAGTCGCATCGTAAAAGGCAGCACCATCCGCCTGCTTAGCGGCCTCTTCACTTTCTTTTTTGCACTTATTTTTGTCGCCGCCGCATACATCGCAGGCCGTGTCCATGCCAATCGCCGACATACCGCCACAGGAGCCGGCAATCGGCTTGCGACCCATGATCACGCCAATGGCCATGGCAGCCACAATCAACAACATAAAACCAAATACCACGAGAACCATAGTCATCCGGATACCCCCTTCTTAAAGCGATTCATAGTGAGGAAATTTTGCGCGGAACGCAGAAGACGTGCGCTCGGCAAAGCCGTCGCCATCTCTGACAATCATAAACACCGCCAGACCATTGCGCTCAGCCAGCTCCAGCCCTTTTTCAGGTCCGGCTACATTCAACGCCGTCGCCCAGCCGTCCGCCATTGCACAATTGTCGGCCACCACAGTGACAGATGCCAGCGTATGAGTGATCGGGCGGCCACTGAAAGGGTTAATGGTATGGGAATAACGTACCCCATCCTGCTCGAAATAGTTGCGGTAGTCGCCAGAGGTGGCAATCGCCGCACTGCCCGGCTGAATAATCAGTTCAACAGCCCGTTCCTGCAGCTCGCTGTTTGGGCGCTCTATGGCGATACGCCACGCCTGACCGTCCGGCTTCACGCCCGCCGTCCGGATTTCACCGCCAATCTCGACCATGTAGGAAGCGTGGCCCTGATGCTCCAGAAGCTCAGCGATCTGATCCACCCCCCACCCCTTGGCGATGGCTGACAGATCGATGTAACGAGGAGACGACAGACGAATCCGCGTACTGGCGCCGTCCAGCGTCAGCGCTTCAAATCCAACCTTTTGTTTTGCAGCATCCAGCTCGGCGTCTGACGGCACTTTGTCGAGACTCGCCTGAGGGCCAAACCCCCACAGATTCACCAACGGACCGACCGTCGGATCAAAGAGTCCCTCGCTCTTATTATGGATAGCGAGGGAATCCTGCAACACATCTTCAAGCCCGTCCGATACGGCAATCCAGCCCTCAGCATCAACCGCGACTTCGCCTTTATTGATCAGGGAAAGCTCGGACTGCGGATCGTAGGTCGACATGCTTTTGTTGATTTCGATCAGCCGCTGATCGACGGCAATCTTCAGCGCCTCGGCATCCGCACCATCCCCACGCCAGGCAATATGGTAACTGGTTCCCATGGTCGGGCCGGATATCGTGTTGACTTGATCGGTGGGAGCACAGGCAGAGAGCAGGATTACAGACAGGAAAACAGACAGTCGGATCATGGGCGCCTCCGGAAAAGGCGCACAGTATACGCAGGCCAGCCGGCGGGTGCACTCATGCAATAAAAGAATAACTGTTCGCTATATGGTTAGAATTATTTATTACACTGAATGACCACATAATTATATGTTCCCTTCTCAGCCCATCGCTTAAAATGCAGGCATCTGATGGAGACTCTCTATGCAACCAACCATGTCCGATGAAATGCTGGAACTGATCGCGCAGCGTTTCCGGCTCCTGTCCGATCCTATGCGCCTGCGAATTCTGCATCAGCTGCAGAATGGCGAACGTTCCGTAACCGAACTGGTAGAGGCCACCGGCGCCTCCCAGCCGAACGTGTCCAAGCACCTGTCGACGCTGCGTACGCACGGCCTGGTTAAACGTCGTCAGGAAGGCAATATGGCTTACTTCAGCATTGGCGCCCCATTCATCTTCGACGTCTGCTCAAGCGTATGCGACAGCATGAAAGACGAGTGGGAGCAAAGAACGTCCCTGCTGGGACAATTTGGTCAGCCCTGAAAGGGCTGATTCTGATCAGCGTCAGGCCTGAGAGGCCGTCAGGCGCCATACCGCACGGGCGCCATCACCCTGAGCATCCGCGTAACCCAGCTCCTGCCACTGACGCAGCATTTGCTGAAACTGACCACGACTGATACGGATATCATCCACCGCATGAGCCTGCTGATGACGTTTCAGCAGCTGGGTCTTCACCGTCGGCGCGATCACGCCCTCCAGATGCGCCCGCAACCGGTCTTCGCTGGCACCCGTTTTCAGCACCGAGGAAATGCCGATTAACAGCTGATCCATACGGGCAGGCAACAGAACTTCCTCAAGCGACAGATTACCACCCTGATACACCTTGGCAGTGATCTGCATATTCACCAGCTGACGGCTTTTGGCCAGTCGCTGACTGGCGCTCAGCCCGGCTGCCGGTGCAGCCTGAACAGGCTGCGACACCGGCGCAGGCTGTGGCACATTGGCCGGCAACCAGCCCGGGCCAACCGACAGAGACGGACTGCTCAGCGAGGCCCGTACATGCGTCATCAGTTCTTCTCGCAGATGCCAGAGCTTGTAAGGCGATTGCTGCACAACGATGCGATGAAAACCCGCCAGCCGGCGCTGATCTTCCGTCACGTGTTTTTCAGGCAATGAATTCTTGATGAAGGCCAGCGTCGGTTTGTTCAGCGATTTGGCATGAACAAACTCTCGATGCAGATAACTGATGCCCGTTGGCGCCATAGGGCCGTAGGTATCACCAATCAGAAGAATGAATAAATCGGCAATTTCAATCTGTGCACGAACCAGATTCCAGTCGTAAGGACCTGCGTCTTCACGGCAGGAAAAGCCCACATTGATCATGTTATGGCGGGCCAGCTGACGCTCCATCTCATAACGTTCGAGACTCAAACCATCGAAGTTTGAGGCCAGATACACCATGTAGCGCTTTTGTTCAGGAGTTGAACTCACCTGATTTTCTTCCCGGAATAACAGTAACAGATTGAATGATAGCGACTTTTAACTATACCAGCCCGAACAGTATCAGAACATACAGGAATCCACTGATCGACAGCAGTGATCCCAAAGTGGTCAGTGCAATCGATCGGGCGGTCAGTAACGCATCGGAGTTCATCGCCTTCGCCATCACAAAGGCTGCAGCCGCCGTCGGACTGGCGAACATCAGAGTTATAACCCCAAGTTCCGTACCACGGAAGCCCCAGATCGCGGCCATCAGCACAACGAACCCAGGCAGAAGTACCAGCTTAAGCAAGACGGTCTGTAATACGACAGGTCCGAAACTGCCACGAAGCTGCTGACTGATGCTGCCGCCACTGCCGATCAGCGCCAGCGGCAATGCCATTTGCCCAAGCCAGCGTCCTGCCCGCTCGGCAATCGGTGGCAATGTAAAGCCGGACCATTGCACCAGCAGCGCCGCCAGCAGGGCAATCACCAGCGGGTTTTTAGCAATGTTAATCAGATGCTCTGTCCAGTTTTCGGCCTGATGACGCCCAAGCACCCACACAGACAGCAGGTTATACAAAGGGGTAACGACAGCCAGAATCAGCGCCCCCAGAGCAGCCCCTTCTTCATGAAAGGCCGCGATGCACAGAGCCAGACCGACAATCCCCAGATTCGAACGAAACGAGGCCTGCACAAACGCCCCATGCTGCCCGGCCTTCAGTCCTGACACGCTGGCCCAGATAAACGCCAGTACGGCAGCCCCGGTACCTGCCAGCAGCGCAAAGGTAATCAATGGCCAATGCGCAGCAACATCCAGACGAGCGGTCGCCACCGCGATGAACATCAGCGCCGGCAGTGCCAGGTTAAACACCAGTTTTGATGAGACTGAGATAAACGCATCGTCGATGGCGTTGCGCCGGCGCAGATAAACGCCCAACAGCACCATCAGAAAAACCGGAAGAGTAATTTCCAGGGGAGCCCAGACAGACCAGGTTTGCACGCTTAATATCTCCGTTAAAAGCAGCACACGATAGTCATTCGCAGACAGAAGTAAATGAGCATTACAGCGATAGCCCGATCAGGTAAACTACTCAGCTTTTAAGCCCTTCTTGCAAAGACCATGACTCGCGTAAAGAAAACCCGCTCACTGAAACGGATTCACAGTGTAAAAACCGGCAGCATCAGTCGCCTGAAACGTGAAGCACGTGAGGCCGGCGGCGATCGTCAGGTCGGCAAACGTGTAAAAGGCCGCCGCGTACTGTCTGTGTACGAAAAATTCCTGCAGGACAATCCGGAAGCCAAAGAAAAAGCACAGAGCCAGCAGGCAGCAGAGGTGAAAGCCGAAGCGGCCAAGCAAGCGAAAGAGTCGGAAAAGCCACGCCGCTCAGCCGACAAAACCGAAGAGGTGCGTCCGAAACGCGATCAGTCGCTGCTGGACATTCTCGATAGCAAAGACCTGAAAGACATCTACTGATGCCGGCATGGAATTCTGCGGGACTCACCCTTGAGTGCTTCCCGCCCCTGCCCGAGCACGTCGCCCAGCCCTGGGATGCCGCCGATGACTATCTGCTGAGTGAAGCAGATACCCGTCTGAACACCCTGATCATTAACGATCGCTTTGGCGCGCTTACCTGCGCCCTGCCATCCGCCCGCCTCTGGAACGACAGCGCGTCCGCACTGAGCAGTGCCCGTCACAACCTGGCGTTGAACGCTCTGCCTGCGGCGGACGCCCGAATGCTGGCCACGCTTGCCGACTTGCCTGCGGACACCCGACAAATCCTGCTGCAAATGCCGAAATCCCAGGATCAGCTACATGAATGGCTGACCGTGATCAGCACGAAGGCGCCGGCCGCGACGATTCTGTTGGCTGGCATGGCGAAACACATTCCCATTCCGCTGCTGAATTGGCTGCAGGCCAATGCCGACCACTACCAGCAACTGCCCATACGGAAAAAGGCCCGCCTGATGCGCCTTCAGGGCTGGAACAAGCCGTTGGCGAACCGCTGGAAAGGCTACCGGGCATTTGACCTTAGCTTTGAAGGCCGCGCCGGGGTATTCGGTCGCGAAAAACTGGATATTGGCAGTCAGGTCCTGTTAAAGCATCTGACGCTGCCGGACCAGGGCACAGTCATCGATATAGGCTGCGGCAATGGCCTGCTGGCACTGGTGGCCAAGTCGCGCAACACCGCACTGAACGTCATCGCCACGGACGACTCACAGGCCGCGACCGAATCCGCCGCCCACAATGCGCAGATCAACGGACTCGACATTCAGGTTCGCCACGGTGACATTCTGTCGGCCGTGACTGAGAAAGCCGATCTGATTCTCTGTAACCCGCCATTTCACGATGGCCACACGCAGCTGACAAACATTGCCCAGCGCATGTTTGAAGAAAGCGCAGAGCATCTGACAGCCAACGGCCAGCTGCTGGTGATTGCCAACCGGCATCTCCCCTATCTGCCTCTGCTGCGTAATTCCTTCCGCAACGTCGAGGTAATGTCGGCCGATCAGCGCTTCAGCGTATACGCCTGTCGCCGATGACCCTGCGCACGCCAACGACTGAAGCCAGCTACCTGTTAGAGGAAAAAGGCAGCCGCTTTATCGCGGCTCTGATTCCCATCACGGAGGAAAGCGCCGTGCGGAATTATCAACAGGCACTGAAACAGCAGCATCCGAAAGCCAGCCATGTTTGCTACGGCTGGCGCGTTATGGGCTCAGAAAAACGCCCACTGGAAGGTTTCAGCGACGACGGCGAACCCTCAGGCACAGCCGGTATGCCCATCCTGCGCCAGTTACAGCACGCTGGAGCAATCAACACCGTCATTCTGATCACCCGCTACTTTGGCGGCACCAAACTGGGCACCGGCGGACTGCAGCGCGCATACGGCCAGGCCGCAGGTCAGGCACTGCAAGCGATTAATGAAACAAACTGGGAGATCTGGCTGCCACAGCAAGCCCTGATCCTGACGGCGCCGTTTCAGCGCGAAGCGGATGTCAGGCGCCTGATCAGTCAGGCAGGCGGGCACATTACCGGTGTGGACTATACGCTTTCGGGATTAGCACTGGGCTGCCAACTGGCGGAGGCCGATGTACCGGCACTGGCCGCCAGTCTGCCCTTTGATGTGACCATGAAAGAAGCCAGCCTCTGAGCCTGGCCCGGTCATTCAGGCGGTTTTGGTCTGACGTGCCGTGCGCACATCACTGAGACACACCACGCCCTGTTTCGGGCCGGCGTGTTCCGTTATTAAATTCACCGCATTTTGCTCCATCGATATGAAGCGGATATTCACCATACAACGATCCTGCGATATGCGGCGCACGGAATACACATTACCCGTACCGCACACCGTGCTGTTTCGTCCATGGGAACGCAGCTGAATTTCGATATTCAGTGTACGGAATTTGCCTGCGTCATTACGCAAACGTTCCAAACCTTCCAGCTCGACTCCGCACTCAACGCCAAGCGGCGTCAGGTCTGAGACCGCGCCGGTCAGCAGCACCTCGTCGTTATCTTTCAGCAGAATGTTGGCCATAAGAAGATATCCTGCAATCTGTACACAAATCACACAGTAGCCCATGTATATGCGGATACCAAACATTTGTAAATGATAAGAAGTGCCATATGCGCTTTAAATCGATCGGGAATAGGGCAAAATGTGAACGGATTCAAACAAAGGTCAAAATATAGCCAATCGATTACCCCTTACCTTTCACCGGCAGGCTCTATAAAATCGCGGGCCTTAAATACCGGCAAAACGAAGAATCATAAATATGCTGCGCTTATTCTCACTCATATCCGCCCTTATTCTCCTGGCAGGCTGCGCCTCGACCGTGCATGTCCCTACCTATCATGATGAGCCACTGACTCAGACCCAGAATGAAGCTCCACAACAACTGACCATCCAATATTTGGGGGTCGGCGGCCATCTGATGCGCTATGGCAACGCCACCCTGCTCACGGCTCCGTCTTTTACCAACCCCCACTTCCTTCGTGTCGGCCCACTGATGCCCATCAGCACCGACAAAGCCCGTGTTGATCAGTACCTGCCGGACGTCAGCGACGCCCAGATGATTCTGGTCGGTCATGCGCACTACGACCACCTGATGGATGTGCCCTACATTATGAACACCTACGCCAAACAGGCGGATGTGTATGGTTCGCGCACCATGGCCAACTCCATCAGCCCGGCCGTCGACAGCAGCCGCATTCATTCCCTGAACGACATCATGGGCAACGCCACCACACCCGGCACCTGGGTTTACAGTAAGCATCGCGACATCCGTATCATGGCGCTGGAGTCTTCCCATGCCCCCCATTTCATGGGAATGAAGTTCATGCAGGGCCAGTACGAAGAACCACGCGAGAACCTGCCGTGGCATGCCTTCGCCTGGAAAGAAGGTCAGACGCTGGCTTACATCATTGATTTCCTGACCGCAGACGGCACCAGCGCCTATCGTGTGTTTTATCAGGATTCCGCCAGTCAGGAACCCAAAGGTCTGGTTCCCGATCTGGGCGATGGCAAAAGCATCGACATTGCTATTCTGTGTCCGGCATCCTTCGCTCAGGTCGACAATTACCCGGAATCTGTGATGCAGAATACGCAGGCCCATCACTTTATTCTCGGCCACTGGGAAGACTTCTTTTCCAACAGCCTGAGCGGACCGCAGCGCTTTGTGCGCGCCACCAGTCAGGATGACTTTATGAACCGTTTCCTGCCCGCTTTGCCGGCAGGCAGCACCTGGACCCTGCCGGAGTTGTTCAGCACCCAACACTTCGGTCCCGGAGGAGTATTACTGCATTGACCATGACGACCCTGCAACGCGGCGCGCTGTGCGCCGCCATCGCCCGCATCAACACACCGCACGTATTGCTCTGGTGTGAAGAAAACCAGACTGATCCGGCACCGTTCAGCAAGCTGCTGACCAAGGTGCTGTCGTATCTGCGTGCGGAGCTGAAATCCCTCGATAACCTGCACCGCTTTTTCGATGATTTCTACGAGTGGCGCCAGCAGCAGCCGCTGAACGACACCCTCAACGACCGCATCGCCGACCTCACCTGTGCGGCGCTCTACAGTGCCACTGAAACCATGTTCGATGCCGAATGCGACGATGTGGAACTGATTCAGGGCGCCATCGACGCGCTGTACGACGAAATTCAGGAACTGGGCGGCGATGCCTCCGGCCTGCGCGAATACTGGGCTGCCCTGCAGCAAGAGCAGTCGGAACTGGTGACCGACAAAAGCCAGCGTCCACTGGCCAAAGCCTGGTTTCAGTGGCTGAGCGAGACCGACGTCAGCCTGTTTGGTCTGGAAGAGTAAGGACGGGTCGCCGCCGGCCCAGACCAGCGTTACACTGCCTGAAAACCATAAGGAGTTGAACATGGTCATGAAAGCCCTGCTACCCGCTGCCCTGCTGGTTTGCATCGGTCTGTCACCCATGGCTCAGGCAATGCCCAAGTCGATGCAGAACCTGCGCCTGAAGGATCAGAACGAGCTGCCGGTAAAAGTGTCGGCCAACATCCGCTACGTCCTGTTTGCTCACGACATGAGCAGTAAAGATCTGGTGCAGGAGATGCTGGCCGACAAACCCGCCGACTATCTGGATACCCATCACACGCTGTTTGTCGCCGACATCAGCGGCATGCCGCGCATCATCGCCCGCATGTTCGCTTACCCGTCACTGCGCAAGCTGCCGTATCAGGTTTTGCTCGACGAGGTGGGCGCGCGCACCGAAAACTGGGAGCGCCGCGACTCCGCCGTGACCCTGTTCCGGGTCGATAACTTTACCGTTACCAGCTACGACTTCATCGACTCGCGGGACGCGCTGGAAGACGCACTGAATGTCCTGCCACCGTCGGCGCCGGCAGACGCTGCGGAATAGCGCCAGCATCCACAAGTGCGCGTAATCCCTGATATAATGCCCGGGTATTTACCCGGGTTTTTTCATTCATGACTCCAGAATTACTTTCCCCTGCGGGCACCGTCCGCAACATGGAATACGCCTTCGCCTATGGTGCGGATGCCGTCTACGCCGGACAGCCGCGCTACAGCCTGCGTGTGCGCAACAACGACTTCACCCTCGACAATCTGGCCTTTGGCATCAGCCGCGCCCATGAACTCGGCAAGAAGTTCTACGTCGCCAGCAACATCGCGCCGCATAACAGCAAAATCGACACGTATATGCGCGATATTGAGCCGGTGATTGCTATGAATCCGGACGCGCTGATCATGTCAGATCCGGGCCTGATCATGATGGTGAAAGACCGCTGGCCGGATCAGGTGATTCACCTGTCGGTGCAGGCCAACGTGGTGAACTATGCCTCTGTGGAATTCTGGCGCCGTCAGGGCGTGAGCCGCATCATCCTGTCGCGCGAGCTGTCACTGGATGAAATCGCTGAAATCCGCCAGCGTTGCCCGGAAATGGAAATTGAAGTGTTTGTGCACGGCGCGCTGTGCATCGCCTACTCCGGCCGCTGCCTGCTGTCTGGCTACATGAATCACCGTGACCCCAACCAGGGCACCTGCACCAACGCCTGCCGCTGGAAATACGACGCCCACGAAGCGCAGGAAACCCTGTCCGGTGATGTGATTCCGGCCGGTGTCAACGAATTCGACCCGACGCTCGGCATCGGCAAGCCGTCGGACAAAATCTTCCTGCTGCAGGAAGGCAACCGCGACAACGAGTACATGCCGGCCTTCGAAGACGAACACGGCACCTACATCATGAACTCTAAAGATCTGCGCGCCATTCAGCACATCGAAAAGCTGGTGGAACTGGGCGTACATTCGCTGAAAATCGAAGGGCGTACCAAGTCGCACTATTACGTCGCCCGTACCGCTCAGGCATACCGTAAAGCCATCGACGACGCCGTGGCGGGTAAAGGTTTTGACAAGAACCTGATGGACACGCTGGAAAACATGTCTAATCGCGGTTACACCGAAGGCTTCTTCCGTCGCCACGTGCACGATGAATATCAGAACTACGAACGCGGCAGCTCACTCAGCACCCGTCAGCAGTTTGTCGCCGAGGTGATTGCCGAAGACGAGCAAAGCCTGACGCTGGACGTAAAAAACCGCTTTGAAGTCGGTGATTCGCTGGAACTGATGAGCCCACAGGGCAATCTGACGTTCCGCCTGAATGCCCTGACTGACAAACACGGCCATAGCCGGGAGGATGCTCCGGGTTCCGGCTTCGTGGTAAAAATGGACAAACCGGCCGGTTGTCCGGCCGGTGAGCTGGGTAAAGCCATGCTGATCCGCAATCTGCCGGACAGTGAAGCCATCTGACGCTGCGAGGGGTCGCACGACCCCTGTAGAGTTGAGAGTTGAGCAGACAGCGGGCGAATGATCCGCTGTCTGCGCCCGAGGAGTACCAGACAATCATGAGGACGTCGATGCATTACCTGACCCACCGGCTGCTGAAGCCTGTCACACTCTTGCTGGTCACACTGGCTGCCGCCCTGCCGGTTCTGGCCGGACCTGCGCCATTGGATGTGGTTGAAAAGGCGCAGCAGAGCATCACCTCAGAATTGGCGGAATATCCGGAGCTTGCGGGTCAGAGCCTGTACCTGAAGCAGCTGATTGATGACCATCTGTTGCCTGCAACCGAACAGACCATGATGTTTCACCGCGTCATGGGCAGCGCCGCCAGCCGCGCGTCACTGGAACAGACCAGCGCCATGATGAGCGTACTGCGCCAGCGGCTGATCCACGACGTAGCCGCCGTGTTGCGCCTGTACAGCACCCCCTCATTCAGCAAGACCGCTCTGGTCCGCGGCAGCGGCAATAAAGCCAGTGTGCGCGCAACGCTGAAGGACGACAGCCAGACCAGCGTGATCGACTATCAGCTGACCTATCTTGGCGACTGGAAAATCACCGACATCAGTGTCGATGGGCAGAGTCTGATTGACCGCTACCGCAAAGACACCGAGAAAAGCATTAAAGCCTTCGGAGTCGCCCAGACCGTGGCTGCACTGGCTGCCGAATATCAGCCGTTTGCCCAAACCGTCCGTCTTGGCGCCCACGCCTGGGGGCCGTATCTGGCCACTAATTTGCCGAATCAGGGGCTGGCGGCGGACATCGTTCGCGCCGCCTTCCAGCGTACGGGGTACCGCACGGAGCTGGTGTTTGTACCGGAACAGAAAGTGGAAGGTCTGGTCGACGCCGGTGATCTGGCCGGCGACATCGCCGCCTGGCCGACGAACTCAGAACGCGATGACCGCTTCTATACCGCGCCTTATCTGTACAATCATCTGGTGTTCGTCAAACGCAGCAATGATCCTTTCCACTACGAGTCGGACGGTCAACTGCGCCAGACACTGGTGAAGGGTGCCTACCGCTTAGGCCTGTACAGCGAAGTGGATTACGGGCCCAAAGTGAACGGGATGCTCAACCTGTTTGTGGTGAGTCAGCGTGACTACTGCTCGCAACTGGTACGCGACGTGGCGAACAAGTCACTGGATCTGGCATTGGTCGATCAGTGGGCCGGTGCCATGGAGCTGAGATCGGGCACCAATTTCAGCAGCACACTGACACTGGACGAACGTCCGTTGGTCGAGCGCAGCCTGCATGTTACCATCGCGCGCTCCGCGGCCGGCGCTGAACAACTGGTTGAGGCGTTTAACGCCGGACTCGACATGATTCAGCGCGACGGCACCTACGAATCGCTGCTGAAACAATACAACTACCCGCAATGACCAAAGCCCTTCCCGAGATTATCTTCGCTGACGACGACATCATCATCATCAACAAACCCTCGGGATTGCTCAGCGTTCCCGGCCGCTATGAGCCGGATTCCGCCTACGCACGCGTCAGTGCTGCTTACGGCGAACTGCACGTTATTCACCGCCTCGATAACGATACGTCCGGCATTCTGGTGTTCGCGCGCAATAAAAAGGCGCTGACGGCGGTACAGCAGCAGTTCGAAAAGCAGTCGACCCGTAAGGTGTACGAAGCACTGGTGATCGGCAAACTTAAAGGCAACTGGGGCTGCGTCAACCTGCCCATCTGCGTCGACTGGCCGAACCGCCCGCTGCAGATGATCAGCCATGTTAACGGCCGCTATGCCCTGACCCGCTGGAAACGTCTGGAGCAGACCGAAGACCAGACCCGTGTTGAGCTCTATCCGAAGACTGGCCGCTCGCACCAGTTGCGCCTGCACATGCTCAACATCGGCCACCCGATTGTGGGCGACCCGTTCTACGCCGGCCCATCCGCCAAAGAACAACCACGCATGATGCTGCATGCCCGCGAACTGGATTTCTGCCACCCGACAACAGGCGAGTTTATGGCCATCGTCTGCCCGGCCCCTTTCTGACAGGCCGGCAAACCAGATACCAACAAATTTGTTCGGGTTACAGCGAACGCTGTACCCGTCCGATCAGCAACAAAAGTACTGAAAACACCAGCAGCCCCGACAGCAAGATCGCCAGCGCGATACCACCGAACAGATCGGGGGCTTTCATCAGGGTGCTCATCAGCGAATCCTGATAATAGAAAAACCACTGATGGCCTTCCGGAAAGATCCAGACGTGAAACTGGTAGAACACCTGACGCGGCCCAATGATCAGCACCAACGCCACGGCCAGCGCCACAAAGCCGGATAACCACCCCGCCTGCGCCTTCCAACGGGGACGCACACCGCCCCGCACCAGCAAGAGCACAGCAGCAAGCCCGGCCACCAGAGCCACAAGCCCCGCCCAGCTCAGCACATCAATCAGGTTGGCCACATCCTGCAGGTGCTGAACTTCCGGCTCGCGCAGCAAACGATGAGGCCCCGAGGCCGTGTGGAAGCGGATGTCGGCCAACCCTTCACCATGGTGATGGACCGCGTCCACGATCTCGGCGAACACCCGGATGCGTTCTTCTTCGCTGGTGTGCTGAAAACCATGAATGTAGCGGTTACGCGGGCCAAATTTATCGATGTGCGCACCGATATCCATTTGCCCATACCAGAAGCGGTAACCGTAATCGACGGCGGCCTGCGCATACCAACCCGCTGTCAGGCAGCCCAGCAGCAAGGCAAACAAGGCTGCGAACCACAGTCCCTGATGGGCATTCTTCACGTCAGGCTCTCCAGAAAATCATTGATGGTGTGCGCGACGGACGGCACGGTCGACGGCTCAAGATGCAGATGGTGATGCCCGGCCAGCTCGCAGTAACGGGCCGCCGGAATCTGCGCCAGACGCTGGCGGAACAGGCTTTCCGGAATCAGACCACCCTGCGCCCGCACAAACAGCGACGGCATGGTCATTTTGCTCAGAAAACCGGCAATCTGCTCTTCCGTCAGCCGCACTCTGGAGGGCGCCCGCAGCCGGCTGTCGGTGCACCAGCCCCATTGCTCATCCACTTGTTTCAGATTACGCAGCACCACAGGGGCAATGCAGTCAGCGGAAAGCTCCGGGTTGTGACCGACCCGCGCAGCGATGGCAGCCTCAGGCGTCGGGTAAAGGATCTGCCGGCCACTCGGTTTAAAACGAACAGACTGAGCCAGCTGTGCGGCGACCTGCACCGGCGCGGTCGCCAGTGGCCCGGCCACATCCAGCGCGATCAATGAACGCACCAGCTCAGGAAATGCGCCGGCCAACAAGGTGCCGACGGCACCGCCCATCGAATGCCCAAGCAGGTGCACCGGACCGGCGAGTTGTTCACACAGATCAAACACAGGCTCGACCGCAGACCAGATGGCGTAGTCACCGCCCTCTGCCAGCCAGTCGGACGCACCGTGCCCCGGCAGATCGACCGCCAGCACCGTGCAGTTAGTCAAAAGTGGCGCCAGACGCTGGAACGTCGCACTGTTGTCCAGCCAGCCATGCAGGGCCAGAATCAGATGCTCAGCCTCTCCCAGCGGTTGCCCAAATTGCTGACCACGCAGCGTGCCGTAGCGAACCTTCCATTCGCGCTCTGTGCCGTTAATCATGATTCAGCTGCCCCGCCAGCGCGATGATCTGATCCGCCGTCTGTTGCGGATGTTCGAACGGAAACATGTGTGACCCCTCAGTCCAGACCACCTTCATCCCCAGCCGGCTTTGCATATAGGCGCCATTCATCCGCGTAAACACCCGGCTCTGGCGCCCGCCCACGGCCGCACCAGGTACGGCCAGCGGCGCACGAAAGGTCAGATTGTGTGGTACCGTCCGGTAAATGCGCATTTCGGTGTCCGGATCAAAATACAGCGCGATACCGTCACCTTCCGCCACCGTGGCGGCCTGCACGTAGTCGTTCAGGCATTCGGGCGTGAAATCCTTCATCAGGGTTTTGCCCGAAAAATACGAAAGCGCCTCGTTATGATCGGTCCACTGGCGGCGACGCCCATCGGTACGCCCCGCCGGTGTGACCCGATCAACCAGACCAAAGCGCTTGGCCAGACGTAAACCGGCCGATTGCATTGGCGTCAGCGCTGGCGCATCGAGAAGAATCACTGACTTCACCAGATCCGGCCGGCTGCGCGCCACCATCAGACTGAGTACACCGCCGAGAGAATGACCGACGGCGATTACCGGACGACGGTAATGCTGCTCGAAGTAATGAGTCAGCTCCTGCTCCAGATGCGTCCAGTTGTCGGTCACGGGATAGGCCGGATTGTGGCCAAGACGGTCGATGCTGCGCACATCAAAATGGGCAGACAGGTGCTCAAACAGCACCCGGTAACAACCGGAGGGGAAACCATTGGCGTGGGAAAAATGCAGAATATCCTTCATACAGCAGGTTCCGACCAGAAAGGCCAGTCAAACTACCGGCCCCTGTCACCTGCTGCAAGTGATAATAACGTCAGATTCCTTCAAGCACCGGATACCAGACGCCATTCACGGTCATGCAGCCGGCAGCGGCCACATCACCATCCAGAATCCAAACTTCAGCCGGCGACCAGGGTTGTTCGTAAATCTGTCCATCGACCAGCAAGGCCGCCAGATGGCCGACCAGTGGCAGATGTGACACCAGAATCACATCGCGGGTTTCGTGAGTGAGTTCGTCGACGAGGGGCTGAACCTGACCTTCAGGAATCAGCTGTTCGCTGCTTTCCACCGCAATGTTCAGGTGCCCGGCGATGGCCGCCGCGGTTTGCTGCGTGCGCAGAAATGGGCTGGCGATAAGGCGGGGGTTATTGAGAGGTTGCGACGCCAGCCATTTGCCGGCGCCGTCGGCCTGTCGAAAACCGCGATCAGTGAGGCTTCTGCCCCGGTCCTGCACGCTGCCGTGTTCGGCGGCACCGTGTCTGACAATACAAATCTTCACGTGAACGGACGCTCTGTTTAATTGCTGTCCGGCCAATCCTTGAACGGGTACGGTTTTTCGTCGGAGGCACCGGTCAGGTAGTGCACAATCTGCTGCACATACACACCGAGTGACTGGCCAAAAGCCTGTAACTGCTGGTTGGGCTCACCGTTCAGCAGGCGGAACACCCACTGCACCAGGGTGAGTAACAACAGCACCAGGTCGAGGACCCGGTACACCAGGAAAAACAACGCGATAAACAACGTCCTGAGCCAAAAGGCATCGGACGTCACATTTTCTTTTAACTCGCTCATGACTGACCTCTGGATGGTTATTGCTCAGAACGCACGGCGCTCTCAGATTTCGTGTTTTGGTAACGCAAAGTCGACGTCGGAGGCATGCTCGCCCGTCATTAACCCCTGAGCAATAACCCGAGGATCGGCGCCGTTGAACAGAACTTCGTAGGCACCCATCACAAGGGGCATATAAATACTCAATTCCTTCGCTTTTGCCCTGACATAACGCAAGGTATTCACACCTTCTGCCACTTCGCCCAGTTCAGACACCGCCTGTTCCAGCGTTTTACCCTGACCAATGGCATAGCCCACGCGGTAGTTACGGCTCAGCGGCGACATACAGGTCACCACCAGATCGCCGACCCCGGCAAGACCGAGAAACGTATATGGATTGGCGCCAAGCGCGACGGCGAAACGGCTCATTTCGGCCAGAGATCGGGTAATGATCATGGCTTTGGTGTTTTCGCCCATGCCCAGTGCTGCCACAAAGCCAGACACGATGGCGTAGATGTTTTTCAGCGCCCCGCTCAGCTCAACGCCATACAGGTCGTTGGCGGCGTATACACGGAAATAGCTGCAGCTCAGTGATTCCTGAATATTGCGGCGCAATTCGCTGTTCTCACAGGCAATCACGGTGGCTGCCAGCTCACGCTTGGCGATTTCTTTGGCCAGATTCGGACCACTGAGTACACCCACCGGATTATCCGGGCAGAGCTCGGTCAGTACCTGACTCATCATCAGGAAACGATCAGGCTCGATGCCTTTGGTGGTCGATACCAACGCTTGTGAAGGCGTAAGCCAGGGCTTGATGGCATTCACCACCTCTCGCACCGATTTACTTGGCACCGACACAAAAATCACCTCGGCATCAAGAATGGCTTCTTCAAGCGAGGTGGTGGCTGCCAGTGCCGGGTTGAGCACCACATCCGGCAGGTACTGAGGGTTGGTATGGGTCTGATTGATGGCGTCGGCAATCTCCTGATTGCGCAACCACTGAATCGTACGGACGCCGTTATCGGCCAGAATATTGGCAATCACGGTGCCGAAACTGCCGCCACCGATTACCGCTGCTGATTGGATAGCCACAAGGCCCCCTGAAACTGAATCATGTCGTGTTGCTTACTCAGGAACGGTCGGACTCAAGGGTGTCGACCAGCTCCCGGAAGGCATCTTTATTTTTTTCGTTAAGGCTCATCAGGACACGGTGGGCAGAAATCACCTGATCGCGCGCCTGATCTTCGGTTAATGCGCCAGCCACCCACTCACAGAAGTGAGCCTCATCGGTAAACGGCTCATCAATAATATGAAACACCTGATCAAACCCCATGCTCATCAGAATCTTGGTGATGCCGGGGTTCGGACTGGAAATGGTCGGTGTGATGTTGTGCTGCTCACGGCACAGGATAGAGACCTTGGCCATCTGCCCCAGCGTTGTGCTGTCGACACCATCGGCTTCCGACAGGTCAATTACCACATTGCTGAAGCCAGGCTTGGTCAGCACTTCATTGATGTACTGTTCGAGCGCCGAACTGAGGTTGAGGCGCACGTCTCCTTTCAGGCGGATCACATGGATTCCGCGACAGAAAGCGACCTCAACTTTACCGGAGTTCATACAGTTCCCCTCCGCACTACCATGAGTGCGATATCATCCGGAACTTCTTCCCCATCGCTCAGCGACAACGCCTGACTGATGGCGTCCAGGTCGCCACGACTCTGGCCAGCCAGCTTAAGCAACAGGGCCTCCTTATTATTCAAGGTCGGCTCGTCCATGATTTCCAGTATGCCGTCAGAGAACAGCATCAGTGCAAAGTCGTCCGGCAGCTCGATTTCCATCTCCTGATAGACAGCTTCGCGGAATAAACCGACCGGCATGCCGCGTCCGGACAGGAATTCCGCCTGCCCGCCAGCCAGTAACACCGGCATCGGGAAATGCCCGCCAACGCTGTATTTCATCAGAGAGGTACGGGTATCGATCACGCCGTAAAACATGGTCAGGTGCTTCTCCAGCTCAGACGCCAGCAGCTCGGAGTTGATGCGCGCCAGCACCTGGGCCGGATACAGAAGATCGTCGCTGGAGCCGCGCTGCAGGTTACGGCGCAAGCGGTACGTCAGATTCTTCAGCAACACAGTAACGAACGCGGACGACGCGCCGTGACCGGATACGTCGGCAATGTAGAACACCAGCCGGTGCTCACCGAGTTCAAAGTAATCGAGGAAATCGCCACTGAGCATCAGCGACGGAAAAATGTCGTGGCGGCACTGAATGCCTTCCAGATCCAGCGCATCCGGCAACATACGCAGCTGCGCCTGACGTCCCGCCAGCTGGTCGTTGCGCAGTTCGTCGAGGCCACGCTTGAGTTCGGTATTGGTTTTTTCGAGGTGTTCGCGATAGGCGCGGTTTTCGTCTTCCAGACGCGCACGGTCGAGTGCTTTGCGCAGAGAATGCGCCAGCACTTCCATATCCAGAATGGGTTTAACCAGATAGTCGGCAGCTCCGAGGCGCAGAGCCCGTACCACGTCATCCATCACACCAGCGCCAGAGACCACGATCACCGGCAGCTGAGGATAGTGCTGACGCAGCCGCTCAATCAGCTCAATGCCGTGCATTCCGGGCATCTTCAGATCACAGATGACAGCATCGACTGTCTGATGACGGAGCACGTCCAGCGCATTCAGCGCCGACTCAGCCTGAAAGGTCTGGTAACCGCAGTCGTCAAGAAACGCAACAATGCTGTCCCTGACGGTTGAATCATCATCAATGACCAGCACAGACGCGGCCATCAGTTGCTCCCGGAATCCGAACAATGGGGCGAACACTACCGTTATACGTCCGACCTTTCAATCCCTGAGCATAGTGCCTGATGTAACCACCGTCGCTGTTATTCTCATTAGCTATATTGAACGAAAGTTAAATCATTAACTGGCCTTACCTTTGGCACACTGAATGCTGAAATTTTCTCAATGTACAAAATTTAGTCACCGAGCTAGCATCGGACCATACTAATAAGGAGAAAACCTATGAGCAGTCTGGCGAGAAACTACAGCGAGAAACGGAATTTCATTCGCATGCACGTATCAGCCCCGGCAGTTCTGGTGCTCGATAACGGTCAAACCTTTGAAATGACGTGTCTGGATCTCAGCAGCAGCGGTGTTCAGCTGCAGCATTTTGAGCCCATTCCGGTCAATTCGTCGGGTCGCCTGACAGTGTCCAGCGGTGGTGGCTACACCAGTCCGCTGGAAGCCCGCGTTACCATCTGTCGCCTGCAGGAAAGCGGCGCCGATGAGTACCGGATCGGCGCGACAATCGATAACTTTCTCTGACGTATAAAAAAGGCCAGCAAATGCTGGCCTTTTTTATGGACGTTCACACCCGGGCATCAGGACTTACTTGAAGTAGGCGTTGTCGTCTTTGGTGTGGTCGGTGACGTCACGCACACCCTTCACTTCCGGGATCTTGGCGATCAGGGAAGCTTCTACGCCGTCTTTCAGCGTCATGTCCACGGCGCTGCAACCCTGACAGCCGCCGCCGAATTTCAGCACAGCGATACCGTCTTCGGTCAGCTCAACCAGCGACACTTCGCCACCATGCGAGGCCAGACCCGGGTTGATTTCGGTGTACAGCAGGTAACTGATGCGCTCTTCCACCGGACTGTCGGCCGTTACTTTTGGCATCTTGGCGTTCGGCGCCTTGATGGTCAGCTGACCGCCCATGCGGTCTTTGGCGAAATCAATAATGGATTCTTCCAGGTACGGTACGCTCATGCCTTCGACGTAGACCTTGAGCTTTTCCATGTCCTGCAGCAAATCGTTGGCGTGAACCTCTTCCGGACGGCAATAGGCCAGACAGGTTTCTGCGTATTTGGTGCCCGGCTGCGTAATGAACACGCGAACCGCCATGCCTTCTACATTCTGCTTTTCCAGTAACTGCGCCAGATACTCTTCAGCATCCGGGGTTATGGTTACGTAAGTGGTCATATCGGTACCTCTGAAAACTGTCGCCATTGTAGCGGATTGCCTTCCACAAGCGAAATACCCAACCAAATTGCTTGGATAAGACAAGAGGTTCCGGCTCTGGTACAATCCCGCGCCATTTTTATGCTTGTTTTGCCGCGACTTATGACTCAGAGCCAGACTTCCATGACCACTACACGTCAGAACCGAATTGCCCGACTGAAAGCCGACCTCCGAGACCGCATCCATATTCTGGATGGCGGTATGGGCACCCTGATTCAGACGCATCAGCTGGAAGAAAAGGACTACCGCGGCAGCCGTTTTGCCGACATCCGTCAGGAAGTCAAAGGCAACAACGACCTGCTGGTACTGACCCAACCCGAGATCATTGCCGGTATTCACCGCCAGTATTACCTGGCCGGCGCCGACATTGTTGAAACCAATACGTTCAACAGCACCCGCGTATCTCAGGCCGATTACCATATGGAAGATCTGGTTCCTGAGCTGAACCGTGCCGCCGCCGCCCTCGCCCGCCGCGTGGCCGACGAAGTGGAAGCAGAGACCGGCATTCCGCGTTACGTGGCCGGTGTTCTCGGCCCGACCAGCAAAACAGCCTCGATTTCTCCGGATGTGAATGACCCGGGCTACCGCGCCATTTCCTTCGACCAGCTGGTGGCAGAATACGTGGAAGCCACTCACGGTCTGATGGACGGCGGTGCCGACATCATTCTGATCGAAACCATTTTCGATACCCTGAACGCCAAGGCCGCCATTTTCGCTGCACAAGAAGTGTTCGAGCAGCGTGGTGAAGAACTGCCGATCATGATCTCCGGCACCATCACCGACGCCTCCGGCCGTACCCTGTCGGGCCAGACCGCCGAAGCTTTCTGGAACTCAGTCGCCCACGCCCGTCCACTGTCGGTCGGTCTGAACTGTGCGCTGGGTGCAGAAGAACTGCGGCCGCACGTGGAAGAACTGTCCAACAAGGTCAGCACCTTTGTGTCGGCGCACCCGAACGCCGGCCTGCCCAACGAATTCGGTGAATACGACCAGACCGCTGCGCAGATGGCCGTTATCGTCGAAGAATTCGCATCCTCCGGCTTCCTCAATATTGTCGGCGGCTGCTGCGGCACCACGCCGGCGCACATCAAAGCCATCGCCGATGCGGTTAAAAAGCACAAGCCACGTACGATTCCTGAGATAAAACCGGCCTGCCGTCTGGCCGGTCTGGAGCCGTTCAACTTTGACGAAACCAGCCTGTTTGTGAACGTCGGCGAGCGTGCCAACGTCACCGGTTCCGCCAAATTCAAGCGTCTGATCAAAGAAGAGAATTACGACGAAGCGCTGGAAATTGCCCGCCAGCAGGTTGAGAACGGTGCCCAGATCATCGACATCAACATGGACGAAGGCATGCTCGATTCCGAGGCCGCCATGGTTCGCTACCTGAACCTGATCGCTGCCGAGCCGGACATCGCCCGCGTACCGATTATGGTCGACTCGTCCAAGTGGGAAATCATCGAAGCCGGCCTGAAGTGCATTCAGGGCAAGGCCGTGGTGAACTCCATTTCCCTGAAAGAAGGCGAAGAAGAATTCATTGCCAAAGCCAAACGCTGCCTGCGCTACGGCGCGGCTGTGGTGGTGATGGCGTTTGACGAAAAAGGTCAGGCCGATACCGAAGCGCGTAAAAACGAAATTTGTGAGCGCTCGTACCGCGTGCTGGTCGACAAAGTAGGCTTCCCGCCGGAAGACATTATTTTCGACCCGAACATCTTTGCCGTGGCCACCGGTATTGAAGAGCACAACAACTACGCTGTGGACTTCATCAACAGCTGTAGATACATCACCACCAATCTGCCACACGCCAAAATTTCCGGCGGTGTGAGTAACGTGTCGTTCTCCTTCCGTGGTAACGAGCCGGTGCGTGAAGCCATTCACTCGGTATTCCTCTACCACGCCATTCAGAACGGCATGAGCATGGGTATCGTTAACGCCGGCCAGCTGGCGGTGTACGACGATCTGCCGGCAGAACTGAAAGAGCGCGTAGAGGACGTGATCCTCAACCGTCGTGCTGACGGTACCGACCGCCTGCTGGAAATCGCCGAGAAATACCGTGGCGACGGCAGTGTGCAGGAAAAAGAAAACGAAGAATGGCGCAGCCTGCCAGTGCGTGAGCGTCTGACCCACGCGCTGGTAAAAGGCATCAACGCCCACGTCGAAGCCGATACCGAAGAAGCCCGTCAGATGTTCGCGCGCCCGATCGAAGTGATCGAAGGCCCGCTGATGGACGGCATGAACGTGGTCGGCGACCTGTTCGGCTCGGGCAAGATGTTCCTGCCGCAGGTGGTAAAGAGCGCGCGCGTGATGAAACAGGCCGTGGCCTATCTGCTGCCGTACATCGAAGCCGAAAAAGACGGTAAGTCTGAGTCCCAGGGCAAGATCCTGATGGCCACCGTCAAAGGCGACGTGCACGACATCGGTAAAAACATCGTCGGTGTGGTGCTGCAGTGCAACAACTTCGAGGTGATTGACCTCGGCGTCATGGTGCCGGCGGAGAAAATCCTCAAGGTCGCCAAAGAAGAAAACGTCGACATCATTGGTCTGTCCGGCCTGATCACCCCGTCGCTGGACGAAATGGTGCACGTGGCGCGTGAAATGCAGCGTCTGGATTTCCATGTGCCGCTGATGATCGGTGGTGCTACCACTTCCAAAGCGCACACGGCGGTAAAAATTGAACCGCAATACAAGAACGACATCGCCGTGTACGTGAACGACGCATCGCGCGCCGTGGGCGTGGCGCAGAAACTGGTGACTCCGGAAGCCAAAGTGGCGTTTGTGGCCGAGCGCCGCGAAGAGTATCAGGGCGTACGTGAGCGCAACGCCAACCGCAAAGCCAAGGCCCTGCTCACCTACGCCAACGCGGCTGCCAACCCGTTCAACGGCGAGTGGGACAGCTATGTGCCGCCGAAGCCGAATAAGCTGGGCATTACCGTTTACGAAAACTTTGATCTGGCCGATCTGGCGAAATACATCGACTGGACGCCGTTCTTTATGTCGTGGGAACTGGCGGGCAAATTCCCGGCCATTCTCACCGATGAAATCGTCGGTGAAGCCGCGACCAACCTGTTCAAAGATGCTCAGGCCATGCTGGCACGCATCATCGACGAAAAACTGTTTAACTCCCGCGCCGCCGTTGGTCTGTGGCCAGCCCAGCGTCGCGGTGCCGATGACATCGTGGTGCTGAATGAAGACCGCAGCGCGGAAATCGCCGTGCTGCATCAGCTGCGTCAGCAGGCGGACAAGCCAAACGACCAGCCGAACTACTCGCTGGCCGACTACGTTGCACCGGAAGGCAGTGTCGACGATTACATGGGCGCCTTCGTGGTGACTGCCGGTATCGAAGCCGAGAAACTGGCCAGGGCCTACGACGCACAGCACGATGACTACAACAGCATCATGATGAAAGCGCTGGCCGACCGCCTGGCCGAAGCCTTTGCCGAACGTCTGCACGAAATTGTGCGTAAAGACCTGTGGGGCTACGCCTCAGACGAGCAACTGAGCAACGACGAGCTGATCAAGGAAACCTACAAGGGTATCCGTCCAGCACCGGGTTACCCGGCCTGCCCGGATCACACCGAGAAAGGCACCCTGTTCCGCATGCTCAATGCCGAAGCCAACACAGGCGTCAGCCTGACCGAAAGTTTCGCCATGACGCCGGCGGCTTCCGTCAGCGGCTGGTACTTTGCTCACCCGAAAGCCAAATACTTTGGTCTGGGCAAAATCGACAAGGATCAGGTCGAAGATATCGCCCGCCGCAAAGGCATGGCGGTTGAAGAAATGGAACGCTGGCTGGCACCGCACCTGAGCTACGACCGCTGAGTTTATGGCTGAAATCAGCCGTGCCTCTGCTCTGCTGATGTTCGTTGCGCACTTGCTGCGCATCGAACCCGGTCGTCTGAGCCGCATTCTGACCATCAGCGTGCCGATTATTGGCGGCATGCTGTCGCAGAGTGTGATCAATCTGGTCGACGCCGCCATGGTCGGGCGCCTCGGTGATGATGCGCTGGCCGGCGTCGGCATCGGCGCATACGCCACCTTTATTACCGTGTCTGTGGTGATGGGCCTGTCGGCTGGCGTGCAGGCCATGGTTGCCCGCCGCTACGGCGCGCAACAGTTCGACACGCTGCAGGAACCCCTGCTCGCCGGCCTGCGTCTGGCCATCTACATTGGCCTGCCGCTGTCGCTGTTTTTCTGGTTCGCCGCCCCCTGGATTATCCCGCTGTTCAACAAAGATCAGGCCGTGATCGATATCGCCGTGCCCTACTTCGAATGGCGCACGCTGGCCACCATTGCTGTGGGGATGAACTTTGTGTTCCGTGGTTTCTGGAACGGCATCGGCGAAGGCAAAACCTACCTGCAAACTTTGCTGATCATGCATCTGGTCAACATCGTCGTCAGTTACGTTCTGATTTACGGCATGGGCAGCTGGGCCGGCTTTGGTGCCGTGGGCTCCGGCATCGGTACCACCATCGCCATGATTTTCGGCTGCCTGCTCTACTACTGGCAGACCTTCCACCGCTTCCGCGACCGTTTTGCTGAAGTAAGCCAGGTCAGCCGCGACACCATGAATAAAATCGTGCGCCTGACCCTGCCCAATTCCACCCAGCAAACCCTGTTTGCGCTGGGCAACAGTGTACTATTCTGGATCATTGGTCAGGTCGGCACACAGGAACAGGCCATTGGCCATATTCTGATTAACCTGGCCTTGCTGATGATTCTGCCTGCCGTCGGACTGGGCATGGCAGCGACCAGCCTGGTCGGACACGCCCTCGGCCGTGGCGATACCGACGATGCCTACCGCAGCGGTTGGGAAGTGGTACGGGTGGCCATGCTGCTGATGGCCCTGTTCGGTCTGCCATTGTGGCTGTTTCCGGAATCCATACTGCGCCTCTTTACCCCGCACGAGCATCTAATTGCACTGGGCAGCACACCACTGCGCATCACAGGCTTCAGCATTGTCTTTGAGGTTACCGCCATGGTGCTGACACAGGCCTTGCTGGGCGCCGGCGCCAGCCGGCAGGTAATGCGCATCAACCTGTTGATGCAGTGGTCTGTGCTGTTACCACTGGCGTTTGTTATGGGGCCCGTTGCCGGTTTCGGCCTGCTGGGAATCTGGTTGCTTCAGGCATTGCAACGTATTACTTTGTCGCTGATTTACGGGGTTATCTGGAAACGCCGTCACTGGAGCCGGATTGCCCTGTAGCGCCCTTAGTCAGAGGCCATGAATCGCCTCATGCTGTCGCCGCCACAGGATTACTTATGCCCTCCAGAATGCCTCCCGGTCACCTGTCTGCCTACGAATACATCAGCCCGGTCATTGCGCATCGCGGCGCCTGCGGCGAAGCGCCGGAAAACACCAAAGCGTCCATTGAACTGGCGGCCCGTCAGGGGGCGCACTGGGCGGAAGTGGATGTCACCATCAGTGCCGATGGCGTGGCCGTGATTCACCATGATGCCGACCTCAGCCGTTGCTCCGACGGCAGCGGTCTGGTCATTCAGAAAAAAATGGCCGAACTGAAAGCCCTTGATGCCGGCAGCTGGTTTGCACCACAGTTTCAGGGTGAAACCGTGATGACGCTGGCTGAACTGCTGACACTGGCCAACCATCTGGATTTATCACTCAATCTGGAAGTAAAACCGACCATCGGACGCGAAGCCGAAACCGTCTGGGCCATAGCTCAGACATTAAAAGCGGTGCCGTTCGATCATCCGCTGATTCTGAGCTCATTTAATATCCATGCCCTGCACGCCTGCAAAACCCAGCTGCCACATCTGACCCGGGCGCTGAATGTGGAAGCCATTCCGCGTAATTTTATTGAACGTCTGGAGGAAGCCGGCTGTCAGGGCCTGCACTTTCAGAAAGAGTTTGCCGACGCCGCCCAGATTCAGGCCGTGCGTCAGGCTGGCTACCACCTGCTGACCTTTACCGTGAACGACCCCGACACCGCCAGAAACCTGCTGCAAATGGGCGTCAGCGGCGTATTCTGTGACTTCCCGGGACGCATGTTAGCGGCGCTGAACGGCGGCCGTTTCAGCAAGGCTAATCACTGAGTTCCTTTATGGTTTTTCCGAATTAGCATATAGATAAATATTAATTTTAAGAATATAGAAGCTCTGTTATCGTGCCCGGCCATAACCACTCCACTGACTGAAGTCAGGATTGCAACCGGGTTCTTATGTACGTATACGATCACTACGATCAGCAACTGCTGAACGAGCGCGTTGTCCAGTTTAAAGGACAAATGGAGCGCTTTCTGGCCGGCAAAATTCAGCCGGATGAATTCCTGCCCCTGCGTCTGCAGAACGGTATTTACGTGCAGCGCTACGCGCCTATGCTGCGCGTCGCCATTCCGTACGGTGCTTTAAACGCTGTTCAGCTGCGTAAGCTGGCACACGTCGCCCGCGCCTACGACAAAGGCTATGGTCACTTCTCTACGCGCCAGAACATCCAGTTCAACTGGCCGAAGCTGGAAGACTGCCCGCAGATTCTGGCCGAGCTGGCCGAAGTGCAGATGCACGCCGTGCAGACCAGTGGTAACTGTATCCGTAACACCACCACCGACGAATACGCCGGCGTGATCGCTGAAGAAATCACCGATCCGCGTCCGTACTGCGAAATCATCCGTCAGTGGTCCACGTTCCACCCGGAATTCGCGTTCCTGCCACGTAAGTTCAAGATCGCCGTTAACGCCGTTCCGGGCGAAGACCGTGCCGCCATTCAGGTGCACGACATTGGCGTGAACATTGTGCGCAACGCCGCCGGTGAACTGGGTTACCGCATTCTGGTCGGTGGCGGTCTGGGCCGTACCCCGATCATTGGTGAAGAAATCCGTGATTTCCTCGCCGAAGAAGACCTGCTGACCTATCTGGAAGCGGTTATCCGCGTATACAACCAGTTCGGTCGCCGCGATAACAAATACAAAGCCCGTATCAAGATTCTGGTGAAAGCCCTCGGCATCGAACGTATGCGCGAGCTGGTGGAAGCTGAGTGGGAACGCACCCGTCATGGCGACGGCAAGCTGACCCGCGCCGAGCTTGAGCGTGTGCAGAAGCACTTCGTTGACCCGAGCTATCTGGCACTGGCCGATGAACCGGCGGAACTGAGCACTGCCCGTGCTGAAAACGCCGCCTTCGCCCGCTGGCTGGGCCGCAACGTGCGCCAACACAAGAAAGCCGGTTACGCCGTGGTAACCCTGACCCTGAAGCAGAAAGGCACCGCCCCAGGCGACGTGACCGCTGAGCAGATGGATCAGATTGCTGATCTGGCCGACAAATACAGCTTCGGCGAACTGCGCTCCAGTCATCAACAGAACCTGGTACTGGCCGACGTTGAACAGCGTCAGCTGTTTGCCCTGTGGAACCAAGCCAAGGCTCTGGGTCTGGCAACGCCGACTCTGGGTCTGCTGACCGACATGATCTGCTGCCCGGGCGGCGACTTCTGCGCCCTGGCCAACGCCAAATCCATTCCGGTAGCGGAAGCCATTCAGGTGCGTTTCGACGATCTGGATTACCTGCACGATCTGGGCGATATCGACCTGAACATTTCCGGCTGCATGAACGCCTGTGGTCACCACCACATCGGCAACATCGGTGTGCTGGGCGTGGATAAGAAAGGCGAAGAGTTCTACCAGATTTCTCTCGGCGGCAGCGCCGGTGACGATGCCTCTATCGGTAAGATTCTTGGCCCTTCATTCGCCCGCGCTGCTATGCCGGACGTGATTGCCAAGATCCTCGACTTCTACGTCGCCAAGCGTGCGGAAGGTGAAACCTTCCTCGAAACCTACCGTCGTATCGGCCACGATCCGTTCAAGGAGGCAGTGTATGGCCCAGCTGATTAAACAAGGCGCACTGGTGAATAACGACCAGTGGCAGCGTATTGAAGACGATGCCGTGATGGCCGATTACAGCCTGATCAGCCTTAAGCGCTGGCAGGAAAATTCTGCCGCGCTGGCGCCACTGGCCGAAGCCGGCAAAGTGGGCCTGTTTCTGCAGAGTGAAGAAACCGCCGATCTGATCGGTAACGACAGCCGTCACTTCACCCTGATTGCCATCGACTTCCCGAAATTCAGCGATGGCCGTGGTTACAGTGCTGCGCGCCTGCTGCGCGAGCGCCATGGTTACCGTGGCGAACTGCGTGCCATGGGCGATGTACTGATCGACCAGCTGTTCTTTATGAAGCGTTGTGGCTTTGACAGCTACGCGCTGCGCGATGATCAGGATCTGGAAACCGCACTGGCGGCGTTCAGCACCTTCACCGTGAACTATCAGACCGACGTACACGAGCCGCGCCCGCTGTTCCGTCGTCGCTGATGTCGTTTCGCCGCGGGCCACCCCCGCGGCAATTTGCCAGTGCTGACACAATCGGTACTGGCACCCTCTCTCCTGTTTCCTGATACGACCTCTGTTCCTGCGTAACTGGCCTCGGCCTCCCCGCTGACGTAAGCTCTTGGTATGAACGCCGGAGACTGATATGCAGCAGGACATTATTTTCGCGTTTTTTATTATTTTCTCCGGCGCTCTGGTGCTGTCGACCTTCGCCCTCTACACCCGCCAGCCGGTTTTGATTGCATACATCGCACTGGGAGCTCTGGCCGGGCCGTTTGGTCTAGGCTGGATACAAAACCCTCAGGCGGTCTCCAGTCTGGCTGACATCGGTATTCTGTTTCTGCTGTTCCTGCTCGGCCTCGATATGCAACCCAGCGCCCTGTTTGCCGTGATGCGCAAAGCCACGCCCGTGGCCCTGATCAGCTCGCTGATATTTTTCGCCGCCGGCGCCGCCGTTGCCCTGCTGTTTGGCTCATCGCAGACCGACGCCATCATCATCGGCCTGGCGATGATGTTTTCTTCCACCATTATTGGCCTCAAGCTGCTGCCCACCACAGTGCTTCACCATAAGCACATGGGGGAACTCATGATCGGCCTGTTGCTGCTGCAGGATATGCTGGCGATTCTGGTGCTGATTCTGCTCGGCGTCATGGCCGGCAACGAGGCCATGCCCGTATGGCAACCCTTCGTTGCCCTGCCCTTGCTGGCAGCCGGCTGTTATCTGCTGGTAAAAGGGTTATTGCTGAAGCTGATTGCCCGTTTTGACCGCTTTCAGGAGTATCTGTTTATTCTGGCGATCGGCTGGTGCTTGGCGGTTGCCGAAGGGGCAAAACTGGTCGGGCTGACCCACGAAATCGGCGCCTTTATTGCAGGTGTGACACTCGCCACCAGTCCGATTGCCCAATTTATGGCCATCAGCCTGAAGCCTCTGCGGGATTTCTTTCTGGTGATGTTTTTCTTTGCCGTCGGCGCGCAGATTAACCTTGGATTGCTCAGCGACGTCATCGCTGCCGCCGGGGTGATGGCGGCGCTAATGCTGATGATTAAACCCGTGGTTTTCCGCTTTCTGCTATCGGGCCAGAGCGAGCGGCGCGAGCTGGCATGGGATGTGGGGTTCCGTCTTGGACAGATCAGCGAGTTTTCACTGTTAATTGCCTTTGTTGCGACGCAAAGCAGCCTGCTGAGTGAATCAGGCTCGCTGCTGATTCAGGCGACTGCGATTCTGACCTTTGTCGTGTCGAGCTATATCGTGGTGTTTAATTACCCGAATCCGATTGCCGTATCGGATAAACTGCGACGCGACTGACAGAATCCTTCACCCATAAAAAAGCCCCGGAAATCCGGGGCTTTTTTTATGTCATTGAAAGCGGATAACAATCAGCTTTTGCTCTGCTGCTGACGGCTGAGCATGGTCAGCGCGCGGGTCACAGCGCCTTCAGCACCTTTCTGCACGGCCAAGCCGAGTTTTTCCTGCAGGGTTTTACGGAACTCGTAACGCACACTGAACACATCAGCGCGATCACAGGCTTTCATCAGGTAATCGTCACTGGTGCCCACTTCATCCACCAGTTTGTGCTCCAGCGCCTGCTGGCCATACCAAATGTCACCGTTCGCCACAGAGTCGATGTCCATACGCGGACGGAAATGTTTAACGTGCTGCTTGAACAGCTCGTGAGTGTCTTCCAGATCAGACTGGAATTTCTCACGGGCTTTATCGGTGTTCTGACCAAACATGGTGACAGTGCGTTTGTATTCACCGGCGGTGAACTGTTCGTAATCCACATCGTGCTTTTTCAGCAGACGGTGGAAGTTCGGCAGCTGTGCCACCACACCGATAGAACCCACAATGGCAAAAGGTGCCGCCACGATACGGTTAGCCAGACACGCCATCATGTAACCGCCACTGGCGGCTACACGGTCGACACAAACGGTCAGGGCAATGCCCTTATCGCGGATACGCTTCAGCTGGGATGATGCCAGGCCGTAGCTGTGTACCATGCCACCGCCGCTTTCCAGACGCACAACCACTTCGTCGTCTTTCTCGGCCATGGTCAGAACCGCTGTGATCTCACGACGCAGCAGCTCAACCTGACTGGCCTGAATATCACCATCAAAATCGAGTACAAAGACGCGCTTGCGCACTTCACGGCTTTCCAGACCGTCTTTGGCCTTCTTCTTTTCCGCTTTGGCTTTGGCCTTGTCTTCTTTCTTGCGCTCCTTCTCCATGGACTTGAGCTCTTCTTTATCCAGCAGCGCGTACTCCATCTGAGACTTGTCGTCTTCCAGATCGTCGTTCAGCTTGCGGATATTAAGCTCACCTTCTTCCTGATGGTGGCGGTTGCGCGCACCGATGGCCACCAGACCACCCACCACAATCAGGATGGCAACCACGATGGTTGCTGCTTTTAACAGGAATGAACCGTAATCGGCGAGGAATTCCACTCTTTATCCTTCTGAAGAATCGTAAACAGCCCGCAAGCATAACCGAATGGCGGCGCGGAACAAGCGCTTGCCTGAGAATGTTTCAAACGCGCGTATGATTTTCGATTGACACCGAAAACGCCAGATCATAGAGTTGTGCCGTCTGTTTTTCAGACAAATAACAGACAGGATGCTGAATCGGCATCATCAATCAGCAGACCTCCTGTCGTATGTAGCAATAATAAGGAACCCGTTATGGCATCTGTTGCAGAAATCATCGAAACCATGAACAGCAAGTTCAACGCCGCTGCCGCTGCCGGCCTTGACCTGATTTTCCAATTCAACATCGAAGATGGTGAGACTTACCACCTGATCGTTAAAGATGGCACCTGCAGCGTTGCAGAAGGCGCCAACGACGACGCTAACGTAACTCTGATCATGAACAGCGAAACTCTGGCTGGCATCGTTTCTGGTGACACCGACGGTATGATGGCGTTCATGTCTGGTCAACTGCGTGTTGAAGGCGACATGATGCTGGCTACCAAGCTGGGCGAACTGTTCCCGGCTTAATCGCCAGAACATAAAAAAAGCGACCTTCGGGTCGCTTTTTTTATGTCTGTTTTATGCCCCCACAAACGGGAGTCAGAACGGCGTGAGACTTACCAGTCGCCTTTCAGGGCGCTCTCGGCAACGTCGTTCATCGGATGCGGAACAATGCCTTTCGGGGTGAGATTCACGGCGTACACAGCACCATTCACCAAAGGCATATACACCGCATGGCCCGCTTCTGCACGCAGCCAGAAACTGTGGCCTTTCAGTGCGCTCCAGATGTCCATCCAGCGGGACTCTGTTAACGGATACACAGTGCGTTCGGCGTTGCGTTCTTCTTCCAGAGACAGATAGCGCCCGGACAGACGATCCAGACGATACAGAGGCATAGCCCCCAATGCGGCGACCGGGCCTTTCCAGGCCAGCAGACGGACATCCAGTTGCCACTGGTCGCCCAGTATTTTGTAGCGGTTTTCAGTGCCATCACTGTCGACCAGCGTCAGGTCAAACACCTGATCATCGAGCTGGTACACAGAAACCGTCGCCAGCGGCTGTTCTGCCTGCAACTGGTGATAGCTCCAGACGTCCACCACGGTAAAGATGGCCATGATGCTCAGGATGAGCAGCGCGAAACCCATCGAACCCTTGAGCCACTGAATAAACCAGCCACGCCCCCACCAGAAATACAGAATCATCACCAAAGCAACCAGCAGAAAAATGCCGGCCAGACCGGTCAGACCACCCTGCAGCATATTACTTCCTCAACTGACCAATGCTTTCGCGGGCCAGACTCAGTGCTTCTTCCGCACCGGCCGAATGGCCACCCAGAGAATCCAGGAAATACTCGATACCGGTAATGGCGTCTGCCAGCGCTTCAAGCTGGTTGTCTTTCGGTGGCATATCCGATTCCAGTACCGCACGCACGATGAAACGATCGAGCTCGAGCAGCATGTCGTACACTTCCGGGCGATCGAGGAACATCATCGCCCCTGCCACATCAACCAGACTCTTACCCACGTTTTTGATGTGCAGCTTGTCGCCGGACGATTCAATGTAGGAACTGACCGCACGCTTGATCATGGTCAGCGCGGTCATGGATTCAGACAGCACCGCAATCTTGGCTTCACTCAGACTCACGGGGTCAACCGCCGTCTGATCAAGACCCGTATGCGTCAGAGCACGCATGGCCTGTTCGATGTGGATGATTTCATCAGCAATGTGGGCCATGTCGGCAGTAATCGCGGCCTGGCCTTCCTTGCGCAGACGGGCAACCAGAGCAGCCGTGCGTTCTGAAGCCGGACCCATGTTGGCAATTTGCAATGTGTCGCCGATGCGGGCCAGAGAAGAAACAAATTCCTCAAAGTTGCCTTCGCTGACGCCGGTCCGTTCAAACAGGTCGACCAGATCTTTCACGGACTGCAGTTCGTCCTGCAGTGCTTCCGACAGCGATTGCAATGCCGATTGATCCGGACCGGACAGACGCGCACGACTCGCGGCCAGCGCTTTTTCGCGGACTTCCCGTTCAATGCGGAATTCCTGCTGCAGGGTTTTCAGCAGATCGGTTTCCGGCTCGGCCAGTGCCACCAGATATACAAATTCTTTCAGCAGCCAGTCGGGTAGTTTTTCGGCGAATGCCTTGCCTTCTGTGTCCTGAATCCGGCGTACCTGACGATCGAGATGACCGAGCAACGTCAGGCGCTGCGGTGTCATATCAAACGTATCCTGCGACAGCGCATCCAGCGCCGCATCCACGACATACCAGAACAACCAGGATGGACCGCCGCGGCTGGCTTTCTCAAAACGGCGAACGGCGCGCTGCATAACCTGCAGCGGACCGCGACGACCATGGCCACGGATCAGACCGATCAGACCCAGCTGATACATTTGCCGTGCACGGCGATAAGGGAATTGTTGTGCACCCGCGTCCGCCTGAGGCATCTGCAGCTTGGGACGCAGGTTAACCAGGAAGAAGTACGCTTCTGGCAGGGCTTTTTCCCGACGCTCACGGCGCACCATATTGATGGTGGGAATCAGCAGACTTGGCGCAACGGCGTCGCCACTGGCCACGAAGTCGACGTAACGCTTCAGGAAGACAATGGCCTGAGTAAAGGCACTGAGGGTACTTTCAGTGACCGCTTGCGTGCGGATAACCCGTCCGGTTTCGGCCAGTTCTTCGCACAGGCGCTCGCCTGCACGGAAATCCAGCATCTTGAAGGTACCCCGCAACTGCTGAACTTCCCCAAGGAAGGTTCTCAGTGTTTCGGCATCCCCATTTTCCGAATAGACATCCAGCTGAGCCGCAGCCTGATCCAGTGAATTGACGATCTCAGATCGCACCAGATTCAGCGATGCAGCAAACTGATTGACTTCACTTCCTGTTGAGATATCGGCCATCGCAAGCATCATTCATTGTTATCGTTGGGTCATTCTAACGAACGCTCAGCAAAAGCGCGATGCGTTTGGAACAAACCAAATGTGATGGACTATACTGACAAAGAAAAAAATTTTGCATCAATTCAGACAAACGGCTTCGAAAGGCATGGAAGTGGCTCATTATGGTCAACGATCAGCCAGCAATTGTTGCATTTAAACAAAAACCCATTACATTCGCCCCGCCCGGCCACAAGCCCGAATTGTAAGGAAACCCATTATGCAGCCAACGCTACCCGCGGCTTTCATTAGTAATTTTATGGGGAGTGCCCCGGTTTGGTATAAAAAGACCATGCTGGCCTTCCTGGCACTGAATATCGTTTTGCTCTACACCGTCGGTTCTTATGTAACCGGCTGGATTCTGATCGTTGAATTTATTTTTACACTGGCAATGGCACTGAAATGCCATCCACTGCAACCCGGTGGTCTGCTGGCGATTGAAGCGGTTTTACTCGGCATGGCCTCGCCGGAGATCGTGTACGAGGAAACTCTGGCCAACTTCCCTGTGATCCTGCTGCTGATGTTTATGGTGGCCGGTATCTACTTTATGAAAGACCTGCTGCTGTTTGTGTTCACCAAAATTCTGTTGGGTGTGCGCTCAAAACTGCTGCTTTCCCTTCTTTTTTCTGCCGTTGCGGCATTCCTTTCTGCCTTCCTCGATGCCTTGACCGTTACCGCGGTTCTGATCAGTGTTGCTGTCGGTTTTTACAGCGTGTACCACAAGGTCGCCAGCGGTAAGAACTTCAATACCGATCACGATCATGGCAACGATGGCGAATTAAAAGAACAGCACCGGCAGGATCTGGAAACTTTCCGTGCCTTCCTGCGCAGCCTGCTGATGCACGGCGCCGTGGGCACTGCGTTGGGCGGGGTCTGTACCCTGGTCGGCGAACCGCAGAATTTGCTGGTTGCCAAAGTCGCTGGCTGGGAATTTGCCGAATTCTTTATGACCATGGCGCCTGTGACCATGCCCGTTCTGTTTGCAGGCTTTGCCACCTGTCTGATTCTGGAGAAAACCGGTTGGTTCGGATACGGAGCGCTGCTTCCGGACGATGTGCGCACCATTCTGGAAAACTTCAACGAACAGCAGAAAGAAACCATGACCACCAAGCGCATTGCGCAGCTTTGGGTGCAGGGCGTGGTGGCGATCTTCCTGATTTTCGGCTTAGCGTTCCATCTGGCCGAAGTCGGCCTGATTGGCCTGACTGTGATTGTGTTGCTCACTGCGTTCAACGGCATCATCGAAGAGCATCAGCTCGGCAAAGCGTTCGAAGAGGCTCTGCCCTTCACCGCTCTGTTGGTGGTGTTCTTCTCGGTGGTTGGGGTTATCCATGCCCAGCATCTGTTCACGCCGATCATTCACTGGATTCTGGATACCAACAACGTGGCACCGGATCATCAGCCAGGCATTTTCTTCCTCGCCAATGGCCTGTTGTCCGCCATCAGTGACAACGTGTTCGTTGCCACCGTCTACATCTCTGAAGTGAAAGCAGCGCTCGATGCCGGTGAAATCAGCCGTGAACATTTTGATTTGCTGGCCACCGCCATCAACACCGGCACCAACCTGCCAAGTGTGGCGACGCCAAACGGTCAGGCGGCGTTCCTGTTCCTGCTGACCTCAGCACTGGCTCCTCTGATCCGCCTGTCTTACGGACGCATGGTGATTATGGCTCTGCCATACACAGTGGTGATGACCGGTCTGGGCTACTTTGCAGTAACCCACTGGCTGTAAGCAGGGTCAGCCCTGCTGCTCCTGAGCTTCGCGGCGCCAAATGGCGCCGCCGCTTTTTTTGTCGACCAGATCCAGCATTTTCTGATGCGCGGCAACCTCTTCTTCCGTCGCAGCAACCACCATGAGTCTGGCAGGATCGATATCCTCGTAGCCACTCAGATCGAGTTCTACCGTTTCTTCTTTTTCCGTTTCTTCCGCAGCAAAAGTCAGTGCAGTCTGACCACCGGTCATGGCCAGATACACTTCGGCCAGAATCTCGGCATCGAGCAAAGCCCCGTGCAGCTCACGGTGGCTGTTGTCGATATCGAAGCGTTTACACAGGGCGTCCAGACTGGCACGCGCACCCGGGAACATCTCACGCGCCATGCGCAACGTATCCAGTACGCCACAGAAATCCCGGGTCGGTGACAGATTCAGGCGTCGGAATTCGGCGTCCATCATGCCGACGTCGAACGCTGCGTTGTGAATCACCAACTGGGCACCGGCGATAAACTCACGGAAATCATTCACGATCTGAGAAAAAACCGGCGCGCCCTGTTCAATCAGCCAGTCATTGGTAATGCCGTGTACCGCTGCCGCCTCTGCATCAATATCGCGCTGCGGGTTGATGTATACATGGTAGTGGCGCCCGGTGAGCTTGCGCTCAAACACCTCAACACAGCCGATCTCGATGATGCGGTGGCCCTCACCGATACCTGTGGTTTCCGTATCCAGAACAACCTGTCTCACACCGCCACCTCTTTTACTCCGCGATTGGCCAGCTCATCGGCCCGTTCGTTCTCTGCATGACCGGTATGGCCGCGCACCCAGCGCCATTCGATGGAATGGCGGGCACACTGCTCATCGAGTTGTTGCCATAAATCCTGATTTTTAACCGGTTCTTTGGCAGCCGTTTTCCAGCCATTGCGTTTCCAACCGGCTACCCAGCTGTTGATGCCGTTCTTCACGTACTGAGAATCCGTGGTCAGCACCACCTCGCAGGGTCGCTTCAGCGCTCTCAGGCCTTCAATCGCGGCCATCAGTTCCATGCGGTTATTGGTGGTATTAGCCTCGCCACCCCAGAGTTCTTTCTCGGACTGACCATAACGCAGCAGCGCCCCCCAGCCGCCCGGGCCCGGGTTGCCTTTGCAGGCGCCGTCGGTAAACAGAAAAACCTTATCAGACATGGGAAATGTCTTTCTCCAGATCAAGCCCTACACGGCCAACTGCCGGTTGCAGGGAAAATGAATCATTAAATTGCCAGCGCCGCGGACGGATTGGCGTCATGCCCAGCACCGTACGTCTGGCCACGTGCAGATACGCACTCGCAGGCAGCCAGCGGGTACCGGCCAGCACCCGGTCTACCCGGCGACTGATGCGCTCAGAGCCGAGCGTTACCGGCCAGGTGTGAGCAATGCTGCCGCTGTATTCACTGCGGAAATCCAGCAGGGTGAGCCAGTCCTGAATGCGGCGTTCACTGACCGGATTGGACACCCAGGGCAGGCCCGTAGAAAACGTCCGCGTCCAGCGCACCGCGCCCCACAGACTGTAGGGGTTAAACCCGGTAATAATCAGATACCCGTTGGGCACAATGACCCGCGCCGCTTCACGGATAATCTGATGCGGATGCGTACTCATATCCAAAACGTGCTGCAGCACCACCACATCCACACTGTTATCCGGCAGAGGCCAGGCGCCCTGTGCCATCCAGGTATCGCGCGGCACCACATCACGTTGCCATTCCAGCCCCATGCTGAAATTGTGAGCCAGTCGACTTCTCTGAAGAAAACGCGGAACGTCATCTATGCCGCTGTACAGCAGATGCTGGCCATGCAGTTGCCCCACCCAGTCACGCAGCCAACCACTTTCCAGCGCCAGCAGGCGCCTGGTGTCGCGCCGGGCGAGCCATTCGCGATAAATATCCGGTTTAATTCTGACTACCGCCATGATCCTTCCTGACTTGCTATGCTCAGACTGTCGATACCCCGACTTGCTAGGCGTAGTGACGCTTATTAGACTGCGGACTGATTTTTAACATTGTAATAGCATGAAGCCATACACCCTAGTTCTATCACTTCTGTTCGTCCTTCCCGGCTGCGCGACACTGAAGCCGGATGTTGTCCCCGTTCAGGACGAGAAACGCGCCGACACCAATCTGACCATTCTCGACGACTGGGCGGATGAGGTTCAGACCACTCAGTACAACGATATCTGGGCACGCATTGTTGCGTCTTATCAGCTCGATATCAGCGTCGACAACAGCCGCATCGACGCCCAACTGCAGTGGTACAAATCCCATCAGGAATACATGGACCGGGTCGCCGACCGCGGTGTCCGCTACCTGCACTTTATTGCGGAACAGATTGAGGCCCGCAACGTACCCGGTGAGCTGGCTCTGCTGCCAATCGTTGAAAGTGCTTTTGATCCGTTTGCCTATTCTCATGGCCGCGCCTCGGGCGTATGGCAGTTCATTCCATCTACCGGCCGGGATTTCGGTCTGGCACAGGATTGGTGGTACGACGGCCGTCGCGACATCCGCGCCGCGACCGAAGCCGCCCTGATGTATCTGGATGCGCTGCAACGTGAATTCAACGGCGACTGGCTGCTGGCACTGGCGGCGTACAATTCAGGGGCTGGCACCGTCCGCAAAGCCGTGCGCCTGAACCGCTCCAAAGGCTTGCCGACCGATTTCTGGTCGCTGAGCCTGCCGCAGGAAACCCGCGACTATGTGCCCAAGCTGATCGCGCTGGCAAAACTGGTGCGTGATCCAGAGAGCTACGGCGTCAACCTGATGCCGCTGACAGATGAACCCTATTTTGCCGTGGTGCATACCGGCGGCCAGATCGACCTGTCGCAGGTAGCAGAACTGGCGCAGACACCGCTGGATGAGGTGTATCGCCTGAATCCCGGTTTCAACCGCTGGGCAACGCGTCCGGAAGGGCCGCACGAAATTCTGATCCCGTACGCCAGCAAAGACACCTTTGAAGAGCAGTTAGCTGCCCTGCCAGCCGGTTCGCGCCTGAAATGGGAACGTTACGCCGTGCGCAATGGCGACAGTCTGATCACCATCGCCCGCCAGTTTCATACCACGCCGGAAGCCCTGAAAGACGCGAATGGCCTGCGCACTAACATTATCCGCGCCGGCGAACAGTTGCTGATTCCTGGCGCTTTTAAGCCGCAGGAAGCCTATTCACACAGTGTGACCCAGCGTCTTGACCGGCTGAAATCGCTGCGCCGCCCGGGCAATACCGATAAGGTGGAGTATCAGGTGCGCAGCGGTGACAGCTTCTGGGGCATTGCCCGCTCGCACGATGTGAGCGTTGGTGAGCTTGCCAAATGGAATGGCATGGCGCCCGGCGATCCGCTGCGCGCCGGCCAGACGTTGGTGATCTGGAGCAAAAAAGCGTCGCCTGCGAAACGCGAAGTGATCCGCAAAATCAATTACCGGGTTCGTTCCGGCGACTCACTGGCGCGCATCTCGCAAAAATTTAATGTTCGCATTAACGACCTCAAACGCTGGAACGCGGATCAGGTCAACACCAAATACCTGCAACCCGGTCAGATGCTGACTTTGTACGTGGATGTAATGCGATAGCCGGCAATTGGTGAATATAAGGACACAATATGTGTAACAGCAAAGGATTGCGCTTGATATTCACCCTATTTAGCATCGGCGTCATGAAAACCTTTTTCTGCGCATTCCGATGCCTGCTCGCGGCGTCTCTTTTGCCTTTGGCCGGCCTCAGCCTGGCTGACAGCGGATTGCCAACCGTCAAATACCGCGACGCAGCCAGCCTGCCTGCTCTTAACTGGCAGCAGGATACTGATGCTGTAAGCGCCATGCCCAATGCGCCACGCGGCGGCTTTCTGACCCTGCCGCTCACGGAATTTCCCGACAATGTCCGCCGCATAGGCCCTGATACACCGCACGCCCTGACGCCTGTTCTGCAGGATCTGCAACTGCCACTGCTTGCCCGTGAAACGCCTGCAGCTGCCTGGATTCCCCTGCTGGCTAAGCGCTGGGCCGTGGACGGTAAGCGTGTTTATTTCGAACTGCACGACAATGCCCGCTGGTCGGACAATGTGCCGGTCACGGCCGAGGACTTCGCCTTTTCACTCGGTTTTATTCTCGATCCGGACACAGGCGCAGACTGGCAGAAAAGGGTTTTGACTGAACAGATATCCGCGCTGGAAGTCTTCAGCGACAACCGCTTTGCCTTCGTTTTGCGGGCACCTGCAGACGATATTCCCGACGTGATTGCGGGCTTCCGTCCGTTTGCAGCGCATGTTTTCCGCAACCGCCACCAATGGCCTGAGAATTTCAACTGGTATCCGGAACCCACCACCGGGCCTTATTACCTGGCGCAAATCAGTGCAGACAACGCAACGCTGACGTTCAGGCGAACCACCAACTGGTGGGCGGCGCAGCTGCCCCGCAATCAGCATCGTTTTAATGCCAGCCGCGTCATACTGCGCGTTCCACAAGGGACGGAAGAGGCATCACTGTTCCAGCGCGGCGAGCTCGACAGTGTTGCGATTTGCAGTCTGTGCGCGGCACAGCTGGGCTACTTTGAACAGGCCGCCCGCTTCCGCCACATTCGCCTGATCAACACCGCCAACAGCAACCGGGAGGTGCATCCAAGCTCGCTGCTGGTGAACGGCAAAAGCGCTGTGCTCAGCCAATTTGCAGTGCGCCAGAAACTCAGAGAGAGCCTTGGTCTCGACCTCATCGCCCAGAACTCCGCGAATCTGGCGCTCAGCCAACTCGTTGAAGGCTCGTCTGAGCCTGTTCTGACCAACTACGACGGCGGAGTACTGCCAGACACCCTGACGCTGAGTTATACCGACACGGCCGATCTGCCACTGCTGCAGCACATCGCTGTCAATGCACAGGAAAATGGCCTGCATCTGGTTCTGCGCCAGCTGTCGGCCGACGTACTGGCGACCAAACTCGCGCTGGGCCAGTACGATCTGGTCTGGCTTAAGTTCACAAGTCCTCTGTCTGCCGAGGGCTTTCTGTCGCTCTTCCGCCCGGATGCTGGTGGCTTGTACATCAGCAACCCGGGATTTCCGCCTTATCTGCTGAGCGAACACGACACCAACAAAGCCGCAACAACGCTTGCCCGGGAGCTGAACCGGCTCGCCCTGCTGATTCCGGGCATAGAGGCAACCAGGCACTCGCGCGCTTTCTGGGAGTGGATACGCTTCCCGGAGGAGACCGACATGCAGTCCGATCCGATCGCGCCGTTTGATCCGCTTACAGGTGGCCGCTTCTGGATCGATCGCAAAGAACGCGCTGCAATACTCGCGCAACCAGAACGTGGTAATCCGTCTTAACAGAATCTGATCGCAGATTCCCGAATAACCGACTGTACAACGACAAGGATAAAATTATGGGCATGTTAACCGGCAAACGAGCGCTGATTGTAGGCGTTGCCAGCAAGCACTCCATCGCATACGGCATCGCTGAAGCCTTTCACCGCGAAGGTGCTGAACTGGCATTTACCTATCAGGGCGAAAAGCTGAAAGAGCGCGTAGAAAAAATGGCCGCTGAATGGGGTTCCGACATTTGCCTGCCCTGCGACGTTACCTCCGACGACGAAATTGATGCCGTTTTCAGTGAACTGGAAAAGCGCTGGGGACACATGGACATTCTGATTCATTCCGTGGGCTATGCTCCTGCGCACGAACTGGATGGCGATTACCTGAGCGTCACTACCCGTGAAGGCTTCCGCATGGCACACGACATCAGCGCCTACAGTTTTGTGGCACTGGCCAAAGGCGCTAAGCCGCTGATGAAAGACCGTCAGGGTTCTATGCTGACGCTGACCTACCACGGTTCTCAGCAAACCCTGCCGAACTACAACGTCATGGGTCTGGCCAAAGCCTCTCTGGAAGCTTCTGTGCGCTATCTGGCCGGTTCCTGTGGTGGTGAAGGGATCCGTGTGAATTCGATCTCTGCAGGCCCTATCCGCACGCTGGCGGCCTCTGGCATCAAAAGCTTCCGCCGCATGCTGAAAAAGAACGCAGAACGCGCGCCTCTGGGCCGCAACATTACCATCGAGGAAGTCGGCAACACCGCCGCGTTCCTGTGCTCCGATCTGGCATCTGGTATTACTGCGCAGAATATTTACGTGGATGCGGGCTTTAACACGTGCGCCATGAGCATGGCAGAAATGGAAGATCCCGCCGAATAAACTCGGCCAGTACACCTGAACGCGCACAATAAAAAAGGGGGCTATGCCCCCTTTTTTTATTTCAGCGCTTAAACATCAAACGCCACTGCGTTTAACTTCTACTGCTGACTTAGCCCAGGACTGATAGCTCATCATGTCCTCACGGCTGTTCTGCGAGCGACCGCCTTCACGTGACTCATCAGAAACCGCCATGTCACTCCAGGCTTTTGCCTCAATCGATTTGACTTCGACGATGGTGAAGCCGCCTGGCGTCTTAACAACGTCCTTCTGGCCCACGGTCAGGCCAAACGCTTTCTGCTGAGCGGCACGCGGAGCTTCAGAACTCTGGCTGTAGGTTGCAGAGACATTTTTCCATGTGCTGACGGATTCTTCACCCGCAACAATTTTCTGAGCCAATGCACTGGCTTTTTCAGACGCCTGATCGCGCTTGATAGCAGCAACAACCTGTGGACGCACAACGTCAACCGGCAGCACAGAGGCTTCCAGGTGTTCGTTAATGCCCAGAACGACTGCTGAGTCGCCGGTCTCGATAACGTCACTCAGCTCCTTATCCAGCAATACCTTGTCGGAGAAGGCAGCCTGACGGACAGAATCGCTACCAGCCAGACCATCACCCTGATTGCGGGTAAACAGCGTGGTTTCTTTTACGTCCAATTTCAGTGCCGATGCGACGGTTTCCACAGAATCAGCGGAGAAGGAAATATTGGACAGCTCCTGTACCATTTCCGCAAACGCCGCTTCAGCCTTAGCTTTCTGAACTTCCGCAACCATCTGATCTTTAACGTCTGCCAGCGCTTTAACGGCCGGCGTCACAACGTCATCCAGCTTGATCAGGTGGTAACCGAACTCAGTTTTAACCGGCTGAGATACTTCGCCTTTTTTCAGGGCGTAGAGCGCGTCTTCGAACTCAGTCACGTAGGCGCCTTTCATCGCCAGACCCAGATCGCCACCGGCATTTTTGGTGCCGATATCGTCGGAGTATTCTTTCGCCAGAGCAGCGAAATCGCCACCGCTCTGCACGCGGGCGTACAGCTCGGCCGCAAGCGCCGACGCTTTGGCATCGTCGCGCTCGTCATTCACTTCGATCAGAATATGACTGGCATGGCGTTGTTCTTTCGCCAGCTCCGCAGAGCGGTAATCGTCGTATGCCTGCTGAATTTCTTCGTCTTCAACCACTTCTTTGGCCGCCAGATCCGCCTTGCTCAGCTGAACGTAACGGACACTGACCTGCTCTTCGGTGCGGTAACGGTCTTTATTTGCGTCGTAGTACGCTGAAACTTCCTCGTCAGTCGGATTCACCGTCGCTTCAAGATCTTTTGCGTTGACTTCGTAGAAGCTGAAAGTACGCAGTTCGTTGCTCAGCGCTTCAGATACCTGCACAGCAAACGGCGTCTCAACACTGCTCAGCACCAGAGCAGCACGAACCTGATTGGTTTTGATATCGTCCGCCAGCATGCTGCGGAACGTCAGCGGCGTCAGGCCGTTCATGCGCAGAACGGTCTGGAACTGTTCTTTATCGAAACGACCATCCTGCTGGAAAGCCGGAATAGAAATAATGTTCTGATCGATCTGCTGAGTGGAAGCATACAGACCCAGATCATTTGCCTGAACCAGTGCCACTTTCTGTTCGATCAGCTGTTCAATGGCAGATTCGCGGAGGAATTTTTCGTTAAACAGGTTTTCATCGTACTGATCACCGAACTGACGACGCAGATTCGACTTTTGTTGTTCAACCAGACGGGCGATGTCGTCTTCGGTAATGTCTTCACCACCGACACTGACCGCTGCCGGGGTGCCGCCACCCAGATTAACAATACTTTCCACGCCCCATAAAGCGAACACAAAGATAATAAAAAATACGATTACTTTTGCGATCATGCCCTGAGCATTATCGCGCATAGTCTGAAGCATGCTTCCTCCGATGATAATTGGCTTCGCCAATACAAAAAAAGCGCATCAGGGATGCGCTTTTATTACTGTCGGACCGGCTGATGTCTGAATTCTGATTCCTGACGGATGAAAGTCTGAAATCGGTTCGGTGTAACGTCCGGTCCGGATCCGCTATCAGTTAACAGCGTCTTTCAGTGCTTTACCGGCTTTGAAACCCGGAACCTTGGCAGCAGCGATTTCAATCGGTGCGCCGGTCTGTGGGTTACGGCCAGTACGTGCGGCACGCTCTTTTACCAGAAAGGTACCAAAGCCAACCAGAGAAACCTGGTCACCGCCTTTCAGAGCTTCGCCAACGGCTTCAATCATGGCATCCAGTGCACGGCCAGCGGCAGCTTTTGGAATGTCAGCAGATGCTGCGATTGCATCAATTAATTCAGATTTGTTCACACTTATCCCCTTACTCTGTGCGCAATTGTGAATTCTTGTTATGCGACTGGGCTATCGCTACAGGAAAATATCGAGCGTCGATTTATACCAAGCAGCCCCCAGACCGTCAAGCAACCTTAGTGGGTGCTTGGCCGGTCCTGCTCATCTTTTATTGATCCAGCTTCATCCTTCTTGACGATGTCACCCAGATGGGCCTCTGGTTTGCTTTCCAGAGCCAGGTCCAGCACTTCGTCAATCCAGTCAACCGGGACAACATGGAGATCCTGACGGATATTGTCCGGTACTTCTTTGAGGTCCTTCTCATTCTCTTTCGGAATGATGACCGTTTTGATGCCACCACGATGGGCAGCCAGTAATTTTTCTTTCAATCCACCGATGGCCAGCACTTTACCACGCAGGGTGATTTCACCCGTCATGGCGACCTCAGCACGAACCGGAATGCCGGTCATTACGGAAGCCAGCGCGGTAACCATGCCGATACCGGCACTTGGGCCATCCTTCGGCGTTGCACCTTCCGGTACGTGTACGTGCAGATCGTGTTTCTCGAAGTAATCCGCAGCAACCCCCATACCAACGGCACGGCTCCGCACCACGGTGAGCGCGGCCTGAATAGACTCCTGCATCACGTCGCCGAGTGAACCGGTTTTAATGATACGCCCCTTACCCGGCGTTGCGGCCGCTTCAAGAGTCAGCAGCTCGCCCCCTACGGATGTCCAGGCCAGACCAGTGACCTGACCAACCTGGTTGTCGACACCCGCCAGACCGTAGCGGAATTTGTGAACACCCAGATACTCTTCCAACGAATCATGGCTGATGGTGCGGGTCGTCAATGCTTTATCCAGCATATTGGCCTTCACCACACGACGGCACAGCTTGGCAATCTGACGCTCCAGTCCACGGACACCCGCCTCACGGGTGTAGTAGCGGATAATATCGCGCAGCTGCTCATCACTGATGTCGATTTCTTTTTCCTTCAGACCGTTTACCTTGATCTGTTTCGGCAGCAGATAACGACGGGCGATATTCACTTTTTCGTCTTCGGTGTAACCCGGGATACGGATCACTTCCATACGATCCAACAGCGGGCCCGGAATATCCATGCTGTTCGACGTACAGACGAACATCACATCAGACAGGTCGTAATCGACTTCCAGATAATGATCGGCAAACGTGCTGTTCTGTTCTGGGTCAAGCACCTCCAGCAGCGCGGATGCCGGATCACCGCGATGATCCATTCCCATTTTGTCGATTTCATCGAGCAGGAACAGTGGGTTTTTGACCGCAACCTTGGACATTTTCTGTACAAGTTTACCCGGCATAGATCCGATATAGGTACGGCGATGACCACGGATTTCCGCTTCATCGCGCACGCCACCCAGCGCCATGCGCACAAACTTGCGGTTGGTAGCGCGGGCGATGGATTTACCGAGCGAGGTTTTACCAACACCCGGTGGGCCAACCAGACACAGCACAGCGCCTTTCACTTTCTTAACGCGGTTCTGTACTGCCAGATATTCGAGAATACGTTCTTTGACTTCTTCAAGACCGAAGTGGTCAGCATCCAGAATTTCTTTTGCGTCGTTCAGGTCGTGATTAACACGGGTACGCTTTTTCCAGGGCAGATTGACCAGCCAGTCGAGATAGCCACGAACCACCGACGCCTCTGCTGACATTGGCGACATCATGCGCAATTTTTTAAGCTCAGCGTCGGCTTTTTCGCGCGCTTCTTTGCTCATACCAGACTGCTCGATGCGGGCAGTCAGTTCATCAAATTCATTACCGCCATCTTCCAGATCGCCGAGTTCTTTCTGAATGGCTTTCATTTGCTCATTCAGATAATACTCACGCTGGCTCTTCTCCATTTGTTTCTTAACGCGTCCGCGGATCCGCTTTTCTACTTTCAGGAGGTCAATCTCAGACTCCATCAGCTCCATCAGATGCTCAACACGCTCACGCGGATCAACCATCTCGAGAACAACCTGTTTCTCGTCGAGTTTCAGGGAAATATGAGCTGCAATGGTGTCTGCCAGACGAGACGCGTCTTCGATACCAGAAATGGTTGAAAGCACCTCGCTCGGTACTTTTTTAGACAGCTGAACGTACTGCTCAAAGTGGCCTGTCAATGAACGCACCAGCACTTCATTTTCACGTGCCGATAATTCATCAAAACCAACTGCTTCCACTTCTGCACGGAACAGTTCGTCTTCATCCAGCAACTGAGTCATCTGCGCCCGCAGATCGCCTTCGACCAGAACTTTAACCGTGCCGTCAGGCAGTTTGAGCAGTTGCAGAACATTGGCAATGGTGCCCACCGGGTGCATGTCGTCCGCGCCCGGTTCATCATCGGAAGCATCTTTTTGTGCGACCAGCATGATGCGCTTATCAGCAGCCATAGCCGCTTCCAAAGCGTGAATGGATTTTTCCCGTCCGACAAACAGCGGAATTACCATCGCTGGGAATACAACAACGTCCCGGAGCGGCAGTAATGGCAGAATTTCTTTAGTCATTAGGTCGATACCTGAAATCGCATCTTCGATGCCAATATGTCAGTAAGTATGGGCGGCATGCAAGGAATACAAGGGCGCAAAAAACAAAAGGGGGCAAGAGCCCCCTTTTGTCGGATTGGTCGGACAGATCAGTCGTTATCCGGGGATACTTTGCCTACATCAGCATTTTCATAAATGATGATCGGCTCAGATTCGCCACGGATTACGTTCTCATCAATCACCACCTTGGCAACATGATCTTCAGACGGAATGCGGTACATGGTCTGCAGCAGAGCGCCTTCCATAATGGAACGCAGACCACGTGCACCGGTTTTACGCTCCATGGCCAGACTGGCGACGGCGTCCAGGGCAATGTCGCGGAACTCCAGCTCAACGCCTTCCATTTCGAACAGCTTCTGATACTGACGCACCAGCGAGTTACGCGGCTCGGTCAGGATGCGGACCAGCGCGTCTTTATCCAGCTCATCCAGCGTCGCAACAACCGGCAGACGACCAATGAATTCCGGAATCAGACCGTATTTCACCAGATCGGATGGTTCGACTTCACGCAGAACCTCACCCACCGCTTTTTGCGACTCTTTACCTTTCACAGTGGCTGAGAAGCCAATACTGCTCTTTTCAGAACGGTCACGGATAATGTTATCCAGACCAGCAAACGCCCCACCACAAATGAACAGGATGTTGGAAGTATCGACCTGCAGGAACTCTTGCTGAGGATGCTTACGACCACCCTGCGGCGGCACGGAAGCCACGGTACCTTCGATCAGTTTCAGCAGCGCCTGCTGTACACCTTCACCGGATACGTCACGGGTAATCGATGGATTATCCGACTTACGGGAAATCTTATCGATTTCGTCGATGTAAACGATACCGCGCTGAGCTTTCTCAACGTCGTAGTCACACTTCTGCAGCAGCTTCTGGATGATGTTCTCAACATCCTCACCGACGTACCCGGCTTCGGTCAGCGTGGTTGCATCGGCAATGGTGAACGGTACGTTCAGCAAACGCGCGAGCGTTTCAGCCAGCAGGGTCTTACCGCTACCGGTCGGGCCAATGAGCAGAATATTGCTCTTGGACAACTCAACATCGGCTTTACCCTCGCCACAACGCAGACGCTTGTAATGGTTGTACACCGCCACAGACAATACGATCTTGGCCTTTTCCTGACCAATAACGTATTCATCCAGCGTTGAACGGATTTCTTTCGGGGTTGGCAGCTTGTCACCACTACCCTTGTTTTCGGCTTCCTGAACTTCTTCACGAATGATGTCGTTACACAGATCAACACACTCGTCACAGATAAACACCGATGGGCCGGCGATCAGCTTGCGCACTTCATGCTGACTCTTTCCGCAGAAAGAACAGTACAGAAGCTTACCGCCGTCTTCGCCTTTGCCTTTGGTATCGTCGGACATTCGACTGCCTCATTGTTGTCATGCTTTGGTCCATAACATGGACCCTAATGAATCGTTCTTCAACCCCTGAGCAGGGCAAATGCGGCGCCTTATGCGCCGCGGTTCACAAGAACCTTATCAATCAGGCCATACGCCAGCGCGGCTTCCGGATCCATAAAGTTATCGCGCTCAGTATCTGCCGTCACGCGCTCAATGCTCTGACCGGTATGATGCGCCAGAATCTTATTCAGGCGCTCTTTGGTGTCCTGAATGTTCTTGGCGTGAATCTGAATATCGGTAGCCTGCCCCTGAGCACCGCCACTTGGCTGGTGAATCATGATGCGGGAGTTCGGCACACTGAAACGCTTACCCGGCGCACCGGCAGCCAGCAGGAATGCACCCATGCTGCATGCCTGACCAATTACCATTGTACTCACATCCGGTTTGATGAACTGCATGGTGTCATAGATAGACAGGCCAGCAGATACGGAACCGCCCGGAGAGTTGATGTAAAGGTGGATATCTTTATCCGGATTTTCCGATTCCAGAAACAGCAGCTGCGCCACCACCAGATTGGCCATGTGATCTTCAACAGGGCCTACCAGAAAAATTACCCGCTCTTTCAGCAGACGGGAATAGATGTCGTAAGCACGCTCACCTCGAGCGGACTGCTCGACCACCATAGGCACCAGACCGCTGGCCTGGATGATTTCTGAATGTTCTTTCATGGAGTCAAACATTGGACTCTGTACTCCCTCACAGGATTGAGCTTAATTACAAAAACAGCCGCAAGTGCGGCTGTTTCTGAGTTTAGCCATTGATCGGCCGGATGTCAGTCCTGAAAGTCAGATCAGGCAGGCTTATTTGCTGCGCGAATCATGTCTTCATAGGTTGACTCAGACTGACTGACTTTAGCGGCGGCCAGAACTTTCTCAACAACCTGCTCTTCCAGAGCCAGAGCTTCCATCTGAGACTTCTGCTGCGGGTTAGAGGCATAGTAGTTGCGGACTTCTTCCGGATCCTGATAGGTGGAAGCAATCTCTTCAATCAGCTGCTCAACTTTTTCAGCCGAAGGCGTCAATTCGTTGGTTTCGATCACGGCATTCATCAGCAGACCGATTACAACACGCTTTTCAGCCTGAGACTGGAACAGTTCAGCCGGCAGACGGCTTGGATCCAGCTGCTGAGCACCACCGAACTGCTGTACAGCCTGACGACGCAGACGGTCGATTTCCTGATCAACCAGAGACTGAGGAACCGCGATTTCGTTGGTAGCGATCAGACCATCAACGACTTGCTGCTTGGTCACGGTACGAATGGCACGGGCCAGTTCGCGCTCCATATTCTTGCGCACTTCAGAACGGAAAGATTCCAGGTCAGTCGCTTCGACACCGAAAGACTGGAAGAATTCTTCGTTCAGTTCTGGAAGAGCTGCTTTCTTAACCGCCTTCACAGTCACTTTGAACTGAGCTGGCTTACCTTTCAGCTCTTCTTTGTGGTAATCGGCCGGGAACGCAACGTCCAGAGTCTTCTCTTCGCCGGCTTTCGCGCCAACCAGACCCGCTTCGAAACCCGGGATCATAGAGTTAGAACCCAGAGTCAGGCTGTAGCCCTTGGCGGAACCGCCCTGGAATGCTTCACCATCAATGAAACCTTCAAAGTCGATAGAAACCTGATCGCCATCAGCGGCAGCGTCTGCAGACTCTTCCCACTGAGCGTTCTGCTTGCGCAGGGTGTCCAGCATGGTTTCCAGATCAGCATCGGTCACAGAAGCGGTTTTCTGCTCAACTTCAATCGCCGCGAAATCGGCCAGTTTGATTTCTGGGTAGACTTCGAAAGTCGCTTTGAATTCCAGATCCTTGCCTTCTTCATCAACAGTCGGCTCGAAGCTTGGCATACCGGCCAGCTTAACGCTCTCCTGCTGCACAGCCTGGAAGAAAGACTGTTGCATCTGCTGATAGATAGCTTCAAAACGAGCTTGTTTACCGAACATACGCTTGGCAACGGCTGCAGGCAGCGGCTTGCCTTTACGGAAGCCATTTACTTTCTGGCCTTTGGAAATGCGCTTCAGTTCATTGGTAACTTTCTGTTCCAGTTCTGCAGCAGGAACACCGATGGTCATAACGCGCTGAAGACCAGAAGTTGTCTCGATGGACACTTGCATAGATGCCTCACAAATTACATGTCAAAACAAGGTACGCGCACTCCGTGCGGCACCGGATATAAACAAAGTTGCGGATTATAGCGCAAGCAAAAGCCATAATTAAACCATTAAAAATGTGTTTAATTTCAAAGACTTAATCAAAGGGAAAGAAGAGGAAGTGGGGTGGCCGACGAGGATCGAACTCGCGACAACAGGAATCACAATCCTGGGCTCTACCGACTGAGCTACGGCCACCACAAAGAGAACTGCTGAGATTGCCAAATTGGCGCACCCGGCAGGGATCGAACCTGCAACCCTCGGCTTAGAAGGCCGATGCTCTATCCAATTGAGCTACGGGCGCATGTCCATTTAATACAGGTATTAAATGGTCGGGGTAGAGAGATTCGAACTCCCGACATCCTGGTCCCAAACCAGGCGCGCTACCAGACTGCGCTATACCCCGACGTTCACTTCAGGAGATGTTCCCCTCAAGTGCCGCGCATATTATAGATCGCCGTTCAGGTCGTCAACGACTTTTTGAAAAAAATTAATGAAAACAAACGCTTCCCGTCTTTTGGACACCTTCTGAGCAATGCCATTACGGCCTTTGTGTTTACTCCCCGCCCATGAGAAAATCGCGCGCCTCTACAACAGCTACAGGTTTACGGTTCCCATGAGCGCAAAACTGATCGACGGCAAGGCCACCGCCGAAGCGATCCGCGAATCCATAAAGAAGCAGGTACAGACTCGCCTTGAAAAAGGCCTGCGTGCCCCGGGCCTCGCGGTCGTCCTCGTGGGTAACGACCCCGCCTCTGAAGTCTACGTTTCTCATAAACGCAAAGACTGCGAACAGGTAGGCATCATCAGTAAAGCCTACGATCTGCCGGCCACGACCAGCCAGCTCGAACTGCTGAACCTGATTGACGACCTTAATAAAGATGCGACTGTCGATGGCATTCTTGTGCAACTGCCGTTGCCGGAAGGCCTGAAAGCCGACGAAATTCTCGAGCGCATCGACCCGACCAAAGACGTCGACGGCTTCCACCCGTTTAACGTTGGCCGTCTTGCACAGCGCATGCCGATGCTGCGTCCTTGCACACCTTATGGCATCGTTGATCTGCTGGAGCGCACCGGCGAAGAAATCCGCGGCAAACATGCCGTGATTGTTGGCGCTTCTAATATTGTTGGCCGACCTATGGGCCTCGAATTGCTGCTGAAAGGCTGCACCGTCACCACCTGCCACCGCTTTACCAAAGACACCGCCAGCCATGTACGTCTGGCTGACATCGTGGTTGTCGCCGTCGGTAAGCCTGGCATTGTTAAAGGTGAATGGATTAAAGAAGGCGCGATCGTTATCGATGTAGGCATCAATCGTATGGCCGACGGCAAACTGGTCGGCGACGTCGACTTCGAAGCCGCCGCTGCACGCGCTGCCTACATTACCCCGGTTCCGGGTGGCGTAGGTCCGATGACCCGTGCGAAATTGCTGGAAAACACCCTGTTCGCCTGTGAAAAACTGCACAACGGTTAATTCGCATAGCAGACAATAAAAAAGCGGGCATTGCCCGCTTTTTTATTGTCTGCTGATACAGTAGCAGGACTTGCGCCCTGCTCTGCTCCGCGCCAAAACCCGATTGCTGTTTTGGCGGTTTATTATTTTATCCAGCCGGCTGTTTTGACCAGCTTACTGTTTTGACCAGCTTACTGTTTTTGCCAGCCTACTGTTTTGACCAAGTAGTCCCTTCCGGACTGTCACGCAGCACAATGCCTTTTGCCAGCAACTCATCGCGCACCGCATCGGCGGTGGCAAAGTCTTTGGCTTTTTTCGCATTGGCACGCTTCACGATCATTTCTTCAATCCAGGCCGCATCATCACCGGCACCAGACTGCAGGAAAGACTGTGGATCAGACTGCAGACAACCCAGCACGCCCGCCAGATAACGCAGCTGACCGGCCAGTTCCGCCTGCTCTGCGCCAGTGGCTTTATTCACTTCACGCACCAGATCAAACAGAGCGGCAATGGCTTCCGGCGTATTGAAGTCGTCGTCCATCGCGGCATGGAAACGCTCAGAATATTCGTTGGCCAGATCCTTAACCTCGCCCACATCCACGCCGAGCAGCGCATTATAGAAACGCTCGAGCTTGGTCTGCGCTTCTTTCAGGCTGTCTTCGGAGTAGTTAATGGCGCTGCGGTACTGGCTGGACAGCAACAGGAAGCGCACCACTTCGGCCGGGTATTTGTCCAGAATTTCGCGAATGGTGAAAAAATTACCCAGAGATTTGGACATTTTCTCGCCATCAACGCGCACCGCGCCGGCGTGCATCCAGGTATTCACGTATTTCTTGCCCGTAGCCGCTTCCGACTGAGCAATTTCGTTTTCATGGTGCGGGAATTTCAGATCCGGACCACCGCCGTGAATATCGAACGTCTCACCCAGGCAGCAGGTGGACATAGCCGAACATTCAATGTGCCAGCCCGGACGACCAATGCCCCACGGCGAATCCCAGTGCGGTTCTTCCGGCTTGGCGGCTTTCCACAGCACGAAGTCGAGCGGATCTTGTTTCAGCTCACCCACTTCAACACGGGCACCGGCTTCCAGCTCATCCAGCACCTTGCCGGACAGCTTGCCGTAACCTTCGAACTTGCGCACCGAGTAGTACACATCGCCGTTGCTGGCCGGGTAGGCATAGCCTTTTTCGATCAGGGTTTCGACCAGACGGATAATGTCGCTGATGTGCGCCGTAGCTTTCGGCTCCGCATCCGGTGATTCGATACCCAGCAGTTCTGAGTCTTTGTGCATTTCCGCGATAAAGCGCTCAGTCAGGGCATCGAATGGCTCGCCATTTTCATTGGCACGCTTGATGATTTTGTCGTCGATGTCGGTGATGTTACGGATGTAATTCACCTCGTAACCGCGGTGGCGCAGGTAACGTGCAATCACATCAAACGCCACCATCACCCGGGCATGCCCCAGATGACAGAAGTCATACACCGTCATACCACAGACATACATACCCACTTTGCCGGGAACCAGCGGCACGAAGGTTTCTTTCTGTCGGGTCAGGGTGTTAAAAATCTGAATACTCATGGGTTCCTTAATCCTGTGTCAGGGATTTATCTTCACGCAGACCAATGGTCAGGTTGAAAACCGGCTTACCTGCGGCGTGATCGCGACGGTCCGCCACGTAATAACCTTCACGCTCAAACTGGAAATTAGACTCAGCAGCCACCTGCGCCAGCGCAGGCTCAACCCAGGCGGTAACAACGCTCAGCGAATCGGTATTCACGAAGTCCATAAAATCGCCGTCGGTTTTATCCGGAGTCTGGTGCGTGAACAGACGCTCATACAGGCGCAGCTCGGCTTCAACGGCATGAGAAGCGGACACCCAATGAACCACGCCTTTTGGCTTGATGTCGTCAGCCGGATCCGTACCCAGCGTGCCTTCAATCAGATTGGCCCGTACCAGAGTGACATTACCAGCGTCGTCTTTTTCGTAGCCGGTGGCTTCAATCACGTAAGAGTGACGCAGACGAATACGGTTGCCGGGGGTGAACTTCTTCTTGAACTTCTTGCTGTACTCTTCTTTGAAGTCAGCCTGATCAATGTAGAGCTCACGGGTGAACGGCATATCGCGACCGCCCAGATCCAGATCCGGATGGTATTCCGCGTTCAGTTGTTCCAGATGCCCTTCCGGCAGGTTCTCGATCACCACTTTCAGTGGATTCAGAACCGCCATGGCGCGTGGCGCATTTTTGTTCAGGTCATCACGCAGCGCGTGTTCCAGCATGGAGATTTCCACCATGCCATCGCTGCGGGTCACACCGATCATGTCACAGAAATTACGGATGGAATTCGGCGTAAAACCGCGACGACGCATACCAGAAATGGTTGGCATACGCGGATCATCCCAGCCAGACACCACATGATTGTCGACCAGCGACTTCAGCTTACGCTTGGAGGTGACGGTGTAGTCCAGATTCAGACGGCCAAATTCGTACTGTTTTGGCTGCGCCGGCACCGGCAGATTGGCAATAAACCATTCATACAGCGGCTTGTGGTCTTCAAATTCCAGCGTACACACCGAGTGCGTCACGCCTTCAAGGGCATCCGACTGCCCATGGGTAAAATCGTAGGTCGGGTAAATACACCACTTGTCACCGGTCTGATGGTGATGGGCCTTACGGATGCGGTACAGAATCGGGTCGCGCAGGTTCATGTTCGGCGAGGCCATATCGATGCGCGCACGCAACACACAGGCACCTTCATCAAACTTACCGGCACGCATACGCTCAAACAGCGCCAGGTTTTCTTCGACTGAACGGCTGCGGAACGGGCTGTCTTTGCCCGCTTCGGTCAGGGAGCCGCGATATTCACGCGCCTGCTCAGGACTCAGGTCACAAACGTACGCCTTGCCTTCTTTGATCAGGTGAATCGCCCAGGCGTGCAGCTGATCGAAGTAGCTGGAGGCGTAGCGCACATCGCCATCCCACTGAAAACCCAGCCAGCGTACGTCGTCCTGAATCGCGTCGATGTATTCCTGATTCTCTTTTTCCGGGTTGGTATCGTCGAACCGCAGATTACAGACACCGCCAAACTGTTCAGCAACGCCGAAGTTTAAGCAGATGGATTTGGCATGCCCCACGTGCAGATAGCCGTTTGGCTCTGGAGGGAAACGGGTAACTACACGGGTTACCTTGCCGTTGGCCAGATCTTCCTGAATGATTTTGGCAATAAAATTGTGACTGGTAGCGATTGAGTCTGTCATAACCGTCCGATTCTGTTGAACACCGTCAGTTCTGGCTGTGTCATGAGCCAGTGTTGAGGCAATGGTTCGCGGCACTGCAGGCGCGCGAAAAAGCGGCTATTATACGCATCCAATCCCGTTCCGGGATACTCGATTTCAAAGACTGAGGCCTTACATGATCCTGCTGAAAACCAACTTTGGTGACATCAAAATCGAACTGAACCACGAGAAAGCGCCGAAAACCGCTGCCAACTTCGAAAGCTATGTGAAGAAAGGCTTTTACGACGGCGTGATCTTCCACCGCGTGATCGACGGTTTCATGATTCAGGGCGGCGGTTTTGAGCCTGGCATGGGCCAGAAGAAAGAAACCGAAGACCCGATCGAGAACGAAGCCGATAACGGCCTGCAGAACAAAGTCGGCACCCTCGCAATGGCCCGCACCATGGATCCGCACTCTGCGAGCGCCCAGTTCTTCATCAACGTATCCGACAACAGCTTCCTGAACCACACCAGCAAAACAACTCAAGGCTGGGGTTACGCTGTATTCGGTGAAGTGGTTGAAGGCATGGACGTGGTAAACCGCATCAAGGGTGTTCGCACCACCACCCGCATGGGCCATCAGGACGTGCCGGTTGAAGATGTGATTATCGAAAAAGCGGAAATCATTGCCTGATGAGCATCTGCTTCATCTCCGACCTGCATCTTGAGCCTGGCCGCCCGGCCATGGCTCAGGGCTTTTTGCAATTCCTGCAGAACCTCCAGGACACCGACGAGCTGTACATTCTCGGCGACTTCTTTGAAGTGTGGATGGGTGACGACTTTGAGCATCCGTTTGTGGATGCCATCCGTTCCGCCCTGAAAGCCCTGAGCGAGCGCGGCACCCAGCTGTTTATCATGCACGGCAACCGCGACTTTCTGCTCGGCCAGCGCTTCTGCGAACAGACCGGCGCCACCCTGCTGGAAGACCCGACAGTGGTGACGCTGGGTGAAGAGCCGGTGCTGCTGATGCATGGCGACAGCCTGTGCACTCAGGACGTCGAGTACATGAAAATCCGCGGCATGTTCAGAAGTGTGCAATGGCAGGAAGGCTTCCTCGCCAAATCATTGGAGGAACGCATCGCTTTCGCCCGTCAGGTGCGCAGCGAGAGTCAGAGCGGTCAGCAGATGAAAAGCGCCGAGATCATGGACGTTACGGCGGCAGAAGTGGTTCGCGTGATGGACGAAGCCGGTGTCAGCACCCTGATTCATGGCCATACCCACCGTCCGGCGGATCATCAGTGGTCTGAACATGGCAAAGACTACCGTCGTCTCGTTCTGGGCGACTGGTCAGACAGCAGCGGCTGGATGATACGGTACAGCGATGAAAATGGTCTGGAACTGAGTGAGTTTCCGCTCGGCGCCTGAACCACAGGCTCCGGTCGCCCGACCGGAGCCCGCTTTTCTGACGGCAACGCATGCCGCTATCCCCTGACCCCGGCACTGCCAACGACCTGAGCAACGCCAGCACTGGCCAATCTGCACTCGTTGAGTGAAACGGCTCAATCAGATCAGCCAAATCAGAATGGCTGCGGCTCCGGTTCAAGAACGACCGCAAAGCGCTCTGCGACATCGCGGATTACCGCATCTTTCAGCGCCGTCACATCGCCGTAACTGGCCTGACCATTGGTCACCAGCACCAGCGCCTGCTCAGTATGCATACCGGCATTACCCAACCACTTGCCTTTCCAGCCCGCCTGCTCAATCAGCCAGCCCGCGGCCAATTTAAACGAGCCATCGGCCTGGGGATAAACCGGCAATGCGGGGTAGCGCGCTTTCAGCGCCTGCCCCATGTGTGTGGGCACCACCGGATTCTTGAAAAAGGATCCGGCGTTCGGAATTTCGGCCGGAGACGGTAATTTGCTGCTGCGGATGGCGCAGACTTCGCGAATCAGAGCAGCCGGCGTGACGTCCGACGACTCCGCTTTCATATTGTCTGCCCACTGACGCAAAGGACCATACGAAAGCTCAGGCTGAAAGACCCGCTGCAGGCGGAAAACCACGCGCAAAATCACGAAATCCCGGCTTAGCTCACGCTTGAATACCGAATCGCGATAGCCAAATCCACATTCTCCGGCCGATAACACCCGCAACTGCCGCGTACTGAGCTGCAGGCCGACGACAGACTCCAGACATTGCGCCACTTCGACGCCATAGGCGCCGATGTTCTGAACGGGAGCCGCCCCGACCGAGCCGGGAATTAACGCCAGATTCTCCAGACCATGACCGCAGGCAATACTCTCGACCACCCAGTCATGCCAGACCTTGCCGGCATCGACTGCCACACGGACAACCGCATCGGTCTGACTGAGTACCTGCACTCTGGTCATGGCCGACTGAATCACCAGCGCATGGATATCTCCGGCGAGCAGCACATTGCTGCCACCACCCAGCACTTTAATGCCCAGACCGAGGCGCTCGGCGTCATCCAGCAGGGTCAGCAACTCGGAAACGGAAGCAAACGAAGCAAACGCATCCGCCACGCCCGGCAGGCGTAACGTGTTCAGTGAGCGGAGATCGGCATTATGAATCATGCGCGCTTAAGCCTGTCTTCGATATCGTCGAGCAATCCATCACAGGCATCTTCAATCAGATCCAGTACATGCTGAAAGCCGGTATCGCCACCGTAGTAAGGATCCGGCACTTCCCGGACATTAAAACGACGGCCAAAACGCTGCAGGAATAATTCGGGTTCAGGACCTTCACCCGGGTACAGGCGATTGAGGTTAAGGAGATTTTCTTCATCCATCGCCAGCACGTAATCGAAGTGGCGAAAATCATCCGCAACCGCCTGACGGGCACGCAGCGCTGACAAATCATAGCCGCGACCGGCTGCCGCTTGCTGAGAACGCGGATCCGGCGCCTTACCTGTGTGCCACGCCGCTGTACCGGCGGAATCCACCTCAACGCGGGACTGCAGACGCCGCTCGCGGATTTTGCTCAGCAACACACCATGCGCCGTGGGTGAGCGGCAGATGTTGCCGAGGCAAACAAACAGAACGCGGATCATAGCGGCTTATTCGGCCGCCGCTGCTTTCTGGGCTTTTTCCAGTTTCTCTTCTTCGCTCATGCGGCGGGCTTCGCCTTCCAGCATGACCGGCACACCATCGCGCAGAGGAAAAGCCAGTCCGTCAAAGGTGCAGAGCAGTTCCTGAGCGTCTTTATCTAGTTTGAGTTTGCCTTTGCACAGCGGGCATACCAGCATGCTGAGGAGTTGTTTATCCATAAGAATTACCTTTTCAAAAACGTTTCAGAGACAGCAGCAGCTCATCAATTCGCGCCGCTGCCTGTGCTGCCGGCTGCGCATCAACGGCCAGATACCACCAGTCCGGTTGTGCGAATGAACGGCATTTTACCCAATCTTTTTCGGTCATGACGACCATGCCCGCGGATGCCTGCGGAAAATCAAAATCCTGCTCAGCAAAGGCATGATGATCAGGAAAGGCGTGAGCAACGACCCGTGCACCCAGCTCAGTCAGCGTATCGTAAAAGCGTTGCGGGTTTCCGATGCCCGATACCGCATGCACTGTGGTGTTGTTGAGTGTGGCAAGATCACAGACCTCACCGGTTTTTGCATTCACCAGCGCCGTCGCACTGACACGGAAATCACGACCATTGGCCAGCACCAGATCGACACTGTCGATACGACTTACCGGCTCACGCAGAGGTCCGGCCGGCAGCAGCCAGCCGTTACCAAAACCGCGGGACGCATCCACCACCACAATTTCCCGCTGGCGCGCCATGGCGTAATGCTGCAGACCGTCATCACTGAAAATCAGATCGGCTTTCCCCGCCAGCTCAGCAACCGCACGGGCCCGCTGAGGATCCACCGCCACAGGGCAATTCAGGCGGCTGGCCAATAATTTAGGCTCATCGCCACACGCACTGACCGGCGTTTCATCGTTGACCAGCAAGGGATACTGGCCGTTACCGCCATAACCACGACTGACAATGGCCGGGTTAAAACCCAGCGCGCGTGCACGGGCAACCAGATACGTGATCAATGGGGTTTTGCCGGTGCCGCCGACCGTAATATTTCCGACGACAACAACCGGAATGGCAGAAGCCGCCGGTGGGTTTCTGAGAAAGCGGCGGCGTTTTAGCGTCACGACCAGCCAGACCAGAGGCACCAGCGGCAGCAGCCAGGCGTTACCCAGCACACGGCCATACCAGTTTTTCTCAATCTGCCGGGCGAGCCCCATGAGCCGCCTACTCGCTGAACTGAATCTGGTGCAGCTGAGCGTACATGCCCTTCTGCTCAATCAGGCTGGCGTGTGAACCGTCTTCCGCCACATTTCCCTGATCAATCAACACGATCCGGTCGGCCCCTTCAATGGTGCTCAGGCGGTGCGCAATAACGAAGGTGGTCCGGCCTTTCATCACTTCTTCCATCGCCGCCTGAATATGACGCTCTGATTCGGTATCCAACGCGGAGGTGGCTTCATCCAGAATCAGGATCGGCGCGTTTTTCAGAATCGCCCGGGCAATCGCAATGCGCTGACGCTGACCGCCTGAGAGAAGAACACCATCCTCGCCCACCTGAGTGTCATAGCCCTGCGGCAGACGGCGGATAAATTCATCCGCGTGCGCCGCTCTGGCCGCCGCCAGTACCTCGTCGTCCGAACAACCGGCCAGCGCACCATAGGCAATGTTGTCGCGGATAGAACCGTTAAACAGCGTGACCTGCTGGCTGACAATGGCAATCTGACTGCGCAGACTGGCCAGCGTCAGATCGCGGATATCGTCACCGTCCAGCAGAATACGGCCACCGGTCGCTTCGTAAAAACGCGGAATCAGATTCACCAGCGTGGTCTTGCCGGAACCGGAGCGGCCAACAAAAGCCACTGACGTGCCCGGAGTGACATCCAGAGAAATGCCTTTCAACGCTTCACTTTCGGCGCCGGCATAGCGGAAGCGGACGTTATCAAACGTCACATGACCACTGGCGCGGGCCAGCTCTTTTTTGCCGTTGTCGGGTTCCTGATCGGCATCGAGCACTGAGAAAATCGACTCCGCCGCCGTCATTCCCTTCTGAATAACACCGTTAATGTCGGTCAATGAACGCAGTGGCTTGGCAATCAGCGAAGCCGCCGTCATAAACTGCAGGAATTCAGCACTGGTCATGGCTCCGGCGGCCACGCGCCCGAACATCAGATACACCATCACACCAAGACCCAGAGCAATAATCTGCTGGTTCAGCGGTACGTTAATGGCGTCTGTCAGACCGAATTTCAGTGACTGCTTGCGGTTGTATTCCGAGGCTGCGGCGAAGCGTTTCTGTTCGTATTCGGTGGCGCCGAAGGTACGGACTTCACGATATCCGTTAATGCTTTCATTGGTCACCTGAGTGACTTCGCCCATGGCTTTCTGAATACGCCGGCTGTAACGACGGAAAAAGCGGCTGGCAAAACCAACCACCACACCAATAATCGGCACTAACACCAGAAAAATAAGCGTCAGGCTGGGGTCCAGGTAAATCAGATACGCCATCAGACCGACGATGGTCATGCCTTCCTGCACAACCGTTGTCAGCGCGCGCGTTGAGGCACCGGTTACCTGATCAACGTCGAAAATAACGCGGGAAATAAGACGACCGCTGGATTCAGAATCGTAATAGTGACTCGGTAAACGGGTCATTTTATTAAACAGTTCGGTGCGCAGGCTGTGCACCACGTTGCGCCCCACCACAGCAATAAAAAATTTGCCCAAAAAAGTACCGATACCGCGGTAAAAGAAAATCCCGACCAGCATCAGCACCAGAACGGTGATTTTTTCCTGTGTTGGATTCTTAAGGGTATCTTCAACAACACCCATCAGATGAGACATGGCTGGCGCCGCTGTCGCAAAGACAACGAAGCCAAAAATGGCCATAAGAAAAGCCCCTTTATGGGGCCACACATAGGTCAGCAGACGTCCGTAAAGACGTCTGATGGAAGTTTCAGGGTTCATGACTTATTCGCTTTTTCCCGGCTGACGCGTGGTGATGCTGAGATTTACCAATCCCAGCTGCCCTGCCGCATCCATGGCCCGAACAACAGCTTCATGCGGTGTTTTGGCATCCGCAGTAATAACCACAGGCGCGGTCTGACGACCGGCCAGCGCTTTTTGCAAACCGCGCTTTAAGGTGTCCAGCTGGTGATTAATCAGAATCTGATCATTCACGCTGTACTCACCGCGGGCAGAAATCAGAATTTCGATGGCCTGCGGCGGATTCTCTGACGGTTCTGCACTCGCTTCCGGCAGGTCAATGCTGAGGTGATTTTCCTTGGTAAAGGTGGTCGACACCATAAAGAAAATCAACAGCAGAAAGACAATGTCGATCAGCGGTGTCAGGTTGACCGAAACCTCTTCGCGGCTCTGTCGTTTGAAATTCACTTAGTCAGCCTCTGCAGAATCCGCGACTTCACGATCACCTTGCAGAACATCCACCAGTTTGATGGCTTCCTGTTCCATATACACCACAATTTCATCCACCCGGCGTTGCAGTGAACGGTGCGCAATCAGCGCCGGAATACCAACGATCAGACCGGCTGCGGTGGTGATCAGGGCTTCTGAAATACCACCCGCCAACGCATTCGCCTGGCCGGTGCCCTGGGTCATGATTTCAGAGAACACCTGAATCATGCCGAATACGGTGCCCAGCAGCCCCATCAGAGGTGCTACGGCCGCGACCGTACCCAGTGCATTGAGGTAGCGTTCCATGTCATGGATTTCGTGGGAGGCAACTTCTTCGATGCTTTCTTTCATGATCTGGCGACCATGACGGGAATTGATCAGACCCGCGGCCAGCACTCGTCCCAGTGGACTGGTAGCACGCAGTTCTTTAATGCGGGAAGCGTCCAGCTGATTGTTTTTCATCCAGCCCCAGACACGGGCCAGCAGATCGCGTGGCGCAATCTGATCCGGACGCAGGGTCCAGAAACGTTCAAACGTAATGCCCACTGCCAGTACAGAACAAATGATGATGGGCACCATCATCCAACCACCGCTCTGGATGATTTCCAGCATTGTCAGCTTCTCCTGCTGTAAAATTTTCGCCGTACTCTAGCACAAGGCCCGTTGGCAAGATAAGACCCGATTCCGCCCGGTTTGCTGACACGGCGCACAGTTTTATTCCGCGCGCCACACAGGTTGCCATTGCTGACGCTCGCGCGTCGTTGCTTCGCCGGGCGTCAGCATGAGGGCACCGGAGGTTGCGGTATTCAGCCAGCGGATACCCAGCGCATCGAGACGCCCGGTCACCTCCCCATGCGGATGACCGAAACGGTTGTGATAACCCGAGCTGATCCAGACTTCAGACGGCCTGACAGCGTTGAGAAACAGCGCTGAGCCCGACGAACGGCTGCCGTGATGCGGCATTACCAGCACATCTGACATCAGCTCAGCGCCATAGTGCCGGACGTACCACTGCTCGGCATCGGCGCCTATATCTCCGGTCAGCAGGAAACGCCGGCCGAACCAGAGAACCTGCACCAGACAGGACGCATTATTGTCGGTGGCCCTGACCGCCACATCCGGAAAAATCGGAAACACACGAAAGCTCAGATGCTCACTGACAGGCTGCCATTCGCCCGATTGTTCCGGACAAAGTTCCTGACTGATGCCGGAAAGGCTCAGATCAGTCAGTGCCTGACCGACCAGAATGCGCGGCGTGGCCACGTGCTGTTGATGCAACAGGCTCAGCATGGGCGCCAGACCGCCGGCGTGGTCGTTATCCGAGTGACTGACAACCACCAGATCCGGCTGCGCAACGCCAAGCTGGCGCAACACTGGCAGAACAATGCCGGTGCCGGCATCGAAAGCGTCCGAAAAGCGTGGTCCGGTGTCGTACACCAGAGCATGACCACTATCGGTAAATAGCAGCGCCTGCCCCTGCCCCACATCCAGCATGCGGGCCTCGGCCTTTGCCTGAGGCCGCGCGCTAAAGGCCGCCGCCAGCATCAGGCTCATTACCAGCCAGAACAAGAGACGTGGTACACCGAACCACAACAGCAGTAAAAGTCCGTACCACAGCAGCAACAGGCTCGCTGACAAAGGCACGACTGCGGGCAACGGAGCATCCGCTATGTGCCCAAGCCCCTGCCAGAACAGATTCCCGGACGCCGACAGCAATGCCTGCAACTCGACAAGCGGCAAAGCCGCGACCAGCAAGGTCAATGGCAACAAAAATAAAGTGACAAAGGGAATGGCCAGGATATTCGCCAGCAGGTGCGACACCCCTGCGCCCTGCCCCCACCACAGCAACACCGGCAACATGGCCATGAATACCATCAACTGCGGAGCCAGCCAGACACTCAGCGGCGAACGGGCCCGGCCACTGAAGGCGGCAATCAAAGCGGCCGCCGCCACAAACGAATAACTGAAGCCCGGGCGGGTCCAGATGAGGGGGTTAACCAAGAGCACGGCCAGAAGCGCGACGCACAGCGTGGTCAGCGTATCTGGTCGCCAGCGCCCGGACGATAACCCCAGCCAGACCGCAAGCATCAGCCATGCCCTCTGCAGCGACACGCCGGCACCGGCAAGCCAGACGTACAATCCGGTCAGCAGGAGCATGATCCCGATCGACACCCACTGCACGCCCCGGATGCCATGACCACGCAGCGCCAGCAAGGATCGAAAAAACCGCGCCAGCCAATAAGCCATCAGGCCGATCAACCCAACATGCAGGCCACTGACGACCAGCAAATGCAAAGTGCCGGTGCGGGCAGCTAGGCGCCACTGATCCGTACTGAAGGCGTCCTGCTGACCGAACACCAGACCAGCAACCCAAGACCGGCTGTCGGGTGTTAATGGCTGAGTGGCCGCAGCCAGAATACTGTCCCGCCGAAAATCCCCTGAATCATCCAGTACCGTGCTGCCTCTGACGTACCCCGTCGCGTCGATGCCTTCCGACAGAAGAAATGCCTCGTAATCAAAGGGCAAGCCATTGGCAAAACTGCGCGGCGCCCTGAGCTTTGCCTGCACAGACATCCGCATTCCCGGAGTGAGTGACGGAGCATCGCGCCAGTTCAGCTGCACCCGTCGCATGCCTGCAAGAGGCTCAGAGGATTCGATATCCAGCAGAACCCGCACGCCCGATCCGGTGGCGCGCAGCGAACGGATTAGCCCCTTCAGCTGCCAGCTGCTGCCATCCAGAGCGGACGGCAGACGGTGAGATAACTGCCAGTGTGTCCAGCCAGCACCCCAGACCTCACCCAACAGAAAGAACAACAGAAGCAGCCAGGCGCGGGGGAACACATGAACGTCTCTGACCCTCGCCAGCCGTCTGACAAGCAACGCGAGCAACCCGACAGCCGCCGTCAGCAACAGGGTTTCGTGAATATGAAACAGACTACCCGCGACTACACCAGCCGCTGCGGATATAAACCCAAGACGCATTGCCACTCCCTGGCAGAATCGGCATAATCCGCCGGCGGTAAACAGCTGGCGATGTGCATGCCTAAAAAGTTTTTACAAAAGTTTTTCCCATCGCCGGAGCAGGTTAAAAACAACCCGTCCCTGCGTCTGCTGTCCCCACTGTTTGCTAAACCCAATCTGTGGCACGTGAATCGCCGCTCCGTGGCCCGTGCCTTTCTGGTCGGCATGTTCTGCGCTTTCCTGCCGCTGCCATTCCAGATGGGTATCGCAGCCTTTATTGCGTTTTACGCCAATGCCAACGTGCCCATTTCGGTCGGACTGGTGTGGATTACCAACCCGTTCACCATGCCGCCTATCTTCTATGCAACCTACCGCCTCGGCACCTGGATGCTCAATACGCCAACCAGCCAATTTAATATCGAATTGTCGGTCGACTGGGTACTGAACGAGCTGGGCAATATCTGGGAGCCGCTGTTTGTTGGCTCGCTCACCGCCGGGGTAGTTTTTGGGCTTATTTCCTACGTAGGGATTCAGATCGCGTGGCGCCGCCATGTGTACAACAACTGGCGCAAGCGTCAGCTGAGTCGCCTGAAACGCGCCGCTGACAGCGAAGAAAGCGGCGTCTGACAGAAGGCCACTGCCTGTCAGAACGCATAAAAAAACCGGGTTTCCCCGGTTTTTTTATGCGTTGCGCTTATACCTCGTGCAACGCCTGATCCCGCAGATGCAGCCGCCGTCCCATGCGCGCGGCCAGCGCCTGATCGTGGGTCACCATAATAAACGCCGTCTCAGAGCCTTCGGTTAAGGTCAGCATGGCATTTTCAACCTGACGGGCGGTGGATTCATCGAGGTTTCCGGTCGGCTCATCCATTAATACCAAAGCCGGCTTATTGGCCAAGGCGCGGGCAATCGCCGTGCGCTGGCGCTCACCACCGGACAACTCCGACGGTTTGTGATCCACCCGGTGTTCGAGCCCCAGCAGCGCCAGACATTCCCGCGCGCGTACAGCGGCTTCTTTGTGATTCTTACCGGCCAGTATCAGCGGCATCATCACGTTCTCAAGCGCAGAAAACTCGGGCAGCAGGTGATGAAACTGATACACAAAACCCACCTGCTGATTACGCAGACGCGTGCGCGCCGCCTCGGACAGGGTCGACAGATCCTGCCCGGCAATGATCACCTTGCCCTCATCCATGGTATCCAGACCGCCAAGCACATTCAGCAGCGTGGTTTTGCCGGACCCCGAAGCGCCGATAATGGCCAGTGTTTCGCCCTTACGGATTTCCACATCCACACCCGACCAGACCGTCACTTGCTGCGGTCCGGAGGTGTAACTTTTACTCAGCCCACAGGCTTTCAGAACGGTATTACTCATAACGCAGGGCCTCCGCAGGCTGCACGCGGGAAGCACGCCAGGATGGGTATAGTGTGGCCAGAAAACTCAGCACCAGCGAAGCCGTTGTGACCAGTGCAACGTCCTCTCCCAGCAATTGCGATGGCAGGTAGGAAATAAAGTACACATCGGCACTCAGAATTTTGAAGCCGAACAGATGCTCAAGCCAGGCAACGAGATCGGAAATGGTCAGCGCGCCAATGACGCCAAGCACAGTGCCAAGCACCACACCCACCAGACCAATCGCCAGCCCCTGCACCATGAAGATGCGCATAATGGTACCCGGGCTTGCGCCCATGGTACGCAGAATCGCGATATCCGCCTGCTTGTCGGTCACCACCATCACCAGCGTGGAAATAATGTTGAACGCCGCGACCGCAACAATAATCAGCAGCAGCAGGCCAATCATGGTTTTCTCCATGCGGATGGCCTGAAACAAATTGCCGTGTGTGCGGGTCCAGTCGCTGCCGCTGTAATAGCCGTCGAGCTGATTGATGATGCGCCAGATACCGGACGGCGCATCGAACAGGTTGTTGAACTTCACCCGCAGAGCCTGAGCCTGCGCGTCCAGTCGCCCGAGTTTGCGCGCATCTTCCAGATTCACCACCGCCAGATTGGCATCAAGCTCAGCACCAACAGAGAAAATACCCGCCACGGTCAGACGTTTGATGCGCGGCAGAACACCGGCGGGCGATAACGTGGCTTCGGGCAGCATGAGCGTAATTTTATCGCCCACATCCACTCCCAGATGCTGGGCCAGCAGATCGCCCAGCAGAACGCCGAAGCTGCCATCCGTCAGCGCGCTGACATCACCTTCTTTCATATGCTGCGGCAAAATCGAGACTCGCTGCTCGGCCTCCGGATCAATACCGGTCACCATCACGCCCTGCACACGACCGCCATAGCCCATCATGCCTTGCAAACGCGTCAGCGGCGCCGTCGCCTCGACCCCCGGCATCTGCTCTACCTCAGCGGCGAGTGACTGCCAGTCATTAATGCCGCCGCGTTCGTAGATCACACCGTGAGGTACCATCCCCAGAATGCGCTCACGCAGTTCGCGGTCGAAGCCGTTCATCACCGACAGCACGAGAATCAGTACCGCAACCCCAAGGGTCATACCGATCATCGACGAAGCGGAAATAAAGGAAATAAAATTGTTGCGCCGTTTGGCTGCGAGGTAACGCAGACCAATCCAAAGCGGCAGCGGGTATCCGGTGGTTTTCATGACATCCTTAACAGCAGGTCCTGTGCCGGCGCTAGTGTGCCCGACATCCCCGTTTTTTGCGACCGTTCAGACCCGCTGAGCGGCAAATGAATCCCCGGCCCGAACAGAAAACTCCGTGCAAAGGTGGCGTAAACTGCCTCAGCTGACCATGACTGAATCACCTATGCTGCTACAAACTTCCGCAAAAGTCCGGAGCCCATCATGTTCAGATATCGTCACCGCCTGCCACTCAGCCATGGTTTGTCCTGCGCCCTTGCAGCAACTGCCCTGCTCACAGCACCCGGCATTAACGCAGAAATCCGGGAGATTCCGGCCGAAGAAATGACCGAAGCCTACATCCGCGACACCACCGTCATCGTGCGCAAAAAAGAAGGGAAAGACGATGAGGGACAGAGCAGACAACGCACGGTAACCATCAAACCGCTGGAACAGGGCTACAACGAAGGGGAAAACCTGAACAGCAGTCAGGCGACTGGCAGCGGCGGTGTCAGCAGCGACAGCTATCAGGCCGAAACCATCGCCAACGAACTGGCCGTTCAGTCGAGCTACAACTTTACTGTGGTCGACCCCAGTCAGGCCCAGCGTGAAGAAACCCTGCGTCAGGTGCTCGGACTCGAACCCGGTACACCGATCGACTACAACAACCTGTCATTCCCGACGGATGTGGTCACCAACACCACGCCACCGGCGGGCGTGAGCTCTGCGATCACCCCCGGGCAGTTCTCCATCAGCATTCCCAATTCGGGCAATTATCAGACGCAGAATTTCCAGACACCCGGTGGCGAATATCAGGTGAACGTTACGCCATCCCAGATCACCTTCACCCTGAACCTGCCTCAGCAATAACTCTCAGGCCGGACGGGTTCAATTATCCAATCCGGCCACCCACTACTGCCCGCCACCCGCCAGAAGCCCTTGAAAAACCTGAGTTTTCAAATCGCGCCAGTCGTCAGCGAGAAAACATACATCTGTGGCAATTTGTCTATAAATGGGGTAGAGTCGATCGAACTATAAGAATAAAAAGAGACTTCCGCCATGCAGTTCTCTACCTTCTCCGTCGCCGCACTGCGCGCTGAGCCGCTGGTGCATTTGCTGTCCACTGCGAAAGGACAATACAAAGTTCAGTATCAGGCGTTTTCACTGCCTGAGAACCTGCACAAATCCCCGGTTGTTTTCCTTGGCGGTGCCTTCCAGAGCTTTTCGTCATTCCGCGCTGAAGTGGAACTGGTGATTGCTACGCACCCGATCATTCTGGCCGACTTTCCTTCACAGGGCAGTAACGACCAGCTGGCTCCCGAGCTGTCACTACCTGACTACGCCGATCTGGTTGCCGATTTCTGCGATGCCTTCGAATTGCCAAAAGTGATCATGCTGGGCATCAGCTATGGTTCGGCCATGGCGACCCTGTTCGCAACCCGCTACCCGGAAAAAGTGGAACGCCTGCTGCTGTCGGGTATCACCTGCTTCCGCCGCGAAAGCCTGATCACCCTGCTCGAAGATTCGCTGTCGTTGCTGGCCAAAGGCGACATGGAAGGATTCGCAGCGACCGCGGTGTGTAACCTGATCAATCACAACCGCCTGAACGAAACCGAGGTCAGCCCGACCTACCGTCGCCTGCTGTTCCGTCAGATCGCCCGCCTGACTGAAAACGAGCGTCAGCGCTACGCACAGAATACGCAACGCCTGCTGGATTTCCCGGGCTTCGATGGTTTCCCGGCTTGCCCGACACTGATCGCCACAGGTGAATACGATAACTTCACCCTGCCATCAGAGAACGCCGCCGTGGCCCGCCAGTGTGCCAACGCCACCTTTGCCGTCGTGCACAATGCCGACCACCTGGCGCAGTTCGAGCGCAAAGAAGCGACCAGCACCCTGTTCCACCGCTTTATGTGCGGTGACCGTGTCGACAACGTCGAAGGCACAGAAATTTTCGACCCTGTGGCGTACGACAAAGCGGACCAGCGTCTGCAGAGCCGTCAGCGCCCGCTCGCTCAACCTTACGAGCTGACCGATGAAAGCACAGGCAAAACCCACATTGTGCGCATCAACAACATCAACTTCGCCGGTTGCGAACTGGAGCAGACTCATGTGGATCTGAGCCTGTCCGAAAGCTCAGGCGATCTGTGGCTGAGCATTCCGGAAACTGGATGCCGCTACCACGTGCGCGTGCTGGAGCGCGAACGCAAGGTCATGCGCTGTCTGATCATTCAGCGCGATCTGAAACATGCCGATCAGTTACTCAGCTACCTCGAAGGTAATGTCCTGATGGTGCGCGAAACCGCTCCGGAAACCCTGCAGGAACAGCTCGCCTGATTCTGCACGCAAATAAAAAAAGCCCGGATTATCCGGGCTTTTTTTATTGCTGAATAACGCAGGAAGCAGACTCAGGAAATGCGGCGGAACGGCGGCAGACTGTCTAACAGCAATTTGCCATACCGGTGCGACAACAAACGCTTGTCGAGAATACTGATGCGGCCATGATCAGACTCTGTGCGGATCAGACGACCACAGGCCTGTACCAGACGAATGGACGCTGCCGGCAGTGTCAGCTCCATAAACGGGTTTCGTCCCCGGCTTTCCAGCCATTCACTGATCGCTGCCTGAATCGGATCATCCGGCACTGCGAACGGAATTTTTACAATCACCACGTGGGTCACGTAGTTACCCGGCAAGTCGATACCTTCGGCAAAACTGGCGAGACCAAAAATAATACTGCCCTGCCCGGCGTCGATCCGTTCTTTATGGCGGCGGACAATTTCGGCTTTGGGTAAAAATCCCTGACACAACAACTGGTCGTACCAGTCACTGAGAAAGGTATCCCGCGTGGCTTCCAGCTGAGCGCGGGAGCTGAACAGAATGAGCGTACCACGGGAAAGATCGATTTCTTTTTTCAGCCAGGCTTCAACATCGCCCTGAAACTGATCACTCTTCGGATCGGACGCCAGCGACACCGGCTGCAGCTCACCCAATTCCGGATAATTAAACGGACTCATCACCCGCTCGTAAGTTGCCCATTCCGGCAAGCCGGTTTCCCAGCTTAATTTTCCAAAACTGTTTAATGCCGTCAGCGTTGCCGAGGTAACCACCGCACCATAGCAACGACTCCATAGGTTTTTACGTAACTGATCCGCCACCGCAATCGGCGATGCACTCATGCGGATATCCCAGCTGTCACCAAAAGGCACCTTGCTCAGCCACCGCGCCACCGGCAATGCGCCTTCCGCCTCCTGTGCGCACAACCAGGACAAAGCCTCGGACAACTGCTCGGCGCGGGCCAGCATAATGCCCATTGGCGCCTGCCAGGCTTCGGCCACATCCCGGGTAAAATCACTGTCTTCTTTCGGGTCGAGGGATTTCTGCAGCATGTCATTCAATTTATCCAGACACATCAGCAGAGATTGCAGCGGGCTTTTCATATTGATCAGCAATTGGCGCAGGTTTTCCGGCATCACACCGTCTTCAAAGCGCAATTTCTCCTGATCACCCATCATGTCCATCACCAGCGGCCAGACCAGATTGATGGCCTGCAGGACGTCGCGGATATTCTGCGGCGCTTCACTCAGCGAATGCATCAGGCCATGCGGAATGCCTGCCGCCGAGACAAATTGTTCAATGCCCTTTTCCAGCTGCTGCAGCCACTGCCGTTGCGCTCTGACACCCGCTTCCAGGCGGAAGTGATTCAGCGCCTTATCGGCCAGATGGTGACCTTCGTCGAACACATAAATGGTTTTATCCGGCGCGGGCAGAACGGCACCGCCCCCCAGAGATAAATCGGCCAGCACCAGGTCGTGGTTTGCGACGATGACGTCGGCTTCTTCCATAGCGCTGCGCGCTTTATAAAAAGCACAATTCTGAAAATGCGGACAGCGGCGATTCGAACACTCGCGGTGAGTTGCCGTCAGATGTGACCACTGACTGTCTTCAATTTCTTCCGGTAAACGGTCACGGTCACCATCCCACTGTCCCGAGCCGTATTTCATCAGCAGACCTTCAAACAATTCCCGGTCTTTTTCCTCCGGGCTTTGTTCAAATAAGTCGACCGTCGACAATAAGCCGGATAAATGCTGCAGGGCTTTATCGAGTTTCAGCAGACACAGGTAACGACCGCGGCCTTTCGCCAGAGCGAAATTAAACGGCATGGAAATGGTTTTCTTAAGATTCGGCAGGTCCTTATCCAGAATCTGCTCCTGCAGCGCCACAGTAGCGGTCGAGACCAGCAGCTTCTTTTCTTTTTCAATCGCCACCGGCAAGGCAGCCAGCAGATACGCCAGTGTTTTACCGGTACCGGTTCCGGCTTCGACCACCGCAATGCCCGCCTGATTGTCGCGGGCACCTTTTTCGTCTTCGTGAACGGCGCCAAGACTCTTGGCAATTTCTGCGATCATAACGCGCTGACCAAGACGCGGTTTGAGCCCCAGCGCCTTGATGCATTCGCGGTACAGCGCCTGAATGCGCTCTTTGGTTTCTTTATTCAGCATAATCAGGGAATGGCCTGCCAACCTTTACTGCGGCCAACGTGCACTGGCCAACCTTCTACATCCAGCAGGATGCCATCCGGTGTAATTTCTTTGAGTAATACGCCCTCGGCCAGCCAGCTGCCTTCAGCCCACTCGCGGTTATTCATAACAACGCTGCGTTTGTCGGCCACCGGGCTGTAAATATGACTGTTGATCATCAGCTGCGGGATACGGCGCAACGCCTCCAGCGGTGGCATCGTGCGCGCATCGCCAGCCGGAGAAAGACGCTCAGCAGCGGCTGGCGGCTCAGCGCGACTGTCGGCGGCCGTTGCACTTGCCGGCTCCGGGATCGGCACCGGGACAGGTGCTGACGTCAGATCCGGGGCTTCAGCCGGCACGGGTTGCTGCGCAGATATTTCCGGCTGCGGGCTCATCACAGCCACCTCAGCCACCGGAGCGACATCTGCTGGCGCAACCGGCTCATGCTGCGGCAGTGCGTTCAGAATCAGGGCGGCGACCAGCAGCAATACCAGCATGACCAGCACAGGCATCAGCCAGACCGGCAATGCCGCCTGCACAATCTGCGGCTGCGCCAGCGCCTGTGCGACCGACGTGTTGGCCGCCGCCCGCTCCTGTTCCGATTTTTTCAGGGCATCCAGAATGTACGACATATCACCGGACTCCTGTCGGCCGCTGTTTGCTCAGATACAACAGGGTTTGTGGCCCCAGAATTTTGTCGGGTGTAAGCCCCTGTTGCTGCTGAAACTCCGCCACTTTCATGGCCAGCAGCGGATCATAATAACGCGTATCCGGCGTCTGTCCCTGACCACCGGGACCAATCATTTGCCAGTCTGACGGCCACTCAGCGTTAAGCTGGGTGCGGACCCAGGCGACCACCGCGTGCGAGTCGCCGGGCCGGATAAGTGACGCATCGTAGCCCTCCGGCGCACGCCAGAGCATCAGCGCCTGACCAAGATAAGCCGCCGACATATCGCTATTGCCCGTCCAGTACTGACTGCCGTCCCCTGCCCGCACGGCTTTAACGTAGGTCAACCCGGTTGCATCCAGGCGGCTGAGCGGCCAGTCGAGCCAGAGGCAACGCCAGCCATCGCGCAGCTGCTGGCAGTCGCGAACATCAGGCTGCCCCAACCCAGTGGCCAGCTGTGAAACGGGCAGCTGTTTGTCCGAATCGGCAAACAAGCCAGTGCCTGATTCAGACGGCAACAATGATGACAACGCAGACGGCAACAACCCCTGAATCGGCTTCAACAGAATGGCCGTCAGAGTCACGGCCAGCAGCACACTCAGCGCAAACCAGAAGCTGCCCAGAGGATTGCCGGCCGCAGGGTCACGGCGTGGCGTCGCCGGTTTATGCGTTCCCAGCACCTCACGCTCGGCTCCTTTGATCAGACCCAGATCAACTGAGGCTTTTTCACGCGCGTAGGCGCCCAGCAGCGCACGGTCGGCCAGCGTATTGATAATGCGGGGGACGCCCTTGGCTGCCTTCCACAGCCGCCTGATGGCGGTCGACGAAAACAGGCCGGCGCGACCACCGGCCTGGACGGCGCGGTAATTGAGGTAGTCGGCGGTTTCCTGCAGCGACAGATGGCTCAGGTGGTAACGGGCGGTAATGCGCTGATTCAGCTGACGCAAATCGTGACGCATCAGCACGTCGCGCAGCTCCGGCTGGCCGACCAGAATCAGGGTGAGTAATTTGGCCTGTCCGGTTTCCAGATTGGTGAGCAGACGAACCTGCTCCAGCAATTCCGCCGGCATCGCCTGCGCTTCATCAATCACACAGATGACCTGATGACCCTGAGCGTATGCTTCAAGCAGACCTTCATTAAGGTAACGGTATAAATCGCGAAGCGAAGAAGAAGGCGGGCATGCAAACCCCAGCTCATCGCACAGGCTCTGCAGTAATTCGGCAGACGTCAGCTGAGGATTAAACACATACGCCGTACGTACCGTGTCCGGCACAGAGGCCAGAAAACGCCGGCAGAGCGTGGTTTTACCGGTACCGACCTCACCCGTCAGACAAATCAGTCCACCATGCCCGCTGAGCGCGTATTGCAGATGCGCCAACGCTTCCTGATGTCCGCGGGACGGAAACAGAAAATCCGGATCAGGAGCGATCGAAAACGGAAAACGCTTGAAACCGAAGTAGTCGAGATACATGGCGGGAAATCAGGCCCTGCGAAATAAGGGCCGAATCATAACGGATTTTTAAGCCGGCCGCAGAAGGTGATCACCAGGACCAGCTGAGCGCCGCGTCCAGCTGCAGATCACGGGCATAGTGCAGACGCTGATCGTCGCTGAGAAGACTCAGACGCCCAAACTGCCCCTGCCAGTGCAGACCCAGCTGATGGGTCGAATGCAGCGACACCCCAAGGGCACCTACCCCGGTCTGCCAGTCTTTCTGCACGCTGAGCCTGCGGTAAAGACCATGCTGATAAACCTGAGCACGGACAGCGTATGGCGTGTATACAACCTGAGCATCCACCGTCACTGGAATCCGGGTCGAATAGTCTCCGGTGCCCGAACGTCCGCTGGCCGCACCACTGCTGGAGCAGACCTCTCCGGCGCTGGAGCCCAGGTTAATACAGCCGGTAGTGAATCCGGCATCCGGTAACTGCCAGCGGTTGAGCAGATCACTCAATGTGAGCGACATCTGCCAATCGCGAAGTCCGGTAAAAGCCACCTCCACACCGGCGGTGAAGCCGGTGCCTGCGGGTACGTCCACCGGGTAGTCGAGAATTTTGTCTTCACTGAAATGGTAATCAAGGGTGGCGGACGCCGACACATCGCTGCCCGCCGCCGATACGCCGTCCAGCTCACCAAACTGGTAGTCGTAGACCCGGTACAGACCAACCGACGGTGTCACCGTAACATCAGCAAACGACAGCGGATGGCTGAGCACGCCGCCTTCAGCGTAAAAGCCCAGCGCATCCAGCGACAGGTCGTAATCGGATGCCGAATCCAGCCCCTGTTCCTGATTGCGGTAAAAAACCGACATGCCGCGACTGAAGGTGAAGTAGTAATACCAGCGGCGCTCGATGCGCACTGTCCAGTCATCGAGCGTCAGCGCAGCCCCCATGCGGGCATCGGCGTAGGCATAGCGGCCGGGAGTAAAAGCACCGTCCCAGCCACTGACCATATCGCTGATCGAAACCGGTTCACTGGAACCGTGCACAGAAAATCCGGCTTCTACTCTATCGGCTGCCTGTGCGCACAACGGCAGCATCAGCACCGCTGAAATCAGGTTACGCAATCAGCCCCCCAGCACCATAAACTGACCATCGCTGAAGCGCACAACGTAAACGCCGTCGCGCTCTTCGCGGATCACACCAACCAGCGAGTTGCGGAAGAACAGATACCCTTTGGCTTCACAGTCGAAGGCCACGGCCTCTTTCCGGTTGACCACACCACAGGAGCCCTCCGCCTCAGGTGCAGGCGATTCAGTTCCGGTGTACTCAGTGTCGTAATTTACTTCACCGGAAATAATGACCCCGACACTTTCGCCATCAGTGCCATTACCGGTGAACAGAGTGACACCGCCACGGAAGACGATGAGGTCGGCAATTTCGTAGCCAATTTTACCAGTGCTGTCCTGACCCACGGCGTAGGCCATATAAAGACTCTGTGCGCGGGTACCGGTCGGCAACACGTCGACCAGATAGTCGTAGTCGTAGCCGGCGGTAATGCCCACTTCCCATTCATCCTTCGCTTCACGGGTCAGGCTGATGTTGACGATGGCCACCGGAATGCGGCTGAACGAATCATTGCCTTCGGTAAAGCAGTCGCTGGCACCGTCAGCACACTCGACCAGTTCGTGCGCCATACGCAGGTTCATATCCGATAGCCCCTGCATAAAGACGGCGTCCAGACGACCGTCCAGCGTCACTTCCGTGCCTGTGGTATCGAGAATGGCGTTGCCTGAGCTGTCTTCCGGGAACATCAGGCGGTAGGCACCGCGCGCCGGAATAGAGAACAGCCCCAGGCTGTCGGAGTCGACCAGTTCCTGAATGGTCATTTTCTCGTCGGTCGTCACGACGGAGGTACAGGTTTCGGTCGAGCGGTTGCCACTTTCATCTTCAATCACGGAGCACTTGCGCAGACCCGGCTCACCCACATCATCCTGACCAAATACCTCAACCCGGTTGATGCCGTAGCCGTTGATTTCAACTTCGATGTAATCGGCCGTGCGCATCACATCGGTAACGGTTGAACCACTGGTCTTGGTGCCGTACAGCACAGATTCATTGGTTCTGATCAGGTATTTAAACAGGTCAGGCTCAATCGCGCCGGCCTCGTAGCCGTCACGGATACGGAAGAAATCGTCGAGTTCAGGCCACACCGAATCGGCATAGTAGTTCGCGGAGTTGGTCACACTGGTGGTGAAGGTCAGTTCCGCTTTATCACCCAGCGTCAGCGTTTCACCCTCTTCCTGCAGCTTACCTTCGTCGGCGCCGTCGGCCAGAATCTGGAACGACACAGACGTCAGGTTGTAGTGATACAGGGTGTTTGCATCCAGCGGGTCACGCACGCCGAGCATGGCCGCCGCAACGTAAAGCTCAAAGGTTTGCTGATTGCCGTCGACGGTCAGCGGAATCTTGGCGTAAGGCCAGCTGACGTCGAAGCCCAAGGGTTCGGTTTCATCGGCGGTGCTGTTGTTGTTGATATCCAGCAGCTGGCCGGATCCGTTGTCTACCGCAGTCACCGGCGGCTTGGTAAAGGATTCGTTGTACACGATACGCAGACGCGGAACGGCGGTTGTTTCCGTGCCGTCATCTTCGGTCGTTTTCACATCACGGAAGGTCAGATTCAGCGTCTGAGCACTGGTGTCCGGCGCTGTGTAGCTCACCGTCAGTGTGCCTTTGTGGATGATATCAAAGGCGTAGAATTCGCCTTCATCCGCGGTCACACCGTCCACTGCCACCCCCTCATAGGTGAACACCAGCGGATCATCGCTGTCGGAACCGGCTACTGTGTAGGTTTCAGCATCGGCATCGTAGTGACTGTCGCCCGCACAGCCGGTATTCAGACAGCTGATGTAGGTCAGGCTCAGATCACGCAGACTGCGCAATGCCGCCTCCATGCCCGGTGCGGCCGACTCATACACGTCCGCCAGTCCGTCGTAGTAAGCCACTGTTTTGGCGACGTAGGCCGGATCCACAAAGCTGTGTACACAGCTGGTGTCATCCTGATCGGCACCGCTGGCGCAGGTGTCGGGATCATCGCCCTTCCAGTTCAGCAGGCGCTCATTCAGATCGGCCACGAACACCTTGGTTTTGTTGATGCGATCCAGCCAGTCATCCACTTCGTCAGCCGTTACTGAAACCGACGTCAGCACGCCATCTTCGAGCACGGCCATCTGATCGGAGAGACGGGTCAGCACCGCTCCGATTTCCGATGGAATCGCATAGCTGCGCCCTTCCATAAAGGTTTTGTTGTCGCTCAGAACCTGATAGGCCGCTTCATAAATAGCGTACAGCGAGGTACCCGAGCCGCCCTTCTGGTAAAACTGGCCCTGATTCACCAGCAGATCGTGCACCAGATTGTTAACCCAGGTGGTTTCATCGATGCCTTCCGCCTTTGCCAGTACCTGCCCGGCCGCCACGATGGCGCCGTAATAAATGGCATCCGGACGAAGTGCCGCCGACAGTTTGCTGTCGTTGAACAGATCAGCGGGCTCCAGCGCACGGCTGGAAACCACATCCACCACACCGAACATACGGTCCATCCAGACGTTGGCCCGCTCGATGGTGAACGCAGTGTAAACACCGGTGCGCGGCGTGGTCGGGTCGTCGAGATCCGTCGCACTGTTGTCGGTCTTGTCGATATAACTGGTGTAGGCAAACGCACTGGCCAGATGGGTCACCCAGTTCACGTTGATGCGCATGTTGTCCATGGACTCGGCGACGGACGCACGCAGCTCAAAATCTTCCGCCACCGGCGCCTCTTCGCGGTACGCCCAATCGGTGCCACAACCCGCCACAATCTGACAACGCTGAGTGGTTGCATCGTCATCTTTTGCCAGCGTAATCAGTGTCAGCGGTCCGCCCAGATCGTCAGAATCGACTTTAACCGAATAGAAAGACGTTGCGGTCGAGGTCGCCTTACTGCCGACGTAAACCTCAACATTGTCGTCGTCGATCTCGGTTTCCGGCTGCCCCTGTACATCAATCGGCACGGCCTGAACAACCGCATTGTGCACGTTGCTGCTGCCGATATAGCCATTCACGTATTTGAGGGTTTCAGTTACCTGACTGGTGGAAGAGCCATTGCCGCTGCAGCCGGACAGCACCAACCCCAGCGCCGGGAGCGCGAAAGCGAGTGGAGAGATTTTCATTATTGTTCTTCTGTTTTCAGAGGTCCGGGCATTCTAACCCGTCTGCTACTGTGAAACATCACAGGAAAGGCATTTACAGAAAACTTACACAAAAAAGCCCGGAAGAATCCGGGCTTTTTTGTGTTCTGACGTCTTAGCGGGACGCTTTGAACTTCAGACGGTAAGCGTGCAGCAGTGGCTCAGTGTAACCACTTGGCTGCTCTTTACCTTTGAAGATCAGATCAGAAGCGGCCTGGAAGGCGATGCCATCGAAGCCCGGTGCCATCTTGATGTACAGAGGGTCAGAGGCGTTCTGACCGTCAACAACAGCGGCCATGCGCTTCAGGCTGTCTTCAACCTGTGCACGGGTGCACACGCCGTGTTCCAGCCAGTTCGCCACGTGCTGGGAAGAAATACGCAGAGTTGCGCGGTCTTCCATCAGGCCCACGTTGTTGATGTCAGGTACTTTGGAACAACCAACGCCCTGATCAACCCAACGAACCACATAGCCCAGAATACCCTGACAGTTGTTATCCAGTTCTTTCTGGATCTGTTCGGCGGTCAGCGCAGCGGCCTGTTCTGCCGTCATCAGCGGCAGAGTCAGGATACCGTCCAGCTTGGCGTGTTCGCGGTTTTTCAGTTCGTTCTGAACAGCGAATACGTCGACCTTGTGGTAGTGAACGGCGTGCAGAGTGGCGGCGGTCGGAGACGGAACCCAAGCAGTATTGGCACCGGCTTTCGGGTGAGCGATTTTCTGTTCCATCATCTGGCCCAGCTCATCCGGAATTGCCCACATGCCTTTACCGATCTGGGCACGGCCTTGCAGACCACACTTCAGGCCCACATCCACGTTCCAGTTTTCGTAGGTGTTGATCCAGGTCTGTTGTTTCATAACAGACTTAGGAACGAACGCACCAGCCAGCATGGAGGTATGGATTTCGTCACCGGTACGGTCGAGGAAGCCGGTGTTGATGAACACAACACGGTCTTTCGCAGCACGGATACATTCTTTCAGGTTCACAGTGGTACGACGCTCTTCGTCCATGATGCCCATCTTCATGGTGAAGCGTGGCAGACCCAGTGCGTCTTCAATGCGGCCGAACAGTTCGTTGGCGAACGCCACTTCTTCCGGACCGTGCATTTTTGGCTTAACGATGTTCACGGAACCCGCGGTGGAGTTCTGGAATGGCGAGTTGCCTTTCAGGTCGTGGATGGCGATCAGCGTGGTGATCATACCGTCCATGATGCCTTCCGGTACTTCGCTGCCGTCGGCCAGCAGAATTGCCGGGTTGGTCATCAGGTGACCCACGTTACGGATGAACAGCATGGAGCGACCTTTCAGCTTGATGGTCTCGCCGTTCAGGCCCACGTATTCGCGGTCTGCGTTCATGGTACGGGTAAAGGTCTTGCCACCTTTGCTCACAGACTCAGCCAGGTCACCTTTCATCAGGCCCAGCCAGTTGCCGTAGGTTACCACTTTGTCAGCAGCGTCAACGGCAGCAACGGAGTCTTCACAGTCCATGATGGTGGTCAGAGCCGCTTCCATCAGAACGTCTTTCACGCCAGCGGCATCGGTAGAACCGATCGGGCTGGACGCGTCGATCTGGATTTCAAAGTGCAGGCCGTTGTTTTTCAGCAGAACAGCAACCGGCGCAGCAGCGGTACCGTTGAAACCAACCAGCTGAGAGGCGTTTTTCAGGGTGGTAACAGAACCGTCTTTCAGGGTAACAACCAGTTTGCCTTCTTCGATGGCGTACTTGGTGCTGTCAACGTGAGAACCGGACATCAGCGGAGCCGCTTCGTTCAGGAAGTCACGGGCCCAGGCGATTACTTTGTCGCCACGGACTTTGTTGTAGCCAGTGCCTTTTTCGGCGCCGCCTTCTTCAGAGATCACGTTGGTACCGTACAGAGCATCGTACAGAGAACCCCAACGGGCGTTGGCTGCGTTCAGGGCAAAACGGGCGTTCATCACTGGCACAACCAGCTGCGGGCCGGCCATGGTGGCGATTTCAGGTTCTACGCTGGCAGTGGTGGCCTGGAAGGCTTCGCCTTCAGCAACCAGATAGCCGATTTCCTGCAGGAAGGCTTTGTATTCGGCCGCGTTGTGTGGCTGACCTTTACGCTCAGTGTGGTAAGCATCGATTTTCGCCTGGAAATCGTCACGCTTGGCCAGCAGAGCTTTGTTCTTAGGCGCCAGTTCGTTGACCAGAACGTCAAACTCAGCCCAGAACTTTTCTGCATCGATACCGGTACCCGGAATCGCCTTCTCGTTTACGAAATCGTACAGCGCCTGGGCGACTTTAATGCCACCCTTCTGAACGTATCCTGTCATTATTCAGCCTCGATAATGTAAGTTCACACCCTTGCCGGATGCCTGAAACCACTGCACTGCCCCTGCAAACACCCGGAGCAGACAAAAAGTCGCGGAAGTATACCGCAGCGCCCATATCACCAGAATGAAATATTGCTGATACCCCACATCACCAAAATAAATACAAGCACCAAAAGGTAACGGTATAAAAGTAATAATACCAACAGACCCATCAACAGCGCTCTGCTAGAGTGAGCGGCTGAATATTCCTCTCTGCACCCTGCTTTCCGGAACCCCACATGGATCAGATCGCCACCACCATATTGTCATCCGGCCGCTCTGCGGTTGAACTCGCGTTCCTGATCTTGTTGCCAGTGATGATCGTCATGCTCAGCATCATGCACTGGCTCGACAGCCGCGGCTGGCTTAACCGCGTTGTTCGCGTTACCGCACCACTTTTAGTGCCATTCGGCCTGACCGGCCTTGGGGTATTTGCGCTGATTCAGGTGTCGATGGTGAGTTTCGCCGCGCCAATCGCCACGCTGGCCATCATGGCGCGCAACGGTTCGTCCGCGCGCCACATTGCAGCAACACTGGCCATGGTGCTGGCCATGGCGCAGGCCAACGTGGTGTTTCCGATGGCGGCGACCGGACTCGATGTTCCGCTGACGCTCGGCATCGCACTGCTCGGTGGTTTAATCGCCGCCGCCTGTTGCTGGTACGGATTCGGGCGCTCGCTCAGTGCGGATGCCACCCAACCGGAAGACACCGAGCTGCTGCCGGATGCGGGTAATAACCGTCCCAATCTGCTGCTGGTGATTCGCTCCGCCGGCAAAGACGCCTGGGACATTGCACTCGGTGCCCTGCCCTTACTGGTGGTCGCTCTGGTTGCGGTCAACCTGTTCCGCCTGACCGGCGCCGTCGACTGGCTGGAAACCCTGATCAGCCCCCTGCTCAGCGCAGCGGGCCTGCCGCCGCAGACCCTGCTGCTGATGCTGACCAAATACGTGGCAGGCGGTACCGCCATGATGGGGATCGCCATGGAGCAATCCGCCATCGGCGCCATGACCACCAATGACATTAATCTGCTGGCCGGGCTGCTGATCTGCCCGCTGGACGTCGCCGGCGTAGCGATTCTGATATCCGCCGGAAAACAGGTGGCCGACGTGGTAAAACCCGCCGTGCTGGCCGCCTTAATCGGAATTGCTGTTCGAACCCTGTTGCATTACAGCCTGTTCAGTTAAGGCTATCGCAGCCTCGGCAGGACGTGATACACGGCGCTGGAAGCCACCGCACATTCGTAAAAAATCCAATGAACACCCGTAAGAAAGCTCGCCAGAAGATTCATCAGAAAACCAATAAGTCGTCAGAAAACCAATAAAAAAGCGGCCGTAGCCGCTTTTTTATTTGGTGTATTCACCCCATCTGATCACAGCGTTTCAAAGCTGCCATCGATGTAGCGGATGATCCACACGCCGCTTTCTTTCTTGATGCGGCCGTACACCACATCGCGGAAGTTCAGATAGAACACAGCGTCGTCCAGCGACGTGGTCTTAGTCACTTCGGCGTTGTTGTCGGTGACGCACAGTTCGTAGGTGCCATCGTCGCCTGTGATGTACTTGTACGGCAACGCCGACAGGTTGTAAGTCTGATTCATGTAAGCGGTGAGCAGACTGTCGACCTTTGAGGTCGTGCCATCATCCAGCGACAGGGACACACCGTCTTTGTACATCGCCAGACTGCCGGTGGTTTCAAACGATGAGTCGGTATCGTACGACAAAATAATGCGATCCAGATTCGAGCCGGTACCCAGATACACATCACTGCTGGTGATGCCGGAATAATCGTGCGACAAACCGGCACTCAGACTGTAGCGTTCGGAGGTTTCGGCGGTCACCGCCATGTCAAACAGCGTGGACGGCTCGTTATCAATCAGCACTTCGCTGGTGATGCGCGCCGAGGTCAGGCCCAGCACCATAGGATCGTAGAGCACACCGTCCATACTGGTAGCGGACGTGTTCAGATCCTGCAGGGTCAGACAGCCGTCGCTGTCGGCCGCATTCACCGGCCAGGTCACAAAGTAGGTACCACGGCCCGGCACGGTAATGCGCGAGAACGCACCGGCTTCCCACAGATCGTTGATCGCCAGCTGGAAATCACGGGCGGTGTACAGACGCTGCTTCGGATCGCAGGTATCGACCGACCAGTTGCTGCCGTCGTAGGCCAGATCACAGATTTCCAGATCGTGGGTTGAGATCAGCTCGTCGGTGTCATCGTCATTGTCGATGTCGTACGAATCTTCGCGCTCAACCGTTGGGTAGAAGCGGTAACGACGGGAACCGTCAATCGCTTCACCATTAGCCAGCAGATACACGTCCAGATATTGCACATCCTGACCACTCACGGTTTCTTCACCGGTTTTGTAGGTCAGCAGATCAGACAGGGTATCGCCTTTGGTGAAACCGCTCGTGGCGTTCGGCGTAAAGAAGCCGTTGAACGAGGCAAACTCTTTTTCCGGATAGTAGTCGGACGCATTGGCGGCAGAGCCCGCGATGTACACGGTGGAATAATCCACGTCGTCGTCATCTTCGTCACCAATCACATCGGAAATGCGGCCGTTCAGCACAGCGGTATCGATGTTGAAATGCAGGTCGGAGGCGTCATTCAGCGGGTCACGCACACCACGCAGGAACAGACGGAAGCTGCCGGTCACTTCGCCAACCGTGATGTCATCACTGGTGGTTGAGGTGCCTGAGGTATCCGTCAGCTGGAAATCAGACCAGCGGATTTCATAGCCAATCACCTCGTTGTCGGCCGGATCATCCAGCGTGCTCACCTCGTCGGTGAAATACACGCGCACACCCGAGCTTGAGGTGATGTCGTTCTTCGGATCATCGTCTTCGTACACCTGATCGACAACAAACTTCAGATCGCCCTGAGTGTAGGTGCCGGTAATCAGCACATCGATGGCGTGGGAACTGGTGGGCGTATCATCGTCGTCGGTGGTGTTCACGTCCGCCACCATCTGCTTAACACTGATGTCACCCGAATTGAGGGTCATGGTCAGCGTGCTGCTGTCGTAGCTGCAGGCCGATACCCAGGTGTAGGACGTGTAATCGGCGCACTGGCCAGTGCTGCCAAGCACGGTTGCCGAGTACAGTTTCTCGGTGTCGATAAAGGCCTGTACCACGGCATCCAGATTGTCGGCGTGTTTGTCGCCAATCTGCTTGATCAGGTCAACGTATTCGTCGAGCTGATCTTTGTAGCCGTCTTCAAAGAAGGTGTCCTGATACTCGCGCATCACATCAATGAACGCCTTGGTGCGCTTGATACCGAGCACGAAATCATCGTAATCATCCTGACCAAACAGGCTGACCAGAGTCGCTGGCGTGGTGGTGGTAAAGGTGTCATCCGCAAAGGCCGCGATATCGGCTTCCAGACCGGTGACCACCGCCGTTACGTTCTGGTGCACCGCGTCGTTGGCGATGGTCAGCGCATTCAGGTTATCAATCGCCGCCTGATACAGGTCGGTAAGGGTCAGCACGCGTGTGACCGTATTGCTCTTTTCCAGCATCTGGCCTTTGTCGGCCGAAAACTCGGTCGATACGGCCGCGGTAAAGCCATCGCCATAGGTTTCAGCCAGATGATTCCAGGCAGCAATTAACGCACCGTAGCGGATGCTGTCCTGCGCACCGGCCGACACTTTGCGGTAGGCGCTGATCTGCGTCAGATCCGCAGGCTCTGCACTCTGCACGCTGGTGATGTCGAACACCCCGGAAACCTGAGATACCGCCTGCTCCACCGAGTAGGCGGAGTAGTAACCGGTTTCGGTCCATTCCGGCGTGTCGGCACTTTCGGTGTAAACGTAGTCATAGGCCAGCTGGGTCACCAGATCGGTCAGCGGCGTTACGCGTACGGTCTCGCCCTTGGACGCAGCGTACACCACGGAGCGCCAGCCCAGACCGTCGATCCGCGCGACATCGGTGCCAAAGCTGTAATCGGTGCCAGAGGCTGAACAGCCCGCCACCCATTGACAACGGACCGTGGTCGGCTCCGATTCCGTGTCTTCATCTTCAACACGGCCAATCAGCTCGAACAGCTGAATTTCAACGCTGGCGATGGTCGCCTTGATCAGACCTTCGTCATCGGTGACGTATTCGGAGCGCACATAGCGGCCATCCGCATCTTCCGATGGCTGTCCGCCTTCGGTAATGGCGACAGAACGGACGATGCCGTACTCGATGTCTTCTTGTCCGGCCTGTACGTTCACAGACACGGTGGAAGACGAATTCGATCCGCTGCTGCAGGCGCTCATCAGGCCGGTGAGTACAACAGGAATCAGCAAAGACGCGGTCAGATGTGTGCGGGTTGCCATAAAGAAACAATCACTCTCAGATGCGGGCGCGGGCCACTGCCCGAATAAAAATGGCGCTTATCATAACAGGCTTTACCCTGCGCGATAGTCATGCTGCCGTAAGGAAGTGCAATAGACTGCCACAACTGACAAGGGTTCCCGCGGGAATTCCTGTGACGCTCAGCGCGGTTTCCGGTAAAATCCGGCACCTTTTGTTATTCCGCCGGACCACCATGCAGCTTTTCGTAGACCAGTTAACCAACGTCGACTTCAGTTACCTCGATCCCGTGCGCGGCATCGTGGGAGAAACCTGGTGGGCTTCTGCCCTGCTCGACGGCGCCCTCGACGATCAGGGCATGGTGTGCGACTTCGGCGTGGTGAAGAAAACCCTGCGCAACTGGCTCGACGACGACGTCGACCACCGCCTGCTGGTACCGGTGCAATCCGACGCCCTCACCCTGAGCGTTGATGGCGACCGTATCAACCTGATCTGGCGCCTGACCGGTGGCGGCGAGATCCAAATGCAGGCCCCGCGTCAGGCGGTGGCACTGGTCGACGCCAAAGTCATTACCGAAGACACCACCGCCCGCTGGTGCCGCGAACAGCTGCGCGAACATTTCCCGGTCAACGTTGAACAACTGACCCTGACCTTCACCGCGGAAGACATCGAAGGCGCCTTCTACCACTACAGCCACGGCCTGAAGAAGCACAACGGCAACTGCCAGCGCATCGCCCACGGCCACCGCTCCCGGCTGAAGGTTTACCTCAATGGCAGTCGTGACGCAGATCTGGAACAGGAATGGGCGGAACGCTGGCAGGATATTTACCTCGGCAGCGAAGAAGACCTGGTCAGCGACGACGGCAACTCTTACGGCTTCCGCTACCAGGCGATGCAGGGTGAATTCTCCCTGTCACTGCCGAAAAGCCATTGCTACATGATGAACACCGACACCACGGTCGAGTTTATCGCTCAACATCTGGCCCGCGTGATCAAGCAGACCCACGTCAACGATGACGTGACTGTGAAAGCCTTTGAAGGCGTGAACAAAGGCGCCATGGCCAGTCTCTGACACAGGACCAGCCTCTTAAACAGGGCCAGCTCTGAAATAAAGCCATTCACGCCCAATAAAAAAGCCGGTGATCACCGGCTTTTTTATTGGGTACGTTCTGCCAGCCTGCTCACACACAAAGCAGCAACTGACGCATCAGGCCATTTCCATACGACTGCGCAGACGCTTCTGGCCAAAAATAAACACCAGCAAGGCAATCGGCAACAGCCACCACAGCCATTCATGCACCTGCTCGGCGTATTGCCGCCCCAGCGTAAACGACACACCAAACAACAGCGCAGCCCAGGCCAGAATCGACAGCACATTGGCCAGCGTAAAAACGCTGCCCGGCACCCGGGCAATGCCGCAGGCGATGTAGCCGAACGTGCGCAGGCCCGGCATGCAGCGGATCAGCGCCAACTGGTGCCAGGGTGCCTGCCGCAACGGGCTGATCTGGCGCGAAATCAGCTCGTGCTGACAATGGCGCGCCAGCCAGGGCCAGACATGCGCCAGGCGACCGGCCAGATAAAGTGCGGTATCGCCGATGAACATGCCGCTGCACGTTGCAGCAAAGGCCAGTTCCGGCGCCATGCGGCCACTGGCGGCCAGCAGACCCGCCCCGATAATGGCCAGATCCTCCAACATGAAGGTTGAAACAATCACCACCAACACCAGCCAGACCGGACTGTCTGAATAGGACAACAGAGACTCGAGCATACTCACCGCCAGACCAAATGGCGGGCAGTCTACTGCGCCACATATGACAGTCCGATGACAAAACAACGGCTTAGCGCCGGAGTAAAACGTCTGATTCTGGCTTAAATCGGCTGCAGGGCTGAGTTATCGGAAAAAATCCGGTAGAATTGCGCGCCTTAAAATTCACACCATTCATCGTCTGTTGAGAGCTGCTATGTCCACACAGAACCCAATGGCGCTGTCTGCCCTGTCCGCCATCTCCCCGATTGATGGCCGTTACGGCAGCAAAACCACCGATCTGCGTCCTGTTTTCTCCGAGTTCGGCCTTATCCGTGCCCGTGTGGAAGTGGAAATCCGTTGGCTGCAACGTCTGGCTGCCCACGAAGCCATCGCCGAAGTGCCGGCCTTCTCCGCCGCGGCCAACGCCGTGCTGGACAGCATTGTTGCCGACTTCAGCGAAGAAGATGCCCTGCGCATCAAAAAGATTGAAGCCACCACCAACCACGACGTAAAAGCCGTTGAATACTTCATCAAAGAGAAGTTTGCCGGCAACGACGAGCTGATGGCGGTGAATGAATTCGTGCATTTCGCCTGCACCTCCGAAGACATCAACAACCTGTCCCACGGTCTGATGCTGAAAGCCGGCCGTGACGTGATGGTGCCTGTGATGCAGAACATCGCCGACGAGATCCGCAAGCTGGCGCACGACTATGCCGCTCTGCCGATGCTGTCGCGTACCCACGGCCAGACCGCTTCGCCAACCACACTGGGCAAAGAAATGGCCAACGTGGTGGCGCGTCTTGAGCGTCAGATCAAACAGATCAAGGCCGTCGAACTGCTGGGCAAAATCAACGGCGCCGTGGGTAACTACAACGCGCACATTTCTGCTTACCCGGCCATCGACTGGGAAGCCAACGCCGAAGCCTTCGTGACCTCTCTGGGCCTGACCTTCAACCCGTACACCACCCAGATCGAGCCGCACGATTACATCGCTGAGCTGTTCGATGCTTACGCCCGTTTCAACACCATCCTGATCGACTTCGACCGCGATATCTGGGCATACATTTCCAACGGTTACTTCAAGCAACGCACCATTGCCGGCGAAGTGGGCTCGTCCACCATGCCGCACAAGGTAAACCCGATCGACTTCGAAAACTCCGAAGGCAACCTGGGTCTGGCCAACGCTGTGATGACTCACATGGCGCAGAAGCTGCCAATCTCCCGCTGGCAACGTGACCTGACCGACTCTACCGTACTGCGTAACATGGGCGTAGGTCTGGGTTACAGCCTGATCGCTTATCAGGCCACCCTGAAAGGCATCAGCAAACTGCAGGTGAACGAAGCGCGTCTGGGCGACGATCTGAACAACGCCTGGGAAGTGCTGGCCGAGCCGGTACAGACCGTGATGCGTCGTTACGGCATCGAACAGCCATACGAGAAACTGAAAGCCTTCACCCGCGGCAAAGCCATCACCAAAGACGCCATGATTGAATTCATTGCTTCTCTGGAACTGCCGCAGGCTGCCAAAGACGAACTGAACGCCATGACCCCGGCAACCTACATTGGTAATGCCGCAGATCAGGCGAAGAAGGTTTAATCGCCTTTACAATGAAAAGCCTCCTGCGGGAGGCTTTTTTGTTTTTGTACCCAACTTCTGAGTGATTCCTATGCACGTGCTTGGTCATCTTACCGTCGAAGAATTCCTGCGCGATTACTGGCATAAAAAGCCGGTGCTGATCCGTAACGCCATTCCGGGTTTTGAACCCCTGCTCAGCGCTCAGGAGCTGGCCGGACTCAGCCTCGAAGAAGAAATTGAATCGCGTATCGTCGAAGAAAACGGTCAGGACGGCCCGTGGTCGATCCGCAAAGGTCCGTTCTGTGAAGAGGATTACCAGGCGTTGCCGGCGGATAAATGGACCCTGCTGGTGCAGGCCGTGGATCACTGGATTCCGGAAGCCGCCGACCTGCTGGAACACTTCCGCTTTATCCCGTCCTGGCGCATCGACGACCTGATGATCAGCTACGCCGTCGACGGCGGCTCGGTTGGTCCGCATTTCGACCAGTACGATGTTTTCCTGCTGCAGGCCGAAGGCCAGCGCGAATGGCGCGTCGGGCAGATGTGCGACGACAACACGCCGATTATGAAAGGTCCGAAAATCCGTATTCTCGATAACTTCGACGAAAGCGAGCGCTGGGTGCTGAATCCGGGCGACATGCTCTACCTGCCGCCGGCACTGGCGCACTACGGCATCGCCAAAGGCGAGTGCATGACCTACAGCATCGGCTTCCGCGCTCCGAGTCAGTCGGAACTGGCGCAAAGCGCACTGGATGAAATCATTGCCTCCAGCCGTGACGACCAGCGCTATGCCGACCCCGATCTGGCCCCGCAAGCGGAACCCGGCCTGATTGGTAGCGACGCCACCGTCCGCCTGAAGAACCTGCTCACCGAAGCCTTCAGCGACGAAGAACGTCTGCAGCTGATCATCGGCAAACTGATGACCGAGCCTAAGTATCCGGAACACCTGCCGGAGCCGCGCGATGAGTCCGGTTGGGACGCGTGCAGCGAAGAACTGGCGCAGGCTGACGACTGGCGCAAATCCGAATTTGCCCGCTTCGCTTACGGCGAAACCGGCGACAGTGTGCGCTTTTACGCCTTTGGCCGCAGCTGGGCACTGCCTGCGTCCGATAAAGCCTTTGTTGCCTATCTGGCGAATAACGCCCAATATGAGTCTGTCGAGCTGCAACAATTGGCTGGCAGCGAGCAGGCTCGCACTCTGTTAGCCGAACTGTGGCAGCGTCATATGATCTACAGTCCGGAAGCCGATTATGGAGATTGAGGTAACCAACTGGAATGCCCAGCGCGATGCGCTGAAGGCCATCCGACAACGGGTGTTTATCGAGGAACAGGGAGTTCCCGAGGCACTGGAATGGGACAGCGACGATGCCGATGCCGTGCACTTTCTGGCGCGTGACGGCAAACGTCCGGTGGGCTGCGCGCGCCTGCTGGCCAACGGCACGCTGGGGCGCATGGCGGTTGTACCTGAGTACCGCCGCCACAAGATCGGCACCCTACTGATACGCGCTATCGAAAACCACTATCAGCGCGAATTCCACGGCCGCATTCTGAAAGCCAACGTACAAACCCGCGCGTTCGCGTTCTACCGTGACAACGGTTTTACGCCGGAAGCGTCCTTTAATATCGACGCCGGCATTCCCCATGTACTGATGAATAAAGTACTGGGCCGCAGCAGCCAGGATTCCGAAATTCTGGTACCGGGCCGCGACAGCGCGCGCTACGTGTTTGAGCCGGCCAGTGGTGCTGCCGAAAGTCTGCTGCAGATCGGCTGTCAGAGCGCACCGCGCACCCTCGAGATCGCGATTCACGACCTGGCCCTGCCTATCTGGTCTGATACCTCGACCCTGAGCTGTATAAACAGGTATTTACGTGAAGCGCGGCAGCGCTCCGTGCGCCTGCTGATTGCCAACGAATATGCGGGCATTGCCGACCACCGCTTAATTCAGCTGCAGCAACGTATGAGCAGTCGCATTCAGCTGAAAGTTCACGGTGGTATCCGCGACAACCTGATTCTGATGACGCCCTATTGCTGGATTGAAGCGCAACGCCATCAAGTGGTTGCCAGCCTCAACGACCGGCCAAGAGTCGCCCGGCTGCTGGAGCAATATCACGACCTGTGGCGCACCGCACAGACGTGCAAGGAAGCTCAGCGCCTGAAAATCTGAGCACACCTCCGCGATGCAGGAAGCGCAGAACAAAGAAGCTCAGAACAAAAAAGCCCGCTTATGCGGGCTTTTTTATTGGCACTGTTTACGACAGCGAGTGGATCAGTGAACAGCGATAAATACCACCACACACACCAGAGTCACAGCACCGGTCAGAACATTGCGCAGACGTTTGTAGGACTCAGCATAAGCGCGCTTGAAGATCGGATTGGTTTCCGTCCACAACAGCAGCCAGAAGCCCACCATAAACATCAGCACAGCCACGTTGGTTGGTAAGAAATACGCCAGAATCCCCCACAGAAACGTGCCGATCGACAACTCCAGCGGAATATCATCAATCTGATCCGGATTGGCCTGCTCTACGCCCCAGCAACCGCCCGACATAAACGCCAGAATCAGCACCGAGTAGAGTTTGAACATTGCCTCCCCCTGCTCAACCCCCATCACCACGGCAACCGCCGCCGCAATAAAAGGCAGCAAGCCCGCATAACCCAACTTCTCAGAAATTGACATCGCCATCAGAGCACTCCTTACATCAGCGCTGGCAGACCCGGGCGCACGCGCGCCAAGTCTGTAAGTATTTCAATAACTTACCTTGAATAACATAGAACAGAAAGGGAAAAAAGTATTGCCCCAAACAGCGACTGCAGAACACAGCCGCCATTTCGGGCACAGAACGATCAGAATTCAAACAAAAACGTGCGCTTACAGCGCACGCAGCAGCGCCTCTACACGAACCACATCGGCCTCGGTATCAACACCATGGCCCGGTGCTTCTGCAATCACGGCCATGTGAATTTTCACGCCGTACCAGAGCGCACGCAGCTGCTCCAGCGCCTCGGTGGTTTCCAGCACACAAGGCTCCATTGAGGTGTATTCCTTCAGGAAGGAAACACGGTAGCCATACATGCCAATATGACGGAACACCGGCATTTTAGCGGTCATTTTTTCAGTGCTGACTTTGTAAGTGTCGCGATCCCAGGGAATCGAAGCCCGGCTGAAATACATGGCAAACTGGTTACGATCGAGAACCACCTTCACCACGTTCGGATTAAACGCATCTTCGTCGTGCTGCAGCGGCGTACACACAGAACTCATGCCCGCCTCAGGATGGTCAATCAGTCCTTTGGCCGTCAGTTCAATCAGGCTTTGCGGAATCAGCGGCTCATCGCCCTGCAGATTCACGATCACAGCATCGTCAGCCCAGCCTTTCACGCGCGCCACTTCAGCAATACGCTCCGTGCCGTTTTCGTGATCCGGCGAAGTCATAACCACCTCAGCACCGAAGCCTTCAGCCACCGCACGAATGCGCTCGTCGTCGGTCGCAATCACAATCTCACTGACACCCGTCGCCTGCGCACGCTCGTACACGTGCTGAATCATGGGCTTGCCAGCCAGATTAATCAGCGGCTTACCCGGCAGACGGCTGGAGCCGTAACGGGCAGGAATTACAATTTTGTAGTCAGCCATTTCACACCTTGTAAAAATCGCGGTACCAGCGGGCAAAACGTTCGATACCGTCCGCCAGCGGAGTGTTCGGAGCAAAGTCGACATCCTCAACCAGATCATCAACGTTGGCGTAGGTTGCCAGCACGTCACCCGGCTGCATATCCATGTAGTTCTTCACGGCCTTTTTACCCAGCACATTCTCTATGGTTTCGATAAAGGTGCCGAGCTCCACACTGTTGTGGTTGCCGATATTATAAATTTTGTACGGCGCCGAACTGCGTGAGCAATCACCGGATTCAGGTGACCAGCCAGTAACGCCCTGCGGAATTTTTTGCGTGATACGGGTTACACCTTCAACGATGTCGTCGATGTAGGTGAAGTCACGACGCATTTTGCCGTGGTTGTAGACGTTGATGGTTTTACCTTCAAGGATGTCGCGGGTAAAACTGAAATACGCCATGTCCGGACGACCCCAAGGGCCGTACACAGTAAAGAAACGCAGACCTGTGGTTGGCAGACCATAAAGATGCGAATAGGTGTGCGCCATCAGCTCATTGGATTTTTTGGTCGCCGCGTACAGAGAAACCGGATGATCGACACGGTCGGAGGTGCTGTACGGAATTTTGGTATTCAACCCGTAAACCGAGCTGGATGATGCGTAGACCAGATGCGCGACTTTATTGTGACGACAGGCTTCCAGCATGTTCACAAAACCAATCAGGTTACTGTCGACATAGGCATGCGGATTGGTAATGGAATAGCGCACGCCGGCCTGTGCCGCCAGATGCACTACGCGGTCAAATGTATGCTCGGCAAAAACCGCATTAACGGCATCACGGTCGGACAGTTCAACCTGCTTAAAGGTAAAACCCTGCAGTTGATTCAGCCAGGCCAGACGGCCGTGTTTTAAATTCACATCGTAATAGTCATTCAGATTGTCGATACCAACAACCTCATGACCCTGTTCGATGAATTGCTTGCTGGTGAATGAACCAATAAAACCGGCGGCGCCGGTCACCAGGATTTTCATGCTTTGGTTTCCTCAAATTCAGGCAACATGGCTTTGATATAAGCCTCTTCGAGCGGCATCCGGCTGCCTAAAATAATATCCGCCACTTCGCGGGCGACCCCTTTTCCACCCGGCACTTCCGTGATCAGGTCGGCGTAGTCTTTTACCATCCAGAACGCGTCCGCCGGCGCAATGCTCAGCCCGACTTTTTTCATTACCTTCAGATCGATAACGTCATCACCGACGTAACAGACATCGTCCGGCTCCAGCCAGAGTTCATCCATTAAGGCAGAGAGTTTTTCCCATTTATCTTTGATACCGGGAAAGAAATGCTGAATGCCCAGATCTTTGGCACGACGTGCCAGAGGGGCAGAATCTTTTGCGGAAATAATGGCGGTTACCACATCGTAGGTCTGCAGTAACTTGATACCAACACCATCTTTCACATTGAAATGTTTAACCTGCTCGCCGTCGGCGGAATACACCAGCGTACCGTCAGTCAGTACACCGTCCACGTCGAATACGACCAGCTTAACGGCGCGCGCTTTTTCTTTGATTACGTTGGGCAAATGAACCATGGCAAAACCCCACAAAAACTCTCGGTTATTGTAACTGTTTCAGACCACAAATGTTATGACAGCAGACGTGCTGCGATGCACAAATCAAAGATACAGAACGGAAGGAAATTTGGTGGAGCCTAGCGGGATCGAACCGCTGACCTCAACACTGCCAGTGTTGCGCTCTCCCAGCTGAGCTAAGGCCCCGAAGGTATTCAACGGCGAACCGTCGAACCTGAGATGGCATCCCATAGGGGATTCGAACCCCTGTTACCGCCGTGAAAGGGCGGTGTCCTAGGCCTCTAGACGAATGGGACACTAAGGATGAGTTTGAGTTTGGTGGAGCCTAGCGGGATCGAACCGCTGACCTCAACACTGCCAGTGTTGCGCTCTCCCAGCTGAGCTAAGGCCCCGTCTCAAAACGTGCGCGCATATTAATGTCGACCCTGCCGCCTGTCAACAACTGCTCGAAATATTTTTCTGAAACAATAACTTAGCGACAATCGATGACATACAGTGGGGGAAATCAGGGCAGCGACTGACGCCGCTGCCCTGCCCTATCAGGCTTCAGGATTTTCCTGAGCCGCGGCAGCAATCGCGGCCACCATATCCTGATAGTCTTTTTCCATCTTCTTGGCTTTTTTCTTACCAACGCCACCCAGCACGTCAATGGCGTGACGCACGCGGGCACGGCTCATGTCCGGGCCCAGCAGCGCCATGGTGTCGAGCACAGAAATAGTGGCCGAGGTACCGGCAATGGCAATAAAGAACGGAAACAGGAAGTCGCGCACTTTAATGTCCATCTTGCCCGCCAGAGCGAACATACGGGTCTTGATCTCATCGACCGACCAGTGACGGATGTCTTCCAGCTGCCACAGGCCGTATTGCAGCACAGTCACCAGCTGCTCCTGATCCAGCGCTTTGTTGTCAAACTGCGCCGGTGTCAGACTGGTCAGACCGCCGAGGAAATGGCCAGCCAGCGGCACGACGTCAGAGAAGGTTTCCACGCGCGGCTGCACATGCGGAATCACCGGCAGCAGACGTTCTTTTTTAAGGCCCCAGGCGGCAAAGCGCTGAGCAAAGGTTTCCGCATCCAGCTCACGCAGCCACAGACTGTTCAGCCAACGCAGTTTTTCCATATCGAATACCGGGCCACCTAGCGACACGCGCTTGATATCGAAGTTGGCGAACATTTCGTCGCTGCTGAATTTTTCACGCTCATCCGGCATCGACCAGCCCATGCGGCCCAGATAGTTGAGCAGCGCTTCCGGCATAAAGCCCATGCGCTCGTAAAACAGGATGGAAGTCGGGTTCTTACGCTTGCTCAGCTTGCTCTTATCCGGATTACGCAGCAGCGGCATATGGCAAAGCTGCGGCATCACCCAGTCGAAGTAGCTGTACAGCAGTTTGTGTTTTGGCGCAGAGCTGATCCACTCTTCGCCACGGATCACATGGGTGATACCCATCAGATGGTCATCGACCACGTTCGCCAGATGGTAGGTTGGCAAACCGTCCGACTTCATCAGTACCTGCGCATCGACCTGCGACCAGTCCAGCTCGATCGGACCACGCAGCATGTCATCGACAACACACACACCCTCTTCCGGCACCATCATACGGATAACAAAGGGCTCACCAGCCGCTTCGCGACGGGCAATCTCGTCCGCCGGCAGAATCAGATCAGACGGCTTAAGCGCCATGCTGTTACCGGATTCCTGACGCTGTGCGCGCATAGCATCCAGCTCTTCGGTGGTGCGATAGCATTTAAAGGCATGGCCGCGCTCCAGCAGAATTTCTACATGCTGCTGATAAATTTCGCGACGTTCGCTCTGGCGATATGGACCGTGCGGACCGCCGACATCCGGGCCTTCGCTCCACTCAACACCCAGCCAGCGCAGAGAATCCAGAATCGCCTGCTCAGATTCCGGCGTGCTGCGCACCTGATCGGTATCTTCGATACGAAGGATGAACTCACCGCCATGCTGGCGGGCAAAGGCAAGGTTAAACAGGGCGATGTAGGCTGTGCCTACGTGCGGATCACCGGTCGGTGAAGGCGCAACACGGGTGCGGACCGTCATAGAAACCAATCTCTGTAGCTGTCGGTTGAAAGGCGGCAATTATAGAGAAAAGCCAGTGTTTTCGCACCGGCTGCTTAGGCAGACCGGATTTCATCCTCCAGCTGCGTAATCACCTCGATGACCCGCTCACTGGAACGTTCCATCTGCTCTAGATAACTGACCGTTTTACCATGATCACGATTCCGGTGCGCCTCCAGCGCCTTAAAGCCATGACCATGCACATTCTTATGGGGCTCATCCAGACGGGCGAATGCCGGTAAATGGCGATATTTCTGATGACCAGCCCCCTCCAGATACCACTTACCCAAACGACATGCCGTGTGATCTGCCAGCGTGTGGCAGGAATCCGGATCCGCCGACCAGATGCATTCATACACATGAGCTTTCCAGACCACGTGATCCAGCTTTACGGTCTCGAGAAAACTGAGCGCCGCGGCATAGTCGAAGCTGCCCGAAATACTGTTTGTGACATCCGAGATCACACCGATCTGTCCCGAAATATGCCCAACCTCTTTTGCCAACACATCGCCACGCTCGCCAACAGAGGCAATACTGGCCGCAACACGCTCAACTTCGCCGCTGATCGTCGAAATCAGGCTGCCTATCTCGGCCGTTGCCTCGGCCGTACGCTGAGCCAGGGTTCGCACCTCATCGGCCACCACGGCAAATCCACGCCCCTGCTCACCTGCACGGGCCGCCTCAATCGCAGCATTAAGCGCCAGCAGATTCGTCTGCTCCGAAATCCCCTGAATCAGACCGACAAAATTCTGAATACCCCGTGCGACCTGCGTCAGACCACCAACAGCCTGCGAGGCGTCAGCGGACTCTCTGCGAATAACCGTCAGCTCACCTGTCAACGCCGTCAGAGACCCCTGAATACCATCTACGCCTGACATAGAATCGGCAACAGAGGCATTGTCCTCAACAATCCCCTGCGCCATACCCGCCAGCGTATGACGAATCTGGTCAATGGCCTGAGAGGAAGACGACCATAACCGGCGCAGCGCCTCACTTTCGCGCAATTGCTCCAGACTGTATTGACTGCGCATATCGGCCACATCCTTCACCTTGCGCAGCAACTTGAGTTCCTGTTCGAGCTTAAGAATTCTTGCATTCAACGCCTGTTCGGCAACCGACTCTGCTGCCTTGCTATTTCGCCCTGAAAAAAACACAAACACCTCGGATTGAACTCAGAAGACTACAAAAACTATAGAAGATGGGGCGCAAATTGCCTGAGCCAAAAAAGGAACCCGCAAAGCCGCAGGAAAGAAGAACCAGAAAAAAGCGGCAGGACGTTTGTGCGCCGCGCGAACCCACGATGGTTCAGCACCCTCCTTTCACCGCCTTCGTTTCGTCGAAGCCGGAGCATAAAAAAACCGCAATGCCTGACGACAATGCGGTTTTTAAATTGAGTGGCCGGACTGAGAAAGCGGAGGGATATCCCGACTACGCCAAGATAACTTTCCGGTCGGAATGAACGCCGTCGCAGGCTCCGGACGTTTGTCGCTGCGCTCGGTACGAACCCACGAGGGTTCTTACCCGCCCTCACCACTCCTGCTACTGCAAATGCGAGGCATAAAAAAAGCCTGTTGTTTCCAACAGGCTTTTTGAATTAGTGGCGGTGAGGGAGGGATTCGAACCCTCGATACCTTTCGGTATACACACTTTCCAGGCGTGCTCCTTCAGCCACTCGGACACCTCACCTAACTGAGTGCAACTCAGAGGCCGCGAACTATACGCAGATGATCCGGATGCGTCAACACCCTTTCTGCATAAGACTTTGTTTTTATAACGATTTTGCCGTCCAGTCAGTCACAAAGTCAGAAATCACCATCTCCGGCGGCTGACGCGCCTCGCCGCTGATGCGGCCGACGTAAACAAAGCCGACGATCACCTCGTTCTCAGCAAGCCCGAGCGCCTTGGCGACCAAAGGATTCGTTGATACATCACCCGTGCGCCAGATGGCACCCAGACCGAGGGCCCAGGCCGCGTTCAGTAAATTCTGTACGCCGGCACCGGTCGACAGCAGCTGTTCGTCACGCGGCACCTTCGGATGCTCCTGCACCGAGCAGATGGCGACCACAATGAGCGGCGCCCGCATGGGCATATTGAGCAATTTCTCTTTTTTGTCGTCCGACAATGATGCCGAATCGGGTGCAGACTCAAGAAATATGCGGCCAAGCTCTTCGCGGGCCGCACCGCGCACCGTAAGATAGCGGCTTGGCCTGAGCCATGCGTGATCCGGAGCCCGCAAAGCCGCTTTGAACAGCAGTTGTTCTTCTTCCGGCGAAATGTCCGGGCCAGTGAGTTGCGCGACAGAAACACGTCCTGTCAGTACCTGAATTGCGTCCATAAAAGCATTCACATCAATAATCTGGTCATGTTCCTATTGTAAGGTGGTCGCGGCCGTTAATCAGCTGTCTATCCCGTCACTGTCTTGCTGTACAATTGTAAACTGGGTATATAGATGCAATCACAAGTGTGTTTTGATTCATTCGTCTCAAAATCTGCAACTAGAATAACAACAACGACAATGAGCGCAGATCATGTCTAATCTTCAGGATCCGTCCCACTTCGCCGAGACGACCCTACCCAAACAGGACTATATGGCCCGCATATTGGGCTATGGCGTTGCCGCGGTTACGGTAACCATAGGTATTCTCATGGGCTATTTCGAGCCCGCTGCCATGCTGGTTACCCTGATTGCCATTGCGTACCCGCATCTGGTGTATGCCGCCAGCCGTCCGTTCCGTATCCGCCGCGCCTACACTACCCGCCAGTTTCTGATTCACGGCGACGCCGTGCTGTGTGGCTTCTTTCTTGGTTACATTCAGCTGCCGGTTGAGTTATCGGTGCTCTTTCTGGTGATGATCAACACCAGTTTCATTATTGTCGGCAGCTTCACCGCCTGGGCCTTCTGCATCATTTCGCTGGTATCCGGCGCCGCTGCGGGCGTCCTGATTTTCGGCCACGTGCCACCAGAGCCAGTGCCTGTCGGGCTGTTTCTGACCTGCGCCTTCGGCGTGGCGGTGCATCTGGCGGTGTCCGCTTTTAACAGTAACCGTCAGGCGCGTGACCTGATCCGCCTGAAACAAAAATTTCAGGGACAGGTTGAACGTTTTCAGGCCCTTTCCCATCAGGTATCCAAATACGTTGCGCCTCAGGTGTGGGAATCCATTTTCAGCGGGCGCCGTCAGGCCAAACTGGAAACCCAGCGTAAGAAGCTGGTGATTTTCTTCTCGGATATCGTGGGGTTCTCATCGCTGTCAGAGCAAATGGAGGCCGAAGCCTTCACCGACCTGCTCAACCAGTATCTGACCGATATGTCGCGCATCGCGCTGAAATACGGCGGTACCATCGATAAATTCATCGGTGACGGCATCATGATTTTCTTTGGTGACCCGAAGAGCAAAGGCACTAAACGCGACGCACTGGCGTGTGTTTCCATGGCCATTGAAATGCGCCGCCACATGCTCAAACTGCGCAAGCAGTGGGCCGAGCACGGCATGACTGCTCCCCTGCAGATCCGTATGGGCATCAACACTGGTTATTGCACCGTCGGTAACTTCGGTACCGAAAGCCGCATGGACTACACCATCATCGGTAAAGAGGTGAACCTGGCCAGCCGACTCGAAAGCGAAGCCGAACCGGGTGAGATTCTGGTGTCCCATGAAACCTACGCCCTGATCAAAGACAAAATTATTTGCCGCCAGCGTGGCAGCGCCATGGTGAAAGGCTTCCGCGACCCGGTACCTCTGTATCAGGTGGTGGATTACCGTCGTGATCTGGGTTCAAACCCAAGCTTTATGAACCATGAAGCAGAGGGCTTCTCTCTGTATCTGGAAAGCGACAAGGTACGTGACGAAGATCGCGACAAGGTCGCAGATGCACTGGAGAAAGCCGCCACCAAACTGCGTACACGCGGCATTGTGCAGAAGAAAGTGGAGAAACCGGCCGTCGTACCACCGACGACGACCGGAACGACGCACTGAGCGTCAATCAGAACAAAGCGAAATACCCGCCTTACTGGCGCGACAAGCGGAAATTAACCGCTTGCGCGCCGGCTTCAGAAGACCGGAACGGATTGATATCCAGCCCACCGCGGCGCACATAGCGCGCATACACAGTCAGACTTTCCGGCTTACACGCCAGCCAGATATCGCGGAACGTGCGCTCAACGCACTGCTCGTGGAAATCCTGATGCTGGCGCAGAGAAATCACGTACGCCAGAAGCCCCGCCTCGTCGATTTGCTTACCACGATAGTGAATGTACAGGCTGCCCCAGTCTGGCTGTCCGGTAACCGGGCAGTTCGACTTCAGCAGATGACTGCACACCCAGCCGTCAAATTCACCGTCGGTCACTTGCAGCAATGACGGGTCCGGCTCATAGCCAGTCACTTCTATATCGAGTTCATCAATGCAACGGGCCGCCGGCGCCTGTGGAAAACGGGCATCGACATCATGAAAGACAATCGTCACGTTACCGCCCGCGGCGGCAGACAAATCGCGTTCCATGGTAGTACGCACCTGTTCCGCATCATCAAAACGGGTCTGATTGAACGAGTTCAGATACAACTTGAACGACTTGGATTCCACCAGATACCGGGTAGTCGCCGGAATATGAAACTCGGCCAGACACACCAGCGGCTTACCGCGGCTGTTCAGCCAGGAAATTTCGTAGCCGTTCCAGATGTCTTCACCATAAAAAGCCACTTCGTGGCGGTTCAGACCATGAACGCGCCAGCTCTCTTCCCGCTCAATCGGGAACAGCAGAGACGCGTCGTACTCATCTTTGTAGGCAGACACTTTGCCTAACGGGTTATGTTCGCTTGAAACCGAAGCCATAAATCACCTTACTGACGTAAACCTTTACCACGACGCAGAAGCCACAGACTGTAGGCCGCCAGCAACACAATGAAGAACACCAGCATCCCCAGAGAGAACCAGACGTTGACGTCGGAAATACCTAGGATGCCGTAACGGAAGGTGTTCACCATGTACAGAATCGGGTTGAACTGAGAAACCCCCTGCCAGAAACCGGGCAGCAGGCTGATGGAATAAAACACACCACCGAGATACGTCAGCGGCGTAATAACAAAGGTCGGTATGATCGAAATATCGTCAAATTTGGTGGCGAACACCGCGTTGATAAAGCCACCCAGCGAAAACAGGATGGCCGACAACAGTATCACCGCCACCACAACCAGCAGGTTGTGCAGCTGCAGGTGGGTAAAATACAGCGACAGCAGGGTCACAATCACACCCACCGCCACGCCACGGGCTACGCCACCGCACACATAACCGAGCAGAATGGTGCCCGGATGCACCGGCGCCACCATCATTTCTTCGACGCTGCGCTGGAATTTGTTGCTGAAAAAAGAGGACGACACGTTGGCATAGGCGTTGGTGATCACACTCATCATGATCAGCCCCGGGACGATAAACGACATGTAATCGACGCCATCCATCGCGCCGATCCGGCTACCGATAAGATGCCCGAAAATCACAAAATACAGGGTCATGGTGATGGCAGGCGGCAGCAGCGTCTGCTGCCAGATGCGCATAAAACGACGCACTTCTTTCACCACAATGGTACTGAAGGCTACCCACTGAATACGGGCCGGACTCATGCCTTACCTCCACGGACCAGACTGACAAACAATTCTTCCAGACGGTTGGACTTGGTGCGCATGCTGCGGACCTCGACGCCCTGCTCCGTCAGCAGACTGAAAATACGGTTCACGCTCTGACCTTTTTCAACATCCACTTCCAGCGCATCACCGTTCACCAGACGTACCGTAAAACCATCCAGCACTGGCGCCGCGGTCAGCGGATTCACCAGATCGAGAATAAAGGTTTCGGTGTTCAGCTGCGCCAGTAACTGCCGCACACTGGTGGCCTGCACGATTTCACCTTTGTTGATGATGGCGACGTTGCGGCACATCTGTTCGGCTTCTTCCAGATAATGCGTGGTCAGAATGATGGTGGTGCCGGCTTCATTCAGCTCGCGCATAAAGGCCCACATGGAGCGGCGCAGTTCGATATCCACCCCGGCCGTCGGCTCATCCAGAATCAGCACCTTCGGCTGATGAATCAGCGCCCGGGCGATCATCAGCCGGCGCTTCATGCCACCCGACAGCAAACGTGACTGACTGTCGCGCTTCTCCCACAGATCGAGGGCTTTGAGCAGCTTTTCTGCCTGTGGCGCCGCTTCTTTGGCCGTCAGACCGAAGTAGCCGGCCTGAGTGATGACGATGTCATACACCTTTTCGAACTGGTTGAAGTTGAACTCCTGCGGTACAACCCCCAGATAGCGTCGGGCTTCGAAGGCCTGAGTGTTCACGTCTGCGCCCATCACCTGAGCGCTGCCCTCTGTTTTTTGCACCAGACCCGATAAGATACCGAGCGTTGTCGATTTGCCCGCGCCGTTCGGGCCCAGCAAAGCGAAGAAGTCGCCCTGCGCCACGGTCAGACTGATGCCTTTCAGAGCCTGAAAGCCATTGTCATAGACCTTGGTTAAATTCTGTACGACTAAGGCGGGAGCCTTCATTAAGCAACCTTAGGAATTACCTGAACATGAGTGAAAGACTGAACCACCACATCGCCCTGCTTGAGCAGGTTGCCGGCCGCCTGACGCGTGCCCGCTCCGACGCTGCGGATCTGATCAGTGAAGAGATTCTACAACAGCTTGAGCGGGTTATTGACCAGCTGAAGGAACATTCTGATGCAGGTTACGAACTGGGCATCGCCTGGCTGAGCCAGCTGTTCACCCATCATCCGCAGCTGGCACCGGCCGTAGACCGCGATCTGCTGTGGTTTTTCGGCGGCGAATGCCTGCATTACCTGAGCGATGAAGAAATTACATTGTTCCAGCAACTGGACGAGCTGGAAGAAGACGCCAATGCCAACGGCCAGTCGTTTGACCGCGCACTGACCCGCCGCACCCTGAGTGCTCAGGGCGGCTATAACGCCTGAGAGGCGGCATAACTGAATCTGAAAGCCGGAATCAGAACAACCGACTCACAAGGTGTGCGTCAGCAGCAGCGCCTCTATCAGAACCATCAGCAACAGCAGTGCTGACACGCCCTGCCAGAAGCGCACCGGATGGCGCTCCATCAGTGGCCGCTGCTGTTGCTGGCGCAGCAGCGCCGGATTCGGCGTGTGCAGGTCGTGCAGAAATTCAGAATACGCCTCGTAGCGCTTGCTCAAATCCGGATCACAGGCCTTTTTCACCGCCAGATCAAACCAGACAGGAATGTCCGGCCGCCGCTCACACAGACTGCGGTACTTCCACTGTTGAATGGAACGCGCGCCCCGGCGATGGACCTGATCCATCTGGTACGGCTGTCCGCCAGCCAGCATTTCGTACACCATCACCGCCAGCGAAAACTGATCGCTCTGCACCGTTGCCCGGTTGTGCAGCACCGTTTCCGGCGCCACATAATTCACCGAGCCTTGCGGAATGTCTTCGGTAACAGCGCTGTTGATCTCGGCCAGCCCACGTACCAGTACAGTACCAAGATCAATCAGCTTAAGGCCACCGTCGGCCAGCAACATGACGTTTTCTGGCTTAAGATCGCGGTGGACCATACCTGCCCGCTGCAACGCCCGCAGGCCATGAACGATCTGTTCGGTAATGTGGCGCACCTGAGTTAAGGTCGGCTGCGGATTGTCCAGCATCCACTGGCGCAGGCTCTGACCCGGCAACCATTCACTGATGTGATACAAATACGGGCTTTGTTCAGCCGGCGGGTAGATTTTCAGCACGTTCGGATGATCCAGACGACTGCCCGCCCACTGCTCGCGCACGAAGCCTTCGAGGTACACCAGATCGTCGGAGAAATTCAGTGACGGCGCTTTTAACACATAGATTTTGCCATCACGCCGGTTCTGTACTTTGTAGACATGGCTGCGGGTACCGGCAAACAGAATGTCCGTAATCTGATAATGATCAATCTTGTCGCCCACCTTCAGCACCGGCGGAATCACACGTGCCGTGAGCGAACGTCTGGCCTCGTCGAGCTCCGGCAGCGGTAACTCCCGCACCAGCAACAGGCAGGCCGACAGATTATCGTTACTGCCGTGCTCGAGCGCCCGCCGCACCAGTTCTTTACAGCCTTTTTCCAGCTGGTGCTGGGATACGCCGGCATCCGCCAGCGGCTGCACCACCGCCAGTAAATCCGGATCGTTCAGAAAGCCATGCACACCGTCGGTGGTCAGCAAAAACAGATCACCTTCGGCCAGAATTTCTTCGCGGTAATCGACTTCCAGATGCGTATCCATACCCAGCGCCCGGCTCAGATATTCGCGGCCATTGCCGTGCCGGTGCAGGTGATCGCGCGTCATGGGCTCCAGAACGCCCTGACGTAAGCGGTAAATACGGGAGTCGCCGACATGGGCGATGTGCGCGGTATTGGATTTAACAATCACCGAACTTAAGGTAGTGACCAGACTGTTGTGGCGCGCACTGGCCTGCTGTCCATGATGAAACAGCCAGGCATTTAAGGACGACAACACCCGGGAAATGGCTGTTTTTACATCCCAGCTGTCCGGGGTGCTGTAATAGTCCTGCAGAAAATGGGTAACACTGGTGGTGCTGGCCAGCTGCGCCTGCTCGCTGCAGCTCACACCGTCGGCAACGCACACGGCGATGCCTTTGTAATCCGCCAGTGCGGTGTCGGGCTGATAGGCAGCAAAGGCATCTTCATTAACGGGTTTTACGCCCGCACTGCTGTACCCACCATAAACCACTGATAATTTCCGGCTCACCGCTCAGCCCTGCTTGTTTGGCGTTTTACTATAGGGAATAAAAAATCTGTGTGAAAGGGTAACGACGAGGCGTTATTCAACAGCAACTTGGGGGATTCTGCTGTTTAAACGGATACCATTATTCTGGTTTAGTCGTAAAACGGGACTCCGCCACATTTACGGGTATCCGGGGTGATTTTTAACTTGGGGCCCTTTCACACAGAGCACAGAGAGAGAAAAAAGGAGCTTCTGAATCATTCCGAAAGACTGATGAAGGAAAATTCAGGCATTACCTGCCAGAGGCTCCAAACTGTTGGCTGCCGGCGTTCAGTTCCGGCAGCCGTTATCGTGTGCCGTCAGCGTTCAACCCACGCTGATCATTTGCACAGAACCATCCGCATTCACTTCTGCGATATGGCCTTTTGGTTCTTCCATAAACAGCAGGGCAACAAAACCCACCACCGCCGTCGCTGCAATCACCATAAAGAACGTCGAATAATCCACCAGCGACAGCACGGTCAGATAGGTCACCGCACCCACGTTGCCGTACGCGCCTGTCATGCCTGCGATCTGGCCGGTCAGACGGCGCTTGATCAGCGGAACCACAGCGAACACAGCACCTTCACCGGACTGCACAAAGAATGAACACGCCATCGCCGCAACCACCGCCAGCCACAGAGGCCAGGTGCTGTCGACCATGGCCATGGCGAAGTAACCAATCGCCAGACCCAGAGTCAGCAACAGCAGGGTTGGTTTACGGCCGAATTTATCCGATAACCAGCCACCGCCCGGACGGGACATCAGGTTCATAAAGGCATACGCCGAGGCCACCATACCCGCCACCACAGGGGTCAGCTGGAAGGTTTCGGCGAAGAACAGTGGCAGCATAGAAACCACCGCCAGTTCAGAACCAAAGGTCGCGAAATACAGCACATTCAGAACCGCCACCTGTTTGAATTTGTAGCGGTGCAGCTCGTCCACCGGCTGTTCGAACACGACCTTGTTCACTTTCCACACATGGGATACTTCGTACAGATACAGCAGGGTCAGCCCCACATAAATCAGCAGCGTGGTGGTTTCGCTGAACATTTTCACACCCGCCGGAGACAGCTTCCACGCCAGCAACGCCAGCGCTGCGTACATCGGAATTTTCATCAGCAGCAAGAAGAAGAAATCGCCTTTGCTGGTGACTTCCATCGCGCCAATGTTTTTCGGACGGAAATAGGTCGAGCCTTTCGGCGTATCGGACACGTTAAAATAAAATACGAAACTGAAGGCCAGACTCATCACACCGGTCAAACCGATTGCCCAGCGCCAGCCGTCATCACCGCCCAGCACCAGAGCCAGCACAGGCAGCGTGAAAGCCGCCGCGGCAGAGCCGAAATTGCCCCAGCCACCGTAAATGCCTTCAGCGGTACCCAACTCATTGGCCGGGAACCATTCGCTCACCAGACGGATACCGATGACGAAACCCGCACCGATAAAGCCGAGCAGAAAACGGGCAATGGCGGCCTGAACAAAGTCGTCGGCCAGAGCGAACATAAAGCACGGCACAGAACAGACCGCGAGCAACAGTGAATAAATAATGCGCGGACCAAAACGGTCGGTGAGCATACCGATCACCACCCGCGCCGGAATGGTCAGCGCCACGTTCAGAATCAGCAGGGTTTTAATTTCTGCCGGAGTCAGGCCCAGACTGGCAGCAATGGCCTGCAATAGGGGCGCATGGTTAAACCACACCACGAACGTGATGAAAAAAGCGATCCAGCTTAAATGCAGGGTTTTCATTTTCCCGCGGAAGGAAAACAGGTTAAAAGCGTCAGCGTTCATAAAGGTGCGGCATCCGGCAGTTGCAGTTCAAGACGGGCACCCGGTGCCCGCCTGTGTCAGGTTTATCGATTCAGAGATCAGCTCAGCTGCACGACACCGGCATCGACACGCACGGTATAACGCTTGACGGAAACATCGGCTTTTTCCAGACACTCGCCGTTTTCCAGATCAAAATGCTGTTTATAAAGAGGTGACGCCACCACCGGACGCTCACCGATCGAGCCGATGATACCGCGGGACAGCACGTTTGCATCACCCAGCGGATCGTAGTTGGAAATGGCGTAAACCGTGTCGGAATTACCCCAGCGGAAAATCGCCACCTGTTCGCCGTTAAATAATGCGCATACCCCGGTATCCGGTGCGATATCGTTCAGATTACAAACACTTGTCCATGCAGTCATCGTTGTGTCCGCCTAATAATAATGTGATGAAGTTTCCGGGCAGGCTGACCTGCCCGGCGGACCGGTCGCTTACTGACCGGCGGTTTCCAGACTGACCAGCTCAATGCGCTCGGCTTCGGTGGCCGGACGACGCTGACCGCGCTCGCGCACATAGCGCAGGTGCCTGTCTTCGTCGGACGCATTAATGAAGTGCTGGAAGCGCTTGAGTTTTTCCGGTGATTCGATGGTGGTTTTCCATTCGCACTGGTAGGTATTCACCACACGGGTCATACCGTCTTCCAGCTCCTGGCAAATGCCCAGCTTGTCGTTAACCACCACATCGCGCAGGTAGTCGAGACCCCCTTCCATGTTTTCCATCCATACCGACGTACGCTGCAGACGATCGGCGGTACGCACGTAGAACATGAGTACGCGGTCGATGTATTTAATCAGGGTTTCGTCGTCCAGTTCGGTAGCGAACAGGTCGGCGTGACGCGGACGCATACCGCCGTTACCACACACGTACAGGTTCCAGCCTTTTTCGGTGGCGATCACACCAATGTCTTTGCTCTGGGCTTCGGCACATTCGCGGGTACAACCGGACACCGCAAATTTAATTTTGTGCGGTGCACGCAAGCCCTTGTAACGGTTTTCCAGTGCGATGGCCATGGACACAGAATCCAGCACACCGTAGCGGCACCAGGTGGAACCGACGCAGGATTTCACCGTACGCAGGGATTTACCGTAAGCGTGACCGGTTTCAAAACCAGCATCCACCAGACGGCTCCAGATTTCCGGCAGCTGGTGCAGCTGAGCACCAAACAGGTCGATACGCTGACCACCGGTAATCTTGGTGTACAGGTCGTAATCGCGGGCAATTTCGCCCAGTACGATTAATTTATCCGGGGTAATTTCGCCACCAGCAATGCGCGGCACAATGGAATAAGTACCGTCTTTCTGCATGTTGCCGAGGAAAATATCGTTGGTGTCCTGCAGACCGATGTGTTCGTCTTTCAGTACGTATTCGTTGTGGAATGACGCCAGAATAGAACCCACGGTTGGTTTACAGATTTCACAGCCGTGACCTTTACCATGACCTTCCACCACCTCAGCAAAGGTTGTGTAGCCTTTCACGCGAACAATGTCGGCCAGCTCGGCACGGGTATAGGCAAAGTGTTCACAGAGATTGGTGTTCACTTCCACGCCCAGCGCGGTCAGTTCAGCGTCCATCACCTGTTTCACCAGTGCCGAACAACCACCACAGCCGGTGGAGGCTTTAGTAGCGTCTTTGATGTCGCCCATGGAGCAGCAACCGCCCTGCACGGCTTTGGCGATGTCGCCCTTGGTAACATCGAAGCAGGAACAGATCTGTGCGGTTTCCGGCAGTGCAGACACACCCAGGCCCACTGGCTCAGCGCCATCGGACGCCGGCAGAATCAGGCCAGCCGGGTTGCCCGGAATATCCATGTCATTCAGTTTCAGCTGCAGCAGAGTGCCGTAGGCGTCAACGTCGCCCACCAGCACAGCACCCAGCAGTTTCTTGCCGTCGGCCGAGACAATCAGGCGCTTGTACACTTCCGCAATATCGTCGTTAAACACATAGCTGTGAGAGCCCGCGGTGTGACCGTGCGCATCACCGATGGAGGCAACATCCACACCCAGCAGTTTCAGCTTGGTGCTCATGTCGGCACCTTTGAACGACAGCGCAGGCTCCGTGTGGGTCAGCAGTGACGCCACGATGTGCTGACCGGCCACTTTCGCCATCTGGTAGCCCGGTGCCACCAGACCGTAGATTTTGTTGTCCCACAGTGCGCATTCACCAATGGCGTACACGTCTTCGGCGGAGGTCTGGCAGTAATCGTTCACCACGATACCGCCACGCTCACCGATATCTAAACCAAACTGGCGCGCCAGCTCGTCCTGCGGGCGGATACCGGCCGAGAACAGAATCATGTCGGTTTCAAGGAAGGAACCATCGGCGAAATTCATGCGGTAGCGGCTTTCGGTACCGGCCACGATTTCTTTGGTGTTCTTCTCGGTGTGTACGGTCACACCCAGACTTTCGATTTTACGACGCAGCAGCTTACCGCCGCCCTCGTCCAGCTGAACGGCCATCAGACGCGGGGCGAATTCAACCACGTGTGTTTCAAGACCGGCCTGCTTCAGTGCATTGGCGGCTTCAAGACCTAAGAGACCACCGCCTACAACGACACCGGTTTTACTCACGGCGGCGGAGGCAGAAATGGCTTCCAGATCTTCGATGGTACGGTAAACGAGGCAGTGATCCTGATCTTTACCAGGAATCGGAGGCACAAACGGGAAAGAACCAGTAGCCAGAACCAGCTTGTCATAACCTTCCACCCGACCACTGGCGGTAGTTATGGTTTTCGCATGGGTATCAACCGACACGACTTTATCATTCAGCGTATAAACAACGCCTTTATCCTGATAATGCGCTTCGGTAGTCAGGGCGAGATCGGCGGCCGTTGCACCGGAAAAATATTTGCTGAGCTGCACGCGGTCATAGGCCAGACGTGGCTCTTCAGAGAAGGTAATCAGTTCTAACTGGGAGGCAAATTCTGAATTGGCGAGGGTATCAATGAAGTTGTGTCCCACCATGCCGTTGCCAACGACAATAATGCGTTTCTTGCTCATGGGAATCTCTCTCTGCTATGTGGTCATGGTCTGGTTTCTCCTGTCTGTGCTTCGTTGCCCTACCACCAGCCACGCCGTTGCAACCGGTAGTATCGAATTCGGTTTAGCAAACCCAATGCCAACTACTAAAAAGCCTGTAACCACGCTGATTTCAAAGGTATTTCCCGTGCGATAAGGGGCCGGTACAACCAGGGTTCGCACCTGAATTTTGCACCGGGTTTATCCATGGTTTTTCAAAGTTGCACCAATGCGGAGCAAAACAAGAAGGTCACGTTGACGTAAAAACGGAGGCGTTAACTGAACGAGTGCTCGGCAGACAAGTGAAATCTGCAACGCAGCAAGGAGTAATTGGCGAAAGCCTTACGGAGAAACACTCAAGAACAACTGAAAGGAAACCTGAACAGCTTAGAACGAACTACAAAGAACCGAACGAGAAAGAACCCAACAAAAAGAAGCCGACATATCAGACGACCGGGCTGAGAACGCCCCCTCCTACTGGTCTCAGCGGGTATCAACCGCCACGACGCAGTTGCGGCCTTTCTCTTTCGCCTGATACAGCGCCGAATCGGCCAGCTCCAGCACAGTGTCGACCCGCATACCGGGCAGACAACGCACCAGACCACCCGAGAAGGTATAAACGAAACGCTCATCCGGCTGATTGTTTTCCAGATGATCGGATACCCGGCGCAACACCTTGTCGGCCACCGCCAGCGTGGTTTCCGGCAACACCACCAGATATTCCTCCCCACCCAAACGACCAACAATATCGCCGTCGCGCAGACGGGCTTTCATGGTCAGGGCAAAGTGGCGGATAACCCGGTCTCCGGTTGCGTGGCCGAACGTGTCGTTAATACGCTTGAAACGGTCAAGGTCAATGAGCCCGACGCACAGTTTGTTGCCATAGCGCTGGCAACGCAGCACCTCATCTTCCAGCCGGCGCAGTGCCTCGCGACGATTCCAGAGTGAGGTCAACGGATCGCGGGTAACCAGATTACGCACCGCACGGCCGCGGCGGATGCGCGCTTCTACCGCATACAAAAGATCAATCGGCTGTACCGGCTTGCACAGAAATACATCAGCGCCGGTCGCCATGGCCTGCACCTGTACGTGCTGACTGTGTTCGGTGGACAGAAAAACAATGGGCACACTCAGCAGACTTTCCTGCTGACGGATGACACCCGCCAGCTCCTGACCATTGATGCCCGGCATATACAGATCGAGCAGAACAAGATCAGGGATGTGGTTCTGCAGATACGGCATCAGCTCGTTCACCGGATCGTTAATCACAGTCACCAGAAAACCGGCCTGTTCCAGCACACCACTGATATAGCTGCTGACCGATACCTGATCGTCGATCACCAGCACCTGATACGGGTCGGCTTCGTAGCGTTCCGTCAGCGAGATGATTTCCGCCAGCACCTGATCGTCATTCACCGGCGTGGTAACAAAGGCCGTGGCGCCCATGCGGATGGCATCGATCCGTTCATTTAGGCCGCTGTGGGTACTGATGGCGATCACCGGCAGGTTGATGCTCTGTTCGGCCAGCTGCAGCATACGGGCGCGCTGCTTGTCGTTGATCACATCCAGATTCACGATCAGGGCGCAGGTATTGTTGCCCTCATGGGTGAGCAAATGGGAAATGGAATCCACGGCTTTTAGCCGAAAGCCCGCACGGGTGATTTTGTCGCGCAGGGATTCCGGCACCGATTCTTCGCCGAAGGCGAGAATGGTGATAGGCTTGCCAACAATGTAATTGGCGATCCGCCGGCTCATCAGGGGAATTTCATTCACCAGACGGTGAATACCCGGATTACTCAGTTCCGTATGTTTTGCTTCTGAGCCATCCGGGGTAACACCCACGGACAGCGGCTTGTTCTGTTCTGCATCGTTCATCTGGTTGCCGGCCACCGCAAACCTGTTGATCTACAGCCAGTTTAGCCAACATTCAGCCATTCCCTGCGGCAGGGAACGAATGATCTGCAGGTAATACCGATAAAAGGCCGCTTCGTGAGAAATTCCGCCCGACTATTTACCACCGGAGATGAATTTCGCACCACACCAGTGCAAAAACCACCACCCTGCGCTGAAGAAAACCCGCCCACAGCGGAATTTCGTAAGCTGGCATCCTTCTTGAATAAGCCCTGTTGAACCTGCGATACCTTCCCGTGGGTTCACGGCATCAGTGTTGATGCCAGACATTGTCGTGTTGTGCAAAACAGAGCATTGGCGCTCACAGGATCTTTCCCGTGAGCGCTTTTTTTTTGATTTTTTTGGGCGAATGCCCGGGTGTCCGGAATGGGAACGGTAATAACCAGTCAACATCTTCAGCAAACCGAAACCACTTGCCCCTACTGCGGCGTGGGCTGCGGTGTCACGGTCCAGCACCGCGACAATGCGGTGGAGCCTGTATCCGGCACCGACAATCATCCGGCGAACTTCGGCCGTCTGTGCGTGAAAGGCTCATCCCTGCACGAAACCCTGAGCGATGAAGGCCGCCTGCTGTTCCCGACCATGAACGGCAAGCGCACCAGCTGGGATTCTGCCCTGAGTCTGATCAGCGACAAAATCCAGCAGGTGCTGCTCACGCACGGCCCGGAGGCCATCGCCTTTTACGGCGCCGGTCAGATGCTGACCGAAGACTATTACGTGGCCAATAAACTGATGAAAGGTTTTATTGGCAGTTCCAACATGGATACCAATTCCCGTCTGTGCATGGCGTCTGCCGTGGTGTCGCACAAGCGCGCTTACGGCAGCGATACCGTGGCCGGCTGCTACGAAGATCTGGAACAGGCCGACCTGCTGATTCTGGTCGGCTCCAACGCGGCGTGGGCACACCCGATTGTGTATCAGCGCATCGTTGCCGCCAAAACCGCACGCCCGGATATGAAAATTGTGGTGATTGATCCGCGCCGCACCGCCACCTGTGACATCGCTGATCTGCATCTGGCCATCCGCCCCGGTTCCGACGCTTATCTGTTCTGCGCCTTGCTGGCCTATCTGGTGGAGTGCAACCGCGTTGATCACGGCTTTATCGTGCGCCACACCGAAGGTCTGGGCGAGGCCCTGACCGCCGCCCGCGATGCCTGCGTCAGCCTGCAGGAAACCGCTGAAATTCTGGACATCGACAGCCAGTCGCTGAGCACCTTCTTCCACTGGTTCGCCGATACTCCCCGTACCGTCACCGTGTACTCGCAGGGTATTAATCAGAGCAGTTCAGGTTCCGATAAAGGCAACGCCATCATCAATGTGCATCTGGCCACCGGTCGGATTGGCAAGCCAGGTGCCGCGCCCTTCTCCATCACCGGCCAGCCGAACGCCATGGGCGGTCGTGAAGTGGGTGGTCTTGCCAACCAGCTGGCCGCACACATGGACTTTACCCCGGCCGACCGCGACCGCGTGCGCCGCTTCTGGAATGCACCGCGCATGGCGGAACGCCCTGGCCTGAAAGCCGTGGATCTGTTTCAGGCCGTGCGCCGTGGTGAAATCAAATTCCTGTGGATCATGTCCACCAATCCGCTGGTGAGCATGCCCGACGCCGACGCCGTCAAAGAAGCGCTGCAGCACTGCGAACTGGTGGTGCTGTCCGATTGCATGGCCAATACCGACACCGCCGCCGCCGCCCATGTACTGCTGCCAGCCTCCAGCTGGGGCGAAAAGAACGGTACCGTCACCAATTCCGAGCGCCGTATTTCCCGCCAGCGCAGCTTCCTCAGTGCACCGGGCGAATCCATGCCCGACTGGTGGGCAATCTGCGAAGTGGCCCGCCGCTTAGGCTTTGAAGACGCTTTCCGCTATGAGCATCCGGCGGATATCTTCGACGAGCACGCGCGCCTGTCGGCCTTCGAAAACAAAGGCCGCCGCGATTTTGATATCGGCGGGCTGGCCGGCATGACCCGCGAACAATACGACGCCATGGCGCCGATTCAGTGGCCGGTGAACGATCAGTATCCGGAAGGCCGCGCCCGCTTCTTCAGCGATGGCCACTTTTTTACCGAATCGGGCAAAGCGCGCTTTGTGACGGTAATGCCGGAATTGCCGCAGGTTCGTACCGAAGGCGACCTGATCATGAATACCGGTCGCGTACGCGATCACTGGCACACCATGACCCGCACCGGCAAAGCCCCCCGCTTAGCCCAGCACATCAGCGAGCCCTACGCCGACATCCACCCGGCAGACGCGGCCGCCCGCAACATCGTTCACGATCAGCTGGTTGAGGTAAGCAATCACAGAGGCCGCATTCTGGTGCGCGCGCAGCTGAGCGATGCGCAACGCCGCGGTGAAATTTTTGTGCCCATGCACTGGACCAGCCGCTACTCCGGACTGGCACGCATGGGCACGTTAATCGGCGAGTGGCGCGATCCGCTGTCCGGACAACCGGAACTGAAAGTCACCGGTGTCTCAGCCGCGCCGTTTAAAGCCGATTGGCAAGGCATGATTCTGACCCGCGATGATCTGGGCGACCTGCAGTGCGACTACTGGGCGAGCGGCGTATTCCGCGATGGTTTCTTTTACGAAACCGCCGGCCAGGGCAGCGCCGCGGATTGGGTCGACAGCATCGCCAGCCGTCTGCCTGAGGGTGATTGGCTCTATTTCAGCGACAGCCGTGAACAACACGTGCGCCGCATTCTGCTGCAGCAAGGCCGCTTAGTGGCCGTGGTATTCACCCATCAGGACACCCGCTTCACCACCCGCCAATGGCTGATGGAGCGTTTTCAGGATGACCAGATCAGCCGCGAAGACCGTCGTGCGCTGTTGCCGGGCGTGCCTGCCAACCGGCCGGACTGTGGCGCCATCGTCTGCTCCTGCTTCCAGGTCGGCGACAAAGACATCATCAACGCCATTGCTGCCGGCGCGACCAGCGCGGCAGAACTGGGTAAGGCACTTAAATGCGGCACTAACTGCGGTTCCTGCCTGCCGGAAATCAAAGCACTGGTGGCCAAACATGCCCCAGTGATGGAGAAAAGCGCATGAAACAGTCTGCAAAAACACGCTCTCAGGACACACAAATGGGCGAAGTATGGTTAGTCGGTGCCGGCCCCGGCGACCCGGAACTACTGACCCTGAAAGCCATGCGTGTGATCAGTGAAGCCGATGCCGTGCTGTACGATTCGCTGATTTCCGATGACATTCTGGCCCTGCTGCCGGCCCGCTGCACCCGCATTCATACCGGCAAGCGCTGCGGCGCCCACAGCATGACGCAGATCGACATCAACAAAGCCCTGCTCAGCGCGGCACGTAAACACAAAAAAGTGGTGCGCTTAAAAGGCGGTGATCCCTTTATTTTTGGTCGTGGCGGCGAGGAACTGGAATATCTGGAAAAACACGGTGTACAGGTACAGATAGTGCCGGGTATTACCGCCGCCGGTGGTTGTGCCGCCGCTGCGGGTATTCCGCTGACCCATCGCGATTATGGCAATGCGCTGGTGCTGCATTCCGGTCATACCCGCTTTAATGAATTCTCTCCGAGCCAGAATCCAACCCGGGTATTTTATATGGGCCTGCGTCAGGCCGGTCCGATTACCGCCCACCTGCTGCAGGAAGGTCTGCGCGAAGACACTCCGGTGGCGTTAATCATCAACGGAACCCTGTCCACTCAGCAGGTATTCAAAGGCGTGTTAATGGACCTGCCGCACATTGCCGAGCGTGTGCTCGGCGACAGCGATGGTCCGGGACTCATTTTTGTTGGTGAAGTAGCAGCAATGGCCAGAGTGCAACAACAGGAAGCCAACGCTCAGGCGGTAGCATGAACAAGATATTTAGCGCCCTGATCATCCATGGGCGCTAAATGTCTAAACGAAAGTCATAAAAACAAAGACATATCGTCATTAAAAACAGCCCATAAACTAAGCATTTAACCTTACTATTCCAAGGTAATTACAGCCTTTATAACAAAAAGAACGCAAGCCGGATAATTGAGTTATAAATCCAACTCAATATAAATAACAACTGTTAATTGAATAACACCAGCAATCATCAGAAATTTCAGCGAAATTAAATTATAAAAATATAATTTAAAAAATCACTCCTGATACGCAACGTATTACCAACATCTCATCAGCACCGCGACGGTGCATATTTGACCAACAGTAAAAGCGTTACCGTCGGTTTAATTTTGTAATAGTTTTAAAACACCCCTGCGATTAGACTGCCCGTTCCCACCAAGCACCCTAGAGGAAATAATATGAGCAAGCTCACTTACGTTGCAGCTCTGTCATTTATTGCTGCGCCTTGTTTCGCATTAAATGCCAGCATCAATGAATCCGAAATTGTATTTGCCGATCAGAACAGCAACAGCATTACCGTTTCTGTATCTGGCCCAAATGGCTTTAACGCGTCTTACGAGTTCAACGGCTCAGTGGCCAGTCTGCAGGCAGCTCAGATTAATCAGGGCTCAGACGGCGACTACAACTTTGACGCAGTAGCCGTAGCCATTACCGGTGAAGAATACGCTGGCGAAGAAAATGGCCGTGACGGTGGTTACAAGCCGGTCGCACAATCCGAAGCCACAACCGGTCATTTCCGCCTGCAAGACGGCAGCTTTGTACTGACCGCTGAAGAAAATAACTAAGGAGCACTGCCATGAAAAAAATCATTTCACTGTTAATTCTCTCAGCTCCTTTTGCAGCCATCGCCGACAATGTCGTAAGCGATGACCAGATCGTTACAGGCAGTCAGTGCGTGGGTTTCGACTGCGCCAACGGTCTGAATTTCGGTTTCGATACTCTGATACTGAAAGAGAACAACGTCCGCATTCTGTTCGATGACACCAGCAGCAGCGGCAGCTTCCCTAGTTATGACTGGCGCCTTGAAGCCAACGATACCAACAATGGCGGCGCCAACTACTTCGCCATCAGCAATGCCACCACCAGCAAAACGCCATTTAAAATTGACGGTGGTGCGGCTGCCAACACCCTGATCCTGAATTCCTCCAGTAACGTGGGCATTGGTACCAGCACTCCGGCGTTAAAACTTCAGGTTACCAAGGGCGACACGCCAGCCATGCGTCTGGAACAGGATAGTTCATCCGGCTGGAGCGCCTATTCCTGGGATATCGCCGGCAACGAAACCAACTTCTTTGTTCGTGATGTAACCTCCAGTGGCAAACTGCCATTCCGTATTTATCCGGGTGCAGGCGAAAATAACCTGGTGCTGAAATCCGGCAATATTGGTATTCAAACCAACTCTCCGGCGGAAACCATCCATGTCAAAGTCGCTGGCGATGCAGGTGTTCGTTTGCAGAACACCACCTCAGGTACCGCTTCTACCTGGCGTATCTACAACCAGGCTGACTCTGGCAAGCTGAAAATTACCGATGATGAAACCGGTGCCCGCACACCATTCAAAATGGAACAGAACGCCTCTAATAACCTGATGAAAGTAGGTACCAGCGTTACCGTTGGCGGTTCTGCTACCAACTCTCAGGTGGAAGTCAACGGCAGTCTGAAAGCCACTTATCTGGTATCCAGCGACGGTAAGATCTACAAGCTGTCTGATATTGTCAGCGCGCTGCAGGCTCTGGGCCAGACCCTGCCGACTTACTGAGTCGAACGGTAGCTACAAGCATGTCAGGGGGGAGCAATCCCCCCTTTTATTTTCAGGCGGGATATATGAAAAAAATCATTGTGCTGGGCATGAACCGCACTGGTACTAAATTGGCTGCATTTCTGGCTGCAAAATATTTCGCAAAAACCAAAGTCTATCTGGAACCCTTCACCTGGGATCGGGGCATTAATGCTGCGCTTTCCGACGACTGGCAACCTCAACAACAAGAACGAAAGAGAAATACACTGGGTATTGATGCCCACCGCTCACTGCATATTGTTTCGCCAGCCGACGAAACGTCCTCGTGGCTAAATGACACACTGAACAGTGAATGGGATGTACTTAAATTCATTGAAATCGGCCGTGCGGGTCTGATTTACCGCTACGCCCCGGATGCGGCTTATATCCTTCTGATCCGTCACCCGCTTGCCTTTCTGGCAAGCATTGCCGGCATGGGTGCCGCACGCGACGCCGTGATTGAGCAAGCTGAGCGATTAATCAAGGATGAAGGATTTCAGGATCCGTTGCCGGATGCGGATCAGCACCTGACACCGGAACTGGCCGGTTGCGCCAGAGCCTATCACATCCTCTACTCTCATCTCGCCCGCTTCCGGCCTGCGCACGGCGTTAAGATCAGCTATGAAGATATGATCAGCAAGCCAGATCCGTTCGAAATACTGACAACAAACGACTTGCCGGCTTTCCCGTATTCGCACAAAGCACCACTGCTCGGTGCGTCAACACAGCGAGTACTGTCGGAACAGGCTAGCCGGTATATCACCGAACATTTGCTCCCTGTTTATCAGGCATTTTTGAACAGCGATCGCCTTCAACCAAAGCCTTAGTTGCACGGTTATTGAAGAACTAAACTGAATATCCAAAATCCGTCAGCGCTGCCAGGTCATCAGCATCAAATACGGATATATCGTGCTGATGGTACCGACCACTGGATTCCGGCAAACGTACACTGTCAAAAAATGCAGCCGGCAGATTCAAGTCAAGGCCGGCGGACTTCCACAGGGCTGCCGCTTCCTCAACCGTGTTCTGGCAAAAGTCCTCAAAGCGGACAATGCTGCTCGCCTGCAATGGCAGAGACGCCATCAGACTAAGAGCATATCGGTTTGCATCGAGCCAATATGTCAACTGAGAGGCTTCGTTACCCGGAGCTACATCATCACACAGATTAAATTTGGAGCCCCAATTCCTCAGCTGATTGCGGTTGCCGCTGTAGGCCATGTCCAGACCATGACGAATCACGTGAATGTAACTGAGGTTCGGTACAGCATCGACCAGATACGGGAGGTAATAGAAAGAGCCGGGAACCTTAACCGCAAAGACATCGGATTCCGGAGAGTGCTCTTTTGCCTCACGCGTCATATGCTCAAAAAAGCGAAGGAACGGATCACGCAGACGCTCACATTTTTCCTGCTCGCTCAGTTCCCCACTCAGAACCAGAGGGATATTTCCCGGCCAGTTGAGATTATCCAGCGATTTATTCAGATGACTGCCAATAAACACTCCAGCCTGCTGAAAAGCACTGGCAACAACCCGGGTGCCGCTACCGCCGACACCACCAATCAACACGCATTTCAAACAGCACAATCCTCCCGCTCATAACCAATTTCTTCAGCAACACCTGAGCATATTGACCAGATTAGATCGGTCATAGCATTGTGTTCAGCGATCACATTAGCCCGCTCTGAATCCAACGTCAGATTGTGCTTAAAATCACCTTCCAACCCAAGAAATTCCTGTAATTTGCTGAGCATGGCATCCGGATCCCGCAGTATGTCCTCGTATTTCACCTGCACAACGTCCTGCCCATAGGCAAGCTGAGACAGAAAGGAAACCGCCTTATTCAACTGGTAGTTCCAGCTCACTGAATTATTAACCGCATCCGTTCCGTCACCCAGCGCTCCCTGAACCTCACCGATATAGTGGTAGGCATCTTCCAGCACGGTTCTTCCTACCGGATTGTCCAGACGTGACGTCATGTGTGTACGCCGCATACTGATGCTGATCGGATGACGGGTCAGATGAATAAATCTGGCCTTAGGAAACGCGCGCTTAAGTTCCGGCAGGCACAATACGGTTTCCGGCAGCTTAAAACCCCAGAGTCCGGAGCTGAGTCCACCAGCAGCCAGAATGTTTCTGGCATTATTTCGCAGGCGGCGGATGTGGTCTTCGGTAAAATTATTTCGCGCCAGCTGAACGCGATTGACGACCAGATCGTAGATGGGGCCAACCCACTCAACCGAATCTTCGGTGGCATTGATCTCGTTGCCCATGAAGATATTCATATCCTGAATCAACTGCGACAACAGACGGGTACCACTCCCACCGCGCCCCGTGACGATAACCGGCGAATCGAGAACAGACTCTGCGATAGAAGGATCTTCAGAATAAGGCGCACAGTAGGTTCCCTCGAGCACAACTCTGTTGAGCTGATGACGTACCTTGTCAGGTAAAACGGGAGGGTTACTGGACTGCTCTGCTTTTTCGACGGACATTTTCAGAAAGCCAGCCGACGCCTGAACATACTGGCCAATATACAACGCATCGACCGCAGGAGGTGCGTATCGCTCGCCGCGGATTGACTGATATTCAGCCGAAAATATTTCGTGGGTAGCATCGTCACGGCGCAAGTTAGTCGCTACCCCACCGTGCACCTGATGGAACGTGCCTTCATTCAGCAGGATTACAAGCTGATTGCCTGCCGTCTCACAGGCTCGCTTATATAAATCCAGATTGGCATAACCACCACCCGGGGTGATAAAACGCTCATCGATCCCACCCAGCTCCTTCCACAAGGTCTTGTGCATAAACAGAGCATTACTTTCTGCAATCGGTTTGAAATAACCGTGTGCGCTGGAACCCGCCAGTGAGCTGATGGCGAACAGCCGGTACCCATCCTGCTCCCAGCCAATCTGGGCCAGCAGTTTGTCTTCTACCTTCTGGTTGTAGCCCTTGAGCACAGATTGCATCTGGACCTCAGGTCCCAGATGAAAGCCAAGGGTGGCAACAACCGCGCGCTCGTCAATTTTGGACGCCGCTAACGCACCTTTCAAAAGCCCAGGCGAGGCCATTCTGGCGCCATCAATGAAAACTCCAACGACATCCGCCTGCGCCAGACTCAACCCCAGATTCACGGCCTGTACCGGCGACTGAGATTTGAATGGAAATGACACGATCCGAAGATTAGGAAAGTCTCCGAGACCGGCAAGTGTAGGCTTATGCGCAGACCCGTTGTCCACCAGCACGATGTCGATATCTTCTACTGACATCCCCTGCTGAAACGATGCCTGTAACGATTTCAGGGTCCGGGGCAGTTCCCGGGTCATGTTGTAACTGATGACAACAGCACTGATTTTAGCCGCGCTGGGTACCCTGCCTTCGACCGGAATTATCAGTGACAGTATCTCGGTCGGGGTATGCAGTTTTTTCCATGCCCTTATCAGCCAGTGCGAGAGATGCTTCATTACCCCGCGATCCAGACCAGACTGACCAAGCGCACTCAGAAAACCCGCAACACGCTCACGATTAAGACCCGAGCGGATATACCGATGAAAGTCCTCCACTGCCCCCGGCTTTTTCAATTCCAGCTGCTGAGTCAGATACACGCGCTCAACCAGATCATTCCCTGTGCTTTTCAGAAGCTCAGACAAATACACCAAAGCGGCGTCTTTTCCTTTGGCCTGAGCCATGGCCTGACCGTACCTTACCCGTACCCACTCGGCCGGCGTTAATGCCATGGCTTTTTCATACCAACCCATTGCCTGTCCGGCTTTTCCCTGCAGCATGGCCGTCTCAGCGGTTTTAACTGCGAAGGTGAAATTATTGGGGTTCATGGTATAGGCCAATTGATGAAAGTAGGCGGCTTCATCAAAGCGCAATTGGGCCACATAAACATTGGCGAGCAGCATACGCAGATAGGGTGGCGACTGCTGTATGGCAATCGCTTTCAGAAAAAAGACCTCGGCCGCTTCATACGCTTTGCGGGCAAATGCGCAGCGCCCCTGCCATTCATATCCGGCAAAGTGCTGCGGGCCTTTTGCCTGCAGAATGTCAGCTATACGCTGGCAGGCGTGCGCCGTGTCGCTACTGATTTGATGTACCAGAGGTTCGGCACGCTTGCGCAGATCGTCAAAAGAAAGCCCTTCCATATCGTTGAGGGTCTTTTCCAGCGCGGGCGAAACTGCGGGCGCCTCGGCATGCGGAGGCAATTCCGGAATGCGGTCCCACAGATAGTCTTCAAGGGACTGCTCTCCGGTCCGGTCGACGTATGTCGGGGGCTCCGTGTGCTTACCCGAAAAATTCAGAGCCTCTAGCTGTTGAAACACATCGTCCATTTGCCGGATCAGATCATCCGGCAGCAGCGCCAGTACTGATGCGTCAACGGTTTCTTCTACATAGGATTTATTGACACAGGATGCACCAGCCGCTGTTGCCGCAACCTGAAATTTCGCCGACAGAACATGAGACAAGGATAAGCCGGAAATCAGTTCACTCTGTGCAATGACAACCGATATTTCAGGGTTCTCTTTTACAAAATTGATCACATGGAGGTTGTAGCTGAGCCACATTCTCGCGGCGAGCGTGACATCCTTCCAGAAAGCCGAAGCAGAGGCCAACGCCGCACCCGTTGGTAAAAAATAGGCGATATCCTGTGAGTGACGCTTCAGTAAGGATTGAATACAGAAAGCCCAATGGCGATACAGCAGTACGAAACGGCCATTGCCCTTCAGAGCCTGATGCCATTGCTCAAGCATTAATGTGGCTCTGGGATCTTTCATCACCCAGCGGCTGCCAGACACCCGGCTTCTGGCAGCGATATAACGCTCGATATCCGTCAGGGACGATTCTGGGGCTGAAAAAGGAAAACCATCCGCGTACATCCAATCGGCGCCTTGTTGTGCCAGCAGATGGTCGTGCATACGCATCGCCACTTCATCTTCAAAGTGACCGTCAGGATTCGACAGATTGCCCCCCATAGGTTCGAGAGCAAAAGAGTAGCCAAGCGAATGTAATTGCTGTGCTGCAAGCGATGTTCCGCTGCGGTGAAATCCGGCGCAGATTATTGGTGAGTTCATTATTATTTATTCCAGTTGCTCAGCTTATTTATCCTGATCGCAGCCACAATGATCGTCTGCATAAGCTGAGTAGTTCCGGATGCCGAACAATGGGGAGCACCCGAACATCTTTACACAATCGCCGGTGGTGCTTTAACCAATCCACTGACGCCAAAGCGCTTGTCCTGAAGCCGTGCTTACCAGAACAAAGCGATGTAAAGCCCACAAAATCTGAGGAAAAGGCGGATAATTGCAGTGCAACCAACATCGACCAATCCGGATCAGCAGTCACTGGCAATGATCACTGCAGATACTGTGGTGATAACCCCTTTAATAAATAAATTAATCAATAAATACCCTGTCGCATTTATTGATATTTTTATAATAAATCCCTCGCACTCTTCAGGTGCTTTATTCTTATCAGGCCGTCCATGAATACGACGCAGTGTGCCAGCATCACTGCAGAATGAACAGTATGTTCCATTGAGCAAACATAACTTGTGACCGCATTGGCAATTCATCGTTAACAAGCGTGCAAATAATCACCAGATACATTGCTGCGTAACTATATCAATGAGTATCGATCAGATTATTTGAGCCATAAAAAACCCTGCATTTGCAGGGTTTTTATTTAACAGTCATTCAGCCTATGGAACGTCAGATACCAGCCGCCCGGGCTCTGGCGGCGTGCAGCTTTTTATAACTGTCGATTAAGCGCAGATGTTTATCCAGCCCTTCAAGACGACTGTTGGTTGGGGTGAGTCCATAAAAGCGTACGCTACCGTCAATGGAGCCCAACACAGCATCAATACGGGCATTGCCGAACATACGGCGGAAGTTCAGGTCGTAATCGTCCATCTCCAGCTCATCATCCAGCGCGACTTCAAGGGCTGCATTCATGGCCTGATAAAACAGACCGCGATCAACCGTGTTGTCATTAAACTGCAGGAAGGTTTCAACCAGTTCTTTGGTTTCTTCCAGACGATTGAGTGCCAGATACACCAGCAGTTTCAGCTCAAGAATCGTGAGCTGGCCCCATGCGGTGTTGTCGTCAAACTCCACGCCGATCAATGTGGTGATGTCTGTGTAATTATCCAGTTCACTTTCTTCCAGACGCGCAACCAGCGCTTCCAGCTGCTCGTCGTCGAGGCTGTGCAGGTTCAGAATATCCTCACGGAAATACAGGGATTTATTGGTGTTGTCCCAGATCAGGTCATCCACCGGGTAAATTTCCGAGAATTCCGGCACCAGAATGCGACATGCCGGCACGCCAAGGTCTGTATACACCGCCATGTAGGATTCTTTGCCCAGATCTTCGAGAATGGCGAACAGGGTTTCAGCTTCTTCCTCATTGGAGTTTTCACCGCCATTGGTGAAATCCCACTCCACGAAATCGAAATCCTGCTTCGCACTGAAAAAGCGCCAGGACACCAGACCGGTGGAGTCGATAAAGTGTTCCACGAAATTATTCGGCTCGGCTACGGCGTTACTTTCGAAGGTCGGTTGCGGTAAATCGTTTAAGCCTTCGAAACTGCGGCCCTGCAGCAGTTCAGTCAGACTGCGCTCCAGCGCCACTTCAAAACTCGGGTGCGCACCGAAGGAGGCAAACACCCCGCCAGTACGTGGGTTCATCAGGGTCACACACATTACCGGGTACTGGCCGCCCAGAGAGGCGTCTTTTACCAGCACAGGGAAACCCTGCTCTTCCAGCCCTTGAATGCCGGCCACAATGCCCGGGTATTTGGCAATAACGTCCTGTGGCACGTCCGGCAGCGCCAGTTCGTTTTCCAGAATTTCGCGCTTAACGGCCCGCTCAAAAATTTCGGACAGACACTGCACCTGAGCTTCGGCCAGCGTATTGCCGGCGCTCATGCCGTTACTTAAAAACAGGTTTTCTATCAGGTTGGACGGGAAGTAAACGGTTTCGCCATCGGACTGACGCACAAACGGCAGCGCGACAATGCCGCGTTCCACATTGCCCGAGTTAGTGTCGTATAAATGAGAAGCACGCAGCTCGCCATCCGGGTCGTAAATACCCAGACAGTAATCATCCAGCAGGCCATCCGGCAGCGCGTCTTTGCGGCCCGGCTTGAACCATTTTTCGTTCGGATAATGCACGAACTCCGCGTTGGCAATGTCTTCACCCCAGTACTGGTCGTTGTAGAAGAAATTGCAGTTCAGACGCTCCATGAACTCGCCCAGCGCCGACGCCAGCGCGCTGTCTTTGCTGGCGCCCTTGCCGTTGGTAAAGCACATCTGCGAATCGGCATCGCGGATGTGCAGCGACCAGACGTTCGGCACTATGTTGCGCCAGGACGCCACTTCGATCTTCATGCCCAGATCCGCCAGCAAGGCGGTCATGTTGGCAATGGTTTTTTCCAGCGGCAGGTCTTTACCGGCGATAAAGGTTTCCTGACCGGCTTCGCTGTCGCCGAGCAACAGCGCCTGCGCGTCGGCATCCAGATTGTCGACCACCTCAATGATGAAATCCGGGCCGGTCTGAATCGCTTTCTTCACGGTGCAACGGTCGATGGAGCGCAGAATACCTTCGCGGTCTTTGTCGGAAATACTTTCCGGCAATTCAACCTGAATCTTGATGGTCTGCTTGTAGCGGTCTTCCGGGTCGACGATGTTGTTCTGCGACAGACGGATGTTTTCTGTCGGAATGTCCCGCGCCAGACAGTACACCTTTACGAAGTAGGCTGCGCACAAGGCCGATGACGCCAGGAAGTAGTCGAACGGGCTTGGCGCCGATCCATCCCCTTTGTAGCGGATTGGCTGATCGGTCACGACGGTAAAATCGTCGAACTTGGCTTCAAGCCTCAGGTTGTCTAGGAAGTTGACCTTGATTTGCATGCGCGGGCACCAGAAAGAGCAGAATGAGCTGGCGGGCAGAACCCGCCGTTTGGGGCGCTATTATCCAGTTTTTGGCCGCTGAGTCTTGTCCGCATTGACGCCTCAGGTGAATGTCAGGCCGTGCGTTCCCGGCAAACGGGCTGGTTCCATCAGACGGCGTTCAGCACCGCGTGCAGACGATCCAGATTCTGCTCATTGGCCTCACCGGCGTAAGCGCGCACCGCGGCGGCCGTCTGCTCATCATCAAACACCTGATCCCAGCGGATTAACGTGCCCTTATCACTGGCCGACAAACCAATGGTGAGCACAAAGTGTGGCGCACACAGGTGCTCCACCACCACCTGCTCACCCTCCACCAGCGCGACGAAGCGGCTGTCGTTGGCGTAACTCTGACCGTCGGGCGCATGCATGGTAAACACCCAGCGTCCGCCCGTGCGGAACTCAAATACATCGAATGTATTGGTAAAACCAGCCGGCCCCCACCATTGCGCCAGCCGTTCGGGCACGGCAAAGGCGGCGAAGACGTCGGCGGCGGTAAACGGCAGTTCGCGCTGGGTGCTGAGGGTACGGGCGGATACTGAATTCATGGTCGCTCCCTGTTCATTGTTGAGTTCCTTGTTGTGTTCTTTGTGGCCCGGCCGGTCGTGCGGCAGCAAGGTGGCACTCAAGGCCCGCAAAAGGCAGGCCGCATGAAGTGTTCAGAACGACGAACCGGGCTGCTGCAGAAATTCCCGTTCGTCAGCACTGCCTTCCCGGCCGAGAATCGAGTTGCGGTGCGGGTAACGGCCGAAGCGGTCGATGATGGCTTTGTGGCGCAGTTCATAGTCGTAATTACTGGCCGGCGTGTGCGCCCGGAACAGAATTTCCGCCTGCTGATGCACGCGCCGCGATTCACTGTGCATATAGGGCATCAGCAGAAAACTGCGTTCATGCTCGTTCAGGCCACTGAGCGCCCCGGCACTCACCGCCTCCTGTGCCAATGCAAGCGCCAGTGGGTCTTGAGCGAACGAGGCCGGCGTATCGCGGTAAATGTTGCGCGAGAACTGATCAAGCACAAGGATTTCCGCCAGCCGCCCACGGCCATCTTCGCGCCAGTCGGCCAGCTCACAGGCCGCCGCCTGTTTCAGCAAGCCACCAAAGCGCTGCTGTAACAGACGGTCAAACGCCTCGTCTTTGATAAACCACTGCTTCGGCTGAATTTCGTTGAACCAGAAATTCAGAACCTCTTCAAACATCATGCGTGTCTCCTCTGCGCCAGCCCTTGTCTCTGACCAGATGCTAATGGCCGGATGCTAATTCCGGATTGTGGGCCTTTATGAGGAATTAATCCCCTGCCCTTTTCACCAGCACGCGCCTAGTATATTCCTCAGCTGATGAATAACGAGTGCTGTCATGACCAAGACCCCCGGCCGCCCGAGCGGCGACGCCCGTGATTCCGATACCCGCCAGCGCCTGATCCGCGAAGCGCGCAGCCTGTTTATTGACCTTCCCTATCATCAGGTATCGGTACGCCAGATTGCCCGTAATGCCGGGGTCGACGCCGCCTTAGTGCGCTACTACTTCGGCAATAAAGGTCAGCTGTTTGAAGCCGTCCTGCGTGAAACCATAGAACCTATGGTCACCGCGTTTCAGGCCGCGCTGGCCAACAGACGCCCGGAAACACTGGACGCGATGACGCACATTTATTATCGCACCATCATCAGTCAGGCGCCGGGCATGCCACGCATGGTGATGCGCATTTTGGGTAACCCGGCCGACAGCGAACCGTTCAACATCATGTATCAGACCTTTTCCCGCGTGATCGAACTGACCCGGGTCTGGATTCAGAACGGACTGGGCGATGCGGGCCTGCTGCGTGACGGGCTCGACCCGGAACTCGCGCGGCTGTCGTTCGTCAGCCTGACTCTGTTCCCGCTCATCGCGCCCCCTGTGCTGATGCAGAAATTCGGCTTCAGCCCCACCACCGAACATCTTGAACGCCTCGCCAACCATAACAGCGAAGTGCTGACCGGCGGCATTCTCAAACGTCCAAACGGAGATTCTCACGAATGAACACACGGACCCTGATTCTGGTCAGCCTGACGGCCGCAAGCGGCGTCCTGCTTAGCGCCTGCGGCAACTCAGAAGCCGGGCGCGCCATGGGCACGCTGGAGCGCGACCGCATCACACTGACTTCCCCAGCCAGTGAAACCGTGACCTCCAGTCCGGTACACGAAGGTCAGAGCGTACGCGCCGGCGACCTGCTGCTGCAGCTCGACCCCACACGCGCCCAGGCCGCACTCAACGCCCAGCAGGCGCAACTGCAGCAGGCCGAGGCACGGCTCGCGGAACTGCAAAGCGGCGCGCGCCCTGAAGAACGGGCTGCAGCCACCGCTCAGGTAGAAGGCGCACGGGCCGCGCTAACCGAAGCCAGCCAGCAACTGACCCGGGCCAAAGCCCTGCGTGCGCAGAATCTGACCGGTCAGGCCGATGTCGACGCCGCGGTTGCCCGCCGCGACAGTGCGGCGGCCACGCTGCTGCAGGCGCAGGAACAACTGGCACAGCTGACCAACGGCACCCGCGCCGAGCAGCTGGCGCAGGCGGAAGCCGCGGTTGCCAGCGCCCGGGCACTGACCAACAGCGCCGCCAAAAGCCTGAGCGACCTGTCACTCACCGCCCCCGTGGCTGGCCGCGTTGACGCCCTGCCGTGGCACACAGGCGACCGTATCAATACCGGCATCGTGGCCGTCACCCTGCTCGCCGACAGCGAACCCTATGCGCGGGTTTATTTGCCGGCCAATGCCCTGACCTCGCTGAGCGCTGGTCAGACGGTGCAGGTCAGGGTTGACGGTCTCGACCAGCCCTTCACCGGTACGCTGACCAACATCCGCTCGCAACCGGCCTTCACACCCTATTTCGCCCTCAACGAACGCGACCGCGCTGCGCTCATGTATCTGAGCGAAGTGCGTTTTACCGGTAACGATGCCAGCGCCCTGCGCGACATTCCAACCGGGCGTACCCTTGAGGTACTGCACCCATGAGCATGGCGCACTCCACTGCGGGTCCGGGGGCTGCACAGCCGCCTGCCGGGTATAACACCCGCGCGTATCAGGCCAGCGACCTGGCCATTGAAACCCACGGCATGACCCGCCGCTTCGGCGACGGCACCGCCGTAGACCAGCTCGACCTGAGCATTCCGCGCGGCGCGATTTACGGCTTTTTAGGGCCCAACGGTTGTGGCAAATCGACGTCCATCCGCATGCTGACCGGCCTGCTGCTGCCCAGCGAAGGCGACATCCGCGTGCTCGGCCATTCACTGCCCCATGACGCCGAGCGGCTGCGGCCGAAGATCGGTTATATGACGCAGAAATTTTCCCTCTACGACAATCTGCGCGTGGATGAGAATCTGGATTTTGTCGGCCGCATTTACGGCATCGGCGCCCGCGAACGCCACGCCCGGCGCGAACAACTGATCAACCAGTACGACCTCGACCGCTACCGCAGCCAGCTGGCCGGCTCCCTCAGCGGCGGCCAGAAACAACGGCTGGCGCTGGCGGCCGCCACGCTGCATCACCCGGAGCTTTTGTTTCTGGATGAGCCGACCTCGGCCGTCGATCCGGAAAACCGCCGCGAATTCTGGGAGCATCTGTTCGATCTCAGTCATCAGGGCACCACGATTCTGGTGTCGACCCATTACATGGACGAGGCCGAACGCTGTCACGCGCTGGCCATTCTCGAACACGGCGTCAAACGCGCCGACGGCTCGCCGCAGCAGTTAATGAACGACATGGGCGCGCGGGTGATCGAATTATCCGGCCCGGATCTGCGCGAACTGAAAAAGCAGCTGGTCCGTCTGCCGCAGGTGTTGTCTGCCGCCCAGCTCGGTACGCGTCTGCGGGTGCTGGTCAAAGACGACGTGGCCAATGCCCGTGAATGGTTAGCCTCACAGGCGCCGGGCTGTGAAGCCGACGAGGTGCGCCCAAGTCTTGAAGATGTGTTTGTGGTTGCCACCGGAGGTCGCCATGTCGGCTGATGCACTGCTGCACCGCACCGTAAAAGCACCGCTGATGCGCATCGGTGCCATCGTATTCAAAGAGCTGAAACAACTGTCCCGCGACCGCATGACCTTCGGCATGATCGTCATGATTCCGGTGATTCAGCTGATGCTGTTCGGCTATGCCATCAATACCGACGTGCGTCACCTGCCGGTGGGACTGGTCGACCAGAGTGGCAGCAGTTACAGCCGCTATCTGGTCGAAGCGCTGGAGGCAACCCAGGCGGTGCGTTTCAGTAAAACCTACCCCTCACGGGCCGATGCCGAAGCCGCCATTACCCTCGGTGAAACCAAGGCAGTGCTGGTGTTGCCGGCCGATCTTGACCGGCGTTTACTGAGTCATCCGAATTTTCCCGGCAACGGGGCGAATAAAGCCAACTGGAGCCATAGTAATCCGCAGGAGCCGGTCGGTCAGTGGCTGGTCGATGGTTCGGATACCATGGTCGCAGCCAGCATCCGCGCCCTGCGCAATCTGCCGCTGGCGGAAATGGCCGGCCAACCATACCAGCAACCGGCAGCCACCCTAGAAGTGGTGCAGTATTTCAACCCGGAACAGCGCAGTGCGGTCAACGTGGTGCCCGGTTTACTGGCCATTATTCTGACCATGACCATGGTGATGTTCACCGCCGCGGCCATCGTGCGCGAACGGGAACAGGGCAATATGGAATTTCTGATCACCACCCCAGTGCACCCGATGGAGCTGATGTTCGGCAAAATCGTACCTTACGTACTGGTGGGTCTGATTCAGGTGAGCATTATTCTGAGCATCGGCCATTTTCTGTTTATGGTGCCGGTACGGGGTGGCCTGACCACCTTATTTGCCGCCGCCCTGCTGTTTATTTTTGCCAGCCTGACCATCGGCATGGTGATTTCGACCATTGCCAAAACCCAGCTGCAGGCGATGCAGATGACGGTGTTTGTGTTAATGCCGTCGATTTTATTGTCGGGCTTTATGTTTCCGTACGAAGCGATGCCGGTGCCGGCTCAATACATTTCTGAAGGGTTTCCGGCCACGCATTTTATCCGACTGATCCGCGGCATTGTGCTGCGCGATGCCAGCCTCACCGGCCAGACCTTCGACATGCTGTGGTTGCTGGGTTTTACCGCGGCGGGTCTGATGTTTGCGTCCATGCGCTTTAAAAAGCGGCTCGATTAATCCCCGGTCGGGGTCAGGCGGAACTGCTGCACGGCGTCCAGCGCTTCCAGTGTTTCCGCCAGCCGCGCTACCCCTTGCCGGTCAGAGGTCCGCAGAACCATACCGTGACGGCGCACCTGAGCGCCGGTATCCAGCCGGTAACTGAAATTCGCCATGCTGAAACCGTGCTGCTCAAGTAAGGTCCGCAGCGCCTCTTCGTTAATATCTGAAGCGCGCGAAACGCGGACTTCAAAATGGTAATACGCCTGACTCGGCATCAGGTTTTCCATCCAGCGAAACAGCGACAGCGTGCCTATGGTCAGCACCACCGCCAGCACCATAGGTACGTAAAAGCCAATACCGGCCAGAATGCCGATGGCCGATGTCATCCAGATGGACGCCGAGGTGGTCAGCCCGCGCACCGAAATACCTTCTTTCATAATCACACCGGCGCCGAGAAAACCGATGCCGGTCATAATGCCCTGCGCCATGCGCGTCGGGTCGAGGCGGATCAACTCGTTATTGGTCTGAATCCAGTGCGATTCATACACGGTCACCAGCATCAGCAGGCAGGCCGACAGACTGACCAGGGTGTGAGTACGGAAGCCGGCCGGACGGCCGTGGTAAGAACGTTCATAACCAATCAGGGCACCCGCGGCCAGAGCCGTCAGCAAGCGCACCAGCATTTCTGTTTCATCACTGCCAAAGATCAACGCCAGCTCCTTTTATCGGCACCACATCCAATAAAAACTTGGTTCAAAAACGCTGTTTCGTCAAACCTCTGGCCCGGATCTGCAAAACACACGACATAAAAAAAGCGGCTGAAAATCAGCCGCTTTTTAATGCTTCACTGCAACAGATCCGAGCCAGTATCTCAGTCGAGACCTTCGGTGGTGATGTGCAGAATGTTGCCGCAATGTTTGCAGTGAACCGCATCAGCGTCGTGACGGTTAAGACCGCAGGCCGGGCATTCGTAGCGTATTTTGCCAGGACGGAAAACCGTCTGAATCAGGCGTAAAAACAGCGAAATTCCGAAAATCATGATCAGCACCGCCAGTAAATGGCCGCTGGTACCGATCAGGGTTATATCGCCAAAGCCCGTGGTGGTTAATGTGGTCACGGTAAAATACAAGGCGTCGACATAGTCGTCGATGGACGGATTAATATCCACCTGACTGACGTAAACCACCGCTGTAATAACAAAAATAAACACCATCAGGTTAATGACGCTGAAAATCACATCTTCGTGCAGGCGGACAAACGCCGACTCCTGACGCAGGGCTTTCAGCATGTGATACGAACGCAGCAGGCGCAACGAACGCAAAACCCGCAGGAAACTGAAGTTTTCGGCCAGTGTGGGAATCAGCAGCGACACAATCACAATCAGATCGGCCAGCCCTGCCGGGTGCAGCAGGTCGCGCCAGCGGTTGCGGCTGATGAACAGACGCGCGGCCAATTCCAGCAGATACACCAGACCAATGCCTTCTTCGACAATGTGCAGCGCCGCCACCGAATGAAAAAAGGTGGCGACAATAAAATACAGAATGGTCAGGCCATCAAAGCCCAGCAACAGCAGACGGAACTGATGCGCACGCTGATCGCTGCCGTGGTAAAGGGCATCCAGTCTGGCGTGCAAACGGGCGGCGAAACCGGGCACGGCTTCAGAGACAGCGTCCGGCGCTGGCGCAGGCGTTGGCTTGTTAACGGCGTTCGGGGCGGCTTCAGCGTCCGGCCTTGGGTCTGACATGCGTTCGGTCCTCAGGGAAAATCCGGGCGCCAGTGTAGCCGCACAGCGGTCTGTCCGTCAGCCTTGAAACGAGGCCGGCAATCAGCCTTTGACCGACACGTGCCGCTCAAGCAACCAGCAGCGGTCGTTTTTATCGAAACCCAGCGGACCGTAATACTCACTGGCCGCCGGCGCCGCCAGCAGAATCAGTTTGCAGTGCGGGCCGAGTTGCTGCTGAGTGAGGTGAATAAGCTCACGGCCGATGCCGCGTTTCTGATACGCCTCATGCACCGCCAGATCGGATAAATAGCAGGCAAAAACAAAATCGGTCATTGAGCGCGCCACCCCCACCAGCTGCTCACCGTCCCAGGCGGTCACCAGCAGATTACCGTTGGCGGCCATGGCCTCGATGCAGGCTTTATCGTGCAGCGGGCGACGCGGCCCGAGTGAGGTGTTGCTCAGTAATTCCAGGAACTGATCGCCGGAAATGGCTTCCTGAACGGCGTAACGCAAAGACGTCATAGCGGAGCCTTATATATGGGGCCTTATATATGGGGCCTTATATATGGGGCCTTATTCGCAGGGACCTTATCACAGCCCCTTATACACAGGATCTTATTCACCAGCGCCGACAAGCGCTGTCCGTACCACGCGTGTTATGTCAGAACGCTGAATTCAACGGACTGCCAGCACGCGGTGAACCGTTACTGATTCACCGGGTGACACGGACAGGATGTCAGATGATCGTTCACCAGCCCCATGCTCTGCATAAAGGCGTAACAGATGGTCGGACCGACAAAGGTAAAACCGGCTTTTTTCAGGGCTTTACTCATGGCTTTGGCTTCGGCTGTTTCCGCCGGTACATCGGCCATCGACTGATGGTGATTAACGATCGTACTGTGGCCGACAAACTGCCAGAGAAAGTCGACAAAATCCACGCCCTGCGCTTCCAGCGCCAGCAATGCCTGCGCATTCTTGCGAATGCCGTACAGCTTCAGCCGGTTGCGGATCAGGCCGGCATCGGTCAGCAGGGTTTCGATGCGGGCATCGGTCATGTGCGCGACTTTTTCCGGTGAAAAGCCGTGAAAGCATGTCCGGTAATGCTCACGTTTACGCAGTACGGTAATCCAGCTCAAGCCAGCCTGCTGCCCTTCCAGACAGAGCTTTTCAAACAGGCGCAGGCGATCGTGGCTTGGCACACCCCATTCCTGATCGTGGTACGCCAGATAATCATCGCCCTGAGCCCAGGGACAGGCGTGCAATTGTGCATCAGACATATTTTTGCAGTATCAGCAGACGGTTATTGGCCGGCATGGCGATGTCTTTCAGCACTTTGAGCTTTTCGCGGCGCGCCGCCAGCACAAACTGCTCAAAATCCTTAATGCCGGAATCGGGGTCGCGGGCTTTCAGCCAGGCGTCCAGCTGACGGTTACCGTCGCTGGTGAACTGGCCCTGATAATTGAAGGGGCCGTAAAAGAACACGCGGCCGGTGTGCTTCAGCACCCGTCCGACACCAGACAGCATGGCGCGTACTTTATTCCAGCCGACAAAATGCACCATATTGGCGACAAACACGGCATCGACCTGCTTCACCGGCCACAGATCCTGTCCGACATCCAGCACCAGAGGCGGCAGGAAGTTGTGGCACTGGGTGCGGTGACGCCAGGCGTTGATGCCTGCGATGCGCTCGGTCAGGTCGGACGGCTGCCAGCGGATAAACGGCAGGCGGCTGCTGAAAAAGGCGGCGTGCTGACCCGTGCCGGAGGCGATTTCCAGCACCACGTCGTGCGGGTGCAGTTCGTCTTTCAGCACGTCAAAGATGGGTTGCTGATTGCGCACGCAGGCCTCAGAAACCGGCGCATCTTCGGGCAGCACGTTGACCATATCAGGCTCTGCGGAATTGTGGATGGCGCAGTATGGCACAGCGCCCAACGGCGGCAAGCGGGCCTTAGTGAAATTTGTGTTGCACCATAGTCTGTAGTGGCGGACGGCAATATCCGCCGCACATCCGCCACATACCTTAAACCACGCCCCGTATGACCGGCCTTTTTTAGCCCGTCCTCCAGCGGCACAAATTGCCCGCAGGCCGCCTAACCTTTAGAATCCGGTGATATTTTCGACCTAGACCGTGGGAACCCCAGACAGCTATGCGCGCCACCCAATTCCTCCTGACCACCGAGAAAGAAACCCCGGCAGATGCCGTTGTTGTCAGCCACAAGCTGATGCTGCGTGCCGGTATGATCCGCAAACTGGCCGCCGGCCTGTACACCTGGATGCCGCTGGGCCTGCGTACCCTGCGTAAAGTAGAAGCCATTGTGCGTCAGGAAATGGACCGCGCCGGCGCTCAGGAAGTGCTGATGCCTGCTGTGCAGCCGGCCGAACTGTGGGAAGAAACCGGTCGCTGGTTCCAGTACGGCGGCGAACTGCTGCGCGTAAAAGACCGCCACAACCGTGATTTCTGTATTGGCCCTACCCACGAAGAAGTGATCACCGATCTGGCGCGCAACAACATCAGCAGCTACAAACAGCTGCCGCTGAACCTGTACCAGATTCAGACCAAATTCCGTGATGAAACCCGTCCACGTTTCGGTGTGATGCGTGCCCGTGAATTCATCATGAAAGACGCTTACTCCTTCCACACCACCGAAGAGAGCCTGCAGGACACTTACGACAAGATGTACGCGGCCTACTCCGCCATCTTCAACCGCATGGGTCTGGAGTTCCGCCCGGTGATGGCCGACACAGGTTCCATTGGTGGTGCCAAGTCGCACGAATTCCAGGTACTGGCGCAGTCGGGTGAAGACGACATCGTGTTCTCCAACGGCAGCGATTACGCCGCCAACATCGAGCTGGCCGAAGCCGTAACACCAGCCGGTGACCGTCCGGCTGCCACCGCTGCCCTGACCAAAGTCACCACACCGGAGACCACCAGCATCGACGACGTGGCTGCGTTCCTGAAAACCGACGCTGCCAGCGTGCTAAAAGCCATTGTGGTACGCGGTGAGCACACCAGCGACAAAGCCGAAGGCGAGCCTCTGCCGGTGGTGCTGTTCCTGCGTGGCGATCACGAACTGAACGAAATCAAAGCCGAAAAAATCGACGGTGTGGCCAGCCCACTGCAGTTTGCCTCCGACGCGGAAATCGCAGCCATTGGCGGCGTTACCGGCTTTGTTGGTCCACAAGGCCTGAAAGCCAAATGCTACGTTGACCGTTCGGCCGCCCACATGGCCGACTTTATCTGTGGCGCTAACGAGAAAGACGCACACTTCAGCGGCTTTAACTGGGAACGCGACTGCGCTCTGCCGGAAGTCCGCGATCTGCGTAACGTCAAAGTCGGCGATCCAAGCCCTTGCGGCAACGGCACCCTTGACATCAAACGCGGTATCGAAGTGGGTCACATTTTCCAGCTGGGCACCAAATACTCAGGCTCCATGAACGCCACTGTGCTGGATGAAAACGGCAAAGCGCGCACCATGATCATGGGTTGCTACGGCATCGGCGTGAGCCGTGTGGTAGCCGCTGCCATCGAACAGAACCACGACGACAACGGCATTATCTGGCCGGACGCTATCGCGCCGTTCAACATCGGTATCGTGCCGATGGGCTACCAGAAATCCGAAGCCGTGACCAAAGCCACCGACGAACTGTACGAAGCGCTGAAAGCCGCGGGTTTCGATGTGTATCTGGATGACCGCGACAAGAAAACCAGCCCGGGCGTGAAATTCGCTGATATGGAGCTGATTGGTATTCCGCACCGCGTGGTGGTTTCCGACCGTGGTCTGGAAAACGGCATGCTGGAATACGCAGCCCGTCGTGATGGCGAGAAAAAAGAAATCGCGCTGGCCGATATCGTCAGCTTCCTGCAAGAACAGGTGAAATGCTGAACGGCCTGACGGCCTTACTGAAAGCCGGAACACGCCTTGCGCGTGTTCTGGCTTTTTTATGCCTGCTCCCTGCCTTTGCACAGGCAGACCCTGTCGATCCCGACCTGCGCGCGGCCTTGATGAGCGCGGTCAACAGCACAGATTCATTCGCCGATGAATTTGACGCTCAGGTGTGGCTGGTCGATATGTCCGGGCGATTGGAAAAACGCATGCCGGACAATAAAAAGCGCATGGAATTTTTGAGCCTGGTGCACCGCGAAGCGGCCCGTGCCAGCCTGTCGCCGGAACTGGTGTTATCGGTGATTCATGTCGAAAGTGCCTTCGACCGCTTTGCAATTTCGCGGGTGGGCGCTCAGGGCTATATGCAGGTGATGCCGTTCTGGAAAAAAGAAATCGGCCGCCCAGACGATAATTTAATGAATGCCGCCACCAACCTGCGCTACGGCTGCACCATTCTTAAACATTATCTGGATAAAGAAAAAGGCGACTGGATCCGCGCCCTTGCCCGCTACAACGGCAGCCTCGGCCGCACCAAATACCCGGAAAAGGTCATGCTGACCTGGGAAAGAAACTGGTTTGTGAATTATTAATTCACGGTTTTGGTCTTCAGCCATCCGGCCCTTTCATAGCCACCAATAACGTACTGCCACGGTGGCCAGCATAAAGGCCATCAACAGCAGAATGTGAATCCGTTTCCACAGCAGTAATACCAGCCCGGCGCCAATCAGCACCACATCGCTGACGCTAAGCAGCGCGGCTTCCAGAACCACCAGACCTGCCGCCGCCAGCACGCCGACCATGGCCGCACTGAGAGCGGCAACCGCTGATGCTACCGGCCTGATCCCTTGCAGCCATTGCCAGACCGGCATAAATGCCAGCATCAATAAAAAGCCCGGTAAAAACACCGCTGCAGTGGCGATCAGTGCAGCGCTGACCGGCGCTTGCGGCACTGAACTGGCCCCAATATAGGTCGCCAGCGTAAACATTGGCCCGGGCACCGCCTGAGCGGCGGCATAGCCGTTGAACAGAAGATTCGCATTGAGTTGGCCGCTGAAAGCCTGCTGCATCAGCGGCAGCACCACATGGCCGCCACCAAAGACAGACGTGCCGACCTGATAAAATCCACTCCACAGGGCACCAGCGCTATAAAACGAGGCCGCAAGAAAAAGCGCCCAGACGACCAGCCAGAAGCCACTGCGGTACAGCACCCGACTGCCCGGAATGAATTCAGCGGGCGCAGGAGACGCGGGCACTGAGAACGGGGTCTGCAGTGGCTTTCGCAGAAGACGACGCAGTATCCACTCGGCCATTAATACTAAAAGCACCAGCAGACCAATGACGGCGACGGAGAAGCCCGCCACAGAGGCCGCCAGCGCCAGCAACGCCCATCCGACACCGCGTGACGTGCGGCAAAACGAACGCGCCATCGACAACACCGCATCCGCAATCACCACCACAGCAACCAATTTAAAACCGTGAGTGAGCAGCCCCAGCCAATCGGTGGGCAACCGGTGCAGATGCAGGGCCGCCAGCAACATCAGCAACACCGATGGCAGCGTAAACGCCACAAACGCCAGCAAGGCACCGGTGAGTCCGGCACGATGGTGGCCGATGGCAAAGCCAAGCTGACTGGAGGACGGGCCGGGCAACAGATGTGCCTGCGCCAGCCGCTGTTGGAATTCCCCGGCGCCGAGCCAGCCTAGCCTGCGTACAAACGTCTGTTCAAAGCGCGCCATATGCACGGCCGGTCCGCCAAAGCTGGTGCAGCCGAGCCAGAGGAAGGTTGTAAAAAGCCCGCCAAGGCGGCGGAGAAACTGTGCTGACACCAATATTGCTTCCGTTAAACGCCCAAAACCTCAGCCTTTGCGGCGGTATCCATCGCTCGCAGCGGTTTCTGATTCAGCTTCTGACTCTGAGCGAGATTCCGGGCCTGATTCTATAGCGGATTTATGGCCTTATCCGATCTCTGATGCTGCGCGAATCATGTAAAAGTCCGGTGAAACCGCTCTGATAATGCCTCACACGACCAAAGTCTCATAAGGCAAACGCCTGATCTGCGCCCGGCGCACAGGAACCATTCTTAGAGCGCCCTATTTTTGAAAACCCCAGTGTTTATGCGCCCTGCAGCCCAGTCAACAGCCCTGCAGTAACGCCCCTGATTGGTCTGACCACCAATGGAGCTGGTATTTCTACCTACTACACTCCTGAATTACTACCTACAAAACCGCAGTCCCCCTAATAGTCACCCCGAGGCGTGGGAGCGACTATCAATAAGCCTGCGGTCGATGCTGTGGGCACCCATACGCTCTGCAAACACTGAAAAGGATAATAACGATGATCCGATTAACGCACTTGAAAAAAGTCGTCATCGCGGCTGCCTGCTCTCTGGCCGTGTTTGGCAACGCTCAGGCGGACGACAAAGTCTATCGCCTGAAGATGGCTGAAACCTGGCAGACCAACTTCCCGATCTTCGGTGATGCGCCGCGTAATATGGCCGCCATGGCCGAAAAAATGTCCAACGGCCGCCTGCAGATCACCATCGACTCTGCCAACAAGCACAAGTCGCCGTTCGGCGTGTTTGACATGGTGCGTGCTGGTCAGTACGACATGGGCCACTCCGCGTCTTACTACTGGAAAGGCAAGGTACCGAACACCCTGTATTTCACCACCATGCCATTCGGTATGACCGCACCTGAACAATACGCCTGGTTCTACTACGGCGGCGGTATGCAGCTGATGGAAAAAGTGTACGGCGAATTCGGCGTACTGAGCTTCCCGGGCGGTAACACCGGCAACCAGATGGGCGGTTGGTTCCAGAAAGAAATCAACAGCCTCGATGACCTGAAAGGTCTGAAAATGCGTATTCCGGGCTTCGCCGGCGAAGTACTGGCCAAACTGGGTGCAAGCCCAACTAACATTCCACCGGGTGAGCTGTACACCGCGCTGGAACGCCGCACCATCGACGCGCTGGAATGGGTAGGTCCGTCACTCGACCTGCGCATGGGTTTCCACAAAATCGCTCCTTACTACTACACCGGCTGGCATGAGCCTGCGACCGAACTGCAGTTCATGATCAACAAGCGCAGCTGGGACCGCCTGCCGGCCGACCTGCAGGAAATCCTGCGCGTCGCTATGCGCACGGCTGCCTACGACATGTACATTCAGTCTTACCACGAGTCCGGTGAAAACATGGCCGTTCTGGATACCGAATATCCGAACGTGAAAATCCGTACCTTCCCGGAAGACGTGATGACGGCTCTGCACAAAGCCAACGACGAACTGCTGGCTGAAAAAGCCAAAGAAGATCCGGTTGCCAAAGAAATCCTCGATTCTCAGGCAGCCTACATGAAGAAAATCCGTCGCTGGACAGACATCTCGGATAAGGCTTACCTGAACAGTATCTCTGTTTCCAAGTAATCCGTCCGTCACCACCGGTCGGTTCGCCGACCGGTTCGAATAACAACAAACTGCCACAACGTGCCCACAAGGCGCGCTGTCGCGAAACGGGAGAGAACCATGCTGGTTAAGGCCGAAAAAGCCATTAATCGGTTTTCCGATTTCCTGGGCACCCTATCCGCCGTGCTCTTTCTGCTGATGCTGCTCAACGTCTTTATCGACGTGGTCATGCGTTATGTTCTGAACGATGTGTCTATTGCGATGCAGGAACTGGAATGGCACTTCTTCGCCGCCATGTTCATGCTCGGTGTCCCCTATACCCTGCGCACGGGTGGTCATGTGCGGGTCGATCTGGTGTATGAGCGCCTGTCGGCACACAAACAATCGGTGGTGGATATTGCCGGTGGCCTGATCCTGCTGCTGCCCTTCTGCCTGCTGGTTGGCTGGTACGGTATCGACTTCGCTCACGAAGCCTGGTCCCTCGGTGAAACCTCCGGTGATCCGGGCGGTTTAAGCAATCGCTGGATTATTAAAGCCGTTATTCCGTTTACCTTTTTTGCAACGGCTGTGTCCGGTGTTGCGCTGATTCTTTCCAGCATCATCACCTACAAAGCGAACCAGGTGCATCACACTGACCGGGGCCTGTTATGATCGGTATTATCATGTTTTTTGTGGCCCTGCTGATGCTGCTTGTCGGCTTCCCGGTGGCCTTTACCTTCGGCGGCGTGGCGCTGATTTTCGGTGTTCTGGCCGAAGGCCCGGATATTTTCGCCTTCATGCCGTTCCGCATTCAGAGCATCATGGAAAACGTCACCATGATGGCGGTTCCACTGTTTATTTTTATGGGCATCGTGCTGCAGAAAACCCGTCTGGCGGAGCAACTGCTGGAAGCCATGGGTAAACTGTTCGGCGGTGTACGCGGCGGTCTGGCGATATCCACCGTTCTGGTGGGCGCGCTGCTGGCAGCCTCCACCGGTGTGGTGGGTGCGTCTGTGGTGGCCATGGGCTTAATTTCCCTGCCGGTGATGCTCAAGTACAACTACGACAAATCCCTGGCCTGCGGGACTATTTGTGCGTCGGGTACTCTGGGTCAGATTATTCCCCCTTCTATTATTCTGATTATTCTCGGCGACGTGCTGGGCATTCCGGTCGGCGATCTGTTTCAGGCGGCGCTGGCGCCAGGTCTGGTACTGATTGGCTGTTACGTGGTGTACATCCTGATTTACAGCTGGCTCAAGCCGGAATCGGCACCGGCCCTGCCGATGGACGACGACGTTGAACACCGTCACCAGATGTACATGCGCGCACTGAAAGCCATTATCCCGCCACTGGCACTGATTCTGGTGGTGCTGGGTTCCATTTTTGCCGGTGTTGCCACACCGACCGAATCGTCTGCACTGGGCGGCGTCGGTGCTCTGGTGCTGGCCGTACTGTACCGCCAGTTCAGCTGGAACATGGTGTACGAATCGGCACAGGAAACGGTGAAAATCACCGCCATGGTATTCGCCATTCTGCTGGGGGCAACCGCCTTCTCAATGGCGTTCAGCTATACCGGCGGCGACTACATTGTGGAAGAAATTCTGTCGGATATGCCGGGCGGCCAGATGGGCTTCCTGATTCTGTCGATGGTGGCCATTATGATTCTGGGCTTCTTCATCGACTTCGTGGAAATCAGCTTTATCATCGTGCCGATTCTGGCACCGGTGGCCAACGCACTGGGCATCGCCCCGCTGTGGTTTGCCATTTTGATTGCCATGAACCTGCAGACGTCTTTCCTTACCCCGCCGTTTGGTTTCAGCCTCTTTTATCTGAAAGGGGTGGCGCCAGCGAATGTGCGGACCATCGATATTTACCGTGGCGTTGTCCCCTTCATCATTATGCAGGCGGCCGTGGTGATTTCTCTGATGGTTGTGCCGGAATGGTATGGTTTGATCGACTGATCTGCGCCTTTGGTATAAACCGCGTCACTATCGGGTGACGCGGTTGTATTTAAAGGGCAGAGTCTCGCTATGAATATTTTCATGCCGTCCCGACCACCTGGTATGGACCTGACGCTCAAAACCAAAATTCTGCTGTTAACCATTCTGCCTCTGGTGGCGCTGACCGCGACCATCACCTGGATTACCCAGCGGCAGGCACAGCAACTGGCAGAGCAGCAGGTAGCCATCATTGAAGAGAATGTGCTGGCGCAGAAGCGCCAGGCACTGCTCGACTACGTCAGTCTGGCCATGACCTCCATTACCCCCGTGCTCGAGGAAATGGATTACGGCCTCGAACAGGCACGCGCCGAATACGAGATCAAACGCATTCTGTCGGGCCTCACCTACGCCAACGACGGCTATTTTTTCGTCTACGACCAGCAGGGAAATAATCTGGTCCACCCGACCCAGCCTGAACTGATCGGGCAGAACTTAATGAATTTTCAGGACGCCGAAGGCAATTACGTCATCCGCGAATTGCTGTCGCTGGCGGCCCGTGGTGGTGGTTTCTTCCGCTATATCTGGAACAAGCCTTCCCTGTCCGGTGAACGCAACAAACTCAGCTATGTGGTGAATATTCCACGCCTGAACTGGATGATGGGCACAGGTATGTACGTCGACGACATCGCCACCCAGACCAAAGCGCTGCGCGAGCGGGTCGATATGAACGTGCGCCGCACCTTTGTCGCCGCCACTGTACTGCTGGTCGTTACCCTGGCTCTGGTGGTGGTCATCGTCATCATTATTAATGTGCATGCCACCCAGCTGGCCGACGACCGCCTGAAAGATCTGGCCCAGCGTTCCGTCGCTTTCCAGGTGATGCAACGGCGGAATTTCGCACGTGAACTGCACGACGGCATTAACCAGATGCTGGTTTCCGCCAAATTACGGCTGAATCTGGCCGATAAAAAATGGCCGGCGGAAGATGCCCGCGAGCACCTGCAGAAAGCCGGCGACATGCTCAACATGTCGATTCAGGAAGTACGCCGGGTATCCCACAACCTGCGCCCGGTGATGCTTGACGATCTCGGCCTCGAAGCCGCGCTGCACAGTCTGCTCGACGACCTGAATAACGACGGCCGCATCAACGTTAAACGCCGCATCCGCCTGCCGGAAACCCGCTTACCGGATGCCATTGAAATGACGCTGTACCGTTTGGTACAGGAAGCTATTACCAACGTACAGAAACACGCCAAAGCCACCGAAGTGAGCCTGCGTGTGACGCACAACAACCAGTCGGTTCTGGTTGAAATGGAAGACAACGGCTGTGGTTTTTCACTCGAAGACGACGCCAGCGGTATCGGCCTGATGAACATGCGTGAGCGGGTCGAACTGGTGGGCGGAAAATTCAGTGTCCGCAGCCGCCGAACACAAGGTACCCTTATCACTGCCGCGTTTTCCCTGAACCCCGACAGTGCTATCAGTCGCGAGAATAATAATTTATGAGCAAATCCATTCGTCTCATCATTGCCGATGATCACCCTATGGTCCGCGAAGGACTCAGAGTCAGTCTGGAAAGCGAAGGTTTAACCGTCGTTGCCGACGTTGCCAACGGCGAAGAGGCGCTGGCAGCCGCTGCCGAGCACAAACCCGATGTAGTACTGCTGGATATTTCGATGCCGGTAATGAACGGTCTGGACGCCTGCGCAGCCTTTCACGAACGCTTTCCCGACATCCGCCTGCTGATCATCACCATGCACGATGACCGCGAATACATACTGAAAGTGGTGCAGGCCGGCGCCGCCGGTTACGTGTTAAAAGACGCACCGCCGGAAGAACTGGTGCTGGCAGTGAAGACGGTTTGTCAGGGCGGTACCTACTTCAGCTCCAGTGTCGCCAAAACCCTATTCAGTGAATTTGGCCGCCCACGGGCCGCGCTGCTGGAAGAGGTACTGAGTCCACGTGAAGAAGACGTGCTGGCACTGCTGGCCGAAGGCATGGGCAATAAAGAAATTGCGCGCGAACTGGAAATCTCGGTACGTACCGTCGAAGCCCACCGTCTGAAAATCAAACAGAAACTGGGCATTAATAATTCCGCCGGTCTTATCCGCTATGCGCTGGACAACGGGGTCGTGCGCCGCTGAGTCTGCGCACACGGTAACCACCTGCTCAGAAACGGATTTCAGCAGGTTCTGTCATGCCCGACTTCAGCCACTGCTGCCAGTGAATGCTCAGTGCATCCGGGCCACCGACGTAATGCTCGTCCAGCAGATAAAACGAACGCTTATTCACGCCGCGCTTATAATCCTGCAGTAAACGGGTTACCAGACTGCGGCCGTACGTGGTCGACAGCAGCTTGAATACCACCTGCCCGGCCACTGCCTGATTGGAGCCCGCGCGAAAATTGTCGCGCTGCCACTGATCACTCGGAATTTCCATAAAGGCCAGAATATCGCTCGCACCCGACGTTTTCTGCAATTGCCGGCGGTTGCCTTCATGCGCGCTAATCACCAGCTGCCCCTGCTCGCTGGTCAGGGTTTCCATCTGCTCCGACATACCCTCGTGCAGCCAGGCGGGTAAACGTTCTGCCAATGAATCCAGAATGGCATGACTGGCCTCGTGGCGGATGGTGGCGTAGGTACTGTCGATACCGCCGTATTGGTCTTCGTGCAGGTACACAGCAATTTCGTGCAGCGACGGAATATAGATGCCCAGCGTCTGCGACGCGTCTTTGCCCATCACGGAGCGCACAAACTGCAGATATTCGCTGCGATTGGCCAGCAGATGAATTTTCACCGGCACCTGACGGTAGAAATCGAAGTAGATAACGTTTTTATAAAAGCGGTAGACGTTATTAACGTCGGCGCTGACGCGCGCCTCATCAAGGCTGGCCGCCTGATTTTTTAAACTGCCCTGCTGGATCACCTGGATAGCCAACGGTTGCCAGCCGGATGCGCTGCTCTTAAGGCTCAGGGTCTCGGCGCCGGCCGCCGGTTTATCGGAAAAATGAACCTGCCCCTGCGCGTCGGTCCATTTATAAACCGCCGCAGAGGCCGGGTTAACCAGCAGAAAGCTAAGGCAGATTGCGGCTGCGTTCAGCAGGAACATACAACTGTGCCAGCAGGTATTGGCGAAAATCCTCAGCAAACGGCTGCTTTTCAGCCGCCGCGCGCATGCAATCCAGCCAGGCGTCGCGGCGGGCCGCATCAATCGGAAACTGACGGTGAAACGCCGGAATCGCGATCGGGCCGTATTTTTCAGAAAAGAGTTTTGGACCGCCCAGCCAGCCACAGAGAAAACGGGTCAGCTTGTCAGCGGCTTCAGTCAGATCGTCCGGGTACATAGCCCGGATGGGAGCCGCCTGCGGCAGCTCATCCATGGCGCGGTAAAAGTCATCGACCAGCAATTTAATGCCATCGTAGCCACCGGCTGCCTGAAATGAGGCGTCGCCGGTGCCATACGGGCGCTTTCCAGTTTCACTGCTCATCAGGCAAATTCTTCCATAAAGTCGAGTGCGGCCTGATGGCGAATGGTGCGGCGGTGATTCGCCCACAATTCTTTTACCTTTTCCTGATTACACTGCTGCCGGTCGATCAGTACCCGCGTCTGCAGTTCACCCACTTTCTGGCCCCCGGTCAGCGGCACTTTTGAGAACACAAACTGGTTCGAAATCAGGTCCATAAACGGACCGGATTTACTGGTCGGCATAATAAACAGCAGCTGCAGGCCCAGACTTTCTGTGAGGTAATTAATCACCTCTTTCGAACGGGTTTCGTCCATTTTCGAGAAGGCTTCGTCCACCAGCACTACGCGCAGATGGGTGTCACCTTCGTTAAAGCGGAACGCCGAGGTAATGGCCGCCGAACGGATAATATAGGCCGGAGTTTCCAGCTGACCACCGGAGCCCGTGCCGTACTGGCTGAGCGGAATCGGGTCTTTGTTGGCCGGCTGCTTGTAAATTTCGTACGAGCGGTAATTGCGGTAATCGGAAATACGTTCCAGTTCGCGCATGGCCTTCTGCTCGTCTTCGTCCAGCAGCATGCTCATCAGCTGATCGCGTACGCGCTTGGAGGTCTTCGGCAGGTCGGCATTAAACAGCGTCGCGCCATCGCCCAGGCTCGGGTTTTTGATGATCTCGTCGAAGAACTGCCAGTATTCTTTGTATTCCGGCACCCATTCCCAGTCGAACCAGTAGGTTTCGCGATCGGCACCAAACTGATGGTGGGCCAGCTCTTTATTCAGGTCTTCCAGAATGCGTTTGCCGTCGTTGATCGCCTGATAAATCGAGTGACACAGGTTGGTCACGAAGGCGTTGTTGAAGCTTTCGCGCAGCTGCACCAGCTTGTCCTGTTTTTCCACCAGAATATTATTTTTCAGGCGGTTATAAACGCGCTCCACTTCCCGCTCCAGACCACACACGGTCTTGAAGAACGCGATGCTGTGCTCCTGACGGTAATCCGGTGTGTAAACAATCGCATCCACGGTCTGGCAACGGAGGTTATGTTCAGCAATGTTGCGTTCAATTTCGTACGCTGTGCTGTTCAGTTCCTGACTGATGCTCTTACGGTGATTTTCGATGGCTTCCGCAGGACTTTCCTCGGCTTCTTTGTCGGCAGCGATTAAACGCCCTTCGGTATCAAAGTCAGGCCATACCGATACGATAAAGCGCAGGGCTTCTTCTTTCTCGTCGGCCACTTCCGAGGTTTTCTCCTGCATATCGCTGAGGTTTTTGCACAGTTTTTCACTGTCGTTCAGCTGCTGCTGCAGGCGGCCCAGTTCGCCGTCGAGTTCTTTAATCTGGGCATCCAGATCGTCGGCCTTGTCTTTCAGGGCCGCAAATTCGTCTTCCAGATGGGTAACGCCGGATAAGTCGACCTGACTCAGCGCCTGCTCGGCTTGCTGCATCTGGTAATGCACGTCCAGCATCTGCTGCATCTGATCGGCGAAGGTGACATGACGCAGCAGATTAATGGCATCCAGTAATTGCTGAACCTGACGCAGCTGGAACGACGCTTCGTTGGCCTGCTCAACAATGGCCGCCAGTTCAGCGCGTTTGGCCGCCAGTGCGCGCTCACGCGCCCCCAGACCAAACACCAGCTCGGTGTCTTCCAGGTCGCAGCGGTAAACCGAGTAAGAGCCGGAACCCAGACCGTCTTTGGTGACACCACGGCGGGTCATACGCAACGCCTGAGCATCCGCTACCTGTTCCACACTGCCGTAGCTGGCTTCCAGATAATAACGGGCGGTGGCGTGCTCGAAGGTCATCAGGTGAATAATGGAATTGTCAGCGAGCTTCATACGCTCGCAGTCTTTTTTCGCTTTATCGCCCTGAATCACGCGCGCACGGCTGCCGCCGGGAATTGCGCGCAGAATTTTTGCTGCTTCAGCTTCGTAATCGGATTCAACGATGATGCTGAAACGCGCTCCGCCGATATAACCTTCAATCGCGCTCTGCCATTGCGGATCGATAATTTCCACATAGTCGGCCAGTACGCGCGGATCGGCTTCAGGGCATTCACGACGGATGGCGTCCAGCGCCTGACGCACATAACCCGGGTAATTCAGCTGACGCGCTTCGAGGCTGTCGATATCGGCCTGCTTCTGCGCCATACGCTGCTGAATCTGCTGCAGCTTCTGTTCACGACGGTCAACCTGCTTGGCCACCTGATCGCGCAGGGAAATACCGCTGGTTTCCAGTTCGGTGGAATGAAAACGCTCACGCCATTGATTAACCAGTGCCTGCTGTTCGCGGGCATCATCCAGATGCGCTTCGAGCGGCGATAAATCAACCCAGTCTTTGCCCAGCAGTTTGCGCAGATCCACCGCGCCCTGATCCTTAATGGCCAGAACCTGTTTGGCCTGATCAATGATTTTCTTCTGCCCCAGGGTCGGAATTTCCAGACCAATCGAGGTCTTCTGCAGAGCGCCGTGCACCAGCTCAGTAGCGCGCAGAGACGCCTGCAACAGCTGATCCTGTTCCAGCAGCGGAATCGCCAGTTGCTGCAGCTGCTTCTTACCCTGCGCAATGGCCTGCTCGGCGGCGTCTTTATCCTGCAGCGCATCGATACCGCGACGCTGGGCTTCCATGCTGATCAGCTGTTCGCGCAGCTGCTTGCGGCGCTCCTGCGCCACTTCGCGTTCTTTCTCAACGCGGTGCAGACGTTCGCGGATGCCCTGTTGCTTTTCTTTGGCCGTTAAATAGGCTCGCTGATCGTTGATGTAACGACTTTTCGCCGCCGTATACTCCAGCACGTTGTAATCGATCCACTGATCGATATAACGCTGCGACGCCCCTTTGGTGTTGTTCAGAATGGTGATGGTTTCAGCCAGCGTATTGGCGTCGGACTCCATCGCATAAATGGTTTTCATCAGATCGGATACGGTGCGGATGGCATCGCCCAGATCTTTCGGTTCCAGAATTTCGTTGGCCACAAAGCCATTGATGCTCTTCACCGGTTTATACGCCATAAAACGCGAGAAAGTACGCGCGGCGTTCATGGCCTCACGTTCACTCACGGCATCGTTACGGCCACGCAGCGCACCGTACAGACGACGCAGATATTGCTTTTTGGTGTCGTATTTTTCGATATTGTCGGCGGTGATGCGTGATTTCAGATGACCCGGCAATTTATTCAGGTCGACCACATTCCGCTGACCTTCTTTGTCTTCTTTAATAAAGTCCGACAGTGTCAGCTGATCACAGACGATATAAAACTGCAGGTCGTTCTGACGCGCTACCGGCTGACTGCCGGCGCGGTCGATGGACGCACTGACACCAATAATGGCGGTAAAGGCTTCGCCGCTTTCGCCCTGCGTCGGATGAAAAACCGCGGCTAAATAGCCCACTGCGCCGTTCGGACGCGCATAACTGCCGTCGTCACAGCCCAACACATAAGAAGCCAGCGTACGCACGTTTTTACCGCGGCCACGTTGAGTGGCTTCATCCTGACCCGGGTTGTAATGGAACAGGGTATCGTGGGCCGCCGTCATAATGGTCTGCACGGCGTCGGCGGCGGTGGTTTTACCGGAGCCGTTACCGCCCGAGAGCAGATTGATCGGGCCAAATTCAAATTCGGTGGCCGGGATATTGCCCCAGTTAACGTAGATAAATTTCTTTAAAAACATGGCAATTATTCCCCAAACAGACTGGCAGGCTGTTTTTCTTCTGCGTCGTCTTCCGCCGCATCGTCCTGTTCTTCATCAGCAAGGGCTTTGACAAGCGCCTGCCCGTCATCGCTGTCACCGGCTGAATCGTCACTCACGCTTTCAGCAAGGTCGTCTGACGGTTCTTCTGATTCCTGTTCTGCTGCCACCGCGGCCGTTGCCGACGCGTCAGCGCTTACGTTCGCTGCTGTTGCGGTCTCTGCAGTTTCGGTCGCAGCGCTTTCGCTCTCCGCACTTTGGGCTGCGGCTTCTGCGTTGTCGTCCCCGGCCATCAATTCCGACAGCACCTGATCGGACACATAACTCATGATCATCGGCCGGACTTTCAGCCACATATCGCCGTCGGTGAGGTTGTCTTCGTTGGCGATCTGAATCAGGCGCAGCTGTTTCAGGCGGCGGAACAGGTTTTTACGGTCGGTGAGATTTTCCGGCAGCGTGCGCTTGAGCAGATTTTTCATGGCAATGCTGAGCGCTTCGAGTGACACCATGACGCAGCCCAGATCATCCACCAGACCTTCGCGCAGGGCTTTGTCGTACTGGGCACGCAGCACCAGAATGAGCGCCACTTCGTTCTGATTCAGACGGCTGCGGAACGCCTGTGCGCCAGCGTTCTGAGCGTCGTCGACCATACCCGGCACCTGAGCACCCGGCGGATATAAACGGATAAACTGAAAACGACGGTCGTGCTGAATGCGGATGCCTAACAGAGACACGTAATCGCCCACCAGCTCTTCCAGACGCAGATAGCGGTCGTACAGCTGCTGTTCAATCTGGCTTTCGTCACGGCAGATCACGCCGTAATCGAGCAGACGCACCAGCAATTCGGAAAAGTCCCGTTGGCTTAAGCCTTCACTTTCTAATGATTTTTCTATGCTCTGTAACATGCTCAGGACTCTTTCTGCACCAGTTCAAAGGTGAAATGGTCTTTACGGAGGAAATAATCGGCGGCATCGCCCGCCGGCACATCGCGCTCGTCGTAGTCGATGCGGAATTCAAATTCGCTGGATAAACCGTCGGCCGCGCCAATACCAATGGCGTGCGCCACGGCGAGGAAATCCTGCGCGTTCTGAATCGGCAGGTCGCGGGTGGATACCGCACCGCCCTGACTCAGATGGCTGGCCATGTATTGTTTCAGTGCCTGCTGATTCACCAGGAAGGCGCGGTCGAGCACCTGCTGGATATAAATTTCTTTGCGCGCGTCCTGATCGAAATCGCCCTTGCCTTCGTCGATGGCGGCATCGACCAGACGACGCTGACGCGGGGCTGCCAGACGCACACCGGCCGGATCAACCAGCGCAATTTCCGGCACTGCCATGCGCTCGCCGGCTTTGCCCAGCAATTCGTCCTGCTGTTTTTCCGGCATGGCGGCCAGACGCTTGCACACGGCCAGAATGTCGTTGTGCTGTTGCGAGGCCAGATAACTCATCTGACGGATAATAATGTCGGCGCGCTTGGTGAAACTCTGCAGTGCCTTACGCAGCGCCGGCAGCATCACGTCGGACGCGTTACGCAGGCGCATTTCAATGCCGTCGAGCATGTGCCACAGCACCGACTGGCCTTCCTGCGCCAGCTCCGGCAGCAGTTCGCGCAGACGGCGTTCGGCATTGGCTTTAAACACTTTGTCCTGCTTGCGGATGCCGTTGATCAGCTTGCTGATCTGGTCGCGGTGCTTTTCGACATTGTCGGCGGACAAACGCACGGAAAGATCGGGCTGAAAGCGGTTTTCCATAAAATCGAAGAAGGCTTCACTGGCGCGCTGCACCAGCAATTGATCTTCCATTTCACGCACCAGATCGCGCTTGCGCTCTTCCAGCTCGGCAATCACGTCGGTGAAGTCGCTGATGATGCGCTCGGAGTATTCGTAGGCATCGAGCAGATCGTAGATATCGCCGCGCTCCAGGAACGACTCCAGCGAATTGCGGGTATTACGGGTGTTGCGGTGACGGGTGCGGGCCATGCTGCGGCTTTCGGCTACAAACGGCTCGGTGAACAGACGACCATAGCGGGTAAAGGCAAAGGTGCTCTGCAGGGTGGCTTCGTCGACCTGTTTCTCGAGCCAGCCGTATTCGATCAGCTGATTCAGCACCCAGCCGGCCTGTTCACGGCTGTTGCGGAAACGGCTTTCACCTGCGTCGGTGTCCTGATCGTCGCTTTCGCCGTCGGCCAGCAAGGGGGCCCTGACCAGCGCCTCCTGAAACACCTCAATCATGGTGTCACGCGGCAGAGCCTGCCCGTAGTCAGCGCTGCTGGAGCTGTACAGCCGCTGGTACAGCTCGCGCAGGCATTCCATTACCTGAGCCCGGTACTTACCGGTAAGTGGGCGGAAAAACTGCCCGCGTTCCTGTTCAAAAAACATACAAAAATCGTTTGAGTCGTCAGCGCAAATGACCGGCTAGATTACTGAAAGGTCTGGCCCTTGACCAGCCGCGAATGAGCAGCCGAAAACCCATGTCACATACGGCAGCCGCAACGATTCCCCCTGTGCAATCACAGAGCTATACTGCGCGCGACCAGACACAGGACCCTCCCATGCCGGAACCATCTGCCTCCCGTTCCAGTACCCGACCGGACACAGCGTCTGGTGCCGCCTTCTTTCAGGTTGGCACCGAAAAGCTCATCGAATTGTCATTGCTGACCTTTGGCCTGTACGGCTTCTGGTGGACCTGGCAACAATGGCAGAGCCTGAAAGCACGCGGTGAAGCGGTTAACCCCTGGGTCCGTACCCTGCTGTCGGTGATCTGGCAGTACGATTTGTACCGCCGCATCGCCACCCGCACCCGCACCGAGGACATGGCCTGCCGCTGGCACGCCCTGCGCCTGCATGGTCTGTTTGTCGGTTTTACACTGGTGCCACTGTGGCTGCTGGCCACCGATCACCCGTGGGGTCTGCTGATTAACCTGATGACCTTGCTGCCCAATGTACTGGTGAACCAGAGCATTAATGCCATCAACGAGAAGTACCTGCCTTTTTACGAGCAGAACACTGAACTTTCCGGCCGGAACTGGGCCGCAGTGGTGGCCGGCGTCGTCGCCTGGCTGACCCTGCTGACCCTGGCACTGACCAGTGATCTTTAACCTGCTGCACCGGATTTGCTTTATGGCTTCAGCCAACGCACTGCGCGTTCTTTCTTTACTGGCCCTGCTGTGCCTGTCGTTTTTCACCAGCGCCGAGCAGACCGTTCCTGCCACAGCGACCGGTACAACGACGCAGCTACCGACACCAGAATTACAAACACAGGAATTACAAGCACACGACGCACAGCCACTGCCACCCGTGCTGTCGTTGTCGGCGCCGGGTGATTACAGCATTGGTCTGTTCAGTCAGTGGCTGGAAGACCGCACCCTGACCCTGACCGCCGACGACGTGATGGCCCACGACGACTGGACCAGCAGCGACAGTCCGTCGCTCAACTTCGGTTACAGCCGTTCCGCCTACTGGCTGAAAACCCGGATTCACGCCGGCAAGCTGCACGACTGGGCGCTGTGGATCCGCTACTCGCTGCTCGATTACGTCGAGTTCTACCTGTGTCCCGAGCCATTCAGCCAGGCTGACCAATGCCAGACCCGACTGGCCGGTGACGAAGTGCCGTACAACCTCGGCCGCGATGTGAATCACCCCAACCTGATCATCCGCTTCCCGATGGCCGAAGGTCAGAATTACGTGCTGCTGATGCGGGTACAGACCAAAGGCACCCACCAGATTCCGGCCAGTCTGGTCGACAGCAAAACCCTGCAGCAAGAACTCGACACCAACAGCATCGTGCGCGGCGGTTATTACGCCACCATGGTGGTGATGGGCCTCTACAACCTGTTCATCTTTTTCCTGACGCGCGAACGCAGCTACCTGTATTACACCGCGGTCACCCTGACCTTCCTCATGTTCCACATGACCTACGAAGGCTCGGCATTCCAGTTCTTCTGGCCGGATCATCCGTCCATTAACCACTTTGCGCTGCCGCTGATGTTTTTAGTGAACAGCATATTCGTCAGTCTGTTTGTGCCGAATTTCCTGCAGCTGAAAGAAAACAGCCACGGCGCTTACCGCCTGTTCCGGGTGTTCACTGCCCTGTCGTGCATGCTGCTGGTGATGCTGCCGCTGCTGAAATATCAGGTGATTCTGCCGATCACCAACATGCTCAGCTCGGTGATGCTGATTGCTGCCCTGATCATCGGCATCCGTTTCTGGTTACAGGGTCAGGCCGCCGCGCGCTTCTTTACCATCGCCTGGGCGGCGCTGATCGCCGGTCTGATTCTGGCCAACGCCCGCAGCCTGGGGCTGATCCCAACCAACAACTTCACCCTGTACGCCTACCAGATCGGCTCTTTCATGGAAGTGATCCTGCTGTCGATGGCACTGGGCGAGCGCATTATGCGCATGCAGAAAGAGCAGCTCGAAACGCGCAAAGCCATGCTCAAAAGCCAGGAAGAAGCGATTCAGTATCTGCGCGACTACGAAGACCTGTACCAGAACTCGCTGACCGGCAAATTCCAGCTGGATGAAGACGGCTTCTTTATGAAATCCAACCCGGCCTGGCGCGCCATGCTGGGTTACGGCGAACAGTCGCGTTTTATCAGCGACAACCCGACCTTCAACAGTCTGTTTGCGCTGGCCAGCGAACGCCGCGCGCTGTGGCGCCGGCTGAAAGACAACGGCCGTGTGCAGGGCTATGTGGCGCAACTGGTACAGCCGGTGACCGGCGAGCGCATCATGGTGTCACTCACCGTGCGCCGCACCAGTCATGGTGATCGCATTTCGTGGGTAGGCTCTGGCCAGAACGTGACCGAGGAATACCAGAGAGAACAGGCGCTGATTCACCTGCAGAAAGAAAAAACCCAGGCACTGCGTCAGCTGGTGATGGGCATCGCCCACGAGATGAACACCCCGCTCGGCAATATCCGTCTGGCCGAAAGCTTCCTCAATGACGAAAGCCGCGAGTGGAGCGAAGAAGAGCTGCACAAAAATCTGCAGGAAGGTCTGAGCCACGTTCATGAAGGCATCGAGCGTCTGAACAGCCTGAATCAGCTGATGAAAAATGCCGTGGTGCAGGAAAACCAGTACGCCGAAGAAGAAGTGGCGATCCGTCAGTGGCTGACCAACTGGGCCTGCGACATGCGCACCCAGCACCCACAGGTGAACCTGACCACCGAAATTCACAGCTACATCACCGAATGGCAGACCTATCCGGACGCGCTGCAAATTGTACTCACTCAATTGTTCGACAACTCCTGCACCCATAACGCCGACCTGCTGGGTAAACAACAGCTGGCGATTGCAGTGCAGTTCCGCGAACGTGGTGAATACTTTGAGCTGCATTACAACGACAACGGCAAAGGCATTAACGCTGAACAGCGCGACGTGATTTTTATGCCGTTCTACACCACCCAGCGCACCTCGGCCCGCAGCAAAGGTCTGGGACTGTACCAGACCTACAATCTGCTCACCGACCTGCTGCACGGCCAGATTGAATGGCCCGATGGCGAAGAGGGTTTTGCCCTGATCGTACGCTTCCCGCTACCGGCCGACGACAAATCGGATACCAACTGCGCCTGATCACCGCCTGATGCGGATCGCCTGCGGGCGGTCCGCGGCTTTTGAATCGTCAGGGCAAACCTGACAGTCGGATTTCCGCAACGTCAATATTGCGTACAGAACCGGTATTAACCACCGATATTCAACCCACTATAAAAGCCAGACAGTAAAGCCAGACAGTAAAGCCAGACAGCAAACCCAACCATAAACACTTAACGGGTATATATATTCCCGGATAACGCAAATAAAAAAGCCGGCAGGAAACCCTGCCGGCTTTTTTATTGTTCTGCGGATCGGGCGTCGGCCCGGCGAACAGAAAGCGCTGACAACAATGGCTTTCTATAACACCCGGCAACCCGATGGCATTACTGAGCGTCAGTTACCGCTGGAGCTGCTTGTTCAGCAGATTCTTCGGTTACTTCTTCAGCAGCTTGTTCAGAAGCCTGTTCGTTCAGGGCTTCCTGTTCGGTCGCTGCTACGTCCGCTTCAGTTGGCTGAGCAGTTTCCTGAGCCACTTCCTGTGCAGCGGCCGGAGCAGATTCAGTTTGGGCAGCAACGTCGGTCTCATCTTTGCAAGCTGTCAGGGACAGAGCAGACATGATCAGCACAGAGGCAATAAAGCGCATGGGGTTTTCTCCGGAAAGAAAATAGGTATTAAGGGCAAATAAAGGACCGTCACCAAATCAGTGATCACGCTCTGGGGTGTCGTGTTAAATTCTGTATCTATATATTGCCGTTATATATAAACGCAGGATGCAACAGGCCGTCGCACTGATAAACAGCGCTTAAAGGCAGCAGATTGTGGAAACATCTGACCGGAACCGGACAGCGGCGCCATACTATTCCTGCAAAAAACGGAAAAAAAGAGGGGGAGCAAAGAATATTTTTTTGACACACTCCATTGACATTCAAAAAACGATCAGAAACATCAGTTGTCGCATCCAGCCCAAGCCAAGCTGCAACGTCCACCCCCTCTCCCTGCTCAGACAACCCTCCAAAAGATCTCACGCCCTCTCGCCCAAAACGTCCCTCCAGAAGGCGACCTGCAGCTCATGCAGCCTCAAGGACGCCCTATCCGATCAACGTATGGTTAGCCGAGAGACGCCTTACATCCGGAAAACAGAGGTGTGCATCGGAACATGCAGATAAAGAACAGGGAGCTCCGGCATATAACAACGTCCGCAACAGCAGAAGCAAGCGCCATGAAGGGGTTCCATTCAATCAGGCACGCCTGAAATATTGCCACCGGCTATGGCGGTAGCCAATGATTAAGACATGAGTCGCAAATGAAATAGCCGGGACAATGCAGAATTGGAAAGCTATTCAGACGTTTGAAAACGGAATGGGTATCTGGTCTTGAGTACTTTATCCTGCATAGCACTCATTGGCAAAAGCGATATGGGATATTGGCCATTATCTGATGGGCCATTACAACCCGAAACCACCTTATCGGTTACTTAGCGGAACAGGCTCCAAACAACACAAGAAACACTGAATACCGTGTCCGGTATCCGTTGACATCCACACGCCAGAAAGCGATGGAGCAAAGCCGCAATATTAAGAACACACAAACCCAGATCAAACCCGCATACAACCTAGTGACTTATATACTTTCTATAAAAAGCCACAGAAAAGTGATCTTCAGCACCATGCTTTACGACCACATCCGCAAGCTTATCGTAGTCGTCCAACAGATCGATCCTTCGCACAGGCAGTAGCATTTTGTACCAAACCCCATCGCACAAACAGGTAATGTAAAATTTACCATGATCGATTCGTTCAAGCCGTATCCGCCGATCAAGAATGGCATTTAACCCTTCGAAAGAATCCCCTTTGCCATGAAAATAGTCGAAATGCTCCAGAAGATAACAAAGCGCACTACGAGCCCCAAACTTCAGACAAGGAAATCTGTCACCGTGAAATTCAGACAAATACTTAAAAACGGACAAAATCAGGCCCCTGGCCTCCGCAAGGCTCACAATAAAATAGCGATCATCCTCCTGGCATATCAGACCTTCAAAATAGTCAAGCCCAGGAAGTTGCTCTTCAAAGACCTCATAGCCGCCAAAGAAACCGTCTAAATGAGTAGCCACCCTACCAGGATACCCTCCCACCTCATTATGCATGGAGTACCCTGAAAAAAGTGAGACAATAATACCCCGGCATTGATATTCACCCGACAGATACAAAAAGACCCGCACCATCATTTTGAACCATTCACATTCATCCACAAGCTTCAATTAATATTCCTCTGAAATAGCCACATTTATAATCACACTATCCCCAGAACAAGCCCAACACATGCAATTCCCAATCAAACACGTCACCCTGCCGACCATCGGATCTTCGTTACTCAACAAAATAACGGCCCAGAATCCTTTATAGCGAATACCAGAGCAGACACCTTGAGAAACGCTGTAGCGCACACCGTCTCAGCCCCGGGCTGCCAGCTTCAGCAGGGTAGCATCACCTCCGGGCAGCAAGCCCCACGCTACTTCATTCACAATGCGGTTGAGATCCAGCGTTTCACCCAAGGGTTTTGGTGAAAACAGGCTGGCGTTTTTACACCACTTGTCGGGGTTATCTTTAAACGGGGTAAACAGATCGTAGTCGTCGATAACGCTGATACCGCTGCGATAATCGGCTTCGCTGAGGGGCTGAACCGGCAGCAATTCCTGTGGCACCCAGGGGTTGCTTACCTCCACCTCATAGCCGTGAATCCAGGCCAGCTTCGCAAAGATAAAACCCCAGGCGTACATCAGGCGCTGGATCTCACCAAAGCCGAGCTCTGTCCGCCGGGACTTCATCACCGCCGGGCTGAACAGTTGCGCCAGTGCAGCTTCCATTTCAGCCTGATTGCCACGCGCCAGCGCCCGGAAAAACTCATAATCAATACGGTAGGATTTACGCTTGCCGAATTCCGTCGCCAGCGCCAGCTCTGACTGCTCACCCAAAGTATCCCAGTTACCCAACAACGTGTGGCACATTTGCAGAGTGTAGTGCTCAACCTGACCTGGCACCTTGAAGGACAACTGCTTTTTATACACGCCACGCAGTGCCGGCAAACAATACTGAGCATACCAGTGGCGGATTTCAGCATGATCACTTAACAGCACATACCAGAGCTGATCTGGCCACGCCATAGCAGAGTTATAGCATTCATAATCCATGACCATACGGCGCGCTTTTGCGGCGGCAAAGGCCGCCGATTTTGCTGCTGCAAGGTTTTTATCGCGAAAGAGCATCAGCAGGGATTTACTTTTTAAATCGACATTAAATCCCCTCAATGGTGAAGCCAAATTGCCAGCATTAGCCAGTACTTTAATATATGCCGCTAAACTAGCACTTATCGACTCGTCACTTCCTATTGATTCTATGTGCTTAATACCTGATTCAATATCTGGAATATTTGCCATGGCTCGATCCTTATCTCTGACGCTGTCCATAAAGAAGGCCCGACTATACCACGGCCGTTTGCGCCCCCGGCCGCCACGGTATTCAGAAAATAAAAAACGCCGCATATAGCGGCGTTTTTTTGAGCCAAACCGTAAAAATCTTACAGGCTGGCGGCCAGTTCGCTGGCCATCTTGATGGCACGCTTGGCGTCCAGTTCACCGGCGAATTCCGCGCCACCCACCAGATGCAGGCCGAAGGTTTTGCTTTCGTCGGCTTTCAGCGCTTCGTGCAGGGCGTTAACCGATACCTGACCGGCACACACCACCACGTTATCAACGTCGAGAACGCGCTGGGTGCTTTCTTCACCTTTGGTGATGGTGATGTGCAGACCCTGCTCGTCGATCTTGTCATACGACACGCCGCCGATCTGCTCAACACCTTTCATCTTCATCATGGCGCGGTGAACCCAACCGGTGGTTTTGTTCAGACCCTTACCCAGAGAAGAAGCCTTACGCTGCATCATCACCACTTTGCGTGGCGACGGATGAATTTCAGCTTTGGCCAGACCACCACGGGTACTGTTGGTGATGTCCACGCCCCACTCTTTCATCCAGGCAGCGGTATCCAGCGTGGTGGAAACACCTTCGTGGGTCAGGTATTCGCTGACGTCGAAACCGATACCACCGGCCCCCATAACGGCCACTTTTTTGCCCAGGTTCAGTTCTTTATCCAGCAGCTCCTGGTAAGACACCACTTTTTCGCTGTCGATACCCGGAATCTTAGGTACGCGTGGTTCAACGCCGGTGGCGATCACCACCTCGTCAAAACCGCCGGCTTTCAGTTCTTCGACGGTGACTTTGTGGTTCAGCTTCAGATCAATGTTGTGCTTTTTGATCATGGCGTTGAAGTAACGGATGGTTTCTTTGAATTCTTCTTTGCCCGGAATTTTGGAAGCAAAGGTGAACTGACCACCGATGTCGGCACGACCTTCAAACAGCGTTACCTTGTGGCCACGCTCGGCAGCCACTACAGCGCAGGACAGACCCGCAGGGCCCGCACCCACCACAGCCACTTTTTTCGCCTGAGCCACTTTGCTGTACACCAGCGTGGTTTCGTTACAGGCGCGCGGGTTCACCAGACAGGATGCACGTTTGTTTTCGAAGGTGTGGTCCAGACACGCCTGGTTACAGGCGATACAGGTGTTGATTTCGTCGGCGCGGTCTTCTTCGACTTTCTTCACCCAGAACGGGTCAGCCAGCAGCGGACGGGCCATGGAAATCATATCGGCTTTGCCAGACGCCAGAATTTCTTCGGCGGTGTCCGGCATGTTGATACGGTTAGACGCCACAACCGGTACGTTAACAGCGGCTTTGACTTTGGCGGTTACGTCGACGAAAGCGGCACGCGGTACTGAGGTGACAATGGTTGGTACGCGGGCTTCGTGCCAGCCGATACCGGTATTGATTAAGGTAACGCCGGCTTTTTCCAGCTCTTTGGCCAGAATCAGCACTTCTTCCATATCGGAGGCTTCTTCCACCAGATCCAGCATGGACAGACGGAACATGATGATGAATTTCTCGCCCACCGCCGCGCGCATTTTACGCACCACTTCCAGCGGGAAGCGGATGCGGTTTTCGTAAGAACCGCCCCATTCGTCGGTGCGCTGGTTAGTACGCTTGTTGATCATCTGGGTGATGAAGTAACCCTCAGAACCCATCACCTCAACGCCATCGTAGCCGCCTTTCTGCGCCAGCTTGGCCGCGCGTACGTACTGATCGACGGTTTTGTAGATGTCTTTGCTGCTCAGCTCTTTTGGCTTGAACGGGTTGATCGGCGCCTGAATAGAGGAAGGAGCAACGTTGAACGGGGTGTAGCCATAACGGCCGGCGTGCAGAATCTGCAGCAGAATTTTAGAGCCGTGTTCGTGTACCGCGCTGGTCACTTTCTTGTGAAACGGCACCTGCCAGCTGCTGATCATTTTTGAGCCGAACGGCAGCAGGTCACCACGACGGTTCGGGGCGAAGCCACCGGTTACCAGCAGGCCCACACCACCACGGGCACGTTCGGCAAAGTATTCCGCCAGTTCACCGAAGTGCCATGGGCGGTCTTCCAGACCAGTGTGCATGGAACCCATCATCACGCGGTTTTTCAGCGTGGTGAAGCCCAGATCCAGCGGTTCAAGAATGTGGGAATACTTGCTCATAGTTGCCATCTCACGGAATGCGTTATTGGTGTTGTTCTGGCCGCCAGCCGGGGTTAACAAAAATCAGGCTGACGTTCCTGTATGGGCACCCAGTTTACCGGGGATTATCCTGACGTAAATGACCAAACTTAGCATTTGAGTAATCATTGTTTGCATAAATCACAAGGCGCAATTGGTCTTATCATCTAGACTTCACAAGTCAGCCGCTATTGTCCTGTGAGGCCATATGCAAATTCCTCCGCTGCCCGCCCATGAAGCCGAGCGCATTCAGACCCTGCACGCACTGAAACTGCTCGACACCAAAAGCGAAGAACGCTTCGACCGCGTCACCCGTCTGGCCCGCCGCCTGTTCGACGTGCCGATTGCGCTGGTGAGCCTGGTTGACACTGACCGGCAGTGGTTCAAGAGCTGCTATGGCCTGACCAGCCGCAACGCACCGCGCGAAACCTCGATGTGCGGCCACGCCATTCTGGGGGACGAGCTGTTTGATGTGCCGGACGCGCAGGCCGACCCACGTTTTGCGGACAACCCACTGGTCACCGGCCTGCCGCATCTGAGGTTCTACGCCGGCTACCCGCTGAAAGCCCGCAATGGCATGAAGATGGGCACCCTGTGCATTCTGGATACCGAACCGCGCACGCTGAACGACGACGAGCGTCAGCTGCTGCAGGATCTGGGGGCCATGGTGGAAGACGAAATGATAAGCCACAACAGCGCCACCACCGACCCGCTGACCGGCATCAGCAACCGGCTGGGCTTTGAGCAGCTGGCCTGCCGCACGCTGGCGCTGTGTCAGCGTCACGACTGGCCGGCGGTGATGCTGTTTATGGATCTCGACGGTTTCAAAGCCCTGAACGATAAATCGGGCCACGCCGCGGGCGACACTCTGCTGCAGGAGTTTGCCCAGTTACTGCTGCGCAATTTCCGCGATACCGACAGCGTGGGGCGTATGGGTGGCGATGAATTTGCCGTCTTCATGCCCAACTGCGACAGCGAAAAAGTGCTGGCCATTATGCAGCGTCTGGAAGCCGGACTGAGAACCCTGAACGCGGCCCATCCGGGCTGGAACGTCGGCGTGTCGTGGGGCAAGGCTCATCTGCTGCACCAGCCAACCTCCATTCTGGGGCTGCTGCACGAAGCGGATCAGGCGATGTACACGGTAAAACGGGCAAAGCGCGCGTCCTGATTAAGCGCTGGCAACGCATGAAAAAACGGCCTGCAATCGCAGGCCGTTTTTATTGGTCATTATCCTCTGCAGGCCTGTGTGGCTTACTCGTCGGAAATCTGAATCTGCGGAATCGCACTGTCGGACGCTGCCGCCAGACGCGCCAGCGCAACCGCCGTGCGGCGGGCCGCGTGGCGGTACATCATGGACACTTCCGAGCAATCGTCGGCGGCCACCACAGGTGTGCCTTCGTCGGCCATTTCGCGGATGTATTTTGACAGCGGCAGCGAACCCAGCACCTGGGTGTTGTAGGTCGCCGCCAGACGCTCGGCACCGTCTTCGCCAAAGATGTGCTCCGCATGCCCGCAGTTCGAGCAGATGTGCATGCTCATATTTTCGATCATGCCCAGCACCGGGATATTCACTTTGCGGAACATCTCGACGCCTTTTTTGGCGTCGGCCAGGGCAATATCCTGCGGTGTGGTAACAATCACAGCACCGGACACCGGGAATTTCTGGCTCAGAGTCAGCTGAATGTCGCCGGTGCCCGGTGGCATATCGATCACCAGATAGTCCAACTCGCCCCACTGGGTCTGGGTCATGATCTGCATTAAAGCGCCGGCCACCATTGGGCCGCGCCACACCATAGGTGTGCTTTCGGTGACCAGATACGCCATCGACATGCTTTTGAGGCCGTGGGCTTCCACCGGCACAAACCATTTGTCGTCGATGGTATCCGGGCGGGTGCCATCGGCAATGCCGAGCATGATGCCCTGACTCGGACCGTAGATATCGGCGTCCAGCAGGCCGACTCTGGCGCCGTCTTTGGCCAGTGCGATGGCCAGATTCACCGCCGTGGTGGATTTACCCACGCCACCTTTGCCGGATGCCACGGCGACAATGTTCTTCACACCGGCAATGGCTTCCAGTTCGCTGTGGTGCTTCACCGGACGCACTGCCCAGCTGATATTCACACTGGCGCCGGCACAGCCATCGATGTTCTCGAGGGCGGTCTGCAGCATCTGACCAATGCCGTCTTTCAGGAATTCCGACGGATATTCCATATGGATATCCACGCTGATGCGCTGCCCGTCGATGCGGATATCACGCACGCAACCGGCACTTAACAGATCGGATTCCAGATAAGGGTCGGTGTAGCCAGACAGCGCGGCTTCTACCTGAGCACGGGAAATATCAGTCACGGAGGGCTCCTCAGCACAACAACAAAACGGCCGGATTTTACGCTGCGCCTAGGGAATTACCACCGCCAGTTTGCAGGGATTAAGGCAGTACAGGTTCGTGGTTGTGCTTGCCGTCCATTTCACGCAGGGCTTCTTCCACATTCAGGCCGATGGCCATGACACCGCGCACGCCGTCGCTGTCGCGCACCGCCCAGGCCACCTTGACCTGAAAACGATGCGATGACACGTCGTATTGAATAGGCCCGACGTACACTTTTCCCGGGTAGTGGAAAGCCTCGTCAAAGAAGGCCTCATCGGCCTGATAGTAGTCGGAGGTGGGCTGACTCTGGGCCGCATTGACCCCACGGGCCGACACCAGAAAGACCTCACCGAGCAAACCATGACTGGCCAGTTGCTTGCGCCGTAACTGCTCCGACAAGGGTTGATTGCTGACCGACTCAATCAGCGCGCCACCGCCCTTTGCCGCTTCTGTTATCCAACGCTGATCCAGCGTATGAATGCGGTCTTCGTGCCAGCCCTGCTGAACTTTATTGGCTTCGTTCAGCGTCTTCAGAATGGGCAGATCGGCTAACAGTGGCATGATTTGCTCGCGCACCAGCTCGTTCAGCCTGCCCCGTTCATGTTCGGTGAGAGCCAGAGCATCGGGGGCGCAGTTCTTCATGTGCTGGTTAAAGTCGGTCAGAAAACCGGGGCGCTCATTGAGAAAGCGATTGGAAAAATAAATGCCGAGCGGCATGTAGCGCGAAAAGACTTTGGGAAAGGCCGTGTCCGGCAGCCCCAGTTCCAGCAGCTGCTCATGCATGGTGCGTTCGTCGGCCAGCAAGGTATTGATACGACCGGTCTGCAGCAGCTTCACCAGCTGATCCAGACTGTTCACCAGCACATCGACATGATCGCCACTGTTTTCGAGCCAGGTCACCTGATTACTGGAGCGGATGCCGCCGACAATGCGCTGCCCCTTATGATTGGCGCCGTCGCCGTACCAGTACCACTTTTCCAGCGCAAAGGGATACGACAGTGACGCCCGGTGATCGAGCTCGGATGCGGGCATGGCGGTAAAAATACCGTCGGTACTCTGACTGCGCAGATCTTCAACGGCGCGGGCCCAGGGCAGAAGCTGCACCTCAAAGGGCTTGTCCATGGCGGCGAACACACACTGCAGGATATCGACCGACATACCGGACAGCTCACCGTTGACCTCGACCTGATACGGCGACGCCACTGAGGTATTAAGCACAACGGATTTTTCCGCCGCCCACAGCACCGGGGTCAGCGGCAAACTGAGCGACGACAACAGCAGTATGCCGGTCAGGGCGAAGTGAGAACGTTTATGCATCGGGGTCCGTATCCGGGGCTCACGTCACGAGTTGCACTCAGTGTAGTTCAGCCCACGGAAGCGGACGCGCCTTTGGCATTCAACAGGCTCAGGCCGGGCGCTTATGTAACTCCGGCACCGCACTCAGCAACGCCTGCGTATACGGCTGGGCCGGCGACTGCATGATGCTGCGGGTGTCGCCCTGCTCCACCAGTACGCCGTCTTTCATCACCGCAATCCGGTGAGCGATGTGCGGAATGATGGACAGGTCGTGGGTGATGAACAGATACGAAAGCCCCATGTCCTGCTGCAGTTCGCGCAGCAGATCGAGCACCTGCAGCCGGATCGACACATCCAGCGCGCTGGTCGGTTCGTCACAGATAATCAGTTCCGGCTCCACAGCAATGGCGCGGGCAATGGCCAGACGCTGGCGCTGACCGCCGGAAAACTCATGCGGAAAACGATCAAGGTGTTCAGGCTCAAGTCCCACCCTGGCCAGCAAGGCTTTGAGTTTGCTTTCGCGCACGTTGGCATCCGGCCCGACGCCCAGCGCCTCCATGCCTTCGGCCAGAATTTCGCGCACACTGAGACGCGGATTCATGGACGAAAACGGATCCTGAAAAATCACCTGAATTTTTGACCGCAGCGGATGAAACTGCGCGCGCGATAAACCGTCGATGCGCTGCCCGGCGAAATAAATTTCGCCACCGCTCAGCGGCTCCAGCGCCAGCACGGCGCGACCGGCGGTGGTTTTACCGGAACCACTTTCGCCAACCAAAGCCAGCGTTTCGCCCCGGCCAATCTGCAGGCTGATGCCATCCACCGCTTTGGTGTAGCCGCTGACGCGCTGCAACAAGCCTTTGCGCCTTGCAAACCAGACCCGCACATCGCGCAATTCAAGCAAAGGCGCCGGTTGTGGCGCTGCCAAAAACCGGTTCCGGTCGGGCAATGAGTGAATCAGCATGCGGCTGTATTCGTGCGCCGGCGCTTCGAAGAACGTTTGCGCTGGCGCCTGTTCCAGAATATCGCCATGGCGCATCACCGCCACGCGGTCGGCCATCTCGGCGACCACGCCCATGTCGTGGGTAATCAAAAGAATGCCCAGCGCACGGGTTTTACGCAGATGGTCGAGCAGCTGCAGAATCTGTTTCTGAATGGTCACATCCAGCGCGGTGGTCGGTTCATCGGCAATCAGCAGTTGCGGTTCGCAGGCCAGCGCCATGGCGATCATCACCCGCTGTTTCTGACCACCGGATAACTGATGCGGATACCAGTCGATGCGCTGCTCCGGCTCGGGAATGCCCACCTCCTGCAACAGGCTGATCACCTTCTGCTGACGCTCACGGCCACTGAGGGCCTGATGCAGACGCAGGGATTCGGCAATCTGGGCGCCAATGGTCTGCACCGGATTCAGCGAGCTTTGCGGCTCCTGAAAGACCATGGCAACCCGCCGGCCACGGACCCGGTTCATGCCCTCTTCGCTCAGCGCAAACAGATCATCACCAGCCAGCACCACCTGCCCTGCGGAAATGGCCAACGCATCGGGCAGCAGACGCATAATCGCCAGCGAGGTGAGGGATTTTCCCGAACCACTCTCACCGACCAGAGCCAGAATTTCACCGGCGTGCACATCAAAGCTGATGCCGTTCACCAGACCTTGACGGGCTGGCTGATGGCGGCCGGGCAACAGATCAATCTGCAGATCGCGTACCTGTAACAATACCTGGGATTCAGACATATCCGGGCCTCAGCGTGAACGGGGATCAAGTGCGTCCCGCACCCGGTCCGAGAAAATATTGGCGGCCAGCACCAGCACAAACATCATGACGAAGGCAGCACTCACCGACCACCAGACCACAGGGTCGCGTGATAATTCGCCACGGGCTTCGTTGATCATATTGCCCCAGCTGTTCATGGACGCATCAACCCCCACGCCGATGTACGACAGCACGGCTTCGGCCAGCACAAAACCACTGAAATCCAGCACCAGAGTAATTAGAATAATGTGCGTTACGTTGGGCAGAATATGGCGGAAAATAATGCGCATATGGCTGACGCCGAACGCGTGCGCTGCCTGTACGTAATCGAGCTGGCTGACTTTCAGGGTTTCAGCACGCAGCAAACGGCACAGACCGGTCCAGCTGGTCATGCCCAGAATGAAACACAGGGCGAGGAATTTAAAATCGGCTCTGTAGGCCACCAGATTAAAATCCTCAGGATGGGTTTCGATGTACACATCGATCAGCAGCACAGACGCCGCAATCAGCAGGATGCCTGGAATCGAACTTAACGTGGTGTAAATGTACTGCACTACATCGTCGACCCAGCCTTTAAAATAGCCGGCGCTGATGCCCAGAATAATGGCAATCGGTAACGTCAGCAGGGTTGCCAGCGTGCCGATTAATACCCCGGTACGCACGGCTTTGATGCTCTGATACAGCACATCTTTACCCACCTGATCGGTGCCGAACACATGATAAACCTCGCTCAGCTTCAGCATCAGGGCACTGGCCACCAGCAATAAAGACAGCGTGATGTAGGCGCTCCACCAGGGCACCCGTGTCGCCGCCGGCTGCGCCTGCCGCACGCGCAGAAACACCTGATGCAGGGCAATCAGCACAGCGCTGAGCAGCACACCGGCAAGCACCGCCCGGAACGTCCGCTGGGCAATATCGGTATTGTGGTGCGCTTCTTCCGCCAGATGACTGCCGGCATTCTGCAGACGCGGAAAGTCGCGGTACACGTTGCCGCTTTCATCCTGCATATTTTCTTTGGCAAACGAGTACAGAGAAAACGGACTGGAATAGGTTTTTTCGTCTTTGGCGGTCAGGTCACTCAACACCCAATCGAGCACACTGTGCACGTCCTGACTGTAGTGAATCTCTTCAGAGCCCTCGGTTTGGGCCAGCGGCGTGCGGTAATGCAGGGAATCGAGCAAGGCAATCATGACGTAAAACAGAATCACCACAAACGCCGACAGTCCGGCGCGGCTGCGGAATACCTGAGCCCAGCGGGCCGCTGCCACCGGATTCGCACGCAGCTGCCAGAAAAAAGCAGCCAGCGCTGCAACCAGCACAAAAATCAGTACGTCGCTCCAGAGCACGACGGGTTTCAGCATGAATACATCAGCCATCATGATAAACGCACCCTCGGATCCACCAGCGTGTAGGAAATATCGGTCAGGATTAATCCCAGGATATAAAGCACCGAACCCAGAAACACCATGCTGCGCACAATGGCGAAATCCTGCGCCTGAATCGCATCCAGCGTATAACTGCCAAGGCCAGGAATACCGAAGAACGACTCCATCAGCAGACTGCCCATAAACAGCGAGGGAATCACCACCACCACACTGGTCAGAATCGGAATCAGGCCGTTGGGCAGAATATGGCGGAACAGCACAGACAATTCGGACACCCCTTTGGCGCGCGCGGTGCGCACGTAATCTTTGGCGGCTTCCTCAAGAAACAGACTGCGGTACAGACGGGTACCGCCGCCAATGCCGGATACCACGCCAATAATCACCGGCAGTACCAGAAAGCGCCAGGCGTCCACCCCGGGCAGGTAGCCGGAAATAGGCACCAGATGCCAGAGCTTGGCGAAGAAAAACTGGCCGGCAAAAATGTAAAACACACCGGAAATCGACATCAGCGCCACGCAGAAAATCATGGCGGCGGTATCGAACACGCTGGCACGGAACATCACAATAAAGAGCGCAAACGTGATATTCACCGCGATACCGACAATAAAACTCGGCAGCGCCAGCGCCAGCGACGGCCACATGCGCTGAGAAATATCCGCGCCGATTACCCGCCCTTCATCGGACTTACCAAAATCAAACACAAACAGACTGAGGGATTTCTGATAGAAAATGGTGTCAGTGAGCAATCCCTTACTGTCTTCCGCCCGGTTGATGAACAAGGGTTTGTCATAGCCCCGCTGGGCCTTCCACTGCTCAACCGCTTCCGGTGATCTGTGCTTATCGCCCAGCTGCACGCGGGCCATCTGATCCGGTGTATTGACCACAAAAAACAGCGCAAACGTCAGCAGATTCACACCGATCAGAATCGGTATGGCGTAGGCCAGACGACGAATAATATAAGCCAGCATCTGAACTCCTTACGCCTTGTCGGCCGGGTAAATACGGCGTTGCTGACGCGCCCGGAACGCGGCCACACCGGGAATCGCCAGCAAGGCAAGAGCCAGCGCCACCAGCAGCAAAGGCCACACCACGGGTTTATTCCAGCGCGCCTGCGCCTGTGCCCGTTCTTCCTGATCAATGGCGTAATATTTGAGCACCGCCTTGCTGATGCCATGCGCCTTGGTGTTGTGCACCCAGTAATTATTCAGCACATAGGAATGCGGATGCCAGGCCGAAGCCCACGGCGTGTCCTGCTGCACTATGCTCAGCATGCGGCGGATGATGCGCATCCGTTCCGGGGTATTTTCCATCAGCTTCATTTTTTCGAATAAACGGTTGTATTCGGCGTTGTTGTAATTCGACGAATTCACACCACTGCCACCGGACACCACCTGACCGTTCGGGCCGTACAGTAAAAACAGGAAGTTCTCGGCATCCGGATAATCGGCCAGCCAGCCCCACTGGAACATCTGCGCATTGCCGTGCTCCATCTTTTCTTTAAAGCGGTTGTAATCCGAGCCGCGGATATTGAGCTGAATATTCAGTTTCTTGAATTGTTTGATCATCCAGTTCTGCATGGCACCAGAGCCCGGGCCACCGCCTGTGGTATCCAGATTCAATACCAGAGGCTCACCGGTTTTCACATTGCGGCCATCGGGGTAGCCCGCTTCTTTCAGCAACTGACGGGCGACGTCCAGTGATTTGCGCACCGGTTTTCCGTCAACCCAGTCGAACACCCAGGGGTTAATGCCATCGGCACCGCTCTGGTAACCGAAGATTCCCGGCGGAATCGGCCCCTGCGCTACTTCACCACGACCGTTGGTAAAAATATTGATCATTTCGTGCTGGTCGTAGGCAATGGCAATCGCCTGACGTAATTTGCGTTTACGCTCGCGCTCGGCCCTGGTACCGACATCCCCCACCACTGGGTCGAGCATGTTAAAACCGAAATAATAGGTACCCAGCACAATTTCTTTTTCCAGCGTCACACCGCGCTCGACCATATCGTCGCTGAGGCCGACACCGTCGGCGCCGATACGCACCGCCTGATCGAAGTTATCACTGGCAATACCCGAGCGGTCGTAATACCCCTGCAGGAATTTGGTCCACAGCGGAATGGCTTCTTTTTCCAGCCGGTACACGGCTTTATCGAGCAGCGGCAGGCGTTTACCGGCATCGGCCAGAAGGCCTGCTTCGGCATCACCGGGCGCACCTTCTGAGGGGTAGAAATCGTCACGGTAATTCGGATTGCGTTCGAGAATAATGACCTCGTTCGGATCGTTGCGGGTCATCATGAAGGGACCGGTACCGACCGGGTACCAGTTGAGCACGATGTTGCGTTCCGCCATGCCCGGCTGGTGATAAAACACATCCGCTTCCCACGGCATGGGCGCAAAAAAATGAAACGCCAGCCAGTAAGCAAACTGTGGGTATTTGCCTTTCAGGCGAATCGAAAAATGCCGGTCGTCGCTGGCCTGAATGCCGTCGAAGGTCATTGGCCGCAGATCCAGCCACTCGCCTTTTTTCAGCGCTTTGCGGGCATCGCTGACCGCGGCTGAAAATTCATCCATGCCGACAATGTATTCCGCCAGAATGCCGCGCACCGGCGACAACAGCGACGGGTCGGCCAGACGTTTGATCTGATACAGGTAATCGTCTGCGGTCAGTTCACGGGTACCGGTTTGCTTAAAATCCGCCAGCGTATGATACGGCGCGGCATCTGCGGCGCTCTGAAAACGGTAGACAAAATCGCCGTCGCCGGTCCGGGCAAACGCCGGATGCGGCTGATAACGGATACCCGGCAGCAATTCAAACTCATAGGTACTGAAAGCCTGCGCCGGTGAATTTTCGGCCACCTCCCGCCCCTGCGCGTCGGTGTAGCGGATATCCGGCATGCGCGTCAGTGTGTTGGGAATTAATTCATAAGGGCGTTTCAGATACGCATAGGTCAGGGGGGCGTCGTAAATCTGATCGATAAAGCGCCCTTCGTCGGAGCTGTAAGAACGGGCCGGATCGAGATGCTTGGGCCGCTCAGAAAACGAAGAATAAATAATATTCTGGCCGTCTTCCGACGCCGGGTGTGGATCATTCCAGAGTGCCGTCGTGCTGTCGCAGGCGCTGAGCAGCCCGGTCATCAGCAACACGACCACGGTGGAAAAACGGCGCACAGCCTTTTCCCTGAACCACTGGCGTGGCGTTTTTGTCATCTGCACTTCCCCTTGAGCTTTTGCCGTTGTTCTTTTTCTGATCACTGCATGTCAACCGCAGGACACTGGTCGCTCTGACCCCAGAGTTTGCCAACATTTCCCGCCCCTGCAAGGGGCTCTTCCCTGTGTGGCCAACTTAGCGCCAGCCAACAGACAACACAGACGACGATTGTGTGCAAAAAAGCATCAGCAATGGCGCCCCACCCCGTCATGTCAGCACGGCTATAAATTGCCAATTACGCATATGGTTATATTCTTGATCCGCATCATCGCGGCGTTTCTGCGCAGGTCTATGCTTGCCGGAACCGTTGACGGGCGCAGATACGCCAGACAACAGCGCCACGCTGATAAAGACTGATGTAACAATCACTAAGCTTATTCCAAAGCGTGATTAAAACCGAAAGATACCTTCTTGTGGGAAATAACCCGGATTTGGGATAATGCGCGCCCAATTTTATTTCCGCTCAGCGACCGGGTTCTTTGCTGAGCTGGCTGTGCTGCGGAGCCATCGATGACCGACTATCTGCTGATTCTGGTAAGCACCATTCTGGTAAACAACTTTGTGATGGTGCAGTTTCTGGGTCTGTGTCCGTTTATGGGCGTGTCCAACAAGCTGGAAACCGCCATTGGCATGGGCGCGGCGACCACCTTCGTACTGACGCTGGCGTCGGTGTGCAGTTATCTGGTGTACAACCTGATTCTGGTGCCCCTTGACCTCACCTACCTGAAAACCATCAGCTTTATTATGGTGATTGCCGTGGTGGTGGGTTTCACCGAAATGGCCATCCGCAAAACCAGCCCGGTGCTGTACCGCGTACTGGGCATCTTCCTGCCGCTGATCACCACCAACTGCGCCGTGCTGGGTGTGGCGCTGCTGAACATCAAGCGCGACAACAACCTGGCCGAGTCCGCTCTGTATGGCTTTGGCGCCGCCGTGGGTTTCTCGCTGGTGATGGTGCTGTTCGCCGCCCTGCGTGAACGTCTGGCGGTGGCCGATGTACCGAAACCGTTTCAGGGTTCTGCCATTGCTCTGCTGACCGCCGGCCTGATGTCGCTGGCCTTCCTTGGTTTTACCGGTCTGGTGAGTATTTAGGAGTTTCCATGTCTGCCGTTCTCTGGACCATCCTGATTGCCGTTGGCGTACTGGCTCTGCTGGCCGTTATTTTCGGCGGCCTGCTGGGCTTTGCTGCTATCCGCTTCAAAGTGGAAGGCAACCCCATCGTTGACCAGATCAACAATCTGCTGCCGCAGACCCAGTGCGGTCAGTGTGGCTTCCCCGGCTGCAAGCCTTACGCCGAAGCCATTGCGGGCGGCGAGAAAATCAACAAGTGCCCTCCGGGCGGCGAAAGCACGATTCAGTCACTGGCCGACCTGCTGGGTGTAGAGCCCGAGCCGCTGGACGCCGAACACGGCGCTGAAAAAGCCGGCCCTATGGTGGCGTATATCCGCGAAGACGAATGCATCGGCTGCACCAAATGCATCCAGGCCTGTCCGGTGGACGCCATTCTCGGTGCCGCCAAGCAGATGCACACCGTGATTGTCGATGAATGCACCGGCTGCGACCTGTGCGTGGAACCCTGCCCGGTCGACTGCATTGAGATGCGCCCGGTGGGGGTGGACACCACCACCTGGTACTGGCAGGCGCCGACCTCAGGCGTCGAACTGATTGCCACCGACCGTCAACATCTGGCCGGAGACGCCGCATGACCAACATGATTCGCCTGCACACCTTTAATGGCGGCATTCACCCGGCGGAAAACAAAGAACAATCGACCCGCACGCCCATCCGTCAGTCCAGCATGCCGGACGAGCTGGTGCTGCCACTGCATCAGCACATTGGCGCCGCGGCCAAGCCGTTAGTCGCCGCCGGTGAACGCGTACTGAAAGGCCAGATGATTGCCGAAGCTGATGGTTTCGTCAGTGTGCCGGTACACGCGCCGACTTCCGGCACCGTGGTTGCCGTTGAGCCACGTAATGTACCGCACGCCTCCGGCCTGCAGGCCGACTGTATTGTTATCCGCCCCGACGGCGCCGATGAATGGGTTGAACACAAAGGCCTGTGCGCCCAGCTGGGTGTTGCCCATCTGGACGACATCAGCCCGCGCCAGCTGACCGAGCACATCCGCAACTGCGGCATCGCTGGTATGGGCGGCGCCGGTTTCCCCACCGCGGTGAAGCTGAACAAGGGCAAGAGCGACATTCACACCCTGATTCTTAACGGCGCCGAGTGCGAACCCTACATCACCGCCGACGACATGCTGATGCGTGAACGCGCGGCCGACGTGGTGAAAGGCGCCCAGATTCTGCTGCACATTGTCGGCGCCAAGCGCTGTCTGATCGGGATTGAAGACAACAAGCCGGAAGCCGTGGCCGCGCTGAATCAGGCTTTAGTCGAGATCAACGAGCAGCACCACATCGACGTGGTCGCCATCCCGACCAAGTATCCGTCCGGTGGCGAAAAACAGCTGATCAAAATTTTGACCGGCGAAGAAGTCCCGGCCGGTGGTATTCCGGCGTCGCTGGGCATCGTTTGTCAGAACGTGGGCACCACGGCCGCGATTTATCGCGCGGTCGAGTTTGGTGAACCGCTGATTTCCCGTATCGCTACCGTTACCGGTGATGCGGTGCGCACGCCTGGTAACTTCGACGTTCTGCTCGGCACGCCGGTGAACCATCTGCTGGCTCAGGCCGGTTACCAGCCGCAGAAGCGCGAACGCGTGATCATGGGCGGCCCTATGATGGGTTTTGCCCTGCCGTCGCTGGATCTGCCGCTGACCAAAACCAGCAACTGCCTGCTGGCCCCGAGCGAGAAAGAACTGCCGGCCAACGACGTCGCCATGGCCTGCATCCGCTGCGGCATGTGCGCGCAGGCGTGTCCGATGGAACTGCTGCCACAACAGCTGTACTGGTTCAGTAAGAGCCAGGAATTCAACAAAGCCGAACAGCACAACATTTTCGACTGCATCGAGTGTGGCGCCTGCTCTTATGTGTGCCCAAGCGAAATCCCGCTGGTGCAGTACTACCGCTTCGCCAAAGGCGCCATCCGCGAAGAACGGGCAGCTCAGGCCAAGTCCGAAAAAGCCCGTCTGCGCTTTGAAGAACGTCAGGCCCGCCAGGAGCGCGAAGCCGAAGAGAAAGAAGCCAAACGCAAGGCGCGCGCGGAAGCCGCTGCGGCCGCACAGACCGCCAAACCGGCTGCTGCCGCCGATACCAGCGCAACCGCCGCACCAGCGGCGGCGGATGCTGAGCTTGAAAAGCTGATGAAGCAGCTCGACGCCGCGCAAAGCGCTCAGGCCAAGAGCAAAGAAAAGCTCGAAGCCGCCCGCGCCGATGAGTCCATGGCCGATAAAATACCGGTGTTTGAAGCCGCGATCGCCAAAACTCAGGACAAAATCAAAGAGCTGGCCAAGCAGATTGCCGCTGCCAAAAAAGCCGCCAAGGCCGCTGCGGAAGCACCGGTGCCTGCCGCCGGCGAAGCGCCACTGACCGCGACCGACAAAGGCGATCCGAACAGTCCGGAACGTCTGAAACGGAAATGGGAAACCGCTCAGGCCCGCCTCGACACGGCACTGGCGCGTTTGGAGCAGGCCAAAGCCGAGGGTCTGGATACAGTAGCAGCGCTGCAGGATGGCATCGACAAACAACAGGCCCGCGTCGACGAAGCCAAAGCGGCGTATGACGCGGCCGTTAATGGTGATGCCCCGGCCGCACCCGCTCTGTCAGCCGACGAACAGGCCGCGCTGATCGATGGTATCAACAAGAAAATTCTGGCCCAGCAGGATCGCGTAGCGAAAATGCAGGAACGCCACGACATGGCCAAAGCCGAAGGCTTAGACACAGTCGATGCACTGGCGCTCGGCGTACAGAAACAACTGGATAAGCTGCAACAGCTGCAGCAGGAACTGGCCGCCGCACAGGCCAGCGCTAACAACGGGGCGAATTGAACATGGGTTTGCTGACCTTATCTTCTCCACACGCGCACGGCCCGAACAGCACCAGCCGGGTGATGGCCACCGTGGCACTGGCGGCCCTGCCCGGCCTGCTGGTGATTACCGGCTTTTTCGGCTGGGGCACGCTGATCAATGTGATCTTCGCTTCTCTGGTGGCCATGGCCAGCGAAGCGGTCATTCTGCTGCTGCGCAAACGCCCAGTCGGATTTTTCCTGAAAGATTATTCCGCCATCGTCACCGGCGTTCTGCTCGGTCTGGCGCTGCCGCCCTTTGCCCCCTTCTGGGTAACTCTGGTGGCCACGGCTTTTGCCGTGATTTTCGCCAAACAACTGTACGGCGGCATGGGCAACAACCCGTTTAACCCGGCCATGGTCGGCTACGCGTTGGTGCTGGTGTCATTTCCGGTGCAGATGACCACCAGCTGGGCACTGTCCGGCCAGATGTCCGGTCAGTCCACACTGAGCTTTGTCGACACACTGCAGGTGATTTTTACCGGAGCTTCCCATCTGGTGGACGGTTACTCCGGCGCCACGCCGCTGGATGCGTACAAGCATCTGATCGGCAAAGGCACCTCTGACGACGTGCTGAAAGAAGTCACATTTAATGGCTGGCTGAACGGCGGCTGGGAATGGGTGAACCTCGCCTATCTGGCAGGTGGTCTGTTTCTGATCTGGCGCCGCATCATTACCTGGCACATTCCGGTCGCCATGCTGGTCGCACTGAGCCTGTGCTCGCTGACCATCGGCTGGGATGAAGACATGTACACCCCGCTGAGCCTGCATCTGCTCAGTGGCGCAACCATGCTGGGTGCGTTCTTTATTGCCACCGACCCGGTCACCGCCTCAACAACACCCACCGGAAAACTGATTTACGGCGCGGGCATCGGCATTCTGCTGTACCTGATCCGTACCTTTGGTGCCTATCCGGATGCGGTGGCGTTCGCTGTACTGCTGATGAATTTTGCGGCGCCGTTTATCGACGCCTACACCCAGCCGCGCACCTACGGTCATGCCAAAGCCAAGCGCGGCATGCCGGAAAAGAAATAAGGACGGACCATGCAGGATTTAATCGCTTCCATCCGCCGCAACGCCGTAGGTCTTGGGTTATTCGCACTGGTCACCGCCGGCGCGATTGCCGTGGCTCAGGTCACCACCGCCGACCGCATCGAACACAATATCCGCATGGCGCAGGCCCGCGCCCTGAACGAGCTGGTGCCGGTCGGCAGTTACGACAACGACCTGCTGGAAGACACACTGCCGGTCGACAGCCGCTTTAATCAGCAGATGCTGGGGCCGCTGAGCGAAAAAGACCGTATTTATCTGGCGCGTCAGCAAGGTAACGTCACCACGGTTATTCTGCCGGTCGTCGCACCCGACGGTTACACCACCGCCATTAAACTGCTGGTCGGCATTCACGCCGACGGCACTCTGGCCGGTGTGCGCGTCACCGAACACCGTGAAACCCCGGGTCTGGGCGACAAAATTGACCTGAAAAAATCAGAATGGGTATTGGGCTTTGCCGGTAAAAGTCTGGATAACCCGGGTGAAGAAAACTGGGCCGTTAAAAAAGACGGCGGCGCCTTTGACCAGTTCACCGGCGCCACCATTACCCCGCGTGCTGTGGTAAAAGCCGTTAAACTGGCGCAGAAATTTTTTGCCCAACACAAAGATCAGCTGCTGGGCAGCCGCCTGGTAGAGCCCTCTTCCGTCGGCGAAAGCGGAGAATAATGATGGCAACAAAAACCCTGCGTGAAATCAGCCTCGACGGCCTGTGGAACAACAACCCGGCGCTGGTGCAGCTGCTCGGTCTGTGCCCGCTGCTGGCGGTAACCGGTTCTGTGGTGAACGCCATGGGATTGGGTCTGGCCACTATGATGGTACTGGTGGGCTCGAACTTCTCGGTATCCCTGATCCGTAATCATGTGCCCGATGCCGTGCGTCTGCCGGCCTTCGTGATGATCATTGCGTCGTTCGTGACCGTCGCTGAACTCATCATGCAGGCCTTCACCTACGAACTGTACGAAGTGCTCGGCATTTTTATTCCGCTGATCGTGACCAACTGCATCATCCTCGGCCGCGCCGACTCATTCGCCTGTAAAAACCCGATTCTGCCGGCGGTGGTCGACGGTTTTATGATGTCACTCGGATTTACCGTGGTACTGTGCCTGCTCGGTGCGATGCGTGAAATTCTGGGTCAGGGCTTTATTTTCTCGAACATGCAATTGCTGTTTGGCCCGGACGCCGTGCACTGGAAAATTGAACTGGTGAACGATTACCCGGATTTTCTCTTTGCCATTCTGCCGCCCGGTGCCTTTATGGCTATGGGCCTGTTAATTGCGCTGAAAAACGTGATTGACGGCAAACTGAAAGAAAGAGCAGCGGCTGCTAAGACACCGGTCGAAACCGGTACCAAGCGTGTGCGGGTAACCGGCAAGATCAGCTGACATAAGCGCTGAAGGCATCGCCCCGACCAATAAAAAAACACCGCCTGAGCGGTGTTTTTTATTTTATTCAGAGCAAAAAGTCTGGCCACCGGCGATACCCGCTGTGCGGCAGTGCCTGTTCCTGAATGACTTAATTCCTTAAGAAAAGTCAGTCCTCACAAACGCCGGTAAAGCCTTACGGGTCTGCGCCGGATGCATCGCCGTGTATCGCAGGAGCGGATAAATCAACTGACGTATCCGCTCTCTGACCCTATCAGTTGCTGAAGCGGAACGGGTTGATATAACAGTGGTCACCGGCACGGCGACCTGGCTCGGCAACCGCCGATTTATCCAATGGCGAGCGCTTATTTTCAAGATAATCCTCGACCAGATAACGCACGCCGTCCGCTGCAGTTAACGCTCGGTCGGTCAGCTGACCATAGGTAAACACTTTTACAGGCAGCTGCCCTTCACCAACGTAACCGTAGGACAGTAATTCGCCATCATCGCCCAGTGAATAAGCCGTTGCGGTTTCAGTATCGGTAGCACCATCCCCCGTTGTATCGCGACGGGTTACCACCTCCGTCAGCAAACCATTGAGATAGCTGGCCTCTTGCTCTTCAGCATAATATTTAGGAGCACCCTGATTGGCGTAATACTCGCTCAGAAACCCGGAAATTTCACAGCGGCTGAAGCGCCCTGAGTCATCGTATTCGTACAGCACTTTATACACACGGATGGCGTTATTACCGGATTTCGGCGTGATCGCCACTTTACGTTCAATCAAGCGGCCCAGGGTATCGACTGTCTCGGTCAGCTCGCTGTAGTACTGAGCGGTTCCGGGCATTTCATCGTCATCCCCCTCAATCCGCGAGCTGTATACGCTGGAACCATCCTCCCTGGTGCTGGCCCAGAAATCCGACACTCGTGTTTTAACCGGATCCATCGAATAGTAGTAATCATTGATCCGCTCCAGCCCCTCACTATTGTACGTAAGCACTGAACGGCTTTTTTCCGACTCGGTATCCGCCAGTTCAAACAACGACACCTGCGAGAGATCGCCGTTACTGTTGTAGGTGTAACGGTCAGCAGACCGAAATTCAAAAATCCGATCCACATTGGCATTGCCATTGATTGACTCTGTGACTTCACTCAGACGCACACGATCATCCAGATAGGCGTATTCCTTCAGCGTTTCACGCGTCGTCACGTTATTGACTGTCTTGGTCGTCGTCTCACTGCTGCGCATTCCAAAAGCGTTATAGGTCACGACCAATTCATCCAGATTGTTGTAGCTGTCGTGATCGGCGCCACTGGCATGCTGATAGCGCGTCAGGTTGCCTGACGAATCGTATGCTTTTTCTGTACGACTGGCTCCGCCACTGACCGTGGTGTTAATGGCAACAACCTCCCCTGCGGTACTGTATTCGTAATCCCAGACGGTTGTTCCTACACCGGGGCGGCCGCCCAGACGAACCTGTGCCGGCAAATCAACACCAGCACTGGCATACAAGAGTGACAGTGAATCGGATGGGCGCATTGCCAGAGATGGCAGTGTCTCTTGCTGCTGCAGTTGCAGAATGCTTTTTTGCTCAGCAAACGACTCCAGTGGAATCGTCAGGTCCAATCCCAATTCAGTGCCCAGCACGGTGTTCCAGTTGCCGGTTATCAAATCCAGGCCATTGCTGGCATCACGATCAGAGTCCAGCGATAACAAAAGGCGTACCGTATTGGCGACCTGATGAACATCACCGGCCGAGGATTGCCATATACGCTCCTGCTTGTCCTGCAACTGCGAATATACGGCACTGTATGATGGTGCACGCAACGCCGAACGTAATTCACGCTCACTCTGAGGCAGCGAGTAACGACTGCTCAGGAGCGTATAAAGTGGAATCTGCGCAACGGCAGACACCTCACCCAAAGGAATATTCCCCAAGGCAAAGGTGATTTGTTCGCCAGCCTTGTATTCGAACTGACCAGATGCATCGGTAAGCCCCGAAAAACTGGCGGAGGAATAATGCACTCCGGTGATAGGTGATTGTGCTTGCAGCGTCAGTACACCGAAGGTTCGGACCGGCGTTTCGCCGCCATTACCATCGCCGCCATTACCATCGCCGCCATTACCATCGCCGCCATTACCATCGCCGCCGTTACCATCGCCGCCGTTACCATCGCCGCCGTTACCATCGCCGCCGTTACCATCGCCGCCGTTACCATCGCCGCCGTTACCATCGCCGCCGTTACCATCGCCGCCGTTACCATCGCCGCCGCTACCATCGCCGCCGTTACCACCACCATCAACGTCGGAACCGCCACCAGCACCACCGCCGCAAGCCGTCAGAAAAGCCGTTAGCAATATCATCAGACAGACATTTTTATTGGACATCATTCATCTCTCTATTTGTCGATATCTGAGCATCCGCTGTAATCCAATTCCATTTCGCTGAGCAATGATCAAATAAAGGCAATACCGTCATAAGACGATGACCTCGTTTTCAATCCAATGACATGGCATCACGGGATTTCAATTCGTCATTGATGCAATACAGAAATACTGAAATTTAATATCAGTGAAGCCAGATATCATGGTCGTTATTCAGAATAATCAAACGGGCAAAGTCTGATTCCGGGAACAGCCTCTGCCCACTGGCTGAAGTAACCTGCCCGTTGAACGACTCGACCGCTTCGGGGTAAGTCACTTCAGCGTGAAACTGCAGGTTCAGAACCAGAAGAAGTAACAGCTGTCGTTAGAACGGCCGACCTGATTATCCAGTACCTGTAATTCATGGATCAGATAAGCAACACCATCAGCGGCATTTTCATCACCGTAGGTAAAGCCCATACTGAAGCTCGATTCAAACGTCAGCTCGCCATCGTCTCCGTAGGTAAACAGACGATCTTCGCCGTCGTCCTGAAATGCACTCAGCTCGCTGTCATAGGTTTCACCGGTAATTTCATTGAGCACACCGTACTGACCGTAAACGTAACGCTTTCTGCCTTTGCGCCCGTCCTGATCCTGCCAGGTACAGCTGGCCAGTCGCCCCTGAGTGTCGTATTCGTAGACAATCGCCTTCGTCGCAATAACGCTGCTGCCTATATCACCGGAAAACTGGGTGTAGTCCGCTTGTGTCAGACGGCCATCCGTAAAGGTTTCCGCGTAACGGTAGCTCTCGCCCAGGACTTCATTGCTGGCATTGCGATACACACCTTCCACCGTCGTAACCCTGGTGCCTGCATCGACACTGGTGGTATAGGTCTGAGTGGTCGTCGTCGATAAATCAGAGCCCGAATACGCGTAGTCGGTCCATTGCGTCAGAACATCCTGTTCGTACTGGTAACGTGCGCGTGGTTGCTCGTTCAGTAATGCATCTGAACTGTCATATTCCAGATAGTCGCGTTGCGTCATCAGCCCTGAAGTATTGTAAGAAAACTCATCGACGGAATAGTCCGCCGTGTTGTCCAGCTGATCCGTTGATACGGTGCGAGTGGCCAGCAAAGCGTCGTTGAGCGCAGCCGTTTCCTTACGTGAGTGCCGGGTCAGGTCACCATTAATATCCCGGTCTTTCCAGTCCAGTGTCGACAGAGCACCGAAGACTGAATACGTGCGGATGTATTCTCTGGAACTGTCGATGCTGTCGTTGTTACCCAGATCCGTTTCCCGCAGCTCGCGTGTCACATGACCTGCAGAATCGTACGTATATTGGGTGGTACGGGTATTGGTGGTGACTTCTTTAATCTGCGCCACCTGCATGTCACTGTTGAATGCGATTTCACCGTTGGTCGGCGGCGTCACATTAACGGTGTCATAGTTGGTAAGGGGTTTTGCCTCAATGCTGATACCTGCCAGCTGATACAGGCTAACCAGCGGCGTGGCTATATCCATAGCCATCGGCAGATTATGCGTTTGTGAGAAGGCCTGCGTCCGGTAATGCGTGACGAAATCCCGCAGATCAATATTCAGTGGCAGGGTGTCTTCATTAAAATCAGCGAGTTTTGTCGCCCAGTTTCCGCTGAGAAGATCCAGACCATTGGCCGGGTCCGCATCATAGTCCATGGCCACCAGCAGAAGCATCAGGTTCGATGTACGATGCAGCTCAGGAACGCCACTTACACTGAATTCTTTCAGAGCGTTCGGCATACTCAGACGCTTGTCATTCAGATCATAGGCCAGACGTAACTGAGCACGCATATCGCGCGCTGTTTCCGGCAGCGCCGGAAACAGCTCTGCGACGGCGATGGATTCTTTAGCGTCGACAGTGGCCAGTGTCAGATTACCCAATTTAAAGCTGATCTGTTCGCCTGCCGTATACGGAATACCCACGCTGGTCTGGACAACACCCGAGCGCTCACCAATCTGATAGCTGATGCCGGATATGCCGCTGACGTTGATCACCGGCGCTGGTGTTTCGCCGCCCCCCTTGTCACCACCATTGTCACCACCTGAAGAGCCGCCGGACGAACCACCGCCGCATGCAGTGAGCAAAACGGCAAGAAAAGGTAAGGAATAGTGTTTCATGCTGAACCTGAAGTTATCGGTTAATTCAGGTGCCATGATCAGAAAAAGACCACATCAGAACTATGGTCGCTTTCAGAGCGGATTTTTCATTTTACTTAAGCAGACACCCCAATCCGTACCATTGCAGCAGGGCCTGTATTTAGCCTGCATCACCATTACCCATTAAAAGACGGACAATGCCGTCGCCGGTGTTTTATCTGTGAACAAACCCATGCACCGGTTCACGAAAACCCGGTTTTAAAATGCACAGGAAAGTACGGATATACAGGGTGGAGAGGAATTAACGTCAGAGAAACCGGATCAAGGATGTTCGCTTGTCGTCCGATGGCCGACAATGGCCAAGGTCTGATTGCATTCGGGGATGCGGCTACAGAAACCCCAATCTGTACTATTGCCTCACTCAGGCGAGCCATCTAGTCTCCCTGTCCCCGCAGCTTGTGGTGCTATTGTGGTTGTCAGTTCGCTGGACGCCGGACAGCTGATGTTACAGCTGATTCAGGCGCTGAATATTCAGCCGGAGCAAGATCCGGATTGGTACGCGTGGTGCAGTGCTCTGGCCGCGACAACCGGCAGCGACAGCTGTCAATTAACAATAAAATCACTAAAGAATCATTCACATCCTGTTCTGGTCAGTGCCGACTCGGCCACCACCTTCAGTCCGGAACACCTTACCCGTCAGTGGCAAACTCCCGATCATCAGCTGCAGATTGGCCTTGGCTTTCACAACGGTGATTGTGCCAGCCAGCTGTTATCCCTGCTCGCGCGGGCCGAGCCCAGTCTGCGCAGCAGTCTGGATATTGGTCTGCAACATCTGCTCGGCCGCCAGCGTAACCGCCTTGGCCGGAATTTATTGCAACGCACCGGCTGCCATTTACTGACGCTGGACGAGCGCGGCCGGTTGAAACCGGATCAGGATGCGCTGCCCGCTGAAATCGCTGCGCTTCTGCAACAGAGCCCGCGCCGCCAGCAACTACTGATCGGCGACTACTGCATTCAGGATCACCTGCCGGCCACCACCGACGGCGTGGTTTTATTTTCCGTGCAGACGCCCGGCCAGTTGCTGCGCTGCGAACTGCATCATCAGCCCGGCAACCCTGACCAGTGGCCACCGGCCGAAGCGGGTTATCTGCTGCTGATTCATCCGCTGCGTGATCAGGCCGACAGCGTCTGGATTGCCACCGCCTTTGGCTTGAGTGACCGTCAGGCAAAGGTCGCCGCACTGGCCTGCACTGGCCTGCACTGGCCTGTCTGCGGCCGACATTGCCGGGCGGCTGTCGCTGCAAACCAGCACTGTGTATTCGTATCTGAAAACCGTGTACCGCGTACTGGGCATCAAAAGTCAGTCGCAACTGGCGGCAAAGATATGGCGGGATCACCCGACGGAATCATGATGAAGCCCGACACTCTTGAGTTGCTGAACCAGTATATTCAGCGCATTTACGCGGCCATTCTTAAGCCTGCTGACATACTGTCGGTGCTGGATGATCTGCGCCATCTGGTCGATGCGCCCTATTCGTCATTTCAGCTGGAAAGTATTGAAACCAAGCACCTGCGCTTTGCCCATTTACTGGGCTACGACGAGCAGGCCATTCAGGATTATGTCGACTATTACATTGGCGTCGATCCTTGGACGCGGCTGGCGTACGCGCGCAATTTACTCGAAGCCGACTTTACCGCCTCCGACCGGATCATGAAGCTTGCGGACTATTCCAACACCGAATTTTATGCCGACTGGGGAAGTCCGAATGATGTGGTGCACGCCATCGGTACAGGCTTCCGGATGGACGATGGATATATTCTGAAAATCACGTTTCAGCGCGGGCGCACCCAGGGCGCATTCAATGAATTTAACGAAACCTTTTTAAGCCGGCTGCGTCCGCATTTTGCAGAATACGTAAGGCTGTCACCGATATTTGCCCAGCAACAGAATCAGTGTCAGACCTTTATGGACATTCTGCAGCAGACCGAACGGCCCCTGCTGCTGGTGAATGCCCAGTGCGAACTGAAATTCGCCAACCGCCACGGCGAACGCTGGCTCAGCAACCAGAACTGGATGTTGCCCGCCCAGCAACGATTGCATTGCCGCGACCGCCAGCTGCAGAACCGGTTGGAAGCCAGTATTCACCGCGCCTGCTTTCCTGTGTTTCAGATGGCCGGACAGCCGACCAGCTTTCTTACACTAGGCGAGGGCGACAACGCGGAGGCTATTTGGGTGATCCCGGTACAGGCCGGTCAGGACCAGCAGGAACCCATGGCACTGTTGGTCGCGCGTAAGAGTGTCGACTGCCCGGTCGCGCTGATGGTGCGCTACCGCCTGTCACGGCGTCAGGCGGAATTGTGTCTGAATCTGATGCAGGGCCTGACATTGGAAGAAACGGCGCTGGCGATGAATATCCGTTTTAACACCGCCCGCAACACCATGATCACCTGTTTCCAGAAGCTGGCGGTCAGCAGCCAGATTCAGCTGATTCATTTTTTGCTGACCGATCTCAGGCTCTAGACGGCGCACTGTTTATCCCACAGATGATCTGGCGACTCTGGGCTTCAGTGTGCGTATCCGGCGCAACAGCGCTGGTGACACCACACCGTTCGTTTCGTACAACGCCGCATTAATGGCCTGCGATAAGGCACGAATGTCATCCGCCTGTTGCGGGCACTGCTGCGCCAGCCGCTGCAAATAATTCGCACTGGTTTCGCCAGACAGCACAGGCACACCCGCAACCGTTCCCCGCACCTGCAATGCATTCCACGCTTTCATAAAGGGCGACACAGGTGCAGGCCGGTTACGCCACCAGAAAATCAGCGACACCGAGAGGAAAAACACCGCAAAACTGCTGCCCAGAAAATACAGGGCATTTTCGTAATCACTGAGTCCGATCACATTCGTCAGGAAATTTTTCTGCCTCTGCCCGTCGTATGACAACACCCAGCGCTGCCAATAATAATTAAGGCTGTCGAACTGCATCCTCAGCTCGTTAAGCAGATTCAGGCCTTTGAATTTCTGCACAGAAAATGGAGATTTTTCGAGGAAGCTGCCCTCTTCCCGCACCGCCTCTTCCAGCCCATAAGCAATGCGGTTAGGCGCCACCATGGCGGTCGGATCAAAGCGCACCCAACCCTGCCCCGGTAACCAGGCTTCTGTCCAGGCGTGGGCGTCGTACTGACGCACCGTCAGATAATGCTCTTCGCCATTCCATTCGCCGCCCTGATAGCCGGTCACCATTCGGGCGGGAATACCGGCCGCACGCGCGAGAAAAACAAACGCGCCGGCGTAATGGGCGCAAAAACCACGGCGGGTGCTGAACAGAAATTCGTCGATGTCATTGTCGCCGAGCGCCGGCGGGCGCAGGGTGTAATAAAACGCCTGCCGGTTAAATTCCTGCATCAGAAAACTCAGCAGCCCGGCATCGTCACTGAAACGCTGGCGCAATTGCGCGGCGTATTGCTGTGCCTGAGGGTTCGAACTGAGGGGAAATTGAACATATTGGTCCCTTTCCAACCGTGTTAGATGATCAGAATCCAGTTTCAGATCAGGCCTGGATTCAACGCGATAGCGCAGGCGATTAAACACTGGACGGCGGTTTACTAAGCGATCATCAGCGCTGACGCCCATACGCTCTTCCATTGAACTCATGCCTCTCAGCGCAAATAACCAGCTTGCACCGGTGGCTTCTTGAATGACGTCGTATCGGATTACGCGATCATCTGCTGCGTCAAATGCCCTTCCGGCCGGGTACCAGCGGACTTCTGGAACAAGAAATGAAGGTTTCCAGTTACGTCCGTCATAGGCATCCAGAATAAGGGCACGCCAATACAACAAGCTCCTCGGCGGCAACTGGTTATTCTCAAAACTGACCCGAAATGCTAACTCATCCGACTGCCCCAACTTTGCAATATCACCAGGTGCCAGAATTTCCGATAAACCGGTCTTCGCTTCTTCAGACTGAAGATTGAACCCCCACAAAGGGGCCAAACGAGGGAACAATAAGTAAAGCACCAACATCATTGGCAAGGACCCGAGCAGTACAAACGCAGAACCCTTTGCCAATCGCTTCTGGGCTGTCCGGCCAACGATAAATGGGCTGTGCGAATTACGGTGGACGGCCATCAGTGCGCATATCAGCAGCCAGACAGAAAATACGCCATAAGCCGCAGACAAAATGCCCTGATCAAAGAGAAAGGCCAGACTAAGAATGAAGAAGCTTAAGAAAATCACGACATACGCGTCACGTTGATAACGCATTTCCAGCAATTTGAGCATGGCCGCAGCCAGCAGAAAGGCCGTGGCACTCTCCAGTGACAGACTGCGGCCAAAAGCCGTCACCACCGCCAAGGTGGCCAGCACTACAGCCACGGCTTTTACGCTGCGCGACGGGTACGACAGGCGCCCCACATGCGTCAGCCAGCGCCAGCCCAGTACAAAGGCCGCCAGCCCCCACATCCACAACGGCAGATGCTGGGCGTGGGGCAACATGGCCGCCACCGCAGCGCCCAGCAGCCACAGCAACGAAGTACGCGGAATCTGTACGTCCTTCATGCGCGCGCCCCTGTGTGGCTATCCCGGTTTCCATCGTCCATGCCGTACAGCGCCAGCGCTTTCAGACACTGATCGCGGTGAATTTCAGAATTGTCCGGCGCCAGCTGCACACCGGGCAGGCGCAGGCCGTAGCGCCAGTTGCGCTGATGGGCCTGCAACACCCAGCCCGTCAGACGCGACAAGCGGGTTTCCACCGGCATGGGCGCCAGAACCTCCCAGTCGAGCCAGCAGGTCGCGCCTTCGTCATGATCGAAATCTTTGCTCACCAGTCCCTTGCCACGTGCCAGTTGCTTCCAGGCAATGCGCTTAAGGGAATCTCCGGCCTGATACGGACGCAGCCCCTGAAAATCCTGCTGCCCGGATTCCAGAGACGGCGCGCCGGCCAGATGCTCTCCGGATTCACCGGCAGCGAAGACAAAGGGTACGTATTCCGGTTTGGGATACACCAGCCCCTTAAAATCGAGTGCCACCCAGGTCCAGGCGTTGAATAAGCCCAGAGGAAAGCGGCTGTCGAGGCGCAGCCGTCCCGGATTCAGCCAGCCGCGTTTGGCTGTTTTAAAGCTCAGGGTCAGGGTTTTACTCACCTGACTGTCACAGGCGTCGTCGACCACCTGAGTGTTTTGTGGAAAGCCAATTTCCAGCGCTTCATGCCAGCGGGATTTCTGTGCCGTGAGACGCACCGGCAGCCCGACGGTTTCCCCGGCAAAGACCGGTGTACTGTGTCCGGCCCCCAGAGTGAGCCCGGCCAGATTACGGAAGGTAAACAGCATGGCACTTAACCCCACGCTGAACAGCCAGAAAGTAAGACCGTAAATCAGGCTGTTCTGATAGTTAATGGCCGTCACCAGCAGCAACAGCAACAGCAGCAGGAACAGAAAGCCGGTGCGGGTGGGCAGAATAAAAATCGAGCGGTGACTCAGCTGCACCTGACTGGCCGGCGGGATACGCCGGTCGAGCCAGCGCTTCCAGCGGGTCCGGTAAGCCTGTTTTAACGCCATCAGACCAGAACCGGAACCGAACGCAGAATGCGTTGTGAAACAACGTGAGAACCGCCCTCGGCGGCTTCGGCCAGACGATGATCCACCACGGCCGCCAGCACGGCCTGAATATCTTCCGGCAGCAAATGCTTGCGCCCTTCGCTGACCAGCGCCCAGGCTTTGGCGCTGCGTAACAGGGCCAGCGCCCCGCGCGGCGACAGACCAAACTGATAACCGCCGTCGTAGCGGGTGAAGGCAATGATGCGTTGCAGATAATCGAGCACGCTGGCCGACGCCTGCACCTCATCCACCTGCTGCTGCAAGCTGACCAGCTCGGCCGTGCTCAGCACCGGCTCCAGCTCACCGGCCATTTTACGGCGGTCGCGGCCTTCCAGTAATTCACGTTCGGCACGCTCATCCGGGTAACCCAGATGAATGCGCATTAAAAAACGGTCGAGCTGGGATTCCGGCAGTGGAAACGTTCCGGACTGTGATACCGGGTTCTGGGTGGCAATCACAAAAAACGGCTGTGGCAGCGGCCGGGTTTCCCCTTCGACTGTCACCTGCCCTTCTTCCATGGCTTCCAGCAGGGCACTCTGTGCCTTAGGAGTCGCGCGGTTAATTTCGTCAGCCAGCAAAACCTGACTGAACACCGGGCCCGGGTGAAACCGGAAACGGCCCAGTTCGGTGCCGGCTTCGCGCTCAAATATGCTGACGCCGAGAATATCTGCCGGCAGCAGATCGGAGGTGAACTGAATGCGTTTGTATTCCAGACCGAGCACCGCCGACAGTGCATGGGACAGGGTCGTTTTGCCCATGCCGGGTAAGTCTTCGATCAGCAAATGGCCGCGGGCCAGCAGGCAGCTTAAGGCGAGTTTGACCTGATCCTCTTTGCCCAGAATAACGGCGTTAAGTTGTTGCAGCACCCGTTCAATGGCGGACATCCGGTAACTTCCTGAAAAACCAAAACGTCAGCATACAGGCAGGCGGGTCAGAGGCAAAAGTCAGAACGACAAGGATTGTAAAGACGTCACAAACCCTGGGTTGCAGGCATAAAAAAAGGAGGCCGGGGCCTCCTTCTTTTGTACCGACATTTACAGCGCGTCGAGGCCCCGGGCCAGATCGCGTTTAATGTCGTCGATATGCTCGAGCCCTACAGCCACGCGCAACAGAGCCTGAGAAATGCCGGCTTTTTTGCGTTCGTCTTCACTCAGACGACCGTGCGTTGTGGTGCCCGGATGGGTGATGGTGGTTTTGGCGTCGCCCAGATTGGCCGTGATGGAAATCATGCGGGTTGCATCCACCACCTTCCAGGCTTCCTCACGTCCGCCCTTCACTTCAAAGGACAGCACACCGCCAAACAGACGCTGCTGCCTTTTTGCCAGCTCGTGACCCGGATGATCCGTCAGGCCACAGTAATTCACTGTCGCCACTTTCGGATGCTGAGCCAGCCACTGAGCCAGTTCCAGAGCATTTTCGCTGTGCACGCGCATACGCAGTGCCAGTGTTTCCAGTCCCTTGAGGAACACCCAGGCGTTGAACGGACTCATGGTCGGGCCTGCTGAACGCAGCACGCCGATAATGGGTTCAATCAAGGCTTTGCTGCCAACCACGGCACCGCCGACACAACGGCCCTGACCGTCGATGTATTTGGTAGCGGAATGCACCACCAGATCAGCACCCAGCTTCAGCGGTTGCTGACCCGCCGGTGTGCAGAAGCAGTTGTCGACCACAAACAGAGCGCCAGCGGCTTTGGCAATGGCAGCGATGCCTGCCAGATCGGCAACGTCGTTCAATGGGTTCGACGGCGACTCAAGGAACAGCATTTTGGTGGTCGGACGAACTTTGCTTTTCCAGTCGTTCAGGTCGAGCAGGTCGACGTAATCAATATCGATATTGAATTTACGCAGGTATTTCTCGAACAGCACTATGGTGCTGCCGAACACACTGGCGGAACACAGCAGGTGATCACCGGCTTTCAGATTGGCAATCACCACCGCATAAATAGCCGCCATACCGCTTGAGGTTGCCGCACAGGCTTCACCATCTTCCAGAGCGGCCAGACGCTGTTCAAAGGTGCGCACGGTCGGGTTGGTGTAACGCGAATACACGTTACCCGCCGACTCGCCACCGAAGCGCGCTGCGGCTTCGGCCGCCGAATTGAACACGTAGCTGCTGGTCGGAAAAATGGCTTCCGAATGTTCACACTCGTGGGTGCGCACCTGACCGGCACGCACGGCCAGTGTTTCAAATGCGCAGTCGTCGAGATCGGACTGATAGCGATCGTTAAATTCAGAAAAATCCATCGCAGTTTGCCTTATCAGGATTCTGATTCGTTGTGCAGGTCAATGGCCACGTTCTCCACCGCCGCACGCTTGCCTTTGGAGGCGTCGTTACGGGCTGCAGACAGACGGGCAAAATAGGCGTCATCGATATCGCCGGTCACGTATTCACCGGTAAACACAGAGCAATCGAACAGCGTGGCTTCCGACTTGCTGCCGGTCAGGCAGGCGTCGATCAGATCGTCGAGCTCCTGATAGATCAGCCAGTCGGCGCCGATTTCAGCGGCGATTTCTTCGGTAGTGCGGTTATGGGCGATAAATTCTTCTTTCGCCGGCATGTCGATGCCGTACACGTTCGGATAACGCACCGCCGGTGCGGCCGAGGCGAAATACACTTTATTGGCGCCGGCTTCGCGGGCCATTTCAATGATCTGCTCGCAGGTGGTGCCGCGCACGATGGAGTCGTCGACCAGCAACACGTTTTTACCGCGGAATTCCAGATCCAGCGCGTTCAGTTTCTGCTTCACAGACTTCTTACGCAGGTGCTGACCCGGCATGATGAAGGTACGGCCGATGTAACGGTTCTTGATAAAACCTTCGCGGTATTTCACGCCCAGCTGATTGGCCAGTTCCAGCGCCGAAGAACGGCTGGTATCCGGAATTGGAATCACCACGTCGATGTCATGGTCCGGACGCTCGCGTTTGATTTTATCGGCAAGTTTCTCACCCATGCGCAGACGGGCTTTGTACACGGCAATACCGTCCATCACAGAATCCGGACGGGCGAAGTACACGTATTCAAAAATGCACGGCGCCAGTTTGCTGTTGGCGGAACACTGATGCGTAAACAGCTCGCCTTTTTCGGTGATGACGATGGCTTCGCCCGGAGCAATATCGCGCTCCAGTTTGAAGCCCAGCGCGTCCAGCGCTACCGACTCAGAGGCCACCATAAATTCAGGACCGTTGTCGGTTTCACGACGGCCAAACACCACCGGGCGGATACCGTGCGGGTCGCGGAATGCCACCAGACCATAACCGCTGATCAGGGCAACCACAGCGTAACCACCGCGGGCGCGCTCGTGCACATTGGTCACCGCGGTGAAGATAGCTTCCGGCGTCGGGATCAGTTGCTTCTGTTCCTGCAGTTCGTGAGCAAACACGTTGAGCAGAACTTCAGAATCTGAGGTGGTGTTGATGTGGCGCAGGTCTTCGCGGTAGATGTCCTTGGCCAGCTGTTCGGTATTGGTCAGGTTACCGTTGTGGGCCAGCGTAATGCCGTACGGTGAGTTCACGTAGAAAGGCTGCGCTTCTGCGGAACTGGAGCTGCCGGCAGTCGGGTAACGCACATGGCCGATGCCCATGTTGCCCACCAGACGCTGCATGTGACGGGTGCGGAACACATCACTGACCAGACCGTTGTCTTTACGCAGGTAAAGTTTGTCTTCGTAGCTGGTTACGATACCGGCAGCGTCCTGGCCGCGATGTTGCAACACTGTCAGGGCATCGTAGATGGCCTGATTAACATGGGATTTTCCAACGATACCCACTATTCCGCACATGCGCGTTAAACCTCAAACAAACAGACTATTGTGTGTATGACAACACCTGATCGGCCGCACCGGGCAAAGTCTTGCGTGCCCAGTCGGCCAGTGTCGTCAGATGGGGAATAAAGATGGACTCCTGCCACCAGGCGTCCTGCGGGACCAAGGTGAACTGTAATCCGTAAACAATCGCCACCAGAATCACCAGACCCCGGATCAGACCAAATACCATGCCGAACACGCGGTCGGTGCCGCCGAGGCCCGTCAGACGCACCATTTCACCAATCAGATGATTGATCATAGCGCCAATAGTGACAGTGCCGGCGAAAAGAATAACGAAGGCCACAATCCAGCGGACAGAATTGGTTTCGACCACGCCGGTCAGCAGTGTCGCGAGATTGCCGCTGAACAGACGGGCAATAATAAAGGCCGCGATCCAGCTGGCGAGAGACAGCGCTTCTTTGACAAAGCCGCGCTTGAGACTGATCAGACCCGATACCGCGAGGACCGCCAGTATCACCCAATCAATTACCGCCATTGACCGCCCCGGGACAGAGTTTCAGAAAGCGCGCAGTATACCAAAGCGGCCCGTTGAGGAAAGCCGGACTTTTGCCCCCGCCGCACAATGGACAGGCGGAGTTCAGATTGACCGGCTTTGGTTGCAGGATTGATCAGGATTCAGCGCGATAGCGCTTAACCGGAATGTCCTGCTGTTTCAGTTCTGCCTGCAGCTTCTTCTGCAGGGCTTCAATTTCGCTGCGCTGTACTTCAGGCCCAACGTACACGCGGGTCAGAGTGTCCTGCGGAAACTTCTGGGTATAGGCCTTATAGCCCTTATCGCGCAGCTTATCGCGCAGCGCATAGGCGTTTTTGTCATCGGAGAACGCGCCCAGCTGCAGTGTCCAGGCGTAGGGAATGTTCGCACTGTCGAGGCTGGTGCGATCCATTTTGGCGCCCGGGGGCAGCGGTGCGTTCTGCTCCACGATCTCGCTTTCAGGCACTGCAATCTGCTCGGCCGCTTCACCGGAATCCAGCTGCTCAAGCTCGATGCGCACTTTGCGCTCGTCTTCGACGTAGGCCCAGTCCGGTGTTTCCGGAATCGGTGGCATATCGCTGGTCAGACCGATCTGGCTGCGCGAACCGTCGAGGACGATGGGCAGCGCGATGGCGATGGCAATCACGGTGACAAAGGCACCGAGAATGCGTTTTTTCAGATGCTGTTCCAAGAATCAGACTCCGCTTTGATCACTTCCATGGCGGCCTCTACGGTATAGAAAGATCCGCATACCAGCCAGTGCCCTTCGTCCGGCAGGCGCTGCATCGCCGCCGCGACATCGTCAAACTGCTGCACCGGCTGACCGAACCCAGCCTTATTGGCCAGCGCCTCTGCAGTCAGCCCCCGCGGGCAGTTCAGCGTCACCAGCAACAACTGGTCGGCTGAGGGTAATACCCGTGCCACGGCGGCGGCGTCTTTATCGGCCAGCATGCCGAGAATAATGCCATCCACCTGCTGCAATGCCCGGCCAATGTATTCCGCCGCCTGTTCGTTATGCGCCACGTCGAGCGTCAAACGCAGCGTGCGCCCTTCCCGCTCACGCACAAAGGTCTGCAGCCGTCCCGGTACCCGCAAGCCTTTGACCACATCCGCCACCGTGGTTTCATCCGGCAATCGTCCAATGGCCGCCAGCGTCTGAATGGCTGTCGCCACATTGTGGTAAGGAATCTGAGCGTGCGGTAAGTGCCAGAACACCTGACCCTTGTTGTGCGTAAAGCGCACGCTGAGCCCACTGTCGAGCGACTCGACGGAGAAATCTTCTCCGCGCGCCAGCCAGCGCGCGCCGATGGCATCGGCCGTCGCCCGGGCCCGCTCCGGCGGATTAGGTTGCCCGCAGATCAGGTATTGCCCAGAGCGTGCAATGCTGACTTTTTCGTAGGCAATTTCATTCAGGGTATTGCCCAGCCACGCCTGATGGTCAAGGCCAATACTGGTGACCACCGACACATCCGGTTCTACCATGTTGACCGCATCGAGACGCCCACCCAGACCGATTTCCAGCACACAGGCATCAACGTTCTGCTCAGCGAAGCACCACAGCGCAGACAGCGTACCGAATTCGAAATAGGTCAGGCTTGTGTCGCCGCGCACGGCTTCCACGGCACGAAAGCTGGCGCACAGCTGCTCGTCCGACACTTCTGCCCCATCCACCGTCACTCGCTCGTTATACCGGTGAATGTGAGGTGAACAATACACACCAACCTTCAGCCCCTGGGCGCGCAACAAAGCAGCCAGCAAGGCCGAGGTTGTGCCCTTGCCATTGGTGCCACCCACCAGAATGACCAGAGGGGCTGGCCGCAGACAGTTGAGTCTGCGGCCAACGGACTTCACCCGCTCCAGACCAAGTTCAATTTCGGTCGGATGCAGGGATTCCAGTCGTTGCAACCACTGTGCGAGGGTTGCGGTTTCAGGCGCGAAGGTCATAACCGATCAGGCGTCCAGCGCAGTGCGCATGCTGCCGACCAGCGCCGATACGGCATCACGGGCGGCAGCCGTGTCGGCGGTATTGGCTGCGATCAGGTTGACGATGGCCGAACCTACGATCACACCATCACATACCTTGCCCACGGCGGCTGCGGTTTCACCATTACTGATGCCGAAGCCCACACCCACCGGAATGGACACGTGTTTGCGGATGCGTGCCAGATTGCGTGCGACATCGTCCACATCCAGCGCTTTCGAGCCGGTCACGCCTTTCAGCGACACGTAGTAAACATAACCACTGCCGGCTTTACCGATGGCTTCGATACGCGTGTCGGTGGTGGTCGGTGCGATCAGGTAAATCATATCCAGATCGCGGGAAGTGAAATACTGAGCCACATCCACCGCTTCTTCCGGTGGCAGGTCAACCAGCAGTACGCCATCCACACCCGCCTCTACCGCGTTGGCGGCGAAGGTGTCGTAACCCATGCGCTCTACCGGGTTCAGATAACCCATCAGCACGACCGGAGTTGTACTGTCGGTTTTACGGAACTCGACAACCATGGAAAGCACGTCACGCAGTGAGGTGTTGTGCTCCAGGGCACGCTCACAGGCCAGCTGAATGGTCGGGCCATCGGCCATAGGGTCGGAAAACGGCACACCCAGCTCGATGATGTCGGCACCGGCCTGCACCAGAGCGTGCATCATAGGCACAGTGGCTTCTTTCTGCGGATCACCTGCGGTGATGTAAGGAATCAGGGCTTTTTTGCCTTTGGCTTCCAGCGTTGCAAATGCAGTTTTAATACGGGACATCTCAGTCTCCTGAATTCGGTTTCAGCCCGGCTTTTAAGCCATGCCGATTAATCTTTTTTACTTCCGGCGCTAAAGCACCCCGGAGCGTCGCGAAGGCCTATGCTTCCCGGAGCGTTACGAGCGATGAAGATACAAGGCAAGAAACAGCGAAAGAGCGGAGTGTAGTTAACCTACATGAGCATCTTGAGCTGTTTCTTAACGCCGTAGCTTCGAGCGCAGTAGCTCCGATCGCTTTAGGCGGTGACGCCATCAAGGGCAGCGATAGTATGGATGTCTTTATCGCCACGGCCCGACAGGTTCACCACGATCACTTTGTCTTTGTCCATAGTCGCCGCGAGCTTCATCGCATAGGCCACGGCATGGGAAGACTCCAGCGCCGGCATAATGCCCTCGAGCTGAGTCAGCTTATGGAAAGCGTCCAGCGCTTCGTCGTCGGTAGCCGCCACATAGTTGGCGCGACCCACGTCTTTCAGCCAGCTGTGTTCTGGACCAACGCCCGGGTAATCCAAACCGGCGGAAATGGAATGCGTGCCCATAATCTGGCCGTTTTCGTCTTCCATCAGGTAAGTACGGTTGCCGTGCAGAACGCCCGGACGGCCTTTGCTCAGCGGTGCAGCGTGCTGATCACCGTCCAGACCCAGACCACCGGCTTCAACGCCGTACATAGCCACATCAGGATGCTTGATGTACGGGTAGAACAGACCAATGGCGTTAGAACCGCCGCCAACGCAGGCGACCAGAGCATCCGGCTGACGCCCGATCTGCTCCTGACTCTGACGCTGTACTTCACGGCCGATCACACTCTGGAAATCACGCACCAGCATAGGGTACGGGTGCGGGCCCGCTGCCGTACCGATAATGTAGAAAGTGTCATCCACATGAGTCACCCAGTGACGCATGGCTTCGTTCATGGCGTCTTTCAGGGTTTTGGTGCCTGACGTTACGGATTCGACTTCCGCGCCCAGCAGTTTCATGCGGTATACGTTCAGCTTCTGGCGCTCAACGTCGGTTGAACCCATGAACACTTTGCACTCAAGACCAAAACGCGCGGCAACAGTCGCGGTGGCAACACCGTGCTGGCCGGCACCGGTTTCGGCGATGACTTTCTTTTTGCCCATGAATTTCGCCAGCAGCGCCTGACCAATGGTGTTGTTTACCTTATGCGCGCCGGTGTGGTTCAGGTCTTCGCGCTTCAGCCAGATCTGAGCACCGCCGGCATGTGCGGTCAGACGCTCGGCAAAATACAGCGGTGATGGACGGCCAACGTAGTGGGCCAGGTCTTTATCGAAGGCCGCCTGAAAATCTGGGTCGTCGCGCAGTTTGGTATAAACATCAGTCAGTTCTTCCAGTGCGGCGGTCAGGGTTTCAGACACGAAACGGCCGCCGTGGATACCAAAGTGGCCACGCGCATCCGGCAGGTCGAGATCAAATGGAGTTTTGGTCGACACGGTACACCTCATTTACAAATTCAATGATTTTGCCGTGGTCTTTAATGCCCCTACTGGCCTCTACCCCGCCGCTGACGTCCACCGCAAAAGGCTTCACTGTCTGCATACCGAGAGCAAGGTTTTCAGTGGTCAGACCACCGGCAAGAATAACAGGTTTAGGTAATTCATCCGGTACCAGCGACCAGTCAAAGGTCTCGCCAGTACCGCCGGGAACGCCCGGTTTGTAGCTGTCTAGGAGAATTGCCAGTGCGCCTGGGAAGCGCACGCACGACGCCACCACATCCGACGCTTGCCGGACACGGATGGCTTTGATGTAGGGACGGTTGAACTGGCTGCAGAAGTCATCGTCTTCGTTGCCGTGAAACTGGATGAGATCGATTCTAACGCTATCCAGCACCTTTTGCACCTCGCCAGCCGTCGGATCGACGAACAGAGCTGTCACGGTGACAAAAGCAGGCACTGCAGCAATTACGGCCTTCGCCGCTTCGATATCCACGGCGCGCGGACTGGGTGGATAAAACACCAGACCAACGGCATCGGCACCGGCATTGACCACAGCGACGGCGTCTTCAGCCCGGGTCAGGCCACAAATTTTGATTCGGGTTCGGCGCTTGGCGACAGTCATAACAGCTTCCGGCGTTCAGGTTGGCCGGCAGTGTATCAGGGGATGCGTAACGCTTCAGCCGTTTGCTGACAGAACTGGCTCCAGCAGCGCAGGACCATACGGCTGACATGGAATGGTGCTGAATTCTTCCGGGTATTTAACGCCGACAAAATACAGTCCTTCACCCGGCGCGGTAATACCAGCCTGTTTACGGTCGCGTGTGGCCAGCACCTCGGACATCCACTCCACCGGCTTATGGCCTTCGCCAATGGGCAACAGCACACCAACAATATTGCGCACCATGTGATACAGGAAGGCGCTGGCTTCCAGCTCCAGCATGACAATATTACCCCAGCGCTTCACCTGAATGTGGTGCATGGTTTTGACCGGGGATTTTGCCTGACAGTCTTTGGCACGGAAGGCACTGAAATCATGCTGACCAATCAATGCCTGCGCCGCTTCGTGCATTTTTTCTGCATCCAGCGGATAACGCCACCAGGTCATCTGGTCATGCTGCAGCGCCTGCTTGAACGGCATATTGTTGATGATGTAACGGTAACGGCGCGCCTGAGCTTTGAAGCGCGCATGAAACTCACCGCTCACCGGCCCCAGCCATTGCAGGGCAACACCGTCCGGCAGATTGGTATTCACGCCCATCAACCAGTTGTATTCCGGACGCTTGGCCGTGGTATCAAAATGAATAACCTGACGGGTGCCATGCACACCGGCATCGGTGCGCCCGGCGCAGACTATGTCCACCGGATGGTTAGCCACCATCGACAGTGCTTTTTCCAGTGCCGCCTGTACGGTCGGCTCGTTATGGTGTTTTTGCTTCTGCCAGCCATGGAAACAAGCACCGTTGTATTCCACGATGGCTGCATAACGCTGAACGTCTGTCATCAGATTTCCGGTCATTCAAATTTTACAGAGGGCTGAAACAATCAGGCCAGACACGAGTGTCTGGCCTGAAGGTGATATTCACCGGCTGTGTGAGCAGCCAGACTGAACTCAGGACAAGGAGTTCATCAGTTCGCGGGCATCGGTTTTCTGTTGATCAGAACCTTCCTGCACCACTTCCTGCAGCAGCTCTTTAGCGCCGTCGAAGTCTTCCATGTCGATGTATGCACGGGCCAGATCCAGCTTGGTCGCACATTCGTCGGTACCAGCGAGGAAATCAAACTCGTCATCTGCTGCCGCCAGTTCGTCGAGGTCGATATCGCCTTCAATGCTGACGTCCAGATCGTCGGCAATTGAAGGTTCGATGCGCTCATCCATCTGAGGAATATCGGCATCTGCAAGCTCATCAAGCACCAGCGTGTCATCAGCGGCCAGATCATCTGCATCTACGCCAGCGAGCTCCGCGTCCAGTTCTGACATATCTTCGGAGAAGTCCAGCGAATCATCGGCAGAACCGGCACCCACAGAGGACATCGCGCTCAGCTCGCTTTCGAGATCCTTCAGATCATCGTCACCCGCGTCAGCAAAACCGGTCTCTTCCATATCGAAAGACAGATCCGGCATCTCGTCCGACGCTTCGGTTTTACCGTCCAGCAGATCACCCAGCTCATCGCCTTCAGATACGTCTGCTGCAAGATCGAAATCCAGAGACATCTCGTCGGCAGCGTCTTCAGCGACAACCGCAGACATTTCATCCTCAGCAGATTCTTCTTCAAAGCTGCTCAGATCAAATTCCAGTGCATCATCCAGAGACACCTCAGCGACTTCTTCAGCCACCACAGGCTCGTCAGCTTCAGCAGCGAAATCGGAAAGATCGAAATCCAGACCCGCCTCTTCGTCACGGGCAGACTTCAGTTCTGGCTCATCCGCCACAACCGGCGCATCCGAGGACAGATCAAAATCCAGTCCATGGTCAAGACCATCATCCAGATCCAGAGTCGGAACTTCTTCGAGACCAGCATCGTCATGATTCAGATCCAGCTCGTCACCCAGTTCAAGTCCGGAATCGCTCAAACCTGAATCGCCATCCAGATCTTCCGACATATCCAGCGCATCGCCGAAATCCAGACCATCTGCAAACTCGCCACCCAGATCATCATCCAGCGACGGAATATCATCATCCAGCGACAGACCCGCTACCGCTGAGGCAGCACCCGCGGCTGCAGCAACCGGAGCGATCGGCGAAGACAGACGATTACGCATCTGTTCAGCCTGCTGGGATGCTGCTCGGTCGCCAATCGACTGCAGAGCAGCCTCTTCGTTGGCAAACAGTTCCGCCTCATCCATCTCAACGTACACTTCGAGCAACTTGAGACGCAGATCGGAGCGGCTTGGCTCTTTGGCGATCGCATCTTTCAGCAGATCCACCGCCTGTTCGAACTTACCGTAGGCAATATAGATATCAGATTCACTGATAACGTCTTCGGTCTGAGCAACCGTTTCAAAGTGCTCAGGATGCTCTTCGGCCTCTGGCACATCAACGTCGTCCAGATGCTGATCGGCATCATCGGTGTCCAGCACGTCATCGCCAAAATCGAAATCATCGAGGTTACCGGCATCCATATCCTGATCGTTGAACGCCAGCTCATCTTCCGCCAGAGCAGCTTCTTCTGCTCTGGCTTCTTTGCGTTTTTTCAGGACACGGGCAACAAGCACACCGATAAGCGCCAGAATACCCAGCCCGGCAAGTGGGATCTGAGGATTGGCAATCAGGTCATCAACCAGTCCCGGCTTGGGACGGTTAGCTTCTTCTTCTGCGGCGAGCATGGCTGCAATACGTGCACGACGCGCGGCGGCTTCTTCAGCAGCCTTAGCGGCGGCAGCATCGTCGGTTACTGCAGGCTCCGCCGGAGCCGTTTCAGCAGCACCTTCGGTCTGTGAAGACTGCTCAGCCGAATAATTGAAATCCACCTGGCCTTCGGCCGGTGCAACCGGCTCAGTCACAGGGGCTTCAGCCACAGCCGTCTCTGCAACGACATTTGCTGCCGGTTCGGCAGACACAGCCGGCTGAGTTGCGACTACGGCAGCCGCCTGTTCGGCTTTCTGCGCTTCAGAAGCGTTCACCTGAATACTGGCCAGCTGGTCGTCTTTCAGAGAAATCAGTTTTTGCAGTGTGTTGAGCTGCTCTTCCAGAGACTCCAAACGCTGACGCAGCTCCTGATTTTCACGACGGCTTTTGTCGACGTTTTCCAGCGCAATCGCCAGATCGTTCTCAAGCGCCTGCTGGCGTTCTGATCCGAGTGCCGCGGACACATCGCCACTGACACCGGCCGATTCAGCCTCACCGGATTTAGCCGCCAGAAGACGAACTTCACCACCCTCACGGGATTCTGCCGATACGGCCGATTTACCGGCGCGGCCGGTAGCGTCGATCTGAGCGGCGCCTGCGAGCTCACGATTCTGACGATCCACTTCTGTGACAGCAGTGCGGAAAGAAACATCACGGATCGACTGGGCGTCCGGGATATCCAACACCTGATGGGTTTTCAGACGGTTAATATTGCCGCCAATGAAAGCTTGAGGATTGGCTTCCTGAATCGCCACCATCATCTGTTGCGGAGACACAGAACGGTCCGGACGGGTAGCCAGAGCAATGGCCCACAGCGTGTCGTTCGGTTGAACCTTGTAAGTGCCAGGCGCTGCCGGCTCTGATTCCCAGCGATTCACCGCAACCGGTGCCGCTGGCGTCTGAATAACGGTTTCCTGCTGACCGGCCGCGTACGGTGTCGCTACCAGCGGCTGAATGCTCTGTTCCTGAAACGTTGGCGGATCAAGCAGTACGGTGTATTCACGCAGTACACGACCAGACGGCCAGTTCAGTTCAATCAGGAAGTTCAGGAAAGGTTCGTTAACAGGCTCGCGGGACGACAGGATAATTTTATCCCCGTCCACCTTGAATGAGATTTTGGTCAGGAAAAACAGACGATCAACACCAGCGCGTTCGAAATCAGCCTCGGACGCGAGCGTCGGCTTGATCTCCCACTGCGTCAGACCCTGAGTTTCGACAAGCTCAATCTCCGCTTTGAGCGGCTGATTGAGAGCCGACTTCAGCTCAAGCTCCCCGAGTCCCAACGCCAGTAACTGTGTTGAGGCGGTCATTCCTCCGACCATCATCAGGGTATTCGCAAGTAGGCGCTTCATTGGTGCTTCCTTGTTGTCATCCGGCGATTCTTCGCCTCAATTTACTATCGGTAACCGATGTGACGAGATATTCCTAACCCAGCTTACTTATAGATTCCATTCATAAGCAGTCGTAAGTATCAAATATAAAAAGGGTTTGCGCAATCTTTTGGCCCTGAGGACCAATATAATTACGATACGAAAGAAAGAGTTAGGTCACACTTTAGAGAAAATAAATGAAAAAACGGGGCCTTACGCCCCGTTTATTGCTCGATCAGGCTTAATCCAGCAGGATGCGCAGCATGCGGCGCAGAGGCTCTGCAGCCCCCCACAGCAGCTGATCGCCCACGGTAAACGCTGAAATATACTCAGGTCCCATGTTCAGTTTGCGGATACGGCCAACCGGGATGTTCAGGGTGCCGGTAACCTTCGCCGGGGTCAGTTCCTTCATGCTGGCATCACGCTCATTCGGAATGACTTTCACCCAGTCGTTGTGACCGGCAATGATGGCTTCAATCTCGGCCAGAGGCAGGTCTTTGGTCAGCTTGATGGTCAAGGCCTGACTATGGCAGCGCATGGCGCCCACACGAACACACAGACCATCGATCGGGATCTGCTTGTCGCTGGAACCCATGATTTTGTTAGCTTCTACCTGCGCCTTCCACTCTTCACGGCTCTGACCAGAGGCCAGCTGCGAATCAATGTAAGGAATCAGACTGCCGGCCAGCGGCACGCCGAACTGCTCGGTTGGCATCGCATCGCTGCGGATGAATTCAGCCACCTGACGGTCGATATCCAGAATCGCAGAGGCCGGATTTTCCAGCTTATCCTTGACGTTGGCATGCACCGCACCCATTTGGCCAATCAGTTCACGCATGTTCTGCGCACCGGCACCAGAAGCCGCCTGATAGGTCTGAGGGGCAACCCACTCCACCAGGCCTTTCTCAAACAGACCACCAATCGCCAGCAGCATCAGACTCACGGTGCAATTACCGCCAACGTAGGTTTTAACGCCGTTGCTGATACCGTCTTTGATCACGTTCAGGTTGACCGGATCAAGAATGATGATGGCGTCGTCAGCCATACGCAGCGAAGACGCGGCATCGATCCAGTAACCGTTCCAGCCCGCTTCACGCAGCTTCGGATACACGTCTTTGGTGTAATCACCACCCTGACAGGTAATGATAATGTCCAGTGCTTTCAGGGTGTCGATATCAAACGCATCTTCCAGCAGACCACAATCCTTGCCACCAAACTGAGGGGCTGACTTGCCTTTCTGGGAAGTGGTGAAGAACACAGGCTGAATCAGGTCGAAGTCACGTTCTTCTTCCATACGCTGCATCAGCACGGAACCCACCATGCCACGCCAGCCTACCAGACCTACTTTTTGCACAGACATAATCAAACCTCTTGCAGGGCGGCCACAACCGCCTCACCCATTTCTTTGGTACTGACTTTGGTCATACCGGCTGAGAAGATGTCGCCAGTACGCAGACCTTTGTCCAGCACTTTGCTTACCGCCGCTTCAATTGCGTCAGCAGCCGCCGTTTCTGCCAGTGAATAACGCAGCATCATGGCAGCCGACAGGATGGTCGCCAGCGGGTTGGCGATACCCTGACCTGCGATGTCTGGGGCAGAACCGTGACAAGGTTCGTACATACCCTTGTTGTTCTTATCCAGAGACGCAGACGGCAGCATACCGATGGAGCCGGTCAGCATGGCGGCGGCATCGGACAGAATATCACCGAACATGTTGCCGGTAACCATCACGTCGAACTGCTTAGGTGCACGTACCAGCTGCATGGCGGCGTTGTCGACGTACATGTGGGAAACTTCCACTTCCGGGTATTCTTTCGCGACTTCGTTCACCACTTCACGCCACAGCACAGTCACTTCCAGCACGTTGGCCTTGTCGACAGAGCACAGCTTCTTGTTACGTTTCATAGCCGAGTCGAAGGCCACACGCGCAATGCGTTTGATCTCGGTCTCGTTATACACGTAGGTGTTGTAGCCTTCGCGCTCGCCGTTTTCCAGCACGCGGATGCCACGCGGCTTACCGAAGTAAATACCGCCGGTCAGTTCACGCACGATCAGGATATCCAGACCTGAAACCACTTCAGGCTTCAGGGAAGACGCATCGGCCAGTTGCGGGTACAGAATGGCCGGACGCAGGTTGCCGAACAGTTCCAGACCGGAACGCAGACCCAGCAGACCTTTTTCCGGACGCAGCTCGCGATCCGGCAGCGCATCCCACTTAGGACCACCCACAGCACCCAGCAGAATGGCATCGGCAGCGCGGGCTTTTTCCATAGTTACGTCAGGCAGCGGCGTGCCGAACTCGTCATAAGCAGCACCGCCCACCAGCGCGTGCTCCAGCTCCAGACCCAGACTGAATTTGCTGTTTACGACATCCAGAACCTTAACGGCTTCGGCAACGATTTCCGGGCCAATACCATCGCCCGGCAGAACCAGAATTTTTTTGCTCATTACTTAATCTCTATCGTCAGAATCTTTATGCAACAAAGCCGGGCAATGCCCGGCCTGGTTAAATCAGCGAATTCAGGCTGAGAACAACCACGGCGCCTGCTGGCGACGCTTCTCTTCGTAGGCCTTGATCTGATCGGCGTCCTGCAGTGTCAGGCCGATGTCGTCGAGACCATTCAGCAGACAGTGCTTACGGAAAGCGTCGATTTCAAAACCGTATTCCTGGCCATCCGGCGTACGCACTACCTGAGCGGCCAGATCCACGGTCAGCTGGTAGCCTTCGTTGGTTTCTACCGCTTTGAACAGATCGTCAACGATTTTCTCATCCAGCACGATCGGCAGCAGGCCGTTCTTAAAGCTGTTGTTGAAGAAAATGTCGGCGTAGCTTGGCGCGATAATGGCGCGGAAACCGAAGTCTTCCAGTGCCCAAGGCGCGTGTTCACGACTGGAGCCGCAACCGAAGTTTTCGCGCGCCAGCAGCACAGAAGCGCCCTGATAGCGTGCTTTGTTCAGGACGAAATCCGGGTTCAGCGGACGGCCGGAGTTATCGGCGTCCGGCTGACCTTCGTCCAGATAACGCAGTTCATCGAACAGGTTCGGGCCGAAACCTGAACGTTTGATCGACTTCAGGAACTGCTTCGGAATGATCATATCGGTATCGATATTCGGGCGATCCATCGGAGCCACGATACCGGTGTGTACGGTAAATGCTTTCATGCTCTGCCCTCTTAAAATTCACGCACGTCAACGAAGTGACCAGCAATGGCCGCAGCCGCTGCCATCGCCGGGCTGACCAGATGCGTACGGCCACCGTAGCCCTGACGGCCTTCGAAGTTACGGTTGGAGGTGGACGCGCAATGCTCGCCGTTACCCAGTTTGTCGGCATTCATCGCCAGACACATGGAGCAACCCGGCTCACGCCATTCGAAACCAGCTTCAAGGAAAATCTTATCCAGACCTTCTTTTTCCGCCTGCTCTTTCACCAGACCAGAACCCGGAACCACCAGCGCCTGCTTAATGGTGCCCGCTACTTTGCGGCCTTTGGCCACTTCTGCGGCAGCACGCAGGTCTTCGATACGGGAGTTGGTGCAGGAACCAATAAATACGCGGTCCAGCTGAATGCTGGTCATTGGCTGACCGGCTTGCAGACCCATGTACTGATACGCACGCGTAAACGCAGAACGCTCCACATCGTCTTTGGCATCGTCCAGTGTCGGCACAGTGCCATCCACTGTGGTGACCATTTCCGGAGACGTACCCCAGGTGACCTGTGGCTTGATGTCTTCGGCGCGGATTTCGACGATCTTATCGAACCTGGCATCGGCGTCTGAGACCAGATCTTTCCACGCCTCCAGCGCCAGTTCCCAGTGCGCGCCTTTCGGGGCGTACGGGCGGCCTTTCACGTATTCAGCAGTTTTCTCATCGAACGCCACCAGACCCACACGGGCACCGGCTTCGATGGCCATGTTACACATGGTCATACGGGCTTCCATGCTCAGCGAGCGGATAGCAGAACCACCGAATTCCATGGCTGTGCCGTTACCACCGGCGGTACCGATCACACCAATGATGTGCAGCACCACGTCTTTACCGGTAATGCCTTTGCCAAGCGTACCGTCAACTCGGATCAGCAGATTTTTCATCTTGCGCTGAATCAGACACTGAGTGGCCATCACGTGCTCCACCTCAGAGGTACCGATACCGTGCGCCAGTGCCGCAAAAGCACCGTGTGTGGCGGTATGGGAGTCACCGCACACCACGGTCATACCCGGCAGAGTGGCGCCCTGCTCTGGTCCGACCACGTGCACAATGCCCTGACGCTTGTCAGCCATTTTGAATTCGGTAATGCCGAAATCATCGCAGTTTTCGTCCAGGGTTTTTACCTGAATACGGGATACCGGGTCTTTGATACCGTCGATGCCCGCTTCACGCTCGCTTTTGTCGGTCGATACGTTGTGGTCCGGCGTTGCCAGATTGGCATCCAGACGCCACGGTTTGCGGCCAGCGATACGCAGACCTTCAAACGCCTGTGGTGACGTTACTTCGTGCAGTAACTGGCGGTCGATATAAATCAGAGCGGTGCCGTCATCACGCTGTTTAACAACGTGCTGATCCCACAATTTGTCGTACAGGGTTTTCCCAGCCATCGGGATGTCCTCTCATCAGGTACGGTTGTTGGTATTGCATCAGGATACGCCTTCTGCTAAACAACTCAAATTCATATTTTTTCTGAATTAAATTCCAAAAAGGAATGCAATGGATACTCAGGCACTGAAGGCCTTTCTGGCTGTTGCCGACCAGCAGTCGTTTTCACTGGCCGCCGAACAACTGTTTCTGACCCAGTCGGCAGTCAGCAAGCGCGTGCAGTTGCTGGAAAGTCAGCTCAGCACCAGTCTGTTCGACCGCCACAACCGCACCATCAGCCTGACCGAAGCCGGCATGGCGCTGCTGCCCAAGGCGCGCCAGATTCTCGATCTGGTGGCCGACACTGAACTGCAGCTGATGAATCTCGACGGCCACGTCAGTGGTGTTTTGTCGCTGGCCACCAGCCACCACATTGGTCTGCACCGCCTGCCACCGGTACTGCGCGAATTTACCGCACGCTACCCCAATGCCCAGCTCAACCTGAGTTTTATGGGTTCGGAGCGTGCGTATCAGGCGGTGGAACAGCGCCAGGTGGAGCTGGCGCTGACCACACTCGACGGCGACACCCCACCGCCCGACACCATTGAAATTCACCCACTGTGGCAGGATGACATGATCTGCGTCTGTGCACCGGAGCACCCGCTGGCGTCGCTTGATGAACTAAGCCTCAGCGATCTGGCCGCCGCGCCGGCCATTCTGCCCGAGCAGGACACCATTACTTTTCATCTGGTTGAGCGTGTCTTTCATCAGGCCGGCCTGCGCCTGAACGCCCCCATGCCCACCAATTATCTGGAAACCATCAAAATGATGGTGTCCGTCGGCATGGGCTGGAGCCTGCTTCCGGCCAGCATGCTCGACGAGCAGCTGGTGCGGCTGCACTGGCCGGCCAGCGCGGTTACACGTCAACTGGGCCTGATTCACCTGCGCCAGCGCACGCTGAGCAACGCCGCGCGGGCCTTCCGCGAAATATTGTTTCAGGAATCCTGAGGCGTTGATCCAGAACAAGCCGTTCGTCACGCACCGGGGTTAGTGTTAGGGTAATTCTCAGTGCAGGCATTCAGGGAGATTCATCATGCTCGACATCAATCACATCCTCGTTGTACTCGACAGCAGCCATCCGGAGCAGATCGCCCTCGACCGCGCCCTGTGGCTGGCCAGCTCCCTGAACGCTGACCTCACCCTGCTGACCGCCACCTACGAGGCGTATTGTGAAGACAATTCGTCACTGGATGCCGAGACCCGCCAGCGCGTAAAAGGCGCATTGATCAGCAAGGGTGAGCAATGGCTGAACAGTTTTGTGCCGGAAGGCGGCGATGTGCGCATCAGTACGGAAGTGCACTGGCAGAAACACCTGCACGATGCCGTCATGGAATCCATGCGTCAGAAAGATTTTGATCTGGTGATCAAAGGCACCCGCCCGCACGGTATTCTCGACCGTATTTTCACCCACACGGACTGGAATCTGATGCGCCACTGCCCGGCGCCGGTGATGCTGGTGAAATCCGCTGCCGCCTGGAAACACAACCGTGTACTGGCCGCCATTGATGCCACCTCCAGCGACAAAGGCCACCAGTTAATCAACGATAATATTCTGTCGTTCGCCGAACATCTGGCCGACCATTTCGAAACCGACCTGCATCTGGCCAACTCGTACCCGCTGGTGTCAGTGGCGTTTGCCATGGTGCCGGAAGTCACCGCACCGGATGACATTCAGAAATACATTACCGAACAGCACGACGAAGCCTGTGCGGCCTGGGCGCGGAAATTCAGCATTCAGGACGACCATATCCACATTGGCGAAGGCGACGCCGACACTGTGATTGCCAGCATCAGCAAAGAAATCGAAGCGGATGTGGTGGTGATGGGTACCGTCGGCCGCGAAGGCATCGCCGGCGTATTAATTGGCAACACCGCCGAAGCGCTGGTCGACAAACTGAGCTGCGACATTATCGTGCTGAAACCGTCGGATGGCGTTCTGCCCGACGCCGATTAAGTGCAGCACATAAAAAACGCGGCTCTGGCCGCGTTTTTTATGTCATTCTTAAACGTTTGAAGCACCCGATCCATTTCTGCAGCAAGCCTTCGTCATCATGCCAAAAACCCTACTGCTGATCGCCCACGCCCCTTCACCCAACACTCAGGCACTGATATTGGCCTGCCAGCGTGCGGTGGACGCCTGCGGCTGCGAGCAAACCCAGTTGCTGGTTAAGAGTTGCAGTGAAACCGATGCAAAGGCCATTCAGCAGGCGGATGCCTTGTTGCTGCTGACACCCGAAAATCTGGGGTATATGAGCGGCGCCATGAAGGACGTGTTCGACCGGATTTATTATCCGTGTCTGGAGGTGACTCAAGGCAAAGCCGTGGCAGCGATTATCCGCGCCGGACACGACGGCACAGGCACCCGGCGGGCATTGGAAAGCATTACCAGCGGACTGCGCTGGCGCTGGGTTCAGGAGCCGCTGATATTGCGCGGCGAATGGCAGGATGAATACACAGAAGCCAGCGCAACACTGGCCATGGCGATGGCTGCCGCCCTCGACAGCGGCATTATATAAGCGACGCCACCGCCTGCAGCTCGGCCTCGCCACGTGCATCCGACAGCGCATAGCGAATGAAATTTTCACCGGTCATCGGTCGCGCCACGTGATAACCCTGAATGGTATCGCAATGCTGATCCGACAGAATTTTCCACTGACTTTCTTCTTCCACCCCTTCAGCAACTACCTCCAGATGCAGACGCTTACCCATGGCAATAATCGCACTGGTTAATGCCCGGTCGTGCAGGTCTGACGTAATCTGATCGACAAAAGATCGGTCTATTTTAATTTCCGTCACTGGCAGACGATGAATGTACGCGAGTGAGGAATAACCGGTGCCGAAATCGTCAACGGAAATACCAACGCCTAACGCCCGCAACTGATGCACCTGCTGCGCCGCTCGCTCAAAATCATTGAGCATGGCCGTTTCAGTAATTTCCAGCACCAGCTGTTTGGGCTCCAGCGCAAACTGACGGATCAGCTGACGGATGTCGTCGAGTAGCCCCGAATTCAGTAAATGCGCTGCCGATAAATTCACCGAAATCCGCAGCGGCTTCTGGCACAGCTCCGACAACCGCTGAATAAATCCGCAGGCTTCGCGCATGACATGGCGGTCAATGTCGGCGATCAGACCCATTTTTTCAGCCAATGGAATAAATTCCGACGGGCTGACGTTGCCTAACAGAGGGTTATTCCAGCGCACCAGAGCTTCGGCACCGGTCAGCTCCCCAGTGCGGCAATTCACCTGCGGTTGATAATGCACACGGATTTCGTTGCGCAGACAACATCCGGCCAGCTGATTTTCGAGCAGTTTTTCGCGCTGCATGGCCTGCGCAATGGACGAGCAATAACTGAGTATTTTTCCGCGGCCTTCGGCTTTGGCTTTGTGCAATGCGGCGTCAGCTTTACCCAGTAAATCCTCGGCTGAACTGCCATCCTGCGGAAAGTGGGCAACGCCAATGGACGCATTCAGGCGGATGGTACGACTGCCGATTTCAAAAGGTTCCTGCAGGGCGGCCTGCATCGCCATCACCAGCATGTCTTCGCCACGGATGCTGTCAGCGTCGCGCAGTACCAGCATAAATTCATCGCCACTGTGCCGAGCCATTAAATCATTGGCGGCCAGTACCGACTGCAGGCGCAACGGCACTTGCTGCAAAACAGCGTCACCCACCGCATGGCCGTGCTGATCATTCACCCGGTTGAAATGATCCAGATTAATCAGCACCAGCGTCATCGGTTCGGCAGGACCATACGCCATCGAGTGATTCATGCGTTGCAATAAATAGGAACGGTTAAGCAGCCCCGTCAGCGGGTCGTGATGCGTTTCGAACGCCAGACGTTTGCGGTATCTGTGCTGCTGGGCCGACACCACCAGATGAACAATGATCGTAATCAGTGACAGCACAACGAACAGCCATACCGCCGGCTGTACACGCACCATCAGTGCTCTGTGGTACTGGGAATACGGTCGCATCACCAGGCTGGTCATACCCGGTCCGATCACCGCAAAGTGCACACGAAAACGCACCGGTTCGGCATCCTGGGTAACGAAATCGCCATCCAGCCAGCCTTCCGGCCGGCCACTGGCATCCACACCCTCTTTCAGGGCGGTGAACAGCGCCCGCCCGGCAGGGTTGGCAAACGCACTGAAATCTGGGGATAAATAACGTGGTACGCCATCGTCTCCGATCACAGCAATGGATGTATCCTGCCCAAGGTCGAGATTCTGCCAGCCCTCTACCCGTTCCTGGAGACGAATCCAGGCTGCGACTACGCCCTGCAAGGCATTGCTGCGCTCATCGATCAGTGGCACAAATAACGGCAGCAACCACTCACCGCTGCGGCTGTCCCACACGGGAGCAGCACTGACCATATTATTGCGGGCAATGGCCCGTTCGATCGGATCCTGGAAGCGTGTGACATCCGGGTGCGCGTTCAGCATCGCACCAGAACCCGCAGCAAACATATCCTGTTTGAGATCGGCCGTCAGGAAACTCATACCCACCAGACCGGTGGAAATGTCAACCACCGCATTCATGAACTGACGCCCTTTTTCATGGCGCTCATCCTCAGAATACGCCAGCAATTTCTGGCCAACAGCTTTCAGGCTTTCGTAGCGTTTGCGCTGCAACGCGAGGGAATTCTGAGTGACCACACCGTTAATGTGCGACAACTCGAGATCAACCGATGTGCGGGTATTGCTCCATGTCTGCCACACAAATAAGGCCAGTAATACGGCCAGTGACAGCAAGGCCAACAGCAGGACGCGCCCCTGACTCAGATGGGGAATTCGGGCAAAAAATGTCGAACGGACGTCCTGCATGATACTCGCGGAATGGTTAGCAAATAGGGTTGATTTTCAACCGCGGAGGTTAACAGCAAGGGTTACAGAGTGATACGGAGAAATGGTTACCGTCAGAAACCATTGTCACTGCTTTGTAAGGAAGGATTGCCCGGTGTAGCGCAACGGCTACACCGGGCCTGACGCAGTCAGATTGGCGGGTGAAATCGTGATTAACGACGAATGCCGTGCGAGGTCAGGATCTGCTCAATCTCTCCCAGACACGCCGGATCATCAATGGTCGATGGCGTCTGGTATTCCTCGTTATTGGCAATATTGCGTAACACCTTACGCAGAATTTTGCCGGAACGGGTTTTCGGCAGGCGCTTAACAATGACGGCTTCACGGAAGCTGGCCACAGCACCGATCTGATCGCGTACGCGCTGAATCAGTTCCTGCCGCAGGGTTTCTTCGTCAATATCGACGCCGTCTTTCAGCAGCACCAGACCGAGTGGTTCTTCCCCTTTCAGGTCGCTGTGACGACCAATCACCGCACACTCGGCCACCGCCGAATGCCCGGCAACAACTTCTTCCATTTCACCGGTCGACAGACGGTGACCGGCCACGTTGATGATGTCGTCGGTACGGCCCAGAACGAACAGGTAATTTTCGTCGTCCAGATAACCGCCGTCGCCCGTGATGTAGTAACCCTTATAGGTACCTAAATAACCGGCCACAAAGCGCTCGTGATTGCCCCAGATGGTGGGCAGACAGCCCGGTGGCAACGGCAATTTAATGGCAATACTGCCCTGCTCATTGCGCGCCACCGGCTGGCCTTTGGAATTCAGAATCTGCACATTAAAGCCAGGCGATGGACGGGTAACTGAGCCCGCTTTTACCGCAACCGGATCCAGTCCCATATGATTACCGGCAATGGCCCAACCGGTTTCGGTCTGCCACCAGTGGTCCACCACCGGACGCTGAATGTGCTCGACCACCCAGTCGTACGTGGGTGGGTCCAGACGCTCACCCGCCATAAAAATCGTCTTGAGTTTGCTGAGGTCGTATTTTTTTGCCTGCAGACATTCAGGGTCTTCTTTGCGGATCGCACGGAAGGCGGTCGGCGCGGCAAACAGGCCCTTAACTTCGTACTCGGCACAAACACGCCAGAAGGCGCCGGCATCCGGCGTGCGTACCGGTTTGCCTTCATAAAACACCGTGGTGCAACCGGTAATCAGCGGCGCGTAAACAATGTAGGAGTGTCCGACCACCCAACCCACGTCGGACGCGGCCCAGAACACGTCACCGGGTTTCATGTCGTACACCACATCCATGCTGTAGCGCATCGCCACGGCATGACCACCGTTATCGCGCACCACGCCTTTCGGCTTGCCGGTGGTGCCTGAGGTGTAAAGAACGTAGAGCGGATCCGTGGCTTTTACGGTCGCACAATCGGCTGGCTGTGCCGCTTTCAGGGCGCTGTCCCAGTCGAGGTCACGGCCGCCGGTGAGATCGCAGCGGCGCATGTCACGCTGATAAATCAGGCAACAGCCGACTTTGTGCTCGGCCATTTCAATGGCCTTGTCGAGAATCGGCTTGTATTCAATAACGCGGTCAATTTCGATGCCGCAGGACGCCGACATAATCACTTTCGGATGAGCGTCATCAATGCGAACAGCCAGTTCATTCGGCGCAAAACCGCCGAACACCACCGAATGAACCGCACCCAGACGGGCACAGGCCAGCATGGCGATTGCGGCTTCGGGAATCATCGGCATATAGATGATGACGCGATCCCCCTGCCCGACGCCCTGAGCCTTGAGCATACCCGCTGTCAGGGCAACCGCTTCCGTCAGCTGGCGGTAAGTGTATGTGCGCTTGGAACCGGTAACCGGTGAATCATAAATCAGCGCCAGCTGGTCACCACGACCGTTCAGTACGTGATAATCCAATGCGAGATACGCAGTGTTCAGTTCGCCGTCGGCGTACCAGCGGTCAATGCCGTTAGCATCTTTCGTGAGGATTCTGGATGGTTCACTGAACCACTGAATGCGTTGGGCTTGCTTCTTCCAGAACGATTCAGGCTGTTCAATGGACGCTTTATATTCTTGTTCGTAGCTCATTTAAGCTCCCCCGTTAAATACCGTATCTACATTAGGGGAACTACCGATCAGAGCACTATTCGACCAAGGGTCATTACACCAAAGTCTCGGCCGGTGCAGGCCTGAACACCAGCAGGCGGATACCGTCACGCAGGGCAAATGCACCGTGTGCGTACAGCCCGCCTAGCCACAATGGCACATTGAACCATTCAGGTTCGCGGTAAGACACCATGCCGAACTCATGCAGAAAGCCCTCGGCAACCATCCCGCCCGGTGCCAGTAAGAGCGCAAGCAATAAGACAAAAATACGGTTCTGCGCCAATGCGAGACGCACGAAAAAAGTCACACTGAAAATAGTCAGCAATAAATCAGGTGAGTGATTACCAAAGCCACTGAGCAGATAAATGAGCAAGAAGAGCAGCAGCTGGTCCATCAATCCGCGCCAGCTGCCACCCTGACGGCCGTATTCGCCGACGATGGCGTCGGGCAGCGACTGAATGAGCAACCAGCCGCCCAACGCCATCGCCAGAAAAGCCATGAAGAACAGCGGAAACACCCAGCTCGCCTGCCCCATCCATAATGGATCTGGGTAACTGAGCGTACTGGTGAGTACATGAATGGCATCACCGAGTGTGCAAACCAGCGCAGCCAGCAAAGAAAGCGCCAACAGACCAGAAATAGATAGGGTACGCATGCGGAATTCCGTCAGAAAACACCATCGTCGCTTACTGACAGTTTCTGCAACAGGGCCAGAGAAGCCTGAAAGCACAGCCCATTCATTTTTTACGGGCATAAAAAAACCCGCCGCAGCGGGTTTTTCTGAACGACGACTATTACCAGCCAGTCAGTTCTTTCAGAGCTGCACCGATGTCGGCCAGACTCTTCACAGTTTTCACACCAGCGTCTTCCAGTGCTGCAAACTTCTCAGCTGCAGTACCTTTACCACCGGAGATGATGGCGCCCGCATGGCCCATGCGCTTACCGGCAGGTGCAGTGACACCGGCGATGTATGACACAACCGGCTTGGTCACGTTGGCTTTGATGAAAGCCGCTGCTTCTTCTTCGGCGCTGCCACCAATCTCACCAATCATGACGATGGCTTCAGTTGCCGGGTCTTCCTGGAACAGCTTCAGGATATCGATGAAGTTGGAACCCGGAATCGGGTCGCCACCAATACCCACACAGGTGGACTGGCCGAAACCGTAATCCGTGGTCTGCTTAACCGCTTCATACGTCAGGGTGCCGGAACGGGATACGATACCGACTTTACCTGGCAGGTGAATGTGGCCTGGCATAATACCGATTTTGCACTGTCCCGGAGTGATCACGCCCGGACAGTTAGGTCCGATCAGCCGCACGCCCAGTTCATCACAACGTACTTTGGCATCCAGCATATCCAGTGTTGGAATACCTTCCGTGATACAAACGATCAGTTTGATACCACCATTGGCAGCCTCCAGAATGGAATCCTTACAGAAGGCAGCCGGTACGTAGATAACGGAGGCTTCAGCACCTGTCGCCTCAACGGCGTCTTTTACGGTGTTGAAAACCGGCAGACCCAGATGAGTAGTGCCGCCTTTACCCGGAGTAACACCACCAACCATTTTGGTGCCGTATGCAATCGCCTGTTCAGAGTGGAAAGTACCCTGAGCACCGGTGAAACCCTGACAGATAACTTTAGTATCTTTGTTGATTAAAATGCTCATGATTTCCCCTTAGTTACCAGCTGCTGCAGCGACGACTTGCTTGGCTGCGCCAGTCAGATCGGTATCAGCGATGATGTTCAGGCCGCTTTCAGAAAGAACCTTAGCGCCCAGCTCAGCGTTGTTGCCCTGCAGACGAACAACCACCGGTACTTTTACGCCGACTTCTTTCACAGCGCCGATAACACCTTCGGCAATCATGTCGCAACGAACGATACCACCGAAAATATTGATGAATACGGCTTTCACCGCAGTATCAGACAGAATGATCTTGAACGCTTCAACCACACGCTCTTTGGTCGCACCACCACCTACGTCGAGGAAGTTGGCCGGCTTGCCACCGTGCAGTTTCACGATGTCCATGGTACCCATGGCCAGACCAGCACCGTTCACCATGCAGCCGATGTTGCCATCCAGTGCCACGTAGTTCAGTTCCCACTCAGCCGCATGCGCTTCACGCGGATCTTCCTGAGAAGGGTCACGCATAGCCTGCAGGTCTTTGTGACGGTACATGGCGTTACTGTCGATCACGATCTTGGCGTCCAGACAGTGCAGGTTGCCTTCTGTTGTGATCACCAGCGGGTTAATTTCCAGCAGTGCCAGATCTTTTTCCTGGAACAGCTTGGCCAGACCCAGAAAGATATTGGTGAACTGCTTAATCTGGTCGCCTTGCAGGCCCAGTTTGAATGCCAGCTCACGCGCCTGGAACGGCATAGCGCCAACCAGCGGATCAATAGTGGCCTTCAGAATTTTTTCCGGGGTTTCTTCCGCAACTTTTTCAATTTCCACGCCGCCTTCGGTAGACGCCATGAAGACAATACGACGGGAAGAGCGGTCAACCACTGCACCCAGGTACAGTTCTTTGGCGATGTCGGTGCAGCTTTCAACCAGAATACGGCTAACCGGCTGACCTTTTTCGTCAGTCTGGTAGGTCACCAGATTTTTACCCAGCCACTTTTCAGCAAAGGCTTTGATTTCTTCTTTGGAAGAAACCAGCTTCACACCGCCCGCTTTACCACGGCCACCGGCATGCACCTGTGCTTTTACTACCCAACGGTCGCCGCCGATGGTATCGGCTGCTGCTGCTGCTTCTTCTGCAGTCTTGGCTGCCACGCCTTTTGAAACTGGCAGACCATACTGCGCAAAAAGCTGCTTACCCTGATATTCGTGAAGGTTCATCGCTTTCGTCCTGTCTCTTGTTATTGTCGGGGATGACCCGACAGCCTGAGTCAACCGGATGTCCGATTTTGTCGGGGCTGAACACCATCATCCGGCCATAAACAATGGCCCGGTATTCCGGGCCAGTGTAATTTATTTTGCTTTAGACTTGCGGTTCGCTTTGTGAATCGCCGCGTTGTTTACTGACAACGCCGCTTCATGCACTGCCTCTGATACGGTTGGGTGCGCAAACACCATCATACCCACATCCTCGGCGCTGGAACCGAACTCCATCGCAACTACGATCTGCTGGCACAGGTCGCCGGCATTCGGACCAATCACGCTGGCGCCCAGAATGCGGTCGGTTTCTGCATGAGCGATGATTTTTACAAAACCATCGGTATCAGCAGAGGCCATGGCACGACCGTTTGCAGCAAACGGGAACATACCCACATTGTATGGTTCGCCGGCTGCTTTCAGTTGTTCCTCAGTTTTACCAACCCAGGCAATTTCCGGATGGGTGTAAATCACTGACGGAATCACATCGTAATTCAGCTGAGCTTTGTGACCGTGGATACGCTCGGCAACCATCACCCCCTCTTCAGAGGCTTTGTGCGCCAGCATAGGACCACGAACCACGTCACCAATCGCCCATACGCCCGGAGCGTCGGTACGGCAGGTTTCGTCAACGTGGATGAAACCACGCTCATCCATGTTCACACCGCAATCACCAGACAGCAGTCCTTCGGTGAACGGACGACGGCCAACAGCCACAATCAGTTTGTCGAAGACTTCTTTCTTCTCGCCTTCAGCATCCTGGAAAGTCACCGTTACCTGACCATCAGCCACCTGAGTGCCGGTGACACGGGCACCCAGACGGATGCTCATGCCCTGCTTGGTGAACAGTTTCTGTGCTTCTTTGGCAACGGCCTGATCGACCAGATGCAGGAATTTATCCTGAGCTTCCAGTACGACCACGTCGGCGCCCAGACGGCCCCACACGCTGCCCAGTTCCAGACCGATAACACCGGCACCAATAACGCCCAGACGCTTTGGCACTTCGGTGAATTCCAGCGCACCCGTGGAATCCACGATAACGCCTTCAGTCAGCGGCGCTGGCGGAATGTTCACAGGAACAGAACCAGTGGCAATGATCACGTTCTCAGCGTCGATAATTTCGCTCACACCGGAGTGGCTTGTAAATTCGACTTTCTTACCAGCCAGCAGCTTGCCGGTACCTTCCAGCGGGGTCACACCGTTGGCCTTGAACAGGGTGGCAACACCCATGGTCAGGTTTTTAACGATCTGATCTTTACGCTTCAGCATGGCGGCGATGTCGATCTGTACATCACCTACGGTAATACCGTGCAGACCCAGCTTTTCTTTGGCTTCTTCGTACTTGTGGGAGGTATCCAGCAGCGCTTTCGATGGGATACAACCTACGTTCAGACAGGTACCACCGAAGACAGCTTTACCTTCTTTGTTCAGCCACTTGTCGATACAGGCTGTGTTCAGGCCCAGTTGGGCGCAACGGATAGCAGCGACGTAACCGGCTGGACCACCACCGATCACGACAACGTCAAACTTCTTACTCATGGTTTATTCCTTTCACTATCCGGTTAAATGTCGAGCAGCAGACGGGCTGGATCTTCCAGCAGGTCTTTGATGGTCACCAGGAACTGCACCGCCTCTTTACCATCGATCATACGGTGGTCGTATGACACTGCGAGGTACATCATCGGCAGGATCACAACCTGACCATTAACGGCCATCGGACGTTCCTGAATTTTGTGCATACCTAGAATAGCGGTCTGAGGTGGGTTCAGGATCGGAGTCGACATCAGGGAACCAAAGATACCGCCGTTGGTGATGGTGAAAGTACCACCCTGCATATCTTCAATACCCAGCTTGCCGTCACGGCCGCGCTTGGCGAAATCACCAATGGTGCTTTCGATTTCAGCCAGACTCATGCTGTCGGTATCACGCAGAATTGGTACAACCAGACCACGTTCGGTAGAAACAGCAACACCCACGTCCTGATAGCCGTGGTAAACCATGTCGTTGCCATCGATAGAGGCGTTAACCGCCGGGAAGCGTTTCAGCGCCTCAGTCGCAGCTTTCACGAAGAAGGACATAAAGCCCATTTTCACGCCGTGGGTTTTTTCAAACTGATCTTTGTACTTGGCACGCAGATCCATCACCGGCTTCATGTTGACTTCGTTGTAAGTGGTCAGCATGGCAGCGTTCTGCTGGGCTTCAACCAGACGCTTGGCAATGGTGGCACGCAGACGGGTCATAGGAACGCGTTTTTCAATGCGCTCACCGGCCGGAATATTCAGTGCAGGAGCAGCAGCCTTAGGCGCTGCGGCTGGCGCAGAAGCGACGGCCGGCTTGCTGCCGGTTTTCAGGTGATTAACCACATCTTCTTTGGTTACTCGACCGTCTTTACCGGTAGCCGCAACAGAACCCATGCTCACGCCATTTTCTTCGGCGATTTTGCGCGCAGCCGGGCTGGCGATCACATCAGCTGCTGCTGATGAAGCCGCTGGCTCGGCAGCAGGCGCTGCGGCAGCTGGTGCAGCAGCGACTGCACCCGCTTCAAATACCGCCAGAACTTCATCGCTCAGTACCACATCACCTTCGCCCTTCAGAATGTTCTTCAGGGTGCCGTCCGCAGGAGCAACGACTTCCAGAACCACTTTGTCGGTTTCGATATCAACCAGCAGTTCGTCACGCTGAACCGGCTCGCCCGGTTTCTTGTGCCAGGTTGCTACCGTACCGTCGGCAACGGATTCAGGAAATGTGGGTGCTTTAATTTCAATGCTCATTCGATTTTCCTTAGATATTCCTGCGTTTACCTAGCCCTGAATGCCCAGAGCATCTCGGATCAGTTGTTCTAATTGCTGTAAGTGCAGTGCCATGTAGCCCGCCGCCGGAGAAGCAGATGCGGCGCGGCCAGCGTATTGCAGATGAATCTGTGGATTCAGCTCCTGCAGCGCCTTACGCATGTGGTGTTGACTGCTGTACCAGGCGCCCATGTTCATAGGCTCTTCCTGAGTCCAGATTACGTCTTTGACGTTAACGTATTTGGACAGGATCTTAGCCAGCTGCTTAGCCGGGAACGGATACAGCTGTTCGATACGGATAATCGCCACATCGGTGATGTTTTCGGCGCGACGACGTTCCAGCAGGTCGTAATATACTTTGCCGGAGCACAGCAGAATGCGGTTCACATCGTCCGGATTCAGAGTATCGATTTCATCCAGAACGGTACGGAAACGACCGCCAGCCAGTTCTTCGATGGTGCTGGTAGCCAGCTTGTGACGCAGCAGACTCTTCGGAGACATCACCACCAGAGGCTTACGCAGTGGGCGGATCGCCTGACGACGCAGCATGTGGTAAACCTGAGCTGGGGTCGATGGCACACAGATCTGAACGTTGTGCTCAGCGCACAGCTGCAGATAACGCTCCAGACGAGCGGAAGAGTGTTCCGGGCCCTGGCCTTCATAGCCATGTGGCAGCAGCATGGTCAGACCACACAGACGACCCCACTTATGTTCACCTGAGGAGATGAACTGGTCGAACACCACCTGAGCGCCGTTGGCGAAGTCACCAAACTGAGCTTCCCAGATCACCAACGCATTTGGCGTCGTTGTGGCGTAACCGTACTCAAAAGCCAGTACGGCTTCTTCAGACAGCAGTGAGTCGTAGATATCGAAGTTAGGCTGATCTGCAGACAGATTCTGCAGCGGCACATAGGCAGAGCCATCTTTCTGGTTATGCAGCACAGCGTGACGGTGAGAGAAGGTACCGCGACCCACGTCCTGACCAGTCAGACGGATCTGGTAACCCTGGTCCAGCAGTGTGGCGTAGGCCATGGTCTCAGCGAAGCCCCAGTTGATCGACATCGCACCGGCAGCCATACGTGAACGGTCTTCCAGAATTTTTTCGACCTGACGCTGAATCGCAAAACCTTCCGGCACTTCCAGCAGCTTATTGGCCAGCTCCTGCAGACGCTTCAGATCGAAGGAGGTATCTGCCTTGGTGGTCCATTCTTTGTTCAGGTATGGGGTCCAGTCGACGAACAGTTCAGTGTTCGGCTCTTTGACCAGGCTTTTTACCACGTGATTACCGTTATCCAGCGCTTTACGGTATTCCTCTTCCAGGTCTTTTGAACCTTCCTGAGTAATCACGCTTTCGCCAATCAGACGCTCAGAGTAAAGCTCACGGGTGGTTTTCTGAGTTTTGATTTTCGAGTACATCAGCGGCTGGGTACCAGACGGCTCATCCGCTTCGTTGTGACCACGACGACGGTAACAAACCAGATCAATAACCACGTCTTTGTGGAATTCGTTGCGATAATCAACGGCCAGCTGAGTAACGAACAATACCGCTTCCGGATCGTCACCGTTCACGTGCAGAATCGGCGCTTCTACAATCTTGGCAACGTCGGTGCAGTATTCGGTTGAACGAACGTCTTCGCGCTTGTTAGTGGTGAAACCCACCTGGTTGTTGATCACGATGTGGATGGTACCGCCAGTCTTGTACGCACGGGTCTGCGACAGCTGGAAGGTTTCCATCACCACGCCCTGACCGGCAAACGCCGAGTCACCGTGCATGATCACCGGAATTACTTTTTCACCTTTCGGATCGTTACGACGGTCCTGACGGGCACGCACAGAACCCTCAACCACAGGTGCCACAATTTCAAGGTGTGACGGGTTGAATGCCAGCGCCAGATGCACTTCGCCGCCCGACGTCATGACGTTGGAAGAGAAGCCCTGGTGATATTTAACGTCACCGTGAGAGTGGTACTGAGCTTTACCATCAAACTCATCGAACAGGTCGGAAGTCTTCTTACCCAGGGTGTTGATAAGCGTATTCAGACGACCACGGTGAGCCATACCGATAACAATTTCTTTGGCGCCGTAAGTACCGCTGCGCTGAATCAGTTCGTCCATCAGCGGGATCAGACTCTCACCGCCCTCCAGACCGAAACGTTTAACGCCCGGGTAACGGGAACCCAGATATTTTTCCAGACCTTCGGCTGCAGTCAGACGCTCGAGCAGGTGCAGTTTAACTTCAGTACCGAATTTAGGATGGGCACGCACACTTTCCAGACGCTGCTGGAACCAACGCTGTTCGGCGGTGTTTACGATGTGCATGTATTCAGCACCAACACTGCCACAGTAGGTGGTTTCAAGAGCAGTGATGATGTCTTTCAGCGTAGCTTCGTCCTGACCGATAAACAGGGAACCGGTCTGGAACACAGTGTCGAGATCCGCGCGGGACAGGCCATGAAACTGGATATCCAGATCAGGTACTTTTTCGCGATCCATAAGGCCCAGCGGGTCAAGTCGGGCGTGCTGATGACCACGACCACGGAAAGCGTGAATCAGTTGCAGAACCTGAACCTGCTTACGTTCATGATCAGAGCTGACAGCGGCCTGAGAAACAGGACGGGCACGGCGCTGGTTTTTGGAAAGAAGAAGAAATTGTTCCCGAATGGGCTTGTGAGGAGTATCGGTAGAAGTGTTTTCGTCGACGCGGGGTAACTTGTCAAAATAACTGCGCCACTCTTCTGGTACCTCGTTAGGATCTCTGAGGTAAGTTTCGAAGAGCTCTTCTACATAAGCAACGTTCCCCCCCGCAAGTTGCGAGGTGCTCCAAAGTTGCTCCATTGTCTGCTCGTGCATGTACGACCACCCTGTTTGGTATAAAACGAGGGATGTCACCCACAGAGTATCTGTACCGACTCTAGCGCTACGCGAGTTAGAGGGCCGACCGGATAGGTCGCGAGGCCTCTGAGGTGAACCGGGGATTCCCCGTCCCTCAACTAAAGATTTAGCTTAGTTAAAAATAGGGCCTTGTAAGCGCTATTTTTGAAAAATTTTTAACGGAAATGGGCTGTATGTCCAGCCCACTTACGTCTAATACCACCGGTCGCCAGTGGCTATTTTCCTATATTTGCTGGGAAAGCAGCATGTTACGGATGTGACCAATGGCGCGGGTAGGATTCAATCCTTTCGGGCACACATTGACACAATTCATGATCCCACGGCAACGGAAAACACTGAATGGATCGCTCAATTCAGCCAATCGTTCCTGAGTAGCCGTATCACGACTATCAGCCAGGAAACGGTAAGCCTGCAGCAGACCCGCTGGACCTACGAACTTGTCCGGATTCCACCAGAAAGACGGACAAGAAGTAGAACAGCATGCACAGAGAATACACTCGTACAGACCATCCAGTTTTTCACGCTCTTCCGGAGACTGCAGACGCTCAATGGCCGGAGCCGGAGTGTTGTTCTGCAGGAACGGCTTGATCTTCTCGTACTGCTTGTAGAAAAGACCCATGTCGATTACCAGATCACGAATCACCGGCATACCTGGCAGCGGGCGTAGAACCAGCTTATCCATTTTGCCTTTGGTGGCTTCAGAAATCGGTGTAATACAGGCCAGACCGTTCTTACCGTTGATGTTCATACCGTCAGAGCCACAAACGCCCTCACGGCAGGAGCGACGGTACGCCAGAGTCGGATCCTGTTCCTTAACCAACGCCAGAACGTCCAGAATCATCACGTCGCGGTTACCCGGAATGGTGATTTCGTAGTCCTGCATATAAGGAGCTGCATCCTTCTCAGGATTGTAGCGATAGATGCTCACTAACATTTCTAAACTCCCCTATTAATAAGTACGGACTTTTGGTTCAAACGCTTCAACAGTCTTCGGAGCGAAGTTAACTGCGCGCTTGCCAATGGTCTGAGTGGTCGGGAAGTACAGAGAGTGGCACAGCCAGTTTTCGTCATCACGCTCAGTGAAGTCGTTACGGGCATGAGCACCGCGGGACTCTTTACGCTCGATCGCAGCAACGGCGGTGGCGTAAGCAGTCTCGAACAGGTTGTCCAGCTCCAGCGCTTCGATACGGGCCGTATTGAACGCACCGCTCTTGTCATCCAGAACAGTCTGTTTCACGCGCTTACCGATCTCATTCAGATCCGCCAGACCTTTGGCCATGGCTTCACCGTCGCGGAATACACCGAAGTACAGTTGCATGGTTTTCTGCAGATCTGCACGTACAGCAGCAACAGACTCACCAGAAGTGGAGTTGTTCAGGCGAGACAGACGGGACATCGCACGTTCAACATCTTCATCGGTCGGATCAACGAAGTCGAAACCTTCTTTGAAGCTCTTCTCAACCTGCAGACCCACAGCGCGGCCGAATACCACGAGGTCGAGCAGAGAGTTACCACCCAGACGGTTAGCGCCGTGCACGGACACACAGGCGATCTCACCAGCGGCGTACAGACCTTCAACGATCACGTCATTGCCTGACGCATCCTGAGTCAGAGCCTGACCACCGATGTTGGTCGGAATACCGCCCATCATGTAGTGACAGGTCGGAACCACAGGCACAGGTTCTTTTACCGGGTCAACGGCTGCGAAGGTTTTGGACAGCTCACAAATACCTGGCAGACGCAGGGTCAGGGTTTCTTCACCCAGGTGATCCAGCTTCAGCAGAACGTGATCTTTGTTCGGACCACAGCCGCGACCTTCCAGAATTTCCAGAACCATGGAACGGGCCACAACGTCACGGCCAGCCAGGTCTTTCGCGTTCGGAGCATAACGCTCCATGAAACGCTCACCTTCGGAGTTGATCAGGTAGCCACCCTCACCACGACAGCCTTCTGTTACCAGAACGCCGGCACCGGCAATACCGGTCGGGTGGAATTGCCACATTTCCATATCCTGCAGCGGCACGCCGATACGGGCAGCCATACCAACGCCGTCACCGGTGTTGATCAGGGCGTTAGTGGTGGACTGATAAATACGGCCCGCACCACCGGTCGCCAGAACAGTGGCTTTGGCTTTGATATAGACGGTTTCACCGCTTTCGATACAGATAGCGATAACACCCGCTACCTGACCTTTTTTGTTGGTTACCAGATCAACGGCGTACCATTCATTCAGGAAGGTAGTACCGCCTTTCAGGTTGCCCTGATACAGGGCGTGCAGCAGAGCGTGACCAGTACGGTCCGCAGCGGCACAGGTACGGGCAGCCTGACCACCCTTACCGAAATCTTTTGACTGACCACCGAATGGACGCTGATAAATACGGCCTTCTTCGGTACGGGAGAATGGCAGACCCATGTGCTCCAGTTCGAAAACAGCCTGAGGACCAACGGAACACATATATTCGATAGCGTCCTGGTCACCGATATAGTCAGAGCCTTTAACGGTGTCATACATGTGCCAGCGCCAATCGTCATTTGGATCAGCAGAGGCGATTGCACAGGTGATACCCCCCTGAGCAGAAACAGTGTGCGAACGGGTCGGGAAAACCTTGGTCACACACGCAGTCTTGATGCCCGCTTCAGTCAGTTGCAGAGCAGCACGCATACCCGCGCCGCCGCCACCGATCACGATAGCATCGTAGGACATGGTTCTGATTTTAGACATGACTTACACACCCCAGAGAATGTCGATACCCCACACCAGGTATACGAACAGGAAACCTGCAGATACCAGCTGGAAAGCAAAGCGGAGACCCGCTGCTTTGAGGTAGTCGGTTGAAATGGTCCACATGCCAACCCAGGCATGCGCGCAGATAGAAACCAGAGCCGCCAGACTGAATACTTTCATCCAGGTACAGGCAAACAGGCCCTGCCATTGTTCAAACTGCAGATCCGGAGAGGCAATCACAAAGCCCAGCAGGAACAGAGTGTAAAGCGCCAGGATGACAGCGCTCAGACGCTGAACAACCCAGTCGTACAGGCCACTACGGCCGAAATTGGTGACACTTGTTACCATACCCAAACTCCCGCCAGAACGATCACGATTGCACCCAGCACCAGGGTAATAATGGCACCGGTACGACCGCTTTCTTTGGTTTCACCAATTCCCATGTCCATCAGCAGGTGTTTGATACCTGCCACAAAGTGGTAGCCCAGAGCAGACAGAATGCCCCAGGTGATGAACTTAACCAGACCATTGTCAAAGGCCGCTTTCAGATCAGCAAAGGACTGCTCTGATTCCAGTGACGCTGCCAGCGCGCTCAGCATGAAAGCTACGGCGAAGAACAGGATGAAACCGGACACACGGTGAATGATGGAGGCTTTGGCGGGAAGTGGGAGCTCAATAGTAGTCAGATCCAGATTTTTAGGTCTATTGCTATTCACGGCTCTTACACTCTCATATGGGCTTAATGCCTTGCCGCGCAGCAAGGGTTAAGCGCAGGCTCAAGAAGATACCTAACCGCTTGTACAAGGTTTGCACAAGTTTCAGGTCGCGACAAATTATAGTCACCGCACCACCGATTTACAAACAATCTGAATACGACCAGCGATAGGAATTGCATATTGCAGAACGCAGCTTCACTAATGAACAGATGCTGTAAAGCAATGCGGCATACGGACTATACTAGAGCGGTTTTGCGCCTGCAGCCCGACTGCTGGGTAATTGACAAACGAAGTTCTGAGCCTATAGTTGGGCGCTTTATTTTGAGGTAACGCCTTATTTTTTAAGGCTCTTATTGAGGTACGGCCTTAAATTTAAGGCTTAATTTTGACCAGCAGGAGGCCAATCCATGGCTGACAAAAAAGCAACTCTGAAAGTCGATGGCGTCGAAGAAACCTTCGAATTGCCTGTGTACGAAGGCACTATCGGCCCTGACGTCGTAGATGTGCGTAGCCTCTCCGGTAAAGGCCTGTTTACCTACGATCCGGGCTTTATGTCTACCGCCGCCACAGAGTCAAAAATCACCTATATCGATGGTGCTGCTGGCGTTCTGCTGCATCGCGGTTACCCGATTGAGCAACTGGCTGAGAAATCCGATTATCTCGAAACCTGCTACCTGCTGCTGAATGGCGAACTGCCAAATGCAGAAGAAAAAGTAAAATTCGTAAACACCATTAAAAACCACACCATGGTGCATGAGCAGCTGAGCCATTTCTTCAATGGTTTCCGTCGTGACGCTCACCCAATGGCTGTTATGTGTGGTGTTGTAGGCGCTCTGTCTGCGTTCTACCACGACTCTCTGGACATCCACGACGAGCATCACCGCATGGTGTCTGCGCACCGTCTGATCGCCAAAATGCCAACTTTGGCAGCTATGGTTTACAAGTACAGCATCGGTCAGCCGTTCATGTACCCACGTAATGACCTGAGCTACGGTGAAAACTTCCTGCACATGATGTTCAACACCCCATGTGAAGAGAAGAAAGTAAGCCCGGTTCTGGCCAAAGCCATGGATCGAATCTTCCTGCTGCACGCCGACCACGAACAGAATGCATCAACATCTACTGTGCGTCTGGCTGGTTCTACCGGTGCTAACCCGTTCGCCTGTATCGCTTCTGGTATTGCGGCACTGTGGGGCCCTGCTCACGGTGGTGCAAACGAAGCCGTTCTGAACATGCTGAACGAAATTGGCGACGAGTCGAACATCGACAAGTTCATTGCCAAAGCCAAAGATAAAGACGATCCGTTCCGTCTGATGGGCTTCGGTCACCGTGTATACAAAAACTTTGACCCTCGCGCCAAAGTGATGAAGCAGACCTGTGACGAAGTTCTGGCTGAGCTGGGCATGGAAGACAGCCCACTGCTGAAGATCGCGATGAAGCTGGAAAAGATCGCCACCGAAGACGAATACTTCGTGAAGCGCGGCCTGTACCCGAACGTCGACTTCTACTCTGGTATCATCCTGAAAGCGATCGGCATCCCGACCGAAATGTTCACTGTGATTTTCGCAACCGGCCGCACACCAGGCTGGATTGCTCACTGGAACGAAATGATCAGCTCCGACTACCGCATCGGTCGTCCACGTCAGCTGTACACTGGTCACGCCAAGCGCGATTACCCGGCCTGATTCCGGATTTCGTGATTAAAAGCCGCTCATCGAGCGGCTTTTTTTTTGAACATTAACGGGGAACTTAAATGGCAAACCTATTGTTTATCGGACTCGGCAACATGGGGTATCCGATGGCCGGGCATCTGAGTAAAGCGGGCCATCAGGTCACCGTATTTAACCGCACCGAAACAACCGCGGGGAGCTGGCTGACCGACTTTAACGGGCAATCGGTCCGCCATTTTCGTGATGGCATCTCACCTGACACACAGGCCATATTCATCTGCGTCGGGCGCGATGACGATGTCCGTTCAATGCTTTGCGGGGACGACGGAGCGTTGCAATACGCGCCCGCAGGTTGCCTCATCATTGATCACACCACCACCTCTGCCAGCCTCGCTGAAGAGATGGCACAGATCTGCCACACAAGACATTTACGCTTTGCTGACGCCCCGGTATCCGGCGGCCAGCAAGGCGCAATCAATGGTCAGCTGAGCATCATGGTCGGCGCAGATGAAGCCGACTACGCTCAGGTTGCTGAGCTGACAGCCCCGTACACCAAAGCCATTCAGCACATGGGGCCGGTTGGTGCCGGACAGAAAACCAAAATGGTGAATCAGATCTGTGTCGCAGGTCTTATTCAGGCACTGGCGGAGGGAATGTATTTTGCCGAAAAAGCCGGACTCAATGTGCAGCAGGTGATGGAGGTAATATCACAGGGCGCCGCCGGCAGCTGGCAGATGCAGAACCGTCACCAGAGCATGATCGATGGCCATTACAAGCACGGTTTTGCCGTGAACTGGATGCACAAGGATCTTGGAATTTGCCTGAGCGAAGCGGCCAGCCTCGGCATCCGGCTGCCTGTCACCCAACAGGTTGACGCCTTTTATCAGGAATTGCAGACAATGGGTGCCGGCGACTTTGATACCTCCTCGCTGCTCTACCGCCTGCAAAAACAGGACAGCTGACCGCGGGAACAGCGCTGATTCGCGCAAGCTGACAAAACTCTTCTATGCTTTAAGCATGGAAAATGCAGGGTCATTATGAATCAGCCAAAGCATACGCTGGTTGCCCACAGGGCCACCGCCAAAGACGACGTAAACTGGAGTCAGGTCAGCGAGACACTGGCCATGCTGGCGCTGGCTGTCGCTCAGATTGACACCTCCCTGACGGAGGGCAGCCAGTCGATCGATAAGCTGACCGGAAGCTTTACGGCCATGGCCGACAACACGCGCCGTCTGCTGGAACTGGCCAGCAGCAACAGCGACAGTATTCCCGTTGAAATCGGCCACCTGGCGCGCGACCTGCAATCCGAGATTCAACAGGCCGTTATTGCTTTTCAGTTCTACGACCGTCTGACACAACGATTAGAACATGTCGGCAGCAGTCTCGAAGAAATGGGTCATCTGATCGCCGACCCCTCACAGCGCTACCTGCCCGCGCCCTGGTCTTTGCTGCAGAAGCAGATCAAGGGTAACTACACCATGGAAGCCGAACGCATCATGTTTGAGCACATCATGGCCGGGCATTCCGTGGCCGAAGCGCTGGAAATCTATCACCATCACTTCACTCAGCATTCGGAAGATGATTTCGGTACCGACGACGATATCGAATTATTCTGAAACCGCGCTCTGCCCCACCACCAACTCACCGATGCCACGCACCAGCGCGTTCTGGCCGAAAATAATTTTTCCATCCAGACGGCAATGCTGCTTCAGTGCATCCAGTACATCGGCTTCACGTTGCTGCGTGGTCAGATTACGGGTCGGAATCACGCAGCGCTCACAGGGCTTACACAGATCCAGACGACCACCAGCCACACTGACCGACTGCCACTCACGTTCAGCAAATGCCCGGGCGCCAGACAGCAGTACGTTCGGGCGGAAGCGTTCAATCTCGACAGTTCTGCCGACCGCGGACGACAACACATCAAGACTTTCCTGCAAGGTCACCAGAACCGGATAGCCGTCAGCAAAACCAACCCACTCGCCTTCCTGCGCATACTTGCGATTCACCTGCCGTTCGGTACCTGCAAACACCCGCACCAGACGACACGGCGTATTCAGGGCGGCTGAAAACCACGCTGCAGCAGTATCACCGCAATCAGCGCCCGCCACTGAGTCGTCCCACACACTGACGGTCAACACCTCACCCGCATCCTCCGGCGATATCGTCAGTTGTGGTCGGTCAGATGCTGACACCAGCAAATGGCCGTCCACGTACTGGGGGCGGATAAAGGCCATGGCCGGATGAGTACGCTGCGTCAGAAAACGTCCTTCCAGGTTCACCACCATAAAACGACGGTCGCCGACCGGACCGCACTGGTCGAAACTCAGCGACGACACTTCAACGCCTGCGCAGGACTTAATCGGGTAAATAAATAAACGGGAAACAGTGAGCATAACGACCTCCGGATGTGGCTGTACGATATCCCCAACTGAGAAAAATGTCATAAAAAAACCGCCATGCGGCGGTTTTTGTGGATGCTATTCGCGCGGCGGCATTTTCAGCTTTTCCCGCATCAGGCGCTGAACTTCCTTGGCCATGGCCTTGGGTGCGAATTTCGACAGAAAGCCATTACAGCCTACTTTCTCCACCATGGCTTTGTTGAAGTTGCCCGACAGCGAGGTATGCAGAATGATAAACGTGTCTTTCAGTTCCGGGTCGCGGCGGATTTCGGTGGTCAGCATATAGCCGTCCATTTCCGGCATTTCCGCGTCGGTAATGATCATCATCAGATTATTGGCCACGTCACGCCCCTGCTCTTTCCAGTGCATCAGCAGCTGGTAGGCTTCAAGGCCGTTATGCGCTTCGACAATGTTCATCCCCATAGGGCCCAGCACCTGGCGCATCTGTTCAATGGCAACATGAGAGTCATCGACAATCAGAATGTCTTTGCCACGGATGCGTTCGAGAAGCTCCTGATCATAAGCATCTTCGCTCAACGTGGTCTGATACGGCGCAATTTCAGCCAGCACTTTTTCGACGTCGATGATTTCAACGATGCGGTTATCGATACGGGTAATGGCAGTCAGGTAATGCTGACGGCCAGCCCCGCCGGGCGGTGGAAGAATCTCGCTCCAGTTCATGTTCACGATGCGATCGACACCGCCAACCAGAAAGGCCTGAACCGTCATGTTGTATTCGGTCACAATGATAGTGGCATCCGCCTCATCAACTTTGAGCGGGCCCATCTGAATGGCATGGCGCAGATCCACAACCGGTACGGTTTGGCCACGTAAGTGAGTCACACCGCGAACCACGGGGTGACGATCAGGAATGCGGGTCAGATGCGGCATACGCATCACTTCCTGAACCTTGAACACGTTGATGGCGAAGTGCTGCGTACCTCCCAGATGAAACAACAACAATTCCAGGCGGTTCTGCCCTACCAGTTTGGTACGGGCATCAACACTACTGAGAACCCCGCTCATACCACGCTCCACAAAACTTGCTTTCACAAAGTGTAGTCAAGGCTTACAAAAACGCATGGATTTAGCGTCTACACTGACTGGGTTAAGCTGATGGATGCGGTATGAGCACTCAGGATACGCCACTACTGGCCCGACAACCGATTCTCGACACTCACCAAACCGTGGTGGGCTACGAACTGCTGTGCCGTCCGGCCCCGGAAGACACCCTCACCTGGCAGGTCAGCCATGGCGACCGCGCCACCAGTGAGGTCATGATCAGCGCCTTCAACGACCTTGGCATCGATGAGGTGACCGGCGGACTGCCCGCGTTCGTCAACTTTACCGAGCACTGGCTGCAGAACCCGCCCATTCTGCCGGCGACCAATCTGGTGGCCGAGGTGCTGGAACACATTCACCCGACCGACGCCAACCTGAAGGCTCTGCGCACCCTGCGCAAACTGGGTTACCGCATTGCGCTGGATGACTATCAGGGCGAAATCATTCACGAGCCGCTGCTGCCGCTGGTCGACATCATCAAGGTGGATATCCGCAGGCTGGGCAATCTGGACTCCCTGCCCGGCCTGATCAGCCGCTATCAGCGCGATGGCCTGACCTGGCTGGCCGAGAAAGTAGAGACGCAGGAAGAATTCAAAATTTGCCGTGATGCCGGCTGCGAGCTGTTTCAGGGCTATTTTTTCAGCCGCCCGGCCAATGTCTACGGTAAGCGCCTGCCGGACAACCAGCTGGCCGTACTGCAGCTGATTCGTTTGCTGAACGACCCCGACGCCGAATTTGACGACATCGCCTCAGCCCTGCAGAGCGACCCGCAACTGAGCTACAAACTGCTGCGTATCGTGAACTCCGCAGCCGTTGGCTGCGCGCGCGAAGTAACGTCGATTCACCGGGCCATCGTCATCGTCGGCCTGAGCCGGCTGAAAGCCTGGGCCAACCTGATTTCGCTAGGCAAGCTCAGCGACAAACCACCGGTACTGCGCGAACAGGCGGTAGTACGCGCTTACCTTTGTCAGGCACTGACCTTCGCCTGGCCGCATCTCGACGACGATACCGCCTTCACCATCGGGCTGTTTTCGCTGCTGGATGCGTTTCTGGACTTCCCGCTGGATGCGATCTGCGAACGTCTGAGCATGCCAGAGCCACTGACCCTCGCCCTGACCCGTCAGGAAGGCGATTACGGTTTTATTCTGAAGACGGTGATTGCCATGGAACAGGCCGACTGGGACAGCATCGACTGGAATGTACTGGCCGGCATGGGAGTCACCCCCGCCGATCTGGAATTCCAGTATCTGAAAGCACTGCACATCACCCGCGAGTTGCTGCGCAGCGAAGCTGGCTGACCCTGAACGTCAGCCAGCACCAGCGCGTTATTTCGGATAACCCGTAATGTCGCGGATTGATTGATACAGAGGCTTCAGGCGGCGGTACATTTTCAGATAAACCTCATTGTACAGACGACCATAGAGCGCTACCGAATCGTCTTCCGGCCAGAACACATCGCCAACCCGCGTCATGGCGTGCACCGCCGTCGGGTAATCCGGAAATAAACCCAGCCCCACCGCGCAGTTAATGGCCGCTCCCAGCCCAGACGCTTCGCTGGTGTGCGGACGCTCGGCCGGCATACCGAATATATCAGCGGTTAATTGCATGGCCGCATCGCTGCGCGAACCGCCACCCGACACCCGCAAACGGGCAATTTTTACCCGTGAGCGCTTTTCGATACGTTCTTTACCCATGCGCAGCTCATAGGCCAGACCTTCCAGAATCGCGCGGTAAATGTGCGCCCGCTTATGCACGTCACCGAAGCCGATCAGCGCGCCCTTTCCCTCGGGCCCCGGCTGACGCACACCCGGCGACCAGTAGGGCTGCATCATCAGACCCATCGACCCCGGCGGTACCTGAGTAACCAGCTCGTCGAACAATTGCTCAGGTTCTACACCCTGCTCGCGCGCCAAACGTTGTTCGTTGTGCGCCAGTTCTTCTTTAAACCAACTGACCATCCAGAAGCCACGGTAAATCATCATTTCCGTGTTGTAGTGCCCCGGTACCGCGGCGGTATAAGGCGGAATAAATGGCAGGGTTTCGATATAGCGCCGGGTCGTGGTGTTGATGGTTGCCGTCGTGCCATAACTCAGACACGCTACATTGGCCTCCAGCCCGCCAGCGCCGAGCACTTCACAGGCTTTATCCGACGCAGCGGCAATTAATGGCAAACCGGCCGGTAAACCGGTTAAGCGCGCCGCACTGTCGGAAATGACACCTAACGGCATGCCGGGCATCACCAGTTCCGGCATCATCTCGCGTTTGGCCGCCAGCAGTTTCCATTTAAGATCCGACGCTTTTGCCCAGGTCTGACGCTTATAGTCGTAAGGCAGATAGCCGACAATGGAACCCGCAGAATCCTTCAGCTCACCGGTCAGACACCAGGTCAGCCAACCGGATAAATTCACGTAATACCGGGTGCGCGCCCAGATATCCGGCTCGTATTGCTGAATCCAGTTGTCGCGTGCTTTGGCACGCAACTCACGGATCAGATTCCCCAGCCCCAGCGCTTTAATGGCAATGCCCCACACACCCGATACCGGCGTATCGACATCGGCCTGACGCTGATCCATCCAGACAATGGCCGGGCGCAGCGGGCGGAAATGTTCATCCAGATTGATCATGGTGTAACGCTGAGTGGTCAGCGACAAACCGCGGATCTGAGCCGGCGTTACCCGCTTCTGTGCCCAGAGGCGGGTAAAGGCCTCCTGTAATTTTTCCCAGTAATAACCGGCGTCCTGTTCGGCCCAGCCGGGATGACGGGAAAAATACGGCTGAATATCCACCTTACTTTTAGCAATTTCGTTGCCCTGCGTGTCGAACACCAGAACACGCACGCTCTGAGTACCATTATCGATGGCGAGTAAATAATCCTGAGTCATAAACGGGCTTACACCGGCACGCTGTAGTGCTTATGCCAGATGTCCTGATAGCGCAACCATTCCTGTGCCCAACGCTCGTCAGACCAGCCCATTTCTTCTGCGCAAATTACGCGGATTCGTTCAGCGACCTGAGCACCGCCCTGCTCCAGCAACAGCCCGAGACGCGTACGACGCAGCATCAGATCATCCAGATGCTGAACACACTCGCGCGCAGCCGCCCAGCGCACTTCCGCCCATAATGTCCGGCTGCCGGGAATCACATCCAGCTCGTCACGCGCGGATAATTCAAGCAGCCCCTCAGCATCCATACCGAAATGGCCGCTGACGCGTTTTTGCAGGTAACCGGGTAATTGTTCAAAACGCGACGACACAATGTCAGCCGGCGTAAAAATCTGCGCCGAAAACTCGCCCACCGGATAACGGCGGATGTATTTGCGCGCGGCTTCCAGCACATCCAGTGCAATCAAACGGAATGTGGTTAACTTTCCGCCGCTGACGCTGACCAGCCCTTTGTCGTCCCACACACTGTGATCACGTTTTTCTTTGGATGGGTTCAGCGCACCCGACGAAACCAGAGGACGAACACCGGCCCAGCTCGAAATAATATCGCGCTCTTTAAGCTCACTTTTCGGAAATTGTACGCAGGCCACACGCAGCAAATACTCAAGTTCGGCACGGGTCATGGTGGCTTCGGTGTTGGTAATGCCGCCGTTGTCCAAATCGGTGGTGCCGATCACAGTGCGGCCTTCCCACGGAAAGATAAAAATCGGGCGTTTATCATCCGGATGCAGCACGGTGTAGGACTGCGCAACCGGCAGGCGCCAGTTCGGCACCACAATATGGCTGCCGCGCGCCGGGCGGATTTTTTTCTCTGCCATCATCTGACCGCGTAATTCATCGGCCCAGGCACCGGTCGCGTTAATGATCACATCCGCACGCACCGGAATAAGGTCTCCGCTCAGCGCGTCTTCCAGAACGGCGCCGGTGACCTGGCCATCGGTTTTAACCAGATTTTTAACGCCGAGATAATTCAGCACCACTGCCCCGTCTTTCTGGGCTTCGCGCAATACACGGACCACCAGACGGGCATCGTCTGTCACGGCATCCGCGAACTGAGTGCCGCCAATCAGATGATTGTCGTTGATGTAAGGGCTCAGAAAATCAAAGTCGTCGCGTTTAAAAAAGCGACGGTAGCGTTTACCGGCAAAGAAGTCGTAGACGCGCAGCAGCGTATTAAAAACAAACGGTCCCGGAAAACCGCCTTTGTAATGCGCCATTACATAGCCCATCTGATCGACAAGACCGGGGGCTTCTGTCATTAAACGTTCGCGTTCATGCACCGAATGCATGGTGGTTTTGATGTCGCCCTGAGCGATGTATCGCAGGCCACCGTGCACCATTTTTGATGAACGGCTGGACGTCCCCCAGGCAAAATCCTGACGTTCCACCAGCAGAACTTTCAGACCACGACGGGCGGCCTCACGTGCGATGCCGGCACCGGTAATACCGCCACCGGCAACCACGACATCCCAGTGTTCCGGCGTATTTTTTAAAGTCCGCAGTTGCTGCTCGCGCTGCCCCGGCGCCCATGCTGTCTGCCACATTATTCTTTTCTTTCCTGAGTGGTGAGAATGAGGCCTGAATCAGGCCTGCTGCTGTTCTTTCTGGCCGCTTACGGCCTGCTTTTTATTGTCGTTACTGCTGGCTACCGGTGCGTCCTCGAGCAATACGCCCGGATTCAGGCGACGGGCCGGATCAAAATCCTGCACCAGGGTATTGAGCATGCGCATGCCCAGCACGCCTTTTTCGGCAGGCAGGTACGGCGCATGGTCTTTGCCCACCCCGTGCTGATGCGAAATAGTGGCGCGGCCACGGGCAATCACCGACGACGCCTTGTGCTTAAGCTTGCGCCAGCGCTCCAGCGTTTCCTCATAAGTGCCGGCACAACGGAAGAAATACGTGGTGTAGATGCTGCAACCCTGAGAGTACATGTGCGACAGATGGGTAAATACCATCACCTCTTCGCCGTCGCTGCGCAGCGCGGTTTCCAGAGCGGTTTCGATATCGTCCAGCAAGGCGTCGACGTTGTCCCAGTCGGTCGCCGTTTCCAGCGTATCCACGGCAATACCACGGGCCCAGGTGGTTTCACGCAGGTAAGGGAATTTAAAGCGCCCATGCGACCAGATGCTGCCCATAATGTTGGCCAGCGGGCCGCCCACTCCACCGTGCGCTTTCAGCACAGAGCGGATTTGTTTGAGCGACGTTTTATTCTGATACGCCGTACCGGTAACACCAAAGGTCAGCATGCAACGTTCATCGCCCATGCCCATAAAGCGCAGGAAACGATCGAGCAATTTAAACTGGCTTTCTTTGGTGCCGAGATGCAGGTGCGCTTTTGCTTCTTTGGCATTGCTCACACGCATCATCGACATCGGCACTTTATTCTGCACCAGTTCGCGGACGGCTTTTTTGGCCACGCCCCAGTTAGGCATGAACATAACAAAGAATTTTTCTTCAGCGGCCAGACGCGTTACCCGCACTTTTACTTCGGTAAAAATGCCCAGACGCCCTTCACTGCCCATGGTGATTTCGCGAATATCCGGACCGGCCGACGACGCCGGAATGGTCGGAATATCAAGCGACCCCTGCAGGGTTTCCATACGGCCGCCGGCAAACATCTGCTCTATGCGGCCGTAGCGCAGCGACTGCTGTCCACTGGAGCGCGAGGCAATCCAACCGCCAACAGTCGACAATTCCCACGACTGCGGAAAATGGCCCAGCGTATAGCCACGGGCACGCAGCTGACTCTCCACCAGCGGGCCCGGTGTGCCGGCTCCGAAGGTGGCAATCTGACTTTCTTCGTTCAGCTCCAGCAGCTGGTTCATGCGGCCCATATCAATGGTCAGCACGGGGCGGCTGCCGGCGCCAGGCGTAATGTGGCCAGCCACTGAGGTACCACCGCCATAGGGAATGACGTTTACATCGTGGGCAACGGCGTAATCGAGTAATTCGCGCACCTGCGAACCGGTTTCCGGAAAGGCAACGCCGTCGGGAAATACACCGAAATCACCGCTGCGCATGGCCAGCCAATCGGGAAAACTCTGACCACGGGCGTGACGTACGCGTTCTTCGGCGTCGGTGACCACCAGCGGATGCTCAGGCAGACGTGAAGCCGGTACTTTTGCCATGACCGATTCGAGTGTGGCATCTTTCAGCGCACGGGTTTCACCAATAACGGAACGGATCAGACGCTCGCCATGCGCCGGTACTTCTTTGATATAACTATCATCACCCCAACCATTCCAGCGACGCGCCATGTGTATCCCTCAATACCGATTAGACCGAAAATAAACTGAGGGATAAGATAGCGCGAAGGTCAGTCCTAAGCACTGACTGTTTGAGACAGGCACGTAGCATTTAAAGCCAAAGCGCCGACGAATACAGTGCAGACGAATAACGATAACCACAAAGCCGAATGCTCATGACTTCCAAGGATCTGTTAGGTACCGCTTCTGCCAACGCCGTGCGCCAGTATCTGCGCGCCGGGCAGGATTATGGCATTGATCCCAACGACGCCCTGCTGGCCGCCGGACTGCCGGCCGGCATCGTCGACAACAGCGTCAGCCGCATTGACGGCCGCGGTTTTCAGACGCTGATCCGCTACCTGATTGAGCGCAGCCGCGACCCGTTATTCGGTCTGAAAAGTTCACGCTACGTGCAGCCCGGCTCGTACAGTCTGGTCGGCTATATGGCGATGAACTGCCGCACCGCCCGCGAAGCCCTGCACATCACCCCGGTTTATGAAGCCATCGTCGGCGACATGGGCGTGACGAAAATAGAAAAGTACGGTCCCCATCTGGCCATGCGCTGGGTGTGTCAGTACGACGACCCGGTGGTGCGCCCGCACATGATTGATAACGTACTGGGCAGCTGGCTGGTGTTTGCCCGCTGGCTGGCTGACATGCAGGATGGCAAACCCGAGCGCGTACTGTTTGAACGTCCGCAACCGTCGCCGTTATTGCTCAGCACCTATGAAGACATCTTTCAGGCGCCCCTGGAGTTCGGCTGCGAACGCAGTGCGCTGATTTTCCCCGAACCCATTCTCGACACCCCTCTGCGCCAGCCCGACCCGGCACTGCTGGCCACACTGGAACAACAAGCCTCAGCGGTCATGGCCGAGCTGCAACAGCGTCACCCGATTGTGATGCAAACGCGCTCGTTGCTGCGCGCCATGATGGAAGACGGTCTGCCACGACGCGATAAAGTCGCCGCCGAACTGGGCATGACCGAACGCACCCTGCAGCGTCGCCTGGACGAAGCCGGCACCGGCTACCAGCAATTGCTGGATGACCTGCGCCGCGAAGTGGCCACCGAATGGCTGCGGACCACTCAGATTCCGATCAACGACATCGCTGCCCGCCTGGGTTTCAGTGAAGCCCGCTCCTTCCATCGCCGCTTCAAAGCCTGGACCGGCAAAACCCCGGGCGAATATCGCGGCAAGTAACCCCCGTATTCCGTCGGACCATGGCACGAAATGCCTTCCGCCAGGTATTGAACACCGTTCAGAATCACCTTATATTGAACGACGTTCAAAATAAAACTGGAAACCCCCATGGCCCGACGACAGGATCACAGCCCGCAGGAACTGCAGGCATTGGTCGTTCAGCACGTTCTTAGCTGCCTGCAAAGCCAGCCCGTCAACACGCTCAGCCTGCGCCAGATTGCACGCGATGTCGGCTATTCGCCGGGCACGCTGATCAATCAATTCGGCAGCTACAACCTGCTGCTGCTGGCGGTGAATGCCGCCACCCTCGACCGCCTGTACCAGACGCTGCACGACGCGATGAGCAAGGCGCCCGATCATCGGGGCGCACTCAGCGCCGCCGCTTTACGTTATCTGCAATTTGCCAGGGACCAGCCCCACGCCTGGCGTCTGGTGTTTGAGCTGCGACTGACCGACGAAGAACCTCTGCCCGCCTGGCAGGATCTGCGCATCGGCGCGCTGTTTGCGCTGCTGGAAAATCGTCTGGCCGGACTCAAATCCGGCGCCCGCACGGACGACTGCCGCGAAGCCGCGCGCGTGTTGTGGGCCGGCGTTCAGGGCATCTGCCAGCTGACGCTGGACAATAAATTATTCATTCACGACAACAGCAACGGCGAACTGTTAATTGCCTCGCTGATGAATCACTATCTGACCTCCTGGGTCAGCTCATAAAGAAAGGAGTCCTGTTCATGAGCCAGCACAGTCAGTTTGCCCTGTTCCGCAGCCGGCGTTTTCTGCCCTACTTTATTACGCAGGCACTCGGTGCGTTTAACGACAATTTGTATAAAAACTCGCTGTTGTTATTAATTGCCTTCGGCGGCATTGCCGCGAAAGACGATTCTGCCCTGTACACCAATCTGGCGGCGGGCTTATTTATTCTGCCATTTTTTCTGTTTTCCCCGATCGCCGGTCAGATTGCGGACAAACTGGAAAAATCCCGCCTGATCCGCGCCGTCAAACTGTTGGAAGTGGTCATCATGATCATCGCCGCTGTGGGTATTCTTACCGACCAGATTCTGCTGATGATGACCCTGCTGTTTTTAATGGGCCTGCAATCGGCGCTGTTCGGACCCGTTAAATTTGCCCTGCTGCCGCAACAGTTGCACAAAGATGAACTGGTGGGCGGCAACGCGCTGGTTGAAATGGGCACCTTCCTCGCCATCCTTGGTGGCACAATTTGCGCCGGCTTATTATTCGATCTGGAACAGGCCCGCATCTGGATTGCCATCGGCGTCATCGGCTTTGCGCTGGCCGGCTATATCAGTAGCCGTTTTATTCCCGAAGCGGATGCCGGCGCACCGGATTTAACCATCAACTGGAATCCCCTGACCGAGCTGGTGAACACCCTGCGCAACGCCCGCAAAGATCGCGCCGTGTATTTATCCATCATGGCCATCAGTTGGTTCTGGTTTCTGGGCGCCAGTTATTTAACGCAGTTTCCGAATCTGGCGCGCGACCATCTGGGCGGCAACGCGCAAATTGTGACCCTACTGCTGACGCTGTTTTCTGTGGGCGTAGCCGCAGGCTCCCTGCTGTGTGAAAAATTATCCGGCCATAAAATCGAACTGGGCATTGTGCCGATCGGCTCGCTGGGCATGAGCATTTTCGGTATTGATCTGTATTTTGCCCTGAGCAGTCTGAGCATCAGTGCGGATATGAACGCGGCGGCGTTTATCAGCAACAGCGACCACTGGCGCATGATGGCCGATCTGGCGCTGGTGAGCGTGTTCGGCGGCTTGTATGTGGTGCCGCTGCAGGCGCTTATTCAGCAACGCAGCGACGAAAGCAGCCGTGCGCAAACCATCGCCGCCAATAACGTGATGAATTCCCTGTTTATGGTGGGCAGTGCGGTATTCGGCATTGTCGGTCTGGTGCTGATGAAATTGTCCATCGCCGAATATTTCTGCGTCATTGCCATCATGAATATTGTCGTGGCGCTGTACGTGTATTCTCAGGTACCGGAATTTGCGCTGCGCTTTGTGATCTGGATGCTGTCGCACACCCTGTACCGGGTTGAACACAAGGGCATGCTGAATATTCCGGAAGAAGGCCCTGTGGTGCTGGTGTGCAACCACGTCAGCTACGTCGACGCCCTGTTGATTGCCGGAGCCTGTCCCCGCCCGGTGCGCTTTGTGATGGACCGGGCCATATCGGAAATGCCGGGCATGAAATGGTTTTTCCGGCTGGCGAAAACCATCCCGATCTGCTCGCCAAAAGCCGATGCCGAGGTTTACGAAACGGCGTTCCGCCGCATCCGCGAAGAGCTGGCCGACGGTCAGGTGGTGTGTATTTTTCCGGAAGGCAAACTGACCAGAGACGGCGCCATCGACACCTTCAGGCCCGGCATTGAACGCATCATCGCCGAAACGCCGGTGCCTGTGATTCCGATGGCACTGGATGGTTTATGGGGCAGCTTCTTCAGCCATAAAGACGGGCTGGCGCTGACCAAAACGCCAAGAAGGTTCTGGTCACGGGTCAGCCTGAGCGTGGGTGTCCGTCAGGCACCGGATCAGATCAGCGCCGCCGGTCTTGAGACCGACGTCAGAAATCTGCTGGCCGCTCAGTCCTGAGCAGCCAGACGTGAGGTCAGTGAATCAAACACGCGCTGCGGGCTGATTTCACGGTAACAGGGCGGCTGAATGTCGCCCGCTTCATTTTTAAGGCAGGTTTTCGACAGGCACGGTGCGCAGTCGCTGTAGCCACTGCGGATCACCTCGACCTGCGGGCCGAGCACACCGGTCAGGGTTGAATCGGTGGCGCCGTAAATCGCAATCGACGGCACCTCAAGCGCCGCGACCACATGGGACAATCCGGTATCCACACCCACCACCGCCTCGGCACAGGCCAGATACGCGTTCAGGGCATTCAGGCCCATTTTCGGTAACACACTGACACCGGCCTGACCGTCGGCGATACGCCCGGCGCGCTCACGCTCTTCATCGTTGCCCCAGGGCAGCAAGACCTGACGTCCGGACGCCGCCACCAGCGCCGCCAATTCGCGCCAGTACGCTTCTGGCCAGAGCTTGGTAATCCAGGTAGTACCGTGCAGAAACACCCAGTAATCGCCGTCTACATCGGGGCGCGACCAGCGGCCACGATCCACACCGTAACTCAGCCCCTGCGGCACGGAATAACCCAGCACCTGAGCAAAGAGCTGACGCACGCGCGGAATCGCGTGCTCGCCTTTGGCGACGAACTGCGGATGCTGATAGGCCAGCGCCGCCAGGGGTTCGCGGGCACTGTGTTTATCCAGACCAAAACGCGGGCCGCGGGCCAGACGGGTAAACAAGGCGCTTTTAATAAGCCCCTGCGCATCCAGCACCACATCGTATTCGGTGGCACGCAGGGCCTCACGGAAGGCTTTCATTTCAGCGCGGTTGGTTTTATCGAACAGATTTTTGCGCCAGCGGCGCCAGGCCACCGGAATGACCTTTTTCACCGCCGGGTGCCAAGCCGGAATGTCCTTGAAGCCCTCTTCCACCACCCAGTCGATTTCCAGACCGGGAATGGCACGGTACGCGTCTTCCACCGCCGGCAGGGTATGGAACACGTCGCCCAGAGAAGAGGTTTTGATCAGCAGGACTTTCACAGCAGCACCTGAAACGTCGAAGTCAGAGAAAGAGGCCGAACTTTACCGGATTGGGCGTCCCGTTCAATAGCAGCGTCGGTATCTTGCGGTACCGATCACCGGCACAGGTCACCGGCAGATCGGCCCGATGTCAGAGCAGACGCCTGACAGGGGTGCAGGTTGACAACGCCTCCGGCCGGCGCAACCATGCCCGCCTTTTCATCGGGTGGACGGTCGTTGTGCTGAAATCGTGGAAATTCTGGGCCGGTATTCTGTTATTGGGCGGTCTGATCTGGCTGGTTGAGGATGCTTACGGCTGGCAGGCCGTGCTGGCCAGCTGGCAAAGCATTCCGCCATTGTCGCTGGCACTGGCGCTGGGCCTGATGCTGATCAGCTATCTGCTGCGCGCGGTGCGTTTCTACGACTTCTTCAACAGCAACTGTCAGGGCCATTTCAGCCGCCTGCTGCGCGTCACCGTGCTGCACAACTTCTTCAATAACATGCTGCCCATGCGCAGTGGCGAAACCGCCTTCCCGCTGCTGATGAAGCAGCACTTCGGCGTGCCTTACCGGCATTCTGGCCCGGCGCTGCTGTGGCTGCGCCTGCTGGATCTGTATGCCCTGCTGTTGCTGGCGGCGTTTTCCCTGCAGGACCGTTTCCCGGTGCCGGAATCGCTGCGCTACCCTGTGATGGCACTGCTGGCCATCGCACCGCTGGCGGTACTGCCGCTGCAGAACGCGGTGAACCGCTTCCTTGCCAACCACCCCAAAGGCTGGGCGAACAAAGCCGCCGAACTCATGCATGCCTTGCCGAAGTCGCCCTGGCCCTTCGTGCGCGCACTTTTCTGGACCCTGATTAACTGGGCGTTAAAAGTGGCGGTGTACGCCTGGTTGCTGAGTGAGCTGCTGAGCCAGTTCCAGCCAGTGCCCTTCACCCAGAGCTGGATGGGCGCCACCACAGGCGAGCTGTCGAGCGTGTTGCCTATTCACGGCGTGGCCGGCGCCGGTACCTACGAAGCCGGTATTCTGGCTGGTCTGCTGCCCTGGGGTATCGACAGCAAGCAAGCGCTGGGCGCCGCGGTAAACCTGCATTTATTCGTGCTGGGAACTACCCTGCTGCTGACGGCTCTGATCACCCTGCTCACCCAGCGCCATCGCCATGCGCGGGTCAGCGCAGACTGAGCCGGCCCGCGCCGCAGTCTTTGTACACTGTGTTGCAGGCGCAGCCTGACAGCCCTGTTATTTTCCTGACACACCCTTTTGGGTATGATCGCGGTTCTTTTTTCGCCGGACGTTTGTGGGTCCGGCTATTCCAGCTACAGAGTGGTACTGACCTTGACTGAGTCCAAAGCAACCGAACAACGTATGCCGTCGCTGTCCGTCGTTATTCCGATGTTCAACGAAATCGAGAACGTAGGCCCAATGGTGGCCCGGGTCCATGAAGGCCTGACTGGTTACAACGGTGACTGGGAATTACTGGTTGTGGACGATGGCAGTACCGATGGCACGCCGAAAGCACTGCACAAAGAAGCGGAAAAATACGGCACGCACGTGCGCGTGGTCGAACTGCGCCGCAACTTCGGTCAGACCGCTGCCATGCAGGCCGGTATCGACGAAGCCCGTGGCTACCTGATCGCCACCCTCGACGGCGACCTGCAGAACGATCCGGCCGACATTCCGCGCATGGTTGCTCACCTGCTGGAAAACGACCTGGACCTGCTGACCGGCTGGCGTAAAAACCGTAAGGACGATCTGGTGCTGCGTAAGATTCCGTCACGCATCGCCAACCGTCTGATCGGTAAAATCACCGGCGTGCGCATCAACGACTACGGCTGCTCGCTGAAAATCTACAAAGCGTCTGTGATCAAACAAGTGCGCCTGTACGGTGAAATGCACCGCTTTATTCCGGCCTGGGTTGCGGCCGTGGTACCACCAAGCCGTATCGGCGAAATCGTTGTGGCTCACAACGCCCGCGTGGCCGGTCAGTCGAAATACGGTATATCCCGCACCTTCCGCGTGATTCTCGACCTGCTGTCGGTGTACTTCTTCATGCGCTACCGCGCCCGTCCGGGTCACTTCTTCGGCTCCATCGGTCTGGCGCTGGGCTCGGTCGGCGGCCTGCTGCTGACCTATCTGGCGTTTGTGAAATTCATTCTGGGTGACGACATTGGCAACCGCCCGCTGTTCCTGATTGCGGTGGTGATGGTGATCGCCGCCCTGCAATTCCTGACCACTGGCGTGCTGTCAGAACTGATTTCCCGTACCTACTTTGAATCTTCACAACGTCAGCAGTACGTGATCTACCGCCCGACGGAAGAAAAAGGGGAAGAAGTAGAAGCGGGCTGGAAAGCCGGTCAGGCGAAGGCTTCTGTCACCACGGCCAGCGACGACTCCGCTGACCATGCCGGTTAATCTGCAATGGAAAGTGCCGGGGCTGAATGTCCCCGGCTGGCTGTTAGCGGTCATCGCCGCCTTCTTCTTCGTTAACCTTAACGGTTATCTGCTGTTCGACCATGACGAGGGCGCCTTCAGTGAGGCCACCCGCGGCATGTTCGAGCGCAACGACTTCATCACCACCTGGCTCAACGACCGGGTGCGCTTTGATAAACCCATTCTGATTTACTGGCTGCAGGCCGCGTCCATCAATGTATTCGGCACTGAGGTATGGGCTTTCCGTCTGCCATCGGCTCTTGCGGGCCTCGGCTGGACGCTGGCGATCTTCAGCTTCACCCGCCGCTTCGTCGACGAAAAGACCGCCACAGTCGCCGCGCTCATGGCCTGTTCCGCACTGGGCATCAACATGATCGCCCACGTCGCCACCGCCGACGCCCTGCTGAACGCCATTCTGGCTACCACCTTGCTGCTGATGTACGGCTACAGCCAGAAACCTCAGACCCGCCTGCTGGTTGCGATTTACGCCCTGATGGCGCTTGGCGTACTGACCAAAGGCCCGGTCGCCGTCGCCGTGCCATTAATGGTCGCCGCGCTGTTTTATCTGAGCCATGGTTTGCACCGTGAATTCCTGAAAGCGATTTTCTTTATTCCCGGCTGGGTGCTGTTTGTGGCCATCGCCGCCCCCTGGTACCTCCTTGAATATCAGGCACAGGGGCAGGCGTTTATTGACGGCTTCTTCCTCAAGCACAACGTCAACCGCTTCAATAATGCGATGGAAGGTCACGACGGCGGCTTCCTCTTCTACCCGCTGGTGCTGCCCTTTGTGCTGGCGCCCTTCGGTGGTCTGCTGATCCGCATGCTGCCGTCGGTGAAGAACCTGAAACCAGGCCGCGACGCCCTCGACGCCTATCTGTGGATCTGGTTCCTGGTGGTGCTGATTCTGTTCAGTCTGGCCAGCACCAAGTTGCCGCATTACATCCTGTACGGCTGCTCGCCGCTGGTGATTCTGATGGCGCGTTACCGTCACTGGCTGCACAGCCGTCTGCTGGCGCTGGTATTCCCGGCCCTGCTGTTTGGCGTGGCCATTGCCTTCCCGCTGCTGCTGCCAACCGCCGAGCAACGCCTGACCAATCCGATTGAAATTGCCGTGGCCCAGCGCGCTGCCGATTACTTCAATCAGGACTTCAGCATCGTCGCTGCTGTCGCTGGCCTGATCAGTCTGGCGCTGATTCTGTGGCGCCGCATCAGTCCCTGGTTTGCGCTGATTCTGGTGGCCGGCATTCAGACCCTGTTCGTCTGGTTTGTGTTTGTGCCGGCCTTCAGCGAAGCCCAGCAGCGACCGGTATGGGACGCCGCACAGTTTGCCAAACGTCTGGATGAGCCTGTGTATACCCAGTCGATCGATATGCCGAGCTTTAACGTGTATCTGGACAAAGTGACTCAACGCCGCGATCTGCAGATCGGCGAAGTGGGCTTTGGCCGTGAAGACCGCCTGCAACGCGATACCGAACGCTACGGCATTCACTACGACGTACTGTTCCAGTCGGGTCCGATTCAGATCGTGCGTCGTGTAGCCGATGCCCTGCCCGCTGACGACGATGCAGAAGCGGCAGACAACGGCCAGACACCATGACCGATTCGCGTCCGCTGATACTCATCGTACTGGCTGCATTGGCCAGTATGGCGGCATTACTGGTGTGGCTGAATGGCAGCAACACCGGCCTGTTTCTGACCCTGAATCAGGCCGGCGCGCAGCTGCCGGATGCGCTCTGGACCAACCTCACCCTGGTGGCCGACACCCTGTTTGCCATCGCCGTGCTGCTGATTGCCGGCAGCTATCGCCCTCAGATGCTGAATCAGGCGCTGGTGCTCCTGCTGCTGGGCACCCTGGTGGTACACGGATTCAAAAACGGACTGGACGTACTGCGCCCGGCGGGCGTGCTTGACCGCGACAGCTTCCGCATCATCGGACAAGTGCTGAAAAGTCACAGCTTCCCCTCTGGGCATTCGTTCACGGCCTTAAGCTGTGCCGGCTTGTTGTTCCTGAACCTGAACAACCGCCTGACGGGAGGCGCTGTTTTGCTGCTTGGCGCGCTGGCCGCCCTGAGCCGGATTATGGTCGGCGCCCACTGGCCGCTGGATGTACTGGTGGGTGGCGCCGCAGGCCTTCTGCTGGCAGTGATCAGCGTGGCTCTGGTTTCGCGCATCGCGTGGTTGCAGGCGAATGGCCTGAAGTTCTTCACTGCGATTCTGCTGACGCTGGCCAGCGCCGCACTGAGCGTTCACCAGGACGGCTATCCCCATACTGACGCACTGGCCGTGGGCATGAGCCTGCTGGCACTGGGCATCGCCATGCAACGCATCTGGCGGCCGTTTGTGCGCCTGTGTGCTGAGGCGTTCCGCCGCTGAGCCGGCCGGATTCCCGATATGGCTTTACGGGCCAATATTGAACCTCAGGCAACACTGCCAACAAAAAAGGCCTCGGATGAGGCCTTTTTTATTCGCTGGCCGCCATCAGCCGCCGAACAGATCGAAGGTAATGCCGCCGTCTTCGTCCTGATCGAGCCAGCCCTTAGGTTTGGAAAAGGTCTGCTCCATCAGCAGGGCCAGCGAATCCGGGATTTTTTTGCTCGGTTTGTCGCCCAGCATAGCTTCCATGCGGGTTTCATCCTGACCCAGACAGGCTGCCATCGTCGCCACATCCAGAGCGTTCTCAAGTAACAGGGCCTGTGCACGGCGCCAGCGGACATCTTGATTTGCCATCACTAATTCAACTCTCAGCCTTTCGATTAACAACCAAAGCTCAACAATATTTTTCTTTATGACTTTTTCCCGGCTGCTATATAGTGGTCGCGGCCGTCGGGCTGAAATATTACCTCAATATTTCTGTCATAGGCTGCTCATCTTCAAGTTGTCATCGGTTACTGAGTACAGATTATGCGTCGTGTTGTGGTTACAGGTTTAGGTATTGTCAGCTGTATCGGAAATAACAAAGAAGAGGTTCTGGCGTCTCTGAAGGCCCAGAAGTCCGGCATCCGCTTTATGCCGGAATACGCCGAACTGGGCATGCGTTCCCATGTGGCGGGCAAACCTCAGATTGATCTGGACGAGCTGATTGACCGCAAACTCAAGCGCTTCATGGGCGATTCCGCCGCTTATGCTTACTTGTCCATGAAAGAAGCCATTGAAGACTCCGGCCTGGCCGAAGAGATGATCAGCAACCCGCGTACCGGCCTGGTGGCCGCGTCCGGTGGTGCCTCTTCCAGCGATATCGTGGAATCTGCCGATATCCTGCGCGACAAAGGCATCCGTAAGGTCGGCCCGTACCGTGTCACCCGCACCATGGGCAGTGCGGTATCCGCCAACCTGGCCACGCCGTTTTCCATCAAAGGCGTGAACTACTCCATTACTTCCGCCTGCGCGACCAGCTCACACTGCATCGGCCATGCGATGGAACTGATCCAGTGGGGCAAACAGGACATCGTTTTCGCGGGCGGCGGTGAAGAAGAGCACTGGTCCCTGAGCATGATGTTCGACGCCATGGGCGCCCTGTCCAGCAAATACAACGACGCACCTGAAACGGCCTCCCGCGCGTATGACGCCAACCGTGATGGTTTCGTCATCGCCGGCGGCGGCGGCATGCTGGTGCTGGAAGAATACGAACACGCCGTTAAACGCGGCGCCAAGATTTACGCTGAACTGGTGGGCTACTCCGCCACCTCCGACGGTGCTGACATGGTCGCGCCATCCGGTGAAGGTGCCGTGCGCTGCATGCAGGATGCACTGGCCATGGCCGGCAACCCAACCATCGATTACCTGAACACCCACGGCACCTCAACGCCAGCCGGCGACATTACCGAGCTGCGCGCAGTGGGTCAGGCCTTTGGCGACAAAATACCGCCGATCAGCTCCACCAAATCGCTTACCGGTCACTCTCTGGGTGCCGCCGGTGTGCAGGAAGCCATCTACGCGCTGCTGATGCAGCAGAATGGCTTCATTACCGGCAGTGCCAACGTCACCGAACGTGACGAAGGCGCGGCGGACTTCCCGATCGTGACCACCAACCGGGAAGCGGTGCTGAAAACCGTTATGTCCAACAGCTTTGGCTTTGGTGGCACCAACGCGTGCCTCATTTTTCAGTCTGTCTGAAAAATGACATACTGGTTCGCATTTGCGGGTCATTAGTGATATTCAAGAAACACTTTTTGGGGTTTACTACGGCGCTCGTTAAGCTCAGGCAAAACAGTGCTGTAGGGTGTTTTTACCGACATCCGGCTGGTTACGCGACATCCGATACAGGCCAGCCAAACCTCAGAACGGCACAACTCGGAATAAAAATATGAAAGAAGCACCAAAGACGATGAAACAGGATGCCGTCGGACGCCATGTCGACGAGCTGTTCCTGAAAGCGGAACAGTTATCCGCTGACTTTTCTCTGTTTCCCGAATACGAAACCAACGCCGTTGACCACCGCGTTAAAGGCCTGATTTCGCCGGAACGCTGCGACCTTGAACTGGATCGCCTGCGTGGCCTGAACATCGACAATTACATTGAACAGGTGGTATCTCCGAGTGAGAACGGCAGCCGTCAGGGCGCCAAATCCATCGTTCAGAACCTGATTCTGCGCACCATCACCGAAACCGAAGACGGCCCGCTCTACTGCGCCGAAGCGGAAATGGACTTCGGTGGTCAGGTACGCCGAGTGGGCTTCATCTGCCAGAACCGCGAACACGCCAACGGCGTCTGGGGTCCACAGCATCACAACCGTGCCGCGCAGGTCGCCCGCTCTTACGCGCGCCGCGCCATGCCGATTGTGACCTTCATTGATACCCCGGGTGCAGACGCAGGCGAAGTCGCCAACGCTGGCAACCAGGCGCACAGCATTTCCCACCTGATCACCGAAATGGCCAACAACGATGTGCCGACCATCGGTATTATCTGGGGCGCCGGCTATTCAGGCGGTGCGATTCCGCTGGCCACCACCAATATTCTGCTGAGCGTGCGCGACGGTATTTTCAATACCATCCAGCCGCAGGGTCTGGCCTCGATTGCCCGTAAGTACAACCTGTCATGGCAGGAATGTGCCAAATACGTAGGCGTTTCCGCGTTCGAACTGCGCGAAGCCGGCATCATCGACGGTATCGTCGATTACGCACCGACCGATGCCGATGAAAAGCGCTACAACCTGCATCAGGCCATTACCACAGGTATTGAATCCATCGAAGCCAGTGCCGCGGATTTCGCCCGTCACAACCCGGATCTGATGGATCACTACAAGCGTTCCGTTGACCGTTTCCTGAAGCCGTCCGACAAACTGTCCAAGCTGCAGAAAGGCGCGAATTTCTTCCTCGCCCAGACGCCGACCGAGCACATCAACCTGTTCGGTCTGACCTACCGCTACACCCGTTATCTGACCCTGCGTCGCCGCATTCACTCCACCTCACTGGAGAACTACGGTCGTCTGGCAGAAAAAGAGGTGCCGGAAGGTCAGCTCGCCCAGCGTCTGGAGCGCGAATCCAAGCGTAAATTCCAGAACTGGCTGCAGGCGCCGGAAAAAATCGTTTACGACGACACGCTGCACAAAAGCTGGAAGAATTTCTGGACCAAATACGAAGACCGCGACGAGAGCCGTGGCACCATCGCCCGTCTGTTCTTCGGTGAGCCAAAAAATAATTACCTGAAAGCCAAGCAGGAACTGTGCTTCAACCTCGGCCTGTACCTGTTCAACCGCTGGAAGTCCGATGCCTCCATCAACTTCCAGGGCCTGATGGATTACCTCGAAGATTACAAACAGAGCCGCTTCCTGCTGCGCGCCAACGACATTCTGGACGCCATCGCAGTGGCCGAATTCGTTGAGAAAAACCCGCACCCGCTGGCCTCCTGGATCCGCGAGCAACTGCCGCATGAAACCCGTCAGGAACTGACTCAGGGTCTGGCGAAAGAAAAAGCCAAAGGCGCGCTCAAGCAGTCGCTGGCCACCGCCCTGAACAGCATTCTGAAAGACGAGCTGATTCCGGAAGCCATCCGCGCCGAGCTGAAACTGTCGACCCGTACCGAAGCGCTGGCCAACAGCGTGGCGGCCATGACCGTAGAAGCCAACCGCCGCATTCTGGAAGAAGCGCTGGCACCGTACATTCAGTTCCGTCAGGAAAACATCCAGAACCCGGCACACCCTGACATCACCATTCTGGATGCGATTCTGCACGACGAACTGCGCTACGAATTCAGCCAGGTGTGTCAGAACATGCTGGTATTCGGCCAGATGTACGACAACTTCATCGGCAATCTGGTGAACGTGGCGAAAGAAGCCAACGAAAACCGTGCCCTGTCACGTGAATCGCTGAAAGCCCTGCTGGAAAAATCGCTGGCGGAAGCCACCGAGGGCGACAGCTACACAGCGCAGGAACGTGAATCCTTCAACCACTGGCTGAGCTACTTCATCAAGAGCAGCCAGCGCGGCGACTTCCTGAAGTCGGTGGAAGAATGGAAAAAACTGGCCTTCCCTCGCCTGTCCGACACCCTGTTCGTGGTCATCACCTTCATCTTCGAAAAACTGATGGCGGAATACCACGAAGCCGAGCAGGACGGAAAATCGTACAACGGCCGTATCAGCCCGGTGTCCATTGGTCGTCGTAAAGACTTCTGGAACCGCCTGACCATGGCCTACCACGATCTGCTGATTCAGCAGGTACTGGACGACACCAAACGTCAGAAGAAAACCTCGGCCAAGGCGCTGATCGGTCGTTTCTTCTCCGACTTCCAAGAGCTGAACAGCAGCCTGATGTCGGCCGACCCTGTGTCCTTCCCGGGTTTCCGCAGTTCCATCGAAGAAGCGCTGAAAAAAGACGTTAAACCATGCGGTGTCATTACCGGTATTGGTACCATCCGCATTGGTGAACGCGAACAGCAGGTCGGTGCTCTGGTATCCAACCTCGACTTCCAGGCCGGCGCCTTCGATATGGCCTCCGCTGAGAAGTTCTGCAAGCTGATGGTCGAATGTGCACGCCTGAATCTGCCGATTGTGGCCTTCGTATCCTCCGGCGGTATGCAGACCAAAGAAGGTGCCGCGGCGCTGTTCTCGATGGCAGTAGTCAACGACCGTATCACCCGCTTCGTGCGTGACAACGATCTGCCGATCGTGATCTTCGGTTACGGCGACTGTACCGGTGGCGCGCAGGCATCCTTCGTGACGCACCCACTGGCGCAGACCTATTACTTCTCCGGCACTAATATGCCGTTCGCCGGCCAGATTGTGGTACCAAGCTACCTGCCAAGTACCTGCACTCTGTCCAACTACCTGTCGGTATCGCCGAAATCCATGGACGGTCTGGTCAGCCACCCGTTCTTTGATGATCTGGACGACCGTCTGCGCGCCATTGACCCCGATATGCCGGTGGCCCGTCACACCGTTGACGACGTACTCGACCGCGTTCTGCAGGGCTTTGTCACCGCCGAGCGTCTGGCTCCGGATACCGGCGCCAACGCCAGCAAGCTGAAAAAGTATGGCAAAATCGACAAGGTACTGGTTCACGCCCGTGGCTGTACTGCGGTGAAACTGATCCGCAAAGCGCAGGAAAACGACATCAAGGTCGTGCTGATTGCCTCCGACCCGGATATGAATTCCGTGCCGGTCGACATGCTCGGACCTGAAGACCGCGTGGTCTGTATCGGTGGTAACACACCGGACGAAAGTTATCTGAACGCCAAATCCGTGCTGCGCATTGCGCACCACGAAAACGTCGACGCCCTGCACCCGGGCATCGGCTTCCTGTCCGAAAGCAGCCAGTTTGCTGCGCTGTGTGGCAACCACGACATTAACTTTGTCGGACCACCGGTTTCGGCCATGGAAACCATGGGTAACAAATCCAACGCCATTAACACCGCCATGCGCGTGAATGTGCCGGTGGTTCCGGGCTCGCACGGTATTCTGACCAGCTCGGCCAACGCCGCAGCGGTTGCCGATGAAATCGGTTATCCGGTGCTGCTGAAAGCGGTACACGGTGGTGGTGGTAAAGGGATTCAGGTGGTGCATTCCGCCGACAAGATCCACGCACTGTTCCATCAGATTTCCACCGAAGCCAAAGCCGCCTTCGGTAACGGCGACGTGTATCTGGAAAAATACGTCACCTCACTGCGTCATATCGAAGTGCAGGTACTGCGCGACAGCCACGGCAACACCAAAATTCTGGGTCTGCGTGACTGCTCGGTGCAGCGTAATAACCAGAAGATTTTCGAAGAGTCCGGTTCCACCATGCTGCCGCGTGATCTGGAACAATCGGCTTACGACTTCGCCGCCAAACTGGCTGACGCTGTGAAATACGTTGGCGCCGGTACGGTTGAATTTATTTTCGACCTGCAGGCCAACACCATTTATTTCATGGAAATGAACACCCGTCTGCAGGTGGAACACCCGGTTACTGAACTGGTGTCGGGCATCGACATCGTCAGCACCCAGTTCCGCATCGCCGAAGGTGAAGCCATTGACGATCTGAAACCGGTATCAAAAGGCTACGCCATCGAAGTGCGCGTTAACGCTGAAAAAGCGGTGCGTAAAGGCGACGACGTGGAATTCGTACCAACGCCAGGCCTGATCCGTGATTGCGTACTGCCGGAAGAAGATTACATCCAGCTGATCGCCATGGCGGCGCCGGGCAAACAGGTATCGCCGTTCTACGACAGCATGGTGGTGCAGATCATTTGCTACGGCAAAGACCGTAACGACACCATCGCCAAGCTGCGTGACTATCTGGAACGCGTACGCATCACCGGCGTCTGCACCAACATTCCGCTGCTGAAGCGCGTGCTGGACGACAAGGTATTCGTGGACGGCGTGTACGACACCACCTACCTGCCGCAATTCCTCGACCGCATTGACGTCGACGCCCTGATCAAGGACATCGAAGACGCGGCCGACATGAGCGCCAACGCCGTAGACGCCGACGCCCTGAAGATCGAAGGCTCTGACGAACTCAAAGTTCTGTCACCGTCCACCAGTATCTTCTACGGCTCCTCGTCTCCGAGCGAACCACCGTTCGTGAAAGAAGGCGACATCATCAGCATCGACCAGACCCTGTGTCTGATGGAAGCGATGAAGATGTTCACCCCACTGAGCCTGAAACAGTTCAACCGTGCCGGTACCGAACTGTACCCGGCCAGTCAGAAGTTCAAGGTCACCCGGATCATGAACTCCGACGGCCAGCAGGTGAACCAGGGCGATCTGTTGTTTGTGGTTAAGCCGGTAAAAGCGGCCGAAAACGCCGCCTGATCTGCTGAACAGCACCAACAAAAAAGCCGCTGACGTTATTACGCAGCGGCTTTTTTATTGCCCGAATAAAAACACCAAGAGCGAGAAGTCAGTGGCGTTTCAGACAGAAGTTCCCGAGCCCGGTAAGAAGCGGCTTATTTACACAGATAACGGTATTTAGCCCACGGCAGCGAGGCGCAAAGAATACTCCTGCGCTTCAATTGCTCAGCAACGCCGAACACATAATGGCGGACCGGCCCTGGGCTGCTGTCCAGCCGGGCTAAAGACCAATCGCGCTGCGCAGGTAAAAGCTTATGCCAGCCAAGAACGGCCAACGACAGCAACTCTGTATCCATGGATCGTTCATTGGGCGCCATAGCAACGATGGATGCAAAGCGCTGCTGAATGTCCTCAGCAGGCCGGTCGAGCAGCATGGCCGCCTCGAGTGCGCCCAGCGGATAGAACGGCCAGTAAGGGCGCTCTGAGGCGGCTTTCTCCCATTTCGCAAGGGAACGCTCAAGATGCGGACTACGAAATTCAGGAGAAGTAATAAACGCCCGCTGACGCAGATAACGGGCCATCGCCGCATCCACTTCGGGATTAGACACCGACAGAAAATCGGCAGCCTCAAGCCAGAGATTATTCTGGGTTGTCACCGTCGCCTGACTGCCAATGGCAACCAGAGACGATACAGCCCCGAAATGAACGAGCAGACACGCCGGAAGCAAAAGGCCCCAGCGTAGTCTGCTCAAGCGATTAACGGTCTGAGGTGTAGGCATAAGCCGATGCGTAACCGGAGTAGTTATCGCCGTAACGCGCCTCTTTTTCCATATCTACTTTATTCAGAACCACACCGAGTACGCGGGCATTCGAATCGTCCAGACGACTGATACCGGCTTTAATCAGCTTGTCGCGCGTTTCATCGGCTTTTACAACGTACACAACGCCATCCACCAGAGTAGACAAGTACAAAGCGTCGCTCACCGCGTGCATGGGCGCCGAGTCAATGATGATACGCTGATAACGACCACGCAGCGTATCAAGCAGCTGACGGAAGTTTTTGGACGCCAGCAACTCAAGCGGATTTGGCGGTACTGGTCCGGCCGGAATAATATCCAGACTCAGCTCATCAATGTGCTGAATGCACTCATCCAGAGTGTCCGGATAAGCAACCGCACTGGAAAGTCCCAGGCCCGCCGTCGTAAGGCCCAACTTTCTCGCAATAGTCGGGCGACGCATGTCCGCATCGATCAGCAGCGTTTTTTCCATCTGACCGAAGGCTTCGGCCAGATTGGCTGAGGTTGTTGTTTTACCCTCGCCCGGCACAGAAGACGTCATCAGAATTACCTGCACCGGCTTTTCTAAACCGGCGAGCGTCAGGCTGGTGCGCAACGTGCGTACGCTTTCGGTAAAGCCATGATTTGAATTTTCAACAAAAGCCCGTACCAGTTCGCCATCCCACTCATCTGCTTTCGCTTTTTCAGGGATAAGCGGCACAATACCCAACAAGGCATTGCCCAGTTTACGGTCAACGTCTTCCGCATTTTTTACGGTCGCGTCCAGCGCATCCAGCAGGAAAGCCAGCGCCACACCAAACATCAGGCTGACCACCAGAGCCAACGCAACAATCAATTTTTTATTCGGTTTCGACGGTTTTTCCGGCACAACCGCAGGATCAACAATGCGCGCATTGGCTGTCTGCAAATCACCCGTCGCCGTGGTTTCACGCACGCGATTAAAGAAGGTTTCATACAGTGTGCGGTTGGCTTTAACTTCGCGCATGTATTCGCTGTGCTGAAACTCCGTCCGGTTCAGCGCACGGGCGCGTCCCTTGGCATCTTCCAGTGCTGCAACAAGCGAAGCTTCTTTGGCGGCTGCGACGTTGAAATCGCTTTCAATACTGCCGGCAATCCGCTTCATCTGGGTATGAACGGATTCTCGCACCGCGTTCAGATCCGACTGGGCGGCAATCATTCGCGGGTGCTTAGGGCCATAGCGTTTACTCAGCTCAGAGACCTTGAGCTCCGAGGTGGTTTCACTTTCACGCAATCTGGCAACCAGCGGATTGTTCACAATCGATGGCAAGGCACTCAGGCTTTCGTAGCTGGTGTTATCCAGCGCCTTGAGCTGCTTATACACGCCCTCAAGCTCTACTTTTTTCGCCCGGGCCTCTACCAGACGCTGAGTAATCTGATCGATTTCTTTGGCGACCAGTGTGTCAACACCTTCCACATCCACCAGATTATTGGCATCGCGGTAAGCCTGCAGCTTTCGCTCAGATTCATTCAGCTTATCTTTCAGCCCGCCCAGACGGTCACTCAACCAGGTAGCGGCCTGCTGCGTGAGTCCAACCTTCGCTTCTAACTGACTCTCGATATAAGCATTCGCCAGCGCATTCGCCAGACTGGCGGCCAACTGCGATGACTCAGACAACACAGACACATTGACCAACTGGGTCTTGCGCAGCGGCGAAACCGTAATGGCAGCCCAGAAATTATCCGTTGTTTTCGCCAGAATCTGTTCTTCTGTCGGAGGCTCTTCTGCGCCGAGGATAAACTCGCGCAACGAGAAACCTTTCGAGTTATCCGGGTGGTACGGATTAAATTCAGCGACATCAACCAGATGCTGCTGAATCACAACGCGGCGGGCAAGTTCACGCGACTTAAGAATTTCGAACTGAGTTAAAAAATACTCCGTCGAACGCTGACCCAGTCCATACACCTCCTCGATGGACAGAACCTTAGCTTCTTCAGATTCGATCAACAGGGTTGCGGTTGCCTGATACTTGGGCGTCAGAACCAGCGCAACCAGAACGGCCAGCAGCGTCATCACAGCACTCAGGGCGAGAATCTTCTTTAACTGACGACGGACAACGTGCCAGTAATGCGTCAGGTCGATAACTTCAACTGCAGGATTATTCATAACGGAAGTTCGGGCTCTTGCATCCATGGGCATAGTCTTCAGAAGAAACTTTGTTCAACGGTCAGTACATCGCCGGGTTTAACCACGTCGATCAACTTAACCGAAATACGCTCGCTGGAATCGTCTGATGACGTTGCGCCATCATGCTGAACGTAAATGCGCCCTTTCGAAGCCCGCTCAGTAAATCCGCCGGCAATTGAAATGGCTTTGTCGACGGTAAGACCCGGGTGAAACGGATAACTGCCCGGCTTTTCGACTTCACCCGTGATATAGAACGGGCGATATTCAACAACGGTAACGGTAACGCTCGGATCAATCAGATAAGGCCCCTTCAGACCCTCAACCAGCTTGCCTTCCAGCTCCTTCGGACTCAGTCCGGCAACGCGGATGTCGCCCAGCAGCGGATAAGAAATCTCACCGGACAAACCAATTCTGACCTCTATGCTCAGGTCTTTTTCGTCATACACGCTGATATTAACTAAATCACCGGCACCCAGTTCATAACGGGCATCATCGGCGTAAGAAAGAGAAGCCAGAGCTGCGAGAAACAGCAGAGCAATTCGGCTGAACATCAAAAAGTATCCTGTATGTCTTTTAACGACAATCGGCCTGCAATGGCAGGCCGATTGTCCGATTACATCAATCAGATTGCAGCAGACAGAGTCAGCGCAATCACGTTCTTGTCGTAATCCAGACCGGAAATATTGGAATCACGCTTGCTCTTGTTGTAGCCCAGAGTGACGTCAATATTCTTGGAAGGTGAGAAGACACCACTGATGCCGAAGCCGGTAACGTCATCTTTACGGCCATTCGAGGCATCAACGTATTCGTCACTCGACAGAGAAGCATCAACCTTCAGAGCCACAAACGGTGAGAATGTGTGAGTCCAGTTTACGGCAGAGTACTCAGACGCAATGTAGGTACCCAGAGTGGCAGACGAAGTTTCGTTGACCAACTGAGACGTCGTCAGTGTAATGACAGAGTACGACTTAGGCGAAAAGGTAACGTTGGCTTCCCAGCTGAAACGGTTGTCGGCGTCTTTGGCTGAATCATCGAACTTACGGTCCGACATACCCAGTTTCACTTCACCTGTGGTTTTGCCAGTGATATCCCAGCTTGCACCGACCAGCGTATTCAGAATCGAACCATCCGCCGCAATCGACGAAGAATTGTCGTAGCTGACTTCCGTATTGCGGATCTCAACAACCGCCTTGGTTGCTGAACTCACAGTTACGTCCAGACGTGCACTCAGTTTAGTTTTTGAGTGATCGCGGTCAGACGTAACATCACGGTTGTTCTGATACTCTTTATCCATCTGCTGCAGCGCCACGTTGGCATTCAGCATCGACGACTTGGCACCGTAGATATAGGACAGGTCATAAACCGTTTCATCGTACTGATCCGGTCTGGCGGTGTTCGTCGCTTCAGAACCTTCCAGCGTACCGGAACCACGATCATCATGGCCCTGATTCAGTTTGGCCGAAGCCGTCACTGCATTACGGGAATTCAGTGATGAGCGCACGCCCGCCTGATACAGCATATCGCTGTAATCATCGTGATCGTCTTTGCTGAACTGACCGAAATCACCTTTTACCAGGCCATCGACTGCGGTCGATCCTAAATCGACATTCACGGCCAGCGCAGGCTTCAGCCGGGTGATGCTGGAGCTCACCGCTTCGGATGAATCCTGGTTGTAAATGTTGTCGCTATCACTGATGGACAGTTCAACAGAAGGCAGCAACTTGACGCCACTCCCCATTTCGATACCCATAGGTTCTGTGGCGTACGCCGCCGAGCTCATCGTCGCAGCAGCAAGAAGTGACAGCTTCCAAGCTTTCATAATATTACCCTGACCCAAAATGTGATTCCGATATCTTGCAAAGCAGCCTGCAAGACCGAATTAAAACACCAGCGATTATCAATTATCATGGCCGCGGTTACCATACTTAACCGAATAAAAGGCAACAATTCATCTCAACTGATGCCCTGCCTTCTCCGGCAGCCGGTAATTCCGGAGCCAATGAAGTAACAGATAAACCAAACAACCAAAAGTAAGTCCCGCACAACCCCACAGACTATCGAGCCAGTCGAAGTGTCGTGATGCAAAAAACTGCTGGTGCAACTCATCAGCGAGCAACCCCGGCACCAGCACAAGCATGACCGCAACAATACGCAAAGCGTATGACACTTTAGCCACCGCCTCAGACGCCAGAGCAGCCAGCAACGACAAGGGCGATGCCAGAATAAAATGCATCCATTTATCGCCTCCTAACAGGGCTTCAAGAGCCAAAATCTCGGGCAAAAAGAAACCACCGGATTTCAGACCGCTTAAAGCAACCAGAGCGACCGCATACGCCAAAAAGAGAACAATCATTTAGTGGACGTTATTGCCAACGAAGCCCTTAAAGAAAGTCAGGAACACAATCTTAATATCCATCCATAAAGACCAATTGCGGATGTAGTCCAGATCGTAATCCACACGACCGCTCATTTTATCGAGCGTGTCGGTTTCGCCGCGATAGCCATTAATCTGGGCCCAGCCTGTAATACCGGGTTTCACCTTATGGCGCAGCATATAAAACGGAATCAGTTTGCGGTATTCCTCGTTGTGAGCCACTGCATGAGGACGAGGACCTACCACCGACATACTGCCCTGCAGCACGTTAATAAACTGCGGCAGTTCATCCAGCGATGTCTTGCGGATAAAGGCACCCAGCGGGGTGATGCGTGCATCGCCTTTTGTCGCCTGCTTTACTTCCGCGCCGTTATCCAGCGTGGTCATACTGCGGAACTTCCAAACCAGAATACGGCGACCATCAAGTCCGTAACGGACCTGCTTGAAAACCACAGGCCCGGGGGACGTGAGTTTTACGGCAGCAGCGATCACCAGCATAGGAACAGCAATCACCGCGAGCACCGACAGCGAGAAAACGATGTCAAACATACGCTTCAGCACGTCGTTAATGCCAAAAATCGGTGACTCATAGACGCTTAAGGTTTGCATGCGGCCAACTTCAGAAAGGCGTGCATACAACAGATTGAAGGTGAAGAAATCCGGGATCAGATGAACAGAGGCCGTCGTATCACCGCACTGCAGCAGAATATCGTTGATTCGTTTCTGAGCTTTAAGCGGCAACGCGATAAAAATCACATCAAACTCGCCCTGCTTTGTCCGCTCAATCAGCTGGTCGATACTGCCCTGCAGCTTAGCGTCAGGAAACTCCTCGACAATACGTTCATTGGAACGATCATCGAAGAAGCCCATAAAGCGATAACCCAGCTGAGGGTTTTTCTTCAGCTCCTTGCGCATTTGCCAGGCACTTTCATTGATGCCCACAATAGCCACACGCCGGGTGTTGTAACCACGTTCGCGCAATCCGAAGAGAATCTTACGCAGCACCAGCCGCCAGCCAGTCAGCGCAAACAGCCCACCCAACATCCAGCTACCGACCACCAGACGTGAGAACTCTTCGCTGACCTTGGCAAAAAAGCCCAGCAACAACAGCAGACAGCAGGCACCAGCCCAGCTCATTGAAGAAACAGCCAACATACGCAGCGTTGTGGCTGCACGCCACGACCTGTATAGATCGGCCGATTCGCCGATCAACAGAAACGCGAGAACGCCGATCAGGCCAGATGCGAGATATCGTTCAGAGAACGGAACCTGATAGCTCTGCGCACACAGCAGCAAAACCGAAAGAATAATGGCAGCGTCGGCGATACGGTAAGCAACGCTGAAGCTGCTCTGATTGGATTTAATCAGTCCCTGATTAGTCATCGGTCATCCCTTGTTCACTTCAGCTCCGGTCTCAGACCGCGTGGAAACGGAAGCGGATTATGTAGACTGCATCACACTCTGTCTATCTATACGCCCTTCAAAAGTGGCGCGAAAGAGACAAAACAACATGAGTGACAGGTTTCTACCAAGTGCCCAGATTGTCCTATCAGGATGTCAACGGTGTGACAAACAAGCCCAAAAAGTGCTGCCATCGCCCAAACCCGGCTCAATAGCAGGCCAAGTAGGCTAAACCGGGACATTCAATCCACACCAACACAATTCACACGGAAACAGACCCGTCATACCCGATGGCAGACAGACGCCCATCCAAGCAGGCTGAATTCAGGCCTGCGAAGTCTGAATGGACTCGACTACAGAAAGGACACACGCTGGTACAGGCGAGAAAAGAAAATCCTACTGAAGGAAGGCAGGTCAGAGAAGACACCACGGATGCTTCTCTGACGCTGCACTGCGCCAATGAATTGGCTCAATTAACGGATGCGATGATAGCCTCAACTTCGGCCACGCGCTGATTGACCAATCCGGCATTCGCCCGGCTTTCAATATTCAGACGCAGCAAAGGTTCAGTATTGGACGCCCGGATATTCATCCGCCAATCCGCAAAGGCCATGCTCAGGCCATCGGTCGTATCCAGCTCCGGGTTCCCGTCTGCGTAGAACGCCTTAACCTTGGCCAGCACAGCAGGTACATCCTGAACTTTGTAGTTGATCTCTCCGCTGCACGGAAATGCCGCCATCCGCTCGCCAACCAACTGCGACATGCGCACACCTTCAACCGACAGGAGTTCAGCCACCAACAACCACGGAATCATGCCGCTGTCGCAGTACGCGAAGTCGCGGAAATAATGGTGCGCGCTCATTTCACCGCCATACACAGCGTTTTCAGCCCGCATGCGCTCTTTGATGAAGGCGTGCCCGGTTTTGCTCTGCACAGCAATGCCGCCTGTGCGCTCGACACAGTGAACCGTATTCCAGGTTAAGCGAGGATCGTGGATGATTTTTTCGCCCGGATTCTTACGCAGGAAAGCTTCAGCCAGCAGGCCGACAATGTAATAACCTTCAATAAAATTGCCCTGCTCGTCGAACAGGAAGCAACGATCGAAATCACCATCCCAGGCGATACCCATGTCGGCGCCATGCGCAATCACGGCTTCAGCGGTAGACGAGCGATTCTCCGGCAACAGAGGGTTGGGAATACCATTCGGAAAGGTCGCGTCAGGCTCGTGATGCACCTTAATAAACTCAACCGGCACACCCGCCGCCTGGAAAGCAGCTTCTATTGCATCCACCGCCGGGCCCGCCGCCCCATTACCGGCGTTCACAACCAGTTTGAGGGGTTTCAGTGATGGCAAACTCACATACCCCAGCAAATGGGCAACGTATTCAGGCATCAGATCCAGATTTGAGCACTCACCCTGGCGTTCAGATACAGCAAACTCAGCCTGCTCCGCCAGACGTTTAATATCGTTCAACCCCGTATCGCCACTGATCGGCTGCGCGTTCCGGCGAACCAGTTTCATACCATTAAAGTCAATCGGGTTATGACTGGCCGTGACTTCGATACCGCCATCGACATCCAGATGAAAGGCGGCAAAATACACTTGCTCGGTACCCGTCATACCAAGATCAATCACATCGCAGCCGGCATCCATCATGCCGCGTGCCAGTGCATCTTTAAGCTCTTTGCTGGTAGCACGCACATCGCCCCCCACAACAACCCGGCGGGCATTCAGATACTGCGCATACGCCCTGCCTATGCGGTAGGCAATGTCGGTGTTCAGCTCATCACCCAGACGACCACGAATGTCATAGGCCTTAAAGCAAGTTAGCGTTGTCATTTTATATCCTTGAAAATCGGGAAATCGCCGGAAGCCGGAAGCCGCTTCAAGCTTCAAGCCTCCGACACAGCCATCGGCCTCACGCCCGGCCGTACTGGTCTTTCAGACGCACAATATCGTCTTCGCCAAGATAAGAGCCGGACTGCACTTCGATCATCTCCAGCTCAATAACACCTGGGTTCTCAAGACAATGAACCTGTCCAATCGGAATGTAGGTCGACTGGTTCTCGGTCACTAAAAACGTCTTTTCGCCATTCGTTACCTTGGCGGTACCCGACACCACGATCCAATGTTCGGCGCGATGGTGATGCATCTGTACAGACAGTTTGGCACCCGGCTTAACCGTAATGCGCTTTACCTGATAACGCAGCCCGTGATCGACAGAGTCGTATTTACCCCACGGACGATACACTTCACGGTGCTGATGATGCTGATTGCGCCCCTGAGCCTTAAGCTCGGCAACAATATTCTTAACATCCTGCACCTTGTCTTTACTGGCAACCAGCAAAGCATCCGGCGTATCGACAATCACCAGATTATCGACACCCAATGTTGTGACCATTCGGCTGTTGGCCGACACGAACGAGTTCGTTGACTGCTGCAGAATCACATCATCGGTTTCCAGATCACCTCCGACCATCACGGCATTGCCGTTTTCATCTTTATTGGCAATATCCCACAAGGCCGACCAGCTGCCGACGTCGCTCCAGCCGGCATCCAGAGGTGCCACCAGAATCTCAGAACCGCCCGCTTTAGACAGCGGTTCCATAATCGCGTAGTCAATGGATTCATCCGGACAGGCTTTAAACGCTGTCTCGTCGACACGGATAAAATCGTAATCCTGGGCCGTTCCCGCCATCGCCTGTTCACAGGCTGAATAGATATCCGGGCGGTACTGTTTTAATGCCGCCAGATAGCGGTCGGCACGAATCATGAACATGCCGCTGTTCCACAGCCACTTGTTCACACCACTATCGGTTTTCTCGGAAAAATACTGCTGGGCTGTCGGCAAATCCGGCTTTTCTACAAACTGCTCTACGGCAAACAGCGCATCACTTTCTGCATGGCCAACCTTGATGTAACCATAACCGGTGGCGGCTTCCGTCGGCACAATGCCCAGTGTTCCGAACTTACCGGCCTTTACCGCAGGCAAGAGTTGCATGGCCGCTTGCTGGAAAGCTTTGGTATCACGAATGACATGATCTGCCGCCAGAATCAGCATAATCGGGGCTTCTTCTGCTCCGCCGTTTGCACGCAAAATCTGCATCGCAGCCAAGGCAATAGCAGGCGCCGTGTTACGGCCCACCGGCTCAAGCAAAATGCTGGCCTTATGGTTCTGCTGACGCATTTGCTCTGCTACCAAAAAACGGTGCTCTTCATTGCAGATCACCACAGGTTCAGCAGACACCAGCCCACTCAGACGGGCGGCGGTTTCCTGCAGCATGGTCAGGTGGCTGTTAAGTGCCAGAAACTGCTTGGGAAATGCCGTGCGTGACAATGGCCACAAGCGGGTGCCGGATCCTCCGGCCATGATAACAGGGATCATATAAAGCCTTTTTCCTTATCTAGATACCAACGGCTATGGGCATGCACAGACTCGTTGGTCATAAACTCACACTCAGAGAGCCAAAGGTACTGATTATGCTGCTCATACGGCAAAGCACTGAAACCATCCGGTAACCTGACTTCAAACCCACTGACGACGTAGTGTGTTGATATTCGCTCACCGCCGTCTGTAAATATACTGTCTTCGTAAAAATGCTCGTACAACCCCAGGAAACGGCCATCAGCGATCGCCAGACGAACCCCGAGTTCGCTTTCCGTCAAACGAGCAAAGGCATCCGCCAAAGATTCGTTCTTTAAGATGCGGCCACCTGGCACAAACCAGTACCCCTGAGCCGGGCGATTCACCCGCTCGCCGACCAGAATCCGGCCAGAGCTGTCACGTACCAAAAGGTCGATAGACACCAAAGGTGTACTATCGACCACAACCTGAAAGGTTTGGGCATCCAGCCAGGTCTTAACGTCTGCCATAAACCTTATCCGCGAAAATCATCCTGATGAGCCAGGAACCAGTCGTAAGTCATCTGCAGGCCTTGTTGCAGCTCAATGCTGTAACTCCAGCCCAGTTTCTTCAGCGTATCCACATTCATCAGCTTACGCGGTGTACCATCCGGCTTCGTGGTATCGAATACGATATCGCCCTGATAGCCCACAACCTCTGCCATGGTATGTGCCAGTTCCGCAATGGTGCAGTCTTTGCCCGTGCCAACGTTGATGTGGCTGAGCATTTCTGCAGTGCACGACTCGTAAGTTGCCTGCTCGACATTGGCCACAAACACCGACGCCGCGGCCATATCATCAACATGAAGAAACTCACGCATTGGCTTGCCGGTGCCCCACACCACCACCTCTGGTGTACCCGCCAGTTTGGCTTCATGGAAACGACGCATCATCGCCGGAATAACATGGGAGTTGGCCGGGTGGAAGTTGTCGTTTTCGCCGTACAGGTTGGTAGGCATAACGCTGCGGTAATGACGACCATACTGGCGGTTATACGACTCACACAGTTTGATACCGGCGATTTTGGCAATGGCATAAGGCTCGTTGGTTGGCTCCAGCGTACCTGTCAGCAGCGCACTTTCCTGCATTGGCTGTTCAGCCAGTTTCGGATAAATACAGGATGAACCCAAAAACAGCAGATCATTCACACCAGCCAGATGCGCGGCGTGAATGATATTGCATTCAATCATCAGGTTCTCGTAAATGAACTCGGCCGGGTAGGTGTTGTTGGCAACAATCCCCCCTACTTTGGCTGCCGCCAGATACACCTGATCGATCTTTTCTGCCGCAAAAAAGGCCTGCACATCGGCCTGGTTTAACAGGTTCAGTTCGCTGCGTGAGCGCAACACCAGTTCGATACCTGGCTGGTTCTGCAACTGACGCACAATGGCAGAGCCGACCATGCCATTATGGCCGGCAACAAATACGCGCTTAGCGGTAGCAACCACAATCAGTTCTCCACGGAAACCGGTACATCATGACCATGCTCTTTCAGCAGGGCATGACGCTGCGCCACTTTCAGGTCTTCTGCGACCATTTCGGCACACATTTCCTGTACGGTAATTTCCGGCGTCCAGCCCAGTTTCTGTTTGGCGTTGGTTGGGTCACCCAGCAGGGTTTCTACCTCGGCCGGGCGGAAGTAACGTGGATCAACACGCACGATCACATCACCCACCTTAAGGGCCGGCGCATTGTTCCCTTCAATGGCAGTTACAACGGCTTTTTCTTCCACGCCCTGACCTTCAAACGCCACACTGATGCCCAGTTCTTTGGCGGACCACTCGATAAACTGGCGTACGGAGTATTGAACACCGGTAGCAATAACAAAGTCTTCTGGCTTGTCCTGCTGCAGCATCATCCATTGCATACGCACGTAGTCTTTGGCGTGACCCCAGTCGCGCAGCGCATCCATGTTGCCCATGAACAGGCACTTCTCAAGACCCTGAGCAATGTTCGCCAGACCACGGGTGATCTTACGGGTAACGAAGGTCTCACCGCGACGCGGGGATTCATGGTTAAACAGAATGCCGTTACAGGCGTACATGCCATAGGATTCACGGTAATTCACGGTAATCCAGTAGGCGTACAGTTTGGCTACCGCATAGGGCGAACGCGGATAGAAAGGCGTGGTTTCTTTCTGCGGGATTTCCTGCACCAGACCGTACAGCTCGGACGTAGACGCCTGATAGAACCTGGTTTTCTTTTCCAGGCCGAGGAAGCGAATGGCTTCCAGCAAACGCAGAGTACCCATGGCATCCACATCGGCGGTGTATTCCGGCGCCTCAAAAGAAACGGCTACGTGCGACTGCGCCCCCAGGTTGTACACTTCGTCTGGCTGAACTTCTTTGAGAATACGGGTCAGGTTGGAAGAATCCGTCAGGTCACCGTAATGCAGAATGAAGTTCTTATTATCGGTGTGTGGATCCTGATAAATATGATCAACACGCTGGGTATTGAACGATGATGCACGACGCTTGATACCATGCACTTCATAGCCTTTTTCAAGCAGGAATTCCGCGAGATATGAACCGTCCTGGCCGGTAATGCCGGTGATGAGAGCAACTTTTTTAGACATAGTGATAGTCCCTTACTTGAATTCTTTTTTTAACAGCCATTGCTGCAGAAAATAATAAATAAAACGTGGATTCTGTTTAAGGTAACGCTTCCACAGTCGACGGGGTTCCGAAGCAAGCCTGAAAAGCCATTCCAACCCAACCTTCTGCATCCACCGAGGCGCATGCTTCTTAGAACCTGCCACAAAATCAAACGCAGCGCCCACACCAAGCATAACGCAGCTAAGGCTATGTTTGTGCTCCGCCATCCAGCGCTCCTGCTTCGGACAACCGATACCCACAAACAGAACATTTACCTGGGCATCGTTAATATTACGAACAATCTCGCCGTCTTCCTCAGCAGTCAGGGGGCGAAATGGCGGGCTGTAGCGGTAGGTAATTTGTATATCCGGAAACTGGCGCTTCAGCGCGTCGACAACATCATCCAGAACGCTTTCAGAGCTTCCACCATACAGACCAATATTCAGGCCCTTCTCGCCTGAAATCCTGCAAAGCTCGTTCATTATATCCTGACCACGCACCTGCTCAGCATCTTTGGCACCCAACAATTTCTGTGCGCAAGAAATCGGCTTTCCATCAGGAATCACGAGATCGGCATTATTCACCACAGCACGAAATGCCACATCGTCGAAGGTTTCCATGCACATATGAACGTTTGAGACACATACATATGCACCCGATTCAGATTTTGCCAACTGTTCTACGCACGAAGCTGCAGCACTGATATTCGTCACATTTGTTGCCATAGTAAGTACCTGTAACATATTCAGCGTCTCGTATTCTCTGCTTGGATACATTTTTTATAAATTTCCAACAACATGTCCAGATTCGCTGCTTCTGTATACTTTTCAGAAAACACACTGCCCGCTCCGTCCGAAAGCTTTTGGTACAAGCTTGCAGAAGCGGTGAGCGTCATAACCTTAGCTAACAAATCTGCTTTATTCTTTGGCTCGTAATGCAAGCCGCTAACATCATCGTCAACGACAGCAGCCATATTGCCTAAGCGGGGAACAACAACCGGAAGACGGGAGCGGAAAGCCTCTACTATTACCATCGGAAAGCCTTCATACCAGGTGGATGCCATAACCAGACAAGTAGCTTGAGTCATGTAGTGCGCCACCTCATCGGGCGACTTCAGACCAAGATACTCAACTCCGTTAGTTGAATTGGCACGAACATAGTCAGCCTCTGGTCCATCACCAATCACTTTCAGCTTGATACCAGAGCCTCTAAAGGAGTCCACCAGAAAGCGGATACCTTTTTCTTCACTCAAGCGCCCAACAAACAACGCGAATGGTTGCTCGCTTCGAACTGATGAACTCGACTCCAGCGATCTGACAAAGTTAGGCTTCACATAGATCCGGTCTTCAGGCCAGCCGGCTTCGATGTACTTGTTTCTCGAAAATTCGGTTAAAGCGATATAGCCATCAACGCATTTACGCCAGGTTCCAATAAACTTATGAACTTCTATCATAAACACAAGAAAAAGGGTTCCTACGAACGACCCTCTGTAGACCCTCTTGCTCACTGCCCAGAAACTATGCCCGCGAACACTCTCCTCACAAACATTACCATCAACAGACAATATAGCGGTCGGGCATATAGCACGGAAATTATGCAGAGTATGAACAACAGGCACCGATGCTGACTTACAAGCCCAGAAAATGGCAGGGCTGATTATAGGGAAGTAATTATGAACATGAACGATATCATATCCACCATTGATCAACTTCCTACGCCAGAAGAAGAACTGGCGAAAAGAAAAGACAACACCAAGAGCAGCGGCAACTTTAGAAAAGAAACCCGATATTCTATCGTTATCGATAATACAGACTTCCACATTTTCGCCACTCTGCAGCATACGATGTTCATTTTCGACAACCGAGTCTTCACCGCCCTTCGTCTGATATGTGTTATGTACAATTAAAACCTTCATCAGACGTTTAGTACCTTAATAAACTTAGCTGGAACCCCGCCCCACAGCTCTCCACTTGGAACAGACTTCGTCACAACCGCTCCAGCCGCTACAACTGCATTGTCACCTATCTCAACCCCCTTCAACACCGTAACACCAGAGCCAAGCCACACGTTATTGCCAATCGAAATTGCAGCTGTATCAAAGCCTTGATTACAGTATGGAATTCCAGTCGTTTTATGATCGTGATCAAAGATGGAAACATTGTTGGCAATAATGCAATTATCACCGATAGTTACCCTATCCTTAACCACAATCTGTACATGGCGATTAAGGAAAACATTATGGCCTATAGACAAGTGCCCACCGCAAACGTCAATCAGAGAACCAGACTCTAACCAACCTTTGCCACGCCATAACAAGCGAGAGCCTACACCAATGCGAATCAAAGACGTCCAAGAAAAATAATAACCCGACAAAGAAAAGCGCGCCCGACCGACCACACTTAAAATAAATATGCTCCAAATAGTAATCGGAACTCCTATGTAAGCTTTAATTCTCATTAGGAAACTCCTCCTCTGCAACTTTCATTAGCAACAACGCAAAAAACATCACAAAAACATATATCAAAACATTATCAGTCATAAACAACACATTCAAATAGACAACAATTGAAAGCGCCAGCCGACTTTTAACGGAATAGAATGCGTACCAAAACAGGCAAAATACAATCACACCATATTCCATAAATATCTTTAAAACATCATTATGAAGAAGCACCTTACCATCCGCAATAGTCCCCCACAAAGCCCCATAAACGGCACCACTACCAGCCCCAAAAAATGAGAGCCCAACATCATCATAAACATATGAGTAAAGAACACTACGCCCTTGCGTAAAATAGGCAGAAGAAACCTCCATATAATCCATACAGAAGTCATTGAAATCTTCCGACGTAATATAAAAGCACACAACCACATATAATAGATTTACAACGAGAGCAACATACTTCAAAAAGCGCCCAAAAACGAAAGGAAGCATCATAAACAGTATTGCAACAAAAATCCCAAGCAAAGCAATTCGCTTCAAGGATAGCACGACCAAAACAAGTGCGATCAGAAATAAAATATAAGAGCGAACCCCAAAGTAATACACTGCAAACGCCCCAAAAACAAAAGCCATTGTATGACTTTCCAATGTCGACTCCGACCCCAACAATGACATATGAAACCCAGACATCAAGGCAGGTATCGACGTAACGATAAAAACCGCAATCAAAGCAAGAAAAATATAATTAAGATCTTTAGAGGTAACAATAAGTCGACCAAACACAAACGGGGCCACATAACATAAAATAAACACAACATCCTTAATCCCCTCCCACCCAGAGTATACAACCCCACCCCAGCCAACCAACATCAAGAACGGCAGCACAAGTTGTCGAATCTCCGCTCTAAACCACACAAGATGTCCAGCGAGCAAATATTTAGCCATACCAAGCATCGGGAAAAATACGGCCAACCCCGAAGCCAAAACAAGTAGTACTGTCAAAACTGACAAACGTCTATTATCCAACAACATAGCTATCGCTTATAAACTTTATTTACAGCCAACCTCAACCCCAAACGGACATTTCCTACCAAAATCTGTAAAATTATATCCCACACCCCATATAAACTCTTATCATACAAATAGTAATTACCATCCAAAGCAAGCTGCCCACGAATCCCTATATCCGCGGCAAATTTCTTGCCAAAAATTTGCCGCGCCTCTTTAACTCTAGAAATATTCTTAGATATCGATTCATGTGGATGCGATTTATCAATAACGTATGTTTTGGCTTCAATGCGCAACCCCACGCCATACTCCTTAAGCATCCTCAGAATTAAATCATAATCCTGCCAGGCCGGCAGACCTTCATCAAAGCCCTTAAGGTGAAGCATTCTGTCACGCAAGGTAAATATCTGATTACCTACGACATTCCCCTTCAGAATGTCGTGATATAGAAATTCACGACAACCACTATACAACTCTCGCTCCCCTGAAGAATCCTTCAAAACATATCCTGACGATATGAATGAATAGTCATCATTCCACGACTCGACAAAGCACTTAATCCTATCAGGAAGGAAAAAATCATCATCATCCAGCCCTGTAATATACAACCCATTCGCGCTGCCTATCGCAATATTCCTTGAATAACATGCCCCTTGCCGAACATCGTTTCTGAGAAAAACAAACCCATAAGATCTATAGCGCTCAGCAATCTCACGATATGCCTGAACATCGTCAGAGCAATCATCAACAACTATTACCTCAATACTTTCATACGACTGATCTAACACAGACTGCAAAGCCCTTTCTAATAAAACAGGCCGATTGCACGTCGTAATATAGACAGTCACCAGTTTTTTGCTTTGCACATTAAGACCCTAATCTGCCATTTAAATACAGAGAAATCCAATACAGCATTCATCAATAATGCAGCAACCAGATGCGCAACCACACTTGCAAACGCAGCACCCTCCAACCCCGCAACCGGGATCAACAATAAATTCAGAATCACATTAATAGCAAGCGCAGCCGCAGAACGTTTAAACATAACCCAATTTTTACCCAGCGCAACATATACCCTTGTTGTAATAGCACCAAGATATACCAGCGGAACAGTCCATATCGTATATGCCAACACCGGCGATGCTTGTGCGTAATTCCCACCATAAAGACAACTCACAATAAAATCAGAGAAATAGACAACAAACACACATCCCAACACACTCAAAAGCACAAGCCAAAATATCTTCCTATTCATTTCATAAGGAGACCGAACATCACCATTTAGAAAAATAATAGAAGAAACATACTTGGGAAAATATACGTTTACCAACAAAATACCAAAGACATATAGCGCATCACTCAAACGAGTAGCAGAGACATAGTTTGCCGCTGCTAAATCCCCTAACATATAACCAACCATCACCTGATCAATTTTCACATATAAAAATACAAGGAGGCTTGAAATAGCCAAAGGAAATGAACGCCTAAAGATCAACGCCAACAATTTTCTGCTGGCATTAAAACCTCCATCAAAGAGACCTATTGCAAGCTGGCGCCCTATTACAGAATATACAAAGGACACCACAACCAGCTCCAGCACATACGCCCAAGCCAAGAGATAAGGAGTCGCCCCAAGCAACAACACTCCCAACCGATATAGAAAGCCAACGATATAACCAATCAGCAACCCAATAGATGAATAATCACTCCGGCCAATTGACGTAAAAATCCATTCATATGTAAGCCAGGGCATGACCAGTAAGTATATTGATATAATAAATACCAAAGAAGGATCGCCAACCCCTAAAAACGGGAGAAAATTTACCACAAAGAAGCAAGCAACTGAGAAAAAGCAGCGTAATAAAAAAGCAGACTTTACGATATATGGAGATCTAACAGAATATATAGACAGCCATTTAATTAGCTGAGCATCCAACCCAAAAATGCTAATCGCATTAAACATGGACACCACAGCAAAAGCATACATCAGACTCCCAAATTCTGCAGGATCCATGAGTCTGGCCATCAATACCAACGATAGTAGCTGAGTTAAAAGCCTGACTATCTTCTCAGCTATACCAAACAACGCACCCCTGCTATATAAATCCATTTACCATCGCACCAAAACGTAAGCATTAAAGTCACCGGACGCACTCTACTAAAAACAGTCTTTCAATGAAATGAATCACAGTTCAGAAATGGCACATTTGATTTACCCCCTCAATAATGGTCATATCTCGCCAACTAGGAACTTATTATGGCGCGATCTGAATCCTTCCAACCTGAGCATGCCTTTCTGAAACAGCAGAAAACCCCACGAATGGGATGGAATCGTGCCGATTCTTGCCGTCCGGCCAGCAACCGTCGGTCATTTCAGCCAAAACCACGCCCGGTGGCATATTTTTGTAACACGATGTTGGCATTCTGTGCGCCTGTCATTAGAATTGGCCAGCTACTGAAATCACCCATCAGGCAGGGATTGAACTATGCGTAAGTTAATTGCAGGGATGTTACTGGCGCTGGCTGTACCAGCCTTCGCCGATATGGCCACCGACCTTAAGACCATGTCTCCGGCAGACGCTTTCCAGAAAGCCACCAGTGAGTGTGGCGGTCAGTGTGATGACGCCACCATGCAAGCCATTCTGACCTCTATGGTCGATGCAGGCGTATCGGTCGCTACCGTTGCTCAGGTCGCTGTTGCCAGCGGTGTTGCACCTGCCACCGTTATTACTGCGATGCAATCGGCTGCCGTACCTGTCGACATTAACGTTGCGGCTGGCGCCGTAGTCGACGCTGCCAATAACTCCGGCCTTGATGCCAGCACCGTTGCCGGCATCGTGGCAGCAGCACAGGAAACCGTTCTGGCCGCCAACAATGCCGCCACTGGTTCCGGTGGTGAGGCAGGCAGCGGAGAAGGTGCGGATGCCAACCAGGACACAGGTAATCAGGATACTGGTACCCAAGACGGCGGTAACACCACGACTACGCCGCCTCCTGCGGTTGTCGTTCCGGTTGTAACGCCGCCAGCGCCGACGCCTCAGGTCAGCCCTGTCTGATTCTTTGCCTCAGGCTCTGCGTAGATCTGAGTCTGGGGGTTAACGAAAAGCCCGCTTCATAGTCACTGTGAAGCGGGCTTTGTTCTGTATGGCACATCAGAAAACAGGAACTGCCCATGAATCGCTGGACCGCGTATCAGGTTATGTTGTTTACCCTGCCTCTGCCGTTTGGTGGCTACCGCGACTGGGCCTGGCCCTGGTTTGCCGCCGTGGCGGTGATTCTGTTGCTGCTTGAAGTTAATCATCTGCTGCGCATCCGCCACATTGCCCGCCTGCCGGCCATACCTTTTCCAACCGCATTTATAAAAGCCCTGCCGCTGATCGGGCTGCTGGCCATGGTGCAGCTGTGGGTGCTGGTGCAGTGGGCAGCGGGTATTTCGTATTCGCCATTTGATACCTATACGGCATTCCTCCGGGGTTTGGGGCTGATCAGTTTTTTTGCGCTGACGTTGCTGATGCTGCATTCGCGCGAGCGGGTAAAAAGAGCGGTCTGGATAGTGGCGCTGGCGGCGGCTTTTCAGGCGCTGTTCGGTGCCGTCATGGTGCTCACCGGGCTGGAATTCGGCTTCTTTATTGAAAAGCAATATTACCGTGGCGTAGCGACCGGCACCTTTGTTAACCGTAACCATCTGGCCGGTTATCTGGAGATGAGTCTGGCGCTCGGTATTGGTTTTTTGCTGGCGCAAAGCACTTATTATTCAGGCTCATTGCGCCAGCGCATGCGCCAGATGGTCGCCATGTTACTCAGTGACAAAGTCGTGCTGCGCTTGCTTCTGGCCGTGATGGTGATTGCACTGGTCTTAAGCCGTTCGCGCATGGGCAACACCGCTTTCTTTGCCAGCCTGATGCTGGCCGGTGGTCTGGCTTTGTTACTGATGCGCAATAAGAGCCGTTCAACCACCATTCTGCTGGCCAGCCTGCTGGTGATCGACATCGCCATTGTCGGCACCTTCTTTGGTGTCGAAAAAGTCGCCGATCGTCTGCAAAACACGACCGCAGAACATGAAAGCCGCGACGAAGTAACACGCGACACGGTGAATATGTGGCGCCAGAACCTGATCACCGGCATTGGCGCCGGTGCCTTTATTCCTGTGTATCCGGCCTTCCGCAGCGCGGATGTAAAAGAAAATGCGATCTACAACAACGCCCATAACGACTATGCCCAGTTCGGCGCCGAATTTGGTCTGCCGGCGTATCTGACCCTGGCGGCTGTGGTGCTCTGGTGTTTCTGGTGGGGTGTCATGGCCATGCGCCTGCGCAACAGCGATCTGTACAAAGGCATGGGCTTTTCTGCGTGTATGGGCATTATCGCCATCGCCATTCATTCGGCGGTTGATTTTAACCTTCAGGTTCCTGCAAACGCCTGGATGTTTATGCTGGTACTGGCAATGGCCGTCATTGCACGCTGGGCGCCGCACAACGCTCAGCCACTGCCGGAAATTAAGCGCCACGCCACGCTGAAAGTTGAAGACCAGAGCGAACCGGCGGAGCGGCCCGCATGATGAAGCTGCGCCCGACGCTGCAACGGTTGAGCAAAAACACCGTCGGCCAGGATTTTGTGGTGGGTGATATTCACGGCAAGGTCGCACAGCTGAAACAGCAACTGGCCGACGCCAACTTTAACCCCGCCACAGACCGGCTGATCTGCACCGGCGACCTGATCGACCGGGGTGAGGATTCACCCGCCGCGCTGGCGTTACTGGATGAGCCCTGGTTCTACTCGGTGCTGGGTAACCACGAATACCTGATGCTGAGCGGCCTTAAATACGGCAACAGTCGTGACCGTCTGACCTGGCTGAATCAGGGCGGCAACTGGATTGCCAGCGCCCCGCGGGAACGCTGGCAACACTGGTTTCAGCTACTGGAAGCATTGCCACTGGGTATCGAACTGGAAGGCAAAGACGGACGTCGTTATGGCATTGTTCACGCCGATTACCCGCACGCCGAATGGGCGGAGTTTGAATATCTGACGCCCGATATGATGCAACGCTGCATCTGGTCGCGCAGCCCTTTCGAGCAGCGCGCCCAGCATACGGTAAACGGCATTGACCTGCTGATTCACGGCCACAACGTCACCGGCGGAGAGGAAGTGGTGCTGGGCAACCGCTGTTATATCGAACCGGGTGCCTACTCAGGCAACCCCTTTATTCTTAAAGCGGTGTAAGCCGCTATTTTTTGGCAAAGCCCTGGCTTTCAATAAAGGCCTTCATGTGAGGCCGGGCTTCTTTCGCCAGAATACCGGAAATCTGTTCGCTCCAGGTCATGACTTTATCGGCGCCCATGCGCTGTTCGTAATAGTCGTGCACGCGCGCATCGTAGTCGGCCAACAGGGCTTTATCGCCTTCGCGGTTATAGGCATTGGTGTGCAGCACCAGCGGCAACGGCAGACGCGGACGCAAGGTCGGGTCTTGCGCCGGTACGCCAAGGCACATGCCAAACAGCGGCAATACGTGTTCGGGTAATTCCAGAAGCCCGGCGACTTCAGCGGGTTTATTGCGAATGCCGCCAACAAACAGCCCGCCCAACCCCATGGATTCTGCCGCCACCAGCGCGGTCTGCGCCATGATGGCGGTGTCGACAGCGCCGATCAGCAACTGCTCGGTAAAGCCCAGCCGGGCATCTGGGGAAATCTGCTGATGACGGTAAAAATCGGCACACCAAACCAGAAATTCCGGCGCCTGCCCTACCCATTTTTGCCCACCGCTGAGTTCCACCAGACGGGCACGCTTTTCGGCATCGGTTACGCGGATCACCGACGTAACCTGCAAAAAGCTGGAGGTCGATGCCGCCTGCCCGGCCAGTAATATTTCCTGCAGCTGCTCTTCCGTTACCGGCGTATCGGCAAAGGCGCGGATGGAACGGTGCGAACGCAGGAGACGGATAACGTCATTCATAAAAGAACCTCAGTCTGGTGTTGCCAGAAAAATAGTAGCGCAGTGCGGGCGGCCTTATTCAACACCCAACACCACTTCCGAACGTTCTCCCTGCTGGGCCTTGCACACCGTCACCCGCGGTGCCAGCGATTGCCCTTTGTTGTCCGTTTGTGCCGCCAGATACGCTTTTACGGTCTGGCCGCGCTGCGTGGCCAGCGCCACGCCTTGATCGGCCAGCGTGCCGGCCTCGTCGTGGCTGACGAACGGGCAGACGCGTAATTCCAGATCGGTTTTCTTGCTCATTAATCCGGCCACTTTATTCAGACGCTCGGTCTGATCGTCCGCCAGTTCATGGCTGCCCGCAGCAAAGCTCAGGGCATCGAGGCGGATGGCAAACAGGTAGTCACCGGCGTAGGACGCCACGGTAATCATGGTCGTGTACGGCTGCAGACTCTGCTTCAGGTAGTACAAGGCGCCCTGCTGCAGCGCCAGTTTACTCAGCTGACGGGAGAGGTCATTCAGACCAAAGTCCGGACGACTGAGATCACCCGACAGAGGCACCGACAAACGCACGTTACCGTTGTCATCGCGCAGTAAATCGAGTGCAGTATCCACCGGCATGGCGATCTGTTTGCTGACGCGGGCGATGGTTTGCTGATCGGACGGTACGAAGCGCGAATTGCGCAGCAGAATTTTAATGTCGCCAGACAGCCGGGCCTGATTCACCTGAATGATCGCATCCAGATTCAGCATGCCGCGCTCAACCTGATAGCCCATGGCCTGATTGAGATAGCCATTAAATGGCACCAGATCCAGCTGCTCGGCGTGCACCGTCAGTTCACCCTGCGGATACACCTGCCCATCACGCGCATACAGGCCGAGTTCGCCGTCGATGCGGATACGGTTGTAGTCATCCAGCCCCAGCACCAGCCGCACCGGCACAGGCTGTTTTAGTTGCAGCGGTGTCGCCGATATATCTGGCTGTATTGCGCCTATGTGCAGCTCGTGGATGGTTAATGTGGCCCGCAGTGGTGGCGTGACACTGGCATCCAGCATGCGGATTTGAGTCGGTTGTGCATCGCCTGCACCAGATTTAATGGCACCATCACCCTCAGCTGGTAACGCAGCCATTCCCTGTTGCAAACCCGCCAGTACGATCGCCAGAACCTGAGTGACAGCCTCGCTTTCAGCCGGTGCTTGAGCGGCAGATCCAGCAGCCAACACAGTGCCTGCATCGTCCGGGTCTGAATGACTGGCCGATGACTGATCCGGCAAACCAGCCAGAGAACCATCGGCGCGGCGCTCAACGGCCAGCGTCAGGCCGGTGTAGGCCTGCTCGCCAACCGACAATGTGCCCGCTGTCTGATAATCCAGACCGGAAATACGGTACTGACCAAGCGTCAGTAAGGACTTACCGCCGGCGCTGAGAGTCAGCCCCTGCAGGTCGAGTGCATCAACATGCTGCTGATTACTCTGATTGGTAATGCCGGACAGGGTTAATTTCTCAAGGGTGATGGCCTGTGCAGCGGGTGCAGCCGTGTCTTTTTCACCCAAGTCTTTTTCAAAGGCGTCTGATTCACCTGGGCTTTTTGCATCAGCATTTTTTTCTTCAGCACTTCCTACCTCTGTGCTTTTTGCTTCTGTTCTTTTTGCTTCCGTCTTGGTCGCCGCCGCAGATTCATTACGGAAGGTGAAGCCATTCAGTTGCAGCGCCGTTAATTGCTGCTGCGTTGCGTCGGCCACCAAGCCCTTCAGCGCCAGTTGCTGCAAGGCCACGGACAATGAATCGTGTACCTGAACGCCCACATTATTTACCGTAATATCGCCCTGAAATTGCGGCGCCAGCATCGGGTTCAGCAGCTGACCGGCCACGGTCAGCGACAGCGGATTCTGCAGTTGTACGGCCTGTGGCGTACGCACGGCCAGCGCGGCAATCTGCGCGCTTAATTGCACAGTCACCGGCGAAGATCCCGTACTGGAAAAATCCGCTAACGTCAGCGACTGCAACCACCACTCGCCGGATGCATCCAGAGACTGATCATTAACGCGCCACACGATGCGCTCGTCGTTCAGCGTTAACTGATCCAGCTGAACAGTCCATGCTGCCGCCTGCACCGTTGCATCGACAGCGGATTCAGCTTCATCGGTTTCAGCCACTGCCGGTTTATCCGCTGCGGGCGACGCGAGTGGAATCATCAGGCCTGCCACACTCAGATTTTTATTCCCGTCCTGTTCTTCGACCGCCAGATTCAGCGCCAGACCATCAACCGCCAGCGATCGTACATGCACGCGCTGTTGCAAAAGAGCCTTTACATCCAGATTCAGCGCCAGCGTTTTCAGCGTGGTCTGGCCATTGGCAACACCCGGATGCGTCAGGGTCAGGTCATGTAAGCGAAACTGCAATTTAAAGGGTGAAAAAGACCAGTCACCAGCGGTTAACGAAAATCCCTCGCCCTGCTGTGCATACCAGCGATCCGCCAGCTTAAGACCCAGTGCCGGCGCCAGCTGAATACCCACCAGCAAGAGCGTGACAACAAACAAAACAGCGATCAGAAAATGGCGTAAAAAACGTTTCATAATATCGGGTGTTCTTTGGTTGCTCAGGGCCGCAAGGCCAATGCTGTCTGCGCTCTTTCTGTGTTCCGCGTCATGCCTGACGCGCTCCCCACAAGGCATCGCGCAGACCACTGGCCCTTTGTACCCGGGTGATCAGGCCCTGCTGCCAGCAGGCATCTGAGGTAAATAAGCAGAAGCGCTCGCGGGCGCGGGTGATGGCGGTGTAAATCAGCTCGCGCGTAATCACACTCTGCCATTGGTCTGGCAGCAGCAGGCAAAGTTCCGTGAATTCAGAGCCCTGACTTTTGTGCACTGTCATGGCAAACGCTGTTTCGTGCTCGGGCAAGCGGCTCGGTAATAACCAGCGTACGCTGCCGTCGGACGCCGGAAACGCCACCTTAAGCTGCCCGCTGCCATCGGCTGCCATCAGGGCAATACCGATGTCGCCGTTGAATAATCCAAGGTCATAATCGTTGCGGTTAATCATGACCGGCCGGCCCGCGTACCAGGCACCTGAGCCCTGATTCATAGCGTTTCCGGCCATTTGTGGTGTATTCAGCAGGCCTTTGCTTTGCAACAATTGCTCGATGCGCTGATTCACCACCGTCACGCCGTACACACTCTGACGCAAAGCCACCAGTACCTGAAATTCATTAAATGCATCCAGCACCGCCTGCGCCTGTTGCGGATTATTCATCTGCTGCTGAACCGCCGCGCAATACGCCGCATGACCTTGCACTATGCGATCCTGAAAACGGCGATCCGTCCACCACGGATTGCGGCTGTCCTGCTGCAGGGCGAAATATTCAATATCGCTGAACCGCTGAAACGCCTGTGCAGCGGCACTTAGGTTACTGCTGTTCACCGCCTGCGCCAGCTGACCGATACCGCTGTTCGCATCGAAGCGGTGCGACACCCGCAATTGCGCGACCGCGTTCTGAATCGGCCGCTCCGCTGCTTCGGCGAACGGCATTAAATCGTACCCCGTAAGCCCGCTCAGACGTTGAGCAAATTCAAGTGAAGGGCCGTGCTGGGTTCCGGCGTCGCATAAATCCGCCAGCACACTGCCCGCTTCTACCGAGGCTAACTGATCGCGGTCACCGAGCAGAATTAACCGGGCATGGGGCGCCAGCGCGGCAAATAAATGATGCATCATGGGTAAATCCACCATGGAGGCTTCGTCCACCACCACGCAATCGAACGGCAATGATCGCTCGCGGTTGTAGCGGAAACCGCGCGGTGTCCAGCCGAGTAAACGATGCAGGGTAAAACTCTCGTCGGGAATGCGTTCCGCGTAAGGCAAGGCGCCGGCGCTGGCTTTTAAGCGGGCATTACGGATCGATTCCGTCATACGCGCGGCGGCTTTTCCGGTGGGTGCTGCCAGCGCAACCGATAAATCCGGGTTCACACTCAGCAAGGCACTGAGCAGACGCGTTACTGTGGTGGTTTTACCCGTGCCCGGGCCACCAGTGATGACCGCCAGCCGCTGAGTACAGGCCGTCGCCGCCGCCACCTTCTGCCAATCAACGCCGTCAGTGGACGGAAATAACGGCTGCAAAATGGCCGTCAGCGTGGTGTCGTCGGCAGCCTCCGTCACGCCGTGCTGCAAACGCTGCTGCAGAAATTCAAGCAGTGACTGCTGGTAAAAATAATAACGCGCCAGATACAGATTTGTGCCATCCAGCACCAGCGGCTGGCGGGCATAATCCGCGCCAGAGGCGGTATTAAAAACGGTGTGACACCGGGCCAATACGGATACCAGTTCATCAACGCCACTCGCTTGCCACTGGTCCGAAAGTCCAGCTGGCACTGATAACCCCATGGACAACGGCAGACACACCTGTCCTTTGCCCAACGCGATGCTGACCATTAACGCGCTGAGCCATAACGGCCCGGTGTCGGTTCCGGGGTCACGCACTGAGGTTTCGTAACGCACAATCTGGTCGGCCAGCTGGCGGTCGATATCGCGCACACCGGCAAGCGGCGTCGGTTCACGCAGCCTCATACGGAAGCCTCCTCAAAGAACACCTGACGCCAGCGCGCAAGCTGCTCCTCATCGATAGCGTGGTAATAAACACCGGGCGGTAATTCGTAGTGCACGCTGTTAAATAAATCGCCCTGAGCCGCCCCCGGCGCGGTCAGGCTGAACAGAGGTGCACCCTTGCCCAGATGCATGCCACGCAGGAAGAAATAATACACACCACCCAGATGCTGCTGCGGCTGATAATCCGGAAGGCGGTGCTTAAGCAACTGATCGAGCGCCAGCGTGTAAATCCAGGCCTGCAGGTCATAGCTGTGATCCAGCATGGCATTCTGCAATGACGCCGGCGCATAGTCGGCCAGCGTAAAACCCAGATGATTCGATTTATAATCCGCCACGTAATAACGGCCGTCGTGACAGAAAATAAGGTCGATAAAGCCTTTTAAATAGCCGCTCAGCGGATCGAAATGAAAGCGGCCGTGGCGTCCCGCTGGCGATGCCAGCAGCGTATCAATCTGATGTGGACGTAAATTCGCCACCGGTAAATAAAATTCCATTTCATCCAGACGGTTGCCGGCGCCAATATCGGCCAGGCAAAAACGCGCTTGCCGGGCATCCATCAACGGGCTTTGTACAACAGCCGTCAACCACTGGCTTAACGCCTGAATTTGCGCAGCCTGCTCACTGTCGGAGGCAGCCAGCAAGCCATAATGACTCAGCTCACGGGCGCCGATATCCGCCAGTTTTTGTGCATCACGGAAATCCCAGTGTTCAAACACCGCATGCAGACAAGTGCCGGCGTTTGCGCCTTTGGCGAAGGTCAGCGCCGGATGCAGCTCATCAAAGGCCTGCGCCTCATCGCTGGCTAACGTGTTCACAACTGAATAATCAGTTGCGCTGGCGCCGGTGGCCATTTCATCGCCGCGCAGTAACTCGTCGTCCGCATTTAACGATTCAGCAGCAGCGACAGTAACGGCACCGCCGTCATGCTCCTGCGTCAGCTGGCTGTAACTGCTGACCCGCCATAAATCGCGGGCACGACCGGAAAACAATTCGGCAGCCAGCGATGGTAAGTTCTGACTCGGTTTGGTGTTGACGCTCACACAGGACGTCCAGTCTGCCGGGGCCGAAACGGCAATATCCGCGTGGGCATTGTCTTTCAGGCCTTGCCAGTCCGGGTCGGTATCCAGCCCCAGCAAATAGCCGAGTGCACTGGCGGCAATAATGGATTTCTTTTGATTTTTCGAGCGGCCGTCCAGCGCGTCCATCAGCCAGACAAAACACCCCTGTTCGGCCCGGGTTAACGCCACGTACAAAAGCCGCAGACTTTCGGCCAGTGCATCGCGCGCGGCCTGAGCTTTGGCTTCGTCGTCCGGGCGCAGATTCAGCACCATGCCGCCGTCTTTGTCACTGAAATACTGCACATCGGCTTTGGCATTGGTAGTCTGGTCATCCCATAAATAGGGCAAAAACACCAGCGGGTACTGCAGGCCTTTGGATTTATGAATGGTGACGATGGTCACCAGATTGGCGTCACTTTCGAGGCGTAACTGTGCCTCATCACCGGCGTGTTGCTCGCTGAACACATGCTCGCCCAGCCAGCGCAGCAGAGCTTCGTGACCACGCAGACGGCGGCTGGCCGACTGCAATAATTCACCCAGATGCATCAGGTTGGTCAGGCGACGTTCACCATCCGCCAGCGCCCGCAGACGTTCCGCGCGGCCGTCGTCTTCCAGCCATTGCATCACCGCCGCCATGACGCCGCGGCGATTCCACAACTGGTGATACAGCTGATGCCGGCTGAGTACGTCTTCCCACGCGCTTTCGTCATTCAGAAACTGATCCAGCTGATGGGCACTGTACCCCTGAGTTTCGGTGGCCAGTGCCGAACGCAGCGTGCGTTCATCCGCCGGATGCGCAATGGCCTGCAACCAGCGGAATGTGTCCAGCGCTTCCTGGGTTTCAAACACGGAATCACGGGTTAAAAACACACTGCCGATGCCTTCGGCGGCCAGGGCTTCGCGCACCCAACCGGCTTGGCGACGACTGCGCACCAAAACCGCTATGTCGCGCGCCTGAACGCTGTTTTCGCCGAGACGCCCGGCCCCTTGCATCAGCGCGGCAATTTGTGCAGCGCATTGACTGGCGGCGGTACGCTGCGCAGCCGGGCGGGAATATTCTTCGCCGTCGTGCCACAGCTGCAGTGGTGTTTGTTCAACACCACCGACCTGAAACGCTTTGTTGTCGTGACTGCCACCGGCGCTGACTTTAATAAATTCAATGTCGTCATCAAAAATAAAGGGCGACGTGTTCGCGGCGAATAATTCGTTTACACCACTGACCAGACGCGTATGGCTGCGCCAGTTGGTGCTGAGCGTGAAACGCTGGCTGTCAGCCAGCTGCCGGCGGGCAGTAATGTAGGTAAAAATATCCGCACCACGGAAGCCGTAAATTGCCTGCTTCGGATCACCGATCATAATCAGCGCATAATCGCTGCAGCCGGGCCGATCTGGATCGACCGGTTGCTTCGACTGTTCTGGCATCCGGGCCGGATAAATACGGTTAAAAATTTCGTATTGCTGCGGGTCGGTATCCTGAAATTCGTCAATCATGGCCACCGGATACAGGCGACGGATCTGCGTGGCCAGCGCCTCGCCCTGCACCGAACGCAGGGCAGCCTGCAGCAGACGCAGCAGATCGTCCGGCGTTAACGCACCGGCGTGTTCCAGCAATTCGAAATAGCGGGCACTGATGGCGTCCTGCCAGGCCAGATCCAGCAATAACGACAACTGACCGGCGAGTTTGCTGAATGCCGAAAATGCGTCAAACAAGGCATGGCTCGGTAAATCGCCTTTTTCCAGCTTTTCTTCCATTACCTCGTAGGTCAGCCGCGACAGGTTGTCGGCTTCCGGCAGCTGAAATTCACCACTGAAATAGCGGTACACCTGCCCCACCCAATTGGGGGTATTTTTGCTGTTGTAACTGCGCTTGCTGACACCGGAGGCGGCTATCAATTGCACCAGATCGGCCGCCGGGGTGTCGGCACAAAGCGCCCGGATTCGCTGAAACTGCGACGCGGCCTGCGCCCACAGCGCATCAAAAGAATCGGCTGGTACGACCGGTAACACCTTAACGTCGGGACGGGCGATGCGCGATTTTACTTTTGCCAGCAGCTGATCCGGGCCGGAATAACGGCTCAGCAAAAAGCGGCTTTGTTCCGCCGACAACGGATACGCCTCACGGCGCCAGATATCTTCGCAGGCCTGCTGCAGGTAAGTATCCGCATCCAGCACCAGTTCAGCGCTGAACACCACGCCACTGTCGAACGCAAATTGTTTGAGCATGCGCTGACAAAAACCGTGGATGGTAAAAATGGCAGCCTCATCCATTAAGGCTAAATTAGCCTGCAACCAGGGTTTTACGCCCTGACGGATGACCGCAGCATCACAACCGGCCTGCGCAGCCAGATCGCTCAGGCAGGCATAAAAGGCGCTGTCGTGTGCTTTCTGGTTATTTTCCAGACGCAGAATATCTTCAAAGCTGTCGCGCAGACGCTGACGGATCCGGCCCCGTAATTCTTCGGTTGCCGCACGGGTAAAGGTCACCACCAGAATCTGGTCGCAACCCAGCCGCTCACCGCCCCGTCCATGACCGAGAATTAACCGGTTATATAAACCGGCGATGGTGTAGGTTTTTCCGGTGCCCGCACTGGCTTCAATCAATGACTGTCCGGCCAACGGAAAATCATGCACGGAAAGGGTCTGCATCAGTTGGCCTCCCCGTCTTCGTTCACAATATGCTCGCTCAGCGCGCGCATGAGCGTGCCGTAATCGTCAAGCCATTGCTGGTGATTATTCAGTAAGTCGTCACTCACAAACTGCGGCAGACAGCGTTGCAGATAGGCAGACGTCAGTTCACCGCTTTCCCGTTCGGCCATCTCGTTCAGCATTTTTTCGAGCGCTTCCTGCTGTTCATCCGGATCATCGGTTTTTTGCGTTATGTTGCCGATGCCATTCAGCAGCATCCATAAGGTGTCGGGCAAATGCGGCAGCGGCTGACACCAGCATTGCCAGTACCAGATTAAGGCCTGTGCAACCTGCGCTTGCGCCAACGCCTGCGCCGGCGCTTTTAAAACGATGCGGCGCAGCACCTTCTGATTTTTTTCTTTGCCAAGACCCAGCAGTACCGCGTGGCTGATTAACCCTGGCTGTGCAGCCGCTACCAGCACCAGTTGCAGCCAGGCATTGAGCAGATCGCGGCCACGGATATCGCCAACACGCTGCAGCACAAGATAGCCCGTGTCATCGCCTTCGCGCTCACAAAAGGCCTGCTGTAATTCACCGGAAATATCGCAGCCACCGGCACGGTACGACAGCGCCCGTGACGGCATGCGCTGCTGCGTCAGTGCGAACAGGGTGTGCGCCAGTGGCAGCACATCGGTTGCAACGCCTTCGCTCCACACCCGGCCCAATTGATTGACCGGCAATAATCCCAGTGCCTGCTGGCGACCGGTAAACACCAGTGCATCGGCTTCGACGTCATCCAGACGCCCGGTGTTGGTCATCACCCGGTTCAGCCATTCCTGCTTCAGCAGATAAAAATCCAGACCGCCGGGCGCAAAGGGTTCTTCGGTTTCGTGTTCCTGCCAGTGAATATCCAGCGTGGCGCGCAACCTGCGGGTCATAAAAAATTTCATCGGGTCGGTCATGGCCTGACAGACATCGCTCCAAAGCACCTGCAGCTGATTCAGGTCGGCAGGCAGCGCCAGTGCCTGAGTCAGCCACGGTGATGCCTGTTCAGCAGCACTATGTCCTGTAACCCCGTGACCTGCAGACAAAAGTCCGGCATTGGCAACCTGGGCCCAGACCGACTGAAACCCCCGGATATTTCGCGGATTATTCTGCGGGCTGAAATGCGCCGGGTTATACGGCTGCAGGGGTAATTCCTCGCACAGCCAGTGCGCAAAATGCTGATGGCTGACGCTGTGAGGAAGCTCAAGGTGTTCGTTCAGACAAAAGCCGTCGCACAGATAATCGCGTAATTCGGCGACCAGCACCGACGGCTGTAATTCGGCATTTTCGCGCACATCACGGCCACGGTAGCTGATGTACAGATAATCCTGCGCAGAGCAGACGGCTTCCAGAAATAAATAGCGGTCGTCTTCCCGGCGCGAACGGTCACCGCGTCGGGGTTTGCCACTGACCATTAGATCGAAGCCCACCGGCGTCACCCGGCGCGGGTAATCCTCGTCGTTCATACCCAACAGGCAAACGGCTTTAAAGGGAATCGAGCGCATGGGCATCAGGGTACAGAAATTCACCGGTCCGGCTAAAAAGCGCTGCCAGCCGCCCTGTTGTCCCAGCTGCTCGTTAAACCAGCTGCGCACCACCACGGGCGTAAGCGGGCAATCAAACGCGGCAATCGCCAGTTCGTCTGACCAGCGCTGGATCACATCACGCAGGCGTTGCAGTGAATAATGCTCGCTGTCGGAGGGTGCGTAAAAATCGGGCAGCAGGCGTTGCAGGGCTGACACCCAGTCGGCGTTTAAGCGGGTCCCCTGAGCGAAGAAACGCTGCCAATGCTCCAGCGTATCGATAAACGCCATCAATTTACCCAGGCGTTCGCCTTCATTACCTTCGGCTGCGGCCAACGGAAAATCACCGAGAAAATCGTCATCGCCATCGGGCAGCATGTAGCCCAGCAATAACTGCCGCAGACCTTTGCGCCAGCTGTTCTGTTCAAAGGCCGGCAGCCCCAGTTGCCGGCGCTGCTCGCCATCCAACCCCCAGCGGATCTGCGCCTGCGCCAGCCAGTCGCGCAGTGGCGGTAAATCGTCTTCGCTCAGGTCAAAGCGATTGCGGATCGCGGCAACGTCGAGCCAGTCCTGCACGTCGGTGATCAGCAGGCGTGAATCGGCCAGACCCAATAAACGTAAAAAGCTGTCGATCAGCGGATCTTCCTGCGCCATCGACTGGTCGGCAATGGCCCACGGAATCCGGTATTCGCCACCACCGCTGGTCGTCGCTTTATGGCTGGCAAATACGGCATCAATATAGGGCGCGTACTGGTCGATATCCGGCACCATCACCACAATATCGCGCGGTTTTAATTGCGGATTGTGCTCCAGCCAGAACAAAATCTGATCGTACAGGCGCTGAACTTCGCGCAACGGACTGTGCGCACTGACCAGCCGCAAGCTGCCGTCACTGGCATCAATTCCCTGCTTAAAGCGGCTGTGCAGCAGAGCGTCGGCGGTAAAGGCGCCCTGCTGACGATCGGTTAAATCGAGAATATCCCGCTGCACATAATTCAGCAGCGACGGCGCTTTACTGTCGTCCTGATACCAGAGTTCAACGTCCTGCAGCTCACCATCGGCACTGCTGTCGTTCACCAGCGTCAGAAAATCCCGCCCAAGCTTGCCCCAGGAAGCCAACAGCGGGTTGCCACGGTCGAGCAGGTCCGATGCATCCGGCTGTTTGCGTAAAATCGACAGGCGCTGTTTGTCGCTGACGATATCGCCCCAGAAATTGCGGCAAGGATTGAGCAGAAAAAAGTGCACATCAATCACGGGAGAAATGGCTTTCAGCACCTGCCAGTAGCTACCCGGCAGCGCGGCGATACCAAACACAAACAGACGTTTCGGCAAGCCCTGAAGACGCTCCGGGTGTTTGGCCACCAGATCTTCCAGCTGAGTCAGCAAACGTGCCCTGTGGTCGAGTGAATGGTTTAATTCTGCACTGTCGGCCACCAGCGCCCGCCAGACATACGGTTGCCAGGCATGGGCCGACACATCGGTGTCCGCCACTTCGTCGACGCCCATTTCCCAGCTGAGCAACCAGTCGGGACGATAAACCAGATACTGGTCAAAGACGTCGGCGATGGTGGTGGCCAGCTGATAACAACGCAGGCCATCCTGATCGTCGGTTAAATAGTGGGCAATGGCCGCACATTCCGGTTTTGCGGCCAACTCTGGCAACAGGCGCACCAGCTTCCAGGCCATGATGTGCTTATCGAAATGCGAGCGTTCCGGCAGATCGGGTTTCAGCCGGTTGAATACCTGCCAGACAAAACTGGAGGGCAGAGGAAAATCGACCTGAGCGGCTACACCGAGACCGTCGGCCAGCTGCAGTTTCAGCCAGTGCGACATGCCCTGACTCTGCACCAGAATGGCTTCTTTTGCGAACGGACCGGCGGGGCTCTGCTGCATCAGTTTCAGCAGAATGCCTTTAAGAATTTCGAGGTCGTTGGCGTGGTAGAGGCGGAACATACTTTCCCTGAAACCGTCAGTCTGAACAAAGCCCAGATTAACAGATCAGGGGCTTGTGATCTGCCCTTGTGTTAAGCCACGATACAGGAACTTTCTGCCCGTAACGCGCTCATTCTTTGAGCCATATTCATCGATAAGGAGACTCATATGACGTTCAATATTCCGGCCATCAAACTGACACTGACTGCGCTGGCCCTGACCACCCTGCTGGCCGCCTGCAGCGACGACGCCGCGCAGAAAGTCGGCGCCAAAATCGACAACGCCACCAAAGCCGCCAAAGACTCAGTAACACAGGCTTATGAATCGTCGAAAGAGTCGGTGAAAGAAGCCGCACAAAACACCGGCGACTACCTGAAAGAAAAAGGCGAAGCCGCCGCGGATGCGGTAAAAGATGGCGCCGAAAAAGCGGGCGATGCCGTGAAAGACACTGCAGTCAAAGCCGGCGAAGCGGCCAGCGACGCGGTGGAAAGCGCCTGCGAAAAAGTGAAAGACGCAGCCGGTGCAGAAAATAAAGACTGTTAATATCGACCGGTAAGGCCCGCTGAAAATGCAAACGGACCGGCATCCTGCGATACCGGTCCGTTCATCAGACATTAGCGTGTGTCAGGCTTCTTTAAAGAAAACGTTATTTTCCTTTTCCGCCTCAGACGCTTTGGCTTCTTCACGGCGCTCTTTGGCTACCTGCTTCGCCACCGCTTTTTCTGCCTGTTCTTTCACACCACGGGTGTTCTGATACATGTCCATGGTTTCGTAATCGTCCAGTGTGACCGGCGTAATCGCTTCATCTTTATAGCCTTCAAAAGAGCGCGATTGCCACATTCTGCGCGCGTCCCCGGCCAGCGATGTCGCCGCACGGCTGATGATCAGCGCGCTTTTTAACAGGCGCCAGTACATTTTCGGGTAGAAAATCAGTGGGTTTTCGATCGGCAAACCTTCGCGCCGCTCTTTACGCGCCACATAGCGGATAAAGCCCATGTCGTAGGAACGGATGCCCGTTACTTTGGTGATGGTACCAAAGGCGGTCAGCAGTCCGGACAAGGTGTATTTTTTATTACTGCCCAACGCAAAGGCGCGACGGATAACGGTGCGCATGTGATCCCGCGTGTAGTAGGTGTCCCACACGGCCTTATACATACGGTCAAATTCGTCGTCGCTCATCCGCGCGTGGTGGGTTACCCGGTGCGACAGGTCGTAGCGGTTGAGATCGGGATCCATCCACTCGCCATTTTCCAGCATGTGCTTATGGTCCATCGAACCCGGCAACGGCGTCAGAATGGACGGGTTTAAAATATCGATCGGCAGTTCGCGCTTAATGATTTCAATATCGCGTACCACCGACTCATAGGTATCGTTCGGGAAGCCAACAATATAAGCGCCCCAGATCACCACAGGGTAACGCTTCCACTGCAGCAGCATATTGCGGTAATCGGTGATTTTGTTCTGACGCTTCTGAATGGACTTCAGGTTATCGGCATTGATGTTTTCAAGACCGATGAAGACGTTATCGACACCCGCGGCAACGGCTTTGTCGATAAAATTCGGAATTTTGTGGGCCTGGGTATCAATCTGAATCAGCAGGCGGAGTTTAATGCCTTCCTGACGCAACAGAATCAGACGATCAAATAATTCTTCCCAGTTTTTATTACGGGCAAAGTCGTCGTCTGTGATGAAAATTTTCTCGAGCCCGGCCGCCCAGGCCTGACGGGCCAGCGCTTCCAGGTCGTCGGCAGAACGGGAACGGCTGGTGCGGCCCTGCACGTTAATAATGCAACAGAATGAACACTGAAACGGACAGCCGCGGCCAAGATCGATTGTACTGATGCTGCCAAAATTGCGTTTGACCAGGGCCGTCGGCAAAACCGGCTGCGGCTGATTTTCCAGCGACACCATGTCTTTCTGATAGTCGTACAATGGCTGCAGCTGCTGGTTCCAAGCATCCTTCACCACCACATCAAAGCGCCCGCTTTCGGCTTCGCCGGCAAACAGCGAAATACCCGCCTGCTGCGCAGCCACCAGCTCATCGGTCAGACGGCCAATGACACTCAGCACACCACTGACATGGAAACCACCGAGGCACACAGGCAGGCCCTGTTTCACAAAGCGTTTCGCCACATCCACTGCGCGTGGAAACTGGTTGGTCTGCACACCCGCCATGCACACCAGTGCGCGCTGACCTTTGCTGCGCAGCGTGGCTGCCAGCGCATCAACCTTGATCACATCACAGGCTTCGTCAAAGGTGCTGACCCGGATTTCAACGTCATCACCCAGAATGCGGCGGGCGGCGACGTCCAGCGCAATGCCATTCAGGCAGGCCAGGGAATTGGACGGAATGGCCGAGCGCACCCATTGAATCGGGTAGCCTTCATCGTCATAGCGGGTAGGCTTGATCAACAGCAGGTGAAAGACCTGACGGGCCGAATCGCTGACGTCGACCCGGCTGTTGGCATTCAGCGTATTCCGCCACCAGGCGGTATTACTGACCTTAAACTGCGCTGAATTCCAGTAATGCTTTTTTTTGGCTGGGGTATTCATGTGAATTCTCTGTGTATTCCGTGCTGCCTTCAGCATTCCGGATATAAGTGACCGGATAAAGACAACCCGATTATTCGGTAACTGACGGAGCTGCCGGCGAGAACTCATGCTGAATGTTCTGTCCGTTAGACTGCCGATTCCTTTCAACCGCCTGACTCTGTGAGGCCCGAGCATACACCCTGGCTTTTTAACGGCTCAATGGTCGCTGGCGCCAATCATGGCGCCAAACGATGCAGGGGGCGACCCTCAGCGCAGTTTGCGCACTTTGCCCTTTCCTTTGCCACCGGCACCGGACGGGCCCTGCGACAATGGGCTGGCAGGGCGGTTACCCTGCCCCTGACCGCCATTGGCCTTGCCGGTCTGCGGCTTGGCTGCGGGCTTGGCTGCCCCCTTATTGACTGCGGAGCCTCTGTTGTTGGCGCCGCCGCTGTTAGCACCCGCATTATTAGCTGCGCCGTTTTTAACCGGCGTGTTCTTACCCGCGGTTTTGCCGCCCGCATTGGCTGCAGGACGCTGGCTTTGGCTGTTGCCCTGACGACCTTTGGCCGGGGTGAAGCCCGGACGGCGGGTACTCTTCACATTTTGCGCATCTTCCGCCGGAATCAGCGCATTCGGGCCCGAGCCGATCAGGTCATAACGACCCATTTCCTTCAGGGCGTCACGCAGTACCGGCCAGTTTTTCGGGTCGTGGTAACGCAGGAAGGCTTTTTGTACGCGGCGCTGTTCGATGTCACGCGGAATATAAATCTTGTCTGATTTATAGCTCATGCGGTGCAGCGGATTGCGCTCGGAGTGGTACATCGCCGTGGCCAGCGACATCGGCGACGGATAGAACGTCTGCACCTGATCAACGCGCATTTTTTGCTTCTTCAGCCACAGCGCCAGATTCATCATGTCTTTATTTTCTGAGCCTGGGTGGGCGGCAATAAAGTACGGAATCAGGTACTGCTCTTTACCGGCTTCTTTCGAGAACTTATCAAACATGCGCTTGAAGTTGTCGTAGGTGCCCATGCCCGGTTTCATCATTTTGCTGAGCACGTTGTGTTCGGTGTGCTCCGGGGCGATTTTCAATAAACCACCCACGTGGTGCGTTACCAGCTCGCGTACGTATTCCGGATCTTCCACTGCCAGGTCATACCGCAGACCCGAGGCAATGGCGATACGTTTAATACCCGGCAGTGCACGGGCTGCACGGTACAGCTCGGTGGTGGCTTTGTGGCTGGTGTTCAGGTTTTTACAGATGCCCGGATACACACACGACAGACGACGGCAGTTTTTCAGAATCACGTCACTCTTACAGGTGAGGTGATACATGTTTGCGGTCGGGCCACCGAGGTCGGAAATGGTGCCGGTAAAGCCCGGGACTTTGTCGCGGATTTCTTCGATTTCACGCAGCACCGATTCCTGCGAACGGCTCTGAATAATGCGGCCTTCGTGCTCGGTAATCGAACAGAAAGTACAGCCACCGAAGCAGCCGCGCATAATATTCACCGAAAAGCGGATCATTTCGTACGCTGGAATATTGGCCTTGCCGTAACTCGGGTGCGGCACACGCTGATAAAACAGGCCGAACACGCCGTCCATTTCATCGGTTTCCAGCGGAATCGGTGGTGGGTTTACCCAGATTTCTTTGGTGCCGTGACGCTGAATCAGCGGGCGCGCATTAAACGGGTTCGACTCCTGGTGCAGAATGCGTGACGCATGGGCATACAGTGCGCTGTCGTTGCGCACTTTTTCAAACGACGGCAGACGGATCACGGTTTTTTCCAGATCGTGATCCACTTTGCGCTGCAACGGCAGCGGAATGATTTTCACCGGCATGACGTCGCTTTCAGCGCTCTGACCGCCGTTACTCGAGGCACAGCTTTCGCTGTTGCTTTCTTTCATGTCGTACGGATTCGGAATCTGATCCAGCTGACCCGGCCAGTCGATACGGGTGGAGTCGATTTCGGTCCAGCCGTCCGGTGTGGCATCGCGCACAATGGTGGTGCCGCGCATGTCTTTCAGGTCGTCCAGCGTTTTGCCCGCCGCCAGTTCGTGGGTCAGGTCCACCAGCGCGCGCTCGGCGTTGCCGTACAGCAGCACATCGGCGCCGGAATCGATCAGCACCGAGCGGCGTACCTGATTGCTCCAGTAATCGTACTGGGCGATACGGCGCAGGCTGGCCTCGATACCGCCGATCACAATCGGCACGTCTTTGTACACTTCGCGGCATTTCTGCGAATACACGATGACCGCTCGGTCCGGACGTTTGCCCGGCTCACCGTTCGGGGTGTAGGCATCGTCGCTGCGGATTTTAAGGTCGGCGGTGTATTTGTTGATCAGCGAGTCCATGTTGCCGGCGGTAATACCGAAATACAGATTCGGCTTACCCAGTTTCATGAAGTCTTCAGGCTTGTTCCAGTCGGGCTGGGCAATGATGCCCACGCGGAAGCCCTGCTTCTCCAGCAGACGACCGAGCACGGCCATACCGAAACTCGGATGGTCTACATAGGCATCGCCACTGACGATGATCACATCGCAGCTGTCCCAGCCCAGCTGGTCCATTTCCGCACGGCTCATCGGCAGGAAAGGTGCCGTACCGTAGCACTCGGCCCAGTATGGGTGGTAAGAAAACAGGTGCGGCGCGTCGGGCGCCTTGGGGGCTTGCTGAGTCATAGTGTCCGACCGGGAAAAAACGGCCGTCATTGTCCCAAATTCCACCGCCCGGCAAAAGGCTGAGAACGGCTTTTTTCCGTGTCTATTCGCCGGTCAATTCCCTGTAAAAGCTGAGGTTTAGCGGCATTTTCAGTGTCAGGATTGGCTCAGACGGGCGAAGTCTGCCTGTTGCGTTTTTCAGACGACTGGCTGACCATTTTGGCCACCGTGAACTCATACCCTCATTCAGAATAAGAACAACGCTATGACAACCCATTCCGACATGGAGCTGTTTCTCGCCGCCTTCGGCGCCGGCTTAAGCCTGGTGCTGTCGTTGCTGCTGCTCCGTGATTTCCGCCATACCGTCGCCGCCCGGCTGTTCGTGCTGCTGCTGGTCGGAGCCAACGTGCACCTGTTTCACCAGTGGGTGCCCGAGCCGTGGCGCGGTTATTCGTTCGTGATGCAGAGCGCCACCCCAGCTCTGTTCTGGATGTGCTGCCGCATCACCTTTGTCAGCCCCGACGAACCGCGCGCGCTGATCTGGGGCCTGGCGTTCTACAGTTTCTGCGGCCCGCTGCTGTATCTGCTGATCGGCGAACCTCAGGCGCTGCACTTCACCCTCAAGGGCATTCCACAGTGGCTGGAGTACCTGCTGGTGATTCTTGGCTGGTGGGAAGTGATCGTGCATTGGAACGATGACCTGGTTGAGGCCCGTCGCCGCTTGCGGGGTGGCGTGATGCTGGCCACCGGCATTGCCGTCGGCTGGGGCATATTCAGTTACAACCTGCGCATCGGCGATTCGGTGTCGCGTTATCTGGCGATTGATTCGGCCATTCTGATTCTGGCCTGGCTGCTGCTGCAGGGGCGTTCGGAACTCTGGCATCTGCTGCCTCAGGAGCGTCAGCCGCACCCAGCGGCGGAACCGGACGCCGACGCCCCCATTGATCAGCAGAGCGTCAGCAAAGAAAACAGCGAAGAGCTGCAACAGCTGAATCAGCTGATGAACACCGGCTTCTACCGTCAGGAGAACCTGACGCTGTCGGCTCTGGCCGAGCGCCTGCAGCTGCCCGAGTACCGGCTGCGGGCCACCATCAACAAAGAGCTGGGGTACAGCAACTTCAACGAGTACATCAATCAACTGCGTATCGGAGAAGCCGCCGACCGTTTACTGAGTGAAACCGACACGCCGATTACCAACATCGCACTCGATGTCGGTTACCGCACCATGAGCTCCTTCAACCGCGCCTTCCGCAAAATTCACGACACCACGCCATCGGATTACCGCGAACACCGCGGCCGCGTGCCGCAGGCACAATCGCCCTCCTGAACCGCCGCTAAGCCCAGCCTGAGCGCACAATACGCTGTGCAATTCCTGTGTTTCAGAAATTGCACAGCGCCTGAAACCCCTCCTGATACGCCCCTGCAAGCCGCACCAGATCTGGCTTTTTACAAAATGCACAGTGAGCCTGAGTCTTTGCAGCACGATTTATTTTTACCACCTTCTTCCGATCCGTTTTGATGGGCAACGCAAGGAATAACACTCATGTGCAGACCGCCGGCACCCCGGCACTGCAAGCGAAAAACAACAACAGGTAAACGATCATGAAGAACTTCCGATACACCCGCCTGGCGGCGGTGGTCGCGGCTGCGGCATTGGGGCTGGTTGGCTGTGGCGGTGACGACAAGAACTCTGCGGATTCCGGAGAACTTAAAAAAGTATTCAGCTGCAGCGAAAGCACTGCCACTGGCGCCCGCGTAATCTGCATCGGCTCTGCCAAAGACCTCAGCAGCGAAACCGTCGCCGAAGAACTGATTACCGCTCTGAACACCGCCCAGACCGGCGATACCATTGTGCTGCCACAAGGCCGTTACGAAATCAGTTCCGAGCTGACCTTCGACGGTAACGGTTCTCTGGGACAGGTCGGCATGGTCACTGACCTGACCATCCGTGGCGCCGGCATGGCAAAAACCATCCTCGACTTCGACGCGGCGACCAGCGGCGGCGATAAGGCCGACGGTTTCTTTATCTCCAATACCGAAGACATCGTGCTGGAAGACTTCGGCGTGTATGAAGCGCCTAACAACGCCATCAAACTGAAGAAAACCGACGGCATCGTGCTGCGTCGCGTGGCCACCGTCTGGGAAACCGACTATCAGGCCACGAACGGCGCCTACGGTCTGTACCCGGTTGAAACCTCCAACGTGCTGATCGAAGACTGCTACGTGAAAGGCTCTGCCGACGCCGGTGTGTACGTCGGTCAGAGTGAAAACATCGTGGTGCGTAACAACATCGCCGAGAAAAACGTGGCCGGCATCGAGATTGAAAACTCGAAGAATGCCGACGTGTACAACAACATCGCCCGCGGCAACACCGGCGGCATTCTGATTTTCGATCTGCCGATCGGTAACGGTGTGTACGGTGATGGTGTGCGCGTGTTTGGCAACACAGTAGAAGCCAACAACGCCCCCAACTTTGCCAACGTGTCCGACTTTGCCGGCGGCGTGCACATCGTGCCACCGGGTACTGGCGTGATCGTGCTGTCGACCTCCAATGTGGAAATCTTCGACAACGACATCACCGACCATCAGACCACCTCGATTGCCATTACCTCTTACATGCTGCCGGACGACAAAGTGGCACAGGCTCCGAACGCCAACGTCGGCACTGAGGTGCTGAGCTACGGCGATATCGCCACCTACGCGCCGGAGTATCTGGATGGCTGGAGCCCGCTGGTACGCGGCATCAACATTCACGACAACCGCATCAGTGTGGCGGATGGTATCTACGATCCGAAAGGCAAGCTGATTGCTGACCTGATCACCGCCTACACCCTGCTGGATCTGAAGATTCCGGACATTCTGTACGACGGTGTCGGCGAACTGCTGGCCAACGCGGGCTCCATGACCCAGATCGCTAACGGCATTAACCAGATTGCAGCGGCGCTGGATGCCAACGATCTGGAAAGTGACGGCCTGCAGATTCCGGATACCGGCGTATTTGCCGCCTACGGTGCCGGTGATCACGTCTGCGCCAGCAACAACGGCGACGGTGTGACTCAGGCGTCTGTGTACCCGACCAACCCGGCTGAAGCCACCTTCACCGATGGCGCTCCGGACCCGTCTTTCGTGGCCACTAACGACAGCATGACCTGTGAAGGCAACACCGGCTTTACGCCAGTGACCGTCAGCGCCGCGTCGGTTGCTGTCCGTGGCGAAACCTACGGTTGTGGTGCCGATGACACCGAAAGCGAACATTGCACCGTGAACTGATGCTCAGTCGCACCCGGGCGGGTTAACCGTCCGGGCACGCCGTCACCGTCGCCTGCGCACACTCCAGGCGCCGGTGACGGACCCAAACGCCCGCATGTGCGTTTAAAGAACGACAAAAAAAGACAACAAGAAGACCAAGGCCACAGGCCAGGAACACACCGAGGATACCCATGAACCTCCGCCCATCTCTTTCCCTGCTGTTCGCTGTACCCCTGTCGCTGGCACTGACCGCCTGTGGCGGAGGCGGTGGCGGCAGTGGCGAATCCACCGACAACGGCAATGGCAACGGCAGCTCGGTCTGCGTCGCCGGCACCACCACAGTACAGTGGGACAAACTGCTGACGGAGAACGCCGCCAAACTGTCCGACTATCAGCTGTTTGCCAATCCTTGTGACGCGACCGACAACCCGAGTCCGCGCGGCGTACCTTATACCTTGTCGACGCCTCTGTTTACCGACTACGCCAGCAAGTACCGCTTTGTGTTCGTTCCGGATGACACCACCGCTACCTACAGCGCCGACGCCGCGTTCAGCTTTCCGGTGGGCACCGTGATCACCAAAACCTTCTCATTGCCAAGCGACACCAGCGAACGTGGCTTTGAACACGAAACCCAGATTGAAACCCGTCTGCTGATCCACCGCGCCACCGGCTGGGTCGCCCTGCCGTACGTATGGAACGCAGATCACACCGATGCCGCTCTCGACCTGAACGGCGAACAGATCAGCACCGAACTGACCCACAAAGAAACCACCTACGCGCTGGATTACGGCGTGCCGGATCCGCAAAAGTGCAAGCGCTGCCACCAGAGCGACGGCATCTTCACGCCGATCGGCCCGAAAGCCCGTTTCCTGAATTCCGAATACGATTACGGCTCAGGCCCGGAAAACCAGCTGCAGCACTGGCTGGCGGCGGGCATTCTCAGCGGAGTACCGGCCGATGCGGCCAGCATTGATGAAGTGCCGGTTTTCACCGACAACACCGACATCAGTGCCATTCCGCCAAGCCAGCTGCAGACCTACGCCAAAGGCTGGATGGACATCAACTGCGGGCACTGCCACCGGCCCGGCGGTGATGCCAGCAACACCAACTTTCACGCCTACTGGGAACTCGATTTCGACACCAACCACAACGCGCACGGGGTGTGTCAGAAACCAATTTCCTATGGCGGCGGCACTCTGTCGTGGATCATTTATCCGGGTAACGCCGATGAATCCATCATGATCCAGCGTATGTCAGCCACCGAAGGCGGCGACCGTATGCCACCACTGGGCCGTGACTTGGTGCATGGCGAAGGGGTTGAGCTGGTTAAAGCCTGGATCAACAGCCTCGCCGACAACCCGGCCTGTCACTGATACCACGAGGGCGGGCTGCGGCCCGCTATTGCTATGCGCGTTATTCTGCTTTCTGCCTGCCTGCTGCTGTGCGCCTGCGGCGGGCCTTCTGATGCCCCTGTGCAAGAACCCGACTACGAGCTGGGCGACCAGAATCCGGCCGGGTGTGAACAGCACAGCGGCGGCATCAACACCACCGCTTTGCTGACCAGTCAGCCCTGTCTGCGTCTTTCTGACTATGGCCTGTTTACCGACCCCGGCGAGCCCCGCGCCAACCCGGTCGCACCGGGTATTGCCTACAGCCTGAACTCCACGCTGTTCAGTGACCATGCGCGCAAGTACCGTTATCTGTTCCTGCCCGAGACCCAAGGTCAGGTTGAACCCGCGACCTACACCGAAGAAGGACCGCTCAACTTTCCGGTCGGTACTGTGCTGGTAAAAGTCTTTGCCCTGCCGACCGACACGGCCATCAGCCACTGGGACAGTGAAGACATCATCGAAGTCCGGCTCTTGATTCACCGCGCCGACGGCTGGCTCGGGCTGCCGTACCGCTGGCACCCGGATCTCAAAGACGGCTACTTTCACGGCGGCGGCGATACCGTGCCTGCGGTGATCCGTCACGAGGGCATCGACATTGACGTCAGCTACAGCATGCCCACCTACGCCAGCTGCCGGACCTGCCACAACGACGATGGCCATATGATTCCCATTGGCCCAAAAGCCCGCCACCTGAACAAATGGCTGGCCACAGACGATGGCGGCAGCATCAACCAGCTGGCCGACTGGGCGGCCCGCGGCCTGCTCCGGGGCGCTCCGCAGGATACCGGACACCTGCCACTGGCACCCGACTGGCGCAATGCCGAAGCACGTCTGCAGGACCGTGCCAAAGCCTATCTCGACATCAATTGTGCGCACTGCCACTCAGACACGGGCGCCGCGTCGTTGTCGGGACTGAGACTGGAATACAACCGGGCCTCCATCGACTACACCCACGGCGTCTGCAATTCCGCACACGGCTGGCGCGGCGGTGGTTTCGATATCTGGCCCGGTCGCGGTGACGACTCCAGCCTGCCGCTGCGCATGGAACTGAACGGCGCACCGGACCGCATGCCACCACTCGGGCGCAGCATCGCCGATGACGAAGCCGTGGCCCTGATCCGCGCCTGGATTAATACCCTGCCCCCGCAAGACTGCAGCAGCGGCTGATGCCCTGGCGTTCACAAAAAAGCACACGCCGGTGCCTGCAATGTGCACAACAACAGCGCACCGGCACTTCTGCAATGCACGTTTTTGGTTGTAACAAATCAGGCCACCTTTCGGCCAATCCCAAAGTAAATTGGCAATTTTTGAAAAAAAGTCAGGAAAATCAGCCACTAATAAAAAAATTTAAAAATTGGCACGGTCCTCGCTAAACAGTCTTCAGTGAAACGGACCTGATCCAACGGCGGATTAAGGTCATCACTTCCAAAACGTATTCAAGCAAAGGCGCTTACGGCTTCCGGCCGTGAGCGCCTTTTTTTTTGTTTTCAAAGGGGACGACAATGCGAGGACTGAATACTCTGCGCCGCACTTTTCTGAAAAGTGCTCTGCTTCTGGCCGCTGGTGTGGCAACTCTGTCTGCACCATCTGTAATGGCAAAAGACCTTCCTGAAAAAGAAGAGCTGAAATTCGGCTTTATTAAACTCACCGACATGGCACCACTCGCCATTGCGTACGAAAAAGGCTTTTTTGAAGACGAAGGTCTGTACGTCACTCTCGAAGCTCAGGCCAACTGGAAAGTACTGCTCGACCGCGTCATTGACGGTCAGCTCGACGGCGCACACATGCTCGCAGGTCAGCCTCTCGGCGCGACCATCGGCTTCGGTACCAAAGCCGATATCATCACCGCGTTCAGCATGGACCTGAACGGCAACGGCATCACAGTTTCCAACGATATCTGGGAACAAATGAAGCCGAATATTCCGAAAGATGCCAACGGCAAACCTGTGCATCCGATTAAAGCCGATTACCTGAAGCCAGTTGTTGAAAAATACAAAGCCGAAGGTAAGCCGTTCAACATGGGCATGGTATTTCCGGTATCAACCCACAACTATGAACTGCGTTACTGGCTGGCGGCCGGCGGCATTAACCCGGGTTATTACGCTCCGGCAAAAGGCGATACCTCAGGTCAGATTGGCGCCGATGCCCTGCTGTCGGTAACACCACCACCGCAAATGCCTGCCACTCTGGAAGCCGGCACAATTTACGGTTACTGCGTGGGTGAACCGTGGAACCAGCAAGCCGTATTCAAAGGCATTGGTGTACCGGTGATTACCGACTACGAAATCTGGAAAGACAACCCGGAAAAAGTATTCGGTGTCAGCAAAGCCTGGGCGGATAAATACCCGAATACCCATAAAGCCGTGGTTAAAGCCCTGATCCGCGCGGCCGCCTGGCTGGACGCCAATAACAACGGCAACCGTCCGGAAGCCGTAAAAATTCTGGCTAAACCGCAATACGTAGGTGCCGACGCCAACGTGATCGCCAACTCCATGACCGGTACTTTCGAGTACGAAAAAGGCGACAAGCGTGATGTGCCGGACTTCAACGTATTCTTCCGTCACAACGCCACCTATCCGTACTACTCAGATGCCATCTGGTACCTGACTCAGATGCGTCGTTGGGGTCAGATTGCCGATGCCAAACCAGACAGCTGGTACATGGACATCGCCAAAAAAGTTTACCGTCCTGACATCTACACCTCTGCGGCCAAAGAACTGATCAGCGAAGGCAAACTGGACGCCAAAGACTTCCCGGATTTCGCCAAAGAAACCGGCTTCAAAGCGCCACAAACCCAGTTTATCGACGGTATTACCTACGACGGTAGCAAGCCAAACGATTACCTGAAGAAATTCAAAATTGGTTTGAAAGGCGACGAGACCATCTGATCTCCGACCGAAAAATCCGGCAGCCTGCGCCCCAGGGCGCAGCTGTCCGGCACGACCGCCCGAGTTAAAAAAAGCCCCTAATGGAGCGCAGAATTATGAATATTGCACTGTCAAACATGCCCTGGCTGGAACCCGTGGTAAAAATTGCCAAAGGTGAAGATGTCGGCCGGAATATCCAGACCATCGTCCGCACTCTGGGCCTGCCCTTCGCCGGCATTCTGGTTTTCCTGATGATCTGGCATGCAGCCGCAAGCAATATCAATACATCGCTTGGTCAGTTTCCCGGTCCGTCCGATGTACTGGCCCAGAGCAAAACCCTGATTACCGAACACGTAGAAGAACGTGCCAAAGAAGATGCGTTCTATGAGCGTCAGGAAAAGCGCAATGCCGAACGTCTGGCGGAAGATCCTTCCTACGAAGCGAAAATCCGTCCTTATACCGGCAAGCCAACCTATTTCGACCAGATTGGCACCAGTCTGATTACCGTACTGAGCGGCTTCTTTCTGGCCTCGTTAATTGCTGTACCACTGGGCATCACCATTGGCCTGAGCGCGAACCTGTATTCCGCATTTAACCCGGTTATTCAGGTATTCAAACCGGTATCGCCACTGGCCTGGCTGCCGCTGGTTACCATGGTGGTGAGCGCCCTGTACGTGAGCGATGACCCTGTAGTGCCGAAATCATTCGTCAACTCCATGATCACCGTGATGCTGTGCTGCCTGTGGCCAACCGTGATTAATACCGCGGTGGGTGTGGCGTCGATTTCCCAGGATTTAAAAAACGTGTCCATGGTGCTGCGCCTGAACTGGCTGACACATGTGCGCAAAATCGTACTGCCTGCGTCGGTTCCTATGATGTTCACCGGCCTGCGTCTGTCACTGAGCATTGCCTGGATGGTACTGATCGCGGCGGAAATGCTGGCGCAGAACCCGGGTCTTGGCAAATTCGTCTGGGATGAATTCCAGAACGGCAGCTCCAACTCCCTCGGCCGCATCATGGTAGCAGTCATCACCATCGGTCTGATCGGCTTCCTGCTCGACCGCATCATACTCATGATCCAGCGTTACGTCAGCTGGGACAAAGCCGCAACCCTGCGTTAACCGACACGAATATTTGGAGAAAATTTATGAACCCGATTCTCGAATTAACCCAGGTTGGCATTGAATTTAATACGGCGAAAGGTTCATTCCGTGCGCTGCGCGACGTGTTCCTGAAAATTAATAAAGGTGAATACATCTCCCTGATCGGTCACTCCGGCTGCGGAAAATCCACCGTGCTGAATATTGTTGCCGGCCTGCTGAAAGCCACCGAAGGCGGCGTGGTTCTGAACGGTAAAGAAGTGAATGAGCCTGGTCCTGAACGCGCCGTGGTATTTCAGAACCACTCGCTGCTGCCGTGGCTGACTGCCTACGAAAACGTCGAACTGGCGGTAAAACAGGTATTTAAAGGCAAAAAATCCAAAGCCGAAATGAAAGCCTGGATTGAGCACAACCTTGAGCTGGTGCACATGACCCATGCCATGCACAAACGCCCGGACGAAATTTCCGGTGGTATGAAACAGCGTGTGGGTATTGCCCGCGCCCTGGCGATGGAGCCTGACGTGCTGCTGATGGACGAACCCTTCGGCGCACTCGATGCCCTCACCCGTGCCCACCTGCAGGACTCCCTGATGGAGATCCAGCGCAAACTGAATAACACCGTAATTATGATTACCCACGATGTGGACGAAGCCGTGCTGCTTTCTGACCGCATTGTGATGATGACCAATGGCCCGGCGGCCACCATCGGCGAAATTCTGGATATCGATCTGGAACGTCCGCGCAACCGCATCGAACTGGCGGATGATCCGCGCTACAACCATTACCGTCATCAGGTACTGAGCTTCCTGTACGAAAAACAAAGGAAGGTGGACGACAGCATGCCAGCTGCGAAACCACAAACAGAAGAACCGGCCACCAAAGAAGAGCCGGCGAAAGAGAAGGTAGCGTAATTATTTCTGATCATTGGGCTTCAACGAAGGAGAAAGCCATGCAAGCAAAGAAAACCTTACTCGCGATCGCAATGGGAGTCGCCGCTCAGGGTGCATATGCAGATTTTATCAGCGAAGGTGATCTCTACGCCGATACTAAAGTGCGTTTTGAATCAGTTGATGCCGATGACGCTGCGGACGCAAAAACCGCTAACGCGCTCACTGTAGACGCTGCTATCGGTTACGAAACCAAAGAATTTTATGGTTTTAAAGTGCTGGCCGAATACGAAGTGATCAAAGCGCCGATCAACAACTATGCGCCGGAAACTGCAGGCTATGACACCGTAGCTGACCCGGAAGAAAGCGAATGGAACCGCGCACAGATCAGCTATGCCAAAGACGGTGTAACCGCTGTTGTTGGTCGTCAGCGTATTATTCTGGATAACGCCCGCTTTGTGGGGAACGTGGGCTGGCGCGATAACGAACAGACGTTCGATGCGGTAACACTGGGTTACACGCTGGGCGATGTGGCTGTTCAATACTCTTACGTTGATCAGGTAAACGGCATCCTGCGCAAATTCGACGCAGACGTATCCGACCACCTGCTGAACGTAAGCTACAACACCTCTCTGGGCAAAGTAACAGGTTACGCTTACCTGCTGGAAGACAACGACAGCGATAAAACTGACGACACTTATGGCGTTCGTTTTGCTGGTAAAAAAGCCATCAACGATACCGTTACTGCGCTGTACAGCCTGGAATATGCTACTCAGAGCGTAGACACCGGCGCCGCTGAGTTTGACGCTGATTACTTCGCACTGGAAGCCGGTGCACTGGTAAAAGGCGTGACTCTGGCACTGGGTAACGAAACTCTGGGCAGCGATGACGGTGCCTATGGTTTCCAGACAGCTCTGGCTACTAAACACGCCTTTAACGGCTGGGCCGATATGTTCCTGGCCACGCCAGCGGATGGCCTGAGCGATACCTATGTTAAAGCAGCGGGCGCCGTAAAAGGTGTTAACTTGGCGGCGTTCTATCACACCTTTGATGCAGTAGAAGGCAGCGATACATACGGTAGCGAAGTAGACGTAGTCGCTTCTATGGTTGTGGCCAAAACCTATACCATTGGTGCGAAATACGCCTCCTACTCTGCTGACGACTTTGGTGTTGATACCGACAAGTTCTGGCTGTGGGCACAGACCAAGTTCTGATACGCTCAGAACAGAAAGGAGCAGCCTGGCTGCTCCTGTTTTTTCTTGCAGGAAACCGGTTATGAGCAGCAATTCTCTGGTAATTATTGGCAATGGCATGGCATCTAACCGGGTGCTGGAGGAATTGGGAACCGACCACCCTTTTCACACCATTCACGTACTGAGCGACGAAGCCATTGCTCATTACAACCGCATTATGTTGTCTCCCCTGCTGGGTGGAGAAACGTCTCTGGAGGCCATCACGCCTCATCAGCCGGACTGGTACGACGAGCACCGCGTCCGCATTCATTTAAATACCCGCGTCGACTTCATTAATGTTCAGGAGCAGCGCGTTGTCTGCAGCGACGGCGCAGAGTTTCCGTATCAGGCACTCATTATTGCCACTGGGTCACGGTCGTTTATTCCGGCCATGAACGGCAGCGACGCCGATAACGTGATTGGTTTCCGCGCCATGAGTGATGTCGATGTGATGTTGCGGCAATTGCCCGCTATGCGTCACGCCACTGTGATTGGCGCCGGTCTGCTCGGGGTCGAAGCCGCCACCGGTTTACGTTCACACGGGGTGGATGTCACCCTGATTCACCGCAATCCGGTACTGATGAACCGTCAGCTGGATGCCACCGCCTCCTCGTTATTGGAAGCGGAATTAATCCGTCGTGATATCGATGTGAAAGCCGGGTGCAATCCGCACACCATGCAGGAAATTCAGCGCGACCAGCAGCGTCTGGTCACCAGCGTGACCGTTAATATCGAAGGCCACGACCAGTGTGTGATGACCGATCTGGTGGTATTTGCCACAGGTATTACGCCCAATAAAGAAATTGCGGCGATTTCAGGACTGACCTGCAACCACGGCATTGTCGTGAATAACCGGATGCAGACGTCTGCCGGGCATATCTATGCGCTGGGCGAATGCTGTGAATTCGACGGCAATACCTACGGACTGGTCGCGCCCATCTGGGATCAGGCTAAGGTGCTGGCTGACACATTGCTACGCCAATATGGCTCCGCTGCTACCCCCGAACGTCCGCAGGATAAAAGCGCCCATTACACCGAACGCCAACATCTGACCAAACTGAAAGTGTCCGGTGTCGATATTCACAGCATCGGCCAATATGAAGCCGACGACGACACCGAAGTGCTGCAATTGCTGGACAGATACGATGGTGTGTACCGCAAGGTGCTGCTTAAACAGAATAAAGTGGTGGGCGCCCTGTTTGTCGGTGATGTCAGTGACAGCAGCTGGTATCACGAGCTGATGACGGACGACTGCGACGTTGGCGATATCCGCGTGAATTTATTATTCGGCCGCACGGCCTGTGCACGCTGACCATCGGGTCGCTGCGAATTTCACCCAATAAAAAGCCAGTTCAGGTCAGAACAGGCTTTTTTGTATATAGCGCACGACAACAATGCCGGAAACAGGTTTGTGTGAGCGTATCGAATCCGCAGGATCGCCCCATGGACGGGACTGACAAACAATTGAATGCTCCGAAACGAAAAAAGCCAGTTCATTTCTGAACTGGCTTTTTGAATTTGGAGCGGGACAAAAATGTCGGGAACATTTTTGTGTGAGCGCAGCGAATCCGCAGGATCAGTCCCATGGATGGGACTGACAAACAGTTTGACGCGCAAAAGAAAAAGCCCGGCTGGTAAGCCGGGCTTTCATAAATATGGAGCGGGAAACGAGACTCGACCGGGCTGGCGCTCCAGCTCGCGACCTCTGGTCGCAGCCCAATAAAAAAGCCGAACCATTTCTGATCCGGCTTTTTTGAATTTGGAGCGGGACAAAAATGTCGGGAACATTTTTGTGTGAGCGCAGCGAATCCGCAGGATCAGTCCCATGGATGGGACTGACAAACAGTTTGACGCGCAAAAGAAAAAGCCCGGCTGGTAAGCCGGGCTTTCATAAATATGGAGCGGGAAACGAGACTCGACCGGGCTGGCGCTCCAGCTCGCGACCTCTGGTCGCAGCCCAATAAAAAAGCCGAACCATTTCTGATCCGGCTTTTTTGAATTTGGAGCGGGAAACGAGACTCGAACTCGCGACCCCGACCTTGGCAAGGTCGTGCTCTACCAACTGAGCTATTCCCGCAATGTGTTGTTAGCTGGTCCTGAAATGACAACCTTCTCTGCTTACGCAGTTAAGAAGTTTGGCATCCCATAGGGGATTCGAACCCCTGTTACCGCCGTGAAAGGGCGGTGTCCTAGGCCTCTAGACGAATGGGACATCGCTAACTCACGCTGCGCATTCTACGCATATTTTCTGGTTGTGCAAGCACTTTTTTCTTTTAAATCAACAGCTTCGAGAAAAACCCGGAATTTGAACAGAGTTTAACCAAACAAGCCGTCACTCTTCCCTTCCCGAGGGCGGAAATACGCGACTGTTCGTCCTCGGCACAACCGAAGCTGGCCGTTTTACAGACTGACCGGCGATCAAGGCCGTTGAATAATCGCCTTCGAACAGCATCAGACCGGACAAGGCGGTCGGCGCATCCCAAACCGGCCGACACGTTAACTGAATTTTTAACATCGGGCTGGCCAAAAATATCCGGAGCATTTTTGTGTGAGCGCAGCGAATCCGCAGGATCAATCCCATGGACGGGACTGACAAACAATCGAACGCCCTGAAACGAAAAAAGCCGAACCATTTCTGATCCGGCTTTTTGAATTTGGAGCGGGAAACGAGACTCGAACTCGCGACCCCGACCTTGGCAAGGTCGTGCTCTACCAACTGAGCTATTCCCGCAATGTTAAGCTGATGTGTTCCAGGTGCCACTTCTAGGAAGTTGGCATCCCATAGGGGATTCGAACCCCTGTTACCGCCGTGAAAGGGCGGTGTCCTAGGCCTCTAGACGAATGGGACACATCGCTTAAAGCGCTGACCATGTCAGCATCCCTGATACCAGCCAAACCATCATAAAGAAAGTTTGGAGCGGGAAACGAGAATCGACCGGGCTGGCGTTCCAGCTCGCGACCCTTGGTCGCCTCGGCTAATCCTGTTCCTGTTTTGCTCTCCAACCCTTCTTTTAAGAAGTTTGGAGCGGGAAACGAGACTCGAACTCGCGACCCCGACCTTGGCAAGGTCGTGCTCTACCAACTGAGCTATTCCCGCAAAACTGTCAGCGTGTCCACACCATTCTGTTTAAGGAATGGCATCCCATAGGGGATTCGAACCCCTGTTACCGCCGTGAAAGGGCGGTGTCCTAGGCCTCTAGACGAATGGGACATCGCTGTCAGGGAGCGCGAATTCTATGGATGCTTTTAAAGGTCGTCAACCCCTGCAGCAAACTTTTTTGTGTCTACAATTAAGGAGATACAGTTTTGTACAAAGATCAGCCAGACGGAACAGGAAGCCTGACGCATGTCCACACTCACACTCGTCATACTGGCAGTTGTGACCGCCATCGCTGCGGTAGGAGCCCTGTGGTTTCTACGCTGGCAGGAGCAGAAAAAGCTTGAGCGCGCCCGCCTTGCCGTCGCTCATTCCGACACCATCGGCGAAATCGTGCTGATCGGTGAAACCCTGCAGGCCTGGATGTCGGGCCCCTGCATGCTGTATCTGGCCAGTCAGATCCAGCACCACCTGATGAAACTCGGTGAACTGCGCATCGCCCCCGACCCCCGCGCCAACCGCGCCGCCGAACTGGCCGCGGTCTGGCAAAACCACCGCACCTCGGGTCAGACGCCTCTGCCCGCCCAACCCAAACAGGCCCAGGATATGAGAACCCTGCTGCAGCGACTGATCGAACACGTAAAGAAGGACTACCAGAGTCACCAGCTGCCCGCCGATCAGGCGAGAGTGATTCTGAGCGAAGCCAAATTCCTGAACATCCGCCTCGCCGTGACCGTCTTCCAGAGCAAAGCCACCGCCGCTATCCACCTGTCCAACACCTCTCAGGCCATTCATTACCTGCGTAAGGCACTGGCGGCACTGAAAACACCCGACCCGCTGCCAGACGAACTGACCCGGCTGTCGGAACGTCTCAACGAACAGCTGCAGGAACAACTGCAGGTCAGTCAGCAAAACCGGGGCGGCACCCGGCTGGAAGAAGGCACAGAATTACTGGCCGCCGAAGAAGACGCCTGGAAGAAAAAGACTTTCTGATCACAAAAAGCCGGCTGCGCAACTTACATGGAGGGAGCAGGTCGGGTAGAGTCTGACTCTATTCAGTCAACGGCGAGGGAATGCGTGTCGGTTCAAGGTTTTCGATCCAACCACCTGGCGCGGCAAATGGCGCTTCACACGGCGGCAGTCGCTTTACTGCTGGCGATGCTGATCAGCGTCTACTCCATTAACGACCGTATCGACACCCTGCAGAAAGATTACCTTCAACAGCGCAACAGTCTGATTGCCGCTACCCTGCCCGCCTTTAATCTCGCGACCTTCAATTACAACAGCCGCCTGAATCAGCATCTGGCCGATGGACTTGCCCGCCATCCGCAGATTGCATCGGTCGTTGTGCTCGACAGCGACGGCAGCATTCAGGCCCGCGCTACAGCCCCTGCCGAGTGCAAACCGGACGAGCTCGATCTGTTTCTGTTTGGCGAGCCGGCCATCGACGTCCGCCTGCTGGAATACTCAGATACGCATCTGGGTAAACTCGTGGTCGAGGCCGACATCTGCGATATGACCAGCGGTTTTTACCGCTCGGTAAGCCACAACGTCCTCTTTATAATTCTGACCACCACCATAGTGGCGCTGTTTGTCTTCACCAGTTTCTACTGGCGCATCACCCGCCCACTCACCCGCCTGTCACAGCAAATCGGTGAACTGACGCCGGACAATATTGAGGTCGCGGAACTTGAGCAGTTCAGCAGCGAGCGTCAGGATGAACTGGGCGACGTCATCGCAGGCACCCAACGCCTGCTCAGCCTGCTGAAAGACCATATCGTCGAGCGCAAACGCTCTGCCAGCCTGATCAGCGACTATTCGGCCAAACTGGAAACCCTGATTCATAAGCGCTCGGATGCCCTGAGCAGCATGCGCCGGCGACTGTCCGCCCAAACACCGGACGATGAGCGCCAGAGCCAGATCCCTCTGCTGACCGTGGTACTGCCGCAGACACAGGAATTGCTGCAGGCCATTCGCCCGCAACTGACGGACGCCGATCAGGCGCAGATCGGCCGTTTGCTGACCTTGCTCACCCGACTGAGCGTTATCGAACAGCCGGAGCAGACAGCACTGGTGGAGCTTGAAAGCCTGAGTCAGGAGCGCTTTGAACTGTGCCCATCGGGCCTGCGGCTGCGGCTGGAAATTACCGACAGCATTCTGGTGGCGCCCAAGCGCTTTGCGTTGCTGCTCGACAACCTGTTCAGCATCGCCGCCCAATCCATGCCCGACGAACTGAGCCTGACCATCCGCCGTCATCAGGAAGGGCTGGAAGCCGTACTCACCGGCGAACATTTTGCCTTGCCCTGCAGCGCGCTGAATGCGGTCATTGAACACCAGTTTCAGCTGGCGCCGGGTACGCTGGCGGCGGTTACCCGCGCGCTGGGGGGCCGCATGGAAATCGACAAGCCGGAAAGCGGTCCGCTGCGCGTTGTCGTGGTGATCCCTGTTCTCTGGCTCAGCGAACGACTGACGCCGCTGCGCGACTATCTGCGTCACACCAAAGTGCGCGTATCCATGACCAACGACCTGCTGACCCATCAGGTCATCCGCTGGCTGAGTGACTGGGAAATCACGGCCAGCACCCAGGGACAGGAGGGCGCCGCGACCCTGCTGTTAACCGATGAGCTGCACGAAGGTTTGCCGGGGCAACAGTTGCTGCTGCACACCACCTCACCCGATCAGGTGTACCGCCGCGAAGATCTGCTGCGCGATCTGCAGCAGTTAATTCCAACACCTCAACCCAAAAGCCGCTCGGCTCAGGTTTTACTGGTCGATGACAACACCATCAACCGCATGCTGTGCCAGCGCTTCCTGCGCAATCTAGGCATTACACCGGACGCGGTCGACAACGGCCTGCAGGCGCTGGAACAGGCGCAGCGCAAACATTACGACGTGATTCTGATGGATTGTCAGATGCCGGTGATGGACGGCATTGAAGCGACACGGCAAATCCGCCGCCATTCGCTGAATATGAAAACCCCGATCATCGCCCTGACGGGCCTGACCGGGGAAAACGAGCGTCAGAACTGCCTGACCGCCGGCATGAACGACTTCATCGGTAAGCCGTTCACTCAGGATCAGATTCAGGCCACCATGATTCAGTGGCTGGACGGATTTCCGCTTACTCCTCCGGCGCCGACCAACGGCGAATAAGCCCCTGCAATTCCTCGCGCAGGGCCACCGCCTCATCCAGAGAAACATGACTGGCACAGAGAATACTGGCCGGCACATCCGCCGCCCGGGACCGTAACTGCCGCCCGGCCGTGGTTAACTCCACCAGCACAACCCGTTCATCGTCGGCCGAGCGACGCCGCTCAATCAGGCCCGCTGCTTCGAGTCGTTTGAGCAAAGGCGTCATGGTGCCGGTATCCAGCACCAGACGTTCACACAGAAAGCGCACCGGAACCGGCAGCTGCTTTTCTTCCTGCGCCTGCCACAGCACCAGCATGGCCAGATACTGGGGATAGGTCAGACCCAGTTCCGTCAGCATCGGCTGGTACGCCTGCGTTACCAGCCGCGACAGGGTGTAAACCGAAAAACACAACTGGTTGTCCAGATGCAGCTGCGGCAAAACCTTGGTAGCGACCATGAATATCCCCCGGATCAGAGCAGGGCTTCGATATCGGCGGTGAGTTTTTCCGGCTTGGTGGTCGGCGCATAACGACCCACCACCTTACCGTCGCGGTTGATCAGAAACTTGGTGAAATTCCACTTGATGGACTGTGTGCCCAGCAGGCCCGGTGCGGCCTTTTTCAGGGTTTTGTACAGCGGCGCCGCCAGGTCACCGTTCACATCGATCTTGGCAAACATCGGAAAGGTCACGCCGTAGTTCTTCTGACAGAAAGCGCCGATGGTGGCGTTGTCGCCTTTTTCCTGATAACCAAACTGGTTGCACGGGAAGCCCAGAATCACCAGTCCTCGGTCTTTGTACTGGCCGTAGAGTTTCTCCAGACCTTCATACTGATAGGTAAAGCCGCACTCACTGGCGGTGTTCACCACCAGCACCACCTGCCCTTTATAAGCAGACAGATCCTGCTCCTGACCATTGAGCAGCGGCATTTGTACGTTCAGAACTGACATAGCGACTCCAACCATATTGCTTAAAATTGTATTGCACACAATATAGCTGGCGAAAAACAAAGGCAATCGCTGATTGCCTTTGTTTTGGATCAGGCCAGTCGCGCGCAACCCCGAGGCTGGTCAGCGCTCTGGCCTGCCACTCAGTCCGGGTCCTGGTTGCCGTCTTTTTTCAGGTTGAGCGACGCCGAGTTGATGCAGTACCTCAGACCAGTGGGTGCCGGACCGTCGGTAAAGACATGGCCCAGATGGGCATCACACGCCGAGCAGCGCACTTCGGTGCGCACCATAAAATGACTGGTATCCATGTGCTCGTCGATCACCTCAGCGTTCAGCGGCTGAAAGAAACTCGGCCAGCCACAACCGGAATCGAACTTGGCGTCCGACAGAAACAGAGGTTCGCCACAGCAAACACAGTGATAAACACCCTGCTCTTTGCAGTCCCAGTAGCGGCCGGTAAAGGCGCGTTCGGTACCGGCTTCGCGGGTGATGTGATAGGTCTGCGGGTCCAGTTCCTGTGCCCATTCCTGCGGGCTTTTAACTGTTTTTTTCATGATGGAAGTCCCGGTGTTTGCCCTTTAAGAGCGTCGTTCGTCAGAGTATGATGCCAGCTTTCTGTTTCCATTCAACAAAGGCAGCAAAGTCCATGCAGGAAGTTCTCAAATCCAACAAATTGGCCAACGTGTTTTACGATTTGCGTGGACCAGTTCTGCAGGCGGCGAAGCGCATGGAAGAAGAAGGTCACCGTATTCTGAAACTGAACATCGGTAACCCGAAGCCTTTTGGTCTGGATGCACCGGAAGAAATCATTCAGGACGTGATCTATAACCTGCCGGATTCCGAAGGTTATGCCGATTCCAAAGGCCTGTTCTCTGCCCGTAAAGCCATCATGCAATACGCCCAGCAGAAGAAAATTGCCAACGTCGGTATTGAAGACATCATCGTCGGCAACGGCGTGTCTGAACTGATCGTGATGAGCATGCAGGGTCTGCTCAATAACGGCGACGAAGTGCTGGTGCCGGCACCGGACTACCCGCTGTGGACCGGTGCGGTTGCGCTGTCCGGCGGTCGCGCTGTGCACTACATCTGTGACGAAGGCTCAGGCTGGATGCCGGACCTCGACGACATGCGCGCCAAGATCACCGACAAGACCCGCGCCATGGTCATCATCAACCCGAACAACCCGACCGGTGCCGTATACCCGGACGAGATTCTGGTGCAGATGCTGGAAATTGCCCGTCAGCACAATCTGGTGGTGTTCTCCGATGAAATCTACGACAAGATTCTGTACGACGGTGTGACTCACACCTCCACCGCTTCGCTGTGCGACGACCTGCTGTGCATCACCTTCAACGGGCTGTCCAAGAACTACCGTCTGGCCGGTTTCCGTTCCGGCTGGATGATCATCAGCGGCGCCAAACACAAAGCCCGCGACTACATCATGGGTCTGGAACTGCTGGCGTCCATGCGTATGTGCGCCAACGTGCCGGCTATGTACGCCATTCAGACGGCGTTGGGCGGTTATCAGAGCATCGACGACCTGGTGGCTCCGGGTGGCCGTCTGTGCCAGCAGCGCGACATCGCCTACGAAATGCTGAACGATATTCCGGGTGTCAGCTGCGTGAAGCCGAAAGGTGCGCTGTACTGCTTCCCGAAAGTGGACGCGAAGAAATTCAACGTACGCAACGACGAACGTCTGGTGCTCGACCTGCTCGAACAACAGAAAATTCTGATTGTGCACGGCACCGCGTTTAACTGGCCGTACCCGGATCATTTCCGCGTGGTGTTCCTGCCGCGTCCGGAAGACCTGACCACGGCACTGGATAAAACCAAAACCTTCTTCAGCACGTACCAGCAGCTCTGATGCTCGACGTTCATATCGACGATTTTTACATGGATTGCGCGGCCACCCTGCTCATGGGTTTCCGCGCCTTTCCGCGCCTGCAGCAACTCTTTATTGAAGACATTTCAGGCCCGGATACCGTGGACGAATTCGGTCTGCACAGCGACCGCCATTTAGCGGCGCTGGGCACGTTGCAATGGCTGCAGGAAGAAGGGTATATCCGTTTTTCCAGCATGAACCGGCAGGAGTCGGTCGACGACTTCGTGCTCACCAGCAAGGCTTTTACCCGCCTGATTGCGCAGGCCAGAACGGCGGTAAGCGACGACGCCGACCTGCCACCGGACGACAACACGCCGGTGTTCCAGTTACTGGAATACGCCCGCCTGAAAGGCGACGCCATGCTGACAGGGCAACTGATCCGCGACCAGATTCTGCTGGCCTGATGTCCTAAATGAGGCCCCGAATGAGGCCCCCAATAAAGCCCAAAACCTGCGCATAAAAAAACGGGCCATCGGGCCCGTTTTTTATGGTCGTTGCTGAATGCAAAACGGCCGCTTATTTCACCCGCACATCAAAACCCGTGGCTTCCAGCGCCGCCAGCAGATCGTGGCACTTTGCCGGCACGCCGACCCGCAGCGTCGGAATATCCCGGCGCAGCGGATAATTCTTACGCAGACGATCAAAGGTCGCGCGCAGATCGTCGGAGCGTTTCATCGCCGAGCGCATCACGCCGTCGTCGACGCGGATTTCATAAGACGCCCGGATCGCCGTCCGCACCGCCTGATTGAGCGGCACCTGATCGGAGAAATTCACGCGTTTAACACCCGGCTCCGGCAGGAACTGAGCCAGCTTGCGCCGTACCGGCAGACCGTAAAATTCACACAAGCCCTGATACACAAACTCTGTACCGCGCATCTTGCCGTCCAGCGAATAGCCGGCGATGTGCGGCGTCGCCAGCAGGCAACGGTTCATCAGATTCAGGTCAAGGTGCGGTTCGTTTTCCCACACATCCAGAATCGCTTCAAAATCGCGATGGCCCTGCATATGCGCCAGCAATGCAGCGTTATCGACCACAGAACCACGGCAGGAATTGATCAGGCAGGCATCCGGCTTCATCTGCGCCAGTCGCTGTGCATTGATCAGATGATGCGTCGGATGCTCGCCATCCTGAGTCAGCGGCGTGTGCAGCGTCACGACATCCGCCGCCAGTGCCTCATCGAGAGACACCAGCGCCCCAACCTCGTCTTCACTGCGGAACGGGTCCACCGCCAGCACGGTCACGCCCATGGCTTCCAGACGATTGCGCAGCAGAAGGCCGACATTGCCGACGCCGATCACGCCCACCGTCAGATCCGAAAATTGCACGCCGCGCTCGTCGACCAGCACGCTCATGGCGCTCAGCACGTAATCGACCACCGCCTGGGCGTTGCAGCCCGGTGAGCTCTTGAAACCGATACCGGCCTCGGCCAGATAATCCAGATCGATGTGATCCGTGCCTATGGTGGCCGTGCCGACAAAGCGCACGGGCGTACCGTCGAGAAGTGCCCGGTTCACCTTGGTGACCGAGCGGACCAGCAGAATATCGGCATGTTCCAGATCGGCGCGGGTCATGGTGCGACCCTCCACCCGGGTGATTTCACCGATATCGCCAAAGAATTCGTTCAGAAGGGGAATATTCTCGTCAGCAACTATGTGCACGGATCTCTGCTCTCGTGGGGAGGAAGGGGCATTGTGGCAATTGTCATGGCTGATGACAATTGCCACAGGGCAAGGCCGGGTGCCGGTTAATCAGCGCCCGGAAGGGGTCAGCCGACGGCGCGCAGCTGCACCGGCACGCCATTCAGGGCGGCATTGCCGGTTAAGGCATCGACCAGCTGATCGTCGGTCAGATCATTGGTGTTTACACCCGCCACCGAACTGGCTACCTGCAGGCGGATATCCGGATGATGATGGCCAAAGCCGTGCGGCAGGCTGACCACACCCGGCATGATCTCATCGGTGATTTCAGCCACGGCCACCAGCTCAGCCACGCGCGACGCCACGCTCACCTGACCACCGTCGCTGACGCCCAGAGCCTCGGCATCCTGCGGATTCAGCATCAGGGTGCAGCGGCTTTTGCCCTTCACCAGACGCTGACTGTTGTGCAGCCAGGAATTATTCGAGCGGATATGGCGGCGGCCAATCAGAACAAACGGCGCCACATTCTGCGTCAGCAGCGTGGTGGCGGCGTCGCGCAGCGCGTCGGTAAACACCGCAGGCGTCAGGTTCAGACGTTTGTTTTTGCTGAACAGACGGCCCGGCATACACGGCGTAAGCGCACCAAGATCCATCCCTTGCGGGTTGTCTTTCAGGGTTTTCAGATCCAGCTTGTAAGGCCCGCTTTTCAGCAGCTTATTGAGGATACCCTCAGGGCCCATCCAGCCCATCACCGCCAGCGTTAAGCGGGTGCTGAGACGTTTTTTAAAGCCGCCGCGGTTCAGCCGTTTGGTCAGATCCAGCAGAATCTGCCAGTCCTGACGGGCGCCGTCTTTCAGCGGATACAGGGCGTCGGAATATTTAGCCACGTTGCGCACCGCCAGCGCGTTGAAAATCAGGTCGTAATGGTCTCGCTCCAGCGGGCCGCACGGCGGCAGAATCAGGTCGGCGTGACGGGTGGTTTCGTTGAGGAAGTAATCGATGGACACCATAAAATCCAGCGACTCAAACGCCTGATCGAGCTGGCGCGCATTCGGCGTTGCCACCACAGGATTGCCGGCCATGGTCACCATGGCACGGATTTGCCCTTTGCCCGGCGTCAGAATTTCTTCGGCCAGCGTGGCGACCGGCAGCTCACCGCCAAACTCCGGCAAACCACGCACCCGGCTGCGGAAACGGTCGTAGTGACCACGACCGCCCTGCGCGGCCGTTACCGCCGGCAGATCCACCGCCGGACGGGTAAACATCGCACCGCCTTCGCGGTCGAAATTGCCGCTGAGCACGTTCAGCACATTGATCAGCCACTGACACAGCCCGCCAAATTGCTGCACAGACACGCCCATGCGGCCGTAGCACACGGCTGAGCGTGCGCTCAGCCAGCGGTCGGCCAGCGCGCGTACCTGCTGCGCCGGGATGCCGGTATGGGCTTCGGTCTGCTCCGGTGCGAAGGCACTGACCATAGGCGCCAGCGGTTCGGCGTCAACGTAGTCTGGCAAGGCCGGCAGACGGCCCTGCAATTCGTGGGTGAACACATACAGCAGCGATAACAGCAGCAGCACATCGCTGCCCGGGCGAATAAACCAGTGATCGTCGGCAATGTCAGCGGTTTCGGTGCGGCGCGGGTCAATCACCAGCAAATGACCGCCCCGCTCACGGATGGCTTTCAGACGGTTTTTGATGTCCGGCGACGTCATCAGACTGCCGTTCGACGCCATCGGGTTACCACCGATAATGATCATCAGATCGGTGCGGTCGATGTCCGGCACCGGAATCATCAACTGATGGCCAAACATAAAATAGCTGGCCATATGGTGCGGTAACTGGTCGACCGACGTCGCCGAGAACTTATTCTTTGAGCCCAGTGCGCGCAGCATCAGCGGCCCGAACAACAGGTTGCCGTAGTTGTGCACGTTCGGATTGCCCAGATACGAGCCCACTGCGTCGCGGCCGTGTTGCTGCTGCACGCGTTTCAGGCCAGAGGCCGCTTCATGCAGCGCCTGCTTCCAGGAGATCTCAACAAAGCCTGAGGCGGTTTTTTTCAGGGGTTTGCGCAGGCGGTCGGGGTCGTTGTGCAGATCCTGCAGCGCGGTGGCTTTCGGACAGATATAGCCACGACTGAAGGGGTCGGATTTATCGCCTTTGATCGACTCGATATCGCCGGTCTGATCGTCGTAACGGATTTCGATACCGCAGGTAGCCTCGCACAGGCTACAGGTACGTTTGTGCGTCTGAATGGTCATGCTGTTGTCCTGGCTGCTGAATAGCCGACTGACGCCGGGCTTATTGTTTTTCCTGACTATACCGGTTACTCAATGGCACGGAACAGGCCTTTTGTGCCAAAACTCAGGACAAATCCGGCTGGCCAACCGTGCGCTTGAGCGGCTGTTATCGGCCTCTCATTTCCCTGCCATTCCACCGCTCACTTCGTTTGTCATTCCACCGGCCACTCCCTTGTCATTCCACCGGCCTGTGCCCGGTCAAAGCGCCGGAATCGCCCCCTGCCGCGGCTGATTGCCGAGCGGCGAACGATCCGATAAACCGAAAAAATGCCGCCCCTGACAATCATATATCTTATGAATAATGCACATCAGGGGGACTAATGAGCCTGACGCCATAATTCCGGTATACTTCGCGCGATTATAGGAGGGTTGTTTCTGCAGAGGCTGATCGTCTGCGCAGGAGCTGCCCTTCTTACTAGATGGTACTTAGTCACAACGAACCCTACCCCTCGTTGCTGAACTGAACTGCCAATACCTGCTACTGAGGCTTTGAGAGGGTCGCAAATGAGTCTGTATTCAGAATACCTGGAAGAAATTGAGGTTCGTAAAAAGGATCTGGGTTTACACCCAAAACCAATCGATAGCGCAGAACTGCTGTCTGAAATCATTGCCCAGATCAAAGATACCGGCAATGCAGAGCGCGAAGCCTCTCTGAACTTCTTCATCTACAACACCCTGCCAGGTACTACCCCTGCCGCTGGTGTTAAAGCTAAGTTCCTGAAAGACATCGTTACCGGTGCAGAAACCGTTGCTGAAATCTCTCCAGCGTTCGCGTTAGAGCAACTGTCTCACATGAAAGGCGGCCCTTCTGTTGAAGCCCTGCTGGACATCGCTCTGTCTGACGATGCCAACGCTGCCGCTGCTGGTGAAGTTCTGAAGTCTCAGGTATTCCTGTACGACGCCGACACCACTCGTCTGGCCGCTGCTTACAAAGCTGGCAACGCCATTGCGAAAGGCATTCTGGAAAGCTACGCCAAAGCTGAATTCTTCACCAAGCTGGCCGACATTCCGGAAAAAATCAAAGTCATCACCTACATCGCTGCTGAAGGTGATATCTCTACCGACCTGCTGTCTCCGGGCAACCAGTCTCACTCCCGTGCTGACCGTGAACTGCACGGCCTGTGCATGATTTCTCCTGAAGCTCAGAAAGAAATCAAGCAGATGGTAGAAGCCAACCCAGACGCCAAAGTGATGCTGATCGCTGAAAAAGGCACCATGGGTGTAGGTTCTTCCCGTATGTCCGGCGTAAACAACGTGGCACTGTGGGCTGGTGAAAAAACCTCTCCATACATCCCGTTCGTTAACAACCGTCCGGTTGTTGCTGGTACCAACGGTATCGCGCCTATCTTCCTGACCACTGTTGGTGTAACCGGCGGTATCGGTCTGGACCTGAAAAACTGGGTACAGAAGAAAGACGAAAACGGCAACATCGTACGTGACGCCAACGGCGACGCAGTACTGGAAGAGAAATTCTCTGTTAAGACCGGTACCGTTCTGACCATCGACACCAAAGCCAAGAAGCTGCTGGACAGCGAAGGCAACGTGCTGGTTGACGTAGCCTCTGCGTTCACTCCACAAAAAGTGGAATTCATGAAAGCCGGCGGTTCTTACGCCGTTACTTTCGGTAAGAAAATCCAGACCTTCGCTGCTGAAACTCTGGGCGTTGAAGCACCGGTTGTTTACGCCGCTTCCAAAGAAATCTCTCACGAAGGTCAGGGCCTGACCGCTGTTGAAAAAATCTTCAACCGCAACGCCGTAGGCGTTAAGTCCAAGACCCCACTGCACGCTGGTTCCGACGTTCGCGTTAAAGTGAACATCGTAGGTTCTCAGGACACCACGGGTCCTATGACCTGTCAGGAACTGGAATCCATGGCAGCGGCCTCCATCTCTACCAGTGTTGATGGTGCGTTCCAGTCTGGCTGTCACACTGCGTCTGTATGGGACAAAAAAGCCAAGGCCAACACCCCTAAACTGATGGCCTTCATGAACGCATTCGGTGTAATCACTGCACGTGACCCGAAAGGCGTTTACCACTCAATGACCGACGTAATCCACAAAGTACTGAACGACATTACTGTGGATGACCGCGCGATCATCATCGGTGGTGACTCTCACACCCGTATGTCCAAAGGTGTAGCGTTCGGTGCTGACTCAGGTACCGTTGCTATCGCACTGGCTACTGGTGAAGCAGCCATGCCAATCCCAGAGTCTGTGAAGGTAACCTTCAAAGGCCAGATGAAGCCACACATGGACTTCCGCGACATCGTACACGCTACCCAGGCGCAGATGCTGAAGCAGTTCAACGGCGAAAACGTATTCCAGGGTCGTGTAATCGAAGTACAGATCGGCACCCTGCTGGCTGACCAGGCCTTCACCTTCACCGACTGGACTGCAGAAATGAAAGCGAAAGCTTCTATCTGTATTTCTACCGATGAAACCCTGATCAAGTCTCTGGAACTGGCCAAGTCCCGTATCCAGATCATGATCAACAAAGGTATGGAAAACGAAGCCGGCATGCTGCAAGGCCTGATCGCTCTGGCCGACAAGCGTATCGAAGAAGTGAAATCTGGTACTGCACCAGCTCTGGCTCCGGATGACAACGCCAAGTACTACGCCGAAGTTGTGGTAGACCTGGACAGCATCGACGAACCAATGATTGCTGACCCGGACGTAAACAACGAAGACGTATCCAAGCGTTACACCCACGACGTAATCCGTCCGGCTTCTTACTACGATGGCCGTAAAGTTGACCTGGGCTTCGTTGGTTCTTGCATGGTTCACAAAGGCGACATGCAGATCATCGCTGCCATGCTGCGTAACCTGGAAAAGAACGGTCCTATCACTTTCAAAGCGCCACTGGTTGTTGCACCACCAACGTACAACATCGTTGACGAACTGAAAGCCGAAGGCGACTGGGACATCCTGGCGAAATACGCTGGCTTCATTTTCGATGATGCTCATCCGAAAGAAGCTGCCCGTACCAAGTACGAAAACCAACTGTACCTGGAACGTCCTGGCTGTAACCTGTGTATGGGTAACCAGGAAAAAGCAGAAGCTGGTGACACCGTTCTGGCGACCTCTACCCGTCTGTTCCAGGGCCGTGTAGTAGAAGACAGCGCCGAGAAGAAAGGTGAGTCTCTGCTGGGTTCTACCCCAATGGTTGTTCTGTCTACTATTCTGGGTCGTTTCCCGACTCTGGAAGAGTACAAAGCAGCAGTTGACGGTATCAACCTGACTTCTTTCGCTCCACCGTCAAAAGATCTGGCTCGTCCGTCTATCCCTCTGAAAGCTATCTAATCGGTAGCTTTTGAGGCGATTAGCCCACTGCCCTGACCCTTTAAGGCTCAGGCAGCGGGCTAAGCTCAGAACGAAGGATTGGGTTTTGAACGTATTCAAACGCACAAAAGATCAATGACGAAGAGTGGATTCAGGTATCAGCCTGTGCAACTCACTGAACTGATCGGCTTCTGTTGAAACAAAACGCGATCGAATAAAAAAACCGGCACTCGCAAGAGGAGCCGGTTTTTTTTCGATCGTAAGAGATAATTGCATCAACACCAGCCCGATGTTTAACTATCGCCAATTCAATCAATATGGAAGTTACCAGTATGACCACTGCGTCTCCTGTAGAGTCAACACTAACCCAAATCAAGCCCGAGCTATCTGATTTAGTCGAAGGGTTAGAACAAATAGATGATAGTGAAACATTCGAACTGTTCTACGCCAATTTCGAAGGAAAAGGGTTTTATTCCACCAACAAGTCAGGGGACTTAATAGCACTATTAATCAGATCAAACATTGAAAATCTTCCACTATTGGAACATTGTAAAGAGCTTAAAGAACTATATATAGAACACAACGATTTAGAAGAAATACCAGACTATATATTCAAACTAAAATCACTAACGCGACTGCACATTATAGGCAGCCGTATCAGCAATATACCTCAGAAAATAAAAAATCTAACAAATCTTAGAGTTGTAAATTTCAGTTCCAATTCCATCACGCATATACCAGAGTCATTTAGCGAACTATTAAAAATTGAACACCTATCCCTATCAAATAATTCTCTATCTGAATTCCCCGCCTTTATCCTTAAATCAGAAAATTCTAACATCCAATTACTAGACCTCAAATATAACAAAATAAAGGATATACCCGAAGAGATAGAAAAACTAAAGCATCTTGAGATTTTAATACTTTCAGGAAACCAGATAAAGGAATTACCACTATCACTATCCAACCTTAAAGAATTACTTATCTTATGCCTAGACAACAATGAAATACATGAAATTGGGAACTCCTTAAAAGGAATTCAAAACCTGATCCACCTAGCATTAAATAACAACAAATTAACGGATCTTAAAGAAAAGTTACCTAATGTTAATGTTACTCTTAATTTACATGATAACAAGCTCACCATCCCCGACCCATCCTTCCACGAACTAACACCAAGCGAAAAAATTGAAGTTCTAAATAACTATGATGAAGCCACTCTAAAGCCACTAAAGCAAGCAAAAATTTTAGTCGTTGGCGATGAACGCGTGGGCAAAACATCCATCATTAATCGACTACTAGGAAATCCACACAATGCGAATCAAACCTCAACACAGGGTATCGACATATCCGAATTAGCATTCAACGACTACACTGCAAACATATGGGATTTCGCGGGCCAAGAACTCACCCATCAGACCCATCAGTTTTTTTTGACCGAAAGAAGTCTATATATCTACGTATTAGATGCACAAAAAGAAGACAACCAAGCCAGAGATCTCCACTGGCTAAACACCATTAAAAGCTACAGCGCCGACTCTCCCATTATAGTAGTTGCAAACCATAGCGATCAAAATCTGAACTATCAGTTCGATTTACAAAGGTATCAAAGCAACTTTAATATTATTCAAGTAATTCCGACAAGTGCATGTAACCTTAATACTTTATCTGAAGAAGTTAAGAATAAAATCGGGAACTCCATCGAAAGGCTAACATATGAAATATCACACCAATTACCTAAATTAAATGGAATAAATCGACTACTACCTGAAAGCTGGCACAAGGTTAAAGAATCTATCGAGCACTACAAAAAGACGGAAAACATAATCGCAAAGGATATCTACGATAGCGAATGCCAGAAGCAAGGAATTAAAATCAAACCCCTACAAACTGCACTATTAAAAATACTCAACAGCATAGGCACAGTCGTCGCATACCCCAATGATTTCAGATTAAAATTAACACAAATTCTTAAGCCAGAATGGGTGACTAATGCTGTATATAAGATAGTACGAAGTCCATCAAGCACGCCCGGAGTCTACTCTGAAGATTTAATCAGCAGCATTCTCGATGATGATTATACAATAGTTCAACAACAGTGGCTCATTGACCTATTAATCAAATTTGAGCTTGGATTCAGACTTCAGCACAATAACGACTTACTAATACCAATGAGACTTCCTTCTGTTACTCCTGAATACAATAGAACTTCTTACTCAAAAGGTCTAAACATTCGATTCAATTATCACAGAAAGGGACTATTGAAATCCAATACACTCCCACAACTGATTGTCAGAATGCATAGTTATGTTGATGAAAAAACCAGCAAATATTGGCGAAGTGGAATGTTCGTAGCTCACAAGGATTGTAAAGGCATCATAACCGCAGACGAGCACAATCAAAGCATTGAGGTAAACCTAACCACCAGAGATGAAAATGCCAGAAATCTCTTACAATGGATTCGCTCAAATATTGAAGCTATAGAAAAAGCGCAAATCAATGCAAACAGAGATAAAGCGAAACCATACAACGAAGAAATCGCCCTCTTTAATGAAACTTATTCTCAGGTTGTTGGATACGTTAACTATGACAGAATAGAGCGGGCTTTCATAAAAGAGAAGGACTCTATTTCACTCGAAGTAATAAATCCAGAATCAGGAGAGCTCGAAGATATTGACTATGATGTCCCCACGCTTCTGGGGCAATACAAAAGACCTGACGACCGCAAGCTCGGACCACAGTACATATTAGTATTTCTAATTAGAACCTTACTTCGATTTACAGAATTTCGAGCTAAAATCATTCATGAACTGGAAAACGACATTAATGATCGATTAAAGGAGTCATTTAATTCCAACGGAATTCTTGTCTCTGACCAATCCAGAGGAGGCTTTAGCGGCTCAGGAAAAGGAAGCGGCGAGCGGGATTTAGTAATCCTCAATAAATATGGCCAACAAGAGGCCATAATCGAAGCAATGGTATTAACCAAAGCGGATAAGAAAACCATTTCAGAACATTACGACAAACTAACTAACAACTATAACACGCATGGAAATCCTGCCGACTACTTAATCACCTACGCAAAAGTCAAGAATCTGAACTATTTGTGGAGACAATACAAAAAACACTTAGATTTAGATGACGATATAACCAATAATTTTGAAGATAAAGCCAATATAAAGATTGGAAGATCAGACATTAAAATTGACGACACAGAGCAGATTCGCCATATATTTCACATTATGGTTAATTTTGGAGTTCATCCAAAATCATAATAATGTATGAGCTATGAGCCGCTCAGTTGAGCTTGGCGGCTCATAGCGCTACAGAGAAGCCACAATACTGCTCCCACGAGCCCCTGCCCCGCCCCCTCCAGCACAGCCCGCTTACTCCTGAACCGCTCAGGATTGTATACAATCCAACTAAAGCAGCGGCCAAAAACCTTGATTTACCCCCTTGTGCCGTTAGAATTGGCGACAATTCGAGCTTCTGCCTCCCCTGTATTCACCAGCAAGTTGCTGAAAAGCTATCTGCGTTGGCATTGCTTCGTTAAAAACACACTCTGTATTCACCAGGAATCCAGCATGACATCAGCCACCCATTTCGACCCTTCAAGCTCGGTTAAGACTCTACCAGGCACGTCTCATCGTTTTCACAGCCTGCCAGACACCGCAGCACGCTTCGGCATCAATCTGGATGATCTGCCGTTTTCTCTGCGCCCTATCCTTGAAGGTATTGCGCGTAATGTCGGCAAAAACGGCATCACGGTTGAGCAGCTGCAGGCGCTGGGCAACTGGCCTGAGCATCAGGGTACAGAGCCGGTAGAAATCCCCTTCACCGCCGGTCGTGTGATCATGCACGATCTGAGTGGTACTCCTGCCATCGTCGACTTTGCCGCGATGCGCTCTGCGGTTGAGCGTATGGGTCTGAACCCGGCCATTATCGAGCCTCTGGTGCGTGCGGATCTGGTGATCGACCACACGGTGACCATGGACAACACCGGCAGTCCGGCCTCGCTGCGCATTAACAGCGAGCTGGAGGCTGCCCGTAACAAAGAGCGTTATGCCTTCCTGAAATGGGGTGCGCAGGCGTTTAACACCATCCGTATTATTCCGCCGCAAACCGGTATCGTGCATCAGGTGAACCTGGAATATCTGGCTCAGGGCTACTTGGTTCAGGGAAATGGGGAACAAGACGAGCTGATGATCCCGGATACCCTGATCGGTATGGACAGCCACACGCCAATGGCCAACGCACTGGGTATTGTTGGCTGGGGCGTGGGCGGTATTGAAGCCGGCGCTTCTATGCTGGGCCAGCCGATGGAAATGCTGGCACCGGAAGTCATTGGTGTTGAGCTGACCGGCGCCCTGCGCGAAGGCGTGACCGCCACCGACCTGGTATTAACCATCACCGAAATGCTGCGCAAATACCCGCGCGGTGTGGTTGGTAAATTCGTGGAATACGTGGGTGAAGGCAGCGCCAATCTGTCACTGCCGGACCGTGCGACCATCGCCAATATGTCGCCGGAATACGGCGCGACCATGGGCTTCTTCCCGTTTGATGAAATCGCCGCTGACTATATGAAAGCGACCGGCCGCGATGGCGACCTGCCGCTGGCGTATTACCAGGCGCAGAACATGGCGTGGAAAGCGGGCCAGAAACTGCCGCGCTACACCGACCTGCTGCATCTGGATCTGTCAACCGTTGAGCCGTCTGTTGCCGGGCCAAAACGCCCGCAAGACCGTCTGCCTCTGGGTGATATCGGCAAGGTATTCCAGAAAGCCGCCGCTGCAGGCGACCGTACCCCTGAAGTCGCTACCGTTACGCCGGTTAAGGCCGACGAAGCCGGTATTTTCCAATCGCTGCCAGAGCGCACCTTAAAAGACGGCGATATTGTGATCGCCGCGATTACCGCCTGTACCAACACCTCTAACCCGGGTCTGCTGATTGCCGCCGGCCTGCTGGCGAAAAAAGCCAACCTGCTGGGCATGAAAGTGCCTGACGGCGTTAAGACTTCGATGGCTCCTGGCTCACCGGTAGCGACTGATTTCTTAACCAAAGCCGGATTACAGGAGCATCTGGATGCGCTGGGTTTTAATACCGCAGGCTACGGCTGTACGACCTGCGTTGGTAACTCTGGCCCACTGGCGCCGAGCATTGAAGCTGCGCTGCGTGACCATGACATTATTGTGTCGTCTGTGTTGTCGGGTAACCGTAACTTCGAAGGCCGCGTACACCCGGATGTTGATACCAACTTCCTGATGTCGCCGCCGCTGGTTATTGCCATGGCGATTGCCGGCAATGTGAATATCGACGTTACCAAAGAGCCACTGGGCAAAGACGCTCAGGGCAATGATGTGTTCCTGAAAGACATCTGGCCGAGCAACGCGGAAATCACCCAAACCATGCACGAGTGCATGGACCCGAAAGCCTTCCGTGAAACCTACGAGAACTCACTCGCTGGCCCGGAAAGCTGGCAGAAGCTGGAATCACCGACCGGCCCTGTGTATCAGTGGGATGAGAAGTCGAGCTACATTCAGGAAATCTCTTTCTTCGATGGCTTCGCGCTGGAAACACCAAAAGATTCACTGAACAACATCAGCAACGCACGCATGCTGGTGATGTGCGATGACAACACCACCACCGACCATATTTCGCCGGTGAGCCGTATCCGTCCGGATTCCGCACCGGGGCAATACCTGATGTCGATCGGTGTCGATGCCAACGACCTGACCTCCCTCGGTGCCCGTCGTGGTAACCACCATGTAATGCTGCGCAGTATTTTCGGCAACGTAAAAGCCCGCAACCTGATGCTGCCGGGCACCACAGGCGCGGTGACTAACTACTACAACGCCAATGGCGATGCCGAGAAGATGTCGATTTATGACGCGGCCTCGCGCTACCAGCAGCAAGGCACGCCATCGGTTGTATTCGGCGGCAAGCTGTACGGTACTGGCTCATCCCGTGACTGGGCGGCCAAAGGCCCTGCTCTGCTGGGTGTAAAAGCCATTATTGCCGAAAGCTTCGAGCGTATTCACAAGTCCAATCTTGTGGGTATGGGCGTACTGCCTCTGCAACTGCCGGAAGGCGTGACGCTGGGTTCGCTGAATCTGGATGGCTCTGAAACCTTCGATCTGGCGGGTATTGATAGCCTGGCACCGCGTGGCTCCGTAACAATGACCATCAAGCGCAAAGACGGCACGACTGAACAGCACAAACTGCTGTCGCGCGTGGATACCTCGTCTGAACTTGAGCAGATCCGCCACAAAGGCATTCTGCCGATGGTATTGCGCGATATTATCGCGGCGAATAGCTAACTCTTAAGCAAAGCGCAGCTAAGCAAAGGCGCTGTTAAGAAGCGCACGCTTCATATTGGCGCATGTCATAGAGTCGCATTTCATAAAGCAAATCTGGCGACTGCCCGCTGACTTCAGCGGCAGTCGGCCAGCATCACCTTCAGGCAACTGGAAATTCTTCAGAAGCGGCGTATTTTTATCCTTGTGATGCAGTATCGCCGCTGTCTGCCATCACGCTTCCCGGGGTATGCAAAGTCCCATCGCCAGCGTCTTAACATGCGCAGTCACAGGCACTGAAACAGTCGCCGTCTCAGGCGCTGTCTCAGGCTATTGGGGGCTTTAAACCGGGCTAACCGGGCACCCTTGTTTTTCATTCAGCCACCCTCATTGTCGACGTTGGTCGCTGGGAATTAATCCCGGGGGCACTGTTAGAATGAAAGCAAGGAGCTATAAGTCGCCCCGACAATGAACGGACCTTAAAAAGTCTATTTGTTAACGATGAGGAAACCGCTGTGTTAGAAGCTTATCGCGCACACGTCGCTGAACGTGCTGAATTGAATATTCCACCAAAGCCGCTGAATGCTGAACAGACTGCCGCTCTGGTCGAACTGCTGAAAAACCCACCGGCTGGCGAAGAAGCCACTCTGGTTGATCTGCTGGAAAACCGTATCCCTCCGGGCGTGGACGAAGCGGCTTACGTAAAAGCCGGTTTTCTGAGCGCCGTTGCCAAAGGTGAAACCTCTTCGCCGCTGGTTTCCAAAGAGAAAGCCGTACAGCTGCTGGGCATGATGCAGGGCGGTTACAACATCACCACGCTGGTTGAACTGCTGGACGACGCCGCGCTTTCTGCGCTGGCCGCTGAGCAGCTGAAGCACACCCTGCTGATGTTCGATAACTTCAACGACGTGAAAGACAAAGCCGCCGCCGGCAACGCGAACGCCAAAGCCGTGATGGAATCCTGGGCCAACGCGGAATGGTTCACCAAGCGCAACAAGGTTGCCGAATCCATCAAGATGACCGTGTTCAAAGTGACTGGCGAAACCAACACCGACGACCTGTCGCCGGCGCCGGATGCCTGGTCCCGTCCGGATATCCCGCTGCACGCCCGCGCTGCCTACAAAATGACCCGTGACGGCCTGACGCCGGAAGAGCACGGTGTTACCGGCCCGATGAAGCAGATTGATGCCATCAAAGCCAAAGGCCTGCCGGTTGCTTTCGTGGGCGACGTAGTCGGTACCGGTTCTTCCCGTAAGTCGGCCACCAACTCGGTGCTGTGGTTCTTCGGTGACGATATTCCGGGCGTGCCGAACAAGCGCGGCGGCGGTGTGTGTATCGGTTCCAAAGTCGCCCCTATCTTCTTCAACACCATGGAAGACGCCGGCGCCCTGGTATTCGAAGCCCCGGTCGACAATATGAACATGGGCGACGTGATTGAAATCCGCCCATACGAAGGCAAGATCCTGAACGAAGCTGGTACTGTTATCTCCGAATTCGCGTTCAAATCCGACGTGATTCTGGACGAAGTTCAGGCTGGCGGCCGTATCCCGCTGATCATCGGTCGCGGTCTGACCAACAAAGCGCGTGAAGCGCTGGGTCTGACGCCATCTACCGCATTCCGTCTGCCACATGACCCTGAAGCCGGCAGCAAAGGCTTTACTCTGGCGCAGAAAATGGTGGGTAAAGCCTGTGGTCTGCAGGAAGGTCAGGGCGTTCGTCCGGGCACCTACTGCGAACCTAAGATGACCACCGTGGGTTCTCAGGACACTACTGGTCCTATGACCCGTGACGAACTGAAAGACCTGGCCTGTCTGGGCTTCTCGGCCGATCTGGTGATGCAGTCGTTCTGTCACACCGCGGCGTATCCGAAGCCGGTTGACGTTGAGATGCAACACACCCTGCCTGACTTTATCCGCACCCGTGGTGGTGTGGCCCTGCGTCCGGGCGACGGCATCATCCACTCCTGGCTGAACCGTATGCTGCTGCCAGATACCGTGGGTACCGGTGGTGACTCGCACACCCGCTTCCCGCTGGGCATTTCCTTCCCGGCCGGTTCTGGTCTGGTGGCGTTCGCGGCGGCGACTGGTGTTATGCCTCTGGATATGCCGGAGTCTGTTCTGGTGCGCTTTAAAGGCAAAATGCAGCCGGGTATTACCCTGCGCGATCTGGTTCACGCCATTCCGCTGTACGGTATCAAGCAAGGCATTCTGACCGTTGAGAAGAAAGGCAAGATCAACGAATTCTCTGGCCGTATTCTGGAGATCGAAGGTCTGGAGCACCTGACGGTGGAACAGGCGTTCGAACTGTCTGACGCCTCAGCTGAACGTTCTGCCGCCGGTTGTACCGTGACCCTGTCTGAAGAGTCCGTGGCGGAATACCTGAAGTCGAACATTGTGATGCTGCGCTGGATGATCGCCGAAGGTTACGGCGACCCACGTACACTGGAGCGTCGTGCCAAAGCCATGGAAGCCTGGCTGGCGAAACCGAGCCTGATGCGCGCCGACAAAGACGCGGAATACGCGCATGTAGTCGAGATCGATCTGGCGGACATCAAAGAGCCGATCGTGTGCTGCCCGAACGACCCGGACGATGCCAAGTTCCTGTCCGAAGTGGCTGGCGACAAGGTTGACGAAGTGTTCGTTGGCTCCTGTATGACCAACATCGGTCACTTCCGCGCTGCCGGTAAACTGCTGGCCAACCACAAAGGCAGCCTGTCTACCCGCTTCTGGATGTCGCCACCGACCAAGATGGACGAAGCCCAGCTGATGGAAGAAGGCTACTTCAACATCTACGGCACCAAAGGCGTTCGTACTGAAATGCCGGGCTGCTCGCTGTGCATGGGTAACCAGGCGCGTGTGGCTCCGGGCGTAACCGTACTGTCGACCTCGACCCGTAACTTCCCTAACCGTCTGGGCGATGGTGCCAATGTGTACCTGACCTCGGCGGAACTGGCGGCTGTGGGTGCGATTCTGGGTAAACTGCCAACGCCGGCGGAATACATGGAATACGCCAACAAGCTGGACAGCATGTCGGCCGATATCTACAAGTACCTGAACTTCGACAAGATGGACGAGTACACTAAGAAAGCAGCCACCGCTGTGATCGTGTCAGACAAGTAATTAACAGCATCTGTTAGTGATAAAAAAACCCGGCAATTGCCGGGTTTTTTTATGGGGGCTTGCGGAGCGGGAAGCCGCTTCAAGCTTCAGGCAAATTACAGAATCCGCCCCAACAGCGCTTTGGCTTCGTCGATCAGCAATTGCAGATGCTCATCGCCTTTAAAGCTTTCGGCGTAAATCTTATAGATATCTTCGGTGCCGCTCGGGCGTGCCGCAAACCAACCGTCGGCGGTACACACTTTAATGCCACCAATACCGGCACCATTGCCCGGTGCTGTGGTGTGAATCGCGGTGATCGCCGAACCTGCCAGAGTGTCGTCGGTAATGTGCGCTGCGGTTAAGCCTTTAAACGCCGCTTTCTGTTCACGGGTGGCCGGCGCATCAATACGACGGTACACCGGCGTGCCGTGTTGCGCGGTCAGGCGTGCGTAATATTCGGATGGCTTAAGGCCGGTGACGGCCATAATTTCCGCCGCCAGCAGACACAGCAAGATACCGTCTTTGTCGGTACTCCAGGCCTTACCGTCCAGCGTCAGCAAGCTGGCCCCGGCGCTTTCTTCACCGCCGAAGGCCAATGAGCCATCGTGCAGGCCTTTCACAAACCATTTAAAGCCGACCGGTACTTCGTACAGATCACGGCCATGGCTTGCCACCACGCGGTCCATCATGGACGACGTCACCAGGGTTTTACCGATTTTCAGCGACGCGCTCCATTGCGGTCTGTGGGTCAGCAGGTAATCGACGCACACGCACAGATAATGGTTCGGGTTCATCAGGCCGGCGGCATCGACAATACCGTGGCGGTCGGCGTCCGGGTCGTTACCGAAGGCCAGATCAAACTGATCGCGGATATTCAGCAGGTTGGCCATTGCAGCGGTGCTGGAGCAATCCATACGGATGCGGCCATCGTGGTCCGGCGGCATAAAGGCAAAGGCCGGGTCGAGGGTTTCGTTCACCAGACTGATGTTCAGGGCTTTGTCCTGCGCCAGCGCCTGCCAGACCGGCAGACCTGTGCCACCCATAGGATCAGCACCCAGTTTCAGGCCACTGCTGCGGATGGCGTCCAGATCCACCACGCTCGCCAGTGCGCGTACGTACTCACCGACAAAATCGTAATCGCTGACCTGAGCACGGGCGTCGGCCAGACTGATGCGGCGTACATCGGCACAGGCATTCTGCAGATATTCGTTGGCGCGGCTTTCGATCCAGCCGGTCACATCGCCATCGGCCGGACCACCGTCGGTGGCGTTGTATTTAATGCCGCCATCTTCCGGCGGGTTGTGCGACGGCGTAATGATGATGCCGTCGGCCATAGCCGCAGGCTTACTGGCATTGAATTGCAGAATGGCGCGGCTGACCAGCGGCGTAGCCGTGACCAGATCGTCTTTCGACACGCGCACATCCACGCCATTGGCGACCAGCACCTGCAGCACGCTCTCCCACGCCGGGCGTGACAGTGCGTGGGTATCCTGACCGAGAAACAGCGGACCGCTGATGCCCGCCTGAGCGCGGTAGTCGGCCACCGCCTGAGCGATCGCCAGAATGTGCCCTTCGTTAAACGTGGATTTTACGGAAGACCCCCGGTGTCCCGAGGTGCCGAAAGCAACCCGTTGTCCAATCTGAGCAGCATCCGGCTGGATGGAGTAGTAAGCGTCGAGCCATGTCTGAATCACAAAAAGTCCTCTTTATTCCGTTCCACGTAACGCCTGAAAAGCGCGACAAAATACCACAAACAGGGCCGATAATCGTCAGCTGTGCCCCGCATCCGTTCGGATAAACCGCTCAAGCGAACATTTACCGGCGCAAGCTTACGACCCACGCATGAAGATTCGCTGACAGCCGGATACGCCAGCGGCAACAACCCGACAACAGCCCAGAGGCCGCTAACGTCATCACGAAACGAAAGAAACACAATTGTGAGTTATCGTCATTAATATGGCCGGAATCCCGGTTGATGGCCCCCGCCCCATTCAATACCATGGCGCCAAATTTAGACGAAAATAGGATTGCATTGTGACCCGCCCTTCCACCGCAAAAGGCTCATTACTCCTGGGGGTTATCAGCTCGCTTGCGCTGCTGGCCAACACGGTTTTTCTGGGAACCTTCCTCTACGCCTTTATTCTGCTGCGCATCATTTTGCCGGCCCGCGTTGCCGAAGTGCTGGCCAATCCGGTGATCACCCGCATCGCCACCGTGTGGGTGGGGTGCATCCTGTGGTGGATGAATCATGTGTACAAAGTGCAGTGGGACATTCAGGGTCTGAACCGCGCCGGCAAGCAGCAGTGGTTCCTGATCAACGCCAACCACCAGAGCTGGGTGGATATTTTTGTGCTGTACAACACCTACCTGGGCAAGGTGCCGCTGCTGAAGTTCTTTATTAAGAAAGAACTGGCCTACGTGCCGATTGTCGGTCAGGCGTGGTGGGCGCTGGATTTTCCGTTTATGCGCCGTTACTCCAAAGAGTATCTGGCCAAGCACCCGGAAAAAGCCGGTAAAGATCTGGAAGAAACCCAGAAGGCCTGTGAGAAATTCTCGCGCATGCCAACCAGCGTGATGAACTTCCTTGAAGGCACCCGCTTCACCGAAAGCAAACACAACTACCAGCAGTCGCCGTTCAAACACCTGTTGAAACCCAAGGCCGGTGGTCTGGCGTTTGCCATTCAGGCACTGGGCGATAAATTCAGTGCCCTGACCAACGTCACCATCTACTACCCGGACGGCATTCCGACCTTCTGGGGCATGATGTGCGGTGCCTTTAAACGTTGTGTGGTGCGCATCGACGAACAACCGATTCCCGCGCATTTCAGTCAGGGCGACTATCAGACCGACGATGCCCTGCGTCTGGAAATCCAGCAGTGGGTGACCCAGCTGTGGGAAGAAAAAGATCAGCTGCTGGAAACACTGTCTGCCCGCTGAGGCAAACCGACAGCAGACAGCAGGCCTGACAAGCCACAGGCAAAAGAAGCAGTCAGCAAAAAGGGAGCGCATGCTCCCTTTTGCATTATCGGCGTCTTACACGCCGCATTAAATGCAAAATCTTCTCATTATCACAATAATCCGTTACCATCCGCGCCCTCACGACCCGCCCAGGCAACCGGCTCCGGAACATGAAATACCTGTCACCCTTACTGCAGGCTCTGGAAGAGCATGAATCTGCCCTGAGGACGTTTATCCGCACCCGCGTCAGCTGCCCGCACACCGCCGCCGACCTGTTTCAGCAGATGACCGAAAAGCTGCTGCGCAAGCGCGACAACGACAGCATCGACAATCCGCGCGCCTACCTGTATCAGACCGCCCGCAATGAGCTGATTACCCATTACCGCGGCACCCAGACCCGCGAAAGCTACGAGCAAGCCTACGCCAGCCAGCAGGAAACCGATGCCGCCGTCGATATTGAAGAGACGGTTATCGTCCGCAAGCGCATCGAAACCCTGAATCAGGCGCTGAATGAGTTGCCCCCACTGACCCGCCGCGTGTTCTGGCTGTACCGGATCGAACACAAAAAGCAGAAAGACATCGCCGCTGAGCTCGACGTCAGTCTGTCGTCGGTGGAAAAGCATCTGGCCCACGCCATGAAGCATTGCCGCCAGCGCCTGCGCCAGCCGGAGGGTCAGGAACCATGACGCATTCCACCACGCCTGCGCATAACGCCGGCCGAAACCGATCGGCGCAGCCGCCCTTACGGTCAGGAAACCCACATGTCTGAGCCCACACGGATGACGGCCCTCACCGATCTTGAGGATCAGGCATTTGCCCTGCTGATGGCCCATTGGGAAGCCGGGGATGAGGTCGCCCGCGATGCGGCGGACGCGGCGCTGAATGCGTTTGCCCTGCTGTCGACCGCACACCAGACAGCCCTGACGCGTGCGCTGGATGACTGGCGCATCATGGGCCATACCCAGATACAGCCGGCGCCGGTAACGGGCCTGAACGCCTGCATCCCGCCTGTGCCAGACGATGAGCAGCTTGGGTGTGGGTGTGGCAGTGAAGCGCGTGGGCATGGCAATGATCAGTGTGAGCAACAGGCGCCTGCACAGACGCCTGAGCGCGCGCACGCGTTGGTCCGGCTTACCACGCAGAGCGCGCCCCGGGTAAAAGTCCCTGGGCTGGCACGAACTCTGGCACTTGCCGCCTGCGCTCTGCTCTGTGCCGTGCTGACGCCCTGGCTGATCATGGACAACAGCACCCGAGCGGAAGCCCCAGCCCTGAACTGGAGCCACAGAATCAGCAGCAGCCAATACGAGCAACAGCGGCACACCCTGCCCGATGGCAGCGAGGTGGTGCTGAACTGGGCCAGTGATGTGCGCTTTGATTTCCGCGCCGACGTGCGCCATGTGTACCTGAACAAAGGCGAAGCCCTGTTCCGTGTCGCCAAAGACAAAACCCGGCCGTTTATCGTGCACTCGGGTGAGGCCAATGCCCGAGCCGTGGGGACCGAGTTCCGCGTGCGCCGCATCAACCGCAAAGAAGCCGACATCGCCGTCAGCGAAGGCATAGTCGCCGTGTCGGTTTCAGCAGCAGCCGACGCACCGCCGTCACCGCTGACCGCCAACGCCGTCACCCTGACCATGAATCAGTCGCTGCGCACCGGCAGTGCCGACTACCCGAGCATCCGCCATCAGTCGGTGGCCGAAATCACCGGCTGGACTCAGGGCCGGCTGGTGTTTGAAGAACGGCCACTGGCCGAGGTGCTGACCGAAATCAGCCGGTACACCGACTACCGCATCGTCACCGAACTGCTGCCCGACCCGCAGGCGAAAGTGTCGGCCACCTACTTTATTGCCCACACCAGCGAGGCCCTGGATTCGCTGCTGCAGCTGTTTCACCTGCAAGGGGAATTCCGCCAGAACCGCGGCGGCACTGAGCTGATTCTGCGTCCGGCGCTGGTGTTATGAAGGGCAAGCCCAGCGGTTTTGCACCGGCTGTGTAAAGGCCGGGTAAACCGCAGCAACTTCTTTTACGGGTTTTGCCCGGCTCAGACGTCTTATAGCTGACATTAAACAATCTGATTCTCATTTACTGATGAGACAGAGTATCAGCTGAAGAGGATATCCATGTTACGCACCCCGGGTTACCTGCATTACGCCGCCATTGCCGGCGCTCTGGTCTCCGTTGCCGCCGTCAGCGCCCTACCGGTTCTGGCCGACGATGCCGTTGCCGCCGCCACGGAGCACGCTCAGCCATTCACGCTTGATATCGCCGCCCAGTCGCTGGCGAAATCCCTGACCGCTCTGGCCACGGCCACCGGCACCCAGATCAGCGCCAGCAGCAGCGTGCTGGATACACTGTCGGGACCGGCGCTGAAGGGAGAGTTCAGCATCGAACAGGCGCTGTCAGCATTGCTGAACGGCACAGGTCTGGTGGCGGTGGCCGCCGGTCCGCACTCGTACATTATTCAGGCGGAAAAAAGCGCCACTGCCGTGCAGCTCGACAATCAGGCGGTGTACGGCAGCTATCTGCCACGCGAACAGCTGAACTCGGCCACCGGTCTTGGCCTGAAGCCGCAGGAAACCCCACAGTCGGTGACCATTTTCACCGCCCAGCGCATTGAAGATCAGTCACTGAGCACCGTCGCTCAGGCCGTGACCAGCGCCACCGGCGTTACCACTCAGGAACTGGACGATGTGCGTAACACCTTTATGTCGCGCGGCTACGAGGTGACCAACTATCAGGTCGACGGCGTGCCGCTGTCCTGGTCGCTGGCCGGTGACTCAGGCGAAACCATCGCCGATGTATCCCTGTATGAGCGTATCGAAATTGTCCGCGGTGCCACCGGTTTGCTGACCGGCGCCGGTGACCCGTCTGCGTCCATCAACTTAGTGCGCAAACGTGCCGACAGCCGCGAACTGACCGGCAAGGTCAGCGTCAGCGCCGGTAACTGGGAACAGAAAAGCGTACAGGCCGATGTTGGCTCGGGCCTGAATGAATCGGGTTCCGTGCGTGGACGCGTGGTCGCCAAATACAGCGAGAAAGAATCTTTTCAGGATCTGTATAAAGACGACCGCACCGTGCTCTACACGGTTGTGGAAGCGGATTTGTCCGACAACACCCAGCTGCGTGCCGGCGTCAGCTACGACGAAAATAATCCGAGCGGCGTGAGCTGGGGCTCGCTGCCGGCCTGGTACTCCGACGGCAGCAAAGCCGACTGGGACGTGAGCAAAACCACCTCCGCCGACTGGACCCACTGGGAAACCACAGGCACCAATTATTTTGCCAGTCTCGACCACACGCTGGATAACGGCTGGCTGGTGTCCGCCAATTACAACCGTCTGGTGTACACCCAGGCGACCAAACTGCTGTATCTGTATGGCAGCGTCGATAAAGACACCGGCGAAGGTCTCTACACCTGGCCGATCAACAGCTACGGCGTAAGCGTGCAGAACAGCCTCGACCTGCATCTGACCGGTGATTTCACCGCCTTTGGACAGGTGCATGAATTTACCCTCGGTGCCCTGCAGTCGAAACAGAACGCCAACACCAAAGAGTACGCCGAGCTGAGCTACCCGGCGTCCGGCAATTTTTATGAGTGGGACGGTTCTGTCGCTGAACCGGCGTGGGACACCACCGCCACCACCAACGTCGATATGGAAACCACGCAAACCGGTATTTACGCCGCCACCCGCCTGAGCCTGAGCGATGAACTGAAAGTCATTGCCGGCGCCCGTGTGTCGAGCTGGAACCGTGAAGGTTACAACTATGGCGACGTCGATTTTGGTGACAATAACGTACTGGTGCCGTACATCGGCGCGCTTTACGACCTGAACGAAAACCACCGCATTTACCTGAGCCACACCGGTATTTTTAATCCGCAGAGCGAACGTGATGTGAATGGCGACACCCTCGACCCGACTCAGGGTTCAACCGAAGAACTGGGTCTGAAAAGCAGCTTCCTGAACGACACTCTGCAAACCAGCGTGGCGCTGTTTTACACCCGTCAGGACAATCTGGCGCTGGCGACCGGTGAAACCGTTAACGGCAATCCGACCGAACAGGCGTACGCCGGTGATCTGTCGACCAGCAGCAAAGGCTTTGAATTTGAAGTGGTCGGCGAGCCCGCCGATGGCTGGAATTTAAACCTGGGCTTTACCCGTTTTATTGCTGAAGACGAAAATGGCGACGCCATTAATACCGAACACGCCAACATGCTGGCCAACCTGTTCAGCACCTACGAAATGGGCAAAATGACGCTCGGTGGCGGTGTCGACTGGCAGGGTAAAACCTACGGTGACGGTGGCAGCGACCAGCTGGTACAGGGCAGCTTTGCGCTGGTGAATCTGATGGGTCGCTACCAGTTTAATCCGGCATTTTCCGCGCAGGTTAACCTGAACAATCTGCTGGACGAAAAGTATTACAGCCAGATCGGCTTTTACAGCCAGTACCGTTACGGCGCGCCGCGTAACGGCAGCCTGAGCCTGAACTACGCCTTCTGATGCGCACGGCCGCCGTTCTGCGGCGGCCAACATAACAACGAGAACCACGCATGCGACCGCTATTCGTAAAACTGCACCGCTGGGCCGGCCTGACCACCGCGGTTTTTCTGTTGATCACTGGCCTGACCGGTGCCGTGATTTCCTGGGATCACGAACTGGATGATCTGCTCAACCGTCATTTATTCGAAGCGCACAGTGTTGGCACACCGCAGCCGGTCAACGATCTGATCGCGCAGGTGGAACGTCAGTTTCCAACCATGCAGGTGCTGTATTTTCCGACGCACACCGAAGCCGGCCATGCGCTCGAACTCTATATGCAGCCGCGCCTGAATCCGGCAACCGGCGAGCCGTTTGCCGAAGAATTTAATCAGCTGTTTGTCGACCCCGTGAGTGGCGATATTCTCGGCCATCGTACCTGGGGGGCCGTATGGCCCATCAGCCGTGAAAATGCCGTGTCGTTTTTGTACAAATTGCATTACAGCCTGCACTTTCCGACCATCGCCGGCACGGATCAATGGGGCGTATGGCTGTTAGGCATTATTGCCCTGATCTGGACGCTGGATTCGTTTTTTGGCCTGATTCTGACCTTGCCGAAACGCATGAAAAAAACCACCGTCGTGAGAAAGAGCTTCTTCGCGCGCTGGGCACCGCACTGGAAAATCCGCTGGAATAAAAGCGCTTACAAACTCAATTTCGATCTGCATCAGGCCGTCAGCCTGTGGACCTGGGGTTTATTGCTGATCATTGCCTTCACCGCGTTTTCGCTGAATCTGTACCGCGAAGTGTTTTTCCCGGTCATGTCGGCGGTGTCCGACGTCACGCCGACACCTTACGATACGCGCCCGTTTACGCCACTGGCGGATATCGAACAGCCAACACTGACAATACCCGACGCCATGGCGATTGCGCAGGACAAAGCCACAAGCATGGGATGGAGCGAGCCTCTTGGAGCCGTGTTCTATGCGCGAAATTTCGGATTGTATGACTTTAAATTCTTCAATCCGGAAGAGGATCACGGCGCCGGTGGCGGCGGTCATAAAACCCTGTTTATCGATGTGCAGTCGGGAGAATTACTCGGTCAGCGTCTGCCGTGGACCGGCACTGCCGCCGATCTATTTGTACAGGCACAATTCCCGCTGCATTCCGGCCGCATTTTAGGTCTGCCGGGGCGCATTCTGATTTCCGTGATGGGTCTGGTCGTGGCCATGCTGTCGGTGACCGGCGTGATTATCTGGTGGCGTAAGCACCGGGCGCGCCGGCTGAAAGCGGCCAAAGACCTGATGGTGCCGGCAGCGCTTAAGACACTGGTATAAAACGGCCGTCTTATCTTTTCTGAACAGGCCGCGCCTGTTCAGAAAGTCCGCTGAAACGCCCGATATTCCCTCAGCAAACAGTCTCATAACAGCAACAATTTGTACCATTCGGTGTACAATCCTGTTTCCGAACGAGTCTTGTTCTTATCCATTTATTACGCACGATGCCGACACCACAATTTATTCCCGTTACCCCTGCCCTGCTCCATCCCCGTTACTGGCCAGCCTGGATCATCGTTTTTCTGATGTGGTGCGTGTCCTGGATTCCGCTCAGAACCGCCGATCGTCTGGCGGTAAAGATCGGGCGCGTGATGAGCCGTAAACTCAAAAGCCGCACCCGGGTCAGCCGTAAAAATCTTCAGGCCTGTTTTCCAGGCATGCCAGCCGCCGACATCGACGCGCTGGTTGAGCAGAACATGATTGAGATGTGCAAAGGCATGCTGGAAGCGCCGTTCGCCTGGTGGCGTGACGTTGCTCCGGTGGCGGCCAACGCCAGTGTTATCGGGCTGGATAAACTGCTGGCGGCGCAGGCCAAAGGCAGCGGCGTACTGATCATGGGTGGCCACTTTGCTGCGGTTGATATGATTCTGGCGATCTTTGCCGACCGCGTCGCCCGCGATTACGAACTGGGCTACATGTACCGCCCGCACGATAATCCGGTGATCGACCGCACCATTGCCAACGGCCGCCACCGCCATCACGTGCGCGGTTTTACCAAGCATCAGTTAAAAGACATGGTGCAGTATCTGAAAGATGGCGGCATGGCCTGGTACGGCTGTGACCAGAACTTCAATAAATCGGATTTGTTTGCGCCGTTTTTCGGCGTGCCGGCCGCAAACCTGTCGACGCCCAGCTGGATCGTAAAAGAGAGCGGCGCGGCCGTGGTGTTTATGCGTATGCACCGGCTGCCCGACGGCAATTACGAATACGAATTCAGCGATGAATTACCGCCGTTTGGTGACGATCCGCAACAAGATTGCGAATGCTGGAACGGTGAACTGGAGAAAGCCATTCTGAAATACCCGGCGCAGTATTTCTGGATTCATAAGCGCTTTAAAAAGCGCCCGAAAGGCATGCCGGAATTTTACTGAGCGGCCCGGCTTGGAATCTGGGTTTCCTTTCAGCTCTTAACTGCTCAGATCTTAACTGCTCTGATCAAAACAGCGCGCAAAAAAAACGGGAGCCAAGGCTCCCGTTTTTTATACCTGCCGATTATTCTGCAGCAGGTTTGGCTTTTTCACGCAGCTTGATGTGCAGTTCGCGCAGCTGGGTGTTGCTCACTTCGCCCGGAGCCTGAGTCATGACACAAGCGGCAGACTGAGTTTTCGGGAAGGCAATCACTTCACGGATAGATTGAGCGCCGGTCATCAGCATGATCAGACGATCCAGACCGAAGGCCAGACCACCGTGTGGTGGCGCACCGAATTTCAGGGCGTCGAGCAGGAAGCCGAATTTCTCACGCTGTTCTTCGGCAGAAATGCCCAGCGCGCGGAATACTTCCTGCTGCATGTCCTGGTCGTGAATACGGATGGAACCACCGCCCAGCTCAACGCCGTTCAGTACCATGTCGTAAGCGCGGGACAGCGCGTTCAGCGGTTCTTTCGCCATCACTTCCGGAGAGCAGATTGGCGCGGTGAACGGGTGGTGCAGAGAGGTGATGCTGCCGTCGTCGTTCTCTTCGAACATCGGGAAGTCCACTACCCACAGAGCAGCCCATTCGCTGGTGTACATGTTCAGGTCGGCAGCGATGCGGCAGCGCAGTGCGCCCAGTGCATCACAAACGATCTTGGTTTTGTCAGCACCGAAGAACACGATGTCGCCGTTTTTGGCGCCCAGTTTTTCCATGATCTTCAGGGTGTTGTCGTCGCCGATGAACTTGATGATCGGAGACTGCAGACCTTCAACGCCTTTTTCCAGCTCGTTGACTTTGATCCACGCCAGACCTTTTGCGCCGTAAATAGACACAAACTGGGTGTATTCGTCGATCTGCTTACGGGACAGTTCAGCACCGCCCGGTACTTTCAGTGCAGCCACGCGGCACTTAGGATCTTTGGCCGGGCCAGAGAACACTTTGAAATCGATGTCCTGCAGGAATTCGGCAACGTCGATGATTTCCATCGGGATACGCATATCCGGCTTGTCAGAACCGTAACGGTTCATGGCTTCGGAATATGGCATACGCGGGAAGCTGCCCAGATCCACACCCAGCTCCTGCTGGAAGATCTCTTTGATCATGCCCTGCGCGATACCCATGATGTCTTCTTCATTAATGAAGGAGGCTTCGATATCGATCTGGGTGAATTCTGGCTGACGGTCAGCACGCAGGTCTTCGTCGCGGAAGCACTTGGCGATCTGGTAGTAACGGTCGAAGCCGGACACCATCAGCAGCTGTTTGAACAGCTGTGGTGACTGTGGCAGCGCGAAGAAAGAACCTTCGTGGGTACGGCTTGGTACCAGATAGTCACGGGCGCCTTCCGGGGTAGCACGGGTCAGGATCGGGGTTTCGAAATCCCAGAAACCGTTGGCTTCCAGGTAACGACGCACATGGGAAGTTACCTTAGAGCGGAAGCGCAGCTTTTCCTGCATTTCCGGACGACGCAGGTCCATGAAGCGGTACTTCAGACGCACTTCCTCGCCCACGTCGGCATAGCCGTCCAGCGGGAACGGAGGGGTAGCGGCTTTGTTGTGCACGCTGATCTGCTTGCCCAGCACTTCGATCATGCCGGTCTTCATATTGGCGTTGGTGGTGCCAGCAGGACGGCCACGTACACGGCCGGTGATCTCAACTACGAACTCAGAACGCACGCTGTCGGCGGTGGCGAAGGCTTCCGGGGTATCCGGATCGAATACCACCTGCACCATGCCTTCACGGTCACGTACGTCGAGGAAAATAACACCACCGTGGTCGCGGCGACGGTGCACCCAGCCACAGAAGGTTACGGTTTGGTCAATCAAGGTTTCGTTGATATCACCACAGTAATGTGTGCGCATCGCTTGGTCCTGCATCTCAATTCGTCAATGATGTGCGGCGGGCCGTCGTCACGGCGCCTCGGATAAAAGGCGGGCATTATAGCGGAAGTTACCCGGCGTCCGATACCGTCGCAGCACCCGTCACGCTGATTTCGTCACAAATCCACCTTGAGACTGCGCCCCATGCCGGTAGGCTCCCTGGCCTGATAACAACAAACCAGCCGGAGTGAAGGCATGCAGTCGTTCAAAGAGAAAGTGGTGGTGATCACCGGAGCCGGATCCGGCATTGGCCGGGCGCTGGCCCAGCAACTGAGTCGCGAAGACGCTCATCTGGCGCTGTCCGATATCAATCTGGCCGGCCTTGAGCAGACCCGCGCCACCCTTACCGGCGACGGCAAGGTTACCCTCGCCACCCTGAACGTCGCCGACCGCGACGCGTTCCGCCGCTACGCCCAGATGGTCATCGCCGATTTTGGACAGGTGGATGCGGTCATCAACAACGCCGGGGTTGCGCTGTCCGAAACCGTGGCCAACATGACCTACGACGATATGGAGTGGATCGTGAACATCAACTTCTGGGGCGTGGTGTACGGCACCAAAGAATTCCTGCCGCATCTGCTGACCCGCCCGCAGGCGGCCATCGTGAACGTGTCCAGCATCTTCGGCATTATTGCCCTGCCCACTCAGGCGGCCTATAACGCCACCAAATTTGCGGTACGGGGTTTTACCGAGTCGCTGCGCCAGGAGCTGAAAGACACCCCGGTTTTTGTCACCACCGTTCATCCGGGTGGCATCAAAACCAACATAGTGCGCAACGGCCGTATGAAAACCTCGATGACAGGTCCGAAGGATCTCGCTCAACAGGCGGCGGATTTTGAAAAGATGGCGCGTACCACGCCCGAACAGGCGGCCGGCATCATTATTGACGGCATTCGCGCCGGCCGACGCCGCATTCTGATCGGCTCAGATGCGCGCCTGATGGACCGTCTGCAACGCCTGTTGCCAATCCGTTATTCCGATGTTTTCGGCTGGATTCTCCGACGCATGTCATGAAAGCTCACTGCAGAGCCCCTATTTTCGTATAAAAACCCTTAAAAACAGGGGTGGCACGCTTGCCACCCCTGATTTTTTGCATAAGAATCAGACGGCTCTCTGAATCAGTAACAGCGCGCCCGACGCTGTACAGAGCAGCCCGACAACCGGAACAACAACACCATAAGGATCCCACTATGGCTGCACCAAAAGCACCGGCCGCTAAAGCCAAAACTCCAGCAAAAAAAGCACCCGCTAAAGCCGCCGCGCCAAAAGCGGCTGCAAAAGCCACCAAAGCACCTGCTGTGAAAAAAGCACCGGTAAAAGCCGCTGCCAAAGCAGCTCCGAAAGCCGCCGCGAAAAAAGCGCCAGCCAAAGCCGCTGCACCGAAAGCCGCTGCTAAAGCTGCTCCTAAGGCTGCACCAAAAGCCGCTGCGGTTGCTAAAGCACCGGTAAGCAAAACCACCGCTATTACCGAAAAGCTGACCAAAACCCAGCTGCTGAACGAAATTGCAGAAAACACCGGTCTGGCCCGCAAAGACGTAAACACTGTGATGGAAGAACTGTCTGCAGTGATCGAACGTCACCTGAAAAAGCGTGCCGTTGGTGAATTCACCCTGCCAGGTCTGCTGAAAATCAAGACCGTTAAGAAGCCAGCACAGAAAGCCCGTAAAGGCGTGCCTAACCCATTCCGTCCAGGCGAAACCATGGACGTACCGGCTAAGCCTGCATCGGTAAAAGTGAAAGTTCTGGCTCTGAAAAAACTGAAAGAAATGGCTGAATAAGCCTTTTTGCAGTCATAGTAAGCGGCCTGTCCGGTTTCCGGCGGGCCGTTTTTTTTGGCTCCGCATTATGAGTACGTTAATTTCCCTGCTGCAGGACGTCAGCCGCTGCGACCTGTGCGCCAGCCAGTTACCCCTTGGCCCGCGCCCTGTGGTGCGCATCGGTCACGACGCCCGCATTCTGATCATAGGACAGGCACCCGGCACCCGAGTGCACGCCTCGGGCATTCCCTGGGACGATGCCAGCGGAAAACGCCTGCGCCAGTGGCTCGGGGTCAGCGACGCTGTATTTTACGACACGCGCCACTTTGCCATTATGCCCATGGGCTTCTGTTATCCGGGCAAAGGCAAAAGCGGTGACCTGCCCCCCAGACCCGAATGCGCGCCCCAATGGCACGAGCGGCTGATGCAGCACATGCCGCATCTGCAGCTGATTCTGCTGATCGGTCAGTACGCGCAGAATTACTATCTGAAAGCCCATGGTCTGACGAGCGGGCCGCTGGCCAGCCTCACCGAGCGGGTGCGTGACCCGCAAGCGATACCCTCCCCCTATTTTGTTCTGCCTCACCCATCGCCACGCAATCAGTTATGGCTGGCAAAAAATCCCTGGTTTGAGCAGGATATTCTGCCGTCGTTAAAAAGGCGGGTGCAGCATCTGCTCGCGCAACAAGCCGGACACTCGGGAACGGAAGACAATGAATAACAAGAAAAAGACGATCTCGCCTGTGCACACACGCCTGCGTCATCTGCACGTCTTACTGGCTTTTTCTGCATTACTGCCGCTGTTGCCCTGGATTATCCGCCAGGGAAAACACGTGCGTAAAACCGCCTTGCGACTGCCGGAAGCCAGCGGTCCGCGCAGCGGCCGATTGCAAGACAAACCATCGGTACAGCCACTGACGCTGTTCCATATTGGTGAAAGCACGGTCGCCGGTGTCGGCGCTGAGACGATCGATCAGGGATTAACCCACGCCCTGGTCAGCGCCAGCGAAACGCTGACAGGCTGGACCATTGAAGGCCACAACGGCTGGAAAGCCTGTGATTTCAGTGCCGGAAATCTGCCCGAACTGAGCGAACCGGGCGAGCCTTATGTGCTGCTGATTACCCTGGGCGTGAACGACACCACAGGATTTACGTCGCTGAAACGCTGGCGCGACGATCTGGACGCACTGGTCAGCCGCTGTCCAAACGCACAGGCTGTCTTTTTTACTCAGGTGCCCGACATGGCGCAATTTCCGGCCTTGCCGGCACCGCTGCGGAATTTTCTTGGATTACGGGCAACCCAGCTGAATCTGGTTTTACAGACGCACTGTGCCCGGCGCGGATGGCACTGGCTGCAGAGCCAGGCGCAGGTACCGGCCGACTGGATGGCGGCCGACGGCTATCATCCGAATGCCAGTGGATATCGTGAATGGGGCATTGTGCTGGCCGATGCCATCGACCCGATTCTGAAGCGGAGCCTGCCTCTGCGGTCGCGGCAAAAGACCCGCTGACCACAGCGCAGAAAATACATCGGGAAAAAACTCACGTAAAAAGCGGCTGTTACCCGTTACCTGTTACCAGCTGTCACGCAGTCGGCGCAGTGCACGGAAAACATCGCGGTCGCTTTGCCCCAGATCGGGAAAATCGGCCAGCAATTGTGCTCGCACGGCCGCTTCGTGCAGGCGTAAAAACGGATTGTACGTACGCTCCTGCCCTAAGGTCATCACCGGCATATCGTCGGCGTCGGTGGCAGAAACCTGATCGGCCCAGTAACCAGCCATGGCATTGCCCGGGTCGCGGTTCAGGGCAAACGCCAGATTGGTTTTCATATAATCGTGGCCGGGATACAACAGGGTGTCGTCGGCCAGCGGCTGCAATTGCGACACAAAAGTATCGTACAGCTCATCGACATTGCCGCCGTTGCGGCAATTACCCGCAGCGGCATTAAACAGGGTATCGCCGGAAAATAACGCCGCCACCGGATTAAACGCCGAGGGCTCTGCCAGCAGGCACAAGTGCCCCGGTGTATGTCCCGGTGTATACAACACCTTTAACCGGATACTGCCCAGTTCAACCACATCCCCCGCCACCAATGCCCGTGCCTGCGCCGGAATTTTGCCCATGGCGCTGGCATGGGCCCACACAGGCGCTCCGGTGGCAGCCTGCACCGCCGGATTGCCTTCAATGTGGTCGTGGTGTTCGTGGGTGTTGACGATCAGCCGGATATCCAGCCCGTGCTCCGCCGCCAGGGCCAGCATCTGCTCACCGTCGAGCGGGTCGAGCGCAATGGCCTGACGGGTTTCTTCACAGCCGATCAGGTAATTAAAATTACGCAGGCCGTTGTGCATAAAGCGTCGGATCACCAGCATAGGGATTACCAGTAAACGTAATTTTCGGCGTCGTCTTCGCCGTGCAGATCAGCGACAAAATGACTGGAAAACAGGCTTTTCAGTTCGTGCACACGCGTCTCCAGCGCATCCGGTGCGTACGGCACCGCCGGGCTGTGGCCCCACACCGGACCTGGCCAGGCCGGGTCGCCCTGATAGCGGGCAATATGGTGTACATGCAGTTGCGCAACCACGTTACCGAGCGCGGCCACGTTCATGGATTTGGCAGCGAAATGATCGGCCATTTTTTCCAGAACCCAGGTGGATTCTTTCGCCAGCTGCGCCTGATCGTCGGCCGACAGATGGTAGATTTCAAACACGTCGTTACGGGCCGGTACCAGAATAACCCAAGGGTAGCGGCTGTCGTTCATCAGCAGCACCTGACACAAAGGCAGACGGCCAATCAGGGTGGTATCGGATTGCAGGCGTGGATCAAGACGGAACATAATTCTCTCCGGTTATACAGCTATGGCTTCATGATAGGCCGAAGGCGTTACAAGGTCACGGGGCAGCAATGGATACACGCACAGACGGACTGACGATTGCTCGCAGCATACACGACATCCCCGCCAACCACTGGCAGGCGTTATACGACCCATGCGCCGGGGGCTACCCCTTCCTCGACCGGCGTTTTCTCGCGGCACTGGAAGACAGCGACTGCATCGGCACACAGCCCGGCCACCCGAGCGGCTGGGAAGTGCATTATCTGGTCAGTAGCGGCGCTGTCAGTGGTGGTGCTGTCAGTAGCGGCACTGTAAATAGTGGCGCTGTAAATAGTGGCGCTGTAAATAGTGGCGCTGTAAATAGTGGCGCTGTAAATAGTGGCGCTGTAAATAGTGGCGCTGTAAATAGTGGCGCTGTAAATAGTGGCGCTGTAAATAGTGGCGCTGTGCCGCACACCATTATTCCCTGCTATATCAAAACCCACAGTTATGGCGAATACGTCTTTGACTGGCAGTGGGCCGAGGCTTACGAAAAGTACGGTCTGAATTATTACCCGAAATTACTCTGGGCAGTGCCCTTTACCCCGGCAACAGGCCCGCGCCTGCTGAGCATAAAGACGCGTCCCGGCGACTGGTTTGACGCGCTCAGCGAGCACTGTCTGACGCAGGGTTTGTCGGGCTGGCATCTGAATTTTCCCAACCCAAACGCCATCGCAGGCGAACCGGTTCAACCGGCGCCCGCCCTGCGCTCGGGTTGTCAGTTTCACTGGCATAACCGCCAGTACAGCAGCTTTGACGATTACCTGAATCACTTTGTCAGCCGTAAACGCAAAAGCCTGAAAAAAGAACGGCAGAAAATCGCCGGGCAAGGTCTGACACTGACCCGTAAAACCGGTAACGACATCAGCGAAGCAGATATACGCCAGTTTTTTCAGTGTTATCTGAACACCTACCGCAGCCGCCGTTCGTACCCGTATCTGAACGAAGCCTTTTTTCAGCAACTGCGCGCCAGCATGGCGGAAAAAATGCTATTGGTCAGTGCCAGCTACAAGGGCAGTCCGGTGGCCAGTGCCCTGTTCTTTTTCGACGAGAGCACGCTGTATGGCCGCTATTGGGGGTGTCTGGATGAATTTGATGCCCTGCATTTTGAGGCCTGTTACTACCAGGGCATCGAGTTCTGCATTGAACGCAAATTACAGCGCTTTGACCCGGGAACTCAGGGTGAACATAAAATCGCCCGCGGCTTTGAACCGGTCAGCACCGTCAGCCTGCACTGGCTGGCGCATCCGGGGTTTCATCAGGCGGTGAAGGAGTTTGTGCAGGAAGAAGCCGCGCATATGCAGCGTTATCAGCAAGAGGCTGCCAGCCTGCTGCCGTTTCACCGGGAATAACCGCTGGCCTGTGAAGCGACCCGGTTTCAAACCTGTGATGTCTGTGACGCGCTTTTTATTTCGGTGTTTTTATTTCGGCGCCTTGTATTAATCCGGGACTTTCTTTAAACCCGGAGCTTTCTTCAAATCCGGGACTTTCTTCAAATCAGGGACCTTGGGCAATCCAAACGGACTTGGGCGGAAACTGGCGTACAGCGCCAGCCGCTCACTGCCCGCCACAGCATCACCCCGGCAGTGCCAGCCAAAAACATCGGCAATCACCAGCGTATTTTCCGGCACACACACAGCTTCCGGCACCCGACCGTACTGAGCCTGCACCTCGGCTTCGGCAGCGCGGAACGCACCGCCCAGATTCTGTGCGGATGCCTGAACCGATTTCCGGTATTCCCACGCCCAGCGGTTGCGGTTCAATTTGTGAGTGCCTTTGCCGTAATAAAACGGCCCGTGCGCGGCGCTCACCTCCGACAGGCTGAACCAGAGTTTGGTGGCGGAATGAAAGGTATCGCGGTGAATCCGGCGCTGACTGTCCGCAAGCGCATGTTCATCGCCATGAATCAGGCGGTACAACTGAAAACGCGTGGCATTAAATACCGAGCCTGCGGCATAACGCACAATGCGTTTCAGACGTGGATTCTGCACAAACAGATTCAACTCGGCATCGTTCAGATCGAGATCGTAAAACCGGTTCAGGGTGCCGCCATCGCAGCGGTCAAAACCCCAGGCATAGCCGTGGGGTTTACCGAACCCCGCTTCCTGATAATCAGGCACCGGGTCCTGAGTATCCGCCTGACGCTGAATGGCCAGAGCCCGCGCTTTGACCCGCGCAAATTCATCGGCCGGAAGAAAATTCTCAATCACCAGCACACCATCGCGGGCCAGAATTTTCTGATCCTGCGTGCGGCCAATGCCATTCACCAGCAGCCGGCGCAGACGCAGCATAAGGGCGGCTAATCCGATCCGAGCCAGATGCAGACCCGCGCGGTTAGCCGCCGGATGACCGATTGGATTTTGTGCAAAGGATTTCTGCGCAGTAAAGACCTGCCACATCACTGGGTTCCCAACCAAAAGAGTCCATTATCGCAAACCCGGCAGGCGCACCGGGAAAGGGGCAGATAGTACCCACTGGCGGGACACAGTGAAAGAAAGCTGAGCTGAAAGAACGCGGAAAGCAGACATCGGTCAGCAGAAAGCCCCTCAACTGAGCGCACTCAGCGAAGGGCCGGCTCAGATATGTGAGCTGGCTCAGGCCAGAGCCAGCCCCATTCAACTCAGGGACGAATCAGACGGAACGTCTGGTTGTCGCCCACGGCAGACGACGCCGCACTGACGCCCGCACCGCCGCCGAAATCGGCGCGCACATAGCGGCCATTGTCGGCCAGCAGGGCCACCCGGTTGTTACCAAGATCAACCAGCGTGAACGCCGCTGCAGCACTGTTCAGATCGTGCCCTGTGGTCAGGGTGCCGACCAGATAGGAATCCAGTCCGACGTAACTGCCGTCACGCGCTTTCAGGGCAATCCTGCCGTCGCCACGCACCTGCGGAATAAAACTTTCCCAGGTTCCGACCTGCGACGAGCCTGCGGAAATAAAGCTGCCGCCGCCACTCATGGCACGCAGAAAATGACCGTTGCTGGTCTGCAGATGCACTACGTCGCCTGCGAACGGAAATTCGTTGCGCACAGTCTGGCTGGCATCAAAGCGGAACAGGCCTTCGGCGGCATAGTGGTCGGAAAGATCCCATTCGCCCCACAGGCTGTCAGTGATCACCCGTGGCGCAAAAATGCGCTGACTGGCCGCCAGTGGCGCCTGATTCACACGGCTGAACAAGGTGTAATCCAGATATTCGAGGTAGGGTTTTTCGGCCCAGTGGTTGGTGTCAGAATCAAAACTCAGGGCATGACCCAGATTCTGTGGTTCGGTGGCATTCAGCAGGGTTTCCATGCGGTCACGGTCGCCCGGCAGGCCAATTTTATTGATGTTGTAATCCCCCGCCATCAGCACAGGTTCCGACGCCGGTAAATTCAGACGCTGAATAAATTGCCCCATTTCTGCCAGCTGAGCCAGTCGCGCCTGACGGTTGACGTCGTCATCCGACGACTGGGTATGGGTAGCGAACAGGTTATAGGCCTTACCCAGTTTATTAATTCGCGCATAAATCACGCCGCGTGTCGCCGCGCACTGAATACCGTCGCAGGCGTCGTAGGCGTACGAATCTTCACGCTCGATCGGCCAGCGCGACAGAATGCGCGTGCCGGACGGCATTAATTTACCGGCTTTAAAAATATCGCCGGTCTGGTACGGATATTCCGCCCGCAGGGCGTCGAGCAATTCATTGGACGGCAAGGCGTCAAACACTTCGGTCAGCACCAGTGCGTCGTAACCGGCCATCACCGCCGGCATTTCTGCCAGACGGGTGTCGACCTTCTGCGAACCGTAAATGGTGGTCGCCCAGATGTTGTAACCCAGCAGAGCAAACTCACCGGCGTCCTGTTGCCGCGGCTGTGCGCGCAGCGGTTGCAACACATAGGTCAGGCGGCCGCCTGCGTCGGTGTCTTCACCTTTCACGGCAACACGGGCCGGAGCCGCACCGAAATTCACGGTTTGCTGGTGCAGATTGCCATCGCTGAACGATGGCAAAGTCCAGCCGGTGCCGTGCGCCGAGAACGACAGCGACAGACCGTCGAGGGTCTGCTCCAGCGTCAGTCCGTCAGCGGCGCCCTGCAAATGTAATTGCACCGTCTGCTCAGCCGCCGCGCTGCGCTCAAGGCGGGTCAGCGTGCGGGTGGCCAGTGGCGGAATATCGGCGCTGAGCAGTTCGCCGTCGCCCGCCAGCGAAACGGTGAGCGTCTGATCTGTGCTGTTGGTGAACACCAGCTCAGTCGTTAATACGCTGGGCGGTTGCGACATGGCCGATACATCAGCCGCCAGCAGCAGGCAGGCACTGGCCAGCAGTGTTTTCGTCCGGTTTTTTTTTATGAAACCCGCACGCGGGTGCAGAGAAATCGGAGACATAGTGAGAATCCATTATTGTTATTGTGACTGCCGCGCAAAGACGGACAGTAAGCAGCAAGCCTACCTGAGCACAGCGCCCCTTTCAGGGACCAAAACGGACAAGCGGGAGACCAAACAGGACAGTGGCGCAAATAAATAAAAAGGCCCGGCGGACCGGGCAAAGCTGTTGCGATTACGCTCGGGAAGCAACAGGAGGTTGGGCCACGGCAGCGGCCCGGGAGAGTAGAAAAGGCAGGCTGTTAACGTCCCGCAGGCTTATTTCAGACCATCGAGATATTCCGGCAGGAACAGGCTGATCTGCGGCACAAAGGTAATTACCAGCAGACACACCAGCATCAGCAGCAACCACGGCATACAGGCCTTAATCGCCCAACCGATGGATTTACCGGTAATGCCTGCGGTCACGAACAGGTTAAGACCCACAGGCGGCGTCAGCATGCCCAGCTCCATGTTCACCACCATGATGATGCCCAGATGAATCGGGTCAATGCCCAGCTGGGTGGCAATCGGCAGCAGAATCGGCGCCATGATCAGCAGAATTGCCGATGGCTCCATAAAGTTACCGGCCATCAGCAACAGCAGGTTCATCACAATCAGGAAGCCCCACGCCGGCAGGCCCCAGTCAACAATGGTGGCGGCCAGATGATGCGGAATCTGTTCCGAGGTCAGCACATGGGCGAACAACATGGCATTGGCAATAATAAACAGCAGCGTCACGCTGACCCGCGCCGCATCACGCACCACGGCGACTACGTCCGGATCGCGCACCGACGCCACAATGCCGTACGGCAGCACCACGATATTGCGCACAGTGGCCAGCAGCAGATGCTCGCCGTCTTTGCGCCAGGGAGTGTTTTTTAACGGACCAATATCACGGTAGCCCCACACCGCGACCAAAAAACCATACACAGCGGCCACCGCAGCGGCTTCGGTCGGACTGGCCACACCACCGTAAATGGTACCCAGTACCAGCAGAATCAGCAGAATACCGCCCGAGGCACTGAAAGCCGTGGACAGAATTTTACGCACACCGGCAAAGGGTTCGGCCGGCAAGTTTTTACGGCGCGCCACCACGTAAATGGTGATCATCAGCACCAGACCGATCAGGATGCCGGGCACAAAACCGGCCATGAACATGCGGCTGGCCGACACTTCGGTGGCGGCGGAATACACCAGCATCACAATCGACGGCGGAATCAGAATCCCCAGAGTACCGGCGGTGGACACCGCACCGGCCGCAAACGACAGCGGATAACCCGCACGCACCATACCGGCCAGCACAATCGAGCCCACCGCCGCTACGGTGGCCGGTGACGAACCGGAAACCGCAGCAAACAGCATACAGGCCAGCACAGAGGCCATCGCCAGACCACCGCGCACGTGACCGATGGAGGCCACGGCAAAATCAATCAGACGACGCGCCACACCACCGGACGATAAAAACGCCGACGACAGAATAAAAAATGGAATTGCGAGCAAGGTGTAGTGTTCAGACACCGCTTCAAATAATTTCAGCGAAATCGACGCCATCGAGTCGTTGGTGAACAACAGAATGGCGGTGATGGAGGAAAAACCCAGCGCAAAGGCAATCGGCAGACCGATGGCCATGCACACGAACAACAGAACAAATAACGTCAGGGCGGCCATTATGCTTTCTCTCCACGGGAGCTGGCGGAATCGTCGGCGCGGTCGAAGGCGCTGTCGCGGTGATCCATATCAAAGCGGGAAGCGTTGTCATCTTCGAAGGTAACTTCGCGGTGTTGGTGGAAACTGTCGGCCTCGCCTTTCCACACCTCCCATGCCAGTTCCAGCAGGCGCAGCGCCAGCATAAAGAAGCCGAACAACAGCCCCGAAACGGCCATCCATTTCGGCAGCGCAATGTCTTCCAGCGGAATGCCGATCATTTTTAATTTGCTCACGTAGACCCATGAGCTGTAACCAAACATGCCGCTGTAAACCAGCGCGACAGCAATTGAGAATAAAACCACCCATCGACGCACCGGCGCCGGCATGCGGTCGAGCAAGGCATCAACACAGATATGGGATTTTTCGCGCACCGCCCAGGCACAGCCCAGCAGCACCATCCACGCCGACATTAACAGCGTCGCTTCCTGCGCCCAGTGAATACCTGTGTTAAACACGAAGCGGGCAATAACTTCGGCAAAGACCAGCAGAGTAATCAGCACCAGCAGTTTGCCGATGATGATGTCCTCCAGACGGTTAATGGTTCTGATCATGAGCGATCCTCTTTATTGTTGTCGTTATCGGAATCCGGTGGGGGGATTACGCCACACGGACCGGACGGGGGTTATCCGCCCCACAGAGCAAAGGCAGTGCCAACACGAAAGCAGCGCGCCGGATAAAGCAGAGGATGGTGGAATAAAAGCGCGGGAAATGGCGGAAAATCGCAGGAGTAACGGGCCGTTATCCGACTAAGGTCGGGCATAAAAAAAGACCGCAGCGGGCGGTCTTTTTATTGGCCAGCACACTCATCGACAGGCGGATGGGTGGATGCCGACTCAGGGGCGGATTAAATGGGAAAAAATCCACCCATTGTTCATATTCAACGATTCAGTCAGCCCTGTCCTTGGATCAACAGGCTTCGAACAAACAGGCTTCAGACATCGCTGACGTCGGCCAGGTGTTTGAAGTTCTGTTTATCCAGCCCGAATTTCTTCATTTTTTCGTACAGGGTCTTACGCCCCAGCACCAGCTCTTCCTGCACGTCTTTCAGCCGGCCCTGATGACGGGTCAGCACTTCACGCAGCAGCAGTTCTTCGTAACGGGCCACCTGCTCGGCCAGCGAGATACGACCCTGCTCGGTATTGCCACCGCGCAGGCTGTCGAAGGCGCGTTCGCCGCCCAGCAGTACAAAGCACTCGGCCAGATTGCGCAGCTCACGTACGTTGCCCGGCCAGTCGTGCGCCAGCAGCGTCTGTCGCTGGGACGGGGTCAGCGGCTGAATCTCAGTGCCGTAGCGGTTGGCCGCCGCCCAGACAAAATGCTCAAACAGCAGAGGTACGTCGTCGCGGCGCTCGCGCAAGGCCGGAATATGCACCTGCACCACGTTCAGCCGGTAATAAAGGTCGAGGCGGAATTCGCCTTTGTCACTCAGCGCTTTTAGATCGGTTTTGGTGGCTGCCACCACACGGATATCCAGCGGAATCTGTTCATTGCCACCCAGCGGTTCTACTTTCCGCTCTTCCAGTACGCGCAGCATTTTGATCTGCAGCACCATGGGCATGCTTTCGATTTCATCGAGAAACAGGGTGCCACCGTTGGCGTATTCGAATTTACCGACGCGCTTTTTACCGGCGCCGGTAAAAGCCCCGGCCTGATGACCAAAGAGCTCGCTTTCAATCAGGGATTCCGGAATGGCGCCGCAGTTAATCGCCACAAAGGCTTTGTCGCGGCGCTTGCTGTGGCTGTGCAGATAACGGGCGACCAGCTCTTTGCCGCAACCGGTTTCGCCATGAATCAGCACGTCGGCCGGTGTGTCTTTTACATGATCGAGTGTACCGCGCAGTTTTTTCATGGCCGCATGGTGGCCGATGATGCGCGGCCCCGGATGCGACTGGGCTTCGACCTCCAGCCGCAGCTCGCGGTTTTCCAGCGTCAGGCGGCGTTTTTCCACCGCCCGCTGCACGGTTTCCAGCAAATGTTCAGTAGAAAATGGCTTTTCCAGAAAATCGTAGGCGCCATCACGCATGGCCTCTACCGCGGTGGAAATATCGCCATGCCCGGTTAACAGGGTGACCGGCATATCCGGGTCGATGGCGCGGATTTTCCGCATCAGCTCAAGGCCGTCCATACCCGGCATATTGATGTCGGTAATGACCACGCCGGGCCAGCTGTATTCGATATGATTCAGTGCCTCACGGGCAGAATTGGCCTGGATAACGTCATAGCCTTCGATGTCCAGCGTCTGTGCCAGCGCCTTACATACACTTTCTTCGTCATCCACTATCAGGACCAGTGCCATTAATACTCTCCGTCCGCCAGACCGGGTAATTCAAGAACAAAACAGGTGCTGCCGGCGGCGGTTTCCACCAGCTTAAGTTCGCCACCCAGGGTTTCAATAATGCGCCGCGACAAGGCCAGCCCCAGACCCAGCCCGCGGGCTTTGGTGGTAAAAAAGGGCTCGAAAATGCGCGTGCGTAATTCAGGAGCAATTCCCGGACCAGAGTCGAGCACAGTAAAACGCACCCGCCCCGGCGGAAATTCTATGTGCATGCGGATCCAGGCATCCTGCTGTTCTTCCAGCGCCTCGGCCGAGTTGGTGGTCAGATTCACCAGCACCTGCTGAATCTGCACCGGGTCGCAATACACTTTGGGCTGGCCGCCGTCCGGCAATACCGGGCTTTGCTCGATGTGCAGCGCCACACCCGCTTTTTTCAGCAGCGGCGTCATGATCACCAGCGTACCGTCGATGATTTCCTGAATATCGCAGGCGCGGGGTTCTGGCGGCGTCTTGCGCGCGAACACTTTAAAGCGCGACACAATGCCGTGCATGGTGGCAGTGATGCGCAGAATTTCGCGCAGGTTGTCTTCCACCACCTCGTAACGTTGCCGCTCACTCAGCCGCAGGCTGTTCTCGGCGTAAGTCTGCAACGCCAGCAGCGGCTGGCTCAGTTCATGATTAATGCCGGCCGACATTTCCCCGAGCACCGCCAGCTTGGCAGTCTGCACCAGCTGATCACGGGTTTCCTGCAGCTGACTCTGGGTGCTGCGGTAGTGGTTCACCAGCTCGGTCAGCTCGGTATTGGAATGCGTCAGCTCCGACGTCAGTACATCCACCCGCCGTTCCAGTTCTTCGTTCAGGTGGGCAATGTGCAGGCGCAGTTCTTCGCGTTTGCGGAAATACAGCCAGAGCAATAAGCCGGCGACAAACAGCGTGCTGTAATACAGCACATGAATGCCGACCCTCTGGTACAACACCCGCGATGGAGCAATGGCAAACAGGTGCCAGCCCAGTTCCGGTAAGCGAGCCCGTTTCACCAGGAAACGGTCGCTGAAACCGTACGATTTCAGACGGATATTGTCGTTGTAAAACACCGCTTCCACATCGTCGCTGGCAATATTATTAAAGGTTGCACCGCGATAACGGCGCAGATTACGGATCGCCTGTTTCTGACTTTCTGCCAGCGGATACAGGCTGCTGAACAGCCAGTCCGCACGTGAGGCCGCAAAGACAATGCCGTCGTAGCCCACCACCAGATAATCCGGCGCCATGGCCGCAACCGTGCTGAATAAAGGCTCCAGATCCACCTTCACCACCGCCACGCCAATAATGGTTTGCTGGTCAAACACAGGGGCGGAAAAAAAATACCCACGCCCCGTGGTCACCAGCGCCACCGAATAATAGCGTCCGGGCTCACCGAGAATGGACTGCTGAAAAAACGGCCGGAACGAAAAGCTCTGCGTAAAGGCGTCTTCCTCAAGCCCGACGCTGGCGCCCACCAGCATGCCGTCGCGGTCGAGCAGATACAGCGACTCACTGCCCAGACGGCTGTTGGTGCTTTCCAGAAAACTCTGCAGGCTGGCGCGGGCGGCTTCATCCTCGGGCGGTGTCAGCAGCGACTGGCGGATCAGGCGCAGGCCGGCCAGGGTTTCGGCCACGTCCTGATAGGGCGTCAGCGCCTTGCGCAGACTGGCGGCCATGCGCGCGGAATCCTGCTCCAGTTCCAGCAGCACTTCCTGCTGCAGATAGCGGCCGCTGCTGAAAACCACCAGCACAGTGCCCATCAGCCACAGAATCACGATCAGCCAGACGTTGACCGGCTTTTTGTGCAGCAGTGGATGATCCGGGCCGTACAGGCGCAGGTGTATGTTGTCGGTCATGCCAGTTCCCGTGTGTGCATTCCGATCACAGGCCGTGACCGGATCACTGAACAAAATGGGTCGGATTTTTCCCGTTGGCGGTGTGTCTGCCGCCCCTGTGTTGGATGCACTGGTGCGGCGGCCACGGATTTAACCCTGAAGGCTGCGGAAATCACGCCCGACCACAGAAAAAATCCACCCGTTTTTTATAGCTCATGGGTGGAAATCCACCCGTTTTTTACTTCACTCAGAGACAGACTAACGCCGTCTTTTTCCCCGTATTGACCGACCTTGGTCGGATATTCCGCCATCCGGCACAAGCGACACGGGTGCTTGCTGATGAATCTGTTAAGGTCTCTATTCAAGCTTCGGGCCAGTATTCACGCCGTGTTCCGCCAATGTCACCGGCGTTTCACACGGCCCATCGTCGTCACCCGCCCGGGTTTGCCGTCGGGCTGGTTTTATCCGCTCACGCTCAGCTGGCATATCGCTTGCTCAAGGCCTTTTCAGCACACGGCAACGACCTGTGCTGCACAACACCATCCGCTCAATAACAGAATAAAAGTGAGGACAGAATGAAATTACTGACCGCCACCCTGCTGGCTGTGAGTTGTCTGCTGCCGCTGCAACAGGCCAACGCCAAACCGATTGAAATTAAATTCTCCCACGTCGTGGCTGAAAATACGCCGAAAGGCCAGATGGCTCTGAAATTCAAAGAGCTGGCCGAAGCCCGTCTGCCCGGCAAGGTGGATGTGAAGGTGTACCCGAACTCACAGCTGTTCACCGACGCCACTGTGCTGCAGGCCCTGCAGCTGGGTGATGTGGAAATTGCCGCACCGGCGCTGTCCAAATTCCAGAAATACAATCCGGCGCTGCAGGTGTTCGATCTGCCCTTCCTGTTCAAAGACATGGACGCGGTCGACCGTTTCCAGCACAGCCCGCAGGGTGTTGCCCTGCTGTCGTCCATGAACGACAAATTGCTGGTCGGTCTGGGTTATCTGCACAACGGCATGAAGCAGCTGTCGTCCAATGATCCGATCCGCGTTCCGGCCGATATTGCCGGTAAAAAATTCCGCATCATGACCTCGGATGTACTGCAGGCCCAGTACGAAGCCGTGCACGCCATTCCCCTGAAAAAGCCATTCGCTGAAGTGTTCACCCTGCTGCAGACCCGCGCCATCGACGGTCAGGAAAGTCCATGGTCAAACACCTACGCCTCCAAGTTTTTTGAGGTGCAGAAATACGTCACCGAAACCGACCACGGTGTGCTCGATTATCTGGTGGTGACATCCGCTGAATTCTGGTTCGGCCTGCCGGAAGACTTGCGCGACACGCTCAAGCAGTGCATGGACGAAGCCATCGCCTACGGCAATCAGATTGCCGCCAAACAGGATCTGGCCGACCGCCAGAGCATTCTCGACTCCGGTAAAACCCAGATTCTGACCCTGAACCCGGGTGAGCGTCAGCAATGGATCGATGCCATGAAACCGGTGTGGAAAATGTTTGAAGACCAGATCGGCAGCGATCTGCTCGACGCCGCTATCCAATCCAATCACTGAGAAAAGCCCCGACTTTTTCCGACTGAATAACAACAAGCAACGAGAAAGAGAAGAACACCATGATGATGAAAAAACTCGCAACCGCGCTGTCTCTGGGACTGCTGGCGGCAGGCTTTGCACACGCTGAAGAAACCACCGCCAGCGCCTACGGCACCCTGCGCATCGGCGTCGACAACGTCAATGCCGGCACCTCCGACGACGGCATGAACGGCCGCGATTACCTGAGCGCGGTGGGCATGAAAGCCGCGGTGAAAATGGACAACGGCCTGACCGGTGTGGGTCAGGTGGAATACGGTCTGCGCGATGAAAACACCGTCGACATCGCCCAGATGGGTCAGCCAACCCTGCGTCTGGCATTCGTGGGTCTGAAAGGCGCTTTCGGCGAAGTGTATTACGGCTCGCAGACGCCGCTGTGGCACAAGTACGTGCGCAGCGCGTATTTCTCTGACGGCAACGACACCGTGCGTCTGGGTACCGTGCGTGAAGACGACCTGACCCAGTACTACTTCAAGGGCGAGAACTTCAACCTGGGCGCCGGCATTCACACCGAAGGTCAGGAAGGCGATTCCCTCGACTCCTGGTCGGTGGGCGGTGAATACAAAGCCGGCCCTGCCACCCTGCAGGCGGCTTATACCAAGGACGAGCGCGGTGCCAACACCGGCGGCCTGCTGGGTGTGCGCGCCTGGTACGCAGTGACCGACGCACTGACGCTGTCGGCCTACTTCCATCAGGCGGATGACGATTTCGACCTGTACGGCGGCTCGAGCGGTAACGTCGCCCTGACCGAAGCGGCGGTGTCCGGTTCGGTAAAAGGCATCGGCAACTGCGCGGGTGAAGAACGCACCAATCAGGGCGTGTACGCGGCCTATAAAATTGGTGCGGGCAAGGTGCACGCGCGCTACGCCATCGACAGCTGTGAAGACGCCGGTGACGTAACCTCCAGTAAAGTGGAATACGTGTACTATCTGGCCAAGAACTACAACGTCTGGGCCTCGTACGAAGCACTGAACAACGACAGCACCCGTATGCCGGCCACTGGCAAGGAAATGTCGGAAGCTCAGCTGGGTGTACGCTTCGATTTCTGAGGCGCACACTGAGGCTTAATGTTTAAAAGCCGACTGACCACCGCAGGCCTTCGCTTGCGGTGGTTATTTTTTCTGTGCCCTTCGGCACTTCCGCTCAACCGATTCGTTTCCAGCGCATACGAGGCTGGCGAATGGAGAGTCTTCCGATGCATGAACTGCCCTTCCCTTTATTTCGCGGTCTGGCCCTGCCCCGTTATACCGCCGCTTCACTGTTATTCCTGCTGATGACACTGGCCCTTAACGGTTGCGCGTCGCTGACACCCACCAACGTGCGGGTCGGAAACGGCCCGGTGCAGATAACCGTGCCGGCGGATGTGCGCATTGAAAGCATCGACCAGAAAAAAGTGAACAGTCCGAATCTGTATCAGGGGCAGTATGTGGTGCAACTGAACGAGGGCGAACACCGGCTGGTGTTCCGCTACGAAGCCAACTGGAATACGCAGGACGATTCCGGGCACATGGTGCGCTGGCCGGCGCGGGAGTTTGTCGCCGAACTTAACGCAGCCGGTAACTACCGCATCCAGCACCCGCCGGTCAGAAACAGAGAACAGGCAGAGCAACTGGCGGCCAGTGCGCCGCTGCACTTGCTGATGAACGGCGAAAAACTGGCCGGAGAAACCGTGATTGCCGCGGAGCTGGCCTATTTCCGGCCATTACAACCGGGCCTGCAAGCCCCGGCCACGCTCGACACCATGACCCGCCTGTGGGATGCCCTGAGCGCAGACGACCAGGCCCGTTTCCGCCACTGGCTGCAACAGCAGCCCTGACACGGATAGCAGAATCCGACAGGTCATGTGACCCGGAGGGCGGATTCTGCTATAAATCCGCCGGCAGACGGCGGTGGTCGGCACGGTGGAAGGCCTCGCGCTACCTCTGATAGCGACACAGCCAGCTGGACTGATAACCACAGTCAGCTGGACTGGCAACCACACAGCCATCTGGACTGACAACCACACAGTCAGCTGCACTGGCCACTACGCCGTCAGCTGCACAGATAAACCCACAGACAACCCCATAACGGAAACCGGCATGTCACTGCGCGCCTATAAAGTTCAGGAATTTCTGGTATTTGCTTCCCGCGGCACCGAAGCCAAAATGCTCGCCGCACCGCGTATCCGCTCAGAAGCGGAATGGCGTGAAGACGTATCGGCTTGGGTAGCGCTGCGGGCGGAACGCGCGCCCGAACTCGATGAACTGGTGAATCCGGACGCGACCGAAGCGTATATTCAGGAAGCTTCCTGAAGCCGCGCCCCGGCCTGAACCCAGCATTCTGATGAAACCCCGCACAACCGAAGCGTGCGTTCAGTACGCCTCCTGAAACAGCGACCCGGCCTGAGCCCAACGCCCGGATAAATCCGGACGCCGGGTCTTAATCAGGAAGCATCAGTGCGCAGCAGCACAGCCGCACCATAACGCGTGCTGCCGTACTGAATCATATACGCCAGATTTTCCAGACTGACCGGCACATACAGGTTGTCGGTTGCGACCTGATCGAGTTTTTCGTCCACATCCGGGTCGTTGATGTAGGCGAAATCGTCATCCATCGCCACCAGCCACACCCAGTGCGGCGCTTTATTGCGGTTCAAGCGATAGGTGCTGATCAGCAGCAGAATGCGCTCGCCCGCGGCCAGTGCCGCGCGGTAATCGTCGAGGGCTTTGGTGCCCAGATCCGAAACAATCCCGGCCTCATCACAGCGGCGCTGAAAATCCTGCCCGACCAGATCCAGCACCTCACGTTTGTGCGCGCTGCGCACACCATCAATAAATGGCGTGCGTAAATCCGATAACCACATGCGTACCTGAAAACCGCGCGCGCGCGCAGCCAGTGCCAGCCCCTGGGCGGAGGTGCCGCCGTGGCCCGTGGTCAGATAAATGGTGGTGGCTTCCCGCCACAGATCCAGTTCTTCGAGACGGGTCAGCTGGTATTCGGGCTTGAGACTTTTCAGCGCCATCATCAGCGCCGACGGCCCGCAGGTGAACGGCGTGGTCTGAGCGTAAAACGGCAGCGGATCCGGGCGCGGCGTGACCGTGCGTAAATGTTTTTCCATACGCCAGCCGTCGGCGCCGTCTTCGTAATAGTGTTTCAGCGCCTTCAGCCGGCGATAACCCTGCTGTTCATACAATGCCACTGCCGCCGGATTGTCGTTGCGTACTTCCAGACGCATAAACAGCACGTGGCGCTCCAGCGCGCGCTGCTCGACCCAGAGCAATAATTGTTTGCCCAGACCGCGTCCGCGCGCCGCGGGCATGACCGCCAGCGAATACAGACGCGCCAATGACGTGCCGCGGTGAAACAGCACCAGCGCGTAGGCCAGAATGCCGGCGCCCTCCTGCAGCAACCAGAGCTCACTGTGTTCGCCGCGGATAAAATGGCGGAAGTGACGGGCACTCAGGCAGTCGCCGGAAAAGACCTGTTTTTCCAGTTCAGACAACGCAGGCACATCGGCCAGATCGGCCAGTCTCGGGGTCATACGTCACATCCGCAGAATAAAGTGTGAGCATAGAACCGGGGCGAATTTAAAAAAAGGGGCCAGCACTCTGTTACCGGCAGCGGGCCTACTATAGTGTGTTAAATCCCTTGGCCCATGGATCCTGTGCCGCATGAAATCCCTGCTTGTGCTTGTCGACCAGCCGCAAGACTGGTCTCCGTATTATCCGACCAATCAGGTGGTTGCCATTGAGCAATACCTGCGCGATTTCGCCGAAACCAAAGGTTATGTGATTAATCTGTGCCGCGATTACAGTTATTTATCCACCGGCTATTACGGTTCGCTGCTGGCGGAAGCCCGCGGTGGTCAGGTGTTTCCCTCGGTGCGCGCCATCCGCGAACTTAACAGTTTTGAAAGTGGCCAGCCACTGCCGCTGCGCTCGGGCAAAGTGCTGGATTCCGTGCTGCGTAAACAGGTGGGCGTCGGCGAGCATTACACCCTGAGTATTTATTTCGGTCAGACCGAAAAACCCGAGCTGGCGTCGGTGGCGCGCCGCTTGTTTGAAACCTTTGCCTTTCCGGTGACCGAAGTCACCCTCACCCGCCATCAGGATCACGTGTGGACCATCCGCGATATCCGCTGCCTGTCGCTGGATGATCTCGACGACGCCTCGCAAACCCGCTTTGCCGAAGCACTGGATGCCTTCAGCCATAAAATCTGGCGCAACAAACGTTCGAATAAGCGCTACAAATACGATCTGGCGGTGCTGGTGAATCCGGACGAAGAGCTGCCGCCGTCCAACAAAGGCGCGTTAAAATCCTTTGAAAAAGCCGGGCGCGATCTGGGCCTGAACGTCGATTTTATTACCTACCGCGACGCGGCCCGCATCGGTGAATACGACGCGCTGTTTATCCGCGAAACCACGCGGGTCGATCACCACACTTACGCCATCGCCCAGAGCGCCGAAAATCAGGGCCTGCTGGTGATCGACAGCCCGACCGACATCATGCGCTGCTCCAATAAAGTGTATCTGCACGAGCGTCTGCAGCGCTTTGAGGTCGACACACCGAAAACGCGGCTGATCATGGGTAACCAGCCATTCGACGTTGATGAATTAATTGACGATCTGGGCCTGCCCATCATAGTGAAAGTACCGGATGGTTCTTTTTCGATCGGGGTCGAAAAAGCCAAAGACCGTGAACAGCTGATGGAATGCATCGACCGCCTGAGCAAACGCTCGGCCATTTTGTTGCTGCAGGAATTCATGCCCACCGACTACGACTGGCGCATCGGCATCATGGACAATCAGGTGCTGTACGCCTGCCGCTACTACATGGCGAAAAGCCACTGGCAGATTTACAACCACAGCGCACGCTCGCACAAATCCGGTAACGCCGACGCCATGGCGGTCGAGAAAGTGCCGCGTCAGGTGATCAAAACCGCGCTGAAGGCCGCCAAATGCATGGGCGATGGTTTCTACGGCGTCGACCTCAAAGCCAGCGGCGACCGGGTGGTGATCATTGAGGTCAACGACAACCCGAGCATTGACCTGGGCGTCGAAGACCTGCACAGCGGCCACCTGCTGTATCAGCAGATCATGGGCATCATGCTGAAGAAGCTGGATGAACTGAACGGCCGTCGCTGATGCTGTGACGCTTATCAGCAGCAGTCCGCCCGAACGCCATTTCTGTTAAAATTTGTAACCGCGAGACCACCGACGCGGAAGGACCGGCAATGGCTTGTTACGCTTAATCTGAGATAACAAGCCAAGGCCTTCCGATGAACAAGTTGCTGACCCTTCTGATACTGATTTCCAGTTCCCAGTCATACGCCGCCGATGACGGTAAAAACACCGTGTTCCTGCGCGAAAACATCAAAGCCATGAGCGTCGTGGCGCCCGAGTGGGAGGGCCAGACCAACGCAGACGGTACCGGTCTGTACTGGGACGTACTGAAAACCATTTATGAGCCGGTCGGCGTCAAGGTAAAAACCGCCAACGTGCCTTGGAACCGGGCGATGAAAATGGTCACCAAGTATCAGGTCTATAACGCCATCGCCGGCGAGTACAAAGACAGCGAAGAAGACCTGCTCTTCCCCGATTACGCCCTCGACGTTGAGTACATGTCAGTGCTGTCTATGGCCAGTAAAAAGCTGCCCTGGGATGGGGTTGCCAGCCTCAAGGGCAAACGCGTGGGCTGGATCAAAGATTACGACCTGATCACCGAAGACAAGCGGGACTTCGAACTGGTGGAGTATCGCTCTACCGCACAGGGCATTGAGCTGCTGCAGGAAGGCAAAATCGACTACCTGATTGACGAATGGAATGAAATTGCCGCCGTTGTCGCCGAGCGCAAAGAAGACATGACCCTGTACCGGATGGGCGAAATGCCGGAAGGCACCGACGTCTACGTCGGCTTTGCCAACACCCCCCTGTCGCAGGTGCTGATCAGCATCTACAACGAACGCGTACCCGAGCTGATGCGTCAGAAACAACTGCAGCCGTTGTATAAAAAATGGGAAAGCGAAGTGCCGGCCTCAGTGACCGACGCGGTTCAGGGTCAGTAACCGGTGCCAATGTTCAGCGCCCAGAATAACCCGGGGCATCAATAACAGAGGCGACCTGACGTTTCAGCACCAGCTGCTAAGCTGAATTGCAGACGTACAAGGAAGCCTCTGCATGACACCTGAGCCACGAAAGAAGAGCGGCGCAGCCCGTACACTGCATCAGCAGTCACTGCGCTGGCAGATCTTCGTCCCCATGCTGTTCCTGGCTCTGGCCCCCCTTCTGATACTGGCGTGGCAGAGTTTTCACGACACCCGCCAGAACCTGCGCCATCAGGCCGAAACCCAGCTGATTGCGGCGGCCGAGCTGGAGCAGACTGCCCTGCTGTCGTGGCTCAAATACCGGGTCATGGACGCCGAGTATCAGGTGCGTTCGTTTCAGTTCCTACCCATCCTTCAGGCCGTCAGTCAGGGCATCAAAACCTCAGGGTTACCGCCCGACCGCTTTGTCCGCACCCGTGAATTCCAGCGCATCGTTCATGAATACGAAGGCGCTACGCTGGCCATGGTTGCCACCTACGATTACATCTACGACATCCTGCTCACCGATCGTCAGGGCAACATTTTGTACTCGCTGGCGCTGGAAGAAGATCTGGGCACCAGCCTGATCGACGGCCCCTTCCGCAATACCGGCATTGCCGACGTGGTTCGCCGCACCCTCCGCGATGGCGAAAATTACCTGTCGAACATAGAGCCGTATCCGCCGTCTGCCAACCAATCGGCCCTTTGGCTCAGCGCGCCGGTCAACAACCCGGAAGGGGAAGCCGAAGGCGTGCTGGTGGTTCAGCTGCGCACCGACCACATCAACGCCCTGCTGAACCGCCACCCGGCACAGAAAAACCGCTATTACCTGTTAAACGCCAACGCCATGTTTCAGCTCGGCGCCATTGAGAATTCTCAGGAGCTGTCACCGGATATTCCACCGCGTCAGCGTCATATTCTGCTGCGCGACAATCTTGGCAGGGCCAACAGCTACCGCGCCGCCGACGGCGAAGACGTTCTGGGCACAGCAGTGGCCATCGAAATGCTGGGCCAGCACTGGTATCTGGTGGCCGAGGTACCGCTGCGGCTGATCGATCTGGATGTGCTCACCGCCCTGCCCAACCTGCTTGCGCTGGGCTCGGTACTGACCATACTGGTGTTTATCGGTGCCGGTCTGACGGCGCGTTTCGTGTCGTCGCCGATCAGCCAGCTGGTACGAATCATGGGCGAAGCATCGCGCTCCTCAAGCTCTGGCATCGGCCGTGACGACATGCCCCATTCGGCCATCCGCGAAATTAACGAACTCTCCGCAGGGCTGGAACGCCTGATCATCAGCCGGGAAGAAATGCACGCCTCGGTCGAAGCCAGCCACCGCGAAACCGAAGCCGCCTTTAAGTCCCTGCAATCGCTGCAGTCGGCGTTTGACCACCACGCCATCGTCGCCATTACCGACGCCCGTGGCGTCATCACCTACGCCAACCAGTTGTTTTGCGATGTGTCAGGCTACAGCGAAAGCGAACTGATTGGTCAAACCCACCGCATCATTAAATCCGGTGTGCATGGCCAGGAAACCTACGCCGATATGTACCGCACCCTGCGCGAGGGCAAGGTCTGGCGGGGGCAGTTCTGTAACCGCGCCAAAGACGGCCATCTTTACTGGGTGAACAGTACGCTGGTGCCCATGCTGTCCGAGCGCGGCACCATTGAAAGCTACATCGCCATCCGTACCGACGTGACCGAACAACAGCACATGTTCGATGCACTGCAGGAACTGCACGCCATTTCGTCGTCCAATGTTGAATCGGGTGAGAAAATTCATCAGATTCTGAAACTCGGCTGCCGGATATTCGGGCTGCCCTATGGTCTGGTCACCGACATTACCGACAACGGCATGCGCATCCGCCATCTGGTGTGCCCGGATGCCCGCATTCAGCCGGGTCAGACCTTCCCCTTTGTGCATTTCAGCGGCTCGCGCACCTTAAGTTCGAACCGGCCACTGGCCTTTCACAAAGCGGCCGAAGGCAAAACGATCCGCCATCCGTTTTACCCGGATAAAAACGTTGAGAGCTATATCGGGGTTGCCCTGCGGGTCGATGGTAAGGCCGTGGGCACCATCAGCTTTTCTGCGGCCGAGCCCGATACCCGCACCGGCTTCAGTACCTACGACCTGAAACTGATTGAACTGATCGGTCGCTGGATCAGCAGCGAAATCGAAATCGACCTCAAACAACAACAGATGCGCCAGCAGCAGAACCTGCTGCAGCGCATGAGTGAAATGGGCCGCATCGGCGTCTGGGACCTCAATCTGGAAACCAATGAACTCTACTGGTCGTCCATGACGCGGCGTATTCACGAAGTACCGGACGACTACGTGCCGGACGTCACGACCGCGATCAGTTTCTACAAAGAAGGGGCAAGCCGCGAGCGCATCGGTGAGTTGGTTAAAGCCGGTGTAGAGCAGGGTGAGCCCTGGAACGAAGAACTGCAGATCGTCACCGCCAAAGGGCACGAGATCTGGGTAGCCGCCCAGGGCCATGCCGAATTCAAAGATGGGCATTGTGTGCGTCTGTATGGCTCTTTCCAGGACATCGACTCCCGTGTCCGTGCGCAGAACGCGGCGCGCGACCGCAACGAGCGTCTGCAGCTGGTGATGGAAGCCACCGCCGTCGGCCTGTGGGACTGGCACATCCCCAGCGGGCGCGTCATCTTCAACGAACGCTGGGCCAATATCGTCGGTTATTCATTGAGTGAGCTGGAACCCCACAGCGTCGACACCTGGACCCGTCTGGCGCATCCCGATGACCTGCGCAAATCCGAACTGGCCTTGCAGCTGCACTGGGGTGGCGTCACCGAGCGTTATGAATGCGAAGCGCGTATGCGCCATAAAGACGGCCGCTGGGTCTGGGTGATCGATACAGGGCGTGTTGTGGAATGGGACGAGCACAAAAACCCGGTGCGCATGATCGGCACCCACCTCGACATCACCGACCGTAAAGCGGCTGAAGCCAGCCTCGGTGAACGCAACCGTCGTCTGCAGCTGGCGGCGGATTCCGCCGGCATGGGCATCTGGGAAGTGGAGCTGGCCACCAGCACCAGCGTCTGGGACGAACGTATGTACCAGCTGCATGGAATCCAGCGTAAGAACGACGAAAGCGGCATCAACTTCCGCAGCTGGCAGGCATTGCTGCATCCGGACGACAGTGAACGGGTTACCCACGAATTTACTCAGGCGTTTGAGGAACAGGCCGGCCTCAACACCGAATACCGCATCCGCCATGCCGATGGTAAAGACCATCATCTGAAAATCGCCGCCATGTTCATCTTTGATGATAATCAGGTGGCCGTGCGCGTGGTCGGCGTGTGCTTCGACGTGACGCTGCTCAAGCAGAAAGAACAGAGTCTGCAGGAGTCGCTGTCGCTGCTGGAATCAACACTGGAGTCCACCGACAACGGCATTCTGGTGACCGACCGCCACAACCGCGTGATCCGCTGGAACACCCAGTACATGCACCAGTGGCGGCTGCGCAACGCCAATATACTGAACCGCGACTACGTCGAAGTGGCCGAGGAATTGCTGCTGCCGCAGCTGACCGATCCGGAGCGCACCCGCCGCCAGCTGGGCGAAGTGTTCAGCAATCCGCACGAAGGCGTTTTCGATTTACTCGAGTTCAAAGACGGCCGGGTGTTTGAACGCACCTCACTGCCCATGATGATGGACGCAGACGTCGCTGGCCGGGTGTGGAGCTACCGCGACATCACGCAGCAGAAAGCCGATGAACTGGCGCTGCGCGACGCCAAGCTGCAGGCCGAAGAGGCCGCGCGCACCAAGAGCGAATTCCTCGCCAGCATGAGCCACGAGATCCGCACACCGATGAACGGCGTCATCGGCATGCTCGATCTGCTGCGTGCCACGCCGCTGAATTCCGAACAACTGCACCGCATCGATCTGGCGGTCAGCAGCGCCAATGCCCTGCTCGGCCTGATCAACGACATTCTCGATTTCTCCAAAATTGAAGCCAATAAACTTGAGCTGGAGCCGATTCCGTTCAGCCTGCTGGATATGGTCGGCGATCTGGCCGAAAACATGGCGCAGCTGGCGCAGAACAAAGATCTGGATCTGATTCTGGATACGCACAAAGTACCGGTCAAAGAAGTGGTCGGCGACCCGGGGCGTCTGCGTCAGGTGATGACCAACCTGCTTGGTAACGCCATTAAATTCACCGGCCGTGGCGAAGTGCAGCTGGTTCTGGAGCTGGAAGACACCGGCGCCGACTGGTTGCTGCGCGGTAAGGTCATCGATACCGGCATCGGCATTCCCGACGACGCCCGTGAGCGTCTGTTCGAAGCCTTCAGTCAGGTCGATGCCTCCACCACCCGCCGCTACGGCGGCACCGGCCTTGGTCTGGCCATCGTGCGCCGCCTCTGTCGTCTGATGGGCGGCGATATTGAAGTGAGCTCGACCCCCGGACAGGGCAGCTGCTTTACCTTTACCGCCCTGCTCGGACACACAGAAGCCGAGGTCCCCGCCCTGCCGCCAACAGCGGTTAAAGGCCTCAGCGTCATGCTGGCGGAGGCCAACGAAAGCCAGCTGATCAGCCTCTGCCGTCAGCTGACTCTGTGGGATGCCAGCGTGGTGTCCTGCCGCTCAGGCGCCGAGGTGATGCACCAGCTGAACGAGATGACCCCGGACATTCTGGTACTCGACCTGTCACTGCCCGATGCCAAGACGCTGGAACTTGCGCGGCAGCTGCGCAATGCCCTGCTGCCGGAAAGTACCCGCATCGTGCTGATGACGCCGATGAACTACATGGCCGACCCCGAACAGCTGCGCCAGGCCGGTATCAATGCCAACTTCCCGAAACCGGTGACCTTCAACAACCTGCTCAGCATCTTCGGTCAGGAAGAACTTCGGGCGCGCACCACCAGCCACGATGGTATTCAGACCGACGGCCAGTGGCTGTTGCTGGTCGAGGACAACGAAATTAACCAGATTGTCGCCAGCGAGTTGCTGACCGCTGCCGGCTATCAGGTCGACATCGCCAACAACGGCATCGAAGCCTTGCTGAAACTCGGCACACCGCCGGATCACGACCCGTATGCCCTGGTTTTAATGGACTGCCAGATGCCGGAAATGGATGGTTTTGAAGCAACGCGGGAAATCCGCTCAGGCGCCGCCGGACAAGCCATGCGCAGCATTGCTGTGGTCGCCATGACCGCCAACGCCATGCAGGGCGACCGCGAACGCTGTCTGGCGGCGGGCATGGATGATTATCTGACCAAGCCGATCCGCGCCGACGAAATGCTGCGCACCATTGCCCGCTGGCTGCAGAAAAAGGGCAAAACCGGTGGTCGCAAGGCAACCGCCGTCGCGGCGCCCAAAGCGCCCGCAGCGGCAGTCGTCTGGGACCGTGCCGCCGCCATTGAGCGCCTGATGGGCGACGATGACCTGCTTAACCGTCTGGCCACTATGTTTGCCGACGGCTTCGCCGAACGCATGAAAGCGCTGCAGGAGGCGCTGGATGCGCGCGATGTCGATGAAATCCGCTCGGTGGCCCACAGCATGAAAGGCGTAACCGGTAATCTGGGCGCCAATCAACTGCATGACATAGCAAGCCAGCTGGAAAAAGCCGCCCAGACCTGTGAGGAACCTGTCTGCCGCGGGCTGATTCACGACATGGAAAACGCCGGCAAGGCGTTCGTCGAAGCCGTACAACAACAAACTTGATCTGGATTAACGAAAAAACACGCCGGCTGTCGTCATAAGCAACTAAGCTGATTAACAAGGTATGCAGTCAGGATAAGCGCTTATGAATGCAGGACAGGTACTCATTGTCGACGACGCAGCAGACAACCGCATGCTGCTGTCGGCCCTCCTTGAGACCCGTTATCAGACACAGGAGGCCGACAGCGGTGAAGCCTGTCTGACCCTTCTGCAGCAAAAACAACCCGACCTGATTCTGCTGGACGTGAGCATGCCCGGCATCAGCGGTTACGACACCTGCGTGAAGATCCGCCAGTCGCCACTGACCGCCACCATTCCGGTGATTTTCGTATCGGCCAAGGACAGCCCGGAAGAGCGTCTTGAAGGCTTTGAGGCCGGTGCTGACGACTACATCACCAAGCCCATCGACGGCGCCACCTTACTGGCCAAAGTCGAACACCACATTCAGCGTACGCTGGACAAAAAGGCCGCACAGAAACAATCGCAGGAAGCCATGAACGTGGCCATGGAAGCCATGACCAGCTCCAGCGAACTGGGTCAGATCATTCAGTTTGTGAAAGAAGTTCAGGGCATTAAAACGGCGCCGAAACTGGCCGCCGCCGTGATGACGGTCGCTTCCCAATTCGGGCTGAATGCCTGCGTGCTGGTGTCCGGCGAGCAACCTGCGTTTATTGGTTGTGGTAATGAATCGGTCGAAGCCAAAGTGCTGATGAAATTCCGTGAATCCGGCCAGCGTATTACTCATCTGGGCATCCGCACCATCATCCAAAGCGGCCCAGTACTGATGCTGATTAAGAATATGCCGGCCGGAGATGAAGCTCGCTACGGGCGTCTGAAAGACCATCTGGCAGTTCTGGCTGATATTGCCTCTGACCGGGCGAAGTCGATTCTGGCTGAAACCCTGATGCACGAGCAGCGCATTAAATTTCTGAAAGAAATCATCGCCATGGCCGAGCTCAATATTGAGAAGACCAGCGATGAAATCCGGGAATATTCCGAGTCAGTCACCCGCACGGTAAACGGCATGGTGCAGGCACTGGAAGCCATGCTGTTCAGTCTGGGGCTGGAAGAAGATCAGGAAAAAGAACTGATGCAGCTGGCCAACGAAACCACCGACCAGTTGGATAAAACCACGGCCAAAACCCACAAGCTGGACACTAACCTGACACGGATTCTGGAAGCGCTTTACGACCTGCTCGACAAGCAGTAAAGCCACTGATGCCAATCGGCAGCGGCATTGGCCATAAACTCTGGCACCGCCGCCTTGCGTTGGGTGCAGGTCAATATCATCTGCACCGCCGCGGCCACATTACCCACCTCGTAACGACAATTCTGCGGGTATTGCTCGCGGTAACACAGATCATCCGGCACGACAGGCACAGCACCGGCACTGACGGCTTCCTGCACCGATAACCCCTGAAATTCATGAATCGCCGTGCTGACCACGCAACTGGCTGCGCCCAGCCAGTGCTCGTATTCCGCGCGACTGACCATACCATCGGCCACAATGTTGCCGGCAAATTGCTCACGTATCTGCATCAGCACCGGCGGCGTTCTTTCGGCACGCGGGCCTAATAACGCCAGCGAGAATTCTGCATTCTGCTCAGCCAGTGCCTTAACAATCTGCAGGAAAAGCTGCGGGTTTTTGTCGTACTCCCAGCGATGATTCCACAGCATCAGGCCCGGTATTTTTTCACCCGCCGCCACCGGATTCACCGGCACCGGCAATACGCGGCATTTGCCACTTAACCGCTGCGCCAGCGCTGCCGGTTTGCAGTCGGGCAATTTTTTTAATAAGGCATCCACGCCGTCTAGAAAGGTGCGGCGGTTAAAATCCGAATTAAATAAACATTCGTCTGCCGCCAGCGCGCCGTACAGCTGCACCATTAACGGGTCGACGGAATTATGCTGCCCCTCACCCTGCGGATAAGCGAACTGGTTTTCATGGAAATAGTACGTCACCGGCACGGCGGCTAATTGCGGAAACAGGCCCTTAATCGTCGCGATATCCACCATAGACGTCGCCAGAATACGCTCGAGTTGCCAGTCAATCAGAACCTCAGGCAGTTCATCGAGCCAGCTCAATGGGTTACCACGGATACGCCAGCGGTAATAACGGCCGGGTAATTCCAGCACGCGCCAGTCGGCGGCCAGATTGTGCGTCAGCCATTTCACCCAGCTGGCGTGGCTGTCGGATTTATAGGCCGATAACAGCAGGATTTTTTTCATGGTCTTAACAGGCCGTTAAAAAAGAAAGGGAGGTAAAACCTCCCTTGTCATCTGGCTTATTCCGCCTCGACCGGCGACGCCCACAGGTCGTATTCGTCGGCGTGTTCGATTTCCACTTCGACAAAATCGCCCGGCTCGCAGTCGAAGAAGTCGTTCAGGTACACCATGCCGTCGATGTTCGGCGCATCGGCGACCGAACGGGCAACAGCGCCCTCTTCGTCCACTTCATCAATCAGCACCGTCATGCGCTTACCGATCTTACGCTGCAGACGACGTTCACTGATGCGCTGCTGGGTCTGCATAAAGCGGTCGAAACGCTCCTGCTGCACGTCTTCCGGAATATGGTCCGGCAGATCGTTGGCTTTGGCGCCTTCCACCGGGCTGTATTTGAAGCAGCCCACGCGGTCGAGTTCGGCTTCTTCCAGCCAATCGAGCAGTTCCTGGAATTCTTCTTCGGTTTCACCCGGGAAGCCGACGATAAAGGTGGAGCGGATGACCAGCTCAGGCACCTGCTCGCGCCATTTTTTGATGCGCTCCAGCGTATTTTCGGCGTGGGCCGGACGCTTCATCAGCTTCAGAATGCGCTGGTTGGCGTGCTGGAACGGAATATCCAGATACGGCAGGATTTTGCCTTCGGCCATCAGCGGGATGATGTCGTCCACACTTGGGTACGGGTACACATAGTGCAGACGCACCCAGGCACCCAGTTCACCCAGCTCTTTGCACAGATCGTACAGTTTGGTTTTCACCGGCTTGCCGTCCCAGAAACCGGTGCGGTATTTCAGATCGACGCCATAAGCCGACGTGTCCTGCGAGATCACCAGCAGTTCTTTGGTGCCGGCGGCAACCAGACGCTTGGCTTCGTCCAGCACATCACCAATCGGACGGCTGACGTGCTTGCCGCGCATGTCCGGGATGATGCAGAAGGTGCAGCTGTGGTTACAGCCTTCGGAAATTTTCAGGTACGAGTAATGACGCGGGGTCAGCTTCACGCCCTGTGGTGGCACCAGATCGGTGTACGGGTCGTGCTCTTTAACCGGCGGCACCCAGGCGTGTACTGCGGTCATTACTTCTTCATAGGCTTGCGGGCCGGTAACCGCCAGCAGGCCCGGGTTCTGTTCTTTAATGGTTTCTGCGTCTTTGCCCTTGCCCATACAGCCGGTCACGATCACCTTGCCGTTTTCGGTCATGGCTTCGCGGATGGCGTCCAGAGATTCCTGCTTGGCGGCATCAATAAAACCACAGGTGTTAACCACCACCACGTCGGCGTTATCGTAGGTGTTCACCACCTCGTAACCATCCAGCTTCAGCTGGGTCAGGATGCGCTCGGAGTCCACCAGCGCCTTAGGACAGCCAAGGGATACGAATCCGACTTTGCCATTGGACATATCAACAAACCTCACGGGAAACGGCCTCAGGTCTTATGTTAGTGCCTGCGGTCCGGGAATACTTGGGAATGGGCGCGGATTGTACAGAAAGGCAATGGTGGAGTCATGCGCGGCACGGGGTCTGGGAGCTAAGGCAGCAGTAAGCTCCCGCTTCAGGCTTCAGGCTTCAGGCGACTGTCCACCACCACGCTTGTCACAATATCGCCTTCAACATTCACTGCGGTGCGTATTGTGTCGAGAATACGGTCGATGGGCAGCAGAATGGCAATGGCTTCGGCGGGTAAGCCCACTGCCTGCAGCACCATCACCATGGTCACCATGCCGGCGCTGGGAATACCCGGCGCGCCCATAGAGGCCACCATAGCGGTCAGCATGACAATCAGCTGCTGACCGAGCGACAGATCAATGCCCGCCAGATAGGCGATAAACAGCGCGGCCGAGGCTTCGTACAAAGCGGTGCCGTCCATATTCATGGTCGCTCCGACAGGTAGTACGAAACCGGCGACGTCTTTGCGCACACCCAGTTTGTCCTGCGCGCAGTTAAGGGTGACCGGCAGGGTCGCGGCACTGGAACTGGTGGCAAAGGCCGTCACCAGCGCTTCGCGCGCACCGCGCCACAGCCATAACGGCGATTTGCCGGTGAGCAGATATAAAAGCCCCGGCAGCACCACAGCGCCGTGAATGAAGGTGATGGCGAACACCAGCACAATGAATTCGCCCATGGTGGTCAGCAGCGCCATATCCTGCGTGGCCATGAGTCTGGTCAGCAGCCCCAGCACACCGAACGGCGCCAGCTGCATAATCCAGCCGATGATGCGCATTAACAGCGTCAGTAATTCATTCAGTACCGTAAGCAACTGAAAACCGCCCGGCGGGTTTTCGCCGTCGGGTTTTCCGGCTTTTACCAATGCCACACCGAGAAAAATAGCAAACACAACCACAGGCAATATTTTGCCTTCGGCCATGGCAGTGACCGGATTTAAAAACAGGCTTTTAATAATCTGCGCGAAAAATTCGCCCCCCGACATGCCGTGGGCCTGCACATCCGCCATGGCACCGGCAAACAGCTCCAGATTCAGCTCGCTACCGGGCTTTATCCAGCTGGTCACCAACAGCGCCAGCGCCACGGCCAGCACCATAGTGGTGATAAAAAAGCCGAGGGTATAACGCCATACTTTACCCGCCTGCTGGTGTGTTTGCAGATGGGCAATGCCCACCACCAGCGAGGTAAAAATCAGCGGGATCACCACCATTTTCAGCATGCCAATAAACAAGCTGCCCAGAATACCCGCCCAGTACAGAACCTCTGCACGCAGGCTGTCGGTGTCCGGCAAACCGTTCAACCAGCCGCCCAGCAGAATGCCCACTGCCGCCGCAATAAAAATACGGGTATTTAAGCCGGGCATTTTACGGGTGGATAACAGCATGGCGGTTTCCTTGTGCGGGGATACTAATGATCAAAACAGGTAAACCGCATTTAACCATGTTTTCTGCACACGGCCGACATCACGTCCGACATCCCGTATAGTAACGGCCTGTTCCAGCAAACAAAGTAAGCGTGTTGTATGCAGTTTCATATTGTGACCGATCACCAGCTGATTCCCGCCTTAACCACCCTGATCAACCGCGCGTATCGCGGCAACGACGGCCCCGGCCGCTGGACCACAGAACAGCACCTGGTGGCTGGAGACCGTATTCAGCCCGAGGCGGTAGCCGCCATGCTCGACGACCCGCAGTGCGATGTGATTGCGGCATTTTCGGAAGCCGGCGGGCCATTGCAGGGCTGCATCAGCGTACGTTACCTGAGCGGTAATCTGGCTCAGGTGGCGGAAATCGGCAGCTTTGCCATTCAGCCCGAAGCCCACGGTCAGGGACTTGGCAGCCAGTTACTGGCCTTTGCCGAACAACACGCCGCCAGCCAAAAGCCTGTGCTGCAGGTGGAGGTAGTGAATGAAAACCGGCCGCTCAAGGCCTTTTATGAGCGCCGCGGCTATGTGGCCAATGGCGAACGCATGGATTACCCGCTGGCGGCCAACGTCGGCTTGCCGAAAACTCAGGGGCTGCATCTGGTGGTGTTACGAAAGTCCTCATCCGCTTAATCACGCCGGACGCCCTCCGTGGTAGAATCGCCGGCCGTTTATGTCAGGTTTTACCCCATGCGTCTCGATAAGTTTCTCGCCGATACCACCGACCTCACCCGCTCTCTCGCCACCAAAGCCGTTAAACAGGGCCGCGTGCTGGTGAATGGCGAAAAGCCGAAGAGTGCGTCGGCCAAAGTGGATGAAAGCGACGAAGTGACCCTCGACGGCGAAGTGCTGACGCTGGAAAGCGGCTTCCGCTACTTCATCATGAACAAACCACTGGGCCATGTGTGCACCCACCGCGACAGCACCCACCCGCTGGTGTTCGACCTGCTGGATGGCGTGGTTAACCGTATGGACCTGCACACAGTCGGTCGTCTGGACATGGACACCACCGGCCTGCTGCTGATCACCGACGACGGCCAGTGGTCGCACCATTTAACCTCGCCCAAGCACCACCAGCCGAAAACCTACCGCGCCTGGCTGGCGGAAGATCTGCGTACCGACGCCGAAGAAAAGCTGGCCAAAGGCATTGTGCTGGAAGACGACCCGGAGCCCACCAAACCCGCCCAGCTAGAACGCGTTACCGAGCGCGAAGTGCTGCTCACGATTCACGAAGGCCGTTACCATCAGGTACGCCGGATGTTTGCCGCACTCGGCAACCACGTGGAAAAACTGCACCGCGAGAAAATGGGCTGCATGCAGCTCGACCCGGCGCTTAAGGAAGGCGAATTCCGCCCGCTCACCGACGACGAAATCGACGCGCTGGCACACGGCTGAGTACCCGCGAAGTCCAGACTCGGTCACAGTGCGCTGAATGCCGGACTGTGGCCGGTCTGGGCTATGAACTCTGACTCAGTACCTCTGCCCCTGGATCTCTGATTCTCTGATTTCTAGTACCCTGATCTGCGCCCCTTGCTCCAACTCTGGCCTTGGATACCCGGCAAAACCCTTATAAAGCCCGCGGTTTTCATCCGCTTTCGTCGCTCTTTTTACCCTGCAGGTAATACACCCTGCGGCAACCCGGCTCCGGCCCAGATGCCATGCGCGTTGCAGGCTGATTCAGGCGAATATTCCTGCCTTTTTATGACCCTGTAGCCACGCCCATACGATGTAATTCAACAAAAATTAACGCAGGCTTTTGCACACTGACGGACGACGGCTTCTACACTGAAGATCATAAGGAGTGCTTATGACCAGACCAGTAAGAGGCCGCCTGACCCGGGCCCGCATAAATACAATAGTGCTGGTAATCCTACTGCTGTTGGCAGGCAGTACCGGCATTGGCTACCACTTCTACCAGCAGCTGCGCCACGAGGCCGGACTGGATTCAGCCTTCCCGCAGGTAGTGGGCATTCCGCCGGGTAACCGGCTGCAGAACTTGCCGCCCTGGTCGGGTACCCACCCATCGGTAACGCCCAGACCGGCGGAAACCTTTACTTTTCCGATTGAATTTGGCGCCACAGGCCCGGTTGAGCCCTTATTCGCTGGCACAAATCAGTACCCGTTTTTATGCCAGACCGAAGAATCCGGCCTCGGACAGCCATTAACCGACAACATCAGCGGCTGGGGCATTCCTGTTTATTCGCAGACACTCAGCGGCGAACGTTCGCCTTATGTAATCGGCTACAGCAAGGACTGCAGCCTGCCCACCCGCGTGCATTACCTCTGGTTCCGCAACCGGCAGGAGAGTTTTCCGCGCCGCGAGGATGACCATCTTGATCCGGTGCCGGACGACCACGAATTACTGATCCGCGCCGAAAGCGGCACCATTAACCGCTTTATGTACGTATTATTAATGCCAACCACCAAAGCCGATCAGCTGAATAAACCGGATATTTCTGGCTGGAACGGTAAATTAATTTATTACTTCCGCGGCGGCATCAGCATTGGTTTTCAGCAAGGAAAAATCAGCCTGCAGCGTCTGGCGCGCGATATGCGGGTGGCTCTGGAACAAGGCTATGCTGTGGTGTATTCCAGCGCCAATGAAACCGACAACACCTACAACATCCGCCTGCAGGAAGACACAGCGCTACGTGTAAAACGCCAGTTTGTAGCGCGCTATGGCGAGCCGCTATTCACCATTGGCATCGGTGGTTCGGGTGGAGGTCTGCAGCAGTATTTATACGCTCAGAATCAGCCCGGCATTATCGACGGCGGCGTGGCCTTAATTGCCTTTCCCGATATGGTGACGCAGCTGCACTACACGCTGGACTGCGAATTACTGGAATATTATTTCGACCACCTCGCCAGCCACCCCGAACGCTGGCTGGACGCGACCAAGCGTCAGTCGGTGCTGGGCCTGAGTGTCACCGCCGACAAACCACCGCGTCTGAACTGGCTGACTGATACCGCGCAGATGCTGCGTCTGCAATGGCCGGGGCCAACCCCACCGGGCAGCGAATGCAACAGCGGCTGGCGCGGTTCGGTGCCACTGGTCAATAACCCGAATTTTCACAGCGATTATCACCGCTTCACCCGCTCAGTTCGCGAGCAGACCTACTGGACGCACTGGCAGGATAACCGCGCCATTTACGGCACCGACGACGAAGGCCGCTCGCCTTCTGTGTGGAGCAACCGCGGCGTGCAGTATGGTTTACAGGCGCTGTTAAAAGGCCAGATCAGCAGCGAAGAATTTCTCGAACTGAACAGCCGCGTCGGTGGCTGGAAAGACGCCAAGGATATGATCGAAGAATATTACTGGCATTTAAGTGGCGACCCGCGTCTGTATCGCTTTACCCCATACGGCGAACAGAATATGAGCCACGAGGGCCGCATCCGTGAACCGGCCGCACGCTACAACGGCAATCTGGCGGCGGCAAAAGCCGCGTATTTATCCGGCAATGTGTTTATGGGGCGCATGAGCATTCCGGTGATGGATGTGCGCATGTACCTCGATCACGAGCTGAATATTCACCACACATGGGCCGCCCTGTCGACGCGTCTGCGTCTGCAACAGGCCGGTACCGATATCCGTTTAAATCCGATCTGGACGTCGACCAAACCCTACAACCCCATGTGGGATGGCATACGCGTGATGGATGAATGGCTGACCAATGCACGCAGCAACGGCGGCGATCTGATTGCCGCCCGCCCGGAAGCCGCCGACGATCGCTGCTTAGACGGCCAGGGCAACACCATTGCCAGCGGAGCCAGTGTGTGGGACGGCGAATGGAATCAGCAGGCCGACGGCGCCTGCACCCAAATCATGCCGTTTAATCAGGGCAGCCGGCAGGTGGCCGGTGATTCCCTGACCGGCTTTGTGTTCCAGTGCGCCTTAATTCCGGTCAGCAAAGCCCTGCACGACGGCACCTACGGCACGCTGGATTTATCGCCGTATCAGGAAAAACTGGAGGCTATTTTTCCGGACGGTGTATGCGACTACCGCCAGCCGGATCTGGCACTGCCCGACAGCATGAAGTCCTGGCTCAGTCCGCGCCCGACACCCTGACTGCAAAACTGAGTTACGGATTCGCGGCTATTTGCCGGCCGGGCGTCTGGGCATACTGAGCCTTTCAAGGACTTATGCCCTGCCATTGGCTCAGTCCGTTGGCCCTGTCTCATGGCACTGTCTCATGGCCCGGTTTAATGGCATAGCCACAAGGATGCACTATGCAACATCACCAGCCCGGCGCTGAAAAAAATACGCGCCCTTCCAAGACAACCCGCTTTATTTACGGCGTCACTCTGGCCGGAATTATTGTCCTGCTGACTGCCGTTATCGGACGCACAGGGCTTGAATGGTATCTGCACGACAAACTGGATTTAGACCCACCACAGCCCAGGGTCGAAACCCTGCCGCCCGGCGCGCTGGCGGCGAATATTCCGCCCTTTAATGGCCCGCATCCGTCTTTGTCGTCACGACCTTCCGAGACTTTTGTTTTCCCCATCGACTGGGGAAAAGCGGGCCCTGCGAACGCGTTATTCGCCGGCGCAAACCAATACCCATTTATGTGTCAGACGCTGGACTCAGATCTCGGCAATCCATTGCCCGACAACAACTCAGGGTATGGCACACCGGTGCTGGAACAGGGTCAGATAACCGGCTATTCCAAAGACTGCGGCCTGCCCACCCGCCTGCATTATCTGGGCTATGAGCAGAATCAGTTTTTCCGCGACGACAACACACTCACGCACACAAAGGCCGACCTTTTGGTGCGCGCCGAAACCGGCACCATTAACCGTTTTATTTATGTGTTGTTAATGCCCACCACAGCGCAGGACACACGCGATGCGCCGGACGTAAGCCACTGGAATGGCAAAGCCGTGTATTACTTTAAAGGTGCGATTGGCATCGGCTTTCAGCAGGGCAAAGTCAGCCTGTCGCGGTTACTGAAAGACATGCGCCCGGCACTGGAAGCCGGCTTCGCGGTGCTGTATTCCACCGGCAATGAAACCGACAACCACTACAACATCACCCTGCAGGAAGATACGGCCCTGCGCGTTAAACGGCAGTTTGCCGCGCGCTATCGTGAGCCGGATATCACCATTGGTTTTGGTGCATCAGGTGGCGGCTTGCAACAGTATCTGCTGGCGCAGAATCATCCGGGTACTGAGAAGAAAATAGGCATTATTCAGGGCGGCGTGGCGATCCAGGCGTATCCGGATATGCTGACGCAAACCACCTACGGACTTGATTGCGAATTACTGGAATATTATTTCGACCATCTGGCCGCGGATAAACCGAACTGGGAAGACGCCGCCGCGCGCCAGCGTATTGAAGGGCTGGCGGTCAGTGAAACACTGCAACCCAAACTCGGCTGGCTGACGAGTCTGACGTCGCTGTTGCGCCTGCAATGGCCGGTCAGTCTGCAGGGCGCCACCGAATGCAATTACAGCTGGCGCGGCTCGTCACAACTGGTGAATAACCCGACCTTTAATTCGCACTATCCGCGTTACAGCGATGCGCTGAATCAACTCAGCATCTGGAGCCACTGGCAGGACAACCGCGACGCCTACGGCACCGACGCCCGCGGTCTGGCCAATCTGCCGGTCAGCAATGTTGGCGTCCAATACGGTTTAAGGGCGTGGAAAAACGGGGCGATTACGGCCGCACAATTCCTCGACCTGAACGCCCGCATCGGCAGCTGGAAATTACCCGCCGATATGCGCCCGGAGCATTACTGGCTGATCAGTGGTGATGATTCGTTGCGGGATTTTTCGGCCTACGGTGAACACAACATGAGCCATGAAGGTAAGCCCCTGTGGCCGGCACCGCGTTTCGCCGGCAAGCCGGAGGCGGCCCGCGGCGCGTGGCAGTCGGGTAATATATTCAACGGTAAAATCAATATGCCGATTATTGATGTGCGCCCGTACTTCGACCCCAAACTGGATATTCATCACAGCTGGGCGGCGCTGTCGTCGCGGGCGCGCATTCTGGCTGCCAACCAAGGCCATAACGACTGGCAAAGCATCTGGATCAGCGACGCCGGATTTGATGCCCGCTGGCCGGCGTTTTTCGCTATGGATCAGTGGTTATCGGAGCCCAGCCTGTCCGCAGCATCTGGCATCCCGGATTACGCCCGCGACCGCTGTTTTGATGCGCAGGGTAATCTCATAGCCGCAGGCGATGGCGTTTGGCAGTCGGCACTACTGTCGCAGTCAGTATTTAAAACCGGGCCGGAAAACACAACAGACGGCGCCTGCACACAAGTCTTTCCCTTCCATCAGGGCACGCGCCAGCTGGCCGGTGACGATATTCGTGGCGACCGTATTTTCTGCCAGCGCATCAGCGTGAATGACGCCATTCGTTCCGGGCTTTACGCCCCGCTTAATGTGGCGCCTTATAAAACACAGTTAGAACAGGTTTTCCCAGACGGCGTGTGTGATTACCATTTGCCTGATCAGTCGTGGCCGGCCGCTACGACACAATAAAAGGCCGACAATAAAAGGCCCATTAAAAAAGAGCCCATAAAAAACGGGAGCTAAGCTCCCGTCTTTTTATCACTGACCGCATGCCCACGCTCTGCGTGGGAATGCAGAACCGCCTCTCAGTCGGCTTTGACTTTCGGCAGACGCTCCAGCGCGGCATCAATTTCAGACTGCGGGTATTCGTAGTCTTCCAGCTGATGGCTGAAGTATTTGTCGTACGACACCATATCGAAATGACCATGGCCCGACAGGTTAAAGAACAGGGTCTTGGCTTCGCCGGATTCTTTGCAGCGCAGGGCTTCGTCGATACAGGCACGGATGGCGTGGTTGGATTCCGGTGCCGGAATAATGCCTTCAGCACGGGCGAAGGTAACGCCCGCTTCGAAGGTGGCGACCTGAGGCACAGCCACTGCTTCAATCAGTTTGTCGTGGTACATCTGGGAGACCAGCGCCGAAGCACCGTGGTAGCGCAGACCGCCGGCGTGAATGCCCGGTGGCATAAAATCGTGGCCCAGCGTGTATTGCAGCATCATCGGCGTAAAGCCTTCGGTATCGCCGAAATCGTAGGCGTAATGGCCTTTGGTCAGGCTCGGGCACGAGGTCGGCTCAACCGCCACCATGCGCACTTTTTTACCACCGGCGGCTTCGTCGGCGTAGAACGGGAAAGCCACACCACCAAAGTTAGAACCACCGCCGCACGGGGCGAAAATCATGTCCGGGTAGTCGCCAACCATTTCGAATTGTTTTTTCGCTTCCAGACCAATCACGGTCTGATGCAGCAATACGTGATTGAGCACAGAACCCAGAGAATATTTGGTGTCTTCACGGCTGGCCGCTTCTTCTACGGCTTCGGAAATGGCAATGCCCAGTGAGCCACGGCTGTCCGGGTCGGCAGCCAGAATTTTGCGGCCGGATTCGGTCAGTTTACTCGGGCTGGCAATCACCTCGCCGCCCCAGGTCTGCATCATGGAGCGACGGAACGGCTTCTGTTCGTAGCTGACTTTCACCATGTACACGCGCACGTCGATGCCAAACATCTGACCCGCCAGCGACAGCGAAGAACCCCACTGACCCGCACCGGTTTCTGTGGTCAGACGCTTAATGCCCGCCACTTTGTTGTAATACGCCTGAGCAATGGCCGAGTTCAGTTTGTGGGAACCGGCGGCGCTGACGCCTTCGTATTTGTAGTAAATCTTACACGGGGTACCCAGTGCTTCTTCCAGACGATGCGCGCGGAACATAGGGCTTGGGCGCCACTGCTGGTAAATCTCACGCACAGGTTCCGGAATGTCGATCCAGCGCTGGGCCGACACTTCCTGCTCGATGATATTGTCGGCAAAAATCGGCGACATGGCAGACGGGTCCAGCGGCTTGCCATCGGGCCCCAGTGGCGGTGCTGGCGGGGTTGGCAGGTCGGCCACCACGTTGTACCACTGTTTCGGGATCTCGGTTTCGGGCAGTAGGATTTTGGTCTGTTTCATCGGTCGTGTCCGTTTTTTTATAAAATAGTCAGCAACCACTCTACCCAAAACGCCAGCGCCTTACCATGACACAAGACAGGCCTTCAGAGCCTGTGCATCAGGGTCTGTACATCACGTTTGTACCTCAGGTTTTGTACATCAGAGTCTGTTCATAAAATAACCGGGGCATAGCCTGCTACCCGAATGCCCCGAACCGAGCGTTCCCTCCAGCGAACAGTGAAGCCGCCGCCCCCGCTTGAAAAGGTTTAAGGCGCGCCCCACATAATCCCCATGTGTCACTCAGTCAGTATTCGCCATGACCGATAAGAATCAGGAATTCATCAGTAAAGAAGACGCCGGTAACCAACTGCTGCCGGCCGACCAAATTCTGCCCGAAAGGCTGCACGTATTGCCGGTTAATGGCCGGCCGTTTTTTCCGGCGCAGGTGCAGCCGGTTATCATCAGCGCGGCAATTTGGGGCGAAACCCTCAAACGCGTGGCCAACACCGAACACAAATTGCTCGGACTCGCGTTTGTTGAAGACAAAGGCGCCGATGACGTACCGGAACCGGGTGATATACCCACCATTGGTTGCGTGGTGCGCGTACACAAATTAACCAGCGAAGACGGCCGCGTGCAGTTTATTGCGCAGGGTGTACGCCGCTTTCAGGTACTGGAATGGCTGCAGGATAAAAATCCGTTTCTCGCCCGCGTCACTTACCCCAACGAAAGCCGCGAATACACGGACGAAACCAAGGCGTATGCGCTGGCCATCATTAATGCCATTAAAGAGCTGGTCACCATCAACCCGCTCTATTCCGAAGATTTAAAGCATTATCTCAACCGCTTCAGCCCGAATGAGCCATCACCGCTGACCGACTTCGCCGCCGCCATCACCACTGCCGAAGGTGCGGTACTGCAGGACGTACTGCAAACCCTGCCGCTGCAGAAGCGCATGGAAAAAGTGCTGCTGTTGCTGAAGAAAGAAATTGAGGTCGCCCGATTACAGGCGGAAATCAACGAGTCGGTGAACGACAGCATCAGCAAACACCAGCGTGAGTTTTTCCTGAAGCAGCAGCTGAAGACCATTCAGAAAGAACTGGGCCTGTCGAAAGACGATAAAACCGCCGAAATCGACGAATTCGAGCAACGCCTGCAGGGCAAAACCGTGCCACCTCAGGCGCGTAAACGCATTGATGAAGAAATACACAAACTTCGCATGCTGGAAACCGGCTCACCGGAATACGGCGTAACCCGTAATTACCTCGACTGGGCCACCAGCATTCCGTGGGGCGTGTATTCCGACGATTCCTTCGACCTGTGCCAGGCCCGTGAGGTACTGAACAGTCACCATGCCGGCCTCGACGATGTTAAAAAACGCATTCTCGAATTTCTGGCGGTCGGTACTTTCAAGCAGGAAATATCCGGCTCCATCATGTTGCTGGTCGGCCCGCCGGGCGTCGGTAAAACCTCCATCGGCCGCTCGGTGGCCGATGCCCTGGGGCGCAAATTTTATCGTTTCAGTGTTGGCGGTATGCGCGACGAAGCCGAAATCAAAGGACATCGCCGCACCTACATTGGCGCCCTGCCCGGCAAGCTGATTCAGGCGTTAAAAGACGTGGAAGTGTCGAACCCTGTGATCATGCTCGATGAAATCGACAAGCTGGGCGCCTCTTATCAGGGCGACCCGGCGTCGGCTTTGCTGGAAGTGCTGGACCCTGAACAGAACAAGGAATTCCTCGATCATTATCTCGACCTGCGCGTCGATTTAAGCAAAGTGCTGTTTATCTGCACCGCCAACCAGCTCGACAGCATTCCGGCACCGCTGCTCGACCGCATGGATACCATACGTCTGTCGGGTTATATCACCGAAGAAAAACTGGCCATCGCCAAACAGCATTTATGGCCACGGGTGCTGGAGCGGCACGGGCTGAAAAAATCGCAGCTGAAAATGGCCGACAGTACCTTAAAGGCCATTATTGAAGGCTACGCGCGCGAATCCGGTGTGCGTAATCTGGAAAAATTACTGCAGCAGATTGCCCGCAAAGCTGTGGTGCAATTGCTTGAGAATCCGAAAGCGAAAATCAACGTCGGTCTGAAAGACCTGAACGACTATCTGGGTGCGCCGCTGTTCCGTGCTGAGCGTATTTTAAGCGGCACCGGCGTCGTCACCGGTCTGGCCTGGACGTCCATGGGCGGGGCTACCTTGCCGATTGAAGCGGCCGTGGTACACGACCAGAACCGCGGCTTTAAACTGACCGGCAAACTCGGTGAGGTCATGAAAGAATCCGCCGAAATTGCCTACAGCTTTACCGCCGGTCACGCGGCAGAATTTGGTGGCGACCCGGCGTTTTTTGCCAACCGTTTCCTGCATCTGCACGTACCGGAAGGCGCTACGCCAAAAGACGGCCCGAGTGCCGGCGTCACCATGACCACGGCGTTAATATCACTGATGCTGAATAAACGCATTAAACGACCGCTGGCCATGACCGGTGAGCTGACCCTAACGGGACAGGTATTGCCGGTGGGCGGTATCCGCGAAAAAGTCATTGCGGCACGCCGTTCAAAAATCATGGAAGTGATTCTGCCCGAAGCCAACCGCCGCGATTACGACGAATTGCCCGAGCATATCCGCGCCGGTATGACCGCGCATTTCGCCAGTTCCTACGCCGACGTGTTTCAGCGTGTGTTCAACTGACGCCGCTGGCCGGTTACAAAACCGGCCAGCCCTGACGGGGCGGATGGCCTACACTACTCAGGTATTCGACTGAGACCTGAAGCATCACCCCATGCTGAACCGGATGGCCCATTGCCGACTGACTCTGACATTTAAGCTGCTCGCCGCCACGGCGTCGCTGGCAGCCGGTCTGCTGCCTGCGCCGCCCGCGGGTGCTGCAGAACCTACCGTGCTGCATCTGGGCGCCGCCGACTGGTGCCCGTACACCTGCGACAGCCCCACGCAGCCGGGTATTGTCACCGAGTATCTGACCGCTCTGCTGAAACCGCACAATATTGAGCTTAAGGTGAGCGTGCTGCCCTGGTCGCGGGCGGTGAAAGCCGCCGAAGCAGGCCAATTGAATGGTCTGATTACCCTGGTCGAAGGCGAAGCGCCTCAGCTGCTGATGACCACCACCGCCACCATGAGCCATCAGGATTGCTTTTACACAACGCCGGAAAGTGAGTGGCGTTTCAGTGGCGTGATGAATCTGGACGAAATCCGGTTGGGGGCCATCAAAAATTACGGCTACGGCGAAGCGCTGGATGCCTACATTACCGATCAGGGTGATCTGAGTACCCGGCTGCAATTGCTGAGTGGCGATAATCCGGATCAGCGCCTGTTCAGCATGCTGCGCAATTACCGCATCGACGCCTACATCAGTGACCGCTATGTGAATTCATGGCAACTGAAAAATGCCGGTTTCCGCGACACCGACGTGCGCAGCGGCGGTTGCCTGACCGACCTGCCATTCTTTATGGGGTTTTACCGGAAATTCAGCCAGAGTGACGCCTTGGCCACCTGGCTGAACGAAGCGCTGGCCATTCCCGGAAATATCCGCCTGCGGGATGCCATTGCACAGAAATACCGCTGACGCGGTGGCCGTTTTTTAAGCCAGACGTCTTTAAACCGGCCTTAATTCCGCAGCCGTTATTTAATGATCTGAATCAGCTGCTTAAACTCAGCGCCTTCGGCGATTTTCTGCAACTCAAACAACGCCATTTCGACCGACGTCAGCTGGGCACCCAGACTTTCCATTTTACGGATACCCAATTCTTTGTTGCTGAGTGTGCGTGAGCTCACGGCGTCCGTCACCAGATGCACATCGTATTTGGCGCGCAGTAAATCCGACACCGTCTGATACACACACACGTGCGTTTCCAGACCGGCCACCAGCCAGTTCTGCAGTTTCAGCGCTTTAACCCGAGCCTGAATGGCCTCGTTCTGCAGACCGCTGAAGGTATTTTTCACCAGCGGCTCGCCAGGCAGCAAATCGCGGATTTCCTCGCGTGTGCTGCCCAGTTTTTCCGGCAACTGCTCCATCCACACCACCGGCAGTCCGAGCACATTGGCGCCGCTGATCAGGGTGCGCAACTGCGCAAACAAGGTTTCGGAATCGTGCATCAGGGTCGATAAGCGGCCCTGCACATCAACAATCATCAGACCGGTATTATTTTTCGTCAGCATGGCGGGCTCCGCTCAGCGGTTCAGTAAATGATTCAGGTCGGTTTGCGACGGCATAAACCAGTAGGCGCCGGTACGCGGGGTGGAATATTTCATCAGGTGATCGCTTAAGCCATCGCCGCTGTTGCCCAGCATACGTTCCAGCTGAATACGGATGCGGTCGAGGTCGCAGGCAAACGCCAGAAAATACAGGCCGTGATTATCGGCACCGCCATACGGCGTGCTGCGGCGATAAATTTTCTGCCCGACGCCGTTCACTTTGACATCGGTACGGCTGACGTGCGAGGTCGCCGGCATGTCATCGCCTTCCAGCTCGATATTGTCCTGTTTGGTACGGCCGATCACCTGCTGCTGTTCGTGCACGCTGAGCTGATGAAAAGCCTGCAGATGATGCTGCCATTGTTGGGTCAGCACATACGAACCACCGGCACCGGCTTCGCCCTCTGGAATCAGCGCCGCGTCCAGACGCTTGTCGCCTTTCGGGTTGGCGGTGCCATCAACGAAACCGGTTAAATCGCGGGCTTCGCGGTTTTTAAAACCACCGATATCCAGCACACAGCGGCTGATGTCGCGCATGGCGTCATGCACCTGCAGCACAGCGTCCATCACATCGCCCTGATCTTCACCGTGAATCCAGAAATACACGTCGCTCTGGGTGGCGGGCATGGCGTAACCGTTGGCGCCGGTTAAGGCCGTGAACGGCACCAGCTTGGCCGGACGCCATTCCGGGTTCAGACGATCCCAGGCCTCGGCGCCAAAGCACACGGCAATCCACACACCCTCCATCGGGCGGATGGCAGCCTTAATGGCGGTCACAATGCTGGCGCGCTGGGCAAAGGCATTCAGCGACATTTCCAGATAATGCGCGGCGCGGCCGGGTTCTTCCAGCAAGCCGGGCTGATAAAGGGTGTCAGAGGATGATGAGCGGGATGAATCGGATAACACAGAGCAACTCCTTGTGACGTCAGCCGGTACTATACCACGGTGGAAAACCACCGTGGCCAGTGCGCCAGCGCCGGGTTGCTCTGGGTCATCAGCCTGATGCCAGCCGTTGTTCAGGGCTGTTGGTCAGGCTGTTGGTCAGGCTGCTCGCCGGGGTGTTGGTCAGGCGGTTTATCAGGCCTGAGGCAAACTCAGGCGTTCGAGCAGATAAAACAGCGAATGGTACGGGATTCCGCTGTGACGGCTTAATCCGATTTCGCAGGTGCGGCTGGTCGAAATGCCTTCAGCACATTGCTCCACCTGACCTTTTAACGGCGCCAAAGCAGAGGCGTTTAATTCCGGCAGCATAAAGCCTTTGTCACCGGCAAACCCGCAACAGGTAATGTCCGCCGGCACCACCACCTGTTGCGAACAGCGTTTGGCCAGTGCAATTAATTCCTCACCCAACCCCTGTTTGGCGGTCGAGCAGGTAATGTGCACGGCCACCGGTTCTGCGGTCGGGGTAATGTCCAGATTCGGCACTAAAAAGCGGTTGGCAAAACGCACCGGATCGAGCAGCTGAATGCGCTCGTCCAGTTTCTGCTGCATGCGGAACACACACGGGCTGGTGTCGATTAATACCGGAATGCGGCCATTGTCTGAGGCGCTGAGCAGAGCCTGATTCAGGCGCTCGCGCATGGCGTCGGCCTGGGCAAAATGGCCTTTGCTTTCCAGCGGCATCCCGCAGCAGTGCTGATCCTGATCGGGCAGCATGGCGATGTGCACACCGGCTTTTCCGGCCAGATCGAGCGTGACCTGCATCAGGCTGCGGCTGTCGTTGTCACGCGCATCCGGGCCCATGGTACGGCTGGCACAGCTCGGGAAATACACCACCTGCGTCAGCTCATTTACGCCGTGATCACAGGCACTGATGCGCTCGGCGGCGGTGGGCATGGCGTCGTGCCACAGCGGCGATTTACCCAGCGTCAGCGTATTAAAGCCTTTCGACAGCGTGGTTAATACGCCGTCACCGACCAGATCACGGGCAAAATCCGTGGCAATAAAGACGCCACGGCTGGCCTTGGTAATACCGGCAAAATGATCGGCCACCCACTGGGCTTTACCGGCGTGCTTTTTATTGCGCTCGCTGCGCAGCTTACGGCTTAGGTCGCCGGTATTAATGCCCACCGGACAGGCCATGCTGCAAAGCCCGTCGGCTGCACAGGTGTCGATGCCCTGATACTGGTAGTCTTGCAGCAGGGTCTGATAATCGCTGTTTTTACCGTCGCGCTCCTGTCGCTTCAGTTCACGCATCACCACAATGCGCTGGCGCGGGGTCAGGGTTAAATTGCGCGACGGGCACACAGGCTCGCAGAAACCACACTCAATGCAGCGGTCGATCAGATCGTCGGCTTCTGGAATGGGTTTTAAATTTTCGATGTGGGTGCGCAGATTGCGGGTCAGAATCACATCCGGATTCAGGCGGCCTTCCGGGTCGAAGGCTTTTTTAATGTCCCACATCAGCTCATAGGCCTGAGCACCCCATTCCATTTCCACGAACGGCGCCATATTGCGGCCGGTACCGTGTTCGGCTTTCAGCGAGCCATCGTAACGGCCCACCACCAGCACACAGACTTCGTCCATAAAATCGGCGTAACGCTGAATTTCTTTGGCGTCGGTAAAATTCTGGGTAAAAACAAAATGCAGGTTACCGGCCAGCGCATGTCCAAAAATAATGGCCTCGTCGTAGCGGTATTTTCTGAACAGAGCCTGCAGCTCCAGCACCGCCGGTGCCAGATTTTCCACCGGGAAAGCCACGTCTTCGATAATCACCGTCGTGCCTTTGGCGCGCACAGCACCCACCGCAGGAAAAAGACCTTTGCGGATATTCCAGTACAGCGCACAGGTGGCTTTATCTGTGGTGAAGGTTTTGCCTTCGAGGGTATCAAACGCGGCAATGGCTGCCTGAGTCGCGGCCAGACGTTGGTTTAATTCGGCTTCTGACGTACCGCGTACTTCCACCAGCAGAGCGGCGGCTTCGGCATCGAGGGTTTTGAGGTAGGCGGGCATGCCCGGTTTGTCTTCCACCGAGCGTAAGCCGGCACGGTCTATGAGCTCAACTGCGGCCACCGGTGCGGTGGACAGTGCAGTCACTGCCCGGCTGGTCTGTTCGATGTTGGCAAACAGTAACAGGGCAGACGCCTTATAAGCGTGCTCTTCGACCGTGTCATAAGTCACTTCGGAGACAAATCCCAGTGTGCCTTCTGAGCCTACCAGGAGGTGCTGAATAATATCGATCGGATCGGAAAAGTCCACCAAAGCATTGAGGCTGTAACCGGTGGTATTCTTAATTCTGAATTTGTTCACAATCCGTTCGTGCAGCGCCGGATTTTCCAGCACTTTGTTGCGCAGATCCGTCAGCGTTTGCAAGAGTGAAGAATGACTTTTACAAAACGCCTGCCGTGAATCGGCATCACCGGTATCCAGCACAGTGCCGTCGGCCAGAATCAGGCGCATCGAGGCCAGTGTCTGATAGGTATTCTGCGCCGTACCACAGCACATGCCCGAGGCATTATTGGCGACAATTCCGCCGATTTTACAGGTATTGATCGACGCCGGGTCCGGGCCTATTTTGCGCGCAAACGGCGCCAGCAACTGATTGGCGCGGGCGCCGATAACACCGGGCTGCACTTTCAGTTTCAGACCGTCATCCAGAACATCGGCGCGGTTCCAGCCATTGCCCAGACGCACCAGCACGCCGTCGGTCACCGCCTGCCCCGACAGACTGGTGCCCGCCGCGCGGAAGGTTAAATGCACCTTAAGTTCATCGGCCAACGACAGCACCTGCTGCACTTCGGCCTCGTCTTTTACGGTCACCACGACTTCAGGCACCAGACGATAAAAGCTGGCGTCGGTCCCAAAGGCCAGTGTGCGCAACGGGTCGGTAATAATGCGCTCAGGATCGATCTGTTCGGCGAGCGCAGTGGCAAATTGTCGGTAGGCGTCTTTCATCAAATCAATTCCGGATAATCAGGCGTCGGTAAGGACCATCACAATCAATTCTTTCGGGCCGTGGGCGCCATACGCCAGCGTCTGCTGAATGTCGGCGGTTTTACTCGGGCCGGAAATCAGCAGCACATTGGTCGGCATGCGCTCAGGCAAACCGCCCTGCGCCACCCATTGCGAAAAGCTGGCGTAAAGGGCCGACGCCCGCAATAAAATCACATTCAGCGGCGGCACCAGCGACAGGGTTCTGGGCTCCTGCGGCCCGGTGTTAACCACCAGAGTGCCGGTCTCGGCCAGACCCGCCAGTGCCACTGAGAAGCCGGCGTCGGTGTCGTTAAACAGCGCGGATTTTTCTACGCTTTCAATGGCGGTTTCAGCAACAAAACCGGCGTTGTTGGCGGCCGCGACCAGCGCCTGACCTTCAGCATGACTGCCCGCCCGCAGCGTGCGCACCCCGCGGGCACGGAACTGGTCGAGCACAACGTCCTGCCATTGCGCCGAGCTGACTTCAATGACGTCGGCGTGATTGTCAGTCAGGTTCTGGCGAAAACTCGCCAGCCACTGCTCGCGCGGCAGTACCGGCCAGCCGCTGTCAACGGACATAGGGTCGCGCGCGGCCGCCGTAGCCTGAGTGCTGACACTGGTGCGCAGGCGCTGAAGAATACGGTCCCGGCTGCTCATAAACCTTCCTCTTTATTCGGATATTCACTGGCGGCGCCATGGGCCCGCGCCAGTTCATGCAGACTGCGTTTGGCCGGTACCGGCGTGGTGCGGGTATCGGTCCAGGGCGCCAACACATTACGGGCACTGCGGGTGCGGAACAGCGTACGCGCACGGGTAATGGTCAGGGTCATCAGCCGGTACAGCAGCGGCACTTTGTGCCCCAGCGCCCAGCCTTTCCAGATCAGGCTTTCACCCCAGGTACGCTTGGCGCCACGGTCTTTTACCGCGCGCCACTCCTGACGCAGGGCATCGCTGCCCTGCGCCGGACTGTTGGCTTCGGCGCGTAATTCGCGGATCAAATCCGGCAGCGGAATGCGCACCGGACAGGCTTCACCGCAGGCGCCGTTCAACGAACAGGCACTGAGCATATCGCCGTGTTTTTCCAGACCGCCGATCTGCGGCGTAACCACCTGACCAATCGGGCCCGGATAAGTCGAACCATACGCGTGACCGCCAATGCGGGCGTACACAGGACAATGGTTCATGCAGGCACCGCAGCGGATGCACTGCAACGTCGGCTTTAACGTCGGGTGACTGAAAATGCGCGAGCGGCCGTTGTCGACCAGCACCAGATGCACCTGCTCCGGGCCATCCAGCTCGCCCGCTTTGCGCGGGCCAGAAATCATATTGAAATAGGTCGAAATCTTTTGCCCGGTTGCCGAACGTGTGAGCAGGGTCAGCAATTCCGGCACATGAGAAAAATCTTCCACCACTTTTTCGATACCGGTGACCGCGATGTGCAGCTTTGGCACTGTGGTGGTCATGCGGCCGTTGCCTTCGTTTTCGACCAGACACAGGGTGCCGGTATTGGCCACCGCCATATTAACGCCGGAAATACCGGCATCGGCGGTCATGAATTTTTCGCGCAGAATCGCCCGCGCATTACCGATTAATTCGTCCACGTCTTCTGTGTACGGCACGCCTTTGCCGTCGGCGGTTTCGGCACGGGCATGCATCAGGCGGGCAATCTGGGCTTTGTTCTTGTGAATGGCCGGCATAATGATGTGCGACGGGGTTTCACCGGCCAGCTGCACCAGATATTCGCCCATATCACTTTCCAGACACTCAATGCCGCGCGCCTCAAGAAAATGGTTCAGCTCAATTTCTTCGGTGACCATGGATTTGCCTTTAACCACAGTCTTAGCGTTATTCGTCTGCAGAATGTCGTGAATAATCGCGCAGGCTTCGTCAGCGGTTTCGGCCCAGTGCACCTTTATGCCATTGGCGGTCAGATTTTTTTCCAGACGCTCCAGCAGCTCCGGCAATTTGCTCAGGCTGTACTGGCGGATGGCTTCGCCGCGGTCGCGCAGACCCGACAGCGCCTGTTCATCGGGAAATACCGCCTTGCGTTTGCCCATTAAAAAGTCAGACGCACCGCGAAAGCTTTTGCGCAGGGCGTCGTTTTCCAGTGCCATTTTCGCCCGCACTTTAAAGTGGCGTTTCTGCAGGTCACTGAAATCGCGCTGTTCGATATTCAGCTCACGGCGCATTTTTTCAATGTCACTGGTATCGGCCAGCGGAATCCGGCTGTCGCTGTTTGTGTGAGTCATTACTTACCCTCCTGACCGCTGGCCTTGCCGGACAGTCGTTCGTACAGCAGCGACGCCAGATGCTGGGTTTTGACCGCCCGCCCCTGTTTTTCCAGCGTGCCGCCAATGTTCATCAGACAGCCGCAATCGGCACTCACCAGACGCTTGCAATTGGTGGCGGCAATGGCGCTGGCTTTATCGGCGGCCATGGCCGCCGAAATAGCCGGCTGTTTAACGGCAAAGGTGCCGCCAAAGCCGCAGCATTCGGCCACCCGTTCGGGCTCGACCAGTTGCACGCCGGGCAAATTTTCGACCAGCGCTTTGTGCTCGGCGGCCACACCCATGCCTCGACGGGCGGAACAGGAGGTATGCAAGGCCACGCGCAATGCGCTCTGGTCGGCGGCGTCGCTCAGCTGCTGTTCGATGTGCAGCACATTGACCAGAAACTCGCTGAATTCGTAGGTACGGGCAGCCAGTGCTTCGGCGTCGGCCTGCTCTGGCTGACCGGCAAACAGCGCCGGGTATTCCTTATGCACCATGCCGGCACAGGAGCCCATCATCACCACCACGGGAATATCCGCCGCAAACGCCTGCAACTGCACGCGGGCAACGCTGCGCGCTTCGTCGTCATAACCCGAGTTATACGCCGGCTGACCACAGCAGGTCTGGCTTTGCGGAAAAATCACCTGCACGCCCTGCCCTTCCAACAGGCGGATGGCATCCAGACCGGCGTCGGCGTAGAAGCTGTCGACCAGACAGGTGCCCATCAGATACACAGCCCTGGGTTTGGCCGGATAAGCGCGCTTGCCCTTCGCCTGTTCAGTCTGAGGATCAACCGACTGAACGACCGGGGTGGCGGAAACAGATTGTGTCATCGTGCTGCTCACTGTTGCGCCAGCGGCACAAGCCGCATCAAGCGCGCCCGACCGTCTGACTTGCCCTCTGCACAAATTGGTATTACCATTTGCCCAGAATTATTATTGGATGCACAAAGTACCTTCTGACAACGCAGAAGGTCAATGCATTTATGGGGCTTTCACGCGCATTCTGCCACCGACCTTAGTACGAAACCGGGGCAGACGGGCGATCGAAAGCCTGCTGACCAATTGACCACTACGCTGGTCAGAGCGGCATTCCGGGCGGCTGAAACCAACCCTGAAGCCCAGCTCTGAGAATAGACCAGCACGCCCGTAACCGGCCGCCAGGAGATAAGCCAATGAGTGATGACGCGATCCGCGCCAGTAAAATTTCCGACATTATTGCCAGCCGGCTGGAGTCGATGATTCTGGAAGGCAGCTTAGTACCCGGGCAGAAAATGCCGCCGGAACGCGAGCTGGCCGTGCAGTTCGAGGTATCGCGCCCATCGCTGCGCGAAGCCCTGCACAAGCTCGAAGCCAAAGGTCTGGTCACGCGCAAACAAGGCGGCGGTACGTTTGTTTCCGCCAATATTGGCCTGTCGTTTGTCGACCCGCTGATGCAGTTATTTCAGACCCACAGCGAATTTAATTACGACCTGCTGGAGTTCCGTCACGCACTGGAAGAAGTGGCCGCGCATTATGCCGCGCTGCGTGCGACCGACGCCGACCGCGAAATCATTGAACGCCGCTATATGGAATGGGAAGAAGGCCACCTGCAACGCATTGGCTACAAAGAAGAAGCCGAACTCGACTGGCGCTTTCACCTGTCGATTGCCGAAGCCTCGCACAATGCCGTACTGCTGCACTCGATGCGCGCCCTGTTCAACCTGTTCAAGCTGACCATTGCCACCAACCTGCAGTATCTGTACACCAAAGAAGACCGCCGCGATGAAATTCTGCGTCAGCACAAAGCGCTGAAAGACGCGGTATTAAGCCGCGACTCACAACAGGCGCAAAAAGCCGTGAACGATCATCTGGCCTTTGTTGAAGAAACCCTGCAGCAGAGCAGCCGCTTTGAAACCCACGCCAAACGCTCGCTGCGCCGGATTGGCCTGATGCTGTGATTTAAGGATTTTTTGTGGGGAATAAGGCGGGCGAATCGGGTCTTGATAGGACTGACTGATGCCTGAGATGTGACGACGGACTGGCGCTGGTGTCCGTTAAAGCGGGGTAGAACCCCTTAGTCATTTAAAGACCCTCATTAGGTAGTAGTGAGGTGTCTACTTTTCATGGGTAACTCGGCAACATAACGCCCCAGGTAAGGGGCGCATAGCAGCGTAGCTGCGGAGCGTCCCGCCCGTAGGGCGAACTTGACCTGTTTGTTATGTTTTTGATGCTGTGACATAAAAGCACCAAACACAATTGCTAAGTTCTCCTGCAGCAAAGACAATGCGCTTGCTTTCAGCTTCGACGTAGTAGGGCCACAACTTATGCCTTTGTTTGGGGTAGCTAGGATGAGGCACCTCAAATGTATCGGCCCCAAGATCATTCCATTCATAATCCCAGACGTTGATGCCATTAATTAATAATGGCTCTCCATCCGCAACGACTTTCAGTAATTGCCAATTTTCCATGGTTACTTACACATAACGCCCGCATTTGCGGCGGTTTTGTAGCGAGGCACGAGCGGAAAAACCGTCCAAGCCACGCAGTGGCTGATGCAACATGCGCTTGTTAATGCTTTTACGGTGACTCTGCGTCAATAAACACCTCTAAATTGACTAAAATTAGGGAAAGCTCTGAATAATTCTGTTTAAAAAACATTTCGTATGCCTTCTCAATCACTTTCATGTCTTCAGTGAGGTATACGGTTACCCAACGTTTCGTTCTTTCTTTGCCAAAACCAAAAAATGACCTCTCAGTTTTGTCATAGACTATGCCTAATAGGTAACCGTATTGGTTAGCCTCACCAGAAGCCGACAACCACAAAACTATATTGGTAATTTTATCAGTTACTCCAACAGTTGGTGAAACACCATTTTTCGCTTTATTTGCTTTCTCAATCTCTTCAACCCAAGGGAATTTATTAATAACAGCAATGAACTCATGAAAGTTGATGTTACCCATTTCATCAGATTGATCGAAAGCGTAACCACCACGTTGGATGTCATATATAAAATTATTTTCCATACAAAAAACATTTACGGCAAATAATAGTAGTGTTGCTAGGAAAGAAGTCTTCATAGAGCATTAACAGCTTATTAGTGTGCGTGCGCACTTATCCCGGGAGACTCTTTCGAGAAACCCCACATAACCTATTGAACAGCCTAATAAATCTTCCATAACTCGAAAGTCCCTTCCAGAAAAACGCGCATGCCTGTTAACTCTGCCCAGTGGCGCACATGAACTTGTAAACCAAGCTTATAACTTATTGATTCATCTGCTATTTACGTTACTACCGTCGGGCAAAACGAGCAAGCGCGAATGCAAAGCGTGCCTGATTGGCCAATTCCAGCGAAATACACTGGTTGTATAAACAGCACGCCTTTACATTCACAGATCAGCTGGAAAGATGCCGCCGCGACCAGCCTGATGCACTCAGGCGCAACGCCTGCGCTGAACGCGGTTGCACACTTATGATTCAGCAGGTTCTTATTTCACATGCCCGTCTGTCAAATGCCGACAGGCCAACAGCCTATATAAAGCCGGTTATTGGTTGCGTTCGGCGAACCATTGCCCGAGAAATTCGATGCATTGCACTACCCGCGCCGGTACAAAGTGCCGCGCCGGGTACAGGGCATACAGGGTGAGTTCCGGTTTACGCGCCTGCGGCAGCACTTCGACCAGCGTGCCGTCGGCCAGCGCATCGCGGCACAGAAACGATGGTGCCAGCCCCAGCCCCAGCCCGGCTTTCACCGCCCCCAGCATAAACATCACACTGTTGGCGCGCAGGCTGCCACTGATGTGCACGCCTTCGTCCACGGGCCAGAATTTTTTGCCTTTGAAATAACTGTATTCGAAGCAATTGTGCGCTTTCAGATCGGCGGCCGTGGTAATGGGCGGGTGGTGTTTTAAATAGTCGGGCGAGGCACACACATGGTATCCGAAGCGCAGCAGCGGCCGGCCGACGTAGGCCGAATCCAGCGGCTGGCTGGAGGCGCGGAAGCCCAGATCAAAGCCCTGCTCGACCAGATCAATGTCTTCATCGCCCAGATGCACGTCCAGCTCGATATCCGGATACGCGCGCATAAAATCGGCAAACATCAGCGACAGGTCGGTTAACCCCAGCGCCATCGGCGCGTTGATTTTCAGCCGGCCACGCGGTGCCTGCTGCAGGTCCTGCACAAAGCTGTCGGCGTCGTCGAGCTGAGCCAGAATATCGCGCGCCCGCTGCAGGTAGCCTTCCCCGGCCTGGGTCAGTTGCAGATTGCGTGTAGTACGGTGCAGCAGGCGCACGCCCAGATCGTCTTCCAGCCGGCTGATCTCTTTGCTGATCATGGATTTGGAGGTGTTCATCTGTTCCGCCAGCCGGGTAAAGCTGCCCAGATCCGCCAGCCGCACAAACAACTGTATAGCGCGCAGTTTATTCATAGCCCGTTACTCCCTGCGATTCGGTGTTAGGCGCCCGTTTAAGCCCAGAGCGGCGCTGTTTGTTGCCAGTGACGGTCGTCGCCAAAGTCCATTGCTCCCGGTGCCATTCGCTTCCGGAAGCCATTCGTCTTATCAGCCAAATTCGTTTCCAAAATGAGAACAACTGGTTCTCATTGTATCCATATATCTGACAACACCAAGCCCCTATTCTGCTTCTCAGGGGTCAGGCACAGACCAGAACGGTTAACCGGCCCTTCATTCAACGACTGACGGAGATAGCCATGTACACACTGTATTTCGTACCCGACGCCTGCTCACTGGCCACTCAGGTGGTGCTGCGCGAACTGGGCCAGAACGTAGAACTGATTCATAAACAGCAGGTGGCCGATTTCAGCCAGGTAAACCCGGTGGGCGTCGTGCCGGTACTGCACGACCGCGACCAGCCGGAAGGCGCGCAACTGCTGCGCGAGGGTGCCGCCATCATGCTGCACATTCTGGAAAAGCATCAGAGCCACTTACTGCCGGCGGCAGGCAGCGAGCGCCAGCAGGCGATCCGCAACATTATGTTTGCCAACGCCAGCATGCACCCGGCCTACAGCCGCCTGTTTTTTGCGGCGGCGAATATGGCCGACGACGACACCCGCCGCGCCTTTTTTGCCGCCGCCACCAACAGCATTAATGCCCTGTGGCGCGTGGTTGAACAACAACTGCAACAGCAGCCGTTTCTGGGGGGAAATCAGGTGTCGGCCGCCGACATCATGCTGACGGTGTATTCCCGCTGGGGCGCGGCTTTTCCGGTGGATATTGTCATCGGCGAAAAAACCCGGGCCATGATCAGCAATGTGATGGCGATGGACAGCTTCCGCGCGGCACTCGCAGCCGAACAGGACGCACAGCAGCAACTGCAATAAGCCGCAGTCAGTGCCCACTGACTGCCTGCATTAAACAGGGGGATGCGTTATGACGCTGGTAACGGAAGTGACGAACCATCAGGCAAGCACGCCGGAGGCAACTGTGGCTGGCGCCATGAGCAACCGGCCGCTTTCAGGCACCGCAAGCGCAGACGATTACGCTCAGATTAATCATCTGATCCGTGCGTATTTTACCGGTCTGCACGAAGGCGACAGTGAAAGGTTACGCCGTATTTTTCACGCCGACGCCGTATTAAAAGCCCCCGGGCTCAGACGCACGCTGGCCGAATGGCTGGCGCTGGTCAACGAACGGGAAACACCGCAACAGCGCGGTGACGCCTTCAGCTATCAGCTGCTGGCGATGGAAGTACTGAACGGGCAGGCCATGGTGAAAGTGCTGTGTCCCCTGCTTGGCCGGACCTATATCGACTTTCTCGGTTTACTGAAAGAACAGGGAAAGTGGCTGATCGTAAACAAAATGTACGCCGACCTTTAAATTGAAATAACGGAGCTTTTTATGCCTTACATTAATATTCAGATCACCGACGAACAGGTGACCAAAGAACAGAAACAGGCACTGATTGCCGGTGCTACACAACTGATGGTGGATGTGCTGAATAAAAATCCGGCGACCACTTTCGTGATCATCAATGAAATCAACACCGACAACTGGGGCATAGGTTTTGATCAGGTGACGGAATTGCGCAAAGCTCAGGCTTTAGCGAAAGGCCAAAAAACCTGAGATCAAAAAGCTGAGGCCCGACATCCTGGCCAGGCAATAATTCCGCTAAAGCGGGCAAGACAATAACGGGCACACCCTGTGTGTGCCCGTTATTCATCGTTTTCTAGACGGGTTTTTCCTGCTTCACCAGCGACCCCATGTATTTTTCAAACCGCTTCTGGCGGGTTTCGGTCTTCTTCGCGCTGCTGAGGCCGTAGGCAATGACATAGCGGTTCGATTTTGTGAGCGTGTCATAGAAGCGCCTGGCGTCGGGCACTTTCTCAAGGGCGGCCAGAAAATCCTCGGGCACGGTCATTTCACTGGCCACATAGGCGTTTTCCCAGCGGCCATCAGCCTGCGCCGCGTGCACATGAACCAACCCCGGCGCTTTCATACGGCCTTCGCTGATCAGGCGCTCGACGTGCTCCCGGTTCTTTTTCGACCACACACTGCGGGCTTGTCTGGGGGTGATGCGCTGAATATAGGATTCGTTATCCAGTGACTTTCTCAGGCCATCAATCCAGCCCCAGCACAGCGACTCAATCACCATCTCTTCCCAGGTGACGCTGGCAATGCCCGAGCCTTTCTTGAATATCCGCACCCAGAGTTCACGCTCAGAACCGTGGTTCAGTGCCAGCCATTGGTCAAGGTCGTTCGACGTGGCAAAGCTCAGATGGGCGGACAAATGGGTGGCAGACATAGAACCGACTCTGGTTGCAATAACGCTGCAGCTTTGCGTGTCGCTGCGGCGTTATTCATGAATTGATTGATATTTCAGACTGGAATAACGCCAGCCGACACTAAGCCGACTGGCGCTGAAACACTCAAGCATTAAAACGCTAAAGCATCAAAATGACAGAGCGTTAAAACCGCCAGGCGATAAAGCGACTGTTTTTCTGCCCCTGGGCCATCGGCACGATGCGCACGTCGGCCGCTTCCAGCTGACGCAGCACACGCTTGAGATCAGGCAGGTTTTCATCGCGGGATACCAGACTGGTAAACCAACCCACCTGAGCGCCAAACTCTTTGCTCTCACGCATCATGCGTTTAACAAAAGCCAGTTCACCACCTTCGCACCAGAGTTCGTTGCTCTGACCACCAAAGTTGCGATTGGTCGATTTATGCTCGCCTTTTAAGTTGCGCCATTTACGGATCGCCTGACCTTCGGCTTCTTTCTGCGAACCGAAGAAGGGTGGATTGCACAACATCAGATCGAAATAGTCGCCGGCTTTGATAATGCCGGTGAACAATAAATCGGGTTTGCGCTGCATGCGGATATCAATGCCTGCCAGCGTTGGGTTTTCGGTCACCAGTTTGTGCGCGTTGCGGATGGCCGCGGCATCACAATCGGTGGCAACAAATTGCCAGCCAAAGGCGCGGCTGCCCAGAATCGGGTAAATCAGGTTGGCGCCAGTGCCGATATCCAATACGCGCAGCGGTGCGTCTGATTCTTTCTGGCGCGGCAGATCTTTCAGGTGGCACAGGTAATCCATGCGCCCCGGAATGGGCGGGCACAAAAAGCCGTCAGGCAGATGCCAGTGCTCGACACCATACACGTGTTTCAGCAGCGCGCGGTTAAGGCACACCACCGCCTGCTTGTCGCTGAAATCGATGGTCTGTTCGCCACGCGGATTCGGCGCTAAAAAGCCGGCCAGTTCCGGTACGGCCTGCACCAGTGCATCCATATCGTAGCGGCCCTGATGCGGGTTCTGCGGATGCAGACCCGCGGCTTTTTCTTTCCACGGGTTGGCGGCGCCTTCGGTACGGGGTTTGTAATCGTCACGCGGGCGCGCGCCATCGCGGCCGCCGAAACCGCTGCGCGGACGCTCTTCGCGGGAGAAACTGCGCTCGCCGCGTGCAGTGCCACGGTCCGGGCCACGCTCGTTGCGGCTGAAGCTACGGTCACCGCGTTCTCCGCTGCGTTCAGAACCGCGCTCAGAACCGCGATCATTACGGCTGAAATTACGGTCACCACGATCACCGCTGCGTTCAGAACCGCGCTCAGAGCCACGCTCGTTACGGCTGAAACTACGGTCACCGCTGCGGTCATTGCGACCATAGCCACGGTCAGTGCGCTCACCGCGTGCTGAGCTACGTTCGTTGCTGCGGAAATCACGGCGATCGTCTGCGCGGGCAGGACGGCCTTCACGCTGTTCGTAGGCGGATTTGCCAGACGACTTGTCGTACGGTTTACGCTCGGATGAGCGGGACTGGTCATCACGACCTTTATTGCGCCATTCGCCACGACCTTCTGAGCGGCCTTCGCTGCGTTTGTCGAAACGGTCACCGTGCGCCGGCGTACGCTCTTTACGCTCGTACGGACGGGACGACCGTTCGCCATCGGCTGAGCGTGGCGGGCGATCATCACGCGGGGCGCTGCGGGAACCATCACGCGGCGGCTGGTCACGACGGTCGTAAGGCTTGTGGTCGGCGCGGGGGTCGCGGCGGCCATAGGGCGACTGACCAGCCTCAGACGGGAAAGCCTTAGCATCCGGTTCGCCAGAGCGATCCTGTTCTGCTGAATCTGTCGTTTGGCGGGACGATCTTTCCCAGGGATTTTTTGATGAGCTCAAGGCGGTATACCAAGGATGGAATTGCGCACATGATAGCAGAGCCAGCCGTTTAAAATAAAAAGCCCCGCAGAGCGGGGCTTGTGTCATTTACGGCACGGTAACACGATTCGGGTCCGGATCCTCGACATCAAGAATTCCGTCACCGTCGGTATCGACCGGAATCTCGATGTTGTCGAGCCAAACGGTATCCTGCCCGGCCACGGTGCCGCCGTCTTTCGTGTAGCGCCACTCGAAGGCGTGCTGACCTGCCGTTACCGCAAAGTCGGCGGATGCCAGCCATCCTGTTTCACCTGAATAGCTGGCCATTTCGACTCCGTCGATCATAAAGATCAGGCGGTCGTAGTCTTGCTCGGTACTGGTTTTCACGCGGAAGCGCACATTGCCGGAACCGGTTACCAAAGACATCCCCAGACTGGCGCTGCTGTTATCGGCGACAGTAGAGCCGATTTTCACGGCATAACTGCCGGCATAAGCCTCATCGTCGCTGACCTGCCAGATCTGGCCGCCATTACGCCAGTTCGGCGGCAGTTGCCCCAGCTCAAAGCCTTCCATGCCCAGCTCGGACAAATAGGCTTCCTGCATCCAGGCCACCGGCATCGGACGGTTTACGTTGGTATTGGAGCCTACACCGAGTTCACCGGAATAGTTGTTCCCCATAGCGTAGGTAATACCCTTACGCTGAATAAAGCTGGAGTAGCTGCCTGCTCCGATCAGATCGACCGCATCAGCGATCAGGCAGCCCGTAGACGCCCCATAGGAACTGCATGCCCCCAAGGCATAGCCACTGCCCGCCCCGTAAAGCTCACCGTTATTTTTCAACCAAACAGAATGGCCGTACCCGGCTGCAACCGCTGTGACGTCTGCGGCAATCCACACCGGCACGTTACGGTTTACAGTGCTGCCATCACCAAGGGAGCCGTCGTATCCGTTGTAACCCCAACCAAACAGATCGCCTTGTTCATCAATGGCAAAACTATGATTTCCACCCGCCGCGATCTGGCGAATGCCACTGATTTTGCTGACGGTTTGCCAACCACTGGCGGAGCTGAAGCTGCCGATACCCAGCTGGCCATCGCCATTGCTACCGCTGGACATGACAGAGCCATCTTCCAACAGCGCCAGCACATGGTAATAACCGCCAGCTAACTGGCGGACGTTAGCGATGCTGTTATCGGTAGTAATGGACGACAAGTCGTAAAGATAACTTTGCCAAACGGTGCCGTCCTCTGCCAGAAGCCACAAATAAGCCCCTGCCTGCACAAGCTGAGTAAACACAGTATTTTCCGGCGCGGTCACCTGCGCCGGCAAGAGCTGACCATAGCCCCAACCCCATACCGAGCCATCGCTGCGCAGTGCAACAGTGCGTTCGAAGCTACCAGAACCAAGCGCAAAATCCTGGACGTCCGTCATTGCCAGCACAGGAACATTGCTGGCAACTGTGTCACCAGTGCCCAGTTGTCCGTTACTGTTATTACCCCAGAGGTAGAGCGCGCCATCATCAAACAGAGCACCACTATAATTACTGTTCTGACTGCCTTCTATTTTCACCAGGGCGGGTAATTGCGTATTGCGGATGCGGATCAGAATCTGGCCTTCAGCCGTACTGTACTCATCCTGGGCGGTATACCCTATGCTCAGCCAGCCGATGTAATCCGCTGGCGCGGTATAAAGGTATTCACCATCAACCTGCTGCAAAGTACCGACATCGGGTGAATCCACACTGATCAGCTGAATACTGCCACCGCTGCTATCGTTAGCGAGTGGGTCCAGCACCACAGTCTGGCTGCTGCCGACCTGCACAAGATCGAGAGTGGTTTTAAGATTAGCAACAATCGGGTTGGTACCAGCCAGAAACTCAGCGATGTTGTTTTCTCCATCACCGTCTGAATCATCATCCGGGTACGCATTCCAGTAATATCCGAAATATTCGCTTTCCCACTCATCGGCCAAACCATCGGCGTCATTGTCCTCGCTGTAGCGCGCATCATCCGGGAAGGCGTCTATGCCATCGTGCACGCCATCACCATCGCGGTCGTCCAGCGGTTCTGTACCCGCCACAAACTCATCGGCATCGGACACACCATCGCCGTCGCTATCGGCTGAGCCATCGTTGGCACCTAACCAGCCAAAATATTGGTACTCCCATTCATCGGGCAGACCATCGGCGTCGTTATCCTGCGAATAACGGGCATCGTCGGGGAAGGCATCCATCGTATCCGGAATGCCATCACCGTCGCGGTCGTTTTCGCTCGGCACAGGCACGCTGACATAATCATCCAGATAATTCGGAATGCCGTCGTTATCGGCGTCGCCCGGCGTTGGGCCATGAATACCGTGAATAAAATCGAGATAGACTTTGCCCGGAACAACAGGCTCTGAACTGCAGCAATACATAGGCATTACTGACAGGGTTGCCTGATAACGGCCCGCCGCAACGTGCGCAACAGCCACCAACCATTGGTCATAGCCACTGATGCTGGAATTACCATCAAAATTGGTCGGGGTCGGCAACTCGATGTAATGGTAAGTGCCCAAGCCGTCTATTGGCTGCAATTCGAACGCTACACGCAGCAACTGCTCTGGCTTATCAATACCTTCAAAATAAATGCGGCTGGCGATATCACTGCCATCCAGATCCAGAACAAAAGACAGCTGCGGATAACCTGCCGAATAATCTCCGGCACCGCCAGCCATCAGAGAATACTGGCCAGAGTATGCACGCGTGTTGGTAACGCTCCACAAAGCATTCGCTGTGTTGCTCCAACCGTCGGGCAGACTGCCGTTTTCGAAATCGAAACGCAGATGATTCAGTGGACTGCCAGTGGTAAATGCCTGCAGATCGGAGATGCCGTCGTTGTCGTAATCGGACGTTGCCGTTGCCGTTGTCAGGTCCCCCAGCAGCCTCAGTTCCCATTCATCGGCAATGCCGTCGGCGTCGGTATCCAGTTTGTACAGAGGATTCTGAGGAAAGGCATCTGTGGAGTCGGGTGCACCGTCACCATCGGCGTCATTTTCGCTCACCAGCCAATCGACACTGATCAGGCGCTGACTGTTATCAGAAAATGTCAGGCGCAGACTGACGGTGCCAGAGCTGCCAACCGCCTCGACAGGCACCTGGCCAGTCATGATTAAACCATCCCAGATCTGCAATACCGTCAACCAGGCCGGCGCCTCCAGAACTTCTACACTGGCCGGATTACAAGCCTCTAGGTTGTAGCCCCCATCATTGCCGCTAACGTATTCCCGGCATGGATAATGTTCATAGATGGAAGTACCGGAAATCAGCTGCAGCGTATCGTTTTCCTGAATGGCCACTCCATGTTCCGAGGCCTGAACAATGACCTCGTCGGAATTAGTATTAAACGCTGTGATGCCTACCCGCAGTGACGGATTCAGAACGAAACGGTCGTCATCCGGTATCGCAACCGGAACGGACTTACGGGTTTCTCCGGCTGGGATTAATACCGCATAACGGCGATAGTCGTAGTAGTAATAATCACCGCTGTAAGAGAGGTTATATTCAAGTTCCAACGACTCTGTCAGTGGGGCCGACAACACAAAATCAAAGCTACCGCTTTCGCCTTCTGTCAGATTACCCTCAACCCGCACAATCACCGCAGACGAAACCTCAACGGTCACATTCAGTTCTGCCGAATTTACGCCATCGCTGACAACAACCGAAAATATGAAATTGCCCGCACTTGCCGGGCGGCCACCCAACTGAAGCTGGTCATGAGTGCGGCCGGTTATTTCAACCCAATCAGGTTTGTCCTTCAGCTGTACATCCAGGTTTTCTGGCTGCTCATCCCATAAGGAAATCGTCGCCTGCCACCACTCACCAACCGATGCATCTGACTTGCTCATTAAATTAATATCTGGAATCTGGTCGGCGTCGCAGTCGTAACTGATGCTGGTGACTTCTTCATCATCCAGATACTGGTCTGCATCGGCATCAAGGCCGACCATGATTTTGGTACCATAGCCGACACAATTGTTCTCGCCCTGTACCGGCACAGTGCGTATCAGCAACCGGTCAAAATCGGCATTGCCGTCTGCTCCGTCTGCTCCGTCTGCTCCATTACAAATGTAATGAGTCGCCGTCACTTCTGTGCTGTCCAACAGACCATTGGTGTTTAGATCGTCGCCCGCTTCTACCTTCAGGCCACCGGCGGCGCAATGCTCACCCGCCGGTTCAACAGAGATCGAAAGTCTCGGAACTGGCAGGGTAATTTCCCGCGAAATACCATTGCAGAGACTCTCGGACTGTAACACCTCTCCGGCCTGTAAAATGCCGTCAGCATTGGCATCATTACCCGTTGCAATGGTTTTACCGCCTGCAGGGCAAACCGCCTCGGATGCATCAGATAAACTCACCAACTGCACGGACTGCAGGCAAACTTTGTCGGAAGACAAGCGCTCACCATCGTCCAGCAGAGTATTGCCGTTTAGGTCATTAAAGAGTTCAAAAACCTGAAATTGCCCGGAGCAGGACGCATCACCGGCAGAAAAGGAGGTTGCCAGACGCACGCTAGCAACACTGAAAGACGCACCTGCTTCACCATTACAGACATAACCAGAGCTGCTGATTTCATCGTCGCCCAGCAGACCGTCTTTATCGTCATCTGTGCCTGTTTCGATCTTCACGCCACCGGCCGGGCAATTATCGCCAGCGGGTTCGACCCCGGTATTAATCAGTGCAGATGGCAGATATTCGGCATTGCCATTACAGAGAACGTGGGATTCATCGACCTCTGCAACGGACAAAACCCCATCGGCATCATCATCCCAACCAATGGATAGCTGCTTACCGCCGGCTGGACAGCTGGATTCAGGGGCATCTTTAACAAAAAACAACGTCCGGTTTGCAGCACCATGACAGAGTACCAGTGTTCTGCTGTCGTCGATCTCGACGTTATCCAGACGGCCATTACCGTTGGTGTCGATACCAAGATGAATTTCTACACCACCATCCGGGCAATCCGATGTTGAGGCCGACATGGCTTCAACCATTGAATCGAATTGCTTCAGTGATGTATCCGGATTTTCCGGGGATGGATTGGTTCCGGAATTGGCACCCGCAGAATCATCTGAGCCAGTAGAACCGGCACCGCAGGCGGAAAGAAGCACAGCAAAAAACAGAGCCGCAAAACGAGGCGCCATCATAAAATCATCCCTGATCAGTAAGGTGCGCGCGAGGCTAGATAAGTTTTTTATCAGTGTCAATGTTCGATCACGACCAGTTTGCTGTCACAAAATGCGGTATTCACGTATGCTTCTGGCTATCCGAAATCTTTGCCTGGACACGTTATGAGCGAATTGCTCGCGACCTTTATTTTCTTTTTTGCCGTGATCGACCCGATTGGCACCGTGCCTGTCTTTATTGCGGTAACGGCTCACTATTCAGAGGCCGCCAAGCGCCGCATTGCGCTGCGGGCGACCTTCTATTCGGCGCTGATTCTGGTGTTTTTTGTGGTGGCCGGCGAGGTCATCCTGAATGCCATCAATATTCCCTTGTCGGCCTTCCAGATCGCAGGCGGCATTGTGCTGTTCCTGTTTGCACTGACCATGATTTTTGGCGAGGGCAAACCCGCCGAAGAGAAGAAGGCCGTCAGCGACGGTAAAGAAACCGCGATATTTCCGCTTGCCGTTCCGTCCATTGCCAGCCCCGGTGCCATGCTGGGTGCGGTGCTGATGACGGAAAACAACCGCTTCAGTCTGCTCGAACAGTCGCAGACCACTGCCCTGATGCTGGCGGTGCTGGCCATTGTGCTGCTGCTGTTACTGGGCGCCAGCTATGTGCACCGCCTGATCGGCGACAGTGGCGCCAGCATCATCAGCCGGGTGATGGGGCTGATTCTGGCTTCGGTAGCTGTGAGCAATATTCTGTCGGGCATCAAAACCTATTTTGCTCTCTGAACCGGTCTTCAGCCCGGCCTTCCAGCACGACGCTCCAAGGCAGCCTTGCGATAAAGGCAAACAAAAGCGGCGATGTTATTAAGGGCAACGCACACAGCAATAAAAAAGGGGCAAAAGCCCCTTTTTTATTATCTGCGTCGTTCTGCCAGGCATCCCCTGTGTCCTTCGACAACCAGCGGAGGCTGAAGGACGCTCTGTCAGCAACGGCTCAGCGGCGTGGAGGACGCATCTCGTCTTCGCTCAGGGTGCCGCTGCCATCACGATCCATCTTATCGAACATCTCACTCAGGAAACGGTCGGAAGCGGCTTCGTCCTGACTGATCTCGCCATCGCCGTCGGTATCCAGATCACTGAAGGATGGCGGCTGACCGGCGCCTTTTCCGCCGTCCTGACCACCCTGCCCCGGCTGTTTGAGTTCATCCTCGGTCAGGGTGCCGTCGTTATTGGTATCGAGTTCGGAAAATTTGTCGGCCAGAAAGCGGTCATCGCTCACTTCGTCTTCGGTCAGATAGCCACTGCCGTCGGTGTCCAGCTGGCTGAAACTTTTTGCCTTACCGGGCATGTCCGGGCGGCTGTTGTCGGCGTGGGTGACGGACAGACCAAAACTGACGAACGACGCCAGCATCAGCGGCATCAGGGATAAAGTGCGCATAGAAGTTCCTTACAAAGAATGTGTGCGGAACTCAGGCAGCGGATCGCCGTGGAAGTTTTGAATCGCCGGGTAAAGTCGCGGTAAAGGCGCAAGCCAGCGGGTTTTGCAAAATGATAATGAGGTGTTTGAAAGACAGCTTCTAACGGATAGTCAGAGGAAGTGTGATTGGGGTGTTGCCACAACACCCCGGCACCTTGCGGCGCAAACCGGACGCATCCGGATAAAGGGTCGTGCGCGTGTCAGTTAAGTCGGGTTTTCAGGACGTCGACCAGCAGGTCCATTTTGGTGGTCTGTACCGGCGTGTAAACGGTATGGGCCTTACGTTCTGTCTGTTTATCAATGGCTTCCGGCTGTGATGTTTCCTTTGCCCCCGCGACGGTGGCACTGGCCATACAGGCGATACCGGCTAACCAATTTACCTTGCTCATAACAACCTCCGCGCTCTGCGCTGTGATTATTGTTCTGACCCGCTGCGCTCACGCGGCAACAAGTCTTACAAGCTTAGTCAGACATTAGCGTGTTTATATCCCGGAGAATGTTAATAAATATGCAACAGGCTGTACCCATTATTCACGGGTTAACCGGCAGCTTTTCTTTGCCAACCGGCGTGAATTTTGCGTAGGATCAGCCTGCCTTGCGCAAGAAGACGCGCAAATGCGACAGTCCTGCTTCTGCAGCAGCCTGTCGGTATGGAAGTTTCTGAATCAAGGATTTATCAATGAAGTTTTATGTTCTGCCAGCTCTGGCGACCTCTCTTTTAGCCTTCAATGCAGCACAAGCCGCGGAATTCAGTGATGAGCTGACCTTCGACTACATGAGTAGCGAAGCTGAGTCTTACAGCAACGATGTGCTGATGGCGCAGCTGACTCACTATCTGGCACCGGTTAATACCGATGGCGGCCCACTGGCTGAGGCAGCCTTTCTGGGCAAAGCAAGCAGTGTGAAAATTGCCATAGGTCACAGCAGCTCTGATTACGGCTCGGGTATTGAAAGTAGTGGTATTCCTCTGGCGGCTGGCATCACCTTCGTTACACCGGATCAGCCGATCGTGCTCAAAGCCAATTACATCCGCATCAAGGAAGATTTTGAATCGCCTTACGATGGTGACTTCACCAATAAGATACTGGTACTTGGGGGTGGTTACTTCATCAACGACCGGACTCTGGCCTCTTTCTCTTACAAAAAGACTGACATTACCGGACTAGTTCACGGCAACACCAAAAGCTACACCTTTGGAGCCAAACACCTTGCCGATCTGGGCAATGGCCAGGCCTTCAACATGAGTGTTGTACTCAGCCACAGCGTGCCAAATGGTGGAGATGACGCGACCTCAGTTGTGCTGGCTGCAGATTATTATCCAATGCCAACATTCAGCGTTGGTGCCAGCGTAGCGCAAGCGATGAGCGATGACGATAACTATGATGCAACCGCACTGAATCTGAACGCACGCGCTTTTATCCGCGATGACCTGTCTCTGGCATTCACCTATACCAACAACAGCATCGGCGACAGCGATATCGACTCTACGGAGTTTGGCATTTCCGTAACTGCCCGCTTCTGATTTTCAGCAGGCAAAAAAAGCCCGGCCAATTGGCCGGGCAAAAAGGTCCTGAACAATTACAGGTTCGGGGACCCACCCATTATAAAGTCAGGCGTCTCACATCAGCGATGAGCGCCACCAGTGTGGTAAAGAAGCGGCCGCAGTCAGCACCATTAATGGCGCGATGGTCATAAGACACTGCCAGTGGCAGCATATTACGCGGCACAAATTCTTTGCCGTTCCACACAGGTTTGATCTGTGCTTTCGATACCCCAAGAATCGCCACTTCCGGCGCGTTAACGATCGGGGTAAACCCGGTTCCGCCAATGGCACCCAGACTGGAAATCGTGAAGCATCCGCCCTGCATTTCGTTCGGCTTGAGTTTGCCGGTGCGGGCTTTTTCAATCAGTTCATTCACCTCACGGGCGATCTGGTAAATGCCTTTTTTATTGGCATCACGCAGTACCGGCACCATCAGGCCATTCGGTGTATCGCAGGCAATACCGATATGCACATAGTGTTTCTGCACAATATGTTCGCCATCGTGATGCAGCGATACGTTAAAGCTGGGTTCCAGCTCCAGCGCTTTGGCCGCCGCTTTAATCAGGAATGGCAGCGGTGTGAGTTTTACACCGGCTTTTTCTGATTCAGCTTTCATCGAGGCGCGGAATTCATCCAGATCGGTAATATCGGCATCGTCGAACTGAGTCACGTGTGGCACGTTCAGCCAGGCACGGCTCATATTGGCCGCCGTTACCTTTTTGATTTTACTCATCGGGCGCATTTCGATATCGCCGAACTGGGCAAAATCGACCGCCGGAATCGGTGGAATACCGGAACCGCCGGACACAGCCACCGAACCACTTTCGACTTTCTGCACCAGATCTTTCACATAGGCGCGGATATCGTCTTTGGTCACACGACCACGCACGCCAGTGCCTTTGACCTTAGCCAGATTCACACCCAGCTGGCGCGCCAGACGACGGGATGACGGGCCGGCGTATACGCTGTGGAAATCCACGGCTTCGTCCGTTGCTTTCGCGCTGGCGCTTTCTTTCACGCTGGCAGGAGCAGCTGGCGCAGCGGCTGGTTTTTCTGCCGCTTTTTCCACTGGTTTTTCTGTTGGCTGTTCTGCAGCAGGTGCAGCCACGCTGGCAGTTCCCGAGGTTTTCAGACGGGCGTAAACCTGCCCTTCTTTGACTTTGTCGCCGACATTAATCAGAAACTCGGTGATGGTACCGGCCTCGGGTGCCGGAATATCCATGCTGGCTTTATCGCTTTCCAGCACAATCAGGGAATCGTCAGCGGCAACACTGGCACCCTTTTCTACCGCAATTTCAATCACGGTGACTTCATTGGCGCCGCCCAGATCGGGCACCACCAGATCAACCACCACATGATCAACCGCCTGTGCAGCACTGCTGGCAGCAGCCGGTTTTTCGGCGACTGATTCTGCGGCTTTCTCTGCGGGTTTTTCCGCAGCTGCAGGCGCTGGTGTTTCTGCCGGCGCTTGTTCCGATGCTGCGGCTGCGGTTTCCAGTTCCAGAATGGCAGCGCCTTCGGACACTTTATCGCCCACTTTCACCAGCAATTTCGCCACAGTACCGGCCTGTGGGCAGGGAATTTCCATGGTGGCCTTGTCGGTCTCCAGCACCAGAATTTCCTGCTCCGCGTCCAGCGCATCGCCGACGGCGACGTTAATTTCAATAATTTCGACGTTTTCTGCCCCACCAATGTCAGGCACTTTCACGGTCATTAAGCTCATGATCGCCTCCTGATCAGCACTGGGTTGGGTCAGATTTATCGGCAGCAATACCCAGATCGGTTCTGGCTTTGGCCAGATCGCTCATTGGGAATTTGCCTTCTTTTGCCAGTTCGGTCAGAGCGGACAGCACGATAAACTCACGGCTGACTTCGAAGAAATGACGCAGTTTCTTGCGGGTGTCACTGCGGCCAAAACCATCGGTTCCCAGCACCTTGTATTTACCCGGCACATAAGCGCGCAGCTGATCACCGTAAGATTTCAGATAATCGGTTGCCAGAATAAACGGACCTTCGGCTTCGCTCAGCACAGAGGTGACGTAAGGCACTTTTGCTTCGGCTTCAGGATTGAGCAGGTTTTCACGCTCGCAACGGTGAGCATCGCGCACCAGTTCGTTCACCGAGGTTACCGACCAGACATCCGATTCCACACCGTAGTGTTCGCGCAGAATCTCAGCCGCGGCTTCGGCTTCACGCAGAATGGTGCCGGCGCCCATCAGCTGCACACGCGGCTCAGACGCTTTGCTCTTCTTACCGGATTTCAGCTTGTAAATACCTTTGATGATGCCGTCTTCAGCACCCACCGGCATATCCGGGTGAACGTAGTTTTCGTTCATGGTGGTGATGTAGTAGAAGCAGTTTTCCTCGTCGGCAAACATGCGTTTCAGACCATCCTGAATAATCACCGCCAGTTCAAAACTGTAGGTAGGGTCGTAGGATTTACAGTTCGGAATGGTGTGCGCCATTAAATGACTGTGACCATCCTGATGCTGCAGACCTTCGCCGTTCAGTGTGGTACGGCCAGCGGTGGCACCAATTAAGAAACCACGCGCCTGAATATCACCAGCCGCCCAGGCTAAATCGCCGATACGCTGGAAACCGAACATGGAGTAAAACACATAGAACGGAATCATCGGGCAGTTGGAGTTGCTGTAGGCTGTCGCCGCCGCAACCCAGGCCGACATGGCACCGGCTTCGTTAATGCCTTCTTCCAGAATCTGGCCTTTTTTATCTTCTTTGTAGTACATGATCTGGCCAGAGTCGTGCGGGGTGTATTTCTGGCCCTGAGAAGAATAAATGCCCAACTGGCGGAACATGCCTTCCATACCGAAGGTACGGGCTTCGTCCGGCACAATCGGCACCACACGGCTGCCGATTTCTTTGTCTTTTACCAGTTGCGACAGCACACGCACAAACGCCATGGTGGATGACAGTTCACGCTCGCCACTGCCCGATAACTGGCCTTTGAATACATCCAGCGCCGGTACATTCAACGGCTCAAACGCGGTGCGGCGGGACGGTACGAAACCATTCAGCTTGCTGCGGCGTTCGCGCATGTATTTCATTTCCGGGCTGTCCGGTGCCGGGCGGTAATAAGGCACGCGCTCCAGCTCTTCGTCGGTCAGCGGAATGGCAAAGCGGTCGCGGAATTGTTTCAGCGATTCTTTATCCAGTTTTTTCACCGAGTGGGTAATGTTGGCGGATTCGCCGGCATCGCCCAGACCGTAACCTTTAACGGTTTGCGCCAGAATCACGGTTGGCTGACCTTTGTGTGCCACGGCTTCGGCGTAGGCTGCGTAAACCTTGAACGGGTCGTGACCACCACGGTTCAGTTTGAAAATATCTTCGTCGGTCAGCTCATCGGCCAGCGCTTTCAGTTCAGGATAAGCACCGAAGAAATGCTCGCGGGTATAAGCCGGACCATTGGCTTTGTAATTCTGCAGATCGCCGTCGCACACTTCGTCCATGCGCTTCTGCAGCATGCCCGATTTATCTTTTTCCAGCAGCACGTCCCAGTGACGGCCCCAAACCACTTTAATCACGTTCCAGCCGGCACCGCGGAACACACCTTCGAGCTCCTGCATGATTTTGCCGTTACCGCGCACCGGGCCGTCCAGACGCTGCAGGTTGCAGTTGATCACGAAAATCAGGTTTTCCAGCTTTTCACGGCCAGCCAGTGAAATAGCACCCAGAGATTCCGGCTCATCACATTCGCCGTCACCGAGGAAAGCCCAGACTTTACGGTCGCCACGCGGTGACAATTCACGGGCCGACAGGTAACGCATCACGTGCGCCTGATAAATCGCCTGAATCGGACCCAAGCCCATAGACACCGTCGGGAACTGCCAGTAGTCCGGCATCAGCCATGGGTGCGGATACGACGACAGACCATTACCGTCCACTTCGCGGCGGAAATTATCCAGCTGCTGTTCGTCGAAACGACCTTCCAGATAAGAGCGTGCGTAAATACCGGGGGCTGAGTGACCCTGGAAATAAATCAGATCGCCCAAATGACCGTCGTCGTTGCCACGGAAAAAATAGTTAAACGCAACATCGTACAAAGTGGCGGCAGAAGAAAATGAAGCAATATGGCCGCCCAGACCTTCGTCGTTGTCATTGGCGCGCATCACCATGGCCAGCGCATTCCAGCGGATTAATGAGCGGATGCGGCGTTCCATAAACAGGTCGCCGGGCATGCGCTTTTCTTTTTCAACGGGAATGGTATTGCGGTAAGGCGTGGTAATGGCCGCTGGCAGATCAACGCCTTTGGACATGGCATGATCGAACAGCTTTTTCAGCAGGAAGGCAGCCCGCTCTGGGCCCGCGTGACGGATGGTAGCGTGGAGGGAATCCAGCCATTCCTGGGTTTCGTAAACATCGACATCGTGTGTCATGAGAACTCCGGTCTCCGGTAACTGGGTTATGGCATCCACAGGTCATGAGGAGTGGCATAACAGTGCTTGCGTTACACCGCCTTGTGAGCGGCTCATGCCTCACCGGCAATTGGTCTTACCTATTATCCTTTCTGAAAAAAATCATAGATAAGCACCCCTGACGGCGGGTCCGTAGTTTTACCTACGCAAAAGAGCTAGTAAAACTACAAAAATTGGACTGATCTGTGCTTGATGGCCCCTAGTCTGCATGGACAGCCTGTCAGTGACAATCCACAGCTTGTAGTTTTTTTACAGGAAACCGTCATTTCGAGACTAAAGTAGAAGCTTTGGCCTGAATTGATGCAGCAGGTGATACGCTCTGCCAAGCCGTATCACCTGCCCCACCTCATTGACCTTTTGTCTGCCAACCAGCCATTACGCGCAGCCCGGCTGCTGGCCTTGTCGCTGGCAACCAACCTCAGTTGAAGAAGTACGTCAAAGAGGCGCTGACGGTATTGGCTGGCGTCCGGGTGCCATCGGTGGTCTCAAGCTGCATAAGATTCACAGCCAGTTCAGCATTCCAGTAGGCGCTCAGGTGGTATTCGCCCGCCAGACGCAGGCCCAATGCCGGTTCGTACTCGACAACCCCAGGCGCAGGGTAACCCCGGCTGAAGTACACCTGATTACGGTTAATATCGAGTTGCAGCCCTGCGCTGAGGTTCCAGTCGCGGTTTACCCAATACCCGGCGCCCAGATAGAGCATTTGTCCCTTGTGGCGGTTAACCGACGGAATGCGCAAACCCCCTTTGAGGCGAATAAAGGTTCTCTGCTGCCAGGGGAAGTCAGCCCCTAAATAAAGATTCAGAGCGCCCGGTGTCTGCGGACGATTGAGACTGCTCTCTTCCAGAATACTGTGGCCATCACTCTCAAGTTCCAGCGAAGTAAACAAGCGCCGACGGCCATTCCATGCGGTAAACAGGCTGAATTCCGGCGCACTGAGGCTGTCGCCGGCGGAGGTCACCTTACCCGGGTAAGGCAGTGGAACCGGAAACTCGGCGAGCGGTATAGTCCAGCACAGACTGGTAAGCTTTTTGCCCTCCCGCCATGGCCGGACAATCATGTAGCGGGCCTCTTCCGGCAGCAGCCCCTGATATTGGAGCTCGCCATCGCAGGCATCGACGGCGGAATGGGCGTCCGTATTCTTGATTTCCTGCAGGTCAGCGTTCAGAAACACAATGTCCGGGATGAGAATGCGGTCGTTTTCTGCACGAGCGGTAAAACGGTATTCCGTATCTTTGTCCGGCACGGGAAGACGTATGGCATAAACGCGTTCGTTCGTCCCCTTGAGTGCTTGCTTCGATTGCTCGGGCAATACGCCCGAGCCCGAATACCAGTAATAGATCAGCGACGAATAATCAGGCGCTGCCTGCACCGTAAAAATACTGAACAGCAGCTGAATAAAAAGCAGTTTTTTAATGGAAAACACAGCTATTTTTCGCTCCGTGAAAATAATTTTCATGAAGCCTGATACTAGAGATAAATCATCGAGGAAAATAGTTTAAAAAACACTATTACCCCACATAAATACACGATCAGCTGCTGAACAGCTTGGCCCTGACCTTTTTACGGTATTCACCCGGCGTCTGACCGGCCAGACGGCGGAAGACACGATTAAAATAGCCGGCATCGTTGTAGCCCACCGCCGCGGCGATATCGGCCACATTCAGGTTGGAGTTCTGCAACAATTCGCGCGCCGCGTCACAGCGCAACTGCTGCTGATACGCCGTCGGTGTTTTTCCGGTCACGGCGCGAAAGCGGCGGTCGAACTGGCGCTCGCTTAAGCCGGCAGAGCTCGCCAGCGAGGCTAACGACAAGGGCGACTGGTAATTCTGTTGCAGCCAGGTCTGGGCCAGCGCAATTTCTTCATCCGGATGCTGATGGCTGGAATCGGCATAAAAGACTTTTTTCTCAAACGGGTTGCGCACCTCGGGCGAGAACTGTTGCTCAACCTGCAAAGCCAGCTCGCGGCCGTATTCCATGCCAATAAAATGCACCATCATGTCGGCCCCCGAGTTCACGCTGGCGGCGCAATAAATACGGCCGGCCTGCGTCAGCAAATGCTGGCGCTGCAGCTGCACCTTAGGGTAATCGCGGGCAAACTGATCGAGATAATGCCAGTGGGTGGTGGCCGGTTTTCCGTCGAGCAACCCGGCTTCGGCCAGCAGACAGACGCCGGTGCCAATGGCAATGATGCTGGCCCCCTGCCGGTACTGGCGCGCCAGCCATTGAATCGTTTCCCCTTCCTGTTGCAGCTGTCGTCTGGGATTACGCCACAGCGCCGGTACGACAATTAAATCGGTTTTGGTGATCTGCTCCGGCGTAATGGTCGGGCGGATCTGAAAGCCCCCCAGCATGGTCATGGGTTGCAGCTCCCGCGCTGCCACGGCCACTTCGAACCGGGCGCGCGGGTCTTTCACCACGTTCAGGCGTGCGCGGGCGGCTTCGAGCATTTCCAGCGGAATGGCAACGCTGGAACTCAGCATCTGCCCGATGGCGAGCAGTGTGATGTGATGAATCATGCAAACTCCTTAATAACAGCGCAGTGCCTCTTCCTGTGCCTCTTCCTGTGCCTCCGGACTGACAGCCACAAGCGCAATTGCAACCAAAGCCAGCCGCCCACCCGGCAAGGCTGCTGTGCCATAGCGGCCATAATGGCGTCTTTTATGTTCAACTTTATGACCAGATTATCCTAATCCTTCTGCTTGGCCCAATCCTACAATGATCTCATTACGACACGGGCACAGACCCGTCAGCGCAGATCAGGAATTCAACGCATGCGAAAACTCGCCGTCATCGCCGGATTCGGTGGCATTAATCCCGCCGGACGCAGCTCCGCCCACCACGCTTTCCGCCGCATTGTGCTGGATGAGCTGAGTGCGGATCAGCAACAGCAAACCCTCAACTCACTGGCGCAACTGATGAACCTGCCGCACAACGGCGACGACGGCTGGCGCCAGCAAATTCTCAACGGCACCCTCATCCGGGGCTGGGACAACGTCGGCTGGGACGCCAACGCAGTGCCCTTTCATCAACCCTTCACCGACGAATCCGGCACCCCCTGCTGGCGGCTGGGTCATAAGCGTCTGGCTGTACAGAGCGCCGGTCAGATACCCAAGGGATTTGATCCGGCGGCGCAATATCCGTCGCATCACCACCCGCGCGGTCTGCAACTGGCGGTGTACGCCGCGTCCGACGCCCTGGGACAACTCGGCATGGACTGGGAACGCATCCGCAACCATCTGCGCCCCGACCAGATTGCCGTGTACGCCGGCTCCGCCATGGGCCAGCTCGATGGCGACGGCCACGGCGGCATGACGCAGTCGGCCCTGCTCGGCAAACGCACCAGTTCCAAGCAATGCGCACTGGGTCTGAGTGAAATGCCGGCCGATTTTGTTAACGCCTATGTACTGGGCAATATCGGCGCTACCGGCAGCATGGTCGGTGCCTGCGCCACTTTTTTATACAATTTAAAAGTCGCGCTGGATGATATTCAGAGTGGTCGTCGCCGGCTGGTGATGGTCGGCAACAGTGAGTCACCACTGACGCCGGAAATTGTCGAAGGCTACAGCGCCATGACGGCGCTGGTGACCGAGCAGAAATTACGCGAACTGGACGGTTTGAACGCCGGACAGACACCGGATTTCCGCCGCGCCAGCCGCCCGTTTGGCTACAACGGTGGTTTTACCATCGCCGAATCGGGGCAGTTTTTTGTGCTCTGTGACGATGAGCTGGCGCTGGAGCTGGGGCTGACTATTTATGGCGCAGTGGGCGATGTGTACGTGCACGCCGATGGCTACAAAAAATCCATCTCGAATCCCGGTGTCGGTAATTATCTGACCATGGGCAAAGCCATGGGCGAGGCTAGGCGCTGGCTGGGTGAAGACGCCCTGAAAAACGGCTCCTTTGTGCATGCGCACGGCAGCAGCACACCGGCCAACCGCACCACGGAATCGCATATTTTCAGCGAACTGGCACAGGCTTTCGGCATTAAACGCTGGCCCGTCACCGCGGCTAAAGCGCACCTCGGCCATTCCATTGCCGCCGCCTCCGCCGACCAGTTAGTACTGACGCTGGGCACCTGGGCGCACGGCATTATTCCGGGCATTACCACCACCAGCGAAATTGCCGGCGACGTACACCAAACCGGGCTGGATATTCTGCTGCAACACAAACCGGTGAACGGCGCTAACCTGCCACTGGCGTTTATTAATGCCAAAGGCTTTGGTGGCAATAACGCCTCGGGCTTTATGATCAGCCCGCAACAGGTGCATAAATTACTGGCGCATAAAGCCGGCTCACAGGGCTGGAAAGATTATCTGGCACGTAATGAATTTATTCGCCTGAACGCGCAGGAATACGACAGCCGCGTTACCCGGGGTGAACACAAGCCACGTTATATTTTCGGCGATGGGGTACTGGAGCCCGGTGACCTGTCGATTTCCGATTCCGAGATCCGCGTTAAAGGCTGGGAAGAAAGCGTCCGCCTGTGACGCTTTCTTCCCCATTGCAACAGACGATGCCTGCCACAGTCAGCGCACACAAAAAGATCAGCCCTGACTGATCTGATGCAGGCGTTGCGCCAGTTGCGTTGATGTCTGACTCATGGACTGCAGCTTGCGCGCGTCGTCGGAATTCTGCTCCGAAATATGCTGAATGCGATCGGCCAGCTGCGTAATTTCCTGCGTGACCCGGGCCTGCTCACCCGCCGCCGTGGCGATGCTGTTGGTGCGCGCCCGGATTTCAGTAAATGCCTGCACAATGGCATCAAAATGCGAGCGCGCCATATTCGCCCGTTCAATCGACTGCGCCGACAAATCGCGGCTGCTGCTGATCACAGTAACCCCCTGCTTCGCCGCACTCTGCAACTGCGCAATCATGCTTTCAATTTCGCTGGCCGATTCCTGCGTACGGCCCGCCAGTGTGCGCACTTCGTCCGCCACCACGGCAAAACCCCGTCCCTGTTCGCCGGCACGGGCGGCTTCGATGGCGGCGTTCAGTGCCAGTAAATTGGTTTGTTCGGAAATGGCCTTGATAACATCCAGCACCGCGCCCACACGCTGAGTATCGCCGGCCAGCTGATCAATCACCTGCGCTGCACTCGACAACGCATCCGCCAGCTCGCTGATGGCCGAGGCATTGCTGGTCACCACATTGCGGCCTTCGTTCACCAGCGTGCCCGCTTCTTCCGCCGTTTGTGCCGCATTGCTGGTGTTGTTCGACACTTCCTGCGCGCTGGCCGACATCTGGGTAATGGCCGCTGCCAGCGTCTGGTGCTCGTCGGTCTGTTGCTGCGCCCGCTGGGTTAAGGTCTGACTCAGGGCCTGCAGGGATTCTGCCCCTTCTTTCACGCCCACGGATTCGCGCCCGAGTTCATCCAGCAGATTGCGCAGATGCTCGCCGTACTGATTCACCGCCTGGCGCAGCAAGCCAATTTCGTCCTGTTGCTTCACCGCCAGCTGCTGAGCAGCGCGGCCTGTGCTCATATCGCCGATCTGACGCGTGGTTTCGTCCAGCCAGGCAATCAGCTGGCTGCCGGAATACAGCAGCGCCGCCGCGAAAATCAGCACCAGCGGAATCAGCACCGCGTACAAACCACCGGTAATGTCCGACAGCGTCGCCAGCGCCACTGAATCAGGCAGAATCAGCCCCACGCGCCAGCCCTGTGCGGGCATATCCGCCACCACCAGCTGGGCGGAATCGCCTTCAATAACCCCGGTCGGCAGCGGGTAAATGCCTTCGCCTTTGCTCAGCGCTTGCGCCAGCGTCTGCAGCGCCGGATCGGCGGCGATGGCTTCGTTCAGTGTTTTGGTCGCCAGAGGCGTCGGGCGCAGGCCCGGCGCGCCAATGATGCGGCCGGTCTGATCAACCGCCATGACCACACCGCCGCTGATGTCGCTCTGCTGTTTCAGCAGCTTACCCATGCCTTCGAGCATCAGGTCGACAGTCGCCACGCCCCAGAAACGGTTATCGCGTTTGATCGCCACGGTACAGGTGGTCATGGCCACGCCGGAGGCCGGATCGAAATACACTTCCGACCAGGCGCACTGACCGGGTTTCAGGGTGCGGCCGACGGTATACCAGCCTTCGTTGTGATACCCCGAACCTGAGGCTTCGTTGTAGTCGTTGAGCAAATCCAGACGGGCGCCGTTGCGCCCCCAGAACAGCGACGCCCGGTCTTCGTCGGCGTCCAGCAATCTCGGCTCGGGCCAGACGCCACCGCCGGCGATGGCGCTGTTGCCGTACTGGTCGATGACGTTATCGAGGTGCTCCTGCAGCAAGGCGCGATCGGCGGGCAGGGTTTCTGCCAGCAGCGCCAGACTGCGGGTCAGCGTGGAGGTTGAATTCAGCACCACGTTGATTTCCGACACCGTGTCCTGCACCTGAGCGCGTGCCAGTTCACCGGCTTCTTTATACAGCTTGGGTTCGGCGAGCAAGGTGGTGATGGCGTAAATGCCGATGATGGCCGCCAGCAGCAGAGCGCCACTGGCAAGACGGATTTTTTGTTTGAGCAGCATGGCAGGCTCCACCCACAGTGAATACGTTCAGTGTAGGTGGCCTGCCAGACCTAATGCGCCAGACTGAGTGACACAGTCGACACAGTGCGTCCCAATCATACTTTTATCAGCATTTGTCCAGCCCTGGGCGCCGCCGCACGAGTCAGCCCGCACCAAACATCAGATAGCGGTGCGCGGCCACGCCCGCCATCACCCCGGCCGCCGAGGCCAGCGTGGCATTGTGCATGCCGCTGGCGTTATCACCTGCGGCGAACACGCCGGCAACACTGGTCTGGCCCAGCGCATCGGTGCGGATGATGTCGCCGGTGGGCATGCTCTCGGTTTCGAGCCCAAGTTGGGCAACCAGCCCTTCGGCAATGCGGGTTTTCGGTGCGATGTACACAGCACCGGCGGCCATGGCACGGCCGTCGGCCAGACGCACCGCGGCAATGCTCAGGCTGTCACCCCCGGTTTCGGGTCCTTCGATAGCCACTATGGGCGTGCGTTCAATGGCCACACCGCGTTTATCGAGCAGCGCCTTCTGCTCGTCATCCGGCTCAAACTCACCCTGGGTGAAATAGGTTACCGGCCCCCAGTCGGGCAGCATGGCGGCCTGCACAGCGGAGTGACCGGACCCTGCCAGTACAGCGATCGGCAGACCGCGCAACTCGTAGCCATGGCAATACGGACAATGCACCACCGTATGTCCCCAGCGCTCAGGCAGACCGGGAATCCACGGCAGTTCATCGCGCACGCCGGTCGCCAGAATCAGGCTTTTACCGCGCAGCACATCACCGTTTTCGGTGCGGATAACAAAGCCATCGTCATCCCGGCCGGCCTCGATCACCCGGCCCTTGTGATGGCTCACGGTCGGATAACGCAGCACGGGTTCCAGCGCCCGCGCGTTCACCTCGTGCGGGGCGACGCCGTCGAGCGTGAAGAAGCCGTGGGCCTCGTGGGCAAAGCGGTTGCGCGGCTCACCGGCGTCCACAATAACAACCCGGCGCTGGGCACGGGCCAGCTGCAGGGCCGCCGACAAGCCGGCAAAACTGCCGCCTATGATCAGGGTGTCGGCTTGCGGGAGGTTGTCCGTGTGGTTTTCTGTGCGGCTTTCTGTACAGCTTTCCGCACGGACGTCCGAAGCAATGGTTGAGGTCATAAAGTGTCTCTTCAGGATGATTTTCAGTAAGGATGATCTCAGGGCACCTTATAAGTTACATGAAAGCCCGTCAACTCAAGATACGTTAAAAGTAACGTAAGACATCGCACGCTTTCGGAGTACAATCGGATTTTTCCGCAGAACAACCGCCCCATGAGAAAAGACAGCCGCCTGTCCCGCATGCTGCACGTGCTGGTGCACATGCATCATCAGACCAGCCCACTGACCTCAGATCAGATTGCCCTGATGCTGCACACCAACCCGGTGGTGGTGCGCCGCACCATGGCGATTCTGAAAGCCGCAGGCTTCGTCAGCTCTGGCAAAGGACACGGCGGCGGCTGGCAGCTGGCCATGCCGCTGGCGCAGATAACGCTGCTGGATATTCATAAAGCGCTGAAGGAAGGCTCGCTGTTCACTCTGGGTCTGACCGATGAACATAACGAGTGCCCGATTGAACAGGCGGTGAACACCGCCATCGATGATGTGCTGCAGGCGGCCGAAGCGCTGGTACTGGAGCGCTTCAGTCAGGTCACGCTGGATCAGCTGGCCGGTGATCAGCCGCCGCTGGGAATGCCCGGCTGAGCGTCTAACAAAGCGGGCACCTCGCCCATGCTTTGCCACACCACGCCGCGATGGCTGGCGTACAGATCACGCACCCACTGCAGCGCCGGGCTGTGTTCCCACTTACCAGCGGCAATGGCCATTTTTTCGCGGAACAGCGGATGCCCGTAAATCGGATGCTGCACCGGGCACGCCAGCGGCGCCAGTAACGCCGCCGCGGCAATATCCGCCAGACTGAAACGGTTGCCCACCAGATAGCGTCCACTGAGGATGCGCTGCTCAAGCCAGCGGATTTCCAGATCAATCGCCTGTTCCGCAATGGCCACGTGTTTTTCGTTGATGTCGAGTTTCAGGCTGAATACCGGCTTGATCAGCGGATACGCCAGCTGAATAAAACGCGCCTCCCAGGGTGACGAAAACTGGGTCCAGATGGCGCGGATCAGTTCGCCATGAGCAAAACCCGGCAAATACAGAAAGCGCGCCACCGCTTTGCCAATGGCATCAAAGCGTTTCTGAATGGCCAGAATTTCGATGTCCGATTCCGGCGGCAAGGTGCGCAGGGCGTACCGGCGGGCCAGCCAGTTCACAATGCGCGGGCTGTCCTGCACGCAGACAGAGCCTTGCTGAAGCAACGGCACCGTCGTTTGCCACAAACGCCCTTTGATCAGCATCGGCAGTGCATGCAGCGCTGGCGTTAAAGGCGCCTCGCGATAGGCGATGCCCTCGTAGTCCAGCAACCAGCGGATTTTTTCGCTGTAGTGCGACATGTTGATGGTGTACAACACCAGTCCTGTCTGCTCAGTCATGACGGCCGTCCGCAACCCTTGGCTAAAAGCGGGCAATGTACTGCGCATGACGTCCGGCCATAAGGTTAATTCCGGAGAGTTTGCGCCGTAAATAACCGCTATTCTGGCCGCAACTGAACACTTCAACCGTCGTCCATCAATCAGACGCGGCAACACATCAGGGAACGTTGCATGTACATCGGAGAATTCTGCCGCCTCACCGGCGCCACCCCGAAAGCCATCCGCCATTACGAAGCGCTGGGCCTGATACCCGAGGCCAGCCGGGTTGGCCGTTATCGCGTGTACGACGACACCTACGCCGAAACCGTGCGCCAGATCCGCCTCGGTCTGCGGCTTGGTTTTTCACTGGCTGAATTTCAGCAACTGACCTGCGGCGCCGATATCCGCCGGGGGCTACCGGGCGACGTGCTGCGCAAAGCGGTGACGCAAAAACTGGCAGACATCGAACAACAGATCGCAGCGCTGAACGCCAAAGCCGATGAAATCAAACGCATCTCGGCCCAACTGCACGACCAGCCCTGTTCCTGACAAAAAAGACTCCGGCTCACCCCTTGACTCTGCCCTATGGGGCAGACGGCAGACTCAGGATTCACTCAACCGGAGAACCTGAGATGACACAACCAAAGTACCTGAAACTGGTGCAACTGAGCGCCGCCTACGACCTGCTGGTGACCAGCGCCTTCGCCATTCCGGGCCTTGCCGCCTTTACCCTGCTGCAACTGCAGCACATGCATCAGACCCTCACCCTGCCCGGCATTTTTCCGGCATTTTTGCCCGTGCATTTATTATTCGTACAGCTGATGGGCAGCCTGGTGGTGGTCTGGTCGCTGCTGCGATTATTGCGCCCCGAGGCGCGGCTCGGACTGATGGATGGCGTTGCCCGCCTGCTGTTTTCGCTGCACATGGCGCTGACGTTATTCAGCCACAACGGCAGCGCGCTGATCGGGGCATTTTTGCTGCCGGAAATACTGTGGGGCCTCGCCCAGCTGGAAGGGTATCGCCGTCTGCGCATGGCGCCGGATAAAACCGCAGGCAGCCTGACCGCCGAGGCGCGCTGAACCTGTGACACGTTATTAACAGCAAACGCAGGCTTTATCGTTTTCAAGGGCCGACGCACGCAAGAGCCGAGGCACGTTTTCATGGGCCGAGGTAGGCTTTTAAGAAGCGATGCAGGCTTTTGAGAACCGGTTCAGGCCCTTAAGAAACAATTCAGGCTTTTAAAAGAACGACGCCATAAAAAAGGCCGCATAGCGGCCTTTTCTTAAAACATCCGGATCAGAACGGAACGTCGTCATCGTAGTTAGGCATAGACTGCGAAAACTCATCCGCACCGCCCGCGAAACCACCACCAAAACCGCCGTCGGCTCCGGCGCGTTCCACTTTCCACGCCTGCAGACTGGTGAAGCATTTTTCCGGGCTGCCCGGCTTGTTCCACAGACGGCCGGACAGGTTAAACGTGACCTTCACTTCCTCGCCCACACGGTACTGATCCATCAGCGCGCACTTGTCTTTCAGAAGCTCCAGCGCCACAAAGTTCGGGTACTCGGCTTTTTCGCCATCACCGGTCAGACGGATCACAAACTCACGCTTGGTGAAACCGTTGGCACCGTAAGAACGGGTTTCGTCGATGGAGTGAATAACACCCTGGGCTTCGAAGTTTCTGGACATCTCAATACCTGCTGGATAAGTCGTTGGCCCGCAGCATACCACAGACCTTTGCCGTTGCCCGCCTTACCAGCAAATGCTCTGAAACACATGATTAAGCGGGCACAGATTCAGATGTTTCTGTTCAAGTTGCTGCTCCGTTGCCAGAAGATCACGCTGAAAGCTTTCCGCCGCCAGCTTTAACGCCGGAGCAGTAAAACGGTAGCTGAGGTTGTTCATGGTATTCGACCACAGCGGGTGTTTATGACCACGCACAAAGGTGGCAACAAACACATTGCTGCGGTAACGGTCTTCCGGGTCACAGGCCAGATCAATCAGCTGCGCTTCCGGCAGATCGGCACGGATACCCGACTGCGCCGGCGTTTTCAGGCGGATTTTATTAAAGCTGTAACGCTCACTCAGTAACAGGAACTCGAAGGTGTAATGATCGGCGGAATGCAGCACACTCACCTGCCAGATCAGGGTAGTGATGGCTTCTGCGGCGTCGGCCTGCAGAAAATTCGGAATATAGGCCGCCATATAATTCGACCAGGCGTTCAGTTCCACCGCATCAACCTCGGCCAAAACCTGCTGCACAAACCGGCGGATGACCTGGTAATACGCGTCACCAAACTGGTTGTACGGTAATGCCTCTGTGGCCAGTGACCAGTGCGGGGCGCGCAGACCCGGTTGAATGGTGCGCTCAACCGTATCGTCAGCAATGCTTTGGGCAAAATCGGCACCCTCCATCGGAAACGGCGCGTAGGCTTTGGAGCGGTCGAGCGAACGCTGAACCCGCAGCGCTTCATTATTGATGCGCAGGGTAAAACGCAGATGCGGCGCCAGCAGCTGATACAAGGCGCCTTTTTTATTCAGGCGGTACAGACTGGCGGCCGCGGCACAAGGCAAGCCCAGATGAATATTGCCGTGAAAACGCCCGGGAATAATAAAGCTGGCAACGGCCTGCATGTGCAGTTTGGCCAGCGCCCAGTGCGCACCGTCTGCCGGCGTGTAGCGTTCGCCATTGGTAAATTCAATACTCAGCGATGACGGGTTACCGAGTTCAAAGCGCAGAATGCCAGCGGTTAAAAACGCATCTTCATCGAAGGTAAGTTGATCAATAACCGAAAAATCGACCTGCACCTGCTGGCCGTCGATGGCCGCCAGACGACTCAGCGGACCGTGGGTGACCCACTTCATCAGATAATCGTCGGGAATCACTTCTACCCGCTTTTCTTCCAGCAACCAGCGCAGCTTGATTTTCACCATACCGGCCAGTGTCGGCACAATGTACGTGGGCTTACGCCAGAAATTGAAATCCAGATTGGCGTCTGCCGGAATATTCAGCACCGACGGGATACCATGCCACTGCACAACATTCGGCGACTCGCGCACGCCGGTCAGCTTTCCTCCTGCCACCTTAACCGCCGATTTCAGCAGCGTGACGGCATCGCTTAACAACAGCACCGCACCTGCCAGCACCGCTTTTAACGACAGATAAACCGTGAGAATGCTCTTCTGCACCGGATTTACAGATGACTTAACGTTGTTGTGGGTATCCATGGCCATTACTGAATGATCATTAAGTGAATTCGGCGCGGATTATATCGGTGAAAAATCAGAAGTCATGAGGGGCAGCGCTATTAGTAAAAATGTCAGCGGACTTGGCTGTGCAGAATACAATTCCGCCAGCACCAGCGGCGCGTATTGCCAATCGGTGAGGAAGACTCGGGAAATCCTTCCGTTTGTTGATCCATCGCCGTTGCTTTTGCAGCCTCAGGCCCCTACCGTAATGACGTAGCCATTGTTAACTCAGAGAAACCCCATGATTAAGGTAATTATTGAACGTGAGATCGGCGAAGGCATGGAATCCACGTATGAAGAGATCATGAAGAACATGCTGCGCACTATGGTGGAAGCCACCGGCTATGTGTCGGGCGCGAACTATAAGGATGTGAACAACAGCCGCCATCGCTTCATTATTACTACCTGGCAGAGTGAGCAGGCGTGGGATATGTGGAAGCACTCCAGCCAGCGCGCGGCGATTCTGGCGGCCATTGCGCCGATTCTGCAGCAGCAGGAGAAGGTGACGCTGCTGACGGCGTGATCGTCTGTTTTAAGCAGCGCAAAAAAGCCGCCCGATGGCGGCTTTTTTATTGCCCGCGATTCACGCCTTGCTAACAGGTTTTAACGTCCGCCGGCCAGCTGATTGGGCCATGTACTTCGCCAGCCCCTGCCTGTTTTTTAATCAGCCGGAGCCCCTTTAAAACCCGCTCTTTATATATAGAAGCACTAACAACTCAGGCTGTTTATAAATTGCGCAACGCGTTCACAGGCGGCGTCGATGTGCTGCGCCTGCGTAAAGCCTGATGCCTTACGTGGTTTGAGGTCATGATCGCCGTCGGTGAGCCATAACCATTGAATTGCCGGCGACAGGTTGTAACCCGCCACCTCCAGCTGATTACCGAGCGCATCCCGGGTGCCCTGCACCATCAATAACGGCTTCGTCAGTTGCTTCAGATGCTCAGTACGAAGTGTGTCGGGCTTGCCGGCGGGGTGAAACGGAAAACCCAGACAGGCACACCCCAGCACCTGGGTCAGGCTGTCGTCGGCCAGCAACAGCGACGCCACGCGACCACCCATGGATTTTCCGCCAATGACACAGGGGCGGTTCAGCTGCGCCAGCACGTTGCGATAATGGGCGTCGAGTACTGGCAATTTATCCGGCGGACGGCGCGTGCCTTCGGCCTGCATGCGTGCCATGTAGGGAAATTCAAAGCGGGCAACAGCAATACCGCGTCGGTTCAGTCCGGCGGTTACGGCCTGCATAAAATCGCTGCTCTGGCCGGCGCCCGCACCGTGCGCGAAAACATAAACGGGCCAGTCGGCCTGACCGCAAAGCTGAATATCGGCTGTCATGCTAAGGTTTTGTTCCTGCGGTTGAAATTCTGATTCCTGTCCCCAGCGCTTCTTGCGTTATATCAAGGTTAACTGGCGCCAGTTCCTTATGATTTGCTGGTCCATGAACAGGATACGCTTTTTGCGCATCCGCGACTGGAGGAGGTGACGGTCAGTTGCCCGGAACAACGCCTAGTTGCGAGACGTTCTCAACGACTGATGATTAACCCCAATAAAAGCAGGTTAACCTGCTGTAAAATCAGGTGTTTTTCCGGTGTTTGATTGCATTAGACAACCTCTGACACCATAATTGCGCCGGATTTTTTAACCCTCAATCCCGCTGTTAAATGGAATCTGATCATGAGCACAGCATTTGACCATCCCGAGTACAACTACAAGGTGGTAAGACAATTTGCCATCATGACCGTAGTTTGGGGCATTGTTGGCATGGCGGCCGGTGTCCTCATCGCTGCCCAGCTGGCATGGCCTGCTTTGAACTTTGACCTGCCATGGCTGTCCTTCGGACGTCTGCGTCCGCTGCACACCAACGCGGTTATCTTCGCCTTCGGCGGTAGCGCTCTGTTTGCTACTTCCTACTACATCGTTCAGCGTACCTGCCGTACCCGTCTGTTCTCAGACACTCTGGCAAGTTTCACCTTCTGGGGCTGGCAAGCCATTATCGTTGCTGCGGCAATCACTCTGCCTCTGGGTATGACTTCTGCGAAGGAATACGCTGAGCTGGAATGGCCAATCGACATTCTGGTTGCACTGGTGTGGGTGGCTTATGTTGTGAACTTCCTGGGCACCGTTGCTATCCGTAAGGAAAGCCACATTTACGTTGCCAACTGGTTCTTCGCTGCGTTCATGATCATGATCGCGATCCTGTACATTGGTAACAACCTGGAAGTTCCGGTTTCCCTGACCAAGTCTTACTCCATCTGGCCGGGCACCATTGATGCCATGATCCAGTGGTGGTGGGGCCATAACGCGGTAGGTTTCTTCCTGACTGCGGGCTTCCTGGGCATCATGTACTACTTCGTACCTAAGCAGGCTGGCCGTCCGGTTTACTCTTACCGTCTGTCCATCGTGCACTTCTGGGCCCTGATCTCCATCTACGTATGGGCCGGTGGTCACCACCTGCACTACTCTGCTCTGCCTGACTGGGCTCAGACTGCCGGTATGGTAATGTCTCTGATCCTGCTGGCACCAAGCTGGGGCGGTATGATCAACGGTATGATGACGCTGTCTGGTGCATGGCACAAACTGCGTAACGACCCTATCCTGCGCTTCCTGGTGGTGTCTCTGTCCTTCTACGGTATGTCTACCTTCGAAGGCCCGATGATGTCCATCAAGACTGTAAACGCTCTGTCTCACGACACTGACTGGACCATTGGTCACGTTCACTCCGGCGCTCTGGGCTGGGTTGCTATGGTGTCCATCGGTGCTATGTATCACCTGATTCCGATCATGTTCGGTCGTAAAGCCGGTGAAATGCACTCCATCAAGCTGATCAACACTCACTTCTGGCTGGCTACCATCGGTACCGTGTTCTACATCGCTGCGATGTGGGTAAACGGCATCATGCAGGGTCTGATGTGGCGTGCGGTTAACGCTGACGGCACCCTGACCTACAGCTTCGTAGAGTCTGTTGCTGCTTCTCACCCTGGTTATGCAGTCCGTGTTCTGGGCGGTGCTCTGTTCCTGCTGGGTATGCTGTTCATGGCTTATAACGTGTACATGACTGTGCGCGACGCCAAGAAAGAAGCCGGCAACGCTGTAGCGGCTCAGGCATAAGGAGTACGGAATATGATTAAGCACGATACTATTGAGAAAAGCCTGCCGTTGATGGTGGTAATGATCGTGATCGCCCTGAGCTGGGGCGGCATGGTTGAGATCGTTCCACTGTTCTGGCACGAAGACACCAACAAACCTGTTGAAGGTCTGGAACCTTACACTGCCCTGCAGCTGGAAGGCCGTGACATCTACATCCGTGAAGGCTGCCACGTATGTCACACCCAGATGGTTCGTCCGTTCCGTGCAGAAACTGAACGTTACGGCCCATACTCCGTATCCGGCGAGTCCGTGTACGAGCACCCGTTCCTGTGGGGTTCCAAGCGTACCGGTCCGGATCTGGCCCGTGTAGGCGGTCGTTACTCCAACGAATGGCACCGTGCTCACCTGTACAACCCACGTGACGTTGTACCTGAGTCCGTCATGCCATCTTATCCATGGCTGTTCGAAGACAAGGTAGACGGTCGTCTGACACCTAAGAAAATGGAAGCACTGCGTCTGGTCGGCGTGCCATACACAGATGCGGACATCGAAGGTGCTAAAGAAGCGGTCGATGGTAAGCCTGAAATCGAAGCTCTGGTTGCTTATCTGCAGCACCTGGGCACTGTGGTCACTAAACGGTAATCCCCATGGATATTAACGACGTGCGTGGTCTGGGCACCATTTTCGCCCTGGTAGCTTTCAGCGGAATCATCTGGTGGGCCTATGGCTCCAGCCGCCGCAAGCGCTTTGACGATGATGCGCAGATTCCGTTCCTCGAAGACGAAGACGGACTCGCGCACGGCGATAAAGATCGGAGTAAGTAATTATGTTAAGCACTTTCTGGCAAGTGTGGATCGCCGCTATCGTACTGGGATCCATCATTGGTTGCGGCGTACTGATTCAGTACACCAGCCGCGGCCAGCGTAAAGAAGAAACTGACCAGACTACTGGTCACGACTATGACGGTATTCAGGAACTCGACAACCCGCTGCCACGCTGGTGGGTAATGATGTTCTGGGGCACCATCGTGTTTGGTTTTGGCTATCTGGGCACCTACGGTCTGGGTAACTTCGACGGTCTGCTGACTGTGGAAGTTGACGGCGAACAGGTAACCTGGACTTCCACCAACCAGTGGAAAGCCGAGGTTCAGGCGTTCGATAAAACCATCGAACCTCTGTACGCCGAATTCGCAGCCACCCCGATTCCGGAGCTGATGAACAACGAAGCGGCCCTGCAGTCTGGTCAGCGTCTGTTCAAGAGCAACTGTGCTGTGTGCCACGGCTCTAACGCCAAAGGCGCTCAGGGCTTCCCTAACCTGACCGACAGCGACTGGCTGTATGGTGGTTCTCCTGAGAACATCGTACAGACCATTACTCACGGTCGTCAGGGTGCAATGCCTGCTTGGGGCGCTGTACTGGGTGAAGAAGGCACTGCCAACATGGTTAACTATGTTCGCAGCCTGTCTGGCCTGAAGCACGACGAAGAAGCCGCTGCCAAAGCCGCTCCTCAGTTCCAGCAGATCTGTTCCGCCTGTCACGGTGCGGACGCCAAAGGCAACCAGCTGGTTGGCGCTCCTAACCTGACCGACGACATCTGGCTGTACGGTGGTTCTTCCAAGCAGATCGAATTCACTCTGAAGAACGGTCGCAACGGTAAGATGCCAGCGCACGCAGAAATTCTGGGCAACAATGCTGAAGCCAAGATTCATCTGCTGGCCACCTACGTTTACTCTCTGTCCAACAAGTAAACGGGCCTGAAACCCTGTTAATCGCTACGATGAACAAGGTTGAGCTAAGGCAATGAAACACGAGAAAAGCGGCGTAAAGCCGCTTTTTTCGTTATTGAAGCAAACAATAAACTATATAATTGCTCCGTTATATAGAGCGCTGTGGAGCCCAGCTCCGTCTCTGGTTTCGCAAAGCGCCGTTCCGCACATACAACCAAGGTGATTTGCCGTTATGAGTGAAATTCCGGTCAAAGACGTCACACCCAAAACCCAAAGCATGTACGAAAAACGTAAGAAGATTTACGTGCGTGAAATTGAGGGCTTTTTCCAGAAAACGCGTACCTATTCCCTGTGGGCGCTGATGCTGGCTTACTTCGGTACGGCCTGGTTTAACTGGGAAGGCCGACAGGCCGTTTTGTTCGATCTCCCCGCGCGCCAGTTCCACGTCTTCGGCATCACCTTCTGGCCACAGGACTTTATGCTGCTGTCCTGGCTGCTGATTATTTCCGCCTTCGGTCTGTTTACCGTGACCAACATGGCCGGCCGTATCTGGTGTGGCTACACCTGCCCGCAGTCGGTGTGGTCGTTCATTTTCATGTGGATCGAAGAGCGTGCTGAAGGCACCCGCAACGCGCGCATGAAACTCGACAAAGAACCGATGAGCGCGGAAAAACTGCGCAAAAAATCCCTCAAGCATCTGGGCTGGATTATTGTCGCGTTCTGGACCGGCGTGACCTTCGTCGGTTACTTCACCCCCATCCGTGATCTGGTACCGGATTTCTTTCAGGGTCTGGCGAATCACTGGGCCTATATCTGGATCGGTATTTTCACCGTTCTGACCTACCTGAACGCCGGCTGGATGCGCGAGCAGGTGTGTATTTACATGTGTCCGTACGCCCGCTTCCAGTCGGTGATGTACGACCGCGATACCCTCGCCGTTTCCTACGACTACAACCGGGGTGAACCACGCGGCAAACGCAGCAAAAAAGAAGAGCACGCCGAAGATCAGAACAAACTCGGTGACTGTGTCGACTGCTCCCTGTGCGTACAGGTATGTCCGACCGGTATCGATATCCGCGACGGCCTGCAATACCAGTGTATTGGCTGCGCGCTGTGTATCGACGCCTGTGACTCCATCATGGAAAAACTGGGCAAGCCGAAAGGTCTGGTACGTTACACCACCGAAAACGAGCTGGAAGGTCAGAAAACCCATTTCTTCCGTCCACGTCTGATTGGTTACGCGCTGGTGATGACCGTGATGCTCGGCGCCTTCGCCTACGCACTGCTGACCCGCACAGGCTTCCGTCTGGACATTGAACGCGACCGTGGCGCTCTGTATCAGGTGACCGTCAACGACACCGTCACCAACTCGTACACGCTGAAGCTGATGAACATGTCGCAGGCACCGCACGAATATCTGCTGTCAGTCGAAGGACTCGACGGCCTGAACATGGACGCCGACCGCAAGCAGTTCCTGAATGTGAACGAGCTGAAAGAAGTGCTGGTAACACTGGAAATGGATCCGGCCGAAGTGAAAGTCAGCAGCAGTAAAATCGACATCGATTTTGTGGTGAAAGACGCTGAAACCGGCGAAGAAATCGTGCGCGAACAGACCCGCTTTATTGCTCCGCGTCAGTAAAGCGGGAAACAGTCGGTTTTGCCGGAGTAACTGACAAAACCATACTGGAGACTGACCGCCCGAGTGGTTACACTTGGGCGGTTTTTTTATTGCCGAATCAGGTAGCCCTTGCCCATGAAATCCCTAGAAAAAAACACCCCCTGGTACAAAGAACCTATGGTCCTGCTGGTAGCGGGCATTCCGCTGATTGCAGTGGTCTGGGGCATGGTGATGCTGAAGCTGGCGCTGGACAGCAAAGATTCTCTGGTGAGTGACAGCTATTACAAAGACGGCGTGAGCTACACCGAAAATCTGGCTGCCGACGACAAAGCCAAACGTCTGCAGGTAACCGCCGACGCTACCTTCACGCTGGACGAAATCAGCGTCGTCATCGCAGGTTATCTGGATGAAAAACCACAGACCCTGCAACTGCAGCTGATTCACCCAACCCTGCAGGAAAAAGACGCCACCGTGCTGCTGCAGCGTATGGACGATGGCACCTACAAAGGCGTAAACGAAATCTACCTACCGGAACGTCGTCACCTGTGGCTGCAGAGCGGCGAACAGGGCTGGCGTGTGCGCACGACCGAACTTCTGGAAAACGGTAAGACGATTCATTTCTCTGCCAAATGAGTGCTGCGTCCGAATCTGAACGCTGCTTTCACTGCGGCGAACCCGGCGCGGACGCCAGCCGCTGGTCGGTGATGATTGATGGCGAGTCCCGGGCGATGTGCTGTCCGGGCTGTAAAGCCATTGCCGAAACCATCGTCGCCAGTGGTCTGAAAGACTATTACCGCCACCGCACCCATCTGCCGGAATTAACCCCGGCGGATTTTGCCGAAGAAGACCTCACCGCCCGCGAATCCCTTACCCTCTACGACAGCGATGCCCTGCAGCGCCGCTTTGTGGCGCGCAATCAGGGCGAGCAAGGCAATCTGGCGGAAGCCACCTTCATCATCGATGGCATCAGCTGTGCCGCCTGCGCCTGGCTGATTGAACACAGGGTCGGTCAGCTCCCCGGTGTTGAACAGGCGGTGCTGAATTTATCGACTCACCGGCTGGTCGTGCGCTGGCAATACGACGCCATCAAAGTGTCGAGCATCGCTGAAGCCATTTACCGTCTGGGCTACAAAGCCTCGCCGTTTTCGGCAACGCAGGACGAAGAACAACGCGACCGCGAAGGCAAACTGGCTATCCGTCGTCTGGCCGTTGCTGGCATCGGCACCATGCAGGTAATGATGCTGGCGGTGCCGCTGTATGTGGGCATGGCCGAGCAGTACGAATTCTTTATGCGTATGGCGTCCATGGTGCTGACGCTGCCGGTGGTGCTGTTCAGCGCCCGGCCCTTTTTTGATGCCGCCTACCGCGACCTGAAAACCCGCCATCTCACCATGGATGTGCCGGTGTCGCTGGCCATCGCCCTCGCCTTCTGCTCCAGCATCTGGAGCACGTTTAACATGGGCAAAGAAATCTATTTTGATTCCGTGTGCATGTTCACCTTCTTCCTGCTGCTCGGCCGTTTTATGGAAATGCGCGCCCGTCACCGCATGGGCAAAGCCGGCAATAATCTGCTGACCCTGCTGCCCAATATTGCCCTGCGCGTGAATGCAGCCGGCGAAGAAGAGGTCATCAGCAGCGAAGACATCATGACCGGCGACCTGCTGCGTCTGAAACCGGGCCACGCCATTCCGGCCGACGGTATCGTGACTGAAGGTCGCAGCTCCGTCGACGAAGCCGCCCTGACCGGCGAGTATCTGCCCATCCGCAAACAGCCGGGTGACGCTCTGATCGGCGGCACGTTTAACGTCGAAAGTCCGATGCTGATGAAAGTGACCGCCACCGGTGCCGAAGCTCAGCTGTCGACCATCATGCGTCTGATGGACCGAGCACAGCAGGAAAAACCGAAAGCAGCCCTCATCGCCGACCGCATCGCCAGCCGCTTTGTGCTGGCCGTGCTGCTGGTGTCCGCGTCGGTGTTTACCTTCTGGTTCCTGCGCGGTGACGACCACGCGTTCTTTATCGCCCTGAGCGTGCTGGTCGTGACCTGCCCGTGCGCGCTGTCGCTGGCCACCCCCACCGCCCTGACAGCCGCTACCGCAACCCTGCGCGAGCGGGGGTTACTGATCAGCAAAGGTCATGTACTGGAAACCCTGACACAGGTTAACCGCGTGGTGTTTGATAAAACCGGCACCCTCACGCAAGGCCGCCTGACGCTGGAGCAGGTGGTTCCGCTGGCGAATCTGAATGACGCTGAGCTGACGGCCCTGGTGGCAGGCTTAGAGAAGCATTCGACCCACCCGATTGCCCGCGCCTTCCGCAGCGTACGCGCCGCCGACGTGACTCAGGTCGAGCAGTTTGCCGGTCAGGGCATCATGGGGATTCACAACGCCGCACCGCTGCGCTTTGGCCGGGCAGACTTTGCCTGGCCTGACGCCCACCTGCCGCAACCCGATATGAGTCTGCCCGGTCAGTGGCTGCTGCTGGCCAACGGCGACCAACCGCTGGGCTGGTTCCGCCTGAACGACAGCCTGCGCCGCAACGCCGCCGACATCATTGATGGTCTGAAGCAGCGCGGCATCAAAGTGTCCCTGCTGACCGGTGATCCGGGTGAATCCGGCCCACGTCTCGCCCGTGAACTGGGCATCGACGATTTGCAGAAAGGCGTATCGCCCGAGCAAAAACTGCAGGCCGTGCGCAACTGGCAGGCCGCCGGCGAAGTGGTTCTGATGGTCGGCGACGGCATCAACGACGTGCCCGTGCTGGCCGGCGCCAACATTGCCCTGGCCGTGAACGAAGCTTCGGATCTGGCCAAGACCAACGCCGACGCCATGCTCACCAACGGCCGGCTGGAAATTCTGCTGACGGCTCTGGATGGCGCCGTCAAAACCCGCCGTATCATCATTCAGAACATCGGCTGGGCTTTGCTGTACAATCTGATCGCGCTGCCGGTCGCTGCCGCAGGCTTTGTACCGCCATGGGCGGCGGCCATTGGCATGTCGGCCAGCTCGCTGATTGTGGTCACCAACGCCCTGCGCCTGACCCGGCTGCCCGTTAACCGTTCTGAGGCCTGATGTATGGATGTGATTTACGCACTGGTTCCGCTGTCGATTCTGCTGATCGGGATTGCCGTGCTGGTGTTCTTCTGGGCGGTAAAAAGCGGCCAGTTTGAAGACATGGAATCCCCGGCCCACCGCATTCTGTTTGACGACGACGATCAGCCAACGCCACCTAAAGCCGACGCCAAGCGGACGGAAAAAGACACCGACAAGCCGGTATGATCGAACCCCTCTCTCTGTTCACTGCCTTCCTGCTGGGGCTGTTTGGCTCCAGCCATTGCGTGGTTATGTGCGGTGGCATCGCCGCCGCCCTCGGCGCCCGCGCCGGTGAGCGCCGCGTCAGTGCCGCCTTGCTGTTCAACGGCGGACGCATCCTCAGTTATACGCTGGCAGGTCTGCTGGTAGGCAGCTTAGGTCTGTGGCTGCAGAGCCTGAATGACGGCCTGATGCTCGCCCTGCGCACCGTCGCCGCCGTGATGCTGATTCTGATGGGACTCTACGTTGCCCGCTGGTCGGTGCTGCTGACCCGCTTCGAGCAACTGGGTCAGCATCTGTGGAAGCGTCTGCAACCAATGACCGGCCGCATGATGCAATCTTCCCGCCTCGGCGATCAGCTGCTGCTGGGCATGCTGTGGGGCTGGCTGCCGTGCGGTCTGATTTACAGCACCTTAAGCTGGGTGGCCGCCAACGGCCAGCCGGTTATGGGCGCCGCCGCCATGTTCGCCTTTGGTCTTGGCACCCTGCCCGCCCTGTTTGCCAGTACAATGGCCGGCAATTTACTCACCGGCTTGCTTGCCAATCAGCATCTGCGCCGGGTGGCGGGTTTATTACTGATCAGTTATGGTATCTGGACCGCTTGGGTGGTCTGGTTCCATTCTTGACATAAAGGCCAGTAGTAACCACCATAGTCGCCGAAATTTCAGCCAGTAATGCCACTCCCGTTTTGGGAGTGTTATTCAGGAACCCCGTATGAAACCGACGCCAGTTCATGCTCCACACGCCCCGCTGCGTGGCACTCAACCGCACTGCCAGACCTGTTCCCTGAACGCGCTGTGCCTGCCTCTGTCACTGAACGACTCGGACATGGAGCGTCTGGATGACATCATCCGCCGCGGCCGTCCGATTCAGAAGGGCCAGTTGCTGTTCCAGCAAGGCGAGCCTTTCCAGTCGGTGTTTGCAGTCCGTACCGGCGCGCTGAAAACCTACACACTGGCCAGTAATGGCGAAGAACAGATCACAGGTTTCCATCTGGCATCGGAACTGGTCGGCCTGGCCGGTTACGACAACGGCAACTACCCGCTGACCGCCAAAGCGCTGGAAACCACCACTGTCTGTGAAATTCCGCTGACCCAGCTGGAAACTCTGGCCGATGACCTGCCGGACCTGCGCAAACAGCTGATGCGCACCATGGGCACCGAAATCCGTCACGACCAGAACATGATGCTGCTGCTGAGCAAAAAGAACGCGGAAGAGCGCGTAGCCTCTTTCCTGCTCGATATTTCCCAGCGTTACGCCCGCCGTGGCTTCTCGGCGACCCATTTCCGTCTGCCGATGTCCCGTGTCGACATCAGTAACTATCTGGGTCTGGCGGTAGAGACCATCAGCCGGGTGTTCACCCGCTTCCAGAAAAACGCGCTGATTGAAACTCAGGGCAAAGAAGTGATTCTGCTGGACGCCGACGCGCTGGTCGAAATGGCCGGTCTGAATCCGGACTCGGCAAAAGAGTGCGGACACGCCGAGGACTGATCCTCGCGCATAAAAAGAAACCGGCCAATGGCCGGTTTTTTTATGCCTGCCAAAGGCATTGAAGCGACCGGCTATTCGCCTTAGTCTTCAGGCCGTTATGGACGACAACAGACACCGCATGAGCATCATCGTTGAAAGCAAACTGCAGCCGACCTTCAGCGAACTCTGGATCGAGCGACCACGCCTGCTGCAGAGGCTGCAAACGGGAAACGGCCTGCCGACCCTGCTGCAGGCGCCGGCCGGCTATGGCAAATCCGCACTGGCTGCCACCCTGGTGTGCAGCCGGACAGCACCTTATTGCTGGTTAACGCTGGACGCGCTGGATAACCATGTACCCGTTTTCTGGCGTTACATGCTCGCCGCCCTGCAAAGTATCGATGCTCAGATCGGCGTGACAGCACTGAACCTGCTTCGCCATGACACGCAGGGCGATCCCCGCCATGAAACCCAGCTGGTCGATCTGCTGCTGCAGGACCTGCACCGCTTCACCCGCCATCGGCTGCGCCCGGCATCGGTCACGCTGGTGATCGATGGCCTGCACTTTCTGACCGACTCGACAATCCTCAGCGGTCTGGATCGCTTTATCGATTACTCACCCGACTGGCTCCATCTGCTGCTGACCAGCCGGGGCGCGTTACCCGCCGGATTCGCCCGGCGCCTCAGCCACCAGCAGGCGCTGCTGATTACGGGCTCTGAACTCGCCTTCGACGATGACGAAATACGTGCCCTGTACCACAGGCTCGATCTGCCGGAGCCTGACGACCACGAACGGCGCCTGCTGCTGCAGACCAGTTCAGGCTGGCCGGCCGCGGTATCACTGATAGTAAGACCGGGCAAAGACCACCACGCCCTGCCGCCTGCGAGTCCGGACGTCAGCCGCCAGCATGGGCTTCTGGGGCATTATCTGCAGGACGAACTCTGGCAATCCTTACCGGACGCCACCCGGGATCTGTTGCTGACCATGGCGATCGCGGGGCCGTATTGCCCAATGCGTCTGTTGCAGCAAATCCACCCAATGGCCAGCGATATCGACCGGGCTTTAGCGCCCTGCTCGACACTGATCAGTATTCAGCAGCAACAGGCCCAGCGCTGCTATCAGCTCAATTCCCTGTTTGCCGAATGGATCTCCGACTCGGCACTGAACGTGTCGGCGTCCGTCGTGGCCGCCCGCCGCCAGCAGATTCTGTCGTTCTGGACGGCGGCAGAACGCTTCCCGGAAGCACTGGGTCTGGCGCTGGAGCTGCACGAATGGTCACAGGCCATTGCTTTGCTGGCGCGTTGCTACGAACGCTGGATCCGCGAGGGTGACGTTCAGGCGCTGCAGCAGGTGCTTGACCGTTTCCCCGTCCACGAGCAACAGCAGTCGGCGCTGTTGAGTCTGATTCAGGCTCAGATCCGCTTCCTGCGGGCGGACCAGCCGGCCATGAGCACCGCCCTGCAAGCTGTGCGGCAGCGGATGGATGACGCGATCTCTGTGAATCCCGGCGCTCCGTGGCAAACAGCCGGGCTTGCGAATGAACAACAGTGGCAAAGTCTGGAGTATGCACGCCAGTTGCTGAGTGCATTGGCAGGGCTTTATCACCGCACTGAGCCGGCGACAGCCAGCCCGACCCTTTCCCTACGCCCGGGCGATGAACATCCCTTGGCCGACTGGTGGCAGCACTATCGGTGCGTCTCACTGTTTCTCGACGATCAGGTCCGCGATGCTGTGATTGTGGGCGAAAAAGCCATCCGCTCAGCCCGGCAGCAGAACAATGTGTATTGCCTGCTGGCGACCCTGCCGTGGCTGGCCAATGCCCGCTATCAACTGGGCGATCTGACTCTGGCCCGGAAAGAGTTGGCGGAACAGCTGAGCTGGTTGCAGCAACAAGGTTTCAGGCCAGCACCAGCCTGGACTGCCGTGCTGGGCTCCTCGGCTTTGCTGGCCATGGAAAGCGGCGACCATGATCAGGCCCGCCAATGCTTTAACAACATTGCCGCGCAAAACCCGCTTTGGGTTGAACCCAGAGAATGGCTTTACAACCGCTACCATCTGCTGGCGCAGTGGCACATGCTGCTTGGCCATGCCGAGGAAGCAGACCTGACGCTGGATGCGGCAGACGCGTTTGAAAATACGCTGTCGGCGGATGCCCGCGACAGCTCCGTCATGCCGGCAACCTCACTTTTTCGTCTCTGGTTTCACCTGCACAACGGCAACCGCTTTGCGCTGCTGCAATGGGCACAGCAGGAACCAGAACGACCGTCCTCCAGCGCCGTCGCGCGCTACCTGCACGACCTTCTGCTGTGCGCAGCCCATTTCATGATGGGACAGGATGCAGAGCCAGACTGGCAACGCCTGTACCAGCCCGCCTGCGAAGAACAGCTGACGCTGCGCCAGTACGGCCTGCTGATTCTGAAAGCAGCCCATCAGGCCCAGCAGGGAGAAGACCCGCAACCACTGGCAGATCAGGCGTTCGATATCGCCCATGCCGCCGGCTACCGGCTGACGGTGCACAGTGGCTATCAACTTCATGGCCAATGGCTGTTGTCATGGCAGAGCCGCCGCCAGACGGACTGGCCGGGCATACCCCTTACGCAGGCAAGGTCGGCGACGGTTCCCCCGCCTGCGGCGGGCAATCTGTCACCGCCACTGCAGCCATTAGCAAAACGCCCCCTCGACGAACCACTGACGCCACGCGAGCAGGAAATTCTGCAAGGGCTGGCGCGGGGCCTCAGCAACCGCGAAATCGCCAGCGAGCTGGATATCGCCGTGTCGACCGTTAAACGTCATATCCAGAACCTGTACAGCAAACTCAACATCAACCGCCGCACGCAGGCCGCCCTGCTGTTTCAGACGCTGTCCTGAACCTCGGAGTCGGCCCCTCCAACCATAACCAGCCACCGCATGATCCTGAGCCGGGTGTGCGCCAGCACCGCCAACACGTGCGCGCCTGCACCCTTAAAATGTGAAATGCGTCACACTTTTATGACCGCGCCTGCACCTTTCGGCGGCATCCCCACCCTGCGCCAGCCCATACCCTGACAGTTCATTCAGGGAGGCTTACATGAACACACTGACGAAGGCGCTGTATCTGTTTCTGCTCGGACACAGCACGCTGCTGATGGGCTGCGGAGCGGGAGAATCCGCCAGCACCGACAATGACGAGTTTTTTGTCCCGGGCGATCTCAGTCTGGTCAGCAGCGACCCGTTCGACCGTTCGCGGCTAATGATCGTGCAGATCGACATGGGAGACGAAGACTATGCCGCACTGGCCCAGGAAGGACGCACGTTGGGCGATGCCCTCCGCTACTGTCCGGACGATGCGTTTGAATACACCCAGTTTCTGGCCACCGTGAACATCGATGGCGAGACCATCCGTCAGGTATCCGTGCGCAAAAAAGGATTTCTGGGTTCCCTGAGTGCGGAAAAGCCATCGTTCAAACTCGACTTCAGTGAATTTATTGAAGGACAGATGGCCAAGGGACTGGAAAAAATGACGCTGAACAATAACCGCCAGGACCCGGCCGTTGTTCGTCAGTGTCTGGCGTACGACATCTACGCAGCGGCGGGTCTTAACGTGCCCCGCTGCAGCTGGGCACGGGTGTACGTTAACGGTGAAGATATGGGGGTGTACACCCACGTTGAGAGCATCGGCAAACCCTTTTTAGCCCGCACCTTTGGCAACGACAGCGGCAACCTGTACGAAGCCCAGATGGCCGAATTCGGCGAGCATCTCAACGACCGTTTTCAGCTGAAAACCAATAAGCGCGAAAATAACCGTTCGGACCTGAAACGTGTCGCGGATGTACTGGCCAGCGCCGACGACAACTGGCTGGAATCCCTGCAGGCACAGGTGGACATCGACGAATTTATTCAGCTGTGGGCTGCCGACAGTGTGTTGGGCAATTGGGATTCCACCACAGGCAACAGCAACAACTATTTCCTCTACCACGACGATGGCGACGGTCTTTTTCATTTTATTCCCTGGGGCACAGACGCCTCGTTCACCGGCGATTTTATTCTGAAGCCGGGTATTGGCCCGGTGTATAAAACCCATGGCCTTGCCTATCGCTTTTACGAAATTCCCGAATTGCGCCAGCGCTATGAAACCGCTGTAGCGAACCTGCTGAGCGGCGCCGCCTCCGGGCAAGCATTACTGAACCGGATAAATACCATCACAGCTTCGGTTCCCGTGCCAGACGCGGCGCTGAATCAACTCAAATCGTTTATCAGCGGTGATGAGCAGACGCCTTCGTGGGGCACACGCCTGCAGACGGCAATCGCTGCCGGCGCCACGGATCAGACCGACTACCGCTACGCCGACGAAGCCTCTGTATGCAACCCGTCGATGTTTGATCTGGCCGCTGATTTCAGTGCCTCCAACTCAACCGACAAAGGCACCTTCACCTTCACGCTGCCCGGTAAAGCCACGGTCACCGCCAATATCCTCTGGGCCAGCATGGGGCCAACCGGTGTCGACAGCATCAGCTACCGGAAAGACGACAGTACCGCACCTGCCACGCAGGCGCTCACAGTGATCGGTGTTGACGGCAACAGCGGTTTCAAACCCTACGTTCTGCAGCTGTCCCTTGAGCAACGCAGTGCGGTCACCGGCAGCCATTCACTGCAGGGCTTTGCCAACAGCCTGATGCTGTTCCGGGTGGACAGCGGCAACGATCTGGTGTTGCTCGGCACCGGTGAAAGCGGACAACTGACACTGACCGAATTCGATCCTGCGGCGGGTAAATTTTCGGCCGCATTTTCTCTGGGTATGCGGGTTTATGAAGAATAAGGCCGGCGACAACTGCGCCATGCTGGATAACCGCGCCATGCTGGATAACCGCGCCATGCTGTCAGACGCAGAGGCCCCATCATTCAGTGCAGAGTATCCGCTGGCTGAACATTATTTCTTTGCCTTCCGGGGTCACAGCCTGATACAGCAGGATGCGGTGCCGCTCATGAACCGGGTGGATACAAAGTACCTGATTCATATCCGCGATTTGCCGGACATTCTGCATGCCTGCCAGGCGCACTATTCGGTACTCCGGATAGAGGGCAAGGCCGGATTGGCGTACCGCACAACCTACTACGACACCACCGACATGGCCTTTTATACGGCCCATCACAACGGTGCACTGCCGCGTCAGAAGTTCCGCATCCGGGAATATCTGACGACGGGCGAGCGCTTTGCGGAAACCAAAACCAAAACCAACCAGTCGCGCACGATCAAAATCCGCGAACGCGTGCCGTACGGTTTCAGCCGCGAAGCAGCAAGCCTTCTGCCAACGGAAAGCGAGCTCGGCCCGGTACTGGATGTGGGTTATACGCGCTGTACGCTGCTCGGGCTGTCACCGCCGGAGCGTATTACCTTTGATTTCGCCCTGACCTTCCGGCGATGCCAGAGCCACAAAACGTTCGGCGACCCGAGAGTGATCATTATTGAAATCAAACAAAACAAAACCGACCTCTCAACGCCGATATTTAAGGCCCTGAAAGCGGCCCACCAGCGCAGCATTAATTTCAGTAAATACTGCAACGGTTGTTTGTTTACAGAGGTACCCGGCATTAAACACAACCGTTTTAAATGGCAAACCAGAGCCTTCCACCGGACCGCAGAGAAATACTAAGGAGCCAGTAATGCATCAGGATTTCATCATCACGCTCACCATACAGCTAATGGCCAGCCTCTTACTCATCCGGCTTTGCTACTTTAATTTTAACCGCCACTATTCCCATGCATCGGCTTTCGTATCCTTCGGTACGGGTGTCTTTGTGGTGACATCTCTGCTGCACAACAGCGATATATCCATGGGTTTCGCTTTTGGTTTATTCGCCGTGTTCTCCATGCTGCGCTACCGCACCGAGTCGATCAGCGTAAAAGAAATGACCTACCTGTTTCTGACCATTGCCATGGCGCTTCTGAATGCGGTATCGGCTCTGCCCTGGGCTGCGCTGATTGCCATCAATGCGCTGTTGCTTCTGGTCGCGTTTATCCTCGAAACCAATCTGCTGTTTGAGAAACAGGAAGAACGTTTTCTGGAATATGACCTCATCGACAATATAAAGCCTGAAAATACATCGGCTCTCTTAGCCGACCTTACCCGCCGTACCGGCTGGGACATCACGTCGGTTGATATTGTGGAAGTCGATTTTCTGCGTGACTGCGCCCGGTTGCGGGTGCAATTCCGCAAAGCACCGCAGCCACAGACAATCCGCACCCACGCCCTGTCGTCACAGATAAAGCCGTAAGGAATGGCTATGAAGCCGTATTTAACCGCCGTATTTTATACCCTGCTGTTATCCGCAAACGGTCACGCCAGTGAACTGAGTGTGAACGGGTATGTGCTGGCAGATGCCGGCTATTTTGACGAGTTTTACATCAAAGATGGCGACACCCGCAGTCACGCGGCCGATACCCTGCACGGTGAGTTGCGCTCTCTGAGTATCAGCCCCGCGTGGAAACACGATAGGTTCAGGGTAAAAGCACAATACAAATGGCAGACGGATCACGGCCAATGGGGCGACGTAGAAGCCCGTGTCAAACTCAACGCCGGCCATGTCCGTTTCGGGCGCAGTGAGCTGACCACCAGTCAGGAAGATAACCTGAGCTATGACACGCTGCCGGTGATCGACCGCAGCCTTCCGGTACGGGCATTTTCTGCCGGCCACCAGAATCTCGCTGGACTGCGCTGGCAACCGGAAAACAGCATCTGGCGTCTGGATATCGCCGCTTATGTCAATGACGATGACTATCAGGGCAGCCAGCTGCGTCTGGCACTGTCGCCAGCGTCGCAGCGCTGGTTATGGGCAATAGCCGGCGAACACCGGAATCTGAACGACGACCTGTTTCAGATAAAAACAGAAGCGGCGGTACACCTGTCCGACAAAGTGATCAGAAGCCCGCGTTTCTACGCGGCCGAACAGACACTGCTGCAATCGGACGTGACCTTGATCACCCCATCAGGCTGGTGGTCCGGCGAGTATTGGCTGACTCAGGTAAATTCGACCTCAGGTGATGCGTTTACTTTTCACGGCGGCTATGGGCAGTGGGTGTACAACTCACACGGCAGTTACCGCCTGCAGGATTTCGGCATGGATGCCCGCCGGAAAGCACTGGCAGACAGCTGGGATTTCGTAATCCGGGCTGAGTTTCTGGATCTGCAGGATCAGGGGTACGGTGCCCGGGTCAGCAATGTCATGGCCGGACTCAACTACTACGTCACGTCACGCCTGAGCCTGCTCGGCAATGTGACCTTCAGTGAAGCGGCCGGACAATTAATCAGCGCCCGCGCCACAGACCAACAGGCACGGGGGCAAGCTGTATCGGCCCGGCTGCGCTACGTGTTCTGACCACTTCATAAACGCAGTTGCCTGCAAGTTGACCGGCCATTGGCCGGTTTTTTTATGGCACTGAGACAAACCCAGCCGCGACATCCTTCCTTTGCCCTGACACAAAACTGGAACGCGATATGCACCGAACTCCGCAGGTATTCACCGGCTGTCTGAATTCCGGCACCGAACGAACATAGCCATTGGTATAAAAAATGAGCGCATAAAATGTTCTGTTCTAAGCTGTCAGTATCGGACGATGTCAGCCGATAACCCGTAGCAGGAGGACGTTATGGGCATATGTGCGAAAGAACTCATGCGCTGGGTGATCCAGCCAACCTTGCAACGCATCGGGGTGCATTCTCCGGTGGCAGAGCAGTTGTTGCTGGCCACGGCGGCGCTGGAATCGGGACTGGGTTCTCATATCAAGGCCGACGGGCAGCGCGGGCTGGGTCTGTACCAGATCCACAGTCTGACCCACCGTCATGTCTGGGATGAATATCTGGCGCACACGCCCGAACTGGCGAGCACCGTGCGTGGTCTGGCCAGTCAGCACGATTTTCTCGAGCATCCGCACGCCGAGCTGACCACCAATCTGTCGTACGCCACCGCCATCGCCTGGTTTGTTTACCAACGCAACGACGACTTTGAGCTGCCGGCGTCTGCCGATGCTGCGCAACTCGCACGGCTGTGGAAGCGTTACTACCATCCGAAAAGCCCGCTCAGCGTCGACGACGCCTGCGATCGTCTGCGCGAAGTTGCCCGCACCGCCGAAGCCGCTGCCTGAACTGTCAGCCGGTTCCTTCAAAGCCGCCACTCTGGTATAAAGCGCGGGCAATTTTTCAGGGTGGCTCTATGATCGAATCCGTTGCTGAACGCAAATCCCAGCTGGAATTCAACAAACTGCAGAAACGTCTGCGTCGTAATGTCGGTAAGGCCATTGAGGACTACCGCATGATCGAAGAAGGCGACAAGGTAATGGTTTGCCTGTCTGGCGGTAAGGATTCGTACACCATGCTGGATATTCTGCTGAGTCTGCAGAAGAGCGCGCCGGTGCACTTTGATCTGGTGGCGGTGAACATGGACCAGAAGCAGCCCGGCTTCCCCGAGCACGTGCTGCCAGCGTATCTGGCCACTCTGGGTGTGGAATACCACATCATCGAAAAAGACACTTACAGCGTGGTGAAGGAAATCATTCCGGAAGGTAAAACCACCTGTGGCCTGTGCTCACGCCTGCGCCGTGGCACCCTGTACGGCTTTGCCGAAAGCATCGGCGCCAACAAGATTGCCCTTGGTCATCACCGCGATGACATCATCGAAACCCTGTTCCTGAATATGTTCTACGGCGGCAAGCTGAAGGCCATGCCACCCAAGCTGTTGAGCGACGATCAGAAACACGTGCTGATCCGCCCGCTGTCGTACTGCAAAGAAAAAGACATCGAGCGTTACGCCGAAGCCAAAGAGTTTCCGATTATTCCGTGCAACCTGTGCGGTTCGCAGGAAAACCTGCAGCGTCAGAACATCAAAAACATGCTGGCGCAGTGGGAACGCGAACAACCGGGCCGCAGCGAGAATATCTTCTCTGCCGTGTGCAACGTGGCGCCATCCCAGCTGGGTGACCGCGAGCTGTTCGACTTCGTCACCCTGCAGGATAAACAGGAAAAAGGTCACCTGTTTACCCGTCTGGATGTGGTTCAGGTCGACTGACGCCTGCGGATACCTCATAAAAAACGGCGCCTGATGCGCCGTTTTTTTATGGAAGTTTCACTGACCGGAAGATGGCGGAACCTAGAGCCCGCCTTCAAGCAGATGGGTAACGTTCAGGGTGTAATTGCCCGGGCCTTTCAGGACCAGCTCAAACTGATAGCGGCGTTCGGTGGTGATGGATTCGCCCAGCATACCCAGATGGCAGGCATCGCTGCTGAGGCGCGCCGATGGCATCTGCAGACGCACCTGATACTGCTTTTCCAGCTCTTCCACCAGCACAGTCGAGGTCGCCTGTGTCGGTGCGCCGGCAATGCCCTTGCGCACCCACTGCAGATACAGACCGTGATGGCTGTTCATATCGGTCCGCACCACCCGGATATAGCCTTCGCCGGCGGACGATTTCCACGGGCATACCCGCTCAAGCCCGTCGATCCACACCGGCAGCTTGTACACATCCGTCAGCGGATCGTCTTCAGCCAGTGCCTGCGGCGCTGTGGCAACCAGCGTCAGGACTATGAATACCCACGTGACGGCAGCCGCCGGAAAACCGGTAAGGCGCCTGTTTTGCGTTGCGTTCTGCATGACCACCTCCATTCCTGATAAGGCTAGCAGAAAGCCACCGTCATGCCGGTTTACACAGGCTCAGCCATTCTGCTCCGGACCGAACACCGCGGTGTTGCGCTGTCCCTCATCCCAGGAAGGCTGATCGTAGCTGATGCTCAGGATGTAGAAATTCTCTTCGCCCTTGGGCAGACGCACCGAAACTTCATCATCCAGCGCTTTGCCCATCAGCCCACGGGCCAGCGGTGCATCAACGCTGATGTAGCCGCGCTTCAGATCAATTTCGTCTTCGCCAACGATGCGATAGCGGTGAATCTGCTCGTCATCGTCCTCAAGCTCGATCCAGGCGCCGAAGAAGATGCGCTGCGGATCAGCCGGCTTGCGATCAACCACAGTGACCTGATCCAACCGTTTAAGCAGAAAGCGGACACGGCTGTCGATCTGGCGCAGGCGGCGTTTGCCATAAATGTATTCGGCGTTTTCCGAGCGGTCGCCCTGCTTGGCCGCGTCCGACACTTCCTGCGTTACCCGTGGCCGTTCTTTACGCCACAGGTATTCGTATTCATCGCGCAACGCCTGCTCACCTTCCGGGGTAATCAGGTGGCTGCGTTTTGGGGGCGCTTTGGTGTTTTCGTCCGTCATCGTCTTCACTGTCATGTCACGGGATTGCAACAGGCATCTGCCAGCGTGAGCTGGTCTACAGGGAGGCGGCCATGATCCGGCGCAGTATTCATTCCATTGCAGGATTTCTGCTGGTGATCGCCGGCATCATCATTACGCCCATGCCCATTCCTCTGGGCATTATCCTGATCATTCTGGGGCTGTCCATGCTGGCCAGCTCGGTGCCTGCGGTACGCCACTTCCTGCGCGATACCCGCGGCCGCTACCGGGTTTTCTCAGCCCGGCTGAATCATATGAAACCCCGCCTGCCGGCCTTTGCCCGCCGGCTGATCGAAGATACGGATCCTGACCTGCCCTGAGCCAATTTTCCTTGGCGCCCGGGCGCCGGGCGCCTAGCATACAGAGCATGACAGACCTGACTCCGCCCGATGATTCATTCGGCCCACTGCTGGCCTTGCTCACGGTTCACCTGAGCAATGGCCAGCCTTTCAGCGAATACGAGCTGATGAGCTGGCTCAAAGCACCTGAACAAGGCATTTTCGCCGCCGATGCGCTGGCCGACCCGCTGACCCTGTTCCGCAGTCACTTTATTCTGATGCATTGCCTGCACCGCCTGCGCCGCCAGTGGGCGGAAACGCGTGAGGCTGCGCTGGAGATCTCGGCCCTGCGTATTCAGCGTCTGCCGTGGCGCGCCAGCGCAGAACAACTGCCGGGCAGTGTCGACGCCGTAGCGGAGTATTATCTGAATATCGAAGGTCTGAAGACCGGGCGGGAGGAAGTGGACGCCCTGCTCAGCAGTTTCTGGCGGCGCATGCTGGTGAACGATCACTCAGACGAAGATCTGAGCGTGCTCGGCCTGACTGCACCCGCCAGCGACGAGGATATTCGGCTACAATACCGCCGGCTTGCCATGCGCCATCACCCCGACCGGGGCGGCGATGAACTCACTTTCTGCCGTATTCAGACGGCGTATCAACGACTGAAAAACCGCTTTTTATGATGTTCCGATTGTTGTTTGCCGCCCTGCTGTCCGGGCTGACGCTGGCTGCCCACGCGCAGCTTACGATTCTGCAGTACCACCATGTGGACACCACCACGCCCGCTTCCACCAGCATCAGCCCGGACGATTTCCGCCGTCATCTGGCGCTGTTGGAACAGGAAGGCATGGTAGTGATGGATCTGGCCGCGGCCATGAAGGCGCTGCGTGCCGGTGAAAACCTGCCGGCCAAGGCCGTTGCCATCACCTTCGACGATGCCTATCTGTCGATTTATCAGAACGCGTTTCCGCTGCTGAAGGCGCGCCACTGGCCATTCACCATTTTCGTCAATACCGCCGCGGTCGATGGCGGTCATGGTCCGGTGCTGAGCTGGGATCAGTTGCGTGAAATGCGCGACGCAGGCGCTCTGATTGCCAACCACACAGTGCATCATCCGTATCTGATCGAACAGCCGGAGGGACTGTCGCTGGATGACTGGATGAAAGCCGAGGTCGAAGCCGCCGAAACCCGGCTGGTCGCCGAACTGGGCAGCAGCCCGCGCATGCTGGCCTATCCGTATGGTGAGTTCAGTCTGGCCATCGCCGGCTGGCTGCGCGATCACAACTACCTGGCCTTCGGTCAGCAGTCCGGCCCCGTCGGCCCGCTATCGCATCCGCAGGCCCTGCCACGCTTTCCGGCGGCGGGTGTGTACGCCAATACCGAGACACTGAAAACCAAACTCTACACACTGGCTCTGCCGCTCAACCCGGAAGAGGTCAACGACCCGGTCCTGAACGACGCCACCCTGCCACAGCTGGTGCTGCACTTTCCGGTCGTCGATCTGAATCCGGCTCAGTTTCAGTGTTTCGCCAGTTCTGAAGGGGCCATTCCGACCGAAGCCAGCACCAGCAAAGGCATGATCACCCTGATCACAGGGGCAACGCAGCCGATGAAAGGCGGCCGCAGCCGCTACAACTGCACGGCGCCCAGCCGCACGCACAAAGGCTGGTACTACTGGTACTCACAGTTGTGGATCAATCAGACGGTGAATCAGAGGTAACGGGCGAGGGTTTTCAGTTCCGCTTCCCGCGCCCGCCAGTCGGGCAGACACTCGCTCATGGCACGGCGGAATCCGGGGCCATGATCGAAGTCGCGCAGGTGACACAGCTCGTGCACCACCACCAGTTCCAGCATGGCTTCGGGCAGCTGCATCAGCGACAGATTCAGGTTGATGTAGCCCCGGGTCGACAGACTGCCCCAACGGGTGCGCATTTTTTTAATGCGCAGTTGCGGCCGGCTGACACCGAAAGGTTCGAAGGCCGGCCACCAGCGTTCAATCATGCGCTGATATTCGCTGCGCGCCTGTTCGCGCAACCAGCCATCCAGCGCTTTGTCGGTCTGCTCCGGCGTCCAGGCAGCCGGCACCCAGATGACGTTGTCGGCCACCATAAATTGCCCAAGTGCGCTTTCCATGACCGGCAGCTCGCGGCCGCGCACCATAAGCGCCGAGCGTTTGCGCTGTTCACGCGTACGCAGCTCGTGACGGCGTTCCAGAAGCCAGGCTTCGTGGCGGTTCACAAACGCCAGCACTTCCGTTTGCGGACAGCCAATCGGAATGCGCAGGTCTATAATCCCTTCGTCCGTCATTTGCAGACGCATGCTTTTGCGCCGCATGGCCGACACGTGCAGAGCGACCTGCTCGCCGGCCAGCGTGAGCCACATTTCTTTGCGGTACGATTTGCGTGATTTCATAAGGCTGTTAGCATGGGCGCCAAATTCAGGAGTGCATTATGACTGACCTCAATAGTATCCCATCACTGACCGAAGACGAACTGGAGACTCTGGGCGTTCTGCTCGAAGAAGAAGCCGAGCGTCAGGACAGTTTCGACTTTTTTGCCGTACACGGTCTGATGACCGCGCTGATTTCCGGTCCGGAAGAATTCAGCGTGCAGCAGGTGTGGGACTGCGCCTTTGACGAGCAACTGGGCTTCAGCAAAGACGAAAAAGCCAAAGTAAATGACCTGCTGAACAAGCTGGCCAAAGAAATTCAGGCCTGGCTGGATTCCGGTCAGGACTTCCCGGTACCGGCCGATCTGACCCTGATCGACGACGATGAAGAACCGCCGCTGGAATCCTGGGCGATGGGCTTCATGACCGGCGTTCTGCTGCAGGAAGAACAATGGTACGCGCGCGACGAAGAAACCGTTGCCCAGCACATGTTCCCGATCATGTACGCCTCCGGCCTGTTCATGGACGAGCCGGAAATGGCCGACATCGACGACGACGTCGACCTGTCCAACCAGATGTGCGCCAACATTCCGGCTGCCGTGGTTGAACTCTATCTGTTCCTGCACGCTGAAAAATAAGCGGCTCGCCACGTCAGGTGGTGAATAACAGACATAAAAAATCCCGGCATGACCGGGATTTTTTATGCGTGAGTGCACACCTCAGGAGGCGTTGCGCACCCAGACTTCCACACGACGGTTCTTCATACGGCCTTCCTGACCGTTGACCGAAGCCACCGGCAGGTTTTCGCCATAACCGACCGAGATCGCCGGATAAATACCGTAGCGGACCAGTTCACGGCGCACAGCCATGGCACGCAGTTTGGACAGCAGCTGCGAGCGCTTTTCGGTCTTCTTCGGGTCACCGAAACCAACCAGCACCAGTTCACCTTTGTGGTTAGCCAGATACGCCACCAGACGCTCCAGATCTTTCAGGGCTTTGTTATCCAGCTTGGCGCTGCCTTCCTGAAAGCGGAAGTTAATGGTCAGACGCTGGGCTTCGTTGGTGATGGCACGGAAATCATCCGGCAGCTCTTCGTAGAACTCCGGCATAACCGCCTTCAGTTCCTGCGAAATAAAGCCGGTGTCGGCCACAATCTGCTGACCGGCATCGTCCTGTGCAAAGTTGATGAACTCTGATACGTACGGGTTTTCAGGCTGATCATCGGTGTACATAAACAGACGACGGGCCAGCGCGTAATCTTCAGTGGCCACCGTCAGTTTGTTCGGCAGCAGGGATTTGGCGGTACCGTCGGACACAGACACCAGCTTGGCAGAACGCACCGACGACAAACCAACAAAGCCAATGCCGTAAACATCGCCGCTGACGCTGTCTGACAGCTCAGCGTTGGATTCGAAACGCTTGGCGTTGGCCACCAGCGATTTATCACCCATCACCATGCTGGTGAAGCTGTCGTAGGTACCGGACTTATCGTCACGGGCGTAGACATGGATCGGACCTGCCTTACCCCCCAGTTCAGACCAGTCCTGATACTCACCGGAGAAAATGCCGCCGATCTCCTGCACGCTCAGGTCGGCAATCTGGTTGCCGCTGTTGACGATGATCGCCAGACCGTCGATGCCGATGATGTGCTCGCTTTCCGGGCTATGCAGATCGGCCATACCGGCCAGCAGAGCCACTTCTTTGTCCTTGGCCGGACGGGAAGCGGCAGCGATGTCGGCACTGTGCTCGACCAGACCTTTGAAACCGGTACCGGAACCGTGTGCGGCGATCAGTACGCTGACGGTCTGACCAGTAGCACTGATCAGACCGCTGACCAGGGTTTCGTTTTCAGCGGAAACCTGAACGGCCACGTTCTTCGCGCCCTTGGCTTCCAGATAGCTTTTCACCAGATTCGGACCGAGTTCAGCGCCGATGGTATTCGAGCCCTGAATGGTAAACAGACGCTCCTGCGCCAGAATGCTGCTGCCGAAAGGCTCCGGAGCCGCCATGCTCAGTGCGCTGATCAGCAGTAAGACGGATGCTGAGAATCCTTTAAAAATCATGACCTTATCTCGCCCATTTTAAATTGCGGCGGATATTATTACGGTTTTGTTACAGGAACATGACAGGAATCAGTCATTCTCGTGAATTTTCACAGGCGGGTTCTGAAACGATGCGCCGGCAACGGGCTGGGTCGCCGGTTATTCGCTCAGATGATCGACCACCGCGTCGCGGTAAGCCGGCTTGGCCAGCTCGCCGATCATGTTGCGCAGCGAGTAATACGGGTTGTCGACCACCACGGAGTTGCTCAGCCACGACGGAATACCACCGCCCGGTTCGGCATGCACCTGATACACCACCAGCACCTGCCCATCAGCCTGCGGCACAAATTGCCACATACCGGCCATTTGCGGGATACGGATGTAATCGTCGTTTTTGGGGAAAAGACCGGGAGCACCGGTCATGCGGATCGTGACGGTGCGGGTCTGACTGTCCTGACTGAGTTCGCTGACGAACACACTGTCGCGGTCGGTCACGGGCCAGGGCGCATCGGACACCATGTAATTCACGCGCTCAAGCGGTGAGCGCTGCTCGATCAGCTCCATGGCTTTACACAGATGCAGCCACTTCGGCGCTTCGCGGGCGTCTTCAACCAGCGCCACCAGCGACGCCAGCCGGGCCTTTACCAGCAGCTCGCCGCGGAACTCACGCAGATCGGAACCGGACACAGGCCGGGTATACACGCGAATAGCGGCATCTTTATCTTCTTTCGCCAGCTCCCAATCAGAATCCAGAGCCACAGCGCAGAACGCGGGAAACAACAGAGCCAATAACAGCAGACGCATACTCAACCCGGACAATCACAAAGGGGGCCAGAATGCCCAGCCAGAGGCATGGGCATCAAGGTTAAGATCGGACAAGCCGGTGCTGATCAGTGACCGCCCTGACACTTGGGCGAGGCCGGCACTGAAGCCGTCTGCCATTCCTCCGGTGTGTACAGATGCAGCGCCAGCGCGTGCACCGGGCCTTTCAGTTCTTCCGCCACCAGCGCATACACACTCTGATGCCGGGCCACGGCGCGCTTGCCGGTAAAGGCGTCACTGACCAGCACCAGCTTGAAGTGGGAATCGGTGGCCGGGCCTGCGTGCATATGGCTTTCATTAATCAGCTCAACATGCACCGGGTTCAGAGCTGCCACTTTCGCCAGAAGAGAATCTGCAACCGTCATAACTACCTCGTCGTCTAATTGCCCACATGATACTGCAGACAGGGCATTGTGCGCAGTCTGACAGTTGCCTAAAGGTGCTGTAAGCCTATACAGTAGTAGGCCTGATCTGAACCAACGACGGAAGCCTAAAATGCAGGATTTTGATACCACCAGCACCCAGTCACTGATTGACCGCTACTACGAAGAAGAGAAAGCACAGCGTTTGCGTGAACAAACCCTGGCCGCCTTCACGATCCGTATGGATGCCAATGATCTGGCCATGCTGAACGTGATTGCCCGCCGTTTCCGCAAAAACCGCGAAGAAGTGGCTCAGGAAATCCTGTCCAACGCCCTGATCGACCTGTTTGCCCGTATCGATGGTGGCGAGCGCAAACTGATGGCCCGCGATGCCGACGATGCCGCCCGTTCTATTGCGGATGAAATCGCCGAAGAAAATGGTGTGATGACCATTGATGTGAAAGCCGGTGTCTGGGCAAACCACGACCGCCAGATCACCAAGCTCGAGCGTAAAAAGGCCAAAACCACCGAAAAAGCCGAACCTCAGCCAGCCATGGCCGAAGAAGCCGTTGCCGCGGATGACGAATACGACAGTCAGACTGCCGATCTGGCCGCTGAAGAAGCAATGGAAGAAGAAGCCATGGAAGAACTCCTGGCCGAAGAAGAAAGCGAAGCCTCTGCTCCAGCAGCTGCTCAGCCGCTGTCTATGTTCGCTGGTTAATCGTGCGGAAGAGCCCGGTGTGTCCGGGCTCGCCCGTGTGGCTACTTACGCCAGAGTCTCAGTTCGCGGAACTCACCGGGTCCCGCTTCCATCCAGATAATTTCCGTCTGATCCGAGAACACGAACTTGTTCCCCATCAGAAAACCGGACCGACGACGCCCCGACACGGTGGCCGACGCCTGACGGCCCAGTCGTTTGGCAGTTTGGGCAGATTCTTCACGCAACAGATCCATAGTTGTCTCCAATCCGATTAGTCCACCTGTATCAACCGATACAAGCCAAAATAACCCGCCATTGTGACAGCCCGATTTCGAGCTCCGCGCTCCTGCCGGCGACCATACTTACGGATGAAAACGCCCGTATACAGCCCATCAGACAGTGAGCGGTTGCTCTCCACTGACCTTGCTTTACAATGTGCCGCCCTTTCATTCATCCGTCAATTGGAAAGCGTCACTATGGCCATTCAATGGTTCCCGGGGCATATGAACAAAGCCCGCCGGAAAATCAGCGAGGCAATGCCCGAAATCGATCTGGTGGTCGAGGTGCTCGACGCCCGTCTGCCATGGTCCAGTATGAACCCGCTGGTCGACGAACTGCGCGGTGACAAAACCTGCATCAAGGTTCTGAACAAGGCGGATCTGGCCGACCCGGACGTTACCCAGCAGTGGGTCGACTACTTTGGCCAGCAGATGAACACCAAAGCCATGCCTCTGGTCGCCGAAGACCGCAATCAGGTGAAGAAGCTGGTCGCCCTGTGTAAACAGCTGGGTGCTGCCCGTCTGGAGCGTAAACAGAGCATTCGCATCATGATCATGGGGATTCCCAACGTGGGCAAATCCACTCTGATCAACGCACTGGCCGGACGTTACATCGCCAAAACCGGTAATGAGCCGGCGGTAACCAAAGCCAATCAGATGATTGATCTGAAAAACGGCATTGTGCTGTCCGACACCCCGGGCATCCTGTGGCCTAAGTTTGAGAACGAGCTGAGTGGCTATCGTCTGGCCGCCAGTGGCGCCGTTAAAGACACCGCCATGGAGTACGTCGAAGTGGCGACGGTGGCACTGGGCTATCTGCTGGAGCACTACGCCCCGCAACTGGCCGAGCGTTACAAGCTGAAGGAAACCCCGGCGTCACCGACCGACGCGCTGGAGACCATTGCCGCTAAACGGGGCTGTCTGAAGCCGGGTGGTATTGCGGATCTGCACAAAGCCGCAGAACTGGTCCTGCACGAGATGCGCTCGGGCAAGACCGGTCGTATTTCTCTGGAGAGTCCGGCCGTGGTGCTGAGGGAGCTGGCCGAGATTGAAGCGCGCCGGCTGGAGGCCGAAGCGCTTAAGAATGGCTCTGGATCGCCTGATAAACCTGCGTAAAGGTATTCCAGGCCGCATCTTCGTCGGCCACCACCTCAATCGGATATAAACCGGCGTCCGTCGGAATCCGGTTGAGGCCTTCTTTCAGCACATCCAGATCGCGGCAGTAAATGATCCACTGATTCACACCGTCGTGGGTGATCACCATGGTCACCAGCGCATTTTCGCCGGGCTCCAGCTGCTTCTGCAGGTGTTCACTGAAGGTCAGGATGCTGGTCTGTTCGGACAGGCTCGGAAAACCGGTGCTGTCATCCACACTCTGGGCCTGCCAGGCGATCTGTACGCACAGCGGCAGTGAATCGGCATCGCGCACGGACTGCCAGTCTTCGCGATACTGAATGCTGATGGGCTTGTCATGCAAAGAGCCCGACGCACGGATCCACCGGTTATTGGCCAGCATCACTTATTCCTTTTTGTTTGGTTGTATTCAGACTAATAGAAATCCAAACAAAAGCAAAAGTCTATCCCAGCAGGTTCAGCGGCAGCTTCAGGTAGGAAACGCCGTTCTCTTCGGGTTCCGGAAACGCACCGGCGCGGATGTTCACCTGCAGCGATGGCAGAATCAGCCGCGGCATATCGAGGGTGGCATCGCGCGCTTCGCGCATGGCAATAAAATCATCGCGGCTGATGCCGTCCCGGACGTGAATGTTGTGAGCCTTCTGCTCCGCCACCGTGCACGACGACACCACGGCCCGGCCATTGGGCGGATAGTCGTGGCATAAGTGCAGCACCACGTCATCGCCCAGCGCCAGCAGTGTCTGCACGGAATCGAACAAGGTGCCCGCATCGCCGCCCGGAAAGTCGCAACGCGCGCTGCCCACATCGGGCATGAACAAAGTATCGCCGACGAAAACGTCTGAATGGTTCACCACCAGGCTCATACACGCGGGTGTGTGCCCCGGCGTTGCCAGCGCACGGATTTGCGTTGCCCCAAGCAGGAGGGATTCGTCATCCGCCAGCAGCCGGTCGAACTGATGACCGTCGGCGACGAAGCCGTCACCCTCATTGAAGATCTTCTTAAAGGTGGCCTGCACGGTCGTGATCGGCTGCCCGACCACAATGGCGGCTCCGGTCTGGCGGCGTATGTAGTCGGCGGAGGTCAGGTGATCCGCGTGCGCGTGGGTTTCCAGCACATACCGCAGCGTCAGGCCTTTTTCCGCCACCTTGCTCAGAATGGCGTCAATAAAGGCCGTTCCGGTACGGCCGGACTTCTGATCAAAATCCAGCACAGGGTCGATCAGCGCGGCCGCTCCGCTCACGCTGTCGGCAAGCAGATGCGTGAAGGTGAAGGTCTCTTCATGAAAGAAGCTGTCGATTGTGTGACTCATGCGCTGTCTCCTCACGGTTGAAGATTGATTATATTAGTATATTCTTATTTAGCAATATTCAATATAATCCGTCCAGGTTACGGAGATTCCCCATGGCCCATGACACTTCCATCCGTCAGGACGCACTCGACAGCCATCGCCAGCAGGCCGTGCGTCTGCTGAAAGCTCTGGCCAACGAGCACAGGCTGAACATTCTGTGCTGCCTGCGCAACGGCGAGGTTTCCGTCAGTGAACTGTCCAATCGCCTGCCTCTCAGTCAGTCGGCTTTGTCACAACATCTGGCGTGGCTTCGGGCTGAACATCTGGTGCACACCCGGCGCAGCGCCCAGAACGTGTACTATGAACTCAGTGATGACAAGGCCGAACGCATCATTAACGTGCTGAACGGACTCTACTGCGACTGTGCGCATGAAGCTGACTAACACCCTGACGCATTATCAGAAGCCCTGGCTGAGCGCCGACCTGATCGCCGGCATCATAGTCGCCGTGCTGATCACGCCGCAGGCCATCGCCTACGCCCTGCTGGCGGGCCTGCCGCCGCAGGCCGGACTCTACGCCGCCCTGCTGCCGGTGGTGATCTACGCCTTCACCGGCACCAGCCCCATGCTCGCCGTAGGGCCGGTGGCCATCATTTCGCTGATGACCTTCGAAGCCCTGCACACACTTGCGACGCCCGGCAGCGCCGAATACATGACCATGGCCACCGCTCTGGCGCTGCTGACGGGCCTCTGGCTGCTGCTGTTCTTTCTGATTGATCTGGGTAAATGGACCAACTTCATCAGCCATTCCGTGATATCGGCCTTCACCAGCGCCACCGCCATTCTGATTGTGATCAGTCAGCTCCGGCATCTGACCGGGTTGCCGCTGCCGGCGTCCTCGTCCTTGTGGCACACGCTGTCTGCTCTGCCCGGCACGGATCACACCCTGCAACCACCGCTGCTGATCGTATCGCTGGCCGGTATTGGCTTACTGCTGAGCTGGCAATGGCTGATCCCCTGGATCACGCGCCCACTGCCCGGTGTACTGGCCAGTCTGCTCAACAAATCCGGTCCGCTGATCATTGTGATCGCCGGGATCCTGCTGGTGCAGAAATCCACACTGGCGCTGAGCGTGGTCGGAGACCTGCCCCACGGCCTGCCGGCACTCAGCTGGCCAGCACTGCCACTCAGCCAATGGCAGGGGCTGATTCCGTCGGCGGCGGTGCTTGCGCTGATTGGGTATCTGTCGAGCCTGTCGGTGGCCAAGGCGCTGGAGAAACCTGAACACACCCGGGTAAACGCCAATCAGGAGTTGCTGGCGCTGGGGTTGTCGAATCTGGCCGCCGCCTTTACCCAGGCTTTTCCGGTAGCCGGTGGTTTTGGCCGCAGCGTTATCAATCAGGCCTCCGGCGCGCGGACTCAGCTGGCCGGCATCATTACCGCCATTCTGGTCGCGCTCATCTGTCTGTTTGCCAGCCAGTTTTTCTCATCCCTGCCGCATGTGGCGCTGGCCGTGATTGTGGTGACCGCGGTATGGCCGCTGATTCAGTTTGCAGAGGGCTGGCAGGCCTGGCGCTTTCACAAAAGCGACGGTCTGATCTGGGCCATTACCTTTGTGGCGGTGCTGATGACCGGCGCCGAAAGCGGCATTCTGCTGGGTATGGGGCTGTCATTGGCCTTATATCTGAAACGTTCCAGCGAGCCGCACATTGCCGAGGTCGGCCGGGTCGGCAGCAGCGACCATTTCCGCAACGTATTGCGTCATCAGGTAACGACCAGACCCGATGTGCTGCTGGTGCGTATCGACGAGAACCTGTACTTCGCCAACAGCCAGTACCTGCTCGATTACGTGAGCCAACGCCTGTGCGACAAACCCAGTGTGCAGCATGTGGTGGTGGTCGGCAGCGCCATCAACCACATAGATTTCAGTGGCTACCAGTGCCTGTCGCAGCTGCTGGATATGCTGACCGAACGGGGTATCCGCCTGCATCTGGCAGAATTCAAAGGGCCTGTGATGGATCAACTGGCGCGCAGCGATCTGATCGACCGGCTGGCGCCGGGTCAGGTGTTCTTTACCGCCAGCGATGCCTTGCGCGAGCTGGGGGGCGTATGACGAACGAAGCAACTCATCAGTCGTGCCCTGATCACTATCCCCGCCATCATCACCAACATGATCACCATGAAAGCCAGGCACCAACGGCCAGCGAACGTCCGCTGCCTGCCACGGAGGTTGATGTCCCAACCGGGCCATCAAGTTGCCGTACAGAAGGTTATGAAGTCGAGCCGCAGCGCCACCGGGCGCGCTTTCGGGTGCGCTACCGCGAAGGCACTCTGACCCGGAACTGCCGCCTGTGCCGTTAACCGCGCAAACTGAAGGTTAATTTAACCTTCTGCAGCCGTTATGATGCTGCCCGGTAATCTCCGGAGTTTTGCATGAATACCATCTCTACCCTGCTGTTGCTGAGCGCCATCCTGATTATTGCGCTGCTGGCCGGCTATGCCTGGCACCTGACCCGCAAAGTAAAAGCGGTTGAGGAAAAGCAGCGTCAGGAACAGGCCAGCGCCGAAATGAACCTGCGCAATAAACAGCAGGAACTGGTCAGCGATATCCGCTTTATTGCCAACTCTGTGCTGCAGCAACAGTGCGACATCACCGAAGGCGTGATGCGCCTGCACTATCTGATTTCGGTTCTGGACCCGGCCGTCTGGGGACTGAACGAACTCGCCCGCGTGCGCGGTCACCATCACGCCACGCAGGCCATGCCGATTCTGGATGCGTACAAAGCCTTGTCGAAACAGGAGCAATTCCGTCTCGACAAAGAACGCTTTGCACTGGAAGACGCCAATAAAGCCGCCATTGAGCAGGAGCTGAAATGGCTGGCCAGTTACTCATTTCCCGGTGTGACTCTACTTCAATAACGTAAGGAACGGATATGCGCTTACTTCTCGCTATGGTTGCCCTGCTCAGCGCAGCGGCGCACGCAGACTGGACACTGACCGCCGATTCTTCGGTGAATTTCTTAACCACCAAAAACACCAACCTCACCGAAATTCATCATTTCCGTGCGGTGCAGGGCAGCATCGCCAAAAGCGGCGTGGCGACCCTGAACATCGACCTGACCAGCGTCGACACCACCATTCCGGTCCGCGACCAGCGCATGCGCGATATTCTGTTCGAAACCAACCGCTTTACCACGGCAGTGTTCACCACAGTGCTGAACCCTGACGTCATGAAAAAAGCCGCCGACGGCAAGCCGCTGCTGACTCAGGTAGCCGGTAAACTGGCCCTGCACGGCAACGAAGAAGATGTTCAGGTCAGCGTGATGGTGACACCGGCCCGTGACGGCAGTCTGGTGGTATCGAGCGTACAGCCGGTGCTGGTGCATGCCGATGCGTTCAGCCTGACCGCCGGCATTCAGAAATTGCGCGAAATTGCAGGTCTTGAGCGCATTGCCGATGTCGTGCCAGTGAATTTCACCCTGACGTTCAGCAAAGCTTCTGAATAATCCGCCCGGCACTCAATCCGCCCGTGCCCACTGAGCGCCGTGCCAATGGAGCCTGCCTCGCAGTTGAGAAAACGACTGAGAAACGTTGGCAGAGCTCAGTGGCCGTGGGTATGGCGCAAGCGCTTGAGCAGGGTTTCTACCTCGGTGATGGTCGCCGTACTGGCTTCCATCACCGACGTATTGATGGCGGATTCAATCAGCACCGCCAGACTCCCCAAATGATAATCGCCAATACTGGCAGCCAGTTCGGCGCCAATTTCTTCGCGGAATTGCTGTACGATTTTCTGTGCGTGCGCACGGTGCGGACGATCCTGCATAAAGCCCCCGATGACGGTCAGCAGTCCATCGACTGAGTGGCCGGCTGAATAATCAGTGGGTCCGGAGTCAGGTCGAGACTGGTCGATTTATTGGTGTAATCCAGCGCATTCAGCACATAACGCATGGCGTTCAGGCGCGCCCGCTTTTTATCGTCCGAGCGAACCACCGTCCAGGCTGCATCGAGATGGTTGGTGTAATAAAACATGGCTTCTTTGGCTTCGGTGTAATCGTCCCATTTATCCAGCGATGCCAGATCAATCGGGCTCAGTTTCCACTGCTTCAGCGGGTCGACCTGACGGCTCTGAAAGCGTCGTAATTGTTCCTGCCGCGATACCGAAAACCAGAACTTGAATAAATGAATACCGGAGCGGACAAACATGCGCTCAAGCTCAGGTACTTCGCGCATAAATTCCAGATATTCGGTGTTTGAACAGAACCCCATCACGCGCTCAACGCCCGCCCGGTTATACCAGGAGCGGTCGAACAGCACGATTTCGCCGGCTGAGGGTAAATGCTGAATATAGCGCTGAAAATACCACTGCCCGCGTTCGGTTTCGGTGGGTTTTTCCAGGGCAACCACGCGGGCGCCGCGCGGATTCAGATGCTCCATAAAACGTTTGATTGTGCCCCCTTTACCCGCAGCATCGCGCCCTTCGAATAAAATCACCACTTTCTGGCCGGTTTCCTTCACCCAGCCCTGCATTTTCAGCAGCTCAATCTGCAGGCTCTGTTTTTCCTTCTCATAGCGCACCCGCGACAAATGCTCGCCATAGGGAAAATGCGGCGTCTTATCGGCCTCCGGGTCTGGCTGGGGAATAATCAGGGGTAAATGAAAGTCGCTGTCGGACATGAACACTCCGGGTCTGCTTTGGGGTCTGCACGCGTGCCGTGAATGGTTTTACTCTAGCCGATCCTGCAAAGCTACAGGTCTGACTCAGGTCACTGTTCTGCGCAGACGAAACAATCACGGCCATTGCGTTTGGCCTGATACAGGAAGGTATCCAGATGCTCAAGCACCTGATCGAGCCCCAGTTGCTGATGGGGTCTGGGCGTGACCGGCACATAACTGCCGGAAGCCGTCATGGCAATCGGTTTACCGTTATCGTTCAGCACCACCATCGAGCGGATCGTTTCCTGAATGCGGCTCACCACCGCCTCCAGCTGATCGGGCTGACAACCGGGTAAGAGCACGGCAAATTCTTCTCCGCCCAGACGGCCTATGTGGTCGGTCGGGCGCAGAACGCCTTTCAGTGAACGGCACAGGCTGCGCAGGGCGCGGTCGCCGGTGGCATGACCGTGGACGTCGTTAACGCTTTTGAAATGGTCGAGATCCAGCAGAATCATCGAGAAAATATGGTACTGACGCTGCCCGCGCGACCATTCACGGTCGTAGGCACGCTCAAAGCCGCGACGGTTTTCGGCGCCGGTGAGCGGATCGGTCAATGCCAGCCGGGCCTGTTCTTCCGACTGCTTGACCATGATCAGGCAGGCGGCAATCACAGCCGCCAGATGCTGCATAAAATCGGTGGCCATGCCGGATTGAAACCGGGTTTCGGTGGCGGAATACAGCCTGAGCTGGCCCAGATACACGCCGTTGCGCAGCAGAGGCAAGGCCAACCCGCTGCGCCAGGGCGGTGGCGGCGCGATGGGCATGGCTTCAATGATGGGGACGCGCGACTGAAATTCGAGCTGATTAAGCAGCACCCCCTGTTCGATATCGAGGGCTTCGAGCATGGCGGCTTTGAGTTCGCCGTCGGGGTCACAGACTTTGAGGGTGGCGGCATCCAGATCGAACTGGGCAGGCAGCCCCTCCAGCAGCAGAGTCAGGAAATCAAACCAGTTCTGCGCCGACAGGAGCTGTAACTCAAACGCCTGCAAGCGCCGCAGCAGCGCTTCGTTGCGCCGTGCGTTTTCCAGTAATTCCTCGAGATCCACGGGGGCAAAGCTCCTTGAAAGCTCCTTGAAATCAGCCGCGCCAGACCGGAGCCTGACAATCCCTGCGTCCAGTATAGTTGCTTCCTGTCAGATCGCTCACAAAGGCGCCAAGCGGATAATATTTTGCTAAACTTCCGCGCTTTCTGTTACCCGAGCATCCATGAATCCGTCCATTCTGATTTTCGACTCCGGCGTCGGAGGACTGAGCATTCTGCAGGAAATCCGGCAGCGCCTGCCCGGAGCGGATCTGCATTATCTGATGGATAACGCCTTCTTTCCCTATGGGGTTAAGGCCGACGATGTGCTGGTGCAGCGCATTGTCGATGTGTGCTCTGCCGCCGTGGCTGACGTCCGCCCCGATTTACTGGTCGTTGCCTGCAACACCGCCAGCACGCTGGCACTGCACGCGCTGCGCAATGTGCTGACGGTGCCCGTGGTCGGCGTCGTGCCGGCCATCAAAGTGGCAGCCGGTCTGACCAGCAGCGGGCACATCGGCCTGCTGGCCACACCGGCGACGGTCAACCGCCCCTATACTGACCGCCTGGTGGAAGATTTTGCCGCGCATTGCACCGTTCACCGTTTCGGCAGTGCCGAACTGGTGCTGTGGGCAGAAACGTTTCTGAATACCGGAACCGTGGACGCCAAACTGACGCCGCACCTGCAACGCTGGATCGACCAGCAGCCGCAGATGCTGCACGTCGTGCTTGGCTGTACACACTTTCCGCTGCTGCGTGACGCGCTGGAGCAGCGCTGGCCACAGATTCAGTGGATTGATTCCGGCGCGGCCATTGCCCGCCGGGTCGAAACCCTGCTGGCCGGACGAGGGCTCGAGGCCCGTCACGGTATACTGAACTGCCGCTGGACCGGCGCCGACGACGGTGCTCAGGGCGCACTTCGCTTCCTGCAGGCACTGGGCACAGTGCAGCAGGCCAGTGTCCTCAGCGTCGGAAATCCTATACAACAGCCGAGTGCTGTATAACTTTTTAATGTTTGAGTAGAATACTCGGATTAACACATACGATACGGTAAACACATGTCTGAGCTTGAATCACTGTACCAGAAAGTCCTGTCTGAACTGGGAGAGGACGTAAACCGCGAAGGCCTGCTGGACACGCCAAAGCGTGCCGCCAAGGCCATGAAGTTTCTGACCAGCGGGTACGAAACCAAGCTTGAAGACGTGATCAATAACGCGGTATTCACCAGCGACAACGATGAAATGGTGGTGGTTCAGGGCATCGAGTTTTACTCCCTGTGCGAACACCATGTACTGCCCTTCATTGGCCGCTGCCACATCGGCTACCTGCCGAACGGTAAGGTGCTTGGCCTGTCGAAATTTGCCCGTATCGTTGACCTGTTCGCCCGCCGTCTGCAGATTCAGGAAAACCTGACCAAGCAAATCGCGGCCGCCGTCGAAGAAGTGACCGGCTGCCGTGGCGTGGGCGTGATCGTGGAAGCCCAGCACATGTGCATGATGATGCGCGGCGTGCAGAAGCAGAACTCCATGATGCGTACCTCGGTGATGCTGGGTGCCTTCCGTGAACAGCAGGCCACCCGCGAAGAGTTTATGCGCTTAGCCGGTCTCTGACCGGTACAAAACCCAGGAGAGCACATGGCCGCGTTCGACTGGTGGATTCTGACCCTTCTGATTTACGGTGCCGGCACACTGGCGGCACTGGATGCCCTCTGGCAGGGGCGTACCGCACAGGGCACCATCGCCTGGACCCTGAGCCTGCTGGTGATGCCGGTGATTGCCCTGCCCCTGTATCTCTTTTTCGGCACCCGCCGCCTGCGTGGTTACCGCCGCGCCCGTCAGCACGGTGACAACCGTCTGAGTTTTATCGCCGATGAAGCGCAGGCCGCGCTCGGCCAGCATTGCGTCAGCAGCAACGCCGTCACCCGCCCGTTCAGCAACCTGTTCCGCCTGCCGGCCCTGAGCGGTAATGACTGCCGCCTGCTTACCTGCGGCAACGATGTCTATGACGCCATGTTCAGCGACATTGCCAGCGCCAGACATTACCTGTGCGTGCAGTTTTATATCCTGCGCGACGACAACACGGGTCAGCGTCTGGCCGATCTGCTGTGCGACAAGGCGCGAGAGGGTGTGGCCGTTTACCTGCTGTACGACGAGATCGGCAGCCGCGGCATCCGCCGCTCGTTTTTGCAGCAGCTTGATGCCAGTGGCGTGCGTGTCAGCCGCTTTAATCCGCTGCAATTACGCAACCGCGCGCAACTGAATTTCCGCAACCACCGCAAACTGCTGATCTGCGACGGCGCCATTGGCTACGTCGGTGGTTACAATCTGGGCGATGAATATCTGGGCACGCCCGGACAACCGTGGCGCGATACGCAGGTGCGCATCGAAGGCCCCGCCGCCCTCGCCTTTCAGCTGGCTTTTACCGAAGACTGGCACTGGGCCACGGGCTATGTACCGCAACTCGGCTGGCAGGCCGGCGCCGCCCGGGGGCCGTGTCAGGTGATGGCCATCGCCACGGGTCCGGCCGATGACACAGAAAGTGCCAGCCTGTATTTCAGTCACCTGATCCATCAGGCGCAGACACGCTGCTGGCTGGCGAGCCCGTATTTTGTGCCCGACCATAATCTGCTCAGCGCCCTGCAACTGGCCGGTCTGCGCGGACTCGATGTGCGCATTCTGCTGCCCGAGCGCAGCGACAACTGGCTGGTGCAGCAGGCCATGCGCAGTTACATCAAACCCCTGCGCCAGTGCGGTGTGCGTTTCTTTACCTACAGCAATGGTTTCCTGCATCAGAAGGTGATTCTGATCGACGACGAATGGACGTCGGTCGGCAGCGCCAATCTGGACAACCGTTCGCTGCGCATTAATTTTGAAATCGGCGCCCTGATTCAGGACAAAAGCTTCGCCCGCCAGACCGAAATCATGCTGGAACAGGATTTCCGCCAGTCGCAGCCAACCGAACTCAGCGAGCGCTTCTTCCCCGTATTACTGGCCAAGGCGGCCCGTCTGCTGGCCCCGGTGCTGTAGGCACTTGTTGTCCATTCAGTCCCGGAACCCCGCCTGAAATCAGGCAAACGCCTGAGTCCGCGAAACGGCGACGTTGTTAGACGCTGGCCACAGGCATAGAGTGGTTTTGATAATAACAACAAGGAAGACTCACTATGATCCGACCTGCGCTGATCGCTCTTGCCCTGTTACCGCTCGCTTTTTCTGCCGCCAACGCCCGCACCATCGCCGGCTACACCTTTCCCGAAGTACTGCCCCAAACCGCCGAACACAACGAAGCCCGTTTAAACGGTGCCGCCGTGCGCACTATGTATTATCTGGTGGATGCCTACGTCGGCCTCATGTACGTCGAGCAACCGGGGCACGACGCTGAAGCCCTGATTCAGGATGACGGCTATAAGCGCGTGGTTTATCACATTCTGGTCGACCGGGTGAGCGGGCGACGCATCGCCACCGCCATGTACGACTCTATGCAGCTGAACCTGAGCGAAGCCGAAGCCGCAGCTCTCAACGACCGCCTGCAGACGCTGGTGAAAATGTTCGACAGCAAAATGGAAAAAGGCGATGTGGGTTATGTGGAATATCTGCCCGGAATCGGTTCACGGGTTGTTATCCGTGGCGAGGAAAAAGGAATTATTCCGGGAAAAGATCTGTTCGATGCCCTGATGCGCATCTGGATTGGCGAGCATCCGGTGACACAAGCGTTTAAAGAAGGCGTGCTGGGACTGGATGACAACGCCCTGAAAGTCAGCGCCGAATAAATCCGCCAGACATAAAAAAAGCCGCGCAATCGCGCGGCTTTTTTAACAGCGAAGTATCAGAACTTCATACCTGCACCGACCATGAACACCAGCGGGTCGATTTCAACGTCAGTACCGGAACCATTCAGTTCGGTATCGATATCAATTTTCCACACGGCAACGTTGGCCAGCAGATTGTCACCCAGGTCGTAATTCACGCCAGCGGAGTACGCCAGACCCCAGCTTTTACCCAGATGGCTGACAATGCCGTCTTCGTCGAAGAAGAAGGTATGGTTCACACCCAGACCCACGTACGGCTGAATCTTGGACGCAGCATCCAGCGGGTAGTATTGAGCAGACACAGTTGGTGGCAGGTGCTTGGTGGTCGCTACACGGTCGCCACCGGCATATACGCTGTGCTTGAACGGAGTCGCCGCCAGTACTTCTACGCCAACCTGTGGAGCCACCATGTAGGTCAGGGTCAGACCCAGCTGGGTGTCGTCACCCACGGTCACACCATCAATACCGCTGTCTTTTTTAGGGTTTACGTTAACAACGCCAGCCTTCACCACGATATCACCGGCTTCATACGCCAGTGCTGGCATTGCAGATACGGCTACGGCAGATGCCAACAGGGTTTTCAGCAGTTTCATCTCGCACTCCTTAGTCTGTGCAGTAACTAGATGGCGCCAGATTATCGGAAGGCGTTTGCACCGGTTTGATGCAAATCAATAAAAAAAAGGCACTGAATTCATACCCATAAAAAACTTGTGGCAAATCAACTTTGCCCTGTGAAACCACCGTTAACTCTCTGTTTTGGCACAAGTCTTTCATTCAACGGGGCGCGCCGGGATGGCAGAGTTACCGGATTTGCCGCTATAGTTCTCTCATCTCAAGGAATGACCAGCACCTGACACTATGTTCAAGTACTCAACCATCATCGGGCGTAAGCTGATTACCTATCTTCTGGCATTCAGCTTTATTACCACGCTGGCCGCCTTCGCCTTCATTCTGCGCACTGACTATATGCGCGGCCTGAGCAGCTTTGACAAAAATCTCGAACAGATCCGCACCAGTTATCAGCAGAGCGTCAGTTACAGTCTGTGGAACTTCGACTTCCGCCAGATCGAAGCGCAGCTGAGCGGCATCCTGAACTTCCCCGGTGTGGTGTATGTGTACATCGAAAACAAAGAGTCGGTACTGCACAGTGCGGGCAATGCCTACAGTCAGTCGGATCAGCAATATTCCTTTCCTCTGGAATTCTCCAGTGCCGGGCAGAATTATCAGCTGGGTACGCTGCACATCAGCATGGATCACACCGGCCTGCGCCATGAAATCCGCGAAAAAGCCGTCAACATTCTGGTAACGCAGTTCTTCAAAACCTTTTCGGTGTCGTTGTTTGTGCTGTTTATTGTCCACCAGCTGGTCACGCGACGGCTGGCACTGATGTCGGAATGGGCAAACCAGTTCAGTCTGCGCAATCTGGAAATGCCCTTGAACACCGGCGAGGCACAGGGCAACAAAGACGAACTCACCATAGTCGCCGACGCCGTGAATAACATGCGCAAGCGGCTGCAGCAGGACATGCTCGACCACGACCGCAACCGGCAGGAACTGGAAAACATCAAAGAGCAGCTGAGTCTGGCCATCAACAATGCCGCTATCGGCTTCTGCACCTATTCCGCCAATAAAGACCAGTGGACCAGTAATTCGCATTTTGCCTCGCAGCTCGGCACCACAGAGTACGAACTGGAGAGCATTCCGCATCCGATGGAAGCGCTGGTTAACCGCATCTCCGGCGGCGATGCCATGCAGCAGAAAGAACGCATTAATCAGTTATTGCTTGGCCGGCTGGGGAAAATTCACGACTCTTTCCTGATCCGCAACTTCCGCAACGAAGAGCGTTTTCTGGAAGTAACCATGCAGACCACCCGCTATCAGGAGACGCGCCCGGCGCAGATTCTGATCTGTGTGGTTGACCGTACCCGCGAAGAACAGGCGCTGAAACAATCGCGCGAACTCGCGGTATCGCTGGAAAATAAAGTCACGCAGCGCACCGAAGAACTGTACAACGAACAACTGCGAGCCAAGGCCACCATCCGCCAGCTCGAACAGGAAGTGGAACGCAGCCGTGCCCAGGCCCTGAGCCAGCAGCAGCTGAGCATTAATCATCTGTTGCTGAAACAGATCAAACCATTAAGTGACAGTCACCGCGAGCTGCCTGCGCTGCAGGCCCTGACCGAATATCTGACCCTGTCGACTGCCGAAAACCGCAGCAGCATTAACCTCGCCCGCTGCCTCAGCGACTGGCTGAGTGCGCATCCGGATATCCGTCAGGACGTATTGCGCAGCCACCTGCCGTTTTCGCTGATCATCGAAGAAAATCCGGACATGATCCGCTTTCTGGTCGACAAAGTGGTATTGCGCGACCCCGCCATGAAGGTGGCCGAACAGGTCGATCTGTATTTAAAACTGGTCGATGAGCACGTCGAGTTCTGCGCCGAATTCAAACTGCCCGAAGGCACCACGAGCGAATTGTGTGACGAACAGAAAGATGTGTTTGCCCTGTGCGAGCATGTGCTGAATATGCGCTTCCATGGCTGCATCGGACGCACCCAGAGCGACGACGGCAACAGCATTCGCGTGTGCTTCTCGCTGACGATGGTACAACTCTGAAGACGGTGCAACTCTGACGATGGTGCAACTCTGAGGATTGTTCTGTAAGAGCCCAACCGCACAACCGGATGTTTCTCGGATAAACAGCAATAAAAAAGAGCAGGCAATGCCTGCTCTTTTTATTTGGGGCTATCCGCCGGGCGCTGCTGTTCAGACAACACCCAGACCGTTGGCACGGCTCAGATTTACAGGAAAGCGAAATGCTCTTCTTTCATCTGCATCAGGGTACGCGGGTCTTTCAGCATCATTTTGCTGTGGCCCTTGGCGCGTGGCAGCAGACGATCGAAGTAGAATTCGGCGGTCTGAATTTTCGCGCGGTAGAAATCCTGATCGCCTTTACCCGACTTAAGGCCGCTGTAGGCTTTATCCGCCATCATGGCCCAGAAGAAGCCCATGACGATATAACCGGAGTACATCAGGTAATCGACCGATGCAGAGCCAACCATGTCGCGGTTCTTCGCCGCTTTAAAGGCAATACGGTAAGTATTGATGCGCCATTGCAGCATGTAACGCTTCAGTTGTTTCATCAGCGGTTTCATTTCTGCGCGGTTCTCGTGAGTTTTGATAAAGGCGGAAACCACTTCACGGAATTCGTTAAAGGATTTCAGTTTACCCAGCAGAATTTTTCGGCCCAGCAGGTCCAGCGCCTGAACGCCGGTGGTGCCTTCGTACAGCTTGGCGATCTGGGTATCACGGATAATCTGTTCCATGCCCCACTCTTTAATAAAGCCATGACCACCATAAACCTGCACACCGTGGTTTGCCGCCTCGTAACCCAGCTCGGTCAGGAAGGCTTTCAGAATAGGGGTCAGGAAACCGAGTTTGTCGTCGAAGTCTTCGTAGCCGGCCTTATTGCCTTTCATGTGCTCGGCCATCATAAAATCGGCGAGACGGGCGGCGTAATACAGCATGGCACGGCCACCTTCCGCGATGGCTTTCTGCGTCAGCAGCATGCGGCGTACGTCCGGGTGCACGATCAGTGAATCGGCCACCTGTTCAGGCTGCTTGGTGCCGCTCAGGGAGCGCATAGAGCGACGCTCTTTGGCGTACGGCAGTGCGCCCTGGAAGGACAGCTCTGCGGCACCCACACCCTGAATGGACGTACCGATACGGGCGGTGTTCATAAACGTGAACATGCACATCAGACCTTTGTGCTCCGGTCCGATCAGAAAACCTCGGGCACCGTCAAAGTTCATCACGCAGGTGGATGAACCGTGAATACCCATTTTTTCTTCAATCGAACCACAGCTAACCGGGTTGCGGTCACCCAGTGAACCGTCGGCGTTCACGTTGAATTTCGGCACAATAAACAGCGAAATACCCTTGGTGCCTTTCGGTGCATCCGGCAGACGCGCCAGCACAATGTGCACAATCTGCTCGGTGAAATCGTGCTCACCGGAGGAGATAAAAATCTTGGTGCCGGTCAGGCTGTAGCTGCCATCGCCATTGGGTTCGGCTTTGGTTTTCACCTGACCCAGGTCGGTACCACACTGCGGCTCGGTCAGACACATGGTGCCGGTCCAGCGGCCTTCGGTGAGTGGCACCAGATAGGTTTGTTTCTGCTCTTCGGTACCGTGCATGTAGATGGTGTTCATCGCGCCCAGCGACAGGCCGGGGTACATGCCCCACACCCAGTTGGCGGTGCCGATCATTTCGGATTTGATCACGCCAAGTGACAGCGGCAGGCCCTGACCACCGTATTCAACCGGCGCCGACATGCCCTGCCAGCCGCCTTCCACGTACTGACCGTACGCCTCTTTAAAACCTTTCGGGGTGATCACGTCACCGTCTTTCCACACACAGCCGTCATCGCCGCTCTGGTACAGAGGCGATACAACTTCTTCGCTGAAGCGCGCGGCTTCGGTCAGGATGGCGTCCACCATGTCCGGTGTGGCTTCGTCGCCGCCCGGAATCTGTTTGTAGTGGGCCTGAAAATCGAATACTTCGTTAATCAGAAACTGAATATCTTTAATCGGTGCTTTGTACTGAATCATTTCACTTCCTCAGGATGACACGGGAATGGTGTTGTAAACGTCGCCGATTGTGGCGACACGGGGCCCGCAAACCATTGGCCTGAAGGCCCTGCACCGGGCGTCACTTGGGTAAGTCAGCAGAGAAATAACAGGCACAAAAAAGCCCGCGCGGGGCGGGCTTTTTCTGGCTCAGAGATCAGGCGATCTCAGCGCGCTTTTTTGCTTCTTCGTCCTTCAGTTCACGACGCAGAATCTTGCCGACTGGTGACATCGGCAGTTCGGAACGGAACTCGATGTAACGCGGCACTTTGTAGGCGGTCATGTTGTCGCGGCAGTGCTTGCGGATTTCATCGACCGTAACGTTCGGGTTGGTGGCGACGATGAAGAGTTTCACCGCTTCACCGGTTTTCTCGTCCGGCACACCGATGGCCGCACAGTTTTCAACCGCCGGGTGCTGAGAAACCACATCTTCAATTTCGTTCGGGTACACGTTAAAGCCCGATACCAGAATCAGGTCTTTAATGCGGTCGACGATTTTGACGAAGCCGTCTTCGTCGATCACGGCCACGTCACCGGTGCGCAACCATTCGCCGTCGGGCGTGAAGCTGTCGGCGGTGGCTTCCGGACGATTCCAGTAACCTTTCATCACCTGCGGACCTTTTACACACAGCTCACCGCGCTCGCCCACCGCCACTTCGTTGCCTTCGGCGTCGATGCATTTCAGCGCAGTGCCCGGTACAGCCTGACCACAGGTGCCCATCTGTTCAAGGCCTCCCGCCGGGTTCATACACACCGCCGGCGAACATTCTGTCAGACCATAGGCTTCAGAAATGCCGCAGCCGGTCATCTCTTTCCAGCGTTTGGCGGTGTCTTCCACCAGCGCAGTACCACCCGACAGCGTCAGTTTCAGCTGGCTGAAATCCAGGGTTTTGAATTCCGGATGATTGAGCAGAGAAACAAACAGCGTGTTCAGACCAATCACACCGGTCAGTTTGTGCGGTTTCATCATGCGCACGAACATATTGGTATCACGCGGGTTGGCAATCAGGATGCTCTGGTCGCCCAGTTCAAACAGCGCCATCAGGTGCACGGTAAAGGAATAAATGTGGTACAGCGGCAGCGGGGCCACCACTTTGGCACCGGTATCCGGTTTGATTTTCTCACCGCTCACCGGATCAATCTGGCTCAGCTGCGCACGGGCCTGCAGCATGTTGGCCACCAGATTGCGGTTGGTCAGCTCAGCGCCTTTGGCTACGCCTGTGGTACCGCCGGTGTACTGCAGAATGATGGTGTCGTTCGGATTGCGCATGTAATTCGGCACAAAACCACCGATCTTACCGCCCAGCGACAGCGCTTTGCGGAAAGCCACCGCCTGCGGCAGCTGATACGGCGGCACCATTTTTTTGATGTGCTTGGCCGCGGCGTTGATCAGGGTGCGCTTCACCAGCGGCAGCATGTCGGCCAGTGAGGTCACAATGATGTGCTTAAGGCCCGTCTGATCTTTGATGTTCTGCACAGAACGGGCGAACACATCCATACACACCAGCGCCTTGGCACCGGAGTCGTTGAACTGGTGCAGCATCTCACGTTCGGTGTAGAGCGGGTTGGTGTTCACCACGATCAGGCCGGCACGCAGGGCGCCGTACATGGCGATCGGGAATTGCAGAATGTTCGGCATCTGAATCGCAATGCGGTCACCCGGCTTCAGGCTGGTGTGATTCTGCAGATACGCGGCAAATGCGGCACTGTATTCGTCGATCTGACGGTAGGTCAGGGTGTAGTTAATGCTGGTAAACGCCGGACGGTCGGCGTAACGCTGGAAAGCGCTTTCAATTACCTCAACCACGGCATTGTATTGGTCGAGATTAATCTGATCCGGCACACCGGGTGCGCGCTTACCATCCCAGAACGATGCATCCACGAGGGTACTCTCCGTTGTTGGTTCTTGTTTTTGTTTGCGGCCACTATGCAGCAAAGGCGCATTGAGTGAAAGTGGAAAACGTGACATGCTTCCGGTCATTACACGCCACATTACCACCGGTTTTTTATGGTCAACAGTTCCACCGCGGACAGCATCCACACCACGTCTGCCGCCAGCCGAGCGTTCATCGGCACCGAATATCTGAGCCAGCTGATCGACCTGCTGCAGCAACAGGGCATCAGCACCGCACAGCTGACTCAGGGCACCGGCCTGACCGCCAGAACCCTGACCAGCCCGCAGGAATTTATTTCGCCGTTGCAGTACCACAAGGTGGTGGAAAACGCGCTGATCTTAAGCGGCGACCCGCTCCTGGGCCTGGAACATGGCCGGCGCATGAACATCTCCAGCCACGGTTTTTTGGGCTTCGCCATACTCGCCAGTGACAACTTAGGGCAGGCGTTATCACTCGCCATCCGTTACGCCCGCACCCGTACCCTGCTGGCCGATATCCGCTTCATCAACGATAAGGACACCGCCATCATCCAGATCAACCGGCTGGCGGCGATGCCGAGCACCTTCTCGTTTGTGGTGCAGAACATTATTTCGACCTTTGTCACCATTGCCCGCTTCCTGACCCAGAACTCGGAAGAGCTGGCCGCCGTGGCCAAATTCAGCGAGGGTCCGTTGCGGCCAGCCTCCTGTTACGAAGGCATTCTCGGCATTCCGGTGATGTTCAATCAGCCACACAATCAGCTGTGCATTCCGTCCTGGTTGCTGGAAACGCCGGTGTCCACGGCCAACACCACCGCCCGCCGCATGGCCGAAGCGGAATGCGAAAAGCTGCTGGCCGAACTCGACCGCGGTCAGGATCTGGTGACCCAGATCCGGCGCAATATCGACCGACTGAACGCCTTCCCGACACTGGCAGTGATGGCCAAAACCCTGAACTCCAGCCCGCGCACCATCAACCGCCAGCTGGCACAGCTGAACACCACCTACCAGAACATCATTGATGAAGCGCGCCGTGAGCAGGCACTGCACCTGCTGCTGGAAACCGGCACCGCGGTGGAAGAAATCGCACACCTGCTGGGCTACAACGATCCGTCCAATTTTGGCCGGGCATTCCGCCGCTGGCTGGGCATGTCGCCGCGTGCGTTCCGCAAACAGGCGCAGGGACAGACCGACGACGAGGCAATCTGAAACCATCGTTTACAAATGGCCCTGATCCGGTACGATGAGGGCCTGGCCGAATAACAATCATAAAAAATCATGACACAGGCTCACTTCCCGGGCGGCGAACGCCCCGTACACCGCGCATTATCTGCCGCGGTGGATCAGTACTTCCGCGACCAACAGACAGCCCGCTCCGGCAACGGCCGTCTGTACCGCAAAGCCTTTATTATTCTGACGCTGTTCTGCACAAGCTTTGTTGCCATGCTGACCGTCACCGGTGAACTTAACTGGCTGGCGTGGCTGATTCACGGCGCCGCGACCGCACTGGTGGGTTTCAACATCATGCACGACGGTGCGCATCAGTCGTTCAGCCGCTCACGCAGGCTCAATCAGCTGGCCGCCCTGACCTTTAATCTGATCGGCAGCAACCGCTACTACTGGGCGCAGAAGCACAACCGCAATCACCACAGCTTCACCAATGTGGACGACGTCGACGAAGACATCGACGCGCTGGGGCTGTTCCGCATGAGTCCGCGCCAGAAGCATTATGGTTTTCACCGCGCGCAGCACCTGTACGTGTGGTTTCTGTACCCGCTCACCAGTCTGTTCTGGTTTTTCGTGCTCGATTACAAAGCCTGGCTGCGCCAGAAAATCGGTGAGCGCGATTTCAGCCACCGTATGAAGGCGTCGGATCACGCCGAGTTTTTACTGAGCAAAGTGCTGTATGTGCTGATTTATCTGGTCCTGCCGCTGCAGCTCTTAAGCACAGAGCAAGTGGTGGTCGGCTTCCTGCTGATGCACGCCATTCTCGGCGTGTTGTTTGCCGTGGTGTTTCAGCTGGCCCACGTGGTGGATCAGGCGGAGTTTCTGCAACCGGATGACAAGGGCGTGATGCACGACGAATGGGCGGTGCATCAGCTGCGCACCACAGTGGATTTCGCCCCTCAAAGCCGCTTTCTGACCTGGGCACTGGGCGGACTCAACTTTCAGGTCGAACATCACCTGTTTCCGCGCGTCAGTCATGTTCACTACCCGGCGCTGCACGCGATCCTGACTCAGCAGTGTGCCGCACTCGGCCAGCCGGTCCGCAGTTACGCCACCCTGTGGCAGGCACTGGCGGCCCATTACCGCCATCTGAAAAGCATGGGACGCCCGGACTGAGGAATCCATTCCGGGCAACGCTTTCTGCACAAGGCCTTGTTGGCTCAAACTGACGGGGCGGACGTGATCGATGTGCTGGATGCTCTGCTGCGCCGCATCGCCGACATCCGCCCCGCCTGAGCATTACAGCGTCAGACGCTTGCGGTAAACTGCGCCCTGCTACCCCATTTATCTGAGAATCCCGCATGCAGTACCCGCAGTTTATCGCCATCGACGGCAGCTCCTGGGAAGAACACGCCCATCCGGTCGCCATCGCCTGGTCCATGGCCGACGGTCAGATCAAAACCACGCTGATCCAGCCCGACGACGACTGGGACGACTGGGATATCGCACTGCAGGATCTGCACGGCATTACCCCCGACACCCTGTACCAGCGTGGCGAAACCCTGTGGTCCGTGATCCGCGAGCTGGAAGGCGACCTCGAGCAGCCGTATCTGTACGCCGACGACACCGAACGCGTCACCTTCATGCTGGAGAAGATCTACGAAGCCTGTAACCGCGATCTCAGCATCGAGATCGGCGATGCCCGTGAAATCGTGCAGCGCGGTGTACCGGTCAGCGACGATTCCCTGCACATGCCATGTGACGACCGCGTCTACCGCATGCTGAAGCGCTGGGCCAGCGAACACGGCCGCAGCGACGACTGAAGCGCTGCAAGAGACAGGTTTTGCTGGTTTTTGCGAAAACCAGCGCTGAAAGAGTGTTAACTGATTGGCATCTTTGCCGGCACAGGGCTTATACACTGGGCTGGTAATGTTCAACGGATGCCCTCTATGAACTCCGCCTTTTCGCTGCACCACCTGTCCGACTACCGGGATGATCAGGTCAGCCGGGAACTGATCGGCGATATTCTCGAACACGCCGTCGCCAACCGTCAGCTGTTCCCGTCGGCCGTCAACCTCAACGGGTTCAGCCAGCACAAAAACCGCATTCAGCAGCAATTCACGGTGCAGACCGAGGCCGGTGCGTTTTTTATCAAATGTCAGGACGTGGCGTACCGCTCGCATTTTGAAGCCGAGCAGCGCAGCCTGCTGGCGTTAATGGGCACTCACACCATGGCGGTCTGCGCCCCGCTGGCGATTGGCACCGTGGAGCGTCAGGGCGCGGCGGACATGTCGTATCTGATTCTGCAGCACATCCCACTGGCCGTTCACGGCGACTGGTTCTCCGCCGGTCAGCAACTGGCGCAGTTGCATGGCGCCACCTCCGACAAAGGCTACGGCTTCGACGGCACCACCTGGTGTGGCGAAACCCCACAGGACAACCGCTGGCGCGACAACTGGGCCGATTTCTTCCTGCAGCAACGTCTGCAGCCTCAGTTTGGCCGTCTTGCTGAGCAAGGCGTACGTATCGCCCGCCAGCAACACGCGCTCGAATGTGCCTACCGCGTACTGCGCGACCACCAGCCAACGCCTGCCCTGCTGCACGGCGACCTGTGGTCCGGCAACATAGGGTTTAATCCGGACCGTCAGCTGTCGTATCCGGTGCTGTTCGACCCGGCCAGTTACTACGGCGACGCCGAAACCGATCTGGCTATGACCGAACTGTTCGGGCGGTTCCCGAAAGCCTTCTACGACGGCTACCAGAGCGTCACCACCATCGACGCCGGCTACCGCGACCGCATGGCGGTGTACCAGCTCTATCATGTGCTGAATCATGCGCTGATGTTCGGTGGCAGCTACGTGGCGCAGGCTGAAAGCCTGATCCGTCAGATGTAACGGCACCGCCGCCAACGCCCGCCATAAAAAACCAATAAAAAGCCCGCGTTAAGCGGGCTTTTTATTGGAATTACGCCGTCAAAACCGCTTAAGGGTTCAGACGCTGCTTATGCCAGCCATCACCAACAGGTGTGTATTCCACCCGGTCGTGCAGACGGTGCTCACCACCCTGCCAGAACTCAACCCGCGTCGGGCGCAGGCGGAAACCGCCCCAGTAATCCGGCAGCGGTACGTCCTGACCGTCGTAACGGGCCGATACCTCGGCGAATTTCGCTTCCAGCTCCGCACGGTTGTTCAGTGGACGACTCTGCGCCGAGGCCCAGGCGCCGAGCTGGCTTTCCCGCGGACGGGAATGAAAATACGCCGCCGCTTCTTCGCGGCTGATTTTCTCGACACCGCCCTGCACCAGCACCTGACGCTCCAGATTCATCCAGAAGAAATGCAGGCTGGCCTTATTGTTCTGCTCAAAATGACGGCCTTTATTGCTTTCGTAATTGGTGAAAAATACGAAGCCCTGCTCGTCATAGGCTTTCAGCAGCAGCACCCGCTGCCACGGCTGACCGTCGGCATCGACACTGGCGACGGTCATGATGGTCGGCTCCAGCGGACCGGTTTCGCGGTACTGCTCAAACCAGGCGTGGAACTGCGTCATCGGATCGTCCGCAGCGCGGGTTTCATCAAGCCGGCCCTGCGTGTACTGGCGGCGGATATCGCCCAGATTAACCATAAGGAATCTCCCCTGTGTAACTGCTGTCATTATGCCCCACATCCGCCGCCGGGTATTGATCTGTCGCGGGGAAAAGCAGGCGCAACCGCAGCGGCTTTTGTTATCATGCGCGGCGAAAACAGAACCCGGAATCCAAACTATGTCGGCTCAGAATTACCCTACCGCCAATTTGCTTCGTCGTCTGGCAGCGCTGGTTTACGACGGACTGATCGTCATCGCCCTCTACATTGCGGTGGGGTTTGTTGTCGTCGGCCTGCTGAAAGCCAGCACCGGCGAGTTTCCGGGCGCCCTGCCCTGGTCGGTGTCGGCGTCCCTGCTGTTTACCGTGAGCTTCCTCTACTACAGCCACTCCTGGCGCAAAGGCGGCCAGACCGTAGGCATGAAAGCCTGGCGCATCCGCCTGATCAGCGAAGAAAAAGGCCCGGTACGCCTCAGCCAGTGCATGCTGCGCTCTGGCATTGGCTTCTTCTCGCTGCTCGCCGCCGGTCTGGGTTACTGGTGGATGCTGTTTGATAAACGCCAGCGCACCTGGCACGACATGGCGTCACTGACCCGTGTGGTCTTTCTGCCCAAAAACATGGACTGAACCGACTATTCTGCCCAATAAAAAAGGCGCCACTGGCGCCTTTTTTTATTGCCCGCCGAACGTTTATCCGGCCTTGCGCAGCAGGAGCCCGCCCGCCAGAGCACAGCCGGCAATCGGAATAATGGACGCCCAGATAGGAGCAAAGCCAAACACAATACTGGCCGGTGCAAGCAGTTCTTCGGCGTATTTGTACACCAGCCCGACCAGAATACCGGAGAAGATCCGGTAGCCTGGCGTTACCGCCCTGAGCGGTCCGAAAATAAAGGAAATGCCGAGCAACACCAGGGCAAAGGTGCCCAGGGGTTGCGTCACCTTACGCCAGAACGACAGCAGGTAGTTGTCGGAATTCAGGCCCTGCTTGGCCAGATAACGGGTGTAGGTGAACAGACCGGAAATCGACATATCACGCGGCTGCACCATCACCACGCTCAGGCTTTCCGGTGTTAATTCGGTTTCCCATTCGGCACTCGGATAAGTACGCACTTCGGAACGATCGCCGAACAGCAAAACGTCCTGCACATTTTCCATCTGCCAGTGCGAACGCAGGTAGATAGCGCGGCTGGCGGTACGTACCCGCTGCAGTTCGTGATCAACGTCGAATTCATACAGCGTCACACCGTGCAGTACGCCGTTGGGCTCTACCGCCGTGAAACGCATGAAATCATTGCCTTCACGGTGCCAGTATCCCTTGCCTTTGTTCGACAGAATATCGTCTTTACCCTGCGCCACCGCTTTCTGCGACTGAGCGATGCGCTCGAGTGTCGGAATCGCAAATTCGGCCAGCGCCAGACTCAGGATCATCAGGAAAGCCATGGGTTTCAGGACCGACAGACTGATGCGGCCCACTGAAATACCGGCCGCGCGCATCACCGTCAGTTCACTGCTGGCGGCCATGCTGCCAAGACCGGCCAGACAGCCAATCAGACAGGCCATCGGCATGTATTCGTAGGCCCGGCGCGGCAGACGCAGCCCCATAAATTCGAGTGCCTGCACAAACTGATAATCACCCTTCAGCTGGTCGAGCTCGTCGACCAGGGTGAAAATCGCATCAAGGCCAACGATCACCACAACCACCATCACGGTGGCCATAAACACGTTGCGGGCGATGTAAGAATCCAGTTGTCTCATCACAGCCCCTTCACTTTCTGGCGACGCAAAAATTCTGGTATCAGCAGTAATCCAAGTCCGATCAGCAGATACACAGCGTGCAGCCCCCACAGGCCAATGGCCGGATTCAGCGTGCGTTTTTCAATCATGCCGGTCATGGCGATCATCAGTGAGATGTACACCATGAACAGCACTATGGCCGGAAACAGACGGGCAAAACGACCCTGACGCGGGTTTACTTTAGAGAGCGGAAAGGCAATCAGGGTCACGATGGGTACCATCAGAATCAAGGAAATCCGCCATTGCAGCTGAGCCTGATACTTCGGATCTTTAGCGCCCACCAGCTCACGGGTGGGAATCGCTTCTTTGCGCAGCTTGCGGCGTTCTTCCGGTTCGTCAGCGATTTTTACGCCATAGCGGTTGAAGTCGAGAATGGTGGTTTCCGGGCTGCCGGGGTTGAGGTCGTAGCGACGACCATTGTGCAGTTCCAGAAAACGGGAGCCGGTCGTGTCGCTGACGTACTGAGTACCCACGTCCGCCAGCAGCAGGGTATTACCGTCGGCAATGAACACCTGATGCATCTGTTTTTTATCGTCCGACAGCTTTTCGGTGTAGGTCACGCGCGAGCCGTTGGTGGTGCTCTGAAAACGACCCGGTGCGAGTAATTCAAATTCGGTCAGCTTGGCCTGCTGGGCGTAGAGCTTTTCCATTTTCTGGGCGCCCCACGGGCTCAGCACCAGCGTGAAACTGCCGACCACCAGCATCAGAAAAGTGGCCGGAATCAGGGTATAGCCCAGCAGCTTGCGGTCGGAAAAACCGGTGGCGGTCAGCACCGTCATCTCGCTTTCAGCGTACAGACGGCCATAGGTCAGCAAAATGGAAATAAACAGGGCGAGCGGCAGGATCATTTCCAGAAACGACGGCAGACGCAACAGCAGGGTCAGGAACACAAAACTGAGCGACACCTCACCGGCAGCCGCCTGCGCCAGTTGCTGAATCAGACGGCCACTCATCAGAATCATCAGCAGCACGGTCGTTACAGCCACCAGAGAACCCGCCAGCTCCCGGGCCAGGTAACGGAAAAGAATCAAAGCTATTACCTTAATTGTTTTAAACGGATGTGTTCCGCTCTTGATTTTCGTACACTTGAACGCATCTTACAGACTGATTGCCGGTAATTCTGCCCGCATAACAGGCGCGAATTCCGCTCAGCCCTTTCCCTGTACTTCCAGTCGTCTTATTCCGTCAGGAGCCAGCATGCAATACCAGATTTCGAATCAACCGGTCGCGGGCGTTCAGGCCAGCTGTATTGTGGTCACTCTCGATCAGTCAGGCAAGTTATCTGACGCCGCCAACGCCATCGATCAGGCCTCCGGTGGTTTTATTCAGGCCCGTATCGATGCCCGAGACATCGAAGGCAAAACCGCTCAGACCCTGTTGCTGCCCGCCGTAGCCGGCATCGGTGCCGAACGTGTTCTGCTGGTCGGTACCGGCAAGGAAACGCTGAAATCCGCCGACGCCGTTAAAATCCTCAACGCCATCGCCTCTGCTACCTCGGGCTACAGTGGCAACGTGGCACTGGCGCTCGCTCATTTAGCCACCGACACCCTGCCAGCGGCCTGGTGGGCGGAACAGATTGCCCAGGCCTATGGCAACGCGCTGTACAAGTACACCGAAACCAAAGGTAAAAAAGACGACGCCGCAGAAAAGCGCCAGCCCGACTCTCTGACCTGGCTGGGCGATGATGTATCCGCAGCCTTCAGTAAAGGCGAAGCCATTGCACTGGGCGTGGCGTACGCCAAAGAACTGGGCAACCTGCCACCGAACATCTGCACGCCGTCGTATCTGGCCGCCGAAGCCGTGAAGCTGGGTGCGGCGGGCGCGCTCGACGTTACCATCCTCGATGAGGAAGAACTGGAAAAACTGGGCGCCGGCGCGTTTGTTTCGGTGGCCAAAGGTTCGTCTGAACCGGGCAAAATGATCGTCATGAAATACCAGGGCGCCGCCGATAAGAACGCAGCACCCCACATGATTCTCGGCAAAGGCATTACCTTCGACACCGGTGGTATCAGCCTCAAGCCGGGCCTGAACATGGACGAAATGAAATACGACATGTGTGGCGCAGCCTCTGTGCTCGGCACCATGAAAGCCCTGCTGGAACTGAAACCGGCCATTAACGTCATCGGCATGATCACCAGCGCCGAAAATATGCCGGCCGGCCACGCCAGCAAGCCGGGCGATGTGGTGACCACACTGTCCGGTAAAACGGTTGAAATTCTGAACACCGACGCCGAAGGCCGTCTGGTGCTGTGTGACGCCATGACCTACGGCATCAACAACTTCAAACCGGCCAGTCTGGTCGACATCGCGACCCTGACCGGTGCCTGCATGGCGGCGCTGGGACGCGTAAACTCCGGCCTGTTCACCACCGACGAAACACTGGCCGGTGAGCTGCAGAACGCCGCAGCCTACAGTGGCGACAAAGTGTGGCGCCTGCCGCTGGAAGACGATTATCAGGAACTGCTGGACTCCAACTTCGCCGACATGGCGAACATTGGCGGTCCTCTCGCTGGCGCCACCACCGCCGCCTGCTTCCTGTCGCGCTTCACCGAAGGTACACCATGGGCGCATCTGGACATCGCCGGTACCGCCTGGAATTCCGGTGGCAAAGCCAAAGGCTCGACCGGACGTCCGGTGCCTCTGCTGGTGAATTATTTACTGGCCAAATAAGGCATCATTAACGCCCTGAATAGAAAAGCCATGGTTTCACCACCATGGCTTTTTTATTTGTGCTTTCGGCACATTCTGCCCGCTTCCTGACACTTATCGCCTCAATTCACCGGCCCGCCCCTGCTACCATGCCCGGACAAACCGATAACGAGAAACCACTATGTCCCTCACAGAAATCCTGAACACCCGCTATTCCGTCCGTGCGTTTAAACCGGAACCGGTCGATCAGACCCTGCTTGAGGACATTTTTGCCGCCGCCCAACGCGCGCCGTCGAACTGCAACGTGCAACCATGGCAGACCTTTGTGGTGTCCGGTGCCAAAAAAGACGAGCTGAAGAAAATTCTGGTCGGTACCGTGATGAAACAACAGCAGCCTGCCCCTGACTTCAACTGGAAAGTGGCGTACGAAGGTATTCATCGCGAGCGTCAGTTTGGTTCTGCTGCCGCGCTGTACAACGCCATGGGCATCGCCCGCGACGATAAAATGAAACGCAACATGGCCATGCTGCGCAACTGGGCATTTTTTGATGCACCACACGTTGCTTTTTTCACTATGGATACCTACCTCGACATCATGGGTGCCGTAGACATCGGTATTTATGCGCAGACATTAACGCTGCTGCTGAAAGAAAAAGGCATCGACAGCTGCATGCAGGGTGCACTGGGACAATTCCCGCAACCGGTACACGAGTTTCTGGGTCTGCCGGAAGGCCGCGGAATTTTATTCGGAATGTCGTTCGGTTATGCCGATGACAATGCGGACGCCAACAAATGCCGCACCGATCGTGCACAACTGGCTGACGCCGTGACCTTCGTCAGCTGAATATGCAGGCAGCAGCTGAAAAGCTGCTGCCCGTTTCATCAAAAGTGGTTATTCAATCACGAAGAGTTTACTGATCGCCCAGTAAATACCGTAGCCAACATAGCCCAATGGGCCGAGCTGCACTTTTTTCTCAAGTGTGACATCGACAGCCGACATCGCGACCTGCTGCTGCAGATTTTTCTGGAGCGCGGTCAAACGATCAATCTCGGTTTGCAGACGGGCAAGTTCTTTTTCGAGAACCAGAATGTCGTCAATCTTATTGGCCTTGTCCAGCAACGCCCGCATACGATCGCGTAATACAATCTGATTATTCAGTTTCGCCTGATAATCAACCAGCGAATCGGTCACATCACGGCTAGAAATGCGCTGAGTTTTGATTTTCCCCAAAGATCCCATGCCCTGCAGTAGCGACTCGAACTGTTGCTGTGGAATTCGGATGCTTAAAAAGCGCGCTTTATCATCAGAGCCATTGGAAGATTCAACGTAGCCACTTTGCGTTTTCACCAACTGATTCAACGAGTCCGTCGCCGAGAGAATGTCCTCAACTTCGATTTCCAGACTTGCAGATTTAATCACCATACGCTCAGACGACTGAGGCTCATTGGCTCCGGCGGCGTATTGCGGCTCATAAACCGCACCATTAACTGAGGCACAACCGGCAAACATCGACATTGCGCCAACAAAAAGCGGCAATAACAGAAAACGCGTATTCGTCATACAGTCCCTTAAAACTAACGAGTTATTTTTCCTACTTAACCACCGGATAAGCAAGCTCACCCCAGTCGCGGTCGTTATGCCGCAGCATAATATCGATCATCACGGGCATCAGCGCCAATAATAAATCCGCGCCGTCCTTCACTTGTTCCCGGTTAACCCGGCTCTGATAAGTTGCGCCGCCACGGACGACCTGATGATGCAGCACGTACAGACGATCAAGCACAATACCCAGTAATTCCGCGACTTTTTTCCGGCTCAAGGCGTTCAGGGCCGCCACCGACGACAAATCAAACAGCTGACGCCAGTCATCGTTGTTTAATCGCTGTGAACGCCAGAACGGGGCAAATACGTAGGGATTTTTAATCAGGGCGCGGACTGGCCCGGAAAACTGGTGCCAGAGGCAGTGATAAATGCGTTCATCCGTGTCCAGACGAACCAGCTGCTCGATCAGCTGACGAAAGGCCTGTTGTTCTTCGAGCGCTGCCTGAGGGTCGTCTTCGACCACACAGCAGGCGTTAAAACTGATCCAGCCCAGAATAAAGCGCAGATCGTCGTCTTCGGCCTGCTGTTCAGCCGCCGCCAGCCAGCTCAATGCCCTGTGCAGCCGTGTCGACTGCAATTCGTTGAGCAGGTCACGCTGCTCACGCAACCGCTCTTTCAGCGCACTGACCGGGCTGGCGCTGCTCATCAGTGACCGCAGCAGTCCTGATGGTCACCGTGGAAATCGATGGCCATGTACACAGCAGACTGCGGGAATTGCGCCGGATACGCCATGAAATAATGGGTATTGTCTTCCAGAGGCCACCAGCAAGAGGCCGCGCGCGGCACATCAGCCAGTTCAACACGCTCAATGCTGTATTCCAGTTTCAGGGTTTCCGCTTCCGGGAACCACTTCAGGAATTCTTCCGGAAAGCCGGCTTCTGAGGTGTTCAGTTTGTCTTCAACCTGAAGAGCCTGCAGTTTCTTTTCCCACTCAGCGTCCTGACTCACTTCAACCAGGAATTCGGCAAGAAGACGGGTGTGGTGTTTTTTTACAATACGGGCGTTGGACATAATCAGTTCCTGTCGGTTTACCAGGGCAGCGCCTGGCCATTGGAGTGCCAGAAGCCACCGGTGTTTTCCAGTGTCAGTTCATCAATGCGGGCAGCCAGACCTGCGGCGGCCTCGGCCGGCGTGATATCGCCGTTGAAGCCCACCATTCGGGTTTGCACAAAACCCGGGTGCAGCTGGGCTACGGCAATGCCTTTGGGTTGCAGGTCCACCGCCAGCGATTTGCCGAACGCGTTCAGCGCAGCCTTGGACGCACGATAACCATAGTAGTGGCCAGAGGTGTTGTCGGCGATGGAACCCATGCGGCTGGTAATGTTGGCAATTTTGCTGCCTTCGGCCATAAACGGCAGTAATTCCCAGCTCAGCATCAGCGGCACCAGCGCGTTCACTTCGAACTGACGCTGAATACTGCCGAAGTCCATATTATCCAGCGTTTCATTACAGAAAATACCGGCGTTATTAATCAGAACGTCCAGCGGGCCTTCAATCAGCTGCTCCAGAATCGCAGCGATGGCCGCCATGGCGCCTTCTTCGGTCAGATCGATACCACTGATCACCTGATCAGCGATGTCTTCCAGTTCGTCACTGGTTTCACGGCAGATGCCGGTCACAGAATCGCCACGGGCGGCGTAGAGCTTGGCCAGCTCCAGCCCGATACCACGGTTTGCTCCGGTAATTACTACGTTTGCCATACCAGTCTCCTGTCGGAATCACTCAAAACTGGCGCAAGTCTACCCGCTTTGAGGTCATCCGCACAGGCGAACAGCAGGCCCTGTTAACGGGCCAGCGTCTGCTTGTCGGTAAAAGTAACAGCGCGCCCCTGCAGACGACTGCTGACGATATAGGCCTGACCCCGACGTCCGATGCGCTGCAGCCAGCGGTCGATGGCCGGAAAACGATGGGCGCCCCAGTCCAGCAGGCGGATAACAGGAAATTGCAGCAGCGGCAGCAGACTCAACAGTGGCGCCCGGGGAATATTCAGCGCTTTGCGGATATCCGCCGGGATAAACCAATTGGCGTACATACGGTGAAACCAGTAGACATACCATTGGTAAGCCCGAGAACCAGGAACCTGCAGAAAATTGTCGAGATAGGAACGGGCCAGCTCCAGACTGTCGGCATCCGGATTCACCCGGCTGCCGAGCGCAATAATGTACAGCCAGTCGACACCTTCCTGCCGGGTCTGCGGCAGCAGGGTGTAATCGTCACCCATCAGATAGGCAACATAGCGCCACAGATGCAGTACGGCTTCGATCTCGTCATCACGGAAGCGCCAGCCCAGCATGGCGAGCCCCGTGATCATCATCATAGAGAACGCCACGTTGGTGGCGACCGCATCGCCCTGATTAATAGGCAGGCCCCACTCGTCGCTGTTCCAGTCGGGGTGCTGCAGCAAACGCGCCCGCACCAGTGCGTGCATGACCCGCACTTTGACCGCCGAATTAAACCCCGCATGGCCAGGCTTCAACCCGCCCGGTGTGGTGACATCGAACCAGAACGAGGTGGTTTCCGATACCCGGTCGAAGGAGCTGTTCCCGTTAAGCGCACCGGTGAATGCCAGCGGCTTGGCGATATCACTGTTGGCGTATCCGCCCAACAGAGAGAAATCACCCAGCGCGTACATGGCAAACCGTCCCCAGCGGTGAATGAGCCCGCACCCCGTTTCGAGCTGCGCTTCATCTACCCAATGCGGCGTTGTCTCGGCCATGGTTAGCATGGCCTTCAGCTGCGGCGTCAGCTCCCCCACCGCCGCGGCGCCCTGTTCGACACCCGTCTTCAGCAGCTGATGCGGATTCAGCCCCGCAGTGCGCAGCGACGGATTCTGAAAGAGCTCAGCCGCCACCCGGTCACCCAGCTCATCGCTCTGGTGATAACTGAGCGCTACACGATCGAGTAATTCATCGGAGGGCGCGGGCTTACAACCCAGCAACAGGCCCAGCCCCCAGGCGGTCTTGCGCCCGCGCCAGGTATTTTTTTGGGCATTAAAAACAAAACGGGGTGGATGCTGCACCGACATACTCATGATCCGAATCTCTGTGATGGCCATAGTATTCCAGCCCAGCAAAGTGCGGCCAACTGACAGTCGCGCGTATCTGTCAGGCGGTTATTCAGTTAAGCCTTGAGGCTCGGTGATATAAACAATCAGGCGGATACGCCAGAGACATCAACCGGCGCAATCCTGCAGAGCCGGTACGAAAGGCAGCGCCCATAAAAAAGCCCCGGGATTCCGGGGCTTTTTTAAACGTCTTCGATCAGGCGAACTGTGCGACCAGCAGTTTCAGCCGCTTCTGCTGCATGCGCAGCGAGTATTCGATTTCTTTCACCCGGGTGCGCAAAGCTGCTGATTCCCATTTCTCCTGCAGATTACGACGGGTTTCCTGAACTTTCAGGCCCTGCAGCTCGGTCCAGTGAGCCACCATGGTTTTGAATTCTTCGTACTCTTTTTCCAGCTGTACCGACCATTTTTCGCTGTTGGCAGCTTTCTGCAGTTTTTCCTGCGCACGCTGGAACTGCATCTTCAGCTTGGCGCGCTGGATTTTGAAATCAGGCACGGTTTTCAGATTGCTGGCCAGACCGAAGAAAGAGGCGCCACGGATCAGCCACTTGGTCGGATCCCACTGCCACCATTTGATGCCATTACGGTAATCCGTCTGAAAAATGTGGTGGTAGTTGTGGTAGCCCTCGCCAAAGGTCAGGAACGCGAAGAAGTGATTGTCTCGGGCAGTGTTCTCATCCGTATACGGCTGAGAGCCCCATTTGTGCGCAATGGAGTTGATGAAAAAGGTGAAGTGGTGAGTGGTTACTACGCGCAGGAAGCCTGCCATCAGCAGCATGCCCCACATATCCCCCAGCATCAGACCCAGTGCGATCGGCAGCAGGAAGTTCATGCCCAGCGCGATCGGCAGGTAGTACTTGTACTGCCACATCACAATCGGGTCTTTCATCAGATTTTTAACGTTGTCGAAGTTCACTTCGCCACTTGGGTATTTACGCAGCATCCAGCCCATGTGCGAGAACCACAGACCGCGTTTGGCCGAGTAGGGATCCAGATCCACATCGTCCACATGACGGTGATGAACTCGGTGGCCTGAACTCCAGTGCAGAATGGTGTTCTGCAGGGCCATTGCGCCAAACAGGGCGTACACCAGACGCAGACTCCAGTGAGCCTCATAGGCGTTGTGCGACCACAGGCGGTGATAACCGGCCGTGATGGCCAGTTCGGTGGCAGACGTCAGCACGATAAAGCAGATCACGGCAGACAGACTGTAGCCATGCGTCAGGCCGTACCATGGCACCAGCGTGACAGCGACCAGATTGGTGACGGCAAACATAATCGCCGGCGTCCAGTTAATGGGGGCCTTATCGTTATTATCTGTTTTGTTCATATCGCAGTTTCTGTAATGGGAATCCTGTGCTTCTGTTTTTGGCACCGAAGCATCAATTCCGGAATGATAACCCACAATTGATGAATCAGGCAGGACGAAGGAACTGTCAATTGCGCTGGATCACGCAAATTTTTGTCATCGGCGGAGCAACCCGCGTACGCCCTGTGACGGCTGACTGTGCCCTAATGGAAATACACCCGTTATGTGAAAGCAATATTATTTACAGACATAAAAAAACCGCGCCGTAGCGCGGTTTCTTTTGTCTGACATCAGCCGCCGAAATCGTCCAGCATGATGTTTTCAGGCTCAACGCCCAGACTGAGCAGCATGTTGATCACGGACTTATTCATGATCGGTGGGCCACACATGTAGAACTCACAATCTTCCGGCGCCGGGTGGTCACGCAAATACTGTTCGAACAGCACGTTGTGAATGAAGCCGGTCAGGCCGGTCCAGTTGTCCTCAGGCTGAGGATCGGACATGGCCACATGCCAGGTGAAGTTGTCGTTCTCTGCCGCCAGCGCGTCGTATTCATCCTGATAGAACAGCTCACGCAGAGAGCGCGCACCGTACCAGAAGCTGATCTTACGCGTGGACTTCAGGCGCTTCAGCTGGTCGAAGATGTGGGAACGCATAGGCGCCATACCCGCACCACCACCGATGAACACCATTTCGGCATCGGTTTCTTTCGCGAAGAACTCACCAAACGGACCATAAACGGTCACTTTGTCGCCCGGTTTCAGATTGAACACGAACGACGACATGATGCCAGGCGGAATATCTTTGGAACCCGGTGGTGGCGTTGCAATACGGATATTGAACTTCACCAGACCGCGTTCTTCCGGATAGTTGGCCATCGAGTAAGCGCGGATGGTGTCTTCTTTGTTAACCGCTTTCAGGTTAAAGAAGCCAAAACGCTCCCAGTCACCGCGGTATTCCGGCTGAATATCAAAATCTGAGAAGTTGATTTCGTACGGCGGACATTCCAGCTGCACATAACCACCGGCGCGGAAGTCGACGTTCTCGCCTTCTGGCAGCTTCAGGGTCAGCTCTTTAATGAAGGTCGCTACGTTCGGGTTCGACACCACAGTGGTTTCCCACTTTTTAACGCCGAACACTTCTTCAGGAACTTCAATAACCATGTCCTGCTTAACCGGCGTCTGACAGGACAGACGCCAGCCTTCGCGGGCTTCACCTTTGGTGAAGTGAGAAGCTTCGGTCGGCAGCATTTCACCACCGCCGCTTTCTACCACGCACTTACACTGAGCACAGGTACCGCCGCCGCCACAGGCAGACGACAGGAAGATGTTGTTCGCTGCCAGCGTCTGCAGCAGCTTACCGCCACCTTCAGTCTCGATGGTGCGCTCATGGTTGATCAGAATTTTTACAGTGCCAGAGCTTACCAGCTTGGCACGGGCGCCCAGAATGATGAATACCAGTGCCAGTACGATCACGGTAAACATCACAACGCCGAGGATAATTTCCAGTTCCACAGCCGGCTCCTTACAGTGATACGCCAGAGAAGGACATGAAGCCCAGAGACATCAGACCGACCGTCATGAAGGCGATACCCAGACCCTGAAGACCTTCCGGAACGTCGCTGTAGCGCAGTTTTTCACGCACACCCGCCAGAGCGGTAATGGCCAGAGCCCAGCCCAGACCAGAACCAACGCCGTACACGGTACTTTCAGCGAAGTTGTAGTCACGTTCCACCATGAACAGCGAGCCACCCATGATGGCGCAGTTTACGGTGATCAGTGGCAGGAACACGCCCAGCGCGTTGTACAGAGACGGAACGTACTTATCCAGTACCATTTCCATGATTTGTACGATCGCAGCAATTACGCCGATATAAGTCAGCAGACCCAGAAAGCTCAGATCAACGGTGTTGAAATCTTCGCTGATCCAGCTCAGAGCGCCTTCCTTGAGCAGGAAGGTGTAAATCAGGTTGTTGGCAGGCACTGTAATGGCCTGCACTACAACCACGGCAATACCCAGACCGATAGCAGTCTGAATCTTCTTGGAGATTGCCAGAAAGGTACACATCCCCAGGAAGAAGGAAAGCGCCATGTTCTCAACGAAAACCGCTTTCACAAACAAGCTGATGTAATGTTCCATTAGTGACCTCCGGAGTGTTCAGTGTTCGGCAGGATTTTGAAGTCTGCCTTCTCGGTCAGGTCTTTACGCAGGGTACGCAGTACCCAGATAAAACCACCGATAATGAAGAACGCTGACGGAGGCAGCAGCAGCAGACCATTGGACTGATACCAGCCGCCATCCTGAATCAGAGGCAGAATTTCGAAGCCCAGCAGCTTGCCAGAGCCGAACAGTTCACGGACGGTACCAACAGAGATCAGCACCAGTGAGTAGCCCAGACCGTTACCGATACCGTCGAAGAAACTCAGCACCGGGCCGTTCTTCATCGCGAACGCTTCGGCGCGTCCCATTACGATACAGTTGGTAATGATCAGACCAACAAACACCGACAGCTGCTTGCTGACGTCATAGGCGTAGGCTTTCAGGATCTGATCCACCACAATTACCAGCGACGCAATAATGATCATCTGCACGATGATACGGATATTGTTCGGAATCTGATTGCGGATCAGAGCGATACCAAAGTTAGAGCACGCAGTTACCAGCGTCAGTGCAACACACATAACGAGTGTTACTTTCAGACTGGTGGTTACCGCCAGAGCAGAACAGATACCCAGGATCTGGACTGCAATCGGGTTTTTACCGATTAACGGTTCTGTAAGAACTTTCTTCAGTTCAGACATCTCAGGCCCCCTGTTCTTTCAGGTGATTGAGGAGTTTGCCAAAGCCCATGTCACCAACCCAGAAACGCACCAGATTGTTAACACCACGACTGGTCAGGGTAGCGCCGGACAGACCATCAACCTGATTCAGGTTGCCAGGCTCTGCGCCGCCTTTGATAACGCTGATCGCGATATCGCCCTTGTCGTTATGCAGCTTTTTACCGCTCCACAGTGCTTTCCACTTAGGATTATCCACTTCGCCGCCCAGACCCGGAGTCTCTGCGTGTGAGTAGAAGCCCAGACCGACGATGGTTTCCATGTCGCCTTCCAGAGCGATAAAGCCATAGAGCGTGGACCACAGACCGTAGCCGTGTACCGGCAGGATCAGCTTCTGAATAGAGCCATCTTCATTGGTCAGGATGTAAACCGCAGCGAATTTTTCCAGACGCTTGATGTTGGCTTTGTCTTCTTCATTGGACAGAGCACGTGACACCTGAGCTTTTTTGGAGGCTTTACGCTGGTCGTAGTTGTCCGGATCCAGACCGGCTGCTTTGATTTCCGCTTTTTCAGCGTCATTGATGAAACGGCCTTCATCCAGATTCACCACACGGGTAGTCACCTGTTTGAACTGCTCTTCAATGCTGACGCCCTGCTGCAGAATACCTGCGGCGGCCAGAATGTTTTCTTTCTTGTCTTTCGCCTTGTTGATCTGCTGCATAGGTTTCAGGGAAACCGCGGCACCGGCCACAATCACAGAACAGACCAGACACAGGAGAATCGCGACCACCAGGGTCTTTTTGATGCTGTCGTTATTGGCTGACACGTGCAACCCTCCGCTTGATATTCGCCTGAACTACGAAGTGGTCAATCAGCGGTGCAAACAGGTTCGCAAACAGAATGGCCAGCATCATGCCTTCCGGGAACGCCGGGTTCACAACGCGGATCATGACCACCATGAAGCCGATCAGAGCACCAAAGAACCACTTACCTTTATTGGTCATGGAAGCCGATACCGGGTCAGTCGCCATAAAGATCATACCGAAGGCGAAACCACCCAGAACCAGATGCCAGTACCATGGCAGCGCAAACATAGGGTTGGTTTCAGAACCAACACCGTTCAGCAGCAGAGTGGTGGCAACCATACCGATCATCACACCCGCAACGATACGGAAAGAAGCAATGCCCATGGCCATCAGCACCACACCGCCGATCAGAATCGCCAGTGTGCTGGTTTCGCCCATGGAGCCCTGAATCGTTCCCAGGAAAGCATCCATCCAGGTCACACCGTTATTCACGATGCTGTTGACGCCGCCTTCAGCCGCGTTACTCAGAGCCGTTGCACCGGTAAAACCGTCAGCGGCTGTCCATACGGCGTTACCGGACATGTTGGCCGGGTACGCGAAGAACAGGAAAGCACGACCAGTCAGTGCCGGGTTCAGGAAGTTTTTACCGGTACCACCGAATACTTCCTTACCGATGACGACGCCGAAAGAAATACCCAGTGCAACCTGCCACAGCGGGATGGTTGGCGGCAGAATCAGCGCAAACAGAATGGAGGTTACGAAGAAGCCTTCGTTCACTTCGTGCTTACGGATGGTAGCGAACAACACTTCCCAGAAACCGCCCACGATGAAAGTGGTCAGGTATACCGGCAGGAAGTAAGCAGCACCGAATACGAAGTTATCCCAGAAGGACGCCGAACTGTGACCGCTGCCGCCCAGCAGAGCGATCAGCACTTCACGCCAGCCTTCAATCGCAGCACCAGAACCTGCGCCAATGGCCAGGTTAGCCTGCAGACCAATGTTGTACATACCGAACAGCATGGCCGGGAAGGTGCACAGCCACACAGTGATCATGATGCGCTTCAGGTCGATGCCATCACGCACGTGTGCGGTGTTGTTGGTCACACTCGGAGGAGAGTACAGACCAGTATCCACAGCTTCATACAGCGGATACATTTTTTCGTACTTGCCACCCTTTTCAAACTGGGGTGCAAGGCTGTCGAGCATACTACGCAAGCCCATGATTAACCCTCCGCCTGAATTCGGGTGAGATTTTTACGCAGAATCGGACCGTATTCGTATTTGCCCGGGCAAACAAAGCTGCACAGAGCGAGGTCTTCTTCGTCCAGTTCCAGCGCGCCCAGATTAATGGCGGTGTCCATATCTTCCACAATCAGTGCACGCAGAAGCTGAGTCGGCAGAACGTCCAGCGGCATAATCCGCTCGTAGGAACCCACCGGCACCATGGCACGCTCGGAGCCGTTGGTGGAGGTTGTGAACGCGAAGGTTTTGCTCAGTAATTTGGACAGGTAAATCGGCATCACAGAGAAACGGTCAGCACCGGCACGCAGATAATGCAGGAACGGACGATCACGGCCTTCCAGCAGCACGGATACCTGAGAGTGGTAACGGCCAAGGAAGCTCATTTCGCCGATCGCAGTACGACCACCGAACACAGAACCTGAAATCACACGGTTTTCACCCGCAGCCAGTTCGCCAGCGGTCAGCTGTGCCAGATCAGCACCCACCACAGTACGTACCAGACGCGGCTTGCTCACCTGCGGGCCTGCCAGAGCAACCACGCGCTCAGATGACAGTTTGCCAGTAGTGAACAGCAGACCAATTGCAATGACATCCTGATAACCAACGGTCCACACCGTACGGGTGTTGCTGACCGGATGCAGGAAATGAATATGAGTACCAGACAGACCAGCCGGGTGCGGACCTGCAAATTCTTCGGTGCTTTCAACACCGGCTGACGGAATGTTAGCTCCCGGTGCTTTGCACACGTACAGCTTGCCTTCCGTCAGACGCTTGATCGCCTGCAGACCGTTTTTGAAAGCCTCAGCCTGGTCAGCAATGATCACAGCAGGATCAGCGGCCAGAGGATTGGTATCCATCGCGCTCACGAAAATCGCTTCCGGACGGCTGCCCGGTGCCGGTACGCGTGAGAATGGACGGGTACGCAGAGCTGTCCACAATCCGGATGCAACCAGATTGGCCTGCACGTCATCGGCAGACAAAGAGGAGAGCTGAGACGGAGCGTAACTCTGGAAGGTTTCTTCTTCGTTGCCTTCGACTTCAATCACTACGGACTGAAACACACGGCGTTCACCACGGTTAATGGCTTTCACTACGCCGGCGGCAGGAGCGGTGTACTGCACACCTTCAGTTTTCTTATCGGTGAATAACACCTGGCCTTTCTTGACTCGATCACCCACCTGAACTGCCATTGTCGGCTTCATGCCAACGTAGTCAGGGCCAACCAGTGCCACTTGCGTGACCTGACGACCTTCACTGATGACTTGTTCAGGATTACCGGTGATTGGTAAGTCGAGACCCTTTCTGATATTGATCATACGCCTCGCCTAATCACTGTAGATTCCGTTGTGCTGGACTCCGGATGCAAAAAAACACGCACGACCACCCCTCTCTCACTGGAATGACAGTACGTTTAAGCGCCTTTTTGCTCTGGAAACAAGCACTTGGACTCATTTCCCAAGTTAAAAATCGTCGTAAGTATAATGACGAGCTGACGATTAATCCACATAAGTTCCCGGCAAACACTGTCCCCCTTTAGCAGTATTACAACCCGATCACAAATATGAGCACAGTGTAGACAGGCCTGAACGCAGGCGAAAAAAAACCGCTGCAGTGCAGCGGTTTTTTTCATTCCCTTAACCGAGTTTAGGGAAGGTTGGGTATTCAACCCCGCAAACCTGCTGGGCGATACGCACAACCTGACGGCTGTAGCCGTATTCGTTGTCGTACCATACGTACAGGTTAACCTGATTGCCGTTAACGATGGTCGCTTTCGCATCCACGATACCGGCATGGCTGTTACCCACGAAGTCAGTAGAAACCACTTCAGGAGAATTAACCCAGTCGATCTGCTTCTGCAGTTCAGAGTGCAGAGACTGTTCACGCAGGAAGTTATTCACTTCTTCTACGCTGGTTTCTTTCTTCAGGTTCAGAGACAGAATGGCCATGGATACGTTCGGAGTAGGAACGCGGATCGCATTACCGGTCAGCAGACCTTTCAGCTCCGGCAGCGCCTTGGCCACAGCTTTAGCCGCACCAGTCTCGGTGATTACCATGTTCAGCGGCGCAGAACGGCCACGACGATCACCCTTGTGGTAGTTGTCGATCAGGTTCTGGTCGTTGGTGTACGAGTGAACAGTTTCAACGTGACCGCTGTTGATGCCGTAAGCATCGTTCATCACCTTCAGTACCGGAGTGATGGCGTTGGTAGTACAGGAAGCAGCAGACAGAATCTTGTCGGATGCTTCGATAGCACCGTTGTTGATACCGTAAACGATGTTTTTCAGATCGCCTTTACCCGGAGCAGTCAGCAGCACACGGGCAGCGCCTTTGCATTCCAGATGCTGAGCCAGACCTGCTTCGTCACGCCATACACCGGTGTTGTCGATGATCAGAGCGTTCTTGATGCCGTACTGGGTGTAATCAATTTCCGCCGGATTGTTGGCGTAAATGATCTTGATGTAGTTACCGTTGGCAATCAGCGCTTCGTTTTCAGCGTCGATGGTCAGGGTGCCACGGAAAGTGCCGTGTACAGAGTCACGACGCAGCAGGGAAGCACGTTTTACCAGGTCATCGCCTTTACCGCGACGAACCACGATAGCGCGCAGACGCAGGCCTTTACCGCCGCCGGATTTTTCAATCAGGATACGCGCCAGCAGACGACCGATACGACCGAAACCGTACAGAACCACGTCGCGGTTCTCGCCATCAGCCACGTCTTTACCGATCACATCCGCCAGTTCGGCAGACAGGAAGTCTTTCAGATCACGGCCATTGCCTTCGGTGCGGTATTTAACCGCCAGCTTACCCACATCGACGTGAGCACGGGCCAGATCCAGCTCGGTCAGAGCAGAGAAGATCGGGAAAGTGTCGTGTACAGACAGTTCCTGCTTTTCCATGTGACGCACGAAACGGTGCGCTTTCAGCAGATCGATAACAGAACGGTTAACCACCGGACGGCCGTAGATTGAAGTAACAACATTATTACGGCGATACAGAGTACCGATAACAGGAATCAGAGATTCAGCGATGGCTTCACGTTCCATCCAGTCCTGCAAGCAGGCGTCGCGCATGTCTTGGCTCACGGGTTCACCTTCCATATACGTTAAAAAATTTGGGGCAAATTCGGGGCGCATATTATGCCCGCAAGCAGACCATTTCACAAACAGTACGAACAAGAGACAGCCCCCGCAGTCTCTGGCGGGCATGACCACAGTGCGAAGGCGTTCCTTAACAGCCCCGGACCCATCCGATACACTAGCCGCCTTTTTGAGACCAACTCAAAACCACCGCTTACGACTGCAGGAGATGTCATGGCCAGCCCACTCAGCCCGGAACTGCCCGCACGAGCCGCCGAACGCCGCTTCTGGGGCAACCTCACCGGTGCCGGTCAGGCGATGGCCATCGCCGCTGCAGCCAGCAACAATCAGGGTCTCACACTGGTAATTTGTGCCGACCCGGCCAGCGCTTTGCGTCTGGAAGAAGAAATCCGCTTCTTCGCTGGCAGCCTCGAAGTACTGCACTTCCCCGACTGGGAAATCCTGCCCTACGATGTATTCTCACCGCATCAGGACATCGTCTCCCAGCGTATCGCCACACTGAGCCGTCTGGCCGACCTGAAGAGCGGCATCCTGATTCTGCCGGTTACCACCCTGCTGCACCGTTTGCCGCCGGCGGGTTTCTATCAGGGGCAGACCTTTGTGCTCGACATCGGCCAGACCTTCAATGTCGACAACACCCGCCTGCAACTGGAATCCGCCGGCTATCATTGCGTCGATACCGTGTACGAGCACGGTGAGTTCGCGGTGCGTGGTTCCATTGTCGATATTTTCCCCATGGGTCAGGACGAACCGTTCCGTATTGAGCTGTTCGACGACGAAATCGAAACCCTGCGCACGTTCGACCCGGAAAACCAGCGCACGCTGGAAAAAGTCGACCGCATCCGCATCCTTCCGGCGCGTGAGTTCCCGCTCAATTCGGGTGCCATCCGTACCTTTAAAGCGCGCTGGTTCGATTTTTTTGAGCACGATCCGAAAGCCTGCCCTGTGTACACCGACGTCAGCGGCGGCATTGCACCAGCGGGGGTGGAATATTACCTGCCGCTGTTTTTCAGCGACGATCTGGGCAATCTGTTCGATCACCTGCCGCAAAAGACACTGGTGATTCACGATGCAAAACTCGAAGACGCGGTACAGACCTTCCGCAAAGACGTTGAGCAGCGTTACGAAAGCCGCCGCCACGACCGCATGCGCCCGATTCTGGCGCCGGCGCAGTTATTCCTGTCGGCCGATCAGCTGTTTTCACGCCTGAATGATTTCCCGCGCGTGCAATGGCAGGCCGATACGCCGCCACAACGCGCCGGTGCCGTGACCTTCAGCAGCCTGCCTGCCGATGACCTGAGTGTGGACTCGCGCCTCGAACAACCACTGCAGCGCCTGCACAACTGGCTCCTCGCCAATCCGCAACAGAAAGTGCTGTTCTGTGCTGAATCCGCCGGGCGCCGTGAAGCGCTAAAAGAACTACTGGGGCGCATTGGCGTGCGCCCAAAAGAGTTCGATACCTGGCCGGATTTCCTGAATGGCAGCGACAGCCCAGCCCTCATTGTCGGTCCGCTGGATCAGGGCGTCAGCCTGAGCGAACCGGCGCTGACCATCATCACCGAGAATCAGCTGTTCGGTCAGCGCATCCGCCAGACCCGTCGCCGCACGAAACAAAAAACCGATTCCGAGCTGGTGATCCGCGACCTGTCGGAGCTGAAACCCGGTGCGCCTGTGGTGCATCTGGATCACGGTGTTGGCCGTTATATGGGTCTGGAAACCCTGGAAGCCGGCGGTCAGGTGAATGAATTTCTGCTGCTGGAATACGCCAGCAACGCCAAGTTGTACGTACCGGTGTCGTCACTGCACCTGATTTCGCGCTATGGCGGTGCGGAAGAAGGCGCCGCACCGCTGAACAAACTCGGCACCGATAAATGGGCGCAGGCCAAACGCAAAGCCGCTGAGAAAATCCGCGATACCGCCGCCGAGCTGCTGGATATTTACGCCCGCCGCGAAGCGCGCAAGGGCTTTGCCTTTAACGGCCCGGACGAAGAATACGACCGCTTTGCCGCCGGCTTCCCGTATGAGGAAACCCCGGATCAGCAAACCGCCATCGACGCCGTGATCAAAGACATGTGCTCACCGCGTCCTATGGACCGCCTGGTGTGTGGCGACGTGGGCTTCGGTAAAACCGAAGTGGCCATGCGTGCCGCCTTTATGGCCGTGCAAAGCGGCAAACAGGTGGCGGTATTAGTGCCCACTACCCTGCTCGCCCAGCAGCATTATCAGAACTTCGCCGACCGCTTCGCCGAATGGCCGGTAAAAGTCGATGTGCTGTCGCGCTTTAAATCGGAAAAAGAAACCCAGCAGGCACTGGAGCGTATGCTCGACGGTAAAACCGACATCGTGGTCGGCACCCACAAACTGCTGCAGAAAGATGTGAAATTCGACCACCTGGGTCTGCTGATTATCGACGAAGAACACCGTTTTGGTGTGCAGCAGAAAGAACGCATTAAATCGCTGCGTGCCGAGGTCGATATTCTGACCCTCACTGCCACGCCGATTCCGCGTACGCTGAATATGGCCATGGCCAGCATCCGCGATTTGTCGATTATCGCCACGCCGCCAGCCAAACGCTTAAGCGTAAAAACCTTTGTCCGCCAGCACGACGACGCCACCATTAAAGAGGCGATTCTGCGCGAAATTCTGCGCGGCGGTCAGGTGTATTACCTGCACAACGAAGTGAAAAGCATCGAGAAAACCGCGCGCGATCTGGCCGAAGCCATTCCCGAGGCGCGGGTGATTGTCGCCCACGGCCAGATGTCAGAACGCCAGCTGGAAAGCGTGATGAGTGACTTCTACCACAAGCGCTTTAACGTGCTGGTGTGTACCACCATTATTGAAACCGGCATCGATATTCCGTCGGCCAACACCATCATCATCGACCGTGCCGATAAATTCGGTCTTGCCCAGCTGCATCAGCTGCGTGGCAGGGTCGGTCGTTCACACCACCAGGCTTACGCTTACCTGCTGACGCCGCCGCCGAAGACCTTGACCCAGGACGCGGAAAAACGTCTGGAAGCCATTTCCGCGGCACAGGATCTGGGCGCCGGCTTTATGCTCGCCACCCACGATCTGGAAATCCGCGGTGCCGGTGAATTACTCGGTGAAGAACAGAGCGGTCAGATCGAAACCATTGGCTTTACCCTGTACATGGAAATGCTGGAGCAGGCAGTCAAAGCCATGAAATCCGGGAAAACGCCATCCGCTGATCTGGCCATGAATCATGGCACCGACGTTAACCTGCACATTCCGGCGCTGATTCCGGCCGATTACCTGCCCGATGTAAACAGCCGCCTGACGCTGTACAAGCGCATCGCGTCGGCCTCTGACGACACCGAACTGAAAGAACTGCAGGTGGAAATGATCGACCGTTTCGGCCTGTTGCCGGAGCAGGTGAAAAACCTGTTCCGTCAGGCGTCGCTGAAACTGAAACTCACGCCGATGGGCATTGCCAAACTGGATGCCGGCGAGCAAAGTGGCCGCATCGAATTTGCTGCTGAAACCAACATCAACCCGTTCGTGCTGGTTAGACTGGTTCAGAGCAAACCCAACACCTTTAAACTGGAAGGTGGTCACACCTTACGTTTCAACCTGAGCATGAGCAGCATCGAACAACGCTTCAACCAGATCGAGCAGCTGATGACCGAATTACAGAAGGACCCGAATCTGTGACTTTTCTGAACAGAGCCGTCTGGCTCCTGGCCGCCTGCCTCAGCCTGCCTGCCAGCGCCGCCCCCTGGTACCGGGTGGAAATGATGATGATTGCCTACGAAAATGAGGCCGATATTGATCAGGAACAATGGCTACAGGCGTTACCGGCGGTGATGGACGACGAAGCCAGCTTCCCGGATTTCCGTTGGTGGCAAGCGCCTGAAATGTACAAAAACCTGCACTCTGCCCTGTGGGCCGGTTATGCCTTCGCACGCTCACCCAAGTCGGAACTGCCGGCGCCATTCGAGCCGCTGCCCAACCTGAGATTGCAGGCTGAAGCAGAGCGCATTAACGAGCGCAAAGACATGAAAGTGGTCTGGCATCAGGCGTGGATTGAACCGATTCAGGAAGCCGACAGCGGCGTTCAGCATCCGGTGAACATCCGCCTGCTCGACCGTTTTGATATTCAGATTACCGGCTCATTTGAACTGCACCGCAGTCGCTACCTGCACCTGGGCACGGATCTGATTGTGCAGCATTACCAGCCATTGGCGGCAGAGCCGCTGCAAGCGCTGACACTGCCGGAAAGCGATACCCGCAACGATCTGCGCACCGATTTGCTGGCACAGTCGAACATCGAAGCGTCGATTGCCGAACCTGTGCCAACGCCAGTGCGGGCAGCAGAGGTAAAACAGACCCGCCGTATGCGCAGTGGTGAACTGCATTATCTGGATCACCCGATGCTCGGCATTGTTATTCGCGCCATTCCGATCGACGACGCCAGCAGCCTGTAATACGCGCTCGGGTTCAGCGTCGAAAAACAGAAGCGCATAAAAAAACCGCGGCCAGCCGCGGTTTTTTCATGGCCTGAATTTCGGCTCAAAGACTTTTCAGGGTTTCCGCCAACAAGTCACGGACCTTCTGCATCCCCTCGCTGATCACGGCGCGGATTTCGTCCATGGTAATCAGACCTTCGCTCTTCCCTGCCGCCGGATTAACGACCAGACAAATGCTGGCGTAAGGAATGCCCAGTTCACGCGCCAACGCGGCCTCCGGCATACCGGTCATACCCACCAGATCACAGCCGTCTTTTTCCATACGGCTGATTTCTGCCACGGTTTCCAGACGCGGCCCTTGGGTCGCCCCGTACACGCCAAATTCACACACCGGCAGCTGAATAGCCGCCGCCGCGCGGATCAGCGACTGACGAAGCTCTTCGTCGTACGGATAGCTCAGATCAATGTGATCCAGCGGGCGGAATTCGCCATCAAAATAGGTGCTTTCCCGGCCCCAGGTGTAATCCACAACCTGATGCGGCACCGAAATCACACCTGATTGCATCGCATGGTGAATGCCGCCCACAGCGTTGACCGCAATAATGGCATCGGCACCCAGTTGCTGCAGCGCCAGCAAGTTGGCGCGGTAATTAATCTTGTGCGGCGGTACCGCATGAGGATGACCGTGGCGTGCCAGAAACAGCACATCGCGTTCGCTCCAGCGCCCTTCCTGCACAGGGCCACTCGGCTGACCCAGATCGGTGGTCAGCTCGTAGCTGCCGGTAATGTCCGGACCATCCAGCTGGGTCAGCCCGGTTCCGCCAATGATGGCGACTTTATTAAATGCCATAAAATACGATCACTTATTCACGATAAAGACAGACGAATGCGCTCGCGTACAGCGATGGCACGCACCTCGTCCGGAGCATTCTGCGGGCCCTGCAGCCCGCTCAGGTCGAGCGTTTCCATGGCCGGATTCTGCTGACGCCACTGCCGTAGCGCATCAATCACCTGCTGCGCGCCGTCGCGGACATTGCACACCACCAGCGCATTCGCACCGGCGTCCAGTGCGGCACGGGCGCGGTCGGCGTAAGTGCCGACACTGGCCGCGCCAGCCATGGTCAGATCATCACTGAAAATAACGCCCTTAAATTGCAGTTCACCGCGCAGAATCTTCTGCAGCCAGTGCGCCGAAAAACCGGCCGTATTGATTTCATCTACCGCCGGATAGACCACGTGCGCCGGCATCACGCCGGCCAGCAAACCGGCCTGATTCAGCGCGCTGAACGGGCGCATGTCGTAGTCCAGTTCGGCGCGTGAACGTTCATCCACCGGCAATGCCAGATGCGAATCCGCCACCACGGCACCGTGTCCGGGAAAATGCTTACCCACCGCGCTCATGCCGGCGTCATTCATACCGCGGACAAACGCCGCCGCCAGACAACTGACCACGTCGGCATCATGACCAAACGCACGGTCGCCGATCACCTGCGAACAATCACGTTCGATATCAAGCACAGGGGCAAAGCTCAGATGCACACCGCAGGCACGCACTTCACTGGCCATCAGCCAGCCCAGTTCATGGGCGGTTGCCTCTGCCAGAGCGGCGTCGCTGCGAAAAAGCGTCTCAAGCTTCAGCATCGGCGGCAAGCGGGTAAAGCCGTCACGGAAGCGCTGCACGCGTCCGCCTTCCTGATCGACACACAGCAACAGGTCAGGCCGGATCGATAAAATATCCGCGGTTAATGCCGTCAGCTGTTCCGGCGAGGTGTAATTACGGGCAAAAAAGATCAGGCCGCTGATTTCCGGCTGGCGCAGAAATTCACGGTCTTCGCTGGTCAGCACCGTCCCCTGAATATCGGCGATTACACCGACGGCATGGCTCAGAGATTGCGGCATGGAATCCTCGAAAAACTGTGAGCCTGAATCCACACGGGCGTGCCCGGCTTCACCAGCTCGAATAAGGCCAGCATGTCGCTGTTGCGCATGCGGATGCAGCCGTGCGAACGGGCGACCCCCATAGGTTCGGAATCGGGTGTGCCGTGGATATAAATGTAACGGCGCATGGAATCGACCTGCCCCAAACGGTTGTAACCCACTTCCTGTCCCTGCAACCAGAGAATGCGCGACAGAATCCAGTCCCGTTCCGGGAACTGAGCGGCTAATTCCGGGGAATACAGCTCACCGGTCGGACGCCGGCCGACAAACACCGAATTTTCTGCCAGACCCGCACCAATGCAGGCGCGTACAGAATGCCAGCCGCGTGGCGTTTTGCCCGAGCCCATTTGTTCACCGGCGCCGTTCAGCGCTGTGGATACAGAAAACAGATGACAGGCGCCCGGTGTCGAGACACGCAGCGCCTGATCAGCAATTGAAATTTCTATCAGAACAGCACCGGTTTCCGGTGCATCGAGAGAACTGAGCGACAGTGAACCCGACTGCGCCATAAGGACTTTTCCATTCGCGATTGGCAGCACAGCTGCCTGCTTCACACTGCCTGATGCGGGGCATTCAGACCTGACGCGAGGAAAGGTATCAATTTATCGATAACCTGCGCAATATCCGACGCTTTGCCGAAATCGTGTTCCGCCATCGCGGTCAGCGAATCGGCGCCAGACAGGGTGAACACGGTCGCACCCAGCATAAAGTGAATGCGCCAGAAACGGTCTTCATCCGACAGATCGGGCGTCGCCAGAGTCACCAGCTTCATGTAGCGGAAAAACACGGCGCCGTATTCCTTTTGCAGGAAGCGGCGCAGGTGTCCCTGCCCCTGGGTGTACGCCAGACCGAGCAGGCGCATAAAAATGCCCAGACGACGGGGGCTGTCGTGACCTGCCTTCAGGGCGGTGCCAGACAGCAGCATCAGCAATTCCGGCAGCGCCGGCGCCTGACCAGTCTGACGGGCCTCCAGCGCGGTCAGATCCTGACCCAGACTTTCGCAAAAAGGCGTCAGGTAGCGCGCAAACACCGCCTGAATCAGCGCTTTTTTGGAGCCGAAGTGGTAATTCACCGCGGCCAGGTTCACACCAGCCTTGGTGGTAATGTTACGCAGTGAGGTCTCCGCAAAGCCCTTTTCGGAGAACAACTCTTCCGCCGCATTCAGAATGCTTTTAACTGTATCTTTCTGTGCCATATAAAGCGGAATCTCTCTCAGCAGCCGCTTCTTACGGCATTCACAAACATCTGTTTCAAACATACGTTTAAAACAGCAATCGTGCAATAGGCAAGACTGCTCAGTCCTGCCTGTTAGCGACGCCTGTCGTAAAAAAGGTTTACACCCGGAAAAATACTGTATACATTCACAGCCACTGTATGGATCACCAGACTGGATAGGTATCATGATTAAGCTTACCGCGCGCCAGCAGCAGGTACTCGACTTCATCCGCAGCGCACTGGAGGACACAGGTTTTCCTCCGACACGGGCAGAAATTGCTGCCGAGCTCGGCTTTAAATCGCCTAATGCTGCTGAAGAGCACCTCAAGGCACTGGCCCGTAAAGGGGCCATCGAAATCATGCCAGGCGCCTCGCGCGGTCTGCGGATCGTCGAAGAACAGCAACCGGGTCTGCCGATCATCGGCCGGGTTGCAGCCGGCGAGCCGATTCTGGCGCAGGAACACATCGAAGATTATCTGGCTGTTCCGCCGGGTTTCTTCCGCCCTGAAGCCGATTTTCTGCTCGAAGTACACGGCGACAGCATGAAGAAGATCGGCATCATGGATGGCGACTACATTGCGGTTCACAAGACCGAAGCCGCGCGTAACGGCGAAATCATCGTCGCCCGTGTCGGTGAAGAAGTGACCGTTAAACGCTACGAAAAAGGCCGCACCAAAGTGCTGCTGCATCCGGAAAACGATGACTACCAGCCGATTGAAGTCGACCTGCGCGAGCAGGAGTTTTCCATCGAAGGTCTGTACGTCGGAGTGATCCGTCGCAGCTGAAGGGCATCTGGTCAGGGATAAGGTTGGAGGGTTCGTTATGCGTCAGTTAGTTCTTGGAATGGAAGAGCCGGGTCTGTCACTCAGCAGTCAGGCGTTTGCAACACCGGCCGCGGTAACGAACAGCCGCCCTGCCGGCAGCCTGACCGAAGTGATCGTCAGCGATGAGGGCGCCATTCAGCCCATGCATCTGCTGCCCATGCTGGCACAGTGCAGTGCCCAGCAGCGCTGGCTGATGTGGCTGTCACCCAACCGTCCCATGAACAAGCACTGGCTGGAAAGCATGGGGCTGGCGAAATCGCCGGTAATCCATCTCGACCTGTGTAACGACACTCAGTTTGTACTGTGCTCACGCGTTCTGACCGCCGCCAACAGCCACATGATTGTGGAATGGCAAGGACCTCTGTCTGCGGATGAGCGGCAGCATTTGCGCCAGCTGGCCCGCCAGAGCGGCAGCCATGTGGTGCTGATTCAACGCGAAAACTGAGCAGGAAACGCTGAGCAGGAAACGCTGAGCAGAATAACGTGCAGAAACAAAAAAGCCCTGACTATTCAGGGCTTTTTTACATCCTGAGAAAGGCTGTCAGTGCAGGCGCTGCTGATATTCCGGCGTGTCGAAATCTTCACGCTCGACTTCCATACCCGACAGCTCGCCCACTTTGCGCACGCCAGCTTCCAGCATCACGCGGGCAACGTCCATGTGATGGGTCTGCAGGCTGGCTTTGGCGTCATCCGAGAAATGAATAGACACCAGCGCATCGCCTTCCTGGTCGTCTGCACGACGCAGGGCGATGTCGCCATTGGAAAGTTCTACGATCTCAAAAAAGCGTGCCATAACCGCCTCTCAAAACTGGGCGCGGGAGTGTATCACAACAGATTCTGAATAGCGCAGGCGCCGACAGAACCGTTGGGTATAAAAAGCGGTTTTATAGAACCGCCAAGCGAGCGGAATCAGCTTTCCTGACGGTTCTCGCGCTGACGTTCAATCAGCCGGCTCAGGTCACGCCACCAGTCAGAAACCTGCGATTCAGAAACTTCTTCAGCAACAACAAGCAGTTGCATGGCATCGGTTGCCTGAACCTTGGGCATGGGCTGGCGATTCAGGGCATCCACGGCTGACAGCATTTGTGCCAGCCATGAAAAACCGTTATCCGCCAACTGGCTAAGTTCACGCATCTCTCCAGTAATCATAGACGCGCGGCCCAGCAAATCACTGAGCGAAGACACAGGTTCACGGAAAGTCACCATCTCACCCAATTCCTGCAGGTAAGACAGCCAGGCATCGTGCAGCAGGTGCAACGCGCCCTCTTCCAGTGCTTTGGCAAGCACCTTGTTATCAACCACCTTATCCCGTTCGCTGAGCAGCAGACGGCACTGATAAAGTTTCTGGTTGGTAAATCCGATCCACTGCGCCATGGTTGCCTCAGAAGTCGATGGTCAGACCGAAGTGAGCACCGTCACCCAGCTTGTAGCGTTTGTCGATGTCTTCGATACGGATGCTGTTGTAGCGGTAGCCGGCATAGATACGGGCGGTTGGCAGCAGAGAAAACTGCAGGCGCAGATCCGACACAATCATGTTCTCGGCATCCATAAAGGAAACCACCGGCGGTGCGTAGTAAGCGTAGCCGGCCAGACTCACGTCCGGTGCCGCCGGGAAGCTGTAGCGGAAGAAACCGCCCACGCCGAGTGCAGAGCCGTCGTAATCATCGGTACTGAATACGAAGGCCTGAGCACCCACACCAATGTACATGTGGCTGGTTGATGGACGGACGTCCACAACGTGCAGACCGGCAGACAGCATATCGCCGTCGTCTTCGTGGTGCAGACCAGCGAAGCTGACGTGCAGACCACTGCCCATCTGAGTGGCGTCATACCCCAGACGCACAACGTCGTCGGCCAGACTGATGTCCAGAGAGCCACCGGCCTGAGCCGGAGCAGCAAAAGTAGCGGCCAGCGCGAGCAGAGCCGGAAGCGCAGCGCGGAAGTGTTTCATAGTGTTCCCCAATGAATACGATGCTTTCGTCAGGCAGTCTCTGCTGCTCTGAAAGTGAGCGCATCATAACAGCACGGCGGCAGGGGTAAAACCGCTGCCGCCGTACTGTCAGTGCGGGCAGGAATCAGCTCATCAGATCCAGCAGCAGCTTGTTCAGACGGGCAACGTACTGTCCCGGTTCCTTCAGCTGGCTGCCTTCGGCCAGCAGGGCCTGAGCGTGAATGATCTGAACCAGCTCGGCGAAACGGGCTTCGTCGGCTTCTTTATCAAGACGGGCGATCAGCGGATGCGCCGGGTTAATTTCCAGCGTGGTCTCAGGTTCCGGCACCGGCTGACCTGCCGCTTCCAGCAGACGACGCATATGACCGCCCATATCGTACTGCCCCACCACCAGACACGCCGGCGAATCGGTCAGACGCGACGACACACGCACGTGTTTCACATCACCAGTCAGCGCAGCCTGCACGCGTTCAACCAGATCTTTGTGGGTTTCTTCCAGCGCTTTCTGCTGTTCTTTTTCGCTGCTGTCGGCCAGTTCGTCTAGATCCAGTTCACCTTTGGTGACGTCCTGGAACATTTTGCCGTCGAACTCAGTCAGGTGACCCACCATCCACTCGTCAACGCGATCGGTCAGCAGCAGCACTTCAACACCTTTGGTGCGGAAATATTCCAGATGCGGGCTGGCGGCTACGGCAGCATGGTTGTCGCCGGTGATGTAGTAGATCTTTTTCTGACCTTCGCGCATGCGGGCAACGTATTCATCCAGACCAACTACTTGTGCCGCGCCGTCGCTCTTAGTGGTCGCGAAGCGGAACAGACGGGCGATTTTTTCGCGGTTGGCGAAATCTTCTGCCGGGCCTTCTTTCAGTACATCACCGAATTCGCTCCAGAAGGTCTGGTATTTTTCCGGCTCATTTTTCGCCAGTTTTTCCAGACTTTCCAGCACACGTTTCACCAGCGCGGCGCGCAGGCTTTCAACCTGCTTGTCCTGCTGCAGAATTTCGCGCGATACGTTCAGCGACAGATCGTTGGAATCGAGCACACCTTTAACGAAGCGCAGATACAAGGGCAGGAACTGTTCGGCGTCGTCCATGATGAACACACGCTGCACGTACAGTTTCAGACCCCGGGTAGCTTCGCGGTTCCAGATATCAAACGGCGCTTTGGCCGGCACATACAGCAGACTGGTGTAATCCAGCTTGCCTTCAACCTTGTTGTGCATCCACAGCAGAGGTTCGTTCCAGTCGTGGGACACGTGCTTGTAGAATTCTTTGTAGTCGTCGTCGCTGACGTCCGATTTGGAACGCGTCCACAGGGCTTTGGCTTGGTTCACGGCTTCCGGAATTTCTTTCTTTTCGCCTTCACCGTCTTCTTCACCGACTTCCTGCGGCAGATACACAGGCACAGCAATGTGATCCGAGTATTTCTTGATCAGATTGCGCAGACGCCAGTTGTCGGCAAACTCGGTTTCACTTTCTTTCAGGTGCAGGGTAATGCGCGTGCCGCGGTTGGCTTTTTCAATCGCCTCAATGGTGAAATCACCTTCGCCGGCGGATTCCCAGCGCACACCCTCGGCAGCGGCTTCGCCGGCACGACGGGTTTCGACAGTCACTTTATCGGCCACGATAAAGGCCGAGTAAAAGCCCACACCGAACTGACCGATCAGCTGCGAATCTTTTTTCTGATCGCCGCTCAGTTTGCTTAAAAATTCGGCGGTGCCGGATTTGGCGATGGTTCCCAGATGATTAATCACATCATCACGGTTCATACCGATACCATTGTCTTCAATACTGATGGTACGGGCGTCGGCGTCGAAGTCGATGTGAACACCCAGTTCACTGTCGCCTTCAAACAGGCCGTCATTCTGCAGGGCTTCAAAACGCAGTTTGTCGCAGGCATCCGATGCGTTGGAAATTAATTCACGCAAAAAGATCTCTTTGTTGGAATACAAAGAGTGAATCATCAGATGCAGCAGTTGTTTGACTTCGGTTTTAAAACCCAGGGTCTCTTTGCTGGCTGCGGTCATCTATTGCTCTCCTGTTCAGGGCCACATTCAACACGTAAGAGAAAATGGGGCCACTGAACGCCATTTCAAGCCCCCGACGTTGTCAGGCTGCCAAGGGTCGCACGCAACGGCGGGAAAAAGCGGCGAATGTCATGCACTCTCTGCTCCAGCCCCTCGTCTTCACGCAGTGCCGTCACAATCGCCACCGACTCAATGCCTGTGCTCGCCACCGCCAGCAGGTTATCTGGGGTGATGCCGCCGATGCAGGTCAGGCGCCGGGCGCTGAAACGGGCGGCCCAGGTGCTCACGCGTGTAAGTCCGAGCGGCGCATAACGCAGCCTTTTAGATAACGGTATATAAACCGGTCCAAAGGCGATGTACGACGGCGTCAGCGCCCGTGCCCGGGCAATTTCCCAGTCGCTGTGGGTGCTGATGCCAAGCCGCAACCCCGCCGCCGCCAGCGCCTGGCAATCGGCGGTGAGCAGATCCTCCTGCCCCAGATGCACGCCATAAGCGCCGAGTTTCAGTGCCAGCCGCCAGTCATCGTTGATATACAGCGGCACGCCAGCCGCACGGCATAAGGCAATGGCCTGCACCATGTCAGTTTCGTAGTCAGCCGAGCGGTCTTTCACCCGCCATTGCAGGGTGTCGATACCCAGACTGAGCAGCCGCTGCAGGTGCTCAAGGTTGTCGGTTAAACCGTAGAGCCCAAGGGGCCCTGCCGCCGTAAATGCGTAACTCTGAAATGGCTCATCGCCATCGGGCGACAACACCACTGGCCAGTCGCTTTCGCCCGCGGCTTCCGGGTCGCAGGCCCAGGCGTTGTCGTAGCCGTTGGCACGGCTGCTGGCCTGCTGAATAGCCAGACGCGCCGTCACCACGCCCCGCACAACGGCGTCATACAGGGTATGCCCCTGCGCCAGTGCGCAGGCAATGCCGGCGGTTAGATGACAACCGGTACCATGTACGCGTCGTGCCAGTCGCGGGTGTTGCAGGGTAAAGGCAGGCAGCAGCGAGGGACCGGGCAGCTCAGCTACCAGAGTCTGATAACGACTGTCCTGCGGCCGGGCAGCGAAGAAGGTATCCCTCACCTGAGCCAAAGCCTGCGCCTCATCGCCGCCGGTCACCAGCACATGCCCGGCGCCGTGGGCCTGCAGTACCTCAGCCGCCTGACGGGCGGTAAGCAGCCCGGACGCAGCTTCCGCGCCTGTCAGTGAATCCGCTGTCAGCCCCGCCAACGACCAGTCGTCCGCAGACAGCGCCCGTGCCAGTGCCCTTGCCTCACGGGCGTTAGGAGTCAGCAAGGTCACCCGTTGCAACAGGGCCGTCAGCCGGCCCTCAGGCCAGGCCGACGCTGACAATCCGCCCTGCGTAGCCGACAGCACCGGGTCCCACAGCACAGGGCCTTGAAACTCCGCCAGCTTGTCCAGCAGCCAGTCGAGCAGACCCGCATCCTGTGCCAGCCAGCCCAGCCGGATCACCGCCGGCCAGCCATCGCTTTTTAAGGCCTGCCATTGCTGCTCAAGCATGGCGCGCGATACCAACTGCAGCGCGTGCACGCCGGCACTGCTCTGCGCTGTGATGGCGGTCAGCAGAACAGCACAATCACAACCGGCGGCATGCGCCACACGCACATCGGCCAGGCAGCCTGCGCCGGCGGTGGTGTCCGATGCGCCTATGCTCCAGACCATCGGCCGTTTCATGTCGCCCTTCCTTTCAGGATGTTCCATCGGCATGTTTCCTCTCTTTTTGGCAGGCATCTCGTTTCAGAAAGTCGCTTCTGTCAGAAAGTCGCTTCTTTCATAAAGCCTCTCTTTCATAAAGCCTCTCTTTCATAAAGCTTCTTTGCGCCCCGTCCCCGGCTGGTGCCAGAACGGCAGACCCAGCGCCGGGGTCGACGGGCTGGCCTGATCGCGCTCGGGCATCAGGCCGGCACGATACGCGGCCCGACCTCCGCTGACGGCCTGACGGAAGGCCTGTGCCATCTGCTGCGGGTCTGAAGCCAGCGCCACGGCGGTGTTCAGCAACACAGCGTCAAAACCCATTTCCAGCGCCGCCATGGCCTGCGAGGGTTTGCCCAGTCCGGCATCAATGATCAGCGTGGCGTCCGGCAGGCGCTCACGCAGGGTGCGCAGCTGGTATGGGTTCATCAGCCCTTTGCCGGTGCCGATCGGCGCCCCCCAGGGCATCACCGCCGGACAGCCGAGTTCCAGCAAGGTGCGGCACAACACCAGATCGTCGGTGCAGTAAGGCAACACCTTAAACCCCTGTGCCAGCAGCTCGCGGGCGGCCTCCACCAGCTGCAGCGGGTGAGGCTGCAAGGTGTAGTCATCTCCGATCACTTCGAGCTTGATCCAGTCGGTGGCGAACAGCTCCCGCGCCATCTGCGCCAGCAGAATGGCCTCGCGGGCACTGTGGCAGCCGGCGGTATTGGGCAGCAGCCGCGCACCAGAACGGGCGGCAGCCTGGGTCAGCCACTGCCAGTGGCCATTTTCCGCGACCTGCTCTTTTACCTGTGCGGCGGTCTGGCGGCGCAGCGACAGCGTAATAAAGCCTGGTTCTGCTGCCGTCAGCGCCTGCGCCATGATCTGTGGCGACGGGTACAGCGACGAGCCCAGCCACAAACGACTGTTGATGGTGTCACCACCAATGCTCAGTACGTCGTTCATATCAGCCTCCCGTTATAGCACCGAGAATATCCAGACTGTCGCCATCGGCTATTGGCGTGCTGGCGTACTGCGAGGCGCTGACGATGCGCTGATTCAGCGCCACCACAAACGCGCCCGACAACTGACAGCCGCCTTCGCCGGGCGCCGCCGGTTCGGCATAGCCGAAGGTCAGCAAGGCCTGCATTAAAGAGACAGTGTCAGTGTCGGCGTCTGCCGCCGGCGTCTGCCCCTGCAGAGCCACCAGCTCGGTGCTGCAGCCATTTAAATAAATGCGCATGTGGCCTCCTCGGCGGCGGGCAATGCCAGCGGCAGTTCAAATTCCTGCTGCAACCGCGTAAGCAACGCCGGCGCCAGTAAATAGCCGTGACGGAACAGGCCGTTAATGCGCAGCCCGCGACCACCGGGCACAAAGAATTCCTGCAGCAGCGCCTGATGGTCCGGCAGGGCCGGACGCAGGTTGGCCTCGAAGCTGAGAATGCGGGCTTCCGCCAGCGCCGGACTGAGGCAATAGAGCGCACTGAGCATTTCCAGCGCCGAGCGCACGCTCACCGGCGAGCGGTCTTCGCTGTCGATTTCGGTGGCGCCCAGAATGTAGCGCCAGCGCCCGGCACTGCCGCCCTTCGGTACCAGATACAGATGGTATTTCGGATGCAGCAGACGCACCGGACGCGTCAGCTGCACGTCGGATTCAATCCACAGCACTTCACCGCGCACACCGCGCAGGGCGGGCAGCACGGCGCGCGCACCGACACCACGACAGTCGAGCACCAGTTCGGCGGCCGGTAACTCGTGCACGGGCGCTGAAAATTCAAACTGAGCACCGTGTGCGCGCGCCGCTGCACGCAACGCCGGCAGCAGCGCGCGATTGTCGATGTGCGCCTCCTGCTTCAGCCAGAAGCCGGCACTGAACTGCTCGTTTAATGCAGGCTCCAGCACCTGAATGGCCTCGCCGCTCAGCGCCTGTACATCATCTTCGCCAGACTCAATGGCCGCCATGTCGCGGCGGAAACGCGCCAGCTCTGCGTGGTCAGCCGGATGCGCCACCACCAGACTGCCGAGCTGACCGTAGGTCACCTGAACACCACTGTCGGTGGCTAATTCAGCCAGCAATGCCGGCCACAATTGCAGCGACAACCGCCCGGCCTGAAACACAGATTCGCCGCACACCGACCGTTCCGCCCAGGGCGCCACCATGGCCGCAGCCGTGTGCGCCGCGGCGGCCGGAGTCTGCTCCGCGGAGGCTTCATACACCCGCACGCGGAAACCGGCCCGGGCCAGCCGCCACGCCAGCAGCGAGCCCATCAGGCCGGCGCCGGCAATAACGGCTTCTGGCTGATGGTCGCTCATGCCTCAGCCTCCTGATACAGACGGCTGCCCTGCGCACGGAACTCCTGCGCTTTTTCCTGCATATTTTCCTGAATGTCGTTGTGCATCGGTTGCGCGGATACCCCGGCGGATTCTGTCTGGGCAAAATCGCGCACTTCCTGCGAAATTTTCATCGAGCAGAATTTGGGCCCGCACATAGAGCAGAAATGCGCCAGCTTGTGGCCTTCTTTCGGCAGGGTTTCATCGTGATAAGCGCGGGCGGTGTCGGGGTCGAGGGCCAGATTAAACTGGTCGTTCCAGCGGAATTCGAAACGCGCTTTTGACATGGCGTTGTCGTGCAGCTGCGCCGCCGGATGACCCTTGGCCAGATCCGCAACGTGCGCGGCAATTTTGTAGGTAATTAAGCCCTGTTTAACGTCGTCTTTATTGGGTAAACCCAGATGCTCTTTCGGCGTGACGTAGCAGAGCATGGCGCAGCCATACCAGCCGATTAATGCCGCACCTATGCCCGACGTAAAATGGTCGTAACCCGGCGCGATATCCGTGGTTAAAGGCCCGAGTGTGTAGAACGGCGCTTCATGACAGTGCTCGAGCTGCAGTTCCATGTTTTCTTTAATCAAGTGCATGGGCACATGGCCCGGCCCTTCAATAAAGGTCTGCACATCGTGTTGCCAGGCGATCTTGGTTAACTCGCCCAGGGTTTTTAATTCGGCAAACTGCGCTTCGTCATTGGCGTCGGCCACTGAACCCGGACGCAGACCATCACCCAACGAGAAGCACACGTCGTAGGCTTTCATGATCGCGCAGATGTCTTCGAAATGGGTGTAGAGGAAATTCTCTTTATGATGCGCCAGACACCACTTCGCCATGATCGAACCACCACGACTGACAATACCGGTCACCCGGTTGGCGGTCAGCGGAATATGGGCCAGACGAACACCGGCGTGAATGGTGAAATAATCCACGCCCTGCTCAGCCTGCTCAATTAAGGTGTCGCGGTAAATTTCCCAGGTCAGGTCTTCGGCCACGCCGTTGCATTTTTCCAGCGCCTGATACAGAGGCACAGTACCAATCGGCACCGGCGAATTGCGGATAATCCATTCACGGGTTTCGTGAATATTGTCACCGGTCGACAGATCCATCACGGTATCGGCACCCCAGCGGGTGGCCCACACCATTTTTTCAACCTCTTCTTCAATGGATGAGGTCACCGCCGAATTGCCGATATTGGCGTTCACCTTGGTGCGGAAATTCCGGCCGATGATCATGGGCTCGGTTTCCGGGTGGTTAATATTGCACGGAATAACCGCGCGCCCGCGGGCAATTTCGCTGCGCACAAATTCCGGGGTAATTTCCGCCGGAATCGACGCACCAAAGCTCATACCGGGGTGCTGGCTTTTTTGCGCCTCATCGAGCTGAGCCCGGCTTAAGGCCAGATTTTCACGGATCGCCACGTATTCCATTTCCGGCGTAATAATGCCCTGCCGCGCATACCACAGCTGACTCACATTATTGCCGGCCAGCGCCCGGCGGGGTTTGCGTTTTAAATCGAAACGCAGTTTTTCCAGCGTCAGGTTCATGTCGCGGATGCGGGCGTATTCCGAACTGAATCCGCTTAACGCCTCGGTGTCGGCACGTTCGGCAATCCAACCGGCGCGCAGCGCAGGCAGACCTTTACGGACATCCAGACTGGCATGCGGGTCGGTATAAGGGCCAGAGGTGTCGTACACACGCACCGGCGCATTGGCTTCTTCCATGCCGTTGGCAAGACGGGTCGGACTCAGATGAATTTCGCGCAGCGCCACCTGAATATCCGGGCGGCTGCCCGCCACGCGTATTTTGTGGGAACCGGGGAATGGCTGCAGCGACAGCTCGCTCACCGAGAGTGAATCGCGTAATGCGCGGGTGTTTTGTTGTTTGCCCATGCTCAGTACCTTTTTGCAGTCCCTGAATGGCAGGCCCTCGGGCGTTGTCAGGGAAGAGAAAAAAACACGGCAGGCAGCGAAGAAAAGAAAAACCCTGAGCCACAGAAAGAAGATGCCTGAACAGGCGGTGGACAAGGTGGGCGGACCCGATTTTCTGTTCCCTACGCTGGCACTAACCAGATCAGGTTCAACGGGATCCGCCACTTGATGGCGATCTCAGCTCCTCAGAGGCTGCGTCAGCAGCCGGAGCACCCCGACAGAATCGAAGCGAGTCTATGCGGGAAAGGGGCCCGGAACAAGCCCCTGAAAAGAATTATTGACAGGTCACGCAGTCTCAGCGGGCGAGCAGAAAATGCGCCCGTGCCGTGGCGATCGGACTGGTGCGTTCCGTCTGCCAAGCGGTAATGGCCACGTTGGCCACGCGCGAGCCCTGACGCCACACCTGACATTCGGCGAAGGTGTCCTGATGACGGCCGGCGCGCAGATAGTCGAGGGAAAAATCGATCATTTTTGGCAGTGCCGGTGTGTTCATGGTCATCATCAGGTGCAGCGACGCCGACAACTCCATAAAGCCGCCGATCACGCCGCCATGAATGGCCGGCAGAATCGGGTTACCGATGTTGTCCGGATTTTTCGGCAGGTGGAATAACACGTCCTGACCAAAACGCTGGAACTTAAGGCCGATCAGCTGTGCGTAGGGAATGCTCTGCACCAGTGGCTGAAAATCGCCACTTTCCTGCGCCTGACGGATCACGGTTTCGAAAGTCATACGGCGTCTCCTGCTGACGGTTCATCCTGCTCGATGCGCGCGCGGAATTCCGCCGGCGTCATTTCCGGGCCAATGCGCATAAAGGCAGCCGCGCACTTGGCCACCAGATCACGGGCCTCACCTTCGCCCTGAAACACTTCACATTCCGTGAATACCACGCTGGAGGCGATACGGATGACACGCGCTTCCGCCAGCAGGTCGATGCCCGGCTCGGCGGCTTTCATGTAGTCCATACGCAGATCCAGCGTCGGGCACAGCTCAAAGCCCGGCAGCACAGAAAATACCGCGGTGCCGCAGGCCGTATCCATCAGGGTGGTCAGGCTGCCGCCGTGCACCGTGCCGTCCATCGGGTTGCCGACAATTTTGTCGCTGTACGGCAGACGCATCACCAGCGTGGTGCCTTCCATGCTTTCCACAGAAAGGCCCAGCACCTGACAATGACGCAAGGTTGCAACAAAGCGTTCTGCCCTTGTTTTCAGGGATAAAGTCATAACGTATTCACTCCGCCGGCAATGTGCCGTACAAAGGGGGCTGGCCATCAGCGTATGTCATCACGGGCCACTAAAGGGCGCCGTTATACCTGATCAGTCAGAATTAACAATGACCACTTAGCCGCAGGCAATTGGCATTAATGATCACACTATTGAATATGAGTGCGCAAATTAATCAAGCGCGCCACAATGCGCCAGCAAGTGCCACCGTTTAAACCGATTCACGTGGCCCTGCCTGTGACCCTTCAGCGGAGATTTCTATGAGTTTCGATCAATACCTTACCCAGGCCCGGCGTCAGGATGACCTCACCGTCACCGGCGACTGGGGTCAGGGACGCACCACCTTCGGCGGCCTGTCGGCCGCGCTGGCGCTGGCGCATCTGGAAGCCGGGGCCGGCGATAAAATCCTGCGCTCTGCCAACATCAGTTTCTGTGGCCCGCTGAAAACCGAAGCGCCGTGTACGCTTTCGAACCGTGTGCTGCGCGCCGGCAAATCCATCAGCCATGTGCAGGGCGAAGTCTGGCAGGACGACGCGCTCTGTACGCAGGTGAATGCCTGCTTCGGTGCTGAGCGTGAATCGGCCATCGAGGTGGCGCACCCGCCACTGAGCACAGGCGAAGCCGGTGCCGGTCAACGGCTGCCCTTCATTCCGGGCCTGACGCCGGAGTTTACCCGGCACATTGCGTTTTCCTACGTGGAGGGCGGCCTGCCCTTCAGCAACAGCAAGGCCAATCATATTAAGGGCTGGATGCGCTTTAACGAGGGCGATCAGACCATGACCAACGCCCACCTGCTGGCCCTGATTGACGCCTGGCCACCAACGCTGCTGCAGAAACTGAAGGGCTTTGCGCCTTGTGCCAGCGTTACCTGGAGCGTGGAGTTTGTTACCCCGCTGAATCAGATCGCGCCGCTGCAAAGCACCGACTGGCTGTGGTACGAAGCGGAAATCCGTCAGGCGCATCATGGCTACGGACACACGGAAGCCCGCATCAGCACCGCCGACGGTACCCTGCTGGCACTGAGCCGCCAACTGGTCGTGGTGTACGACGTCAAATAATCCGTCAGGCGCACCATGGCTTCGGACACACAGAAGCCCGCATCAGCACCGCCGACGGCACCCTGCTGGCTCTGAGCCGCCAACTGGTCGTGGTGTACGACGTCAAATAAGGGCATATGCCCTCACACGGGCAGCCCGACGGGCTGCCCCCTTTTTCCCACGCCACCTGATCCGCACCGGGTCTCTCGCCGGATCTATCTACGAGTCACGTTCCCTGTTTCCATCGCCGTCACAAGCCCGGCTTTCGTCCGCTGACAAGAGCGAAACCGGTAATGCGGGTCAGCGTTCGGATACGTAAGCCATTGGTTGCAGTTGTACAAAAAATCACGCGCACACACGCCACCGGCATTTGCTCAACAGGCCGGTGACAACTATTACTTAGTCATACCCATCCTGCGTTTAACCGATGACCGGCCATGACGATCAATGTACTGATTTGTGACGACTCCAGCTTTGCCCGCAAACAGATGGCGCGGGCTATGCCACCCGAGTGGGCGGTGGAAATTCACTTTGCGGCCGACGGCGTAGAAGGCGTTCAGGCCATCCGCGAAGGTCGCGGCGAAGTGGTGTTCCTCGACCTGACCATGCCCAACCTCGACGGCTACGGCGTACTCGAAACCATCCGCCGTGAAGACCTGCCGGCCATGGTGATTGTGGTGTCCGGTGATATTCAGCCCGATGCTCAGGACCGGGTGAAAAAGCTGGGGGCGATGGCGTTTATCAAGAAACCGATAGACGCCGACAAAGCCCGTCAGGTGCTTATTGAATTCGGTATTCTGACGGGGGCCTGATCATGACCATGTCCGCCAGCGCCGTTACCCTGAATGAAGATCAGCGCGACTGCTATCAGGAGCTGACCAACGTCGCCATGGGACAGGCGGCCGACCGTCTGGCCCGTTTGCTGGATGTGTACGTCGTACTGCCCATTCCCAAGGTGAATCTGATTGAAGCCAATGACCTGCGCATGGCCATTCAGGAAGTAGAAACCGACTCAAAAATTTCGGCTGTGTGTCAGGGCTTTATCGGCTCGGGCATTGCCGGCGAAGCCCTGTTGCTGTTTAACGACACCAGTTTCGGCGACCTGGCATCGCTGATGAATTTCACCGGCCAGATCGACCGGCATGTAGAGCTAGAACTTCTGATGGATGTGGGCTCACTGCTGATCGGTGCCTGTATTCAGGGCATCGGCGAGCAACTGGAAATTCACTTTAATCAGGGCCACCCGGTGGTACTGGGTCAGCATTGCCGCATTGAAGACCTGCTGAAAAACGGCAACAACGCCTGGAATAAAACACTGGCGATCGAGATTCACTACACCATGGAACACGTGAATATCGACTGCGATCTGTTGCTGCTGTTTACCGAAGATTCGGTGGCCAAGCTGAACAACAAAATCAATTATCTGCTGGATTAATTATGTCTGACTCGAATATCGAATTGGGTGATATCCACTGGCTGATGGCCATCCTGCAGAACATTGACGTAGGACTGGTGGTGCTCGACCGTAATTACAACATTCAGCTGTGGAACGGCTTTATGGAAAGCCACAGCGGCCTGTCGCCGCAAGTGGCGCGCGGCCAGAATCTGTTCGAGCAGTTCCGTGAAATTCCCAAAGACTGGTTCATTAAAAAAGCCGAGCCTGTTTTCCAGCTGAAAACCCGCACCTTCACCATCTGGGAACAACGGCCGTACCTGTTCCGTTTTAAAAATTACCGCCCGATCACCGGCCGTGCCTCGGTGATGTACCAGAACACCAGCCTGATTCCGCTGGAGTCGATCGACCGTAACGTTAATCATATCTGCCTGATTATTTACGATGTGACCGACATCGCCGTCAGCCGTGCCGACGCCCAGTCAGCGCAACAGACCCTGACCGATATGAACCGCATCGACGCCCTGACCGGTCTATGGACACGCGATCACTGGCTGAAAGAAGTGCAGCGCGAAGTGCGCCGCTGTCAGCGTTCGGTGCAGCCGAGTTCGCTGGTGATTTTTGATATCGATAATTTCCGCGCCATCAATGGCCAGGTCGGCCATGTCGTTGGCGATGAGATTTTAAAAACCCTGGCCGGCAGCATTCAGCAGACATTACGTGAAACCGATCTGGTCTGCCGTTATGGCGGCGAGGTGTTTGCGGCCCTGCTGGTCGATACCGATGACGAGGAAGCGCAGATCTTTGCCGAACGCATCCGTACCATGGCAGCCAACCTGAGTTTTACCGGTGCGCCGGATGTCACCATCGGCCTGAGTCTCGGTGTGGCCCGCGTGCAGCGCGATTTCAAAGACGCCGGCGACTGGCTGATGGCCGCCGACAAGGCCCTGTATCACGCCAAGCACAGCGGTGGTAACCGCACCAGTGTGTTCACCCCCGGCCACTGACGGCCCGCCATCACGGCCAGAATGACAAATCAGATCAGCATTTCTTGCCGACACCGATCTGACAGGTCACAATCGGTCTTATTTTCGCGTGAGTTTTCTCATGGCCGACCACCGCATTCACCGCCCGTTTATTGATGCCCCATTGCGCGGAGCCCTGCGTCTGGGCGTCAGCGCCGACCGTCTCTGGGCCCGCGCCGGGCTGAATCCAGAACTGCTCAGTAACCCCGACGCCGGCCTCGGCAGCTCAGATTACGCGCGCCTGATGGGCGTGCTGTGGCAGGAGTGCGACGACGAATTCATGGGCCTGGCGCCGGTACGCAGCCGCTACGGCACCTTCGCCATGATGTGCAAGGCCATCATCAGCTGTTCCTCGCTCGAACACGCCCTGCACAGAGCCCAGCGCTTTTATGCCCTGTTCGAAGGGGCGCCCAATATCCGCCTGATTCAGGACGAGCAGCTCACCCGGGTCGAGCTGGTGCAGGATACCAACACCGACCCCGACCACTTTCTCAGCGAATCCCTGCTGGTGATCTGGCACCGTCTGTCGAGCTGGCTCGTCGGTCAGGGCATTCCCCTGCTGCTGGTAGGTTGCAGTTATCCTGCGCCGCGCCACGCCGGCCTTTATCAGACCCTGTTCGCCACGCCGGTGCAGTTTGGTGAGGCCAGCAACTATCTGTTAATTCCGACCCGCGTGCTGTCACTGCCGATCAGCCAGACCCCGGCGTCGCTGCGCGCCTTTCTGCGCCATTCGCCAGCCGACATGCTGGCCCGGCCCAATCCCCATGAAAGCACCACCGGCAAGCTGCGCCAGCTGTTCCGCCGCTACGACATCAGCGAACTGCCGGATCTCGCTGCCAGCGCTAAGCTGCTGGGCGTATCGGGCGCCACCCTGCGCCGGCGCCTGCACGATGAACAGACGTCTTTCCAGAAACTGAAAGACGAATGCCGCCTTGAAGAAGCCAGTCTGCGTCTGGCGCAGCAGGACACCAGCATCCGCGACATCGCCGAACATCTGGGCTATACCGAAACCAGTACTTTCCATCGAGCCTTCCGTAAATGGATGGGCCTGACACCGGGCGAGTACCGGGCACAGCAACGCGGAGGCCAGTCTGGCGGTGAGATCTGAACGGGGATGCCTGATTCTGCTGCTCTGCTTTCTGTTGCAGGGGCTGCCCGCCCTGGCTGCCGAACCTCTGCTGCTGTCCGACATGTCGTCAGGCGCGCCCGTCGGCCGGCATTTGCAGATCTGGCATGAAACCACGCCATTGGCGGAGGGCGATTTCCCCCCGGCCGATGCGGTGTGGGAAACCAGTCTGGTGGATGTGCCCAACTTCGGTCTGGCCGATCACCCGGTATGGTTCCGGCTGACGGTGCACGCCGAACGCGACATGCGCGATCTGCTGGCCGTGATCGGCCTGCCGCTGCTCGACCGGGTGCAGATGTTCACCTTCTTCAACGGCCAGCCGTTGGCCGCGACCGAATTCGGCGATCACCTGCCCTATTCCCACCGGCCGATCGATCAGCGCGAATTTGTTGTGCCTTTGGGTCACACCGAACCCGGCGACTACCAGCTTGTGTTCCGGGTGACCGCCGGCGGCAGTCTGCAATTTCCGCTGGCGCTGTGGCACAGCGCCGACTACCAGCACAAGGCCACCAACGACTACATTCTGCTCGGTCTGTACGTCGGCTTTATCGCCTCGGTGGCCTTGTACAACGCCTTTATTTACGCCACCACGCGTGAACGTTACGCACTGGCGTTTGTGGGCCACATCCTGGGCTATCTCGGCTTTCTGGTGGCCCTGACCGGCATCGGTTTTCAGTATCTGTGGCCGGATAATCTCTGGATTCAGGAACGCAGCACCACGGTGTTTACCTCCATTGCGGCCCTGTTCGCCAGTCTGTTTGCGCGGGATTTTCTCGAACTCGACAAGCGCAAAAGCAAGGTGCTGCTGCACCTCAATACCCTGACGCTCCTCATCGGCAGCGCCATCATGTTTGCCTCGTTGTTTATGCACTACCAGACGTCCGTATCGGTGGCCATCAGCGGTACGCTGCTGCTCTGCGCGGTTACGCTGGTGATTGGTCTGGCGGCCATTGAACGCGATGCGCCGTCATCGCTGCTGTACATCGCCGGCTGGATAGGCCTGCTGATCGGTGTGATTCTGCATTCGCTGGCGAAGAAAGGCGCCATTCCGGTGACCGGCATGACCGCCAATGCCGCGCACATAGGCTCGGTGTGGATGGTCACCATGCACAGTCTGGGCATCGCCCTGCGCTTCCACGAGGCCAGACGCGAGTACCACAAAACCGAGCAACGCATGCTGGAAGCCCAGCGCGATTCCCTCAAAGCCCGTTATCTGGTGCAGGAAGCGGAGATCCGCCGCAAACGCACCGAAGCCGAGAACGAAGCCAAGTCGGCTTTTCTGGCCACCATGAGCCATGAAATCCGCACGCCGCTGAACGGCGTGCTGGGCATGGTGCAGTTGCTGGGCTCCACCCGGCTGGACCCTCAGCAGAAGCGCTGGCTGGACACCATCAGCAGTTCCGGTGAATCCCTGCTGACCATTGTGAATGACATTCTCGACCTGTCGAAAATGAGCTCGGGCCATCTGCAGCTCGATATTCAGGAGACCGATCTGCACCGGGTCGTACACGAATGCCTGCGCCTGTACGCCAGCACCGCCGAGCGCAAAGGGCTGCGCCTGATTGCCGATTTTCATCCGCCGCTGCACACCCGGGTCCGGACCGACCCTACCCGCCTGCGCCAGATTCTGAGCAACCTGCTCAGCAACGCCCTGAAATTCACCGAACGTGGCTTTGTCCGCGTCAGTGTCGATACCCGCGACGGGCAACTGCTGTTCTCGGTCAAAGACACCGGCATTGGCATACCTGAAGCCTTCCGCGACCGGGTTTTCTCGCATTTCAGTCAGGCCGATGCCTCCACCTCGCGCATGTACGGAGGCACCGGGCTCGGGCTGAGCATCTGCCGCCAGCTGTCGGAGCTGTTGGGCGGGCGCATTGAGTTTCAGAGTGAAGAAGGCGTGGGCACCGAATTTACGGTGACCTTGCCCGGCTGCGAGCCATCGGCGCCGCTGCGTCTGCCGGAGCCCGGCACCTTTGCCGTGCACCTGAGCAACGACGAGGAAACCCGGGTGGTCAGCGACTTCCTGACCGGGCTTGGGTACCGGGCCGTTTCTGCGCCCCCGACGAACGAACCCGCAGAACACGCGGCTGAACCGCTGTCGGTGGTGATCACCGACCAGACCGATGGCCGCCACGACCCGGCTACACAAGTGATCGCGTTGGTCGACGACCCGCTGCAAACCCTGCCGGTACAGCAGCAACTGCTGCGCCCGCTCAGCACCGCCGAGCTGCTGGCTGAGCTGACCGGCGAAGCCGTGCGAGAAGCACCCGAGCTGCACCATGCCAGCCTCAACCGGCCACTGCCCGATGCGCTCATCTGGGTGGCGGAAGATAATCTGGTGAACCAGAAAGTGATCAGTGGCCTGCTGCGCTTTATGGGCCTGAAGCACCGCCTGTTTGGCGATGGCCGCCAGATCTGCGATGCGTTTGCCGATGGCAACAACCTGCCCGACCTGATTCTGATGGACTGCGAAATGCCGGTGATGGACGGCTTCGACGCCACCCGCTGGTTACGCCAGCATGGCGGCGCTCAGTCCGCCGTGCCCGTGGTTGGCCTGTCGGCCCACGTACTCAGTGAATATCAGGACAAAGCCCGGGCCGCCGGCTTCGACGACTTCCTCAATAAGCCCATCGACCGCCAGCAGCTGCAACAGACGCTGGCTCACTGGCTGCATCAGGCGGAACTCAAACGTCACAGCCGCTGACGCCTGGCCTTTCGTTGCCACTGTCATACGCCTTTCACACAGCACTGCTGATAATCCGCCCAGCGAAGCCTGAACCGGAGACGATGGCATGTGGTGGCAAGAGGGAGTGATTTACCAGATTTATCCGCGCAGCTTTCAGGACAGCAACGGCGATGGTATCGGCGACCTGCAGGGACTGATTCAGCGGCTGGATTATCTGAACGACGGTACACCACAGTCGCTGGGCGTGGATGCCATCTGGCTGTCGCCGTTCTTTCCGTCACCGATGCACGACTTCGGTTATGACATCAGTGATTACTGCGCCATTGATCCTGTGTTCGGCGACATGGACGACTTCGACCAGTTGCTGGCCGAGGCCCACCGGCGCAATATCCGCCTGATTCTCGATCTGGTGGTCAACCACACGTCCGACGAACATCCCTGGTTCCGCGACAGCTGCACCCCGGGCTCGGCCAAGGCCGACTGGTATCTGTGGCACGAAGGCAAAACGCCGCCGAACAACTGGCTGGGTGCCTTTGGTGGCAAAGGCTGGACCTTTCATCCGCAACGCGGCGCCTGGTATTACCACTCCTTTTTACCGCAACAGCCGGACCTGAACTGGCGCAACCCGGCCGTACGCGCGGCGGTGCGCGACATCATGGCGTTCTGGCTCGACAAAGGCGTCGACGGCTTCCGGCTGGATGTGGTGAACCTGTACGTCAAAGATGCGCGCCTGCGCGACAATCCCACCCACTGGTTCCGCATTGCCCGCCCCTACGACCGTCAGCACCATCAGCACGACCGCGACCAGCAGGAACTGCACGCCATGTTGCATGAGATGCGCCGCTTCGTTGATCGCTGGCCACAACGCATGCTGGTTGGCGAAATCATGCTGGCGCCCGACGGCGACAGTCAGCTGCCGGCCACCTATTACGGCGACAACGACGAACTGCATCTGGCGTTTAATTTTGAATTTCTGCACTGCGACTTCAGCGCATCGGCGTTCCGCGATGTGATCGCGCGCTGGAGCCGAACACTGGGCGCCAGCAACTGGCCGGACTACACCTTATCGAACCACGATTTCCCGCGGCACGCCTCGCGCCATCGCGGACCGCAAAGCCGCGAGCGGCTGCGCCTGCTGGCCATGATGCTGCTGACCCTGCGCGGCACTCCGTTTCTGTATTACGGCGAAGAAATCGGCATGCCGGAACAGCCGGTCGCGCGGCGGCAGATGAAAGACCCGGTCGGTCTGCGCTACTGGCCACTGCATCCGGGCCGCGATGGCTGTCGCCGGCCGATGATGTGGTCGCAGGACCCGGACGCGTTCAGTGAGGGCAACAGCTGGCTGCCGAACGACCCGCTGGCGTGCACCAATGTTGAAGATCAGCAGTCCGACCCGGACAGTCTGCTGAGCTGGTACCGCACCCTGATTCACACCCGCAAAGCCCATGCGGCATTGCACAAGGGTGAACTGCGCTTGCTGGAGTGCGGTCATGACGTACTCGGTTACGAGCGCCACGAAGGCGAAGAAACGGTGCAGGTACTACTGAATTTTTCGATGGTCGAGCAGGCGGTAACGCTGAGCGGTACTTTCCCCGACAAGGACAGCAGCCTGCTGCTCAACAGTCAGAACGAAGCGCCGCAACGCACCGGCAACGCCCTGCGGCTGGCGCCGTTACAGGGCGTCGTTGTTCGCGCTAAGGGCTGATTCTGGCAGAGGTCCGGCCGCTCAGACGCGGTAATCGTGTGCCGGGTAGGTGCCGAGCACACGCACGTCGCGGGCGAAATAGCCCAGCTCCTCCAGTGCCAGCACCATGTTCGGCTGCGTCGGATGGCCCTGTATATCGACATGAAAATGGCTGGCTTCCATGGTGGCGCCGTCCATGTAGCTTTCGAGTTTCAGCAGGTTAACGCCATTGGTGGCGAATCCGCCCAGCGCTTTGTACAGGGCCGCCGGAATATTGCGCACCGAAAACAACAGGCTGGTGATGTACTCGACGCCGGTCTCGGGCATGGCATGTTCGGCGTCGCGGCTGAACACCAGAAAGCGTGTGGTATTGCCGATCACGTCCTGAAAATTCTCGTGCAGTATCTCAAGGCCATACAGCTCTGCCGCCAGCGCCGAGGCGATGCCCCCCCGCTGACGGTCCTGGCTGGCCGCAAGCCGGCGCGCCTCCATGGCGGTATCGACCGCAGCGACGGGCTTCATGCCCAGATTCACAATCCGCTGATGACACTGAGCCAGCGCCTGCGGGTGGGATGCCACTTCGTCGATGTCCGCCAGTATGACGCCGGGCAAGGCCAGCAGGCAGTGATTAATGGGTTCAAAATGCTCGGCAATCACAAACAGCGGTGTGCGCGGGATCAGGCGGTAAATTTCTTCGACGCGTCCGGCGGTGGAGTTCTCCAGCGGAATCATGGCACGCTCGCCAAAGCCGTTGGCCACCTGCTCCAGTGCGCTGACGAAATCGTCGCAGGCGATAGTTTCCCAGGCCGGAAAGACGCGGCGGCAGGCCAGATGCGAATAAGCGCCGGCCGTTCCCTGATAGGCCACCCGGCCGACGGTTTCCTGTTGCATAACACCTCCTGTGGTCTGATGTTCGCTGAACGCCTGATTGCACCCTATGTGTGCACGATCGGCTGACGACGCCAACGCGCACCATGATGGTGCTTATCTGTACTATTCATGGAGGATCATTGTCGCAGGCTCTACCGCCCCGTCGCCCTGACCTGCCTCAAGCCCGTTACCCTGACACGCCACACGGGAGCGGCCATTGCACACAACTGGCACAATGTCTGCTCTGTTCAGTGTAACCCTCAGACAAACAACAGGACTGAAGGTGAGATGCAGGAAGCATCACAGAGGAGCAGTGTATGGCACTTTTATGGCCGAACGATTTACCGCGCAACTCAGCGGGCAATTCAGCGGGCAATTCAGCAGGCAATTCAGCGGAAACGTCACCGGACTACTTGCCGGATGACACACCGCAGGCTGACGGACCCGGCAGGCTGACGGGCCACCAGCAACTGACAGAACAGATTCTGCAAGCGGCCCCCTTTGCCGGTTTCGACCGCCTGCCCGACGCCTGGCGGGCACAATGGCCGTCCGTGTGGGCGCCGCTGGCCGCGCACATCGCCCTGCAGAAACAGCGCCGGAACGCGTTCGTGATCGGCATTCACGGAGGCCAGGGATCGGGCAAATCAACCCTGAGTCAGGCGCTGGCAGCACTGTTCCGTCAGGTGTTCAACTGGCAGGTGGTCGTGCTGTCGATCGACGACTTGTATCTGCCCCATGCCGAACGTCAGCAGCTGGCCCGCGCGGTTCATCCCTTGCTGGCCACCCGTGGAGTGCCTGGCACCCATGACGCCCCACTGGGTATCCGTTTGCTTTCGCAGCTTAAGCAGCTGCAATCGGGTGATAGCCTCCAGATTCCTGCCTTCGATAAAGCCTCCGACGATCGTTTAGCGCAGGATCGCTGGCACGCCGTTCAGGGCCCGGTCGATCTTGTGCTGTTCGAAGGCTGGTGTGTTGGCTGTCGTGCCGTCGCGGCTGACCGTCTGGCAACACCGGTTAATGCGCTGGAGGCTGACGAAGACCGCGACGGACAGTGGCGCAGTTGGGTAAACGCGCAGCTGGCGGGCACCTACCACGCCTGGTTCCGCGAGATCGACGAACTCATCATGCTCAAAGTACCGGACATGTCCGCCGTGCTCGACTGGCGCGGCCAGCAGGAACAGGGCAACCGGCAGGCAGCCACCGGCACGGGCCCTGACCGGTCAATGGATAAAGCCGCCCTGCAGCGCTTTATTCAGCATTACCAGCGCTTAACCGAGCAAGCCCTGAGCGATATGCCGGGCTGGGCTGACGTGGTGTTGGAACTCAATCACGACCATCAGGTCGACCTTATCAGGCTCGGTAACCACGACGGAGGTGACCTGTGAATCAACTTCCCCTGATCGTTATTACGGATCTCGACGGTACCCTGCTCGATCATAAAACCTACGAGTTCCGCGCGGCACAGCCGGCACTATCATGCCTGCGCCAGATGAAAATCCCGTGCATTTTAAACAGCAGTAAAACCTTCGACGAAATGCTGGGCCTGCGCGAACGCCTGCAGAATAAAGACCCGTTTGTCTGCGAAAACGGCGGTGCTGTGTTTGTCCCCCGCGACCCGGGACACGGCTTCAACAGTGAAGTTACCGGCTCAAGCTACAACAGCATTCTGAAAGTGCTGCATCAACTGCGCACACAGGGCTTTCACTTCCGTGGCTTCAACGACATGACCGCCACCGAAGTAGCGGCCATGACCGGCTTGTCGACCGACGACGCGGAACTGGCGCGGCGCCGTAATGCTTCTGAACCCATCATCTGGCAGGACGCGCCGGAACGCCTCGACGAATTTGCCAGCGCCCTGTCCTGCCACAATTTGCGCCTGTTAAAAGGCGGCCGCTTTTACCACGTGATGGGCATGAACGATAAATCCGAAGCCATCACCTTTTTCCGCGATTATTACCGCAATCACTGGCAACAGGAGATTAAAGTCATCGCCATAGGCGACAGCGACAATGATCTGGCCATGCTCGAAGCGGCCGATTTTCCCATCGTCATTCCCGGCGAAAACGCCACCCTGACCCCCGCCAACCCCGCTGCCATTATCGCGGCCTGCAAAGGCCCACAGGGGTTTAACGACGCGCTGCTTGCGCTGCTGAAAACCATTGGAAAGGAACAACGCCATGGCTGATTTTTACCAGAACGGCATCATCACCACCCTGCACAATCTGACCGACCGTCCGCTGGATGATCTGGAAAAAGAACTCATCAGCTTTTCCAGACTGCGGCCAATGGGGCTGGTGTTGCCGTCGCTGTTTTCAGAACTGCAGGGCCCGGCCCTTGGCAATATCATTGCCGACGTCGCCCGTGTGCCGTATCTGAATGAAATTGTGATCGGTCTCGACCGGGCCAACGAAAACGAATACCGCCACGCCCGCGAATTTTTCAGCCAGCTGCCACAGCACCACCGCATTCTGTGGAACGACGGCCCGCGTCTGCGCAAAATCGACGCGCTGCTCGAAGCCGAAGGGCTCGCGCCGAAAGAAATGGGCAAAGGGCGTAATGTCTGGTACTGCTACGGCTATGTGCTGGCCAGTGGCCGCGCCGAAGCGGTGGCGCTGCACGATTGCGACATTGTCACCTACGACCGCAGCCTGCTGGCGCGGCTGATTTATCCGGTGGCCAACCCGAATTTCAATTATGAGTTCGCCAAAGGTTATTACGCCCGCTTAGCCGAGCAAAAACTGAATGGCCGCGTCAGCCGCCTGCTGGTCACGCCGCTGATCCGCGCACTGAAAAAGGTGTATGGCTCGCTCGATTTTCTCGAATACCTCGACAGTTTCCGTTACCCGCTGTCCGGCGAATTTTCGATGCGCGCGGATGTTCTGAACGACATCCGCATCCCGTCAGACTGGGGGCTGGAAATCGGCGTGCTGTCGGAAATGAAACGCAACTATTCGACCAACCGTATCTGCCAGGTCGATATTGCCGACGTCTACGACCACAAGCATCAGCCGCTGTCCGAAGAAGATGCGACCCGTGGCTTGTCGAAAATGAGCACCGATATCTGCAAAGCCATTTTCCGCAAGCTCGCCACCCAAGGTGAAGTATTCACCAGCGAAACCTTCCGCAGCATCAAAGCCACGTATTTCCGTATTGCCCTCGATTTTATTGAAACCTACTACAACGATGCGCGCATGAATGGCCTGACACTGGACCGCCATGCCGAAGAAAAAGCGGTAGAACTCTTTGCCGAAAATATTATGAACGCCGGCGAACACTTTCTCGCCAATCCGATGGAAACGCCGTTTATTCCGAGCTGGAACCGGGTGATTTCTGCGGTACCAGACATTCTCGACCGGCTGTACGAAGCGGTGGAAGAAGATAACGCCTGACAGCAGGCATTATAAAAGCAAAATATGGAAACGGCCCTTATGAAGGGCCGTTTCTGTTATTGCAGCGTGGGCTTGCTTTCAGGGTTCAGAAGGTAGCGTCAGCCACACCGTCTGATAGGGTGCCAGCACCAGCTCACCTTCCATACGGTCTTCATTCAGCGCCAGAACATCCACCAGCCCGGATGGCAGAAATCCGAGCACATCCAGCGGTAAGCGCAGCAAGCGCTCGGTGACATTAGACACCGCAAACAGGGTTTGCTCAGCGCAGGAGCGCTTGTTAATGAACAGGTCGGAATTGATTTTAATGATGTCCTGCCGCGCATCCGGATGAAACGCCGGCTGCGCGCAACGGATGCGCAACATACGCCGTAATTCATTGAATACTTCGGCCTGCGGCGTCACCGGATTATTCAGCAGGCATTCCAGTTCACTTTTATCCCAGACGCGGCGATTAATGGAACGCGTGCGGCCGGTACGCTCCACATGGTCAAGATCGTTGGGGGTGGCCAGCAGGCTGTGAATGTACACGGCCGGAATCCCCTGCATAGCGAGCATGATGGCCTGCGCACACAGAAACCGCTGCACCTGAAAATGATCCGGGCCGCGGCGTGTGCCCATGCAGGCATCAAACAGGCTGATATTGATTTCATACGGACTCTGACTGCCATCCGGATTGGCTTTCATGCTGACAAAACCACCGAAGCGGTGCATGCAGTCAATCAGATCCTGCACTTCCCGTTCCGGCAGAACACCCTCCACCGGGCGCACACCAATGCCGTCGTGCGAGGCAGAAAAATTCAGATAGGTACAACCGGCCGGCAGCGGCGGAATACCGCCCGCCCAGTCGGTGAGGTAGGCCGACGTGCCACGGTTTAACGCGTGCAGTAACAGTGGCGGCAGGCCAAACTGATACACCATGTGCGCTTCATCACCCTGACCGAAATAGCTTAAATTTTCGGCCACCGGCACATTGGTTTCGGTGATCAGCACGGTGCCCGGTGCACAGTAATCCACCACATCGCGCAACAGACACACGACCTGATGCGTTTCGTTCAGATGAATGCAGCGCGTGCCAATGGTTTTCCATAAATAGGCGATGGCATCCAGACGGATAAAGCGCGCACCGCGTTCGATATACAGCAGCAGAATACGCACAAATTCGAGTAACACATCCGGGTTCGCAAAATTCAGGTCAATCTGATCTTCGCTGAAGGTTGCCCACACGTGGCGCACACCACGGTGCGTGTGAACCGGCGTCAGCAAGGGCGTATTGCGCGGACGCGTAACCAGCGACACATCGGTCGTAGGGTCGACTTCAATAAAATACCCACTGTAAGGCTCGTGATTGCCGACGTAATCAACAAACCACAGATTCTCGCGCGAGCAATGGTTAATCACCAGATCAACCATCAGATCAAATTCACCGGCAATACGGCCGATATCGTCCCAGTTTCCCAGATCCGGATTGACCTGATAATAATCAATGACGGAAAAACCGTCGTCAGAGCTGAAGGGAAAAAACGGCAGAATATGCACATTGCCCAGCACACCACGCAGATGTTCGTGCAAAAAGGTGCTTAATGTCTGCAGCGGTACTTCACCCGTGTGCTGAATGCTGTTGCCGTAGGTGATCAGAATGGCGTCCTGCTCGCTCCACAAACGGGAGCCTGCAAGCCGGGACTGGTCCAGCAGCGGCTGGCACAGGCGCTCAATCTGCTGGGCCAGCAGCTGCGTATCCTGTGGCTGGGATGGGTCGTGATAAATGCGGTTAAGTCGTTGGCTGATCCTGTGCTGAAACGACATCGGCATGAGGTTTCCTATCCGGCAATGGCTAATGCCGAAATGGTTTGCCAATTCCGTGCCGAAACCGCCTCCGCCGGCGTCAGCCAGCTGCCCCCCACAGCAAACACATTTTTCTGCTCTAAATAGTCGCGGTAATTTTCCTGCGCTATGCCGCCGGTCGGACAAAATTTAACGTCGCCAAAGGGGCCGGCAAACGCCTTCAGCATGGCAATACCACCGGCCGGCGCGGCCGGGAAAAACTTCTGATAGCGGAAACCTGCCTCACGCGCCTGCATCACATCACTCGGTGTGGCGACGCCGGGCAAATAAGGGCCGCCCCAGTTGGCCGCACAGCGCAGTAAATCCGGACTGGAACCCGGACTTACCACAAACTCTGCGCCCTTTTTCAGGGCATCTTCCATCTGATGTGCACTGGTCACAGTACCCACACCGACTATTGCGCCGGGCACGTCTTTTTTGATGGCCGCAATCGCCTCCAGACCATGCTGAGTGCGCAGCGTAATTTCCAGCAAACGGACACCACCGTCGACCAGCGCTTTGGCCATTGGCACCGCCTCCTCCGGGTCGTTAATGACGATGACAGGAATAAGGGGTTTTGCACGTTCCAGCCATAAATCCCACAGCATTGCAGTCTCCTTGTCGAATTATTCCCAGCCAATGGATACAGCGCCTTCATCCGCCCGGGTCACCAGCGTGCGGAAGCCACTGAACAGCTCCCGGCCAACGCCGACAGCGTCGGCAGGATCGGGAGTCAGCGCCACGGCTGCGCGCTGCATAAAGTCGTCGGCCAGCACCGTCAGTTCGCCGCGATGCCCGTCGAGGCGGATTAGGTCACCGTCCTGTACGCGGGCGATGAAGCCGCCTTTTGACGCTTCGGGGCACACATGAATCGCCGCCGGCACTTTGCCGGAGGCACCGGACAAACGGCCATCGGTGACCAGGGCAACCTGATGCCCGGCATCCTGTAAATTGGTCAGCGCCGGCGTCAGCTGGTGCAGCTCTGGCATGCCATTGGCACCCGGTCCCTGCCCCACCAGCACCACCACCACATCACGATTCAGCTCGCCAGCCTTGTAAGCACTGAGAACCGCAGCCTGCGTGCGGAACACCCGCGCCGGCGCTTCAATCACCCAGCGGTCATCGGGCACCGCCGACACTTTCATAATGGCGCGGCCCAGCGGACCATTGAGCACTTTCATGCCACCTTCGCGCATAAACGGCGCATGGGCCGGCGCGAGCACTGTGAGGTCCAGGCTTTCAGCCACCGCCGGGCGCCAGCCGAGCGTGCCTTCTGCGGTTATGTACGGCTCTTTCTCATAATGCGCCAGTCCGGTGCCCATGATGGTGTTCACATCGCTGTGCAGCAGGCCGGCCGCCGATAATTCGCGGATCAGATACGGCATGCCACCCGCCCGCTGAAACGCATTGATGTCGGCTTTGCCATTGGGATAAACACGGGCCAGCAAAGGAACGATATCCGACAGATCGGCCATGTCCTGCCAGTCGAGTTCAATGCCGGCCATGCGTGCAATCGCGACCAGATGAATACTGTGATTGGTAGAACCGCCGGTAGCCAGCAACCCCACCACCGCATTCACCAGCGTGCGCTCGTCCACCAGCTGACCAATGGGCATAAAACCCGGCTCAAGCGCGGTGAGCTGACCAACTTTTTCTGCCGCCGCCGCGGTCAGTAATGGCCGCAGCGGGTCCCCCGGATTCACAAAAGAGGAGCCCGGTAATTGCAGCCCCATAATTTCCATCAGCATCTGATTGGAATTGGCGGTGCCATAAAACGTGCAGGTGCCCTCGCTGTGATAAGAGGCCATTTCGCTGGCCAGCAATTCATCACGGTCGATGCTGCCGGCCGCATACGCTTGCCGCACTTTGGCTTTTTCGCTGTTGCTGATGCCGGATGGCATGGGGCCGGCCGGGACAAACACCGCCGGCAAATGACCGAAGCGCAACGCTGCCATGAGCAGACCGGGAACAATTTTGTCGCAAATACCCAGCAATAAGCTGCCATCAAACACCTGGTGCGACAGCGCCACGGCGGTACTCAGGGCAATGACATCACGGCTGAACAACGACAGCTCCATACCGGTCTGTCCCTGAGTGACACCATCGCACATGGCCGGTACACCACCAGCCATTTGCCCGATGTGGCCCTGTACTGCCAGCGCTGCTTTTAATTGTTCGGGATAATGGCGATAAGGCGCGTGGGCCGACAGCACATCGTTATAGGCGTTAATAATCGCAATATTCGCGGCGCGATGGTTCTGGCGCAGGATCATTTTTTCGCCGTCGCCGGCTGCGGCATACGTGTGTGCCTGATTGGTACAACTGAGCCCTTCACGCACGGGGCCTGAGCTGGCCGCCTGCCGGACTTGCGCCAGATATTGAGCGCGGCTTCGGCTGCTGCGTTGACGTATTCGTTCGGTGATGGCCAGAATCTGGGGATGCATAGTTCAGCCTTCTGTGCGGTAAATACTCAGTGGCACCGCCGACTGAGACAACAAAGTGCGGACCGGCATAGCAGCACGGTCGGCCAGACCTTCGGCCTGTTTCGCCTGCAGGAATACCGCGTTTTTATCCGCGCCCTCAAAATGCAGAAACAGATGACGGCAGGCGGCCAGAAAACTCCAGGTCAGGCTCATGCGCTGTGGCATGACCGGCGCATCCGTTACCGGGCAGCAACGGGCGTTACCGGATTCGCTGAGCAGAGCCGGCAGCGCTTTCGAGCCTGGAAACCAGCTGGCGGTATGGCCGTCCAGGCCGAGCCCAAGCACGGCATAATCCAGCCGCACAATCTGTTCCTGCAGGGCATTTTCACAGGCCATAAAACCGTCCACCGGATTGGCAGCCTTATTTTTCAGCGGCAAAAAATAGGCGCTGGCCGCGTTATTTTTCAGCAGATGATTTTTCACTAATGCGGCATTGCTGGCGTCGTGGGTGTCGTCTACCCAGCGGTCGTCAACCAGCGTAATCAGCACTTTGTCCCAGGGTAAAACTTCCTGCGCCAGCGCCTCAAAAAATGCCACGGGGGTACTGCCGCCACTGACCGCCACGCATACGCGGCCACGCAGTTCGATGCTTTTTCGCATCCGTCCGGCCAGATCACCGGCCAGCTGCCGGGCCAGCGTGGCGCCATCATCAAAGCGAAGATCCTGCATAGTGCCTCCGTTCAGCTGTTTTCGTCCCACAGACGCCCGTCTTTGGCCAGCAGCAAGGTCGCCGCCGCCGGTCCCCAGGTGCCGGACGTATAGGGTTCAGGACGCTGTTCGGATTCTTCCCAATTTTTCAGGATAGGGTCCACCCAGCGCCAGGCCTCCAGTAATTCGTCGTTGCGTAAAAACAGAGTGGCGTTGCCGCTTAAGGCATCGAACAGCAAACGTTCGTACGCTTCCGGAACGCGGGTCTGTTTATGATTCGCCGGATTCAGACTCAGATTCATGGGTCTGACGTTCATGCCGGGCCCCACCCGTTTTTCACAAATCATCAGACGAATACCCTCGTCCGGCTGCAGTCGGAACACCAGTTTATTGGCCATGGTGTTTTTATGCTGCAAGGGAAAAATCGAGTGTGGAATTGCCTTGAAATGCACAACAATTTCGCAGGCACGTTCTGCCAGCCGTTTGCCGGTACGCAGATAAAAAGGCACACCAGCCCAGCGCCAGTTATCAATTTCCACTTTGGCGGCGACAAAGGTTTCGGTCATGCTTTTAATATCGACGCCGGGCTCATCGCGGTAACGCGGCACTGGCTTGCCCTCCGACACACCGGCGTCGTACTGACCACACACCACTTTTTCGCTGATGGCATCGCCGGTGATCGGCTTCAGGGCGCGCAGCACTTTCACTTTTTCGTCACGCACCGCATCCGGTTCCAGCCGAGCAGGCGGCTCCATGGCGGTAATACACAACAATTGCAGCAGGTGATTCTGGAACATGTCGCGCATGGCGCCGACGTGGTCGTAAAAACCCGCGCGCTTTTCGACACCCAGAGATTCGGAAATGGTGATCTGAATATGGTCGATGTAGCGTTGGTTCCATTGCGATTCAAACAGTGAATTGGCAAACCGCAGTACCAGCAGATTCTGCACCGTTTCTTTGCCCAGATAATGATCAATGCGGTAAATCTGGGATTCGGCAAAATAATCGGCAACGGCGGCATTGATCTGCTGGGCCGACGCAAAATCGTGACCAATCGGCTTTTCCAGCACGATTTTGCTGGCAGCATTGATCAGACCATGACGATGCAGGCCCGCACAGATCTGGGTATACAGATCAGAGCCCGTCGCGAGGTAATAGAGACGGTTAATATCCTGCGCTGACAATGCGCTTTTCAGATGTTCAAACTGAGCTTCGTCATCCAGATCCAGCGTGACGCACCTGAGCTTCTGACAAAAAACCGCCCAGGTGTTTTCGTCCAGGCAATCGGCCGGCACCTGATGACGCACGGAGGCGCGGATACGCTCCTGAAAATCGTCGTCACTGAGCGCCTGACGGGTCAGACACAGGATCTTCCCCTCTGGCAGACGGTTATCGCGCTGGAGCAGATAAAGAGCGGGCAGAAGCTTGCGCAACGCCAGATCCCCTAACCCGCCGAACAACACCAGCTCAAACGGCGACTGTATCTGCATACCTGACCTCCTGATTCAGCGACTTCCCGGCTGAAGGGCGACATACGCTCCAGCCCAGTGTGGCATGAGAGCGGCCGCAAAGTCGCGTCATAATCATGCCATTCCTGACAGAAGGAAGTTTAGCAGGCCAACCGGCACCCCAGCTTACCCGGCGTCTGATGACCGAATCCCGGGTCTGAAGGCCGGTGGCGCTAAGGTTTTGTTTTCTCTCTGATTTTTTTTGAAAAAAGTAGTTGACGAGGCAAAGCCCCATCCGTAATATACGCCCCGCTGTCGAGACATTCCCCGATAGCTCAGTCGGTAGAGCAGCGGACTGTTAATCCGTTGGTCGCTGGTTCAAGTCCAGCTCGGGGAGCCAATTTCTTACAGCGTTCGGGGTATAGCGCAGTCTGGTAGCGCGCCTGGTTTGGGACCAGGATGTCGGGAGTTCGAATCTCTCTACCCCGACCAACTTTCTGACAGTTTTAACATTTCCTTCTTCTCTTCTTCATACTTTTCCATTAGCTTCGTGGCATTATCCATTTTTGCTTCGGGACTGTTGTGAATTCTGTTGCCCACGCCACTCAATATCCGGTTGCCTGCCCAGGCTGTAACGCCATTACAGCGAAACGCGCCGCTGACATTCTCGAACGTCCCATCGTTAATTGCCGTGCCTGCTCGGTCGCTATTCATCTCAACGAAAATCAGCTGAATAAACTCCGCCGTACCGTAGCCGATCTGACGGACTGCCTGCGTCGCTCCGCCACACCAGACAGCGGCGAATAAACCTGCGCCATGGCCGCCTGAGAGAATCTCGTTAAAAAGAACAGACATAAAAAAAGCGGCTTTCGCCGCTTTTTTTATGTGAAGCCGGAAATTACTTAACGATTTCCAGCAGCTCCACTTCAAATACCAGCGCAGAGTTGGCTGGAATTGCAGGGCTTGGGCTACGTGCGCCGTAAGCCAGATCCGCAGGAATGGTCAGCTTCCACTTGTCGCCGACTTTCATCATCTGCAGAGCTTCTACCCAGCCGCGGATAACGCCGTTAACCGGGAACTGAGCTGGTTCACCACGCTCAACAGAGCTGTCGAACACAGTGCCGTCGATCAGGGTGCCGTGGTAGTGAACACGAACAGTGTCGGTAGCTGCAGGAGATGCAGCGCCTTCCGGAGCAGCAGTCAGTACTTCGTACTGCAGGCCAGACTCGGTCACTTTCACGCCTTCACGCTTGGCGTTTTCTGCCAGGAACGCATCAGAGGCTTTGGCAGTCTCGTCGTCCAGAGCTTCCTGCTTACGCACCTGCTCTTCACGTACTTTGTCGAATGCAGCGCGGATAACGTCATCAGAAATGCGCTGTTCAGCATTGGCCAGAGCGTCTTTGATGCCTGCCGCTACCGCTTCAGCATTCATATCCACGCCTTCGCGGGACAGCTGACGGCCGATATTCAGACCAACACCATAGCTTGCCTGATCAATGTGGTTTTCAAGTTTCACTTTTTCCTCCTGACCGCAACCGGTCAACAACAAGGCTCCCAGAATAAAAGCAGGAGCCGATTTCTTCAGATTCATGACGTTTCCTTGCATGAGATGTGATGTAGGCGGGTAACTTACACCATGCGGGCGCTAATTCCTATGACGGAGAAATCCGCGAACAGAATTCCGCTTCAGCAGACGTAGTTGCCACTGGCAGCGCGCTTTTCGCACTCCCGGTGAACGTTTTTGCAGACCTGTATCTCAGCCACCGTCTGATTGACCGAATGCTGACACACATAATGCTGACGACGAAGTTCTTTATCGTCGATAGAGGCCAGCCCATCCGAGACAGAACAGGCCGACAGCATAATGACCAAAGGAAGTAACAATAGTTTCACGTTAACACCCTGATTTTTCCCAAGATTCGCACAAGGCAGAAGCCGCTGTCCAGCGTCACAGACACATTCGCGCCACTTGCGCATTTTCGGTCGATTTGGTGATAAACGCCGTTATAATCGGCTGAGGATAATAAGAGGATAAATAATGAAACGGGGAATTCTGCTGCTGTCCGCACTGGCGGCACTCGCCGCCTGCTCAGGGCCATCAAAAGAAGAACTGCGTCGTATGCAGCTGCTGGAAGCGCAACGCGCCGAAGCCGCCGCCATTGCCGCGCAACAGGAAGCTCAGGCTCGTGACGCACGCATCCAGGAGCGCCTGAGCGCCGCCCGCAATGCGTGGAAAAACAACACGCGTCTTGGCAAAAACACTGTAGACACCTTATACGCACCGGACGCCGCCAAGAAACTGGACCCGGCTGCTACCTACTTCCTGCGCTCTGAGCTTCAGCCAGCGCGCTATAACTACGCAGACAACAAACAAAGCTTCACCATCGTCGGCATGCGCAACTTACCGAACAGCGCGGTTTACGGCCCATTGTTTCCGGATGACAAAGCCCAGTACCAGCCAGGCCAGCTGGCCAAATCCGTACTGGAATTTACGCTGCAGGAAGAAACCGAAGAGAATCGTCTGGGTCAACAGGTGCTGCGCGAACGCGGACAACGTTGGGTAGCCGCCAGCCTGAATTTCAAAAATTATGAAACCCTGCTGAAAAAATCCGGCGACTGGACCTGGGAACCCGGCCTGTTTGACGATCTGTCCTGGAATACCAGCCCGGAGGAAGCCTACCCTTATACCTCTGCACGTTCACTGACGCTGCAGATTGGTATGCGCTTCTGTGTGATTTCCGACCGTTGCTATCTGGAGTCGGATTACCGCAAGCATCCGACACACGCCGTACGCGCGGATATCATCAGCGTGCTGGTAGCGGACGAAAAAAGCGGGAAAATTCTCGCTGAATTTGTCCGGGAAAAAGAATAACGGGCATAAAAAAAGCGGCTTACGCCGCTTTTTTATTTCCGGGATCAGAAGCCCAGAGACAGGGAAGCACCGTAGTACATGCCGCCGATATCCACATCGGCTGCGATGTCTACGTTATCTTCGTCGGTCTGCAGAGTCATTTTGCGGTAACCGGCTTCCAGACCAATATCCACAACCGGAATCGGCAGGTCGTAGCCCAGACCGTAGCTCATATCAGACAGTTTGTTTTTGCCGTAACCAACGTAGTTAATATCGACATGACCATAAACGCCGAATGGCGTGTCAACTTTCACTTCGCCATAAACCAGCGGCAGAACGAAGTCCAGATCCACACTTTCAGTACCAGCAGTCGCACCGGTCACTTCTGCTTTGCCATCAAACTGACGGGCGGTCAGACCGAAGTTAATATCAACGAACGGAATTGGCAGCGGCAGGCCCCAGTACAGCGTCAGATCCGTGTGTGACAGATCCATGGTGCTGGTAACGTCTTCGCTAAAGGTTACGTCGCCGAAGGACGCGTTGATGGCACCATCGCCTTCCAGTTCCAGCGAGGTTTGTTTCAGTTTCAGGTTCGGAATAAACGGAACCGGATGCTCAAAGAAAACCGTGATCTGGGAACCGTTTTCGGAATCCAGATTCAGGCCATCATCTTCAACGGATACACCATCATCCAGCTGACCAGTTGGTTCAACATTCCATACGCTGGCTTTGGCGCCAACAGTGAAGAGTAAATCAGCCTGAGCCGCGACCGGCATTACCGCCAGCAGGGCTGCCGCAAGAGCAGTCTTTTTCATTTGAGATCGTCCCATCTTAGTTGTTATCCAGTCCGTCTGAAAAACGGAATGGCCCTAGTGTGCCCGCAAATGGCCGTGATGCCAATTGCTCAGGGGAACAAATTGAGACGTTAAAAGGTAAAGCAGGAAGGGAATCGGCAGGGGAAATACGGCCCCGCAGGCGGGGCCGTAAAAGGCTATCAGCCGAAGTTTACACCAATGCGACGGCCAACTTCTTCGTAGGCTTCAACCACGCCGCCCAATCCCTGACGGAAGCGGTCTTTGTCGAGCTTGTTGCGGGTTTCTTTGTCCCACAGACGGCAGCCGTCCGGAGAGAATTCGTCACCCAGCACCACTTCACCTTTGAACAGACCGAATTCCAGTTTGGAGTCGACCAGCAGCATGCCGCCTTCGGAGAAAATCTGCTTAAGGATTTCGTTAACCTTGAAGGTCAGTTCTTTCATGCGGTCCAGATGCTGTTCTTCTACCCAGCCAAAAGAACGCGCGTGGTATTCGTTGACCATAGGGTCACCCAGCGCATCATTTTTCAGGAAGAGCTCGAAGGTTGGTGGCGTGAGTTCAATACCCTCTTCCACACCCAGACGACGCACCAGACTACCGGCTGCGAAATTACGCACCACACATTCCAGCGGAATCATGGTCAGGCGTTTCACCAGAGATTCGGTATCGGACAGACGACGTTCGAAGTGAGTCGGGATACCGGCTTCAGCCAGTTTGGTCATGATGAAGGCGTTGAACTTGTTGTTCACCATGCCTTTACGGTCGAGCTGCTCGACTTTTTTGCCGTCAAAAGCGGAAGTGTCGTTGCGGAACTCCAGCACCATGTAGTCAGGGTCATCGGTGGTATAAACCGATTTCGCCTTGCCAGAGTAGAGTAATTCACGCTTTTCCATGAAGATCTCCGGGATCAGAAATAATAAAAAATAAAAACAATCGTTAAAGCTGCAACCAGTCCGAAATCTGGTCTTGTTCCAGCAGCCTGACGTCCCCGGGTGCACACCCGAGCACACCGCACAGCGCCTGACTCACCAGCGCCCGTGCATTATTCTTTTCACTGATATGGCCGGCGGTTACGTAGCGCAGACCATCCCACTGCAAACGGTAGATCAGCTCAGCACACTGCTGATTGCTGAGATGCCCGAAATTACCGGCCACACGCGCCTGCAGCGACGGCGGATACGGACCACTGCGCAGCATGTCAGGGTCGTGATTGGCCTCAAGCTGCAGGGCATGACAGCCCTGATACGCGCTGACAATATGCGCCGTCAGCGAGCCCAGATCCGACAACACACCCAGCCGGCTGCCAGCGGCATTCTCCACCACAAACTGCAGCGGCTCTTCCGCGTCGTGCGGCACCACCACCGGCATGACCGCCAGCGCACCGGCGCTGACCACCTCGTCGGATGCAATGCAACGCCACAACGGATGCTCCAGCCACTGCATGGCCCGCGCGGTACCGAAGGAAGCATAGAAGGGAATATTCAGCGCTTCACATACCGACACCACACCACGGGCATGATCGCCGTGCTCGTGCGTGACAAAAATACCGTCGAGCTGGCGCACATCAAGACCGGCCATTTCCAGACGGCTGAACAGCACTTTGCGGCTGAAGCCACAGTCGATCAGCAGCGCTTTGTCCTGCTCAACAACCAGCGTGGCGTTACCGCGACTGCCACTGCCCAGTGACGTGTATCTCACTGCTCCAGCTTGGCTTTGATTTCGTTCAGTACATCGGCGGTGAGGGCTTCTTCCGCCAGCGTGTCGGCGTCGGTCAGCAGCGACAGATAAACGCCGTTGCGCGCCCGGTTCATCTTCAGCAGATACGCCTCGGTACGGAATTCGTCACACCCCCACAGGGATGCCCACCAGCCGCAATCTTCTTTGCGGGTGACGGTCTTCATCTCCAGGTAATAGGTGCCGGTGCTGCGGTTCAGGTCAGTCAGCTTCAGCGCGGTTTTGCCCAGCGCTTCAGTAACCACGGCCCAGTTGGAGGCGTAGCTGCCATCCAGACGCAGAATCAGACTGCCCGCACCGTCTTTCTCCAGACGCGGATTCACGGCGCCGTTGCGGAATTCGCTCAGCGAGGTCACGGTTTCCGCTTCCTCTTCGCCGACGAATGGCGCCGGACGCGGTACCTCAAACTCATTGGGTTTGGCAGGGTTGCCCGGCAGATCAGGAATCGGGTAGGCATCTGAGGTGGTCAGCTGAATACCGTCGACGCTCTGGGTCGCGGCCTGCTCATCGGCCTGCAGATACGCCATCGCCTGATCATCAGGCAGCAGGCTACACGCCGATGCCAGTGCGCAGAGCACCGGCAGCAGCGCTGAACGCACGCTGTGCTTCAGCATCATCAGATCAGTTCCAGGTTGGCCAGAGCCAGTTCAACTTTCGGGTAGAAACGCTCGTCCAGCTCGACCAGCGGCAGACGGATACCACGATCCATCAGACCCATACGCTTCAGAGCCCACTTAACCGGAATCGGGTTGGCTTCACAGAACATGGATTTGTGCAGCTGCATCAGGCGTTCATTCAGCGCTTTCGCTTCGTCAGCCTGACCATCCAGCGCCAGCATGCACAGCTGGTGCATCAGAGCCGGAGCGACGTTAGCGGTTACCGAGATATTGCCTTTACCACCCATCAGCATCAGCTGATACGCGGTTTCGTCATCGCCGGAGTACACGGCCATGCGGTCACCCACCAGATCAATCAGCTGACGGGCACGGTCCATATCGCCGGTGGCTTCTTTGATACCCACAATCTGTTCGATGTCGGCCAGCGCGGCAACGGTTTCCGGCAGCATGTCACAGGCGGTACGGCCTGGTACGTTGTACAGGATCTGCGGAATATCCACGGAGGCTGCGATGGCTTCGTGATGCTTGATCAGACCACGCTGCGGCGGTTTGTTGTAGTAAGGCGTCACCAGCAGGCACGCGTCCGCACCCAGCTTTTTGGCTTCCTGAGTCAGCTCGATGGCTTCGGACGTAGAGTTGGCACCGGTACCGGCGATGATAGGACGACGGCCAGCCGCCACCTTCACCACACGACCGATCACGTCACAGTGTTCCTCTGTACTCAGAGTTGCCGACTCGCCGGTGGTACCGACGGCGACAATGGAATCTGTACCCTGCTTGATGTGGAATTCCACCAGTCGGTCCAGACCGTCCCAATCCACCTGACCATCAGCGTGCATAGGGGTTACCAAAGCCACAATACTGCCGGTAATCATTGAGCTCTTCTCCCAAGAAACCGCCCGGAACGGGCGCAGAAAAATAAAGGCGCAAGTCTACTGATGCGGACCTTATGTGACAAGTCAGCGAACCTCACCATCCACTGCCAATCCCTTAGGCCAGGCCTGCAGAATGGCCTTCAGCAGAGTCGCCAGCGGGATAGCAAAGAACACCCCCCAGAAGCCCCACAGACCGCCAAACACCAGTACCGCCACGATAATGGCCACCGGATGCAGGTTCACCACCTCAGAGAACAGCAAAGGCACCAGCACGTTACCGTCGAGCGCCTGAATAATGCCGTAGACCACCATCAGCCAGATAAAATCCTCAGTCCAGCCCCACTGCACATAGGCCACCAGCGCAATCGGCACAGTAATAACCGCCGCGCCTATGTAAGGCACCAGCACCGAGAGGCCAACGCCAATGGCCAGCAATGCGGCGTAGTGAATCCCCAGAATGAGGAAAGCAACGTAGGTCACGCCACCAACAATGACGATTTCCAGCACCTTGCCACGGATGTAGTTGGCGATCTGAATATCCATTTCGCTCCACACCCGGGTCAGCATCTGCCGACGGGCCGGCAAAAAACCCGAGCACCAGTTGATGATGCGGTCGGAATCCTTGAGCAGAAAGAACACCAGAATCGGCACCAGTACGCAGTAAATCAGCAGCGCCATGACACCGGTAATACCCGAAATCGAAAACGTCACCGCCAGCTGACTCATGGACGCCAGCTCATCGCCGATCTGCTTGGTCCAGGCTTTCACCTGCTCCGTCGTCACCAGATCAGGGTATTGGTCCGGCAACATCATCAGCAGCCCCTGCCCCTTGCTCGCCATTTTTGGCAATTCGTAGAAGAACTGCGTCAGCTGCTGCCAGGTGGCCGGCAGAATAAAAAACAGCAATAACATGAGTACGCCGACAAAAGCTGAAAAAACCAGCACAGTGGCGCCCAGATGTTTCATGCCGAAACGCTTGCAGTAATTCATGGAACCCTGCAGCAGATACGCCAGCACCACCGCCGTCAGAAACGGCGCCAGCACCTTACCCAGACTGATAATGACTGCGAACAGCGCAATAACCAGAAACAGCAACAACAGCGCTTCTTCGTCGGAAAAATAGCGATCGATCCAGCCGCGAATGACCTTGAACATGGGTCAGACTCCCTTTCTGATCCAGAATTGATAAGCATCATCGACCACTTTGGCATCCAACAGTTCATGGCTGCTCAAGTCGACGTATTTACGGATATCACGCCAGGAACCGGCATCCGTGGCCAGCACATACAGAACCTGTGCCGGCGCCAGCGCTTTCAGCGCCATCTTGGTTTTTAACAGAGGCATAGGACATTCGAGTCCGGATGCATCGAGAAACTGATCATGGGGAAGTGAATTAGACACAATGCCTGCCTTTTGCCAAACTGCCCGACTATTATAAAGGACGTGCTGTCAGGCGTAATCTGCCCGAAAACACAGTGTAAAGCAGCACCGCCGGTGGAACCCGGCCCCCCACTCTGGTCTAAGAGGCGTTAACTCAGGAATGTGCCGTTGAAATTTCTCCGCCCTCTTTTGCTGGCTGCACCATTGGCCGTCGCTCTGCCCGCGTTTGCGGATACCCTGAACGGATCTTCCCTGCCGGATCTGGGCAACAGTGCTTCCTCTTACGTTTCCCTGAAACAGGAACACGATCTGGGCCGCATCTGGATCCGCCAACTGCGCGCGCAGGCGCATCTGCTCGATGACCCGCTGATGACCACCTTTCTGGAGAATCTGGTGTTCCGCCTGATTCCCCACAGCGATGTGCCGCATTCTGAACTCGAATTTGTGGTCATTGACCGCGCCGAGCTGAATGCGTTCGCCGTACCCGGTGGGATTATCGGCGTGAACTATGGCCTGCTGCTGTATGCCCGTGACGAAGACGAAATTTCTGCCGTGCTGGCCCACGAGCTAGCCCACCTGAGCCAGCGTCACTACGCGCGCCAGATTGAGGCCGCCGAAAAGCAGGACCCGATTGCCATTGCTACCCTGCTGGCCTCCATTCTGCTGATTGCCACCAACAACCCCGACGCTGGTTTTGCCGGCCTCGTTACCAGCCAGGCCGCCAGCGTACAGAACCAACTGGCTTACAGCCGTGAATGGGAACGGGAAGCCGACCGCTTAGGCATGCAGACACTGGTTGCTGCCGGTCTCGACCCGAAAGCCATGCCGTCTATGTTCGAACAGATGCTGTACGCCAACCGTTTTGGCGGCAACCCGCCGGAATTTCTGCTGACGCACCCGCTGACCGAAAGCCGCATCGCCGATGCCGCCGACCGGGCGCAGGGCTATCCGGCCAAGCCGCGTCTGGTGAGCTTCGAGTTTCTGGTGTTGCAGAACGATGCCCGCCGCCGCTACCAACTCAGTAAAGACAAGCAGGCCACCTATTTTGAGCAGCAGCTGCAACGCTATGCGCGCAACACCGCCGAATACGCGGCGGCTCAATACAGCCTCGCCAGCATGGCACTTGAAGCGGCCGACGGGCAGAAAGGCCTAGAGCAGATTAACGCCATTGCCAGCCCCTGGAATCAGCACTCCACGGTCAGCAGTCTGAAAGCCCGACTGCAAGCCAGCCTGAGCGATACCAGCGGTGCCATCAGCACAATTGATGCTGCCCTGCCCTATGCGCCCCAGGATCTGGAACTGCTGACCACCAAAGCGGAGATTCTGAAAAACAGCGGCAAAGCGGCCGAGGCCACACGCATCCTGAAAACCTTGTCGGAACTGCGCAACACCAGCCCGTCGGTCTGGCACCAGCTCAGCGAAGCGGCGGCCGCGGCCGAACAGCCGCTGCTGGCGTACCGGGCCAACGGTGAATATCTGTATTACATGGGACAGCAGCCACAGGCCCTGCGACAGATGGATCTGGCCATTCAGCAGGCCAAGAAAAAAGGCGACTTCCAGCAGGAAGCCGCCCTTCGTCAGCGTCTCGAAGTCATGGCGGCCAATGCGCCGCAACTCCGCTGAACTGAATACGGAGCACCGCGACTACGATGCTCCAATGACGCCATGTGCCGCTCCGATGATGCCGTGTGCGGCGATGACCAAGCCGCCTGCATAACTCGCCAAAGCGACAGGCCAGATCAGGCCTTGCGGAAGTTCAGCATGCGCTCGAGGCTGATCACCGCGCGCTGACGCAGACCTTCCTCAATCAGAATCTCCTGCGTGCCGTTTTTCAGCACGTCACGGATATTCTGCAGACCATTCATCGCCATCCACGGACAATGCGCGCAACTGCGGCAGGTTGCCCCGTTACCGGCGGTCGGCGCTTCAATCAGCAGCTTGTCAGGCGCCGCCTGCTGCATCTTGTAGAAAATGGCCTTATCCGTCGCCACGATCAATACCGGATTCGGCAGGGACCTGGCCGCCGCAATCAGCTGGCTGGTTGAGCCAACCGCGTCCGCCATCTTAACCACAGACTCTGGGGATTCCGGATGCACCAGTACAGCGGCGGCCGGGTGAACCTTTTTCAGGTCTTCCAGCGCTTTCGCTTTGAATTCGTCATGCACGATACAGGCGCTGTCCCACAGAATCATGTCGGCACCGGTTTCGCGCTCGATGTAGCCGCCAAGGTGCTTATCCGGAGCCCAGATGAGCTTCTCGCCCTGCGCTTTCAGATGATTCACTACATCCAGAGCAATACTGGACGTCACCACCCAGTCGGCACGGGCTTTCACAGCCGCCGAGGTATTGGCGTACACCACCACAGTGCGGTCCGGATGCTGATCACAGAACGCAGAGAACTCGTCCACAGGACAGCCGATGTCGAGCGAGCAGGTTGCTTCCAGCGTCGGCATCAGAATGCGTTTTTCAGGACTGAGGATTTTGGCGGTTTCGCCCATAAAACGGACGCCAGCCACGATCAGCGTGGAGGCTTTGTGCGCATGACCGAAGCGGGCCATTTCCAGAGAGTCCGCCACACAGCCGCCGGTTTCTTCAGCCAGTGCCTGAATTTCCGGGTCGGTGTAGTAGTGGGCGACCAGTACCGCGTCTTCCTTCACCAGAAGGTCACGGATGTCGGCTTTCAGCTCAGCGGATTGCTCAGCCGTCAAAGGAGCCTGAGGATTGGCCCAGAAGTCGCGGATCAGTTGTTGAGCGTTATTTACAGATTCGTTCATAGCAGTCTCAGACGCAAACACTCGTCGGGCGCATCATATCACAGACACTCAGTGCCAAAGCGGCTGCAATCCCGACAGAACCGGTAATAAAAAAGGGAGGAAGCTTGCGCTTCCTCCCTTTCGGAATCTGGTGGGTCGTGCAGGATTCGAACCTGCGACCAATTGGTTAAAAGCCAACTGCTCTACCGACTGAGCTAACGACCCAATGTGCGATGTATGTTACCAGCTAATTTTAAATTGTCAAGCTTTTCAGTAACTTACGTACTTCCTTCGAAAGTGGTGGGTCGTGCAGGATTCGAACCTGCGACCAATTGGTTAAAAGCCAACTGCTCTACCGACTGAGCTAACGACCCCGGAAGTGGCGCGTATAATACTGGAATTTTTTCCCTGCGCAACCCTTTATTTAAAAAAAGTTTCATTTTCAGGGACTTAGCCTCTCAGCATGGCGCTGAAAGACAGGTAAGACCGGACTCCCGCGGGATTCCGGCCCTTCTATCAATGGCTGTCCAGATAGTTCTTCGCCAGACGAACCACAGTGTCAGCCTTGCCTGTGTACTTATCGACGACCTTTTTCATCCACGTTTTGGCATCGGCGGTTTTACCCTGCTTATCCAGCGTGTAGCCCATCTTGTACATGGCATCCGGCACCTTCTGGTGTTCCGGGTATTTGGTGACCACAGAACGGAAGCTTTCCAGTGCTTTGTCCAGATCGCCCTGCAGCAGATAAATCTCGCCACTCCAGTAAATGGCATTTACTGCCAGCGGGTCATCCGGGTACTGACGCACAAAGGCGACATAAGCGGTGTTGGCTTCTGCGTACTTCTTCTCGTACATCAGCTTCTGCGCCTGCTTATAGGCATCCGCAGGAGCAACCGACGCTTCTGGTACAGCACCGCCGGCAACCGGCGTCTGACTGGCAGGAGAAGACATCAAGGCGGAGAAACGACGATCAAGATCCAGGTAGCGTTCCTGCTGATCCTGCTTCATACGACGGATCTGGTGGTCCTGTTCTTCAACACGATCACGCAACGCAGCCAGTTCCTGCTGCATCTGTTCCATCTGCTGGTAGAGTTCGGCGACAAGGCCGTTGGATTCTGCGGCTTCAGTGGACGTTGTGCGAACCACCTGAACCCGGGAGGAGGAGTCAACTGACGTGCCAGGGGTTGCAGGAGCTACCGCACGGGCAGCTCCTACCGAAACCCACTGGTCGTCCGCGAGGGCACTGACAGATAACGACGCCAGTGCAATCAGGACGACAGCCTTCATTAACGGCTCTGGTATTTCACTTCAACGCGACGGTTTTTCGCGTAAGCGGCTTCGTTAGAGCCCATAACAGCTGGACGCTCTTCACCGAAGCTAACCACTTTCAGCTGATCAGCAGAAGCGCCGTTAGCCATCAGGAAACGACGTACGGCCATCGCACGACGCTCGCCCAGAGCCAGGTTGTATTCAACAGTGCCGCGCTCATCAGCGTGACCTTCCAGAACAACGCGGGCAGCAGAGTTGCCAGCCAGGTAGGCAGCGTGTGCCATCAGAGCGGTTTTGCTGTCGCTCTTGATGGAGCTCTGGTCGAAGTCGAAGTAGAACACGGTTTGTTCCAGCAGAGCAGCCTGAGCTTCAGCAGCCTGAGCCTGCAGAGATTCACCGTTTACGCCGGCTGCGTTAACGCCGTTGCCATCAGCCTGCTGTTCGGTAGCAGTTGGTTCCGAAGATGCGCCTGCACCTGAATCGATGTCGCCTTTGCTCGCACAAGCGGTCATCAACATGGCGCCAAAAGCCAGCCCTAAAGTTTTGTACAGTGCAGTAGTTTGCATAACAGTCTTCCAGTCCGAAGTGAGTTGAATTATTTCAAAATTGGCGACCAGGCCGGCTCCCTGACATCACCGTATTTGGATGGCAAGCGGAATTTCACATCCCCATCGACCGACACCGCCGCTAGGATACTACGGTCTGCTTCACGCGCAGCATAAATTACCATACTTCCATTAGGCGCAACACTGGGCGACTCGTCCAATTCTGTTTCACTCGTCAGAATGTGTACCAGTCCACTTTCCAGATCCTGCGACGCAATGTGGAAGCGATCACCCGAGCGGTGCACATACACCAGCTTGCGGCCATCTGCAGTAATCCGTGCCCGGGCATTATAATCACCCTCAAAGGTCACCCGTGTCACGGCTTTGTTGCGAGTGTCCAGTTTATATACTTGCGGGCCACCAGCGCGGCTTGAAGTGAAGTAAATATAACGGCCATCGGCTGACCACTGAGGCTCGGTATCAATCGCGTAGTGATCTGTCATACGCTCGGTACGACGTGAAGCGAGATCCATAACGTAAACGTCCGGATTGCCCAGCTTTGAGTGCACATAGGCTAATTTAGTTCCATCGGGTGAAAACGCCGGAGCACTGTTCGACCCGTCAAAGGCAACGACCCGTTCGCGTTTACCGCTGGCCAGTTCCTGAAAAAAGATTTCACTCTGGCCATTCTCGAACGAAACATACGCCACTTTGCGCGCATCCGGCGACCAGGCCGGTGAAATCAGCGGATGTTTGGAGCTGTAAATCAGCTGCTCACGGGCGCCATCGGCGTCGGCATAATTCAGATTAAATCGGGTACGTTCACGATTGGTGGTGACATAAATCAGCTTGGTCGAGAACACTCCCGGCACACCGGTGAGCCGCTGGAAAATATAGTCACTGATATAATGCGCGAGATCGCGTAATTGGCCCGCACTGCCCTTTACACGATGACGAAGAATTTCGAGTTGCCGATGCACATCCACCACATGAAACTGCACAGCATAACCATCAGGCTGCAACTCCACAGAACCGATCACCACGAAATCCTGCTTCAGACGACCCCAGTCAGCGTAAATAATGCCGTCCAGCGTGTGCGGCTGACTGATCATGCTCTTGGCCGGCAAGGTGCGGAAATAACCACTGGATGACAGATCTTTGGTGATGATGCCGCTCACATCTTCCGGCAATGGCTGGCTGCCATTCCACTCAAACGGCACCACCGCCACCGGGATTGCGCTTTGCTTGCCCTGAGTGACTTCAATGACCAGCTCGGCCTGCACCAGACTGGCCAGAAACCAGCACAACAATATCCAACTGCGCTTTACCACGTAGCATTCTCCGGTCTGAACTTCATGACTAGGTTACGGAATGATTTTTCAAAGACTCTCGGGTCTTTGGGTACCGGTAAAGGTGACGCCTTATAAATCGCCTGCTCAACCGAGCGATCCAGTGCGGCATTACCACTGCCTTTCAGAATTTTCACATTAATCACTTCACCGGTCGGTACCAGCGTAATGTGAACTTCGGTCTCCATATTGGGTTTCACCGCTGGCGGATAACGCCAGACCGACTCTACCTTGGCACGTATCGCTTCAACGGCGTTGGCCTGCATAGATGCCGCCAGTTCGGCCTGTTTTTTGGCTTCCTGTTGCGCGACTTCATCGGCAGCCGCCTGCTCGCGCGCCAGCTGTTCCAGCAGCGACTGCTCAAGCGCATCACGCTCTTTCGCCGCTTTGTCTTTGGCGGCCTTATCTTTGGCGGCCAGCTCCTGCGCTTTTTTGTCGGCAATCTGCTTTTCTTTCAGCGCCTTGTCGGCTTCGCGCTTTTTCTGCTCAGCCAGTTTTTTCTGCTTTTCTTTTTCCAGCCGGTCTTTTTCCTGCTGTTTTTTCTTTTCCTGATCGCGCTTCAGCTGTTGCTCTTTGCGCTTGCGGTCTTTTTCTTCTTTTATTTTGCGTTGCTTTTCCGCCGCACTTTCGACCTGCACGACATTGGCCACCACATGCTGTGGCACAGGCTCTGGCATGCGGTGCTCGGTTGGCCACTGCACAATAAAAATGACCGCCACCAGAATGTGCAACGCCACCGACACCAGAGCCGGCAGCGAGTACCGGCGGGGATCCAGCCAATTCATATCAGCGGCCAGCCTCCGGATCCGGAGCTTCGGTAATTAAGCCGACATCGTTAATACCGGTTGCCTGCAACGCGCCCATCAGGGCAACTACTTTGCCGTAGGCCACACTCTCGTCACCGCGGATCATGACCCGGGTTTCCGGCACGGCCGAGCGGATTTTGGCTGAATATTCGGTGATTTCTTTCAGTGTCATGGCCGTTGGCCGACCTTCATCGCGTTCGATGAAATACACACCGCGCTCGTTCACCGAAATGATAATGGTGCTGTCATCCGGTTCAATTTCCGTCGGCGTGGCATCCACATCCGGCAGATTGACCGGCACGCTCTGCACCAGCATAGGGGCCGTCACCATGAAAATAATGAGCAGCACCAGCATGACGTCGATGTAAGGAACAACGTTAATTTCAGCCATCGGGCGGCGCTTGGCGCCCGGTGCCGGCATAGGCTCCATACTCAGTTCTCCGCGTTCTTACGGGCCGCTTCGGCTTTGGCAGCCTGCTGAATTTTGTGCGCCTGACGGTACAGCAGCGACGAGAATTCATCGGCAAACGTATGCATACCGGTAATCAGCTGATCGACGCGGCTGGCAAACCGGTTGTAAAAAATAACCGCAGGAATGGCAGCCAGAAGACCCATTGCAGTTGCCACCAGCGCTTCAGAAATACCCGGGGCGACCGTGGCAATCGTTGCCTGCTTCACGCTGGCCAGTCCCTGGAAGGAGTGCATGATGCCCCACACGGTGCCAAACAGACCGATGTACGGACTGGTCGAACCAACGGTTGCCAGAAATGGCAGATGGGTATCCAGCGCTTCCGATTCACGGGTAATGGCCACGCGCATGGCACGCTGCACACCGGCCATCACAGCGTCTGGGTCTGACGTGTTTTGCTGGCGCATTTTTCCGAATTCTTTCAGACCGGCCATAAACACGTTTTCAACCGCGCTGGGTACCGGGCTGTGCTGGCACTCACGGTACAGGTCGTTCAAATCAACGCCCGACCAGAAACGTTCTTCAAACTCCAGCATCTGGGCACGACTGGCCGACAGCAGGCGGGTGCGCTGCACAATCACCACCCAGCTCATGACCGATGCCGCCAGCAATAACAACATCACCAGCTGCACCACAAAACTGGCGTTGGCTATCAGCGAAACTATGGAAACAGACTCGTTCACAATGGCTCCTGTGAATTTCCTTCAGAGTTTGAGAAGCAACAACCGCGTCAGGCGGTCATCGCATGTAAGAGTTCGACGGGTATTGCCTGCGGGCGTCCGGCATGATTCATACAGGCAATCTGAATGGTGGCAGTCAGCAGACATTCCTCCTGGCGCCAGACACTTTGCTCCAGCTCCAGACTGACTTTTCGGCTGCTTTTGACCGCAACAGAGACCCTGAGTTCATCATCCAACCGCGCAGGCACCCGATATTTTGCCTGAACTTCGCGCACAACAAATAACACATCCTGCTGACGCAACGCTTCCTGCGAACAATTCAGCGTGCGCAACCATTCGGTACGCGCGCGTTCCAGAAAACGGAAGTAATTGGCGTAGTAAACAATGCCACCGGCGTCGGTATCTTCGATGTAAACCCGTACCGGCCAGTCGAAGGGCATACTATGCCTCGTCCTGATTAAAACGCGATGGCAGATCCAGTCCGAAATGCAGATACGCCAGTTTGGTCGCCATACGCCCACGCGGTGTACGGGTAATGTAGCCCTGCTGCATCAGGTAAGGTTCCAGCACATCTTCAATGGTGTCGCGCTCTTCACCAATCGAGGCGGCCAGACTGTCGACGCCCACCGGGCCACCGTCGTATTTTTCCAGCAAGGTCAGCAGCAGACGGCGGTCCATATGATCAAAGCCCTGCGCATCTACATTAAGCATATTCAGCGCGGCATCGGCACAGCTCTGACTGACCGTGCCGTCGCCTTTTACCTGCGCGTAATCGCGCACGCGGCGCAGCAGGCGGTTGGCGATACGCGGCGTTCCCCGCGCACGACGGGCAATTTCGCTGGCGCCTTTATCATCCACTTCAAGCTGCATCAGTCGCCCCGAACGGGCCACAATGTGCGACAGGTCGGCGATGTTGTAAAACTCCAGGCGTTGCACAATACCGAAACGGTCACGCAGCGGTGAGGTCAGCAGGCCGGCGCGGGTCGTAGCACCGACCAGAGTAAACGGCGGTAAATCAATTTTAATGGAACGCGCGGCCGGGCCTTCGCCGACCATAATATCCAGCTGATAATCTTCCATCGCCGGATACAGGACTTCTTCCACCGCCGGATTCAGACGGTGAATTTCGTCAATAAAAAGAACATCACCCTCTTCGAGGTTAGTGAGCAGCGCCGCCAGATCACCGGCACGCTCCAGCACAGGGCCTGAGGTCGATTTGATTTTGACGCCCATTTCTTCGGCAATAATGTTGGCCAGCGTGGTTTTACCCAATCCCGGCGGACCGAACACCAGCGTGTGATCGAGGGCTTCACCGCGGGCCTTTGCAGCACCAATGAAAATTTCCATCTGCTCACGCACATGCGGCTGACCTATGTATTCCGCCAGTGATTTCGGGCGAATGGCACGGTCGAGCTGCTCTTCGCCACGGGATGGTTCTGCACTGACAAAACGATCGGTTTCAATCATAAATCAGCGCCCTATTGCCCCAGAGTATTCTTCAGTGCCAGACGAATCAGCTCTTCCGGCGTATCCGCCTGACTGCTGACTTTATTCAGCATTTTGGCGGCATCCTGCGGCTTATAACCGAGTGCAATCAGCGCTGCTTCTGCTTCACGCAGCACTGCGTCGAGTGAGGCTTTTTCGGCCTGATCCACTGCGGCCCACAAAGGAGCCGGCGCCTGCCATTCGGTCAGACGGTCGCGCATTTCCACAATCAGACGCTCGGCGGTCTTTTTACCAACGCCGGGTAATTTGGTCAGGGCGGTTACGTCTTCGTTATGCACGCACAGCGCAAAGGCATTGGCGTCCATACCGGACAAAATGGCCAGTGCCAGCTTAGGGCCAACACCACTGACTTTGATCAGGGTGCGGAACAGGGTGCGCTGAGCTTTATCGGAAAATCCATACAACTGATGCGCGTCTTCACGGATGGCGAGATGGGTATACAGAACCGCCTCAGAGCCTGTGCGGCCAAGCACCGCCAGCGTGGAAATGGGGGCCTGTAATTCGTAACCGACGCCATTCACATCGATCAGCAGATCCGGTGCCTGCTTCTCCAGAATGATGCCTTTTAACCGTCCGATCATGATGGGGAAATGCCTGAGATTGAAAGCCGGTTAGCCTACCAGCATGCCCCGCGGGTCACAATGCAACGACGGCCAAAGCGCGGCTAAGGCAACGGGTTTGGCGGACAATACGTAATACCCTGGCGGAGCGCTTCCACCACCTGCTCCGCATCCGGACGCTGGCGCGACACATACATGCCGGACTGAAAAATCCCCCAGGACACAACTGCCAGACGCGCACGCTGCGCCGCCGACAGAGCATCGGCCATCACCGCCGGTACCAGCGCGGCATCCACCCGGCCGGCTTCGGCCATGGCAATCGCCTGCGGGTGACTGGCGACCGGTGATACCCAGCCCTGTTGCTCACTGGCCAACGCCGCAAACACCGACGCCCTGAGTGCCGCAATATTCAGCCCTTGCAGAGAAGGTTCGTCGCCCGGATTCTGAAAACGGTGAGCATCCGCCACCGGCACCAGCAGCACATAGGGCAGATTCATCAGCGTGCCGGCGTAAATACCCACCCGATCCCGTTCCGCAACCGGCGCCAGTCCGAGGCCAATATCCAGCGTACCGGCTCCCAGTTCACTGACCAGACGCGCCACCGGATACACCTGCAAATCGGCCAGCGCCAGGCCACTGTGGTTCAGCACACACTGATACTGGGCTCCCAGACTGCCCTTCAGGGCCTGCCCGGACGAGCCAATATTGTCGAGCTGAACATCCAGCACCGCGACCCGGTAGAGGTCGGCGGCGTAAGAAGGAAACGGGAGCAAAAGAAGAAGGAGGAATCCTGCAACTGCAGACACAGGTTTGCACATGAAGTCAGTCGCCCACCGCCGACAGCCAGAGAAGAGTGTCATCCTAGAACACCTTGGCCGCGCCGCCTACGGGCAATAAAAAACCCGGCACATGGCCGGGTTTTTCAGCAGTCAATCTGAGATCAGATTACATGCGCTCCCAAACGGTCGCGATGCCCTGACCCAGACCGATACACATGGTGCTCACACCGTACTTACCACCGTTCTGTTCCAGAACGTTGATCAGAGTGGTGGAGATACGTGCACCGGAACAGCCCAGTGGGTGACCCAGAGCGATCGCACCACCGTGGATGTTGATACGGTCTTCAGCGATAGCAGTCAGCTTCAGATCTTTAACACATGGCAGAGACTGAGCAGCAAACGCTTCGTTCAGTTCCCAGTAGTCAATGTCTGTTACTTCCAGGCCAGCACGCTTCAGTGCTTTCTTGGTTGCAGGAACAGGACCGTAACCCATGATCGCAGCGTCTACACCGGCAACGGCCATAGCAACGATACGTGCACGTGGCTTCAGACCCAGTTCCATCGCTTTTTCGTAGCTCATCAGCAGCATGGCAGAGGCGCCATCGGTGATCTGAGAAGAAGTACCGGCAGTTACGGTACCGTTCTTAGGATCGAACGCAGGACGCAGAGCGCCCAGGCTTTCTGCTGTGGTTTCCGGACGAATGGTTTCGTCTTCGGTTACCAGAACTTCTTTACCGTCTGCATCGTGGCCGTACATAGGAACGATTTCGTTCTTGAACTTGCCTTCAACAGTGGCTTTGTGAGCCAGACGGTGAGAACGCGCAGCGAACTCGTCCATCTGCTGACGGGTAATACCGTGCATCTTGCCCAGCATTTCTGCAGTCAGACCCATCATGTTGGATGCTTTTGCAGAGAACTTGGAAGAGCTTGGGTTGTGGTCGAAACCGTGCTGCATGTTCACGTGACCCATGTGCTCAACACCACCAACAACGAACACATCACCGTTACCGGTCTGGATCGCTTGTGCAGCAGTGTGGATAGCAGACATAGCAGAACCACACAGACGGTTAACAGTCAGAGCGCCAGCTTCTTTAGGCACAACGGTCATCAGACCGATCTGACGGGCAACGTTGAAGCCCTGTTCCAGAGTCTGGTTTACACAGCCCCAGATGATGTCTTCAACCAGAGCCGGGTTAACGCCCGGGTTACGCTCGAACAGAGCGTTGATCAGGTTTGCAGAAATGGTTTCCGCACGTACGTTGCGGAATACGCCACCTTTGGAACGACCCATAGGTGAGCGCACTGCATCAACAACAACAACGTCTTTTGCATTGTAAGACATGGTTTAAATCTCCTAGTGCGCCGATTAACCGAAGTAGCTTTCGCCGTTCGCTGCCATTTCGCGCATACGAGCGGTTGGTTTGTACAGGTTGCCCAGGTCAGCGAACTTGTCACACAGAGCAACAAACTCAGCCATACCTACGGTGTCCATGTAACGACATGCGCCGCCACGGAACGGAGGGAAACCAATACCGAAGATCAGACCCATATCCGCTTCGTTCGGCGTCTCAACGATGCCTTCTTCGATGCAGCGGGCGACTTCGATGCACATCGGGATCATGCAGCGTGCGATGATCTCTTCAGCGGTGAACTCTTTACGCTCAGCAACAACCGGAGCGATCAGGTCGTAAGCGGCCTGGTCAGCCACTTTCTTCGGCTTGCCTTTCTTGTCGGTTTCGTACTTGTAGAAACCAACGCCGTTCTTCTGACCGTAACGCTTGTTCTCGTACATCACTTCCATGGACGTTTTGAAGTCAGCCTTCATACGATCCGGGAAGCCTTCCGCCATTACTTCGTTAGCGTGAACGCCGGTGTCGATACCCACTACGTCCAGCAGGTAAGCAGGACCCATTGGGAAACCGAATTTCTCCATTACTTTGTCCACAGCCTGGAAGTCGGCGCCATCACGCACCAGACCAGCGAAGCCAGCGAAGTAAGGGAACAGTACACGGTTAACCAGGAAGCCCGGGCAATCGTTAACAACGATTGGGGTTTTGCCCATTTTCTTGGCGTAAGCAACCACAGTGGCCACAGCTTCAGGAGAAGTCTTGGCACCACGGATAACTTCAACCAGCGGCATCATGTGCACTGGGTTGAAGAAGTGCATACCCAGGAAGTTTTCCGGACGCTTCAGGTCAGCTGCCAGCAGGTCGATGCTGATAGTAGACGTGTTGGAAGTGATGATGGTGTCTTCGCGAACTTTGTCTTCCAGTTCAGCCAGAACCATTTTCTTAACTTTCGGGTTTTCAACAACGGCTTCCACAACAGTGTCAACGTCGCCGAATTCCGCGTAAGACAGAGTAGGACGAATGCGGTTCAGGGTTTCACCCATCTCCAGCGGCTTCATCTTCTTCTTCTCAACGCGCTTGGCCAGCAGTTTGTTGGCTTCAGACAGACCCAGTTCGATACCGGCTTCAGCGATATCTTTCATCATGATCGGGGTGCCTTTCAGCGCAGACTGGAATGCAATACCGCCACCCATGATACCAGCGCCCAGTACGGCCGCTTTCTTGGTGTCTTTGGCAGTCTTGTCGTAGCCTTTTGCTTTTTTCTTCAGCAGCTGGTCGTTCATGAACAGACCGATCAGTGCCTGAGATTCAGTGGTTTTAGCCAGTTTGGCGAAACCTTTTGACTCAGCGTCCAGCGCCTTGTCACGACCGCCGTTAGCGGCTTTCTGCATGGTTTTGATCGCTTCGATCGGCGCTGGGTACTGACCTTTGGTCTGACCAGCAACGAAACCTTTAGCAGTTTCGAAAACCATCATCTGTTCCATCGCGTTGAGCTTCAGCTTGGAAGTTTTCTCTTCGCGACGGGCTTGCCAGTTGATTTCACCTGCGATAGCAGATTTCAGCATGGCAAGAGCGGAATCTTTCAGTTTGTCAGCAGCAACCACTGCATCAACAGCGCCGTCTTTCAGGGCTTTGTCAGCGCGGTTTTCAGCGCCCATGCAGATCCATTCGATCGCATTGTCAGCACCGATAACACGTGGCAGACGCACAGTACCACCGAAGCCTGGCATCAGGCCCAGTTTCACTTCTGGCAGACCGACTTTCGCGCCTTCAGACATCACACGGATGTCGGTAGACAGACACATTTCGAAGCCGCCGCCCAGAGCGATACCGTTGATCGCAGTCAGGGTAGGAACTGGCAGGTCTTCAATCGCGTTGAAGATCTGGTTCGCTTCCAGACACCAGGCTGCAATTTCTTCTTCAGACTTTTTGAAAGCTTCACCGAATTCGGTGATGTCCGCGCCTACGATGAAGACGTCTTTACCCGATGTAACCAGTACGCCTTTAACGTTGCTGTTGCCTTTGATAGCTTCAACTGCTGCCTTCAGGTCTTCCAGGGTAACGCGGTTAAACTTGTTAACAGAGTCGCCTTGCAGATCGAATTTCAGTTCGGCGATGCCGTCTTCGATCATGTTTACCGTGATGGCTTTACCTTCGTAAATCATCAACTGATCTCCACATGGTGGTTAGCTGTTGGCCCGCAGACCGTTACAGTCTGCTGGTTGGTGAAACAACGCCCGTCGATTGTTTAAAAATCACACAATTCATACGAGCGTTTGAATCTGAGCTGCACACATTCGGTGAAAGCGCGTTGAAAGTCAATAGAGTGGAGGGAAATGGCACTGCCGGCACGGTCGGCATCAGGCAGAAAGCCCAGCAGCCACGCGGGCTGGACGGAAGGTAAAGCCAATCATACGCCACCCGGCGGCGTCCTGCCGGAGGCCCTTATGGCCTTTTTTGTTACAATTTGTAATGTCCTATAGGGATAAACGGGCCAATCTCATACACTCGCTCGGGAAATACAGTCATGCTTCAATGACTGATAACTACAAAAACAAAAAGAAGAATATAAGATGCGTGCAGTTATCCAATCGCTCCGCTTGGCAGCTCTGCTGCTGATTGCTCAGGCCGCCATGGCCACTCCGCAGCAACTTCTGACTGACCTCCAGCACATGCGCCTGTCGGCCACCAACGCCGTCACCAACTTCTACATGTTCTCCGGACTCGACGCCGACAGCAAATACGAGCGCCGCATCGAAGAGAGCATGGATAAATTCCGTACCGCACTGGCCAGTGCCCGCCAGCTGGCACCGCTAAGCGGTGTCGGTGACGAACTGGCCAGCATCGAAGCCGACTGGAACACGGTCAGCGAGCTGATGACCACCAACCGCAACGACATGCTGAAGCAAGGCTTCCCGAATGTCCGCCTCGTCGATGAAATGGGCCGCAAAAGCGCCGAAATGGTGAACAAGGTGTCGGCTGCGTACGAAGCCCTGCAATCCAACAGCGGCATCCGCCCGAGTCCTGTGGTGGAAAAAGCCCGAGACCTCGCCCTGCTGATGGAAGAAATCACGTCGCAGTACGCCGCCCGCGGCACCACCAATCTGGGTCAGGTGTTTATGGGTAACTACGACCGCAGCCTCACCGAAATGGCCGACGACTTCCAGAAAGAGCTGGATGTGCTGGAAGGCATGGTGAAGTCCGCCAACAACGAAGCGCTGATGAACAGCGTGAAGAGCAAATGGCGTTTTATGGAAGAACGCATCAAGAACTATAACGAGAATACCGTGCCTTTCCTAGTGGTCAGCTACAACGACCGCATCATAGAGCATCTGGAAGAGCTGGAATCCCGCTTCCAGTAAGCGCAGAAATCTAAAAAAAGCCCGCCGATGGTGTCACCGGCGTGCTTTTTTTATGCCTGTCGTCTGGTCCGAACAGGCTTATCAGATGCAATCAGAGAAAGCCGCTCAGAAAGCTTTTATACGCATCCGCTGTTGCTTCTTTGCCTTCTGCCGCCATCAGGGTGACGCGGTTGTCGTAAACCTCCAGCAGCAGAATGTGATCTTTCACCGCTGCCAGCGCCTGTTTAAAGCGCTCAGCGTCGGCCGCCGTTCCCTGATCGTGCCAGCTGTACCCTTCCGGCAACCCTTCTGCGTCCCAGCCTTTCTGGCCGACGATGCGGAATTTCAGATCACCGCCCTGCTGTTTGCCGGCGCGCAGCAAGGTGTAGGTTGTGCCCGGCACCTCATCGCGCACGCCGTTTTTGGCCGACTCTGGTTTAAAGGTGAACTGGCGGATCTGCAGACCCGCACGGATAGCCTCGAAACGCAGTTTGGCCAGACGGGTGTCGCGGGCGCTGGGTTTCAGCCAGTAAATAGAACCAAACAGGGACATCACCACCGCCCCAACGATCAGCCAGGTGATCATGAGCTCATCTCCTCAAGCTCCAGCCAGCGTTCTTCCAGTGCCTCAAGGGCCGCTTCAGCCGCCGCCAGCTCTGCCAGCACTTTCTGCACTTCGGCCTGATCGCGGCTGTAAAAATCGGACTTAGCCGTGGTTTCCGCCAGCGCATCGCGCTTGGCTTCGGCTTCGGCGATCTGATCCGGCAACATATCCAGTTCACGCTGCAGTTTATAAGACAGTTTCTTTCCGCTGGCCGCCGGTTTGGCGTCCTGTGCTTTCTGCGCTTCTTTTTCCTGCTTCGCTTCCTGTTTTAACGCGGCACTCTGCTGGGATTCAGCCAGCTTCTTACGCTCGGCGTAATCGCTGTAGCCGCCCACCTGCTCGTCGATCACACCGTTTTCGCCGAACACCCACAGCTGGGTCACCACGTTATCGAGGAAGGCCCGGTCGTGGCTGACCAGTAATAAAGTGGCGTTGTAATCGAGCAGACGTTCTTCCAGCAGTTCCAGGGTTTCTACGTCCAGATCGTTGGTCGGTTCGTCCATCACCAGCAGGTTGCAGGGTTTGAGGAACAGCTTGGCCAGCAGCACGCGGTTCCGTTCGCCACCAGACAGGGCCTTCACCGGCGTGCGCGCACGCTGAGCCGAGAACAGGAAGTCGCCCAGATAACCAATGATGTGACGGTTCTGACCGTTTACTTCCACCTGATCTTTGCCATCGGCAACGTTATCAGCGATGGATTTTTCTTCATCCAGCTGATGACGCGCCTGATCGAAATAAGCCACTTCGAGCTTAGTGCCTGTTTTGATGCTGCCGGCCTGCGGCTGCAGGGTGCCCAGCAACAGCTTTAACAGGGTACTTTTGCCAACGCCGTTAGGGCCGACCAGACCGATGCGATCGCCGCGCATAATAATGGTGGAGAAATCGTTCACCTGAGTGACGTCTTTCCAGGCGTAGGTCAGGTGGTTCACTTCGAACACCTGCTTACCTGAGCTTTCTGCCGCATTCATGCTGATTTTGGCGGTGCCCTGCACGTCGCGGCGGGCGCGACGTTCTTTGCGCATTTCTTTCAGACGCAGCACGCGCCCTTCGTTACGGGTACGGCGCGCTTCAATGCCTTTGCGGATCCACTTTTCTTCTTCCGCCAGACGCTTGTCGAACAGCGCGTTCTGGGTGGCTTCATCCGCCAGACGCTTTTCGCGGTAGTCGATGAAGCTCAGGTAGTCGCCTTCCCAGTTATAGATGTTGCCGCGATCGAGTTCGATGATGCGCGTCGACAGGTTCTGCACGAACGCACGGTCGTGGCTGATGAACACCAGCGCGCCGTTAAACTGCTTGAGGGTTTCTTCCAGCCATTCAATGGTCGGCACGTCCATATGGTTGGTCGGCTCGTCCAGAATCAGCAGATCGGGTTCCACCACCATGGCGCGCGCCAGCATCACCCGGCGCTGCCAGCCACCGGACAGCTGGGCAAAGCTGGCTTCTGCCGGCAGGTTCAGACGCTGGATAATGGCGTCTACTTTTTGCTGCCAGCGCCAGCCATCGGCGGCTTCAATTTTGTTCTGCAGCACTTCCAGACGCTTAAGATCGGCGTCGGCACCTTTGGCGGTTTCATCGTGGTACTGGGCAATTAAATGACCCAGATCGCCCAGCCCTTCGGCCACCACGTCGTAAACCGGCATATCCGTGGTTTGTGGCAGTTCCTGCTGCAGGGCACTGACGCGCAGCATGTCGCGGTATTCCACGCGGCCGTCGTCGGGGATGATCTGGCGGTTGAGGATCTTGAGCAGGGTCGATTTGCCCTCGCCGTTGCGGCCAACCACACACAGGCGCTCGCCCGAGTGAATTTCCAGATCCACTTTATCCAGCAGAACGTGGTCGCCAAACGCCAGTTCTGCCTGCTTTAAACTCACCAGTACCATGTTACTGCCTGTCACCCACGAAAAAAGGCGACCATTATAGCGGGCTTTGCCCCATCCGTCGGCTTATCAGATGCACCCCGCGACACTTTCCCTTATATTGAGCCCGCGCATATTTTGTGCAGTTATAACTACAACACGGATGCGGTACACAGCATGACACTCCAGCTCAATAAGGGGCATATCGCCGCCCTGATTCTTACACTCGTCCTGATTATCTGGATGGCCGCCGGCGCGCTGAAAAAAGACGACGCCGACATCAACACCCGCCCGCTGACACTGGATACCGGTCTGACCCGGGTTCAGGTGGAACGCATGAAAGGCGAACAGGTTAACCGCGACATCACAGTGTCTGCGCATACCGCCGCCAGCCGCCGGGTGGAACTCAAATCCGAAGTTCGCGCCACGGTAACCGCGGTGCTGAAAGACAAAGGCGCTCCGGTCAAAGCCGGCGACCTGATTCTTCAGCTCGACCCGCGCGACTGGCCGGCCCGCGTTAAACAAGGCGAAGCCGCGCTGAAACAGCGCCAGCTGGAAGCCAAAAGCGCGCGCGAACTGGCCGCCCGCGGTCTGGCCAACGAAGCTCAGGTGGCTCAGGCTGAAACCGCTCTGGCCAACGCCGAAGCGGAACTGACCAACGCCCGCATTCAGCTGAAAGGCACCCGCATCACCGCACCGTTTGACGGCATCGTTGATCAGCGCGCGGTGGAAGTCGGCGATTTCGTCAAAGACGGCACCCCGCTGGCCACCGTCCTCGATTTCTCACCGTATCTGGTGAAAGGCCACGCCGCCGAGCGTGACGCCGCCGACATCAATATTGGCGATGCCGCCTGGGCGGAGCTGGTTAACGGTGACCGCATCGACGGCCGCATCCGCTTTATTGCCGCCGAGGCCGACAGCCAGACCCGCACCTTCCCGGTGGAACTGGAAGTGCGCAACGCCGCCGGTGCCATGACCGCCGGCCTGACCGCCACCCTGCACATTCCGCAGCCGGCGACCTACGCCTATTACGTATCACCGGCACTGCTGATTCTGGATGACGAAGGCAAGCTCGGCCTGAAAGGCATCGATGAGCGCAACCGCGTGGTGTTCCGCGCCGTGAATCTGCTGAAAGCCGACAACACCGGCATCTGGGTGTATGGCCTGGGTGAAGAAGCCAGCATCATCACCGTGGGCGGTGGTTTTGTGGAATACGGTCAGGAAGTCGAACCTGTGTACGTCAGTCAGGAGCTGAAAGCCCAGAGCGACGCCGGCGCCGAAGACACACCTGTTACCGCGCAGACCGGAGAGTAAGTATGAACTCACTCATCCAGGCATCACTGGACCGGTCGCGTACGGTCCTTATGCTGTTCTGCCTGATCATGCTGGTTGGCATGGTCACGCTGATGACCATTCCGAAAGAAAGCAGCCCGGACATCACCGTACCCTTTGTCTATGTGTCTGTGGTGCACGACGGTATCTCCCCCGAAGACGCCGACGCGCTCATTTATAAGCCACTGGAAAAAGAACTGCGCAGCCTCGACGGCCTGAAAGAAATGGTGTCGACCGCCACCTCAGGTCACCTGTCGATCACGCTGGAGTTCTACACCGATGTCGATATCGAACAGGCGCTGCTCGATGTACGCCAGAAGGTGGACGACGCCAAAGGTGAGCTGCCGTCCGACAGCAAAGAGCCGAAAGTAAAAGAGATCAACGTCGCCCTGTTCCCGGTGATGGTGGTGACCTTGTCCGGTGAAGTCGACGAATCGGCGCTCTACGCCGTGGCCGAAGATCTGCAGGATCGTCTTGAAGCTCTGCCCGGCGTGCTCGAAGCCGCGATTCAGGGTAAGCGCGACGAAATCGCCGAGATCATTGTCGACCCATCACGCATGGACAACTATGGCCTGTCATTCAGCGATCTGGCCCGTCTGGTGGGCAACAACAACCAGCTGGTCGCCAGTGAAGACCTCGACACCGGTGCCGGCCGTTTCGGCGTGAAAGTGCCCGGTCTGATCGAAAGCATCCCTGACATTCTGCAATTGCCGGTGAAAGCCAATGGCGATCAGGTGGTGCTGTTTCAGGACATCGCCGTCGGCCGTCTTGCCTACAAAGACCGCAAAAACAGCGCCCGCGTGAATGGCAAACAGGCCGTCACCCTGGAGATCAAAAAGCGCATCGGCTCCAACATCATTGAGACGCTGGATCAGGTCAAAGGCGTGATCGCGCAGGTAAAACCATACTGGCCGGCCGGCATTGACGTCGGCATCAGTCAGGATGAATCCACCCACATCAAAGAAATGCTCAACGACCTGTTCAACAACGTCATCGTCGCTACCCTGCTGGTGATGATTCTTGTGCTGGGCAGTCTGGGTCTGGGCAGTTCCTTTCTGGTGGGCATGGCCATTCCGGGCGCCTTCCTGATGGCGCTGATCGTGCTCAGCCTGATGGGTTACACAATGAACATGGTGGTGCTGTTCTCGCTGATTCTGTCAGTCGGCATGCTGGTTGACGGCGCCATTGTGGTCACCGAATACGCCGACCGCCGTCTGGCTGAAGGCGCCAAACGCCGTCACGCTTATGCCGAAGCCGCACGGCGCATGGCCTGGCCGATTATTGCCTCCACCGCCACGACGCTGGCGGTGTTCCTGCCGCTGATGTTCTGGCCCGGCACCACCGGCGAGTTCATGAAATTCCTGCCGCTGACCCTGCTTTATACCCTGTCGGCGTCGCTGATCATGGCGCTGATCGTGGTGCCGACCATTGGTGCTGTGATGGGCCGCGACGGTCACCATAACCCGGCGGCGCTGGAAGCGATTCAGGCGGCTGAAAGTGGCCGTTTCCATGAACTGAAAGGCTTCACCGGCAGTTATGTGCGGGTACTGAATGCGGCGCTGAAGCGTCCGTTACTGGTGCTGGGCATGGCCATCAGTGCGCTGTTCGGTTCCTTCGTTGTCTACGGGGCACTGGGCCACGGCGTGGAATTCTTCCCCGACGTCGATGCTGACATCGGTCTGGTGGATATCCGGGCACGCGGCAACCTGTCGCTGGCGGAGCGCGAAGTGCTGGTGCAGCAAGTCGAGAAACGCATCTTCGATATGCGCGAAATCCAGTCCATTTACACCGCCACCTTCGTCAAAGCGCCAAACGATTCCGCCGCCGACACCATTGGCCGCATCCAGATTGAGCTGGTGAACTGGGAACACAGACGCACCGCCAACAAGATTCTGGCCGACATCGAACAGCGCACCGCCGACCTGCCGGGCCTGATCGTGGAAACCCAGAAGAAGAAAAACGGCCCTGCCGCCGGCGCGCCGATTCAGCTGCAACTCACGGCTAACAGCCGCGAAGCCATGATTCCGTTGGTGGAAGAGGTCAAAGCCATGTTCAAGGCCGATCCGGACCTGAAAGACGTCCGCGACGACCGCCCGCTGGAAGGCATTGAATGGCAACTGAAGATCAACCGCGAGGAAGCCACCCGTTTCGGCACCGACATCGCCAGCACAGGCGCCATGATCCGCATGATCACCGGCGGCCAGAAAGTCGGCACCTTCCAGCCCGACTTCAGCGACGATGAAGTGGAAATTCTGCTGCGTTATCCGAACATGGCGCGCAACATCGACCAGTTCGACGGCTTCAATCTGTCTACGCCCTACGGTCTGGTACCAGCCTCCAACTTTATGCAGCGCATTGCGGTGCCCAAGTCGGGCGATGTGGTACGCATCGACGGCAAGTTCCGCTACCGCGTGACCGCCAACGTGCAGGAAGGCGTTAACTCGGCGGCCAAAATTGAGGAATACAGCGAGAAACTCAAAAGCCTTAACTGGCGCGAAGCCGGTGTGGAACCGCGCTTCCGCGGCGATTTTGAGCAGATGGGCGAAACCGGTGCGTTTCTGGGCAAAGCCTTTGGTATCGCGCTGTTCCTGATGGCCACCATTCTGGTGACCCAGTTCAACAGCTTTTATCAGGCCAGTCTGATCATGAGTGCTATTGTGCTGTCGGTGGTTGGCGTGCTGTTCGGCCTGCTGATCAAGGGCGAACCCTTTGGCATCGTGATGAGCGGCGTCGGCGTGATTGCCCTGGCCGGCATCGTGGTGAACAACAACATCGTTCTGATCGATACCTATAACCAGCTGCTGAAAGAAGGCCTCGACCCGGTCGATGCCGCCCTGCGCACCGGCGCCCAGCGTCTGCGTCCTGTGCTGCTGACCGCCATCACCACCGTCGTCGGACTGCTGCCGATGGTGATGCAATGGAACATCGACCTGCTCAATCAGCACTTTACCGTGGGCGCGCCGTCGTCCCAGTGGTGGACCCAGCTGTCCACGGCCATCGCCGGCGGACTGACCTTCGCCACCGTGCTGACGCTGATTCTGACCCCCTGCATGCTGGTGCTCGGTTCACGCCGTCACCGTCATCCGGGAGCAGCACTGCCGATCGTTGCCGAGAGCGCAACCTGACGCTCGTGGCTTGCGCCGGATGAATCCCGCCGCAAGCCACGAATTTCTGCAAGTCACTGAAAAAAAATAAGAAAATTGCAAAATAGGGTTTGACATCCAACGCGGCATCAGTAGAATGCCGACCACGTTGAAAGACAGGGGTGATTAGCTCAGCTGGGAGAGCATCTGCCTTACAAGCAGAGGGTCGGCGGTTCGATCCCGTCATCACCCACCAAATCTTCAACAGACCCATGCGGACCGGTAGTTCAGTTGGTTAGAATACCGGCCTGTCACGCCGGGGGTCGCGGGTTCGAGTCCCGTCCGGTCCGCCATCTTCTCTCAAGATGTAAAAAAACGAGTCATCAGCTAACGATGTAAACAGCCATCCTGCTTAGATGTAAAACAAGACGGTTTGGGTGATTAGCTCAGCTGGGAGAGCATCTGCCTTACAAGCAGAGGGTCGGCGGTTCGATCCCGTCATCACCCACCAAACCATCTTTATTAAGCACAATGCGGACCGGTAGTTCAGTTGGTTAGAATACCGGCCTGTCACGCCGGGGGTCGCGGGTTCGAGTCCCGTCCGGTCCGCCATCTTCACTCAGATGTAAAACAGAGCAGGAAAGAATTGGCTCACGGCGAGTCCTCGGAATGCCGCCCAGTCCAATCCGGCATCTTCTCTCAAGATGTAAAAAAACGAGTCATCAGCTAACGATGTAAACAGCCATCCTGCTTAGATGTAAAACAAGACGGTTTGGGTGATTAGCTCAGCTGGGAGAGCATCTGCCTTACAAGCAGAGGGTCGGCGGTTCGATCCCGTCATCACCCACCAAACCATCTTTATCAAGCACAATGCGGACCGGTAGTTCAGTTGGTTAGAATACCGGCCTGTCACGCCGGGGGTCGCGGGTTCGAGTCCCGTCCGGTCCGCCATCTTCACCCAGATGTAAAACAGGGTTGGACAGAACAGATTCAAGGTGATTCATCCGGACGCCTGCCCGTTAAGTCCACCATCTGCATTTCCTCAGTAACACCTCTTATCTTCCTTCAAGCCTTAATTTCTGTCTGTCATCGAATATTCCTTTCTGTTTCATCTGGCTGTAACCCAACGCTGCCACACTGCTTATATCTGATAAGCATCAGGATTGAACGTTTCAGACGATTTGCTTGTCAGAAGAAAAGCCACGGTTATACTCAGGATGTGGCACACGACGTGCTTGTTCAGGAAGAACGAGAAACAAGAAAAAGATAAGGAGACAACGATGTCTGACTACATTGAAGATCTTCTGGACGTTGGTTTCGACGACTATGAAGACGATGTGGACGACGCGGTAGAGATGTAACCTCTGCCCGCGCGTTCGCGGAACCGGCCGGGCGCTTCGCCCGTCCAACGCTTAAATGCCCTCTGAAACGCCGTCGCTGAGCCAAAGCCCAGCAGATAGGCGATCTCCCCCAGCGTCAATGACGTATCCCGCACATAACTGACCGCCAGATCCCGGCGGGTATCGTTCAGCACCTGCTGAAAGTTGCAACCTTCATCCGTTAACCGGCGACGAACCGTCCAGGGCGCCATATTCAGACGTTGCGCCACCTGTTCCAGCGTAGGTGTCTGACCATTCAGCAAAGGCCCGATCGCCCGCTCCGTCATTTCACGGAAGCTCAGTCCCAGACGCACCCGCTCCAGTTCGCGATCGGCCAGCTGTTTCAGACCATTAAAGGTCGACGCGCAGCGGCTGATAACGGGCAGATTCAATGCCCAGTCATGAAGCACCACAGCGTTGCGTGATGCACCAAAACGGACCTCACAGGGAAAGGTGCTTTCATAACGCTCGCGGTAAGCCGGCGCGGGAAACTCCACCTCAACCCGCACCAGCAGATCATTACGCCCCGTCAGGGTATGCAGAAACCGCCACCAGCCGCTGAGCACGGAATCGACCACAAACAGGTTGTAGTCGTTGTACGGACTGATGGAATAGAAACAGGCAACGCCCTGCCCCTTCTCGGTAAAGAACACCGACCGGCCACGGGCGTTAAAGCTGGATAACAGTTCGTATTCGGTAAGCGCGCGGCAGGCTGTGCGTACATCAGGCGCGCTCTGTGCCAGCAAGCCGGCCAGCCCCATGTTCGGCGCCGAACCACACTCGCCCATCGCCAGACCCAGCCAGGGCATTCTGGCCGCCTGAATAAAGCTGTGCCCCATGCGCATAAAGCGCGGAATGCTGATACGCGCATCCGGCGACGCCAGACGAACCTCGTCCAGCTGATACTGGGCCAGAATGTCTTCCGGGTCGAAGCCTGCGGCGGTCACTGCCCGCACCATCAGCTCCACATACGCCACCGAAATATCCCCTAACCTCATATCGCGCCTGTCATCCGCAGAAAGGCCGCCATTATTACCGCGCTGTCAGCGGAGGGTAAAGGGTCTTAATCCGCAGTGCGCATATCCGTTGGAATCGTGCGCCCGTCACAAACACAAACTCAGCGACTGGCCGGCGCCGGATAATATCGGGAATACGCAAAAAAGGACGCGCAAAGTGGACAGGTGATATTGCCTTGTCCCGAATTGTTACCGGCCTGTCACAGAAAAATCAAAACCCCATAAAAAAGCCCAACTAAAGTTCAAACAACCAGCTTTAGACCCTTTTTAGCCATTTATCCCAGAACTTTGCCGTTAGTATTTTCGCTGTCAGATGGAAACAGCTGAAAAGATATTCAGCCTAATAAACCGTCGGCTTCCTGTTGTGCCTATATTCCCGGGTGAAATTGATTTTACCCCGCGGACTTCTGCACGCCCGAAACAGGTATATGTTCAGCTGGCTTACGAAATAAAGCCGTATTTTTACGCCTTTATTGTCGGCCAAAAAAACCTAACAAAATGGAGACGCATATGCGTAAAGTCCTGACCGCACTGCTGGCAAGCTCACTGCTAATGGTAGCTTCAGCCGATGCAACGACTGAATTTAAATTCGGGGGTTTCGATTACCTGCTTAAAGGTCGCACCACGGACATGGCCGCCTACCGCGAAGTGCTGAGTGAACAGATCTCGTCCCTGCCCCACGTTCTGCAGACCAGCACCTACGTCACCATGAAAATTGTGAAAGATATCAATTCAAAATTTCTCGATAACGCCCAGCCCTAATTCCCTGCCCGCCTGAGCCGCATATCGGGCTTATATCTTTATATTAAATTCAGGTATTGAATGAATCCGGAAAGGGTTTTTCCGGGGCATATCTGCACGCTTGTTTTTAATAAAAAATAAAGAGGCTGATATGCGGTTGATATGACATTGTCGACCATCCACAGATGGTTACAAATTTCCTTCCGAATCCGTTCTAAAGATTGGGGCAATTCAATAAAAAAAGCCTGCTGAAACAGCAGGCTTTAGACAAACGAACCAGCAGAACCCGGAATCAGGCGTCAAATCCACCATCTTTCGACGCACTTTCCTGAGCGGATTTGTCACTGTCTTCGCGAGTGTCAGCAATAGGTAAATTGTCTGCATCAGCGTAGAAGTCCAGCAAGAATCGGTAAGCAAGGGACAGCATCACCAGTGAAATCAGCGTTGTGAGGTAGGTGCCGAACGCGGCGATATAGCCAAGCACCGCATGATCACTGAAGAACATCACCAGAAACGGCGATGCCAGCAGCACCGGCACGATGAACACCACCAACACCAGACGACTGCCATTACCCGAGCTGATGGCCCAGGCGCGCTTCAGATCCGACTGCTTGCCCAGCGCCAGCTCCGGCAGAGTTACAGACAGACGCGACCAGAAATACAGTGTTGGCAGCACCGCCAGCGCCGCCGCCAGCCACGCCTGATCTTTGCCCATAATCAGCATCAGCCCCAGCATGCAGCTGAAACAAATAACGATGGCGATCACGGCGATCTGTATACCGCGCAGCATGTAACGCCATTCATCCCGTCCAAAACCGTGCAGCGCATTGCCATCCCACTGCTCGGGCGGCAGCAGGGTAAATCGGTGACAACTGGTGGCAAACAGCACGCTCAGCAGCGACGACACCAGCACAAACAGCAGACGTCCGGCCTGGGCATCTTCTGCCAGCCAGAACGAGCTGATCCAGTCGATCGTGGCCAGCACCAGCATCAGCGGCAGAAACATGCGCAGCACATCGGCACGCTTGCCCCACAGCAGCATCAGCGCCTCGCGGATCAGATCCCACACCGGCAGTTCGGCATTCAGTCCTAGTGGACTCTTCATAACTTCTCCTTAAACAACACAGGAAACCGCGCAGGCGGTCAGATGGGCATACCTTACCATTGAACAGGCAAAAAAAACGGTGGCCTGAGCCACCGTTTTTCCGTTGTGCCGCGGAATTAACCCGCCGGAGGCACTTCGCCGTGACGTTTCTTGTGACGGGCGATGATGCGGTCCGGACGCAGCAGGAAGCGCGCCAGTGCCGGCAGCAGAATCAGCGCACCCAGCATGTTCCACAGGAACATGAAGGTCAGCAGAATGCCCATGTCGGCCTGGAACTTGATCGGCGACCAGATCCAGGTGGCAACGCCCAGCGCCAGCGTCACGCCAGTGAAGCTTACCGCTTTACCGGTGGACTTCAGGGTTTCCAGGAAGCCTTCCTGCAGGGTCTTACCGGCAATGATCATGACTTCCAGACGGCTGTAGATGTAGATACCGTAGTCCACACCAATCCCCACACCCAGTGCGATTACCGGCAGGGTCGCCACTTTCACACCAATACCCAGATAGGTCATCAGTGCCTGGCTCAGCACAGACGTCAGCGCCAGTGGAATCAGGATACAGGCCACCGCCGTAAAGGAACGGAAGGTCATGAAGCACAGGACAAACACCACCACGTAAACGAAGATCAGCATGGTGTCCTGAGCATCGGCGATCACCTGGTTGGTGGCCGCTTCAATACCGGCGTTACCGGATGCCAGCTGGAAGCGCACAGGAACAGACGCGATGTCGCCGTTCTTGATGGCCTGATCCAGTTCGGCGAAGCTCATGTGGAAGAATTTTTCGTCCACGGAGTCGTCGTATTCGGCTTTGAATTTCTCAACCGCAGCCACAGCCGTTTCCAGCGTTTCGGCTTTGTGATCGTTCAGATAAATGATCACAGGCGCCATCGAACAATCCGGGTTCAGCAGTGAGCTTGGCGCACGCTGAATGGAGGTGTTCAGAATGGTCTGGTTACGGGACAGAGCAGACCAGTTCAGGTTGCCCTCGTTCATGGCTTTGGTCACCAGCTTGGAGACGGTCACCAGTGACGCCGTCGACTGCACACCCGGTACGTTTTCCATGTACCACATGAAGCGGTCCATGGCGTCCATCACTTTGTAGCTGTTGCACTGTTCTTTTGCGGTTTCCACCATCACCACCAGTACGTCAGAACTGGTCGAGTAGTTGGACACCATAAAATCGTTGTCGAGGTTGTAACGCGAATCCGCGCGCAGTTCCGGCGCCCCTTTATCCAGATCACCGATTTTCAGGCCCTGACTCATCTGGTAACCGAATACCGCCATTACAATGGCAATCACGATCGGTACCGGAGCGACTTTCTTGTTGGCAAAGAAAGACAGCGCCTTCCACAGTTTTGGCTCAGAGGCTTCGGCTTTCTGCGCGTGGCGCACACCCGACTTACTGATACCGATGTAGGACATCACGATCGGCAGCAGCACCAGGTTGGTGATGATGATCATGGCCACGCCCACAGAAGCGGCGATGGCCAGCTCCTGAATTACGCCGATGTCGATGAACAACAGCGTCAGGAAGCCCATGGCATCCGACAGCAGCGCCAGCATGCCCGGTACGTACAGACCACGGAACGCACGGCGGGCAGCCAGCAGATGGTCGGCGCCTTTACCGGCTTCGATGGCAATACCGTTAATGATCTGCACGGCGTGGGAAATACCGATGGCAAACACCAGGAACGGAACCAGTACCGAGTACAGATCCACGGTGTAACCCATCAGCGCCAGCGCACCCAGCTGCCATACCACCGCAATCAGCGAGGCAATGATCGGCACAATGGTGCCTTTCGGACAACGGGAGTACAGGTACAGCAGCACCATGGTGGCGCCCATGGCCATCAGGAAGAAGATACCGATCTTGGCCGCGCCATCCATCAGGTCGCCAAGTTTCTTCGGAATACCGGTCACGTAGATGCGGTAATCACCGTTGCCGTACTTGGCACGGATCTTCTGTTCCAGTTCGGCGGAGAATTTCTGGTAATTCAGCTTGGCGCCGGTTTCCGGATCGTATTCGACCAGCGGCACGTCAATGATGGAGGAACGGAAATCGTTCGACACCAGACGACCCACCTGACCGGATTTCAGCACGTTCTGACGTACCTGCTCCAGACTTTCGTCACCACCATCGTAGGTGGCCGGAATCACAGGACCGCCCTGGAAACCTTCTTCCGTTACTTCGGTCCAGCGCGTGTTCGGCGTCCACAGCGACTGCAGACCGGAACGGTCAACGCCTTTTACGAAGAATACGTCGTCGTTAATTTTGCTCAGAGTATCCATGTACTCTTTGCTGAAGATGTCGCCGTTCACGGCTTCCACCGCGATCTTCACGTTGGCCACACCACTCTTCATATCGTCTTTATGAATGAGGTAGTTGCGGATGTATTCGTGGTTCAGCGGAATGTACTTCTCAATGCTGGAATCCAGACGGACCTTGGTCAGGCCATAGCCGAACAGCAGGGTCAGCAGCGACAGAATAATCAGTACGATACCGCGGTTGCGGAAAAGGAGCTTCTCCAGCGCCGGTTCTGCCTCAGTGGTCAGAAGGTAGTGTTCCGGTTCGGTGGAAAAATGGTGCTTCTGCTCAGCCATGTTCAGAAATCTCCTGCTGCCATACTGATGGACTGATCAATCATTTCGCCGGCAGCATTCAGGCGTTTAACCCCGGCCTCGCCAACAATTACGTAGTTGCCATCGGACGCTTCGGCGACCGCAGCATAAGCCTTACGGCCTTCCAGAATGGTGGACACCGGGTTGTTCAGTGCGCTGTCGAACACCACCACAGAACCACCGTTACCCACCAGCAGGGTGTGCTTGTGACCGATCACACCGGACAACAGAGTCTGCTCGCTGCCAGTGCTCAGTTCATTCCAGGAAATACCGCCGTCGGTGGAGTTGTACACGTGGCCACGCAGACCGAACAGCAGCTGGTGAGAGCCCTGTGCCAGCAGACCGAACAGTGAACCGTCGTACGGAGATTCCAGCTGGTGCCAGGTCTGGCCCAGATCGTCGGAACGCAGGATCATGCCCATTTCGCCGACCACCACCAGTGAGTGAGCACCCACAGGCGTAATGGCATTCAGGTGCAGGCGATCCGGGTTTGGCAGACGGGAAGAAACGTCTTCCCAGCTTTCACCACCGTTTTCGGTGGCGAAGAACATGCCGTAGGCACCGACCGCAAAACCGCGTTTGGCGTCGTAGAACCAGACATCCATGAAGGGTTTGGTGGAGCCGGTGGATTTATCGTATTCCGCATCCTGCAGCGCGTAAGTGGCGGCCTCGAGTGCCATTTCGGCATCTTCAATGGCAACGTCATCGCCTGCGGTTTCCGCAGCATCAAGCTGAGCCTGAGCGCGTTCTTTGGTGCGGGTAGCCGCGGCTACGATCTCGTCGTTGGCCTGATAACCGTCAAACTGTTTGGCCCAGTTTTTACCGCCATCGGTGGTACGCAGGATCACACCGTCGTGGCCCACTGCCCAGCCGAAGTCACCGGATGGAAAGTAAGCGGCAACCAGGGTGACAGACACAGGTACTTTACCCTGACGCCAGGTGCTGCCGTCGTCGTCGGAATACACCACATGACCATGGCCACCCACAGCGACCAGACGCTGATCGGCACGGACAACGTCCAGCAGCAGTGTTTCATGCGCACGTTCGGTCTGCAGAGCCGGGGTATTAAGAGGATCCTGCCAGCCGGCAAATGCCGCAGGTGACAGTAAAGCGATACTGGAGAGCAGTACCCGGGTTAGTCCCGTCGCCAGCGCCTTCCCCGACGCATGGGTCAGACACTGAACCAAATCAGAAAACATAAGGGGCTCCGTTTTTATAGTAATGTCGGAAGCGCGGTAGTCTAGCCGACCGTTTTCACATTGACTAACGTCTAGTTGTAACAGAATGTAAGACAATTCGGGACAGAAGACTATCCGCCTGCGGATAGCAAAACGGATGAGATTTCTCTCATCCGTCTGTGCCTTCTGCTTAGCGCTTACCGCGACGCCGCAGTTCCGCTGGTGTGAAGTAACGCTCGCCCGGAGGCTCTTCACTGAAGTCGGTGGTACCTTCTTCCTCGTTATCCAGACCCTGCACGTGGTAACGCTTGGCCTTCAGGTCGTGGAATACGTCCATGGTGGTCCAGGTCACCGGTACTTCGTAATAGCTCTTGATATAAGCCATGTTCACGCGCCACAGATCGCCGGTGGAATCGTACTGGTCAGCGACCGCGATGCCCCAGGTATCTTCATCCAGATAGAACACCCGCTTCTGATACACGTGACGCATACCTTCTTTCAGCGTGGCTTCCACCACCCACACACGGTGTTTTTCGTAGCGGGTGTATTCCGGATTCAGGTGCCCCGGCTTGATCAGATCTTTATACGACACGCTGTTGGAGCTCAGCTTGTAGCTGTTATACGGAATATACAGCTCGCGCTTGCCCACCAACTTCCAGTTGTAACGGTCAGGCGCACCGTTGAACATGTCGGTATCGTCGGCGTAGCGCAGGCCGTCGGCCGCAGCAATCGGCGTATCGTAGGCCAGGTTGGGCGCCAGACGCACACGACGCTGACCGGCGTTATAACCCCAGGCCTGACGAGGCTCATCCACCTGGTTCAGGGTTTCATGCACCAGAACCGCACCACCGGCCAGACGAGCCGGCGCTTTGGTAAAGGACAGGTAATAGAAGAGGATATTGTTCAGATCCTCAATGCTCTTGTCCTGACGGTAGTAGTTGAATTCCACTTCCTGCTGCACCGTAACCAGCGAATAGTCGCCGTCGGTGTGAACCGCGATCTCAGACGCACGACGGGTCAGATAGGTTCCGCGCCAGCGGGTTTCGTGGTTCCAGATGGCCTCAAGACCTGTCTTGGCAATCGGAAAAGCCAGACCACCATAGGCGTACATCAGACCGTTCCCGTTCGGGCTCAGCTCGGCACGGATGGCGTTCTTGTAGGTGTTCTCATAGACCCACTCTGGCGCAGCGGCCGTACGGCGGGTCTGATACACCGGCATGGTGAAGGTGTCCGGATACGTTTTGAACAGCGCTTTCTGACCATCACTGAGATAGTCAGCGTATTGCTTCATGTTGGCAGCAGTAATAACAAACAGAGGTTTGTCCTGCGGGAACGGATCAACGTGATGCTGACCCGCCTTGGTATAGCCCAGCGGCGGCAGCGTCAGGCCACCGCGCCATGGCGGAATGTCGCTGCCGTTGCCGGCACGCTCCGCTCCGATGGGGGTAAGATCCCCTTTTAAACGATCAGCCTCTTTGACAGACACTGCCGAGAACGCGGTTGGTACAACACACGCCAACGCCAATGCTCCAGCCGCTATCCACTTATTTTTTTTCATTATGCGACCTCTACTACACCGCATTCGCGGCATTTTCCCCGGCTCAAGAATAAAGAATCTTTCCGGGGAGCTCAAACTAAACTCTTGCTGACCACCTCATAGACGTCTTTCGACAGACTGCCGTGCGCCATAATCCGCGCCAGCTGGGCTTTCATCAGACTCGCCTGAGCCGGCACCAGACGCTTCCACTTGGTCAGCGGACCCAGCAGGCGGGCTGCAATTTGCGGATTGGCCTCGTTCAGACGCAGTACCGCATCGGCCAGCAATTCATAACCGGAACCGTCGGCGGCGTGAAAATTCACCAGCGACTGATTGGCAAAGGCGCCAATGACGGAACGGACTTTGTTCGGGTTACGCCAGTCAAAGGCTTCATGCTGCAGCAGCGAACGGATAAACGCCGCGCTGCCCAGCTCGGCAGAACCGGCCTGCACCGACAGCCATTGATTCACCACCAGCGCGTCTTTTGACCAGCGCTCATAGAAACGTGCCAGCAGAGATTCCGCGCGCGCGCGATCACCACTGTTGACCACAGCCACCAGCGAGGCCATCTGATCGGTCATGTTGTCGGCGGCATCGTATTGCGCCAGTGCCTGCTCCAGACCGGCACTTTCCGCCTTCACCCAATAGCTCAGCGCCAGATTTTTCAGTGCCCGCGCCGACATCTGCGCCGGTACCGGCTGATACGCGTCGCTGTGATTCAGACGCTGATAGCAGCGGATAAAATCGTCTTTCAATTCGCGGGCGATGGCCATCTGCACGGTTTTACGTGCGTTGTGAATGGCCAGCGGATCGACCACAGGCGAAAATTCTGCAACATAGGCTTCAGATGGCAGACTCAACAAGTAAGTCACCATGGATGCATCCAGAGTTTCGTCGGCCAGCAGGGCGTCAAAAGCGTCGCGCGCGGCCGCCGGCAAGGTAAATTCGCCTTCTTTCGCCGCCGCAATCCAGTTCAGCATCAGACGCTGACCCGCATCCCAGCGGTTAAAACCATCACTGTCATGACGCAGCAAAAACAGCAGATCGTCATCGCTCTGGGCAAATTCGACTTTCACCGGCGCCGAGAAATCGCGGAACAGAGACACTTTAGGTTCTTCTGCCAGACCGCTGAACACAAAGGTTTGTTCGGCGTCGGTGAAATGCAGCACCTGGCTGGATGCAGTCCAGGCGCTGGCTGGCTCAACCTGCACCGGCAGGTCGTTGCCATTGGCGCCGATCAGACCCAGCTGCACCGGAATCCACATCGGTAATTTATTGCTTTGTCCCGGGGTATCCGGGCAATGCTGACGCAGAGTCAGAGTCAGTTGCTGTGACTGCGCATCGTACTGGCTCTGCACGTTAACCACCGGCGTACCGGCCTGCTTGTACCAGCGCTTGAACAACGTCAGATCAACGCCGTTGGCCTCTTCCAGTGCACCGACAAAATCGTAAATAGTAACGGCCTGTCCGTCGTGACGGGCGAAATACAGATCCGTGCCTTTGCGGAAACCGTCTTTACCGAGAATTTTGTACAGCATGCCGACCACTTCCGAGCCTTTTTCGTAAATGGTCACTGTGTAGAAATTCGAGATTTCGATAAACGAATCCGGCTGTACCGGATGCGCCATCGGACCGCCGTCTTCGGCAAACTGCACGGTACGCATCACGTTAGCGTCTTCAATGCGCTTAACCGTTGCCGAATTCATATCGGCCGAAAAATGCGAATCGCGGAAAACCGTAAAGCCTTCTTTCAGGCTCAACTGAAACCAATCGCGACAGGTCACGCGGTTACCGGACCAGTTGTGGAAATATTCGTGCGCCACAATCGACTCGATGCGCAAATACGCGGCGTCGGTCGCGGTGGCCGGATTCGCCAGTACGCAGGACGAGTTAAAAATATTCAGGCCCTTGTTTTCCATGGCGCCCATATTGAAGTCGTCCACCGCCACGATCATGAAAATATCCAGATCGTATTCGCGGCCATAAACCTCTTCGTCCCAGCGCATGGAACGCTTGAGCGCGTCCAGTGCGTAATCGGTTTTATCGAAATTCTGCGGCTCAACAAAAATCTTCAGCGCCACCTTGCGGCCGCTGCAGGTCATAAATTCGTCTTCTTTGTGCAGCAGATTACCGGCCACCAGCGCAAACAGATACGCTGGTTTTTTATGCGGATCATGCCAGCTGACCTTGCGCAGACCATTGCTTTCGGATTCTGCCACCAGGTTGCCGTTGGACAGCATCACAGGGAAAGACGCCGCGTCAGCGATGATGTGCGTGGTAAACACCGACATCACATCCGGGCGATCGAGGTAATAAGTAATGCGGCGGAAGCCTTCGGCCTCACACTGGGTACAGTACATACCACCGGAACGGTACAGACCTTCCAGCGCGGTATTTTTCGCCGGATAAATACGGGTAACAATTTTCAGTTCAAACTGCGCAGGCACAGAGTGAATAGTCAGGCTCTCGTCGTCGGTCTGATAAGCACTGGCTGCCAGTGTCACACCGTCAATGGCGACGCTGATTAATTCCAGTTCCTGACCGGCCAGCACCAGCGGCGCTGTTGCTTGCGCCTGTTCATTGCGTACAAGACTTAAGCGCGAAGTCACCAGTGTGCTGTCATCGTTCAGCTCGAAAGTCAGGTCGGTGGAGGTAATCCAGTAATCTGGTTGACGGTAATCTTTCAGGAAAATCGCTTTAGGCTGTGCGTCGCGCATAGTGACCTCGTGTCTGGCTGTGTCCCGCAACCGGGACTCTGTCTGAGCCCCATTGAACCGGCATCAGCCGGTAACCGCAAATGAAATGTGATAGGACGTGAATTTACGCAGATTGACCACGCCCGTATCGAGAATCAGGTACTGCCCTTTCAGGCCTTTAAGAGTGCCGGAAATCGTCGGATTTTTATCAAAATTGAAAGTGCTGATTTTTGCCGGGTATTGGTCAACCGGGTAATCAAACTCGACCACTTCACCATGGGTCAGCAGCTGAATCGCCCCCGGACCTTCGTTGCGTTCCAGTTCAGCAAGCTCTGCGGCATACAGGGCAAACAATTCGTCGCGCTGCGCAGTCAGATCCAGCGGCTGCGCCGGGCCTTTAAGCAGGGTGCGCCAATTGGTTTTATCCGCCACCTGCTGGCGGAACAGGTCTTCCAGCAAGCCGGATAAACGCCGGGTTTTCACCCGGGCAATCGGCAGCGCCTGAGCTGCCCCCTGATCGAGCCAGCGCGTCGGCATCTGGGTGTGGCGGGTAATACCAACTTTAATGCCCGACGAATTGGCCAGATACACAATATGGTCGCTGAAACAGACCTGCTCTGCCCATTCCGGTTCACGGCAGGTGCCCGCCGCAAAATGGCATTTTTCAGGGCTCATCATGCAGCTGTCGCACTGTGCCAGCGAAGTAAAACAAGGGTAACAGTAGCCCTGAGAAAAACTGGTTTTGGTTCGCCGGCCACAATGGCAGCAATGAATATCGCCCTGCCAGATCAGCTCAATGCGGCGCCCGAGCAGTGCGTTCATATCAATGCGCTGCTGACCGAGTTCCAGCTGATACTGCACCGGCCCAGAGGCGGCCGGCACAATGCGCATTTTTTCCAGTTGGCCTGCCGCCAGAATCTGAGTCATGACAAGCCTTACTGCAGCGTCAGGGTCTGAACGTCGTCGTCATCATGATCATCGTGATCGTGTTTACCTTCAGACTTACAGGCGTCTTCCATGTAACCCACACGCTCACTGGCCGGCAGATCGTGCATCTGCTCGTAATAAATAACGGCCTGCATACAGAGTTCTTTCTGCTCAGCGTCCAGCTTGCGGCCATCCGGCCAGCGGCCCAGTTCAATGGCCGTGCGCAGATTTTGATAAATCTCAGGCGTCAGCGCCTTAATCAGTTGGTCAAGCGTCATCAGAACCTCGCTTAATGTGTTTAACCGGCCATACAGCCGCCAGTAAAAATCCGCTGATCAGCCCACCGATGTGAGCGCCATGGGCCGACGAGGTCAGCCCGGGAACCAGAGTGTCGGCACCAATCGTCAGTAACAGCCAGCCGACCATTACCGGCAGCAAGGCTTTGGGTACCTCGTACGGCACTCGGCGCAGACGAAATCCGACCCAGCCCAGCATGCCCATGGTAACGCCGGACACACCGCCAAACGCCGGGCCTGCGTACCACCACTGCACGGCATTGCCGATCAGTCCACAGAAGAAAAACAGCGCCAGCAGCGGCAAAGCACCGTCGAGCCGTTCGATCCGGCGCGCCAGAATCCACCACCACAGACTATTAAAAACGAGGTGCATCACAGAAAAGTGCAGCAGGGTCGGGCGCCATAAATCCCACACTCCCATATCGGCATAGGCCGACACGCTGAAACGCTGGGCGGGCCAGAGGGCTTCGCCGGTTTTAAGCCACGACAACCAGTCGTTGGACACCGACATCCAGACGAACATCAGCACAAACAGCAAAAGTCCGAGCAGGCTTAATGGGGTTTGCAGTGCCTCGGCCAGAAAATGGCGCACGACAGGTTTTGGCGCCTGAGGCTCAGGCGCGTTGAGCTGCCCTTCTTTCCAGGCCTCATACCAGGCCCGGACTTTGGGGGCATCGCTTTCGTTGGCAAGATACAGCAGTTGTTCGTCGCCCTGCTCCACCACCCGGTGAGCAATGCGTTCAGCCCACAGGTGACGGGTCAGCGGCGACAGATCGACGGAATTTTTTGCGACTAGAACCAGAATAACGGCCATAACTCAGCGTTCGTGTTTTTCCACACGTACCCAGGTGAATTTACCCGGCTGCAGGGTGCGCTCGTTATCCATGCGGTATGCCACCAGACGGCCATATTTCACCGCGCTGTAATCCAGACAGGCAATGTTCGGACGGATTGGCGACGGAATACCCTGCATCCAGTAATGGCCGATAAACAGCGGTTTTTCCGTTGGGCTGTAAAACAGCAGCTGGTCTTTTTCTTCCGGACTCAGCAGTGCGTGCTCAATGTCATCCGGCAGAGGGTCTGGCTGAAACACCACGTCGCCGTATTTTTCCGGCTGTTTTTCCCAGAACTTAGTGCGGAAAAACTGACGCACCATGCCGTCTTTGGCGGTCATGGAACGGCCATCCGGTAACTTCAGCGAAGTACCGCGCAACGAACGGTCGAGGAAACGGTACAGGAAGGAATCCGGGTTCACCGACTCCGGCAGCATGTCGCGGGTAATTTTATTGGTGCCGTAGCGACGCAGATATTCATCGACCATTCCCTGATCCCAGCAGGCATGAATCACGCGGAAGTGTTCATACTCACGGAACAGCGGCTGTTCGAGAAACCAGTTCAGGAATTCATTGAATTCGTGCGGATGGTCTTCAAACTGCTTAATGGTCTGTTCGATGATGAAATTATTACGCGGTGTGTGCGGGCGCAGATACGGCTGACGCAAGCCCGGTGGCGCTTCGGTTAAATAGGTCACCAGATTGTATTCGTGGTTTCCCATCACCATGTCGGCATGACCACCGTCGACCATGTCACGCACGATGTGGCAGGACTGACGGATATTCGGACCGCGGTCGACAATATCGCCGACAAACACAGCCTTGCGCTTGGCGTGCTGATACACGCCGTTGCGTTTGCTGTAGCCCATCTGCTCCAGCAGCTCGATCAGCGTGTTACCACAGCCGTGAATGTCACCAATCAGATCGTAACCCTGGTGCATGTTTAATCCCCCAGGTTACTGCTCCAGCCCAGTTTGGTCCGGCAAATCTCGTAGAAATTATGACCTTTGGGATGAATGAGCTTCAGTTTGTGCGCTTTTTTACGGATGGTGATGCTGTCGCCCGGGGCGCATGGAATGTGCGTCTGGCCATCACAACTGATGGTCGGGTACAGGCCCTGATGGGCGTCGATCACAATTTTAATTTCGGCTTTGCCGTCGACCACAATCGGGCGGCTCGACAGGGTGTGCGGGAACATTGGCACCAGCACCAGCGCATCCAGTTTCGGGTGCATGATAGGACCACCGCCGGACAGGGAATACGCCGTTGAACCGGTCGGGGTTGACACAATCAGACCGTCGGAACGCTGGTTGTAGACATACTGGCCCTCAATCCAAAGATCGAAGGCGATCATGCGCGCCGATTTCCCCGGGTGCAGAACCACGTCATTCAGGGCTGCGGCGTTGGCAATCGGGTTACCATCGCGCTTGACCTCAGCATCGAGCAGGAAGCGCATTTCGCTCATGTATTCGCCGTTGAGCACCGCCTGCACTTCGTCGAGCATGGTCTCGTCCGGGGTGATGTCAGTCAGGAAGCCCAGACGACCACGGTTGATGCCCAGCACAGGCGTATTGAATTTGGCCAGTGCACGGGCCGCGCCCAGCAAACTGCCGTCACCGCCGACCACAATCACGAGGTCGCAAATTTCACCCAGCAGGTTAACATTGCTGACCTGCAGCCCGTGACCCGGCATGACCTCTGCAATACGGTCGTCCAGAATCACGTGATAACCCTCATCGATCAGATAACGGTTAAGGCGCTTGATGGTTTCAATAACCTTAGTGCTGTTCAGACGGCCGATAATGCCGATGTTGCGAAACTCTTCCATTGCTCGTACTGCCAACCTTTCAGAGCGGTGCGTGAAAGGCCGTTTTATACCACAGAGGAGCTGAAAACGCTTGCTGCCTTCGTCGCCCGCCCCGGATCACGCCTACTTCCGCCTGTTGCAGCAGCATCAGCGCGACCGCACCTGGAGCCTGCTTGGCCCGGCCTTACTCGACACCGACTGGAGCCCGGCCGCAGCGCCGTTTCTGAGCCACCTGAACAACGACGATCTATGGGCAACCATCACCGGCCTGCCCGCCCCGGATTACCGCAGCAGCCGCTTGGGGCTGATGTTCGAAACCCTGTGGGCGCAGACACTGAACGCGCTGTTCCCACGGGTAGAAGCCAACCGTCAGATTCTGGAAGGCCAGGCCACCCGTGGCGAACTCGACCTGTTGCTGGACGACGGCCGGCAACACTGGCATGCAGAGCTGGCACTCAAGTTTTATCTGGCTGCCAACGGTGACTGGATAGGCCCCAACAGCCGCGACCATCTGCCTCGTAAGATCCGCCACACCCGCGAACATCAGTTGCCACTGAGCCAGCAAACGGCCGTGCAGGAGCAACTCGCCGCCGCCGGCTGGTATCCGGCACAGAGCGTATCGGTCATGAAAGGGTGTCTGTTTTACCGTGCCGATGAAAAGGCTCACGCACCAGAGGGCGTAAACCCGGATCACTGGCAGGGCCGCTGGTGTTTTGCGCGGGAAATGGCCGGAACATTGCCAGCCGGCGACTGGAGTCTGATCAGCAAAGATCAGTGGCTGAGCCCGGCGGTGTTGCCCAACCGGGTAACCAAAGAAGAACTGGTGCGTTATCTGACCCGCCATTTCGCCAGCCTGAGTTACCCGGCCTGTGCGGTACGCTTAAGTGAAGGCACTCTCGGCTGGTGCGAACAGCAACGCTGGCTGATCATGCCCGATCACTGGCCCGAGGCAGGCACCCACAGCCGTCTGGCGGCCCGGCCGGTTTAGTCAGGAGGATTTGCCGGGTCCGACAAAAGGGCTTAAGTCAGTGGCAGATCCAAACCGCCCCCCCGCCGCCCCTGCAGGCCACCGGAATGCACCAGCAGAATCCGCTTACCGGCATTCAGGCCCTGCTTCTCGGCGGCTAAAAACGCCGCCACCAGTTTCACCGTGTAGACAGGATCCAGTGGCAAATGCAGCGCATCGAAATGGTGAATCAGCGCCAAGTGAGCGGGACTGACTTTGCCAAAACCGCCACCATGGGCGTCGTCTATTACGCGCCAGTTGATGCCACCCGGCATCAGCGATGACCAGTGACGGGACAGAAATCCCTGATCGGCAACGGCATTCACACCAACGACCGTGGTTGCCGCATCAAGCTCGTTCAACCCCTGAGCAATACCCAATGCCGTGGTGCCGGTGCCGCAGGCGAGCCAGACTTCATCGTAGTGCGCGCAGACGGACGCCAGCCGGCGACAGCCGCTCAGACCGGCATCGCTGCCACCGCCCTCCGGAATCACCAGAGCGTCGTATTCATCCGCCAGTTCAGCTTGCCACGATGGCTCGTAACGGCGCCTGTAAGTCGCCTTATCGACAAACACCAGCTGCGCGCCCCAGTCGGCGCAATCCCTGAGCGTGGGCGTCAGTGGCAGATGCGCATAGCCGCGCACCACCAGCACGACAGGAATGCCGGTCTGCTGTCCGAGGGCAGCGAGCGCATGCAGATGATTGGACCAGACACCACCAAAGCTGAGCAGTGCCCGTTTTCCGGACGACGCAAAGGCATCGAGATGGCCAATCAGTTTGAAGGGTTTATTACCGGAAAACTGCGGGTGCAAGCGGTCGAGACGCAGCACGTCGGCCTGACAACTCAGTCCGCTCTCCGGCCAGGGGTCAGGCAGAGAGGCCAGATTCCGTGGCGAGGTTAATGCGTCGATGAAGTTTGCAGTAAGCATGAAGGTCCTGACTGAAATCCCGCGGGTGTGCGACCCGCGGAATCTGGGCAGAGCACTGCAGGCAACGGGCGTCATCGTAATGAGCCAGCCACTGGCGGTAAACCTCTTCGCCGACATTGCAGCGACGGGCAGCGTAGCCCATCGGACTTTCCAGATACCCCGGCAGGTTGGCCGGCGTAATGGTCAGGTGGCCGGCGCCGGGGTGAAAAGCCACTACCACGGCATCCAGCTCTTCAAGCAATTTCAGTAAGCGCTCGTCGCTGTGTTCCGATGCCTCAGCCAGCGCCTGCTCCAGCGCCTCAATGCGGATCTGGGCGGCGCCGCTCTGTTCCGTTGCCTGAGCCTGAGCGGACAACAACCCCGCCACCTGAGCAGCTAAAGCGTCGCGCTCGGCACTGAGCGCATAATGAGAAGCTTTTGATGTCTCGATACGGGCGGCGTTTTCCGCCTGAAAGGCCTGCATGTCCTGCGCTGCTTGCTCAGACTGTGTGACGGATTCAGCCAGCGCCTGTTGCAGCTGGTCGCGTTCAAGCCGGGTCTGGGCCAATTCAGAGTGCAGAAGCTGCAGCGCATCGTCGGCGCTTGGCTCCTCAGCCGCGATAAGCGCCTCAACGGCCTCGACCGCCTCATCCCCATCTGGCAGCGGAGCACCGTGCTTTTCGGCAGCGGCTACCTGCTGTTCAAGACGGGCATTCAGTTCTTTCTGGCGCGCCATATCCTGCTGCAGCTGCTGCAGCTGTTTTCGGTAGGCGTCCATCTCCTGGCGCAGCGTGCGCTTCAGTTCTTCGACTTCCGGATCCTCGTGGCGGCGGGCCAGCGCCCAGCCGACATCGCCGGTAATACGGCCGGGCGTTTCCGCCAGCAGATTCAGCGACTGAGCCGATGCAGCAGCGGGCGCTGCTGGCAGAGGGTTATCGCGCAGGGCCTTACGGATGGCCATAAAATCGGACGTGGCCGGCTCCCACAGCGCATCGGCATGCCAGCTGATCGGGCATTGACTGCGACAGGCCAGACGGATCCGCCCACCGCCCAGGCTCGGCCCCTGTCCTGCCTGCTCGGCCAGACGGCGAAGCGGCATGTGCCAGCCGTTGTCGACCACCCCCTGAGTGACGGGCAACTCGAACAGCACCAGAGATTCGGCATCGCGATGGGTAGTCAGAGCGACATACGCCGCTTTCAGGCGACCGCTCACCGGCTTTGCCAGCGGCAGATGCTGACGCACCAGCTGCTCAAGCTCAGTCAGCCAGAGGACCTGAGAGACTTCGTGGTCGTGCAGTATGAAAACAGCTTCCTGAGCGGGCATGCGGGTTCCGGACTGAGCAATAAGTCTGTAATGATTGCGTCAACACTAATAAATCAGGCTGATAACAAACAGGTCAGTTCCCGCCAGCTCAGCGGGAATGCCTGAAATTATGACCAGATTCACTGTTCGCACAGGAAAGTCAGGTTCAGTACTTGCGCTTTTCGGTGGGGTTTGACGGGATGCCGAACACATCGGTTTCCGGTTCGGCTTCCTTCGATAACGCCTTGGCCAGATTGTCTTCCCGCTCCTGGCCGCCGTTATATAAAGAAGCAGTACGACTTGAAAGGGCCCGGATACGTTCGTTCTTTTCCGGGTATTGCAGATCGAATTCGATCAGCAGCTTCTTCGCTGCTTTGTAGTAATTGGTGGCGGTAATCACATCACCGCGCCCGGCAGCGACATCGCCCTGCGCGGTGTAGGTATCGACCTCCCGCTCCAGCAGGGTCAGTCGCAGGTAGCGACGGTATTCGAGCATGGCGGTTTCCGAAATCACTTTCTTTTTCACCAGCACCGCCAGCGTCTTCAGTACCCGGCCAAACATGCGCCGGGCCAGCCGCAGTTCACGGTCACTTTTGAAAATCCGGCGACTGCCCTTGCCCGCCTCAATTTTGCCACGATAGGGCTCGGGGTCGAAAAACGGTACGCCGGATGCATCGCTGTCGCCTTTCGGCAGCCCTTCCTGATACAGGCCGTAGAGATGATCCACCCGATCCAGAATGACGAACTGCACTTCTTTAAAATTGTCGACCAGAATCAGGAACTCCAGCGCCTCCAGCAGGTCATCAGCACTCTGACGCACCAGACGGGCCTGCGCGCGCTGTGAATCCTTGGCTTGCTGCTTACGGCCGGCAAACACCAGTCCGAACAGCGCCAGTGCAACGGGTAAAGCGATGGCAATGACCAGTCCGATTGCCGACATAAAAAACCTGTCTCCGTAATTTGTGCTATTTCTGAATCTTAATCTTTGGCGTGTGCTGCCGTTCGCCCACGTCGTAACGGCAGCAGTATCTGAAGCAAGTTTAGTCTCAATTCAGGCATTTGCCGGGGTTTAACGCCGATACCTGCGTACCATTCAGGCTTGACCGCCCCCCGGGGTCTGCCTATAAAGTGTCGCCTTCGTATCGCCTGGCAAAGTCAACAAGAAGGGTAAATCATAGGATCATGGGCAAATCGCTGGTAATCGTGGAATCGCCTGCCAAGGCTAAAACCATTAATAAGTACCTCGGAAAAGATTTCGTGGTTAAGTCCAGCGTGGGTCATATCCGCGACCTGCCGGCGTCGGGTTCCGGCCAACCTGTGGATGCCAAAGAACGGGCCAAACAGGCCGCGCTTACCCGTAAAATGTCGCCGGAAGAAAAGGCGGAATATAAGAAGCGTAAATCCCATGATCAGCTGATTGCCCGCATGGGGGTCGACCCGGACCACAGCTGGCAGGCGAATTACCAGGTCCTGCCTGGAAAAGAAAAAGTGGTCGATGAACTGAAGCGACTGGCCAAAGATGCCGATCACATTTATCTCGCAACGGACTTGGACCGCGAAGGGGAAGCCATTGCATGGCACCTGCGGGAAGTTATCGGCAACAAACAAAAAGATTACCGTCGGGTGGTGTTCAACGAGATCACCAAAAAGGCCATTCAGAGCGCGTTCGAAAAGCCGTCCGAGCTGAATATGAATCGCGTGAACGCTCAGCAGGCGCGCCGTTTTCTCGACCGCGTCGTGGGCTTCATGGTGTCGCCTTTGCTGTGGGCAAAAGTGGCCCGTGGCCTGTCCGCCGGTCGCGTGCAATCGGTGGCTGTGCGCCTGATCGTTGAGCGTGAGCGTGAAATCCGCGCCTTCGTGCCAGAAGAATTCTGGGAGGCCGCCGCTGAGCTGACCATTCCATCCGGCGAGGCACTGAAAGCCGACGTTACCCGCATGAAGGGCGAAGAATTCCGTCCGGTAAACGAAACCGACACCATGGCCGCCATGAATGTGCTGCGTGGCGAGACCTTCAAAGTCAGCAACCGCGAAGATAAACCAACGTCGTCCAAACCGGCCGCGCCGTTTATTACGTCTACCCTGCAACAGGCCGCCAGTACCCGTCTGGGCTTCAGCGTTAAGAAAACCATGACGCTGGCGCAACGCCTGTATGAAGCCGGTTACATCACCTACATGCGTACCGACTCGACCAACCTGAGTCAGGAAGCAGTAGAAACCGTGCGTACCTTTATCGGCAAGCAGATGGGCAGCGACTACCTGCCATCTGAGCCACGCCTGTACAGCTCCAAAGAAGGCGCTCAAGAAGCGCACGAAGCGATCCGCCCTTCCGACGTGACGCTGAAAGCCTCGGATTTGTCCGCCATGGAACCGGACGCTCAACGTCTGTACGACCTGATCTGGCGCCGTTTTGTCGCCTGTCAGATGAGCGATGCCCGCTTCACCAGCACCAGCATCACCATCTCCGCCGGTGATTTTGAACTGCGTACGCGCGGCCGCGTCATGCTGTTTGATGGTCACCTGAAAGTTCTGGCGGCCATGGGCAAAGGCGAAGACGACGTGCTGCTGCCAGACGTTGCTCAGGGTGACGTACTGAAACTGAACGAGCTGCTGCCGAAACAGCACTTCACCAAACCAGCACCGCGCTTTTCCGAAGCCGCACTGGTCAAAGAACTCGAGAAAAAGGGCATCGGCCGCCCGTCAACTTACGCCTCCATCATTTCCACCATTCAGGAACGCGGATACGTCAGCCTCAAGGGCCGCCGTTTTTACGCCGAAAAAATGGGCGATATCGTGACCAGTCGTCTGCAGGAAAATTTCACTGACCTGATGGACTACGGCTTCACCGCCAGCATGGAAGAAAAACTCGACAACATTGCCGAAGGTGACGCCAACTGGACCGATGTTCTGGACGAATTTTACAGCGATTTCAGCGGCAAGCTGGAGCACGCCGAAGGCGACAACGGCATGCGCCCTAATGACCCGGTTGATACCGACATCAGCTGTCCGACATGCAGCCGCCACATGCAGATCCGCACCGGTTCTACCGGCGTATTCCTTGGCTGCTCCGGCTACAGCCTGCCGCCCAAAGAGCGCTGCACCCAGACTCTGAACCTGATTCCGGGTGACGAAGCGATTGCCGCCGAAGACGATGAAGAAGCCGAAAGCCGCCGTCTGATGCACAAGCGTCGCTGTAAAATCTGTGACGCCGCGATGGACAGCTACCTGCTGGACGAAAACCGCAAAGTGCATATCTGCGGCAACAATCCGGATTGCTCAGGGTTTGAAGTCGAAGCCGGCCAGTTCCGCATTAAAGGCTACGATGGCCCAACGCTTGAGTGCGATAAATGCGGCAGCGAAATGCAGCTGAAGTCCGGACGTTTCGGCAAGTATTTTGGCTGCACCAACAGTGCCTGCAATAACACACGCAAACTGCTGAAAAGCGGTGAAGCCGCACCGCCAAAAATGGAACCGATTCCGATGCCGGAGCTTAAGTGCGAAAAAGTGGAAGACACTTACGTACTGCGCGATGGCGCCACCGGTCTGTTCCTGGCCGCCAGTCAGTTCCCGAAAAAACGCGAAACCCGTGCGCCTCTAGTGCAGGAACTGCTGCCGTATCAGGCCATGTTGCCCGAGAAATATCACTTCTTGCTGGATGCACCGCTGAAGGACAAAGAAGGCAACCCTTCTATTATCCGCTACAGCCGCAAAACCAAAGAGCAGTACGTGATGACCGAAAAAGAAGGCAAAGCCACCGGCTGGTCAGCGTTCTACGACGGTGGCAAATGGTCTGTACAAGAAAAAGCCAGCAGTAAAAAAGAGAAGTAATCAGCCTAAAATCCGGGAATAAGAACGAAATATTTCGCACTTTTCCCGGATTTTTCATTTCTGCCGCCATTGCTAACGTGCGCTTTCCAACAAGGAGAAACACTATGCAATGGATTAAGCACTTTCTTTCAGCACTTCTGATCAGCCTGTCGCTGACCGCGTTCGCAGAAGAGCCCACACCCCAGACCGTGAATCTGAATACCGCCACCGTTGAGCAACTGACCACTCTGAAAGGCGTGGGCAAAGCCAAAGCGGAAGCGATTATTCAGTACCGCGCGGCGCACGGTGAGTTCAAATCCCTCGACGAGCTGACGCAGGTGAAAGGCATCGGCGCCGGCATCATCGAGAAAAACCGCGGCCTACTGGCACTGGAATAAACCAGAGTTGTACGCTTCGAAATAAAAAGAGCCGCAGATGCGGCTCTTTTTTTGCTCCGACAATCCAGCGGAATGAGTCTGGCGGAATGAGTCTGGCGGAATGAGTCTGGCGGAATGAGTCTGGCGGAATGAGTCTGGTGGAGCTGCGGGTCAGTCCGTCACCAGACAATTACCCCACTCGCAACGCACCAGCAGATAGCTGTCGTCCGGACAACGGGCATCGTATACCTCGAACGGCCAGGCATTTTTCAGCAAATGCACTTCTGCACCCGCACATCCCTGACGTTTGGCCATCTTTTCGACCACGTAGAAGGAGCGGCCGTACACTTTGCCGGTTTTGCTTTCGATCGCCGCGCGCTTGATCGACGTGTCTTTGCCTTCGCGTTCAGAGCGGCGCTGCAACGACACCAGCGAGTCGTACACATCGCTATTGCCATGCAGATCGCGCTCACCGTTGTTGTACTGATCGAGTACACGTTTGCACAGATCAGCGCGGTTGCCCGAGCTGGACAGCAGATCATTCACTTCATTTTCAGCCGTCTCCACTACCTGCCAGGTCAGTGCCATGGCCATACGGGCGCCGGTTTCTGCGCGTTCATCGCTGACGTGGATAATGTCGTAGCCCAGACCGAAATCAGCACTCTCAACAAACGCCCCGTTACGCTTCCACCAGTTCTGACGGGCCGTATAGGCCGCCTGCCGGGTATCGGCACTGACCTTTTCACAGGCATCAACCCAGGCTCTGAGGGTGGTATCGGATTGCAGTGCGTAATACACAGCGTCACCGGTCGGGGATAATGGACTGGATGAGCAACCTTGCAAAATTCCAAGAGTCGCGATGGCTGGCAGCAGCAGACTACGCATAATATCGTCCTTATTCTGAGTCCGTCGGAGAGACCGCCACGATCGGGCGGATAAATTCAAGAAGGTCGTCGTGGGTGAATGGCCATTGCAATTCACGCTGGGATTCTTCGTGCAGAAGCACCGGAATTCGTGAACCGTAACGGTCCACCAGCGCTTCCGACTCTGAGATATCTTCCAGAAAAACATCACAGGGAATAGAGGCGGCACATTCCATCAGCACCGTCTGTGCGAGTTCGCACAGGTGGCAGGCTTCTGTACCGAATAAAACCAGCGCCATTCGTCGCCCTTCCGTTAAAACCGGGCTTCAGTATAGCGGCCGGGTGCTGATCAGACAAAAAGACCCGCCGCCTGATTCAGACCGGCGTGGAATTCCTCCCACACAGACAGTCGTTCATCCTGCGGCAGCATCTGCTCGACCAGATCACGGAACACATTGTGTGGCTCGGCCAGCGCACCGGCTTTTTCCAGAGCACTGGTGTATTGCTCAGCATACAGAGCCAGCGGTGCTTTCAGCGATTCAAGCTCTGGGGTCGGCAGTTCAACCGGCGCCGGGGCATAGGCACGGGACGTACTGATGACCGACTGCTGCGTCAGGCTCAGACTCATGGACGCCAGCTGCGAGCCATCAAACCCCAGTGACATGGCACTCTGCAGGGCGGAACCGATATCGCCGCCAAAGAACTGCTCACTGAGACTCTGTACATCACCGAACAGCCCCTCCAGCGCGGTTTTTTCGGCGTCACTGAGGGACCCGCTGACCTGCATGTTCCAGCTTTGCTGATTGTTGGCAGTAAAGCGCATATTGCCCGCAGACGATTGCAGGCTCTGGTCGGCACTCTGGGAAAAGCTCACCTCAACCCGGTCACCATCGCGGGTCAGTACCTGCAGCGACAAGGTATTGCTGGCGCTGACCGACGCGCGGCTGCTGACCACCGAAGACGAAGCCGCTTCCGGATTGCGGATGCGGTTTTCCATATCGTCCAGTGCGGCGTCCACCAGACTGCGGCCATCGGCAATACTGGCGTTCAGGTCGTCGTCCAGCATGCCCATGTCATCGAGCATGGCGGTCGCTTCCTGATAGCCCTTTTCGATACCCGCGCGGGCCGCATCCAGACGCTGCAGCAGACGCTCCTGCGACGCTCCGGACGCCGCCAGCTCATCGAGCCCACGGGTTACGTGTTTGAGAATATTGGCAGCGGTATCTTGCGGCGATTGCTTGGGCCCGAGGCTGACCGCGCCGGACGACGCCTGTGCCTGCTCGGTTTTTCCGGATTCCTGAGTCTGGGCACTCACCGTTGGTGAGGCCTTGTGACCCGATGACAGCGGGTTGTACCCGCCTGACAGCCGGCTGTTGTACCAGCCCGGTGGAATTGAAACGCTCATGATCAGCTCCGGAGGTGTTTATCCGGTTATCGGCTGCTCTGGCGAAATCTTGAACAGATGTTGAGCAGACGTCCACATCGGGAACGCCTGCTCAGCACCTGCTAAAGGTCAGTAGCAGACCACGCCGTGACGGTAGTCTTCGCTCAGATCCACACGCCAGCACACCTGATTACGCTCAATTTCGCTCAGGATATGGTCGGCATCGCAATGCAGCAGCTGCATGGTTTTGAAGGTTTTGTAGCAGGCTTCAAGCGCCTTGTGATCAAGCGCAATCACTTCCTCGCGGGTCATGATGCCATTTTCAATCAGCGCGCTGCGCCATTCGCCGATGTCCTGCTGTTTCATCAGGTGTTCGACAAGGGGATGGATCAGGGACAGTTTCTGATGGCTCATGGGGATTCCTCCGGTTAGTTCAGACCGACACAATGCCCCCGGCAGCGCCGCAGAACCAGTTCAAAAAATGAACACTTTCTTAACCAAAAGGAAACAGTCGTAAAACAAACGTTTGTTTTATTCCGCAATCACCGCTCTGCAGCAGGTGCTTACTGCCCCGCCTGACGGCGCTGGTTGCGGTATTCAACCGGAGTTTGTCCGGTCCAGCGCTTGAACGCCCGGTAGAAGGTACTCGGCTCAGAAAAGCCGGTTAGGTAGACAATTTCGTCGATGCTTTCATCGGTACTGGCCAGCAGACGCTTGGCCAGATTGCAGCGGTATTCCGCCAGCAGTTGATTGAAATTGGTGCCGGCGTCCGACAGGCGGGAACGCAGGGTGCGGGCGCGGATACCAAGGCGCTCGGCCACTTCTTCGAGGCTGACCTGTGCGGTTTCGAGAATTTCGCCGAACACGCGGAAAACCTGCGCCACAATGTCCTGCCGCTCCAGTTTCGCCACATGCTCGATGGCCAGTTTCTCGTGCAGCTGCAGCAATTCCGGCTCGGCATGGGACGACGGCAAATCGAGCAACGTGCGACTGAAGACGATGCGGTTGTCCGGCTGCGAAAAACTCACCGGGCACTGAAAGATGCGTTCGTGCTCGCTGACGCAGTCTGGCGCTTCGTGGGTGAAATGGATGTGCGACGGGCGGAATGCGTCGTCGGTAACGTAACGGAAGAAGCGCACCAGACCGAGGGTCAGGCATTCGTTCAGATGACGCAGCCCGGTGACTTCGGTGCTCGCGCTTTCCACCAGAATAAAGGCGTTGTCGTTATCCAGACCGGTACTGGCCTGCGACGCATCCGACAGCAGACGCTGGTAGTTCAGTGCGCGGTTGAGGCCGTCACCAAACGTCGGACTCGACAGGAACAAATACTGCAGCACCTGTCCTTTGTAGACCGGCATGTTCTCGCCCAGATGCAGACCAATGTCGGCATCCCCGCTTTCCTCTTCCATCACCCGCCAGAACAACAGCTGCGCGGCATGGGGCGTGCGGATATTGCGGTCGGCCAGCAGCTCAGGCGTCACCCCCAGACGACGGAAAACACCACTGACGTTCAGGCCCATTTTCATCATGGCCTGATGTGCCAGCTGAATCATGACCCCAGAGTCACGCAATTCCGTCATTCCGCCCGACATAAGCTATTGATAATCCGTAAGACTTTCGCCGGATTCTGCCAGATACACAGGCAGCTTCAAGTGCTTATTGACCGAACTGACGCTCAGTGGCCTGAGTTCGTGCCAATGGTGAGCACTGCTCACTTCATATACTGGCGGTATTTCTCACCACGATCAGAATAATCAAAGGAATCCTGTCATGAGTCAGGCGGTCAGCATGCAATTCAGCTCAGCACCCGGCACCATCGGCCAGTATCTGCGGGCGCTTACCGCCCGTGGCACGGGTCAGTCAAAGCCTGAGTTTCCCACGCTGGATGCGCTTCTGGTGGGTGTACTGGCAGACTCCGCCAAAGTGAAGGCCTATGCCCGCGTGTGCGGCTTCAACGATAACAGCGGCTACCTGCCACTGACCTACCCGCACATCCTGGCCTTTCCGCTGCACATGGAACTGATGCTGCACAAGAGCTTCCCGCTGCCACTGATGGGACTGGTGCACATCAGCAACCGCATCACCCAGCGCCGCCGCATCCGTGTGTCAGACAAGCTGGACATTCATTGCCGCCTGGGTGAATCCCGCCAGACCGACAAAGGCACAGAATTCGACATTCTCACCACGGTATCGTCTGCCGGCGAAGAGCTGTGGTCGTCCGTCAGCACCAACCTGTTCCGCCGCGCGTCCGGCGCGGCCGCCAAAGGCCCAAGGACACCACAGGCGCCGGCACAGTTCGACAGCAGTGAATACTGGACGCTGCCGTCCTCTCTGGGCCGCCAGTACGCGCGCGTTTCCGGCGACTCCAACCCGATTCACCTGCACCCGCTGGCGGCAAAATTATTCGGATTCAAACGCCACATCGCCCATGGCATGTGGAGCAAAGCCCGCATCGCCGCCGCGCTGGCCGAAAAATTCAGCGATGGTGCCGTGGAGTTCGCCTGCGATTTCAAATTACCCGTGTTCCTGCCAGCCAAACTGGAGCTGTGCTACAGCCGCAGCGAGGACGGCCAGATCCGTTTTGAATTGCGCAATCCGGGTGGAGACAAAGTGCATGTGAAAGGGACAATTGGCGCGCCCAAGGCGTAAACGCAGGGTTTTAGGGAACGCCTGAAGCGGTTATTGATCTGCCTGCGACAGGCCGGGGGCTCCCAGGAGCCAGGCCTCAGCTTCTTCGCGCAGATCAAAGCGCTGCACCGGATACGCCGGCTGGTGATAACTGAGAAACATCGACGTCAGGTGGCGCAGCATGAAGGAATTGCCGACGATGCCGAGCGCACCCACGGCGTGCAGCACATCCGGGTGTGAGGCAAAGATCTGCACTTCAAAATCGATGGTCAGTATGTCCTGGCCGAGCAACAGCACAGGCCGGGGCTCACGGCCACCGACGCGGATGTGCGCGCGATGGATGTAGCTGACCAGCGCCAGCGTCAGATGACTGAAGCCGGCAAGATCGTGGTAGACAATACCGTTGCTCCCCAGCCAGGTGATGGGCTTGGCTGACGAGTCTACTCCTCGAATTGTCATATCAAACTGCATTATTAGAAATGAACTGAATAAACGATAGCAAAGTCGTCATGAAAAGAAAGTGCTATTGATAAAACAGACGAAAAGATTCAGGCCAACGACAGAAGTTTGAAGAATACGCTCACATTTCTGGCCTGAACGGCGAAATCACCCCATTCTGACCGCAGATACGAAAGGATACTGAGAAAGCAAAAGGTTTCCTCAATTGAGCTGACTGGTATGATCAGCGCAAAGCCGGCGGGCCTTCACATCGCCGGGAAAACACCCATAAAACAATAACAATCAGGTAATTCCATGTTTCCACTCCGACGGGCAGCCAGTGCTGCATGCGCCACTGCGTTACTCCTCCTGACGTCTCCGCTGAGCCAGGCCGAAGGCGGCTTTGTCGCCGTGCAGGCCGGTATTACGGATTCGCAGGACATGGACCGCTTTGAAAACACCTTCAAAGTGCATTTCGGCCCCAACATTACCAAGCGCCTGTCGCTGGAATTTGGCCTGATGGATATGGGCAAGGTGTCGTACCGTGATCCTCAGCCGGACTTCACCGATGTCAGCGACGATACCGCGCCGACGTTCAAACACGCCGAACATGGATCCGTCAGCCGCACCAGTGCCACCGATACCGACCCGTCCGTTGCCACCTTCACCGGCTTTTCCAGTGCGCATCCGCAAAGTGTGCTGATTACCTTCCGCTACCGCATTCCGCTGCGCGATGATCTCGATTTCTTCCTCAAGACTGGCGCCAACATCTGGTGGGCCGATTACGAACTGGTGGAAATCAACGCTTATCAGGATGAAACCGTTACCCGTTCGGTGACCAAACGCGGTCAAACCTCAGCCGTTGATCAGATCACCGGTGGTGGTTTCCTGTGGAATGTGGCGAGTGGCTTGTCAATACGCGCCGAATTGGAAACCTCGGCGCTGGATAGCAGAGATTTTGAACGGGCCCGCTTCCAATTAGTCACACTGGGTGCCCAGTACGAGTTCTGACCTGCGGTAACACTGACGATTTTTTGCACACCCATTGAGCAAAGAATCACCAACCTCCCTCCCCAATCAGTGATTTCGTGCCACAAACGTCAAAATGTGGCAAGGAATCACTTTTTCTTTTCTTAAAAACGGTATGGTGAGTTAAATAATCACACAGCCGCGTTACCTTTGGTAACACATGACAAATTTGGTCACACTCCCTTACTATAAAGCCCGCAGAATTAACCGATCACCCGATGGCATAACGCTTGCTGTTGAGTATCGTTTTAAAAACAAGAACCAGACAGATCGACGCCTATGAACATGGAACAGGGTTATTTATCCACCGCCTTGGTGCGGCCATTGCTGGATGCGGCAGGGCCTGCGTTCTTCGATCAGATCCCCGCCAAGGGCAATTCCGCCGTGCAGCGGGTGCTGAAACAGCTGAAAGATCCGGACAGCCGCATCAGTGTGGCCGACGCCGATGAACTCATCGGTCAGTTGGTGCAACACAGCGGCAACGATTCGGTCTGCGTTCAGTCGTCCAACAAATTCAGTGTTCATGGCAGTTGCCAGCTGCAGCATCTGTTCCTGTGCTGCAATACCCTGCGCGAAGCCCTCTACTATCTGGAAAAATTCTCGCCGCTCCTCAGTGACAACCTGGAAGTTCAGGTTACCCGCACCCGCGACAACATCATCAAGGTAAAGCTGCCGGTTGAAGACAACTTCATCGTTGCCCAGCAGCGCCGCCGTACCGAAATTGTGATCAGCACCCTGCTCAGCTGGCTGCGTCAGCTGTGTGGCAACGAACTCGAGATCACCAGTATTGCCCTGCCGTTCCCGGCACCTCAGTACAGCTCCGCTTTCCAGAACAACTGGAAATGCGCCGTTCAGTTCAGTGCCGACGAGTGCTCGGTGCAGTTCCCGGCCCGCTGGCTGGATGAAGGGCTGCACAACACCAACCCGCACATCCTGAATATGATGAAGCGCGAAGTGGAAGAGCAGTACCGCAAGCTGGCCCGCACCGGCTCGCTGGCCGAGCGCATCCGCAAAGCGTTCCTGCAGAATCGTATCCGCCTGAACGCTAACCAGCAGGAAGTGGCCGATTACTTCCACATCAGTGCGCGCACACTGAACCGCCACCTGAACCGTGAAGATACGTCGCTGAAGCAGATCGTGACTCAGGTACGTCTGGAAATGGCCAAGCAACTGCTGGCAACCACCGACGACAGCATCGAGCAGATTGCCCTGACCATAGGTCTCTCTGGCCGCCGCACGCTGGACCGCATTTTCATCAAGGAAATCAACCAGAGTCCGGCGCAGTACCGTCAGAGCCAGAAGTCTGTGCCCATGGCCGCCAACAGCTGAGCGCTGCTGACGTAAAAACAAAAAGAGCGGCCTGAGCCGCTCTTTTTTTGCCTTACTGTCGGCGCCTGATTCGCTTGCCGGCGCCTGACCAGTTAACGCTGGAAGGATCAGGCCATCCCCAGCAAGCGCATGCGTTGCAGGGCCACCACGCTGATGGCATCGGTAATACGCCCGTCCATGGCCATGGCAAAGGCCTCGTCAAACGGCACACGACGCACTTCCAGCACCTCGGTTTCCTCGGGTTCCGCTTCGGCCTCACTGAGCCCGCGCGCGACGAAAATAAAGCCTTCTTCGTTGGTAATGCAGTTGCTGGTGTGTACCCGGGCAATCAACTCCAGCGACTGCGCGACCAGACCGGTTTCTTCCTTCAGCTCACGCAACGCGGTTTCAGCCGCATCCTCGCCCTCGGGCGCACCGCCCATCGGAATTTCCCAGTGGTACTGCTCCAGCGGAAAACGGTACTGGCCCACCAGCCAGATGTCGCCATTGTCGGCCAGCGGCACAACCCCGACCGCGCGGTTATGAAACGACACAGTGCCGTAAATGCCCGGGTTGCCAGCCGGCGTCAGCACCTTATGTTCGTGCACTTTGATCCAGGGATTGGCGTATTTTTCCTCGACACTGAGGAGCGTCCAGGGATTCGATTCATCCGTCATGAGCGTGCTTCCTTAACGATAAATAGTAACGGCCGGCGAGCCACAGCAAACCACTGATCAGTCCCGCCAGATGCGCACGGGTTTCGACCCGCCCGCCAATCAGCGAACGCAGTGCACCGTCGTCGTAGAAGGTGGTCTGTTCCCAGATCACCTTGCCGATAATCACCAGCGCAATCAGCCACTGAATACGCCGGTCGTAATAACGGGAAGTCGCCACTGACACCAGTAATAAGCCGTGCAGAACACCCGACAGACCGACGTAGTAATACAAATCACCGGCCAGCCACCACAGGCTCAGGCCGACAAACATCAGACTGAACAACAGAAACACCAGCGTGGCCCGGCGGCTGAAATCAGCGCCGGCGATGTAAGCACACAGCAGCACGCCAGCCGAATTACTGGCCGCGTGAACCGGTGACAGATGCACCCAGTGGGCCGTCAGCAGACGCCACCACTGGCCAGCAGCAATGGCGTTGCGGTCAAAGCGCAGCCACTGGCCGGACGCGGGTTCCAGCAACGCCAGCGAACCGATCACACAGAGCATGGCCACAGCCAGCCAGTAACGATGGAGAAAAGAGAGGAAAGCGCTCATCCGTTGGCCGATATCCGGAAGGAAGAATGCGCGGATTATGCGGTCAGTGACGGCAAACTGCTACCGTTCACGCGGCCCGGCGGCGGGATCCGGCGAATGCGGCCAGCGTCAGCAACCACAGCGGATTGAAGAAGCCGCCGCTGCCCGACGAGCTGTCGGCTGAACTGGCGGACGACGCAGAGTCAGAGGACGAAGCCCCCTGCGAAACGGACTTATCAACCACAGCAGCACTGCTGTTGCCGGTTTGCTGCACCAGCAGGCGCACACTGGCATCGAACGCGGCAACCGCCGTAGCCGACCCATTCACCAGATACGTCTGGCCACTGGCATCGCCCTGCGCGTCCACCGCAAACGGCGCGTAACTGCCGCCGGCACTGGAGGTAATATCCAGCTGAAGGTTACGGGCACCCGTCAGATTCAGCGGATTGCTCCACAGCAGACGGTTCCAGCCTTTCTGCACACTGAATGACTGGCCACTGAGCAGGCGCTGACCATCGGCGGACAAGTCCACCAGCACAGTACCACTGCCCAGTGCATAGAAATCGATACCGTCGGCGGACAGCAGATTGTCCGCCGCCAGCAGCACGCGCAGCTGGGCGCTACCGCCGTAGCTGCCATACACAGCGTTCGCCGGCAGCTCGTCGAGCCCCAGATTGTTGCCCGACGGCACCGAGGCCAGCTCCACCGACAGATCGGCCACCACGCCGGCTTCTACCGCCAGCAGTTCAACAGAGTTGCCGCCTGCGGCATCCGCCGCCGCCGAAAACAGCAGCTGGCCACTGGCGGAACTGAAGACATCCGATGCCTCGCCAAGGTTGCTGTTGCTCAGCAGATCATCGCGACCGTCGGCCTCTTCGATGGCCAGCAGGCGCAAATCCGTGGCACTGGCGCTCAATGAACCGAAGCCCGCCAGATCATTGATGCGGGTAACCAATACGCCGCTGCCCGGCAGACCGGCGTCATAGCCGCTCTGATGCCGGTGTTCGAGCAACAGACGCTCACCATGGCGGTAAGCATCCAGATTCACTTCCACCACATCGCCGGCATCGCTGACGGCACGCAGTTCCAATTCGTTCACACCGGCTTTGAGTTCCTGCGGGTCAATAAACCCGGCCTGCTGTTTGCTCCAGCCCAGCAGGTGCGCCGGGCGTTCGCCGGCATAGCCGCTGTCTCGGTTCCAGCCACCCAGCCCCATAAGCCCCCAGCGGCCAATCCCCAGACCGGAACCGCTGGTGTCGTACAGGTCGGGCAGATCAAACAGCAAATGACCCAGCTCGTGGCAGATGACACCAATGGTTGCCAGATGGCTCTGGTGACGCTCGCCGAACAGCGCGTATTCACTGAACAGCTCATTGCCCACGCTGCCCTGATAGGTGCTGGCTTTGTGCGCCCACACGCGGGGATGCGTGGTCGCCGCACCGCCATAGGCCTGCTCGTAGCCGGCCACCATAATCACCAGACCCAGCTCATTGGGGTCCAGCCAGCCATCCTGATTCTGATCGTAGGCACTCAGGTCCAGCCCGGCACCAACCTGAGCCAGCACCTCGCGGGCCAGCGCCTGACTGCTGCCGCTGTAGCTGTTACCGAAATCCGGATGCGCGCTGTTCAGGGTAATGCGTACCACGCCATCGTTGGCGGTGCCGCTGGACTCAGCCGCCGGCAAAACCCGGAACTTGCCGTAGGAATTCTCAAGGAAGTAGGCCTGCACGCTGTCGCTGCTGCCAAAGAAGCGCTGGGCAATGTCGTCATCCGAGTAGGTAAACGCCTGATCGGCGAAGGCCACACGCACCACCAGCAAATGCTGGTCGAAGTCGGTTCCGGCGGTGTAGCGGAAGGGCTGGCGCTCGGCGGCAGCCGCCAGAGAAACCGCCGAAGAGAAAGAGACAGACGCAGCAGAAAGGCGGACCTCAGGCACAGCAACCACCGGCACCGGCAGTTCCCCCTCGCCTTCCACAGCATGGTCAACGGCCCACAGGCCATTATCGTCCTCACGGACGGTGAACCAGTGACCGTTGATTTCCGTAACGGTAGCGCCGGTTCGGGTTTCAGCCAGGATAAGCGCCTGAGAACGGGCGCCATCCACAACGGCCAGGGTGCGAATGTCGAGTGCAGAGCCATCCGCCAGAGTGACGCTCATCCACTCCTGCGGCGGCAGCAAGGTTGCTTGCGCGGCAGAGGTCAGCATCAGCAGCAGGGCGGCGATCCATCGGGTCATGTTCAGGGCTCACACAGGTGTTACCCTAAACATAGTCAACCAATGTTCAGTGAATGGTCGTTTTCACAACTCACTACAAAACAGCATTTTTATGACGCGCGGATTTGCCGGATTTCGTCAAAAAAACAGCTTTTTCAGCCCTCTCTGTTACCTCTCCTCACCCCGGATACACAGTGATAAATTGCCTTACAGCCCAGTATTCATGCGGTTTGCGGTTGCTTTTCCAGGGTATCCGCCGTGACCGTATGGGCACTGCGGATAAAGGCCATCGCCCGCTGCTCCATCCAATAGGTCTGGTCTGGCGTGCGGCGGATAAACCCGACATGACCACCGCTGTCCGGCATCTCCAGCGTCAGCGACGGATGCTGGCGGGCAATATCCACTGGGAAGCATGCGGGCGACAGAAACGGGTCGTTGCGGGCATTCACCAGCAAGGCCGGAATGCGGATCTGGTGCAGGTAGCGCAGGCTGCTGGACTGATGCCAGTAATCCTCGGCATCACGGAAACCGTGCAGCGGCGCTGTGTAGCGGTCGTCGAATTCCTGAAAGCTGCTCATGTCGTCATAGCCCTTCAGTGTCACGCGCCCCGGAAAGCGCTGGGCTTTGTCCGCCATTTTCACGCGCAGATCTTTCAGGAAGCGCCACATAAAAATGCGGTTCTGCCATTTGGCCAGCTGGAAAGCCGAGCTGCGCAGATCGCAGGGAACCGAGAAAGCCGCCACGCTTTTTACCGCCTCCGGCAACAGATGCGCCTCGCGCCCGGTATACACCAGACTGAGGTTGCCGCCCATGGAGTAACCGACCAGATGAATGGCGCGGTAGCCGCGCGTGAGGGCATGCAGCACCACGCGGTGCAGATCGTCGGTGGCGCCGCTGTGGTACATGCGTGGCAGGCGGTTCATTTCGCCGGAACAGGAGCGGAAATTCCACGCCAGCGCATCCCAGCCATTACGGTTGGCTTCGCGTACCGTGCCCAGCACATAAGGCCGGCGCGAATGCCCTTCCAGGCCGTGCGAGACAATCACCAGCGTGTCTGAGCCCTGACAGCTCCAGTCGAGATCGAGGAAGTCACCGTCGTCGGTGTCGATGCGTTCGCGGGTCAGATGGGCATCATCCAGACGGCGGAACAAGGTCGGCAGAATGCTTTGCAGATAACCGTTGGCAAGAAAGCGCGGCGGGCGGTAGCTGGATGCAAGGATAGGCATGTCCGTTTCCTGAACTAGGGAAACGGCATTTTATCCGCCCACAGGCGATCAGTAATGCTTTTTAAGGTATTCGAGGATGGTTTCCGGGCTGTACAGCCAGCGGCCGCCCTGTTCGTCGTCGACGCGCAGGCAAGGCACTTTCGGTGCACCGCCGCCGTTGATGAGTTCACTGGCGTAGGAGTTTACGCGCATCACGTCTTTTTCAACGACCCGCAGGCCCAGACGTTCGCATTGACGGCGCACACTGATGGAGGCAGGACAATTCCTGCTGAAGTAGAGATGCATGCGGCGCGATTCGCGGTCCAGCAGGCATTGTTGGTCGGCTGTCCTGTCTATAGGGCGCACAGGCACCAGACGGTCAACCAGATTAAGAGCTCGGCCTTTCAGCGTTCTCGTCAGAGTCATAAGTCTGTCGCGATTACTGCTAACGGCCGGCATTGTATTCCGACGGTTAAATTAATCCAGCATTTTCCGGAAAGAATGCGTGAACACGCCTGCTACTTTGGTAACAATTCAGCCAGTTACCTGCAGCAACAGCACGCCGCCCATAATGGCCAGCATCAGAAAGGTCAGAGCCCAGCGCGATTGCTGGCAGAATTTACAGGGGCGGGAAGAAGCGGGCATGGGCAGCGTCCGTCATAAACACTGCCCAAGTATAGATCAGTCAATCCACTTGTTACGGCCGAAGGACGGGATGCTCTTCCAGTTTTCCCAGTGCATCCACACCGCCACCGCCTTACCGACGATGTTGGCTTCCGGCACGAAGCCCCAGCCACGGCTGTCGTGGCTGTTGCCACGGTTGTCGCCCATCATGAAGTAGCTGCCTTGCGGCACATCCCACTCACCTTCCGGGCCGGCCCACACCACAGTCTGGTTATTGCGCGGGTCGCGTCCCACCATCCACTGAATGGTGGCGTCGGCGGAATCCAGCTTTTCTTCGGCCAGATACTTCAGCGGACGGTAAACCGGTTCACCGCCCAGTTCGCGGGTTTCAATCACCTGACCGTTCACGGTCAGCTGACGGTTACGGTATTCAATGTGATCACCCGGCAGACCGATGACACGCTTGATGAAATAGCGGGAATCGTTCGGCGGGAAAAACACCATCACATCGCCACGCTGCGGTTCACCAATGGGAATCAGGGTATTGCCGAATACCGGCATGCGCAGACCGTAATGGAACTTGCTGACCAGAATAAAGTCCCCTTTGATCAGACCCGGCTCCATGGAGCCTGACGGAATCTGGAAAGGTTCGGCGACGAACGAGCGCAGCACAAACACCAGCGCCAGCACCGGGAAAAAGGACTTGGACTGCTCGATGATGAAGGGCTCGGTTTCCGACTGATGAATATCGTCCGGGTGAGCATTGCCGGCAATCAGGGCATCGGTACGGGCTTTACGCTGCTTGGCAAACCAGAATTTATCGGCAGCGGCCACGACACCGGTTCCTACCGTCAGTACCATCAGAATGAGGGGAAAATCGATATCCATGCTTCTACACTTAACTATCTGAAATTTAAGAGGTCAGGCATTCTAACCGCCACCGGGATTCATGGCGAGCAACGCCCGCCGCCATACAGACAGCAAACGGGAGACTTGGTTGCATGAAGCACATCCGCACAAAGGACGGCATTGATCTGGCCTTCGAACGAATGGGCAAGGAACAGGATCCGGCGGTGATTCTGATCATGGGGTTAGGCGCCCAGATGCGCATCTGGCCCGACAGTCTGTGTCAGGCCATCGTCGCCCGCGGTTATCAGGTGATCCGCTTTGACAACCGCGACGTCGGCAATTCCACCGCGCTGGAACACGCCGGCAACCCCAGCCTGGTGGCCACCTGGCTGGCCGCCAAACTGAAACGCAAAGCGCGTGTGCCTTACACCCTGAAAGACATGGCACGCGACGTCATCGCCCTGATGGACGCTCTGCACATCGACAGTGCCCATCTGGTCGGCGCGTCTATGGGCGGCATGATTGCCCAGATTCTGGCCGCCAAGCATAAAAAGCGCGTGCGCAGCCTGACCTCCATGATGTCGTCCGCCACCAGCCCAGGGCTGCCGGATGCCAAATTACGCGTGCTGTTGCAGCTCGCCCGCCGCCCCACGCCGTTCAACCGGGAAGCCTCCATCCGCTACACCATGCGCATGAACCGCCTGATCGGCAGTCCGGCCTATCCGATGGACGAAATGGAATTACGCGCGCTGGCCGAAACCAGTTTTGAACGCAGCTCTGGCCCGGGTGGCTTCAAGCGCCAGCTGGTTGCCATCACAGCCGCCGGCGACCGCAGCCATCTGCTGAGCAAAATCAAAGTGCCGACGCTGGTGATTCACGGCAGTGACGACCCGCTGATTCCGGCGCGCATGGGCGAAGACACCGCCGCCGCCATCCGCAAAGCCAAACTGCGCATTATTCAGGGCATGGGGCACGACCTGCCGCCGGCGCTGGTGCCAACGTTGGCGAAAATGATCGGCAAGCATCTGAAAAAATCAGAAAAGCGCTGGCTGAGAAAACAGGAAAAAGAACGGATAAAAACAACGGAGCAAACCGGCGCCGCGGAATTTACGGCCAGCCCGCCAACATCCGCTGACACGGCGGTGTTAAGCCATCAGGCCTGATGGCGGAACACGAAATACACAGCGCCCAACAGGCACAGACCGGCCCATAAATAATCGAGCCGCAGCGGCTCTTTCAGATAGAAGAGCGCAAAGGGTACAAACACACTCAGGGTGATCACTTCCTGCAGAATTTTCAGCTGGCCAACCGACAGCACGCTATAACCGATGCGGTTGGCCGGCACCTGCAGCAGATATTCAAACAGGGCGATGCCCCAGCTGACCAGCGCGGCGATGATCCACGGCTTGTGATTCAGCGTTTTTAAATGCGCGTACCACGCAAAGGTCATAAACACGTTGCTGAGCAGCAGGAGCCCGACCGTCACCGCCACCGGCGGCAGACCGAACATGATCAGAGGCCCCGCCCCGGTGGCTGATAACCGGAAAACTGGCGCGCAATCTGGGCGGCGTAGTTGTCGGTCATACCGGAAATAAAATCGATGGCACGCATGTAGGCTTCGTACAGCGTCCATCCCGGCTGCGGCGCTGAACGCCCCATCAGTTCCAGCACCCGCTGATTGCGGAACGTCGCTTGTCCGTCGAGCACGCGTTCGCGCACCGCACTTAAAAAGGCTTCGAGCAACGTACCCAGCGTCGAATACGAACCGATTTCCACCGCCAGTTTGCGCGTATCGCGGAAAATACGTTCACGGGCCATGTCTTTGGCGGCATTCACCACGTCGTGCACTTCCTGACGGCAATAATCAATCAGATCGCCTTTTAACGTGCCGGCCAGCAAGGCCTGCTCGTTGCGCACAAAGGCGCGGCTGACCGAATTCACCATCACCTCCATTGCCAGACCGCGCAGCGTTTGCAAGCGACGGCGCTGGTTATCGGCCTGCTCCAGCTCGGCGCAGACCTGCTCCCACTGTTCGGCTAACAAAGGCTTCAGCAGATCTTCCACTTCCTGATAGCGCAGCAGACCCATCTCGATACCGTCTTCCAGATCGATCAGGCCATAACAGATGTCGTCGGCGGCTTCGAGCAGATACACCAGCGGGTGGCGGGCCCAGTAATCTTTTTTCAGTTCAATCAGCCCCAGCCGTTTGGCAACGTTGCGCAGAATCGGCAGTTCGCTCTGATAACAGCCGAATTTTTTCGCTTCGCCGCGCTGTACGTAATCCACGGTCCAGGGGTATTTCAGAAAAGCGCCGAGCGTGCCATAGGTCAGGCGCATGCCACCGGCAAAGCGGTTCACTTCCACCTGAGTGACCAGACGAAAGCCCTGAGCGTTGCCTTCAAAGGTTTGCAGATCGGCTTTTTCCAGATCGCTCAGACCGTCTAGAAAATGCGCATTTTCCGCGGCGCGAAACCAGTGGCGGATCGCATCTTCACCGGTGTGGCCGTAGGGCGGGTTGCCGATATCGTGGGCCAGACAGGCGGCCTGAACCAGCGCGCCGACGTCTGAAGCGTTCATGTGCGGCGGTAAATTTTTCACCAGAGCATGACCGACACTGGTGCCCAGCGAACGACCAACCGACGCCACCTCCAGACTGTGGGTCAGACGGGTGTGTACGTGGTCATTTTCTGACAGCGGATGAACCTGGGTTTTGCGGTCCAGACGACGGAACGCCGACGAAAAAATAATGCGGTCGTAATCTTTGTGAAACGGCGTGCGGCCGGTCTCAACGTCCAGCGTCCCCTGGGTTTCACCGAAGCGGGCTGACGACAACAATAACGGCCAGTTCATCGTGCGGGTCATAATGCGCTCTCCTGAGTTGGCACCAGTATAGCGAGGCCGTCCCACGGCAACCACGGGTGGCCGGAATATCCCTTGTGAGAACGACAGAGCCCGGCAAAAATACGCCGTCACCCCGGGAGTGGTTATGGTTTCATCGGCACTGGAAAAATTGCTCGCCCTGCCCCAGCAGTATCCACGACGTGCACTGCTGCTGATTCTGCTACTGGTAGCCCTGCTCGGCAGCGGCTTGTTGCGGCTGAGTTTCACCACGGATTTCCGCAGCTATTTCAGTCACGACAATCCCCAGCTGAACGCCTTTGAAGCCATGGAATCGGTGTTCGCGAATCAGGACAATCTCTATTTTTTTGTGCGCAACCCGGAAGGCTCACTGTTTACCCCGGACGGTTTGGCATTAATCGCCGAGCTTACCCGCGCCGGCTGGACCTTGCCCGGCTCGGTGCGCGTCGACTCGTTGCAGAATTTTCAGTTCACCGAGGTCATCGGCGATGATCTGATCACCGCCGATTTTTACGACCCGCACACGCTGAATACCGTATCGCATGAACAGCTGACGGCCCTCGCCGCGCGCCTGCAACGTTTGCCGGAATTAAACGGTTATCTTATTTCCGCAGACACTTCCGCCTCCGGCGTTAACGTGCGCATTCATCTGGCGGATCATGCCAGCGTGCAGCAAATGCACGAGGTGGTGGACGCTGGTCGCCAGCTGATCAATCGCCTGCGCGCACAATACCCGCAATTTCAGCTGTTGCTTGGTGGGTCCATGCTGTCGAACATCACTCTGGGGGATGCCATCGGTCAGGACATCCGCTCGCTGTTGATTATTTCCTACGCGGTGATGATCAGTCTGATGGTGCTGTTGCTGCGTTCTTTTATGGGGATGGTGCTGGTAATGGCGGTGATCAGTTTTTCTGTGATTGCCACGATGGGGCTGGCCGGCTGGCTGGGTCTGGAACTGACGCCGCCGACCGGTTTTGTGCCCACCGCCATCATGACCATTGCCGTGGCCGACACCGTGCATATTCTGGTGTCGTATTATTTTTTCCTGCGTCAGGGCCATAGCCGCGCAGAGGCCGTGCGCGCGGCCATGCGTCTGAATTTCGCGCCGGTACTGATCACCAGTGTAACCACGCTGGTCGGCGTGTTGTGCCTGAATACCAGCGATTCACCACCCTACCGTGACATGGGCAATCTGATCGGTGTCGGTGTTGCGTTTGCCTGGCTGTTTACCCTGACCTTTCTGCCCGCCGCGCTGACGCTTTTACCGCTACCCAAGCGTCAGCAGAACGCCGGTGACACCGGCTTCATGGATACTCTGGCAAACTGGATTATCCGTTTTCACCGCCCGCTGTTAATCGGCATGCTGCTGCTCACCGGCGCCTGCGCAACCCAGATCAGCCGCATCACCATCACCGAACGCTGGCACGAATTTTTTGATCAGACCTTTGAAGTCCGTAACACCACCGACGCCATTCAGGATTATCTGGGCGGCCTGCACGTCTTATTTATGATCGCCGACAGCGGCACCGCCGACGGTATCAATGCGCCCGGCTATATGACGCAGCTGGCGGCCTTCACCGACTGGCTGCGCGCGCAACCGGAAGTCGCCCATGTCAGTACCGTCAGCGATATCGTTAAACGTCTGCACCGTAATCTGAATAATGACGACGACGCTTTTTACCGTATTCCGGATCAGCGGGAACTGATTGCGCAGTATTTATTGCTGTATGAAATGTCGTTGCCCATGGGGCTGGGTCTGGACGACACCATCAACAGCCAGCACTCGGCTACACGGATGCAGGTGCGCCTGCACCGCACCGATTCCGGTGGCATTCTGGCCATGGAACAAAAAGCCAATGCCTGGGCAGCGGTGCACGCGCCGGCACTGCATCTGCAGGGCTCTACCGGGCTCGACATTGTGTTTGCCAACCTCACCTTCCGTAATATTCACGCCATGCTGCAGGGCACCGGCCTAGCACTGGTGATGATCTCGCTGCTGCTGATTGCCGCGTTGCGCTCGTGGAAAATGGGGTTAATCAGCATGATCCCGAATATTCTGCCGGCGCTGATGGCCTATGGCTTATGGGCACTGATGAACGGCCGGGTGGATACCGCAACCTCGGTGGTGGTGTGTTTGTGTCTGGGGATTGTGGTGGACGACACCGTGCATTTTCTCAGCAAATACGGCCACGCCCGGACGCGCCTCGGGCTGTCGGCGGAAGACGCCATCCGCTACAGTTTTCACACCGTAGGGGTAGCACTTTTAGTGACCTCTGTGGTGCTGGTGTCCGGCTTTCTGGTGCTCGAATTTTCGCATTTTATTCCGAGCGCCAATATGGGCCTGTTGCTGGCACTGTCGATTGCGGTGGCCTTGCTGATCGATTTCCTGCTGCTGCCACCCTTGCTGTTATTCTTTGAGCATCGCCCGGGCAAAGGCCTCTATCAGCCCGCTGGCCATAATGCCGTCGAACACGAACTGCACCGCCAGCGCACACAGTAAAACCCCCATTACCCGGGTGATGACCGCCATGCCGGTCACACCGAGTAACCGGTTCAGCTGAGTCGAGGCCAGAAGGCTGCCCAGTGTCAGCGCCATCACCAGCACCAGCGCAGCAATAACGCCCGCCTGCGCCATCAAGTCGGCTTTGCTCTGCGCCATCAGCAGTATCACAGCGCCCATGGAACCGGGCCCGGCAATTAACGGCAGGGCCAGCGGGAACACCGATACATCTTCGCGCCCCAGCGCTTCGGCCTGCTCCTGCACCGTCGGGGCATTGGCCGACGACATGCGGGCAAACACCATGTCGAGTCCCATCATCAGCAGCATAATGCCGCCGGCAGTGCGCAGCGCCGCCAGTGAAATACCCAGCGCGTGCAGCAGCCAGTCGCCGATAAAGGCAAAGGTAAACAACACCAGACTGGCGATCATAACGCCGCGCAGCGCCATATGGCGCCGGGCTTCCTGTCCGCTTTTGGTGGTAATGGCAGCAAAGATGGCCGACACATCAATCGGACTTACAGTGGCAAACAGCGTGGCAAAGGCCAGAGCAAAACTTTCAGACATACGCATACCTCTGCTGCAAGTCTGGCTCAGTTTACCAGACTGGCAAACGCCCCCGTCAGGCGCGGCGTCAGCCCCCTGAATCAGACCGGTTGCGCCAGCCGGATAAAGCGGTACATACGTACCAACACAACTCAGGCCAACCCCAAGGCTGCCACTGTTCATTATCCGATCAGCACCCCACCCGCGTTGTTGGCCCATCCTGCGCGCTCCTATGCTCAGGCGGCCGGTAAGACCGGCTTTCTCACCACGAATAATCACAAAAAATTAGGGAGGAAATCCCATGAATGAGGCAAAGAGACACCACTGGCGCCCGGCCTTACTGGCCACCGCGGTGGCGCTGGCGGTCAGCGGCTGTATTACCGAACTGCCCGGCGAATTCCCGGATCAGGAAAGTCTGTGTGAATTTGATGCCGGACGCGAAGCCGCGCGCAGTGCGTCGGCGGCAGCATTTCCGCAACCGGCCATCCACCAGATGATGGTCAACGGCAATGTGGTCTGGACGGCCGCGGCCGGTGGCCAGCCGCTGCTGACACCGGGTGATACCGTCACTTTAAGCGGCGAAGGTTTCGGTGCCGGTACCGACATCGATTTCTCGAAAATCATGATCGGCAATACCCGCATTCTGGAAACCGACCTGAAGATGTTCCGCCAGGAACTGGCCATCAATGATCAGGTGAATTTCGAGACCGACGAGCAGGTCGACGCCTGGGACAAAAATATTCTCAGCTGGAACGACGGCGAAATCCGCTTCCGCGTACCGGAACACACCAGCGGCGGCAATCTGATCGTGCAGATTCAGAAGCGCACCGGCTACAACGAATCCCTGATTCATCCGGGCGAAGCGCACAATGTGATCGATGCGCAAACGTCGCGCATCATTTCCGACACCTACGAGCACACCTGTGACGTGGTATCGCAGCTGAGTGATGCCAAAGCCACCACGCCCATTTCAGTTTCTGTGAATAACCCGGGGCTCGACAACCTGATCAGCAAAGGCCGGCAGGTGTTCTGGTCGTACGACTACAACATCGGCGTGGCGCATTCGGTGCGCAAACTCGACTGGAACGCCATTTTTTCCTACAAAGCCAACGACCCGATTTCCGGTGGCAAAGCCGATCCGGCAAAACTCTTTGGCGCGGTGAAAAACGTGCGCGGCGAAGTACCGGACGAGGCCATGGACGATGTGTATTTTGCGCCGTATCCGATGCCGACGCCGATTCCGGGCTTCCTCGCGTCGTCACCGGCCAAACTGGAAGGCAACACCCGCGACAGCGGCTGGGCCGGTTACCGCTACGCCGAGGCCAGCGAGCCGTATAAAGGCGACGGCGAATGGATCGGTTTTAACTGCGCCTCCTGCCACGGCCATAAAATCAGTTATGAAAAAGCGCCGGGCCTGAACGTCAGCAAAGTAATTCCGGGTTTACCGAATCCGAACTGGACCATGAAGTGGACCGTGCTGCAGACACTGACCAATACCTTCGACGGTATTTACACCAGTGAAGAAGGCCCGTCCTGGGCATCCGGCAAAGCCGACGTGGCCAAAGACATGCTGCTGTATTACATGCCAGCCGGTGCCGGAGAGCACAACATGGTGCGCGTGGTTGGCGAAGGCAGTCACACCGACAACGACTATCAGTTCTCGCCGATCGCCATTCCCAACGTGACCAATTACATGGCCATCCGCCGTTCGCTGTCGCACACCGAATCCTACGTCGGCTTTGAAGGCTCCTACATTCACTCCGAAGAGCCGGACGGCGCGCAGGGCGCCATGAGCAAAGAGTGGCTGGAAGCCCTCACCGCTTACATGACCACCCTCGACAGCAACGACGACGATCTGCGCAACGCAGGTCTGTACCGCTGGCTGAAGTACAACCAGAAACTCGACGGCCAGACCGGCAGTTCAGGTCTGAGCGAAGGGGCATTTGTGCAGAGTGGCTGGCAGGCGTATCCGCAGGTTGCCGCCGCGGTCAGCCGTGGTCAGACCACGTTCGAGCGCGATTGCAGCAGCTGTCACAGCGACGGCGTGGGTGCCAATACCAATGAAAAAATGATTCGTCTGGATGAAGTGGGCCGCTTCTTTACGCCGACCATTTATCAGAAAGAAACCGAATCGGTGCGGGCAACCTTCCTGCGCGATCTTTACTGGGTGCAGAACCGCGGCCTGCTGTCGGATGGCCACGTGCGCAATCTGGAAGATCTGGTCAACCCGGACCGTTGCGCACCGGGAACAGCGCTGTATAACAATTACTACACCTTGCACGCGCCGGTACGTCCGGACGTGGGTGGCCCGGATCACGTTACGGGCTTCCCCGACCTGAACCGCAAGGGCGACGTGTTCCGCGTACCGAAATCGAAATATTTAACCAAGCTGGATAAGGGCTATAAACGCAATCTGTTTATTACCCGTCATAAATACTTCGTCGAAGTACCGTGGGACAAAGAGCATTACTACTGGGACTACCAGAAAATGCGTGCGGAATACGGCCCGGCCGAGATGGGCACGCCTGAACCGATTGGCATGCCAGCCGCACCACACCCATGGTGTGCCGGAAGCAGCGCTGAATCGGCCGATCTGGTGCAGTATCTGCTGACGCTGTAACGGTTTTACCGCCGGATAAAAAAGCCCGGGAATTCCCGGGCTTTTTTATTCTGGCCAAAAAACTTCAGGGCTTGTCGCCGCGGTTCAGGCGCGCATTAATATCGGCAATGACCGCAGGCAGTTGTGCCACTGAATCAATCACGTAATGCGCACCGGCATCGAATAAGCGCTGCTCGGCTTTACGGCGCAGACGCTGTTGCTCATCCGCCGCCAGCGCCTGCCAGGCAGCCACATCCAGACCCACTTCATTGCCGCTGACGCTCACACCCACGGTCCACATACCGGCGCGCAAACCTTCTTCAATGCCCGGCAGGGTATCGTCGACTTTCACGCAGGCATGCACATGATTCACGCTCAGTTGCAGCGCTAGTGCCAGTGCCATATCGGCATAAGGGCGGCCACGCAGCACCTCGGTGGCAAACACACAGGCGTCGGGCTCGTATCCCTGATCTTTCGCCGCGGCCATGGCCGGCTCCATCATGCCAGGGCCGTAGCCTGTGTTACCGCCGATTTTCAGGCCCATGCCACGCAGCTGATCGTAAGCACTTTTCCAGCCCGGAATTAATTGTGCACGCTCACCGACGATGCGCGTCTGAATCGGTGCAAAGGCATGGTACAGACGATCAATTTCAACGGCGTCTGCCACACGGCCATTCACACGCAGCCACTCACCGGCAATACGCGGATTATTCAGCATGCGGGTAATGTGTTCGCGCTTTTCCGTGCCCATAGGCTCGCGGGCTTCGGCCTGCGTAACCTCAATGCCTTCGGCGCGGAACAATTCCATAAAGGCGTACACCGGCGCCAGTGAGCCAAAATCCATGGTGGTACCGGCCCAATCGAGAATAACGGCCTCTACCGGGCCCGAAAAATAACGCTGTGATTTAAACATGTGAAACGCGCTCCTGTACCACGCGGGTGTGCTGAATTAATAACTCGTAATAATGATCAATATCCGGAACCGATAAGCCCAGTTGTTTACCCAGTTCATCGTATTTGCGCAGGCGCAGGGCATCGGTAAACCAGGGTGAGGCTTCAAACGCGCGGCAGGTGCTGTCGTCCATTAAACCGCCCTGCAATTCCAGACTCTGCAGCGACGCCTGCGATAAACCGGTGCGGTACTCCGCATCGGTCGACGCCAGATAACGTTTGGCCGCCACGTGCAGACGCACGGGTTTGGTAATGTCATCGGCAAAAAAGCGCCCCAGAAATGTCGCGCCGTTTTTTTCGTGATAACCGTTCAGGCCCTTTTCTTCCGGATGCGCCCCGGTTTCGTCCCAGGTCAGCAGGTGGCCGATGTCGTGCAACAGGGCCGCAATCACCAGATGGCCGGGGGCGTTATCCTCGCTGGCAAACCAGGCACACTGTAAGGCGTGCGCCCGTTGCGTAATGTCTTCGCCCAGATGCAGCTGGCCGTAGTCTTCAAAGGGCCGCCACACGCTGTCGACGGCTTTGCGGGCTAAGGTGCGCAAACGCATAAAACCTCCTTACAACCAGAAGCGGTGACGCTCCATCACGGTCAGCAGACGCGCCATATCCGCGGGATACACTTCGCCGATATGACCAATGCGGAAACACGGCGTGGCCGTGACTTTGCCCGGATAAATAACAAAGCCTTCGCTTTTCAGGCGCTGGTACAGCTCGTGAAAATCGAACGCCGGGCTGTCCGGGTAACAGAAGGTGGTAATAAACGGCGCCTGTTTATCGGCACTGACCACCGTGCGGAAACCCAGCGCTTCCATGCCCGTGACCAGCGTCTGGTGATTGCTGCTGTAGCGTAAGAAACGCGCTTCGATACCGCCCTCTTCGTCCAGCTCTTTCAGCGCCTGCTGAAAGGCGCGCACCACGTGCGTGGGTGAGGTAAAGCGCCATTTGCCGTGGCCTTTTTCCATGGTCTGCCACTGATCGAATAAATCCAGACTCAGGGTACGGGCACGGCCTTCACAGGCCATCAGTGCCGCACGACGGGCAATCACCAGTCCCATACCCGGCACCCCCTGAATGCATTTATTGGCCGAGCTGATCACAAAATCGATGCCCAGATTCTGCACGTCCATCGGAATACCACCGAACGAACTCATGGCATCGACAATCAGGGTTTTACCGGCGCTTTTTATAATGTCGGCGTACAGTGCCAGCGGGTTAAGAATGCCCGACGTCGTTTCGCAGTGCACAAAGGCAACGTGGGTGATGGCGTGGTCAGCGGCCAGCGCGTCGCGCAGTGCCTCCGCACTCACCCAGTCACGTTCGCTGGCACTTAACAGCACATGCGCAATGCCGTGCACGCGGGCCATTTCGGCCATGCGCAGACCGTAAGCGCCGTTGGCCAGAATCAGTAATTTGTCGTCTGCACCAAGGGCGCTGCTGATCACACTTTCGACGGCAAAACTGCCACTGCCCTGCAGCAGCACGCTGCTGTAGTCGGCGGCGTCACAGCCGGCCAGTGCCACCAGCTTTGCCCGCACAGGCTCTACCACGCCCAGATTGTAGTCGTCATCCCAGGTGCACCAGTCGCGCAACATGGTGCTTTTCACGGTTTCGCTGGTGCTCAGCGGCCCCGGTGTCAGTAACAGATATGGATTACTCATGCTCTCGCCTGCTTGTGAAATATTTCTGGTCTAGACCAGAATATGCAAACTATAAAACCCGGGGTGTCTGGCTTCAATGAGCAGCGCGTGAAGTTTTTGTGACACGAGGGTTCAGTGGCAGCCAACGTTCAGACGTCAGACGGCATCGAAGTTCGGAAATCCCAGAGGATTGGGGTTCAGCCCCCTATAGGTATTTGACGGTAGCCGCGAACCGGCTCCCGCAAGCGAAAAGAACGGAAACACGGCGGGAACAGACAGTGCCATTAATGAGTCGCTACTAAAGAATGAGCCACGAATAAGAAATGAGCCGCTAATGAAAAATAAGCCGACAAAAAACGGGCCCAAGGCCCGTTCAGTGTCGCAGCGGCACGTGTGGCAATACGCCTCACGCTGTTCCGGCCTCAGCGGCTGGGAATGCTCAGTTCGATGGCGCTGTGCACCCAGAACTCGGTATCAAACTCCACCGCTTTGCGTTCGCCTTCGTAGCGGGTACGGCGGATTTCCAGACACGGCGCGCCGTTGATGTGCGACAGGGCTTCGGCCACCTGATCGTACACCGCCGACACACAGATGCGGTTATCTTCGTGAGTGATGTCCACGTTGTAATCGCGCTGCATGATGGTGGTCAGCGAGCCTTCCAGATTCTTTTTTGCAAGATCCGGAAAGCGGCTGTCGGGCAGATAAATAAATTCGTACAGCACAGGTCGGCCGTCCAGCGACCGCATCCGCACCAGTTCGATCAGTTTTTCGTTGTCACCGACCTGCAGTGCCAGCCGCGCATGGGCCGGCCCTTTTATGCGCTTCTGCGAAATCAGTTCCGTGGCCGGTGTGCGTTGCTGCTGCGCCGCCAGCAAATAGAAATTCACCCGCGACGACGGGTCGTAGGTCAGGCGCGGCGGCGTGACAAACCAGCCGCGGCGGTTGGAGCGGTAAATCAGCCCCTCGGACTCCAATTTAGACAGCGCATCGCGCACGGTAATGCGCGTGCTGCTGAATTGCTCGACCAGTTCGCGCTCGGACGGCAGACGCTCGTTGTGCCCCAGCTTGCCCTGCTTGATCAGGCCAGCGAGATAATCCCGGATTTCGATATTGGCAGGTAACATAGCCTTGATTTTTCCGTTCACGGTAATGTCCGTCAGAAGCGCCATTCTACGGCAGGCTTCATTTGGCTCCAACCACAGCCGGAGTCAGCGGCTGCTCACTTTGCGCGACACTGACAGAGCCCAAACGCAGGCGGAAGTATATCCACGAGCCCACCACCAGCGTGCCGCCGGTCAGTGCGGTGGTGTAAATCGCGCTGACAAAAAAGTTCAGCCAGCTCAGATCCGGTGCGTAAAAGTGCTTCACCAGCAATAACCCCACACTGCCGGTATAGCCCGCACTGTCGGCCAGATAAATCAGAAAACCCGCGTTTGCCACGCCACCGGCCAGCGCCACAAAGCGGTCGAATAAAAAGCAATTGAACGGGATATACGCCAGATACAGCCCCGTCCCCAGCGCCACCATCCACACTTTGCTGTCGAGACCGTAAAACTGATGCAGCCAGGTCGAGCCACCGAGGATCACGCAGCCAAACACAATGGCCACATGGTTGGCGGTAAACGCGCGGAAGTTATCGCGGATAAACATCAGTAACCCCAGGGCCACCAGCACCATGCCGGCGATGCGCACCCCGGCGTAGGTAAAAATGGCCGGCTCATTGCCATAGCCCAGCGCCTGCCAGATTTCGGCCGAAAAATTGTCGCGGAAATCGCGCAGCGCGGTGAACAGCAGAAACGCCAGAACCAGCATGCTCAGCCCCAGCCAGTACTGACCAAATAATTGCCAGCGGTCGGCGGCGGTCATCGGCTGGCGCTTCAGACGCTCGTGTTCGTCGGCCGCATCCGGCTCTGGAATCATCGACAAGGCGTACACAGAAATCAGCAGCAGCGGCATAAAAATCAGGCCGGTTAAAAACGGCATCCACACTTCCGGCACATCGGCGTACACCATCAGGGATTTACCGACACTGCGCACCATGCCCGAGGCCACAATAAAGGTCGCACTTAAACCGGCACCCAGCAGCTCCGAGGTTTTGCGCCCTTCCAGATAGCTGAACACCAGCCCCCAGATCATGCCCAGTGGCAGGCCGTTAAAAAACATGGCCAGCGGTTTCAGCGCCGGCGGCAGTACAGCAAACAGCAACAAGGCCACTTCGGCACTGACCACCAGCAGCAGAATGGCCAGCGCCCGGCGCTCGTGCAGCATGCCGGACACCACGCGGATGCCGATGAATTTCGACAATAAATACCCCAGCACCTGAGCGAAAATCAGCACCACTTTAAAATCGAGTTCACCCCAGGTCTGCCCTTCGTACATGGCCACCGAAAACGGCTTGCGGAAAGCGTACATGGAAAAATACGTCATAAAGGCCGCGCAGATGGCGAAGACCACAAACCAGGGCACCGGCGCTTTGGCCAGACGCTGCTGCACAGACTGATGAAAACGGGCGAAAGGTAAGGCGTTCATGCTGTTTCTCCGGTGGAACCGAAATGCTGAAGGGTGAATGTGTCCTGCATATGAAATCCGCGCCGCTCAGCCGGTACTTTTGCCGCTGCGTGCTTTGGCACAGCGCACGCGGAAATCCGGGTCGAACGCATCGGCGGCGGGAAAGCGGCCGGGGTCGTACGGTGCGGGGTCGGCAAACAAGGGCTCGCCCAGCAGCATTTCGCTGAGTAAGCGACCGGTGCCGCCGCTTAACGCGATGCCGGCGCCGGAGCAGCCGGTCGCCAGCCAGACATTGGCAAAGCCCGGTGCTTGCCCGAGCAAAGGTTTGCCATCGGGTGTGTACGACGACACGCCACTCAGGTAATGGGCAAGCCCGGTATTTTCCAGCGCCGGACAGGTTGCCAGCAGGGATTGCCAGTGCTCTTCCAGTGCCTGCCAGCCGTCGCTGTCGTGGGCAAACCGAAAAGCGTGAATATCGGCGGGTAAATCCTGCGGGTCGGCAACACAGATCTGCTGATCGCGCACACCGAATAACAGCCCCGAATGCTCGGGCCGGAAATACGCTTTCGCCGAAGGAACAATGGCCATCGGCTGGCGGGCTGAAACCGTGGCAAGGTGATCGGTAATCCAGTAATGGCTGCGCACCGGCGCCATGGCCAGCGGCAGGTTCACAGAGCGCGCCAGCACCGGCGACCAGGGGCCGGCGGCGAGCACAATCTGATCGGCCAGAATCGTCTCGCCTTCGGTCGTGATCACACCAGCCACTGCCCGCTTGCCGCCTTGCTTGTCGTGGGTGTCGTGATCAGGGGTACAGAGAAAATCGGCCACCCGGGTGTGGGTGCGCAGTTGTGCGCCGTCAGCGCGCGCCGCGCGGGCGTAAAAATGGGCGAAGCCATAGGGGTCGGCGTGACCATCGTCGGCATACAACAAACCCACCGCCCCCACAGGTAACGCCAGCCACGGCAGCGCAGCGGCTAATTCGGCACCGTTCAGCCAGCGGACATCCTGACGCAAAGCATCGGCCTGACGGGCGTAGGCCTGCAGCCGCTCTTCTTCGGCGGCGGTACACGCCACATGCACACAGCCGCCACGAATGGCCAGCGCACCGAAGCGCGCTTCCAGCTGTTTTAAAATGCGGTGGGTTTCGTCGACCAGTACGGCGCTGTTGTCGTCACTGCGCGCGCGGGTCAGTAAGGCCGCTGCCTGACTGGTGGTGCCGGCGGCCAGTTCCCCCGCCTCCAGCACAGTGACGCGGGTTTTTCCGCTGCGTTGCAGGTAGCTGGCACAGGCAAGGCCTGTGATGCCGCCGCCGATGATCAGGGTATGAGACTGCATAGCTTATCTGGACTAGACCAATTTATGCCATTAGACGCAGACCAGATGACAGGCTGATGACACCCGGGTACAACGATTTACACGGATGCCGTCGCCGACTGACTCCCGGCAAAAATTCCAGGCGGCCAGAAATTTCAGATGGGCAAAAACCGCGATGGTAAAAAAGAAAACGCCCGGCTGCTGAGGGACAGCCGGGCGTTTGCAGGGCAAAAAGCCGGGATTAAAAATCAGGATCAGTAGAAGCTGTACTTCACACCCAGACTGGCGCGCCAGCCGTAGTATTCCACCTGCAGCGGACGACCTTCGCTGCCCTGATAATATTTCATCGGCTCGTTGGTCAGGTTGTTGGCATCCATGAACACCATCAGACGATCGGTGGCGTTGTACGACGCACTCAGATCCACGCTGGTGTAATCACCGTAGTAGCTGTCTTCGGCGGCGGAACCGCCGTGTTCCTGAATGTATTCGCCTTTATGGTTCACCGCGACGCGCACCGCATACACGCTGTCATCGTAGAATACCGAGGCGTTGTACAGATTGTCGGCCTGACGCGGAATCGCCGCTTTACGTCCGTCCGGTAATTCCATCACCGAGCGCATGCGGGTGTAGTTGGCCTGCACGCCGAAGTTTTCCAGTGCCGGCAGGATGAAATCGAGACGACGGCTGAGGGCGAATTCAGCACCGGCCAGCCACGCGCCTTCACCGTTGTCCGCACTCTTCATGGTCACCGGGTTACCGTTATACGTGCCCTGGGTAGCGCTCTGGAAAATCGGGTCGGTAATGTCTTTATAGAACACACCGGCCGACACGATACCGACGTTGTCGTAGTAGCGTTCGTAAAGGGCATCCAGGTTCAGAGAGTAGGTCGGGTTCAGGTCTGGATTACCGGATTCCAGCGTACCGTCGGCTTCCACATAGCTGCCACCCGGTGTCAGGTCACCAAAGTCCGGACGGGCGAAGGTACGGGACAGCGCCAGACGGACGTTGCTGTCATCGTCACCGCGGATGGTCAGATGCACCGACGGCAGTACCGAGGTGTATTTCTTCTCTTCTTTGCGGTCGAGCAGAGAGTCGGTGTCGGCCTGATACACCTGACCTTTCACCTGCGTCGTGGTCTGTTCAACCCGCAGACCACCGACCAGCGTCATGTCGTCGTTCAGGTTGTAGGTGGCCATACCGTAACCGGCCAGATGGGTTTCATTGACGTCGAAATTACGACCCAGCGCGCCGCCGTTGCTGACCAGCGCTGATTCGCCTTCGTCGAGAATGAATTTCTCGCGGTTTTCATTCCAGAAGTTTTCCAGATCGCGCATGCGCGCTACCTGACTGAAATCGTCGGCGTACGTACCGTTAATTTCTTCCAGATAATCGTTGCGGCCCGGCTGGTCCATCAGATTGAAATCGGACAGGGTCGGCGCGGCACCGTAATTGGCGGTATCCCACACGTAGAATTCATCCGAGAAACGCGCAACGCGTTCTTTATCGCGGTATTTGGCACCGAATTTCAGCTGCAGGTCGTGGTTTAAATCCTGAGTGAAATCGAGCTGAGCCACGGCTTTGTCTTTTTCGCGCACATCCACTTTGTACAGTTCAACCGACGACAGACTCATCAGGGTCGGGTCCATGCTGAAACCGTCTGGTAAATGCGTGCTCGGATGGGTCGCTGAATCCGAACCACCGTCGATGGTGTTGTAGGCTAAATTGTCGTCACCCAGACCGGTATAGCCGACGTTTTTCTGGTCGAAGCGCATGACGAAATAACTGTTGTCACGGCTGTTCGGCACATTGCCGTAGAAGAAATGGTTGTCGTAGGTCGACAGTTTCCATTCCAGCTGACCGCCCTCGCCGACCCAATGCTCACCGCCAATTTCATGACCGCTCAGTTCGGTGGTCAGAATATTGTGAATGTGCTGCAGCTCAACGCGGTCTTTGTTGAAACGGTAACGGTGCTTGTAATGGGTTTCGTCGTCTTCGAGCGTGCCGTACAGGGTGCGCGCGTACAGGGTGTCGCCGTTATCCAGCGTGTATTCCATAGCGCCGTTAAAGCCTGTGGTGTCCCTTTCGCCGGTGTAGTCACGCAGTTCCAGACGGTAAATACCTTCGCCGTCACGGCGCGGCTCGAAGTTATCCGTCGCCCAGTTACGCACATAAGTGCTGGCGTTCAGGATATACCCGAATTTACCGCTGTCGCTGCGGTCACCGGCCAGAATATTCACGTTATAACCGGATTCACCGGCTTTATCGTTGTAGTTGGTGCCGAGGGTCACATCCAGCGTCGCTTCCTGCGGTGCACGGCGGGTGACGAAATTCACGTTACCGCCAATGGCATCGCCTTCCATATCCGGGGTAATGGCTTTGCTGACTTCCACAGTTTCGATCATTTCGGTCGGGAAGAAATCGAACGCGGTGGCACGCGAGGTGGTTTCTTCTTCGGCGGTCGGAATACGGTCACCGTTCAGCGACGCCGAACTCCACTGGGAAGGCAGACCGCGCACCGCCACAAAGCGGCCTTCGCCCTGGTCGCGCTCAATGGAAACGCCCGGAATACGCTGTACGGCTTCGGCGGCGTTGCGGTCCGGCAGCTTGCCGATACCGTCGGCGGAAATCGCATTCAGAATACGGTTGGCATTTTTCTGCGTGTTCAGGGCTTTCATTTCACCCTGAAAAATATGACCCACGGCCACCACTTCTTCGATGCTGCTGCCGCTGAATTTTACTTGCAGACGGCCCATGTCTTTGCGCTCGTCGGTGGCGACTGTGATGCTGGTTTCCAGCGGGTCGTACCCGACGTAGCTGATTTTTACCCGGTAAGTGCCGGCATCCAGACCTTTCAATACAAACTGACCGCGCTCGTCGGTGACAACACGCGCACCGGTTTCTTCCACGGTCACAGTCGCACCCGGTAATACGGCGCTCTGGTCGGCTACCAGACCGCTCAGGCTGGCATCGGCAAGAACAATCTGACTGCCCAGAACCAGTGTGGCCAGCACAGGCAGTGTCGTTGGCGTAAAGCGTTTCATCCTATTCCCCAAATCCGCTTAGTAAGAAATTGAGGCCGCATCAGATCCCCCACCGATGCCGGCCAACCAATCTGGTCTAATCCAGTTGACACAGGCAGAGTAGGAATAAAATATGACGGGTGTGTGAAGGTGGCGTTCAGAATGAAAAAAGTGCGGGGCGGTAACGATATTGGCGGCGGCTCACCGTCTGACAGGCATAAAAAAACCGCCCGCAGGCGGTTTCTTTACAGCGCATCCTTATTTGGATTCCGCTGCACCTTCCGCCGTGAGGGCTTCGGTTGCGACTTCAGGTGCCGCTTCGGCTGGCGCTTCAGACGCCACAGCAGCCGGCTCTTCGTACTTCAGCCAGGTCTGGCTGCGGCCAACCCAGGACACGCCAATGTAACCACGTACCACCAGTTGCTGGCCGTCGTCGGATACTTTGGCCTGTGACTTGTACACTTTACCCGACTTAGGATCGAGGATACGGCCGCTCTCCCACTCGCCTTCACCGTCGTTCTTCAGGCCCCACATAAAGGTCAGGCCTTCAATTGGCTGGTCTTTGAAGTTGTCCGGGCATTCGCTGCACAGCTTGCCTTTGTCAGCGGCACGCAGGATCTCAACGATGGTGCCCTGCAGTTCGCCTTTGTCATTCACGCTGATTTCGACAACGCTTTTCTTGCTGCCGTCTTCGTCATCCACCGTTACCCAGCGACCCACCGCAGGGTCAGCCAGAACAGGCAGTACGAATGCCAGCAGAGCAGCAGTAAACGTCAGTTTCATGAGCGGGTTCTCCGTTATTGTGATTGTTATGGGGTCTTCTTTTTATCGGGTGTTGCCTTTACCGGGCCTGACTTTAAATAACCCCCGCGCAGAAAGCAAAAGACAGAAGGACCATTTCTGAACACGGGTGATCATTCGTGGCCTGATATGCGGCGTTTTAAGACCCGGACCGGCGTTTTTCCAATACCTTATTCGTACTTTGGCACGCAAAGCCTAGGCGCAGTTGGCTCAGCTTTGTGTATCAGACCGGTAGCAGCCAACGGCTTACACAGATAAACATCCGGTCCGCAGCCTGCGGGGCGTCTTTAAAGCTGGCATTTATTCACCGGTAAACGTCGCTTTATACCTTGGTAGCGGGCTGCAAATTTGCCGGAAAAATTCGTTTAACTATCTGTTTTTTAAAGAATAAATAACTGCTGACCAACCCCTCTTTAACCGGTACTACCAAGGTCTAGCTGTCGGCGGCCGACGCTATGCTGCTAGGTTGAATCTGCATTCAAATAAAAATTAGGAGGGGTTATGGCTTTCAAATCTGAAGACGATAAAAAAGCCTACTGGCGCAAGAATCTGAATTTAATGTTCGTGTTGCTGGCGATCTGGGCACTGGTGTCTTATGGCTTCGGTATTCTGTTCCGTCCTGCACTCGACGCAATTCCGATTGGCGGCGTTGGTCTGGGTTTCTGGTTCGCACAACAGGGATCCATTTATGTGTTCCTGGCAATCGTTGCCATTTACGCCAAGAAAATGCGTGAACTCGATCGTGAGTTCGGCGTTCACGACGACGAATAAGCGAGGAGCAGATTATGGATTTACAGACTTTAACCTACATCGTTGTAGGCCTGAGCTTCGCGCTCTACTTCGGTATTGCCATTTGGGCACGCGCCGGAACCACGGGTGAATACTACGCCGCTGGTCGTGGCGTTCACCCGGTGGCGAACGGTATGGCGACGGCCGCCGACTGGATGTCTGCCGCTTCCTTTATCTCTATGGCGGGTCTGATCGCCTTCAAAGGTTACGATGCTTCCATCTTCCTGATGGGCTGGACCGGTGGTTATGTACTGCTGGCTCTGTGTCTGGCTCCGTACCTGCGTAAGTTCGGCAAGTTCACTGTTCCTGACTTCATTGGTGACCGTTTCTACTCGTCCACTGCCCGTATCGTGGCGGTGATCTGTCTGATCGTAGCGTCCCTGACCTATGTAATCGGCCAGATGAAAGGTATCGGCGTAGCCTTCTCCCGTTTCCTGGACGTTGATTACGCAACCGGTCTCTACGCTGGTATGGGTATCGTGTTCTTCTACGCCGTACTCGGTGGTATGAAGGGCGTAACCTACACCCAGATCGCTCAGTACTGTGTTCTGATCTTCGCTTACACCGTACCGGCTATCTTCATCTCCCTGAACCTGACCGGTAACCCGATTCCACAGCTGGGCTTCCTGAGCGATACCGCAGACGGCACCCCACTGCTGGTGAAACTGGATCAGACGCTGGTTGACCTGGGCTTTGCTGAATACACAGCTCAGAAAGGCGGCACCTTCAACATGATGATGTACACCTTGTCACTCATGATGGGTACTGCCGGTCTGCCACACGTTATCATCCGCTTCTTCACTGTACCGAAAGTAGCGGACGCCCGTTCCTCTGCTGGCTGGGCCCTGCTGTTCATCGCGATCCTGTACACCACAGCCCCTGCTGTTGGTTCCATGGCTCGTCTGAACCTGACCAACACAGTACAGACCGGCGAAGTGGGTTCTGCTGAAGGCAACCTGGTTTACGCAGAACGTCCGGACTGGTTCAAGAAGTGGGAAAACACCGGTCTGCTGGCGTTTGAAGACAAGAACGGTGACGGTCGTATCCAGTACTACGATGACAAGAACCCTAACTTCGCTGCCAAAGCTGCGGAATACGGCTGGAAAGGCAACGAGCTGGTGAAGGTCGACAACGACATCATGGTTCTGGCTAACCCTGAAATCGCCAACCTGCCGAACTGGGTAATTGCCCTGGTGGCGGCCGGTGGTCTGGCAGCTGCGCTGTCTACCGCTGCGGGTCTGCTGCTGGCGATCTCGACCGCGATCTCTCATGACCTGCTGAAGAGCACTTTCATGAAGGATATCAGTGAGAAAAACGAACTGATGGCCGCCCGTATCGCCATGGCCGGTGCCATCGTGGTGGCGGGTTATCTGGGTCTGAACCCACCAGGCTTTGCCGCACAGGTAGTGGCTCTGGCGTTCGGTCTGGCCGCGTCCTCGATCTTCCCGGTTCTGATGATGGGTATCTTCAGTGCCAAGGTGAACAACACAGGTGCAGTAAGCGGCATGCTGGTTGGTCTGGTGTCCACTCTGGTGTACATCTTCACCTACAAAGGCTGGCTGTTCATTCCTGGTACCGAAATGCTGGCGAACACCCCGGACAACTGGTTCCTGGGTATTTCTCCGGAAGCCTTCGGTGCCCTGGGTGCTCTGCTGAACTTCGCAACAGCGTTCATCGTGTCCAACATGACGGCGCCAGTTCCGGATCATATCCAGCATATGGTGGAAGACATCCGCGTACCGAAAGGCGCGAGTGCAGCTCAGGACCACTGAGTCTGACATCCCCCGAAAAACCCGGCTTATGCCGGGTTTTTTTATGCCTGTTGTCTAAGGTTGCCCGATAGCACTTGCCCGCAACACGCGGGCATATTGCCTGCCCGATTCTTCCGCCCGTCCGCCTAAAGAGAATGCAAACCCGCAGACCACGTCTTTACACTCTCAAAGATGCAGTTGATAATTATTATCATCAAATAAAGAGAGTTGTGCATGAAACCGAAACACTCCCCGGCGTTGCTCGCCATAACCACCAGTACCCTGCTGATCAGTGGCTGGGCTAAGGCCGATGACACTGCCGTCCTGGACGATGTCACCGTTACCGGCGCCCAGAGTTCGTACTCCGAGCAATCGCAGGACACGGCGCTGAAAATGACCACAGAAGCCCTGGCCACCCCCTTCTCCACCAGCGTCATCAACGCCGGTGTTCTAGAAGACCTGAAGGCTTACCGTCTGGAAGACGCATACAGCTACATTGCCGGCTTCTCGCGCAGCGGCACCAGCGCCAACGCCTTCACCATCCGCGGTATGTCGACCGATTTACAGAACGTACAGGTCGACGGTCTGCCTGGGCTGGTATCGCGCTTTGGTTCACCGGTCACTGCCAACATCGAGCGGGTGGAAGTCCTGAAAGGCCCGGCATCAGTTCTCTATGGCTGGATGGACCCCAGCGGTCTGGTGAACATCATCACCCAAAAGCCTCAGAGCTCTCCGGAGACCAGCCTGTCCGTCAACGCGCAGACGTATCCCGATCAGGGTAAAAATGGCTATCAGGCGTCGGTTGATACCAGCAACTGGCTAAGCAACGACGGCAGCCTCAGCTACCGTCTCATCGCTGGCTATGAAAACACCGACTCCTTCCGCGACTACGTCAGCACCGAAGCCAGCTACCTGTTTCCATCGCTGAGCTGGCAGTCAGACAACACCCGTCTCGACGTGCAACTCGAATACACCAAAGAGGAACGCGGCGCCGACGACGGTCTGTTTGTTGCCAATCACGATATAAGCACCGCCGCCGGCATTGAAACCTATTATCAGGAGCCGGGGGACAGTGACGACGACCAGGGGCAGGCGCTGTCGGTGTCCCTGAACCACAGGTTCAGTGACCGGCTGGAATCGACCACCCGTCTGCGCAGTGTCTGGCATGAGGACGAGCGCGATCTGTACGAAAGCAACGCGGTCATCGAAGCCGATGAGGTGGCTGATACCAGTCTGCGCCGCCGCAACCGCCATCAGTTCAACCGCCGCGAATACCATTTTATCGACACCAACCTGCACGCCACGCTGGGTGATGAGGTGGTACACGATGTTCTAATTGGTGTTAACGGCGGTTATGAATATCGCCAGTACGACCGTCTGGCCTTTGATACCCGCGGTGCCGCTGTAACCCTCTATGATCCGCAATACACAGGTCAGATTCTGGCGGATGATCCGGGTAATTACCGCACCTGGGATCTGTACAGCGCAGGCCTGTATATTGCCGATAAAATCACGCTTTCCAGCCACTGGACCCTGCTCGCCGGCGCCCGTTACGACCGTCAGGCCGGCGACTACCACATGGAGTACAAAGACGCCGACACCACTGCCGACGAAAGCGAAGCCGTGGCCGACACCACCTACAATGCCGGTGTGGTCTACCGTGTGAATCCGGGCCTGTCGCTGTACGCCAGCTACGCAGAATCCTTCAGCCCGCAGGCCATTCCTACCTACGATGTGAACGGCGAGCAGATGGAACCCGAGCGCGGTATTCAACAGGAAGCCGGGGTGAAATTCGAGTCAGGTGACGGCCGCATGAATCTGAACATCGCCTATTTCGATACCGTAAAGAAAAATCTGGCCGAAGAAGGTCCGAGTGGCTACGACGAGCTGATCGGAGAAGTCAGCAGTCAGGGCGCCGAAATCACGCTGCAGCTGCAGCCTCTGGATCACGTGCAACTGCAGACTGGCTACACCTACACAGATGCAGAAATCAGCAAAGCCTATGAAAACCGCGACAATACACTCGGCAATCCGCCTGCGTCCGCTCCGGCACACAACGCGTTTGCACTCGGCCGTTACAACGTTCCGCATCCGGTACTGAATGGCCTGGTTGGCGTAAGTCTGGGTTATAAATACGAATCTGAACGCTACACCGACGAAGACAGCACAACCCGCGTTAGACTGCCGGGCTATTCAGTGGTCGACTGTGCGCTGTATTACGAGCGTGGACAGGGCAAATACGCACTGAACGTAGCCAACCTGCTGAATCAGGAATACTACGTGTCAGGCAGCAATAATCAGAGCATTGATCCGGGCGAACCGCTAAAGGTCTCACTGTCGGCGAAATACACCTTCTGATCCAGGGTACAGCAGGCAAAATTCTGAATCAGGGACGATTCAGAATTTCGTCAGTTTGATGTACATCAGCGCCGTCGAAATCACATCGCCCATGGCGGTATGACGTTCAATCACCGGCACTTTCAGGTCTTTGGCCAACCCTTCAAAGGTCAGATCCAGCTGCAGTTCGGGCATATGGCGGCGCTTTTTGCGCACGTAGATTTCCGACACTTCAATGAATTTATTGGGCAGATGAAAATTGTACAGCTGCTTGATGTAGCGGTTCAGAATGGCGCGGTCGTATTCAATGTAAAATCCGCAAATCGGCCGGTTACCGACAAAATCCAGCACCCGCTCAATGGCTTCGGCCACGGCCACGCCCTGCTCGCGGTCTTCACGGCGCAGGTAATGCACCCGCACCGCATTCGGATCGGTTTTCACGTCCGACTTAACCGTCAGATCCAGCGCTTCGGATAAGCGGATTTCCTGTCCTTTTACACGCACGGCGGCAACGCTGAGCAATTCGCCTTTCTTTTTATCGAAGCAGCTGGTTTCGCAGTCGAGCACCACGACTTCATCACCATCATACGGCTCAGCCAGATGCTGCCAGCGCCCCTGTGGCGGAAACTGGCCAGCGATTTTTTTCCAGAAATTCACCGGCGCCATCAGAAATTCTCCAGTCGGTAGTGATTCACCAACAGCTGTTTGAATTTCTTCACCCGGTGCAACGCATGGCGCAGCATACTGCGGTCGACACTGCGCAAGCTGCTGATCTCAAGTTTCTGACTCAGGCCGCGGTTCGGGTCGTCTTTATCCAGTTGCTGACGCAGACGGATACGCAGGAAAAACAGCAAAGAATCCTTCAGCCCCTGCGCCGTCTCTTCGTCGAGCACGTTCATGGCCTGCAGTTTGTCGAGGCGTTCCAGCGTGCTGCACTCGCTGATCGCGTATTCAAACGACAGCGCACGCACCCCGTGTACCAGCGGGAAAATACCGCCCTTTTTAATATCAATGCTGCCGTGATCTTCTTTGATTTTGCCGAGAAAGGTTAACGGCGTTTCAAACTGCAGGGCGGGTTTGGCGAACCAGGCTGAGGTAATACTGGAGCGCAGCGAGTCTGTCTGCCAGCTGGCCTTGACCGGTGTAAACAGCTCGCGGTTACCGCAGATGGGCTCGGCGTCCATAAAAATCGCCATGTTCATCATGGGCTCCGGACTGGCTGATCGCAGCCAGCGCTCGACCCGGTTCTGCCAGCCGTCAACGGTGTTGATCCAGCTGTCGTTGATGAACATCACGCCGCCCGGGCAGCGCGGGTAACCGAAATCGAGCAGCGTCTGATGCATGCTCTGCAACAGCGGCAGCACGGCCTCGCGGTCGTGTTCGTTCTGCAGAATCACGGCGTTGTCCTGATCGGTTTTCAGGATCTGCTCACCGCGCCCTTCGCTGCCCAGAATCAGAATGCACACGCTTTTGCGCAAACGCTCCGGAAAAATCAGCTCAAAGGCCCGCTGCATCAGACGCCGGTTCAGCGTGGTGATCAGTTCCATAATGGCGATTACCCGCACGCCCTGAGTGTTCAGGCTTTCGATCAGGGTATCCAGACGTTTGGCCGCGACCACCAGTTCTTTGATGGATTTGGCCTGCTCGATACGCATGGCAATCACGTGCGAATGGGTCGAGAAAATACTGAGCATATCCATCAGCTCAAGCATGCCGACAATATCGCCGTCGCGGGTGACAATAACGCGTTCAATTTTATGCTGCGTCATTTTCAGCAACGCACTGAACAGGAAATCGCCGTACTTCACATCAATCAGATTAAACTGCGCGATGTCAGCTACTTTGCTCTGGCGGGTTTTATCGCCCAATAACGTGGCTCTTAACAGATCAGTGCCAGTGACAATACCGATGTCTTTGGCCGTACGCACCAGAACCGCATCGTACTTCTGTTCGTCCATAATGGTCGCCACCCGCGCCAGACTGGTCTGGCCGGTGACGTACACCGGCGGGCGTATGGTGTCTTCGTCGATGCGCGCCAGAATAAATTCCGACACGCCACCGCCCTCGCGCTGCTCGACCAGCTCTTCCTGTGTGCCCAGATCGGTTTTAAAGAACACCGAGAAATCATCAGAATCGTTCAGCAGCTGAATAAAATCTTTGGCTTTAAGCAGATAGCAGAGGGTTTCTTCAATGGCCGTGTACCTGTGTTTACTGCGCGATTCCAGCACGGCGCGCACATCGAATACGTCTTCTTTGCCGTACTGGGAAAATACCTGTGTGCCGTCACGGTCGGTTTCTTCCACCACGCCTTTATAGACAATGAACAGACCCGGCGTGACCGAGCCTTCATCGAGAATCACGGCGCCGGCCGGAAAAAACACCAGATCGAGCCGGCTGGTGAGCCAGTCCAGCTGCTGTTCCGACAGGAAACTGAAAGGTGGCTGATGGAGGTTGATCTGAATACTCATATCCTGAACGTCCTGTTGTTTTCACCGGCCTGAAAATAAAAAAGACACCGCAAAATGCGGTGCCAAGGGGAGCCCCAGCTCAGAGGCAAACCTGCGGCAGCCGTGTGCACAACTGCCTGAAAAATGTGTGACTCAGTGACTGGATGCGTCGGCGGCACCAACCCCTGTGTGCGAGCGGACGAACTGATGATCAAACTTGTCACGTTCCTGTGCACCTTCCGCTGATTTATCGGTCACTGAAAAATACCAGATGCCGGCAAACGCCACGATGACCGAGAACAAGGCCGGGTATTTGTACGGAAACACCGCACTTTCATTACCCAGAATCTGTACCCAGACAATCGGTCCCAGAACCACCAGCGATACCGCGGTCAGCAAACCCAGCCAGCCGCCGATCATGGCGCCGCGAGTGGTCAGCCGTTTCCAGTACATAGACAAAAACAGCACCGGGAAATTCGCACTGGCGGCGATGGCAAACGCCAGCCCCACCATAAAGGCAATGTTCTGCTGTTCGAACAGAATACCGAGCAGAATAGCCACCACACCCAGCACCACAGTGGTCATTTTCGACACACGGATTTCATCTTCATCGCTGGCACCCGGACGGAATACGTTGGCGTACAGATCGTGCGAAACCGCCGACGCTCCGGCCAGCGCCAGCCCAGACACCACCGCCAGAATCGTGGCAAACGCCACCGCCGAAATAAAGCCAAGGAACAGGTCACCGCCCACCGCTTTCGATAAATGAATGGCCGCCATATTGTTACCGCCGATCAGCTTGCCGGTTTCATTCAGAAATTCCGGATTGGTCGATACAAGCACAATGGCGCCAAAGCCGATAATAAAGGTCAGCACGTAGAAATAGCCGATAAAGCCCGTGGCAAAGAAGACGGATTTACGCGCTTCTTTGGCATCGGCCACGGTAAAGAAGCGCATCAGAATATGCGGCAGCCCCGCTGTGCCGAACATCAGCGCAATGCCTAAACTGATGGCCGATACCGGATCCGACACCAGTCCACCGGGCGCCATGATGGCCGTTCCCAGCGGATGCACATCGGTGGCTTCTTTAAACAGATCCCCCAGATCAAAGCCAACGTGCACCAGCACCATCAGCGCCATAAAGCTGGCCCCGGACAGCAGCAACACCGCCTTGATAATCTGCACCCAGGTCGTCGCCAGCATGCCGCCCAAAGTGACATACAGCACCATCAGAATACCGACCAGCACCACGGCATAGTTATACGGCAGGCCAAACAACAGCTGGATCAGCTTGCCCGAGCCCACCATCTGCGCAATCAGATACAGCGCCACCACGCACAGTGAACCCACCGCCGATAAGGTGCGGATCTGACGCTGACCCAAACGGTACGAAGCGACGTCGGCGAAGGTGAATTTGCCCAGATTGCGCAGACGTTCGGCAATCATAAACAGAATCAGCGGCCAGCCGACCAGAAAACCGATCGAATAAATCAGGCCATCAAAACCTGACAAATACACAAGTCCGGAAATTCCCAGAAACGAGGCCGCCGACATATAGTCACCGGCAATGGCCAGACCATTCTGAAAACCGGTAATACCGCCGCCGGCGGCGTAATAATCGGCCGCCGAGCGTGTACGCTGGCTTGACCACAGGGTAATGCCGAGAGTAAAGGCGACAAAAATCAGGAACATGATAATGGCCGACCAGTTGGTGGCCTGCTGTTCAACGGCACCGCTGAGGGCATCCGACGCGGATGCCGGCAAAGAAAGCAGCCAGCCGGCTGCAATAATTGAGCGTTTCACTGTCATGTCCTCAGCCGCGCATCGACTCATCGATGATGCGCTGGTTTTCTTCGTCGAATTCGGTGTTGGCGCGCTTCACATAAATGCCGGTCAGCAGGAAAGAGGCGATGATAATAAAAATACCGACCGGAATACCCCAGGTAATGACCGAGTTTTTCGCCACCGGCGTTGCCAGCACTTCCGGGGCGAAGGCGATCAGCAGAATGAACGAGAAGTACATCACCAGCACGATCACCGACAGATGCAGGGCAAAGCTTTTGCGCTTCTGCACCAGCTGCTGAAAATCGGGGTTATCTTTGATTCTGTTATAAATATCGGACTGCATGTCCTGCTCCGTAAAGCGCGGGCTGTTACTGAGTGGTCAGTTTACAAATCCGCTCCCACAGGCTCTGCACGACCATAGTCGAGACACTTGCTGTGCTTGCCGTTCCCGGCATTCGACTTTAGTCTGATAGAGATACCTTATTCCCGGATTGTCAGTTAGCCGGCGTGGTAAGCTCTGGCCCTGACATAAGAACAATGAACTGATAAAAACAAAGAACTGAAGGAAGCTTATGATCCCGGGCTGGCAACTGGTTTCCATTTCTGTGCTGTATATCGGTACGCTTTTCTGGATCGCCTGGTACGGCGACCGCCGCGCGCACAGCGGCAAGCCCGTGCACAACACCGGCCTGATCTACAGCCTGTCACTGGCGGTGTACTGCACCTCCTGGACCTTTTACGGCGCGGTCGGTCAGGCCGCGACCAGCGGCTGGTTATTTCTCAGCATTTACGTCGGCCCCATCGTTTTCCTGCTCTTTTTCTGGCGCATGCTGGGCAAAATTATCCGCATCGCCAAAGAAAAACGTCTGACCTCCATCGCCGATTTTATCGCCACCCGCTACGGCCGCGATCATACGCTGGCCATTCTGGTGACTCTGGTGGCCGTACTCGGCGTGGTGCCTTATATCGCGCTGCAGCTGAAAGCCATTGCCACCACCTTCGAGCTGGTGACCATGCCGCTGGGCAGCACAGTGACCGAGACCCTGCCCTTCTGGGAAGACACCGCCTTCCACATCAGCTGGGCCATGGCCTTGTTCGTGATCGTGTTCGGTACGCGCGACATCGACGCCAGTGAGCAACACCCGGGCATGATTCTGGCCGTGGCGTTTGAATCCATGGTGAAGCTGCTGGCGATGATTATTGTCGGCGCCTGGGTGCTGACCACCCTGTTCGACAGCCCCCTCGACCTGTACCGGCTGTCGCAGGCGGTGATGCCGGAACATCCGCTGCTGAACAGTCAGGTGATTTCACTGGCCTTTGTGCTGCAAAGTCTGCTCGCCGGCTTCGCCATTCTCTGTCTGCCGCGCCAGTTTCAGGTGGCCGTGATCGAAAACGAATCGGTGCGCCACATTCACACCGCGCGCTGGATGTTTCCCCTGTACCTGTTACTGATGCTGCTGTTTGTGGTGCCGATCGCCCTCACCGGCCATCTGTTCATGCGCGATCTGGGCTTTGCCCCGGACACCTATGTACTGAGTCTGCCGGTGTCTCTCGGGCAGGAAGCGCTGGCCATTATTGCCTTTATCGGCGGTGGCAGCGCGGCCACGGGCATGATCATTGTGGCCACCATTGCGGTCAGCACCATGGTGTCGAACGAACTCATTCTGCCGGCGTTTTTCCGCAACACGCAGCAGCAAAGCGACATTCAGCAATCGTCCAGCGTGCGCACCCTGGTTCTGACCGTGCGCCGCATGGTGATTCTGGTGATGCTGCTCGGTTCCTATCTGTTCTATCGCATGGTCGGCGAATTTGAATCGCTGGCCGCCATCGGCCTGTTGTCGTTTGCCGCCGTTGCTCAGTTTGCGCCGGCGTTAATCGGCGGCCTGATCTGGCAGGGCGGTAACCGTCAGGGCGCCGTGGCCGGTCTGGTGGGCGGCACTGCCATCTGGTTCTACACCCTGCTCTGGCCTGTGCTGTCGCAGGGTTTTGCCGAACCGACCAGCAACACCACGCGCATGCTCGGACTGGATCTGGACGAGTTCAGCTTCGGCGTGATTCTGAGTCTGTCGGTCAACGTCTCGCTGTATATTTTCTTTTCGGTTATTACCAACGCCTCGGTGCGCGAACGCATGCTGGCCTCGGAATTTACCAGCACCAAAGCACCGCAGGCCGGTAAGCAGCTGGCGCCTACGTTTACCTGCAAAGTGGACGACGTGCGCGTGGTGCTGGAGCGTATTCTGGGCTACAAAAAAGCCGAATCCTTTTTCGCCGATTATCAGGCCCGCCATGGCATACAGTACGACCACGCCATGGCCTCCAGCGAGCTGCTGCACGAAGCTGAAAAATTACTGGCATCGGTAGTGGGCTCGTCGTCTGCCCGGGTCATTTTCTCAACCCTGCTGGGCGGTGAACAGATTCAGATCCGCGATCTGGCCTTCCTCGCCAGCGAGGCCAGCCAGGCATTTTCCATGAGCCGCGAGCAATTGCAGGCGGCGCTGGAAAACCTGCAGCAAGGCGTAAGTGTGGTCGACCGCAACCTTAATCTGGTGGCCTGGAACCGGCGCTATCTGGAAATTTTTGACTACCCGCCCGGCCTGATTCAGGTCGGCAGACCCGTCGCGGACATTATCGAATTCAACGCCGGACGCGGCTTCTGTGGCGCCGGCAGTATTGAAGAACAGATCAGCCGGCGCATGAATTTCCTGCGCTCCGGTTCACCGCATCAGTTTGAGCGTTCACTGCCCAACGGCATCGTGATTTACATGCAGGGACACCCGATGCCGGATGGCGGTTTCGTTACCAGTTTCACCGACATCACAGTGCACCGCAAAGCCGAGCAGTCGCTGAAAGAAGCCAACATCACACTCGAACGCCGGGTCGAAAAAAGCACGCAGGAACTGGACGATCTGACCTCGCAGCTGATTGAAGCCAACACCAGTAAAACCCGTTTTCTGGCCGCCGCCGGTCACGACCTGATGCAGCCGTTAAATGCGGCGAAATTATTTGCCTCGACCCTCGCCCAGCATTCGCTGAGCAATGAGCAGCGGGTGCTGCTGAATCATCTCGAAGGGTCGCTGCAATCCGCCGAAGACGTGCTGTCGGTTCTGGTGGAAATTTCCAAACTCGACGCCGGGGCTATGGAACCAACCCTGAGACCGATTCAGCTGGCTGGGGTACTGAAACCACTGCGTGATGAATTTACCGCGCTGGCCGCGGAAAAAGGCCTGCAATTGCGTTTCCGCTCGTGCGAATGCTGGGTCATGAGTGACGCACACTGGCTGCGGCGGATTATTCAGAACCTGCTGTCGAATGCGGTGCGCTACACCGACAAAGGCGGGATTCTGCTTGGTTGCCGCAAGCGCGGCAATAAACTGGTGGTCGAAGTCTGGGATACCGGTCCGGGCATTCCGCAGAGCAAACTGGGCGAAATTTTCGGTGAATTTAAACGCCTGAATCATGGCAAGCAGGACAGCAAAGGCCTGGGGTTGGGTCTGGCGATTGTCGACCGCATGGCCAAGCGTATGGACCATCAGGTGGATGTGGCCTCCTGGGTCGGTTACGGCACCCGCTTCCGCGTGACACTGCCCATGACGGAACATCAGGTTGCGGCACCGGAATACACCAGCGACATGTCACCGCGCATTGCCGGCAGTTTCGAGGGGTTAAAAACCTTCTGCATCGACAACGATACCGAAGTGCTGACCGCCATGAACGCCCTGCTCGGCAGCTGGCAATGTGAAGTGTACAGCTGCATGACCGAAGCCGAAGCGCTGCAGATTCCGTTTACGCCGCGCATTATGCTGGCCGATTATCAGCTGGATAACGACGAAACCGGTCTGCAGGTGATGACCGCGCTGCGCGCGAAATTCGGTGACGATATTCCGGGCGTACTGATCACGGCCGACCCGCGCCCTGCGGTTGAAGAACAGGCGCGTGATCTGGGGTTCTATTTCCTGCGTAAACCAGTAAAACCCGCTGCGCTGCGCGCACTGATCCGCCGCCTGATCCGCTGATGCCGGTCCGCTGACTCTGGTCCGGCCAGACCATGCGCTGGCCGGGTTAATCAGCGCTAAAATTCCATAAAAGTGTTCAACCAAAACAGCAATAAAAAAGCCGGCAATTGCCGGCTTTTTTATTGCTAACGGTCCACTCAGTGACTGAGGGCCGCTTCCGGTTTTTCAATGTCCAGACTCTGTACCGCAATGACCGCCTGTGTGCGGGTACGCACACCCAGTTTGCGGAAAATAGCGGTTACGTGCGCTTTGATCGTGGCTTCACTGACGTCCAGATCGTAAGCAATCTGCTTGTTCAGCATACCTTCCGACATCATGGTCAGCACACGGAATTGCTGGGGAGTCAGACTCGCCAGACGCTCGGCCAGATCCAGTGCACTCTGGTTCGGCTGATGCTGATGACGGCGCGCCACATCCGGCAGATAAATATCGCCCTGCAGCACCAGTTCAATGGCTTTGGCAATGTGTTCCAGCGGCGAGGATTTCGGAATATAACCCGAGGCTTCGTGATCAATGGCCTGACACATAATGGCCGGGTCTTCACAGGCCGACACCACAATCACCGGAATTTCCGGATAGTGCGAGCGCAGGAATACCAGACCAGAATAACCGTGTGCACCCGGCATCTGCAGATCGAGCAGAATCAGGTCGGCGTCTTTGTGTTGTTCAACCACCTGCTGCAGTTCCGGCAGGGATTCAGCCTGCTCAATGATGACGTCAGGCACCAGCTGTTTGACAGCCTGCTGCATAGCGGTACGGAATAAGGGGTGATCGTCGGCAATGATGATTTTTTGAGCGAGCTGCATAGTCCCCTCCGGAGATTATAACTACCACTTTCCGTGGACTGTTTGTTCTTATTCAATGGGTGTCTTTATAGCAGACACGGGCCTTTCAGAAACCAAAAAACTGCCCAGAGATTGCTCCCGGGGCAGTTTTTGTGACTCAGCTCAGCGGAATCATTTCCGGTTGAGACGCTGGTCGATCAGGGTCTCAACCACGGACGGATCCGCCAGTGTTGAGATGTCGCCCAGAGAGTCGTGCTCGTTGGCGGCGATCTTGCGCAGAATACGGCGCATGATCTTACCGGAACGGGTTTTCGGCAGCCCCGGCGTGATCTGAATCAGATCCGGAGTGGCGATCGGACCGATCTCACCACGCACCCAGTTGCGCAGCTCTTTCACCAGCTCGTCGCTGGCCTGCTCGCCTGAGTTGAGGGTGACGTACACGTAGATACCCTGACCTTTGATGTCGTGCGGGTAACCCACCACGGCGGCCTCGGCCACTTTCGGGTGAGCCACCAGCGCGCTTTCCACTTCGGCGGTACCCATGCGGTGACCGGATACGTTGATCACGTCGTCCACACGGCCAGTGATCCAGTAGTAACCGTCTTCATCACGACGGGCACCGTCACCGGTGAAGTACATGCCACGGAAGGTGGAGAAATAGGTCTGCACGAAGCGGTCGTGGTCACCGAATACCGAACGGGCCTGACCCGGCCAGCTGTCGATGATGACCAGATTACCGTCGGTGGCACCTTCCAGCAGCATGCCGGAGTTGTCGACCAGCGCCGGCTGCACGCCGAAGAACGGACGGGTAGCAGAACCCGGTTTGGCCGCGGTCGCACCCGGCAGCGGGGTGATCATGATGCCGCCGGTTTCGGTCTGCCACCAGGTATCCACAATCGGGCAACGCTCTTCACCGACCACGTGGTAGTACCATTCCCAGGCTTCCGGGTTAATCGGCTCGCCCACAGAACCCAGCAGACGCAGGGATTCGCGGTGGGTTTCTTCGACTGCACGCTTACCTTCGGCCATCAGCGAGCGGATAGCGGTTGGCGCAGTGTAGAGAATATTCACTTTGTGCTTGTCGACGATCTGCGAGAAGCGGTTCACATCCGGATAGTTCGGTACGCCTTCAAACATCAGCGTGGTGCCGCCATTGGCCAGCGGTCCGTACAGCAGATAGGTGTGACCGGTAATCCAGCCCACGTCAGCGGTGCACCAGTAGATGTCGCCGTCGTGATAATCGAACACGTACTGATGGGTAATTGAAGCCCACACCAGATAGCCGCCGGTGGTGTGCAGCACGCCTTTCGGCTTTCCGGTAGAGCCTGAGGTATACAGAATGAACAGCGGATCTTCTGCGCTCATTTCTTCAGCCGGGCAATGCGGCGACGCCAGCGACACCAGATCGTGGTACCAAACGTCGCGGGAACTGTGCCAGGCCACATCGCGTCCGGTGCGTTTCACCACAATCACTTTTTCCAGCGTACGGATGGTCGGGTGAGTGAGCGCTTCGTCAACGTTGGCTTTCAGCGGTACTTTTTTGCCGCCGCGCACGCCTTCGTCGGAGGTAATGACGATCTTGGCGTTACTGTCTTCAATACGGCCAGCCAGCGCATCCGGCGAGAAACCACCAAATACGACCGAGTGGATAGCACCGATGCGGGAACAGGCCAGCATGGCCACCGCTGCTTCCGGAATCATCGGCATATAGATGCAGACCACATCGCCTTTACGCACGCCCTGACCGCGCAGCGCATTGGCAAAGCGGGAAACTTCTTCGTGCAGCTCTTTATAGGTGATGTTGCGGCTTTCCGCCGGGTTGTCGCCTTCCCAGATAATGGCTACCTGATCAGCACGGCTTTCCAGATGACGGTCCAGGCAGTTCACAGAGGTGTTCAGCGTGCCGTCTTCAAACCAGTTAATGGATACGTTGTGATCATCGAACGAAACGTTGCGCACCTTGGTAAAAGGACGCATCCAGTCGATGCGCTGTTCAGCCTGTTCACGCCAGAAACCTTCCGGGTTGATGACAGACTGCTGATACATCTGCAGGTACTTCTCGTTATTGATCCATGCTGAGTCGGCAAATTCCGGTTTGACCGGGTACACCTTCTGGTCGCTCATAGCGTTCTCCCGAATGATTATTTTTAGCTCGCGAATGCTTCTGCGCACTGTATATGTGTTGTAACTCATATTCGTTGCAGGGCGCTCTGCTCAAAATTAGACAATGGTCTATCCAAGCCAGATGCAAAGAGAATCAGGGCCTTAGCGCCGATTTTGACCGACGGCTGCACACCCTTTGGCTGATGGGCAGTGGCCGTCCTTAAAAGCCTTCCCCACCACCGTCTTCTCTTGGGTAAAACCCATTGAAAATTAAAGGATTTCTCGTATCGAACAAGCCTGAACAGACAGCCATTCCGGGATTTTTCCGCACGGGTCATTCGTGGTGCCGGCCAGCCAGAACGCGCACCGGTAAGCGCCACAGCGGCATCGCAATTACTCAGTGAGTTAGTAGGTACTTCTACCTAAACACCGATTCTTTCGACCTTTGGCTAATTTCTCCGCAGAGAAAGCGTGCACCATAGTGGGTATGCACAACTACGATAAAAAGGAGAGTGACATGCGCAAGACTTCTTTAATTCTGCTGGCCAGCGCCCTGCCCCTGGCAGTTCAGGCAGCCAACACCGAATTTTCTTACGGCGGGTACCTTAAGCTTGACGCCATGATGAGTACTTACTCAGATGGTGATCTGGGAGCTGCAAGTGGTGGACGGGATTATTACCTTCCATTCACCATTCCAACCGGTGGTGAAGAGACCAGCAGCTTCGATATGAGCGCTAAGTCCTCCCGCTTTAATTTTAAAACCGTTACCACGCTGGAAAACGGCGAAAAAGTAACCGGCTTTGTTGAACTTGATTTCCTGGGTTCTGCTCAGGGCAACGAAGTCGTTTCCAACTCTTACAGCCCACGTCTGCGCCATGCCTTCTTTACCGTTGGCAACCTGACCTTTGGTCAGACCTGGTCGACCTTTATGAACACCAGTGCTCTGCCTGAAACCGTGGACTTCCTCGGCGTAAGTGACGGCACAGTGTTTAACCGTCAGGCACAGATCCGATACACCATGGGTGATTTCCAGTTCTCTCTCGAAAACCCGGAAACCACTGTAGGTGGTACCGCTTCAGACGATAACGGCCTGCCGGATATCGTTGCCCGTTACAATCTGAAAGCCGGTGACCATACCTTCAGTATTGCCGCAATTGGCCGCCAGTTTGCTTCCCAAAACGGGGTCTCTGGCCCTACTGGTGTCGATGAAACCGCTACTGGTTTTGGTGCCAGCGTGTCTGGTGTTATCAAGCTGGGCGCGGATGACCTGAAATTCAGCTACACCACAGGTAATGTGGCGCGCTATGTGGGAGTAGGCTCTGCTTCCGACGTGGTTGTGGGGGCTAACGGTGATCTAGAGGCAACCGATGTAAATGCCGCCTTTGTTGCCTACCGCCACTTCTGGACAGACAAAGTACGCAGCACCCTGGCGTACTCCATGCTGGAAGCGGATTACGACGATGCAGCAGCCGTCACTCTGACTGAAAGCTCATCCAGCACCCGTCTGAACCTGATGTACTCCCCAACCAAAGAAGTAACTTATGGTGTGGAATACAGCATGGCTTCACGCGAACTGGTGAGTGGTGCTGATGGCGATATGAACCGCATTCAGTTCACCTCTAAGTTCACCTTCTGATCCGTCAGAAACGAAAAAACCGGCTTCGGCCGGTTTTTTTATGTCCGCACTCTGGGTGTGCAATCAGCGGCCCGGATGCCTTTCCAGTTCCGCTCACACACCCCGACGTTTGCCTCTGATCGTCCAGCCTCACGCGCAAATATTGCCGCTTAGCTCTGCTACTTACAGCAGCTGCATACAGCCGCCAGCGACCCGTCAATAGCACAAACAGAATCCGGGTTTCATCCAACCCCTGACTGGCAATTTTTTGGCGTCATGATTTCGCCTGACAGCCAACCGTAATGAGACAGTTTTACGCCAATGAATTGTCAGACAAACCCGGAAAATTACAAAAAGATACAAAATAGTTACGCAAGATTCCGGGTGACGCTTTTTGTCACATTCCCCCCGAAAACGCCAATCAGGTGACGTCAAAAGTCAGAAACACATGCCCTTTTGCGGGGCAAGCCCCTGAAAACAGGTCCATTTCACAAAAAGAAGAAAAAATGGCCGAAAAACAACACTTTGGCGGCCTGTTACACAAACTGAAACATGACCGGCAGCAAATTGACTCACCCGAAAGCCATACATACTATGCGCGGTATTGCGCAATTTGACCAAACGATCAGTACACAAGTGCCCTCTCTGCTACAGGTACGTGGCTTCCATGCCCGAATACCATCTGCGAACCACCCCGACAACGTTCTGCGTGCAGAGCGTCGGCTGGTTGCTGCCCGCTATGCGGCCCTGCCGGGAAACGAACTTTGGTCAGTTCAGCCCCCTGCCGCCCATAAACGCGTTCCACACAGAAAGACCCTTGCCACACCGTTACCGCGCTGGCAGGCATTTCAGAACCCGTTTCAGTAGACAAGGACAGGACAGTCAAAGGCATGGAAGTGAACCGCTCAATACCGAACAACCGATTTCGTTATCAAGTAAAGGTCCAATAAGGAGATCCCTATGAAGACCATCCAACGCACCACCCTGCTTCTGGCAGGTTTAGTGGCCTCGGTGACCAGCTGGGCAGACGGCACGACCGCCGGTACGTCCGTATCCAACACCGCGACGGCTACCTACTACGCGCCAAGTACCACCAATCAGCTGAGCGTAACCAGCACCATCGCCTTTACCGTGCAGGAACTGATCGATGTGAGCGTGACCGCCAGCACTGGCACCAACGTCATCACCGATCAGCAGGATGTGGTTGTGGGCTACACCATCAGCAACGATGGTAACGGTTCTGAGACCTTCAAACTGACCACCGTTGACGCCGCCACAGGCGACGACTTCGACGTTTCCAGCATCACTATGTACTTCGACGGCAACGGCGATGGTGTTTTCACCAGTGCCGATCTGGCCTACCCGGTCAACGCCTCCGGCGACCTGAACCTGGACGCCGGCGAAACTGTGACTGTGTTTGTTGTGGTGGATATCCCTACCGCTGCAACCGGCACCACAGCTGACGTCGTACTCAAAGTCACCTCTCAGACTGCCGGCGCGTCTACCGCAGCCGAAGGTACTGTTCTGGCCGGCGTAGGTGATTCAGGTACCGACGCTATCGTTGCTATCGACAATGCCGAAGTGACCTTCACCCACACCTACACCGTTGTGGACGATCCGACCGCGCCTGCAACCGCAGTCACCGTGACCAAGTCTGTGCTGAAGCACCTTGACCCGTTCGGCAACGCCAAAGCCATTCCGGGCTCTGTGACCACCTACCAGATTCTGATCAAAGTGAATTCTGCCGTTGATTCGCTGGTTGTCGCCGACACCATGCCTGCCGAAGTGACCTACGTCACGGGCAGCGCCTACCTCATCGGCTCTGATCAGGTGGGTAATGACATTTCCGGCACTGGTTCTGCTCTGTCTGACGCCACCGTATACGGCACTTCCATTGATACCAATGGCCGTATCACGCTGGATCTGGGCAACCAGTCTGCTGCAGGCACCTACACCCTGCAGTTCAACGTAACCATTAAGTAAGGAGGCAGCCATGCGCACTCTTTTCTGGGCTCTGATGCTCTTTCCTTCACTGGCACTGGCCGACGTCGTTCTCAAGACCGAAGCCTTCAAGATTGTGCCGGTTCCTCAGGCAGACGGCTCTGTAGTGGAAGAGTGGCAGGCCGCTGACAAAGTTGTACCGGGCGACAAAATCGGTTTCCGCATTGCTTACCGCAACGACGGTAAGGAAGCGGCCCAGAGCGTCGTCATTAATAACCCGGTGGCCGCTGAAGCGAGTTACATCGCCAACAGCGCCACCGGTGCAGGCACGGACATCACCTACTCCGTAGATGGTGGACAAACGTTTGCGGTTGCCAGCCAGCTGACCGTAATCGAAAACGGCGAACGCCGTGCAGCGAAAGCTGAGGACTATACCCACGTCCGCTGGCAGCTGACTCAGCCGGTTGAGGCCGGAGCCAGCGGCAAAGTGGAATTTAAAGTTCGTATCAAATAAACAGGGGAATCCGTATGAAAAACATACAAAAACTGGTTCTGCCTGCTTTAGTGTCACTTGCCGGCCTCTCTGCATTCGAGGCTCACGCAACCACCACTGCAGGTACTTTAATCACCAACACCGCGACCCTGGGCTACCAGGTAAACGGCATTCAGCAGACCGAAGTGGAAGCAAAAGCGGACGTAGCGGTTGACGTGAAGATCGACTTCACCGTTACCCGTTCCGGTTCCACCATTAATGGTTCTGCTCTGCAGACCTACAACAGCGCCGACTACTACGTTGCCGGTGTGTTCGTAGTCGCCAACACGGGTAACACCCCGGCGCTGTTCACTCTGACAGCCGCAGAACTGGCCGCCGCAACGAATCTGACCTACGGCTCCGACACCGAAACCGACACCATCGATCTCGACTCCGGTAACTACGTTATCGTTGCCGACAACGACGGTTCAGCCGGCCTGACGGACACCGATGCCGACGTATCCTCTGCCAGCCTGACCCTGCCTCAGGATCAGTCTACCGGCACCACCGTATACGTACTGGCGCCGAAAGCGTCTGTCGTTGGTGTTGACGAAGACGTACTGGGCGTAACGCTGACCGGTACCGTCGGTTCCGTCACCCGCAAAGTGTGGAACGCCACGTCCGGTTCTTACGATCCGGATACCACCGTCACTATCGCCAGCCTGTCAACGACCACCAATACCCTGACCGGTGTTGAGCTGGTTGTGGCAGACGCGGACAAAGACAACACTGAGTCTGCGACCGACGCTCTGAAGCTGTCCTTCCCTAGCTTCCCTGAGTACACAGACGACGGCGATAACACCAACGACGGCTTCGTTAAGTCTGTGGAAGTTGTCTGGGATCCGTTCAACGGAACCTCTGACCCTAAAGCGATTCCGGAAGCCATCGTTAAGTACACTCTGGTGGTGAAGAATCTGGGGAATATGGCCGCAACCAATCTGGAAGTGACCGACCCGCTGACCGCAGAGCTGACCTACTGCTCAACCACACCAGCGGATGCCGTAGCCGACAGCATTACCTGTGCGCTGACAGCCACAGCACCAGCCGGTGGTTCAGTGACTGACGCTGCGCCAACGACTGCTGGCGACGCATCTGGCGTGACCGTGACTTACGGTACATTCAGTGACGGCAACACCAGCACCATCACGTTCTACGCGATTGTGAAGTAAGCCATGCTGACCTCCCGCCACCAGTCAGCCAGCATGTTCAGGAACGGGCTTTTTGCCTGGGCCTGCGCTTGCCTGCTGCTGGCGGTTGCGGCGGTCACACCTGTGTCGGTACTGGCAGCAACCGCTGCCGGTACTGACATCACCAACGTTGTCACAGCAACGTTCGGCAAGAACGGCATGACGTTCGCCAAAACCAGTTCTGTGAGCTTTACCACCGAAGAGAGCCCGGTTGATCCAACCCCACCGGCGCCTACGCCTTCCGAAATTGCACTGCAGCACGTGACCGGTTCCGGTACCTCCGGCCTGTCGGTGGCCGCCGCCGAATGTGGCGATGGCAGTGGCAATTACACAACGATTTCCAGTGTGACAGACATTCTCGGCAACAGCCTGACGCTGCCGGGTGTGCTCAGCACCGCCGATACCGAATACGGTTTCAAAATAGGCGAACCTTTGCTTGTTCTGCTGACCGACGCCGACCAGAACCTCAGCGCCACCACCATTGATCAGGTGGTCGTGACCGTCAGCAACAGCAGCAATACAGACACCGAACAACTGCGCCTGAGCGAAACCGGTATCGACACCGGTGTGTTCGCCGGCGTGATCGATACCGTTTCAAGCTCCACGTCTACCGTGTCCTATAACTGTGCGCTGTCGCTGAAAGCCGGCATGACCGCCACCGTCAGCTACGAAGACAGCGACGACGCCACCGACGCCAGCGCAGCCAGCGCGGTGTTTGATCCGTACAGCCGCGTGTTCAACGCCAATACCGGCGAGCCGATCAACGGCATTGAAATTACCCTGATCGACGCCAGCACAGGTGAAGCGGCCACGGTTTACGACGACGATGGTGTGACGCCGGTATCCGCCACCGTAACCACCGGCCCGGCTACGAGCAGCAGCTCTGCGGTCAGCATTCTGTCGGTGGCCGATGAAGTATTCCCGGCCGGCAGCTTCCGCTTCCCGTATGTGCCGGCCGGTACTTACCGCCTGCAGTTCTCAGCACCGGCCCAGTACCGCGTGCCGTCCAGCGCCGATGACAGCCAGCTGGCTGAACTGACCGGCGACTTTGTGGTGAACGGTATTTCCCGTGGCGAATCCTTCACCCTGAACCAGCACATCCTGCTCACCGACATCCCGGCCGACGATCTGGAAGCCGGTGTGCTGCTGAGCAAAACCGCCAACAAAACCGAAGTGGGTGTCGGCGACTTTATTCAGTACACCATCAGCCTGAGCAACAAAGAGAGCGTGGTCACCAACGCCCAGATTGTTGACCAGCTGCCGGCCGGCCTGCGTTACCGCAAAGGCTCGGCGCGCATCAACGACGAAAAAGTGGCCGACCCGGCCATCAGCGGCAACGGTCAGACCCTGACCTTCAGCCTGCCGGATCTGGCAGCGGACGAAGATCTGAGCATCACCTACGTTACCCAGGTCACCGCGCTGGCGCAGGACACCCTGATCAACACCGCCCGCCTGGTGGACGACCAGATCAGCGCCAATACCGCGCAGGCGTCGGTGAAAGTGATCGACGAATTCTTCAAAGACCGCGTCCGTCTGTTCGGCCGTGTGTATCTGGACGACTGCAACGGCAATCTCGATGCGGAAGCCGTATCCAATGTGCGTCTGTTTATGGAAGACGGCACCTATGTGGTGACCGACGCCAACGGCGAATGGCACATCGAGAACGTCCGTCCGGGCACCCACGTGGTGCAGCTGGATACCAGCACCATCCCGCCGTACATGGAAGTGATGGAATGTGACCAGCGCGGCTTCCACGCCGGCCGTGCCTTCAGCCAGTTTGTCGACGTTCAGGGCGGCAGCTTCTGGCGCGTCGATTTCGCGCTGAAAATGAAACAGCCGGACACAGGTGAAATCACCCAGCAGCTGAGCAACGAACTGATTCCGATGACGCTGGCCGCAGGCGCCAAGCGTCCGTACAACTCACCGGTACCGGAAAAGCTGCGCTACACCCTGAACCTGAAAGGCACAGGTGTTGAAATCAACAACCTGCTGCAGATGATTGCTCTGCCGGAAGGCGTGATTTATGAGCCGGGCAGCTCGGTAATGGACGGCGAGCCTTGGCCTGATCCGCAGATTTCCTATGGCACCCTGATCTACAAGCTGGGCAACAAGCCGAAAGAATGGACCCATCAGCTGGTGTTCACGGCGGTGATTTCCGATAAGGCGAAAACCGGTGAACTGACCGCCCGTGCGATTGCCCGCTTCCAGGTCGGCAAGAACCGCAGTCAGCTGAAACCGGCTGCCAGCTCGGCCTTCCTGCAGCTGCCACCGGACGACGGTCAGGTGAAGCCGATCAATCCGCCGAAATTTGCCAACTTCGCAGCGGAGCTGACCGAAGAAGACAAGGTGAACCTGCGCAACGTGATCGAGCGTCTGCAGGGCCTGCGCAACCTGAAAGTGGAAGTGATCGGTCACACCGACAGCACGCCAATCGCCAAGCGCAACAAACACATTTTCGCCGACAACCAGGCGCTGTCGGAAGCGCGCGCGGCGTCGGTAGCGGCCTATCTGGCGGACCAGCTCGGTGTGGCGCCACAACAGATTCTGTCTGCCGGTAAAGGCTCCAGCCAGCCGGTGGCCAGCAACGGCAGCGCCGTTGGCCGCGCCCAGAACCGCCGCGTCGAAGTGAAAGTGCTGAACGGTGAGCCGGATGTGCAGATTGCAACGGCCACCAGTGGCATCGAACAGGTGGCCGTGCAGGCCGCCGTCGAAGGTTTCATCAACAGTCTGCCAGCCACTGCCGCCGGTGCTGTGGAAGACTACAACGCCCCGGAAATGCCGGTGTTCGACGAGAACTGGTTCAACACCGCCGCTGACGAAGCCCAGTGGTTGTGGCCTCCGGTCGACCGCAGCCCGGCCATTGCCTCGACCAAAATTGCCATTTCCCACGCCAAAGACGAACGCATCCGTCTGTTGCTGAACGACAAGCCGGTCAGCCCGCTGAACTTCGACGGCACCGAAAGCAGCAACAAGCGTGACCGCGCGGTCAGCATCTGGCGCGGTGTCGACCTGGAGCCGGGCCCGAACCGCTTCAGCGTGTATGTGATCAACAAAGACGGCGACATCGTCGAAGAATTCGAGCGTAACGTGCAGTTTGCGCAGGTGCCGGCCAAAGCGGTTCTGGTGGCTGACAAAACCCGCGCCGTAGCCGACGGTATCAACCCGGCCATCATTGCCGTGCGCCTGACCGATAAAGACGGCTTCCCGATCCGCTACAACGTGACCGGTGACGTCGACGTCGCGGCGCCTTACGAACTGTTCGATTTCAACCAGCAGGTGGAAGGCAACCCGCTGGGCAGCAATCAGAAGATTCAGTACCGCGTGGGTAACGACGGTATCGCCCTGATCAATCTGGCGCCGACCACACAGGCCGGTGAAGCCCGTCTGACGTTCAAGCATCAGAACGGTCAGGAAGACGTGGTCAGCGCCTGGCTGAAACCGGCCAAACGCGACTGGATTCTGGTTGGTCTGGGTGACTTCTCGGTGGGCTACAACTCAGCCTCCGGCGACAGCGCCGGCCGCCGCGCCGATGGTATCGATGACAACATCTACCACGACGGCCGCATGGCGTTCTTCACTCAGGGTCAGGTTACCGGCGACTGGCTGATTACCGCCGCCTACGACTCCGGCAAACCAGAGGCTGACGCCTTTGCCAGCCTGATTGAACCGGATCGCTACTACACCCTGTACGGCGATGCCTCGAACCAGCAGCTGGACGCCAGCTCGGCACGCAAACTCTATGTGCGTCTGGAGCGCGAACGTTTCTTCGCCGTCTTCGGTGACATCAACACCGGCCTCAACAGCAGCACCCTGTCGCAGTACAACCGTAAGATGACCGGTGCGCAGACCCAGTATCAGGGCGAAATGATCGAGGCATCCGGCTTCGTGGCTCAGTCTGACACCGGCACCGTGCGTGACGACATTCAGGGCGATGGCACCTCGGGTCTGTACCGCTTCAGCCAGAAGAACATTGTTCTCAACAGCGAAACCATCACCCTCGAAGTGCGCGACCGCTACCGCAGCGAAGTGATTGTGTCGTCCGAAACCCTGACCCGCGACACCGACTACGTCATCGACTACGACGACGGCACGGTTTACTTCAAGAGCCCGATTTCCGCCACCGACGAGAACTTCAACCCGCGCTACATCGTTGCGGAATACGAAGTGGAAGGCGGCAAACTCGGTTATGTCAGCGGTGGCCGCGTGGGCGTGAAACTGCTGAAAGACAGCATCAAAGCCGGCGTGACCAGCATCACCCAGAACCAGAGCGGTGAAGACCAGCACCTGCACGGTGCTGACCTGAACGTGACGCTGGGCGACACCCGCATCAAAGCCGAAGTCGCGCAGAGCGAAACCGTAACCGCCGGCGTGGCCGACGGTGCCAATGCTCACCTGCTGGAAGTCACCCACCGCACCCAGGCACTGGAAGCGACGGCCTACATCCGCAGTCAGGATGAGAACTTCGGTTTCGAACAAAGCCCGACCAGCGAAAACGATTACCGTAAGGAAGGCGCTGAAGCCAGCCTGTATCTGAGCGACAAAGACGCCCTGAATCTGGAAGGCTTCCACCACTACCAGCTGAGCACCGGCTACGACAGCTATCAGGCGTCGACCGAATGGGTACGCAAACTGGACGGCCAGAATCAGGTGTCTCTGGGCCTGGTCAGTGCGCAGGAAGAAAGTGCCGATGACGTGCTGATCAGCGATCAGGTGACCGCCGGTTACACCACCCGCGTGCTCAACAGCCGTCTGGCCCTGAGCGTAAAAGGTCAGAGCAACGTCACCGCCCGCAGTGAAGACGACGATCTGATGGCGCTGGGTGCCGAATACCGCCTGACCGACGCCATCAGCCTGTACGCCGAACACGAAACCGGTTTCTCCTCCACCGCACCGGAGCGTTCGACTCTGGGTGCCCGTGCCACTCCGTGGACCGGCGCGCAGGTGCAGCAGAGTGTTGAGCAGGTAGAACAGGACGACGCCTACCGTCTGTACGCGGTATCCGGCCTGAATCAGGACATCAGCCTGACCGACGCCTGGAGCCTGAGCTTCGGTTTCGATCAGGCGCAGAATCTGGACGCCAACAACCCGGGCGAAACCAGCGACACCACCGAAGATTACTACGCAATGTACGCAGGTTCCGCGTTCCGCACGCCGCTGTGGCAGTGGAACAACCGTCTGGAGCGTCGTGAAGGTGATGAAACCGACAAATGGGTAGCGCGCACCTCGCTGTACCACCCGCTGACCGATGCGCTGGCCATGGGCGGCAGCGTCGATTATTTCACCGAAGACAACAGCACGGGTTACAGCAACGAACTCGACACCACCTTCGATCTGGCCCTGCGCCCGCGTAAGCATCCGGTTGCCCTGCTGTGGCAGGCGCGCTGGGTACAGCAGGCCGAAGGCACCGACGGTGAACTGCCGGAGCGCACCCGTAAGCTGATCAATAACCTGCACGGTAACTGGCTGTTTACCCCGGCCAACCAGCTGGCCGCGCAGTACGGTATCAAACGTGTGCTGGATCAGTACGACAGCGACAATTACGCCTCGACCACAGACTTTATGGCCGCTGAATGGCGTCACCACCTGAACGACCGCTGGGACATCGGTGCCCACGGCCGTCGCCTGCACAGCTACGAAGCCGGCCAGACCGAACACGGCACCGGCGTTTCTGTGGGCTGGATTCCGCAGACCAACGTGTGGCTGGGACTGGGTTACAACTTCACCGGCTTTATCGACACCGACTTCTCGGCGGCCAACTTCACCGCCAAAGGCGTGTACCTGAAAATGCGCTTCAAAGCCGACCAGGAAACCCTGGCCACCCTGCGCGCCGCCTTCCGCTGATCGCCCAACCAACCGGCGGGATGTCCTGACTGGACGTCCCCGCACTTTCGCCTGACAATAGTCCGACATTCTTACAATTCATCAGGAAGTATGAACTTCCCCATTACAAGGACTGGCTATGGCTGCGCGTGACCAGCTGATCAACGCTCAGGGGCAACCGACCTACGGAATTTTTCCCGAGGGCGTACGCGAACTGAATTACCTCGATTTCGACCTCCGCTCTCCCCTCGACCGCAAACGCAGTCAGCTGGCCAAACGCTTCGGCTTTAATCAGTTTCAGTTCGTCAGTTTTATCTGCGACGAACTGATCGTCGGGCTGGCGATTGTCGATTTAAAACTGGTGAGCAATGCCTTTCTGTATCTGTACGATCCGGAAAACGGCGACTTCGAAGAATTCAGTTTTCTGCAGCCTCTGGCCGCAGGTACTCACATCGAACCAAGACCGGCCGACGGCACGGCGGAATTCCGCAAAGGCGCCAATGAATTTGTCATCCGCGCCAGCACCACGCCGGGCGTGCGCCGCGTTATGGTGAACCTGAGCAAAGGCGTACACATTGACGCCACCATCGACGAAAGCACCTCGTATCAGCCGCTGGCCATCTGCACCCGCGCCGGGTATCAGGGCTGGGTATTCACGCAGAAAAGCGCGGCCCGCGTGTGCAACGGCAGCGTGCGCTGGAAAGACCGTGAATTTGATCTGCAGGCGCTGAATGCTCTGGCCGCGGTCGACTGGACCGGCGGTTTTATGCGCCGTGAAACCTTCTGGAATTGGGGCAGCCTGTCGTGCCAGCTGCGCGATGGCCGCCGTCTGGGATTTAATCTGGCGGCCGGCGTGAACGAAACCGGCTTCAGCGAAAATGCCCTGTGGCTCGACGATAAGCTGATTAAAATCGATATGGTCGATTTTCAGTTCGACCGTTACCACCCGGATCACGCCTGGGCCATGCGTTCCGCCGACGGCATTATTAATGTCCATTTCGAACCGAGCGGACGCCGTCAGGACAAGACCAACGCGCTGTTTATTGCCTCGAATTTCAGCCAGTATTTCGGTCGCTATCACGGCGAAATCCGCCTGCCGGATGAAACCATTGTGCTCGAAGGTGCCTGGGGCCTTGCCGAAGATCACTATGCCCGCTGGTAAGCGGTAAATTCAGTGTATCGGGGCCGGAGTGGCCCCAATGCGCCCTAGTCAGAAAATGTCTCTTTTCTGTATAGTTCGCCCCACCAACCTTCAACGCAGGAAGCTTCTATGAACCGCAGCCGCATTGCCCTCGCTCTGCTGATGGCCACTCCCCTCGCTCAGGCGGAATTTTCCAATACTTCGTACAGTTTCTTTTCCGCCGGCGTGGAAAGCGTGAGCTACGGCGAGCATCTGGACAATTTCGGTGGCAACAAAGTGGATTCCGAATTTACCGCCCTGAACTTCGTGCAGCGTTCCGGTGGTTATACCGCCATCGACGACCGTTTTGGCTTTTTCATTAAAACCGCCTCAACCCTGATCGCCAACGAAGAAACCGAAGAATGGAAAGCCAAAGGGTTTTCCGGTCCGGTACAGGAAGACGTGGCGGCCATGAACTTCCAGATGCTGGATCTGAACATGGCCTATCACATGGGCAATGGCGGCTACTGGCTGGCGGGTATTCACTATCAGAAAATTGCGTTCTCGCGCTTTGGCTGGGCCAGCACCAGTCAGACCGACGCCTTTGCCGACTCCATTGAAGAGTACATTAAGGCGACACCGTCTCTGTATTCCCAGATTCAGACCGGCATCACCAATGGTTCGTTTGTCGATTCTGCCGGTAACACCATCACCACCGAAGAAGAGTATTTCGCAGCGACCCGTTACGATCCGGAAGATACCCTGGACGTGGTATTCGAAGACGCGAGCTCGTTCAGTCTGACCGGCGGTTTTGAGTACGACAGCTACTTCGTTAATCAAACACTGGGCCTGCGCTATATGGGCGGTGCAACCGTGGGTCTGAACTTGTATGAAAACGTTTTGAACTCCAGCAGTGAGCGCTCCCTGACCCGCAGCTTCGGCGGTGGCGTGGACCTGCATCTGGTCGGTGGTATCGGCTACCAGTTCCGTCCGGAAGTCGGCGCCCTGCTGATGCTGGAAGCCAACGGCAGCTGGCGCGACGGCATTAAAGAAAAGCTGAGTTCAACCCAGACCGTTGAACTGCCGGACAATACCTTCTACGCCTACGCGTTGACCGGTTCTGTGTTCTGGAATTTCTGATCGGTTCTTACCTGAAAAATGCAGACATAAAAAAACCGGGCATTGCCCGGTTTTTTTATGTCTGCCCTTCACCGCCGGCCGCTTATGGCACCGACTGCGAAATGGTCAGGGTAATCACACCCGCTTCGCGGTTGCTGACCGGTGTCTGCTCGATCTGCCAGTCGCCTGCCTGTGGCAACGGCTGACCGGATTTCGACACCCGCGCAATCAGCGTGACCTGCTCGTGGTTGCTCAGGTTCAGCCCCGGCGCCATGGCCTGAGCATCGCTCAGGGTGACCACCTGAGGCAGCTGTGCGACGGTAAGCTTCTGCACCGCCAGTGGCATCGGTGGGCCGGAAACAGCGCGGGCCAGCACAAAGACGGTATCCGATGGCGCAACCGCCGCACGCGCCTGTGGCGTCAGATCCACCAGTACCTTCAGTTGTGCACGCACAAGCCAGCTCAGATCCGGCGTGTCGCCCTGCGCCGTCATGCGCTCGGCGGCGCGGCGGATGCCCTGTTCCAGCATCTGCGCTTCCGGTGAATCCGGCAGGCTCAGCCAGACGTTTTTCCAGTGTTCAACCGCGCCGGCGAAATTGCCCAGTTCAAACGCCAGCATGCCCGCCAGGCCCTGAGTCTGACGATCGCCCGGTTGCAGCGTCAGCGATTCCTGCAGCAACGCGTAAATGGCCGGATCGGCTTTCTGACCGGCGGCAAAAAAGCGCGCCTGCGCCAGCATGGTCAGAATGGCAGCGCGGTCTTCACGGGCTTCCTGAGGCAGGGTCACCAGAATATCGGCAAACACATCCGCCGCTTTGGCGAAGTCGCCGTTCATGGTCAGCAGACGGCCGTAGAGATAAATCCACTCGCCATTTTTGCTGTTGTGCGCCGATGCCTGTTGCAGACGTTCGAGTAATTCCGTGCGCTCGCCCTCCGTCAGCTCGGCTTCGGAGGCTTTATTCAGCAACGCCGTGGCGCGCAATTCATTACCTGCGCCCCAGAACTGATACAGCAGCACGGTGCCGGTTAATACCACGGCCAGCATGGCGGCCAGCAAAGGCCAGCGACGCACATCAGGCTGTGCATTACGCGGCACATTATGCGGCACACCAGTGGCCGGTGAAGCATCGGCAGCGGCCAGAAATTCGCGGTCGAGTTCCAGCTGCAATGCGGCTTTTTGTTCGTCGTCCAGATCGGCAACGGCCAGTTCATCGGAACGTTCGCGGTACAGACGACGGTTCTCTTCACTCTGATCAACCACCACATCCGGTGCCTGACCACGGGCCGCCAGCAGAAACACCAGCAGGATGACGCTCAGTACTATCAGGGCCACGATCATCCGATATCCGCCTTATTTTTCAGTGCCTGCAAACGGGCTTTTTCTTCATCCGACAAAGGCGCCGGTCCTTGCTTCTGGCCGCGGCGCAGCAGCGCCAGCAACAGCAGACCAAAGACAAAGGCCAGTACCGGGCCGAACCAGAGCAAAAAGGTTTTACCGCCCACCGGCGGCGTGTAATGCACGAAATCGCCGTATCGGTCGACCATGTAACCGACAATTTCATCGTCGGATTTGCCGGCGATCATCATGTCGTAGATTTTGCCGCGCATATCACTGGCCACCGGCGCGCTGGAGTCGGCCAGATCCTGGTTCTGGCATTTAGGGCAGCGCAGGTCTTTGGTGAGCTGATTAAAGCGCTCGGTATCGGTCTGATTATCAAACTGATATTTGTAGCCTTCGACCACCGCCACCGCCGGCAGGCTGAGCCCGCACAACAGGGTTACTATCGCGAGTAATTTCATTGCATGGCACCGAATTCAGGCTGCAGTTTTTCCCACACACGGGCATTCAGATCGCCCACATGCTTGCCACGGATAATGCCCTTGCTGTCGACCAGAAAGGTTTCCGGCGCACCGTACACGCCCAGTTCCAGACCGAGTTTGCCGTCCGGGTCGGCGATATTAAACAGATACGGATTGCCATACGCCGCCAGCCACTGACGGGCTTTAAAATCATCGTCTTTGTAATTAATGCCGACGATTTTCACACCGGTTTTGGCCAGCTCATTGAGGAAAGCATGCTCGGCTTTGCAGGTCGGACACCAGGTCGCCCACACGTTCACCAGAATCGGTTCGTTCGGCAATTGGTTGGTGCTTTCACCGGACTCCACCGTGTTCAGAATAAACTGCGGAAACGGCTTGCCGATTAAGGGTGATGGCAGTACCGATTTGTCTTCCTGACCGAGTCCGACCCAGAACAGGATGCCCATGCCGATGAACACCACCAGCGGAATAAACAACAGCGCACGGTTCATGCCGCCACCTCCTGCTGCGCCGTTTTGCGGGCGCGGTAACGTTTATCCAGCATCGCCAGCAGGCCACCGATGGCCATGAAAATGGCGCCCAGCCAGACCCAGCGCATGTAAGGTTTTACCTGCAGACGCATGCCCCAGGCGCCGTCGTTCAGCGGCTCACCCATGGACACGTACACATCGCGGAACAGGGAAACGTCGATGGCGGCCTCGGTCATCACCTGACCGCTGGCGTTGTAGCGGCGCTTTTCCGGCGTCAGCAGTGCAATTTCGCGTTCGCCGTCGTACACCCGGAAACGGGTGGCGTCGGAGACAAAGTTCGGGCCTTCAATATGACCGGCGTCGACGAACTCAAAGCGGTAATCGCCCAGAGAAACGCTGTCACCTGGTGACATACGGGCCGCTTTTTCTTCGCTGTAGTTGGCCACCATGGTCACGCCAACGATGGTGATGGCCACGCCCAGATGCGCCAGCACCATGCCCTGATAACTCAGACCCAGCCGCGGAATGCGGCTCAGCTGACCACGGGCTTTGCTCCACACATCCGACAGGGTCGCAATCACCAGCCAGAAGGCCACGGCCATGCCCAGCGCCACTTTCCAGTTCATTTCTGATGCCATCAGCAGAGGGATGGCGAAGGCCAGAATCAGCGACAGAATCACCGCCGCCAGTGTGGCTTTGCCCAGACGGCTCAGCTCGTCGGCTTTCCAGCGCGCCATGGAACCGGGGGCTATCAGCAGGCCGAGCAGCACGCTCAAAGGCACAAACATGGTGTTAAACCAGGAAGCACCGACCGAAATTTTACCCAGCCCCATAAAATCGATGATCAGCGGGTACAGGGTACCGAGCAGAATGGCGAACGCCGCCACCAGCAACAGCAGGTTGTTGACCAGCAGAAAGCTCTCACGCGACACCCACTCGTAACGGCCAATGGACGACACGGTCGGCGCTTTCAGCGCGTACAGCAGCAGTGAGCCGCCCACACACAGGCCGAGCAGCGCCAGAATAAACACACCGCGCTCCGGGTCGGAGGCAAAGGCGTGAACCGAGGTCAGCACACCGGAACGGACGAGGAAGGTACCCAGCAGACTCAGCGAGAAAGCGAAGATGGCAAGTAATACGGTCCAGCTCTTGAACAGACCGCGTTTCTCGGTCACCGCCAGTGAGTGCAAAAGCGCGGTGGCCACCAGCCACGGCATCAGCGAGGCGTTTTCCACCGGGTCCCAGAACCACCAGCCGCCCCAGCCCAGCTCGTAGTAAGCCCACCAGCTGCCGAGGGCAATGCCCAGCGTCAGGAAGATCCAGGCAGCGGTAGTCCACGGACGGGACCAGCGCGCCCAGGCCGCATCCAGACGACCGCTCATCAGCGCCGCCAGGGCAAACGAGAAAGCCACCGACAGGCCAACGTAACCCATGTACAGCGTCGGCGGATGTACGATCAGACCGAAATCCTGCAGCAGAGGATTCAGGTCCGCGCCTTCACCCGGCACCGACGGCAGATTACGCTCGAACGGGTTGGAGGTTTCCAGGGTAAACAGAATAAAACCGAAGGCCACCAGGCCCATGATCGACAGCACGCGCGCCACCATGTCCAGCGGCAGGCTGCGGCTGAACAGGCTGACCGCCAGCCCCCACAGGCCGAGCAGGGTCACCCACAGCAGCAGGGAACCTTCGTGCGCCCCCCACACTGCACTGATCTTGTACGGCGTTGGCAGCGCGGTGTTGGAGTTCTTGGCAACGTACGCCACCGAGAAATCGTCGACCACAAAGCAGTAAGCCAGCACCAGCAGACTCAGCACCAGAAACAGCGCCTGCGCGCTGGCCAGCGGACGGGCATACGCCATCAGCCAGTTCTGGCCGCTGCGCACCCCCACCAGAGGAACAACCACCTGCAGGGCCGCAACCAGCAAGGCAAAAATCAGTGCCAGCTGGCCGAATTCCGGCACCATGCCAAACCATTCAGTCATGTTATTCCCTCGCCTGTTCCAGCGCTTCTTTGCCGTCTTTGTGCGCCTGCTCAAGGGCATGCTTCACTTCCGGCGGCATGTAATTTTCATCGTGTTTGGCCAGCACTTCTGACGCCAGGAACACGCCGTCAGCCTGTAACTGCCCCATGGCCACAATGCCCTGACCTTCGCGGAACAGGTCCGGCAGAATACCGTCGTAGCGGATGGTCACTTCCGCGGCACCGTCGGTGACCTTGAAGGTGGCGCCCAGCGCTTCGGTTGAGCGTTCGACACTGCCGACCACCACCAGACCACCGGCGCGTATGGTGCGTCCCACCGGCACTTCACCATTGGCGATCTGGGTCGGGGTCATGAACAGGTTGATGTTCTGACTGAGGGAATACGCCAGCAGACCAACTGCTGTACCGACACCTGCCACCAGGAACAGGATCAGCATCAGACGCTTTTTACGCTTGGGGTTCATGCTTCTTCTCCCGACGCAGACGCTGGGCCTGCTCTTTCAGTAAACGACGACGTTGCAGCAGAGGCTGCAACACGTTCCAGGCCACCACCACGGCGGTCAGGCCGTAGGACAACCAGATGTAGAAACCATGATTGCCCATGGCCAGAAATTCGCTGACGCTGTTGAATTCCATTACGGCTCCAGAATCTCTTTCACCCAGCCGCGCTTGCGCTCGTGCCAGAGGATTTCATTGCGCGTACGCAGGATGACCAGCAACGCAAAAAACAGGTAGGTAGTAACGATCATGATCAGCAGCGGAATCAGCATATCCGGATGCATGCTCGGCTTTTCCGTGAGTTTCAGGGTCGCCGGCTGATGCAGGGTGTTCCACCACTCCACCGAGTATTTGATGATGGGAATGTTCACCACACCCACCAGAGCCAGAATGGCCGCCGCTTTAAAACCGCTTTCTTCGGAATCCATCGCCTGCTGAATGGCGATCACACCGAAATACAGAAACAGCAACAGCAACATGGAGGTCAGACGCGCATCCCACACCCACCAGGTGCCCCAGGTCGGCTTGCCCCATATCGCCCCGGTGAACAGAGCAATCAGACAGAAGCTGGCACCGATGGGCGCCAGTGCCTTGGCCACCCAGGCCGCCATTTTCATTTTCCACACCAGAAACACAGCACCGGCCACGGCCATCATCATGTAGGCACTCTGGGCGACAATGGCCGCCGGCACATGCACGTACATAATGCGGAAGCTGTTGCCCTGCAGGTAATCCGCCGGCGCATAGGCCAGACCGAGCACCAGGCCAACCACAGCCCCCACAACCGACAGCAGGGTCAGCCACGGAATCCATTTACCGGTGATGTCATAGAACCACTTGGGCGAACCCAGGCGATGGTACAGTTGTTTCAGCCACTGCCACATAAGCAATACCAATCAGCGTGATAAATTCAGTTTTAAAGCCGCGCTCGAGGCAAACGGCGTCAGACAGGCGGCCAGCGCCAGCAGCGCCCCGAGAAAGCCGATCTGACCATTAAAATCCATACCAATACCGGCGTGATACACAGCGCTGGCGGCAAAAATAAGCACGGGAATATACAAAGGCAGAATCAGCAGGCTCAGCAGCAGACCACCGCTGCGCACGCCCGCGGTCAGCGCCGCGCCCACCGCACCCAGCAGACTGAGCACCGGCGTGCCGATCAGCAGGCTCAGCAGTAACGCACCGTAGGCCTCATCCGGCAAGGACAACATAAGCCCGAGCACCGGCGACATCAGCGTCAGCGGCAGGCCACTGATGCACCAGTGCACCAGCGCCTTCCCCAGCGACATGGCGTACAGGGATTCACCCGACGCCAGCCATTGTTCGAGCGAGCCATCTTCAACGTCGGCTTTGTACAAGGCATCCAGCGACAACAGCGTGGCCAGCAAGGCCGCCACCCAGATCACGCCACCGGCGATTTTGCTCAGGAATTTCGGGTCCGGGTCCACCGCCAGCGGGAACAAGGCGGCCACCATCAGAAAAAACATCAAGGGGTTCAGCCATTCGCCGGGATTGCGCGCCGCCAGTAACAGATCGCGTTTGATGGTAGCGGTGACCAGACTCATGAGCGACGCTCCATGGCCAGACGGCCCAGATCCAGCCGTTTCAGCTGGGCAATGCCTTCCAGCGCGTGGTGACTGGTGATGATCACGGCACCACCGGCGTCTACTTTTTGCTGAATGCGGCGCTCAAGCCAGGCCACACCGGATTTATCCAGTGCGGTGAAGGGTTCATCGAGAATCCACAGCGGGGTGGGTGCGATGCACAGGCGCGCCAGCGCCACTCGGCGTTGCTGCCCGGCGGACAATTGCTGACACGGGGTTTCTTCAAAACCGGCCAGATGCACTTCATCCAGCGCGGTCCAAAGCGCATCGTCGCTGACGTTCCAGCTGCTCACCAGCCAGCGCAGGTTTTCGAGCGGCGTTAAGGCTTTTTTAACGGCGGCGAGATGGCCCTGATACAGGCGCTGACTGGCGTAGGCCGTGAAATCGTCGTACAGATCGTTGCCGTTCCAGAACACCTCGCCGTCGTAGTCGCGGTTGAGGCCGGCCAGCAGACGCAGCAGCGTGGTTTTACCGGCACCGTTCGGTCCCGCCAGTTGCAGCAGATCGCCGTTACGCACCTCAAGGTCGAGTGCTTCAAACAGCACGCGGTCGTCACGCTCACAGAAGAGCTGACGGGCTTCGAGGTGAAAACGGGCGCTACCGCTGGCGTCTGCCATGGAAAACCTTTACATAAAAAAAACCGCCGCATTATATACAAAAACCGTCTACCAGCACGGCGACCCGCCAACTAACATGGGTAAAGATGGGTAAACCTTGGCCGATATCAAATTTATGCTACCCGACTCATTTCCCCTGATTCCCGCGCATCTGGCCAGACCCGCGACTAACCCGCCGGCGGTCAACGCCAGCGACGCGCCTGCGACCAAAGCGACCGATGCGCCTGCAGGCAGAACACCGGATGCGCAGACGCCGCCAACGGCAGCTTCTGCTTCACAGGCCTCGCCGGACGACGCCGCACAACCCAGCCGACTGACCGCCCGGGTAACGCGCAGCGAACCTTTGCCGGCCCCGGCGACAACAGAAGCATCTGCCGCCGACAAAAAAAATGACGGACAGAGTCTGAACCAACATCAGGGCCAACCCCAGAATCAGGGCCAGAAACTGACGCTGAGCGTGGACGGAAAATCCTTTACCGTCACCAGCCAGATGCCCCTGCCGGAAGGCAGCGAGGTCGACCTGCTGGTCAGGGTTCAGCAGGGCAAACCGCAGGTCACCGTCACCCGGGTGCAGCTGCCACCGGGGGCGTCCGCCGATGGCCTGCAGAAATCAGCCGCAACCGCGCAACATGCTACGACGCCAGTCACCAGCACAGCTGGCAATCTCGCACCGACACTCGTTCAGAGCGCGGCAATGCCTGGCGCCAGCCCGGCGGATATTGCCCGTCAGCAGGCGATTATCCAGCTGCTGGCGTCCCGTCTGCCCTTGCTCAGCGTGAGCAAGCAAACCAATGCACTGCCCGATGCCCTGTATCAGCGCCCTGCTCCGCTGAGCGGATTGCAAGGTGGCGCAGGCCTGTCCTCCGGCTCAACCCCAGCCACAGCCTTATCGGCTCTGCAGTCGCTGCTCACCCTGACCGCAGCTGCAGCAAACACCGCTTCCGCTGGCAGCGCCGCCGGCAGCAGCCAGACCAATCCCGCTGCCGGAAACGCCGCGCCGATGACGGAGGTAAAGGCTGCCGGAGCGTCTGTCGCCGACGCCAAAACCGCGTTGATCAAGACGCTGCAGACATCGGGCGCGAACGCAGAAACCGCGTCTGCCACCGTCGCAGGCAAAACGCTTCACAACACAAACGGGACACTGCCGGCACAGGTGAAGCAGATTTTGGCGGACTGGCTGCAGCAGCTGCCTTCTGCCGGCTCACTGGCCACCAGACAAGGGGTGGCCAGCGGCCTCAGCAACAGTGGGCTCAGTTACGAACACAAGCTGTACGCGCTGGCCGATCAGATCCGCCATCAGCTGAGTCAGCCCGCAGCACCCGAAAGCGCCCCACGCTCCGGGCTGCAGACCCTGTTCAACAGCGTCTGGGCCAAAGCAGCGGAACTGACACAAGGGGAGGGCGACAGTAAGCCGGCCGCCGGCAACGAACGGAATCCGGTGTCTGAACGACAACCGGCCAGTCTGCAACAGGCCATGAAAGCAGTCCGTGAGCGCCTTGAAGCCCGGCTCGCCTCCGACAGCAGCACCAGCACCACGGTAGCCAGTACGCCAGCAGAGGCTGAAGCCGACGAGGCCACCAGCACTCAGGTCAGGCTGTCCGTGCTGCAACAGGGGGTTGCGCACCTGATGCATCAGGATCACAAAGCCGTGCTCAGCCGCGCCTTGCTGAGCCTGCTCAACAGCCTGCGCCCGGCCGACCAGCCGCCTCTGCGCGAACTGCCACTGTCGTTCAGCCAGAACGACGCGCCAGAGGCCCTGCGCCTGCTGCAAACTGCGCTGGCGCGGGTAGAAACCGAACAGATCAACCGCCTGCAGCAGGGGCCGGATCAGCCGGTCAGCGTACCGCTGTTTTACCGCGATCAGGACCAGCTGAAAGAAGTCCGTCTGGAACTGAAACGCGACGGTCAGAACGGTGATGAGAGCAAACGCAAGCCAGTGTCATGGCACCTGCGGCTGCATTTTGATCTGACGCAACTGGGGCCGATGGACGTTGAGCTGGATTTATCCCTGCCGCGGCTGTCGGCAACCTTCTGGTCCGAGCAGCCCTCTACGCTGACGTTGCTGAACCATTCGCTGACGCCGCTGCGCCAGACGCTGGTCACTCTGGGCGTTGACGTCAGTGAACTGCGCGCCCGCCACGGCCAGCTGCCGGAAAGTACCCGCAACCAGATCCGCCAGCGGCTGATCGACACTCACAGCTGAGGACTTCCGATGAGCATTCCGCAATCTCTGTTCGACGCCACCGAAGCCATTGCCCTCAGCTACGACGGCCTGTCGGCGCCTGTGGTCAGCGCCCGTGGAGAAGACGATCTGGCTCAGGCCATCATCCGGCTGGCGCTTGAGCATCAGGTGCCTGTGTATGAAAACGCATCACTGACGCGCTGGCTCAGCCAGCTCGACATCGGCGAAGAAATCCCAGAGCAGCTGTATCAGGTGATCGCCGAAATTCTGGCCTTTGTGTATGCGCTGGAAGGACGGACGCCGGACAGCGCAGGGCAACCAAACGCACCCGGACGGACGTAACGACAGACTTAAAAAAACCGGTCAGTGACCGGTTTTTTTATGTCTTAGCATCAAGGCTCAGGCGAGTTGCTCGGCCTGACGCTCCAGCGCCGTCAGCAACCAGCTCAGATGTTCCTGCACCACGTCGTCCGGAATCAGATCAACCCCCGCCAGCAGCAGTGGCAGCGCGCGATGACGGTAGGTATCAATCAGGCCATGAACGGAGGCGACAAAAAACAGCGCGACCTGCTTCTGCACCGCTTCCGGGCGCTCGGCCAGCACAGGCACGGCGTCTTTAAGAAGCGACAGCAAATGCTGCTGCCACTCGTCGACCAGACGCTCAACCTGCAGCTGCACATCCTGATCCACCGCTTCGCTTTCATCCAGACTCAGCAGTGGCGGCTGGAACATCAGCTGGTAGTAACCGGCGTAACGCTGGGCGAAGGCGATCAGGGAGCGGGCAAATTTGTGCAGCGCACGGGTCGGATTGGTCGCACTGCTCATCTGCTCGTTGATGTCAGCAAAGGCCAGATCAAAACCGCGGCGACGGGTATGAATAAACAGGGATTCTTTATCGGGGAAGTAGTTATAAATATTGCTGGCGGTCATGCCCAGCTGGGAGGCCAGCTTGCGCATCGACAGGTGGTGAAATCCGACATCGGCCATAACCCGCGACGCACTGTCCATAATCCTTTCGCGCTGTGCGGCGATTTCTTCCGCCGTAAAGGGCTTCTTTGGCATTTTTCTTCCCCGGTGCTGTATTTGTACTTATCCCCACAAATACAGTTTTTTTGTTTATAAAAACCTTGCGGGCTCAATCAAACGTCTGATTTCCGTCAAAATCAAGACTCTTAACGACCTTTCAGTAAAAAACTTGAGACTCCGACGGAATACCGTCACTCAATCCCGCGCTAAGTCTAAGGAATTGCACGTATTGTGCCAGTTCGGGACTTGATATGGCGCAAGAGCCCGGCCGGCGTCCGTCGCTACAATGCCCGCCTATAACGACTCATCCGCAGGCAAGGCTTTATGACTGAACATCTTCACTGGGACCCTTTGCTGATTCAGCGCTACAACCGTCCGGGCCCACGCTACACCTCGTATCCGACGGCGGTGGAATTCCGCACGGTGGCTGATGATCAGGATGAACGCGCCGCCTTTGCCGCCCGTAACCCGGCCACGCCCTTGTCGCTGTATATCCACGTGCCCTTCTGCCGCCACGTCTGCTACTACTGCGGCTGCAACAAAATCGTGACCAAAAACACAGACCGTGCAGCGCCTTATCTGCAGGAACTGAAGCGTGAAATCAGCATGAAGCGCGCCCTGCTGAACGAGGATGCGGTGGTTGAGCAGTTGCATCTGGGCGGTGGTACACCGACCTTCCTAAGCGACGATCAGCTGATTGATCTGGTGAACTTTCTGAAAGCCCAGTTCCGTTTTTCTACCCGCGACGATGCCGACTTCTCGATCGAAATCGACCCGCGCGAACTGCGCCCGGACACACTGAAAATTCTGCGCGGCCTGGGTTTTAACCGCATCAGCTTCGGCGTACAGGATCTGGATGAAAAAGTGCAGGAAGCGGTGAACCGCATTCAGTCTGAAGAGATGATCCGCTCTGTAATGAGCGAAGCCCGCGCTCTGGGCTTCCACTCCATCAATATGGACCTGATTTACGGCCTGCCACACCAGACGCTGGAAAGCTTCGACCGCACGCTGGATACCATTATTGAAATCAGCCCGGACCGCCTGTCGGTGTTTAACTACGCCCACCTGCCGGAGCGCTTTAAGCCACAGCGCCGCATCAACGCTGAAGACTTACCCGGCGCCGATGAAAAGCTGGCGATTATTGGCCACTGTATCACCAAGCTGTCGGCGGCCAATTACCACTACGTGGGCATGGATCACTTCGCCAAACCGGACGACGAACTGGCGCGCGCCCAGGCCGAAGGCAAACTGCACCGCAACTTCCAGGGCTACACCACCCATGGCGACTGCGATCTGATTGGCTTTGGGGTGTCTTCCATCAGCCAGATCGGGGATTACTACCTGCAGAATCAGGTCACCATAGAAAGCTGGCAGGCGGCGCTGGATAAAGGCCAGATGCCCACCATGAAATCCCTGACTGTGGATGCTGAAGACAAGCTGCGCCGCGACATCATCACCAGCCTGCTGTGCCACCTGCACTGTGACTTTGATGCTCTCGACGCCCGTCACGACATCAACAGCCGCGAGCATCTGGCAGCCGATCTGAACGAGCTGGCGCCAATGGCAGCGGATGGCCTGCTGCAGATCGACGACAACGGCATCCGTATCACCGACAAAGGCCGCCTGTTGGTGCGCAATGCCTGCATGGCGTTCGACACTTACCTGCAGAAACACGAGCAGCAGCGGTTCTCACGTGCCATCTGAGCCCCTGCGCCGCTGGTTACGGCGGCTGAGCGAACTGCTGGTGTTTGTCCTGCTGCTGACCGGCGCAAGTCTGTGGCTCAGCCGCCATATGCTGGCATCGGGCGTTACCGCCCCTGCGGTCAGCCTGCCGGATCTGGCCGGCAACACGTATTCCCTGAACTGGGCTCCGGCCCCGCAGACAGAACGCACACTGGTCTATTTTTTCGCCCCCTGGTGCGGTGTCTGCCGCATCAGCATGCCGGGACTGAATCTGTTGCCGCAGGATCCGACGGTGCAGGTAGTCGCCATTGCGCTGGACTGGGAAACTCAGACTGAAGTCGCGGCGTTTGTCCAAAGTACCGGGTATCGCGGAACGGTATTAATGGGCACGGCAGACAGCGCACGCGACTGGCAGATCAAGGGCTATCCGAGTTATTACGTGGTAAGCCGCGACGGGCTGATTGAACATGCCGATCAGGGCCTGAGTACGCCACCGGGTCTGTGGCTGCGCACTCAGTTCTGACGTTGACGATGAAGCAAAACCGGCAGCCTCAGAGCATGCCGGGTTCACCTTTCCACAGCGCCCAGCTGCCGCCGTCAAACTGCAGGTACAGGCGTTTCTCGAAGGGTTTCTCATAGGACTCCAGCGTGCGTCTGAGTGTGCGCGCGCTGCGGAACGCCGGGTCGGCAATCCAGTCCTGAATATCGGTTACGTACCACTGCACATAGGCTTCGGCGTAGTAGTAATCGCCGATCAGGTACGGCGCCGACAGCTCCACCACTTTCTTCAGTTTGCCTTTGCCGTAATAAAAGCCTTCCGGCGTGCCTTGTTCGCGGCGTTCCTGTGAATAGTTGTACACCCAGCGCAACTGCACTTTACGCCGGGTAAAGCCCGCCTCGGTCACCTCCACCATGCGCATGTCTTTTTCACGCTCAATTAAACCGTGACGGAACAGTGCGTCGAGTAGCAGACCGTCTTTGTTTTTATCGGTCTGATCAACCGTATACGGCAAGGGAAACGGCAGCCAGATCAGCGGCTCTGCCGCCAGGCCCTGATCAATCAGGGTGGCCGCCTCGTTTTTACCCAGTGCCGGCTGCGCCGCTTTGGCCGGCATAAACACCAGCAAAAACGCCATTAATAGAATTCTCATAATCCCTCCTGTCCCCTACAGCATAGCCGAGTGAACGGAACGGGCCTGAGTCGGCGCATGTCACGTAACTGTCATAGCCACTGAGTAGAGTCGCGCCAACTGAAGAAGAGGCAGACCTCATCATGTTGCAAGCTACCGCTACTCTGGCACGCCATCAGGTTGAACCCGTTGAGTCTCCCCTGGTTGCGCGCATCACCGACGACCCGGCTGAAATCCGTCAGGCCATGCAACTGCGCTACCGTGTGTTCGCTGAAGGCATGGGCGCCCAGCTGCCGACCGCCGCCGAGGGTCTGGACTACGACCGCTTCGATGACCTGTGCATGCACCTGATTGTGAAAGACGTGCTGAACGATCAGGTAGTGGGTTACTCGCGCATTCTGACCAACGAACTGGCCGAGCAGGCCGGTGGTTTCTACTCGGCCACCGAATTCGACCTGAGCAACATCGTTCGTCCGGGCAAACGCTACATGGAAATCGGCCGCACCTGCGTCGATCCGGATTTCCGTTCCGGTGCTGTGATCGGCCTGCTGTGGTCCGCCATGGCACAGTTTATGTCGGCCAATAACATCGATTACCTGATGGGCTGCGCCAGCATTCCGCTGAGCGACGGTTACGCCCGTACCGTGGCCATCATCAATCACCTGCGCGACAAACATTTCACCGCCGACGACATGCGCGCCGAACCTAAAGTGCGTATGCCGGGCATTGAAGTGTCACTGGACGGCAAAGCTCTGGTGCCTGCCCTGCTGAAAGCCTATCTGCGCATTGGTGTGAAGGTGTGCGGCGAACCGTGTCTGGACAAAGAATTCAACGTGGCTGATGCCCTGATTCTGCTGGCCCGCGACGACATCAATCAGCGCTACCTGCGCCACTTCGCCCGCGCCGAAGACTGATCTCTCCCGCCCCGGCCCTGTGCCGGGGACTTTTTCTCTGGCACCGGCCTGTTAGACTGCCCGGCTTTCTGTCACCGACTCCAGAGATAGTCATGATCCGATCCATCATCAACTGGCTGACCTCCGCGTCTGGTCTGCGCCGCATTCTGAATATTTACGGTCCGTATCTGGGCGCCGGCGTGCGCGTGCGTTATCTGGCCAAAGACTTCCGCGAAGCTCAGGTGGAAATGCGCCTGAAATGGTACAACCGCAATTACGTGGGTACTCACTTCGGCGGCAGCCTGTTCTCCATGATTGACCCCTTCTACATGCTGCTCTTAATGAACACGCTGGGCCGTGACTACATCGTCTGGGACGCCAGTGCGACCATCGACTTCATCAAACCCGGCAAGGGCGTGGTGAAGGCACAATTTCTGGTGACCGACGCCATGCTGGCAGATATCCGCGCTCAGACCGCCCGGGGTGAGAAGTACCTGCCCACCTACGAAGTGCTGATCACCGACGAACAGGGTGAGCTGGTCGCGCGCGCCACCAAGACGCTCTACATCCGCCGTAAACCCGCCCGTACCTGACGGGCTGCGTCGGCCTGTTCAGCCGGTAATCCGGCTGAAGTCTGCTAGCCTTACATGAAGATATTCACGGGGCAGAAGACACACCATGAGCGCAATGACCATCGCCCAGGCCGCCGAACTGGTCTGGGATCTGATACAAACGCTGGAAGACGCCTACTGGGAAGCCAGTCACTGCGACGATAAAGACCGGGTGTTTAACCTGATGCAGCTGCTGAACGCGGAATACATGGAGCTGCTGAAGATCAGCGTGCAGGATCACCACTATGAGTACGAAGTGATCACCACCAGTCAGGCGGCATTACTGCAGGTTGTGAGTGATTATCTGCGTGTTGAAGCAGGACGGCCCCGCCGCCACCGCACCACCGCCCGTCTGAACGCTCAGCTCAACAAGCTGACCGCCCATCTGGCCGCCGGCCATCAGTGAGTCAGGAGCTGGCGCACAAACGCCAGATCCACGGTATCACTCATACGGTCACGGCCCTGCCCTTTGGCGCTGTAGAGCGCTTCATCAGCGGCCTCGACCAGCAGCGTCGGATTTTCCCCGGCATGAGGTTCACACCAGGCAAGTCCCATACTCAGCGTCACGTGCGATGACACCTGCGAGGCGCTGTGGGGAATGGCCTGCACCTTCAGGGCTGCGCGTATGCGCTCCGCCACCACGTTCAGACCGCTTTTCTGCACATTGGGCAGAATGATGGCAAATTCTTCGCCGCCGTAACGGGCCACCAGATCGCGCGGCCGTTGCACCGACGATTTGAGCACGTGCGCCACCTGCGCCAGACAACGGTCGCCCTGCGGGTGGCCGTAAAAATCGTTGTAGGACTTAAAGTGGTCGATATCGACCATGATCATGCCGATGTTGCCCCCCACCCGTTGCGCCTGACGCCACTCGGACTGCAGAAAATCGTCCAGATAGCGGCGGTTGGCGAGGCCGGTGAGACTGTCGGTAAGGGAAATCGCTTCCAGCTGATCGCGCAGTTCGCGCTGGCGCATAAAGGCTTTGACCCGCGCCAGGCACAACAGAGGATTCAGGGGTTTACGCAGGTAATCGGCGGCGCCGGCCATCAGCGCGGCAAATTCAGAGTCGTCATCGGCCGGGCCCATGACAATGATGTCGGTATTGCGGGTGGCAGGCGCACTGCGCCAGCTTTGACAGAAGGCTTCCAGCCCTTCCGTTGGCAGTGAGGCATCCAGAATCAGCAGATGCGGTTCCTGCGTCAGCGGCGTCGCCATCCAGTCGCGCAGCTGCGCGTCAGACAAGACACTGACCAGACAAAGATCCCCGGAAAGCAAATCCCCCAGCTGCGCCTGCACAGCGAGCGTGGTGTCAGCAATCAGAATCAGGGGCTTCACAGCCATGCAGCGGTCTCCGTCCGGGGTTCAGCAGGGCAGAAATACCCTTACAAAACTATCGGCGAGAATACACCAACCATTAACAAAGGAAATAAAAAACAACAGAATCCGTACGGAAACCATACATTTCACTGCTCTGGCGGTCAGCGGTGCAATGTTTGTTCAGTCTGAGCCGTTGAGATGATGGTCAGAACGGCTTTGGGGAAGTATTGTCTGATCCGCTACACTTATCGTTAACCCTAAAGAAATCAGTTCGTTAGATGCACCGATACCTGTTGTACATAGTGGTGATTCTGCTGGCCGGCTGCGAGCAGAAGGCGCGCGAAGGCGACGCGCCGGCGGTTACCGAAGTACCGCCCATTCCGGACTTTTCCTCTATTGCCGATATCCGGCAAAAGAAATCGGCCTTTTTTGATTACATGCTGCCGCTGGTTGATGAGGCGAATGCGCGGGTCATGGCCGAACGTCAGCTGGTCGAACGCTGGTATCTGGACGGCGACGAGCTGTCGGACGACGACAAACAACGCATTCATGAACTGCTGACAAAGTACCGGGTCAACAGCGACGATCCGGACGAGCAGAAAGAGGCTCTGCTGCGCCGGGTGAACGTCATTCCGCCGTCTCTGGTGCTGGCACAGGCCGCCAATGAATCAGGCTGGGGCACCTCGCGCTTCGCGCAGGAAGGCAACAACCTGTTCGGTCAGTGGTGTTTCCGCGAAGGCTGTGGTCTGGTGCCGGAGGCCCGTGGCGGCAGCTCGCGCCACGAAGTTCGCCGCTTTGATTCGCCGCTGGATTCGGTTGAGAGTTACATCCGTAACCTCAACAGCCACCCGCGCTACCGTCACCTGCGCGATATCCGGGTGAAATCGATCGAAGACAACGGTGCGGTCACCGGCGAAGAGCTGGTGCCGGGCCTGCTGGGTTACTCCGAGCGCGGGGAGGAGTATGTTGATGAAATTCGTAATATGATCGAGTTCAACAAGCTTGAACGTTTCGACCAGAGTACCGACGCTGAACAGCCAGACGACACGACCACTACCGGGGGTAACAGTGCACGCTAACGAACGACGCTTCCGTCAACGCTACGACGCATCGCCATTGAAAATGGAGATCCGCCGCATCAGCTGGCTCGGCCGCCCCGGAAAATCCGAACCCGCCATCGCCCGCGATTTTGCCCTGGGCGGTGTGGCGATCCTGACGCCCCACAAATTCAAACCGGGCAAGCGCCTGCTGGTCAGCATCGAAAGCCGCGACCACAGGTTGCAGGCCATTCCGGCCACCGTACTCCGATGCGAGCAACAGGGCAGCGATTTTGTCTGTGCCCTGAAGTTCGCCATGGGCCAGCTGCCGGAAACCGCCAGCCGCGGCGCATACACGGTTCTGCAACGTCTGGAAGGTACGCTGAAAGCAGCATCGGCTGTCTGATTCCCGACAGCCACAGAAAAGGAACTTATCTGTGACGTCCACACTCCTGGTGATGAACTGCGGCAGTTCGTCGATTAAATTCGCCCTCTTCGCCGCCAACAACCTGACCACCCCACTGTTAACCGCGCTGGCTGAACGCCTCGGCGAAGCCCAGCCCGAACTCATTGTCCGCGGACGCATTGAACAGACCGACCTGCTGCCGGCTCAGGCAGACCACGGGCAGGCGATGGAGCAGTTCATTGGCATTGCCCGCCCGGAACTTGAAGGTCTGGCCGGCATTGGCCACCGGGTTGTGCATGGCGGCGAACGCTTCCACGACAGCGTGCTGGTCAATGACGACCTGCTGCATGACCTTGAACAGCTGAACGCGCTGGCGCCGTTGCATAACCCGATCAACCTGCTCGGCATCCGCCTGTGCCAGCGACTGTTTCCGCAACTGCCACAGGTCGCCGTGTTTGATACCTCCTTCCATCAGTCGCTCAACGAAGCGACCTATCTGTACGGCGTGCCCTACGACTGGTACGAGCGCGATGGCGTACGCCGCTACGGCTTCCATGGCACCAGCTATCGCTATGTCACGGCGGAAACCGCACGGCGCCTGAACAAACCCGAATCCGAACTGAACCTGCTGATCGCCCATCTGGGCAACGGCTGCAGTGCCTGCGCGGTGCGCAGTGGCCGCTCCGTCGACACGAGCATGGGCCTGACACCGCTGGAAGGTCTGGTGATGGGCACCCGCTGCGGTGATATCGACCCGGGCCTGATTGAGCACATGCAACGCGCGCGTGACTTGTCTCTGGCGGACATCATGCGCGAACTGAACCGCAACTCGGGTCTCAGGGGCCTGTCCGGCATTGGCAACGACATGCGCGAACTGCTCGCCGCCGAAGCCGCCGGTCACGACGGCGCACGCCGCGCCATTGATGTGTTCTGCTTCCGTGTCGCCAAAGAGTTTGCCGCCCTGTCGGTGTCACTGCCTGGCGTCGATGCGGTGGTGTTCACCGGCGGTATCGGTGAACACGCACCGGCGATCCGCCGCCGCATTCTGGTCGCCTGGCGATCCATGAATTACCGCCTCGACGACGCACTCAACGACGCCAACGGCGACGACAAAGGCCGCATCAGCCAGAACGGTTCGCCGCTGGTGATGGTGGTGCCAACGTCGGAAGAGCGCATGATTGCCGAAGACACCCTGCAACGGATCGGCTGACGGCCGATACTTCTGCAAAGCACCTTATCCGGGATTCCTATGATTTCCATCCTGATTGCACCGACCGGCCTCGAAAGCGGTCTCACCACCATCAGTCTGGGCCTCATCCGGGCGCTGGACGCACAGGGCCTGAAGGTGGGTTTTGTGAAGCCGGTGGCACCGGACTACGCCGCCAGCGAACGTTCGACCCATCTGGTGCGCAGCGTGCTGCACCTGAAAACGCCGGACCCGATGCATCTGCATCTGGTGCAGCAGCGCATCAGCGACGGCATGCTCGACCGGGTACTGGAAGACGTGGTGGCGCTGCACGAACAGGTCAGCCACGACTGCGATGTGGTGCTGATTGAAGGTCTGGTCCCCGACCGCTCCGAACCCTATACCGCCAAGCTGAACGCCGAAATGGCCAAGGCGCTGAACGCCGATATTCTGCTGGTCGCCAGCGGCCTTAACCGCACGCCAGCCCAGATCCAGGCCGAACTCAAGCTGCAGGCCGGCGTGCTCGGCGGCAGCCGCGCCAATCTGCTCGGCTGCATCATCAACAAAGCCGGCGAAGCGCCAGAGCATCAGGGCATTCCGTCGGGTGAAGATATTCCGCTGGCGGAACGCAACAACGACGAATCCTGTGCGCCGCTGTGGAAGCTCACCAGTCCGGCCGGGCCGGTACTGGGCGTGATTCCGTGGAAATCCGAGCTGGTCAGCCCGCGCATGCTCGATGTTGCCCGCGCGCTGCACGCGACGGTACTCAACGAGGGCGAACTGGATACCCGCCGCGTACTGCGCATCGCGCTGTGCGCCAGAACCGTCAGTAACATCGTCGATCTGCTGCGCCCGGGCACCCTGCTGGTCACGCCCGGTGACCGCGACGACGTTATTCTGGCCGCGGCGATTGCCGCCACCAACGGTACCCGGCTGGCCGGTTTGCTGCTGACCAGCGGTCTGAAACCGGGCGAAGCCATTGTCAATCTGTGCCGCGCGGCGTTGGCCACCGGTGTCCCTGTGTTGCAGACGCAGCACGATACTTTTACCACCGCCCAGCAGCTGACGCGCATGGACACTCAGGTGTCGGTCGACGACGCTGACCGGGTGAATAACATCATGGCCAGCATCGCCAGCCATCTGGATATGCAGGTACTGATGCGGCAGATCGGTCAGCCGCACGCCAGCCGCCTGAGTCCGGCCGCGTTCCGCCATCAGCTGGTCGCCAAAGCCCGGGCTGCCAATCTCCGTATTGTGCTGCCGGAAGGCGAGGAGCCGCGCACCATTCAGGCTGCTGCTATTTGTCAGGAACGGGGCATCGCCCGCTGCGTACTGCTCGGCGACCCGACCCGCATTCATCAGATTGCCGCCGCCTCAGAAATTCAGCTGCCAGAAGGCCTGCAACTGCTGGATCCGGCCTCAGTACGTCCGCAGTACGTGGCGCCTATGGTGGAGTTGCGCAAACACAAACAGCTGACCGAGCCGATGGCGCTGGCGCAGCTGGAAGACAACGTTGTGCTTGGCACCATGATGCTGGCGCAGGACGACGTCGATGGACTGGTGTCGGGGGCCATTCACACCACCGCCAACACCATACGGCCGGCGCTGCAGCTGATTAAAACCGCGCCGGGCGCCGGTCTGGTGTCGTCCGTATTTTTTATGGGCCTGCCGGATCAGGTGCTGGTGTACGGCGACTGTGCGGTGAATCCGGACCCGAACGCAGAGGAACTGGCCGATATCGCCATTCAGAGCGCGGAATCGGCGCTGGCCATGGGCATACCACCGCGCATTGCCCTGCTCAGTTACAGCACCGGCAGCTCCGGCTCCGGCGCGGATGTCGAAAAGGTGCGTAAGGCAGCCGCCATTGTGCGTGAACGCCGTCCCGACCTGCTGGTCGATGGTCCGCTGCAGTACGACGCCGCCACCACCGCCAGCGTAGCCCGCAGCAAAGCGCCCGACAGTCCGGTAGCCGGTCAGGCCACTGTGCTGATTTTCCCGGATCTGAACACCGGCAACACCACCTACAAAGCGGTGCAGCGCAGTGCCAATGTGATCAGCATCGGACCCATGCTGCAGGGCCTCGCCAAGCCGGTAAATGATCTGTCGCGGGGCGCACTGGTGGAAGATATTGTTTACACTATCGCGCTTACTGCCATTCAGGCCCAACAAAATAAAGGACAATAATTCATGCCACCGCTTCTGACCGGGGTGATCGCCAGTGCACTGCTGTTTGTGAATATTATTTTCTGGTGCTCGCTGCTGTTCTTTTTCACCTTTTTTAAACTGGTAATTCCGGTTCCTTTTATCCGCAATCTGATTACGCCGGTGCTGAATGCCATCGCCAATAACTGGATCAGCTGCAACTCCGGCTGGATGTGGCTGACCCAGAAAATGGACTGGACCATCCGCCTGCCCGCCCATCTGGAACGCAAAGGCTGGTATTTTGTTATCAGCAACCACCAGAGCTGGGTGGATATTCTGGTGTTGCAGCACGCGCTGAACCGCAAAATTCCCCTGCTCAAATTTTTCCTGAAGCAGGAACTGATTAAAGTGCCGGTAATGGGTGCGGCCTGGTGGGCACTCGATTTTCCGTTTATGAAACGCTACTCAAAAGCCTTTCTGGAAAAGTACCCGGAGAAAAAGGGGCAGGATCTGGAAACCACACGCAAAGCCTGTGAGAAATTCCGTACCCTGCCGACCAGCGTGATGAACTTTCTGGAAGGCACCCGCTTCAGTCAGCGTAAACACGACGAGCAGAACTCGCCGTTCCAGCATCTGCTGAAACCCAAAGCCGGTGGCATGGCCTTCGCCATGAGCGCCATGGGTGATCAGTTCCGTTCCATTCTGGATGTGACCATTCACTACCCGGACGGCGTGCCTACGTTCTGGGAATTTCTGCAGGGCAGTATGAAACGCTGTGTGGTACTGGTCGAAGAAAAGCCGATTCCGACCGAGCTGCTGAACGGTGATTATGAAACCGACGAGCAATATCGCCTGAATTTCCAGCAATGGGTGCAGGTACTCTGGGAAGAAAAAGACCGTCAGCTGGCTGAGCTGGCGGCCGGTTAAGGTGTCAGCCGCACACCTGATTGCGGCCTTTATCCTTCGCTTCATACAGATGACGATCCGCTGCCCGCAGCAGATCGTCGCTGCTGTTGTCATCGTCCGGTACCAAACTCGCAACCCCGATACTGATGGTCACCACTCCGCTGTCGTTACGCTCGTGCGCAACGGCCTGGGCTTCGACCGCCTGACGCAGACGTTCGCACAGGTACAGCGCATCGGCGTTGGACGTATCCGGAAACAGCAGTACGAATTCTTCACCGCCGTAGCGCGCGCAGACATCCCCCGGACGTTTGCAGAAGGAAGCCATCAAGGCCGAGATGGTGCGCAGGCAGTCATCGCCCTGCTGATGGCCGTAAAAATCGTTGTAATCCTTGAAGCGGTCGATATCGATCATGGCCAGCGATAAGGGTGCTTCACCCCGTTTTCCCCGACGCCATTCACTGGCGATGCTCTGCTCCAGATAGCGGCGATTGGCAATGCCGGTCAGGCTGTCCGTAGTCGACAACACATGCAGCCGCGCACTCAGATATTTCAGCCGCTCGGCTTCCAGAGCCAGCAGCTGATTCTTCATAAAGTCGCTGCGAAACGCCGACTCCATCATAAACGCCATATAGCCACCCATGGCGATCAGGAGCACCCAGAACATAATGAACATGGGCACAAAAATGCTGATTACCTGATTCAGCTGCACGCTTTCAACCTGCGTATCCATCACCAGCAACGACAGCAGATAACAAGCCAGCAAAGATACAGACACCACCAGTACCGAGCGGTAACTGAGGCGCAAGGCCACCATGGTAAAAATCTGAATCGGAATTAAGCCCAGGTGATAAGCGTATTTCAGCTCGCCCGGAATCAGGCCGATAAACACAATCACCGACAGACCAGCAAAGAAAACACCGGATGCAGCAATCGGTACCATTTTCACGCTGAATCGTGAACGGGGTACCCAAAGCACCAGCGCGAAGGCAATTACGGTCAGAATCAGGCGGGCCGTAAAAATCAGCAGACCGTTGTCGCCACCGAGATAAAAATCGGTCCACGAAAACGCCAGATAAAACAACAAACCACCCATCAGCATTTTCTGGTCGATTTCCAGAAAGCGCTGATTGCGCATAGCGATGTAACGGGATTCAAGGCGGCCCGGAAAACGCAGTTGCTTGCGTCCCTGTTCGAGAATTCCCGAGAGGATATTGATCTGGTCCTCTACTCGCTTTAAGGTGTCCTGTTCCTGCTGACTACTGACTTTAGGCACCGGATCTCCCTGTGTAACCGAGCCCGGCTATATTCCCCGCCGGACATCTGCCTGAATGAAGTGAACATAGCCAATAGAACACTCCCGAATCAATTAGACAATATCCGCGCACGCCGGAATTGCATGAGGTTGCCATGAAGGTTTACGAAGACATCAGCCAATCCATCGGAAACACCCCTCTGGTCCGTATCCGCCACATCACTGACCACCCGGCTATTTACGCCAAACTCGAGAACCGCAACCCGGCGCACTCGGTAAAGTGCCGCATCGGTGCCAACATGATCTGGCAGGCCGAGCAGGATGGCTTACTGAAACCGGGCATGGAAATCGTAGAACCGACCAGTGGTAACACCGGCATTGCGCTCTCGTTTGTCGGCGCCGCCCGCGGCTACAAAGTCACGCTGACCATGCCGGAAACCATGAGCATGGAACGCCGTAAGGTCATGCAGGCGCTGGGGGCCAATCTGGTGCTGACAGAAGGCGCCAAAGGCATGAAAGGTGCCGTTGAGGCCGCTGAAGCTCTGGTCGCAGAAGCGCCGGAACAACGCATCATGCTGCAACAGTTCAATAACCCGGCGAACCCGGCCATTCACGAAAAAACCACCGGTCCGGAGATCTGGAACGACACCGATGGCAAGGTTGATGTGGTGGTTGCCGGCGTCGGCACCGGCGGGACTATTTCGGGCATTTCCCGCTTCATCAAACAACACAAAGCCATTACCTCGGTGGCGGTAGAGCCTGCGGCATCGCCTATCATCAGCCAGAAGCGCAACGGTCAGGAACTGACGCCGGGACCGCACAAAATTCAGGGCATCGGCGCCAACTTCATTCCCGGCAACCTCGACCTCAGCATGGTTGACCGCGTTGAGCCGGTCAGCAACGAAGACGCCATCGCCATGGCTCACGAACTGATGTCGAAAGAAGGCATTCTGGCCGGCATTTCCTGCGGTGCAGCCATGACCGCGGCACTGCGTTTAGCCAAAGAACCGGAATTCGCCGACAAGACCATCGTCGTGATTCTGCCGGACTCCGGTGAGCGTTACCTGACGTCGCCACTGTTTGACGGTTTCTTTGACAAGTAATACGTCCCTGCTGCGCTCCGGTCTGGCCGGAGCTGACGTTCAGGACGTACTGGGCAATGGCCTGCTGGCGTACACCGCTCAGGCCATTCAGGCTCCCGACACCCTGTTCCGCACCCTGCTGCATGACATCGCCTGGGAAGCAGGCTTTGTTACCCTGTACGGCAAGCGTCATCAGGTTCCGCGTCTTCAGGCCTGGTACGGTGACGAAGGCATCCGCTACACCTATTCCGGTGAAACCCTGACCACCCGCGTATGGACCCCGGTGCTGGCGCAATTGCGTGACGAACTGAGTGCCCAATTCGGCCTGCCGCTCAATTCCGTGTTGTGCAACCTGTACCGCTCGGGTCAGGACAGCATGGGCTGGCACAGCGACGACGAGCCGGAGCTTGGCGTTCGCCCACGGATATTGTCACTGTCATTGGGTGCCGTGCGGGATTTTGCCCTGCGCCCGAAAGGTTCAGGCCGCCAGCACACAGTTCTGGCGCTGGCCAATGGCAGTTTGCTGGATATGCGTCCGGGGCTGCAGGATAACTGGCAGCATGCGCTGCCAAAACGGATGAAGACCGCCTTGCCACGTATTAATCTGACCTTCCGTTTTATTGTCTGACGCGTGAAGGGACAACCATCAATCGATGAAACGACAGCGCTTGGTCAGTCGTGCGCAATCACCGACTCAATACGGAACATAATTACCGGTGTTGTGCGGTAGTCTTTGTCCCGGTCCCATAAAAACTGAGGCTCGACCTCGCCGTACACCCAATTGCTGTAAATCAGCTGACGGTAACGTACGCCGGCGGTGTAGGTATGAAAGGTTGCCGACTGTTCGGTATCACCACTGGCACCGGCCACATACGCCAGTGCCGAGGTGCGGCTCAGTTCGTGATACAGACCCGCGTCGTAACTGAGCTTGAAATAGTCGTCATTCAGCTGGTAGCCGGCTTTGGCATTGATGCGGAACAGTTTTTCGGTGTTCAGCGGATAATCCATCTGCAGCGAGGTATCTTCCCCCCAACCGTTCGATGTGAAATAAAACAGGCGCTGAGTGCCTTTTAATTCCCATTCCGACAGATAGGCGTAGCGCCGCGCGCGGAAACGCACAAACGGATCGGGCGGAACGCCCCATTTAATCCCGGTATCAATGTTGGTTTTCCACTGATCGGATTCATTGATGATGTAGCGCAGCGCCGAGCTGTACTCCACGTTTTCGACCGATTCAATTGGGTCGGCTTCACGGGTATCGTCTTCTTCCGAGGAAATGAGCAGGTTCAATTTGTCGTTGGTGTTGGGTAACACCAGTTTCACACTGATGCCGAATTTATAATCCACAGGATCGCCCAATACCCGGCGGGTATAAAACGACAGCTTGGCACGCGTGCCTTTTACGTCATCTTCAATAATGTCTTCACTGAAAAATGAGTCGACAAAAAACGAGTCGATGTTGCCCGACAACCGGTTGAGATAATCCGCCAGCCAGGTGCGGGAACGCTCAATGGTCTCGGATTCCACCCGTGTTTCACCCGGCTCAGTCTCCGTGTGCTCAGGTAAATACTGAACGTAAGGGTCATCGTCCGGAATGGCGAACGGGGGATACGAATTACCCTGTAAATAGGGTTCCGACTCCAGCGCCATGGCCAGAGGAGTGATCAAGAGTAACAGCCATCCTGGGCTCAGTTTCATCCATTACACCGGGTCGTGGTGAATAATTATTTCGGCCCGCGGATAGCGCGCCAGAATGGCGCTCTCGACCGCATCGCCTATACCATGTGCGGCCTTGAGCGACTGCTGGCCGTCGAGTTCGAGATGCATCTGAATAAACTGAATGGCACCCGACTGACGGGTTTTCAGATTGTGTACGCCGCGCACGCCGGCACACCCCAGAATCAGTGTCTGCAGCGCCTTTTCGTCGTCTTCCGGCAAGGCTTTGTCCATCAGCACCTGAAGAGCGTCGGTGACAATGCCATACACACTGTGCAGCAACACAGCGGCAATGCCGAGCGCCACTACAGGGTCCAGCCAGTAATAACCAAAATAAGACGCCAGCAAGGCCACGACCACCGCCAGACTGGTGAGAATATCGCCATAGTAATGCGCAGAATCCGCTTTAATGGCCAGCGAATGCGTCTGGCGATAAACCCAGCGCTGGTAAACCACCAAAGCCGTCGTCGCCAGAGCCGAAAACAGCATGACACCGATGCTTTCTTCCAGCGCACGCAGCGCCGTCGGATGCAGCAAACGGTCCACCACGTGCAATAACAGCACACTGGCAGACCCCAAAATAAAGGCTGACTGAATTAATGCCGCCAGCCCCTCAGCCTTGCTGTGACCAAACGGGTGATCATCATCCGCCGGCATCAGCGCGTAACGTACGGCAAAGTAATTCACCACTGACGCTGCGATATCCATTAACGAATCCAGCAACGACGACAGCACACTGGCCGAGTCACTCAGGCTCCACGCGAACACTTTTGCCACCAGCAATAATGTGGCGGTCGCGATGGAGGCGCTGGCGGCGCGTTTAATCAGAATGGCGTGATGGGTAGAAGTCATGAGCCCGGTCGTTAATGAGAAAACTGTCGGATTATGCCAGATTCGCGGCATCCGTGTGTTTTTTACCCTGTCAGGCCACGATTTGCCAGCAGTGACGCTCTGGCCCGTCACAAGTATTGACCCACTGCACAAGACTGCTCATATTGGCCTGACTCTGGTTCAGGAAGTACCCGTTATGACAATCCGACACGCACTGGTGGTGGACGACTCGAAATCGGCCCGCATGATGCTGCAGCGTCTGCTGAGCAAAATGAACGTCGAGGCCGACGCCGTAGAAAGCGCCGAAGAAGCGCTGCAGTTTCTGGAACACCGCCAGCCGGACGTGATTTTTATGGATCATATGATGCCCGGTATGGATGGTCTGGCCGCCACGCAGCTGATCAAATCCAATCCGCGGACTGCGGCCATTCCGACCATCATGTACACCTCAAAAGAAGGTGAAGAATATCAGCACATGGCCCGTTCCCACGGCGCCAATGGTGTTCTGGCCAAACCCGCCAGTCACGAAGCCATCATGGCGGTGATTCAGGCACTGGATGAACCGGCCGCCAATGACGAACCCGCCAGTGCCGGCAATCTTCAGATTCCGCTGATCGAAATCGACAAACTGGTGCAGAAACACCTGAAAACCGCCGTGGCCGAAGCCCGGGCAGAAATCAGCGCCGGACTCGACAGCATTGCCCAGCAGTTGCAGGCCACCCAGACACAGCAGATTGACCTGGCCCAGGCCCGTATGTATCAGCAGTTTGAACGCTGGAAGACGGATCTGGAAAAAGCCCTGTCCGACGACGCCCTGTTCCAGCGCACCCGGACCATGAACCAGCGCCTCGCCATTACCGTGGCCGACCGTCTGGTGAAGAAAAGCGCTGATGATCTGGTAGCCGTCATGTCCACCAACCGCACGTCGGTCGAGGCCAGTCTGGCCGGTGTGCGCGCCGAACTGATGGCGCAGCAGAAGCAGGCCGTGGTGCGCGCCATTACCTTAGGCGCGGCCATCGGTGCACTGATTGGCGGCGCGGCAGGCGTCGCCGCTGCATTTTTCCTCTGACATGATGCACGTCAGGAGTGGCCGTGATTGACCACTTCTGGCGCGGCAATACCTTTGCTTGATGTGACACCATCATTACACTACGCGCTCTCACCAGAACTCCAAAAAAACGATCAGGGATACGATAATGATCAAAGCTCTAATGACGGCTGCCACGGTGGTTATTCTCACCGGCTGTGCGGCTGCAACGCCGTTGCTGGTCGCCGAAGCCGGTGGTCATCAGCTGGCGCGTTATGATGAGGACATCAAGGTACGTGCCGCCGCGGCACTGGACGATGAGCCCGACCTGCTGACCTACTCGGTGCAGGCCATCAGCCGCGGCAAAACCGACGACGCGGCAGCGACTTACATGAAAGGCTATTCCGACCCGGACTACAGCCAGAACATGAAATCGCTGGCGCTGTATCAGATTGCGCTGCTGTACATGAACCGCTTCAGTGATGAGCGTGACGATGCCAAAGCCCGCGCCTACCTGCTGCAGCACCGCATCGAATTTCCGGATTCCCGCCTGAAAGAGCGCGTCATGAAACGTCTGGCCATTCTCGATGAGCGGGAAAAAGAACCCGTACAGTTGTCTGCCGTGCAGCTGCTCAAGCAGGTCGACCGCAGCAAATTACTGAAAGTCGACAACACGCCATTCGATGCCGAGCTGACGCCGATGAGCGAACGCGCCATCACCGAAGGTCGTGTGGCCGATGCCGAATCGGTTTACCTGATTCTGTACGACAACAAAGCGTCATCCGCAGAAATGCGCGCCAAAGCCCTGTATCAGCTTGGTCTGATTTACATGAGCCCGTACAACCAGGCTGGTAACAATCAGAAAGCCATGGCGTATTTCCGCAAAATCGGCGAAGAATTCCCGAACACCTCCGTCGCCAAACGCAGCAGCGAGCGCATCGCCCAGCTGATTAACCGGCAGGAATAACGCCCACAAAAAAGGCCTCAGATGAGGCCTTTTTTATTGTTCAGATATTCCAGTTCACATCATCGACGTCATCAACGCATTCGCGGAAATCACTCAGTACATCATCGTGACAGACTATGCTGGTAATAATCAGATCATCATCGACGTAGGCTTTCAGCAATAACCACTGGTCATCATCCACGTAATCCCCAAGCTTGGTACACAGCGAATACTGCGAACAATCGAGCGCCGGCATACTGTCGTAACCGGCGAACGTGCCATCTGAGTTTTCACTCAGCTCAGCGCCACGCACTAGGGTGTAAAACGGATAGCTGCTGCCGGTCCGGTCGTCGGGTGAGCTGTCATCCGCATCCAGTACCGCCGCCGTAATAACGCCACCGGACGATACGGTGCGCACGACATCAATTTGGTATTTCAGCCCCCACTCGGGTGAAAAATCCTCAATGTCTCCGGTCAGCGCCAGCAGTTCGTAATCATCAGATGAATTGACCTTAAACAGCAGACACATCTGCGCATCGGCCAGACCACAATCACTCTGGAACGCCGCCACATACCAGCTGACCGTCGACTCGCCTTCGCATTCGCTGTCGAAGTCTTCTTCACTGGCGGAGCAGATAAAGGATGACAGCGTCACTGTGCCGCCGCTGGCTTCAAATTCCAGTTGCAGAACCTGTTGATCGTCCACTGCGTTTTCAATGGCCGTACAGGACGTCGAACAATCGAAGGTCACATCACCGCCGATCTGCCATTCGCTGTCACTGAGCGGCACCAGCACGCCGGATGAGGAATACAGTGTCAGGGCGAAGGCGTTGCTGCCATCGGCCATGGCGGTTTCAGCCTCCACGCTGGCGAACGAATACGTGGTCGGGTCACCATTGCTGTCGAACGAGGTTGTCACCGTCAGGGTGTAGCGTGAACCCCAGCTGTAACTGCTGAAGCCGGTCAGCTCCGCATCCGATACCGCCCAGCTGTCGGACTCGCTTTCGCGGGTACGGAAGCAGAGATCGCTGCTGTCGGTGTCACACGGGACTTTGTAGTAATCGACGTACAGGGTTTCTTCCTGATCGTCCCAGTGCTGACCCAGTTGGGGGCAGCCGCTGATGACCGGCGCCAGCAGCAGCGGCCACAGATATCGCAGTTTCATGCACAGTTCCTTTACTTCTTGCGTTGCAGCAGAGGCGCAGCATACGTGCGTAGGAGTCGATCCTGAACCCCGGGTTCTGCCCCTGCCATGCGGCTTTGCAATAACTTTGCAGCCGGCTGCAGGGTATCAGGAACTGATTGATTTAACAGTGACAGTGCGGCTTCGTGCACCGGCAGAATTTCTGTCATCTCGGTCAGCTGCCGGTCGATGGCCGCGGCGACGGCATCCGGCGACTCCAGCTCTGCGTCAGATAGTGGTTCTCCGAAGTCGACAAAAATCCGCCCTTTGAAGCCGGTCAGACCGAGCAGAATGCTGCGCGTGTCTTCATCGTCGGCTTTTTCATAGCGGCCATGCTGCTCACGGTGCGTCAGTTCGCGTGCTTTCAGCAGATCACACGGGTCCCATTCGTACTGGATCGACACCGGCACCGGGCGCATGGCGCGCATGGTATCGGTAAAGGCTTCGTCACGGTCTCGGCCATTCAGTGCCAGCATTTTGATCACTGCGGTATCGGTTTCGTCGATGCCGTCCTTCGCACGCCCTTCGCGCTGGGCAATCCAGATGCTGTGGCCATCATCCAGCGACTCGCGGATATAGGCCGACAAGCGCTGCAGCTCGCGCAGCTTTTCACGCTTATTGGCGACGGTCCGCTTCACCACAAAGCTCTTGTTCAGACGCATGATGTCGGACACATCCGGGTGGCGCAGCAGGTTATCGCCAATGGCGATGCGGCTGGTCGGCCAGCCGGCGTGATGCAGGCTGAAGTTGATCATGGTCGGGTCCATGGCGATATCGCGGTGATTGGATATCCACAGATAACTTTTGCCCGGCTCCAGTTTGTCGAGCCCGCGCACCTCAATGCCGGCCGACGATTTCTCGAGAATGGCCTCCACCCAATCGGCGATGAGATGCTGGAAGGTCTCAACCGTGTGAATGGATTTCAGCCGCTGTTTCATAAACGCCCACAGCAGCGGACTGAGCAGCGGCCGTAACCAGGCCGGAATTCGCGGAAAGCGGTACTTGAGCAGCGCACCGGCCAGATCACCGGAACGCATCAGCCGTTCGATCACGGCCGGAACTTCATCATCGTTATAAGGGCGGATATCCGCAAAAGCGTCCTGCATACCGTCTCAGACTCAGGGTGAAAATGAACAACAGCGTCTGTGCAGCTGAACACGACAAACGCTTCGAAAAGAGGCCGCTTAGTATATCCTAGGCGCCCTTACGTGAATAAAGACCCGAGGCACATGCCAATGATCAATGATTGGGTACCCGCCCCCACTCAAGCCAACGCCATCGACAGCCAGTTGCTGCTCCGTTTTGCCGCTGCCGCCGAGGCGATGCGCGCCAATGCTGACGCGGTGCGCAGCGACCTGGGCGATGACGTGCTGAGCCAGGTTCAGGGCTGGCTGAAACTGCCGGAAGACAGCTGGAAACCCGTGATCCGTTCGTTACCGGAAACAGTGCTTTTCCCACTGGCCACCTTCTTCACTCTGGCGGAAAACGCCTTCTCTGGCTGGCAATGTGGCGCGCGCAATCCGGCCATCTGGATTTTCCGCTACCTGAAAGAGAGCGGTCAGCTGCCTGAGAAAACGGCCATCCGCGAGCTCAAGAGCCTCACCGACAACCGTTTTATCCCTTACGGCAGCGCACTCTGAGCACCTGCCTGATACGGTTCCAGTGCGGTTCTGAGATCTTCGATCCGCACCGGCTTGGTCAGGTAGCCGTTCATACCGGCGGCTTCACAGGCTGCCTTCTGCTCGGCCATCACATCCGCCGACAGCGCCAGCACGGGTAACCGCTCACAACCCGGCAGCTCACGGATGGCGCGGGTGGCCTCGAGGCCATCCATAACCGGCATGTGGCAGTCCATCAGCACCAGATCAAACTTGTGCTGACGGCATTGCTCGACCGCCGCACGCCCATCCGCCGAGACCACCACGTCACAGCCCAGACGACGCAGCATCTGCGCCGCCACCTTCTGATTCACCAGATTATCTTCCGCCAGCAGAACGCGCAGACCCGAGGCACCCGCCAGCGGTGATTGCGTGGCTTTGCGTCGGGCTGTATCAAAGCGGGTCATAACGCCATAGGGCGGCAGTTCATCTTTCAAAAGACGAATCAGCATGCGCCGTAACTGTTCCTGCCCGACCGGCCAATCCCAGTAGGCTCTGGCACCAACGGCCGCCAGCTGACGCTCATCCGGTACCGCCGCGGTCGCCGAGGTCACAGCCAGCCGCACGCCTTTATCTGCCAGCTGCCGGAACGAGGCTTCGTGCTGATGCAGAATGCGCTCGGCCACAATCAGCACCGCCGGTGCCTCGGATTTCTGTAACGCCAGCTCCACCTGCACAAATTCCGGGAATTCACGCACCCGGGTCGGAATATGGCGCGCCACCGACACCACCAGCGAGCGGTTGACCTGCAGCTCATCCAGCACCCAGATGGCCAGATCCTGTAACCCTTCGGATTCTGAATCCGGTGCGTCTTCGGCCACCGCCGCCGCCAGTTCCAGATCGAGCCAGAAGTGAGAGCCGGTGCCCACTGAACTGGCCACCCCGACACGGCCGCCCATCAGGGTTGCCAGCCGGCGACAAATACTGAGTCCGAGCCCGGTACCTCCCGCCAGCGTCGACAGCCGGCCATGGGCGGTGCTGTACTCATCAAAAATCGTACGCGCCTGTTCGGTGCTGATACCGATGCCGCTGTCCTCCACTGAAAAGCGGATACGCAACCTGCTCTGCTGGCTGCTGACCAGCACCAGACGCAGCAAGACATGGCCTTGCTCGGTGAACTTAAGCGCGTTGGTCAGGTAATTCATCAGAATCTGGCGGATGCGCACGGCATCGCCCAGCAGATAGGCAGGTATGTGGTGATCGACAAACGACTGCATGGCCAGCCCTTTTTCCCGCGCCCGCGCAGCCATCATGCTCAGCAGACCGTCCACCAGCTCCCGCACCGAAAACACCTCCTGCTCGATGGTGAGCATATTGGCGTCGATTTTGGAGCTGTCGAGGATGTCGTTGACGATACTCAGCAGGTGGTCTGACGACTGCTGAATAATGCGCACAAAGCCCTGCTGTTCCGTGGTGAGTTCGGTTTGTTCAAGCAGTGACACCATACCAATCAGACCGGTCATGGGGGTGCGGATTTCATGGCTCATGCTGGCCAGAAAGCGGCTTTTCGACAGGCTTTCTTCCTGTGCCGCCACTTTTTCGCGGCGCAGTATCTCCCGGGCCTGAAGCGGCTCGGTAATGTCGGTGCTGATCACCAGTACGCCGGTCAGTGCACCGAACTCCTGCACCGGCACCAGTTGATTTCTGAGCCAGCTAACCTGCCCGGCATCGCCGGTGAGGGAAATTTCGTACACAGCCGGTGTGAGCGTGGTGAGCGCATGAGCCAGATTCTGCTCGAAGATTTCAACCTGATCGGGCATCAGCAGATCACGGCCCAACTTACCGACCACGCCGTCCATGCTGAAACCGTCCATCAGACGATTCACACTCAGAATGCGGCCGGCGGTATCCAGCTCGGTAATAACGTCGGGGATTTTCTGCCAGAGAAGGCGGTATCTGTGTTCCGTGCGGCGGGCTTTAGTCAGCGCACGCTGCAACTTCCGGATCACAAATAAAAGGGCTGCAATCAGCAGCACCAGAAACAGCGTTACGGCAATCAGATAGTCCATCGCGCATCCTGCACGTCAGGGATAATCCGCAGAATAGTATCAGGCTGCCGCACTGCCATTCAGGAGGGACGTGAGCCCTGACTGATCTTTCGGCCACAGATAGCGGCTCCAGCCTTCCGGCAGCGCCCGCGCATCGTCTTCGGCGGTTATCAGCAGCATCAGCGTGTCACGGTTTTCACCGTCGCGCAGCAACCGAGCCACCGATTCCGCATGGCAGGCGGACGTCACGGCAATTGCCCCCGGCTGATGCTCGGCCAGCAGAAAACCGAAACGGATCGGATCAACCGTCACAATCGGCTCCCATCCGGCCCGGCGGATAAAAGAGGCTAAATCTGCCGACAACTCATCGCTGCTGGCCAGCAACACCATAGTGCGGCCGCCCAACGCCAGTTCATCGGGAACCGGCATGTTGTTGTCCTGCAGGAATGTAATGAAGCTGTTCACCGGGATACGGTTATCACCGCGACCGGGCAATTTGTAAGCTTCGAGGTGACCTCGCTCAATCCAGCGGATGACGGTACGGAAATTCACACCGCAGTATTTGGCAACTTCACCAGTGGTTAAGGCTTGTTTATCCCTCACGGCACGATCTCGAATTCACAACTACACTGGAGTCAGTATAGATAGCCTTTCGCCTTTGCAAGGAGAAAACAGCATTTTCCTCGGCACGCCAGAAACCGTGCTGGTTTGCGGGGGAAATGCTAGAGTCCGGACACAGGCGCCAGCGTGGAGGAATCAATGCAAAGGAATATTTTACTGGTCGATGACGAAGCCGGAATCATTCACGCCATCCGGCGTATGTTGCGGGCTGAGCCCTATCAGATTTTCGAAGCCAGTAACGGCCACGAGGCCCTCACCATTCTGGAACGGCACGACATTCATCTGATGATCTCGGACTTTAAAATGCCGGGTATGGATGGTCTGACGCTGTGCCATAAAACCCGCCAGATTTCGCCCACCACGTACCGCCTGCTGCTCTCCGGACAGGTCGACTACAGCGGCTTGCGCCGCGCCTGGCAGGACGGTGACGTGCATCGTTTTGTGGCCAAGCCGTGGGACAACCTGCTGCTGGCCATGGATATTAAAGAAGGCATCAAACAGCATGAGCTGCTGGCCCGCATGAACCTGCTCAGTCAGGAACTTCAAGGGCATCAGCCTACGCTGCTGACCGACAGCAACTGGATTGTCCGCCTCGCCAACGCGCCCATGTGTTCGGCACTGGAATGTCAGGAGAAAGACCTGCTCGGCATTAACCTGTTTGCTTCGGCCTTATCGGATATGCCGGTCACACTGGAAACCGAAGTGACCCGGCAGGTAGAAGAAGGCAAAACATGGCTCGGCCATTTTAATCTCACGGGCCCCGGCGGCACCCGCCATCAGGTGTGGATGGCCATTGCGCCGATTGGTGACCAGTACCGTCTGTGCTCGTGCAACTGGGTGGCGGAAGATCTGGATCCGGTGCGCGACCTGCGCGATGAGATCAACCGCTACTCCGGCGAGCATCACCTCGACCGTCTGCAGATTGCCGTCAACCGTTCTCGGGTTGAGCCGCATCTGATGGTGGTGTCCTTTTCCAACGGCGACAGCATGAGCAAAGATCTGGCCGCCATCTGTTACGAGCGTCTTCAGGCAGCAACCGACGACCTGTACGAAATCTACTCGCCGCAGGCCGGCACCTTCCTGATTCTGCAGCCATCGGTGCTGTCCGCCGAACAGACCGAGCGGCTGGCCCAGATTATCCGCGAAGATTTTGACGAGCCGATGAGTTATCAGGGCCAGAACATGGTGCTGAAACCTCAGATCACCATTGAATCCAAACCGGCGCATATTAATGAATGGGACGACTGGCTGCGCCAGCGTCTGGGGCTCAGCGTCAAAATGCGCAGCCGCACGCAGCAGGCGGATGTGCAGACCGATACCAACAGCGCTCCCAGCAGTGTGAACCGCCATAAAGTAGTGCCGGTATTCAATCAGAACGGCGAACTGGTCGCCCTCAGTGTGCCGGGCGATGCCTGCCGCGACGGCGACTGGGACGCCTGGCTGAAGGATATCTGCGCTCAGTGGCAGGCCGATTTCAACCGCGAACTGCAACTGGTGGTGAGTGCTACCGAACACAGTCAGGATGCTATCCGCGCACTGACCAGCGTGCTGCTGAAGCGCGAACAGGCACCGAAATGCGCTGTGGTGCTGGGTGAAGACTGCGTGCTCAGCGAAGGCGCCGACGACCTCAACTGGCGCGATGAATTACGTGCCCGTGGCTGTTCATTGTTCATCGCCAATTTCGGCCGCAGCTTTGTGAACTCGCGACAGGTGTTGTCGTTACCGATTCAGGGCGTGTGTCTGGCACCGGAATTCCTGACGCACATGCGCAGCAGCAAATCGCTGCCGCAAAGCCGTCGGTTACTGCAGCGTATTCACGATAATGGCCTGATTATTTTCGCACCGGGCATGGACGACACCGAATCACTGGCATCCGCCCACCAGACCAACGTCGACTGGCTGGCCGGTGGCCTTCTGTCGCCCGCCATTACCGCCGATCAGCTGCAGTGGTTTTCGCCCGCCGGTGAAATTGGCTGAGCCGCGCCCGCATCATTCGGGCGCTGATTGGGATATGATAGGCTCCTGAATACAGGAGCCCTATCGTGAACAAAGATCAAGCCTACCATCAGATTGCCCTGGCCTGTCTGAAAGCCCTCAAGACCCCCACCAACGTGGCCAATGAAGACCCGGTGAGCGCACTTTATCAAGTGATCGACACTGCCTTCGAACAGCAATTTGCCCTGATGATGGCGGAACTCGAAAGCACACGTCACAGTCTGAACCAGATTGCCGAACTTGATCCGGCACACGATACGCTGGCCGACGCGCAGCGCATCGCCCGTCAAAACGGAACTGCCCACTAATTTTTTGCCACGCTAAGGAGCAGGCATGCTGTCGTTACGTTACTGGACCTTTTTCATCATCGTTCTGGCTGCCATCGTATTTTCTATGATCCGATTCAATTCCGACCCTACCGTGATCGTGAGCCCGGCCGATACGTTCAGCTACCGTTACCTGACGCTGGAAAACGGCCTGCGGGTGCTGCTGGTCAGCACGCCTGACTCCGAAAAAGCCGCGGCGGCGGTCACTGTCGATACCGGCAGTGGTGATGATCCGAAAGGCCGCGAAGGGCTGGCGCATTTCCTTGAACACATGCTGTTCCTGGGCACAGATCCGTACCCGGATTCCAGCGAATATCAGGAATTCATCACCCGTCACGGCGGTACACACAACGCCTTTACCGCCCAGACGCAAACCACCTATTTCTTCGAAATTGAAAATAACGCCATGAGTGGTGCGCTCGACCGCTTCGCTCCTTTCTTTATTTCCCCGCGTTTCGACGAAGCCTACGTTGACCGTGAAAAGAACGCGGTAAACGCTGAATACAGCTCGAAGAAAAAAGACGATTTCCGCCGTATTTTCTCCGCCGAAAAACAGGCCATGAATCCGGACAACCCATACGCGAAATTCGCTACCGGCAATCTGGATACCCTGTCCGACCGCGGTGACAGCAAAGTACGCGACGACCTGCTGGCCTTTTATAAGGCGCATTATTCGGCCGACCGTATGACCGCCGTTCTGGCCGGCAACTACCCGCTGAACCAGCTGGAAAAATGGGCAAAATCCCATTTCAGCGATGTGCCGGTACGCAAGACCGAAGCCCGCACCCAAAACCCGCCGCTGTTCGCCGCCGGTCAGCTGCCGCTGGATATGAACATCGAGCCGGTCAAAGAAATCCGTCGCCTGCAGTTCACCTTTCCGATGCCGGAAACCCAGAGCAAATACCGCCTGAAACCGGTGCAAGTGCTGTCCAACCTGATTGGTCACGAAGGCGAAGGCAGCCTGCTGGCCTTCCTCAAGGAAAAAGGCTGGGCGGAAGGCCTGAGCGCCGGACGCTCGCTCAGCACCGCCTCAGAAACCACGCTGGTTGTGCAGGTACAACTGACCAAAAATGGACTGCTGCACATCGATAACATCACTCAGGCTCTGATGGTGTACATCGACCTGCTGAAGAAAGAGCCGCTGCCGGCTTACCTGCTGACCGAACAGCAACAGCTGAGCGACCTGTCGTTCCGCTTTATGGAGCAGACCAATCTGTCCGATTACGCGGTTCGTCTGAGCACCAATATGCTGGTGTATCCGGCAGAAGACACCATTTACGGTGATTACCGCTGGGAGCCCATCACGGCCGAAGCCCTGCAGCCGTATCTGGATTCGCTGTCGGCCGGCAATATGCTGCGCACCCTGATTGCACCGGGCGTGACTACCGACACCACAGATCCGTGGTACGACACCCCGATCCGTATCCGCCCGGCCGCTTATCAGCCGGCAGACGTCAGCACCGACGGTCTGAACGCCCTGCACCTGCCGGCGGAAAACCCGTTTATTCCGACCGATTTCACCCTGCATGGTGAAACCGCGCAGCCGACGCCATCCCTGCTGATCGATGAGCCCGGCCGTCGCCTGTGGTACTACCCGGAACACGAATTTACCCAGCCGAAAGCCCGCGTACTGGTGCAGCTGCAGAAAGCCGCCGTCCAGAACTCGGCCCGTGAGCGCGTCATTGCCCAGCTCTACGCGCGCACCGTTAATGAAGCGCTGAACACCTACAGCTATCCGGCGTATCTGGCCGGCTTGACCTACAACCTGACGGCGTCCGGTCGGGGTCTGGAACTGGTACTGGGTGGTTATCAGCACAAAATGCCGGTGCTTCTGGAACGCATTCTGGGTGAGATGAGCGGCATCCGTCTGAGCAACGAAGAATTCGCCCAGTACAAAGCTTCGCTGCAGCGCAATCTGGAAAACCAGCTGAAGAGCAAACCGTTTGAGCGTGAACTGGCGGTTCTGAAACGCTGGCTGTATCAGCCGAGCTTTGACCAGAACGATCTGCTGGCCGCGCTGCAGGATGTGACCGCCGACGACGTGCGCGCTTTTGCGGCACAACTGCCGGAGAACGTTGCGGTGCAGATGTACGTGCACGGCAACCAGAGCCGCAGCCAGGCAGAGACGCTGGCCGATGTTGTGAACCGCGCCCTGCCCGCCACCGGCGCCCTGCTGCCGCTGCCGGAAATCGTGCGCGCGCCGGATGGTCAGTATCAGAAAAACCTGAAACTCGATCATCAGGACAAAGCCATTGTGCTGTACGTGCAGGGTCAGGAAACCTCCGACCGCAACCGCGCCCGCTATGCCCTGCTCGGCCAGATCATGAGCTCGCCTTATTATCAGCGCATCCGCACCGAACAGCAGATGGGGTATGTGGTGTTCGCTACGCCGTTCCCGCAGCAGACGGTTCCGGGTCTCGCCTTCATCGTGCAGTCACCGGAATCCTCACCGCAGGAAATTCTGGACCAGAGCATGCTGTTCTTCAGCGATTTCGAAAAGCAGCTGGCCGATATGAGCGACGAGGAGTTCAATTCCTACCGTCAGGGTCTGGTCACCCTGCTGACCGAAAAGCCGAAAAACATGAACGAAAAAGCTGCCCGCTTCTGGCGTGATATCGACGTTGGCCGTACCGGCTTCGATACCAACAGCGCCATCGCTGCCGAAGTGATGAAGGTGACCCGCGACAACATTCGTTCGCTGTATCAGGACGCGATTCTCGATATGGCCAAGCCGTGGATTATCCTCACTCAGGGTGGCCGCGTGACGGACTGGCCGGACCTGAACAGCGTCGACCGCGATACCCTGTCGCGCTTCTGACGTCGCACCGTGCAAAATAAAAGCCGCTGATGCGGCTTTTATTTTGTCTGCTATTTGTCCGCGCTGCGCAAAAAAGGTTTACCGCGCTGAGTGCAGCAGGTAAAACACTGACAGCCGCTCCGGCTTCTTAACAGCGAGAATAATAACAATATGAGCAAAACTGCCTTTATTACCGGTGCAGCCTCCGGCATTGGCCTGGCAACGGCGCGTGCGTTATATGCCCGGGGCTGGACGCTGGCCATGGCCGACATCAACACCGAGGCTCTGCGTCAGCTGACCTTTGACTGGGATCACGCCCGCGTCACCTGTTATCCGCTGGATGTGTGCAATCAGGCGCAGTTCAGCCATGCCCTGACCGATTTTACCGCGCGCCATAACGGCCAGCTGAACCTGCTATTTAACTGCGCGGGTATTTTGTCGATCGGGCGCTTTGAAGCCATCAGCGCCGAGCGTCACCAGCAGATTATGAACATCAATGTCATGGGCGTAATCAATGGTTGTCAGGCGGCTTTTCCGTTTCTGAAAGCCACACCGGGTGCTCTGGTGGTGAACATGAGCTCGGCCTCGGCGACCTATGGCATTCCCGGTCTGGCGAGCTATTCGGCCTCCAAATTCGCGGTCAGCGGTCTGACCGAAGCACTGCAGCTGGAGTGGGAAAAATACGATATTAATGTCTGCGACGTGATGCCGCCGTTTGTGTCGACGCCGATGCTGAACGAGCAGGCAGAATCGGCGCCGGTACTGAAGCGGCTGGGCGTGCATTTAAACGCCGACGACGTCGCCAAAGCGGTAGTGCGCCAGACGGAATCGGCAAAAACCCACCGTACCGTCAGCCTGCATTTCGGCCTGCTGTATCAGTTGGGGCAGTTATCGCCCCGTTCCATTACCCGCGCCATGGTGCGCATGCTCAACCGTTAAGGCTGAGATCCGGTGGTGGCTGGGTTACCATAGCCACCTGTTCCGGAGGACCCGCATGTTTTCGATCAATCAATATTTTCCGCTGTTCGCTGTGCTGGTGAGCCTGTTTGCGTGGGGCAATCCTGCCAGTCTTACCGGCCTGAAAGACGCCATCGTGCCCCTGCTGACCATCGTCATGTTCTGCATGGGTCTGACCCTGCGCTGGGCTGACTTCCGCCGGGTATGGCGCAAACCACAGGGCGTGGCTCTGGGTGTCGCGCTGCAGTTTATTCTGATGCCGCTGCTGGCCTGGTTGCTGGTGCAACTGCTGGCTCTGCCGCAGGAACTGGCCATCGGTCTGATCATTGTCGGCGCCTGCTCCGGCGGCACGGCGTCCAACGTAATGACGTATCTGGCGCGTGGCGACGTCGCGCTGTCGGTGAGCATGACGCTGGTATCGACGCTGGCCGGTGTGCTGCTGACGCCCTGGCTGGTCGCGCTTTACGCCGACGCCAGCATCGCCGTCAACACTCAGGCCATGCTGTTCAGCATCGCCCAGATTGTGGTGCTGCCGATTGTAGCCGGCCTGCTCTGCAATCGTTTTCTGCCTCAGGTCGGGCAGAGTCTGAATGCCCATTTACCCGATATTTCCAGCGTGCTGATTCTGCTGATCATCGCAATCATAGTGGCGCTGAACGCCGATGAAATTTCGGTGATGGGCATGAGTGCGGTGCTGGCGGTGGTGCTGCATAACCTGTCCGGACTGCTGCTGGCCTACGTCATTGCCCGGGCCACTGGACAGACCGAAGTCGCTGCACGCACCATCGCCATCGAAGTGGGCATGCAGAATTCCGGGCTGGCGGTGGCACTGGCACTGAAATTCTATGGCCCGGTGGCCGCCCTGCCCGGCGCCCTGTTCAGCGTCTGGCACAACATCAGTGGTTCGCTGCTGGCCGCCTTCTGGAAATGGCAGACCGACCGACGCGTGCGCGCCGTGCAGGAGGCCCTCAAATGATGCGCCGTGTTCTGTTGATCACCGCCCTGCTGATGCCCTTGATGGCGTCGGCTTATGAAGTTCGCCTGAGCGAACAGCAGCTGCAGCAGGAAATTAATGCCCGCCTGCCGGTCACGCAGCAGCGCGGTTTATTCACCCTGGAAATCAGCAATGCCGTACTGACCCTGATCGACGGCGAAGACCGGCTGCGCATTCAGGCCGATGCCCGCTTGATCACCAGTTTCGGTTTGCAAAGCCGGGGCAAAGTGACACTCGACGGCAAGGTGCGTTACAACAATCAGGATTACAGCTTCTACATCGAAGACCCGGTTATCCGCCAGATAAGCATCGACGGTGTGGCACCGGAACTTGAGCCCCAGCTGATTGAACTGGCGCAACAGTCGCTGACACCTGCGCTGCGCAATCAGCCGGTGTACACCTTAAGTGATCAGGAAATGACGCAAAATCTGGCGCGCATGATGCTGAAAGGCATGCGCATCGAGCAGCGTTCGGTGGTACTGGTTCTGAGCTTGTAATTAAGCATTATCCACTCGCGAATAACCTGCGCTCTTAAGGTGTTGCTAAAAAAGCAGGCATTAAACAGACATAAAAAAACCGGCAATCGCCGGTTTTTTTATGTCTGACGCCGAAGGCTGAATCAGCCTTTCAGGCTCATGCGCTTCAGGGTGTCGTCTTTCATTTTGAAGTGGTGCAACAGGGCTGCGCCAATGTGCGCCACCAGCACAACGATCAGTGCCCAGGCCGCCGTGCCGTGCACCCCTTCGAAGAACTCGTGCAGGTCTTCGTTTTTATCCATCAACATTGGCAGCTCAAGACCGAAGAAGGCCACCGGGTGACCACCCGCCTGACTCATCAGCAGACCACTGAGCGGCATAATCAGCATAAGCAGATACAGAATACCCTGCACCGCCTTGGCTTTGATCACATCACCACGCGGCGTGCCGGCCAGAGGAGCCACCGGGTTGGAAATACGCACAGGAATGCGCACCAGAATCAGAATCAGCGCCAGCACACCAAAGGATTTGTGCAGACCCATGAGTTCAAACTTTTCCGGACCTTTCGGCATTTCTTCCATAATGAGGCCCACGGCCAGCAAACCGAAAATCACCAGGGCAGAGCCCCAGTGCAGCAGTTTGGTGGCGAGGCTGTATTGATCGGCAGGTTGCTTCATTCTCATTTCCTTATAATTACTAAGTAATATGAAATGAGTATACGCCTTTCCTTTGTTTCCCCAAGGCGCAGGTCATGCCTTTTACGATTCTTTTCAGCGCGGTAAACAAGCCAAGCCGCACAGACGCCTGTAAACAGGCATCACTCCCAAAGGTCGACCGCCACGTTCTGATGCTGGCGCGCATTGCGCTCCATCAGCACCAGATCGTGCAGCTCATCCAACTCCCGGTCGGTTAAGCGCTTCAGGTTCAGAGAACCGAACACACGCTGATCAATTAAAAATTTGTCGTAGCAGACACGGTGAGCGGGGCCGGTTCCTGGCACTGTGATGGGCATTCCCTGCAGAACGAATTCATTGCAAAAGCAGCACTTCATAACGACTACAAATGATAAGGGTTTACGACGGGGCGCACTCTAAACAAAGCATCCGGCACTTTGAAGTACACCCATAGACATAACAGGGTTATTAATAATTATCAAACCTATCATCAGTATAATAACCATTTGAAAACTATTGGAATTTTCAGGTTGTAGCAATTTTGTTAAGACCGGTAATGTTTAGTAAAATGGTACAACCATGATAATTTACCTAGTATTTATACTTATTTTAAAACAGTTATTCTGCCCATTCCGCTGCCTGATCAAGTGGAAAACCGGGGCAGAAAACGGGGCTGAGCACCAAAGGTTAAACCAGCCCCAAACGGCACCTAACGAAGCATCAGAAACGCTGAGTCCACTGCTGACGAACACTGGCTGAGCCGGTTCTGACCCGCACATCCGAGCTCGCGGAACTGCCATCCGCAGTCAGTGCAAAGCCGGCATTCAGACGCGGCAGCAGGCGGTTGCCGCTTCTATCCCAACGCATGTTGTTGCCGTTGCAGCTCCACAACACAGCTTTACCGCCGTCGAACATCTGCCCGCCGTTATCCAGACACTTACCCGTATTAAGCGCCGAGCGCAGATAGCCCGTGCTGGCGTCGTAATACCAGCGTTGTGCCTTACTGCCATTGCAGGTGTACGACTGCACATTGGTGCCGTTCCAGGTCCAGCCGCCCGCCACATCCAGACACAGACCGGTATCGTTATTCACCAGCGCAAAACCCGAGGCCGAGGTGCCCTTGTCGTCGTCGTAACCACTGTGCGTCATGCTGCCAGTCAGATACACAGGACTCTGTCCGCTGCTGAGCGAGGCCCTGACAGCCGCCTGCAATTGCAGCTCCTCGTCATGGCTCAGTCCGGCACCGTTCACCAGCAATGCGAAATGCACCGAACCGCTGTCTTCGGCTGCACTCACATCGTCCCAGATCAGAATCCGGTTGCCGGAATCAGAACCGGCATCGGCAATGCGCACCACTTCATCCGCATCTTGTGCCGGCACAGACGGCAGATCCGCCGCGGCGAATAGTCCGGCGTCGGTAATCACCAGCAGATCGGCAATGTCGTAGTGCGCCGGCCAGTAGATTTCGGTCGGTGCATCCGACTGGCGCCCCTGCCAGGCCAGAAAGGCAAAGGCGGTGTCGCGGAAGAATTCACGGTCGGTAAACACGCCGGGCAGACTGGCGCGGATGCTGTGCCAGCTCATGACATCACCGGCTTCGTCCGGCACCAGCCCCTCATAGGCGAAATGCAGCACCTTGCCCTGCACCGCCCGCGGGTAGGCACGCTGTACCAGTTCCGGCGCCACGTTGTAGCTTTGTCCGTAGTCCGCCACCACAGAAAAATTCTCACCGTTCCAGGCGTCGTCTGTGGTTTTCAGTTCAGAGCTGTTGCCATTCTGATATTCGTAATGGTTGTCGTAGTAGTAATCCCACTGCCACTGACTGCCGCTGATCAGCGGGGTGTAGAAATCGACGTAACGATTCTGCGACTGCGCCCTGTCGCTGCTTTCCAGCGCCTGATACGTGCCGTTCACCACCCGCTCGGTGTCCGTGTGGCCATAGCCGTCCAGCCACATGCCGAACTCTGACAAAAACGGCGCAATGTTCAGATACCGTGCTTCGTCGCGGATCAGATTCAGGTTGTCGAAATAACTGCCATTGCGCGCCACCGATAAATCGTTGGTGCCCATGCGCCCCTGATCGTAAAAATGGCTGTTGAAGACAAAGCCGTCACCGGGCTGATAACTCAGATAATGCCCGCCGGTGGCGGGTGCTACGACACCGGCAATGGAACTCCAGAACACATTGGGTTCGGCAAATACAGGCGTTCCGTTCCAACCGCGGGCGTCCATCTCGGCCCGTACGCGCTGATAAAAAGGCCACAGCAGCTGGTTGTCCCAGTCGGCGTAGGTCATGGCACCGATGCCGCCATCAAAGGGCTCATTAATCGGATCGACGCCCAGCACAAACCGGCGTTGTTCTGCGGTCAGATGCAGACTCAGATACTCCAGCATTTCGCCCAGCTGCCAGACAAACTGGCTCTGCACATAGGTCAGCTCCGCCGCCGCATGGTTGTCACCCTCGCGGATCAGCCATTGCTGGGCAGCCAGTGCGCTGCTGCCGGTAAAGGCACAATCGGCCAGCGCCAGCGAACTGTTCAGTGCCACACACAGGTTCAGGTCGAGCAGGCTGTGCAAACGCCCCTCGCGGTCGGCCATAAACTGCTGCGCCTGGCTGCCGTTGCACTGATACAGGCGCACGGCCGTGCCGGCACTGCCATCGGCGTCCGCCACATCGAGACAAAAGTCCGTATTCAACGCGGTACGCAGAGTACCGTCCTGTCGGTACTGCCAGCGCTGATTGGCACCGTCGTGGCAGGCGTAGCCGATCACCGCCGTGCTGTTGGCGGCGTCCGCCCCCGACACGTCGAGGCATACGCCCGCCGCCGGATTCAGCAGCTCAATGTCGTTCAGCGTCTGATCCAGCGCCCAATGGTCGTACCAGAAACCGCGGATGGCGTTACGCACCGCCGAATCCGACTGCTTGTGCGCCGCCCAGGTCAGCTGGCACGGCAGACCGCAGTCGTCCTTGCCATACACATCGCTGACGGCCCACGCCGGCGCGCCATTGCCGGTATTGCCCGAGTCCACCGTGAAGGTGTGGCGGCTGTAGAGGTCGGAGTGGTAATCCAGCAGCACATAGATGCCAAGATCGGCGGCGACGGCGATCTGCCCGGTTACCGATGCCAGATACGCCTCGTCCACCGTCCACGGCTGCGGCTGCACGCCTTCCCAGGCCAGGGTGTAACGGATCAGGTTAGCGCCGGTCTGGCGACGCATACGGCTCAGGCTGTCGCGGGCATCGTCGGTCGTTTTAAAAGCGCGGAAACCCGACTCCAAAAGCTTCGCCTCGCCGGAGACGTTAAAGCCGCGGAAGCTGACTTCACGCCCCAGCGTATCGGCGAATACTTTATCGGTCTGGCCAGCCACGACCTTGCTCTGAATCTGCACGGAGGCAGCCGCCGGCACCGAGTGAGTGGTCTGGGCGGCGGCCGCTGACGGCAGCAGCGAACAGAGAGAAAGAAGCGGAAAAAGCGCAGTAAGCGCCACAACGGCGGTCGGACTGCGCCGCAGCGCCGGCCGGCAATGCACGTCCGGCGCTGGGTTAACGGGTTGGTGGTTCATGGTGAGATCCTGCTTATTATTGTACGTACGTACCAACTTAAAACAGGCCGATACCCGCGGATAGGACATGAAAAGCCAGCCCCGGCCGTCTGGCCTGTTTGTAACCTTCATGGGATACGCACAACGCCTGTAGCCACCAGCAGGCCAAGAAGGGCGTAACCCGCGCAGAAACTGGGCGAAACCCCAGCCTGAACTATGCTTAGGGCAAAGCAATGCACCAGGTTTTCGCCATGTTTATTGATAACGTCAGTATTAAAAACAAACACAGTCTGATTCTGATTCTGGTGGTACTGGGTCTGATCTGCACTTCCGCCCTGAGCGTGCGCCAGTTCTCGCAACTCGCGGATCTGTCTGACCTTCTGTACCAGCAGAAAACCCTGTCGGCCGACATACTGCAGCTGCGCCGTTATGAAAAAGATTTCATGATGCGCAAAGATCTGAAATACGCAGACAGCTTTCGGGCTGCGCTGACGCAGGCCGACGATCATATTGAAGCCTTGTCTACGGACATGGCCGCACTGGGCCTCAATGCCAATCTGCCCAAATCCTTACGCCAGCAGGTCGACCAATACGCCGCGACCTTTGTACGCCTGACGCAGGTGCAGACCGAAATCGGCCTCGATCCGAAAAGCGGTTTATACGGTGGTCTGCGCGAAGCAGTACACAATATTGAGTCGGTGGCCAACGCCAGTGGCGACTACGAAGTGCTGTACCAGATGCTGATGCTGCGCCGCCACGAAAAAGATTTCATGCTGCGCCGCGATGCCAAATACATCGACCAGTTCAACACCGGTGTTGGCAGCATGGAAGACGCCATCAACCGCAGCGATAGCTTGTCCGGCAATGCCGATGTGGCTGCCAAACTGGCGAGCTATAAAAAACAATTCCTGGCCCTGTTCGCCAAAGAACAGGAAATTGGTCTGGATGAAAAACAAGGCCTGCAGGCCGATATGCGCAGTGCAATCCACGAAACCGAAGGCGTATTTGCCGAATTAACCGCCTACGTCACCGGCGAGCACGAAACCCGTCAGTCAGAGGCCTATACCCTGCTGGCCATCAGTATTATTGCCACCTTTATTATTGTCGCCAGCCTGACCCTGCTGGTATCCCGCGCCATTTACCGGCCAGTGGAAGACATCACGCATAAAATTCAGCGCATTGCCCGCGATCTGGATCTTACCCACATGACCGCGCACAAATCCGGCGATGAAATCGGCATTCTGTCGTACGCCTTCGATTCGCTGATCAATACCCTGCGTGACACCGTCAGTCAGGTTAAAGCCGGGGCCGACCAGGTGGCTGAAGCATCCGAAGAAATGTCCTCCATCACCAACGAAGTGGGTCGTGCCAGCAGCCAGCAACAGGATGAAGTCGAACAGGCGGTCACCGCCATGAACGAAATGACCTCCACCATTCAGAATATTGCCGCCAATGCCGGACAGGCCGCGTCGGCGGTGAATGAAGTGCATCAGGAAGTGGTGCGCGGCAAACGCATTTCAGAAGAAGCCCGTGGCGAAATTGAAACCCTGAATCAGGAAATTCTGGAAGCCACCCACGCCATCGAAAAACTGCAGAAAGACAGCGAAAGCATCGGGGCGATTCTGGGTGAAATCAGTGGCATTGCCGAGCAGACCAACCTGCTGGCGCTGAACGCCGCCATTGAAGCAGCCCGCGCCGGCGAACAGGGCCGCGGCTTTGCGGTAGTGGCCGACGAAGTCCGTACTCTGGCCAGCCGCACGCAGGAATCCACTGAATCCATCCGCAGCACCATTGCCGAATTTAACCGGGGTACCACAGGTGTGGTGAGCACGGTAATGAAATCGCGCAGCCGTGCCGAAACCGGTATTGAACGGGTGCGCGATGCCAGCAATGCCCTGCAAACCATTTACACCAACATCAGCAGCATTAACGACCTGAACACTCAGATCGCCACCGCCGCCGAAGAACAGAGCTACGCCGCCGAAGAAATTAACCGCAATGTTGTGCGGGTCAACGATCTGGCGTCGTCGAGTAAATCTCAGGCGGAACAGGCGGCACTGGCCAGCGCCGAACTGGCGAAACTGGCATCGCGCCTGAATCAGACGGTTGAAAAATTTGTGGTGAATTAAACGGCGCTGAAAAGCCGAGCATTTGCAACATTTCATCGGAAACAAAAACGGCACCTTAATCCGGTGCCGTTTTTTTATTGCCTGCGCTCTCTTTTATTGCCTGCGTTCTGTTTTTCGACGCGTTCTGTTTTCTGTGCGGTCAGCTCAGTGTATGCACAATCCGGTCGCGGTAACCTGTGGTGATTTCCATGGTGCCCGCCCATTGTTTATCCAGTTCCGGATCACCGGAGTCGATAATCAGCGGGCGTCCGTCGAGCGCGGCAATTTTGGTTTTGGTGGAAATCAGGCGGATATTTTTCTTGCCGATTTTACGCAGCACCTCAGCACTGAACTGCTGATTACCCCGGCCGAAAATATGTCCCTGCCCGCCCATAACGCTGACCACCGCCTGCGCCTGCGGATGCTGGTTCAGTAATTCCAGAATCTGGCCGGCGCTGACATCCGCGGCGAGCAGATCGCGGTTCAGCACCGCATCCACACCCAGCAAGGTATTCGGCAGGCCCAGTTCTTCCATAATCGCCTGCGTGGTTTTACCCGAGCCGATCAGGTACAGCACATCGTCTTCCATATCGTTGCAGATGTCGGCGGCAATATCCGCCAGCACCAGCTCTTCGACTTCAACGCCGCCCTGTTTTACGGCCTGCACAAAATGGCCCTGCTGCGGCACGCGCATATCACCGTAATGCCGCGCACGCACCTGATTGTTGCGGAAAGCGTCTTCGTCCAGATCGCGCACTTCCGCCTCTTTAATGTCGACCAGTTTGCCGTCGAGCAGACTGCGCACCACTTCGCCGGACGCCGCCGGCGTAATGCCGTACACCGCCGAGTGAATTTTCACACCGGCCGGAATACCGAGCACAGGAATGCTGTCACCCACCACGGCGCAAATGTCGCGTGCCGTACCATCGCCACCGGCGAATAACAGTAAATCGACACCAGCCGCCAGCATGGCCTGCGCTGCTTTGCGGGTGTCGTCAGCCGAGGTATTAACGGTTTCCAGCGGAATATTCAGCAGACGGTAAGAAAAACCCAGCTCTTTCACCAGCGCTTCGCCCATATCACCGGGGCAGGTGAGAAATTCGCAACGGTCGCGGTATTCACTGAGCACACTCAGCGCCTGAGCGGCACGCCGGGCGGATTTTTTCTCGGCGCCGCGGGCCAGCGCTTCCGCCACGATGGCAGCACCGTCCGAGCCTTTGAGGCCGACAGCGCCACCAATGCCAGCTAAGGGGTTAATAATCAGTCCCAGCGTGATCATAGACATGCGTTAACTCAGGTTGAAACGGGCGCCAGTATATCGCAGCTCAGAACCAGTCACTCAGTTTGATGCCCACGCCGATGCGTTCCTGATAGCGGTTGTAATCGATCAGGCTCTCGCCGTAACCATTGAAATACTGCACGTACCCTTTGATTTTGCGGTTCAGCGGGAAGCTCCAGCCGAGTTCCACCGCGCCGCGGTTTTCATCCGGATTCAGGTTATTGCGCACCATCAGGCTCAGGGTCTGATTGCCGATCACGTGCATGTAATTGATTTCACCCGGGCCCATGTAATCGTCAATGTCCGGGTTATCGTTGTCCTGCGGATCCCACGGGTCGGCTTTGCTGGTTTCGGGAATACGCCACCAGGCGCGCACCGACACCACGCCGGTCGGCACCAGTGAGGCGGTCTGCACAATCACCCGGTTCCAGCTGCGCGACATCGAGCTGGTCTGACCGTTGGACTGATGATTCAGCGCCAGCGCGAAATAATCGACCCAACGGTTTTCCGGCGCCCAGGACACAATCAGCTCGGGCTCGTGGTTGGTTTCACGGAACGGGCGGGAAATATCGCCGTTGTAGGCCTGCCAGAAGGAACGGTTGGTGTAGGCCACTTCCACTTTACTGAATTTACCGAACAGACCGGTCGACACCGGGTATTTGATACTGATCTGAAAGACCGCCTCAAAGTGGTCGTTGCCGGCTTCACGCCCGGCATCCGGGTCACCGGTATAGTGCTGCAATACCCGGTCGAGTTCCTTATCGCTGGGACGCGCCTGCCAGGTCAGCGGCAGCACGTAATTCGGCCGGTGCGGTAACAGCACATAAGGGCTGTCCGAGGCCAGCTGTTCGATGCGCAGACGCTCCACCAGCCCCGGCAGCTGTTTCATGCTCTCGGTGAATTCTTCATCGGCGATGGTTTCCAGTTCCTTCTTTTCTGTTTTCAGTTCGCCTTTGGCCGGCAGAAGATCGGACAGATCGAGGTTCAGTTCACCGCTGGCTTCGGTTTCAGGGTCAGCAGACGAACCATCGTCATCGGCCAGCGCCGTCTGGTGCAGACCACACAGCAGCAAACAGGAAATAATCAGCGGGGAAATCCGGAATTTGGGCATCGCAACAGCTCCGTCTGAGGAGGCTGTACTATAGACGAAAAGCAGACGAAAACCGGCCCGGATCCGGCGCATTGGCCGGTAAAATGCGCGCCGGACAGAGCGACACTCTGTTCTGCCCGGCGGACGATGGGTCAGACGGTATAGCCTTCCGCTTCCAGATACGGCGTGCGGATGGCCTGATACTCGTTTTTGCAGTGCGGGCAGAGACGAATGTCTTTGCTCAGAATGCGGCTGTGCAGGTGAATCAGCTTCTGATTCTGCTCCCAGCAGTAGGAACAATACGGCTGGCCATAGGGGCGGTTGTCCACGGTTTTGTAGTAACCGTCGCCGCGACGGCGCAGATTGCCGCGGTACACCAGCGCTTCGTTCAGGCGGATCAGCTCGGCATCCCGTGCCTCGCACACCCCCGCCAGCAGGCTCAGCTCCATCTTGCTGGAGGCGATGGACGCCGTCAGCTCGGCCAGCAGCTGTTTAAGGTCGGTTTTATCCAGCGCGTAATTCGCGTCTTTGATGCGTTTACCCACATCCTGAGCAAAATTCAGGCTGCGCAGTACGTCTTCAACAGTACCTTGTCCCGGCATTGTCATTCTCCCGTCATCTGTTAAGCCTCATTGCGCCGGAAAACCGGCGAATAAGCACGTCAGACGGGAGTATTGCAGGCCGTGTGCCAGTTCTGGCTCACGCGCTTTTTGCCTGCAGACGCACGCGCGATGCCGCCGGATGCTGCGCCAACAACACGCAGGCCAGCACCAGTGCGATGGCCACCAGCTGCAGCAACGTAATCTGCTCGTGCATGAACAGCACGCCGGCAAACACCGCCACCACTGGATTGATCAGCCCGAGAAAGGCCAGCTTGTCGAGCGGCAGGCGGGTTACCGAGCGGAACCAGATCAGATAGCCAAGCCCCATGGTCACAGGCCCCATCCAGAACAAGGCCAGCACACCGCCGGTATCCAGTTCAGGCATCGGCCGCCCTGTCAGTGCCATCAGCAGCAGTAAGGCCACCCCGGCCGCGGCCAGCTGGGCACTGGTCAGCACCAGCGGCCGCACATCACCGGCCAGACGTGGTACCAGCAACACACCGAGCGACATACTGGTGGCCGCCAGCAGCGAAAACGCCACGCCCAGCCAATCGGGCTCCGCCGGCGCCTGCCACACCAGCATGCCCACTCCGGCCATACCGCCCAGCGCGCACAACAGCTGCATCAATGTCGGCGCCTGACCAAGCAAGGCGCGAAACGCCAGCAGCTGCAAAGGCATACTGGCGGTCAGGGTGGCGGCCATACCGCCCGGCAGGCGCTGAATGCCGGCAAACAGCAGCACGGTAAACAGCCCGATGTTGAGGGTACTGAGCAACAGAATGCGGCCACCGTGACTGCGCCAGATGCTGAACGGCACCAGCGGCAGCATCAGCAGACCCGGCACGGCGATGCGCAGTGTGGCCAGCCACACAGGGTCGGCGCCGGGCAGCCAGGCCTGAGTCACCGAATAGGTGGTGCCCCACAGCAGTGGAGCAAGAATGGCCATCAGCCAGGAGGAGGTGTTCGCTGTCATCATTTATCTTCACATTAAGATATTTAACGCAAAGATAAGTTCGGGCGGCCTCAAATGCAAGTTATCTTTACGTGAAGATAATTACCCGGCAAACTGCAGGGATTTCCGGGCTTAGGCACATTCAGCGACACCATGAGCGAACAGGATCAGACAACAGAGCAGGTTCAGACCGGCAGCCTTACGGCAGAGCAGGTCCGGACAGACCACGTCCAGGCAGACCACGTCGATTTCATCATCGGCCAGTGGCGGCAGGAACGCCCGGATCTGGCGATAGAACCGATGGCCATCATCGGCCGCCTGAAACGCCTGACCACCCATCTGCAACAGGGCATCGAGACGCATCACAAACGCTATGGCCTGATCTGGGGAGAATTTGACGTTCTGGCCACCCTGCTGCGCAGCGGCAAGCCCTACTGCCTGACACCCACCCAGCTGTTCCGCTCGGCCATGCTGTCGTCCGGGGCCATGACCAACCGCCTCAACAATCTGGAAAAGCGCGGCCTGATCGAACGTCTGCCGGACCCGGATGACCGCCGCAGTCTGCTGGTGAAGCTGAGCCCAGACGGCTTTCGCCTGATCAGTGAAGCCGTGGGCGACCATGTCGACAACGAAGCGCATCTGATGAGCGCGTTAAGCGCCGAGGATATTCGTCAGCTGAACGACATTCTCAAACGCTGGCTGGCAGGTTTTGAATAAGGCATAAAAAAGCCTGCGCTCATCATGACGGGCCAAGATTCCGTCACAACCAGCGCAGGCGCACACAGGGGAGGCGTGAAAGCGTTACTTCTCGACGAACGCGCGCTCAATCACGTAGTGACCGGCCTGACCACCGCGGGCTTCTTTAAAGCCCAGATCATCCAGAATGCGGGTCAGGTCGTCGAGCATGGCCGGACTGCCGCACAGCATGAAGCGGTCGGTTTCCGGATTCAGATCCGCCAGACCGATATCGCGGGTCAGCTTGCCGCTGGTAATGGCGTCGGTCAGACGGCCCTGATTGCGGAACGGCTCACGGGTTACGGTCGGGTAATAAATCAGTTTTTCGCGCACCACGTCGCCAAAGTATTCGTTGTCCGGCAATTCGTTCTCGATGCGCTGCTGGTAGGCCAGCTCAGACACATAACGCACGCCGTGAGTCAGAATCACCTTGTCGAACTGGTCGTACACGTCGATGTCTTTGATGATGCTCATAAACGGCGCCAGACCGGTGCCTGTGCTCAGCAGAAACAGGTTTTTGCCCGGCAGCAGGTGGTCGGTAATCAGGGTGCCCACCGGCTTGGTGCCAACCAGAATCTCGTCACCTACCTGCAGTTTCTGCAGGCGTGAAGTCAGCGGACCGTCCTGCACTTTGATGGAGAAAAACTCCATCTCTTCTTCATAGTTGGCACTGGCAATGGAGTAGGCACGCAGCAGAGGTTTGTTCTCTACCTCCAGACCAATCATGGTGAAATGGCCATTCTTGAAACGCAGCCCCTGATTACGCGTGGTGGTAAAGCTGAACAGTGTGTCGTTCCAGTGGTGAACGCTGGTGACGGTTTCGCGGATCAGATTGCTCATGATGGTGCCTGCTGTGTCCTGTTGAATTAACTTGCCTCACAGGTTACTCCCGGCAACAATATCGAAGAATCAGATTATACGAATAATCGTTTTCGGTTTTACTGATAACAAAACCCAAACAGGACGCCGTCATGCGCTATTCCCTCCGCCAGCTGGAAGTGTTTGTGGCCATCGCCCACGAACAGAACCTGACCCGCGCCGCCGACGAACTGGCGATGTCACAGAGTGCCGCCAGCAGTGCGCTGAAAGATCTGGAAAACCAGTTCGGCCTGCAGCTGTTCGACCGCATCGGCAAGCGCCTGCAGCTTAACGAACAGGGCCGTCTGCTGCGCCCGAAAGCCGAAGCCCTGCTGGCGCAGGCGCGCGATTTTGAACGCAGCCTGATGCAGCACGCCGAGGCCGGCCCGCTGAACGTCGGCGCCACCCTGTCGATCGGCAACTATCTGGCCGTGGGCCTGATGGCGCAGTACATGGCGCGCTATCCGCAGGCTCGCGTCACGCTGGACGTCGGCAATACCCGCCAGATCGCCGACAAGGTGCTGAACTACGAACTGGATGTGGGCCTGATCGAAGGCGAGATCAACCACCCGGATCTCGACATTCTGCCGTGGCGTGGCGACGAACTGGCGGTGTTCTGTCACCCTCAGCATCCGCTGGCGCTGAGCGGCCGCCGCGTCAGCGACGACGACCTGCGCGCGGCACAATGGATCCTGCGCGAAGCCGGTTCCGGCACGCGTCAGGCGTTCGACCGCGCCATGCACGGCCTGCTGCCGGACCTCACGATTACGCTGGAACTGCAGCACACCGAAGCCATCAAGCGCGCAGTCGAAGCCGGACTCGGCATCGGCTGTTTATCCACCATTACCCTGTCTGACGCATTCCGCCGCGGCAGCCTGATTCACCTGCCGGTACCGGGCCGCGACTTCAGCCGGCAGCTGTACCTGATCGTGCACAAACAAAAATACCGCAGCGCCGGCATCGACGCCTGGCTGACGCTGTGTCAGGAAAACAAGGCATGAACCAGAAACGTCAGCCCAATTATCTCAACGGCTACAGCGCCCAGCTGCAGCAACAGGTACAGGATTTACTCGACGCCGGAAAAACCGGCGACCTGCTGTTAAAGAAATACCCGGCTGCCCATGCCCTGAGTGGCGAGCGCGCGCTGTACGACTATGCGCAGGATTTAAAAGACGAGTTTATGCGCAGTTCACCGCCGATCAGCAAGGTGATTTACGACGACAAAATTCACGTCATCAACAATGCTCTGGGCCTGCATACCTTTGTGTCGCGGGTACAGGGTGGCAAACTGAAAGCGAAAAATGAAATCCGCATTTCGTCGCTGTTCCGCCGCATTCCCGAACCGTTATTAAAAATGATTCTGGTGCACGAGCTGGCGCACCTGCGCGAAAAAGAACACAACAAAGCCTTTTATAAACTGTGCTGTTACATGGAACCGGATTACCACCAGCTGGAATTCGATCTGCGTTTGTACCTGTGCCACCGCGACCGCTTTGGCGAGCTGTGGTAAACGGCCGGAAGCACCGGACTCTGGAATAAAGAAAAGCACGCTGGCCGCGCTCAGAAAAACATGCAAGGATGCAGTTGCACTGCCCGACGGACGCTAGACCCTATTGATTAACTCAGACGTAACAAGGAAGGTCGTATGAGCTACAGCTATGATCAGATGTTCATGAGTGCAGCACTGGCAGAAGCACGCAAAGGCCGTGCGGAAGGCGGTATTCCGATTGGTTCTGTGCTGGTTCGCAACGGCGAAATCATCGGCCGCGGCCATAACCGCCGGGTGCAGAATGGCAGCGTTATCCGTCATGCAGAAATGGATTGTCTGGAAAATACCGGGCGCTTAACCGGCGCCGAATACCGTGAATGCACCCTCTACTCCACCCTGTCGCCCTGTTCCATGTGCAGCGGCGCTGCACTGCTGTATGGCATCCCGCGGGTGGTGATTGGCGAAAACGTCAATTTTATGGGGGCGGAAGATCACATGCGCGCACAGGGCGTGAATTTAACCGTACTGAACGATCCGGACTGCATCGCCCTGATGAAGCAATTTGTGATTGATCATCCTGAGTTGTGGAACGAAGACATCGGCGTCTGATTCAGCCGGCGTACCACACCCAGATCAGGCGCAACGCCAGCAATGTCAGAATCCAGCGGAATAATTGCCGGAACAGGGTTTCCGGCATTTTCCCCATCAGTTTAAGGCCCAAGCGGGTGCCGATATAACCGCACAGAATCATGGCTGCCAACAGCGGTATCCAGGGCAGAAAAGCAAACCCCGCAAGGCCGAACACCGCCACTTTCAATAAATGCTGCAGTGTCATGCAGGTCGAAAAATTCGCTGTATATTGCCAGCGGTCGGTACCGGCACGTCCCAGCCAGGCCGACACCAGCGGCCCGGTCGCTCCGACCAGCATGGTCAGCAAGGTGGTAATCAAACCGCCGCTGAACAAGCCAGCGGTTTTTTCACCCAGACCAATTTCCGGCACCTTGCCCCAGCTCAGCCACAGAATAAACAGCCCCACCAGCAAAGGAATTACGCCCGGTTGCATTTTGCCGAGCAGAAATACCGTGAGCAGCGAGGCAATCGCCGCACCGGCCGCGAACCAGCCGATTTTTGTCCACTGAGTGTGTTTACGCGTGAGCCAGGCACGGGAGGAATTCGACCCCAGCTGCACAATGCCGTGCACCGGAATCAGCGCCACCGGCGGCACGATGCCGGCCATTACAGTAATCAGAAACGCGCCGCCGCCAACCCCCAAAGAGGAGGTCAGCAAAGAGCCCAGAAACGCCGCAATCAATAATGTGACGACGGAAACCAGCGGCAGCCCCACCGCCCAGTCGGCGAGAAAAGCCTCCATCAGGCCTGTCCTGCCCGTTGCGCCAGACGCTCGCGGGCCAGTGCGTATTCCCGCGGCGACACAATATAGTCTTCGGCGCGTTCATTAATATCGGCGTACTCGGCGTTCAAGCGAGGTAATTCGCTGGCCAGCGCCTCAAGCGTCAGCAGGCCATCGGCGTGCAGTGCCAGCAGGCGCTCACACTCGCGCGCCAGCCCCAGATAGTCGTTGCCGACCTCGCGGTGACCGGCGCAGGTTTTCTTGAAATCAAAGAAAGTCTGAATGCCGCCCAGAGCGGCGGCGACCAGCGCCAGCAGCGCCCCCAGCCATTTGCCCCAGTCGGGCAGCTCTGCCTGCAGCAGGGTAAAAAATACAGAGCCCAGCAGCAGGTTGATCACCACCACAGGCACGCCGCAAAGAATGTGCAGATTGCGCCGGCGCAGCGACGCGTAGAAATGACCGTGCTTGCCCAGCTGGGCGTTGTCACGCAGACGTTCGACCAGTGCCTTTACCCCGGATGTGGCCGCAGCCCCTGCCGGTACGATGTCCGTATCCACGGCGTGATTCATCTTGATGCCCTTCAACAACTTAGCCTGTTCACAGGTCAGCGACTATATCAGCTCAGGGACGGCGCTTCCTTTCCAATTGTACGGGCGCGGTCTAGTCTTAAAGTTCGCCAGCCGACGAATAAGCCCCCATGCGCCGAGTTTTAACCCTTGCCCTTGTTCTGTGGTCGTCCCTTGTCAGCAGCGCCCTGTTGCAGGCAAGCGAAATGACCCACGCGAATGACCGCGAGATCGTCCGTGTCGGCGCCTATCTGTACCCACCCTATGTCGAACAGGACGCCAGCGGCCACCTCACCGGCATTACCCCGAAAGTGCTTAACCTGCTCAATCAGAATCAAGAGCAGTACCAGTTCGTGCTGGTGCCGATTTCCCCCAAGCGCCGTTATCAGACCTTCGAGCAGGCCGATTACGACATGATTTTCTTCGAGAATCCGGCGTGGGGCTGGGACGGCATTGCCTTTCAGCAGTCGCGCCCACGGGAAAACGATGGAGAGGTTTTTGTTGCTCTGGCCAAAGCCGAACGCGATCAGTCGTACTTCGCGACGCTGAAGGGCAAACGCATGATCGGCATTCTGGGATTTCATTACGGCTTTGCCGGCTTTAATGCCGATGAAGAGTATCTGCGCCGCGAATTTAATATGATTTTGTCGTGGACCAACGAAAATAACCTGCAGCTGCTGAAAGACCGCAGCGGCGAAATTGCCATCATGAGTCTGTCGTTTCTGTACCGTTATTTCCGTGACCACCCGGATGAGCGGCACTTCTTTTTAGTGTCGGATACCTTCGATCAGCTGTACCGTCATTCGGTGCTGATCCGCCCCGGCTTTACCCCGGATGCGGCGGCGATGGATGCACTGCTCGACGACCTGCGGGCCAAACAGCTCTTGCAGCCAATATTTCACGATTTCGGCATTTACGATTGCCCGGTTCCGCCAGCCGACGGCCAGTTGCCACGGGCGGCCAAAAACTGCGACGGCAAAAGCCAGTAGACGCTGGTCAATCTGCCGTCTTCTGTATCAGCTCCGCCTGTATCAACATCTGCCTCTATCAACATCTGCCCGTATCAGCGCTCGTGCTTAGCAGCCCCATCAGCAACAGAACCCCCGGCCATCGCCCTGGCGACGCATGCCGCACAGACACACTGACGGTTACGTGCCTCTGGCGGAATTTGCGCCAGCAGAGCGGCCGGGGTGGTCAGGCCTGGTGCAAAACACCAGCACGATGTGGCCTCATCGCCCGCCGCCACCGCGCACTGATTGTCTTCACCGCACAGCGGGCAGCGCAGGGCTGCACGATCGGCTTCTGCGATCAGCGCAGGATCTTTGGGGTTCACGGTCTGAACATCGGATGGCATGCACAATTTCTCCGCAGCATTTTCTGGTAACTTCTCACCTTAAAGCCGTTTGGCGACGGCTCACATTAAAGCCTTCCGGCAACGGATCACATTAGGGCCTTTTCGCAGCAGCCCACAGTAACGGCTCTTGGCAAACAGGGTTAAACGGCCGCTCGGCAAAGCGGCACGTGACATAAGTACACTGGGTGTTTGGCCCGGCTGTCCGTATCATAACCGCCTCTGGCGTAATCCTCACGGTGACCCGATGCCCCCGATTTCCTGGCAACAGAAGCTGCTGGACGAACTGAAAACCCTGCTGCGTCTGAACCCGACCACGCGCCCCTGGCATCTGCCCTTTGTTGCCGGGCTGAGCGCCGCCCTGCCAGCCACCATCGGCCTGCTGCAGGGTAATATGGCACACGGCATTCTCGGTTGCATGGGCGCGCTGGTGATGCTGTATCTGCCCACCGGCAGCCGTGCTCAGCGCCTGCGCCGTTTATCCGGCGTGGCGCTGGGGTTTCAGCTGTGTGTGCTGCTGGCCTCTCTGGTGTCCGGCAGTGCGCTGGCGTCGGTGCTGACGCTGTTGCTGATCAGCGCAACGGCCACCCTCATCAGCCGCCGCTTGCAGATGCCGCCTCCCGGCAGTTTCTTTTTTATTCTGATCAGTGCCTTATTTCTGCTGATGCCTCACCAGCCGGAGGTAATCACTGAGCGAATGCTGAACGTCGGTCTGGGCAGCGCAGGTTCGATTGTGCTGGCGTTTATCTACAGTTTCTTTTTACCAACCACAGTGCGCACCGACAGCACCCCCACAGAGCCGGTTCGCCAGAGTCTGGCCGAAGCACTATTAATTGCGCTGTTCGTGGCCGGTTCTTTGTGGCTGGCATTAGGCCTTGGGCTCAACAACCCGTATTGGGTACCGGTGTCGTGCGCGGCCATTATTCAGGGCGCCAGCCTGCACCATGTCTGGCACCGCAATGTGCACCGCATCGTTGGCACTGCGCTGGGGTTGTTGGTGGCCTGGGGACTGTTTGCCTTAAACCCGGCCGATATCTGGCTGCCGCTGATTATTTTTATTCTGAGCGTGCTGATTGAACTGGCGGTGGTGCGCAATTACGGCCTGGCCATGTTGTTTATTACGCCGCTGACGCTGTTGTTTGCCGAAATCAGCGTCGTCCACTCTGCACTGCCTTTGCCGGACGCCATTTCAGGCACACTGAACAGCCTGATGAGCGCGCGCCTGCTGGATATTACCATTGGCAGTCTGTGCGGACTGGCCGGCGGCTGGCTGATTCATCATCCGCAGGCGTTAAGCCAGCTGTTACGGCTGAAGCCCTGAAGCCCTGAAGCTCTGAAGCCCTTAAGAAAAGCTCCCTTTCAGGCCGCCATTTAAAAGAAAAAACGGCGAACAGATTTACTGTTCACCGTTTCTATTACCAATAACCGCTTCGATTACCAGTCACCGCTTTTTTAATAGCGGTCTCTGTTATTTGCAAATCTGTGGGCGCCTTTACCCGCACCAGCATTCGCCGACGCTAAAAAAGCAGAAAGTAAAAAAGCAAGCGCTGCCAATCGTCAAATACTCAGCGGTAAACCAGCACCGGAATCTGACTGTGCGTCAGCACTTTCTGGGTTTCACTGCCCAATAAAATACCGCTCACACCGCGACGTCCGTGCGACGCCATAAAAATTGCGTCGCACCCTTCCTGTTCCGCCGCCTCCACAATCAGCGCCCAGGGCTGGTCGCCGGTCTGGCTTAAAGTGCGGAACGCAACACCGGCAGCAGCAGCCTGTGCCGCCGCGTCGTTCAGCACGCTGGCCGCGACATCATCCAGCGCAGCATTCTGCGTCTGCAGCAAGTGCGGATCGCTGATCGCTCCCAACCCCAGATACGGCAAGCCCGCCGTCGGCCGGGCATAAAACAGCACGATTGTGGCGGCGGTTTCGGCGGCAAACTTCACGGTGTTTGCCACACACTTCTGTGAAAGCGGCGAGCCATCCGTAGGTAGCAGAATAGTTCTGAACATAATCGCGTTTCTCCATTAATGACCACCCGCACCCGGCTCAATCACCCGGTCCGGTTTTGGTGCCAGCCAGATAATGGCCGCAGCAAAGATAAAAATAAGCGCCAGAATCGTCATGATCTGATTGGTGCTGAGCATCACGCTTTGGCCGGTGACCACATAATCGATCACGCTGTTCACGGCTTCGTCGGGCATACCCTGCTGAGTCAGCATGCTGCGCACACTGCCATCGGCATCGGCCATACCCACCAGCTCAGCATGGTTACGCGTGGTCTGGTTGGCCCAGCCTGTGGTCACCAGCGAAGTGGCAAAGGCACCCGACAAGGTACGCAGGAAGTTCATTAAACCGGCCGCCGAATCCATTTCTTTTTCGTCCACCGCCGCCAGCGCAATGGTGGTGGTCGGGATAAAGAAGAACGGCAAGGCAATGCCCATCACTGCCAGCGGAATGGCGATATCCCAGAAGCCCATATCCGTGGTGGCAATGGTGCGCCAGAAGGTCACCAGCCCCATTAAAATCACACCGAAAAACACCAGCGCACGCTGATCGGTTTTATTCGCCGCCTGCGCAACCATAGGCGCAATTAAAAAGCCGGTTATGCCCAGCCAGGCGGTAACTTTGCCGGCTTCGGTGGCGGTATAGCCCATAAAGCTCTGCAGCCACAGCGGCGTTAACACGTTCACGGCAAAAAACGCAGCGTAAGCAAACGACACCGTGAGCACCGCCACGGAAAATCCGCGGTGGCGAAAGACGCGCATATCCACAATCGGATTACGCACGTTAAATTCCCAGATTAAAAACAGGATAAAACCCACCGCGGCAATAATGGCCAGACCGACGATATGGCTGGAGGCAAACCAGTCGAGGTTTTTGCCTTCGTCCAGAATCAGCTGCAGCGCAGCAATCCACACAATCAGCAAGCCTAATCCCACTTTATCAATCGGATTAATAACCGGAGTTTCCTGGTAGCGTTTCATCAGTTTCCACGAATACAGACCAAAGGCCAGACCGATCGGCACGTTGATGAAAAACACCCAGCGCCAGCTGACGTTATCGCATAAATAACCACCCAGAATCGGACCAACCACAGGCGCCACCATAGTGGTCATCGACCACAGGCCAATGGCCGCCGCGGTTTTTTCTTTCGGGAAAATACGCAACAACAGGGTTTGTGATAACGGCATTAACGGACCGCCACACAGGCCCTGAAATACGCGCGCGACGACCAACAGACCAAGCGAATCGGCCAGGCCGCAAATAACAGAAAAAATACCGAACAATATCAGCGAAGCAGAAAATACCCGCACCGAGCCAAAGCGTGCCGCCAGCCAACCGGTGAGCGGCACGGTAATGGCTTCACCCACCGCGTAAGAGGTAATAACCCAGGTGCCCTGGCTGGACGCAGCCGCCAGAGAACCTGCGATATTCGGCACCGCCACGTTGGCGATGGTCAGATTCAGTACGGCCACGAAGTTGGCCATTGCCAGCATTAATGCGGCAATCGCCATCTGCGGACCGCTTAAGGGAATAAATCCCTCACGTTGCGTCGCGCCAGTCATAGACTTCAGCCCTGAGTGCCGGAGTGCAGATCAATTTCCACCGCCATGGATAAACCCACTTTCAGCGGATGCGCAGCCAGCTGCTCTTTATCCAGACGGATACGTACCGGCAGACGCTGCACCACTTTGATCCAGTTACCGGTGGCGTTCTGCGCCGGAATCGCGGCAAAGGCCGAACCGGAACCGCCCGAGAAACCTTCCACCACACCGCGGTACACCACATCGTCACCGTACAGGTCTGAGTGCAGTTCCACGCTCTGACCCACGCGCACATCCGCCAGCTGTACTTCTTTGAAGTTGGCGTCGACATACACGTCGGCCACCGGCACCACCACCATCAGCGCCATACCCGGCTGAAGTCGCTGCCCCACCTGCACCTGACGCTTGGCGACAATGCCATCCACAGGCGCGCGCAGTTCGGTACGGGCCAGATCGACTTCGGCCTGCTGTAAACGGGCACGGGCGGCCATCACATCCGGGTTGTGGTCGATATCAGCATCGGCAATCCACACGGTATTGGCGGCCTGGGCTTCTTTGGCCGCATTCAGGTTGGCCAGCGCCTGACCTTCCGCAGCACGGGCCGCTTTCAGCTGAGCTTCGGCGGCACGGAAAGCGTTGGTGGCCTGAGTCAGTTCGTCACCGGAGACAGAACCGGATTCCACCAGCGCAGTACGACGGTCGAAATCCACTTTGGCGCGGTCGTAGTCAGCCTGAGCAACGGCCAGACCGGCCTGTGCACGTTTGAGATCGGCGTCACGCGCGAGTACCTGCGCACCCAGACTGCGATCGTTGGCCTGATAGCTTTTTACCCGGCGGATGGCCTGTTCCAGACCCGCACGTGCGCTTTGCAGCGCCAGCTGCGCATCCACCGGATCAATGCTCAGCAGCAGATCGCCGGCTTTTACCTTTTGCGTATCGGATACCAGCACTTCACGCACAATTCCGCCAACCGCCGGGGTGATGGCCGCCACTTCGGCGTTGGTGTAGGCGTTGTCGGTGCTGACGTAACGCGATGCCACCAGGTTCCAGTAAGTGACAGAAGACACCGCCACCACAGCCGCAACCGCGGCAAAGATTCCCAGGCTCTTGTTACGACGGGCCGTCAGCTGGGCATCAGAGAGTTCATTCGGATTCATAAATCGGTACCTTGCACTTACAGATGGTGAATAGGTTTAGCGGCTGCATCGGACTGGGCAGACGTTGCATTCATCGGGGTTGGGGATTGCGCCAGTGTGCTGTCATCGGGCTCCTGATAACCGCCACCTAAGGCTTTGTTCAGCGCCACATCCAGCACTAAGGCCTGAGTTTGCAGGCCGGTAAGCGCTTCCTGACTGATCAGCAGCGCGTCTTCCGCCGACAGTACCTGCAGGTTGCTGGCCAGACCGCCTTCGTAGCGGTTTTTCGCCACTCTGTGGGCTTCGCTGGCGGCGGCAACGGCCTCTTCCGCTTTGCTGATGCGCGCTTCCAGTGAGCGCTCGCGTACCAGCACATCCGCTACTTCCTGCAGGGCGTGGGTGATGGTGCTGTTGTAAGCGGCCACGGCCTGATCGTAATGGGCTTCGCTGCGGAACAGGTCGGCGCGCAGACGCCCGCCGTTAAAAAGCGGCAACGAGATGGCCGGGCCAACACCACCAATGTCGGAACCGTCGTCAAACAGGTTGTCGACGCCGAGCGACTGCACGCCAACAAACGCGGTCAGGCTGACGTTGGGGTAAAAGGCCGCGCGGCGCGATGCAATAGCCTGATCCTGCGCCTCGACCCTGAGACGGGCTGCAACAATATCCGGCCGGCGTCCCAGCAGATCGAGCGCCAGATGCTGCGGCACGCCTTCATGCGCATTCAGATTCAGCGCCGGACGGCCGATGCTCAGACCACGTTCAGGGCCTGCGCCGAGCAGTGCCGCCAGCTGATTGCGCATAACGGCAATCTGTTCATCCAGCGCCAGCACCACGCCTTCGGCTACCGCACGACGGGCTTCGGCTTCACGCACCGACCCAATGTTCTCCATGCCGTACTGATGACGTTTGGCAAACAGCTCAGCGGTTTTGCCCCGCACGTCAGCCGAACGGGCGGCGGTGTCGCGGCTCAGGGTCAGGCTGTTGAGGCCGGCATAGGCCGAGGCCACAGCACTGGTCAGCAGCAGGCGCGCCTGCGCCACTTCGGCTTCACGCGCGGTCAGTTCCGAGGTAGCGGCCGCCAGCGCGGCGCTGTTCTTGCCCCAGAAATCCAGCTCCCAGCGCATGTCGAGACCCAGACGACCGTAGGAATTCCAGCCCTGCGGCGTGAAGTCGCCGGGAATCACGCCGTTGTAAGTCATTTTTTCTTCGCTGACCGAGGCATTCAGGCTCAGGTCCGGGCGCAGTGCCGACGTCGACAGACCCAGCATGGCCGCGGCTTCGGCCAGACGCGCCTGCGCCATGGTCAGATCCGGTGAAGACGCCAGCGCCTCGTCCATCAGCTGATTCAGCTGGGCATCGCCATAGGCCAGCCACCACTGATCCTGCGGCCACAGATTGTTTGCGGCGCTCTGTTCGCCGGGCATTTGCACTGCCGCGACATCCTTCATAGCCGCGCGCGACTGTTCGTCCGGCAGACTGGCGCAGCCGCTGATCGCGACGGCCAGCGCCAGCAGCAGAAAGCCCGCAGGCTTAGGGCCGCGCGTTGGCTTTCCGGTTAACTGCTCTGACATATCAACCTCATAATTAAACTAACTGGTTCAGTTATCGACTTGAATCTTAGTCGCGCAACGCCGTAAAGTAAACTGAACGGTTTAGTTATAGATATGAGAAATGTCGCTTATGACAGGTTAAAAAGCGAACAGACAAGCCGCCGCCACGACCAGCGCCGGCGGCTCGTAAATACGCACCGGCGTTCAGACGACCGCCCTGCTCTGTTACAGTACGGCCAGCGAATACGGATCAGACACATGAGAAAAAAGACCGAAGAACGCCGTCAGGCGATTCTGGATGCCGCCGAACGGGTGTTTCAGCAGGTGGGCTTTGAACGCGCCTCCATGGCGCAGATCTGCAGCGAGGTCGGCTTTTCCAAAGCCACGCTGTACAGCTACTTCAACAGCAAAGACGAGCTGTTTTTCGACGTTATGATGGCCGCGGCCAGCGCCGAGTTTGAGGCCACCAAATCCCTGCTCGACCACAGTTCCGACGACGCGCGCGCCGTGCTGCTGGCCTACGGCCGCCAGTATCTGACCGTACTGTATTCGCCGCGCGTGCAGGCCATCCGCCGCTTAATGGCCACCGAGGGCAACCGTGGCGATCTCGGCCGGCGCTGCTTCGAATTCGGCCCTGAAAAAGGCCAGAACATAGTTGCCGGCTATCTGAAAACCCTGATGGATAAGGGTGTGCTGCGTGAGGCGCGGCCACTCTTGCTGTCGCAGCAGCTGCACAGTCTGCTGGAGGCGGAATGGATCGAACAGTTTATGTTCGGTGTGCTCGGCGAGTTGTCGGCCAGCCAGTTTGCGGCGGCGACCGGCGACGCGGTGGATACGTTTCTGCGCGCCTGGCGTCCGGCCTGAAGCGGCTTAAGAAACCGGCATAAGCTGAGTTGCGGACAATAAAAAAGGGCGCCTGAGCGCCCTTTTCTGCATACGCAGGTCTGCTTATTTCAGCAGTTTGCGGCCGTTGTTGGCAGCAATACGCATACGCAGCGCGTTCAGCTTGATAAAGCCTTCCGCGTCTTTCTGGTTGTAAGCACCGCCGTCGTCTTCGAAGGTGGAGATACGGGTGTCGAACAGGCTGTTGTCGGACTTACGGCCAACCACAATCACGTTGCCTTTGTACAGTTTCAGACGCACAACGCCGTTCACCGGAGCCTGAGACTCGTCGATCATGGTTTGCAGCATCTGACGCTCAGGGCTCCACCAGTAACCGTTGTAAATCAGGCTGGCGTATTTCGGCATCAGTTCGTCTTTCAGGTGCGCCACTTCACGGTCCAGAGTGATGGACTCAATCGCACGGTGCGCTTTCAGCATGATGGTGCCGCCCGGAGTTTCGTAGCAGCCACGGGACTTCATGCCCACGTAACGGTTTTCTACGATGTCCAGACGGCCGATGCCGTTGGCACCACCGATTTTGTTCAGGGTTTCCAGCACAGTGGCCGGGCTCATGGCTTCGCCGTTGATCGCCACGATATCGCCGCGCTCGTAGGTCAGTTCCAGATAGGTAGGAACGTCCGGAGCGGCTTCCGGGCTGACAGACCAGCGCCACATGTCTTCTTCGTGCTCGGTCCAGGTGTCTTCCAGCACGCCGCCTTCATAGGAGATGTGCAGCAGGTTGGCGTCCATGGAGTACGGAGACTTTTTACCGGCTTTGTTGAAATCGATCGGGATGTTGCGCTCTTTGGCATAGGCCATCAGGGTTTCACGGGAGGTCAGATCCCATTCACGCCATGGAGCAATCACTTTTACGCCTGGTTTCAGGGCGTACGCACCCAGTTCGAAACGCACCTGGTCGTTACCTTTACCGGTCGCGCCGTGGGAGATTGCATCAGCGCCGGTTTCGTTGGCGATTTCAATCAGACGCTTGGCGATCAGCGGACGGGCAATGGAGGTACCCAGCAGGTATTCGCCTTCGTAAATGGTGTTGGCGCGGAACATAGGGAATACGAAGTCACGCACGAACTCTTCGCGCAGGTCTTCGATGTAAATTTCTTTAACGCCCATGGCTTCGGCTTTGGCGCGTGCAGGTTCGACTTCTTCGCCCTGACCCAGGTCAGCGGTGAAGGTAACGATTTCGCACTGATAAGTATCCTGCAGCCACTTTACGATGACGGACGTATCGAGGCCGCCGGAATAGGCAAGCACCACTTTTTTGATGTCTGACATGGAATTCTCCAGGATGATGATGTGGGCGTGACAGCGCAGACAACGCCGGCACCGTGATCGAAAGGGGCAGTATTGTACTGATTGAGCAGTAGATAGCCAACAGCCACGGGCATTTAGCGCGCATTGAATGCGTAATGGGCGGGTATCAGTCGGCTTCGGCGGTGGTTACGCCGCGGTTTTTCGGTTTGAACAGCAAATCGTCGGGAATCGGCATGTCCTGACGCTGTTCGATACGGATGGTCACCCGCCGGTTGGCTGCTCGGCCTGCGGGGGTTTTGTTGGTGGCCACCGGGTAGCGGTCACCGTGGAAACGGGTGGTGATCATTTCAGGGTCGATGCCCTGTTTCACGAAATAGCGCTCTACATCTTCTACCCGCGCTTTGGACGTCTGACGGTTATCGTAACGGCGACCCTGATTATCGGAATGGCCGTCGAGGTACACGGCAAACACGCGCGGGTCGTGTTTGATGTAAAAGATGATGCGGTCGAGCAGTTCCATGTCTTTTTTGTCGATGGCCTCTTCACCCACGCCGAACAGCACTTTCGAGCGCGCCACCTGGCCGAAATTCATCGGCAGCAACTGTTTTACGCAATCGATGTAATCGCGGTAATGGTCTGTGAAGGCAGTGGCCGACAGGTGAATCTGCACAAAGCGGTCTTTGTCGTAATAGGTTTTGTGACTGATCGCAGGCCATTTGCCTTCCAGCAACGCGTGCAGAAACTGGTTGGTGCGTTTGGTATCCAGACTCAGGTTCGGCGACTGTTTCAGAATCGGCGAGGTGCCCAGATTTTCAGTCTTGTTGGCCGGCTGCCAGGGCGGCGGCAGGATGCTGACCTGCGCCTGACTGTAATCCATGAGGTTGCGCAGGGTCTCGAGACGGAACACCACGTCCTCGCCTGCTTCGTGGTAGAACACTGCCGTGCCGTAATCCGGAATCTCCTGCTCGAAGCGGCAGGCAAACACCGAGCCGCTGACGCCCCAGCGGGTGTTATCCACCGAGCTGCCGTATTCCAGCGCAGCCATGGCAGGCAGAGCGCTGAGCAGCAGGAGAAACAGAAAATGTCTTGGCATAGGCATACGCTTGTCACCGTCGCAACGGCGACTGAGTCCAGGGGCTTTGGTCAGGTTATCGGCCAAAACCGGTAAAAATTAAGCACTTATCCCACTTTCCGGTACAATGCGCGGCACCCGAGCCGCACCCCGTGCGGGCATCCCTATATTTTAGACAAGGTTGAGCACTATGACTGAACGTCTGACCATTACCCGTCCCGATGACTGGCACCTGCATGTGCGCGATGGCGCTGTACTGCAACACACGGTGCCAGCCACGGCCCGCGTAATGAAGCGCGCGATCATCATGCCTAACCTGCAGCCGCCGGTGATGAACGCCGAGCAGGCGCTGGAATACCGCGACCGCATTCTGTCGCGCGTGCCGCAGGGTCTGAACTTTGACCCGCTGATGGTGCTGTACCTCACCGACAACACCACCCCGGAAATGATCGCTGAAGCCAAAGAAGCCGGCCATATCGTAGCGGTAAAACTGTACCCGGCCGGTGCCACCACCAACTCCCATTCCGGCGTGACCGATCTGGGCAAGCTGGACCACATTGCCGCGGCACTGGCCGACGCCGGTATGCCACTGCTGGTGCATGGTGAAGTGACCCACAACCACGTCGACATCTTCGACCGCGAGAAAGAATTCCTCGATACGATTCTGGCGCCGCTGGTGAGCCGTCACCCGTCGCTGAAAGTCGTGGTTGAACACATCACCACCAAAGATGCGGCCGAGTTCGTGATGAGCCATGGCGACAACATCGGCGCCACCATTACCGTGCAGCATCTGGCCTACAACCGTAACCACATGCTGGTTGGCGGTATTAAGCCGCACTTCTACTGCCTGCCGATTCTGAAGCGCAACATCCACCAGCAGGCGCTGCAGGATGCGGTCGTGAGCGGCAACCACAAATTCTTCCTGGGCACCGACAGCGCCCCTCATGCCAAAGGCGCCAAAGAAAGCGCCTGTGGCTGTGCCGGCTGCTTCACCGCCTATGGCGCGATTGAGCTGTACGCCGAGATCTTTGAGGATCTGGGCGTACTGGATAAACTCGAAGCCTTCGCCAGCTTCAATGGCCCCGACTTCTACGGCCTGCCACGCAACAGCGACGAAATCACCCTGGTGAAAGAGTCCTGGCAGGTGCCGGTGGAAATGCCGTTCGGCAAAGACGTGATCGTACCGTTACGCGCCGGTGAAACCCTGCGCTGGAAACTGGAGTACTGACAGTGAGTGAAGAAAAGCAGGAAAAATCCCTGATGGCGCGACGCTTCCGCGGCTTTCTGCCGGTGGTGGTGGACGTGGAAACCGGCGGTTTTAACGCCGAAACCGATGCGCTGCTGGAAATTGCCATGGTCACCCTGCGCATGGATGACGACGGCTATCTGCACCCGAACGAAACCTTAAGCGCCAACATCCATCCGTTTGATGGCGCCAACCTGCAGCAGGAAGCACTGGATTTCACCGGTATCGACCCGTTCGATCCCGAACGTGATGCCGAGTTTGAGATCGACGCGTTAACCGCCATGTTCCAGACCGTGCGCCGCGAAGTGAAAGCCAACGGCTGCAACCGCGCCGTTCTGGTGGGCCACAACGCCCACTTCGACCACGGTTTCCTGCGTGCCGCCGTGGCACGTAACGACATCAAGCGCGACCCGTTCCACCCGTTTTCGTCGTTCGATACCGCGTCGATGGCCGCGCTGTCACTGGGTCACACCGTGCTGGCACGCTCCTGCAAGATGGCCGGTATCGACTTTGATAACAGCGCCGCCCACAGCGCCGCCTACGACACCTTCAAAACCGCAGAACTGTTCTGCTACATCATCAACCGTTACAAAGACCTCGGCGGCTGGCCTCTGCCCGCGTCCGAACTTGATGACGACGATGAATAACCGCTGAACTGTAACGGACGCTTATGGATTACCGCTTTTTCTACAACGAACGCCAGCTGCCGTGTGCGCGCCTGTCGATGGACCACGAAGCCTTCGGCCACTGGCTGTCGGACGAACTGGCCAGCGATGGCGAACGCCTGAGCGAACTGCTGGCCGTGATCAAAGACATCGAATCCGGCACCCGCCGCGAGTTCGAATGGAAAGGTCACGACTACCTGCTGCTGCTGAACCGCGATGACGCCGAAGTGGTCGCGCTGGAACTGCTGCAGGAACACTCGCTGGAAGAACTGCAGGAAGAAGACATGGATTTTTACGACGCGGAATCCCGCGCCGTGTGCGGACTGGAAGATTTCCGCGACCTGCTGATCGAATGGCGCGATTTTCTCGACGATTAATCGCGCCGAGCCGGTGTTCTGCCGGCCCTTCGTCACTCACGTCAGAACAGCCCCGCTGCAAACCCACCACTCCAAACGCACCGCGCCAAAACATCCCCACGCTCACCTCACACCAGCCCCCACACCCGCACCTTCGTAAAAAAGCCGCATGAACTATCGCGCTTTTCCGCTCTTTCCTCGCACTTTTTCAGTACCGCCGTACGGCTTGCGCTTACCGAAATAACAATTAACCGGACATTAATACAACACAGTCATAAGACCGCTTACGCCGGCTTACGCAAAGTGACACGATGAGTCTCTGAAGAGCCCGCAAGCGACTCTCCTCAACACGGATTATGGAGGAAGTACTATGTTCAGACGTTTACTGATGATTGCACTCTCCCTGACGCTCATCGGCTACAGCAGCTTTGCCGCTGCCGCCTGTGTCAGCGCCGAAGGCGGTGTTCAGACCCAAACCCTGTATGCCGGCCAGACACTGAACGCAGGCAGCGTAACGCTGCAGGTGATCGGCGACGATCTGGTTGTCACCTATTCCACCACGGACGGCTGGTCACTGAATGAAACCCATCTGTGGGTCGGCACCTCGCTCAGCGACATGCCACAAACCCGCAAAGGCACACCAAAAATTGGTAACTTCCCCTACCACAGCGGCAGCTTAAGCGGCGTCAGCCAGTACACAGAGACCATTCCCCTGAGCGTGCTCGGCTTCAGCTGTCCGCAGGCCGACACCCAGTACTATGTGGCCGCCCATGCGGTGGTCAGCCGCGTCGGCGCTGACGGCGAAACCGTGCAGACAGAAACCGGCTGGGCCGACGGCACAGGCTTCGTCGACAAAGGTATGTGGGGCACCTATTTCACGCTGGTACTGACCTGCGACTGCGGCGGCGACAACCCGCCTGTGGTACTCGGCAGCTGTGAAACCGCCTTCGCCTACAGTGGCGGCACCAATGTGGCCGATGGTGACATCACCACCAGCTTCCTCGACATTGACGAGGACGAAGACGGCAACGGCGACTTTAACCGCTGGGGCTGGACGAACGGGCCGGTGGGCAGTGGCAGTTACAGCTGGGATATCTACGCCGGCGCCGGCCAGAGTGATATCAGCAAAGGCACTTTAGTGGGCGTGCTGAATGTGGTGTACGACGGTTTCACCGCCTACGTCGACTACGTGATGTACGGTCCATACCTGCTGGATGAAACCCATCTGTACGTGGGTAACGAGATACTGCCGCGCAATGTGAACGGCCTCTATACAGTGGCACCGGGGCAATACCCGACCATCCACGGCGACCTGGGTGGTGTCACCTCTGACACCTACGTTGTCAGCGGGTTGTCCGGGGATATTTACGTCGTCGCCCACGGTGTCAGCTGCACGGATGACAACGCCGCTTACTGACGATGGCCTCTGACAACACCATAAAAAAACGAGCCTCAGGGCTCGTTTTTTTATGCACGCAACCGATACGCACGCTTGCTGTCTGGAGGTTGCGGCTGAGATTACTGCTGGTCTTTGGCCCGCGCCTTGCCCCAGGGGTCTGGCGCCGGCTTGCTCTGCTGCTGACGCGGTGCGCGCGGGGCAGAACGACCAGCATCAGCACGGCCAGACGCCGGGCGATTGTCTTTTGCCGCTGTATTTTTCGCCGCCGGAGCACCGTCCAGCGCTTTCAGGCGCTGGGTAATCTGGCTTTTGCCCTCGCCTTCTTTGAAGCCGATAAACACAACTTCGACCTGCGCCCGTGCCCACGGGGTACGACGCAGAAAAGTCAGGCTGGATTTAATGCTGGGGTTCGAGCGGAAACAGTTGATGCGGATAAACCCGGCCAGCCCTTCCCAGCCGAATTCATCCACCAGCTGATTGAGCAGATTTTCGAGGGTGACACCCTGCAGATGATCGGTTTTTCTGCTGTTTTCGGTCATAAAAAAGCCGTCTTGAGTAAGACGGCTATTCTAGCCTTTTATGCGCCGGGCTGCCCGTGATTAAACCAGAGCCGGGTTATTCCACCGGCTGGGCGCATTCGGAATTGGCCGGATTAAAACGGCAACGCACTTTGCGCTGCAGGGTCAGCATGCCGCTGTCGTAATAGCCACGGTCGCGCAGGGTGATACGCGCTTCCTGCATCATTTGCTGATAGCTGGCTTTTTCTTCGTCGCTGATGCCGATCCAGACATCGCCCGGAATCGAGCCGGTCTGCTGATCCACCAGTTTTTCAATGTCGGCAAAACGGCGGTAAAAATCCTCGCGCACCAGCTGCGCAATTTCGGTCGGGAATTTATCGCGCCGACCCACCAGTTGCAGCGTCAGCTGCGAGAAGGGGTAATCGACAATACCGCCGTCTTTGCCCATGCCGCGGTACAGTTCCATCATGTTGTAGGCCACCAGTGGCGCCGGCAACACATCCACGGCGTGGTTATTGAATTTACTGCCGGCGCTGACCACGCTGGTCGGCACCGGGTTGGCACCAATCTGCAGAATCATTTCCGCCTGAATCGGGTCGTAATCCATCACCGCTACGCGTTTGCCGGCGGCTTTGGTCAGGCTGCTGATTTGCCGGTCATTCACAAAAATATAAGCCGCGCCCATCGACGCAAAACCCATCACCACGTACGGGCCTTCTTCCATTTTGTCGGCATTTTTCGGGTTCACCAGCACCTGCATCAGCAGCTTCATATGTTCGCTCGACGGAATCGCGCCGATGGCATCAATGGTGCCGGTAAAACGGTTAAACAGACGGGCGCGGATGCCGGTAAACAAAGCCGCATCACACTGCCCGGCTTTCAGATCGTCGGCCAGCACGCCTTCGTTGGTGTAGGCGTCAATTTCCACGCGCACGCCCAGATCCATCAACCGGGCCTGCTGATCCAGCGCGGTGGCGTAAATCGGACCTGAACGCCCCAGCACATCCCACACACAGATTTTGCGCGGCGGAATTTCGCCATCCACCAGCATGCTGCTGTACAGGGATTTAATCGCGTTAATGCGCTGTTCCTGAGTCAGGCTGGAATCCATGGCCTGCTGATGCAGAACCTCCGGCAAAGCCTGCGCTGTGGTCGCCGCAGCGGAGGGCAATGACGAAGTTAAAACGAACAGCGCGAGCAGCGGGCGTAACAAGGGGCGGGTCAATGGGTGACGAAATGAGCTGAGAGAAATCATAAGCGCTTCCGGACACGGGCACGTGTGTGGTTATTGTTATTGTGCGCGCCAGTGTACGCCCGTACAGAATGCACTGGCAGGTGATTTCCGGCAGCGCACAGCCCGCCACTGACCGAACCGGACCCGCCAGAAAAGAAAGTCCCTTTCTGTTACGACGGCGGCAGGCGGTTTTTGGCTTCGATCCACTGCGCCATGTACTGGGTACTTTTCAGGCTGTGATGGCGCAACATGCGGCTGTAAAACAGCGGCGCGCGATGCGCGTCCGGGTCGGCCACGATGCGCTGCACGGCCTGCAGCAAACGCGGGGCATGATCAGAGAATAAAAACCGCTCGCTGAGCAGGCCCAAACCCGCTTCGTGCAATGCCTGCCAGGTGTCCGCGTTCTGATACAAAGCCACGGCCGCATCGGCGAACGCCTGCGCGTCGTCGGCGATGTGCGCACAGACACGCTCACCGTACATGCCTTCGGCGCCGATGCTGGTCGTCACGGCCGGCGTGCCGTTGCGCGCAGCGTCGATTAATTTGCCTTTAAGCCCGGCGCCAAAACGCAACGGCGCCAGCATCACCCGCGCACTGCGCACCACCGCCTGCGCATCCCCGGCCCAGCCCTTCACCAGAAAACCCTGCTGGGCGTTTTGCAGCTGGGTCGCTTTTTTCGGCGGATACGCGCCGTAAATATGCAGCTCGGCTTTCGGTAATTGTTTGCGGATTAACGGCCACAGGGTTTCTTTTAAATAACGCACGGCATCCCAGTTGGGTTCGTGGCGGAAATTACCGATCGACACAAAATGTGCGCGCTCTTCAAACGCCGGACTGCTGCCGGGCTCTGGTGCCTGTTCCATAAACGGCACGTATAAAAGCTGTGTTTGTGGCACCGAAAAATAGTCCGTTAAATAGCGCATTTCGAATTCTGAAATCATCAGCGACACATCGCAGCGTAAAATCGCGGCAATTTCGCGCACCGCCAGTTCACTGTGGCGGAAGGCCAGCTCAGGAATAACCGGTAATGGCTGCGGCTGCACTTTCAGTTGTGCGGCACGGGCGTGGCGCAGCGAGTGCAGGTCTTCGGTATCCAGAATGCGCACGGCCTGCGGGCAGGCTTTTTCGACCCGCCAGCCGAATTGCTCTTCCATCATAAAGCGGTCGAACATCACCAGCGCCGGTTTAAGGCCAATAATAAAGTCATCGAACGACGAGCAATTCAGCGCCAGCGGCACCGCTCGAATACCCAGCGCCGCCAGATCGGGCGCGTGCTCACTGGCCTCGGCCGGCGAGCCGTACACCACGTCGTAACCGTCCTGCTGAAAGGCCCGGATCAGCTGCAGCATACGGCTGCCCGCCGCCGACGAATCCGGCTCGGGCCAGACGTAACCAATAACAAGCAATACCGGATTTTCAGACATGATTCAGACCCGCGCGAAAACAGCGCGCAGTATACCTGCGGATGCCCTTCGCTGTTCAGCCGGTTGACGGAATGCCGGCAGCAGAATCACCACCAGCGCGCCGGGTACGAACGGCCCAGACTGCGGTGGTAGAGCACGCCGAACAGCACAATCACCAGGGTGCCGGCCAGTACCGGCGTCAGCAGGAAGCTCAGTTCCGGGCGGCTCATCATCACCAGCAGCGGATTCGCCCCGGCCGGCGGATGCGTGGTTTTCGTCAGCTGCATCAGCAGAATGCCCAGCCCCACCGCCGCACTCAGGCTGAGCGGGCCGACACCCACCAGCTGCAGAACAGCAAAGCCCACCGCCGTGGTCAGCAGATGGCCGCCAATGATATTGCGCGGCTGCGCCAGCGGGCTGTCCGGCAGCACAAACAGAATCACCATGGTGGCACCGAACGGCGCCATCAGCAGCGCGTGCTGCTGCCAGTTGCCGAGTAGCGTGAGCAGCAAAATGCACAGGCTGCCGCCGACACCGGCCAACCACGCCTGATGCCCCGGATGCGCGAGCACCCGTCTTACACTGGCCGTGAACGGCCCGGAAACGATATTCATCAAAAGTCTCTCCACAGGGTTCAGTAAAGGAAGAACGGACCACGACAAAGGTAGACCGATCTGTCTACTTGTTAAAATAGACAAGTCTGTCTACCTCTGTCAACATGCCCTGAAACCCGTCCGGAATCCGCGATGAGCAAACCGCAGCAACTGATCAGCACCGCCTTTGCGCTGTTTTACCAGCAAGGGATTCACGCCACCGGCATCAACCAGATTCTGGAGCAGGCCGGCGTGGCCAAAAAAACCCTGTACCACCACTTTCCCGGCAAAGACGATTTGCTGCTGGCGGTGCTGGCTTACCGCGATGAGGTGTTTTCCGGCTGGCTGCTGGGGCGGCTGGACGATGCGGCATCTCTGACTGAATTGTGCCGCGCCTGGTTTGGTGCACTGGACGACTGGTTTAACGGCCGTGCCGACGACCTGCTGGCGTTTCGCGGCTGCTTTTTTGTGAATACCAGTGCCGAATACAGCGACCCGCAGCACCCGGTGCAGCAGGCCTGCCGGGCCCACAAACAAGGGCTGGAAATGGCGCTGGCGGAACGCATTGCCATGCGGTTGGAAAAGATTTCACAAGAAGGAAAAACCGACGCGCAGCAACTGGCGCACGAATGGTGTCTGCTGAAAGAAGGGGCCATCGCCAGTGCCGCCGTGGGCGGAAATCTGGCGGCAGCGAACGACGCGCTGACTCTGGCGCTGCGGCATCCGCTGCTGAATCGTTAAGGCCGGCTGACGCTAATGACCGGCCTGTAGTTACCGGCGTTTAGTTACCAGCCACTTCCGCCGGGCGCTGCACGGCGTCGCGGTACCACATCTGCCAGCCCTGCACATTCAACAGCAAATCGGCGGTGGTTTTGTTCAGGTTATCCGCCTGCTCTTCGCTCAGCTGATACACCACACCCTGCTCTGTGCTCACCTTCTGCGGCAACACTTTCTGCGCCGGCAACTGAAAGCTCAGCAGCCAGGGCGACGGCTGACTGCTGAGCGGCGCGTTCAGATGAATATCGCTCACTTTGCAGGCGCTCATGGCAGGCGCTTTCACGCTCATGCGGTTGCACACCGTCAGTTGCTGTTCAAACGCAGACCGCTCGGTTGCGCAGCGCGACTGATCGCTACGGCAGCTGCCGAGCAGCGCCGCATCGCGCTGATAATCGAGATTCTGTTGCTGATGCTGTTGTTTCAGTTGCGTCAGTTCGCTCTGCAGATCGGTATAACGCAACGCCTGCGCCGCCATCAGATGCTCATGTTCACGCACCGTCATGCAGCCGCTTAAGGTGATAATGGCCAGCAGTGGGGTAATGAATTTCATAGCGTGCCCTCCAATACCAGTAAACCGCTGCCCTGTTCCCGCAGCCGGGCCAGATCGTCCGCGCTGCGGGCGCTGCCTTCTTCACTCAGACGCTGCAATAACGACAGCCGCCGGGTGATGTCCTGATTCACAGCCATAAGCTCATCGCGGCTGGTTTTCAGGCGCGCAAAGGCCTGCTGGTGTTCGGTCAGTTCACGGTTGCGTTGTTCGATGGTGGCACTCAGGCCGGATACTTTGCCTTCGGCCTGAGCAGCGCGAAGATCGGCGGCGTCGCGCGCGGCAACCAGCTGACTGAGGCGGGCGTTCAGTTCCATGATCTGGCCAGCAAGCTGCGATTTTTCCGCCAGGCACACACGCTCGGCCTCGCGGGCGGCGGCCACGGCATCATCGTCGGCCGATTGCGGCGGAAAAAACACCTGCCATGCCAGCGCACCGCCGAGCACGGCGATCAGAAAAATAAACAGATAATCTTTCATTGACATCCCTTCCACGATAAGACAGCCCACTTTGCCACAGCCACTGGCCGGGTAAAACTACGCATTCGGTGGGCGTCTGCCATTTGCTAAACTCGCCCTTTTACCGCGCGGACAAACCCTGTGCTGATTGCTGCCAAAATTCTGGTCACCTTTCTGACCGTAATCCTGCTGGCCAAAGTGGCCGAGAAAATGAGCCCCCGCCATGCCGGTCTGCTGGCCGGTTTCCCGCTGGGTACCGCCATTGCCCTGTACTTTTTTGGCTGGCAGCAAGGCGCCGACTTTGCCGCCCACAGCGCCGTGTACACCCTGTCGGGCCTGACCTCGGCGGTGGCACTGGCCTTTGGCTATTGGCTGGTGATCCGGGTGCGCCCAGCTGTTCACTGGCTGCCGGTGGCGGTAGCGTCGGGGTTTGCCTGCTTTTTTCTGGCCGCCAGCCTGCTGCAGTTTCTGCCCGCCAACCGCTGGCTGAGCCTGCTGGTGATCATCGCGGCCATCCTGATATTCCGCACCCTGCTGAAAGGCATCGCCGAAGTGCAGATCGACCGCAGCCTGCCACCCGCCAATGCGCTTGCGCGGCTGCTGGCCGGTAAAACCGCCACCCTGCTGTTCCGCGCCAGCATCGCCACCGCCTCGATTCTGCTGATTACCGGATTAGCGGAATTACTCGGCCCGACCCGTGCCGGTCTGCTGGCGGCGTTTCCGGTGAGCTTTTTCCCGCTGATGCTGATTCTGCACATCAGCTACGGCGGCGCTGTACTCAGCACCACCATCAAGCACTACCCGGACGGCATCGGCGCACTGGCGGTGTACGCGCTGGCCGTGACTTTCCTGTACCCGCTGCTCGGCCTGCACTGGGGCACTGCCGCGGCGCTGCTCTGCTCGGTGGCCTATCTGCTGGTCTACAGCCAGCTGCGCGCACGCTTTGCACCAAAGAGTTCCTGAGCGCGTACCGGCGTAAGGGCTGAAAAAATGGCGGCAGCTGGTACAATGCCGCCCTTTGCTGGCCGGGCGAACCGGTTGCAGCCCCACAGATTCACTGCGGAACCTGACGATGAAAGAATTTACCACTCCGGATTTCCTCAAAGATTTTGCCGACTTAGCGTCTGCCGATGGCCTGAAAACCGCCAACGTCTGGTATCACGGCACCGCCTCTGGTCTGGTGGCCAGTATTCAGGCCCACGGCCTGATCGGCTCCGGCGACAGCGAACTGCACCAGCGTCAGCTGAAAACCCTGGGCACCATCGGCCACGAAGCCATGGACACCAAAGACCCGGTTTTCCTGACCCAAAGTAAAGAACTGGCCAACTTCTGGGCCAACTCCAAAGCCCACACCCGCACCATTTACATGGGCAAAGAAGAAACCCCGGTGGTGTTTGAAATCACCCTGCCGGAAGAACTGAACAAGCAAGTAATTACCGACGCCGGCGGCGCGGCACTGGTGCTGGAACCGGGCAATATTTACCTGCTGTGGCTGCGTGAACTGTATCAGGCCAACGGTCAGGAACTGCCGGAACTGAGCTATAAAATGGACCGCATGGAATACCTGAACCGTCTCGGTCTGGCCTACAGCGCCGCCGATATTCCGGCTCAGTATCTGATGCTGCTGCAACCGAACTGAGTGCAGCGCCATAAAAAAGCCCCGCTGTGCGGGGCTTTTTTATTTCCGGCGTTCGGCCGGTCTCTCTACCGGACTTGCCGCGGTTGCCGGAACCCCAGTTCAGAGAGCGCTGTTTGCATTGGGTGGAACAGTGCATCCCGGCCAACGGATTTTTCTGGTGCCCGTTCCGGCGTAGCCTGTGCGGCCCGCCAAACGCTCTCCAACTTTGTGGACCTGTTATGAAACAACGCCTGGCTTTTACCCTGATGATGTCGTTCGTGCTGTCGGTGCTGATGACCTGCTGGGTTACCTTTATTAACCTCGGCTTTACCGACGAATTCTTTATGCGCTGGGGCAAGGCCTTCGTGCTGGCGTGGCCAGCGGCGTTTGTCATCGCCTTTTTATTCGGCCCCCGTATTCATCAGTGGTCAATGCGGTTTAAATAACCCGACATTTGACCTGATGTGAGACGCCCATGAAACGGATTTATCTGGCCGGCCCGGAAGTATTTCTGCCCAACGCCAACGAACTTGGCCTGCGCAAAAAGCAGCTGTGCCGCGATTATGGTTTTGAAGGCCTGTTTCCCCTCGATACCGAAATCCGCATGGGCGACGATAACGAAAACCTGGGCTTTGTAATCAGCCGCGCTAACGAAGGCCTGATTCACGACGCCGACATTATTATTGCCAACCTCACGCCCTTCCGTGGCGCCAGTGCCGATGTCGGCACAGTGTACGAACTCGGTCTGGCGCGCGGGCTGGGTAAAATCCTGCTGGGCTACAGCAACGACCCAACGCCCTTTACCCAGCGCACCTTCGCCCTGTTTGGCGACGGGCCGCTGCACCTGCATAACCCCGGCGAATTGCACGACCGCAACGGGCTTAAAATCGAAGAATTCGGCCTGAACGATAACCTGATGATTGATGGTGGCATTCACGCCGCCAGTGGCGAATTTCTGCTGCACGACGCCACTGACAGCCAGCGTTTTACCGACCTCACCGCCTTCGAGCGGCTGCTGGCGCAGTTGAAAGCACGGTCGTTCTGAGCCGTTTTGTTCTGCCCGACGGCAACAATCTGTTCCGGTACGGACTTTGACTAACTCAGACAAACTGCCTATATTGCGCCGGCATTTTCAAAATGCATCGTTCTCGGGGCGGGGTGAAATTCCCCACCGGCGGTAACAGCACAGTCTGAAGCCCGCGAGCGCCTGTGGCTTTCTGCCTCAGGGTCCAGCAGATCCGGTGAGAATCCGGAGCCGACGGTATAGTCCGGATGAAAGAGAGCGTGTCAGAACCGGGGCAGACCTCACATTTGCCACCGCCGGTGCCTGTCCGTTCGCCCTGATTCAACTTATTTAAGGAACTGAATCAGAGCCATGAACACGTTTGACGCAAAAACCCAACGCATCGCCTTTATTCACGCCAGCTGGCACACCGACATCGTGCTCAACTGTCTTGAAGGCTTTAAAGCCGAACTGGCATCACGCGGCTACGACCTGAACAACATCGACGTTATTCCCGTGGCCGGCGCCTACGAAATTCCCCTGCAAGCCAAACTGCTGGCCAAAAGCGGCCGTTACGCTGCTGTTGCCGCGAGCGGCTTAGTGGTCGACGGCGGTATCTACCGTCACGACTTCGTCGCCCAGGCCGTTTGTTCCGGCCTGATGCAGGTGCAGCTGGAAACCGAAGTACCGGTACTCACCGCCGTGCTGACCCCGCACAACTTCCACGAACACGACGAGCACAAAAATTACTTTGCCCGTCACTTCGTAACCAAAGGTCAGGAACTGGCCAACGCCGCCGATAACGCCATGCGCGTAACCGCGGCGGCAAAAGCGCTGTAAGCAAAGCGTTTTTCTGCGGAATAAAAAAGCCTGAGCTCTTTTGAGGTCAGGCTTTTTTGCTTTTTGGAGGGCGATGTATTGGGGTTTTGGTAGGGGTAACGCAGCGCTCTGCGGCAAATCTGGAGCGCAGCGGAAAATTTGTCCGTCAGCAGCTCTTTGTTAACATTCTAAACTACGCAGCTAGCGAATTAGCTTGAAAACTTAGCAAAAAGTCCCTTAAACACTGAGGGGTTTCAGCATATTGACTCAATTCAGAAATGGCATTCGCCTTCGTGAGTTGAAGCTTCACATTGCCTTTATTCTTAAATATCTCCCTGCCATTCTTATTGCACCTATCTTGCTTAAGCCTTCCTAAAAATATTCTATAAAACTCTAAATTTTGTTTACCTCTAAACCACATTTCCCCACACCGCCCTCCAAAATATTCCTTTGAATCATTCAAGCTAACTTGTAGGTCTTCCGGCAATTCAGGAAAAATTGATCTAGGAGAATTTTCATTATACTTTTTTAACACACCAGACAATTCAACACCAACCAAATCATCAATACTAACATTATTTATGTTTAGCCTTCCTGTTGGCGATCCTGATCGCTCAATAGATCTTATTTCTTTAACTAAATAATTAAATCCTTTTATCGCATCTAAATACTGACATTTTAAGTCTCGGTACTTTTCCATGCACGCATAAAAGCAACTATCCTCATTACACGCATCGTTTATTCCGAATTCAGCAGAAAGCAGACGTGCAAACGCACTCTCTGTGAAATATAGATTTTCTATTGAGTAACAAGGGGTTATGTATAGATCATAAAGTCCAGACAACTCTTTGTTTTCATCGAAATCGGAATCAATGAAAAACAGACACGACCGGCTTTTATAGGTTTCGTGCTGTCTTATTTTCGATCTCATGCTTAGTACATTTTCCTTGCCACCACAATTAATTCCGGTCCAAACTATGTCCGGTCGAATATTATCAATTCGGATTGAATAATATTTTTCATCCTCCCCTTCAAAGAAAGCAGGCGTCTTTCCTTTTGAAGTAACTCTAGTGAACTCCAAGAACTTTACGGAAAGTGAATCTCTTGATTCTTTAAGCTTTTCTACTCTCGTCATCATAGCTCCTCAATATAGGTGCCAAGATCGACGGTATTTCCCTCTAACTCATTCTCAAAGATAAAAGGGGAGTGTGTAGTAGAAAATAGGAATTTACATTTTCCTGAAGATACGATGTCTGGTAGCAATGTCTTTTGCCATTCAATAGATAAAGAAAGTTCCGGCTCATCAAAAAATATTGCCAAGTCATTTTTTTTTCTGTAAATAGAGCAACGCAAACAGGGAGATTATCTGCTTTTCACCTGATGAAAGACTTTCGATGTCTACTTCATGACCATTCTTCTTCCTAATAATTTTGATGGTGACATTACTCTCATCATAAACAACCTCTTTGTCGTTTAAGTATCTATTGCTAACTTTTGTAAACTGCTGAATAGATTCATCATTGTCCTGTTGCTGTTCATATACTTTTAGCAAGTTACTGACAAAGTATATAAGTGGGTCGTGACCACTTTGGATTTCACCACTTCTCACCAACTCAAGTATTTGCTCTTTGTGACTCGGCGATATGTTTTTTCCAATCCTTTCTAATACAATTTCCACCGCCCTAGGACTTGAAATAGATTGTTTCATTTCTGAGGTGACAGAAAATCCATTAACAAGTTGAGACAACATTTGTCCATTGATTTTTGAAAACCACTCAACTGATGAGCTTAAAATTTCGGAAGTAATGTGTTCTATGCTTTTCCTCACATCGCTCATACCAAAATTTATAGATGTATGGCTGAATCGAGAACCATCTTTCACACTACCAAAAGCTCGAATATCCTCCTCTACCCTTCGGTATGTTGGCAAGTACAGCGTTTTTAACGGGAACTTTGTCTTGATTCTATCGAGCTTTTCCTGCGTTATTGTGTTAACTCTTCTATTTGGAGAGTCCCTCATTACTTCTCTAAGATAATCCCGCAGCATAGATGGTGGAATATCAAGCTCTCGTAATGCATGACGAAACAAAGGGGAACGTTCAATTTGGTGCACCGGGAAATTTCGAGTCTCATCTATTAACTGCAGAATGAAATCTTCACCCAGACGGGATTCAAGGTGCTCGAAAAAGCCATGTCCTTTTATGTGCTTTAGGTCCGCATCAAAATCTGATTTTTTAAAAGTTACTTTTGTGCCATCAACAAATAGCAACCCTATAGTTTCAAAAACAACCTTTCTTAATTTTGAAACATCTCCGGAAACCAAAGCATAAAACGAATTAAGTATTGTCGTTTTTCCATAGCCATTTTCAGCTACGATTATTTTTAGATTTGATTCGAAAGGTATTCGAACATCCCTTTCATCAAACAACTTTGTTATGAAAAATTCCTTTATCATTGCTTTTTCCTATATTAAAAAATTCTAACGAAATGCTAACATTTTATTAGTACGCGTGCGCATTAATTCCGGGAGACTCGATCGAGAAAACCCGCGTAACTTCCTGACCAGCCTGATAAATATTCCAAAGCCACAAAACCCCCTCCAGAAAAACGCGCACGCCGGTTAATTCAATTTTTCTGCGCCTGTAAACTTGTAAACCGGATTCTCAACCCACTGATACTTAACGGTTTTTTCATCCACTAACCTGACAAAACGCGCACACACGAATGCAAAACGCACCCGACTCGCCAGAGACCGGAAACAGACTGTTTGGATTGACAGTACGTCTTTACATTCGCTCGCCGGTACAGCAGCAGCCGCAAACAGCTACCGGATACCAACCACCTGCTACCAGCCGTTCTGAGCCCATTCGCCGGTCAACGGCGGTCATTAATAACAGAAAACTCAATCTGACTGACTAGGTAAGAAGTATTGGTTTTGCTTGGTGTATGTCCCCTCCCGCAGCCGCTATAATCGCCTTTTCCGTTCAGCACTGATTTCCCCATGAGTAAGAAGAAGCGCGATATCACGGTCTACGGTCTGCCGATCATTGAGACCCACTTTCACCTCGACTACCTGAAAGAAGGCAGCGCCGACGAGATTCTGGCCGCCGCCCGGGCGGTGGGCGTAGAGAAGTTTATGACCATCAGCGTAACGCCGGACAATATGCCGGTGGCGCTGAGTCTGGCCGAGCAGCATGACGACTTGTTCTGCACGCTAGGGGTTCACCCGCACGATGCGGCGCTGTTTACCGACGACGCTGAGGCGTATATCCGCACCCATGCCATTCACAACAAGGTGGTGGCCGTGGGCGAGATTGGTCTGGATTACTATTACGACCACTGCGACCGCGAGGTGCAGCGCAAGGTGTTTGCCCGTCAGCTGCAGCTGGCGGTAGAAAGTGAGCTGCCGGTGGTGATTCACACCCGCGAAGCCGACGAAGACACCATGGCGATGCTGCGCGAGTACGCGCCACAGATGAAACGCAAAGGCGTGGTGCACAGCTTTACCTCGGGTATGGAGCTGGCGCAGCTGGCGGTGGAGCTGGGGTTCTGTCTGGGCATTAACGGCATTGTGACCTTTAACAAGGCCGACAACGTGCGCGAAGTAGTCGCCGCCACGCCGCTGGCCAACCTGCTGCTGGAAACCGACGCGCCGTATTTAACGCCGATTCCGTTCCGCGGGGCGGAAAACGCGCCGAAATACCTGCCGTTTGTGGCCGAGAAAATCGCCGAGGTTAAAAACCTGCCGATTGCCGACGTGATTAAAGCCACGTATCAGAATTCGCTGCGCGAATTTTTCCAGGCCTCGAATTCATAACGGGCGGATTGTTGTGTTCGAGTGCCTGCCGCGCTGTGAGCTTTCCCAGTTAACCCTGACCGACGGCTTATGGCTGGCTGCGTTTGGCGTGTGCGTGTACGTGGCCTCACGCCAGTGGCAGCGCTGGGCGTTTTCACGCCATCACCACGCGCCGAATGATCTGCGCTGGCATCTGCCGCGTTTTATATACATCGCCTTTGTCACCATCATGCTGACATCGGTACCGGCTTATACCTTTCTCGGAGCCGACACCGGCTACTGGTATTCACGCACCTTGCTGTGGCCCACCATCGCCATTGCCTACGTGGCCTGGTTGCTGGTCGACGCCTCCGACCCTCGTAAGAAATAACGGAGTTTTTGTGGAACGCATTATTATTTCCGACCTGTCCTCGGCGGCTGAAGCGGAACACCTGATTGAACTGCTCGACGATTACGCCCGCAGCGACACCGGCGGCGGCGAAGGTCTGCCGGCTTACACCCAAGAGCATCTGGTAGCAGCCATTAAGGCGCGGCCGAACATGCACGTGATTCTGGCCTACATAAACGACGTACCGGCCGGCGTGGTGATTGCCATCGACAGCTTCTCGACCTTCAGCTGCAAACCGATTCTGAACATTCACGACGTCAGCGTACGCGCCCAGTTCCGTGGTAAAGGTCTGGCCGGCCGTATGATGACGGTTGCCGAAGACATCGCCCGCAGCAAAGGCTGCTGTAAGCTGACGCTGGAAGTGCTGGAAGGCAACGAACCGGCCAAGCGCGCTTACCGTGCGCTGGGTTACGACGGCTACGAGCTGGACCCGGCCATGGGCAAAGCCATGTTCTGGCAGAAGAAGCTCTGACGCCTCAGCGCCCGTAAAAAGGCTCCGCGTGCGGGGCCTTTTTTGTGTCCGGCGTTTAGAACCGCGCGTTTTCTGTTTAATACCGGCTTTCGCTGGTTCCTGTACGAGGCATTCCGGCGCCGCTGCCCGGCTCTCCGGCCAGCGCTTATGCCCTTGCTGAAACGCTTTCCTTACATAACTCAAGGGTATTGCGCACACTCCGACGTTTAATAGATTGATCTGAATCATCTTTTAAAATTCGATAGCTTTTGACTAATAACCGTATTGCCACAACCAATTCGGCAAAGGCGGTCTTCTCTCCTAATCTGAACTCCGTAGACAACAACAGGCTCACAACCATGTGAGCAACACGGCAGACAGACGAGGAATCCGACATGACTGACATTCGCCAAGGTAAATGCCCCGTAATGCACGGCGGCAGCACCAGCCAGGGCCACAGCGGCACCACCAATAAAGACTGGTGGCCGAATCAGCTGAACCTGGCCATCCTGCATCAGCACACCCCGGTTTCTAACCCACTGGGTGGTGACTTCAACTACGCCGAGGCTTTTAAGACCCTCGACCTGGCTGCTGTGAAAAAAGACCTGACCGCGCTGATGACCGACTCCAAAGACTGGTGGCCGGCCGACTACGGTCACTACGGCCCATTGATGATCCGCATGGCGTGGCACAGTGCCGGTACCTACCGCACCGGCGACGGTCGTGGCGGCGCCAGCACCGGCAACCAGCGTTTTGCCCCGCTCAACAGCTGGCCGGATAACGGCAATCTGGATAAAGCCCGTCGCCTGTTGTGGCCGATCAAACAGAAATACGGCAACAAACTCAGCTGGGCCGACCTGTTTATTCTGGCCGGTAACGTGGCGATGGAATCCATGGGCTTCAAAACCTTCGGTTTTGGTGGCGGCCGTGAAGACGTGTACGCGCCGGAAGAAGACGTGTACTGGGGTGCTGAAGAAGAGTGGCTGGCCACGTCCGATAAAGCGCACAGCCGTTACTCGGGCGAACGCGATCTGGAAAACCCGCTCGCAGCAGTACAGATGGGTCTTATCTATGTGAACCCGGAAGGCCCGGATGGTAAGCCAGACCCGATTGCGTCCGGCAAAGACATCCGCGAAACCTTCGCCCGTATGGGTATGAACGACGAAGAAACCGTAGCGCTCACCGCCGGTGGTCACACCTTTGGTAAAGCGCACGGTGCCGGCGATGCCAAACACGTTGGCCCGGAACCGGAAGCGGCGTCCATTGAAGAAATGGGCTTCGGCTGGATGAGTTCTTACAAAAGCGGCAAAGGCTCCGACACCATCACCAGTGGTATCGAAGGCGCGTGGACACCGAACCCAACCCAGTGGGATAACGGCTACTTCGACGTACTGTTCGGCTACGAGTGGGAACTGACCAAGAGCCCGGCCGGTGCACACCAGTGGCAGGCGAAAAATCTGGCCAAAGAAGATCATGCGCCAGATGCAGAAGACGCCGGCAAAGCCGTGGGCATTATGATGACCACCGCTGACATGGCGATGCGCGAAGACCCGATCTACCGCAAGATTTCTGAGCGCTTCCACAAAGACCCGGCTGCCTTTGCCGACGCTTTTGGCCGCGCCTGGTTCAAACTGACCCACCGCGACATGGGCCCTAAATCCCGTTATTTAGGTGCCGAAGTTCCGGCGGAAGACCTGATCTGGCAAGACCCGGTTCCGGCGGTTGATCACGAGCTGGTGAACGCTGCTGACGTAGCGGCTCTTAAGGCCAAAATTCTGGCCTCAGGCCTCAGTGTGCAGGAACTGGTGTACACCGCCTGGTCGTCTGCTGCGACGTTCCGCGGTTCCGACAAACGCGGCGGTGCCAACGGTGCACGCATTCGTCTGGCGCCACAGAAAGACTGGGAAGTGAACCAGCCAGCGCAACTGAACAAAGTGCTGGCCGTGTACGAAGGCATTAAGAAAGGCTTCGATAACGGCAATAAGAAGGTGTCCATCGCCGACCTGATCGTACTGGGTGGCGCGGCTGCCGTCGAAAAAGCCGCTGCCGACGCCGGCCATAAAGTGGAAGTGCCTTTCACTGCGGGCCGCACCGACGCAACACAGGCACAGACCGATGTGGAATCGTTCGCTGTGCTCAAGCCTGAAGCCGATGGTTTCCGCAATTACCGCCGCACCGCCTTCGCCGTCGCCGACGAAGAAATGCTGGTCGATAAAGCGCAGTTAATGGGCTTAAGCGCACCGGAAATGACCGTACTGGTCGGTGGTCTGCGTGTGATGGGCGCCAATTACGGCAACAGCAAACACGGCGTGTTTACCGACACCCCGGGCCAGCTGAACAACGCCTTCTTCGTGAATCTGGTGGACATGGATACCCAATGGAAACCAGCCAAAGAAGCCGACGTGTTCGAAGGCAAATGCCGTAAAACCGGCGCTGTGAAATGGACCGCCACCCGCGTTGATCTGGTGTTTGGTGCCAACTCACAACTGCGTGCGATTTCCGAAGTGTACGCACAGAACGACTCGAAAGAGCGCTTTGTGAAAGACTTCGTAAAAGCCTGGAATAAAGTGATGAACGCTGATCGTTTTGACGTGAAGCGATGAGTTGCTGAACCGTTAAATGCGGGAATGAAGAAATAAAGAACGCGGGGAAACCCGCGTTTTTTATTGGTTGTTTGGGAGCGATGACTGGGAGCGCGGGGCGTTAATTGCTCCTGCGTAACCGACATTGTCTTGATACGTCCATCTATCAACCCTTCGGGCAGCCTGCGGCTGAACTGAATAGCTCCCGATTATTCATCACACCACCCATGGCGATCGAAGCTTGCCGGCATTTCGGCCTAACGGCCGGTATTAATGCAAGGGGACGCCTCCCCTTGCGATCCCCTCTTACGGCGCTGCACCTTATTTCCGGTTTCCTCGTTATTTTCTTCCGGCACTCGCACACACGCCATCCCTGGCGTGATGTCCGCTCGTCCAGCATCCATGCTGGACGTCCGGGCAAATAACTTCGAAAACCGGCGGCGCAGCAAGCCGTGTTAAAAACATCAGGGACGCCAATGCGAATAATTATTCACCGTTCGTGCTGAGCGCACTGCCGTCGAAGTATGAACGGATCTGAGAGCCAGAGAGGTCCGCCGCGAAAGTAAGGTAATTCGCAATCACCAAGCCGTGTTAAAAAAATCAGGGACGCCAATGCGAACAATTATTCACCGTTCGTGCAGAGCGCACTGCCGTCGAAGTATGAACGGATCTGGGAGCCAGAGCGGTTCGCACCGAAAGTAAGGTAATTCGCAATCACCAAGCCGTGTTAAAAACATCAGGGACGTCAATGCGGGTAATTATTCCCCGTTCGTACTGAACGTGCAGCCGTCGGGCTATGAACGCATCTGTGAACGTGGGCCGTTCCCCGACGTGCTGACAAACCATACGTTAAATCTGAAAAATAAAATGCGCATGTCGGATTTATTCAATATCCATCCTTCGTAAGTCACTAAGGTGTAACTCCTGAAACGACATTACCAAGGAGTTACCACCATGACCCAACGTGCTGATTACATCGCGCTGGCCCCGAAGGCGATGCAGATACTGATGAGCCAGGAAGCTTATTTGCAGGCGCAATTCAGCGTTGCAGAAACGCTGTCAATTCCCCTGTGGGAACTGGTTAAACTGCGGGTGTCGCAGATTAATCAGTGTGCATTCTGTATTGATATGCACAGCCAGTCGGCGCTGAAGATGGGCGAAACCGCCGAGCGTCTGCTGGGCTTATCCGCATGGCGGGATATGCCGTTGTACAGCACCAGAGAAGCCGCAGCGCTGGCGTGGGCCGAACATCTGACCGCCGGTAACAGCGTGAGTGATGACATGTACGCTCAGGTCGTCGGCACCTTTGGTGAGCAGGGTCTGGTTGATCTGACCGTAGCCATTAATGCCATCAACAGCTGGAACCGCATTGCGAAAACCTTTAAACCCGAGGTAGGCAGTTATAAGCCCTGATCACAGCACCGCCACTGCGTTTGATTTTCAGCTGTCGCAACCGGCCGGACCGCTGAGCACTTGCGTGCAGGCCATCTGGTCGGCTCAGGTGGCTGCACACACGCACACGCCGGTGATTAAACGCCTGTATTCCGACGGCGGCAGTGGCCTGCTGCTGACTATGGGCGCGGCCGTCGATCTTGGCGGCCATCAGCTGACCCGCGGCGTTTATATTCTGCCGGTTAAAAAAATTGCCGATTCCATTTCCATGCCACCCGCCAGTTTGTTGTGTGGTATCCGCTTTCTGCCCGCCGTGGCGTTTGCCCTTACCGGCCAGCATTACCAACAACCTACGCGCCTTGGCGACGACAGTCCGTTTGAAGGTGAACAGCTGCTGTGGCAATTACAGTCACAAAACGACAACACCAGCCGCATCCGCCTGCTGTACGAATGGGCCACACGCCATTTACCAGCCGACGACACCCGCCCCCGCCCGTTATCGCAGGCATTAAACGGCATTCGTCAGCATCAGGAACTGGCGGCGCTGAATGAACTGACCTCCCTCAGCCAACGACAGCTGGAGCGTTTATTTCAGCACTGGCTGTCGATGAGCCCCAAGCAATACCAGCGCATCGTGCGCGTGCGCCACGCCATTCAGCAGCTGAAAGCGCCCAAACCGCACGCGGCCAGTCTGACGGACATTGCACACCACTGCGGCTTCAGCGACCAGGCGCACATGACGCGGGAATTCCGCGCCATTGCCCGCGTAACACCGGGAAAAATTGGCTGACGGAGCGGCCTTTTTACACACGATGTTATGGCTTGGTCAGCGGCAACAGGAATGTTAGTGTCTGGTTTCCACATTAACGGACAGCACGGGCATAACGCCCGTTTCATGGACGATGAAAGAACACTATCTTTGCTGTGCCTGCGCCAGAACCTTTCCACCCGATGATGCCATCGACGGCTACAACGCCGGATTTAAAAGCGGCTTTCTCTGCCCCTACTGCAAGGCCAACCTGACCGAACAGGGTCAATCGGATGATTTCTTGCACCTGAAATACGGCGTGCCCTATGCACTCTGTATGGTGCTGATATTTGGCGTCACCAATATGGAATGGATTGAGCTCCCGTTCACAGGCTCAGCAATGGTTGATTCCGTATTAAGTGGCTTGCTGCTTGCTCTGATTCCGACGCTGTTGTTCCTGATGGTGAACCGGAAGGCGCTGCGTGGCACGCGTACGCTGTTTACGCGGCGGGTGGATAACCGAGATTAATTTAAACGATGCGTACACCTGTAGACCATGAATCTCTGCAAGCGCTGGACAGGCAGCTCTATCAAACGGTGGGCCAGCTTGAGGCCATGTTTCCCGGGCGACACTTTACGCCCGACGGGCATATGGTCGGCAGTCTCGGCGAGTGTCTGGTGGCGGATGCCTTTGATCTGGAATTACTGACAGCCTCCAACAGGGGTTATGACGCCAGAAGCCGTGACGGCCGGGATGTTGAGATAAAAGCCACTCAGGCGAAATCCGTCGCCTTCCGCCATGAACCGGAACATGCCGTTGTAGTTAAGCTGAACAAAGATGGCACCTTTGAGGTGATTTACAACGGCCCGGGGAATTACATCTGGCAATGCTTTGCGGATAAACCGCTACCAAGTAATGGCCAGTATCCGATATCACTCGAAAAACTGCGCCAACTGGATCGGGAAGTTCCAGAGGCATTGCGCCTTCCGCGCGTGCGTTAACGCTACGGACCCGGGGCTGCGGCGCTTAGTCTCAGGCCTCATGGACAACAAGGCCGAGGGTGCGCTCCGCGCACCACACAGACGAGCCGCTTAAACGGCTGCGACCACCTTAATCTCAACTTTCCAGTCCGGGCTGGCCAGTTTAGCCTCTACCGTCGCACGGGCCGGAGCGCAACCCGGCGCCAGCCAGGCATCCCACACGTCGTTCATCGCTGCATAATCGTCGAGGCTGGTGAGGTAAATAGTGGCATCAATCAGCTTGCTCTTATCGCTGCCGACACGGGCCAGCAGGCGATCAATCTGCGCCAGTACATCGCGGGTCTGCTCGCGGGCATCCGCCGACTCCACTTCAGGCACCATGCCCGAACAGAACATCAGGCCGTTCACAATCACGGCTTCTGAATAGCGGGTGGCTGGGTCGATACGTTCGATGGTCATAGTACACTCCGGACTGTTAGGTCAGATCGGAGTGTATCAAACATGGAGGAGACAAAGACTATGCAGGAGGGGGTATAAATGGCCGCGCTTATCGTACTTGCCAGAGAAGCTCTTAGTCGGTTGTTTCGTTAGCAATCCGTTTTTAGTCAATGATCTGTACCGACCCGATGGCTAGCTTGGAGGGCAGCCCCACCCTACCGCTCGACGCGAACAGTCTCTGGAAATTCGTATTGGCGTCCCTGAGGGTTTTTAACACGGCTTGCTGATCCGCCGTTTTACGCCGTTACCAGATGAAGGGCATGGACTAATTTGACGGGATAAAATATGAACAGCCGCAGAAAAGAATCCGCTCGAAAAGCAAAAAAAGCCCGTCAGGTCTCCCCAACGGGCTTTTTTATTTCAGCGCATTAGATCAGGCGTAGAAAGATTTACCTTCTGCTTCCATCTCACGCACCATCGCCGGCACGCGATAGCGTTCGCCATTGGCGTCAGCCAGCGCATCGGCATTCACGATAAAATGCTCCAGCCCTTCGATGGTTTCTATAAAGGAAATGACACCACCGGTGTGCGGCGCAAAGCCCCAGCCGAAAATGGAACCGATATCGGTTTCATGCGCACGGGTAATCACGCCTTCGGCCACACAGTGCAGGGTTTCCACCGCCTGCGCGTACAGCAGACGCTGTTTCACATAGTCCACATCCGGCTGTTGTTCCGTTTGTGGGAAATGCTCCGCCAGCCCGCCCCACAGGGCTTTTTTGCTGTTGGCATCGGCCGGGTAATCGTAAAAACCGAGGTTGGCTTTTTTACCGATACGCTTGAGTTCGTGCACCATGTACTGCACCACAGAGTCGCCCGGGTGCGGCACGTAGGCATCGCCAAGGTCTTTCTGAGTCTGGCGGCCAATGCGGTCCATCAGTTCCAGCGAGACTTCGTCGCTTAACGCCAGCGGGCCAACCGGCATACCGGCCATTTTGCCGGCATTTTCGATCAGCGCCGGGCTGACGCCTTCTTTGAGCAGGGCCATACCTTCGAGTACGTAGGTTTTGAACACACGCGAGGTGTAGAAACCACGACTGTCGTTGACGGTAATCGGGGTTTTCTTCAGTTGCTGTACATAGTCCAGCGCCCAGGCCAGGGTCTGTTCGTTGGTCTTTTTACCGAGAATAATTTCCACCAGCGGCATTTTATCGACCGGTGAAAAGAAGTGCAGACCAATAAACTGCGCCGGACGCTGACTGGCCTCTGCCAGACCGGTAATTGGCAGCGTCGAGGTGTTGGAGGCGAAAATCGCGTCTTCACCAATCACGGCTTCGGCTTTGGCGGTCACGTCGGCTTTAATGGTGCGGTCTTCGAACACGGCTTCGATCACCAGTTCGCAGCCTTTCAGGTCATTAAAGTCGGTGGTCGCGGTAATGCGCGCCAGAGTGGCTTCGGCTTTGTCCGCCACCATTTTGCCGCGCGCGACGCGCTTTTTCAGCAGACCGTCGGAATAGGCTTTGCCTTTGTCGGCGGATTCCTGAGTGGTATCGAGCAGCACCACGTCCATACCGCTCATGGCTGAGGAATACGCAATGCCCGCGCCCATCATACCAGCGCCCAGAATACCGATTTTCTTAAACTGCTTTTTCTCGACGCCGGCAGGACGGTTTTTCAGTTTATTGGCATCCTGCAGGGCGACAAAGAAGGTGCGGATCATGGCTTTCGCCTGATCAGACAGCAGCAGTTCGGTGAAATAGCGGGCTTCAACATCCAGCGCCAGATCGATCGGCAGCTGACAGCCTTCGTACAGGGCCTGCAGAATGCGTTGCGGTGCTAAATAATTACCCATGGTTTTCTGGCGCAGCATGGCTTCTGCGCCCATAAATACCTGAGCCACTTTGGACGACTGTACTTCACCATTAGGTAATTTGAATTTCTTTTCATCCCACGGTTGCACGCAGGCCGTCGGGTTTGCCAGCAGCCATTGCTTGGCGGCACTGATCAGCTGATCGGCCGGCACCACGTCGTTGACCAGACCGGCGGCTTTGGCTTCTTTTGCTTTGGCCTGCGTCGCCTGCAGCAGCCACGGCATGGCCGCCTGAACGCCCAGCATGCGCGCCAGACGCTGCGTACCACCACCGCCCGGCAGCAGGCCCAGATTCACTTCCGGGAAGCCGAACACGGCTTTCGGATTATCGGCGGCAATGCGGTAATGACAGCCCAGTGCTACTTCCATACCGCCACCCAGCGCGGTGCCGTTCATGGCCGCCACAATGGGTTTACCGCCCTGCTCCATTTTGCGCAGGATATGATGCAGTGCACGCACAAACGCCATGATGGTAGCGGCGTCCTGTGGCATGGTCTGAATTTCTTTTAAATTGGCGCCGACCACAAAATCGGATTTACCGGATGTCAATACAATGCCTTTTACCGCATCGTTGGCCAGCAGTTCGTCCATGGCCTGACCCAGCGCCACCACCGCGCTTTGCGCCAGTGAATTCACCGGGCCATTCGGATCGTTCCAGGTAAGAACGGCAATGCCCTGAGCGTCGATATCGTGTGTGAAGATACTCATGTCGTTCTCCTTAAACGCGTTCGATGATGGTGGCCGTTCCCATACCACCACCAACGCACAAATTAATGAGTGCGGTATTTAAATCACGGCGCTCAAGTTCATCCAGCACAGTGCCTAAAATCATGGCGCCGGTGGCGCCCAGCGGGTGGCCCATCGCAATGGCGCCGCCGTTCACGTTGATTTTGCTGTGGTCGATGTTCATGTCTTTCATAAACAGCAGCACCACCGAGGCGAAGGCTTCGTTCAGTTCCCACAGGTCGATATCACTCGCTTGCAGGCCGGCATTTTTCAGCGCTTTGCGCGCCGATGGTGCCGGGCCGGTGAGCATAATGGTAGGTTCAGACCCCACGGATGCCGCCGAGCGGATGCGCGCACGCGGCTTAAGCCCCAGTGCCTGACCCATTTCTTTGGTGCCGATTAATACCGCGGCCGCGCCATCGACAATGCCCGAGGAATTGCCGGCATGGTGTACGTGGTTAATTCGCTCAACCTGCGGATAGACCTGCTGGGCGATGGCATCAAAGCCCATACCGCCGTGCATTTCGAACGACGGCTTCAGGGTGCCAAGGGATTCCAGGGTGGCTTCGGGACGCATCAGTTCGTCGTGCGCCAGCAGCGTCAGTCCCAGCAGATCTTTGACCGGCATAATGGAGTTTTTAAAGTAGCCGTTGTCCCAGGCGTGCTTGGCACGACGCTGCGACTCCACCGCGTAGGCGTCTACGTCGCTGCGCGAAAAGCCGTTCAGGGTGGCAATTAAATCCGCTGAAATACCTTGCGGCACGAAGGACAACTTATTAGTCACCGCCGGATCCGTGTAATACGCACCACCACCGGCGCCCATTGGCACGCGTGACATGCATTCCACACCGCCGCCGATGGTCATCTGTGCTTCACCGGCTTTTACCTTGGCGGCAGCCATGTTCACCGCTTCAAGGCCCGAGGCACAGAAGCGGCTGACCACTGTACCGGCACAGGTCTGGGCGTAATCGGCCATTAATACCGCGGTACGGGCAATATCAGCGCCCTGTTCCATCACAGGCTCCACACAACCCAGCACCACGTCGTCGATGGCGGATGTGTCGAGCTGGTGACGTTGTTGCAGATCGCGCAGCAGACCAGACATTAAATGCACCGGTGTCACTGTGTGCAGACTGCCATCCTTTTTACCTTTTCCGCGCGGGGTGCGGACGGCATCGAAAATATAGGCATCAGTCATTCTGAAACTCCTGAATTAAATGGTGCGCGAAATAATTTCTTTCATAATTTCCGACGTACCGGCGTAAATACGCTGTACGCGGGAGTCGGCCCAGGCGCGGGCAACCGGGTATTCCCACATGTAGCCGTAACCGCCGTGCAGCTGTACGCATTCGTCGATGATGCGGCACTGAGCTTCGGTGGCCCAGAGTTTCACCGAGGCCGCAGCGTCGATGCTGAGTTTGCCCTGACAGTGCAGCTCCAGACAGCGGTCAACGTAGCACTGGGTAACTTCCAGTTCGGTGCGGATTTCAGCGAGTTTAAAACGGGTATTCTGGAAGGCGGCCACCGGCTTACCGAAGGCTTTACGCTCTTTCACGTATTCCACGGTGGCGTTGTAACAGGCGCGTGCTGCGGCAGCACCAATGATGGCAACGGACAGACGTTCTTGTGCCAGTTCCTGCATCAGATAAATAAAGCCGCCGTTTTTCTGACCCAGCAGGTTTTCTTTCGGTACGCGGACGTTATCGAAGAACAGCTCGGAGGTGTCCTGCGCTTTCATACCGACTTTATTCAGGTTTTTACCACGGCTGAAACCGGCGCGGTCGGCTTCGACCAGAAACAGGCTAACGCCTTTGGCGGCGGCGCTGGTGTCGGTTTTACACACCACAATATAAAGATCGGCCAGCTGACCGTTGGTGATGAAGGTTTTGGAGCCATTAATAACGTAATGATCGCCGTCTTCCATGGCGGTGGTGCGTACACCGGCCAGGTCGGAACCCGTGCCCGGTTCGGTCATGGCGATGGCGGTAATGACTTCACCGGTGCACATTTTCGGCAGCCATTTCTGTTTCTGCTCTTCGCTGCCGTAATGCAGGATATACGGGGCCACGATGTCGGAGTGCAGAGAGAAACCCGGGCCTGAGGCAAAAATATAACCCTGCTCTTCAATGGCAATGGCGGAGTAGCGGAAATCCACACCCGAGCCGCCGTATTCCACCGGAATGTGGGTGCAGAGGATGCCGGCTTCACCGGCTTTGCGCCAGGCTTCACGCGAGATATGGCCCTGAGCTTCCCACTCTTCCCAGTGGGGCTGAATTTCGCGCTGCATGAATTTGCGCACGCTGTCGCGAAACATATCGTGTTCTTCGGTGTACACACTGCGAGGGATCATACGGATGTCTCCATGTTGTTTTTATGTTCAGACTGCTGAGAGGAACCGGCCTGACGGATAACGCCTGTGTCGAGCCATTGATGTAACTGTTGATCGGAAATATTGAGCGAGCGCAGCACGCTCAGGGTATGTGCGCCCTGCTCCGGGCCGGGCTGTGTGCTGACGGATTTTTCGACCGCCTGCTCACTGTTCTGGAAGGTAAACGGCGTGGCCGGGCAGCGCAGTTTGTGGCCCTGCGTGGTGGTTAATACCTGCACCATTTCACGCGCCAGTAATTGCGGGTGTTCAAACGCCTGCTGTGGCGTGAGCACCGGTGTCACGCAGCAATCGGTGCCGGCAAATACATCGCGCCAGTGGCTTTGGGGCTGACTGGCAAACAGCTCGGCCACCTCTGCACGCAGGGCGTCGGCTTTAGTGCCCATATCGTGATAACGGCTCAGCCATTCGGGTTTATTCAGCACCTCGCACACCTGTTGCCAGAATTTCTGCTCCAGTGCGCCCACCGCCATAAACTGGTTGTCGGCCGTGCGGTAAACGCCGTAGCACGGACGGGCACCGGTGAGCATGTCCTGTCCGCGTGGCAGGGCTTTGCCCATTAAATTCATCGCCGCCAGCGGAATCACGTTGTTGGCAAAGGCGCAGTCGGTCATGGAAATATCGAGGTAACTGCCGTGGCCGTGACGCAGGCAACCCACCACCGCCGCCAGAATGGCCATGGCGGCGCTGAGCGAACCGCCGGCCAGATCGGCAATCTGGAAATTGCTGAGCACGGGCGCGCCGTTGGCCTCGCCCACCTGATCAAGAATGCCGGCGGTGGCGCAGTAGTTCATGTCGTGGCCGGCTTTTTCGGCCCAGGGACCAGTCTGGCCATAACCCGAGATGGAACACATCACCAGTTTGGGATTCACGGCTTGCAGACGTTCGTAACTCAGACCGAGTTTTTTCATCACGCCGGGGCGGAAGCTTTCAAGCAGGATGTCGGCCTCGGCCACCAGCTTCAGCAACACCTGATGACCGTCCGGGTGCGTCAGGTCGAGACTGATGGATTCTTTGCCGCGGTTGAGAATATGAAACGCCGGGCTGGTGAAGCCTTTCGGCATGCCGAGGCTGCGGGTGTAATCGCCGGCGCCTGTGTCTTCGACCTTGATCACGCGCGCGCCCATGTCCTGCAGGTGCAACGAGCACATGGGCCCGGGCAGCAGACGCGACAGATCGAGCACCGTCATTCCGGCTAATGGCTGAGTCATGATGACCCCCGTTATTGTTGTTGTGGGGCGTAACCTTCAACGCTGTTTTTTCAAACTACCGGCGTGAGGGCGGTGGCGCAATGTGCGATCCGCTCAACAGAATTGACAGATTTGCACCAGAAGCAGCCAGAATGCTGACCACATATGCCAACCATTCTGACAGGCCGGCGGATGGCCTGATTCCGCAAAAACCACCAGCCACAACTGCGGTTCATACTTACGACGTATTTATGACTTGAAAGAGGCAATCCAACTAATGGACAGGACATTACGGGACAAAGGGCGGTTATACTTCTGTTGCTTTTACCGGCAACCGTCAACCGGTTTGCCGTCACTAACCGATGTCTGTCAGCCAGTGCTGACGACCACCCCGGAGTTCCCTTATGAAACTGAAAGACAAAGTTGTTGCCATTACCGGCGCAGGCCAGGGACTCGGCCGCGCGATGGCGGTACACCTTGCCAAAGAAGGTGCGCGCATCGCGGTTATCGACTTGAATCAGGAACACATGGATGAGACCAAACGTCAGGTAGAAGCCGCCGGCAGCAGTGCCCGCACCTACCTGTGCAACGTGGCCAATGAAGAACAGGTTGAACAGACCTTCGCGGCCATTGCCAGCGATATGGGCGGGCTGCACGGCCTGATCAACAACGCCGGTATTCTGCGCGACGGTCTGATGGTGAAAGCCAAAGACGGCGAAGTGAAAAAGATGACTCTGGCCCAGTGGCAGATGGTGATCGACGTGAACCTGACCGGTGTTTTCCTGTGTGGCCGTGAAGCGGCTGTGCAGATGATCAACGGCGGTGAAGGCGGCTGTATCATCAACATTTCGTCCATCGCCCGCGCCGGTAACTTCGGCCAGACCAACTACTCAGCCGCCAAAGCCGGTGTGGCCGCCATGGCCGTTACCTGGGCGAAAGAACTGGCACGCTACGGCATCCGCGCCAACGCCATTGCACCTGGTTTTATTGCCACAGAAATGACCGCCAGCATGCCACCGGAAGCGCTGGAAAAAATCTGTAAAGGCATTCCGGCCAACCGCATGGGTACGCCGGATGAAATTGCCGACGCAGCGGTTTTCCTGCTGGCGAACGACTATATGTCGGGCCGTATTGTTGAAGTGGACGGTGGTCTGCGTCTGTAAAATAACGCATTTCTCTGTTAAAAAAGGCGATTATACAATCGCCTTTTTTATTGCCGTGACACCATGAACTCAGACCCGAAAGAACGCCTGTACACGGCGCTGGCCGGCATTCCCGCCGGTCGGGTCATCACCTACGGCCAGCTGGCGGCTCAGGCCGGTTTTCCGCGCCGCGCCCGCTGGGTGGGACAGGTGCTCAATGCCTTGCCGGAAGACACGCAACTGCCGTGGCACCGGGTAATCAACGCGCAGGGAAAAATCAGCCAACCCACACCCCATAATCTGCGCCAGCGTGACCGTCTGGTCGCCGAAGGCATTGAAGTGTCGGCCAGTTTCCGGGTGGATCTGAACCGCTTTGGCTGGAACTAACCCCCCCACGCCTCCCGCACCGGCCCGTTCAGACAAGCCGATTCCCCCGTCAGCCACACGCCCCTGAAGCGCACATTCAATCAGCAACCATTTGATTTTATTGATCTTTTAACTGAATTCGGCCGACAAATGGTGGCGCACCGCGGTCAGCGGGCCAAAAAAGCAGAAACTGACGTACGTCTGCATCAGATGATGAAAAACATGTCGGCGGATCACCTGTTTTTTCGACGGCTGCTGGGCGACAGTGTAATCACGCAACACACCATGAATACCTATAACAACAGTCGCGGATACTCTCATGGCTACAGAATATTTTGACGTTCTCATCATCGGCGCCGGCCTTTCCGGCATCGGCTCGGCTTGTCACCTGAAGAAGCAATGCCCGAACAAAACCTTCGCCATCCTCGAAGGCCGTGACGCCATCGGCGGCACCTGGGACCTGTTCCGTTACCCGGGCATTCGTTCCGACTCTGACATGTTCACTCTGGGTTACGAGTTCAAACCCTGGACAAACAAGAAAGGCATCGCCGATGGCGCGGATATCCGTGACTACATCCGTGAAGCCGCGGCCGAACACAACGTGGTGCCGCACATCCGTTTCGGCCACAAAGTAAAAGCGTCCCGCTGGAACAGCGAACGTGCGCTGTGGACCATCGAAGCCGAACTGGCTGACGGCACCAAAAAAGAATACTGCGCCAACTACGTGATCAGCTGTACCGGTTACTACAGCTATGACGAAGGTTTCACTCCGGAATTTGCCGGCCGTGACGATTATAAAGGTCAGGTGATTCACCCTCAGTTCTGGCCAGAAGACCTGAATTACGCCGGTAAAAAAGTCGTGGTTATCGGCAGTGGTGCCACCGCCGTCACTCTGGTACCGGCCATGACCGATAAAGCCGCGCACATCACCATGCTGCAACGTTCACCGAGTTACGTGGTCAGCGTGCCACAGCAGGATCCTATGGTGGCTCTGCTGCGCAAAATCCTGCCGGAAAAATGGGCCTATAAAGTCATCCGTGGCCGCAACATTTCGCTGACGCTGGCGCTGTACAATTTCTGTAAGAAATTCCCGAATGCGGCGCGCAAACTGCTGCAATGGGGTGTGAAATCCCAGCTGCCGGGCAGTTACGATATGACGCACTTCACGCCGAAATACGCCCCATGGGATGAGCGTCTGTGTGCTGTGCCGGAAGGCGACATGTTCAAAGTGCTGAAACAAGGCAAAGCGTCTGTGGTCACCGACCATATCGACCGCTTTGTTGAAAACGGCATTTTGCTGAAATCCGGTAAAACACTGGAAGCCGACATCATCATCACCGCCACCGGTCTGAAAGTGCAGATGCTGGGCAAAATGGACGTCTCCCTGGACGGCAAGCCATTTGTTCCGAGCGAAAGCATGAGCTACCGCGGCGTGATGTTCGAAAATCTGCCGAACATGGCCATGGTATTCGGTTACACCAACTCGTCGTGGACTCTGAAAGCGGATCTGATCGGTAACTGGATCTGCCGTCTGCTGAACCACATGGACGACAAAGGTGTGCGTCAGGTAACGCCACGTTGCAACATCAGCAATATGAAGCGTGTGCCGTTCATCAACATGCAGTCCGGCTATATTGCGCGTATTAAAGATCAGCTGCCAACACAGGGCGACACCCGTCCGTGGAAGCTGTATCAGAACTACTTTATGGATATGACACTGCTGAAAATGGGCAGCATGGAAGACCCTGCACTGGAATACACCAGTCCTGTGGTGGGCTCTGCCAATGCCCGCGAAGCGGTATAAGTACAATGAATGCCGCCTGACTGCAGGCGGCCGCTGTTGCTTAACAGCCTGATTTCGTAACACTCCCCTTTCGATCTTTCCGATCCCTTTTGCGCCGCTTTGCGGCGCTTTTTTATGCCCGTAATTCAGGTTCTCTTTTGGTTTGCATCCGCGTCGTTACGCCGGAATTTACCGGCCCCTCACGATTGTCCGACAATGCAACGTCGGTACTCTGTAAAGACATTCCAATAAAAACCGCACGCCATCTGCACTGGAGTTCTGCCAGATTAAACCTTTCGTAAAGTCCGGGAGCACGCGTTTACCAGGTTTGACGAAACGGGTTTGATTCGCCGTAGCAAGGACTCCGTTCGGCACTGACAGCAACATAAAGCAACTGCATTGGCAGACGCTTTAAACCTGTGCCGTTCACTCGCCGAAAACACACCTATGCCAGGGCTGGCAGGTCTTCCGTACGTCAGGAATTTACAGGATCTGTCCGATGAAACTGGCCCGCCCGAACGCCTCCGTCTGCCGCACGCTGACGCTGCTGCTGATTGGTTATTCCGCCCTGATCAGCAGTGCCCATGCCGCTGTGCAGGGCATTGTTGAATTTCCGCTGAGCTACACCAGCCTGCTGACCTTTTCCCGCTCGCAGCTGCAGGCCCGGCTCTGCACCGACTGCAAAGCGTCGGTGATCAGCCTCAATTCGGCCAGCCAGTTTTACGAAAAAAACACGTCCATCGATTTCCAGCAGGCGACCGGGCTGTATGTCGCACGCCGCTATAAAACCCTGTCGTTGCTCATCGATACCCGCACCCAGACACTGGTGAAAATCCGCTTTGGAGAATTCAGTGAAAGCAGTGATTCCGACCTACTGACGCAGGAAAACCCATCATGAGCTACTCCCTGATGGCGACATTACGTCCGCTTATTCTGGCACCCTTGATGGCACTTCTTCCGGCTCTTCCGGCTCTTCTGGCGACGGGGTTTGCCTGCGCCGACGACACCGAAATCTATACCGGCAGCACCAACACCGCCGGTGACCCGAACGTCATTTTCCTGTTCGACACCTCAGGCAGTATGGGCGAGGAAGCGACCGGTGCCGATGGCGAAACCAGTACGCGTATTGAAGTCTCAAAAGACGCGGCAAAAACCATTATTTCCGGCCTGTCGAACATTAATATCGGCATCATGCAGTTCGACTACACCAAAACCAAAGTAGCGCCGGTCGAAGGTCAGCTGATTTACCGCAGTGAAAGTGATCAGTCGTCACTGGACCGCGAATACGGCGGTCTGGTGCTGGTGCCGGTGGCATCGATTAACGACGAAGAACAGGTCGATGATGTGGTCACCGCCATTTCAGGCCTTGTCGCCAAAGCCAATACGCCCTTGCTGGAAAGTTACGACGAGGCTGCGCGCTATATGCGTGGCGAAGACGTTAAATACGGCAAGCGCTGGGGCTATGTCACCTGCGAAAATAAAGAAACAGCGGTGGAATCCGAAACCACCACCACACGTACTCAGGTGTGCCTCAATTATTCGTCCACATCGTCCAGTGGCCCTGGTGGTGGTCCGGGTGGCGGCCCGGGCAGCAGCTACAGCTCATCGGCTCCGACGTGCAGCGAATACGGTTCTGCGTATGTGCAGCAGGGTAACGGTGCCTGGGTGCTGAAGAGCAATCAGTGTATTGCCTGGACGAATGTGACCAGCAGCTATTCCTGTTCGTCTTACGGTTATGTCGAAACCACCACCACGATCAACTCCGACGAAACCACCACCACATTTACCTGTTCAGCCACAACGACGGCGCAGGATTTTTATGTGAGCCGACCGGGCTCCTACGACGCCAGCACCGGCAAATACATTTCGCCGATTACCGATTCCTGCCAGACCAACCACATCATTGTCTTTACCGACGGTTCGTCGACCAAAGACAACGAAAGTGACGACCGTGTGCACAGTCTGTTGTCCGAACTGGACGCCAACGACTGGTCGTCACTGACCGGCATGAGCAGCAGCTGCACCACCGGCAGTTCTTCCAGCGAAAGCTGCCTAGAGGAAATGGCGTATTACCTGTATCACACCGACAACATGGACGATTCCGAACTGACATCGGACGACTCCACCGCCGAATCGCAGCAGAAAATCATCACGCACACCGTGGGTGGTTTTCTGGACGATAATTCCAACTCGCAGAAAATCCTGAACCGCATGGCCAGCTACGGCGGTGGTGTTGCCGTGACCGCCTCCGACTACGATTCGCTGGTCGAAGCCCTGCAGCAGGTATTTACCGAAATTTCGTCGTCATCCGGCACCTTTACCGCACCCGCGGTTGCGGTCAACGCGCTGAATCGTCTCGAACATTCGGACGAGCTTTATTACACAATATTCGAACCCTCCTCGACCATCGGCTGGGCGGGAAATCTCAAACGTTACCGCCTCGGCAGTGATGGCCAGGTGTACGATATGAACGGTAATAATGCCGTCGACAGTTCCACCGGCTATTTCAGTGATAACGCGCGCAGCTACTGGACACTGGACGCTGCGGCTCCGGATGGTGACAGCGTCGGCACGGGCGGTGCCGCCAGCCGTCTGACCGCCAGCCGCACGATTTATACCCATTTATCCACCAGCGCCGGCACACTGTCGACCACGCTCATTACCAAAAGCGGCAGCACGTACGCCGCCAATACGGGTATTACCCAGAGCCTGTTTGGTTCGTCCCTCGACAGCGACGACTTCCTCAGCATGCTGGAATGGGCATCCGGTCTGGATGTGAATTCAGACACGTCAGATACCCCACGCTACGAAATTGAAGACCCGCTGCACAGCCGCCCGGTGATCATCCACTATGGCGTGCTCGACGATGGCGAAAGCCTCGACAGCACCATTTATTTCGGCACCAATTCGGGCTACCTGCACGCCATCGATTCGAACGTAGACAATCCGCAGGAACGCTTTGCCTTTATTCCACAGGATCTGTTACCGAATATTTATTCGTACTACCAGAACGCCAACACACTGGGCAAAGTGTACGGTCTGGATGGTCCGGTCTCGTATTACACCGTCGATAACGCCAATTCCGGGACCGCGGATGTGCAATCGATTGTCGACAGCAATGACGAAGCCTACCTGTTCTTCGGTATGCGCCGCGGAGGACGTAATTACTACGCGTTGGATGTGTCCGACCGGGATAAACCGAAATTCATGTGGGAAATTCAGGGCGGCAGTGGCGACTTCGCCGAGCTGGGTCAGACCTGGTCGAAAATGATGCCGATTACGGTCAATCCGAAAGCGCTGGGCTTATCCGGAACCACCAATATCAAGGCGCTGGTCTTTGGTGGCGGCTATGACGAGGATGAAGACGAAACCTACGGAGCCTCGGGTGAACGCATTACCCACGATCAGGGTAACGCGGTCTTTATCGTCGATGCCCAGAGCGGCGAATTACTGTGGAAAGCCTCTAACTCTTCCTCCGCCGACCTGAAAGTAACCGGCATGACCAGCGGTATCGTCAGCGACATCACACCGGTCGATAATGACGGAGATGGTGATATCGATATTCTCTACGCTGCCGATCTGGGCGGCCGTCTCTGGCGTTTTGATTTATTTTCCGACGGCACGCAAAAAGCCACTGAACTGGCGGACCTGAACCTGGGAACAACCGCCGGTAACGTGCGCTTTTATACATCGCCGGATGTTTCTTACTCCACCAGTTCGGCCAAAGTCGGCCGTTACCAGATTGCGATCGGTTCCGGCTTCCGCGCCCATCCGCTGGATGGTTATGTGACGGACAATTTCTATGTTGTGAACGATTTTATGGTCAGTGAGGATGAAGACACCCTGAAAGACCTGCTGCCCGACTACGAAACGCTGGCGCGTTCGGATCTGGCCGATTATTCCAGCTATTCAACCGCCAGTACGGAAAAGAAAACCAATGGTGTGTATCTGACGCTGTACGATGACGAGGAAAAGGTGCTGAGCGATTCCATTACCGCCAGCAATACCGTGTATTTCACCTCGTATATTCCGGAAAATACCAGCAGCAGCGCAACCTCCTGTACCGCCAACGCGGGTACCGGACGGCTGTACAGCCTGACGCTGGATTCGGCCACCGAAGACGGGGTTACGCTGACCACAACCGAGCTTACTCAATCCGGGATTCCAGCGTCACCTGTGCTGGTGTTTCCACCGTCTGACAGCTCTGACAGTGACTCGGATACGACCGCTTCAGATGATGAAGCAGCCTGTACCTCTTCCAAAGCCATTCTTGTAGGCAGCGAATCCATCGCTCTGGACGGCTGTGTAAAACTGCAGAAAACCTACTGGAGAATACTATAGGGAGCTAACCAACTCCCTTATTGCATCTGCGGATACGGATGCCGGATCACGTCATACGGGTCGCCCTCTCCGCGAATGGCCGCCCACTCTTGCGCACTGAGCCAGTCTTGCGGTGCGGCGCCACTCAGACGGGCCAGCGCGGCCACCGCATCCGCCCAGGTGCAGCGGTTAGCGAACAGCAGGCCGTCGGTGTCCAGCGTACCGCCCTGATTCACATAGCCCAACGCCACTGTTCGTTTCGGGCCTAAATCCAGCATACGCGCGTGGCCAAGCAGCACTTCCGGGCGTGTGTGGGAGAGGAATACCCGGTACTGCACCCTTGCAGGGAACAGCGCGTCCAGCACTTTCGGGTCGGCCTGCACGGCGGCTTCGTATTCGTCACGCGGCACGCGGAATCGGCCTGGCTCCAGCAGATACACCAGCGAGTGTGCCACGCCTTTTTCTTTCAGGCGGTCGGAGGCTTTCAGGGCCTGCTGCAACTGATAGGCGCCACAGGCCACCAGCTGCAGGTCCGCCGCGCAATTGCCGCGCAGACATATCGCACCGTCCTGCACCAGCGTCAGCGCTTGTTTCGCATCCATAAACGCCGGCACGGTGGATTTGGGCACCACCAGATTCCACACGGTGCCGAGATCGCCGTAACAGGCTTTGATGCAGGCCATGGCGCTGTTGCCGTCGGCCGGAAACACCACCCGCGCCATATCCGCCATTTCGCCCAGCAGGGATTCCGCCAGACTCGGGTCCTGATGGCTTTGTTCGTTTTTGCCGTTTTCCCACACATGCGAGGTTGAGATCACAGGCACTCCCAGCCAGGGCGCCGGGTCGTCGGCCTCTTTCTGATGGCGGGCAAAAATAATGGTCTGGCGCAGAGCGCCGAGCATTTTGGTGGCAAACGCTTCGTACGACACCACCATGTTCAGGCCCGACTGGTTGGCCAGACAGGCGCTGACCACCGCCTCTTCGTTGAGGGCGGTAATCACACAACCGTCCACTGCCTCGGCCACCCCCTGCTCTGGTTCGGTGACCCGGTGCTTGAGCAGGTCCAGCGTCTGGTTCATGCGGTTGGAGCGCAACTCGTCGGGGTTGCCCACCCGCACCCGCAGATGCGGATTCACTTCCACCAGATCGGTGAAATAGCCGTCGATCGCCGCCATCGGCGACAGCGGGTCTTTCAGCCAGTGCGGGTCGTGACGGGTGATGGTCACCGCTACCGGCGGCATCGGCACCTTAGGCTGTTGCAGCAACGCAACCGCGCCGCGCCAGTCGGCTTCGGCCTGCCACAATGCTTTGGCACCGCGGCGGAAGAAGGTCAGGGCCTCGTTGTCACGCCGTGGATTGGACCCCAGCGGCAGACCGTGCGCGGCGTTGGTGCCGGCCCCGGGAAAGCCGTAGCCCTTGATGGTTTCGGCAATACAGTACGGCAGAGGCACCGGGTAACGGGCCGCGCCACTGGCCACGGTTTCGGCCGCGTGACTGAGGTGCTGCTCCATAAAATACACAGCGCAAACAAACGCCGCCGGGTCACGGCCGTCGATCACAAACGGCGCAAAGCCCTGATTGCTCAGGTGCTCCATAAACCACTCACTGCCGCCCTGCTGAGCAACCGTGGTGCGCTGATCGATGCGGCGGCCGTTGGCAATCATGATCGGGCTGACCAGTCCGGAATCTTCGGCGCGCCACCAACGGGCGGCCCAGTCGCTGCCGCGCTGTTCCTCAAACGCGCCGTCGCTCAAAAACGCCACCAGACGTTCGCCAGGCAGCGGCTGATGCACATACTGCAAACCGGCAAAGCCCAAATAGCCGCCTTCAATTCGGGCTCCTTTGGTATGCACGTTCACATGGCTGCCGAGCGGCGACAGGGGTTTGCCGTCCGGGCGCACACGGTAGTTATAAAAATCCTGCACAAAATCCGACAGGCCGGCGTCGGTCAGCGGGTAGGCGCGTTTGCGCTCGGGAAACGCCGTGCCGCTCAGCAATTGCAGGGCATCAATGGCCGCCACGCAGTGTCCCTGACCCATCAGCCAGTCGCGGTGCTGCCCGGTGAGACTGTTCACCGCCAGCAGTGCGGCATAGGCCGGCACCATGTTCAGTGAGCCACCGGTATGCCCCTGCGGGTCGCGCTTGAAATCGTCGGCGTCGAGGTCACGGCCATCAAGAAACACGTGCTTGCTGTAGGTCATGTGCACCACCAGCCACATCGCCTGATTCGTCAGCACATCCAGCGCGGTGAGCTTGCGGTAGCACTCGGCTTTATCTGCAATCAGCCCCCCCTCCTGCAGCGCGGTGGCCAGCTCGAAGACCTGCAGCTGCGTGGCCGCGGTGTGGCGGATAACGCCGCAACCCTTCGCCCACTGGGCAAAATCGGCATCGTACTCGCGGTGCTGACGCGCTTCGGCTTCGATTTCCTGCTGCTGGTATTGCTGGCTCAGCTTCTGGTACAGGTTGAGGCTCATGATGTTCTCCGTTAACCGGCCGTCTCAGGCCGGGGAATCCAGTTGCTGCAGCATACTAAGCACGGCCGGGGTCAGTAACTGACTGACATCAATGCCGTTGGTGTCATGCGGAATACAGTTGCAGGTGACAATGCCGTTGATCGGGCCGGCGCGCATTTCTTCGTCGGCAGACGGCACACCCGGGCCGCCTTCGGCAAACACCGCATGCACGCCGATACACAGGGGTTTATTCAGCCCCTGCGCCACCAGTTCTTCGGCGGTACGCAGCATGGTGCGGCCGGTGGAAATAATGTCGTCCACCAGCACCGGCTGATGACCGGCGTATTGCTGCACATCGGGAATATGAATCGCCACATCGCGGTCGCCGCTGCGGGTTTTGCGCAACACCAGACACTCACAGCCAGCCACGGCCGCAACCTCGGTAGCCCACTGCTCGCTCTCTTCGTCCGGGCCAATAATCAGCGGATTGCTGACCTCGTTTTTCAGGTAGTGGCCGATCACATCCGTCGCGTGCAGCGCTACAGCCGGAATACGGTAAATTTCGCTCAGGCTGTGGTAGCGGTGCAGGTGAGGGTCGATGGTAATTAAGTAATCGAAACTTAAATTAATCAGTTCAGCGAAATATCGGGACGTTAAACATTCGCCCGGATGGAAGCGGATATCCTGACGCATATACGCCAGATACGGCGCGACCAGTCCAACGGTACGGGCGCCGAATTCGCGCAGGTGGCGCGCCATCATCCACAGCGCCAGTGTTTTGTCCGACGGCTGATGCAGGTGGCACAGCACAATAACGTCGTCGCCTTCGATCGTTTCCGGCAAATTAAAATACAGTTCGCCGTCCGGAAAATGGCGCGATTCCAGCGCCAGAATACGCGTCTCGCGCCCCGCCGCCGTGAGCTGACCGGCCAGCGACTGTGCCAGCGCCAGATGGCCGTCCAGCGATAAAATACAGGTGCTCATGAGTCTTACCTTAATGTTTTATGATCAGACGATCGGTTCTTCGATGCGTATCACATCGGTGTGACCGTCGAGAAAATCCAGTGCGTACGCCAGCTCGCCCGGCGCTTCGGCATACACAGTAAATAACGGCGTGCCGGCGTCGACTTCATCACCCAGCGTTACGTGCAGATCGACGCCGGCCGCCTTGGCCACCGGTGCGCCGGCCAGCGACGCCAGACGGGCAATAAAGCGGTTATTGAAATACGCCACCACACCCGAGTGTGCGGCAGTAATGGTGTGCCGATGAGGCGCCACTGCCGGTTCATTGAAGCCTCCTTGCGCCCGGCAGATGGCTTCAAATTTGGCCAGCGCCTGACCACTCAGCAGCGTCTGTTGCGCCAGCGCGGCACCTTCGCCGGAAGCGGCTTTGCCGCCCATTTCCAGCAGAATACCGGCCATTACAATCGATTTATCGCGCAGGTCGGCCGGTGCCTGGGCGTCGTTGCGCAACACCTGCAGCACATCGCGAGCTTCCAGCGCCGGTCCGATGCCACGGCCAATGGGCTGTGAGCCATCAGTGATGATGGTGCGCACGTCCAGCCCCAGCGCCGCGCCGGTTTGTTCCAGCTGTTGCTTCAGGGTTTGCGCCATGGCCTGCGAACGCACTTTGGCGGTCGGGCCGACCGGAATATCGATCAGCACCTGCCTGGAACCCGCGGCCACTTTTTTCGAAATCACCGACGCCACCAGCTGGCCTTCGCTGTCGAGGTCGAGCGCGCGCTCAACCCGGATCACCAGATCGTCGGTCGGGCTTAAACTGACGGAACCGCCCCACGCCAGACAGGCGCCTTCCTGTTCCACGACCGTGCGCATCTGATCGAACGTCAGCGCCACCTGCGTCATCACCTCCATGGTGTCGGCGGTACCCGCCGGCGAGGTAATGGCGCGGCTGGAGGTTTTCGGCATCATCAGGCCATTGGCCGCAACAATGGCCACCACCACAGGCGTCGTGCGGTTGGCGGGCAGACCGCCCACACAGTGTTTGTCGAGTACGGTTGGGGATGGCCATTCAAAGCGCTGGCCGCTGGCCACCATGGCGCGGGTGATGGCAATGGTCTCGTCCAGATCCAGCCGGTCACCGGCACAGGCGGTAACGAAAGCGGACAGCTGAATATCGCTGTAACGCCCTTCGCGGATATCGGTAATCACCGCCGTGGCGGATTCTTCGGTAAAGCGCTGACCGTAAATTTTACCGCGCACAAACGACATGGAATCCACCGGACGGGCATGGCGGAACCAGGCCTGCTCACCGTCTTCCGGACAGCCCAGTCGATGCCAGGCCGCTTCCGACAAGCCAGCCCACTGATGCGACAGCAGGTCGTTACACACCAGCACCAGCGTGGCGACCACGGCGTGCGTGGCCGTGCGAACCTCGACCCGCGAGTGCGCGTAAAAGCCTTCGGCAACGGCGACGTGGCAATCCTGTCGCATATAAATAACAGGCTCCTGATGCGTGTTAACGCCCAAACGCTTCAGGTGCAGAAAATCCGGTGGTGTGTCCATAAATAAACTCAGGCAGGAAGGCATCAGTGTAGATTCCGCAACAGTCTGTCACCTTGCGGTATATCAACGAAGGATATTGCCACATTTCTCACGCGGGTTTACTTCTGCCAGAATGAAACTCTGAGTTTGACCCACGACTTTACTGTGCAGGGTCTTAATGATGGTCATCACAGGCAGGGAATCGACATGCAGGCACCCTTTCAGGTTCAGTTTATCGGCGCGACCGGAACCGTTACCGGTTCTAAATATCTGGTGAAGTACGACCGCTATAAAATTCTGATCGATTGCGGATTATTTCAGGGCATTAAAAATATCCGTCGCCGCAACTGGAACGAATTACCCTTTCCTGCCGCCGCCATTGACGCCGTGTTGCTGACCCATGCGCACATTGACCACTCCGGCTTTTTACCGGCGCTGATGAAAGACGGTTTTCACGGCACGGTTTATTGCTCGGAAGCCACGCACGCGTTGTGCAAAGTGCTGTTACCCGATGCCGGCTTCCTGCAGGAAGAAGACGCCAAATACGCCAACAAAAAGAAATTCAGCAAACACGAACCGGCCGAACCTCTGTACACCGAAGAAGATGCACGCAAAGTATTAAAACTGTTCAAGCATCTGGAACAGGGTGCCACGCTGGAATTACCCGGCGGTATGAAAGCCACCTTTACCCCGACCGGGCATATTCTGGGCGCCTGTGCCATTCGCCTGGAATATCAGGGCACCAGCATCACCTTCAGCGGCGACGTCGGGCGCAGCAACGATAAAATCATGTACCCGCCGCAGCCACTGGCCGCAACGGACTATCTGGTTGTGGAATCCACGTACGGTGATCGCCTGCACGAAGAAATCGACGCCGAAGCCGCCATTGCCGATATCATCAACCGCACCGCCAACCGCGGCGGCATTGTGCTGATGCCGGCATTTGCCGTTGGTCGCGCACAATTGGTACTTCATATTCTGCAGAAATTACGCGCCGAAAACCGCATTCCGACCATGCCTGTGTATCTGAACAGCCCGATGGCCATCAGTGCGACTCAGATTTTCTTCGACCGTGCCGACCTGCATAAACTGACCCGCGACGACTGCAAGCGTATGGACGATATGACCACCTACATTAAAACGGTGGAAGAATCGATTGAGCTGAATAACCGTAAATACCCGTCGGTGATTATATCCGCCAGTGGCATGGCCAGCGGCGGCCGGGTACTGCACCATCTGAAAACCCTGGTGGGCGATGCGAAAAACTCTGTGCTGTTTCTTGGCTATCAGGCGGCGGGCACGCGCGGCGATGCCCTGACCCACGGCGCGGACCACATTAAAATTCACGGGCAGTATTTCCCGGTGAAAGCAGAAATCGCCAACCTGTCGGCGTTATCCAGCCATGGCGATTATCAGGAAATCAGCGAGTGGCTGAAAAAAATGCCGGGCAAACCGAAAAAAGTCTTTATCACCCACGGTGAAGCCTGTGCCGCCGACGCCATGCGCCGCCATTTAAAAGACGAGCTGCACTGGGATGTGGAAGTGCCGGAATATCTGGATATCGCTCTGCTGCAGAACGACTGACAACACGAAGCCGGGGCTTATGCCCCGGTTGCGCCTGCTTTCATCGCATCCGTATTTGCATTGCTTGTTAAATGCCGCCCGGCAATATCCCGCTGAAATTCCCTGTTGTGGTGTTTAGCCCGCCTGTTTAGCCTCATAATCACTCGTTCAACAGGTGCTCATTCAGGAGACAGATCATGCAATTGCCGATGTATCAGGTCGATGCCTTTACCCGACGTACGGCCACGTCGTTCAGCGGTAACCCGGCGGCGGTCGTGCCACTGCAACGCTGGCTGAGCGATGAGGTGATGCAGGCCATTGCCGCGGAAAATAACCTGTCGGAAACCGCCTTTTTTGTAAAAGAAAACGACGTCTATCACATCCGCTGGTTCACCCCGACCACCGAAGTGGACCTGTGCGGGCACGCGACGCTGGCGTCAGCCTGGGTGATCGTGTCTGAGCTGGGGGACGAACGTGCTGAGCTGCCATTCCGTTGCGGTATCGGCGACCTCAGTGTCAGCCGCGACACGGAAACGCCTGACAACAGCAACCAGCGCCTGTGGCTCAACTTTCCGCAGCGCGCGGCAGAGCGTCCCGCAACCCCGGACCAGATGGCGCTATTAAGCCGCGCGCTCGGACAGAGCGTCGTCCATGCACAGCAAGCCCGTGATCTGGTGGTCGAGCTGGCCGACGAAGACGCGGTGATTCACTGTCAGCCGGATTTCGCCGCGCTGGCAGAACTGGATGTATTTGCCGTTACCATCACCGCCAAAGCCCGGACAGCGGGCTACGACTTTGTCAGCCGCTTTTTCGCGCCGCGTCAGGGCATTAACGAAGACCCGGTGACCGGTTCATCCTTCTGTACGCTGGCGCCCTACTGGCACACAAAATCCGGATTGCGGCAGATGACGGCATGGCAATGCTCAAACCGGGGGGGCGATGTTTCTCTGCAGCTGACTGACGACCGTGTGCACATTGGCGGCCACTGCTTTCTCTTTCTGCGCGGGACCATCACCTTACCGGGCTGACGATCCGGCGTTGATTCCTTGCCCGCTGAGGGTGTGGGCCGAAACGGGCCGATGCGCCGGAAAAATGCCGGAAAAATGGGCGAAAATACCCGGCAAAATCCTGACAGAAGACGGGCTGCAGAGGCCGGACTATAGTGTCGGTTCAGCCCCCAACTTACCGACCCGTGCGATATGGACAGCGTCAACAACTCCGCCCTGTACAGCGTGATACCCGCACCGGCACAAAGCGGTACGGGTAATCAGGCATCGGCCAACCCGACAGGCGCCAGTCAATCAACGCAGGCGCGTGACGCGCAGCCCGTGCGGAAAGCCGCGGAGTTTATTCCCGCCTACCCGGATGACGCCGACCTGCAGCAGGGTCAGCAACGTCAGGCACTGCGTCAGAACAGCCCGGACAGCGTACGGGATTTCCTGATCACCGCAGACGACAGCGACGGCCGTAAGGGGCGCTTTGTTGATGTGTTCGCCTGATCCACGCAGATATCCAGATAATCTGCCGATCTGGCACATAGAATCAGCCGGTCTACCAGACAAAGTCCGCACCTGCCCCAAGCTGCAAACGCCACTCGAGCGATTCCGGTTCCGCGAGATGTATGATGCGACTGCCGGAACGGACATCGACTGTCTCTGAGCGCGGATACCGGGCTCCTTCGAGTCCGGCCGACAGCGACAACGACCAGTAACGACTCAAGGCGAACTGCGCGTGGTTCAGCAACCGCAATGAGCCGCCGCCCTGCAGTGTAATGTCCGGCTTACCCAGCCCTTGTTCCTGCAGGTCCAGTGTCAGCTGCCCGGCAAAACGGTAGCGCCCTTCAAGACGCACACTGCCCTGCCAGCTTTCCTTCTGCCAGTGCGCTGTCGCGGCGAGCCAGGGGCCATACCAGTCATAGAACTCCTTAAGCTGAGCACTCGCCGTCGTGGGACGGATATCCCGCGACCAACGCTGGCGGTAAAGCCCGCCCGACCAGACGCCGTAGCCCGCCGTGGTATAACCAAGTCCCAACTGTTGCTCCTGATACACAGCCCCAGCCTGGGTATTCAGCGCCGAGCCGTTCTGCGTCTGGCCCTGATAATTCAGGCGGCCATCACTGACGCGTAAGCCTGCGGATACCGATACCGCATCCGACAGGTCGCCTTCGCCACTGAGCGCCAGCGCTGGCAACCAGCCAGACTCGCGATCCAGTTCGTGGCCGGATTCCGAGAATTCCTTGTACAGACGGTAATCCTGCTGCCATTGCGCCGATAACGAATTCGCCGAGCACACGGCCGGTGCCGCTACCAGAACGGCCAGCAGAGCCGCCACCCGCGCCTTGCACAAGGCCGGAAAGAGCAACCCCCTGAAAAAAACGGAGGCTGCCCTCAGGCAGCCTCCATTGTTCGGGCCGGGATACATCGTCATGCGCTTATTGCGCAATAACTTCGGCCACACCGCTCAGCGTCACGGTCGCGTCCTGACCACAGCCATTGAAAGTAATGGTCAGAACATTATCGTCTTCGTCGGTCAGGGTAATGGTTCCAGAAGCGATGCTGCCGTCGTCACACAGCAGAATGTCGCTGGCGGTGAGTTCAACATAGCCATAGTCCGGATCGTAGAAGGTCGCGGAAATGTCGTAACCTGTGCTGCTGTTGCCAGCCACGTCCAGATCCGCCACCTGGTAGGTTTCACCATCGGCTCCTTCGAACTGTTCGGTGTAGGTGCAGTTGTCTTCTGACGTACAGGTAACACTGCCTGCGCTGCGCGTGGTGACACCGTCGGCGGTGATGGTCAGATTCCAGCTGCTGTAGGTTTCCAGATCGGTCTCTGTGTTGGTTTCACTGACCAGAGTGCCGGAAATCGAGAAGGACTCACCGCCCACTGACATCGAGAAATTCGTGTAGGTGATGGTGAAACGCTCTGTCGAGCCGCTGACAGAGCTCTGCATGCGCAGCTTGCCGCTGGCAACCATTTCATCGTCGAACAGATCAATACAGAAGCTGCTGTAACTGATGGTCAGGTCGTTTTCGGAACCGGAGATGGTTGCGCTGCCACCACAATCGCCGTCCACGGTTGCGCTGCCACTCGCACCCACAGGTACGTTGCCCAGAGTGGTCGGATCAATCGCATCTGCGAAGGCTTTTGCCTGACTGATCAGTTCAGGATCCACCGACGAAACCTGAATACCGTATGGCAGGTTATCCAGCGAATCACTTGAGTTTTCAGATTGCACCGCAAACACAACCAGTTCTGAACTGCTGTCAGCCAGTGCCGATTTATTGCTGTCAGAGATAGTGGCGGCGGTAGTAATGCCTTTGTAATCGACGCCACTGTCGGAGTCGGAGCTGCTGCCACAGGCGGTCAGCAGAACAAAAGCAAGCGGGGTTAACATACGAAAAGCGTTCATGGTGTCCTTTCTCCTCAACGAGAGTTCCTTGTAAAAACCGGGTAAATAGTAACCGAACCGGTATTCACTCCGCATCCAGCGAAACAGCAAAACGTGATAAAGCTCAGGTAAGAAACATAAAAAAACCGCCCGGAGGCGGTTTCTTTATTACTCGCGGTTAAGCGGGTTATCAGGCAGGTTGTTCTACGCCTTTCATGGTCAGCTTGATGCGGCCTTTCGGATCCACGTCGGCAACCAATACGTTCACAATCTGGCCTTCTTTCAGGTAGTCAGATACGTTTTCAACGCGCTCTTCGCTGATCTGGGAGATGTGCAGCAGACCATCTTTACCAGGCAGAACGGTGATGAAGGCACCGAAATCAACGATCTTGCTCACTTTACCTGTGTAGGTAGTGCCTACTTCGATCTCGGCAGTGATGGCTTCGATCATGCCACGAGCGATGTCAGCCGCTTCTTTGCCAGCAGCAAAGATTTTGATTTCGCCGTCGTCATTGATGTCGATGGACGCACCGGATTTGTCGGTGATGTCACGGATGGTGGCACCGCCTTTACCGATCACTTCACGGATCTTGTCTGACGGAATCTTCATGGTGGTCATGGTCGGCGCGTTAGCAGACAGCTCTTTACGCGGCTCAGAGATCACCTGATTCATTTCACCCAGAATGTGCAGACGGGCAGCCTTGGCTTTTTCCAGGGCGATTTCCATGATCTGCTCGGTGATACCCTCGATCTTGATATCCATCTGCAGTGCAGTGATACCTTCGTCAGTACCGGCTACTTTGAAGTCCATGTCGCCCAGGTGGTCTTCGTCACCCAGGATGTCGGTCAGAACAGCGAAACGCTCACCTTCTTTTACCAGACCCATGGCGATACCAGCCACTGGCGCCTTGATCGGTACACCAGCGTCCATCAGTGCCAGAGAAGCACCACACACAGACGCCATAGAAGAAGAACCGTTGGATTCGGTGATCTCAGACACCACACGTACGGTGTACGGGAATTCGTCCTGAGAAGGCATCATCGCCTGCACACCACGACGGGCCAGACGACCGTGACCGATTTCACGACGACCTGGAGAACCCATACGGCCAGCTTCACCCACAGAGAATGGAGGGAAGTTGTAGTGGAACAGGAATGGATCGTCTTTGGTGCCGTGTAGGAAGTCGATCATCTGCGCATCACGGGTAGAACCCAGAGTGGTGGCAACGATCGCCTGAGTTTCACCACGGGTGAAAATCGCAGAACCGTGTGTGGTTTTCAGCACGCCGGTTTCGATGGTCAACGGACGTACGGTGTCGTTGTCACGACCGTCGATACGTGGCGCGCCGTCGATAACACGCTGACGTACGATTTCGTACTTCAGGGTGCCAACCATTTCGGCGATTTCATCGGCAGAGAAGCCTTCTTCGCCTTCTTTGGCTGCCAGTTTTTCAACAGCAGCGGCTTTAACTTCGTCCAGACGGCCGTAACGGGCCATCTTGTCGGAGATGGTGTAAGCCTCGCTGATAGCGGCTGCAGTTTCTGCTTTTACCGCAGAGTACAGAGCTTCGTTACGGGCTTCAGCAGACCAGTCCCAACGCTGAACGCCCAGTTCGGCAGTCCATTCGTTGATGGCGGTGATGGCGCTCTGGAACGCAGTGTGTGCGAACAGAACAGCACCCAGCATTTCGTCTTCGGTCAGTTCGTCGGCTTCGGATTCAACCATCAGCACGGCGTCTTTGGTACCGGCAACCACCATGTCCAGCAGGGATTCTTCCAGCTGAGCATCGGTTGGGTTCAGCAGGTAGCCTTCGTCGTCGGTGAAACCAACACGGGCGGCACCGATAGGACCGTTGAACGGCACACCGGAAACGGCCAGAGCGGCAGACACAGCGATCATGGCACAGATGTCCGGATCAACGCCTTTCTCAGAAGACATGACGGTCGGGATCACCTGAACTTCGTTCATGAAACCTTCCGGGAACAGCGGACGGATCGGACGGTCGATCAGACGGGAAGTCAGGGTTTCTTTTTCAGAAGGACGGCCTTCACGCTTCAGGTAACCGCCAGGAATACGGCCAGCGGCGTACATTTTTTCCTGGTAGTGAACGGACAGTGGGAAGAAGTCCTGACCTGGCTTGGTGCTCTTGGCGGCTACAACGGTCGCCAGAACCTGAGTTTTACCGATGGTGGCCAGAACAGCGCCGTCAGCCTGACGGGCGATACGACCGGTTTCCAGAGTGACGGTGTCTTTACCGAACTGGAAGGTTTTAGTCTTAGCAACAGGTTTTGTGCTCATACAGTATGAATTTCCTTTAAATTAATCATCCTGCTGACTGCCGGTGCTTCTAAGTATTGGCTCTCATCCGCTAACAACGGAAAACCAATAATTAGAAGCACCACCACGTCCTGATTTCAGGGTGGGGTTGGCACCACAGCGTGGCAGGCAAATACAAGAAAGCGGCGAAATACCAGCATTGCGGCCAGCGTTATAAACGTGGCCAGCCAGATACAACAAAAGCCCCGTAGGGCTTTTGCTGCAAGCGAGATCTTAGCGACGCAGACCCAGACGACCGATCAGAGCGGTGTAACGGGTAGCATCTTTGCGCTTCAGGTAGTCCAGCAGTTTACGACGCTGGTTAACCATGCGGATCAGACCACGACGGGAGTGGTGATCTTTACCGTGCGCTTTGAAGTGGTCCTGCAGGCCTACGATGTTGTGGGTCAGCAGAGCAACCTGAACTTCAGGAGAACCAGTATCGCCTTCAGCGGTTTGGTACTCTTTAACAATCTCAGCTTTCTGAGCAGCAGATAATGCCATCTTTCTTACTCCAGTGAATGTGCATCAGGGATTACCCTGACTGTTTAAAAAGCATCGCCACCGTGCACATCAACAGTGGGATGTGGTGCCTTCCGGCGTGTTTACTCAGGCTTGGGCAGAGCAATCTGAAACAGACGCTGCGCCTTGATAAGCCCGTTTTCGATACGGCCAATGCCGATCAGCAAACGGACACCCGGGTAAACGGCCCATAATTGTACAGAAGGACTGTCAGCTAAGCCAGTCTTTACTGGCTGACCGTGCAGCATGCTGTCGGCCTGAGCATAGTCGAGCAGGGTTTCCGGCCAGCCCGGCAAGGCGGTTTCCGGTGGCAGCAACGCAGCATCGAGTGCGCCATCGCCCTGCTCCGCCAGCGCTTCGAGCTCTTCGAGCGTAATCATCTGTCTGCTATGAAACGGTCCGCACTGAGTGCGGTGCAGACGGCTGACGTAGGCACCGCAGCCAATGGCTTCGCCAATGTCTTCCACCAGGGTGCGGATATAGGTGCCCTTGGAGCAACTGACTGACAGGTCGAGTTCGTACTCACGCTGATCACGCAGCAGCAGTTCGAACACGGTAATCACGCGCCGTTTCTTTTCCGCCACGGCTTTCATTTCCGCTTCGCTCATACCCTGACGGGCCAGCTCGTACAGCGGTTTGCCGTCCATTTTCAGCGCGGAAAACATCGGCGGTACCTGCTCTACTTCGCCGCGGAAGCGGTCGAGTAAGGCTTCGAGTTCTGCGTTAACCAGTGCCGGCACATCGGCAGTGCGCAGCACTTCGCCTTCGGCATCGCCGGTGGAGCGCACTTCACCCAGCGTGGCTGTGGTGTCGTAGGCTTTGTCGGAATCGAGCAGCAGCTGGGAAAACTTAGTAGCTTCGCCCAGACAAACGGGCAAGACGCCAGTGGCCAGCGGATCGAGCGCGCCGGTGTGTCCGGCTTTCTGTGCGTTAAACAGACGCTTAACCCGCTGCAGAACCTGATTGGACGACAAGCCGAGCGGCTTGTTGATCACCACGATGCCGTTAACAACACGGCCTTTTTTCTGCTTCGCCATGCGAATGCTTACTCCGCGTCGCCACTCTCATCGTCGTGATGACGGGATTTATCTTCGTCCGTGGCCTTTTTGATCAGGCTGGTCAGGTGCATACCGCGATCCAGGGTTTCGTCGTAATGGAAACGCAGGTGCGGGGTAATGCGGGTGCTCAGGATGCGCGACAGTTCGCTGCGCAGGTAACCCGAGGCGTCGTTCAGAATGGACGAGGTCTGCTTACGGATATCACCTTCGGTTTCGCCTTTGGCGCCCATCACGGTGAAATAAATATCGGCATAACCCAGATCCTTGGCCACTTTCACGTGGTTCAGGGTGACCATACCCAGACGCGGGTCTTTCATTCCGAACTGAATCATCTGCGCCAGTTCGCGCTGAATCTGTTCCGCGAGGCGGGTGGTACGGCTGTATTCTTTTGGCATTGTTTACTCCCGGGCAAAGCCCGTCTTGCAGAGACACCAAAGCCCGGAAGGTCCGGGCTCTGGGGTACTGGTCGTCAGTGTCTGTGGATCAGAGTGTACGGGCCACTTCTTTGACGTCGAAGACTTCGATCTGGTCGCCCGGGCGGACGTCCTGATAGTTCTTCACGCCGATACCACATTCCATGCCCTGACGAACTTCGTTAACGTCGTCTTTGTAGCGACGCAGCGATTCGAGTTCACCCTCGTAAATCACCACGTTGTCACGCAGTACACGGATTTTCTTGTTACGGTGCACGCTGCCGTCGATGACCATACAGCCTGCGATCTGACCGAACTTAGGTGAGTTGAAGACATCACGCACTTCGGCGATACCGACAATCTCTTCACGCAGTTCAGGCGCCAGCAGACCAGCCATGGCTTGCTTCACGTCGTCCAGCAGATCGTAGATCACGCTGTAGTAACGCATATCAACGCCACCGTTTTCGACCACACGCTTGGCCGCATTGTCGGCACGCACGTTGAAGCCGAACACAACCGCGCTGGCAGCAACCGCCAGAGTCGCATCAGTTTCGGTGATACCACCGACACCGGAAGCAACCACGTTGACGCGCACTTCATCGGTAGCCAGTTTCTGCAGGGAAGACACGATGGCTTCCAGAGAACCACGTACGTCGGTTTTCACCACAACGTTCAGGCTCGCCTGCTGACCTTCACCCATACCGGCGAACAGTGCATCCAGCTTGGCAGCCTGCTGACGCTGCTGAATCTGTTCCTTCATTTTGTTTTCGCGGAATTCGGCCACTTCACGGGCTTTCTTCTCGCTTTCCACAACCATGAAGTTGTCGCCAGCGTCTGGTGTACCGTTCAGACCCAGAATCTCAACCGGGATAGACGGACCAGCGGATTCAACCTGCTGACCGTTCTCATCCAGCAACGCACGGGCACGACCGTAACAGGTACCAGCCAGTACGATGTCGCCTTTCTTCAGAGTACCGTTCTGAACCAGCAGGGTGGCAACCGGGCCACGACCTTTGTCCAGACGGGATTCCACCACCACACCCTGACCAGGACCGGTAAAGTGCGCTTTCAGCTCCAGAATCTCGGCTTGCAGCAGTACGGCTTCGAGCAGATCGTCGATACCGACACCGGTTTTGGCCGAAACACCGATAAACGGTACCTGACCACCCCAGTCTTCTGGAATCACACCGCGCGCGGCCAGTTCGTTCTTAACACGGTCAACGTCGACGGTTTCTTTGTCGATCTTGGTCATAGCAACCACGATCGGCACTTCCGCAGACTGAGCGTGCTGAATGGCCTCAACGGTCTGCGGCATTACGCCATCGTCCGCTGCCACCACCAGAATCACCACGTCAGTGGCCTGCGCACCACGGGCACGCATCGCAGTAAACGCGGCGTGGCCTGGGGTATCCAGGAAGGACACCATGCCGTGGCCGGTCTCTACGTGGTACGCACCGATGTGCTGAGTAATACCGCCGGCTTCGCCAGACGCCACACGGGTGCGGCGAATGTAGTCGAGCAGAGAGGTTTTACCGTGGTCAACGTGACCCATTACGGTTACTACAGGAGCACGGGTGGTTTCTTCGCCGCTGTAGGTCACAGCGTCGGTTACATCCTGCTCCAGCTGGTTTTCAGCAATCAGCTTGGTCACTTTGTGACCCATTTCTTCCACCACCAGAGTGGCAGTGTCCTGATCCAGAATCTGGTTGATGGTCGCCATAACGCCCATCTTCATCAGAGTCTTGATCACTTCACCGGCTTTAACGGCCATTTTGGCCGCCAGATCAGCAACGGTAATGGCTTCCGGCAGTTCCACTTCGTGAACCACAGGGGCCGTCGGACGGGTGAAGGCATGTTCGTTTGAATTGCCTTTACCGCGACCAGACTTACCGAATTTCGCGCCGCCTTTACCGCCTTTGCCACCACGGCGACGATTGAAATCGCTGCTGTCGTCGTTGTCGTCATCACGGAAGCGACCTTCTTCACGGAACGCAGGGCGTTTCTTTTCAGGTGCTTTGGACGATTTCTTACGGGCGTCTTCCTGACGGGCAGCCAGAGCTTCGGCTTCCGCACGCTTCTGCGCAGCGTCTTCTTCTACCGGCGCTTTCGCAGTGGCCGGTTTGGATGGTTTCGCTGCCTTGTCGGTGCGAGGCTTAACCGCGTCTGCCGCTTTTTCTTCAGCAACCGCTATCGCCACCACAGGTGCGGCTTCCACCACCGGAGCCGCTTCCGCTGCCACCGGCGCTTCAACCACAGCGTCCGCTACGGCGTCTGCCGCTGCTTCCGCAGCCACTTCGGCTTCTTTTTCCAGCTCTTCGCGCTTCACGTAAGTGCGCTTTTTGCGCACTTCAATGGACACAGTTTTCTTCGCACCACTACCGGTTTTCAGGGTAGTGGTCACTTTGCGCTTGAGCGTAATCTTTTTGGGTGCTTCAGCAGCATCACCATGGCTTTTCTTCAGAAAAACCAGCAAGGCCTGTTTCTGATCATCAGAAACAGTCTGAGCTGCCTCTGACTGAGGCAGGCCTGCTTCTTTCATCTGGGACAGCAGTCGCTCTACGCTGGTCCCAACCACGTCGGCGAGTTCTTTAACCGTTACATCTGCCATACGTTTCTCCTATGCCGAGCGGGTAAATTAGTTGCTGCCCTCAAACCAGGGCTTGCGCGCCGTCATGATGAGTTCGGCGGCTTTTTCTTCAGTCATGCTTTCGATGTCCAGCAGGTCATCGATGGATTGCTCGGCCAGGTCTTCCATCGTACAGATACCTTTGCTGGCCAGTACGAGCGCCAGGTGTTTATCCATACCTTCCATGTTCAGCAGATCGTCTGCTGGTTCTGCATTGTCCAGCTTCTCTTCAGACACCAGGGCCTGAGTCAGCAGTACGTCTTTGGCACGGTTACGCAGTTCGTTCACGACGTCTTCGTCCAGACCATCAATGTCCAGCAGTTCTTCAATCGGAACGTAGGCGATCTCTTCCAGAGTGGTGAAGCCTTCTTCCACCAACAGGGTGGCGAACTCTTCATCCAGATCCAGAGACTTCATGAATCCTTCGATATAGCCGGATGCTTCCTGAGATTGTTTCTCCTGAGCATCTTCTTCGGTCATGACGTTGATTTCCCAACCGGTCAGTTCCGACGCCAGGCGCACGTTCTGACCACCACGACCAATGGCCTGAGCCAGATTGTCCGCTGCGACTGCAACGTCCATGGTGTTGGTTTCTTCGTCCATGATGATGGACGCCACTTCGGCCGGAGCCATGGCGTTGATCACCAGTTGTGCCGGGTTATCGTCCCACAGCACGATATCAATACGCTCGTTACCACCCAGTTCGTTGGTCACGGCCTGAACACGCGCACCGCGCATGCCCACACACGCACCCACAGGGTCGATACGCTTGTCGTTGGTTTTTACCGCAATCTTGGCGCGGGAACCCGGATCTCGGGCAGCACCTTTGATTTCGATAACCTCTTCGGAAATTTCCGGTACTTCAATACGGAACAGCTCGATCAGCATTTCCGGGCAGGTGCGGCTCAGAATCAGCTGAGGACCACGATTTTCCGGACGCACAGCATGCAGAATGGCGCGAACACGGTCGCCCATGCGCATCACTTCACGGCCAATCAGCTGGTCTTTCGGCATCAGGCCTTCGGCGTTGTTGCCCAGATCAATGATGAGGTTGTCACGTGTCACTTTTTTAACAGTGCCGTTAATCAGCTCACCAACGCGGTCTTCGTATTGTTCAACGATTTGTGCGCGTTCCGCTTCACGGACTTTCTGCACGATGATCTGCTTGGCTGCCTGCGCCGCAATACGGCCGAAATCCGGGTTTTCAATCTGAACTTCGTAGGTGTCACCAGGTTGCAGATTGGTATCGATTTCGTGCGCTTCCTGCAGGGTCAGCTCGTCGCCGAGACCTGGCACAACATCGTTACTGACCACCAGCCAGCTGCGGTAAGTTTTGTAATCACCGCTTTTACGGTCAATATCCACGCGGATAGTGGCTTCTTCGTCTTCGTAGCGCCTCTTGGCGGCCGCTGCCAGGGCAGACTCGATCGCTTCAAAAATAATTTCTTTTGAAACGCCCTTTTCGTTGGAAACCGCTTCCGCGACCAGGAGAATTTCTTTGCTCATCTTCTAGCCTCGCTCTGCAACCTTAATCCTTGAATTGTGGAACAACATTGGCCTTTTCAATCAGCTCGATGGGCAGTAAATATTCGTGGTCGTCTACGACCAGAACAACATCTTCCTGCTCAACACCGATTAACTGGCCTTTGAATTTTCGACGCCCATCGAAAGGCATGCGCAGACGCAACTCGATAATGTGATTTGCGTACTGTTGGAATTGTTCGAGTGTGAATAACGGACGATCCATGCCAGGAGATGATACTTCAAGCACATACTCCTGAGTGATCGGATCTTCTACGTCCATCACTGCACTGATCTGGCGGCTCACCTGAGCACAATGGTCGACGTTAATACCGTCGGCGTGATCAATAAAAATACGCAACAGGGAACGACGCCCCTGCGGCAGAAACTCCAGGCCCCAGAAGTCGAATCCCATGGATTCCACGACCGGCTTCAACAGTTCAATTAACTGCGTATCTTTTGCCAAAAAACTACCCTCACCACAAACAAAAACTGGGCAACATTGTGCCCAGTCCGCTACTGCCTGACGCAGACCGGAACCCGGCTTTTACGCAGGATTCCTTTGACGCCTGAGCGGTATAAAACCGTTCAGGTTGCTCAGGAAAGCAACTACTAAAAAGCCCCTGACTTGAGGGGCTTTTTAGTAGTGCTCTCTAAAAGCACGCGCATTATAGGCGCTTTAAACAGAAAAAGCGAACAGAGGTTCGCTTTTCCGGAATAAGTTGGTGCGGATGGCGAGACTCGAACTCGCACGAGCTAGGCTCACCACCCCCTCAAGATGGCGTGTCTACCAATTTCACCACATCCGCACTACAGGTCGCCAATCTTACTTGGCGGCGTCTTCAGCTGCTGGTTTATCAGCGGCTGATGCATCCAGTTCCGGAGCATCTGACGACGGCGCGTATTCTTCCACAACTGGGGTATCTTTCTCAAGCTTTTCAATCACTTCCTGACTAGGAATTCCCAAATCAGAGACAGATTCTGCTTTTTGCTTGGCGTAAACACCCAGTGCCAGACTGGTAATGAAGAATGCAGCCGCCAGAATGGCGGTGCTGCGGCTCAGGAAGTTACCCGATCCACGACTACCGAAAACAGTTTGTGACGCACCACCACCGAATGAAGCACCAGCGTCTGCGCCTTTACCCTGCTGCAGCATCACAAAGCCAATGATGCCCAATGCCAGCAGAATGTGTACAACCAGAATAATCGATTCCATAACGACCCTTAAGCCCGACAGATACCAGTAAATTCAGTGGCGTCGAGCGATGCACCGCCGACCAGACCACCATCAATATCCGGCTGAGCAAACAACTCAGCCGCATTGGCAGCTTTTACACTGCCGCCATATAAAATCCGGGTTTTTTCCGCCACGTCCGCGCCAACCTGCTGCAACTGCGCACGGATAAACGCATGAATGGCCTGCGCCTGTTCCGGGGTTGCGGTCTCACCGGTGCCGATCGCCCACACCGGCTCATACGCCAGCACGATACGATCCCAGTCAGCCACCGCCAGATCACGGATCAGCAACGCCATCTGCGCTGCCACCACCGCTTCTTCGCGACCCGCTTTGCGCTCGTCCAGCGTCTCACCGACACAGACAACAGCCACCAGACCATGCGCCAGCAACTGACGGGTTTTCGCCAGCACCAGCTCATCGCTTTCGCCATACAGAGTGCGGCGTTCAGAATGACCGACAATGGCCATCTGACAGCCCACATCCGCCAGCATGGCTGCCGACACCTCACCGGTAAATGCACCCGCTTCTTCGGCGGCTACATTCTGTGCGCCCACAGACACGCCAGACCCGGCAAGGGTCTGAACAGCCTGAGCGAGATACGGGAATGGCGGGAACACGGCAACATCACACTCGCTGCCCAGCTGTCCCAGAACACCTGTCAACAACTGCTCGGTTGAGGTAACCGAGGCATTCATTTTCCAGTTTCCGGCAACTAACAGACGACGCATGAGGCTTCCCAAAATTCAAAGAGCGCAGATACTATCCAAGAAGCCCACGGGAGACAAGGGAAAGCGGCCATATCAGGCCAGCTCTGCCTCGACCACCGCCGCCAGCGTTTTCGCCTGAGCCTCAACCAGCGCAGCGTCTTCACCCTCAACCATCACCCGCACCACAGGTTCGGTACCGGACGGACGCAGCAACACTCGGCCACGGCCTTTCATCGCATCTTCGGCCGCGGCCACCGCCGCCTGAATACCCGCGTGCGCGTTAATATCCACCGCTTTGGTGCGACGAACGTTAATCATGGTCTGCGGCATTTTCACCATGCGCGATTGCCATTCATGCAGCGACACTCCACTGTCGGCCACAGCCTGCAAAACCTGCAGCGCTGCAACAATACCATCCCCCGTGGTGTTGGCATCCAGACACAGTAAATGCCCGGACGATTCGCCACCGAATCGCCAGCCGTGCTCGTTCAGCATCTGCAGTACGTAACGGTCACCAACTTTCGCCCGCAGGAAAGGAATACCCAGATCTTTAAGACCAAGCTCAAGCCCCAGATTGCTCATCAGGGTGCCGACCACGCCACCCGCCAGCCGCCCCTGCGCATGGGCATGAGTGGCAATAATAAACAGCAGCTGATCGCCATCGAGCAGATTACCGAGGTGATCGACCATCATGACCCGGTCGCCATCACCATCAAAGGCAATACCCAGATCGGCCTGCTCGGCCAGTACACGGGCACGCAGGGCTTCAGGTTCTGTCGAACCCACTCCGTCATTGATGTTCAGACCATCAGGCTGAGTACCCAACGTGATGATCTGCGCACCCAACTCACTGAACACAGCCGGCGCAATCTGATAGGTCGCACCATGGGCACAGTCGAGCACAATTTTGAGGCCTCGCAGATTCAGCGAATTCGCCGTGGCTTTGCAGAATTCAATATAACGGCCAGCCGCATCATTAATGCGACGGGCTTTGCCCAGCTGAGCGGACTCCACACACGTCATCGGCTTATCGAGCCAGGACTCAATCGCCAGCTCGGTTTCATCCGGTAATTTCTCACCGCTGGCAGAAAAGAATTTGATGCCGTTATCGTAATAGGGGTTGTGCGAGGCACTGATCACAATACCGGCCTGCGCACGAAAAGTACGGGTCAGATAAGCAATCCCCGGCGTCGGGATCGGCCCCAACAGTCCGATATCAACACCAGCAGCCGCCAGACCAGCCTCTAACGCAGACTCGAACATGTAGCCGGAGATGCGCGTATCCTTGCCAATCATAATTTTACTTTTGCCCTGCTCGGCGAACACTTTGCCTGCCGCCCAACCGAGTTTCATGACGAATTCCGGTGTAATCGGATGCTCTCCAACACGACCACGAACACCATCTGTTCCGAAATACTTTCTTGTCATTACTATCCCTCAGAACCTTCTTTCAAAGTGGCGCGCACAACACGGATGGCCTCTGCCGTTTCCCTGACGTCGTGCACACGCAAAATTTTCGCGCCCTTCATGGCGCAGATCACAGCACCAGCAACACTGCCAAGCAGACGCTGATCGGCACCGGCAACCCCCGTCGCCTCTCCGATCATGCGCTTGCGTGACAACCCCGCCAACACAGGTAAACCCAGCGAGCGCAGATGCTCCAGCCGGTTCAGCAGGCGGTAATTATGCTCGTGCGATTTACCAAAGCCAAAGCCCGGATCGATCAGAATGCGACCTTGGTCAATTCCTGCCGCTTCACAGCGGATAACCTGTTGCCGCAGAAAGGCGAAAACCGCCTCTTCGATGGGCTCGTCATAATGCGGAGCCTGCTGCATGACCTGAGGCTCGCCTTTCATGTGCATAATGCAAATGGGTAAACCGCTGGCAGCTGCGACATCCAGCGCACCGTGGCGGGTAAACGAACGCACATCGTTCAGCAAATGCGCTCCGGCTGCGGCACTTGCCTGCATAACCTGAGCACTGCTGGTATCAACCGAGATGGCAACATCCAGTCTTTCGGCAATCGCAGCCACCACAGGTATCACACGATCCAGCTCTTCCTGCTCTGACACAGGAGCAGCCCCCGGACGGGTCGACTCGCCACCGATATCCAGAATATCCGCGCCATCCAACAGCAGCTGCTCTGCCCGTTTAAGCGCACGATCCAGTGAGTTAAAGCAACCGCCATCCGAAAACGAATCCGGCGTGACATTAAGAATCCCCATCACTCGAGGCAAGGACAAGTCGAGCGAGCGGTTACCGCATTTCAGTTCCACAGGCAAAATCCACAAACCAACAATTCAGAATCAGGAAAAAAGAAAAGCGGCCGAAGCCGCTTTCCGTTACCGCAGGCGCTGGTATCAGCTCTGCTCACCAGCCGCATCACCGACCGCATCATTATGACCGTCACGGGCCATATCGCGGCTTTCCTCGGCAGGCGCTGAAGGGCCCGAGCCGTTATTGCCCGACCAGGCTTTCGGCGGACGCGGTTTATGACCATTCATGATGTCATCAATCTGATCGGCATCAATGGTTTCATATTCCATCAGTGCGTCCTTCATCAGCTCCAGCTTGTCTCGGTTGTCGACCAGAATCTGAGTCGCACGCTGATAGCAGGTATCGAGCAGCGATTTCACTTCAGAATCGATCACACGGGCTGTTTCATCCGACAGATGCGACAACTGACGGCCACCACTGCTGCCGAGGTAGCCGTTCTGTTCTTCTTCGGTGTACAACTGCGCACCGAGTTTTTCGGACAGCCCCCACTTGGTGACGTAGTTGCGCGCGTATTTGGTCGCACGCTCAATATCATTGGAGGCACCGGTCGTTACGCCATCCATACCCAGCGTCAGCTCTTCCGCAATACGGCCACCGTACAGGGAACAAATATTACTTTCGATACCACGCTTACTGATGGAATGACGATCTTCTTCCGGCAGGAACATGGTCACACCCAGCGCACGGCCGCGCGGAATGATGGAGACCTTGTAAACCGGATCATGCTCCGGCACCAGACGCCCCACGATGGCATGGCCAGCTTCGTGATACGCGGTGTTTTCCTTTTCTTTCTCAGACATCACCATGGTCTTACGCTCGGCGCCCATCAGGATTTTATCCTTGGCTTTCTCGAACTCTTCCATGGTGACCAGATTGCGGTTGGCACGGGCAGCAAACAACGCCGCTTCGTTCACCAGATTCGCCAGATCAGCACCTGAGAACCCCGGAGTACCACGGGCAATCACGGAGGCGTTCACATCATCAGCCACCGGCACCTTACGCATGTGCACACCCAGAATCTGTTCACGGCCGCGGATATCCGGCAGACCAACCACCACCTGACGGTCAAAACGGCCCGGGCGCAGCAGCGCAGGGTCGAGTACGTCCGGACGGTTGGTTGCGGCAATCACAATGATGCCGTCATTGACTTCGAAGCCGTCCATCTCAACCAGCAGCTGGTTCAGCGTCTGTTCGCGCTCGTCATTACCGCCACCAATACCCACACCACGGGAACGACCCACGGCGTCGATTTCGTCGATAAAGATGATACAAGGCGCCTGCTTCTTGGCCTGATCAAACATATCCCGTACACGAGAGGCACCGACACCGACAAACATTTCTACGAAGTCGGAACCGGAGATAGAAAAGAAAGGTACACGGGCTTCACCGGCAATGGCTTTGGCCAGCAGGGTTTTACCAGTACCAGGCTGCCCCACCATAAGCACACCACGAGGGATCTTACCGCCCAGCCGCTGGTATTTACCCGGATCACGCAGGAACTCGACCAGCTCTTTTACGTCTTCTTTGGCTTCATCGCAGCCAGCTACGTCTTCAAAGGTGGTTTTGATCTGATCTTCGCTGAGCAGCTTGGCTTTGCTCTTACCAAACGCCATTGGGCCACCCTTACCACCGGCGCCGCCCTGCATCTGCCGCATGAACAGCATGAACACCGCGATAATGATCAGGATCGGCAGAGACGCCAGCAACAGCTGAGTAAAGAAGCCCTGCTTTTCAGGTTTCTCGCCCACCACCTGAACGTGATTATCCAGCAAGGTGTCCATCAGCTTGTCATCGTAACCCGGCAGGATGGTTTCAAAGCCCTCACCGCTGGAATTCAGCCCCGTGATGGTCTGCCCGGCAATCGTAACCCGTTCAACCTGACCACTCTGCACCGCAGAGATGAACTCAGAGTAGGACAGCTCTTTGCCCCGCCCCACGTTCTGAAAGTTGTTGAACACCATCATCAGGACAGCCGCTATCACTGCCCACAAAATGAAATTCTTTGCCATACGCGGCACCACCTCACTGGCTGTCGTCAGCCGGCCTGATGCCGGTGACCCCAAGACTGATTAGCTTAGCAAGCAATAACTAAGCGCGGAAACCTTTCCCGACCACATACACCTCGCGGGAGCGCGCCCGGGATGCTTTAGGCTTACGGATAAACACTTTACTGAAGGAGTTACGGACCTCTTTGATGTACTCATCAAAGCCGTCCCCCTGGAACACTTTGGCGACGAACTGACCATTGGGCTTCAGTACCTGACGCGCCATATCCAGCGCCAGCTCCACCAGATACATGGAGCCGGGCTGATCAATAGACGCCTGACCACTCATATTGGGGGCCATGTCCGAGATTACAAGGTCCACCGGACGTCCGTTGACAATTCCCATCAGTTCTTCAAAAACAGATTCTTCCGTAAAGTCGCCCTGAATGAAATTGACGTCGACTATCGGATCCATTGGCAGAATATCAGACGCGATGATCACGCCGTTGCCCTGCAGCTTGCGTGACACCACCTGTGACCAGCCACCTGGGGCCGATCCCAGATCGATGATGGTCATTCCGGGCTTGATGAGCTGATCTTTTTCGTCCAGTTCAATTAACTTGTAGCTTGCCCGGGTACGGTAACCGTCCTGCTGGGCTTTCTGAACATAGATGTCTTCAACGTGCTCACGCAGCCATTCAGCACTGCTTTTTGAACGCGCCATGCAGGCTCCTGCTTAACTCTGGGGTATAATGGGGTATTGCTTCCCGGTTCAGACCGGGAACCTCTCATTCTATCACTGAAAACCGGGCTTCCGAACTTATATGGCAATAACCAACGAACAGAAAAAGGCCTACCGGGCGATTGGTCATACCCTGAATCCAATCGTCACTGTCGCCAGCAACGGTCTGACAGAAGGCGTTATCGACGAACTGAACCGCGCTCTGGATGACCACGAACTCATCAAGATCAAGGTATCCGTCGGCGACCGCGAGGTGAAGAAAGCCGTGATTGAAGAAATTCTGCGCATCACTGGCGCGGAAATGCCGCAACAGATTGGCAACACCGCCCTGCTGCTGCGCCGCAATCCGAAGGCCAATCCTAAGCTGTCCAACCTGAAGCGTTAATTCAGGTCTCGCCGGGAGACCACTCCCGGCTCACCACCCGAGCTGGTGAAATCATCAGCCACCAGATGCCCAGCACGGACAATGCGTGCACCACCATCATCTGCAGCTTCCACCAGGGAAGCAGAGCAAAATACATAACTGACAGCAGAGTCATCACCAGCAACAGCTGCAACGGTGTTTCCCGCCAACGTAATAAGCTTGCCCATCGGGCCAGCAACAACATCAGCAAACCACTGACCAGCCCCAGCCCAACCATCACATTCATGATCTCCATACCATGGGCCGGGAAAAACCCCCGATGCTCCAGCAACGGCCGGACGATATAGGCACATCCCCACAGGCCACCCAGCCAGAAGGTACGCAACAGAATTAAATAATGCCGGGTCATAGGTCATTTCCTTACTCTCATTGAGCAAAGCTTACAACAAAGGTTGGCTGGAAGACGGGGACTATTTCAGGTGATAATGCGGACAACTCGCACAGGCTTCAGGGCGCTCCTATAGCCGATACCAGTAATAACAAGGGTTATATTATTAATGTCGAATATTGTTATCTCAGGAACCGGTCTGTTTGTTCCGCCGCACGTCATCACCAATGAAGAACTGGTAGCGGCCTTCAATCAATACGTAGACAACTTCAACCAGAAGAACGCCGCCGCCATCGAAGCGGGCGACGTTCAGGCTCTGGCTCATTCAAGCCCGGAATTTATCGAGAAGGCATCCGGCATCAAAGCCCGTTATGCCATGTACAAAGATGGCATCATCAACCCGGATATCATGCACCCTGTGTTCCCGATGACCCAGGAAGGTTCGACTCCGGAAATGGTGACCATGGGCGTTGCCGCAGCGCGTGATGCCATGGCACAGGCCGGTAAAACTGCCGCTGATATCGACATGATCGTGGTTTCCAGCACCTTCCGTCAGCGCGACTATCCGGGCATGTCCGTCGAAATTCAGCGCGAACTGGGCATCGAAGGCTTCGCCTACGACATGGGTATCGCCTGTTCATCAGCCACCTTTGGCCTGATCAACGCCTACACCGCCCTGAAAGCCGGTACTGCCAAATGCGTACTGTTCGTGAACCCGGAATTCACCACGCCAGGCCTGAATTTCAAAGACCGCGACAGTCACTTTATTTTCGGCGACGTAGCAACCGCCGCCATTCTGGAACCGGAAGAAACCGCCAAGCCAGAACACGCTTTCCGCATTCTGCACACCAAGCAGTTCACTCAGTATTCCGACAACATCCGCTGTGAAGCGTCTTACGCCGACTACTGTTTCGAAAACGTACCGGAAGACCGTTACGCCTTTAAGCAGCAGGGTCGTAAGGTGTTCAAGGAACTGCTGCCACTGGTGACCAACTTTATTGAGGGACAGCTGGCCGACAACCAACTCGAAGCATCCGCCCTGAAGCGCATGTGGTTGCACCAGGCCAACGTCAACATGAATCTGTTCGCCGTGAAAAAACTGCTGGGCCGCCTGCCGGAAGGCAACGAGGCACCTGTGGTTCTGGATGAATTTGCCAACACAGCGTCATCCGGTTCTGTGATCGCGTTCCACCGTTATCAGGACGATTTCGTCAGCGGCGATAAAGGTCTGATCTGCTCTTTCGGTGCCGGTTACTCCATCGGCAGCCTGCTCGTCGAAAAACTCTGACGCGCAAGACCCGCCGGCGCTCCGGCGGGTTATTTATTCCGTAATTTCAAAAAACCTTCATTGGTCATCAAGCTGTAATTGTGTCACTGTGATCGCATAATCATGGTGGTATTAATAAAGAGGACAATACATGACCCGCCAAAGCAGTTTCACCCGGGACGAATTACTGGCCTGTGGCCGCGGCGAATTATTCGGGGAAGGCAACGCCCGGTTACCACTGCCAAACATGCTGATGATGGACCGTATCACCCTCATCAGTAACGAAGGCGGCGCTTACGGCAAGGGCCAGATTGTCGCTGAACTGGATATCAATCCGGACCTGTGGTTCTTCGGTTGCCACTTTGAAACCGACCCAGTGATGCCTGGCTGTCTGGGCCTGGATGCCATGTGGCAACTGGTTGGCTTCTTCCTCGGCTGGCGTGGTAACCCGGGACGCGGTCGCGCACTGGGCTCTGGTGAAGTGAAATTCCGTGGTCAGGTTCTGCCAACCGCCAAAACCGTCACTTACCGCATCGACATCAAGCGTGTGATGGAACAGAAACTGGTGATGGGCATCGCCGACGCCCGCATGGAAGTGGATGGCCGGGAAATTTACAGTGCCAAAGACCTGCGCGTAGGCCTGTTTACCTCCACAGAAGACTTCTGATGGTCAAATGGCTCTGTCATTGCTGACAGAGCCAATCAACGGTTTTTTAAGTCTGAATTTCCAGTAAAATCGCCGCTCCCAAACTGTGAGAGCGTATCGTGGGACAGATTATTCAGACCGAAATGACCGTTCTGGTCACGCCGGATATGGCAAACTTTTCCGGAAACATGCACGGCGGCGAGCTGCTCAAGCTGCTCGACAAAGTCGCCTACACCTGCGCCATGCGCTACAGCGGCCACTACGCCGTCACCCTGTCGGTCGACAACGTACTGTTTAAACAACCCATTCACATCGGTGAGCTGGTCACCTGCCTGGCAACCGTGAACTACACGGGCAATACGTCCATGGAAATCGGCATTAAAGTGATTGCCGAAGACATCCGCCAGAAAACAGTACGTCACACCCACACCTGCTTCTTCACCATGGTGGCCATGGGCGAAGACAACCGTCCGACGCCTGTGCCCAAGCTCGAGCCAACGTCGGAAGTTCAGATTCGCCGCTGGAACAAAGCCCTGAAACGTCGCCAGGCGCAGAAACGTCTGCAGGATATGATGAAAGCCATTGAGCGTGATGACGGCTCTGATGACTTCGACGACATCCCGCTGATCAAATGCCCCTGAGCAGCCCGAACCACAGGCATAAAAAAACCGCGCAATGCGCGGTTTTTTTATGGAGCCAGCACCATCAGATGTGCTTAACCTCATCAATTTCGTATTCCACGATACCGCTTGGTACCTGAACACGGACCACATCGCCTTCTTCTTTACCGACCAGCGCACGCGCGATGGGTGAGGTAATGGAGATGCGGTTGGCTTTGATGTCGGCTTCGTCTTCGCCCACGATACGGTATTCAACAGCGTCGTCAGTTTCAGTGTTAATGATGCTGACGGTACTGCCGAACAGTACCTTGCCGGTATGCGCGATGGATTTGATATCAATGACCTGTGCGTTCGACAGTTTGCCTTCAATATCCTGAATACGGCCCTCGATAAAACCCTGCTGTTCACGCGCCGCGTGATACTCAGCGTTTTCTTTCAGATCACCGTGTTCACGCGCTTCTGCGATGGACGCAATCACCTTCGGACGATCGATCGTCTTCAGACGCTGCAGTTCATCACGCAGAGCTTTTTCCCCTTCAACCGTCATGGGAAATTTTTGCATTCTGCTCCGACTCCTAAAATGTGCAGGCGACCATTAAATGGTCGCGTGCAGTTCCTGTAAACGATGAACTTCTTTCAGACCTTCTGAGCGCAGGCCTTCCACAACCGCTTCTGCACCGGCCAGCGTGGTGGTGCAGTACACTTTGTGCTGCTGGGCACTGCGACGGATGTCGGCAGAGTCAGCAATCGCCTGAGCACCATCGGTGGTGTTAACCACCAGAGAGATCTCATCGTTCTTAATCATATCCACAATGTGCGGACGACCTTCGGTGACCTTGTTCACACGCTCAACGGCAACACCGGCTTCGCGCAGAACACGGGCAGTACCTTCAGTGGACACCACACGGAAGCCCTGTTCGATCAGGCCCTTGGCAACCGATACCGCGCCTGGCTTATCGGCTTCACGCACCGACAGGAAGGCAACGCCGCCTTCCGGCAGTTTGGCACCAGCACCCAGCTGAGCTTTATAGAACGCTTCGCCGAAGGATTTGCCAGCACCCATCACTTCGCCGGTGGACTTCATTTCTGGTCCAAGAATCGGGTCAACACCCGGGAACTTGGCAAACGGGAATACCGCTTCTTTCACAGAGAAGTAAGGCGGAATGATTTCCTGAGTGAAGCCCAGCTCTTTCAGCGATTTACCGGTCATCACCTTGGCTGCAATTGCGGCCAGGGAAGTACCGATGCACTTGGAGACGAATGGCACGGTACGGGAAGCACGCGGGTTTACTTCGATCACGTAAATCTCGCCATCCTGCCAGGCCAACTGAGTGTTCATCAGACCGACAACGCCCAGTTCCATCGCCATGGCGGCAACCTGCTCTCGCATTTTGTCCTGCACGTCTTTTGGCAGGCTGTACGGAGGCAGAGAACAAGCCGAGTCACCAGAGTGAATACCGGCCTGTTCAATGTGCTGCATGATACCGCCGATGACAACCTGTTCGCCGTCACAGATGGCGTCGATATCGACTTCCACTGCGCGATCCAGGAAGTAATCCAGCAGCACCGGAGAGTCGTTGGACACTTTCACCGCTTCTGTCATGTAACGACGCAGAGAGGCTTCGTCGTTCACGATTTCCATCGCACGGCCACCCAGAACGTAGGATGGACGCACCACCAGCGGGTAACCGATTTCAGCGGCTTTCACCACGGCTTCTTCAGCGGAGGTAACAGTGGCGTTCACCGGCTGCTTCAGACCCAGACGCTGGATCATCTGCTGGAAGCGTTCACGGTCTTCCGCACGGTCGATAGCTTCCGGAGAAGTACCGATGATAGGCACGCCCGCGGCTTCCAGTTCGTCGGCCAGTTTCAGTGGTGTCTGCCCACCGTACTGCACGATCACGCCTTTTGGTTTTTCTTTGTCGACGATTTCCAGCACGTCCTCCAGAGTCACAGGCTCGAAGTACAGACGGTCGGAGGTGTCGTAGTCGGTAGAAACGGTTTCCGGGTTACAGTTCACCATAATGGCTTCGTAACCTTCTTCTTTCGCTGCCAGTGCGGCGTGCACACAGCAGTAGTCGAATTCGATACCCTGACCAATGCGGTTCGGGCCACCGCCGAGAACGATGATTTTCTCGCGGTCAGATGGATTCGCTTCACACTCTTCTTCGTACGTGGAGTACATGTAGGCAGTGTCAGTGGCGAATTCAGCGGCACAGGTGTCTACACGCTTGTACACCGGACGAATGCCCAGCTTCTGACGCTGCTTGCGGAAGGTTTTCTCGGTCACGCCCAGCAGAGTCGCCAGACGTGCGTCGGAGAAGCCTTTACGCTTCAGACGGTAAATACGGTCAGCATCCATGGTGCTCAGGCTGCTCTGGGCAACGGCGGCTTCTTCTTTGATCAGATCTTCGATCTGCACCAGGAACCAACGGTCGATGGCTGAGTGCTGGAATACTTCTTCAACGGTCATGCCCAGACGGAACGCATCACCCACGTACCAGATACGCTCAGAGCGCGGGGTACGCAGTTCGGATACCACTTTGTCTTTGGCAGTCGGGTCGTTGATATCGACTTTAGGATCGAAACCGGTAGAGCCCACTTCCAGACCACGCAGGGCTTTCTGCAGGGATTCCTGCTGAGTACGGCCAATAGCCATCACTTCGCCCACGGATTTCATCTGAGTGGTCAGACGGCCATCAGCCTGCGGGAATTTCTCGAAGGTGAAACGTGGGATCTTGGTCACCACGTAGTCGATGGACGGCTCGAAAGACGCCGGGGTACGACCGCCGGTGATGTCGTTCTGCAGTTCATCCAGGGTGTAACCGACCGCCAGCTTGGCCGCCACTTTGGCAATCGGGAAACCGGTTGCTTTAGACGCCAGAGCAGAAGAACGCGATACGCGCGGGTTCATTTCGATCACGACCATACGGCCGGTGTTCGGGCAGATACCGAACTGAACGTTGGAACCGCCGGTTTCCACACCAATTTCACGCAGCACCGCCAACGAGGCGTCACGCATGATCTGGTATTCTTTGTCGGTCAGGGTCTGTGCAGGTGCCACCGTGATGGAGTCACCGGTGTGCACGCCCATCGGGTCGAAGTTTTCGATGGAACAGATGATGATGCAGTTGTCGTTTTTATCACGCACAACTTCCATCTCGTACTCTTTCCAGCCGATCAGGGATTCGTCGATCAGCAGCTCGTTGGTTGGCGATAGGTCCAGACCACGGGCACAGATTTCTTCGAATTCTTCTTTGTTGTACGCGATACCGCCACCAGAACCACCCATGGTGAAGGATGGACGGATGATGCACGGGAAGCCCAGAGTCTTCTGCACTTCACGGGCTTCTTCGATGCTGTGCGCGATACCGGCACGTGGGCACTCAAGGCCGATTTTTTTCATCGCCTTGTCGAAACGGTTACGGTCTTCGGCCTTGTCGATGGTGTCGGCGTTGGCACCGATCATTTCCACACCGAATTTTTCCAGTACGCCAGCGGCTTCCAGACCCAGAGCACAGTTCAGTGCCGTCTGACCGCCCATGGTTGGCAGCAGCGCATCCGGACGTTCTTTCTCGATGATCTTGGCAACCGCGTCGACAGTGATCGGCTCGATGTAAGTCGCATCGGCCATGGACGGGTCGGTCATGATGGTGGCCGGGTTAGAGTTCACCAGAATAACGCGGTAACCCTCTTCACGCAGGGCTTTACAGGCCTGAGCGCCGGAGTAGTCGAATTCACAGGCCTGGCCGATTACGATCGGGCCGGCACCGATGATCAGAATACTTTGAATGTCAGTACGTTTTGGCATGTCTCAGTCAGTCCTGTTATTGGGCGGCCTTGGCGGCAGTCATCAGATCAATGAAGCGGTCGAACAGCGGAGCAACGTCCTTCGGACCAGGGCTGGCTTCCGGGTGACCCTGGAAGCTGAACGCCGGCTTGTCGGTGCGGGCAATACCCTGCAGCGTGCCGTCGAACAGAGATTTGTGAGTCGCCTTCAGATTGGCAGGCAGAGTTTCCTCTTCCACCGCAAAACCGTGGTTCTGAGAGGTGATCATCACTTTGCCAGACTCCAGATCCTGCACCGGGTGGTTACCACCGTGGTGACCGTGCGGCATCTTCACAGTCTGTGCGCCAGAGGCCAGCGCCAGCAGCTGGTGACCCAGACAGATACCGAAGACAGGAATGTTGGTTTCCAGGATGTCCTGAATGGCTTTGATGGCGTAATCACACGGAGCCGGGTCGCCAGGGCCGTTGGACAGGAACACGCCGTCCGGATTCATCGCCAGCACGTCAGCGGCCGGGGTTTTGGCCGGAACCACGGTCAGGTCGCAACCGCGCTCGGCTAATAAGCGCAGGATGTTGCGCTTAACGCCGTAGTCGTAGGCCACGACTTTGAATTTAGGCGCAGATACTTCGCCGTAGCCTTTACCCAGAACCCAATCGGTTTCAGTCCAGGTGTAGGCTTCTTTGACGGTCACTTCTTTCGCCAGATCCATGCCTTTCAGACCAGGGAAGGCTTTGGCTTCAGCCAGTGCCTTGGCAATGCTTTCTTCAGAGTGAGCGTCCGCACCGGCCAGAATGGCGCCATTCAGGGAGCCTTTTTCACGCAGGATACGGGTCAGACGACGGGTGTCGATATCGGCAATACCCAGAACGTTGCGTTCTTTCAGGTAAGCATCGAGGGCTTGTTCATTGCGGAAATTGGAAGCAATCAGGGGGAGATCGCGGATCACGAGACCTTTGGCGTAAATGCCATTGGATTCTTCGTCTTCACTGTTGGTACCGTAGTTACCAATATGTGGATAGGTTAAGGTAACGATCTGGTTTGCGTAGGAAGGGTCAGTCAGAATTTCCTGATAACCGGTCATGGAGGTGTTGAACACCACCTCTCCTACCGACAGACCTTCGGCACCGATACTGGTGCCCTTGAAGATGCTGCCGTCCTGAAGAGCAAGAATGGCTGGCGTAGACAAGGCTATATCCCCGAACTTTAGAAATAAACTTGCAGACAGACGCACCGGGCTGTGGAAGCTGCGCTCGTAAAAAAGCGGAATGGCGACATTACGACTCCATCCCGCTTTTTTCGGCAGATTCCGGTGAGCTTATTTAGTCACCGCAATGCGTGTATGAACTAACCCTAAATGATACTGAAAACAGGGGTTTATGTCCATTACTGAAACGTCTTATCCCACCACTTTGTGAATCCCGCTTACCTGCCATACCTCAACAAACAGGCCAGCCGGCGGCTTTCTGCCGCTTGCTATTGTCGAGTTACACAAAGTTACAATAAGTTACATACAAATTTACACTTAATAAAACTTCACTCTCAGGCCATTGCCCTATTTCATTGTCGTTATTGAGTATGGAAACTGTTGAGAGGCCCATTAGTAATGCAAGTTATTCTCAATGAAGCCTGTCAACACGCCTGCCCGGGCACTGCAACGGAATCTGTCACGATAACTCTTACAATAAATGCCGAGGTTAACTCATGCCTGTAGCCGTAGATGGCCGTCGTCGCCTGCAACCTGAAGAACGTAAGCGCCTGCTGATGAGCAACGCGGTTGAGGTATTTGCCCGCCGCGGTATCGGTCGTGGTGGCCATACTGAAATCGCCGAACTCGGTGGCGTGTCCGTTGCCACCGTATTCAACTACTTCAAAACCCGTGAAGCGCTGGTCGATGCTGTGCTTGAGGAAGTTGAAAACTACCTGTTGGATCTGGCCGACAGCATTTACGAAGAAGCCGACAACCCACTGGAAGCCATCCGCTCCCACGTCAAAGCCTTCCTGCAGGCTTGCGAAGACAACCCGTCGTACATCAAGGTGTGGCTGGAGTGGAGCGCTTCGGTACGCGATGAAACCTGGCCCAAATATCTGGAATTCCAGAACAAGCTGCTGGACATCATTGCCAAGCAGGTCGACAAAGGCATCCGCGTCGGCATTCTGGAACAGGGGCTGGCGCCGAAAGAACGCGCCCGCTGGGCACTGGGCAACGCACAAATGCTGGTGTCCATGGTATTTGATCCGGCCGGTAAACCGCGTGGCATGGATAAAATGGTCGAGCGTGGCTTCGACCACATGCTCGGCGTAAAAGCCTGATTTTCTGACCGTAAAACGGCCCATAAAAAAACCGCTCAGTGAGCGGTTTTTTTATTTCAGGCTGACGGGCTGAATCAGAAACCCAGCACATCCTGCATATCGTACAGACCATTGGCCTGACCATTCACCCACACCGCAGCGCGCACAGCGCCTTTGGCGAAAGTCATGCGGCTTTGCGCTTTATGGGTAATTTCCACGCGCTCACCTTCGGTGGCGAACATCACCGTGTGATCACCGACCACGTCACCACCACGGATGGTTTCAAAACCAATCTGCTTCTGCGGACGGGCACCTGTGTAGCCTTCACGGCCATACACAGCCACTTCTTTTAAGTCCCAACCCAGGGTTTCGGCAACCACTTCACCCATGCGCAGCGCAGTACCGGACGGCGCATCGACTTTGTGACGGTGATGCATTTCCACCACTTCGATATCGCTGTCGTCACCCATGATGGAAGCCGCCATGCGCAGCAGATTCAGACACAGGTTCACACCCACGGAATAGTTAGGCGCAAACACAATGCCCATATCGGCGGCGGCGGATTTCAGACCAGCTTTCTGCTCGTCGGTCAGACCTGTGGTACCGATGACAATTTTCTTGCCGTGCTGACGGCAGAGTTCAACGTTGGCCATGGTCGCCGCCGGCGCGGTGAAGTCGATCAGTACATCGAACTGATCCACCACATCCGCCAGCGACACAGACGCCGGGACGTTCAGAATCACGCCCAGACCCGCAATTGCACCGGCGTCGACGCCAGCCATCGGATCGTCCGGCAGTACAATCGCTGCACCCAGCTCTGCCCCTTCAGCGGCACGAACGGCTTCAATCAGCACGCGGCCCATACGACCGGCAGCACCGGTAATCGCAATACGAGTCATGAATATGTCCACAGAAAATCAAAAACGGCGCTAAGGATATAGCGATTCGGCGGGAGATGTAAGGCGGAAACCGCCTTACATCGGTCGGGCGAAGACCCCGGGGATTACATATCCTCGAAGAACTTCTTCACCCCTTCAAACCAGCTCTTCTTCTGCGGCGAATGCTTTTCACCGGTGAGAGAAGCCTGGAACTGCATCAACAGCTCTTTCTGCGCATCGGTGAGATTCACCGGTGTTTCCACCTGCACACGGCACAGCAGATCGCCCGCCGGGCCACCGCGCACTGGCGTTACGCCTTTACCACGCAGACGGAACAATTTGCCGCTCTGGGTTTCCGCCGGAATTTTCAGCTTCACGCGGCCATCCAGCGTCGGCACTTCGAGTTCGCCACCGAGTGCTGCATCGACGATGCTGATCGGTACGTCGCAATACAGGTTGCGGCCATCACGATGGAACAGGTCGTGCTCACGCACGCTCACCTGCACATACAGGTCGCCCGCCGGACCACCCATTGAACCTGCTTCACCCTCACCCGCCAGACGGATGCGGTCACCGGTATCAACGCCCGCCGGAATTTTCACCGACAGCGTCTTGGTTTCTTCCTTCACACCGCGACCGTGGCAGCTGGTGCACGGATCTTCGATGATGGTGCCCTGACCACGACAGCTCGGACAGGTCTGCTGCACGGAGAAAAAGCCCTGCTGCATACGGATCTGACCCGCACCGTGACAGGTGGTACACGCCTTAGGCTTGGTGCCCGGTTTGGCGCCTGAACCGTCACAGGTGGTACAGGCCGTCAGGGTCGGAACACGGATTTTCTTCTCAACCCCACGTACGGCTTCTTCCAGCGACAGCTCCAGTGTGTAGCGCAGGTCGGAACCGCGCTGTGGACCACCGCGCGCACCGCCACGGCCGCCGCCACCGAAAATATCGCCGAATACGTCGCCGAAAATGTCGCTGAAGCTGGCACCGCCGCCTCCGCCGAAACCGCCGGCCTGACCATCCACACCGGCATGACCGTACTGGTCGTAGGCACGGCGTTTCTGTTCGTCACCCAGAATTTCGTAAGCTTCGGTTGCTTCTTTGAATTTGGCTTCTGCGTCTTCGTCATCCGGATTACGGTCCGGGTGAAACTTCATCGCCAGCTTACGGTACGCTTTTTTCAGCGTCGGGCCATCGGCGTCTTTGGCGACGCCAAGCACCTCGTAATAATCACGTTTTGACATACTTCACCTGTTTGTTGTCTGCCACCGGCAGTCGCCTTTCGGCCGCAGTAACACAATCAGTTCACGAAAATTGCAAAACAAAACGCGACAGCTTCCAAAAAGAAAACTGCCGCGTTCTGCTTAATCCTCAAAAAGGATTAATTACTTGTCTTTAACTTCTTCGAACTCGGCATCAACAACGTCGTCGTCCTGGCCCTTTTCGGCACCGGCGTCACCACCTGCCTGCTGGGCCTGAGCCTGCTCAGAGTACAGACGCTGAGCCAGTGAGCTGGACGCTTCGGTCAGTGCTTTGGTCTTGGCTTCGATTTCGTCTTTATCGGTGCCTTTCAGTACGCCTTCCAGATCCGCGATGGCTTTTTCGATGGCGGTCTTTTCGTCATCGGTCACCTTGTCTTTCGCGTCTTCCAGTGTCTTTTTGGTGGCGTGAATCAGACCATCGGCGGTGTTACGCGCCTGCACCAGTTCTTCGAACTGACGGTCCGCATCGGCGTTGGCTTCTGCGTCAGCGACCATTTTCTCGATTTCGTCATCACTCAGACCGGAAGAGGCCTTGATCACGATGGACTGTTCTTTTCCGGTCGCCTTGTCTTTCGCGCTCACGTTCAGAATGCCGTTGGCGTCGATGTCGAAGGTCACTTCGATCTGTGGCATACCACGTGGAGCCGGTGGAATGTCGGCCAGATCGAAACGGCCCAGCGATTTGTTCTGGGACGCCTGCTTACGCTCACCCTGTACCACGTGAATGGTTACGGCAGTCTGGTTGTCGTCAGCGGTTGAGAACACCTGAGATTTCTTGGTCGGAATCGTGGTGTTTTTCTCAATAACCGCCGTCGCTACGCCACCCATGGTTTCAATACCCAGAGTCAGCGGCGTTACGTCCAGCAGCAGAACGTCTTTAACATCGCCCGACAGAACCGCGCCCTGAATCGCAGCACCCACGGCTACGGCTTCGTCCGGGTTCACGTCTTTGCGTGGTTCTTTGCCGAAGAAATCAGCCACTTTCTTCTGCACCATTGGCATACGGGTCTGACCGCCCACCAGAATCACTTCGTCGATTTCAGACGCAGACAGACCGGCGTCTTTCAGTGCGATGCGGCAAGGTTCCAGAGAACGCTGAACCAGTTCTTCAACCAGAGCTTCCAGTTTGGCACGGGTCACTTTGACGTTCAGGTGCTTAGGACCGGTCGCGTCGGCGGTGATGTACGGCAGGTTCACGTCAGTCTGCTGAGAAGACGACAGTTCAACCTTGGCTTTTTCTGCGGCTTCTTTCAGACGCTGCAGAGCCAGCGGATCGTTGTGCAGGTCGATACCGCTTTCTTTCTTGAATTCGGCTGCTAAATACTCGATCAGGCGCAAGTCGAAGTCTTCACCACCGAGGAAGGTGTCACCGTTGGTGGCCAGTACTTCGAATTGTTTTTCACCGTCAACGTCGGCCACTTCGATGATGGAAATATCGAAGGTACCACCGCCCAGGTCGTATACCGCGATGGTGCGGTCGCCGCCTTCTTTGTCGATACCGTACGCCAGTGCCGCCGCAGTTGGTTCGTTAATGATACGTTTTACTTCCAGACCCGCGATTTTACCGGCGTCTTTGGTCGCCTGACGCTGAGAGTCGTTGAAGTAAGCCGGTACGGTAATAACCGCTTCGGTCACTTTTTCGCCGAGGTAATCTTCAGCGGTTTTCTTCATCTTTTTCAGCACTTCCGCAGAAATCTGTGGTGGTGCGTATTTCTGGCCTTTTACTTCAACCCAGGCGTCGCCGTTGTCGGCCTGAACCACTTTATAAGGCACCATAGAGATGTCTTTCTGTACCACGTCGTCTTTGAAACGACGGCCGATCAGACGCTTAACCGCAAACAGGGTGTTCTGTGGGTTGGTTACGGCCTGACGCTTGGCAGACTGGCCAACCAGTACTTCATCGTCGGTGTACGCGATAATGGATGGTGTAGTACGGTCGCCTTCAGAGTTTTCAATAACCCGGGTCTTTTCACCATCCAGAATGGCCACACAAGAGTTGGTGGTGCCCAGGTCGATACCAATAATCTTACCCATTTTAAATTCCTCATTCGTGCGGCTTACGCCGCGTGAACATTAAAAACCGTTGTAATCGTGTTGTTTTCTATATAAGTCCGGGAAAACTGCTTTCAAGCCCCGGTAACAATTTAATTCAGGCGTTTTCGTTGATGGTCGGTGCGCCTTTGCTCACCATCACCATCGCCGGACGCAGCAGACGGCCATGCAGGGTGTAGCCCTTCTGCATCACGGCAATCACTGTGTTTGGTTCGGTACCCGGTACTTCCACCATGCTCATGGCCTGATGCAGTTCCGGATTGAACGGCTGACTCATAGGGTCAACCACGTCCACTTTGTACTTGGCCAGGCCATTCACCAGACCGCTCAGGGTCATTTCCACACCTTCACGGATGGCATTCAGGGTTTCGTCTTCGCCACTGATCGCCGCCAGCGCGCGCTCCAGATTGTCGACGGTGTTCACCATTTCAGCGGCAAACTTCTCGACACCGAACTTGTGAGCCTTCTCTACGTCCGCCTCAGCACGGCGGCGCACGTTCTGCATTTCAGCCTGCAGACGCAGCATCTGCTCTTTCAGATCGGCAATGTCCTGGTTGGCAGCAGCCAGCGCAGCGTTCAGTTCATCAGAAGCCTCAGCCTGTGGCGCATCAGCCTGAGCGTCTGCGGTTGCCTGTTCATTCAGCTCGTCTTGAACTTTTTGTTCGTCCGACATTGTCTTTCCCCGGTCGTTGTCATTAACACTGGCAGCTATATGGGGGACACTTTTCCGGGATTCAAGGGCTTGCCGCAAGATTCTCTTGACAGATTCCTATACTGTATATAAAAACACTGTATATCCATTCAGATACGGAGCATCTGCATGCTGTCACATCTGTCCATTCATCAGTTTGCCCTGGTCGACCAGCTTGAGCTGGAAGTGCTGCCAGGGATGTCCGTTATCACAGGCGAAACCGGCGCCGGCAAATCCATTCTGCTCGACGCACTGGGCCTTGCCCTTGGCGACCGGGCTGAAGCCGACTGTGTCCGCCACGGGGCTGAAAAGGCCGAAATCGGTGCCACCTTCAGCATGAATGAACGGGCGCGGCTGTGGCTGCAGCAGCGGGATATTCCGGCCGACGACGATGCCATAATCCTGCGCCGTATTATCTCCTCTGAAGGCCGCTCGCGCGGCTACATCAACGGACGTCCGGCCTCGGCTTCCGATCTGAAAGAGATCGGCCAACTGCTAATCGAAATCCATTCCCAGCACGCCCATCAGCGCTTACTGCAGAAAGAAACCCCGCGCCAGCTGCTGGATGCCTACGGCAATCTGCAATTACAGGCCAGTGAGGTATCGCTGGTGTGGGAAGAATGGCAACAGCATGCGCGCCGTCTGAACCGCCTGCAGGAAGAAAGCGCCGAAGTAAAAGCACAGCGCCAGTTGCTGACCTATCAGGTCGAAGAACTGCGCCAGCTGGCACCGGGCGCTACTGAGCTGGATGAACTGGAAAGTGAACACAAACGCTTAGCCAATGCCGAGAACATGCTGCTCAATGGCCAGTACGCACTGGCCGCCTGTTACGGTGATGACTCCGGCGAACTGGCCGCCACCCAGCTGACCCACCAGGCGATGAACCGGCTGGGCAATATTGACGATCAGCACCCGCTGCTGAACGAAGCGCGCGACCTGCTGCAGCAGGCGAAAATTCAGCTCGAAGAAGCCGCCCATTCCCTGCAGCGATATTTGGATCTGGTCGACATTAACCCGCACCGACTGCAGCAGGTAGAGAACCGCCTGAGCGATCTGTACAGCATGGCGCGCAAGCATCAGATAGCTCCGCAGACCCTGCATGCACACTGGCAGGAACAGGAAGCCGCGCTGGCCGAACTCAATTTAAGCGACGACGATCTGGCCGGCCTGCAACAGCAGGTAAACGCACTGGAGCAGGAATACCGCCAGCTGGCACAGGGCCTGAGCGATGCGCGACGCACCGCCGCTGCGCGCATGGACAGCGAGGTGGAAGCGCACTTTGAAGCCTTAGCCCTGGGCCGCGCCCGTTTCGTTACTCAGATAGAAGCGGACGTCAGCAAAGCCAGCCGCCACGGCATCGACCAGATTGGTTTTATCGTGCAGACCAACCCGGGCATGCCGGCCGGCCCGCTGGCCAAGGTGGCCTCTGGGGGGGAGCTGGCGCGCATCAGCCTGGCCATTCAGGTCGTGACCGCGGCGGTGTGTGAAACCCCGAGCCTGATTTTCGATGAAGTGGATGTGGGCATTGGCGGCGGTACCGCCGAACGCGTCGGGCGCCTGCTGCGTGCGCTTGGTCAGGACGGTCAGGTGCTGTGCGTAACGCACCAGCCACAGGTTGCCGCTCAGGCGCACCAGCATTATCAGGTGAGCAAAATCAGCGGCGACAACGCCACCCACACCCAGCTGCGCAAGTTGAACGACAAACAACGTTCGGAAGAAATTGCTCGTATGTTGGGCGGCGTGAACATCACCCAGCAGACGCTGGCCCATGCGCAGGAAATGCTGGCGTTGGTGCAGTAACCGGAATTGCAGGCACAAAAAAGGCAGCGTTCGCTGCCTTTTTTATTGCGTTAGCGGTCTGCGTTAAACGCGGCGCTTACTTCTTCTTGCGCACGTACAGCACCAGACTGTGCTCAACCAGTTCAAAACCGTGCTCTTCGGCAATCTGGTGTTGCAGGCGTTCAATCTGCTCGTTCGTGAACTCAATCACAGTGCCATCTTCCACGTTGACCATGTGGTCGTGGTGATCGCCTTTGGCCAGTTCGAATACAGAATGACCACCGTCGAAGTTGTGACGAGCCACCAGACCAGCGCTTTCGAACTGGGTCAGAACACGGTAAACCGTGGCCAGACCAACGTCTTCGCCCGCTTCAATCAGGGATTTGTACACGTCTTCCGCGCTCATGTGCGCTTCGGAGTTGCTTTCCAGGATGCTCAGGATTTTCACCCGCGGCAGCGTTACTTTAAGACCTGCTTTACGCAACTCCACGTTCTGATCAGACATGGCTTCCCTCGAATATTTCACACAAAACTGAATTATCGGTATTATCGCCGCTCAAAGCTGTAACGCAACTTAAGAGATAACGACTTGAACACAAGAGCGTCGATTCTGACCGTTTTGCTCGGATTTGCAACCCTGACGGGCTGTGTCTTCCCCGGGGTATACAAGCTGAATGTTCAGCAGGGCAACATCGTCACAGCCGACATGCTGTCACAACTCAAGCCGGGCATGACCCAACGTCAGGTGACCTACGTAATGGGTAATCCGGTGCTGCAGAACCCGTTTGAACAGAAACGCTGGGATTACCTTTACACCCTCGAACAACGCGATGAAGTTGTAAAAAACTATCGCATCAGTGTGTTTTTCGATGATGCCGGCCTGTACACCCACTACACAGGCTCACTGCCGGCAGAAGAGTTCAGTGAAGAAGATCAGCTGAATTCGATCCCGAAAGAAGAAAAACCGTCGACCATTCCTGAGGTCAGCGAGTAATTCCCTCTCGCGCAGGCATAAAAAAGCCGGACTCAGTCCGGCTTTTTTATGCCTGCATCATGAGCACAGAGGCATCGAGCCCCAGTGCCTTCGCTCAGTCGGCCTTAGCGGTTTTCGCTGCGCGGTTGGCACGCGCCTGTTTCGGGTCGATCAACAGCGGGCGATAAATTTCGATACGGTCTCCGGCCCGCACTACGTCGGTTTCCGGCGTACGGGTTGCCTTACCGAAAATACCGAATTTGGCTTCCGCCAGATCCAGCTCGGGAAACTCGTTCTCGATACCCGACTGCTTCACCGCATCCAGCATGGTTGTGCCCGGCTCAACATCCACCGTCAGGATCTTCTGTTTGTTCGGCAGCGCGTACGCCACCTCAACCTGAATCACGTCAGCCATAAATTTCTTTTGCCCGTTTAACGAAAGAGTCCACCATCATGTTGGCGATCTGCTTGAACACAGCGCCCATAGCCACACCCGCAATGCGGTTGCTCATTTCAAATTCCATATCCAGCGACACCTTACAGGCTTCGTCGGACAACGGCTGAAACCGCCAGATGCCTTCAAAGCGACTGAAAGGCCCGTTCAGCAGGCGCATTTCCATGCGCTCTGGCCGCACCAGCGTATTGTGCGTGCTGAAGCTCTGATTCACACCGGCTTTGGCAATGGTCAGCGTCGCTTCAATGAAATCGTCGCCTTCGGCAATGACCTCGGTGGCTTTGCAGCCATCGAGGAATTCCGGATAACGACGGACATCATTGATCAGCTCAAACATCTGCTCGGCGGTGTGCATCACCAGAGCACTGCGGGTAATGGTGGTCATCCCTTGTTCCCGCTCAGCCCAGACCTTTCACGAAGATGTACAGAATGGCCAGCGGCGAAATAAAGCGCAGCACGAACATCCAGACGTTGAACAGCGCCTTGTTCTTGATGCGCACTTCGTCGGCCACATCCTTACGCTTCATAAACCAGCCAACAAACAGGGCAATGGCAACGCCGCCCAGTGGCATCATCAGGTTCGAGGTCAGGAAGTCGAGGTTGTCGAAGAAAGTACCGCGCAGGAACTTCACATCGCCCATGACGTTAAACGACAGCACAGTGCCGATGCCCAGCAACCAGGCCAGAGCACAGACAGCAAAGGTCGCTTTGCCACGGCTGATGCCTTTTTCCACACACCAGGCCACCGCCGGTTCCGCAATGGAAATGGCCGAACTCCAGGCCGCCACCACCACCAACAGGAAGAACACAGTACCAATCAGGCTGCCCGCCGGCAGAGCGCCGAAGGCAATCGGCAGCGTCTGGAACATCAGACCAGGGCCCGCAGCCGGCTCCATACCATTGGAGAACACGATCGGGAAAATGATCAGACCCGCCACCAGAGCAACCAGCGTATCCAGCACGGCCACGGTCATCACGGTTTTGGTCAGCGAAGCTTTGCCCGGCATATAAGCGCCGTACGCCATCATCGCACCCATACCCAGACTCAGGGTAAAGAAGGAGTGACCCAGCGCCACCACGATACTGCTGGAATTCAGCTTGCTGGTATCAAACGAGAACATAAAGTCGAAGCCCTGTGCGAACCCTGGTGTGGTCAGGGCATAGCCCAGCAGCACCAACAGCATCACAAACAGCATCGGCATCATCAGACGCACACTGTCTTCCAGACCGTGCTTAACACCACGGGCAATAACAAAGCCGGTCATCGCCATAAACAGCGTGTGCCAGCCCAGCAGAGCCCAAGGGCTGCCCAGCAGATCCGAAAACGCGGCAGATGCCACCTCGGCACCGGCGCCACTGAAGTCGCCCATGGCCATCTTCACCACATAGGCCAGAGTCCAGCCGGCGATCACACTGTAGAACGAGAGGATGAAGAAACCGGCAACGGCTCCCATCCAGCCGAGACCCGCGAACGCCTTAGGGGCACCCTGCTCTTCCGTCATGTGTTGCATGGTGTGAATCGGGCTCATACGACCACGACGCCCCAGCAGAACCTCTGCCATCATAACGGGCACACCCGCCAGCAGAATGCAGGCCAGATACATCAGAACAAAGGCGCCACCGCCGTTTTCACCCGTGATATACGGAAACTTCCAGATGTTCCCCAGACCCACTGCCGAACCGGTAGCGGCCAGAATGAATGTCCAGCGGCTTCCCCAGACGCCGTGCATTCCTCGATTCTTTTGACTCATATTCTTGTCTGCCTTACTTAAAACGCGGGTATTGTCGGAGATTTATCCTTTGCTCTCAAGGCGTTAAAGCCAGCCACACTGCCTTTTCGGTCACTGCTCGGTTATAATCACCTGTCATGAGTACCAAGAAGAATTCAAAAGCCCAGAGCGGCACCATCGCGCTGAACAAAAAAGCCCGCCACGACTACTTCATCGAAGAAAAATTCGAGGCTGGCCTGTCCCTGACCGGTTGGGAAGTCAAATCCCTGCGGCAGAGCAAAGTACAGCTGCTCGACTCCTACGTCGACTTTCACCGCGGTGAAGCCTGGCTGACCGGCGCCCTGATCACACCACTGGCACAGGCCTCCACACACACAGTGTGCGAACCCCGTCGCCAGCGCAAACTGCTGCTGCACGGGCGCGAGCTCGAACGCATCCAGCAAAAGATTCAGGCCAAGGGTTACACCTGTGTCTGTACGGCTCTGTACTGGAAAGGACCTTACGTCAAAGCGGAAATCGCGCTGGCCAAAGGTAAACAGATGCACGACAAGCGCGACACCAGCAAGGACCGTGACTGGGCCAAGCAGAAAGAGCGCATCATGAAACACGCGGTGCGTTAACCCGCCCCGCTGTGTTACACTTGCCCCGTTCTGTGGCACTTGAAATCGTTGTAAACGACCTCATATACAGAACAACACCGCAGACTTGTGGTTAACCGGATTCGGGGATGATCAGGATTCGACGTTGATTACAAAGCTATGGGTGCATGCCGAGAGGGTATAGCGATCTCGTTAATCTCCGTTATACAACATATAGTCGCAAACGACGAAACTTACGCACTGGCGGCTTAAGCCCCGCCTACCTCAGAACCCAGGTGCCTGTAGCTGGGGGAAGAGGGCGCCGTCTTACAGGCTCGCCCCGATGCTTCGCTCGTAGCTGACGGGTCAAAACTAACCGAGCTCGTTCCGAACGGCCTGCCTCTCGGCCCGTGACGAACTAAAACAATAGAGAAGGCTAAGCATGTAGATCCTCTAGTGGAGGATTGGCGGACGGGGGTTCAAATCCCCCCATCTCCACCAAATACAAAGCCCCTGATGCTCGCATCAGGGGCTTTTTATTTGGCCGGCGCTCGGGTTTCTGAACCTGCCACAGTTGGGTTCCAAAAACGGCAGGACAGCCGTTTTACACTGCGAAGCAGCCCGAAGGGCGAGGTACATGGATGTACCGAGTGCAATCCCCCATCAGCACTTTTATTTGGCCGACATTAGGGATTCTGAACCTGCCGCAGTTGGGCTATGAAAACCGTCCATGGTTTTCACCGAAGGCTCGCTGCGCTCGTGCAAAAACGCTCCCGGCGTTTTTGTCACATATTGCCGGGAGCAATATGCACCGCCGCAGGCGCCCGCAGGGGCTGGGCCATGGATGGCCCAGAGTGCAATCGCCCATCGACCTCGCATCAACACTTTAATTTGGCAGGAACCCGGGGTGTTAAGCCACCCAAATTCGGCGCACCAAATGGCAATACACACCATTGAATCATGAGCGCCCTTCCATTTAACAGCCTTGAAAATTCCGGATAAAAATTCCGACATGGTCACACTGCCTTTCACAATTCCCCGTCCTCCAGAGTCAACTCCGCCGTCCTTTACGGTCAATCCACTGGCTGGTCTTCCGGGTTATTGTCACCCTACAACAATAATCAGAAGGTATGTTTTCATGACCAGAGAAATCACTTCCGATGTTCTGGTGGTCGGTGGGGGGATCGCCGGCATTGTGACGACGCTGGAGCTTCTGCGCGCCGGTAAGCGCGTGACTCTGGTCGACCGCGACACGCCCGAGCGCCTCGGTGGTCTGGCGCTGTGGGCCTTTGGTGGCATGGCGCTGGTCGGCACCTCGTTGCAGCGCAAGATGGGCATTCCCGACACGCCCGAGCGGGCGCTGGCCGACTGGATCCGCTTCGGTGAACTGGATACCCGCGACGAGCATTCGCTGGCGTGGGCGAAATACTACGTCGAACACTCGTGTGCCGAGGTACACGACTGGCTGCAGAGCGAAGGCGTTAAATTCATGCCGGCCGTGAACTGGGTCGAGCGTGGCATGTACGGCGACGGCAACAGTGTGCCGCGCTATCACATTGTCTACGGCACCTCGCGCGAACTGACCCGCACCATGATTGCCGCCATGCACGCGGCTAACCGCGACAACCGTTTAACCCTGCTGCACAAGCATTCCATTACCGCCCTTGAACAACACGGCGACACAATCACCGGCGCCAGCGGCACCAATGACGAAACCGGTGAAGCGGTGCGTTTTAAGGCCGGCACTGTGGTCATCGCCAGCGGTGGTCTGAATGGCAATCATCAGCAAACCCGCGCCAACTGGCCGAAAGAACGACCAATGCCTGCGACCATGCTCAACGGCGCCCACCCGTTTGCCGACGGCAATATGCATCACGAAGTGGCCGGTAAACTCGGCGGTCATATCGTTAACTCCGGCGAAATGTGGAATTACGCGGCGGGCTTTGCTCACCCGTATCCGCATTTTAAAGGCCACGGTTTATCCACCATTCCGTGTAAATCGGCGCTCTGGCTCGACCATAAAGGCAAGCGCATTGGCCCTGAACCTCTGGTCACCGGCTTTGATACGCACTGGCTGTGTCAGCGTGTAGCCGAGCAGGAAAAACCCTGGACCTGGCATCTGCTGAACTGGCGCATTGCTGCCAAAGAATTCGCCATTTCCGGCGCCGAACACAACCAGCGCATCCGCGACAAACAATTCGTACGCTTTGTGCTGGAAACCCTGTTCGGCAACCACCGTCTGGTGAAACAGATGGCCAGTGAAAGTGCCGACTTTATTGTCGCCGACACGCTGGAAGAACTGGCCGGAAAAATGAACACGCTGACCCAGTCGCTGGATATCGATGCGGCGCAATTACAGGACACCGCCGATGCCTTCGACGCCAATTTTGCGGCTGGCAGCAAACTCGAAAACGACGATCAGATCCGCCGTATTCTGCACGCGCGACAATGGGGGCCAGACCGTCTGCGCACCTGCAAACCGGCGCCGCTGCAAAAGAAAGGCGCAGGCCCTTTTATTGCCATCCGTATGCAATTAATTACCCGTAAGAGTCTGGGTGGTTTGCGTACTGATTTAAAAAGTCGTGTACTGGGGGACAACAACCAGCCGGTCGCCGGTCTTTACTGCGTCGGTGAAGCTGCAGGCTTCGGCGGCGGCGGTTCCAACGGCAAACGATCACTGGAAGGTACTTTTCTGCCCGGCTGCATCATGACCGCCCGGGCGGCCGCTAAATCCATCATCGCCGGTGAATAACCGCGAATTAAACCGAATATGTGAGCGAGGAGAATAACAATGCCAAACGGCGCACAAGCTCTGATGAAAACTCTGGTCGATGCCGGCATCGAAGTCTGCTTCACCAACCCGGGCACCAGCGAAATGCATTTTGTCGCGGCCCTCGACAGTGAACCGAACATGAAAGCCGTACTGGCACTGTTCGAAGGTGTCGCCACCGGCGCTGCCGACGGTTACGCGCGCATGGCCGATAAACCCGCCGCCACCCTGCTGCATTTAGGCTGCGGTCTGGGTAACGGTCTGGCCAACCTGCACAACGCCCGCAAAGGCAAAGTGCCGGTGGTCAACATTGTTGGCGACCACGCCACCTATCATGTGCCTTACGACGCTCAGCTGCAGTCTGATATTGAAACCGTGGCGCGCAACGTGTCGCCGGGCTTTGTCCGTACCTCACAGAAAACAGAAGCCCTGTGTCAGGACGCCGCCGATGCCATTACCGCCGCGCGTGGTTTCCCTGGTCAGGTAGCAACCTTGATTCTGCCGGCCGACGTATCCTGGGGCGAAGGCGGCGTGCCATGCGTTGTACCGCCACAACCGGCCGCGCCATTGGCGGATGACGCCACGGTACAGGCCATCGCCGATGCCATCCGTTCCGGCAAGAAAACCGCCTTTTTACTGGGCGGCCGTGCCCTGCGCGAACAAAGCCTGCTGGCGGCCGCCAAAATAGCGGCCAATAACGGTGTGAAACTATTTGCCGAAACTTTCCCGACCCGCATTGAGCGCGGCGAAGGTCTGCCAGCGGTTGAGCGTATTGCTTATTTTGCTGAACTGGCCGGCGTGCAGCTGGCGGATGTGGAAAGCCTGATTCTGGTCGACTGCAAAGCGCCGGTGTCTTTCTTTGCCTACCCGGGCAAAAAAAGCTATCTGGTACCGGACGGCTGCACTGTGCACACACTGGCCACCCCGGAACAGGACACCGCCGGCAGTCTGAATAAACTGGCCACCGCGCTGGGTGCGGCCGCGGCCTCCCCTGCCCTGCAGGCGGCGGAGCGTCCGGGTCGTCCGCGCGGTAAATTAACCGCCGAAAAAGTCTGCAAAGCCGTTGCTCATTTCCTGCCGGACAACGCCATTATTGTCGACGAAGCCATTACCTCAGGTCTGATGCTCAACAAAATGACCGCCGGCTGCCCGCGCCACGACATGATCACCTTAACCGGTGGTGCGATTGGTCAGGGCCTGCCGAATTCGGTCGGTGCGGCCATCGCCTGTCCGGACCGCCCGGTCATTTCGCTGATCGGCGACGGCACCGCCATGTACACAGTGCAGGCGTTGTGGACCATGGCGCGCGAACAACTGAACGTGACCAGCATTATTTTTAATAATGCCTCGTACTCGGTTCTGAACATTGAACTGGAGCGCGTGGGTGCCGACGAAGTGGGCGCAAAAGCCAAATCTCAGCTCGACCTGAACGGCCCTGTGCTGAATTTTGCGCAACTGGCCACCGGCATGGGCGTTCACGGAATCCGTGTGCATACCGCCGAGGAAATGAACAAAGCACTGGAATACGCACTGGCGCATCCTGGCCCGCATCTGATTGAAGCTGTGGTGCCGGAATCCCTGAACGGTGTAAAACGCAAAGTGCTGCCGTGGGTGCTGCGTTCGCTGCCAAGTCTGCCACTGTCAGTCACCCGTGCCCTGAAAAAGAAAATTGCGCCGTGAGGTCATTGCGCTCTCTAAAAAGCGCCAATAGAAAGCAGCGTGAAATAAATGAAGTGTTAAATAAATGAAGTTTCAAATAAAAGACGTGTGAAATAAAAAAGGGCCTTTGGGCCCTTTTTTATTTCGCTTGTTACCGCTGATGATCAGAGACGGCTGACATCCACCGAGACACTTAATGTCGGATTTTCACCGCCGCCGAAGATCACACCGCATAACGGCGTGACGTCGAAGAAGTCCCGCCCCCAGGCGGTAATAATATGCTGTTCGCCCACCATGCAATTGTTGGTCGGGTCGAATTCAAACCAGCCCTCGCCCGGTGCGTACACCGAAATCCAGGCATGGCTGGCATCAGCACCCACCAGCTTCGCCTGTCCCGGCGCCGGCAGGGTTTCGAGATAACCCGACACGTATTTGGCGGCAAAACCAAGCGCGCGCAGCATGCCAATCTGAACGTGGGCAAAGTCCTGACACACACCTTCTTTACGCTCCAGCACCTCGGCAATCGGCGTGGCAATCGTGGTCGCCTGCGGATTGTATTTAAACTCGCGGTAAATGGTCTGGGTTAATTCCAGCGTGGCTTTCAGCAGAGGCTTGTCATCAGTAAAAATGGCCGCAGCGAATTCTTTTAAGTCGTCGCTGTGACGCACCATGGCCGAGTCGAGCATAAACTCACGCGCCATCAGGGTGTCCATGTCGCGCGCGCTGCGCATCAGCTCGCGCGCCTGGGCGCAGGTCACCCCGAGATCCAGGTCCATCATGCTCACCTGATCTTTGGTCTCCACTTCCGAGGTCGCAACAATACGCAGTTTCTTATGCGGATTATGAATCTCGAAATGGTGTGCCCAGTTTCCGAAATAATCTTCGCGCTTTACGTTAAACGATGCGCCCGGCTGAATATCCAGATGCGTGCTCAGGCACTTCTGGCGGCGGCTGTTGCGCGGCATCAGATGCGCCATGTTGTAGCAGTGCGACACCCGGCTGGCGTACTGATATTCGGTAATGTGTTTTACCCGGTAACGCATCAGAGCACCTCCATCGCGCTTTGCACCAGCTGCTGGGAGTTTTCGCGGTGGTCGAAGAATTTGTCCGTAATTTTATCGTTCAGGGCGGCCAGCAGATGTTTGCAGCCACCCATGGCATCGGTCAGTTCCTGATGCACGCCGTCGCCGGCGTTGCTCAGCACTTTCAACGGCGTCAGTTTCACCAGCACTTCCGCTTCCATCAGGGTGCGCTGTTCGGCACTCAGTTCATGCAGCACAGTGACCGGGCGCGGCAGCGCATTTAAATGCTCATTAATCAGATTCAGCTGATACATCAGCGAACGCGGATTACTGCCGTCGAGCAGAATCAGGTCGAGGGTGGTTTCGGTACTCATGCGGCCGCGATAACGGCGACGGTAACTGATCAGGGTTTCCATGGTCAGCAGCAGGGCTTCGGCCATGCGGTTCTGTTCGCCTTCGCTTAATACAGGCCCCATCAGACCGGTCACGGCGGTGTTGATCTGCTGCGCCCGTTCCAGACGTTTGCCCAGTTCCATAAAGCGCCAGCCGAAGCTGCGGTTCATGCTTTCCTGCGTCAGACCAGCAAAGGCCATCAGCGCGGTCACCAGCGGGTCGAGCACCTCTTCCGGCGCCGACGCCATGCTGTTGGTCAGCGCCTGCGGCAGTTCAATCAAGGCATCGCGGATGTCGTTGATGATGCGGAAAGTATCCGACGACAGCAGCTCTTTGGTCTGGTCGGCGCAATACAGCATGGCGTTCAGGCTGCCGGCGATGCTGTTGTTGAGCGAGCCGTCCTGCACCCAATTAGCCAGCTGGGTATCCGGGTCTGTTTCGGTGCCGAACAGACCGGCCACCTGCATCACGGTGGACAACAGATTACGCTTCACCGCCGGACTGGCCGGCGATTCGCTGGAGAACTGAATAAAGGTGGTGCGCAGTATGCGCAGAATGGCTTCGGCACGCTCGGCGTAACGTCCCATCCAGAACAGGTTTTCCACCACCCGGCTGGGCAGACTGACGGTTTCGGTTTCACGTCCGGCCGGAACGTCGTCGCCCAGTTCACTGAGGCTGATGCGCTCAGGCTCAGACGCCACCACCCAGGTGTCTTTACTGCGGGCACCGGCCTGACTGGCGATCACAAAACTGTTTTCTTCGCCGCCCACACGGGTCAGACCGCCCGGCATCAGGGTGTAAGACGAGCCCGACGCCACTGCGTACGAACGCAGAATCGCCGGCCGCGGCACCAGATCAAACTGGTTGTTACTGAGGGTCGGCAGATGCCCGGCCTGCAGTGCCGGCTGGGCGATGTATTGCAGCGGGTCGGCCTGAATGCGCGCCATCAGCGCGGCCCGTTGTTCGTCGTTCAGTTCGCTGGCGCGGATGCTGAGCGTACCGGCGCTGCGGTACACCGGCTTGATCACCAGCTCAGGTAAATGACTCAGCACATAGGCGCGGTCGGCGTCGTCGCCGCACCAGTAGGTGGTTACTGACGGCAGACGCAGGTCGCGGCCCAGCAGGGCTTTGGCGATGTCCGGCAGATAACGCAGGAACACCGGGTTTTCGAGAATGCCCGAGCCCAGCGGGTTGGCCACCACCAGATTGCCGGCGCGCACCACTTCGAGCATACCGGCCACCCCCAGACGGGAGTCGGCGCGCAGTTCCACCGGATCACAGAACCAGTCGTCGACCCGGCGCAGCAGCACGTCCACACGGCTTAAACCGTCGAGGGATTTCATCCACAGGAAGCCGTTGCGCACCACCAGATCGTCGCTCTGCACCAGCGGGAAACCTAAGTAGTTAGCCAGATAGGCGTGTTCGAAATAGGTTTCGTTGTGCGGCCCCGGCGTCAGCAGCACGACGCGCGCCTGCGACGGATTCGGCGACAGGCTCATCAGCTTCACCCGCAGGCGCTGGAAGAAGGCCGCCAGACGATGCACATGACTGTCGCGGAACAGGCTCGGGAACACGCGCGACATCACAGTGCGGTTTTCCAGCGCGTAGCCGGCACCGGACGGCGATTGGGTACGGTCACCCAGCACCACAAAGCCCTGCTGCGGATCGCGGATCATGTCCACCGCGTGCAGAATCAGGTCGTGATCACCGGGCAGCTGAATGCCGTGACAGGCGCGCAGAAAGCCGCGATGACAGAACACAGCTTCCGGCGGAATCACGCCGGTGCGGATCAGGGTGCGGGCACCGTACAGATCGCGCAGCAGCAGATTCAGCAGTTCGGCGCGTTCGAGCAGGCCGCTTTCCACATCCGCCCACTCATCACTGCTGATGATGTTCGGCACCAGATCCAGGTTCCAGGTCGGCGCCTGATCCACACTGCCGTGGGCGTAAATGTTATAGGTCGCACCGTCGTCACGCAGAATACGCAGCGCCTTCTGGCGACGGGCGGCCAGATCGTCCAGCCCCGCCAGACTGTCGAGCACATAGTGCCAGTGCGGCCGCAGGCTGCCGTCTGGCCGGATCATGTCGTCGTGACGCTGATCGCTCGGCTCATACAGCCACTGCGGCCGCGCTTCACTGGATTGCATACCCGGAATACCCTTGAGTTCGTAATGGGGTGTAGTTTATCGCATCCTGCGCAAATCCAGCGTATGCGGGTACTCATCCGGCGATTCTTCCGGCGGCGGCGCCATCGGCCGTGGCGTGCTGTGCGGGAAAAACTCGCGCAGCGCATCCACCGCCGGGCGGGCCGTGAACGGCCCCTGGGTATGACCCAGATCGCCGAAACGGGTAATACGACGGGCTTCCGCCTCGAACGCATTGACCGGGAAGGTATCGTAATTACGGCCACCCGGGTGGCTGACCGCGTAGGTACAACCACCGATGGAGCGGCCACTCCAGGTATCGATCAGGTCAAACACCAGCGGCGCGTGAATGCCCACAGTCGGGTGCAGAGCCGATGGCGGCGCCCAGGCCTTGTAGCGTACGCCGGCCACGTATTCGCCTTTGCGGCCGGTATTGCTCAGCGGCACGCGGCGGCCATTACAGGCCAGCACATAGCGCTCGCCGGCCATGCCGGTGACCTTCACCTGCAGGCGCTCAACCGACGAATCCACGTAACGGGCGGTGCCGAAGCTCGATACTTCCTCGCCCAGCACATGCCAGGGCTCGATCGCCCAGCGCAGTTCGATGCACACGTCATCCAGCTGCACACGGCCGTAATGCGGGAAGCGGAATTCCTCGAACGGCGCCAGCCACTCCGCCTTGAACGGCAGACCGTGATCCTGCAGGTCCTGCGCCACGGCACAGACATCGCGCCAGACGTAATGTGGCAGCATGAACTTGTCGTGCAGCTCGGTACCCCAGCGCACCAGCGGCTTGCGGTACGGCTCACGCCAGAAACGGCTGACCAGCGCGCGGATCAGCAGCGCCTGCACCAGCGCCATGCGCGCGTGCGGCGGCATTTCAAAGCCACGGAATTCGAGCAGACCTAAACGGCCCGCCACCGAACCCGGCGCAAACAGTTTGTCGATGCAGAACTCGGCGCGGTGCGTGTTACCGGTCACGTCGATCAGCAGGTTGCGCATGATGCGGTCGACCATCCACGGCTGCGGCACTTCGCCGGCCGGCATCTGCTGGAAAGCGATTTCCAGTTCGTAAAGCGAATCGTCACGGGCTTCATCGACACGCGGTGCCTGACTGGTCGGGCCGATAAAGGCGCCGGAGAACAGGTACGACAGCGACGGGTGGTGCTGCCAGAAGGTAACGAAACTCTGCAGCACATCCGGACGGCGCAGCATAGGGCTGTCGGCAGGCGTTGGGCCGCCGAGGGTAATGTGGTTACCACCGCCGGTGCCGGTATGGCGGCCGTCGAGCATGAATTTCTCAGCCCCCAGACGCGACTCGCGCGCGGCCTGATACAGCTCGGTCATGTTGCCGACCAGCTCGTCCCAGTTGTTGGCCGGGTGAATGTTCACCTCGATCACGCCCGGGTCCGGGGTCACCAGCAGTTTCTTCAGACGCGGATCGCGCGGCGGCTCGTAGCCTTCAATCACCACCGGCAGGCTGAGTTCCAGCGCGCAGAATTCAATGGCCGCCAGCAGGTGTACGTAGCTTTCCAGATACGGCAGCGGCGGCATAAAGATATGCAGCTTGCCGCCACGGGCTTCGACAGCCAGTGCGGTTTTCACCATGTCACGCCAGATGGTCTGGTGCGCATCTTTACCGGCGGCTTTCTGCTGCGTCTGAGTTTCAGCCACCGCAGGCGGTGGCGGCATGTTCAGCAGACGCTCATGACTGGCCAGCGGTGCGTGCGGTGTAAAGGGGTCGACGTCCTGCGGCAGCTGAACTTCTTCGCTCCACGGCAGGCTGTCGAGCGGCAGACGCAGACCCACGGGCGAGTCGCCCGGAATCAGCACCAGACGGCCACGACGGAATTCCCACAGGCTCGACTGCCAGCTCTGGCTGTAAAAATTCCAGCCCAGCGGCAATACAAAACCAGTCGGGGTATCCAGCCCCTGCTCCAGCCCCTGCTCCAGCACGCGCGCCAGACGGCGGCGGGCCAGACTGTCTTTGGCGCCGGCAATCTGCGCGTCGATATTGGCCGGCAGGTTCTGTTCCTGCAGCAGGTAATGCAGACCGTCTTCGTACGCCGGCTGCACATAACCGGTATCGAGACCGAGTTTATCGGCCAGCAATTGCGAGAAGCGTTCGGCGTCGGCCAGCTTGTGGCCGTAATCGTGATTCACCCGCGCCAGTAATTCCGGTTTGCCCCACAGCGGCTCGCCGTCGGTACGCCAGAAAAGACCCAGCGCCCAGCGCGGTACTTCCTCGCCCGGATACCATTTGCCCTGACCGTAATGCAGCAGGCCAAATGGCGCAAAATGATTGCGCAGGCGCAGCAGCAGGGTTTTCGCCAGCGCCAGTTTGTCTTTGCCGAGCGCCTCGGTATTCCACTGCGCCGATTCCATATCATCCACCGACACGAAGGTCGGCTCGCCGCCCATGGTCAGGCGCACATCGTCGGCCAGCAGACGTTTTTCAACGTCGTTACCGAGCAATAAAATATCGGCCCAGTCGGCATCGCTGTATGGCTTGGTGACGCGCGGATCTTCGTGCACACGGCTGACCGTGTTGCTGTAGTCGAAGGTGACTTCGCATTGATCGGTAAAGCCCTGAATCGGCGCCGCCGATACCGGGTCCGGCGTACAGGCCAGCGGAATATGACCTTCGCCGGCGAACAGACCGGACGTCGGGTCCAGACCAATCCAGCCGGCACCCGGTAAATACACTTCGCACCAGGCGTGTAAATCGGTGAAATCCGCTTCCGGACCGGACGGACCATCCAGGGATTTTTCGTCGGCGGTCAGCTGCACCAGGTAGCCCGACGCAAAACGCGCGGCCAGACCACAGTGACGCAGCATCTGCACCAGCAACCAGGCGCTGTCGCGGCAGGAACCTTTGGCCAGCGACAGGGTTTCTTCCGGTGTCTGCACGCCCGGTTCAAGGCGCACACAATATTCGACGTGCTGCTGAATTTTCTGGTTAATGCTCACCAGAAAATCGATGCTGCGCTGTTCTTTTTTGTCGATGCTGTTGAACAGGTCTTTGAACAGCGCGCCTTCTTCGCTCAGTTCCAGATACGGCGCCAGCTCTTTTTTCAGCTGTTTGTCATACTCGAACGGAAAATTCTCGGCGTATTCCTCAAGGAAAAAATCGAACGGGTTGATCACCGTCATATCGGCGATGACTTCGACCTCGACCGAGAATTTCCGCGTGGTTTCCGGAAACACCAGACGCGCCAGAAAATTACCGAACGCATCCTGCTGCCAGTTAATAAAGTGATCTTCAGGCGTCACTTTTAAGCTGTAGCTGTGAATCGGTGTCCGGCTGTGGGGCGCCGGCCTTAAACGGATAACGTGCGGTGACAAGGTCACCGGACGATCGAAGTCGTAATAGGTATTGTGCGAAATCGCTACACGAATGGTCATAACGGCTCCGCCATAAACCAGGTTTTACTGAACAGAGCGTGCAGTTCACCCAGGGTGATCTGCAGGTTGTTGAGCATGTCGCGGAACTCGTTGCCCAGTTCCTCGGGTTCGGCACAGGCCGGAATTTCTTCCTGCATGCTTTTCAATCGCGCGACCACGGCTTTGCTGTGTGGCAGATGGGACGACACATGCAGTAATTCACTGACGCTGTAGTACAGCGAGCGCGGGAAAAATTCGTCGGCAATCAGGTAATTCACCACCAGCTCACCTTTCACCGATGCCCGGCTGGCACGACGGAAAGGCTGCTCGGCATTCAGTGAACGCAGTACGTTGCCCCAGATAATCTGACGGGCGTTCACCGCGAAATCGTCGTCCTCCACCTGCAGAATGGCCGCCACACCGGCGTCCAGATTACGCGTGGTCGAGTCGGCACGCTCAAGGTTCTGGCCGAGCAGCAGCATTTCCCAGGCGGCATCGCGTGGCATGTTCACAAACCACAAACCGACGATCTGCTGACAGCCTTTAATGATATTGTCGAGAAATTCGTGACGGGCACTGCGGTTAATACCCTTGGCGATATTTTCCTGCACGTACAGGGTCAGCTCGTTCACCATTTCCCAGGTTTCCGGCGGAATCACGTCGCGCGTGGTGCGGATATTTTCCCGCACAGCTTTCAGTGACGACACCAGTGACGATGGGTTGGATTCATCGCCGAGCAGGAATTTCACCACATTGCGTTCGTCTTTTACCGAATAACGTTCGTTAAAATCGGCTTCCAGACTGTTGATCACAATCAGGTTGTACCAGCCCAGATTCACCTGACGCGGCAGGTCGAACAGCAGCTGGTCATAAATGGTTAAAATACGGGCTGTGCTTTCGGCACGTTCCAGATAACGGGCCGCCCAGTAAATTCGTTCAGCAACTTTTGACAGCATTATTCGCCCTTCCCTTCCGCAGTCGCATCCGCCGCTTTTTTCGGCGCTACCCCATCGACAATCCAGGTATCTTTACTGCCGCCGCCCTGTGATGAGTTCACCACCAGCGAGCCTTTTTTCATGGCCACGCGGGTCAGCCCGCCTGTGGTCACATAGCTGTCGCGGCCCTGCAGAATAAACGGGCGTAAATCGAGATGGCGTGGTTCTACTTTGTTTTTGCCCACCAGCGTCGGTGCGGTCGACAGCGCCAGCGTTGGCTGCGCAATGTAGTTGCGCGGATTCGCCTTAATTAAACGGGCAAATTCTTCACGCTCTTTCTTGGTGGAATGCGGGCCGATCAGCATGCCGTAGCCGCCCGATTCGTTGGCCGGTTTCACCACCAGTTTGTCGAGGTTGGCGAGTACGTATTCGCGCTGCTTGTCGTCGTAACAGAGGAAGGTTTCAACGTTCGGAATCAGCGGCTCTTCGCCCAGATAATATTTGATGATGGCCGGTACATAGGCGTACACCACTTTGTCGTCGGCCACACCCGCGCCCGGCGCGTTGGCCAGCGCCACATTACCGGCTTTCCAGGCGCGCATTAAACCCGGCACGCCTAAGGTGGAATCCGGCATAAAGACTTCAGGGTCGAGGTATAAATCGTCGATACGACGGTAGATGACGTCAACGCGTTCGAGGCCGGCGATGGTCTTCATGTACACCACGTCGTCGTCGCCGACCACCAGATCGCTGCCCTCAATCAGTTCAGCGCCCATGCGCTGCGCAAGAAAAGCGTGCTCAAAATAGGCCGAGTTGTAGATACCCGGTGTCAGCACCACCACCACCGGCTTGGCCACGCGGCGCGGCGACAGCGATGACAGCATGTCGAACAGGGCTTCCGGGTAGTCACCAACCGGGGCAATGTTCACTTTTTCGAACACTTCGGGAATCACGCGCTTCATAATGGAGCGGTTTTCCAGCATGTAAGACACACCGGATGGCACGCGCAGGTTGTCTTCCAGCACGTAGAACTGACCGTCACCATCGCGCACCAGGTCGGTACCGCAGATGTGCGCCCAGACGCCGAAACGCGGGCTGACGCCTTCGCATTCCTTACGGTAATTTTTCGACTGCTTCAGCACGAATTCCGGGATGATGCCGTCTTTGATGATTTTCTGATCGTGGTACAGATCGTCGATGAACATGTTCAGCGCGGTCAGGCGCTGCTTGAGGCCGGCGGCGGTTTTGTCCCACTGACTGCGGGAGATGACGCGCGGCACGATATCGAATGGCCAGGCACGGTCAATGTTGCCGCCTTCGGTATACACAGTGAAGGACACGCCCATCTCTTTGATGGTGGATTCAGCGGCTATTTTGCGTGACAGGATGTCTTCTTCAGACAGGGAACTCAGATAGTTGATGAGGCGTTTGGCGGGCTGGCGTGGATTACCAGGACTACTGAACAATTCATCGAAATACCCCTCGTGTGGGGCATACTCTTTCCAACCTATAGACATACCGCTCCTCTCGGTCCCGCAGGACCACAGTACTCCCCGATCTCGGGGCCACACGGCGCTAGCGCTTAACGGCTACGCCAAAGTTCCTTTTTGGTGCACATGCATCACCATGACTCATCACTTTGCACCAAAAAAGCTCCGAACAAAACAAGGGCCCGCGATTGTGAACATTGCTGAGCGGGCCATTGTCCGTATGGACTTTATCCTTTCAAAAAGGGTGCCATTTATCAGTAGAACCATGGTCTGTGACAGACGTGTGGAGCGGAAACAAAAAAGCCACCCGAAGGTGGCTTTTTTTATCCGGTGAGGGATCAGACCTTAGCGCGGCCTTTGAATTCACCAGTACGGGTGTCGATTTCGACGGCGTCGCCGATTTCAACGAAGGCAGCAACAGACAGCTCGTAGCCGTTGTCCAGCTTGGCCAGCTTCATTACTTTACCTGAGGTGTCGCCACGAACGGCTGGCTCAGTGTAAGAAATGGTACGAACGATGGTGGTCGGCATTTCTACAGAGATGGCTTTGCCTTCGTAGAATACAGCTTCACATACGTCGGTCATGCCATCCTGAATGAAGTTCAGGGTGTCGCCCAGGTTTTCTTTTTCAACTTCAACCGGGTTGTACTCTTCGTCCATAAATACGTAGAGCGGATCCTGGAAGTAGGAGTAAGTCACATTGCGACGTTCCAGAACCACAGGTTCGAACTTGTCGTCAGCTTTGAAAACCGGCTCCTGGGTTGCACCAGTCAGCAGGTTTTTCAGTTTCATCTTCATTACAGAAGCGGCGCGGCCGGATTTGTTGAATTCAGCCTTCAGGACGATCCATGGCTGACCTTGCAGGTTCATAACCTGACCAGCGCGGAACTCTTGTGCAATTTTCATAGAGATATACCGATCTATCAGTTGCAGTAGTTTATAAAGTGGGCAGCACTATACCCGATTTCTCGCGTAATGCACGAGGTTTGAGGCCAGATCCCCCAGTGCCAGCAGGCTCTGCTGCCAGTCTGCGCAGTGCCTCTGCCACCCTTCCGGAGCACTCAGCAAAGGCGCCAGATCGGGCAGTTTCAGCCCCGGCTGATTCCAGCTGCGGAACAGGTGCAACAGGGGTTCACGCAACGCCTCATCAGCCGCCTGAAGATAGCGTTGCAGAAAGGCCTCAAGCTTCACCAGATGCGCATCCTCTTCCTGCTGATAGATGTGCCACACCATAGGCTTGCCCAGCATCTGTGCCCGGACAAACGACTCTTCACCGCGCACAAAGTTGAGGTCGCAGGCAGCCAGCAGTTCGTCATAGCGGCTTTGTGGCATAAACGGCAACCCGCACAGGGTAAGCCCGCCGCGGTTCAGCTGCTGCCCGGCAACCAGCGGCTCGCCCAGCCACTGATGCAGACCGGCAGAAATGCGTCCCTCGGGCACCAGCAAAATCACCGGCTGGGCCAACGCCTGCAGCTGCTCAAGCAGGTCGGGCAACGCCGGGTTTTCATAGGCAAACAGGCTGATCAGACGAGCGCCGGCCACCTTCACCTGAAAGCCGAACGCCTGCAGCAGGGCCTGACGCGCCTCGGCTGCGGCAAAACACTGGCTGAGGGCCGGCAAATGCGCATCAAACAACAGCCCACCTGTGCCCTCGGTGAAGCCCGGGAAGAAGAAGGTTTTGCCCAAATTGTGCACCGGCGAATGGCCGAGGTGAAAATCCGTTACCCAGTCTTCGGCGCTCAGGTACTCAAGATTGATCCACAACGGCGGCACAGAACGTTGCTGCATGGCGCGGATATAGGGGTCGGGAATGTCACAGGCGAAGGCCTCGATCACCACATCGGCGACGTCCTGCGCGGCAACACCGTCACAGGCCTGCGCATGCCAGTGGCGCACAACAGCGCCATCGACGGTCTGCCGGTCGGCGCTGGCATCAACCGCAGGCTCAATGGCATGAAAGCTGGTCAGGTCATCAACCCACAGGGTGACCTGCTGACCGTGCACCTGCATCAGCTGACGGGCCAGCCGCCAGCACACACCAATATCGCCAAAGTTATCGATAACCCGGCAAAAAATCGCCCAGTTCAGGCTGTCTCTGTGCACTCTGATTGTCCTCCGGCGACATTTTCAGCGGCGCGTCATGTTAGCTACCAACAAAATTTGATCAAGTGATCAGGTGAGGCACTTTTTATGCTTTCTTCGTGGTATACAGAATAATGTCTGAGATGTTGACGGCGTAAGGGAGATTAGCTGAAACCATGGTGCAGTTTTACCGCCACCTGTTTTTACTCAGCTGCCTGTGGCTCACGCAGGCTCCGGCCAGTGTTGCGGCCGGCCTCACCGTTGGTGTGGAAACCACCGACTACGCTCCCTATTACTTTATTAACAACAACCAGTACAGCGGGGAAGCCCGCCAGCTGCTGGATGATTTTGCCGACAAAAATGGACTGTCGTTTTATTACGACGCCATGCCAGTGCCGCGCCTGTTCCTGCTGTTCACCCGCGACCAGTTCGACTTTAAATTCCCCGATAACCCGCAATGGTCGAGCGGCCTGAAATCCGGGCTGACCATCTACTACAGCGACCCGGTGATGAAGATCACCGAAGCCGTGATGACGCTGACCGACAACACAGGTCCGATCCGTACCGTAGGCACCATTCTCGGCTTCACCACGCCGGGTATTTCCTACCAGCTGACCGAAGGCAACCTGATTCTGGTCGAAGCCTCCACCATGGAGCAGCTGTTCCGTATGCTGGAAGCCGGGCGCATCGATGCCATTTATTTCAATGTGCGCGTCGCCGAATACGCCTCAAGCCACCGCGAAGAACCCCTGGCGCTCAAGGTGCGTGAAGAATACGCGCCTTACAGTTACGCCTATTACCTGTCGACCATGCGCCACCCGGAAGTGATCAACCGCTTCAACCGCTATCTGCGCAGCCTGCCGCCCGACAGTGCCTTCCTGCCTTCGGCCATGCCGTCCAATACGGCGCAGCAATAACTTCCTGCCTGTTACTCAGCCATCCGCCGCTCGCAGACGGACTGTTCATGCACAGCTTTTAGCGATACATTACCTATACAAAGCTATACACCCATTAAAAACCCCGCGCTCATAAACCCGGAAGGCCCTGCCATGAGTCGATTAGGACTTATTCTCGCCGATCAGCTGACGCCAACGCTGGCCAGTCTGCGCGTGCTGGACCCGCAGACCGATACCCTGCTGTTTGCTGAAGTGGCCGACGAAACCGCCTACGTCCCGCACCATCCGCAAAAAATTGCCCTGCTGTTTTCCGCCATGCGCCACTTCGCTGATGAATGCCGCGCGCAGGGCTTTCGCGTGCTGTACCACGCCTTTGACCCGACCAGCCCGGTTAAAAGCCTGATAAGTGCTGTGCAGCAGGTCGTCCGTGCCGGCTGCTTTGACGAACTGATACTGACCGAATGCGGCGAATACCGCCTGCAGCACGCCATGGATGACTCGTGGCCACAGGCGCTTGGGATTCCCGTTATCGTCTACGAAGACGACCGCTTTATCTTTTCCGCGCAGGAATTCCGCCAGTGGACGGAGGGACGCAAGCAGTTGCGCATGGAGTATTTCTACCGCGAGATGCGGCGCAAAACCGGCCTGCTGATGGAGGGCGATAAACCCGTCGGTGGCCAGTGGAATTTCGATGCCGACAACCGCGCGGCGTATAAGGGCGAAGTGCCGGTACCGGCGCGCCTCGATTTCACCCGCGACAGCACAGATGAGGAAGTGCTGGCTCTGGTCAGTGCTCACTTCGGTCACCACATGGGTGACCTCCAGCCCTTCCGTTGGGCGACCACGCGTGAGCAGGCACTCACTGCCCTGCAGCATTTTATTGACCACCGCCTGCCGCATTTCGGCCGCTATCAGGACGCCATGGTCAGCGAACAGGCGCTGGGCGGGCGCGCCGATGCCTTATTTCACTCGCTGCTGTCGCCTTATATTAACTGCGGCTTGCTGACCGCCATGGAAGTCTGTCTGGCGGCCGAAGCGGCCTATTATCACGGTCAGGCGCCACTGGCAGCGGTCGAAGGATTTATCCGCCAGATCATCGGCTGGCGGGAATACGTGCGCGGTATTTACTGGACCTTTATGCCGCACTACGCCGGACGCAACGAGCTGAATAATCAGCGCCCGCTGCCGGCGTATTACTGGAGCGGCCAGACACGCATGCACTGCATGAGTGAGTGCTTCCGCACCACCTTCAGCAACGCCTACGCCCACCATATTCAGCGCTTAATGGTCACCGGCAATTTCGCCCTGCTTACCGGTATCCGCCCCCAGGACATCTGTGACTGGTATCTGGCGGTGTACGCCGACGCCTACGACTGGGTCGAACTGCCCAACACGCTGGGCATGATGATGCACGCCGACGGCGGTCTTCTGGGCAGCAAACCCTACTGCGCTTCCGGCAGTTACATTGCGCGCCAGTCGGACTACTGCGCCCATTGCCCGTATCAGGTAAAGACCGCCGAGAAAGCCGACAGCTGCCCATTCAACAGCCTGTACTGGCATTTTTTAATCCGCCACCGCGACACCTTCGCGCGTAATCCGCGCATGGGCATGATGTACCGCAGCTTCGACCGGATGGACGCCGGCAAGCAGAAGGCCATTCTTGCCCGCGCCGACTACCTGCTGAATAACCTCGACAGCCTGTGACAAGGCCTCTGTCCTGAACCGGGAGTCAATGTGATGAAAAACGCAGACAACCACCACTGCCGTAACCCGCATCAGCTGCCGGTCAAAGTGTGCGCTCACTGCCACAAATCCTTCACCTGGCGGCGCAAATGGGCTCGGGCCTGGGCTGAGGTGAAATTCTGCAGCGACCGCTGCCGGGCCGCTCACAAGCGCCTGCCGCCGGCCAACCTGTGCGCCGCCGGTGCGGTGGACGACGAATTCTGATTCCGCCGACTGATAGCTTTTACCTTACGCTGAAATCAAAAATATTCAGCGCACGCTATTATAAAACCCCATAAACTGCACCAGTATCAGACTCACCACGACGGAGACCACCATGGACATCAGCACTCAGCCGGGCTGGACCAGCATCATGCGCCAGCACGCCTTCGAGCATCCGGTTATTGCCACCGGTCTGGCCCTGTCGGCCGCCGCCGTGGTGCTGTTACTGCTGCAGAGCCTGATGCATGTCATCAGCGGTGAGAGCAGCGGCTTTATGCGCTACGCCTTGCTGGGTGGCACTGCGGGTTTTGTCGCCACTGCCATTGGCGCCATGCCGGCCATGATTCTGCGTTCGGTGCCGCAGAAAGCTGAAGACACCATGCTCGGCTTTGCCGCCGGCATGATGCTGGCCGCCTCTGCGTTCTCTCTGTTATTACCGGGCCTTGAAGCCGGCGAAACCATCACCGGCCATGCCGCCACCGGCGGATTGCTGGTGGTGCTGGGCATGGCCTTAGGGGTCGCGCTGATGCTCGGGCTGGATGAATTTACCCCGCATGAGCACGACAAAACCGGCCCCTGTGGCCCGGGCCACGAACGGTGCGACCGCGCCTGGTTATTTGTCTTTGCTATCGCCCTGCACAATTTGCCGGAAGGCATGGCGGTGGGCGTGAGTTTCGCGCAGGGCGACCTGAGCATTGGTCTGCCACTGGCCACCGCCATTGCCCTGCAGGACATTCCTGAAGGTCTGGCCGTTGCCCTGACCTTGCGCGCCGCCGGTTTTACCCCGTCATTCGCTGTGCTGATTGCCGCCGGCAGTGGCTTGCTGGAACCCGTTGGGGCGTTACTGGGAGTCGGTCTGGCCGGTGGCTTACTGGTCGCCTACCCGGTCGGTCTGGGTCTGGCGGCGGGTGCCATGCTGTTTGTGGTATCACACGAAGTGATTCCGGAAACGCACCGCAACGGTCACCAGACACTGGCCACCATTGGCCTGATGATCGGCTTTGCGTTAATGATGATTCTGGATACCACGCTGGGCTGACTGGGCAAAACCATTCCGTCCACAATTAAGAAATGAAGTCGCTCATTCACCGGCAATAAATTTTAACTACCGCATCAATATCTATTACTTTCTATCCACTATTGGGAAAGAACTCTAGAGTGAAACCGTGAGCTTAATTGTGGAATAACGACAACCGTAGAGGAGCTGCATTATGACCACCGTGAACATTGGCATCAGTGCCGAACACCGCCAGGCCATCAGCGAAGGTCTGGGCAAATTGCTGGCCGATACCTACACCTTGTACCTGACCACGCACAATTTTCACTGGAACGTGACAGGCCCTATGTTCAACAGCCTGCACACCATGTTTATGGCGCAGTACACCGAACTGTGGAATGCGGTCGACCCGATTGCCGAGCGTATCCGCTCGCTGGGCCACGTGGCCCCCGGTTCGTACGCGCAATTTGCGCGCCTGACCAGCCTGCCGGATGCGCCGGAAACACCGCCCAAGGCGGTGGATATGATACGTATTCTGGCCACAGGGCATGAAGCCACGGCGCGCACGGCCCGCAGCCTGTTTGCTCTGGTGGATGAAGCCTCTGACGAGCCGACGGCTGACTTGCTGACTCAGCGCCTGAGCGTGCACGAACAGACCGCGTGGATGCTGCGTGCACTGCTCGAAGAATAATGAAAGGTAAGAACAACAACCCGGAACAATGACGGCAAAAGCCATCGACTGCGTTGAATAAAAAAGCCGGCATTGCCGGCTTTTTTATTGCCCAGAGTCACCGTCAGGCAGCACCGCTGCCCGGACGCTTTGCTTCTGGTTCAGATAATCCATAAACGGCGCAATCGGTATTGGCTTGCTGTAGAGGTAGCCCTGCATCACGCCACACCCATGCTTATCCAGAAATTCAGCCTGTTCTTCGGTTTCCACACCTTCAGCGCACAGCCCCATGCCCAGACGTTTGGCCATTTCGATGATGGTCAGCACCAGCGCGTCGTCGCGGCGCGAATGACCGATGTTATCAATAAACTGCTTGTCGATTTTGATCACGTCGATCGGAATTTGCGTGAGGTAACTGAGCGACGAATAGCCGGTACCAAAATCGTCCAGCGCCACCGGACAGCCCATGGCCGAAATTTCGCCGAAAAAGCGGTTGGCCATTTCCAGATTATCCAGATACGAATACTCGGTCACCTCAAACTCCACCATACCGGCCGGAACTTCATATTTCAGAAAGGCGCCTTTAATAAAACCGACCATGTGATACTTCTTTAAATCGAAGGCCGATAAATTAATGGATACAGGTACGCGCGGCGTCAGCAGGCTGAAATGATCGCGGATGTCCCGGCACACGCGGTCAATGACCCACTGGGTAATATCGGTTACTTTACCGGACTGTTCGGCAATGGGAATAAACTCACCCGGCGAGACAAACCCCAGCGTTTTACTGGTCCAGCGCACCAGAGCCTCCGCTCCGACCACACGGCCGGAAGACATTGCTTTAGCCTGATAATGGACAGTGAATTCATCATCGGCCAGCGCACTTTCCAGCGCGTTGGCGATATCAATCCGGCGCTGATAATCGCGCATCATGCCGGGATTAAAGAAGCTGTAGCGGGATTTTCCGAGACTTTTACTGTGGTACATGGCCACGTCGGCATTGCGGATCAGTTCCAGCGCATCACGCGTTTCCGGGCGGGCGACCGCAATGCCGACGCTGGCACTGATGCGCACTTCCCAGGTCTGGATCAGATATTTCTGCATCAGCCCCTGCACAATGCGGTCGGCGATGGCACGCAGCGCATCGTCGCTGGCGCAGTGGCGCATCAGCACCAGAAATTCATCGCCGCCGTGACGGGAAACCACGTCGTCTGCCGGCACGTAGGACTTCAGCCGTTCGGCCACTTCGACCAGCAATAAGTCACCGACGTTATGGCCTAATGAGTCGTTCACCACCTTAAAGCCGTCGAGGTCGATAAACATCATGGCGATGCCGGTACGTTCAGGATTCTCGGTCAGCAGATCTTCCAGCAGGTTCATAAAATACTGGCGGTTCACCAGCCCGGTCAGGCCGTCGTAATTGGCGAGGTATTCCATTTCCTCGCGCCGCTCTTCGAGCAGATCGACGTATTCCTGATTCATTTCCGATTCGACGCGGATGGCTTCGATCATGCTGTTGACGTTTTCGGTAAGCGACGCAATTTCATACTGCCCCGTCACCGGAATTTTCAGCTTGTAGTCTTTGGTGTCTTCCACGCGGCGCACGAATTCCGACAAGCGGATCAGGGGCCGCAGCCAGCGATTGCCCTGCATGTAAAACAACGCCATCAGCAACAGCGCCGCGATGGCCGATGCTGGCAGCGTGTGAATCGCCAGATTGCGGGTACTGGTGCTCAGCGGGCCGCTCAGATCGTCGATCACCACCAGATAGCCAAGCACCAGCGCCGGATCACCGATGCGCTTAACCGCCACCAGCACGCCCTGTTCTCGGTAGAGTCCGGGCGGCTGCTCGCGCCAGAGGTGCATCTCGCCGTGCGACGATACCTCCTGCTCGACGTAATCCGGCCCGACAAAGACATCGAGCGGCTCCCATGTTTTGTCGTACACCACTGCACTTTTAATGTGCTGATAGGCATCCAGACCGAGAAGGTAGGTTTTTAATTCGAAGAAATAATCGGGCTGGCTGAGAATACCAACCAGATCGCTGGCCATGTTCTCAGTGAGGGCATTGAGGTCACTTTCGACATAACGAGCGTAAAGAGTCCGGTGCTCATTCAGCGCCAGAAAGAAAACAGTCAGAGCAACGATCAGGATGAACAGCAGGCTCAGAAGCATAATGGCGGTGCGGACGCTTCTGATCAGCATGAACTCCTCCGGAACGGTTCGGCATACATACCCCAATACTAGTCCAGCTGCGCCGTCTGCACGGGTCTGCCAGCCGGTTTCCGGTCAATTGGCGCACGACTTTTTGTTGCAGCAAGGGCGCGGTGAGCCGCTTGCGCGTCCTGCATCCGGATTTCTGGTCAGCACGGTGATCACTTCTATACTCAGACAGATCCCCTTACAAAGCATCGGGTGAGTATGTTATCAGACCAGTTTTCTGCTGCCGGGCTGCGCGCTGTGCTGTCATCAGGACCGCAGCGCTTGTCCATCCGTGCATTCATCCTCCGCGCGCTCAGCATCAGCCTGTTGGGCCTGCCGTTCATGGCAAGCAGTGCCAATGCGTTGCCGGAAGGATTGGATGTCTCCGGTTTTGCCCGCGTGGTGGCGGGGGTTGTCAGCGAGACCGAACGCGAAATCGGCGGATACGGCGAAAGAGCGTCACTTCGTCAGCAATCGCTGTTCGCCCTGCAACCCACCTATACCTTTACCGATGAATGGTCGGTTACCGGCCAGCTGCTGGCGCACAGCAGTGACAACCGCGAATCCGGCGTCGAATGGCTGTATCTGAGCTACCGGCCGGCTGATGCATGGCTGTTCCGGGCTGGCAAATTGCGCATGCCTTTTTTTACCTACAGCGACGGCATTGACGTCGGCTACTCCTACCCCTGGGTCAGTGCTCCCGCTCAGGTCTACAGCAACTATCTGTTCTCGACCTTTAATGGCGTCAGCGGCACCTATAACTTTGCCGGAGACAATTTCGCATTCGATATCGAAGCCTATTACGGCTATTTCGACGGCGATATCCTGATTGCCGGCAGTAAAGTAGACGCTGCCGGACGGGTCGATGATCTGCGCGGCGTGGTGCTGAATGTACGCAGCAACAACATCGGACTGCGTCTGTCTTACCACAGGGGTTACAACGACACGCGTATTGATCTGCTGGAGCCGCTGCAAAATGGTCTGGCACAGGCGGGTTTTAACGCCAGCGCCGACTCACTGAATTCGGCCGGCGAGGTTTCTTTTATTCAGGCAGCAATGACCTACGATACGCTGTCCTCGTTTTACAAAGCGGAATGGGTGAAAACCAAGTCGGAGTTTGCTGCAGCGCCCTACCTGAGCGGCTACTACCTTACCGCAGGTCGCAATCTTGGCTACTGGGTTGGCGACTGGACCCTGCATGGCACCTACGCCGCCAGCTCTTACTCTGATCCGAAAGCCGAAACCGAATTGCAGCCCATTCTGGCGGCAGGCCCATCAGCCGATCCGCTAGCCAACGCCTTGTATGAAATGGCTGCCGGCTATTACCAGCTTTTCAGTGCCTTACCCAACGGCAGCATGGACTCTTACACGGTCGGTTTGCGCTGGGATTTCGAGACCAATCAGGCGCTGAAATTAGATGTCACTTACTTCAAGGAAACGTCACCGCGCAGCGGATTCTTCGCTACCCCATCGACGGGCTTCTATACCGAGGACAATTCCAACGACAAATACAGCGCTACCCTCTTTCAACTGGGTTGGGAGTGGGTGTTCTGATGAAAAAAATAACCCTGACCAGCCTGCTGCTGACCCTGCTGTTCCTGCCCGGTGTCAACGCCATGGCCGGCGATGGCGTTCTGGTGGTGAGCAATCTGAATGCACCCGATCTGACCCTGACCCGCGAACAGGTCCGCAACCTGTTTATGGGCGCCTCACTCGGCTACGGCCTGCGCCCTGTGGTGCTGCCACCCGGTCATCCGGCCCGTGCGGTGTTCAATACCCGGGTGGTCGGTCTGACCGAAACCCGCATCAACGCCTACTGGGCACAGATGCGTTTTACCGGCCGTCTGACGCCGCCCCGCCAGCTGGATGATGTGACGGAACTGCTGACCTATCTGAAAGAAAACCCCGGTTATGTGGGCTACATTCCGGCCAGTGTGGCGTTACCGCCGGAGCTGTCGGTGCTGTACCGCACCAACAACTAGCGCTCTGGTCAGCGTGTGGATGCCGCGCGCTGACGGGTGCCTGCCATGGCCGCGCACAGCTGCTCGGTGCCGGTCAGAAAACGGGACGTCGGGCGGTTAAAGAAATCCGGATGAATGTGATACAGGCTGTTGGTTGCCACCGCCGTCAGGCCCGGGTATTTGCGCCATTCGTCCAGCCATTCCGGACGGCTGGCGCCCATGCCGCTGGCAACAATCACCTGCGGATCGGCTGCCAACACCGCTTCGATGCTGACCTGAGGCGCCGTTAACGGCAGATCGGCAAAAATGTTGTGGCCACCGCACAGCTCAATGGCGTGGGAAATAAAGGTCGAGCCATTCTGGGTGAGCAGAGGTTCGTGCCACACCTGATAAAACACCGTCAGCGGCGCCTGATGACTGTAGGTATCGCGCAGCGCCTGCGTGCGGCTGCGGACCTCGTCGGCGCGTTGTTTTCCCTCGGCGGCGTGCCCGCTGACGATCCCCAGCCGCTCTAAGCTGTTGGCAATACCATCAAAGGTGCGCGGGTCGGAAGCAAACAACGGCAAGCCCAGCTGGCGCAACCGTTCCAGCTCGCGGGTTTTGTTGCCCTCTGGCCAGGCCACCACCAGATCCGGGTTCAGCGCCACGATGGCTTCAATATTCAGGCCGCTGTAGCCGCCCACACGCGGTATCTGTTTCGCCGCCAGCGGGTAGTCTGAATAGTCGACCGTGCCGACCACCTGCGCCCCGGCCCCCACCTCGAACAACAGCTCAGTACCATGCGGCATCAGTGCCACAATGCGCTGCGCAGGCTGCGCCAGCTGATGGCGCACACCAAGGTCGTCGGTGATATCAATCGCACCGGTGGCAACGACCTCTGCCTGAATCAGGCCGCCACTGAGCAGGCCTGCCAGCATCAGCAGTGTCCGGCTGATTCCAGCCACAGTATTACGTACGAGCGTCATAGCGATTTCCGGTGGTTGTGAAGAAGCGATGGCTGATATATGCGGAGCGTTTCATTCGCGCCCCGCGCCATTGAGTGGATTCGAGTTGTGCAGGGCCTCCAGCACCTGCCCCAAGCGGCGGACATCCGCCTCAGTGGCCGGCAACCCCAGCCGCAGACGCTGTTGCTGCGCGAACAAGCGGGTCCAGATTTTCTGGCCGGCCAGAGCGTTGTGCCAGCGGGCTGCATCCGGGCTTTCCAGCGTGAAAAACAAGTCGGTAGCAGCCACCACGGGCCAGCCGCTGAACAGGGCCTGCATCCGCTGGCGGGCAGTGGCCAGACGCTCGCGCTGCGCCTGTTGCCAGTCGCGGTCGTTGAGCGCCTGAGTCACCCAATGCTGCGCCGGGCCGGATAAGGTCCAGGGGCCGGCGTGAGCGGCCAGCGCCGCCGTCACCGCCTGGCTGGCAAACACGAAGCCGGCACGCAGCCCGGCCAGCCCGAAGAACTTGCCCGGTGAGCGCAGCACGATCAGGTTGGACGGCAGTTCATCCAGCGCAGCCAGCAGGCTCTGTTGCGGGGTCAGGTCGATAAAGGTTTCGTCGACCACCAGCCAGCCGCCGGCCATGTGTTCAGCCCAGTGCAGAATCTCCGCCGGCGCAAAGCGCTCCCCGCCCGGATTGCCCGGATTCACCAGCACCACACAGCCGGGCTGGTCGCCGGCCGAGATTCGCGCCCTGATCGCCGTTTCACTCAGTTCCTGCACCTGATGGCCGGCCATAGACCAGCGCAGCGCGTGTTCGCCATAGGTGCCCTTCAGCACCCAGACGTCCGCAGGCGCAAAACAGCCGGGCAACAGCCGGATGGCCTCCTGACTGCCCGCCAGTGCCAGCCCCGTGCGCCCGTAATACGCCCGCTGCGCCGCCGCGAATGCGTCATCCGCCGCCGGCAGATGATGGGCGCTGGCCAACGGCAGCTCGGTGCCGCATTCGTCCAGCCAGCTGTAGGGGCTGACGGCCGATGACAGATCCAGCCAGTCCGATACGCAGCCGCCGAAGCGCGCAATGGCCTCGTGCAGATTGGCACCGTGCAGGGCCTGAGCCGGGATGGGTTTGAGTTTCATATTGATGAGCCCGCCGGATAAACCACCACCGGCAGTGCCAGCATCAGAGCCGCGATCAGGGCAACCAGCACAGCAAGCAGCAGAGACAACCACAGCGTACGCCGGATCAGGCGCTCGGCCCTGGGCAGGTCGGCAGCGTCGGCCACCGGCCCGCAACCCATCGGCGGCTTGGTTTTCCACTGCCCGTGATAACAGGCGCGACGGCTGAGCAGAACGCCCAGAGCGCCGGCACCCGTGGTCATCACCACGCCGCCGTTGGGACTGGCACAGGCGCCCGCCTGCTGACGCCAGCAGCCCAGCGCACGGCGTGGATGACCGCTGACCAGGGCAAAACCAAGTGCCGTTAGGCGCGCCGGCCAGTACGCCAGCACATCATCAAAACGGGCGGCAAAACGGCCGAATGCATTAAAGCGTTCAGTGCGGTAACCCCACATGGCGTCCAGCGTGTTCACCCAGCGGTGCAGCAGCGTCAGCGACGCGCCGCCCAGCAGGAACCAGAACAGCGACGCAAACAAGGCATCTGAGCTGTTTTCCAGCAGGCTTTCGATGCCGGCCTGCGCCACTTCAGCAGGCGCCAGCTGCTGCGTATCGCGACTGACGATCCAGCTCAGTTTCTGCCGGGCGCCATCCAGATCGTTTGCGCTCAGCGCCTGAGCAACCGCACCCACGTGTTCGCGCAGACTCTGCCAGCCAATGCACAGATACAGCACCAGCACTTCGGCCAGCAGCCACAGATACAAGGCGGTATGGCTCAGCCACCATAACAGCCCGGCCACCAGCAGCCCCGGCGCCAGCACCAGCAGCGTGGCAAGCAGGCCGCGCAGCTGGCGTTGCCGGCCGCGGTTCAGCCATGCTTCGACACGGGCGGCCCAACGGCCGAACCCCACCAGCGGATGAAAACGTGAAGGTTCGCCGAGCCAACGGTCGAGCAGCATCGCCGCCAGCAGCAGACACGGCCAGAGCAACAGCAGCAGAGGTGAGAGCGCCGGACCGAAAAATCCGCAAAGCAAAAGAAGCATGACGTACAATGGCCGCCTTCAGAAAAGCGCCCGAGTTTACCAGATGTCCAGCCCCTTCACCCCTTTGCAGCCACTGGCCAATGGCCAGCCCCTGACCCTGATGGTGCAAGGCACGACGTCAGACGCCGGCAAGAGCACGCTGGTGTGCGCACTGGGCCGGATTTTTAACGATGCCGGTTTCAGCGTCGCACCGTTCAAGCCACAGAATATGGCGCTCAACAGCGCCGTGACCGCCGACGGTGGTGAAATCGGCCGGGCACAGGCGCTGCAGGCCGAAGCCTGTCGTGTGGCGCCGCACACCGATATGAACCCTGTGCTGCTCAAACCGTCCAGCGACATGGGTGCGCAGGTGATTATTCAGGGCAAAGCCATCGGCAATCTGCCCGCCCGCGACTACATGGCCTACAAAAAAACGGCCATGCAGGCCGTGCTCGATTCTTACGGCCGCCTGCAGCAGCAATTCGATGCGGTGGTGGTCGAAGGCGCCGGCAGCCCGGCGGAAATTAATCTGCGCGCCAACGACATCGCCAATATGGGCTTTGCGGAAGCCGTCGACTGCCCGGTGATTCTGATTGCCGACATCGACCGCGGCGGCGTCTTTGCCCATATCGTCGGCACCCTCGCCTGCCTGAGCGACAGCGAACGTCAGCGCGTGATCGGTTTTGTGATTAACCGCTTCCGCGGCGATATTTCGCTGCTGCAGTCGGGCCTCGACTGGCTGGAAAAAGAAACCGGTAAACCCGTGCTGGGCGTACTGCCGTATTTACAGGGCCTGTATCTCGACGCCGAGGATTCTCTCAACCTGCAACAGGACACCCAAGAAGGCCAGCCGTTGCAGGTGGTGGTACCTGTGTATCCGCGCATCAGCAACCACACCGACTTTGATGCCCTGCGCCTGCACCCGCAGGTGAAACTCACGCTGGTCGGCCCCGGACAAACACCACCGCCGGCCGACCTCGTGATTTTGCCGGGCTCAAAAAATACCCGCGCCGACCTGCACTGGCTGCTGCAGCAACCGGGCAACTGGCCAGACTATTTGCAGCGCCATTTACGCTACGGCGGCAAACTCATGGGCATTTGCGGTGGCCTGCAAATGCTGGGCGACGTGATTCACGACCCGCAAGGCACAGAAGATCAGGCCGGCAGCTCAGCCGCCCTGGGGTTTTTACCCATCAGTACCGAGATTAAATCCATAAAAACGCTGAAATTAATTCAGGGATTTCTGCAATTACCGGAGCAGCAGAAAACCGCGGCTCAGGGGTATGAAATTCACGCCGGTATTTCCGTTCAAAACGACAACGGCGGGCGCACGGTACAGGATGCCGGCTGCGGTTGGGTCAGTGCCGATGGCCAGATTTTCGCCACGTACTGGCACGGATTATTCGACACACCCGAAGCCCTATCGGCCGTGCTGCGCTGGGCCGGTTTACATGACGTAAAAGCCTGCGATTTCCGCGCCCGCCGAGAAGCGGATATTCAGCGTCTGGCCGATTCCGTAGAGGGCCAAATTGATTGGCAGAAACTCGATCAGGCATTGGCCACATTCACCTCACGTTAGTGGAAAATAACGACAACCTCTTTGCATTTTTCCTATGGCGGAAGTACCCTGCGCGCCTTTTTTAGCGCAGTATCAATAACGAAAAGAGAACCAGCCATATGACCGATGCCGACAAGGTGTTTCAAAGTTATGGACGGAGTTGTAACAGCCCTGCTTTTTATGAGGACTTTTACAATAACTTCATGAAAAAATCGCCGGAAATCCGCGCCATGTTCGTCAATACCAACATGGATGCCCAGCGTGCATTATTGCGCGGTGGCATTATGTGGCTGGTGATGCACGCCCGTGGTATGTCGGATGCAAAAATCCGCGCATTGGGTGAAAGCCACAGCCGCCATAAACTGAATATTAATCCCATGTTTTACAGCATGTGGATGGACGCGTTACTGGAGACATTAAGCCGCCATGACGCCGAGTACAGCCCGGAGATTGAACTCAGCTGGCGCAACGCCCTGCGCCCGTCGATTGAAATGATTCAGAGCATGTACTGAAACAAAAAAGGCGCCCAAAGGCGCCTTTTTTATCAGAAGCGCATCAGTAGGCCGGCGTTCAGACTGTTGTGAACGTAGGTCATATTGATGGTTTCGTCGTAGTAGCTGATTTCAATTTCCTGCCAGCCAATAGCCTGACGTTCAAACGCGATGCTGGCTTCCAGATTGTCGGCCAGATCAATCTTCACGCCGCCCGCCATCTGGAAAGAAACACCAGACAGGTCGTCACCTTCCAGATTGCTGCCGGTCAGAATGGCCGGGTCTTCCAGAGTGTAGAAACCAAAGCCGATTGACCAGAACGGGTGCACCTTTTCTTCGCCGTAGACGAAATCCCAGTCAAAACGGAAACCGCTGGCGTCTTCGGTAACATTGCTTTTATCCAGTGCAAAGCTGCGGCTTTCGTAGCTCACTTTGAAGCGGTTATTACGCTCTGTCTGGTAGCCCAGAAACACAGAGAACGCGTTCGAATCAAAGTCTTCTTCCAGCGTCACACCGAACTGGTCGAATTCCGCCTGTGCGGTACCAGACATACTGGTTGCAAGATTAACACCGGCAATCGCGGACGATTCAGACGCCACGGCGGGAACAGCCAGAACGGCCAGCAGTAACGCGGATACTTTATAAGCAGACATAAAACTTCCTTATTAAGAACAACGGCTTAGTTAAGCCGGCCGCAGAGTATCAGTATTGTGTACAGAATCAATATCAATTCGATGACAGTCGTTCCATTCTGATCAAAGAACGATGAGGCACGACCTTGAGCCCAATAAAAAAGGCGCACGAAGGCGCCTTTTTTATTGGGGTAGCTGATCAGCCGAAGTAGGAGATCATCACACCCGCCGCCACCGCCGAGCCGATAACGCCAGCCACGTTCGGGCCCATGGCGTGCATCAGCAGGAAGTTCTGCGGGTTGGCTTCCAGACCCACTTTATTGGATACACGGGCCGCCATCGGTACAGCGGATACGCCGGCAGAACCAATCAGCGGGTTGATTGGTTCTTTGCTCAGCTTGTTCATCAGCTTGGCCATCAGTACACCAGCGGCGGTACCGATCGAGAAGGCGATCAGACCCAGTACCACAATGGCAATGGTGCTGCTGTTCAGGAACGCGTCGGCGCTCATTTTGTAACCCACGGACAGGCCGAGGAAAATGGTCACTGTGTTGATCAGCGCGTTCTGGGCTGTGTCGCTCAGACGTTCTACCACACCGGATTCGCGCATCAGGTTGCCGAAGCAGAACATGCCCAGCAGCGGTGCTGCTGACGGCAGCAGCAGAGCCACCAGAATCAGTACCGCAATCGGGAAGATGATCTTCTCGTTTTTGGATACGGTACGCAGCTGATCCATCTTGATCTTACGCTCGGCTTCTGTGGTCAGCAGACGCATGATCGGCGGCTGAATCAGAGGCACCAGGGCCATGTAGGAGTAGGCCGCTACCGCAATTGCACCGAGCAGTTCCGGCGCCAGTTTGGAAGCAATAAAGATCGAGGTCGGACCGTCTGCACCACCAATGATGCCAATGGCCGACGCCTGCTTCATGGTGAAGTCCATCAGACCCGCATCGGTCAGCAGCACAGCGCCGAACAGGGTACCGAAAATACCGAACTGAGCGGCGGCGCCGAGCAGCAGGGTTTTCGGGTTGGCCAGCAGCGGACCGAAATCGGTCATGGCGCCCACACCCATGAAAATCAGCAGCGGTGCAACACCACTGGCGATGGTCACTTTGTAGAAGGTGTAGAGCATGCCGTTTTCAAAGCCGTTGGCCAGACCCAGCGCCAGAGCCTGGTTGTACTCGCCCACCGGTGCGTGGTGATAGGCTTCCAGCAGAGCATGGATATCCGCGTCAGCGGCCAGGTGAAACAGCACACGGAATTGCTCAATCAGTTCGGCATTGCCGGTGCGGATCGCCGCTTCCGCCGCCGACCAGCCCATGCCGGCACCCGGGATGTTTACCATCAGGGTACCCACAGCAATCGGCAGCAGCAGCAGAGGCTCGAAGCCTTTTTTAATGGCCAGATACAGCATCACGAAACCAATCAGCATCATGATGAGCTGACCGGCTTCCATGTGATACAGACCGGTATCGTGCCAGAGGTTAATCAGACTTTGCATGACGGCTCCTTAGGCGATGGTGTACAGAGTGTCGCCCACTTTCACAGCCGTACCCTCTTTCGCGGATACGCTGCCGATGGTGCCGGTCTTAGGTGCACGGATCTCGGTTTCCATCTTCATGGCTTCGAGCACGATCACCAGATCCCCTTCGGTTACCTGATCACCCGGCTGTACCAGCACTTTGAAAATGTTACCGGCCAGTGGTGAAGCCACCGGCTCACCGCCACCAACGGCCGCTGCCGCAGCACCGGCAGAGGCACCGCCACCGATCGCCATTGGCGCACCGTTGATTGGCGCCAGATGAGTCACGTCGCCGCCTTCGTTCACTTTCACCACGTATTCGTTGCCGTCTACGTTGATGGTGTAAGTGTCCGCCGCAGCACCCGTTGGTGCAGGCTCAAACGCATCCGCATTGCCACGGTTGGCCAGGAACTTAGGTGCGATCTGCGGGAACATGGCGTAAGTCAGGGCGTCGTCGATCTTGTCGGCGGCCAGCTTAACGCCTTTTTCCGCCGCCAGTTTTTCAACGTCGGCGATCACTTTATCCAGTTCGTTTTCGATCAGGTCGGCCGGACGGCAGGTGATCGGCGCTTTGCCTTCCAGCACGCGGGCCTGCAGTTCAGCGTTCATTGGCGCCGGTGCAGCACCGTATTCGCCTTTCAGAATGCCCTGAGTCTCTTTGGAGATGGATTTGTAACGCTCGCCCGCCAGTACGTTCAGCACGGCCTGGGTGCCGACGATCTGAGAAGTCGGGGTGACCAGTGGAATAAAGCCCAGATCTTCACGCACACGCGGAATTTCCTGCAGCACTTCGTCGAACTTGTCGGAAGCACCCTGCTCGCGCAGCTGGTTTTCCATGTTGGTCAGCATGCCGCCCGGTACCTGAGCCACCAGAATACGGCTGTCGGTGCCTTTCAGTGCGCCTTCAAACTTGGCGTATTTCTTACGCACGTCGCGGAAATAAGCGGCGATTTCTTCCAGCAACAGCAGGTTCAGACCTGTGTCACGGTCGGTACCGGCCAGAGCCGCCACTACAGACTCAGTGGCTGTGTGGCCGTAGGTCATGGACATAGAAGAAATAGCGGTGTCGACGCGGTCGATACCGGCTTCAACGGCTTTCAGAATGGTCATGTCCGACAGACCGGCAGTGGCGTGCGCGTGCAGCTGCACTTCCAGATCGGTCTGCGCTTTCAGGCGTGATACCAGTTCAAACGCCGCGTAAGGCGTCAGTACACCGGCCATGTCTTTGATGGCGATGGAATCAGCGCCCATGTCTTCGATGCGCTTGGCCAGATCCACCCAGGCGTCCAGCGTGTGTACCGGACTGGTGGTGTAGGACAGAGTGCCCTGCGCGTGTTTGCCCTGTTTTTTCACCGCCTGCAGAGCAGTCTGCAGGTTGCGCGGATCGTTCATCGCGTCGAATACGCGGAATACGTCCACACCATTAACAGCGGCACGTTCTACAAACTTTTCCACCACGTCATCGGCATAGTGGCGGTAACCCAGCAGGTTCTGACCGCGCAGCAGCATCTGATGTTTGGTGTTCGGCATTGCCTTTTTGAATTCGCGGATGCGGTCCCACGGGTCTTCACCGAGGAAGCGGATGCAGGAATCGAACGTCGCACCGCCCCAGGACTCCAGCGACCAGTAACCAACCTGATCGAGTTTGGAGGCGATGGGCAGCATGTCGTCGATGCGCATGCGGGTAGCCAGAATGGACTGATGAGCGTCGCGCAGAACGACGTCGGTAATGCCTAATTTTTTAGAACCGGACATGGGTGATGACCTTTTCTTCCGTTAACGTTGTGGACGTTGGGGGTTATTTTTATATCGCGCGTTACTTTTGGCGTGCGCGATGTTCCTTGACCGCCGCTGACAGTACTTTCAGCAATTGCGGGTCCACACCCTGAGGTCGGGCAGTGCGCACCGGGGCGGCAACCACTTCCTGTTCAGGTGCAAGTTTATTGACCAGCTTGGACATGAATCCGGTTACGTACACCAGCATCGTCAGGAAGACGAATACCACGCCCATACCGAAAATCATCAGTTCCAAACCCTGCGAGATGAGACTTGGCTCAGCCATTCAGGGGGCTCCTTTGTAATGTGTTGTTCCTCACCCTTCGCTGCCGGCTTCCGGTTCAGACACCGGATGCGGAGCAAAAAGACGCCCCAGAGTACTGAAAAGGGGGTAGTCGGGCAACTTATACCCACAGGTCTTAAACGGCCTTTGATGCCGCAGATCAATGCACGGCAACTTATCCGCAAACCGGGCGCCAGCCAGCATCAGCACTGGAGAGGCGCACACCAGCGCGGGTATACTGCGCGCCCTTTTCACGACAGTTGTGATCATGTTTACCGGCGAGCTCCCGTTCCAGACGTCCCCGCACCGTCCTTACATTGCCCTAGCGCCCATGGAAGGCCTGATGGATCACCATCTGCGCGACATTCTGACCCGGGTCGGCGGTATCGATCATTGCGTGACTGAGTTTATCCGCGTCACCCAGCAGGTCTATCCGGCGAAGGTCTTCCGCCGCTATTGCCCCGAGCTGCTGCATCCGGGTGATCTGCGCGGCAAAACCCTGGCCGGCACTCCGGTGCACGTGCAGTTACTGGGCTGCGACCCGGAACTGATGGCGGCCAACGCGCGCAAAGCGGCCAAGCTCGGTGCCCCCGCCATCGACCTCAACTTTGGCTGCCCGGCCAAAACCGTGAACAAAAGCCAGGGCGGCGCCGTGTTGCTGCAGTTCCCGGATCTGCTGCACCGCATCGCCAAAGCCGTGCGCGATGCTGTACCGCCGGAAATACCGGTCAGTGCCAAAATGCGGCTGGGGTTCCTGAATAAAGAACTGGCCCTCGACAACGCCAGAGCGTTAAGCGACGCCGGTATTCAGTGGCTGACCGTGCATGCGCGCACCAAGACCGAAGGTTACAAACCGCCAGCCTACTGGGACTGGATCGCCCGTATTAAAGAAGTGACCGATATCCCGGTGATCGCCAACGGCGAAATCTGGACTCCGGCGCAGGCGCGCCAGTGCATGGCCGAAAGTGGCTCCGACCTGCTGATGATCGGCCGCGGCTTAGTGTCCATGCCCGACCTCGCCGCGCGCATCAAAGCCGATCACGGTTTGCTGGCGCATACGCCGCTGACCTGGGAACAGAATCTGGCGCTGTTTATGAGTCTGGTGCCCAAGCTTGCAGACCTGCGCGACAAATGCCTGACCGACCGTCTGAAGCAATGGCTGCACTACTTCGCCCAGCATTCCGCTGAGCTGGAAACGATTTTCCAGGTGGTAAAACGTGAGCGCGAACGCAACGCCTTTGTCGCCGCCGTGGAAGAAACGGCACAAAGCCTCCGAAATCGCGCCTGAGGCGCTTTTCTTTTGGCCACAATGCTGACTTTTACACGCGGCGGGTGCAGACTATCCGCCTCCCGAACATCCCCGGATTTCCCCTATGCGCATTGCCATTCTGTCCCGTAATCCCAATCTTTATTCGACCCGTCGTCTGAAAGAAGCGGGTGAACAACGCGGACATGAAGTCGATATTATTGATACTCTGCACTGCTACATGGACATCACCAGCAGTAAGCCGGCGGTGCGTTACAAGGGTGAAGCCTTACCTAAATACGACGCGGTGATTCCGCGCATCGGCGCTTCGGTTACGTTCTACGGCACCGCGGTTGTGCGCCAGTTTGAAATGACCGGCACCTATTCGATCAATGAATCCGTGGCCATCAGCCGCTCGCGCGACAAACTGCGCTCGCTGCAGCTGCTGTCACGCAAAGGCATCGGCCTGCCACGCACGGGTTTTGCGCACCGCCCGGACAACGTCGACGACCTGATCCGTAACGTCGGTGGCGCGCCACTGGTGATCAAGCTGCTGGAAGGCACGCAGGGCATCGGCGTGGTGCTGGCAGAAACCAAAAAAGCGGCAGAAAGCATCATCGAAGCCTTTATGGGTCTGAACGCCAACATTCTGGTGCAGGAATACATTAAAGAAGCAGGCGGCGCCGATATCCGCTGTCTGGTGGTGGGTGGCAAAGTGGTCGCGGCCATGAAGCGTCAGGCGGCGGAAGGTGAATTCCGTTCCAACCTGCACCGTGGCGGTTCAGCGGAAATCGTGCGTCTTTCGGCCGCGGAACGTAAAACCGCCGTCGATGCCGCCAAGGCCATGGGCCTGAACATGTGTGGCGTGGATATTCTGCGCTCAAACAACGGCCCGCTGGTGATGGAAGTAAACTCCTCACCGGGTCTGGAGGGTATTGAAACCGCCACCGGTAAAGACGTTGCCGCCATGGTGTATCAATTCCTCGAACGCACCACCCGCAACAGCACCCGCACCAAAGGTAACGGCTGATCAGACTCTGAAGGAGCTTATGTCGCGTAACGGACTGACCATCGGCGGAATCACTGTCCGCCCGGGCGAAACCCAGAAAATTGAATTACCCGCCGGGCGGTTATACACAGACGCCGCCCTGTCGATTCCCGTTTATGTGAAACGCGGCAAACAGGACGGTCCCACGCTGTTTTTAAGCGCGGCCATCCATGGCGACGAGCTGAACGGCATTTCCATTATTCAGCGCTTAATTCATTCCCCGAAATTACGCAGCCTGCGCGGCACGTTAATCGCCGTGCCTGTGGTCAACGTGTACGGCGTGATTAATCACAGCCGTTACCTGCCCGACCGGCGCGATTTAAACCGCTTATTTCCCGGCAGTAAAAAAGGCTCATTGGGCGGACGCATCGCCAGCCTGTTCATCGACGAAATTGTGGCGAAATGCGATTTTGGTATCGATTTTCACACCGGTGCCCTGCACCGCTCGAACCTGCCGCAAATCCGCGCCAATCTGGATGATGAAAAAACCCTCGCCCTCGCCCGCGCCTTCGGTGTGCCTGTGCTGCTGAATTCCAACGTGCGCGACGGCTCGTTGCGTCAGGCCGCCTCGGACTTAGGCGTTACGACGCTGCTGTACGAAGCCGGTGAAGCGCTGCGTTATGACGAGCTGAGTATTCTTGCCGGCGAGCGCGGCACCATTAATGTGATGCGCCACCTCGGCATGCTGCCGAAAAGCCGCAGTAAAAAAGCCGCCATTGAACCCGTCACCGCGCGTACCAGCCGTTGGGCACGAGCAACCGACAGCGGCTTTGTGCAGCTGCACAAAGAACTCGGCGACCGCGTGCAGGCCAATGAATTACTGGCGACCATCCGTGACCCGTACGGCAACGTGCTGAACGAAGTTCGCACCGCCTACGAGGGCATTATTATCGGCAAACAGAATATTCCGCTGGTGCAGGAAGGTGAGGCCATGTACCACATCGCCTATTTCCATCAGCCGTCGGATGTTGTGGAAGGTATCGAGCAGCTGCAGGATCTGCTGCCCGACGATCTGACGCAATAAAATACCAGCAGCCAGAATCAGCCAGCCGGTTGCACCGCCGGCCGTGTTTGTTCCGCCGGCGCATTCAGCGTCCATACCGTATCGGCAGCGGCCTGCTGTAAACGCCGCAGGGTACGGCGTGATGCCCACCAGAAGCCTGCGCCCAGCACGCCAGCCGTTATATCGACCATCAGTGCACTTAATTGGGTATAGGCCCACAAGCCGGATTCCGGCATCAAGGCGCCCAGCAGCGTACTGAGCGGAATGCTCCAGCACGCCAATGCGCACGCTTTCAATAATGTCACCGCACCCGCCGCTGCGCCGCGCCAGAAGGCCAACAGCACAGCCGCTACAAACAGGCTGTAATACAGCGTCAGATACCAGCCATTAATATCGCTTACCGACATCAATGCCGCCCATTTGGCCGAGGCGATGGTCAGCGCCACCGCCCCCACAGAACCCAACGAAATTCCCACGGTAGCGGCCGCCATCCAGCGCGTATTACGCGCCTGCACCGGGCACGGCTGTCCGCGTTTCTGTTTTTTGCGGCGCGATTCGATCCACAGCAAATTGCCGGAATAAAATAAAAAGGCGCCGCTTAAACCGAGTAGAAAATACGTCCAGCGCACGGGTAAACCGGCGAAGCTGCCGAAATGCAGAGCGAAAAAGGTCATGACAATATCGCTCCAGTCATTGCTCATGCCCGGCAGCATGCCGGTCATGGTTAATGCACCAGAGTACGGATTCACACCGACGTATGCGGTGTAGGGGCCGCGCACCAGATAATCCGGATGATAAATGGCCGCCCGCACCAATGGACGCGGACCATCGAGCCCCATGTACACCAGTTCTTTAACCTGAAAATCCGCCGCGGCCGTCTGAATCGTGGCCAATAATTCACTGGCCGGGCGTAATTCACTGAAATCGTGCACTACAGGTTTGACACCGGGACGGCCGCCGAACATGGGGGTGTCACCGTAAACCAGTTCGCCCAGTGCATCGTAAAACTGATCGTGAAAGGCAAACACAACCACGGTAAACGCAATCACCAGATGAAACGGCAGACTGGTGATGCCGATGACGTTGTGCGCATCCAGCCAGAAGCGCTTCCGGTTTTTACCCGGGCGCAATACAAAGAAATCTTTGACCAGCGTCGGCAGCAGCAGAATGAGGCCGGAAATCAGCGCCAGCGCATATAAAGCCCCGGCAACGCCCATCAGGTAAATCCCGATGTATTCCCCGCCCCACTGCCCCGGTACACCGGCCGTGCGGTGCAGCATGTCGATCAGCTCACCCAGCATCGACGGCTGAATTTCACGCGCAACCAGCTGCCCCTGCCCGTCGAGTCCGGCCAGCCAGCGATGGCCGGTTAAATCCGGGCCGTGGCCGGCTTCTTCGCCTTCTTCATGGGCCTCCCACACCAGCGGCGCCATCACCTGCAGCTCGTCGGTGAGCGCGAGCTTAAAGCCGTGACGGGCATCCGGATAGGTCGCCAGCACCTGCTCCACCAGTGTATCCAGCTGATCGTGCGCCACCGCCGGCAGTCGTTCCTGCGGCGAACGTGCCCAGCCATCGAGCGGCTGCTTGAACATGGTCAGCGCACCGGCAAAAAAGCCAATAAACAACAACAGACCGGAGGTGATACCGACCCAGGTGTGCAGGGTTTTGTAGACGCGTAAAACATCGCTCGCGACTTTCATGATCAGATTCCTCGGACGGTCAGGCGGCTTTCAGCAAAGACAGAAGCGTCCAGCTGATCAGGTTGGCAACAGTAAGCCAGAAGAGCGCACGGTTACCCGTGCGGAACAGGTACACCAGACTGAAGATCAGCAGCCACAGCGGCGTGATCATCCACATATTGAACTGCACCTTATCCGGTGCTGAGATTCCGCCCGGCCCCGCCCAGGCGAAGATACCCACCAGCGACAACGCGAGCAGAAAACCACCGACCGCACCGGCCAGGGTTTTACGCCACCAGTCCGGGCGCCGAGGCTGAGCGCGGCTGGATGATGTTAACGAAGGCTTATCAGGGGTGTTCACGACGACCCCTATCGATGATCAGCAGTGAGGCAAACGGCAGCAGACCGATGACCAGCATCATGATCACCAGCCAGGCAAACAGGGCCGCATTCACCGGCAGATAACTGACCGCTGCCAGCAGTCCACCGATCAGCAGCGCGAGGCCAGCCCAGCGCCATAACAGAGACCGTAATGGCAGCACCAGCCAGCGTTGATTGGGGTGCGACAGATACAGCACGACGCAACCCGCGAGCGTCATCGCCAGAAAGAGCAGGATCATAGCGCCAGCCTCTTAAATGATATGTTTTCTCATTTAATTCTGACGAATAATAATATCTATTTCAATAGCTGATGATAACTATTTGCATTTATTGAGACGCACGGCGCCAAACGCCGGACAATAAAAAACCGGCCCTTGTGAGGCCGGTTTTCGCAGTGCCCTTAATGCGGGCGCTGTTCTGCTGACAGCAGGGCTTACATCACGCCCATGCTGCTCTTTTCAATCACGCTTGTGGCAGCGGGCTTACATCATGCCCATGCCGCCCACACCGCCCATGCCACTGAATATGTTGCGGCATAGCCGATGGCAGCGGGCTTACATCATGCCCATGCCGCCCATTCCGCCCATGCCGCCCATGTCTGGCATCGCTGGCGCATCTTTCTTCGGCAGTTCAGCGACCATGGCTTCGGTGGTAATCATCAGACCAGCAACGGAAGCAGCGGCCTGCAGAGAAGAACGGGTTACTTTGGCTGGGTCCAGGATACCCATTTCTATCATGTCGCCGTAAACGCCAGTGGCAGCGTTGAAGCCGAACGCACCGGAACCGGCTTTCACTTTATCAACCACAACGGAGCCTTCGGCACCGGCGTTGGCAGCGATCTGACGGATCGGGGATTCCATGGCGCGCAGCGCCAGAGCGATACCCACATTCTGGTCTTCGTTGTCACCGGTGATCTGCACCTGAGTCAGGGCACGCACCAGAGCCACACCACCACCAGCAACCACGCCTTCTTCAACCGCAGCACGGGTTGCGTGCAGAGCGTCGTCGACGCGGTCTTTCTTCTCTTTCATTTCCACTTCGGAACCAGCGCCGACTTTGATTACGGCAACACCGCCAGCCAGTTTGGCGACGCGTTCCTGCAGTTTTTCTTTGTCGTAGTCAGAAGTAGAAGCGGCCATTTCAGCACGGATCTGTTCAACACGGGCTTTCACGCCATCGGCAGAACCAGCACCGTCAACGATCACAGTGTTTTCTTTGCTGATCACGACTTTCTTGGCAGTACCCAGAACGTCCAGAGTGGTGGTGGCCAGAGACATGCCCACTTCTTCAGAAATCACCTGACCACCGGTCAGAACGGCGATGTCCTGCAGCATGGCTTTACGACGATCGCCGAAGCCTGGTGCTTTAACCGCAGCCACTTTGAAAGTGCCGCGCAGGTTGTTCACTACCAGAGTAGCCAGCGCCTGACCTTCAACGTCTTCAGCGACGATCAGCAGCGGACGGCCGGATTTGGCAACGGCTTCCAGAACCGGAATCAGGTCCTGCAGGTTGTCGACTTTTTTGTCCACCAGCAGGATCAGCGGGTGTTCCAGCTCGGCAGTCATTTTTTCCTGGTTGTTGATGAAGTACGGAGACAGGAAGCCGCGGTCGAACTGCATACCTTCAACCACTTCCAGTTCGTCTTCCAGGCCTTTGCCTTCTTCAACGGTGATCACGCCTTCGGTGCCCACTTTTTCCATCGCTTCAGCGATGATGCGGCCCACGGTTTCGTCAGAGTTGGCAGAGATAGTACCCACCTGAGCCCAGGATTTTGCATCGGTGCAAGGCTTGGCCTGTTGCTTCAGCGCTTCAACAACCGCCGCAGTGGCTTTGTCGATACCGCGCTTCAGATCCATCGGGTTCATGCCAGCGGCAACGGCTTTCAGACCTTCGTTAACAATGGCCTGTGCCAGAACGGTTGCTGTGGTGGTGCCGTCACCGGCCTGATCGTTGGCCTGAGAAGCAACTTCTTTCACCATCTGTGCGCCCATGTTCTCGAACTTGTCTTCCAGTTCGATTTCTTTGGCGACGGACACACCGTCTTTGGTGATGGTTGGTGCACCGAAGGACTTCTCCAGTACCACGTTGCGGCCTTTAGGGCCCAGAGTCACTTTTACCGCGTTGGCCAGGATGTTCACACCTGCCAGCATTTTTACGCGGGCGTCATTGCCAAATTTTACGTCTTTAGCTGCCATTTCTGTTTCCTTAAATTCGAGTTCAGTGAAGTACGGTGAAGCAGACCAATTAAGCTTCGATTACGCCGTAGATTTCGCTTTCGTTCAGAATCAGCAGCTCTTCGCCGCCGATCTTGATGGTGTTGGAACCGGAGTACTTACCGAATACCACGGTGTCGCCCACTTTGACGGACATAGCAACGACTTCGCCATTGTTGGAAATGCGACCAGTACCGACGGCAACCACTTCACCCTGATTCGGCTTCTCAGCCGCAGCACCTGGCAGCAGGATACCGCCAGCGGTGGTTTGCTCTTCTTCCTTGCGACGAACAACGACGCGATCGTGTAAAGGACGGATTTTCATTTGAGGTTTTCTCCAATGTTTAAGCAATGTTTGCTGTTAACCGGGGTCAGGCCGGTGGCCTGCTGCCCCAAAATCTGATGGTTAGCTAACTGGGGGCCGGCCCGGGGGATTTCAACACCCGCTGCAAAAAAATTTTCAGTCTTCGCGACGATACTCGCCTTCAATGGTGTTGGTGCCGTTGCTGTTGCGGTGAATGCGCTCCTCGCGCTGAGCGTTTTCGGCATCACGGAACACAGTGGCATTGCCAAACACCGAGCTGCGCATACCGCTGACGGCGCGGACTTTCAGCATTTTCAGCACCGAGCCCACCAGACTCTGGCGCACGCCCGGCACCAGCAGGCTGAAGCCGATGGCGTCGGTGACGAAGCCCGGAGTAATCAGCAAAGCGCCGGCCAGCGCCAGCAAGAAACCTTCGGCCAGTTCCGCCGCCGGCACGGCGCCCTCTTCCAGCTTACGGCTGGCACGCATCAGGGTTGCCAGTCCCTGCGCCCGTAACAGGGTTACACCAATGGTGGCGGTCAGGAAAATCAGCAGCAGCGTCCACAGTACGCCGATGTGGGAACCCACCTTGATCAGCACAGCAAGCTCAACCACAGGCAGGACAATAAAAATCAGAAATAAAGGCACAGGAAACTCCGCGCGGTCAGTGAGTGGGCCATCAACGGCGCCTGACACTTATATGGGAGCCTGAAGGGGTGAATACAACCGGAAGGGAGGTCAGGAAAGGTAAAAAAGTGCGGCGGACTGTCTCTCACCTCCAGTCCGCCGCGGAAATCATCAGTTCATCTGCAGCGCAGCCACGTCCGGATGACGTTCCTGCCAGCCATCAATCAGGTGATGCTGGTCGATGTCCCACGGGTGGAACCCGGTGCGGAAGAACATACGCATACCACGCATGTTGTCGCGCAGAATGCCTTTCTTGCCCCAGAAGAACTTAGTGGCGCCCCACCATTCTTTCAGGCTCGGCAGGTGGCGGTCTTCACGCAGCATGCGGTACTGGAAGTAAGCGATGCGGGTGAACAGGCTGATCATGGCAATCACCATCACGCGCTTGCGCATGAATTCGCGGTTCACTTTCAGACGGTACACATCAAAGGCCACGGCCTTGTGTTCGATTTCCTCCACCGCGTGCCAGATCAGCATCTGGCGGATGGTCGGGTCTACGTCGTCCAGAATTTCCGGATTCTTCAGCAGGAACTCAGCCAGTGACGCGGTGAAGTGTTCCATGGCCACGGTCAGCGCCAGCTGACGGCCTTTGCCAAATACGCGCTTGAGCATCTCAATGCGGCTTTTCATGTGATTGGTCACTTCGTCCATGGGGAAGCCCATGTCCTGAATGGCTTTGTTCAGGCCTTCGTGGGAATGTCCGTGATGGGCTTCCTGACCGATAAAGCCGCGGATCTCCGCCAGCAGTTTCGGATCGTCGATTTCGTTCTGATAGTTACGCACCGAATGAATGAAGAAACGCTCGCCGTCCGGGAACATGGCTGACAGCGCGTAGAAAAAGGTGCTGATCAGGGAATTGTTGTCGAAGCTGTACTTGCGCATCGGGCTTGTTGTGTCGAACGCCATGCGACGCGGCTTAATTTCAGGTGACTGGGCCTTATTATTGTATTCAGTCATGGGGAACTCCTGGTTTCACGGCTGCCTTTGCACCAGCGGCACTGGCGGGGCGGCACCCCTAACCCTGTCAGACACTATGGCATACTCCGCCCATTGGCCCCCGGTGATAAGCTTGCAGCGGCCGGTGCTATTCATGCATTCTGACGCCCTTAACGCAGACGAATAACAACAAAAAAGACCAGACACATGAAAACCCTGGGAACGGGCAACTACATAGTTTCGTCCGATTATCTGATTCTGCTCGCCGAACTGGCCTTTGAGCACGGCATTTCGGCCGCCGACCTGCTGCGCGATTCCGGCTTGCCGGAAGAGCTGCTGTTCCAGCCCGGTGTGCTGGTCGGCCACGACTCCGCCCTGCGCGTGGTCGAGCAGTTCTGTGCCCTGACCAACGACCTGAGCATCGCGCTGGAATACGGCAAACGCATGACGCTGTCCAAGCACGGCGCCCTCGGTTACGCCGCCCAGTACAGCGCCACCATGGCCGACGCCGCCGACAAAGTGACCCGCTACGTCGAAACCCGCGCGCAGATTTTCAGCATTGCCCGTGACGCCAGCGAACACGAACGTCACCTGTTCATCGAACCCAGATTCAACAACAAGGTTGCCGGCGCCTTTCTGTCGCTGGCGTTTCTGGCCAGCATCGAAACCATCTGCCGCACCCTGGTAGGCCCGGTCGGGCGCGAGGCCGAGAGCCGCATTCTGACCAGCATAGAAACGGATTTCTCGGCGCAGCAGATTCTGCCGCACTGTCGGGTGATCTCATCGGCGGGCGAGAACAGCCTCAACTGGCCGGCCGATGTGCTGGTGCACCCGCTGCCCTTCTTTAACCCCCAGCTCGAAGGCATGGCCGAACAGCAACTGCAGTCGGCCCTCACCCACCTGAATCAGGGTCGGCCGGTGACCGCCAAGGTGCGCCAGATTCTGGAAAACCGCCTGCCGGAGCTGCCGACCGTCGAAACCGTCGCCGGTCTGTTGTGCATGTCGGCCGCCACCCTGAACCGCAAGCTCAAAGCCGACGGCAACAGCTTTCAGCAACTGAAAGACGACGTGCGCTTCCAGCATGCACAGGCCCTGCTGCGCACCGAACTGCCGGTGGATCTGGTGGCCGAGCGGCTGGGCTTCAGCGACGCCAGCAACTTCGCCAAAGCCTTTAAAACCTGGGCCGGCGTTTCACCGTCGCAATTCCGTCTGCAGCAATAACCTGAGCCTACCGAGAATACGGTTTTTATAGCCCAATTTAATTGGGCTCAGGCCCCGTCTGGCCGTTAAATCACGCACCGTTTCAAACCCGGATCCCGTCCATGCGTTCTAAGTCCCGCTCCACTCCCCGCCGCCCGTCCCACGGACGTCCACAAGCCCGTCATCCGCTGATTACCCTGTGGAGCCAGTGGTGTGCCATGGCACCCCGCCCGGCGCTGGATCGCTGGCTGCGCGGTCAGTTACGCAACCTCAACAGCGAAGGCCAGTGGACTCCGGCCCTGATCAGCCGCGCCATGGCCGATGCCCTGCGCTATCAGCAGCTGGCCTGCGCGCTGGAAGATGTGTACACCGGCCGTGCGCAACTGGTCTGGACCGAAGCCGACTGGGCCGAGTGGGACGGCCAATGGGCCGAACGCCGCCTGTCCGGTTTTCAGGCACAAACCCTGTGGAGCTGGATCGAACGCCGTGCCGGCGAACGCTGGGACTTCGCCCGCCTGCAAAAGGACGATCAGGACCGCAGCCGTCTGCTCAAGCAGGTGGCGTATCAGGCTGAACAGTCGCCGCTGTCGGCCCTCGGCCTGATGTGGCAGGGCGTACGCCCGCAGTGGCTGCCGCTGCTGCAGCAACGCGCCAGTGCCAGTCGCTGGGATCAGGAACAGCTGCTGCACTTTATCCGCCAGCAGAATCAGCTGCCGCCGCTGTGGCTGCGGGTAAACCCGCTGCGCCGCAACCCGCTGGCGCAGCCGGATGACGCACAGGCGCTGAAAGACATGCTGCAGAACCTGCGCGACGGCGGCATTAACGCCGCCATGGAAAAAGGCCATCTGGCCGCACGTGGCGGCAAAGGCGTCGACAGCAGCGAGCTGTACCGCAGCGGTCAGCTGGAAATTCAGGATCTGGCCAGCCAGCAGATTGCCGCCGCGCTGAACCCGCAACCGGGCGACAAAATCTGGGATGCCTGCGCCGGCGCCGGTGGCAAAACCCTCGCCCTTGCCGGTCCGATGAACAACAAAGGGGCGCTGGTCGCCACCGATCTGCATCAGTACAAGCTGGACGAACTCAAACGCCGCGCCAGCCGCGCCGGTGCACACAACGTGCGTACCTTCGTCTGGAACGGTACCGAAGCCCTGCGTCTGCCGCAGGAAATTGCCCGCAACGGCGGCTTCGACAAAGTGCTGGTCGACGCGCCCTGCAGTTCGGCCGGCACCTGGCGCCGCAACCCGGACGCCCGCTGGCGCTTCAGCGACGACGACACCGCCGACCTCAACGAACTGCAGCTGCGGCTGCTGTCACTGGCCGGTGAATCGGTCAAAGCCGGCGGTCTGCTGGTGTACGCCACCTGCAGTTGGGCGGTGGCCGAGAACGAAGATCTGGTGGCCCGCTTCCTCAGCAACAACCCGGCCTTCAGCGTTGGCGAGATGCGTCTGCTGGGTCTGCCGCAGGACGACAGCGACACCATGTTTGTGGCGTTACTGAACAAAGCTGAGGCAAACTGAGGCTCTGACCGGCCAACGGGAGACACCCGGTGAAAGTAAGGATACGGATTCGGGGACGCTTCTTCCGGCTGCTGACCAGACTGGTGCTGGTCAGCAGCGCAGCCATCTGCCCGGCCGTTGCGGCTGAACACAGCCAAAGCAGCATCACGGTCGGCGCCATGAGCAGCTTCCCGATGAACGACACCGGGCTTGCCATCCTCCGGCAACTGTACCAGCCGCTCGGCTACTCCGTGACGCTGGCCGAATATCCGGCCACCCGCTCACTGAGCCTGGCGTCGGCCGGCGAACTGGATGGCGAGCTGGCGCGCATCGCCGGCATCGAACACGATTACCCGCACCTGCTACCCGTCCCTGTGCCACTGCTGAATCTGCATCTGGTGGCGGTCAACACCCAGCAAGCACTGGCCCGCACCCCACTCACGTCCCTGAACGAATACCATCTGGGAGCCTATCTTGGCGCCATGGTCTACCAGCGTCTGAACCTGGCGCCCGGGCATCTTGAACAACCGCGCACCACGCAGCAGCTGCACCAGATGCTGGTCAGCGGGCGCATTGATTTCGCCATTGTGCCCGACACGCTGGCGCAGCGCTGGTTGCAGCAACGTGCCCAGAGCGGCAAGACGCGCCTGTATCTGCTGAACGAATCGCTGGGCGAATTTCCAGTGTATCACTATCTGCATGAACGCCACGCGGCGCTGATCCCCGCCCTCACGCAGGCGCTCAGACAACTGGCGAACAACGGCGAGCTGGCGCGTCTGCTAGACGAGTTTATCCGCCACAGCGATGCCCTGACGGACACCCGGACCAGCGCCGATTAATTGCGCTGTCATTCCACGACAGACTGCTAAACTTTCGCTATTGCTCTGCGGAAATTCACCATGAAGTCTTCTGTCGCGCTGTTACTGGCGCTCTTGATAAGCCCGCTGTCGCAGGCCGATGTAAAACCGGTGGCGCCGGCCGAAAAGCCAGAACCTCTGGTGATTGGCGCCATGGAGAAATACCCGCTGAACAGTCTGGGCGTGAACGTGCTGCGCGAAGCCTACGACCAGCTGAAGCTCACCTTCATCATTTCCGAATGGCCGTCGCCGCGTTCACTGGAGCTGGCCGATCTGGGTAAGCTGGATGCCGAAATGGGCCGCATCGACGCCGTTGAAAGCCGCTATTCCCATCTGCGCCGGGTGCCGGTTCCCCTGATTACGCTGGATATTGTGGCAGTGACCTCCACGCCGGAGCTGCAGAATGTGCCGCTGAATAAAATCGGCCAGTATCATCTGGGCATCACTCGCGGTATGTCGTTGTACAACCTGATGGATCAGCCGGTGAGCGCCGCCGAGCAACCCGGCACCGCCGGACAACTGCTGCGCATGGTGGTCAACAAGCGGGTCGATTTTGCGCTGGTGCCCTCCTCGGTTGCCCGCTGCTGGCAGGAGACCGTTGCCGTGCCTCTGTATGTCGTGCCCGACACGCTGGCCTCATTCCGCATTTACCACTACCTCAACCGCAAACACGAAAATCTGGTGCAGCCGCTGACGCAGGTGCTGCAACAGATGGAAGACAGCGGCCGGCTCGACACGATTAAAGAACGCTTTATGCATTCCCTCGTGCAGGAGCAAGCCTCGGCGCCGGATGGTGAAAAAGCGCACTGAGCGGCCGGCCAGCGCACAGACAGGCAAACGCCAGACATAAAAAAACCGCCGAAGGCGGTTTTTTTATGGGGCATCCACTCAGATGCAGAAGGATTTCAGCGGTGGGAAACCGTTGAATTCAATCGCGCTGTAGGTGGTGGTGTAGGCACCGGTCGAGAACCAGTACATACGGTCGCCAGCGGCCAGGTTCAGTGGCAGCTCGTATTTGTAGTCTTCGTACAGAATATCGGCGCTGTCACAGGTTGGGCCGGCCAGAATCACTTCTTCCAGCTCACCGGTTTTCTCCACGAACAGTGGGTACTTGATGGATTCGTCCATGGTCTCGATCAGACCACCGAATTTACCCACGTCGGTGAATACCCAGCGGTGCAGACCATAACGGTCTTTACGGCTGACCAGTACCACTTCGCTCACCAGAATACCGGCATTCGCCACCAGTGAACGGCCCGGTTCCAGAATGATTTCCGGCAGTTCGTCGCCGAAGTCTTCTTTCAGGAAACGGGTGATTTCCGCAGCGTAAGTCTGCAGGTCGTTGGTACGGCTGATGTAGTTGCCCGGGAAACCACCGCCCATGTTGATCATCTTCAGGGTAATGCCGTCTTCTTCTTTCAGACGCTCGAAGATTACCTTCACTTTGGCAATGGCGGAGTCCCACGCACCGATGTCACGCTGCTGAGAACCAACGTGGAAAGACACGCCGTACGGTTCCAGACCCAGATCGCGGGCCAGCAGGCACAGATCCATCGCCATGTCAGACTGACAACCAAACTTACGGGACAGAGGCCAGTCGGCAGTCTGTGAACCTTCGGTCAGGATGCGCACGTACACTTTGGAACCCGGAGCAGCCTTGGCGATGTTGCGCAGGTCGGCTTCGGAGTCGGTAGCGAACAGACGTACGCCTTTTTCATAGAAATAACGGATGTCGCGGGCTTTCTTAATGGTGTTACCGTAGCTTACACGGTCACCTGAAACACCCAACGCCATAACTTTGTCCAGCTCGTAGCGGGACGCCACGTCGAAGTTACAACCACGGTCGCGCAGAATGCTCAGCAGTTCCGGCATAGGGTTGGCTTTGATCGCGTAATAAGTCTTTGCATATGGGAAGCAATCCATCAGCTCGTCCAGCTGACGGGTAAACACTTTACTGTCGACGACCAGGCAAGGAGTTTCCTGTTTGTCGGCAAAGGATTTCAGACGGTTAAAAGTCTCGGCGTCGTAGTAGTCTTCAGGTTGAACAACCATTGGGCTCGCTACCTCCTTATCTCGGTAGTTGGGTATGTTATTGGTTTATTAGTTGGGTCTAAAAAGTCGCGCAAAGATAGGCTTATCTGCGTGAGTGTACAGTGATTTTTCCTTGTCCTAACGATCACTATATTCGATTGTAAATCACTTTCCGATCAGAAACTTTGCTCAAAGCCTGTCTGATTTTTCACAATGGCTCTGTGAGACACCACAAGCCCCGTCAGGGCCCGTTACATAAAAATACATCCAGCAACTCGAACAGCCGCACTAGTGGCCCCACAGCCCCTTGTGCTGGCTGAACAGTGAAATCAGTTTTTCGCCCTTACAATCAACAGTCCCCTCCGCTATCGTGGGCGCCAACTTAAATTGGTTATTGTCAGTATGCTCAGCTTGTTTGAACGTTTGGTGAATCCCTTCCCGCCCCAGCACCCGTCGCAGCCACCGGCCGGTCTGATGGCCTTCTGCCGCCATTACACCCGCGGGGTGGAAGTACCTCTGGTGGTGATGTCGTTGCTGACCGCCATGATGGCCATTCTGGAAGTGCAGTTGTTCGGTTTTATGGGCCAACTGGTCGACTTTCTGGTGCAGAAAAGCCCGGAGACCCTGCTGCAGGACGAAGGCCACCACCTGCTGATGATGGCCATCATGCTGCTGGTTGTACTGCCGGTGGTGGTGTTCCTGCATTCAGCGCTGGTGCACCAGACCCTGCTCGGCAACTACCCGATGAAAATCCGCTGGCAGGCCCACCGTTTCCTGCTGAACCAGAGCCTGGCCTTCTATCAGGATGACTTTGCCGGACGCGTCGCCACCAAGGTGATGCAGACGGCACTGGCCGTGCGCGAAACCGTGATGAAACTGATGGATCTGGCGGTTTATATTCTGGTGTATTTCGGCGCGGTGCTGGTCACCACCGCCGCAGCCGATTTCCGTCTGATGCTGCCCATGGCGGCGTGGATTCTGCTGTACATCGCCGTGCAGCTGTATTTTGTGCCGCGCCTGAAAAAGGTGGCCACCGAACAGGCCGACGCCCGCTCGACCATGACCGGCCGCATCGTCGACAGCTACACCAATATCCAGACAGTGAAACTCTTCTCCCACACTGACCGTGAAACCGAATACGCACGCGAATCGATGGAAGGCTTTATGCAGACCGTGTACCGCCAGATGCGTCTGGTGACCGGCCTGAACATGGCGGTCAGCGCCATTAACTACCTGCTGGTATTCACCGTCGCGGCGGTGTCTATCTGGCTGTGGATGCAGAACGACATTTCCACCGGCGCCATTGCCATCGCCATTGCACTGGCACTGCGCGTGAACGGCATGGCGCAGTGGATTATGTGGGAAGTGGGCGCCCTGTTTGAAAATCTGGGTACGGTCGTCGACGGCATGAACACCCTGACCAAAACCCCGGAAATTAAAGACGCCGACAACGCCGGCACGCTTGAGGTACAACAGGGGGACATCACCCTGGATCACGTACGCTTCCGTTACCGTGGCGCCGGCGAGCATCAGGACCGCGAAGTGTTCAGCGATCTGAACATCCATATTAAAGCCGGTGAAAAAGTCGGTCTGGTCGGCCGCTCCGGCGCCGGTAAATCGACGCTGGTGAATCTGCTGCTGCGTTTTTACGACATCGACAGCGGCCGCATTCTGATCGACGGTCAGGATATTAAAGGCGTGACTCAGGATTCCCTGCGCAAGCACATCGGCATGGTGACTCAGGACACCTCGCTGCTGCACCGCAGCGTGCGCGACAACGTGCTGTACGGCAATCCGTCTGCCAGTGACGAAGAGCTGCTGGCGGCCACCCACAAAGCCGAAGCCCACGACTTTATTCAGCAGCTGACCGATCCGCACGGCAACAGTGGCTACGATGCACAGGTCGGCGAGCGCGGTGTGAAATTATCCGGCGGTCAGCGCCAGCGTATTGCCATCGCCCGTGTGCTGTTAAAAGACGCACCTATCCTGATTCTCGACGAAGCCACCTCGGCACTGGATTCCGAAGTGGAAGCCGCGATTCAGGAAAGCCTGTACAAGCTGATGGAAAATAAAACGGTGATCGCCATTGCGCACCGCCTGTCGACCATCGCCGCCATGGACCGCCTGATCGTGCTCGACAACGGCCGTATTGCCGAACAGGGCACGCATCAGGAGCTGATTGCGCAGAGCGGTATTTATGCGCAGCTGTGGGCGCATCAGACCGGCGGCTTTATCGGCGAGGATTAATCCAGATTCGGCTCAGCCGGTCTTTGCGCCCACATGGGCACTCTGATCTATATAAGACCGGCGGCTTTATCGGCGAGGACTGAGAACGCCGGAAGCCGCTTCAGGCTTCAGGCTTCAGGCTTCAGGCTTCAGGCTTCAGGCTTCAGGCTTCAGGCTTCAGGCTTCAAGCTTCAAGCTTTAGACAGGCTAAACTAAGCAAGTGCTTTTAATACGGAGTCGTTATGCGTTTGTACATTTACCACCACTGCCCTTTTTGCCTGCGCGCGGTCATGGTGGCCAATTATAAAAATGTGGAACACGAAACCGTTTTCCTGCTGAACGACGACGAAGACACCTGCTACCGTCTGGTGAATGCCAAACAGGTACCGATTCTGGAACTGGCCGATGGCAGTGCCATGGCCGAAAGTCTGGATATCGCGCACAAGCTTGATGAACTGGGCGACGCACAGAAAATCATGCGCGCGGGGAATGGTGCCGATGCCTTCGTACAGGCCTTTTTCCGCACCGCCGCCGATGTTTACGCCCTGCTGTATCCGCGCTGCCTCGCACTCGGCTTACCTGAGTTTATGAGCGACGACGCCACCCATTATTTCCGCGTGAAAAAAGAAATCGCACTGGGCAAAGATTTCGCTCAGGCCATGCAAGACACGCCACGGCACATCGCCGCCGTGCAGGCCATGCTCAACGCCTTACCCAGCCCGGAACTTCCAGCGGATCATGGCAACACCCTGAGCTGGGACGATCTGCTGATCTTCCCGACGCTGCGTAATTTAACCATGGTCGATGGCCTGCAATTTCCGCCGGCGATCGCCGCCTATATGAATGCGATCAGCCTGCTGACCGATACCCAGCTGTACACAGATCAGGCGCTGTAAGCGCCTGCCGGTTTTCCTATTTAGTCCGGGCTTTGCCGGCGCGGATATACAGCGCAATACCGCCCAGCGTCAGCACCGACGCCACCATCAAACGCACACTCAGCAACTCACCCAATAACAGCACGCCCGCCAGCGCGGTAATCACAGGCACCGACAACTGCACCGTGGCGGCCGTGGCCGATTTCATGTGTGGCAGCACGGCATACCAGAGTGCGTACCCGGCGCCGGACGCCAGCGCGCCCGACAGCAGCGCGTAGACCAGACCATCCGCCGAACGCGACCAGTCGACCCAGGGCAGAACGGCCAATGCCAGCACAGATGCTCGCAGAAAATTGCCGGCGGTCGCAGCCGTCGGATCTGACGCGCCCCGCCCGCGCAGGGAATACACCCCCCAGGCCACACCGGCCAGTATCATCAGCGCCGCCGACAAAGCCCCCGGTGCTGTCGCACCCGGCAGCAACAGCCAGACAACACCGGCCAGCGCGAGCCCAAGGCCCGCCAGCTGCCATACGCCCGGCCGCTCACCGCGCACCAGCCCTACGCTGATCATGGACACCTGCACCGCTCCGAACAGCAACAGCGCGCCGGTCGCCGCACTCAGTTCGCGGTAGGCCAGGGAAAAGCCAGCGGCATAGGTCAGCAAGGCCAGCGCCGAAGGCCAGTTACCCGCTGTGCGCGACTGGCCGCTTTCTTTTGCAGAACGCACTCGCACCAGCAGCGCCAGAAATACAGCGCCGGCTAACAGCCGGACAAAGGTAAACAGCAGAGCGTCGGAGTCGGTCTGCGCCAGCGCCAGCCGGTTCAGCACAGAATTGGCAGCGAACGCCACCATGGTCAGGCAGGTGAGCAGAGCAAGACGGGTAAAGGGCATAGAGGCTCCGGCCGGAAGCGCGGGAACGAAGTGACTTCTGATTCCGCTGAGTGAGCCATTACTGTCGCCCCCGGCGGGCGGAAATTCAAGCGGGCAGCCGACGCTGCCCACGGCACTCATTGACGGGCATGAAGGTTAAATAAAATTAACGGAAAGAAGAACGGTCGGCGAACGGCTTAGGTTCTTTGTCTTTGCCGGCCAGACCATTGGCCATAGCAATTTTCTGATTTTTACGGCCCAGCAGTCGTGCCTGCACCCAACGTTCCCAGCGCAGGGCTTTCCAGGTATCGGCTTTCCAGGTTTTCTTGAATAAGTATTTGGTGGCCGCCACCGCGTCCGGTGATTTGCTGGCGATCACGTCGGCCAGCTTCTGCGCTTCCGCCAGCGGGTCGTCGGCCAGTTTACTGATCAGGCCGTATTCATACGCTTCGGTCGCCGGGAACTGGCGGCCGGTCATGGTCAGCTCCTGCGCGATGTCGATGCGGGTCAGGCGCGATAAGGTCACCATGCCGCTCATATCCGGAATCAGGCCCCACTTCATTTCCATGATCGACAGGTTCGCATCGGGTGTGGCGATGCGGTAGTCGCAGGCCAGCGCAATCTGTACGCCACCGCCGAAGCAGTTGCCGTGAATCGCGCAGATCACGGGCACCGGCAGGTCGCGCCAGCAATGGGCGATTTCCTGCGCGATGTTCTGTTTGGTCCACGGCAGCTTGAGAAAGATTTTAGGAATCATCGACGGGTTTTTGGCCACCGCCTTGAAGTCGAGACCGGCACAGAAAGAAGCACCGGCACCGGACAGAATCACCGCCCGCACGCGGCGGTCTTTGCGCAGTTTTTTCGCGGTGGCGATCATCTCGGTGAACATGGCCATGTCCAGACCGTTGAGTTTATCGGCACGGTTCATGGTGACGTAGGCGATGTGATTGCGTACTTCGCACAGCACGCGGGCGTCGTTTGACTGGCTCATGTGGGTTCCCCATTGTTTGCGCAGGATAATTCCACACTTACCGGGGACAAGCCATGATCATTTCACACGATTCAATGATCGGAATTTGCTGGGCAAAGCTGAGAAAGCGGCTGCGCCTTAAAACGCAAAACGGCCACACGAGGTGGCCGTTCTGTAGAATCCGTAAAAACCGGAATCAGAAACGTGCTGGACGAGACTGACGTGGACGGTCTTCACGTGGCTTGGCTTCGTTGATACGCAGCGCACGGCCATTGAATTCTTTGTTGTTCAGCGCTTCGATAGCGGCAGTCGCGGCAGCGTTGTCGTTCATTTCCACAAAGCCGAAGCCTTTGGAGCGCTGGGTTTCGCGATCAATTACAACGCTTGCGCGACGTACTTCACCGTATTGGGAGAACAGTGAAGACAGATCTTCATTTGTGGTGTTGTAAGACAGGTTGCCTACGTAGATATTCATATACCAATCCAGAAAACGGGTGTGACTTGTCGTAACCACTCCGCCGGCCGTCCAAATCACAAGAAGGACTGCGGAGGTGCATCGCGTTTTCAGGGAAACAAGTAAGGGGCTTTAGGGCCTCTGACGACCATCCGGCGCCGGCACGCTGTGCAGATTATGCACAGCGATTGATAAAGTCAAAGAAAGTTTGCAAACAGACGCAAGCAGACGCTTTTTACCGCAAAAAACCCGTTTTTAACGCCAAAAACGGGGTTCAACCACGCCTTTGGCCGCGGTCAGACCCAGCCCTGGGTATTGGCTTTCACCAGCGCCGTCATCATGGCGATGTGATCGGGCCGGACATTCAGACACGGGACGTAGTGGTAGTCGCGGCCGCCGTGATGCAGGAAGTGATCGCGGTTCTCGACCTTCAGTTCTTCCAGCGTTTCCAGACAGTCGGCACTGAACGCCGGACTGATCACATCCACCCGCCCGACACCGGCTTTACCCCAGGCTTCCAGCGTGGCATCGGTGTAGGGCTTCACCCACTCTTCACGGCCAAAGCGCGACTGAAATGAACACAGCCACTGGTCGTCGGCCAGACCCAGCTCGTCGGCCACGGCTTTGGCCGTCGCCCGGCACTGCGACGGGTACGGGTCGCCCTGACGCTCATAACGTTCCGGAATACCGTGAAACGACATCAGCAACCGGTCGCCGTTGCCGTGCTGAGCTCGGTATTCGCGTACCGAATCGGCCAGCGCCCGGATGTACTGCGGATGCACGTGGTAGTCATTAATGAAGCGCATCTGCGGCAGGTGCGGACAGGCTTTCAGGCCGGCAGCCAGACGGTCGAACACAGCGCCCGTGGTGGTCGCGGAATATTGCGGATACAAAGGCAGCACCAGCATGTTCTGCACACCGGCGGCGCGCAGCTCACGGCCGGCCTGTTCCATCGACGGCTCGCCATAGGTCATGGCCAGTGCCACCGGGATGTCGCAACCGAAGGTGTCGCTCAGCGCCTGCTGCAACGCCTGTTGCTGGGCTCTGGCAATGTTCATCAGCGGCGAACCGTCATCGGTCCACACCGACGCATAAGCACGGGCCACACGGGCCGGGCGGGTACGCAGAATGATGCCGTTCAGAATCAGCCACCACAGCGGACGCGGTGCATCCACCACCCGCTTGTCCCACAGAAACTCCGCCAGATACTTACGCACAGCCTGCGGGGTGGGTGCTTCGGGTGTGCCCAGATTGGCCAGCAAGACGCCAAAAGGAGGACGTTGTGCATCAGTCACCGCTGATATCTCCTGCGTTGTATAAGTTTTGCCTAAGTTTAATAGAACGCCCTGCACAGGTCATCCGCGCAGAATCAATGAAGCCGATAGCCAGCGTCTGTCGACAGTCAGCTTTGGCAGGGATCTTCTTTACATTGTCCAGTTAACAGACTGGACAAAATCTGGCCGCTCGGGCACCCTGCGCGCTCTTTTTGGCCCATTATTTACGGGCCGGAATTACACCGTGGAGCACTGTGATGACGTATTGTGTTGCGCTTAAAGTCCGTGACGGACTGGTTCTGACTTCTGATTCCCGCACCAACGCGGGTGTCGACCATATTGCCACCTTCCGCAAACTCCACGTGCTGGAAGTGCCGGGCGAGCGCGTGCTGTTTTTACAGAGTGCGGGCAATCTGGCCACCACTCAGAGTGTGATCAGCCTGCTGCAACACCAGATCAAAAGTGCCGAGCGCCACGTACTGAACGTGCCGACCGTGTTTGATGTGGCCGAACTGGTTGGCCGCACCATCCGTCAGATCATCCAGCGCGATTCCGGCCAGAATCAGGGCGTCGACTTCAGCTGCAATATGCTGGTCAGCGGTCAGATCAAAGGCGACGAACCCCGTCTGTACCACGTGTATTCGCAGGGCAACTTTATTGAAGCCTGTGAAGACACCCCGTACTTCCAGATTGGCGAGAGCAAATACGGCAAGCCGATCATCGACCGCATCATTAACTTCGATACGCCACTGGACCGCGTGCTGCAATGCGCGCTGATTTCCATGGATTCGACCCTGCGTTCGAACCTCTCTGTGGGTATGCCGCTGGACGTGATTTGCTACCGCACCGACGCGCTGGAAAATCCGGGCATTTCACGCATCGACGAAACCAACGAAAACTTCCTCAAACTGCGCGCCGCCTGGTCGGAAGGCATCCGTCAGCTGTTCGACGGCATTCCGCTGTACATGCAGAGCAAATAAAAGCGCCAGATACAAAAAAGCCCGGTTCATCCGGGCTTTTTCATATCTGGCGTTGACCGTCAGGAACGAATCAGTGACCACCACCGGCAGCGGACACCGTGCCCGGTTTCGGTGGACGGATCGCCAGCGAGGCCAGCGAGGCCACCAGCAACAGAATACCCACCAGAATAAAGGCTTCGTTATACGACATGATCATCGCCTGCTGGGTAATGTCCTGCATCAGCATGCCGTACGCCTGCTCTTCGTGGCCGCCGTTCTGTTCCAGCATCATGCCCATACGGTCAATGTATTCGGTCAGGGCGATACTGCCGTCGACCAGCGTTTCTTTCAGCTGCGACACATGAAAATCGGTACGGTCCGACAACAGGGTTGCCAGTAAGGCAATGCCCACCGCGCCGCCCAGATTGCGCATCACGTTGAACAAGGTCGACGCCGATGGTGTGTCTTTTAATTCCAGATTCGCCGCCGACATCATCGACAGGGGCACCATAATAAAGGGCTGCCCCAATGCGCGGACCAGCAGCGCCGGAATTAAATAGGCACCGTCGTAATCGGCACTCATGTGAATGTTCATGAACATGCTCATGCCCATCACAAAAAAGCCGAACGCCACCAGATATTTGGCGTGCACCACTTTCAGAATTTTCGGAATTAACGGAAAAAACGGCAACTGCGGAAAACCCACCCACATCAGCACCAGACCAATATCCAACGCGGTGTAGTTGTGCACCGACGCCAGATACAGAGGCACCAGATACACAGAGCCGAACAGACCACAGCCGAGCATAAAATAGGCAACGCACGACAAGGCGAAATCGCGGCTTCTGAACAGGCGCAGATTCACCAGCGGGTGATCCGTGGTCAGCTGCTTACGCACAAACAACGCCAGACTGACTAACGCAATGACTGCCAGCCAGCGGATGTACACCGCATCAAACCAGTCATCGCGCGCGCCTTCTTCCAGCATGATCTGCAACGCGCCCAAACCGAGCGCCATGGTGATCATGCCGAACAGGTCGATCTTTTTCAGCTCATTGTCATCGCCCTCAGTTTTATCCAGACCTTCGGCCAGCAGCCACAACACCACCACACCGGGAACGACGTTCAGATAAAAAATGTAATGCCAGCTGAAGGCTTCGGTCAGCCAGCCACCGAGGGTCGGGCCAATGGTCGGCGCAAAGGTCGCCGTCACACCAAACAGCGCCATCCCCACCGGACGTTTATCCAGCGGCAGAATGGTAATAATCAGGGTGAACGCCATCGGAATCAGCGCGCCGCCGGTAAAGCCCTGCAGCGCCCGGAAAACAATCATGGATTCCAGATTCCAGGCGAACGAACAGGCCAGCGAGGCCAGAATAAAACCGGCGCCGTTCCACAATAAATAACGGCGTGGCGATAACCAGGCTGCGAAGAAACCGGTGAGCGGAATGGCGATCATTTCCGCCACCAGATACGAGGTTGCAATCCACGAGGATTCTTCCAGCGTCGCCCCCAGCGCCGCCTGAATATCTTTCAGCGACGAGTTGGTGATCTGGATATCCAGAATCGCCATAAAGGCGCCCAGCAGAGCGCCGCCGACCGCCAGCCATTCGCGCCTTCCGACGCGCTGCTGTGACTGATCTGCCGTCATCGCCGCAGGGGTGGTCATTCAGTAAATACCGTCACTTCCAGTGACATACCCGGACGAATACCGGTCAGGTCCTGACCCTCGTCGAACAGAATTTTCACCGGAACACGCTGAATCACCTTAGTGAAATTGCCGGTGGCATTCTGCGGTGGCAGCAGCGCAAATTCAGAGCCTGTGGCGGCAAAGAAACTGTCGACATGGCCTTTAAAGGTTTTGCCTTTAATGGCATCGACCGAAATTTCGGCTTCGTCGCCGGCTTTCATAACCGCCACCTGAGTTTCTTTGTAGTTGGCGTAAATCCAGACCGGTTCGGTCACCAGACTCATCAGACGGATGCCCGGCTCAACGGACTGGCCCACCTGCACCTGACGGCTGGTCGCCACACCGGCGCGCGGCGCACGGATCTGGGTGTAACTCAGTTCCAGTTCGGCACGCGCTTCGGCGGCCTTCGCCTGTGCAAGTGCGGCTTCCATCAGCGGGCGTTCGCCGGCGATGGTCACCAGATTGGCCTGCTGGGCGCTCTGCTGCGCTTTGGCCTGATTCAGGCGCGCCGCAGCGGCGGCTTTGTTCAGCTCGGCCGCATCCAGATCGTCCTGCGCCACGTATTGCTTGCCCTGCAGCTGCAACAGACGGTCGGTCTGCTGCACGGTACGGCGCCATTCAGCATCGGCCGCGGCCACGCTGGCCTGGGCGGCAGACACCTGCGCTTTCTGCGCGTTTTCACGATCGGACAGATGGTTCAGACTGGCTTCCGCCTGCGCACGCACCGCGCGGGCTTCGCCCAGACGGGTCTGATACACGGCCGGGTCCAGTTCCAGCAACACATCGCCCTGCTGCACCAGACGGTTCGCCGGGGCCGGGGTTGCCAGCAGGGTGCCCGCTACCCGGCTCATCACCGGCAGAATATCCGCCTTCACATAGGCGTTGTCTGTATCCTCACGTCCCTGATGCCATAACCACCAGATGCCACCACCGACAACCACCAGAGATAAAACCGCGATCAGCTTGTGTTGCTTGGTCATACCGAAAACCATAACCACAGAAAAAGGGAGCTCAGTCTAACGACAATGTGTTCAGTGTAAACAGGCCTTTTGTGGTCAAACTGTTTCAGAAAAATGCTCAATATGGCGGGATTAGCCTCAGGCTATGGGCTAATGAGACACCCAATGGCGCATTTGCCTTCTCTGCTGCCCAAAAGCCGTAGACAAGCAACGCTGGCACCCGCCAGGGCGCTGCACGACACTCGAACCATAGCCTCCGCTTGTGCTGCCCGCGGAGACCAAAGCGCAATGGTCAGGAAAGTCGGCCAACTTCCTGTAACCGGCCTCTCAGTTCAGGCAGAACGGCGCAGCTGGTCCTTGTCGCCGGATGACAGGGCGCGCATGGTCGCGTTTCCTTTCGCCGAACACACTCGCGCCCCGCCAAGTCAGCAAGGAGCACCTTATGAAATTCAGGAACCTACTCTTCATCCTTCTTTTACCCATGCTGGTCGCCTGTGTCGGCGGCCCGGATGACACTGGTAACGACGATAATGCAGGCGCCAGCAGCGGCAACAACGGCGGAGAAACCACAGACAACGGTCAGAACTCAGGCGATGAGAGCGACGCCGGGGCACCGCCATCAGATTCTGGCTCAGGCGGCGATTCTGGCTCGGGCGACGATTCTGGCTCGGGCGATGACTCTGGCTCGGGCGATGACTCTGGCTCGGGCGATGACTCTGGCTCGGGCGATGACTCTGGCTCGGGCGATGACTCTGGTTCGGGCGACGATTCTGGTTCGGGCGACGATTCTGGTTCGGGCGACGATTCTGGTTCGGGCGACGATTCTGGCTCGGGCGACGATTCTGGCTCGGGCGACGATTCTGGCTCGGGCGACGATTCTGGCTCGGGCGATGACTCGGGCTCGGGCGACGATTCTGGCTCGGGTGACGGTCCAGACGACGGATCGGGTGAAGAAACCCCAACCGTCGACAGCCGCTGCTCCGCTTACGACCCGGATACTCAAACCACGCTCTATCAAGGCTGTATTGACTGGCTGGATGCTCACAACACCGTGCGTCAGAACCTGAACGCCGGTCTGTTACCCAACAGCCCGACGCCGTCCCCTGCCGTACCTGATCTGCAGTGGGATACTAACCTCGCCGCTGTTGCTCAGGCCTACGCCGAAGAATGCAATTACGGTCATAACAGCAACCGTCTGGCCGACTATCAGGCTCTCGGCGGCAGCAGCGTCTGGGTAGGTGAAAATATCGCCGCGCGCTTCGCGTCGTCGTCCAGCAGCGAGCATACGCCAGCCTATTTCACCGGCTTGTGGGCCGCCGAGGAAGACAATTACATCTATGAACCGCAAGACGGCAAAGGCGTCGATGAGGAAACGATTGGCCATTACACCCAACTGGTGTGGGCCAACACCACCCACGTGGGGTGCGGTATCGCCGAATGCACAAACCTCAATGGCAGCACCATGGCCTTCCAATGGTTCGCCGTGTGTGACTACACCCCGGGCGGTAACTATCAGGGTCAATACCCGTACACCATCGCCCCCTGACGCAGACACGAGAGTGGCCTTTCTTCAGCACAAAAAAACGCCTGCAATTGCAGGCGTTTTTGCATCGATGCCTTGTAGCGGCCAGCGAACACCAGCCGGTTTCAGCACAGCGGAATTACAGATCGTTCAGGATATCGCCACGCTTCTGCTGGTATTCATCGGCCGAAATCAGCCCTTTGGCTTTCAGGGATTCCAGTACCTGCAGGCGTTTTTCAACCGTCGAAAAATCGCCACGGGGTGCTGGCGCCGCTGCGGGAAGCGGTTGCACCTGCGCAGGCTGCTGGCAGCGGAAATAGTCGGCGCTGATTTTCGTGGTGACTTCGGTTTTCATGCCGGTCAGGCTGGGTTTGTTTTTGCGTGAACGTTCGGTCTCGCGCACCACAAACGCATCGGCGCCGGCGTCTTTGGCCATGCGTGAATGCCAGCTAAAGCACTCGTCTTCCGGCTTCATGCTGGTGCTGGAACACACCTGCTGCTCTACAGGCTGACAGCCGGCTTCTTCGCCCGCTTTCAGTTCCCGTACCGGCGACTGCGCCAGCACCGGCAATGCGCACAGCAGCAGACCCAGCACGGTGGCCGCGTGTTTCATTCCAGAAGCCTTACTCATTACCTTTATCCCCGATTCAGCGGTATGCAAAGGCCTCACCTTACCACAAAGCCCGAACCTGCGGACGGGGCCGGCCCGACGGCAACAGACGGTTCCGCCAAAGTGACGCGCCCTTCATTTACTGCACTGAGCCATCGATTTATGCAGTGATACGTTCATTTAACGTGATGATCCCTTCATTAATGGTCAGAAATTCTGGGAGGCGAAGCAGGGGTTCGTCAGGGTGCACCCCTGAGTTCACGCCAGGCCATCTGTGGGTAATGAAGGACTTGTGGTAACAAGTGGGCGCCCTACGCACATTGTGTTAAAAGACGGTTCTCACCATAAATTCCCAATGCGCCAGGACCGACCTTTATGCAGCCCATGACCTTGTTTGCCCTGTGCGGCAGCCTGCGCCAGACCTCGATTAATAAAGCCACGCTACACGCCTTGCAAACACTGGCGCCCGCCTCCGTACGTATCGTTCTGGATGAGGATATCGGGCTGCTGCCCCTGTTTAATCCGGATATTGAACACCTGAGTCATCCGGCGGTTGAACGCATAAAGCGGCAACTGGCGGAAGCATCAGGTCTGATCATCGCCAGCCCGGAATACGCGCACGGCATCACGGGTGTATTAAAAAATGCCCTAGACTGGCTGGTCAGCGGGCCGGAGTTTGTCGATAAACCCATTATGCTGATCAACACCTCGGCGCGGGCGTACCACGCCCAGCAGGCGTTGCGCGAAGTGGTGACCACCATGTCGGGTAAATTAATTGACGACGCCTGCGTAACCGTGCCGCTGCTCAGCAAAACACCAACCGCTGACGACATAGTGCAGATGCCGGACGTCGCCACTGCACTGACCAGTGGTCTGGCTACCTTCTGTGAGGCGATTCACAGCTTGCGGTAGCGCCTCAGAGCCAAAACCAACCAAAACCAACCAGAACTAACGCCAACCAGAACCAACTCCAAATCAGCACATACACTCACCCGCTGCTGCCCTGACAAACCACATCCAACTGCTGGCATCCGCGACAACACAAGCCGCACAAAACCTCACCAGAAAACTGACCAGAAGCGTGAACAGAAACCTGAATAAAAACTGCACAAAATAACAGTCGCTAGCACAGCGACACATGCTGTAACACGTGAAAAATCCTTTCTCAGGCAGCGGGCATTACTGTGATTTCTTTGTCATTCTTACAACGTAATTCTGTGAACCACGCCGCAACCTTTACTCAATAAAGACAGAGTTGAGTTGCTAGTATTTTTTTATCGACGGATTATCCCCCGCCCGGCGGATTGAGCGATTAATCCGCACAAAAAAGATACACAGCGTTGCGTTGAAGGAGTACTCATGAGCATCGAAAACTGGCTTCATCTACTGGCAAAACACGATGGCTCGGACCTGTACCTGAGCAAGGGTGCTCCACCGTGTGCAAAATTTCAGGGCCAGCTGAAGCATCTGAGCCGTGATGTGCTCGGCCCCGGCGATATCGAAAAAATCGCCTACTCCATTATGTCGGATGCGCAACGCAAAGAATTCGACGAAGAGATGGAACTGAATATGGCCATGTCCAATTCGTCCGGCCGCTTCCGTATTAATATTTTCAAGCAGCAGCATGAAGTATCGATTGTTGCCCGCAACATCAACACCGATATTCCCGATATTGCCAAGCTCAATCTGCCGCCGGTATTAAAAGAAGTGATCACCGCCAAGCGCGGGCTGATTCTGTTTGTCGGTGGAACGGGCTCGGGTAAATCAACCTCGCTGGCGGCGCTGATCGACCACCGTAATGCCACCACCGCGGGCCATATTATTACCATCGAAGACCCGATTGAATTTGTGCACAAACACAAGAAAAGCGTGATTAACCAGCGCGAAGTGGGTACCGATACCAAAAGCTACGCCGCCGCGTTAAAAAACACCCTGCGTCAGGCGCCCGATGTGATTTTAATTGGTGAAATCCGCGATGCGGAAACCATGGAACACGCCCTCGCCTTTGCCGAAACCGGCCATCTGGCGATTTCTACCCTGCACGCCAACAACGCCAATCAGGCGTTCGAGCGTATTGTGAATATGTTCCCAGAAGAACGCCGCAACCAGATTCTGCTGGGCCTGGGTCAGAACGTGCGCGCGATTATTTCCCAGCGCTTAATTCCGACGGTGGATGGCAAACGCGCCGCCGCCGTGGAAGTGCTGCTGGGCAATAAAACGGTGGAAGACCTGATTATCCGCGGTGATTTCCCGTCGATTAAAGAGATCATGAGCAAATCCGAAAACCTTGGTATGCAGACCTTCGACGGCGCGCTCTACCACTTGTACAAACAGGGCAAGATCACACTGGAACAGGCGCTGAAAAACGCCGACTCAGAAAACAACCTGCGCCTGCGCATTAAACTGGGTGATAACAAACCCGACGCCAAACCAGCCGCTGTGAAACAGGCGGCACCGAAAGCGGCGGCTAGCAGTTCCGGGCTGTCACTGAGTCTGGTGGAAGAAGGTAAAGTGGAAGAAGCGTACGCCTGATGTCGGGTGCGCGTTTCTGAACATAAAAAAACGGGCCCGATGGCCCGTTTTTTATTGCCTGCCCGGTTACGAGCAAGCGTCACAGTGGTCGTTGGCAGTGCGGATCAGAAGCTCTGACGCGCGCTGAACAACATGGCCTGTGATTCGCCATCGTTGCCGTAGTCGGCTTTTTCAAATTCAAAGCCGATCAGGCGTTCACCCGGCAACTGGTAATAAGCGCTGCCGAATACATCGCCCTTCAGCTGACGCTGCGACTCATCCTGGTCGTCGCCCACGGCGTAACCCAGGCTCAGGGTCAGACGATCGGTCGGGGCGTAATGCGCCGCTACTGTGGTCGAGGTGCGCTCGTCATCGGTGCCGGTATCACGGTCGGCAACACGGTAGGCCAGACCCAGCTCAACCTGAGAAGTCACCGCGTACTTACCGCCCAGGCTGTAAACCAGAGGGGCTGCAATGTCGTCGCCTGCGGCTTTTGCCGCGTCGCTTTCTTTCACGACCGACTGAATACCCACGACATTCAGGGTCAGCGCGCCAAAGGTAGCCGCACCGCCGACAGTCACCGCGGTAATACCGCTGTCGTTGACCAGCACATCTTCGCCATCCACGGTAACCGTGCGGTTATCTTCGGCAATGTGCAGCGCTACGGTCGCCGTGAACGGGCTGTTACCAAAACCGCCCTGACCGTAGGTGTAGTTAATGGTGCTGTCGTTACGGTAGCCGTAACCAACAGAGCCCGGCAGCACTTCGGTGATGTAGAAGTAGGAACCAACGCCCTGCACTTCGGCGCGATGCGTATTCCAGCCGCTGTATTCAAAGAACGGCGACCACTGAGCACCCACCTTAACGCTGTGCTCACCTTTGGACAGACCGATCCAACCCAGACGGGTACGGGCAAAACTGCCGCCGTCGTCCAGCACGTTGATACGCGCTTCAATGCGGTAGCTGCTGGTCCAGCCATCGCCCAGATCTTCGCTGCCCTTCACGCCCAGACGGGACTGAACACCGTTGGTCAGCGCGAATTCGCGGGCATCGCTGTTGCTGTTGCTGCTGTTGGCAGGGTCGTCAGAACCACTGTTCGGGTAGACATCGGTGCCGTTGCTGGCGCTGGACGAATACGTTTCCAGACCGATATCAACAAAGCCGTAGAAGTCCACACTTGGGGCTGCGCTGGCACTCGCGGACAGGGCCGCCAGGGCTACTGCCATGGCAATAGGGTGTTTGTTAGCCATTTCTCTCCAACCATTCTTTCTGAGTTATAAGCGTGCAAAGGCCAATAATTGTCACCTTTGGCAAACACCGATACTTTAGCATATTTGACCAACCGGTCAGTTCCTTACAGAAAGAATCTGCCTGCCAAATGGTTCCTTCGTTACCTTTACTGGCTACTAAACCCATAGTGAGCAGCCCACCAGACGCCGGATGAGCGCCAATAACCCAGCGCTACTGACAACGCCAACAACACAGGCAACGTCTTTAACAACGGCAGCGCCCCGCTACTTAGGGAACCGTTAAGAGAAGATGAGTAAGATAGATTGATTGCCAGAGCGGATGACGATGCTGGAAACAAGCCTACTTTCTATTGAGACACCCACCCTAAAACACCAATCAGGCATTCGAGCGGATTGTGAATATGTTCCCGGAAGAACGCCGCAACCAGATTCTGCTTGGTTTGGGCCAGAACGTGCGCGCCACTATTTCCCAGCGTTTAATTCCCACCGTCGATGGTAAACGCGCCGCCGCCGTAGAAGTGTTGCTGGGCAATAAAACCGTGGAAGACCTGATTATTCGCGGTGATTCCCGTCGATTAAAGAGATTATGAGCAAATCCGAAAACCTCGGCATGCAAACCTTCGACGGCGCGCTCTACCACCTGTACAAACAAGGCAAGATCACACTGGAACAGGTACTGAAAAACGCCGGCCAGGAAAACAACCTGTGTCTGCGCATTAAACTGGGTGAGAACAAACCCGAAGCAAAACCTATACCCGTGTAAAAAGCCGTATTGAAAAGCAGCGGGTCAGCTCTCGCTGGAATTGAACTTATTCTGATGGATGAAGGTGGACGGAAAGAGGCATATGCCTGAGCGGATATTCCGTGAAAATAAAATGAGCCGGCGGTCCATTTCTTTTTATGTAGACAGTTTTAATAAGAATATTGAAAGCGAATTTAAGGGCTTATTTTGATCCGCCTATGAACTTAAGGCCAAGGTAAAGCATTTCTGCAACAGTAAGGCCCAGTTCAGAGCTTCTGGGCTAAAGGCCTGCCTAAAGTTTCTGAGTTAACTCTTTCCAATATCCGAACCCCCTCCCCAACCGGCCTACCAGACAGGTTTAACTATGTCTAAAATCTGCCAATAGCCGCTTAAAACCTTAACTATGACCTTTTCCCTATAGCAAATTGCTCAGGTACATTTGTCAACTCGCAAAGCCAGAACAACGATGCAAGAAAACTGATTCTATTCTCTTACTATGACTGTCTTATTTATTAATAAACGACTTATGGTCTTTCTGCTGCCTTAAGCCATTCATGAATCTTACTACCTTCAACAGATAATAAAGCATCCTGAAGAGTGACGACTCTGTTTAGCATATCTCCGTCATCGGACTCTTCCAGCTCCTCGGCGTAGGCAAATAGCTGGTTCATTAGTTGAACAAGATTATTATTGTGATCATACAATTGAGGCTTCCATTTTTGTAGATTTGGAATGTATTTCTCAGCGCAGTTCAGCGCTTTGACGGGATCAGAATGGGCGATTATATTTAGCCACTCATTAATATCCTGAAAGTTATCTCGTTCATTATTGTCTCGGTTTTGTCGTAGCTCTAACGAATCAATGAATATGTTGAATATTGATTCACTGAAGTTGATAGCTGGCTCTTTATCGCCTAATAACCCGGAAAAATCATCACACGCCAGGATTTTAATGTCATCGTTTTGAGCAAAGGCGGCAATTATCCCTTTCAGGCATATGACTGGATGAGCGTTGAAGTTTTCTCGATGGAACAAAACATCCAATGCACCTTCCCAGGCGCTATTGCTTTTGAGACTTATAAGTTCATCAATGAATTCTTCAACTTCAATGAATCCACTTAATCCTGAAAGAGCAGATACTCGCCCCCATGTAGCCCGTGATTCCGTATCTGATCTGGACTTTATTTTTGCCAAATAAGGTTCAACCTTTACGAACTCATTGTGGTAGCTGTAATATAGGAATGATTCAGCATAAGGCCATAATTCTGGGCTATGTTGCATAGTACGTTCAAATATTTCCCATGCCAGTTCCGGTGCATCATTCTTCAGGTAAGGCAAGCGGCGAAGAATTATTGCCTTTACAGCAGAAGATTCTGATTGCGCAAACAATTTCAATGCAGAGATTGTCAGCTCAGAGTTATCACGTCCTGATTCAGAAATTTCGGTCGCAAGAACCATAATCGCATCGGCTACAGTGCCAGATTTCATATTAATTCCGTCATGAATCAGTCCCAATCGTGACTCATCAGAGTGGAAACTCTCTTCGGAGATATAAGCAAACTCCAGCATTTGAAATACCAGCCTGTCTACAAGGAGTGCATCCTTGATCACATATGCACAGGCTTCTACCGCCTTGGCCTTTGCTCTAGTTCCTCGCCAGTGCAATGGGTGCCTCTCCAATTCTTCAAGTACCTGATTGGCAAGCCAGTCTTTATCGGGCTGTTCTATTACCTCCCAGCTTTGGTTGGGATTAAGGTTGCCATATAAATATTTGAGATGCTCAGATACCCCCTCAAGAATCGAGTTTCTGAAGCCCTTAGGTGTGTCGTCCCAGTAGTGAATTACATAGTTGATATATTTTATAGGTTTTCTGGATGACGCCTGTTCCAATTCACGTTGAACTAGTTCTTCATCACTCATCCAAATATCATCATGTTCGGCACAGTGTTTGAGAACTTTGGATAGTACTTTATCGGATAACTCAAAGATATCCTCGAAAGAGAATGGTGCGCGCCCCCATCTTACTGAAATATGGATATCTGGTTCATGAATGTATTCCCCATTGATTCTTTTATATGTATCAAGAGTTCTTTGATTGGAGTCAGAGCGAAGAAAGCCAGGAATAGCTGATATATAGGAAACCTTTCGCCTTGGTATCCGAGACATATTTCCTTCAGAATAGGTTTTATCTTTATAGAGAAGGCCAATCTTCTGGTTCAATTCTAAAATAGCCTTATCAATAAAATAGATAATTGACTTATTAATAAGATTCCCTATTTCAAATGATAGGTTGGATCCCAAGACCTTTTCGTCAAGAACAAGCTGCTGGATAATGTCTGTGTTTTTCTCGGCATTATCCGTGAGTGCCAGAGTCAAAAAGTAAATAATGCTCAGGTCCTTGCTTTCGGATAACAAAAGCCGATTATCTTGCCACCATTGAGTATGGTTTCCAGCATTTATTTTGATCCCATATTCAATGGCATCAAACAGTACATTTACATCATCGTATGGACTTGTTCCTTTCTCGGAGTGAATCTTTTCATAGGAGGTATAATCGAGGAAATAGCTGAACAGTCGAGGCCTTTCGTTCTTGTACTCATCTAATAGTATATCGGCCCAATCATTGATTGTCTTTATGGCCAACGTGAGTAGCGTCGGTGACTTGGCCATTCGATTTTTCAAGAAATCCATATTTTTGTTGCCAAACTGGTGCGGTCGGCAATTCAATGTTTTTTCAAGTCGGTAATGGAGTAAATTCTCAGGTTTCACTGCTCCAGTGATGTACCCCCAGAGCTCCTGATCCGTCAAAACTTCCGCTTCTACGCATTGGGCTATGGTTTTCCCAAGAAAATCTCGATCAGTATTCAGGTTTTTAAGTAGCTTCAACACCAGTGGTTTGGCTAAATGTAAGTGTTCAGCCCTGAGATCTTGCAAGTAGAAAGAAACCTGCCTCGCTAGGTTATTAGTTTCTATCCAGCTGCAATCCATTGCTTCTGTCCAAAGAAGAACAATGGCTTCAGTAGCCTCATTCAGCCATTTGCTGATTCGATAGAGATATCCTTCCAACCCTTCTTGATCTTTCGCTTGTTTCAAGTTTGGTAAAAGGTTCTGCTGCCACATATGGAACCAGCTGATGTGTGCGCTATGGGTATAAATAACCTGAAAGACATCCTTGTGCTGATTCCGCAAATCCCGTAACAACGGCCAATCGCTTTGATCAACAGGCTGCTGTGCGAAGGTTTCAGCGACCAAGCGACGAAGATGAAAAGGAAATTGTCCGGTTAATACCGCGCGAAGTTGTCCCCTGAAAGCCTTCTTCTCTCCTGATGCGAGTTGGTTAACAAAACTGCGAATACTGGGTCTGACAAAAGGAACCGGTGGTAACCCGGAAATAAATTCCTTCAGAGAAACATCTTCACGAATCGCATTACTGATAACCAAAACATCCAGCAGGGTTTGATGACCAAAGGTCAGTCCGTTGTCATGAGTTTTCTGGAACAGGCCGAGGCTCAGTAGCCGCCTTAAAACGGCTTCTGATCCTGAGAATTGCTGATAAGGAATAGATAGCGCTCTGGCTTCCAGCATTCGGCGAGCCGCATTCTCCACGGCGACCATGGCTTCGTCGCCAAGAGCAGTATCACTCTGTACAAAAACAGTGAGGTATTTTTGGGCCAAATCCTGACTGGTGATCACGTTGAAGCTGCCAGAGTGCTTCGCCAGTTCTACGTAAAGATCCAGCTCTCTGGGGTTGGTAACAAGCGTTTGGGTTGTTTGATCAATCGTTGAAGTATCAATATCCAGATCGGTGAGAAAAGGCTCGACCTGCTTTTCCCAATCCAGCGGTGGTATTTTCAGTTCCTTGTCCCAGGCCTTTTCGCTGATGCGTCGATCATATTGGCGGTCAAAGTCCCTACAAGCGGTGATGACTGTAAGATTGGGAATATTTTTCAGACGATCTATTTGCGCCAGAAAATAGGACAACACATTGTGCTCGCGAGCTATCGAGAGCACGTCCAGAGAATCGATAATGACGACCACTCTGGAGAACTCAGCTTGACGAGCCGCCTGCTCAACCCACTGGCTCGATAACCCTTGATGATGTCTTTCCTCCGTGTTTGTCGCTTCAGAAAATTCTCTGGACTGAATAAACAGAGAAATAAAACCGTTCTGGGTTTTGGCTCTTTCTTCCAATGTTGCCTGTAGCTGAAGCATCAAACAGGTTTTACCTGAGCCTGGCTGACCAGTGATCAAGATGGATGAAGCTTTGGCCTCCATGGCCTCAATCACACCATGCAGTATCGGGTTATCAAGACGCTTCCCGGCGATATCGGTTTTCCAGCTTCTGCCAATCAGGGAAGTTTGTTGAAAAGAGTTTCGAACCTCCTGCTCTGAAATAGGTGGCACCAGCATTGCGCCTGATTGATTCAGCACTGCTAATAGATCATTGCGAGTTAGCCGATGTTTACTGGTTGCGACTCCACCAGTCGGTACTCGACCACCGAGTTTTTCTAGTGTTAACCAGAGCGATTCGTAAGCAATTTTTGAATTTGAGGCCAGTCTTTCCAGTCGCTCGATTTGAAGCTGCTCATGGCGTTCAAAGTCAGCTGGTGTCGTTTCAAAAGTCGTTCGCTCTAGTAGTTCAAATGGCGTTAGGGATACCTTGGCTGCTGCGATGATCTTTTGAACTGCTTCATAACTTTTTTGATGGCCTTTTGTCAGGTTTTGGATAAGTTGCTGGTCATCTTCGTAGTTGGTTGCGAATTCCTGGAACTTGGCTATATCTCCGAATGCGCCTCGGGAATAGAAAATGAGGGTAGTGGTCGGTGAGCCAGCCAATTCCTTGGCTGCTTTCTCAAGCTCGTCACCCAGATCTGCGAAAGACCATGTATTAAAATTTTTCTGGTTTTTCTTGCACTGGCAGCAGATGAGGGGGCCATCCGTTTTTTTGATAACGATATCGTCGACTTGATGATGAACAGAGTCGACTTCCAGTGATTCAATCTCATGGCTGGCCAAGGCATCCAGCACCCAATCAAGAGCAATCAGCTTTTGATAATAATCTCCGCGATTGGATCTCGTTCCAGCAAGACTCATAGGCTTCCTTGTCGTTCGATTGGTCTCTGATAAGTAAAGTCAGATGATTTTTCAGTATTGGCTGCTCGTCTTGATTGGTATTCCAGACGGCTTCCTGAAAATTACACCTGTAAGCTCCAAAAACTGGGCTATTCATAACTGGAAATTTCCCGACATAATCAATATCTACAGGAGATTTTCCTATGCGTAAATCCTGTTTTAGCGAAAAACGGATCATCAAAATCTTAAAGGCAGTTAAAGCTGGTCGAACAACCAGAGAAACTATCAAGTCACCCAGCTTGTCTGTTACTCACCACTCCTGCCTACCAATCACTGCCATTACCTCTACCCCTTCATCTGCCACCCGAAAATAAATACTTTCTTTTCCAGTAACACAGCGTCGGTATCCCGCCCGGATTTCATCGACAAGCGGATATTGCAAAGGAGCATTTGCGATCTGCCCGAAAGCATGAAAGATGTTTGAAATATACTGATCGGCGGCTTCCATGCCCCAGGTATTCAATCCATATAGCCAGATAAGATAAAGATCTTCTTCGACCTGAGGTGAGAGCTTATAACTTACCATCTCCACCCGTCCGTTCCCTGAACCTGTTAAGCATCTCTTCCTGAGATGGTTTTACCCAGCCTTTTTCAGCAACCGACATTTCAGCTGCGAATAAACGGGCACGAATGTCTTCAACCTCCCGCGCTTTACGGATCAGGTCGTTGACCACTTCACTGCGGCTGGTGAATTCTTTGCTGTCGATCTGAGCCTGAATCCAGCGTTCATTCGGCTCAGTCAGTGACAGACTTGCTCTGGTTGCCATGGCCTGTTCCTCTGTGAAAGTTGATGCACTAATGATGCAATAATGCATCACTACAATCATCACGGCAATAAAAAAGCCGCTGCTCATTGCTGAGCAGCGGCTTTCTCTATTGGCCCGCGATGGTCAGGTGGGCAGTGCACACCCTACGAAAACAACTGTCTCAGTTGTTCTCTTCACACCAAACCCTGGCATTCCGGAACATCCGCATCCACGCACCATCTTCGTTCCATTCCGCCGGAATGTAGGAGTTCTGGATCGCACGGAATACGCGCTCAGGGTGCGGCATCATAATGGTCACACGACCATCGTTGGCGGTCAGGCCGGTGATGCCCTGCGGTGAGCCGTTCGGGTTGAACGGGTACTGTTCGGTGACGTCGCCGTAGTTATTCACATAACGCAGGGCGATCTGACCGGCAGCCAGTTCGGCAATGTCCTCTTCGGAAGCGAATTCGGCACGGCCTTCACCGTGGGCCACGGCGATTGGCATGCTGGAACCGGCCATACCGGCGAAGAACAGGGAATCGGATTCCTGTACTTCAACCATGGCAACACGGGCTTCGAACTGTTCGCTCATGTTGCGTACGAAGTGCGGCCAGTGTTCGGCACCCGGAATCAGTTCGTGCAGGTTGGACAGCATCTGGCAACCGTTACACACGCCGAGGGCGAAGGTGTCTTCGCGTTTGAAGAAGGTTGCAAACTGGTTGCGTGCCTGTTCGTTGAACAGAATGGATTTCGCCCAGCCTTCACCAGCGCCCAGTACGTCACCGTAAGAGAAACCACCACAGGCCACTAAGCCGCGGAAGCTTTCCAGCGTGACAGCGCCCGACAGAATGTCGCTCATGTGCACGTCGATAGCGGTGAAACCAGCGCGGTCAAAGGCGGCGGCCATTTCGATCTGACCGTTAACACCCTGCTCGCGCAGAATCGCCACGCGTGGACGGCCGCTTAAGCCTGCGGTGATGTCTTCGTTAATGTCGAAGCTCAGCTCGGCGTTAATGCCCGGATCATCGGCGTCGAGGATGGCGTCGAATTCCTGTTTGGCGCAGTCGGCATTGTCACGACGGGCCTGCATTTCGTAGCTGGTCTGTGCCCAGACACGATGCCAGGTCACGCGGGATTCGCTGAGGAATTCTTCGTCGCGGAAGCTGAAGGTAATCTGGCCGTCGTCGTTCGGCGAACCGATCACGGCGGTGCAGTCACCCAGACCGGCGGCTTCGAACTGTGCCAGCACTTCTTCTACGTCGTCACGACGCACCTGCAGTACCGCGCCGATTTCTTCGGCGAACAGGGCAGCGGCCAGACCGGCTTCTTCGTCGGCCAGCATGTCCATGGCAATGTCGGCACCGCAGTGACCGGCGAAGGCCATTTCGGTAATAGTGGCGAACAGACCACCGTCGGCACGGTCGTGGTAGGCCAGCAGTTTGTCGTCAGAATTCAGGCCCTGCACCACGGCGAAGAAGGCTTTCAGGTCTTCGGCGTCGTCGAGGTCAGCCGGCACAGCGCCGACTTTGCCGTACACCTGCGCGAAGCAGGACGCACCCAGACGGTTCTGACCACGGCCAAGGTCGACCACGATTAAATCGGTTTCGCCCTGATCCAGACGCAGTTGCGGGGTCAGCACCTTGCGCGCATCGGACGTTGGTGCAAAGCCGGTGATGATCAGCGAGGTTGGCGCGGTAACGGCTTTATCAGTGCCATTGTCGTTCCAGCGGGTTTTCATCGACATAGAGTCTTTACCCACCGGGATGGTCACTTCCAGTTCCGGACACAGTTCCATACCCACGGCTTTTACGGTGGCGTACAGAGTGGCGTCTTCGCCTTCATGACCGGCGGCGCACATCCAGTTGGCGGACAGTTTGATGTCGGCCAGTTTTTCAATCGGCGCAGCTGCAAGGTTGGTGATGGCTTCGGCCACCGCCAGACGACCAGAGGCCGGGCCATCGAGCAGAGCGACCGGGGTACGCTCACCCATGGCCATGGCTTCGCCAGCGTAGGTGTCGTAAGAAGAGGTGGTTACGGCAACGTCGGCCACCGGCACCTGCCATGGACCCACGAACTGATCACGCGCCACCGTACCGGTAATGGAACGGTCACCGATGGTGATCAGGAAAGATTTGCTGGCCACGGTTGGCAGGCTCAGAACGCGCTGAGCGGCGTCGGCCAGATCCACATCGCTGCCGTCGAAGGCTTCTACGGCTACTGCACGGGATTTCACATCGCGGTGCATGCGTGGCGGTTTGCCCAGCAGTACCTGCAATGGCAGATCCACCGGGCTGTTGCCGAAGTGGCTGTCGGTCACGGTCAGGTGCGGTTCTTCGGTGGCGTAACCCACTACGGCGTAAGGGGCGCGTTCACGGGCACAGATGGCATCGAAGCGCGCCAGATCTTCCTGAGCAACGGCCAGAACATAACGTTCCTGAGATTCGTTCGACCAGATGGCCAGCGGGCTCATGCCCGGCTCGTCGTTCGGTACGTTACGCAGTTCGAATTTGCCGCCACGGCCGCCGTCGTTCACCAGTTCCGGGAAGGCGTTGGAAATACCGCCCGCGCCCACGTCGTGAATAAAGGCAATCGGGTTGCTGTCGCCCAGCTGCCAGCAGCGGTCGATCACTTCCTGACAACGACGCTCCATTTCCGGGTTTTCACGCTGTACGGAAGCGAAATCCAGATCGGCGTTAGACTGACCCGATGCCATAGAAGACGCCGCACCACCGCCCAGACCGATCTGCATGGCCGGGCCACCCAGTACGATCAGGCAGGCGCCGACCGGAATTTCACCTTTCTGTACGTGCTCGCCACGGATGTTGCCGTAACCACCGGCAATCATGATCGGCTTGTGGTAGCCGCGTACTTCGCCATTGTGTTCCAGTTCGAAGGTACGGAAATAACCGCACAGGTTCGGACGGCCGAATTCGTTGTTGAACGCGGCACCGCCGAGTGGGCCGTCAATCATGATGTCCAGTGCCGACACAATACGGTCAGGCTTGCCGTACTGGCTTTCCCATGGCTGTTCGAAGCCCGGAATTTTCAGGTCGGATACGGTGAAACCGGTTAAGCCGGCTTTTGGCTTGGAACCACGGCCGGTTGCACCTTCGTCACGGATTTCACCGCCGGAACCGGTGGCAGCGCCCGAGTGCGGGGCAATGGCAGTCGGGTGATTGTGGGTTTCGACCTTCATCAGGATGTGCATGGCTTCCTGATGGTAGGAATAGTCGCGGCCTTCCGCATTCGGGAAGAAGCGGCCGGCTTCGTGACCCACGATCACAGACGCGTTGTCTTTATAAGCCGACAGAATGTTTTCGTTGTAGCACTGGTAAGTGTTCTTGATCATCTGGAACAGGGACTTGTCCTGATCCTCGCCGTCGATGGTCCAGCTGGCGTTGAAGATCTTGTGACGGCAGTGCTCAGAGTTCGCCTGGGCGAACATCATCAGTTCCACGTCGGTCGGGTTACGGCCCAGCGCCTGATAGTTGGTGACCAGATAATCGACTTCGTCTTCGGCCAGCGCCAGACCCAGCGATTTATCGGCGGCGACCAGCGCATCACGGCCACCGGCCAGAATATCGACAGTGCTCAGTGGTGCCGGCTGTGCGTTAGAGAACAGGCCCGCGGCTTCGGCACTGTTGGTCAGTACCACTTCGACCATGCGGTCGTGCAGCACAGCAGCGGCGGCAGCACGGTCAGCAGAGCTGATACCTTCTACATAATACGCAATACCGCGTTCCAGACGCTTGATGCCGGCCAGACCACAGTTGTGGGCAATGTCGGTCGCCTTGGAAGACCACGGAGAAATGGTGCCGAAACGTGGCACCACCAGAAAGAGTTCACCCTCGCCTGCCTTTACCTCGGCCTTCGGGCCGTAACGCAGAATACGTTCCAGAACCAGACGCTCGTTGTCGGCCAGGTCGGCAGACAGGTCGGCGAAATGCATGAATTCAGCATAAACACCGCGAACCTGCGGCAGAACCTGCTGCAGTTTGTTCAGGATTTTGGTCTGGCGGAAAGAGGAAAGCGCCGGTGCGCCACGCAGCTCGAGCATCGGGGGAAAACTCCAACGTAAGGAGGTGGGTCAAAATGAGCGCGAATGATACCGGAGAGCGCCTGATCACACCAGATTTGGTCAGGTTTTGCCGGCACCCATTTCCGGCTTTCATCACTGAGGCGCAACAATGCGTTTCAGTGAAAAAATTTCCTCAATGGGCGCATTTCCGAAAGCCAGTATTTTCAATGACTTATGTCACAAACTTATCAAAGTTCTGACACAGATCTTTCACGCTTCTGAAATGTGAAACAGTTCTCAGGTTGTTTTTTAGCCATGCGGAAGGCACAATGACCCGAAATTCAGCAAAAATGCACCATAATGGTGCGATAAATTGGACTTATGCATGGTTAGTGGCCTGTCCCGTCTGCTTGGTAAAGCGATTCTGACAGCAGTGTGTCTCAGCGCACTGACGGGCTCCGTGCGTCCGAATAATCTGGAACAGGTCAAAATCCATGGCGAAATTGTCATGGTGACGCGTAACAGTCCGACCACCTATTACGAAGACCGCAGCGGCGCCACCGGCTATGAGCTGGAACTGGCGCGTGCCTTTGCCGACCATTTAGGCGTCGAGCTTAAGGTGATCGTGGCGGACAATCAGCCCGACGTATTCAGCACCCTAGAGACAGGAGAGGCCGCGTTCGCCGCGGCCGGTCTCGCCCAAAACACCGAGAACGAACGCTGGTTCCGTTTCTCGCAGCCTTATATGCAGGTTACCGAACAGGTGGTGTACCGCCGTGGCGGTGTGAAGCCGCAGCAGATTCCTGATCTGGCGCAGGGCCAGCTGGTTGTGGCCAGCAACACCGGCCATGCCGACAGTCTGCGCCGCCTGCAGGCCAGTCAGCTGCCGGAACTGAGCTGGAGCGAAAGCCCGGAACTGGAAATCACCGATCTGTTGCAGATGGTGGCCACCGGCAGCATCGACTTTACCCTGGTCGACTCCAACGAATTCCGCATGCTGCAGGCGTACTACCCGAATCTGGACATTGCCTTCGACCTGAGCGCACCGCAGGACATCGGCTGGGCCTTCCCGCACCTGCGTGACGACAGCATTTATCAGGAAGCCAACCGCTTCTTCGCCCAGACCGAAACCACTGCGCTGCTGGCCGGTTTGTCCGAACGCTTTTACGGCCACCTCGACATGCTCGACTATGTGGGTGCGCGCCGCTTCCTGAGCCAGACCAACCGCAAGCTCGAGAATTACCGCGAGCACTTTGAGAAAGCGGCCACCGAAAACGACCTCGACTGGCGTCTGCTGGCGGCCATCGGTTATCAGGAAAGCCACTGGAATCCGAACGCCAAAAGCTTTACCGGCGTGCGCGGCCTGATGATGCTGACCCGTACCACCGCGCGTGAGCTGGGCATTAAAAACCGCCTCGACCCGGAACAGAGCATTGTCGGTGGCAGCCGCTATCTGGCCAAACTGCGTGAGCGTCTGGGCGATGAAGTGCACGAGCCGGACCGTACCTGGCTGGCGCTGGCCGCCTACAACGTGGGTTTTGGTCACCTGAGCGACGCGCGCAAGATCACCACCGAAATGGGTGGTAACCCGAATTTATGGATGGATGTGAAAGAGGCTCTGCCACTGCTGAGCCAGAAGCGTTACTACCGCAACACCCGCCACGGTTATGCCCGTGGTCAGGAGCCGGTGGACTACGTACAGAACATCCGTCGTTACTACGACGTCCTGGTCTGGAATGAAGAACAGGGTCAGGGCTTCCCGGAAGACGCCGACGCGCTGCAGCTGTCGTCGTCCTCCATCACGGTTATTCCTCCACTCCTTTAGTGAGTTTCGCGGATTCTCCGATCCGCTTTTTTTATTCTGTCTGACTGACGGCGGCCGCATGAGCCGCCGTTTGTGTATTCAGACCACCCACTTTAAGCCCGCCCATTTTCAGATCACTCAGAAAACCGCGTACCAGGTCGGCGCTCTGCTGCGGCACTTCGAGCATGGGCGCGTGGCCCACGTCCGGAAACACATGGCTCTGACTGTGCGGCAGGTATTGGCTGAAAACGCCCACGCTGCTGACATCCAGCACGCGGTCTTTCTCGCCCCACACAATCAGCACCGGCTGCGTCACCTGTTGCAGCAACTGCAGATTGTCGCCGCTGCCACGGGCGGCTTCGGCGGCGTTGTGAATGTCGCTGAAAATACGGGTGTTGATGCTGTTGCGGGCGATGGCACGCGCGGCCAGCACATCACTGGCCGGCCACGGCAGGAACGGCTGCTGCACCATGGCGAATTCGCGCAGGGCGTCGTAATCGGCGGTGCTGGTCACCACCAGCGGGTTCGGCAGGCCCTGATCAATGATGGTCTGGAAATCACTGGCCTTGGGCGGGTAAACGCCGGCGGCGTCAAACAGCGTGACCGACGCCACCTGCTGCGGGTGCTGAGCGGCAAACATCAGGGCTATGCCGCCGCCCATGGAGTTGCCCATGACGTGCAGCGGTTGTTTCAGGTCCAGTGCCTGTACAAAGGCGTCTAGCCACTGTGCCTGATGGGCGAAATCGTAGGTCTGGGCCGGGTCGAAACTGCTTTCGCCATGGCCCGGTAAATCGGGGGCGATCACGCGGTAGTCGCTGAAGTCGCGGGCAAAACGCAGCCAGTTGTCTTTATCCACCGCAAAGCCGTGCAGCAGCAACAGCACCGGCGCATCGGGGGTGCCGGAATCGAGATACACCCAATGGTGCCCGGCGGCGTCCAGCTCGTGGCGGTTGAGCGACGACAGCGCGCGCTCGCCTTTCAGGCCCAGATCAAACAGGGTTTCTTTCACGCCGGTGCAGGCCGACAAACAAGCAATAAGGGGCATCGCCAGAGCAAGGCGAAAGAGAGCTTTCATACGCGTATCCAGAGGTGATTGTTCTTATTATTCGGGCGCGGTCTGTTGTTTCAGCCGCTTTTTGCCTTCGCGGCGCAGCGCGAAGAACGACGACATCATAGCGGAGCAGGCGTCTGCAAGCACCCCACCCTGAGTCTGCATGACGTGGTTATAAAAAGGCTGCGTGGCCAGTTGCAACGCGCTTTCGATGGCGCCGGCTTTGGGTTCGGTAGCACCGTACACCACGCGGCTGATGCGGCTGTGAATCAGCAGGCCGGTGCACATGGTGCAGGGCTCAACCGTCACATAGAGGGTGGCGCCGGTAAGGCGGTAATTGCCGATGCGCCGGGCGGCGTCCCGCACCGCCACCATTTCGGCGTGGGCGCTGGGGTCGAGACTGGTGATCGGCTGATTAAAGCCGGTGCCGATGACCCGGCCGTCCTGCACCACCACAGCGCCGACCGGCACTTCGCCGGCGTCGAACGCCTGCTGCGCCAGTTCCAGAGCCAGCTGCATGCCGTCTTCGTCTGTGTGTATGTCGCGCCCGTACTGATTCACCGCGGTCTCCTGCTGAATGGGCGGATGATAAAGCAGACGTGAGGGCAGCAAAAGTCCGGCGCCCGCCACTGTTCGACCCTGACAGCGGTGGCCATGCGACTGAGGCATGGGTTAACAAAACGCTCAGTTTGCTCCAGACTTGCGGCCATTCACAGACCGCCGGACACCCGGCCCACACGGAGATTGCTGTATGTGGTCACTGACCCTGCAACCACGCTTTGGCGAAACCGACGCCCTCGGACACATTAATAACACTGTGCTGCCGGTGTGGTTTGAAGACGCGCGCACGCCGCTGTTCCGTCTGTTTACGCCGGATCTGAACCCGCAGGACTGGCATCTGATCATCGCCAAAATTGAGGTCGAATTTGTCGGTGAGCTGTTTTACGGGCGTGAGGTGGAAGTACGCACTTACCTCAGCAAGCTGGGCAACAGTTCAATGACCATTGCCCACGAGGCGTGGCAGGACGGACGCCTGGGCGCCCGTGGTACGGCAGTGATGGTGCATTTTGATCACAGCGCGAAGAAATCGGTGGCCATTCCGGACGCCATCCGCGCCCAGCTGAGCGAGCACCTGCAAACCCTGTAAGCGCCGCCGCAGAGGGGCCGCTTAATCGCGGTCCCAGCTCTGCTCGGTTTCTTCCAGATCGACCTGAGCGTCGGCCTGCATCACCCGCGTCAGATCGTCAGCGTGCTGACGGGTGCGGTTGAAGAACGCGGTTTCGTCGTCCAGCACCTCGCGCAGTTCGCGCACGTTCACTTCGTCGTGATGACGGAACAGCTCTGCCGCACGGTGCGCCTGATACGAACGGAAGCCCAGCAACTGCAGCGCCGTGCGCCCCAGCGCCAGTGCGGAGTTGAAGGTTTCGCGCTCCACATGATCGGCACCGGCGCTGAGCAGTTCGGCCGCTTCACGCCGGCCACGGGCACGGGAAATGATGCGGATGGCCGGATAATGGCGGCGCACCAGCTCGACGATGGAGCGGCAGCGGTTGTGGTCGTCGATGGCGATCACCAGCAATTCTGCCTGATCAATGCCGGCGGCTTCGAGCAGATCGAGGCGCACCGCGTCACCGAAAAACACCTGATGACCAAAGCGGCGCACGGTATCGACCTGCGCGGCATCGTGTTCCAGAACCGTGATGTTGAAGCCGTTCATGCGCAGCATACGGCCGACGATCTGACCAAAACGGCCGAAGCCGACCACAATCGCGCGGGCTTCTTCCGAGGTGATGTGATCGTGCTCGGGCAGCTGCTCGGCGTTGCCCGACAAACGCGGCAGAATCCAGCGTTCGTTGGCCAGAATCAGCAGGGGCGTAAAGGCCATCGACAGCGCCACCACCAGCACCAGCGGTTCGATGATGTCGTCCGGCAAAATGCCGTTGTTCGAGGCAAAGGTGAACAGCACAAAGGCGAATTCACCGCCCTGCGCGAGGGCAAAAATAAAGATGGCGTTGCTCTGCCCGCGCATACCAAAGCCGCGTCCCAGCGCAAACAGCACCAGCATTTTCACCGCAATCAGCGCAGCGACAAGGGCGAGAATGGTGAGCGGCTGGGCGGCGAACAAGGCGAAGTCGATGCTCGCGCCAACGGAAATAAAGAACAGCGCCAGCAGCAGCCCCTTGAACGGCTCAATCTCGGATTCCAGCTCGTGACGGTATTCGCTGTTGGCCATCACCACCCCGGCGACGAAGGTGCCGAGCGCCGGTGACAGGCCGACCAGTTCCATCAGCAAGGCAATGCCCACCACCAGCAACAGCGCGGTGGCGGTAAAGGTTTCGCGCATGCGGGTTTCGGCAATGATGCGGAACAGATGACGGCTGACCCAACGGCCCACCAGCACCAGACCGGCCACCACCACCAGTACCAGCAGGGTTTTCTTCCAGCCGGAAAGACCAGTGTGCGAGGCTTCGGCCACAGCGGCGTTGTCGAGGGCCAGCAGCGGCAGAATCGCCAGCAGCGGAATCACCGCGATGTCCTGGAACAGCAGCACCGAAAACGACGCCTGACCGGCTTCGGTTTTCAGCAGGGATTTTTCATTCAGGGTCTGCAGCACGATGGCGGTCGACGACATCGCCAGAATCATGCCCACCGCCAGACTGTGCTGCCACGGATAGCCCATGCCCAGTCCGGCCAGCATCAGCGCCAGACTGGTGACCACCACCTGCAGACCACCGAGCCCGAGAATCGGGATGCGCATGCGCCACAGGCGCGACGGGTCGAGTTCCAGACCGACCAGAAACAGCATCATCACCACGCCGAATTCGGCAAAGGCCATCACGCCTTCAACGTCGTGGCCAATCAGCCCCAGCGCGAACGGGCCGATCACGGCGCCCGCGCATAAATAGCCCAGCACCGAGCCCAGCCCCAGCTTCTTCGCTACCGGCACCGCCACCACGGCGGACAGCAGAAACACAAACGCCTGCGTCAGTAATTCCGATTCATGCATGACCGCAGGTCTCCAGCTGTTCCAGCAGCGACTCACGGAATTCCTGCGCGCGCTGCTTCAGGTACGGCAGAGTGAGTTTGCGCACACGATAGACGGCGCATGGCTCGTGCCAGTGCATACCGCACAGGTGCGCCATCTGCTGGTACGGGCGCAGGTATTCATCCAGTTCATGGCGGTTAACGCCTTCCGGGCGGAAGGTGTTCACGGCGCCACCGGCGGTGGTGACCACCCACAGCAGCTTGCCGTGCAGCGCCATCGGACTGTCGGCTTCGTGCTGTTCTTTATTGCGCATGGCGCCGTAGGCAAAGCCGAAGTCGAGCACCCGGTCCTGCCACTCTTTCAGCAACGACGGCGCGCTGTACCAGTACAGCGGGAACAGCAGAATGATGATGTCGTGCTCGCGCAGCAGCGCCTGCTCGGCGGCCACGTCGATGTAGAAATCCGGGTATTCCTCGTACAGGTCACGCACCGTCACCTGAGGTAAGTCGCGCACGGCGTTGAGCAGCTCGGCGCAACCGTAAGACGACTGATGCCGAGGATGGGCGTACAGAATCAGCGCACGGGCCAATTAACCACCTGCCTTTTTCACGGTGAAGCCGCGTTTGGTCAGCTCACCGGCGAGCAGATCACGCTGATCGCCCTGAATTTCAATGATGCCGTCTTTTAATGCACCGCCCACGCCGCACTTCTGCTTCAGCTCTTTGGCCAGGGTTTTAAGCTCGGCACCGGCCAGCGGTACGCCGCTGACCAGAGTCACGACTTTGCCGCCACGGCCTTTGCTTTCGCGGCTGACACGCACGATGCCATCACCGGCCGGTGCCTGCGCTTCTTTGCAGCGGCACTGATCCAGCGGTTCACGGCACTCGGGACAGGCACGGCCGAATTCGGTGGAATACACCAGACCGCCTGAGGAAGATTTTTTCGACATAAGACATCCAGTAACGAACGGCCCCGCACAAAGCCTGCGGGGCAAAAACGGTGAAAGCTAAACCATCACTGCCGCGCTGGCAACGCCCGTTCACTGGCTTGCGGCGAATGGCTAACGCCCGGGTTCCGGCGACCACACCAGTGTGCCCAGCAGCCAGTCGAACAGGGGCAGCGTGATGTTGAAATTACACTCTGCCATGCGCTCACGCTCGTGATGAATCTGATGCAGGCGGCGCAGGCGCCACCAGATGGGCGTGCGTTCCACAAAACTGCCCGCCGGCAGGTGATAACTGAAGTGCATCACCTCGTAAAACAAATAGCCGCCGATGCCGCCGATGGCGAACAGGCAGGCGGCGTTGGCCGACACCAGCATCAGCAGCAACCAGCCACCGGGCACAATCAGGCCCAGCAGAAACACATAAATCAGCCAGGCCGGGAACAGCACCACCCGCCAGTCGCGGGTGCTCTGGTACGGCAGATCGTCGGCAATAAAAAAGCTGTGGTGATCGCCCGTATGACGCGAATAAAACAGCCGCCCGATGCGGGTTTTGCGGTGTCCGAGCCAGCGGTGCGCCGCGTATTCAGCAAAATTCACCAGCACCAGCGCCGCCGGCAACAGCAGCCATTCCCACGCCTTCACCTGCTGCAAGTGCAGGCCGGCGGCCAGCATCACCGCGAGCCCGGTGGCGGCCACCACCAGCATGTGCAGCACACCTGAATAGCGCGGAGAAATGCCTGCCCGGTAACGTGCGCGGAATGCCAGATGATCGAAAGCCATAACCCCTCCTGAACGGATTTTTATTCTTGTTGTGGTGTGCGAGCACAGCGACCTTCACTCTAGCGCCGCGCCTGTGTCAGACTCCAATCAATAATGAAGAAAAGCATTATCCAGCTTATGAATAATACACACTGTCGGAGCCCCTATGAGCCTGCGCCATCTCGACCTGAATCTGCTGCCGGTATTTGCCGCGTTAATGGAAGAACAGCACCTGACCCGCGCGGCCGAGCGCTTGTTTCTCAGCCAGCCGGCAGTGAGCAACGCCTTGAAGCGCCTGCGGCTGCAGCTGGCCGATGATCTGTTCGTGCGCACCGCCACGGGCCTTAAGCCGACGCCGCGCGCCATGCAGCTTTACGCCAAGGTGCGCGACGGTCTGGAGCTCATAGAACAGGGCTGGGCGCAGCAGCAGAGTTTTGATCCGGTGAATGGCCGCCAGACCTTCCGCATCAGTGCCAACGGCGCGGTGGAGTTTATGGCCGCGCCCTGGCTGATGCGCGAACTGCGCCAGCGCGCACCGGGTATTGCCCTGATGATCGAAACTGACCAGACCGACGACATAGGCCCGCGCCTTCAGGATGGACGGCTCGATCTGGCGATTGATTACATCGACCAGCCACAGCCGGGGCTGAATCACCAGCCGCTGGTCACCGAACCTCTGGTGGTGATTGCAGCGCGCCGGCATCCGCAGTTTTCGCCTGAGCTGACCTTCGACGCTTTCCGCTCGCTGGATCACGTCAGCCTGCTGCCGCGCAACCGTCAGGGCACGCCGATTGAACAGCTGATGGGGCACAAAGAGCTGAAGCGCTCGGTGAAACTCTGGGTGTCGAGTTTTGTGGCGATTCCGCCGGTGGTGGCCAACACCGACCTGATTGCTGTGGTGCCACAACGGCTGGCGCAGCAGGCGCCCTGGGCGGACGCCCTGCAGCAGGCGCCGCTGCCGTTTGACTGTCCGCCGGTGGCGTTACAGCTGATCTGGCATCAGAGCCGTGAGCGGGATCAGGCGCACCTGTGGCTGCGCGAGCAGTTGCTCAGCCTGAGTCAGTGGCCCGGCACAGGGAATTAAAAAGGCACAGGGAATTAAAAAGGCGAAGGACTAAAAAGATGAAGGACTAAAAAGGGAGAGGACCAAAAAGGCAAAGGGCTAAAAACAGTGGGTGGAACAGCGCACGGCAAGCACGCGCTCAGATGGGAAAACGCAGGGTAACCACAGTGCCCTTACCGGGCTGACTGTCGATCAACAGCTCGCCACCGTGGTTGACCATGATGTTGTACGCCACCGTCAGACCCAGACCCGTGCCCTGCCCGATTTCTTTGCGGGTGAAAAACGGGTTCACCGCACAGGCCAGATCTTCGGAATTCATGCCCATGCCCGAATCTTTGACCATCACCGACACCACAGAGCCGTCGGAATCGCCGGCGATTTCAATGGTGCCGCCATCCGGCATGGCATCGCGCGCGTTGTGCAGAATATTGCGGAACACCAGCCGCACCTGCTGCGGAATGCAATGCACCGCCGGCAGCTGCTGAAGATAACGGTATACATTAATGGCCGGCTCATCGAGCAAACGCAGTTCGGCAATGGCGTCCTGCATCAGGTCGTCGAGCACGATGGTTTCTTTTTCCAGATGCTCGCTGTCGGCAAAGGTGCGCAGCTCGCTGACGATTTTGCGTACCCGCTCCAGACTCTGGCGGGATGTCCGCACCAGATCGGGTGCATCGTCGCGCACAAAATCGAGATCGATCTTGTCGCGCAGATCTTCCAGCGCAGCGACCACGGTTTTGTCGGCAATGTGTTCTTCCGCCGCCTGATACTGATCGGCCAGCCGGATCAGCTCGCTCAGGTATTCGCTTAAGGTGGCGATGTTGGAATACACCACCGCAATCGGGTTATTGATTTCGTGCGCCATGCCCGCCGCCAGATGGCCCATGGACGCCATGCGCTGGGCCTGCAGCAGCAGGTCCTGAGTGCGGCGCAGCTCGTCGATGCTGTGCTGCAGCTGACTGTTGCTGTCGTTCAGCGCTTTGGTGCGCGCCCGTACTTTTTCTTCCAGCTGTTCGTTGAGCTGGCGGATGCGCCCCTCGGCCTGATGGCGCGAGTAAATTTCATTTTTCATGGCCAGCAGCAAGGTGTTCATCTTACTGACCAGATCATCCAGCTCGGAATGACGCAGCGCCGCTTCGACCACCAGTGAGGTTTTCTGCGGATTACGCGGGTCAATTTCCATTAAGCGGTCGATCAGCCGTTTCACCGGCCCGGTTAAGCGCGAGCGGAACACCAGAATCAGCACAAAGGCCAGCGCCACGTTGCGCAGTACGTCGAGCAGCAGGGTAATGGCGGCGCGGCGTTCAAAGCCTTCGCGGGTCAGGCGCAGGTCGGTCCAGACCTCAAGCTGGCCGATGGCGCGCGGCTTACTGGTGTAAATGCTGGGTTCGGTGAGGACCACATTCTGCATGCGGTAGTAAAAGGATTCGGCGGCATCGGCCAGCTGGATTTTCGACAGGCCGGCGCGTTTCTCAAACCCGGTGGCGTCTTCAACGATGGCGCTGGCAACAATGGCGCGGTTAAGCAGCAGGCTGTCGAGGATGGTCTGCATGGCGCTGGCGTCGTAGTTGTACAGCGACAGCGCCGCCGGCGCGCTCTGGCGCTCCAGCAGTTCGGTGGTGTTGGCGAAGAAACGGCGGTTTTCGCCCAGATAGTCCACACCAATCTGTACGGCACTGAACAGCACGCCGAGCAGGATGCTGAAAAACAGCACGTACAGCGTCAGCTTGCTCTCGATGGATGACAGGCGTGTGGACAAAAACAGCGACTCCTCAGCTTCGCGGCCCGGGTGCCGCATGCAACGCCTCCATTATAGACAAATCCGGGTCGGGAACAGCTGGCTTCAGCGCTGACCGAGCGGCAGGGCGGTACGGTCGATGACTTTACGCATGACGAAGCTGGAATGCACGCCGGTAACGCCTTCAATGCGGGTTAAGGTGCCGAGCAGAAACTGCTGATACGCGTTCATGTCGCGCACAATCACCTTCAGCACGTAGTCGGCGGTCTGGCCTGTGATCAGGTAGCACTCGAGCACTTCCGGGCAGGCGGCCACGGCGGCTTCGAAGTTGGCGAAACGTTCCGGGGTGTGACGGTCCATGCTGATGGAAATCAGCGCCAGCAGATCAAGGCCCAGCGCCCGGGCGTCGAGGTGGGCACGGTAGCCCTGAATCAGACCGGAATCTTCCAGCGCCTTGACCCGGCGCGAACAGGGCGACGGCGACAAGCCCACTTTATCGGCCAGTTCCAGATTGCTCAGACTGCCATCTTCCTGCAGCAATTCCAGAATACGCAGGTCAGTACGGTCCAGACGCAGTGTCTCGGTCATCAGCTCCCCCAGCAGCAATACCCGGCAAAGGCGACTCCCGGAACAGGATCAGGCGCCAGCCGTCTTTACATTGGCACGATATGCCAATATTGAAATTAAAGTTGGAAAGTTATTGCATACATAGCCGGTTTTAATGGCAACATTGCAAGCACTTTGCGCCATCTTACGCATATACTGTGCACATACTGTTAACCAGTTCAGCTTTCCATCAGAAAGCAGACTGAGCCTGAGGTTCACAAGACCCACGCCACCCGAATCCACAAGATTCCGCCAGGCGCAGGCATCACCGGACACCACCCCGGTGCGTGAAACAGAACGCGACACAATCGCCAACTTTGAGCAATTAAACACCCGACGAATACTCTTTCGCGCAAGGAAACATCATGAGCACTGCGAACAACGCCCGCTTCGACCACCGCAAATACCGCCCTTTCCCGGAGATCCGTAAAACCGATCGCCGCTGGCCGGACCAGACCCTGAGCTCAGCCCCGCTGTGGTGCTCAGTGGACCTGCGCGATGGTAATCAGGCGCTGATCGAGCCCATGACCGTTGCCCAGAAGCAGCGCATGTGGGCCTTGCTGGTGAAAATGGGCTTCAAAGAAATCGAAGTCGGCTTCCCTGCCGCATCGCAGCCGGATTTCGACTTCGTGCGCTGGCTGATCGAAGAAAATCAGATTCCGGAAGACGTCACCATTCAGGTTCTGGTGCAGGCCCGTGATGAGCTGATTGAGCGCACCTACGAGTCTCTGGTGGGCGCCCGCCGTGCCGTGGTGCACGTGTACAACTCCACCTCGCCGGTGCAGCGCAACAAGGTATTCGGCCTGAGCCAGCAAGGCATTATTGATATCGCCGTCAAAGGCGCGGCCAAAGTGCAGAGTGAAGCAGCGAAATACCCGCACACCGAATGGGTGTTCCAGTACTCGCCAGAGAGTTTCTCCAGCACCGAAGTGGAATTCGCTGTTGAGGTGTGTAACGCCGTGATCGGTGTATGGCAGCCAACGCCTGCGAACAAAGCCATCATCAACTTGCCGGCCACCGTCGAAAGCGCGATGCCGAACGTATTCGCCGATCAGGTGGAATGGTTCTGCGACCATGTGAATAAACGCGACAGCCTGACCATCAGCATTCACACCCACAACGACCGTGGCTGTGGTGTGGCGGCGGCCGAGCTGGCGTTGCTCGCCGGCGCCGACCGCATCGAAGGCACCTTGCTGGGTAATGGCGAGCGCACCGGCAACATGGACATCGTCACCATGGCCATGAACCTGTACAGCCAGGGCATTGATCCTGAACTGGACATCAGCATCGCCGACGACATCATCGCCACCGTGGAAGCCTGTACCAACATCAAGACCCACCCGCGCCACCCTTGGGTAGGTGAACTGGTGTACACCGCCTTCTCCGGCAGCCATCAGGACGCTATCCGTAAGTGTCTGGCCAAGCAGCCGGCGGATGAACCATGGGATGTGGCCTACCTGCCGATTGATCCGCAGGACCTCGGCCGCAACTATCAGTCGGTGATCCGTGTGAACAGCCAGTCGGGCAAAGGCGGCGCCAGCTACCTGCTGGAAAAAGCCCTCGGCGTGACCTTGCCACGCTGGATGCAGATCGAACTGGCACAGCCGATTCAGGCGGAAAGCGAGCGTCGTGAAGGCGAGCTGAACACCAACGACATCGTGGCCGTGTTCCGCAACGAGTTCATGGGCTCCGACGGCCGCTACGCGCTGGCCGGTTACCAGCTCGACAAGCACGGCAGTCAGTACCATCTGCAGGCGTCCATCACCGATGGCAGCCAGCTGATGCTGATTCACGGTCAGGGTAACGGTGCCATCAGCGCCTTTGCCGATGCCATGCACAAGGCCACCGGCGTCGACGTGCAGGTGGTGCAGTTTGACGAGCAGGCCGTGTCCGAAGGCTCTGACGCCAGCGCCATGGCCTTCGTTCAGGCCAGCATCCGCGGTGCCCGCTACACAGCGGCGGCGCAGGACGGTGACACCTTATCGGCCAGCCTGAACGCCATCTTGGTGGCAATTAATAAGTCCATTATTGACAGTCAGGCCGTCGCCTGAAAATTGTAAAATTAAGGCGCCTTTCGGGGCGCCTTTTGTTAGGCTGATTGTCTGCTTCGTTGTTGGGGAGGACGTGATGACCATACTCAGCCTGCGTTTCAAAGACGGTGAAATCCGCCTTGCTTTACGTCGCAATGCGACGGCCAAATCCATACTCAATGCTGTTCCATTTTCCGCGACCGTCCAGACCTGGGGCCAGTCGGTGATGTTCGATTGCCCGCTGACCGTACGACCGCAGGAAAACACCAGTACACGCGAAGTGCTGGCCGGAGACATCGCCTTTTGGGCCGATGGCAGCAGCATTATTATCGGCTTCGGCAAAACCCCTTTATCCCGCAGTAATGAAATTCGTCTGGCGCACCCGTGCACCATCTGGGCCGACGCCCTCGACGATGTCAGCCAGCTGGCGACCCTGAGCGCCGGTACCGAAATCCGCATAGAAGTGGCCGAGCCACTGAACCTGAGGCCCGCCAGCGGCCAGTAAACGACAGCCAATAAAAAAGGCCGCGGTTGCGGCCTTTTTTAATTTCTTACCAGCGGCTAAAAGCCTGTGTAATAACGTCAGCGAGGCAGCCCTCAGGCTGCCCGGCCCGTTGCACATCGGTCTTATTTGCCGTGCTCAATCATATCGTCAACGATGTTCTGCTCTTCGTGCAGATCCACCACAGGATCGGCATTCGGCAGAATCAGGTTGAGGATAATCGCCACCACACCACACAGGCTCACGCCCTGCAGGTGCCAGGATTCAGAACCGATGGCCATGCCACCCAGACCGAACACCAGCGTGGTGGCCACAATCACCAGATTGCGCTGCTTGGCCATATCGACACGGGCTTTGATCAGGATATTCATGCCCACGCCAGCAATAGAGCCGAACAGCAGAATCAGAATACCGCCCATCACCGGCGTCGGAATGGTTTGCAGCAGAGCACCGAACTTGGAAATAAACGCCAGACCGATGGCGAATACCGCCGCCCAGGTCATCACCACCGGATTGAAAGCCTTGGTCAGCATCACAGCGCCGGTCACTTCCGAGTAAGTGGTGTTTGGCGGGCCGCCGAACAACGACGCGGCAGAAGTCGCCAGACCATCACCCAGCAGCGTGCGGTGCAGACCCGGCTTCTGAACATAGTTTTTACCGGTCACAGAACCGATGGCCAGTACGTCGCCCACGTGCTCAATCGCAGGGGCAATCGCCACCGGCAGCATGAACAGGATGGCGGCCAGCTGGAACTCAGGCATCACAAACGCCGGGAAACGTACCCAGGGGCTGTTATCCACCGCCGCCAGATCGACCATCCCCATGGAGGCTGCCGCGGCATAGCCTACCGCCACACCCGCCAGAATCGGCACCAGACGGAAGATGCCCTTGGCCATGGTGGCAACCAGCAGGGTTGCACCCAGCGCGAGCATGGACACGAACATGGCATCGCCATACGGGAACAGCTCAGCAGACGCATCGCCGGTTTTACCCATGGCCATGTTCACCGCAACCGGCGCCAGACCCAGACCGATGATCATAATGATCGGGCCAGTCACCACAGGTGGCAGCAGACGGTGCAGGAAACCCGGACCACGTATGGCAACCACAGCCGCCAGCGCAACATACACCAGACCGGCACAGAACAGCGCGCCCATGGTGGCGGCCATGCCCCAGGTCTGCACGCTGAAGATGATCGGTGCGATAAAGGCGAAAGAAGACGCCAGGAAAACCGGCACTTTGCGCTTGGTGGTCAGCTGGAAAATCAGCGTGCCGATACCGGCCGTGAACAGGGCCACGCTCGGGTCCAGGCCGGTGATGAGCGGCACCAGCACCAGGGATCCGAAGGCCACAAACAGCATCTGCAGTCCGGACAGCACCAGACGCCAGCCGCTGTACAGATTCTCTGTACTGCTCTGCATGAAAAAACTCCCCGTTTTTTGTCGTTGTTAAATTATTTAGTGCCGAAAATCTTGTCGCCGGCATCACCCAGACCCGGGATGATGTAGCCGTTTTCGTTCAGGTGACTGTCGACCGATGCGGTGTAGATGTCCACATCCGGGTGCGCGTCCTGCACACGTTTGATGCCTTCCGGTGCGGCAACCAGCACCAGCGCACGGATGCTGGTACAGCCGGCTTTCTTCAGCAGGTCGATGGTGGCCACCATAGAGCCGCCAGTCGCCAGCATAGGGTCAACAATCAGCGACATACGCTGGTCGATATCACCGGCCAGCTTGTCAAAGTAGCTGACGGGTTCCAGGGTTTCTTCGTCACGGTACAGGCCAACCACACTGATCTTGGCGCTTGGCACCAGCTCTAACACGCCGTCCAGCATGCCGAGACCCGCACGCAGAATCGGTACCACTGTGATTTTCTTGCCCCGGATGCGCTCGCAGGTCACCGGACCGCACCAACCGTCCTGAGTATAGTCTTCGAGCTCCAGATCCTTGGTGGCTTCATAGGTCAGCAGGTTGCCCACTTCGCTGGCCAGAATACGGAAGCCGCGGGTGCTCATATTCTTGTTACGCATAAGACCAATCTTATGACGCACCAGCGGATGGCGGATTTCATGTACGCTCATTCATGCCTCGTTCTTTCTTTCAGGTACAATACGGGCGCAATTTTCGCACAGCGCCGATTCTGGCGCGATGCGAAATTTAACCAAATGGTCAAATCGAGCCATTTGATCTGATGACAAATGAGGTTTTTATGCCACGCGCCTGCGCCCGCCATATTCTGGTGAATACCCGTGAACAAGCGGAAAAGCTGAAACAGCAACTGGATCAGGGAGCCGACTTCAGTCAGCTGGCGAAGAAGTTCTCCCAGTGCCCGAGTAAGAAGAACGGCGGCAGTCTGGGCGAGTTCAGCAAAGGCGACATGGTAAAAGCCTTTGACGACGTGGTGTTCAAGGGCCCGCTGCTGAAAGTGCAGGGACCGGTGAAAACCCAGTTTGGCTGGCACCTGATCGAAACCATCTACCGCAGCTGATCAGGCATAGCTGATTGACCCTATCTGGCCTCAGCCTGCCTACACTGAACTGAGCCCGACCACTTATTGACCGAGATATTCCCCATGGCCGAACCCGGACGCTACCACCACCTCACCGTGCTTGATGAACAACCGCACGGCCTGTATCTGGACGACGGCGAAGGCAGCAAGATTCTGCTGCCGCGCAAACAGATTCCTGAAAACACCGCCATTGGCGATGTGCTGAAGGTGTTTGTCTATTTCGACTCCGACGACCGCCCGATTGCCACTACCCTGCGCCCGAAAGCTCAGGCTGGTCAGGTGGCCTTTTTAACCGTGGCCGACGTTAACCGCATGGGCGCCTTCCTCGACTGGGGCCTGCCGAAAGACCTGTTCGTACCGTTTTCTGAACAGAAGCAAAAGATGGAAGCCGGCCAGAGCTACGCCGTGTACATCACGCTCGATAACACCGGGCGCATTATTGCCAGCGCGCGCCTGAACCGTTTTATCAAAGACGAAGCCAAACCCAACTGGCCGGGTGCACCAGCGCCGTTCAGCAATGGCGATCAGGTGAAGCTGCTGATTACCCAGCGTACCGAACTGGGCTATAAGGCCGTGGTCAACGACCAGTTCTGGGGTGTGCTGTACAACGACGATATCCGCAAGGCGATCCGCGTGGGTCAGAAAATGGACGGCTACATCAAGCGCGTGCGTGAAGACCAGCGTCTGGATTTAATGCTGGAACCGGCCGGCCACGAAAAAGCCGACTCGCTGGCCAAACGCATTCTGAAAAAGCTGGAAGAAAACAACGGGTCTCTGGGTCTCGGCGACCACTCGCCGGCGGACCTGATTGAGCTGCATTTCGGCGTCAGCAAGCGCACCTTTAAAATGGCCATCGGCAAACTGTTTAAAGAGCGCAAAATTGTTATTGAAGAAAATGGCATCCGCCTAGCCGACGGCAAACAGGATAAACCGGTGCCACGTCAGCAGCGCCAGAAAGCGGCACCTGTGGTCCGCGAAAAACCGGACACAAGCCGCGAAGAAAAAGCGGAAAAACCGGCGAAAAAAGTGATCCGCAATCCAAAACTGAAAACCGAAAAAACCCTCAGTTTAAAAAAATAAATCCTGACCCGTGCGGCCGGTTGACCACGCGCCTGAGCGTGGTATCTTGGCCGCACTGTTTTTCTGACTTCAATCTGACTGAATCCGTGCCGCCGTGACTCTTCGTTTTGCGAAATTACATCACGTATTGCTGCTGTCCCTTCTGTTACTGATCGGACAAGCCGGCGTATTGCTGCACGAAAGTCAGGTCGACCAGCATCCGGCTGGCGAACTCTGTGAACTCTGTTTACACGCCACCAGCTTAAGCAGCCCGGCACTGATCAGCGGTGCCGATCTGCCACCTGTGATCATCAATCACAGCCAGCCACAAGACAGCCTGCCGCTGCTGTCCGTCACCACCGACCTGCGTCTGCCGCAGGCGCGCGCGCCACCCTTTTCTGCCTGATTTTCATCTAATTTCAATCTGAATTTTTAATCACCTGAAATCTGAATTTCCGGGAGAAACCTTTATGTCTTTTTTTAAGAAGGCTGCGGCTCCGCTGTGCCTGTCTGTCAGCCTGCCAGCCCTGGTTCATGCAACCGATTCTGCCAACGCATTTAATCCATCCATCGGCGTCATTCTGAATGGCGCCATGAGCCATTTTTCACAGAACCCGGACGAATACGCACTGCCCGGTTTCGCCCTTGGCGGTGAAAGTGAACCCGGTGCACAAGGCTTTTCACTGGGCGAATCCGAACTGAGCTTGAGCGCCAATATCGACCCCGACTGGTACGGCACGGTCATTCTCGCCTTTGGTGAAGAAACCGAAGTGGAAAATGCCTATGTGCAGACCAGTCCGGCCAGCGGCGTCACCGTACGCGCCGGTCGCTTTTTCTCGGGCATTGGCTATATGAACGAACAACACGCCCACGCCTGGGATTTTTACGATGCGTCTCTGGCCTACCGCGCGTTGCTCGGCAGCCAGCTGCGTGACGACGGTGTGCAGGTGCGCTGGCTGGCACCCACCGAATTATTCACCGAAGTGGGTGCAGAATGGTTTAACGGCAGCAGCTTCCCGGCCGGCGGCAGCGCCAGCAAAGGTCAGGGTGCCTGGTCTGTGTTTGTCCACACAGGTGGCGACATCGGCGTCAGCAACAGCTGGCGCGCCGGTCTTTCTTACCTGAATGCCAACGCCGATGAGCGCGAAAGCGGTGACGAAGACGACCCGGATCTGTTCAGCGGTTCTGCCAAAGTGGCCGTGGCCGATTTTGTGTGGAAATGGGCACCGAACGGTAATGATTATGCCGAAGCCTTCAAACTGCAGGGCGAATACCTGATCAGCAAAAACGACGGCGAATTTACCCCGGCCGGTGGCAGTGCTCTGGATTACGACGCCAGTCCGTCCGGCTGGTATCTGCAGGGTATTTATAAATTCAGTCCGCTGTGGCGCGCCGGTGTGCGTTACGACCGACTGTCAGCCGATCAGCGTGACGCCGCCTTCGACGGCACTGTGCTGGCCTCCGGCAACAGCGATCCGCAACGCTCCAGTGTGATGGTCGATTATTCCAACAGCGAATTCAGCCGTATCCGTGTGCAGTACAACCGCGATGAGTCCAGCGACGTGGTCGATCATCAGGTGTTCGTGCAATACACCATGAGCCTCGGTGCTCACGGCGCGCACAGTTTCTGACGCGCTTTCAATGAATTTACGGGGATACACCATGAACACATTATTGAAATGGGCAGCGCTGCTGCTGCCCGCGGTTGCGATGGCGGTACCGGCGCAGGCAAAACTGGCGGTATTCGCCTGTGAACCCGAGTGGGCTGCCCTGGCGCAGGAAATGGGTGGTGATCAGGTGACGGTCTTCAGCGCCACCACCGCTGCACAGGACCCGCATCACATTCAGGCGCGGCCCAGTCTGATTGCGCAGGTACGTAAAGCGGATCTGGTGTTCTGCACCGGTTCTGAACTGGAAGTGGGCTGGCTGCCGATGCTGCTGCGTCAGGCCGGTAACGAGCGCGTACAACCGGGTAAGCCCGGCTATTTCGAAGCCGCCGCTCAGGTTGAGACCATGGATAAACCGACCCGTCTGGACCGCGCCGACGGCGATGTTCATCCGGGCGGTAATCCGCACATTCAGACTGACCCGCGCAACATCACCACGGTGGCCAATGCGCTGTTGCCGGTGCTGAAACAGCTGGACCCGGCCAGTGCCAGCCTGTACGACCAACGCGCGGCGGATTTTCTCAGCCGCTGGCAAACGGCCATCAGCCGTTGGGAAACCGCTGCCGCACCACTAAAAGGAACGGGCATTGTTGTTCATCACCGCAGCTGGAGTTACCTCGAACGCTGGCTCGGATTGAACGAAATCGCCGCGCTGGAACCGAAACCCGGCGTGCCGCCGGCGCCGGGGCATTTGTCTGAAGTACTCACCCAGCTGAAGAGCACGCCAGCAGAGTTTGTCGTTCGCGCCGATTATCAGGATGCGCGCCCCGCCAACTGGCTGTCACAGCAGGCCGGTATTCCTGTGCTGGCACTGCCATTTACTGTGGGTGGTAATAAAGAGGCGGGCGATCTGTTTGCCCTGTTCGATAACACCATCAACACCCTGCTGAGTGGTCTGAACCATGGCTGAAGCCCTGATGATGCCGGAGCTGTCGATGCCCGACTTTACGATTCTGGTGCCGGCCCTGCTGGCCGGTTTGCTGGTACTCACCACCCACGTGCCGCTGGGACGTCAGGTGCTGAGCCGCGGGATTATTTTCCTCGATCTGGCCATCGCCCAGATCGCCGGACTGGGGGTGATCATTGCCTACAGTCTGGGCTGGGAAGCCGGTGGCTGGCAGGTACAGCTGATTGCACTGGCAGCCGCCTTAGCGGGTGCCTTGCTGCTGTACGCCAGCGAATCGCTGCTGAAGGATCATCAGGAAGCCATTATTGGTTGTGTGTTTGTGCTGGCCGCCAGTGCCGGTCTGTTGTTTCTCAGCGCCAACCCGCACGGCGGTGAAGCGCTGAAAGACCTGCTGGCCGGGCAGATTCTGTGGGTCACCTACGATCAGCTGTGGCCGGTGGCGCTGATTTACGCGCTGGTGCTGGCAGGCTGGTTCTGGCTGGATGCCGCGCGCAAACCGCTGCTGTTCTACACCTTGTTTGCCGTGAGTGTGACCACCTCGGTGCAACTGGTGGGCGTGTATCTGGTGTTCGCCAGTCTGATTATGCCGGCACTGGCGGCGCGTAACCGGCGCCGGCCTTTGCTGCTGGCGTACCTGCTTGGCGCTTTGGGCTACGCACTCGGCCTGTTCGCTTCAGCGCTGTGGGATCTGCCATCGGGCGCCACGGTGGTGTGGAGTCTGGCGCTGGTGTGTGTACTGGGTGCTGGTGTGAGTGCTGCGGCCATTAACGGCCGCCGCACAGCCCGGGCGGCGGACGCCAGTCCGGCAGCAACGCCTTCTCAAACCGCCATGCAAGCCAATCATCAGACCAACCACCAGGCCAACGCTCAGTCGTTGAGCTGAGTGCTCATCACGGACACAGTGGCGTCATGCAACTGTGTCCGTTCCAGCTCACGAAATCCCAGCCCTTCGTAAAACCGCGTCTGATCTTCGGTAAACAGGTACACAGTGCCGAGCCCCGCCGCTTTCAGCCGTTTCAGCACAGCGCCAATCAACAAGCGCCCCAACCCCTGCCCACGGCACTCGGGCACTATATACACGTTCGCCACCCAGGGTGATAAATGCGTATGGGTGTGCAGATCGCTTTTCAGCACGCTGGTCGTCCCCAGCACCTGATCGCCTTCCATCAGCAACCAGGTGGTGGGTACCGTCTGCGCGCCCAGACACGCTTTCAGATCGGCCTCGAAATAGTCGAGGGTTTCATTGGGGTAAAGCGCCTGCCATTCGTCGAAATGCCAGCGGGCAATGACCGGCAGCCACTGAGGTTGTTCGTTGAGGTCGATCAGTTTCATGCCGGCTCCAGCAACTCCAGCAGATTGCTGATCACCCAGTCGGGCGCAGAATCCTGCACATCATCACCGTGGTTGTAGCCATAAGTGACTGCGGCACAGGCGACGCCGGCAGCCTGAGCGGCGCCGATATCGTGGCGGGAATCACCGACCATCAGGGTCAGCGCCGGTGGCACGTTCTGAATTTCACAGGCATGAAACAGCGGCGCTGGTGAGGGTTTCTTTTCTTTCAGGTCATCGCCACACAGCAGCTGCACAAAGTGCCCGCTCCAGCCCAGCGATTCGATCAGTGGCACCGTAAACAGCCGCGGCTTATTGGTGATCAGCACTTTCGGCACATCGACCCTGGCCAGCCAGTCTTCAACGCCGGCAAAGGCGCCGGTGGCGTGGTGCAGCGCGTCCAGATACGCCGTATCAAACAAGGCGCGGGCCGGCTGAACGTCAGCGGCCGCTAAGGCGTTGGCCGCCGCTTCATCACCGTCGCACAGCGCCCGGCGCACCAGCATATCGGCGCCGTTGCCAATCCAGTGACTGACCTTAGTCCGCCCGGCCGGCGGACGCTGCAGCGCGGCCAGCATCTGGTCAACGGCGCTGGCCAGATCAGGCACGCTGTCGATGAGCGTGCCGTCCAGATCGAGCAATACCAGCAAGGGGCCTTCGTCGCCAAAGTGCCCACGCAGGGCGGCGTTCCACTGAACCATCGGCAAAATCCTTATTTTGCCTGGGCCAGCGCGATTTCGGCGCGCATCTGGTCGATCACGGTTTTGTAGTCCGGCGCATTGAAAATGGCGGAACCGGCAACAAACATATCGGCACCGGCGGCGGCGATGTCGCGGATATTATCCACTTTCACGCCACCGTCGATTTCCAGACGGATGTCACGACCGGAAGCGGCAATTTTGGCGCGAGCTTCACGCAGTTTATCCAGGGTGCCCGGAATAAAAGACTGACCACCAAAGCCCGGGTTCACCGACATCAGCAGCACCACGTCGAGTTTATCCATCACGTAGTCCATGTAATGCAGCGGGGTGGCCGGGTTGAATACCAGACCGGCTTTGCAACCGGCAGATTTGATCAGCTGCAGGCTGCGGTCGATGTGCTCAGAGGCTTCCGGGTGGAAGGTAATGTAGGTCGCGCCGGCTTCAATGAAGTCGCCGATGATTCGGTCAACCGGCTTCACCATCAGATGCACATCAATCGGTGCGGTCACGCCGTAGGTACGCAGCGCTTTGCACACCATAGGGCCAATGGTCAGGTTCGGTACGTAGTGGTTATCCATTACGTCGAAGTGCACCACATCGGCACCGGCCGCCAGCACTTTATCCACGTCAGCGCCCAGACGGGCAAAGTCGGCGGACAAAATCGAAGGGGCAATCAGAAAATCGTTCATGGCTGAATCCGGCTGGCTGAAAAAGCGCCATTGTACGTTTCAGGCCAGCCCCATTCCAGCGGGAACAGCTTTTGCAGTTATGGCCTTAACGACCGTAACTGACGATTAACCGACATTCATGGCAACCGGCTATTTCACTGAATTTAAAGCCTTCGTGCGCACTCGTCTGCCGAACGGCGCGGGTTTCTTGTTATGTGGCGCCCTGCTGACCGGCGGCCAGCACGCGCTGGCCGCCGCCGATGCCAACGGCCAGCCTTTGCCGCCGTCCGGGGACACCAGCGCCGCCGCGCCCACCAGCCCGGATGCTCAGGCCAGTGCGGGTCAGGCGGGTGACTCAACCAATCCAGATCCAGCACAGCCGCCTGCTGACAACGCGGCCGGCAACTCTGCTGACAACCCGGCCGATGCATCAGCCGACGAAAATCAATCGGTGCCGCTACTGCCACGCGTTCTGCCGGATGAAGAACGGCTGCGCCATCAGGGCGTGATGAGTTTTCTCGACGACCATCAGCGCGATGACGAAATGGTCGAACTGGTGGCCGGCGAAACCCACTTTTACGGCCTGTTGCTGCAGGAAACCGCCGGCAAACCGCAAGGCGGCATCGTTATTCTGCACGACACCGAACAGCACGGGCACTGGCCGGAAATCGTCGCCCCCCTGCGGGAACGTCTGCCGGCCTACGGCTGGACCACACTCAGCATCGAACTGCCGGACGCACCGCCGTTATTACCGCCTGAGCGCCCTGTGTATGAGGCCGCCGCCGAACCCGAAAACAGCCAGCCCGCCGACACCTCTGCCGCCGCACCGGCGTCTGACAGCGCCAGCGCCGACAACGCCACCGCTGCAGACAAAGCCGACAGCCAGGGGCCTGTGGGGGAGTCCGCCGACACAGCCGAAGCCACCAACCCGGCCAATGAACCCGCCCTGCCGCGTCTGGAAAAGCTGCCGCCACTGCCTGCCGCCAAAGCCGCCGCCAGCGTGAGCGAAGAAACCCAGATCAACCGCGACGATGCCTACCGCGAGCAAATGGCACAGCGCATCCGCGCGGCCGTGAGTTACCTGAATCAGCGCGGCCAGCTCAATATTGTGGTGGTGGCGGTCGGCAGCAGTGCCGGCTGGGCCGTGGATTTCATGCAGCAGCGACCGAAAACCGTGGTGAAAAAGGACAAAGGTCAGGAAAAAGACCGTGGCTACACTCTGGTGCTGGTCGACGCCACCGACAGCCGCTTATCCCGGATTCCCCTCAGCCAGAGCCTGAGTGAACTGGAAATCCCGGTACTCGACCTGATCAGCCCGCAAGGCGTCGCCCCGCAGTGGGCGGTCGAACAGCGCGCGGGGCGTATGCGCCACCACCAGCGCGGCCTGTACCAGCAGATCGACGTGCCCGCCTTTGCCTTGCAGTACGACGACAATAACCCGGTCATCCGTCGTATTCGCGGCTGGCTTAAGACCCACGCCGCCGGCACTGAGCTACCGACTGGCTGAGGCCTGTCTATACTTCAGAGGAATTTCAGGACGGAAACGCTATGGCCACTCCCATTTTCGTAACCGCTGCCAGCATCGCTGCCGAATTGCATCAGGCCATGCTGGAAGCCAAAGGACTCGCTCTGACGGCCAAAAACGCCCGCGCACTGGCGGTTCGCGCCGGCTCGAAAACCGTGGGCTTTAAAGCCATTACCCATTTTATCGACGAACTGGCGTCCGACATTATCCGCCAGTCGCAGTACATCAACGGTGTATCAGAAAAGCTGTCGCAGCATGCGGTGGCCTTGTGGCGGGCGTCGATGGCGGCCGATAAATTCGAGTGGATATCGAATCAGCACAGCCACAATCTGACCTCGCTGCAGAAAGCCATGAAACAAAGCTACGCCGTGCGCGAAGATCTTTCGCACCAGTTATCCAAGGGGCTGCGTGAGCTTGAACAGCAGCTGGAAGAAGGCGACAAACACATCCGCACCGCCAATTTAATTGCCACCTCCAGCAAAGTGGAGGCGGCCTCGGCCGGTGATTTCCGCAATCAGCTGGAGGTGATTGCTCAGAATATTACCGATACGGCCGATAAAATCCGGGCGCATCTGAGCCGGGCGCGGAATCTGCTGGGCCAACGACAAAAACACATCTGATCCGTAAGGACGAGCAACTAAGGAAAGCACCATGCTGGCGACTGTTCTGTACGAAGACGGCGATCACCGCTGGATCATGTTCGGCCGCGATCCGAATAAAGCGGAAGGGATTATTGATACCAACCAATACCTGATTCAGAGCGGGCATCAGGCCATTCTGCTGGATCCGGGCGGTATTGAACTGTTCGCCCCAATGCTGTCGGCGGTGCTGAAATACGTGCCGGCCGAACAGATTACCCACCTGTTTGCTTCACACCAGGACCCTGACATTATTTCGTCACTGGGGTTATGGGATCAGGCACTACCCAACGCCAAGTTGTATTCGCCCTGGCTGTGGGAGAGCTTTATCCGTCATTTTGGTATGGAACGCATCGAATATTGCGCCATTCCGGATGAGGGTATGACCATTAATTTCGGCAATATTCAGCTGCAGTTTATTCCGGCGCATTACCTGCACTCGTCCGGCAATTTCCATGTGTACGACCCGAAAGCCAAGATTCTGATGAGTGGTGATGTGGGCGCGGCTCTGGAACACACAGATGCGCCACTGTGGGTCGACAACATGGCCAACCACATTCCGAAGATGCGCAAATTCCATCAGCGCTGGATGCCATCGAATGAAGCCAAACTCGACTGGATCCGCCGTGTGCGCCAGTTGGATATTCAGATTATGGCGCCGCAACATGGCCGTCTGTTTCAACCACCGATGGTGAATGAATTTTTCAACTGGTTTGAAGAATTACCGGTCGGTATTGCCATCCGCTGAAACAACGGAGCGCCGCAACAGCGGCTGAAACAGGCATAAAAAAACGGGAGCAGGCTCCCGTTTTTTTATGCACGGAGAAGGGCTTACAACAAAATGCCACCCACGGTTGCAGCAGCAATCATCACCATCCACACCGACACACTGCGCATATGCAGTTGCTGCCATTCCTGCAATTCCTGCGCAGCGGTTTCACCACCTTCGGCAATGCTGTGCCAGGTACGTTGCTCGCCATTATTACTCAGCGCACTGCACGCCACCTGAAACAGAACATCGGCGCTGTTGGCATTCAGTTGCCATAAATAGCTTTGCCATACCGGCAACGCGCGCATGAAGTTGCCCGCCAGTCCATAGGTCAGCCCCAGCAGGCGGGCCGGAATCCACTCCAGCCAGTGCAGATAACGGCCGGCTTTTTCATCGCAATCGCTGGCTCGGGCGTACTGAACACTGAACCAGGCCAGCAGTACGCCGGCCACATCCGCCACCATGTACCAGAACACCATCAGGAAGAAATATTCAAACCAGCGGTGCATTAAGGCCTTAATTACCTGCTGATTCAGGTTGTCGGCGTCTTCCGATACTGACGCCTCCGGCACCGCCAGATACTGTTCGGCACACAGAAAAGCACCCTGAGTGTCGCCACTTTTCAGATCATTCTGATATTCCTTCAGATGACGTTCTATACCGCTGTGCGACAGTACATACAGCAGCAAAAGAATTTCCAGCGCAAAGCTGATCAGCCCCCATAAAAAGCGATCGAGATACCAGAATGCAAAGGCCATCAGCAGCGTCGGCAATACCACGATCAGGGCAAATTTCAGATGGCGCGGTAAGCGCATGAACCACTGTTGTGGCTGAAAGAAACCCAGCCAGCGGGCAAACGAACGGCTGCGGGTGCTGCGCTGTGGCAGCGGCAACTTGTACTGGGCCAGCAGTGAGATAAACAGAATCAGAAACTTCATACGGCGTCCTCCTGATAATCCTTCAGTGCGCTGAACAGACGCTGCCAGCGGAATGCGCTGCCGGGGTCTGTTTTACGCCCCGGCGCAATAAATTCGTGTCCGGTAATGCGGGTGATGGTCAGCGCCGGATATTCGCGCATCAGTGTCACCAACACCTCCGTCAGCACCTGGTATTGCTGATCGGTATAGGGCGTAGCGTCCGTACCTTCCAGCTCAATACCTACAGAATAGTCGTTGCAATCAGGACGGCCGCTATAAACCGAGCGCCCGGCGTGCCAGGCCCGATCGTTAAAGTTGACGAATTGCACCAGAGTGCCATCGCGCTCGATCAGCAGATGACTCGACACCTTAAGTTCCGCGATTTCCTGAAAATACGGGTGATCGTCCGGATTCAGGCGATTCTGAAAAAATGTCTGCACATAACCGCCGCCAAACTGACCCGGCGGCAGACTGATGTTGTGCACCACCGCCAGCGATATTTCGCCGGCCTGAGCCTCGGGTCGCGCACCGAAGTTCGGCGACGGACACCAGATGGCCGGCGTAATTCGTCCGGCAGAGATTGAAAATGTCATCAGAATCGGATTCCGCGAGCCAATTATCCGCTTTAGCCGGCCATCATCATTCACCTTGTTTGGCGATAACAGCCCATCGCTTTATAGTTGCCCGATATAACCAGAAAGAGAGGGGCTTTGCATGCTGGATTTTATTAACACACTCAACGGCGTGGTATGGGGCGTACCTATGCTGTTACTGATTGGTCTGACCGGCCTGTATCTGACGCTGGGCCTGAAGGCCTATCCGATCCGCAACATCGGCCGGGGCTTTTCTTATTTATGGAAAAACCGTCAGGGTCACGGCCAGGGCGAGATTTCTGGCTTCAATGCCTTGATGACGTCCCTGTCGGCAACGATTGGCACAGGTAACATCGCCGGTGTGGCCACCGCCATTGCCGCCGGTGGTCCGGGCGCCCTGTTCTGGATGTGGATGATTGCTCTGGTGGGCATGGCGACCAAGTACGCAGAAGCGGTGCTTTCTGTGCACTACCGAGAAAAGAACCCGGAAGGCCATTTCGTCGGTGGCCCTATGTATTACATCCGCAACGGCATGGGTAAGAATTTCGGCTGGCTGGCCGTGGCCTTTGCTTTCTTTGGCATGCTGGCCGGCTTCGGTATCGGCAACGGCGTGCAGGCCAATTCGGTGGCCGATGCCCTGCACGGCGGTTTTGGCATTCCGGAATGGGTAACCGGCGTCATCATTGCCATTCTGGTGGGCATGGTGCTGCTGGGCGGCATCAAACGCATTTCAGAAGTGGCCGGTAAGCTGGTGCCGTTTATGGCGATTGCTTATGTGCTGGGCGGTCTGGTACTGCTGGCGATCTTCGCCGATCGTGTACCGGCGGCCATTGCACTCATTGTTGAACAGGCCTTTACCCCAACCTCCGCCGCTGGCGGCTTTGCCGGTGCCACCGTGTGGGCCGCGATCCGCTTTGGTATTGCCCGCGGCGTCTTCTCTAACGAAGCGGGCCTGGGCAGTGCGCCCATCGCCCACGCCGCAGCACAGACCGACAACCCGGTCCGTCAGGGCAGCATTGCCATGCTGGGCACCTTCATCGACACCATCATCATCTGTTCCATCACAGGTCTGGTGATTGTGGCCTCAGGCGCCTGGCAAATGTGCGCGCCGGAAGCGGCTGAATGTACCGCAGGCATGGCACTCAGTGGCGCACCACTGACCAGTCTGGCCTTCAGCCTCGGCCTGCCGTCGGTTGGCAGCTACATAGTGACGCTTGGTCTGGCGATTTTCGCCTTCACCACCATCATTGGCTGGTCTTTCTACAGCGAGAAATGCACTGAGTACCTGTTCGGTGTAAAATCCGTGCCGGTTTTCCGGGTGATCTGGGTGATCGCGATTCCGTTTGGTGCCACCTACCAGCTTGATGTGGCCTGGCTGATCGCCGATACCCTCAACGCACTGATGGCAATCCCTAACCTGATTGCCCTGCTGGTGCTGAGCCCGGTGGTATTTAAGCTGACAAAGAGTTTCCTGACCCATGGATCTGAGCCTGCACAAAAATGATATCGCCCTGTCTGTTCAACGCGCTCTTGAGGAGGACGTTGGCAGCGGTGACATCACGGCTCAGCTGATCCCGGCAACCCAACAGGCCAAAGCGCGCATCATTACCCGTGAGCGCGCCATCATCGCCGGGGTTGCCTGGGTAAACGAAGTATTCCGCCAGCTGGATCCGGCGGTGAATGTGGTCTGGCGCGTACGCGAAGGCGAATGGGTGCGCCCGGATCAGGTTCTGTTTGAACTGCAGGGCAGTGCCCGTTCGCTGCTCACCGGCGAGCGCTGTGCGCTGAACTTCCTGCAGACTCTGTCCGGCACCGCTACCCGCTGCCGCCACTACGCCGACCGCGTCGCCGGAACCGGTGTTAAGCTGCTCGATACCCGCAAAACCATCCCCGGCCTGCGCCTTGCTCAGAAATACGCGGTCAGCGTCGGCGGCTGCTTTAACCACCGCATCGGCCTGTACGACGCGTTCCTGATCAAAGAAAATCACATCATGGCCGCAGGCGGCATCAGCGCTGCGGTGCAGCAAGCACACCAGATTGCGCCGGGTAAGCCGGTTGAAGTGGAAGTGGAAAACACCACCCAGCTCAACGAAGCCATCGACGCTGGCGCGGACATCATCATGCTCGATAACTTTACCCCGGAAAGCATGATCGCTGCCGTGCAGCAGGCGCGCCAGCGCTCTGGCGGGCGGGTGAAACTTGAAGCATCCGGCGGCATCACCAACGACACCCTGCTCGATTACGCCCGCACCGGCGTCGACTTCATCTCCATTGGCGCACTGACCAAAGACTGCAAAGCCATTGATCTGTCGATGCGGCTGGTATGAGCATCGATTAAGAAAGCATCAGGAGTGACAAATTTTGTCACTCACTGACACCCTGCTGGCTATCCAGCCCAGCTAAATGCGACACGTATCAAAAAACTTGTGAAATCAGGTAGTAATGTCTTGCGAGCCCCCGTGTTGATAGGCAAACTTCAGCTCATGTCATAACGCATGACTGGGTTGTCCGGCAGCGGCCAGCCAATAACTAAAAATCTCAATCGAGAGTGGAGAATTCTTATGAAAGCTCAAAAAGGTTTTACCCTGATTGAATTGATGATCGTTGTTGCGATCATCGGTATTCTGGCTTCTGTTGCACTGCCTGCCTACAAGAGCTATACAGCTCGTGGCAAACTGTCCGAAGTTATTCTGGCATCCGCGCCTTGCCGTGGCGCAATCAGTGAAATCGCCGATTCTGGTCTGCGTGCCGCCCCAATTGCTAACGGTTTTGGCTGTGGTGAAGATGCTGTTGGTCCTATCTCTCAGTATGTTCAGGCGATTACTACAAGCGCTACCGGTGTAATTACCATTCGCGCACGTGCGATCAACAACGACGTAGTATCAGGCTCTACTGACGAAATCACGTTCACCCCGTACACCGATGCAGCTGCAACCACTGTGGCAACTTCTGCTGACTTCGTTGCCGGCACCAACAAAGCCATCCGTGCATGGAAATGCGCAGCCGGTGCTAATCCAATCCCAGACAACCTGCTGCCTGCTTCCTGTAAGTAATAGGTTATTGGTTTAAAAGCCCGCCCTGTGCGGGCTTTTTTATTGCTCCGCAATCATAGTCTGATGGGCTCTAACTGGTGAAATAGCAAGGCCTCTGATATGTTTGGCACATTATAAGAGTAAGTTAAGAGGAAGGCCTGATGGCAGTTTTAACGGGGTTACCGCGCCGATTGGTTGAGCAGAACCTGATCTCCGTCCAACAGGCTCAGGATATACTGGCTAAGGCACGTCAGGACAAAAGCAGCTTTGTGTCGGCAGCGGTTTCCTCCGGGCAAATCAAAGCGCGAGCTATTGCACTGCTGGCTTCTGAGGAATTCGGACTTCCCCTGCTCGATCTGCACAGTTTCGATATGGAACTGATACCAGCAGACGTTGTAAAACGAGACTTGGTTGAAAAACACAGGGTTTTACCTTTGTTTCAGCGCGGTAATCGTCTGCACATAGCCCAAAGCGATCCATCAGCAATGCTGGCTCTTGACGAGATCAAGTTTGCAACCGGTATGGCGCTTGAGGCGGTTCTGGTTGAGGAAGACAAACTATCCCAATATGTTGATAAGTTCTTATCAGCCAACGACAACAGTCTGGGCGACCTTGATGGTGAGCTGGACGATGTCGACCTCGAAGACCCCGACGCGAGAGAAAAGGAAGCAGAAACCGACAAGGATGGCGTCGGAGATGATGCCCCAATCGTCCGTTTCGTGAATAAGATGCTTCTGGATGCTATCAAGGGTGGCTCTTCCGATATTCACTTTGAGCCTTACGAGAAACGGTATCGTGTCCGTTATCGCACAGACGGTGTGTTACATGAAGTGTCCAGCCCACCAGTCAACCTTGCCGGTAAGATTGCTGCACGTCTGAAAGTGATGTCACAGATGGATATTTCAGAGCGGCGCATCCCCCAGGACGGCCGTATCAAGATGAAGCTATCCAAAACCAAAGCCATCGATTTCCGCGTGAATACGCTGCCAACGCTATGGGGAGAGAAGATCGTACTGCGGATTCTGGACCCATCATCCGCCAAGCTTGGTATCGACATGCTTGGCTACGAGCCGGAACAGAAAGATTTGTATATGGAGGCTTTAGCGAAGCCACAAGGCATGATTCTGGTTACCGGCCCAACAGGTTCCGGTAAAACCGTATCTTTGTATACCGGACTGAACATTCTCAACACCGAAGACACCAATATTTCGACGGCGGAAGATCCGGTGGAGATTAACCTCGAAGGTATCAATCAGGTAAACGTAAACGCCCGGGTAGGCCTCGACTTTGCTGCCGCATTGCGTTCTTTCCTGCGTCAGGATCCGGATGTGGTGATGGTGGGTGAGATACGGGACCTTGAAACAGCCTCTATCGCCATTAAGGCCGCCCAGACAGGTCACTTAGTATTGTCAACCCTGCACACCAACAGCGCCCCTGAAACGCTGACACGCTTGGCCAACATGGGAGTACCGGCGTTCAATATTGCAACCTCTGTCAGTCTGATCATTGCACAGCGATTGGCCAGGCGCCTCTGCTCTGCCTGTAAGCAACCGGCAGACATCCCGAATGATAGACTGGTAGAAGAAGGATTCAGCGAGGATCAGATCAAAGGGGCACAGATATTCAAACCCGTTGGCTGTGATCAGTGCAAACAAGGTTACAAAGGCCGTGTTGGTATTTATGAAGTAGTTAAAATTACTGACAACATATCCCGTATTATCATGGAAGGCGGGAACTCGATTGAAATTTCAGATGCTGCAAGAAAAGAAGGTTTCAACGACCTAAGAGCGTCTGCGTTGATCAAAGTAGCGCTCGGTGTTACCAGCCTGGAAGAGGCTAATCGGGTAACTACAGACTAGCCTCAAAAGCAAACACAGGAATATCGGGCTATATGGCGACGAAAAAAGAAAAAAAGAGTGCTTTTGCGTGGGAGGGTGTCAATCGCAAAGGTCAGAAAGTTAAAGGCGAAATGACGGGGCAAAATGGTGCCATCGTAAAAGCCCTCTTGCGCAAGCAAGGGGTCACCCCAACCAAGGTTCGTAAAATTGCTCAGCCGTTATTTGCTTTTGGTGGCGGTAAGAAGAAAGTAAAACCGTCCGACATTGCTTTCTTTATCCGGCAAATGGCGACGATGATTAAAGCTGGCGTACCGTTAGTTCAGTCATTCGATATTGTTGCAGACGGTATAGACAACCTGACGATGAAAGAAGTTGTTTATGGATTACGCGACTACGTTTCTGCGGGTAATGACTTCGCTACGGCCTTAAAACAGTACCCGCAGTATTTTGATGATCTTACCTGCAACCTGGTTGAATCAGGAGAGCAGTCTGGCGCCCTTGAAACTATGCTTGACCGGGTCGCAAACTACAAAGAAAAAACCGAGCTACTTAAAGCCAAAATCAAAAAAGGCATGATGTACCCGATTATCACTTTGACAGTGGCTATGGTGGTAACTGCAATTCTTTTGATTAAAGTGGTCCCGACATTTAAGGAAATGTTTGATAGCTTTAATGCGGAACTGCCAGCTCCGACGCAATTCGTTCTGTACCTTTCAGAAGGAGCGCAAGCTTACTGGATGCCTGTTCTGGGTTTACTGATTGGTATTGGCGTCGCATTCTCGCAGTCAATGAAACGCTCTCCTGCCTTTAAAGACAATTTCGAACGCTTTGCTCTCAAGCTTCCAGTATTCGGCGATTTAATTCAGAAAGCAGCGGTTGCCCGCTATGCCCGCGTTCTTTCAACTACCTTTGCTGCTGGCGTTCCTCTGGTTGAAGCTCTTGAGTCTGTAGCAGGTGCAGTAGGTAACGTAGTGTACCGACAAGCCGTTTTACGAATCAGGGATGAGGTATCCTCTGGTCAACAAATGCACTTCGCCATGCGCTCTACCGGTGTATTTCCCAACATGGTCGTACAAATGACCAGTATTGGGGAAGAATCCGGTGCCTTGGATCAGATGCTTGATAAAGCAGCCACCTATTTCGAGAATCAGGTGGACGATGCAGTTGACAATATGACGACCCTGATGGAGCCATTTATCATGGCATTTTTGGGCGTCGTGATTGGCGGTCTTATTATTGCAATGTACCTTCCTGTATTCCAGATGGGTCAGGCAGTGTAACCAATGAACCTATCTGATGTTGTGACCAACCTGACCCCAGAGATGAAGGCTTCAGGGGTGATACTGATCAGCCTCCTCATCGGCAGCTTCCTCAACGTGGTTATCCTGCGCTTCCCCATCATGCTGTTCCGCAGCTGGAAGCGTGACCTTGAAGAGATGCCAGAGAATCTGCCGGATCATCCGGCACTGAAAGACCTGTCAAAGCCTTACAACCTGCTGAAGCCGGATTCGCACTGCCCTAAGTGCGGAGCGCCTGTGCGCGCCTGGCAGAATATTCCTGTGCTGAGCTGGGTTCTGCTGCGCGGTAAATGCGCGTCCTGCAGTACCCGCATCGGCCTGCGCTATCCGGCGGTTGAGATAGCAACCGCTCTGTTCAGCGCGGCTCTGCTGCTGGTGTACCCATGGGGCTGGCAACTCGCCGCTATGCTGATCTTCACCTGGATGCTGATTGCCATGTCGGTCATCGACATTGACCATCAGATTCTGCCCGATACCATGACCCTGAGCCTGATGTGGCTGGGTCTGCTGATTAACAGTCAGGGCCTGTTCACCGATCTGGAAAGCGCAGTTTACGGTGCGGCGGCAGGTTACCTGTCGCTGTGGTCGGTATTCTGGCTGTTCAAACTGCTCACCGGCAAAGAAGGCATGGGCTACGGCGACTTCAAGCTGCTGGCCGCTCTGGGCGCCTGGCTGGGCGTTCAGAACCTGCTGCTGATCATTCTGCTGTCGTCGGTGGTGGGCGCCGTCGTCGGTATTGCCGGTATTCTGATTCTGGGCCGGGACCGCAATCTGCCGATTCCATTTGGTCCCTATCTGGCCGCTGCGGGCTGGATCACGGCCCTGTGGGGCGACGATATCAGCCGTCAGTATCTGGGAATGATGGGAATTCACTGAGCATGGTCTGGGTACTGGGTCTGACGGGTGGCATCGGCAGCGGCAAAACTGCGGCCAGCGATTACTTCGCCAAACTCGGTATCTGCGTGGTGGACGCCGATGTGGTCGCCCGCGAAGTGGTTGAGCCCGGCGAACCCGCCTGGCTCGCCATCCGCGACCGGTTTGGTGCCGACGCCTTTCTGGCCGACCAATCGCTGAACCGGGCATGGCTCCGGCAGAAAGTATTTGCAGAACCCGGTGAACGCATCTGGCTTGAGCAGCAGACGCACCCCCGCATCCGTGAACGCATCATTGAGCAGCTGAGCAAGGCGACATCCGCCTATGCTGTACTGGTATCGCCCCTGCTGTTTGAATCCGGGCAGTCAGCATTAACGCAGCACACCCTGCTGATTGATGTACCCGAGCCGGTGCAAATCGAACGTGCCAGTCAGCGCGATCAGAACAACGAAGAACAAATCCGTCGTATCATTGCGGCGCAAATGTCGCGCGCCGACAAGCAGGCGAAAGCCAACGACGTCGCCGACAACAGCGGCACACTCGCCCACCTTCACCAACAACTGGACCAGCTGCATCAGCGTTATTTAACGCTGGCAGCATCCTGATCAGGTAATCCGAATGAAAGTAAATTGCCCCACCTGCAGTAAAGAGGTGGAATGGACGCCCGACAGCAAATACCGTCCGTTCTGCAGCGAACGCTGCAAGCTGATCGATCTCGGTGAATGGGCCAGCGAAGGCCACGCCATCCCGGGTGCGCCGGCCGATGAAGTGCTGATGTCCGAAGAATGGGATCAGCACAAACCGTATAACTGAGCTGATTAAGAGCGGCTGGCACGCAAGCGGCTGATGCCGCTCATGGCCACAACCAGAATCACACCGGCAACGAACCCGCTGACCAGAGTAACCAGCAGCGAGGTACCGGCCGCCGCCAACGGCATCCAGCCGGCTTGCTCCGGCACCCAATGCAGCAACGCATGTTCAATGGCGTGAACCGGTTCAGCCAGAGTCGGCACCCCATGCAGAATAATACCGCCGCCGACCAGAAACATGGCAACGGTCCCCACCAGCGACAGCAGCTTCATCAGCACAGGGGCCAGCATCAGCAGACCGCGTCCAAGCCATTGCCAGATCATCAATGAACGTTGCGCCAGCCAGTAACCGGCGTCATCCAGCTTCACAATGGCTGCCACGATGCCGTAAACACCGAAGGTAAAAGCAACGGCCAGCGCCGAGACCACCATCACTTGTACAGAAAACGCCGCATTCGCCACCGAACCGAGCGTAATCACAATAATTTCTGCCGACAGAATGAAATCCGTGCGCACAGCGCCTTTGATTTTTTCGGCCTCAAACGCCAGCAAATCGTCGTCCGACTGCAGCAACGCCTTTTGCCGGTTGCTGTGCTCATCATCTGCCGAGTGGTGGAACAGGCTGTGGATGATTTTTTCAGCCCCTTCAAAGCACAGATAGGCGCCGCCCAGCATCAACAGCCAGAGTACGGCGTCGGGCATAACTGCGCTGATAATCAGGGCCGCCGGTACCAGAATCAGTTTGTTTTTCAGGCTGCCTTTGGTCACCGCCCACACCACGGGCAACTCGCGTTCGGCGCGAATGCCCGTCACCTGTTGCGCGTTCAGCGCCAGATCATCGCCCAGCACACCTGAGGTTTTCTTGGCCGCGATTTTCGACATCGCCGCCACGTCGTCGAGCACAGTGGCAATATCATCAAGTAGCGCCAGCAAACTACCGAACGCCATATTCATCCCCTGACTTCTGGCTGAAAAAAGAAAGGCATCACATTAGCGCTGCCTTTCGGGTGAGTCCAGAGCCGCTGCCGGGCGACCCCGGCCGGCTCAAAGAACGCAATTCAGCTCATCAGCTCATCAGCGCATGGAGCGCAGTTCAGCGTCTGTGGTTATGCAGGTCTGATTATCGAAGCACAGGGTCAGCGGTAACACCTGCGGCAGCGGCGTGGTCAGGCCGAACAGCATCAGATGCAAACCGCCCGGCTGCAGCGTCACGCTGTCGCCCGCCGTCAGCGGCAAGGCTTGCAGCTGACGCATGCGCATCACGCCGTTGTCGTGGATATGGGTGTGAATTTCAATGGCACTGGCCCAGGGCGCCGTGGCGCTCACCAACTGCACATCCTGATCGCCGGCGTTGGTCAGCGTCAGAAACGCCGCGCTCATATCGCGCCCCGGCATTGGCTCGCGAACATAAGCGCCGGACGCCTGAACATCCGCCAGAACGGAACAGGACACTCCTGCCAGCAGAGAGAAAAAAGCAGAACGGATAATAACAGCGGATTTCATGGCGGCTCCCTATTCAGAATGAACGCCATTTTAATCGCCTGACGGTCAGCAGCCCACTACCGCAACGCGGCTAACGTGCGGCATATTGCCGCGTCAGATCAAGACCATCGTTATTGACGCGATCATCATGCCTGATGACTGCGCCAGTGATGGGCATCCTGCAGCGTGACCATAGGGCGGCAGAAGTAATAGCCGCTTAATCCGTCGACGCCGGTGGCGCTCAGCACCTCGACATCGGCGCCCTCTTCCACCCCTTCACCCAGCACCTGCAGATCCAGATTGTGCGCAATCTGCACCATCGACTGAATAAAGAAACGCCGGTCCTGTGCCGCCGACAGCCCGCGGCTGAAACTGCCGTCGATGCGGATATAGTCCAGCGGCAAGCGCTGCAGATAAGAGAACGCCAGCATACCGGTGCCTACCTGATCGACGCCCAGACCAACACCGTACGGACGCAGCAACATCGCAAGGCGGGCCAGCGCGTGTTCGATACCATTCAGCGCCGGCTCCGGCACTTCCAGCGCAATATGCGCCGCCAGTTCCGGCGCCTCGGAAAACAACGCCTGCAGCTGCTGATGGAATGACTCATCCAGCACGGACGCCGGCGCAATGTTGATGCAATAACGGACATTTTCCAGCGGTGCGGTTTTCGATAACAAACGCAGCACCTGAGCGACAATATTGGCGTCGTAGCGGGCGGTCAGCTGATGTTGCTCGACCATGGGCCAGAAACGCGCTGCCGACATCACCTGCCCCTGCCATTCCAGCCGGCTGAAGACTTCGAACTGTTTCAAATGCCGGTCCTGGTTACTCAGCACCGGCAGAAACAGCAACTCAACCGCGTTGGCCGCCAGCGCTTCCTGCAACAGCTGACGCCATTCACCGGCTGTCCACTCAACACCACCTGCGCTGCTTTCGTACAGACGGGCGGCGCTTTCCGGATAACGCTGAGCCTGACGCAGAGCAGCGTCGGCGCAGCTCAAGGCGTGCACCGGATCACTCTTATTGCCCTGCAAAAAGACGCCGCCCAGATGGAAGACCAAGCCCTGACGCTTGGACAATACGCTGGTCTGCAGCTCGTTGTGCAGCAACTGCAGCATTTCGGAGGCCTGGGTACGGTCGGTCGCCGGTATATACACCGCGAAGTCACTGCCGGAGCGACGACCCGCCAGCGTAACGCCGTAGTCCACCAGCGACTGCTGCAATTCACGCCCGAGCAAGGCCAGCACATCGTCGCCCGCCTGACGGCCATGACGCTGGTTAAAGGCAGCAAATTCCGCCAGTTGCAGCAACACCAGCAGACCGCTGTGCTCGTCGTCACGCATCAGAATATGATCAAGACGTTCATCAAAACCGCGGCGGTTGAGCAGGCCGGTCTGGGTATCGGAGAAGGATTCTTCACGCAGCTTTTCCGTCATGGTCGACTGTTCACTGAAAATGCTCTTCAGCTTCAGTACCATTTTGTTCATCGCCAGCACCATGCGCTGCAGTTCACGCGCACGAGGAATATCCTCCTGCACCTGCCAGTCCTTTTCGCAGATCGCCAGCGCCTGCCGTTCTACCCGGTTAATCGGCCGGAACAGCCAGCCAAGCAACAGGTGCATCACCAGCAACGCACCAAGCAATACCCAGGCAAACCAGATCAACTCGGCCCGCACCATGTTCCACAGATCACGGTAGGCAAAATCCGGGTGGCTGATCACGCGCACAGTGCCCAGCCGCTGCCAGCCACTGGTCACGTCGGCTTCGGCCGGCATCAGGTCAAAACTTACGGAATCACGGAACCACTGCGGCGCCGGCTGGCTGGCCAGCGCTTCACGGCTGCGGCGGTGCAAGGGCGCGCCGGACACTGGTTCCAGCTCGATGCTGGCAAAGAAGCCACGATCAAACAGTACGTCCATCAGGCGTTGCAGCTGCACGTCGTCGTCGGCGGGGACCTGCGACATCGACAGCGCCAGCGAAGTGGCCGCGTCATACGCGCGGGCGTTCAGCTGATTCTGAAAATACTCACGGCCGTTACTGATGGTCAGCAGCAGGTTACCGGCCAGCAGGACCACCACCAGCAGGCTGGTCAGCAGGGAGAATTGTTGTCGCAGCGTCATTGCCATCGTCCTTATAAATCCATGCCGAGTTCATGCATCCGGATACGCAGATCCGTCCACAGGTCGAGTTTGTTCGGGTTACCCATGCGGATGCCCTCGCCTTTCATCCGCTCCAGCCACATGCCGTCACCGTTGAAACTGTACACAGGCGCCAGATCACTGCGGCGGCTGGCCGACTCAATGGTTTTCAGCAAGTTGTCGAGCACCAGCGGCACCGCGTCGGGTGTGGGAAAGTAGGTTAATACCATATGCGCCTGGTTATAGCGTAACGCTTTGACGTAGGTGATCCGCAGCTTCTGCGGTTCTACCCCGAGTTTGATGAGGGAATAGTATTTGGCGATCACGAAGTCTTCACAGTCGCCACCGCGACTGCCCAGCGATTCGTAGGGCGTCGCCCAGTAGTCATCCCGCCCCCAGTGTTTCATATCACTGACAAAGGGCAGGTTCGTGTTGATGAAGTCGTTCACGCCGGCGAGCTTTTGCTCCTCCGGCAGCGGCGCCAGACGGTGCAGCTGTTCGCGCCAGCTGCTCAGCACCCCCGCCGGGGCCTGGCCATATTGTTCGCGCGCTTTGCTGATCACCTGATCGGGCACCCAGTCTTCGGCGCCGGCCAGCAGAGAAATCCCTGTGCCCGAGCCCAGCCACAGCGCGGCCGGCAGAGCCAGAAGAGCAATCAGTGACGCCGGACGCAGATCCATGCAGGTGACAAACCCGGAAGTGAGAGGTGCCCTAAGCATAGACGCTGAAGCAGCAAGTGACTCAGAAACTGCTAAGCTCTAAGCAACGGGTTTTAAAGAACATAATATGAACGAACCTCTGTCGGCCGCCGACCGCCTGCGCCAGCATTTTTCCCACCGGGTAATTAACCAGACCCGGCAGGTTATCGACCTCTGGCGTCAGCTGCCGGAGCGTCAGTGGCAGAACGATCAGCTCAACGATCTGGTGCTGGCCTGCGACAAGCTGGTGAACTTCGCCCAGCGCTTCGATGCCGTGCGCCACGAGAAACTCGGCCGGCAGCTGCTGGCGGTGCTGTCAACCGTTCCCGCCGGCGGTACACCCGACAGCCCACAGCTGGCACGCATCAGCGAAATCATCATTACCTTAAGCCGCACCGCGCTGCGCCACACCGACGAGAACGGTGCCGAGAAACTGATTCCGAGTAAGAAAGCCGTCTATCTGGCGCTGTCGGATACCAGCCATGCGCTGGCAATTGCCGAGCAGATGCAGTACTTCGGCCTGTACCCGGAACTGCAGCGTACACCCCACGATCTGCAGGAATCGCTGGCGTTGCGCCATCCGGCAGCCGCCGTGATCGACCTCGGCTTCGGCGACGGCGGCATTGCCATCGCCGAGGCGCTGCAGGCCAGCCGCGAGAACGTGCTGCCACTGATCTTCACCTATCAGGGCGACGCGCCGCCGCTGTCGGTGCGGCTCGAGACGATGAGAGCCGGCGGGGTCGGCCTGTACGAGCAATCCGATGTGCAGGGCATAATCAGCCACCTCGAACGCCTGCTCGATATAACCCCGGACCCGGCCAGCAAGATTCTGATCGTCGATGACTCCCGAGCCCAGTCGGCTCAGACCGCCGCCGTCCTGAACCGCGCCGGTAAAGTCACCCAGACCTGCAACGACCCGCTGCAGGTGCTGCAGGTGATGAAAGACTTCATGCCCGATCTGGTGCTGATGGACATGTACATGCCCGGCTGTACCGGGGTCGAGCTGGCGCGGGTAATCCGCCAGCAGAAGGAATACATCAATCTGCCCATCATTTATCTGTCCGGCGAGGAAGACCGTGAGCGGCAACTGGCGGCCATGGCCGAAGGCGGCGACGACTTCCTGACCAAGCCCGTCAGCCCGGCGCACCTGCTGACCACCGTCCGTACCCGGGTGAAGCGGGCACGCCAGCTGCAGGATCTGATTGCCCGCGACAGCCTTACCGGTCTGCTCAACCACACCCACGTGCTCGGCGCGCTGAATCAGGCGCTGCAACGTCAGCAGGGCACGCCGGTTACCTTTGTGATGATCGACATCGACCACTTCAAGCAGGTGAACGACCAGTTCGGCCACCCGGTGGGGGATGCGGTGATCCGCAATCTGGCGCTGTTTCTGCGTCAGAACCTGCGCAAAACCGATCCGATCGGCCGCTACGGCGGCGAAGAATTCGCCGTGGTGCTGGTCGATGCCGACGCCGACCAGGCCACCCGCATCATGGACAACATCCGCAATAACTTCGCCCGTCTTAATCACGACGGCAGCGCCCTTCGCGTGACCTTTTCCTGCGGAATTGCCCAGTGTCACGGCCACAGCCTGAGCGAACTGGTGAGCGCCACCGATCAGGCGCTGTACCGGGCCAAACGTAATGGACGTAATCAGGTTCACACTGCGTAACATTCGTCACGCCAGAACGCCGGCAACGCTGGACGCTGCTGGGCTTTTTCGGCAAACTCGCGGGCTTTCAAGGCGGTCTTGCCGCATTCATCTATTCCCACTCAGGATTCACCGGTTATGGCGAGCATTCTGGTATTGCAGGGTCCCAATCTGAACCTGCTGGGTACACGTGAGCCCCATATCTACGGCAGCACCACGCTGGCCGATATCGAAGCGACGCTGGCCCCCCAGGCCAAGGCCGCAGGCTTTGCGCTGGAACAGGTGCAGAGCAATGCCGAGCATGAACTGATTAACCGCATTCATGCCGCCCGTACCGACGGTACGGCCTTTATCCTGATCAATCCGGGTGCTTTCACTCATACCAGCGTCGCCATCCGCGATGCGCTGACCGGTGTCGCCATTCCGTTTATCGAAGTGCACATTTCCAACGTGCACGCGCGCGAGCCGTTCCGCCATCACTCGTATCTGTCGGATGTGGCCGTCGGCGTGATCGCCGGTCTCGGTGTACAGGGCTACGAACTGGCCCTGAGTGCAGCCCTGCGCAAACTCAACGGAGAAAAACACTGATGTCCTGGGTACAGGTACGTTTTCACGCTGGCCGCGACCAGGTAGAAGCCATCGAAAATGCCCTGCTGAGTACAGGCGCCCTGTCGGTCACCCTGCAGGACGACGCCGATCAGCCGATTCTGGAACCGGAACTGGGCACCACGCCGATCTGGGATAACACTCAGGTCATTGGTCTGTTCGATGCCAACCAGAATACCGACGAGCTGCTGGCCGATATCCGTCTGAATTTTGCTGCCGAAGGTGGCACCGAGCTGCCGTCATTCAAGACCGAACTGGTCGAAGACAAAGACTGGGTCCGCGCCTGGATGGACGACTATCACCCGATGCAGTTCGGGGATCGTCTGTGGGTTTGCCCGAGCTGGCGCGAACCTCCGCAGAAAGACGCGGTCAATCTGATGCTCGATCCGGGTCTGGCCTTCGGCACCGGTACGCACCCGACCACGGCCCTGTGTCTGAAGTATCTGGACAAAGCCGTGGAAGGCAACGAACTGGTGGTGGATTACGGCTGCGGTTCCGGCATTCTGGGCATTGCCGCCCTGCTGCTGGGTTCACGTCACATGATCGGTGTGGACATCGACCCGCAGGCGCTGACCGCGACCCGCGACAACGCCGGTCGTAACGGTATTGCCGACGACCGCTACGAAATTTACCTGCCGGAAGATACGCCGGCGGTACAGGCCGACCTGACCGTCGCCAACATTCTGGCCGGCCCGCTGGTGTCGCTGGGCGATCATATTGCCTCGCTGACCCGCAGTGGCGGCAAACTGGCACTGTCCGGATTACTCGCTGAACAGGCAGACGAAGTGTCTGCCTGCTACAGCCAGTGGTTCGAGATGAATCCACCGGTACAACAGGGAGACTGGGTCGTACTGACCGGAGTTAAACGCTGAGGAAACGATGACATGGCTGTTCATGTAACCCGCTGCCCCCATTGCCAGACCAGCTTTCGCGTACGCGACGAGCATCTGAGCGTTGCCAAAGGACTGGTGCGCTGTGGCTCTTGCCTGCAGGTATTCAAGGCGGCCGACTATTTTGTCGACGAACAGCCCAAGGCCACGGCCAAACCGCACAGCGTTCTCAAAGGTCCGTCGAAGCCCATCATCACGCCGAAACCAAAACCGGCACCGGTCAGCAAACCGAAAGTCACCGATGACGACGATGTGGGTTTGATTCACGACGACATGGACGACGATCCGATTCCGGACAAACTGGTCGACGACCCGTTCGTGGATTTCAACCTGCGCGCGCCCGACAGCAAACCGCGTCCGGCGCCGCGCATGGAGCTGGAACTGGATGAGTCGGTGTTCAGCATCCGCAATGCCAGCACTCACTCTCTGGATTTTGTTGATCCGGACAGCGATGACGAAGAAGGCAAAGCCCACGACGATGACGAGTCCTGGGCCAATGCGTTGCTGGACGAGGACGACGAATCCGGTGAAGTCAAAGTCAGCACCAGCAAACTCAAACTGAGCGACACCTCGGATTTCAACTTCGACCTGCCACCGCCGGAAGACGACGATTTCCGTGGCTTTATCGACGATGAAGACGAAGACCCGAGCGAACGTCCGCGCAACGACAGCTTCACCTTAGGCGGCGAAAGTCTGCTCGAAACCGAAGAACTGGAAATCACCCTGCCACCGCAGTCGGTGTCGCGCCTGCAGGACGAACCCCTGCGGCTGGTCAAACGCGCCCGCGAAAGCAATTTCCCGTGGGGCTGGTTCTCGGCATCCGTGGTGATGCTGCTGATTGCCGGCGCCCAGACCCTGTACTTCCATTTTGATGAATGGGCCCGCTCGCCGGGCTGGCGTCCCTGGTATGCGAAGATCTGCGACATCAGTGGCTGCCAGCTGCCGCGCATTCAGAACATCCGCGAAATGTCGACCCAGCATCTGGTGGTTCGTCCGCATCCGGAGCTGCAACGCGCTCTGGTGGTCGACACCCTGCTGCTGAACAAGGCCGGCTACGAACAGCCATTCCCGGATCTGACGCTGGTGTTCCGCGACCTGAATGACAACATAGTCGCCAGCCGCCGCTTTAAACCGGCGCAGTATTTGTCGGGTGAACTGGCAGGCCAGACGGAAATGCCGGTGCAGACGCCGGTGCACATTGCGCTGGAAGTCGTCGATCCCGGCCCGGAAGCGGTGAGTTACGCCATCGCTCTGGAAAGCAATCAATAACCGCCAACGGATGCCCGATTGCGGCATCCGTTTTCGTTGACCAACCCTGTGTAAATCACCCCATCGTCCGCACAACCGGACAATCAGCCCGTTTACTGACGCTGAAATTCGCCGGCCTCTGGTAATGCGCCTGTCAGTCGCTCAGTCAAGCCCAAAAATGCACAGAAAAAGAGCGCGTCCCCCTTTATTCAGGAGGGGGTTATGAGTATTATACCGCCACTTTTTTCAGCACATTTTTTAACCAGTTTCTCATGCCATCAATCGGGCCTTACACACTACCCAATCCTGTAGTTCTGGCACCGATGGCAGGGGTCACCGACCGTCCGTTCCGGCAACTCTGCCGCAAACTGGGTGCCGGTCTGGTGGTGGGCGAAATGGTGTCATCCAGTCCGGATGTGCGTCATACGCGCAAATCGCAGTGGCGTATGGATCACGAAGGCGAGCCTGAACCCATTGCGGTACAGATTGTTGGCGGTGATCCCGAGATCATGGCCGCGGCCGCGATTTTTAATGTGCAGCACGGCGCCCAGATTATCGACATCAACATGGGCTGCCCGGCCAAGAAGGTCTGCAACAAGGCTGCAGGCTCGGCATTACTGAAAGATGAAGGCCTGGTGAAGGATATTTTACAGGCCGTGGTCGGCGCGGTGGACGTTCCGGTGTCCCTGAAAATCCGCACCGGCTGGGATCCGGATAACCGCAACGGCGTGCGCATTGCCCGCATCGCCGAAGAAGCCGGCATCGTGTCGCTGGCCGTTCATGGCCGCACCCGAGCCTGTGGCTACCGCAATACCGTTGAATACGACACCATCCGCGACATCAAACAGTCCGTGGGTCTTCCGGTATTTGCCAACGGTGACATCACCAGCGCCGCCAAAGCCGCCGAGGTGATGAAGCACACAGGCGCCGACGGCGTGCTGATTGGCCGCGCCGCACAGGGGCAGCCCTGGATTTTCCGCGAGGTAGCACACTACCTGGCCACCGGTGAGGAACTGCCGCCCCCGGACCTGCACGAGATCGAGCGCATTCTGCTCGAGCATCTCGTCGAACTGTATCGCTTTTATGGCGACTTCATGGGCGCCCGAATCGCCCGCAAACATGTCGGCTGGTACCTGCATCACCAGCAGGACGACAGTGATTTCCGCAGCCGGTTTAACCGGCTGGACAGCACGGCTGACCAACTGCAGGCCGTGCAGCAATGGTTTAAGGACATGATACGGAAGAAGGAATTGGCAGCATGAACACCGATGTAATGAACCGCGAAGTAATTGAAAGGATGGTTGAGACAGTGACCAACTCAGCAGACATGCAGCAACATCTGCGCGCTCCATCAGAGCCAACTCAAACCCTGCGCGACAGCGTGGAAAAGGCTCTGCAGAACTATTTCGACCAGCTTGAAGGTCAGTCCGTTGTCGATCTGTACAACATGGTACTGTCCGAAGTAGAAGCCCCGCTTCTGGAAACGGTAATGAAGTACACCCGCGACAACCAGACCAAAGCGTCTGTTGTCCTCGGCCTCAACCGCGGCACGCTGCGTAAGAAGCTGAAACAGTACGGTATGCTGTAAGCAATTTTGATTTCATGAGCGGCTACGTGCCGCTTTTTTCTTTTTATTGACTACTGAAAACCTGACCATATGAGCAACTTCATCCCAGCCAACGAGATCCCAGCCGACATCACCCCGGTTCGCCGTGCCCTGATCAGTGTGTCGGACAAAACCGGTATCGTGGAATTCGCCCAGGCTCTGCACGCCGCCGGCGTTGAGATTCTGTCCACTGGCGGTACTTATAAACTGCTGATCGACAGCCAGATTCCGGCCATTGAAGTGTCCGACTACACCGGCTTCCCAGAGATGATGGACGGCCGCGTAAAAACCCTGCACCCAAAAATTCACGGTGGTGTTCTGGGCCGTCGCGGTCAGGACGATGCAGTCATGCAGGAACACGGCATCAACCCGATCGATCTGGTGGTGGTCAACCTGTACCCGTTCGCAGCGACCGTTGCCAAACCCGACTGTCACCTGCCGCTGGCCATTGAAAACATCGACATCGGTGGCCCGACCATGGTGCGTTCTGCCGCCAAAAACCACGCCTACGTGGGCATTGTGGTGAACACCGCCGACTACGCTCTGGTACTGAACGACCTTAAAGCGCACAACGGTCTGAGCTACAAAACCCGTTTCAATCTGGCGCTGAAAGCCTTCGAACACACCTCTGCGTACGATGGCATGATCGCCAACTACCTGGGCACCATTGATCAGTCTGCTGAGACCCTGAGCACCGACAACCGTCTGGCCTTCCCGCAGACCTTCAACAGCCAGTTCATCAAAGCGCAGGACATGCGTTACGGTGAAAACCCGCATCAGAACGCCGCGTTCTATGTGGAAGCCAATCCGCAGGAAGCGTCTATTGCCACCGCCAAACAGCTGCAGGGCAAAGAACTGTCATACAACAACGTGGCCGACACCGACGCGGCGCTGGAGTGCGTGAAATCCTTCGTGAAGCCCGCTTGTGTGATCGTGAAACACGCGAACCCATGCGGCGTTTCCGTGGTTCCGGAAGAAGACGGCGGCATCCGCAAAGCCTATGACCTGGCCTACGCCACCGACAGCGAATCCGCCTTCGGCGGCATCATCGCCTTCAACCGTGAGCTGGACGCCGACACCGCCAAAGCCATCGTTGACCGTCAGTTTGTTGAAGTGATCATCGCCCCGAAAGTGAGCGCCGAAGCCGCCGAAGTGGTTGCTGCCAAGCAGAACGTACGTCTGCTGGAATGCGGCCAGTGGCCAGCCGAGCGCAGCGCGGGTTTCGACTACAAGCGTGTGAACGGCGGTCTGCTGGTGCAGGACCGTGACAACGGCATGATCACCACCGACGACCTGAAAGTCGTGACCAAACGCGCTCCGACTGAAGCCGAACTGCACGACCTGATCTTCGCCTGGAAAGTGGCCAAGTTCGTGAAATCCAACGCCATTGTGTACGCCAAAAACCGTCAGACCGTGGGCGTAGGCGCCGGTCAGATGAGCCGCGTCAACTCCGCGCGTATCGCTGCCATTAAAGCCGAACACGCCGGTCTGGCCGTAGAAGGTGCGGTGATGGCGTCTGACGCTTTCTTCCCGTTCCGCGATGGTATCGACAACGCTGCGAAAAATGGCATTAAAGCCATTATTCAGCCGGGCGGTTCGATCCGTGATGAAGAAGTGATTGCCGCTGCCGACGAAGCCGGAATCGCGATGGTGTTTACCGGGATGCGTCACTTCCGCCACTAAGTTGGTTGAAAGCTATTGCGCTCGCTGTAGCGGCGTTATTTTTTGCTTCGGGATGCTCATGTAGGCCAACTACACTGCGCTCCCTCAGCAAAAAATGCCTTGCTACAGCGTCGCTCATAACGCTTTCTGACGTGGAAGCGACCCTCCGGTGCGCTGATTTCGGAAAAATATAAATTAAGTACTGTCGGGCTATTCATTTCGGCCTGGCCAGAACCGGGAGATTAAATTCGTCAGAACAAGGCATAAATTGAGGAAAAAGCGGAGCTTAGCGGGCTAAGTGAGCATTTTGACGAAATTTATAACGCCGTACTGGCGGATTTAGGACCCGGCAACAGGAAACGTTAACTATGAAAATCTTAGTCATTGGTTCTGGTGGTCGTGAGCATGCGTTGGCCTGGAAGGCTCTGCAATCGCCGCTGGTTGAGAAAGTATTCGTTGCTCCCGGCAACGCCGGCACCGCCATTGAAGACGGTCTGGAAAACGTTGCCATCGATGTGATGGATTTCGACGCGCTGCAAAAGTTCGCTGAAGACAACGCCATCGGCCTGACCATCGTCGGCCCTGAAGCCCCTCTGGTTGGCGGCATCGTTAACCAGTTTGAAGCCGCCGGTCTGAAAATTTTCGGCCCACGCAAAGGCGCTGCTCAACTGGAAGGCTCCAAAGCCTTCACCAAAGATTTCCTCGCCCGTCACAAAATCCCGACCGCGGATTACCAGAACTTCACCGAAGTTGAGCCGGCGCTGGCGTACCTGCGTGAAAAAGGCGCTCCGATCGTGGTGAAAGCTGACGGTCTTGCCGCCGGTAAAGGCGTGATTGTGGCCGAAACCCTGGAGCAAGCCGAAGACGCCGTGAAAGACATGCTGTCCGGTAACGCCTTCGGTGATGCTGGCTGTCGCGTGGTGATCGAAGAATTCCTCGCCGGCGAAGAAGCCTCGTTCATCGTGATGGTGGATGGCAAAAACGTGCTGCCAATGGCCACCAGTCAGGATCACAAACGTGTCGGCGACAAAGATACCGGTCCGAATACCGGCGGTATGGGTGCCTATTCTCCAGCGCCTGTCGTCACTCAGGAAATTCACGACCGCGTGATGCGCGAAGTGATTTACCCGACCGTGAACGGTATGGCAGCTGAAGGCAACGATTACACCGGTTTCCTGTATGCCGGCCTGATGATCGATGCGTCTGGCGCGCCGAAAGTGATCGAATACAACTGCCGCTTTGGTGACCCAGAAACCCAGCCAATCATGCTGCGCATGCAGTCGGATATGGTGGCCCACTGTCTGGCGGCGCTGGAAGGCAAACTCGACACTGAAACCGCCCAGTGGGACCCACGCGCCTCTTTGGGCGTGGTACTGGCCGCTGCCGGTTACCCGAACGATTACCCGAAAGGCGACGTGATCAGCCTGCCGGAAAGCGACGGCGCTGACCGCAAAGTGTTCCACGCCGGCACCAAGCTGAACGCCGACGGCCTGCCAGTCACCGCCGGTGGCCGCGTGCTGTGTGCGACGGCACTGGGCAACAGCGTCAGCGAAGCTCAGGCTCAGGCCTACGATCTGATCAAAGGCATCAGCTGGAAAGGCATGTTCTGCCGCTCCGATATCGGTTATCGTGCCATTGCCCGAGAAAACGGCGATAACTGATACGCTACAAAGCTGAGTGTTGGAGACAGGGATGATGAAGTACCGGGGATTCTGGTGTGTGCTGGTCAGCTGGCTGTTAATCAGCTTTCCGGTTCAGGCAAACAACCCGGTTCTCCTGCCCAACGCCAGTTTTGATTATTCCATCACGCCCTACGTCGCTGTGCTGGAAGACCCCACGGGTCAGCTGGACATCACCACCATGCTGACCCGCGAACAACAGCTGCGCTTTACCCCGAGCCACGCCCGTTCGCTCAAATTCGGTATGACCGATTCCGCCTACTGGCTGCGCTTCAGCCTGACCAACCCCTACGCCCGCGAGCGTCAGGTGGTGGTGACCCTGTCCGGTAACGATCTGGACGACATCGAGTTTTACGACATTTCCGCCGGCGACAATTACGAGCACATCCGCGCCGACGACGTGGCCCGCAGCCTGCGCGGCAGCTTTCTGCAGGCCCATCCGATTGAACTGCGTATTCCGCAACAAAGTACCCGCAGCTTTTTAATCCGTGTGCACTCCGCCGGTCTGTTCAGCACCCAAGTGCGCCTGATGAGCATGGACCGCTTCGTCGCCAACGAGCAGGAAGTCTTTACCCTGCAGGGCCTTGGCATCGGCTGGGTGCTGGCGACACTGGCCTGGTTCGGATTTATCTTCCGCCGCCGCCATCATGGCTTCGCGCTGATGAGCGCCGGCTACTGTCTGTCGGTATCCCTTTATCAGCCGACCTGGATGGGGCTGTACCCGCTGGTGTTTAACCTGCCGGCGCTGGAAGTGAGCGCGCTGGGCGAGATTGCACTGGCGGCCTCCACCACCTTTCAGATGCTGGCCACGCTCATGCTTGGCTGGCATGGCCAGAGTACACGCACCGTCCGCTACGGCCTCATGGCACTGGCCACCCTGCCGGTTCCGGTCGCTCTGGCCGGTCTGTGGCTGTTGCCGCACGCCGCTCTGCTGGTCGTGGCGCTGATGATTACCGCCGCCCAGTTCGCCGGTACCGCGCTGCTGATCAGCGGCCGTTCGTCGTATCCGCGTGCGCGCCGCTGGCTGATTCTGGGCCAGCTGATCACCGGCTTCGGCGTTCTGGTCGCCATCCTGACCACCTATAACCTGCTGTCGATGGACCTGTTCACCGACTGGGCACCCATGCTGCTGCCGTTTGTGGTGATCGCCAGTCTGGTGCTGGCGCAGATGGATATCATCCGCCCGCAACAGGGCATGGAACAGCGCACCAGTAGTGGCCGCAGTCTGAGTCCGGCGGTGCTGTCGCAGATCAGCCACGAACTGCGCACGCCCATCAACGGCGTGATCGGCATGAACGAACTGCTGAGCGATACGCCCCTGAGCGCGGCGCAGCGCGATTTCTCGGAAACCATCGCGCTGGCCGGCCGCGACCTGCTCCACGTGGCGAATGAAATTTCGGATCTGGCGCGCATCCAGAACCGCACACTGGAGCTGGAACTGCGGCCGTTCCGCCTGTCGGCCCTGCTCAACGATGTGATGGCGCACTTCCAGCAGGAAGCCATCCGTAAACAGGTCGAGCTGGTGATCGACATCGCCGAGAGTCTGCCGGAGCAGTACCACGGTGACATCAACCGTCTGCAAACCCTGTTGCACAACCTGATTGACCACTCGCTGGCTTACACAGAGTACGGCGAAATGACGCTGCAGGCCGGCAGCTACCGCACCGAAGCGGCCAGCGGCGTGCGTCTGCAACTGCAATTGAGCAACACCATGGTGAAGCAGGACGAGCTGAAGCAGGCCTTCAATATTCTGCAATACCGCCAGCCGCTGCCTGAGCATCCTGACCGCGAAGCCTGGAACCTGATGGTGACCCGCCATCTGATGGAAAAAATGAACGCCACGCTGGCTGTGGAGAGCATGACAGGCCACGGCGCGTCACTGACGTTATGCCTGCCGCTTTCAGCCGCCGAAGGCACGCCGGCGGAGCGTGTGGATGAAAGCCTGATCGGTCTGCGCATTCTGATCGTCGACGACAACGCGTCACTGCGTACCGTACTGGAGAAACAGGTGCGGCGCTGGGGTATGCGCCCGGATTCCACCTACAGCGGTAAAGAAGCGCTGGCCATGCTGCGCAATCAGATCACGCTTGGCCAGCCGTATGATGTGATCATCATCGACCACGACATGCCGGTGATGAATGGCCTGCAATTGGCCGAACGTATCCAGCAGGATAAAGACATCGTCCAGAAACCGGCGCGGCTGATGCTCACCGGTCTTAACATCGGTGCGGTGCGCGACGACGCACTGGCCGCCGGCATTCAGCAGCTGCTGGCCAAACCGGCCAGCGGTGAACGCCTGCGTCAGGCCCTGCAGGAACTGCGCTACCGCCGCCCGAAAACCACCGAATCGGTTTAATTCTGCCGCCGGTTGCGGGCTCAATCGGCCCGCACCGCCCGTCCTTCGGCCCAGTCACGCAGCGCCTGCATGGATTCTGACATCACCACCGACAATGGCCTTGTCCGCTGAATTTCGGCCAGCATCACGGCAGTGTCCGGCTGCGCGCTGCCGACCGATGCGGCGTGCCACGATGACACCACCGCCTGTTCGAGTTCTGCGCCGGAAAATCCATCACTGGCCTGCGCCAGCAGATTCAGATCAAAATTATCCGGGTCCAGACCGCGCTTACGCATGTGCAGGCGCAGAATCTCGGCCCGGATGCTGTCATCCGGCAGATCCACGAAAAACAGCTCATCCAGACGCCCTTTGCGCACCAGCTCCGGCGGCAGGGCGTGAATGTTGTTGGCCGTCGCCACTACAAACACCCGCGCATCGTGCTCGGCCAGCCAGGTCAATAAAGTGCCCAGAATACGCTGACTGACACCGGCGTCGTTGCTGTCCTGCCCTAAGCCCTTCTCGATTTCATCAATCCACAGCACACACGGCGACATGGTTTCGGCCAGCTTCAGCGCCTCACGCAGATTGCGCTCCGTTTCACCGAAGAACTTGTTGTACAAAGTGCCGAAATCGAGGCGCAGTAAAGGCACGCCCCAGGAACCGGCCACGGCTTTGGCCGCCAGACTCTTGCCGCTGCCCTGTACACCGAACAACAGCAGACCGCGCGGCCGCAGCTTTTTATCTGCATTCAGAAACGCCGGCTGACGCTGTCCGAGCCAGTGTTTGAGCGCGTTAAGACCGGCCACATCGCCAAAGCGGGCGGTGTCGTATTCAAAACTGATGGCCGCGTCTTCAGCCAGCAACGCCATTTTCGCTTTGCTCACCTCAGGTACGTCGTCCTGCGTGATGGCGCCGTCATCAACAATCGCGCCGCGCACCAGCCGGCGTGCGTCAGAGAAGGTTAAGCCACGCAGGTTGCTCACCAGTTGTTGCAGCGTCTGGTTGTCGGCTTTCACGCGGGTACCGCTGGTCTTGGCAAAGCGCTGCGCTTCTTCTTTTACCAGTGCCATCAGCTGGCCTTCGTCCGGCAGTTTCAGGCTGAAGGTCGCCGCCAGACGCTGCAATTCCGGCGGCGCATCCAGCCGGTGACTGAGCAGAATCAGGGTCTTGCCATAGCGTTCGTGCTGCAGCGCGATGTCTTTCAGCAGCCGCACCACCAGCGGGTCCTCCAGAAACGGATGCAGGTCGCAGAAAATAAACAGCCCCCCTTCTTCACGGGCCCGCACGGTGCGCAGGGCATCGGCGGCGCTGTGGGTATCGGCGCGGGTCAGGTCTTCGCCAAAACCAAGACGGCGCAGGCCGTCGGTCAGCGTCCACTGCTGCAAGGCCAGACCACGGCGGATCGCCAGCCGAGTGAACAATTCCAGCGCGCGGGCTTCTTCGTGGCTTTCCACCACCAGCAGCGGAATCTGACGGTCGAGCAGCAAGCCGAGATCGTGAATATCCTGCATAACATCCTCCTGTATCCCCGGATTCTAACAGCCGCAGGCGCTGCGCTGATATGCATCATGCGCCGCCCGGCGTTATGCCGTAAAATGACGGCCTTACGATGCCCGTTTTCATTCAGAGGCCGATGTTATGGCAACCGCCCGTCGCTACTCCCTGTTCGACAAACTGATTCACAACGCCGATCAGGCCCTGCGCACCCTAGTGCCCGGTGCCGCGCAGGAATTCCGTCCGTCGCCTGCCGAGCAGCGCGAGTATCAGGAACTGACCGACGCCGAGGCGAAGCACGCCGCCGGCCTGATGCGCATTAATCACACCGGCGAAGTCTGCGCTCAGGCGCTGTATCAGGGTCAGGCGCTGACCGCTAAGCTGCCGGAAGTGCGTGAAGCCATGGAAGAAGCCGCGCGTGAAGAAACCGACCATCTGGTGTGGTGTGAAAAGCGCGTCAAAGAACTGGGCAGCCACACCAGTCTGCTGAACCCGCTGTTTTACGGTATGTCGTTCGCCATTGGTGCCGCTGCCGGCAAAATTTCTGACAAAGTCAGCCTGGGCTTTGTTGCCGCCACCGAAGATCAGGTGTGCAAGCATCTGGCCCAGCACATGAGCAGCCTGCCGGTGCAGGACGAGAAGAGCAAAGCGATTCTGCTGCAGATGCTGGAAGACGAAGCGAAACACGCCACCACGGCACTGAATGCCGGCGGTCATAAATTCCCGCTGCCGGTGAAACTGGCCATGACCGCGGTTTCCAAAGTCATGACCAAGTCCGTTTACCGCCTTTGACCTAGGCGTCGTGGCGTGGTCCGGACGACCACGCCCAGAACCCGATCCTGATCTACGCCTAGAACAAGGCCCCGAACAACGCCGCTGCCTGCACCATCCCGGTTCATTCACTCACCGCATAAGATGCCGCGTCGATAGACGATTTCGCATCTCGCCCGGCAAAGTCTGCGCATCTCTTTTAGTCTTAAAACAGGATGAACAGGACTCAGCGGGAGATGCCCATGAACCGAGTGCCTCTGATTGACCGTATCCGCCGCTTTTATCGTCTGCCGGACGATTATCCGGAGCTGAACTGGACGCGTACGCCGCTCTACCGCAAACGGCTGGAGCAGGTAAAAAATGGCTGGATTCTCACCGGCGTGATCATGCTGATTTGCGACAGCATTGCGGTGGTGTGTGTGCTCGGCGCTTTCGCGGCTTTTTTGTCACTGGCATTTCTGGAGCCCGATCAGCAGGCATAAAAAAAGCCCTCATCTGAGGGCTTTTCATATCGGAGCCGGTCTTACAGGCTCAGAATTTTTTCACCGCGGGAAATACCGGATACACCGGTACGCACGGTTTCCAGCACGCAGCCTGCACCAATCGCTTCGATGAAGGCTTCCAGCTTGTCGGTGGTGCCGGTCAGCTGGATGGTGTACACGCTTGGCGATACATCGACGATCTGACCACGGAAGATGTCTGCAGTGCGTTTGATTTCCGCACGCTGAGCGCCCACCGCTTTCACTTTGATCAGCATCAGTTCACGCTCAATGTGCGCGCCTTCCGACAGATCAACCAGCTTCACCACTTCGATCAGCTTGTTCAGCTGCTTGGTGATCTGTTCGATTTTACGGTCGTCACCAATGGTGGTCATGGTCAGACGGGACAGGGTTTTGTCCTCGGTCGGTGCCACAGTCAGGGTTTCAATGTTGTAACCACGCTGTGCGAACAGACCCACGACACGGGACAAGGCGCCCGGTTCGTTTTCCAGCAGAATAGAAATAATGTGTCTCATGATCAGGTCCGCTCCGTCTTGCTCAGCCACATATCGCGCATTGAGCCGGTTGGTACCTGCATCGGGTACACGTGCTCTTCCGGATCAACCGCAACATCCAGGAATACCAGACGGTCATTGTATTTACCGAAGGTGTCTTCCAGTGCCTGTGGCAGTTCGTCGCGGGTTTCCACGCGAATACCCACGTGACCATACGCTTCCACCAGTTTGATGAAGTCCGGCAGGGACTCCATGTACGAGTGAGAGTGACGACCTTCGTAATTCATGTCCTGCCACTGACGAACCATGCCCAGAGAGCCGTTGTTCAGACACAGGATTTTCACCGGAATGCCGTACTGCAGACAGGTGGACAGCTCCTGAATATTCATCTGAATGGAGCCTTCACCGGTCACACACACGACCATTTCATCCGGGAAGTTCATCTTGATGCCCATGGCCGCCGGGAAACCGAAGCCCATGGTGCCCAGACCACCGGAGTTGATCCAGCGGTTTGGTTTATCAAACTTGTAGTACTGCGCGGCGAACATCTGGTGCTGGCCTACGTCGGAGGTGATGTAAGCATCGCCACGGGTCGCTGACCACATGGCTTCGATCACTTCCTGCGGTTTCATCAGACCGTTGTCGTTTTTCTCGTAGCGCATCGCATGACGCTGACGCCATTCGTTGATCTGCTTCCACCAGGCGTCCAGCGCTTCTGCGTCCGGGGTTTCGCCGGCTTCATCCAGCAACGCCATCATTTCATCCAGTACGCTGCCAACCGGACCAACAATCGGCACATCGGCGATGATGGTTTTGGAGATGGACGACGGATCGATGTCGATGTGAATGATCTTGGCATCCGGACAGAACTTGCTGGTCGCGTTGGTTACGCGGTCGTCGAAGCGCGCACCGATGGCCAGAATCACATCGGCGTGATGCATAACCATGTTGGCTTCGTACGTGCCGTGCATACCCAGCATGCCGACGAAACGCTCACCGGTACCCGGGTAAGAACCCAGACCCATCAGGGTGTTGGTGCAAGGAGCATTCAGACGGTCAACCAGCGCACGCAGCTTGTCGGAGCTGCCATCCAGCACCACGCCACCACCGGCGTAAATAACCGGACGCTTGGCTTTCAGCAGCATCTCAACGGCTTTTTTGATCTGGCCGGAGTGACCGCGCTGTGGCGGGGTGTAAGAACGCAGTTTCACTTTTTTCGGGAAGACATACTCATAGCGCTCATTCGGCATGGTCATGTCTTTCGGAATGTCGATCACCACCGGGCCCGGACGGCCGGTGCTGGCGATGTAAAAGGCTTTGGCCACCAGCTCAGGAATGTCTTCCGGGCGGGTCACGCTGAAGCTGTGTTTAACAATCGGACGTGACACACCCAGCATGTCGGTTTCCTGGAAGGCGTCATCGCCCACCAGATGGCTCATCACCTGACCAGAAATGACGACCATAGGAATGGAGTCGGTAAACGCAGTTGCGATACCGGTAATGGTATTGGTTGCACCAGGGCCAGACGTTACCATGACCACACCAGGCTTACCGGTCGCACGAGCGTAGCCGTCTGCCATATGCGCTGCTGCCTGCTCGTGACGGACCAGTACGTGTTTCACGGCACTTTGTTTGTACAGGGCATCGTACACGTGCAGCAGGGAGCCGCCCGGGTAACCATAGATGTATTCAACGCCTGAATCGTGCAGCGCACGAACCAGCATTTCTCCGCCGGAAAGTAATTCCACCGTACTATCCTCTTTCACATGCTCCAACGGGAGCTTGGGTAACTAAATCAACTACGATATGAGCCAGAAACAACTTAGGCTCTCTCAGGCTGGATGATTAACTTGTAGTTACTCATCAGAAGCTCGTTGCCTGGTCGAGGACGCCGAGTCTGAACCGGGCCGGAGATAACCGTCCCGAGGCTGTACTTGTCAGCTGGCATGCAATGGGTGTGAGCGGCCCGCTGTCAAAAGCGGCGTAATTTTATCAGCTCCGGCTTTTAAGTCCAGCAAAAATCAGGCTAAATCCTTGACAAATCACGCGGTTTTAATAACGTTCGACTTAAGTTGAAATTTTGCCGAACCGCCCATCTGAGGAGCGCATTGATGAAGATTCCGGCCAGCCTGTTGTCCCTGCTACTGATCGGTGTAAGCGTGAATGCGCTGGCAGAAAAAGTGTACCGTTGGGTAGACGAAAACGGTCAGACGCACTTTTCCGCACTGCCGCCGGAGGGGGTCAGCGATGCGGAGCAGTACAAGTTCAAAGTGAACAAGCCATCGGTGTCCGCCGCAAAATCGAACGACGGAAAAGCCGAAGACAATAAAGCACCTGCTGCGGAAAAAGCCGTCGAAACCAAGGCTTCCGTGAGTGCTGAAGAAGCCGCGGCCGCCTGCAAACAGGCACGCGACTACAAAACCACGCTGGCGACCAATTTCAACCGCCGCTTTAAACAGGAAGATGGCTCTTTCCGTCCGCTCACCGACAACGAGCGTTCGGCCGAAAATAAGAAAGCCGACGAACTGATCACCAGCTATTGTCGCTGAAAGAACTCAGCGACGGCTTCCGTTCTCTATCCAGATCAGACTGGCCAGACGGCCGGTCACCGCACGGCGGCGGTAAGAATAAAAACGCTCTTTTTCACTGACGGTACAAAAACCGCCGCCCGTCACACGGGCAACACCCGCCGTCAATAATTGCTCGCGCGCCAGCGCGTAAATATCCGCCAGCCAACGATCGCCTGTGCCGGCACGGAAGCAGGCAGGAGAGGCCCACGGAAAGGCCGCTTTCACTTCCGGCCCAACCTCAAACGCATCCGGACCAATGGCCGGGCCCAGCCAGACACTCACATGCTGAGGTGACCTGAACGTCCGCAGTGTATTCAGCAGAACGCCGGCCGCCAGTCCGCGCCAGCCGGCATGGGCCGCCGCCACCTGCGAACCGTCTGCGGCGCAAAACAGCACGGGCAGACAATCGGCGGTTAAAACCGCACAGGCCAGCCCCGGTGTTCGACTGAACTGAGCATCGGCGGTCATCAGCACCCGGCCGCCGCACGCTTCTGCAACATCCGGGCTGTGAATCTGGTTCAGCCATTGAATGGCTGTCGCACCCGGCATGTTCTGCAGCAACTGGCGGCGATTGCGGGCAACCGCCAGCGGGTCATCCCCCACGTGGTGCGCCAGATTGTTGCTGGCGTATGCGCCGGTTGAAAAACCAGCGGCGCGCAGCGTGACGGCCGCGCGGACACCAGACGGTAACTGCCAATCGGGCGTCAGCAGTGACTCAGCGGTCTTCATCGGCTTTCAGGGTGGCCAGCAGGTGCTTGAAGTCTTCCGGCAGGTCGACTTCCCACTCCATCCACTCGTCAGTCGCCGGATGCAGCAGACCCAGTTTGCGCGCGTGCAGTGCCTGACGGCCAAAGCTCAGCAGCACTTCACGCAGCTGCGGGCCAATGCCTTTGGTCAGACGCGTACGTGGCGCGTAGGTGGTATCGCCCACCAGCGGATAACCGATGTGCGCCATGTGCACCCGGATCTGGTGCGTACGGCCGGTTTCCAGCTTGAGGCGGATATGGGTGTGGGTCGGGAAACGTTTGAGCACGCGATAGTGGGTAACGGCTTCTTTACCCAGCGGCATTACCGCCATCTTGGTGCGTTGCGTGCCGTGACGGCCAATCGGTTCATCCACCACGCCACCGCCGGTCATGTAGCCCTGCACCACGGCTTCGTACTCACGCCCCATGGAACGGTCCTGCAACTGCGCCACCAGATGGTTCTGCGCCTGCAGGGTTTTGGCGACCACCATCAGACCTGTGGTGTCTTTGTCCAGACGATGCACGATGCCAGCGCGGGGAATGTTTTCCAGCTGCGGGCAGTGATGGAGCAGACCGTTCAGCAGCGTGCCGTCGTAGTTACCGGCGGCCGGATGCACCACCAGACCGGCAGGCTTGTTGATCACCAGAATGTCGTCGTCTTCGTAGACAATATCGAGGTCAATGTCCTCTGCCTGCCATTCGCCCTCAGGCTCGAGCTCGGCGTTGATGGTCAGGGTTTCGCCACCCACCAGCTTGTCGCGGGCACGGATAATCTGACCGTCTACGGTCAGCTGGCCATCCTTGATCCACTGCTGCAGGCGGGAGCGGGAAAAGTCAGGAAACAGCTGAGCCGCCACCTGGTCGAGGCGTTTGTTGCCCAGTTCGAAGGGAACTTCTGCCGTCTGTGAAATCTGAGTGTTCATACTATACCGGGGTAAGGGACCCGAATTCGCACCCAGTTGGGGCTGTGCGGGGTCTGTGTTTTAATACTGCGCTTTGCAAATTATATCGATATTCAGGAATCCTCTCCATGAACACCCGCTGGCTGCTGGTTATTTTCGCTGTTTTACTGACAGCCTGTTCGTCCTCGCCGAAGAAACCTCAGGAATTGACCGAGCGCGAGTACTACGACGAAGCCAAAGAATCGCTGGATAACAAGAACTTCATGGTCGCCGTTGACCGTCTGAATCAGCTCGAATCGCGTTATCCGTTCGGCCGCTACGCCGAACAGGCGCAGCTGGAGATGATCTACGCCTACTACATGATGTCCGACCTCGAGAACGTGCTCACCAACGCCGAGCGCTTCATCCGCCTGCATCCGCTGCACGAACAGGTCGATTACGCTTACTACATGCGTGGTCTGGCCACCTATGAGATGGGCTTCGCCTTCGTCGAGCGTTATCTGGATCAGGACACCGTCGAGCGTGACCCAGTGCCGCTGCGCGATGCTTTTAACCACTTCTCTGAGCTGCTGACCCGCTTCCCGGACAGTCCGTACACCGCCGACGCCCGTGCCCGTATGGTCTTCCTGCGTGAGCGTCTGGCCGAGCATGAAATGAGCGTGGCCCGCTACTACATGAAGCGTCACGCCTACATGGCAGTGGCCAACCGCTGCGAGAACGTTGTTCTGCATTACCAGAAAACGCCAGCGGTTGCTGACGCGCTCGCGCTGCAGGCCGAAGCGTACGCAGCGCTTAATATGACGGAAGAGTCTGCCAAGTCTGTCGCTCTGCTCAGCAAAAACTTCCCGCAACACCCGCAACTGCAGAGCGACACCTTCGAAACGTCCGGTCTGGCCATGGTCGACCGCCGCTCCTTCTGGAACATCGTCAGCTTCGGCCTGCTGGACTGAGTACCTGACGCGGGCTTAACATAACTCACCGGTTATGAGGTGAATAATGCTTAAGCCCAAACATACCCCCGTCGTTTTTGCCCTTCTGATGTCCTGCTGCATGGCAGCTCTGGTCTCGGCCATTGTCACCGCCGTGAATACAGGGCTGGACCACGGCTTTTTTGGCCGCTGGATGTCGAGTTACGCGATTGCCTGGCCGGTCGCCTTCGTTTCACTGCTGCTACTGAAAGACTGGGTGCTGAAACTGGCTGCACGTCTGACCGGTGCCGCCAGCCATAATCGAAACGCCGAATAAAAAAGCCCGCGACCGCGGGCTTGTTTATTCGGCAACGTGAAGCGCTCTGATCAGAGGCCCGCCTTCCAGCCATTGGTCACCGGGTAGCGGCGGTCACGGCCAAAGCCGCGCTGGGTTACGCGCACACCAATCGGCGCCTGACGGCGCTTGTATTCATTCACATCCACCAGACGCAGTACGCGCATAACGTCTTCGCGCGCGAAGCCTTCGCTGATGATGGCGTCGGCACTTTGATCCTGTTCAATGTAACGTTCGAGAATGGCATCCAGCACCGGATACGGTGGCAGGCTGTCTTCGTCTTTCTGATCCGGCGCCAGTTCGGCAGACGGCGGACGGTCAATCACCCGCTGCGGAATCACCGGCGATACCGAGTTCCGGTAGTCAGCCAGTGCGAACACCTTGGTTTTGTACACGTCTTTGAGCGCGCCATAGCCTCCGGCCATATCGCCATACAGCGTGGCATAACCGACCGCCATTTCACTCTTGTTGCCTGTGGTCAGCACCATGTAGCCAGACTTGTTCGACATGGCCATCAACAGCACACCGCGACAACGGGACTGCAGGTTCTCTTCGGTGGTATCCACCGCCAGACCAGCGAATTCATCGGCCAGTGCCGCCATAAACTCGTTGTACATAGGCTCAATAGAGATAGAACGATACGCCACGCCCATGGTTTCCGCTTGTTCGGCCGCGTCTTCACGACTCATGCCAGACGTCCATTTGAACGGCATCATCACAGCCTTCACCCGTTCGGCGCCAATGGCATCCACCGCAATCGCCAGCGTCAGCGCGGAGTCGATACCGCCCGACAGCCCCAGCAGCACACCTTTAAAGCGGTTCTTGTTCACATAGTCGCGAACGCCGAGCACCAGAGCGTCATACAGACTGGCCAGTTCATGTTCATGGGCTGCAGACGACGGCGTTACCGCCTTCAGCGTCCGATCTTGCCAGGCAACCAGCCCCAACGCTTCTTCGTACGCCGGCATCTGCAGTACCAGTTCACCCGACGCCGAAACGGCAAACGAGGCGCCGTCAAACACCAGCTCGTCCTGCCCCCCGACCTGATTGACGTATAAAAGCGAAATATTGTGGCGACGGGCGTGATTGGCCATCAAAGCCACACGTTCGCTCTGCTTGCCCATGTGGAAGGGAGAGGCATTCAGATTGAGGATGAGCTCCGCGCCAGCGGCAGCGGCCTGCTCAACCGGCCCCGGATGCCAGACATCCTCGCACACGGTCAGCGCCAGCTTATGGCCATCCAGCTCGACCACACAGGCCTCATGGCCCGCGTCGAAGTAGCGCTCTTCGTCAAACACCTGATAATTGGGCAGATGTTGCTTGGCGTACTGCCCCAGACAACGGCCACCAGACCAGATGCCGGCACAGTTAAAGAGTTTGCCGCCTTCTGCCCACGGATAGCCGATGGCAATTGCAATGTGCTTGCTGGCCTCGGCAATCTCAGCCAGAGCCTGTTCAATCCGCGGTTGCAGACTGGGGCGCAGCAACAGGTCTTCCGGCGGATAGCCGGTCAGAGACAGCTCACTGAACACAACCAGTCCGGCGCCCTGCGCTCTGGCATCCTCAGCCACACGGACAATGCGCCCGGCATTGCCGCTGATATCACCGACAAGGAAATTTTGCTGCGCTAAGGCGATGGTAAGTGACTGAGACATACTCTCGGGGTACTCTGGCGATTTTGCGCGCTATTGTCGGAAAATTGGCAAACGGGTGCAACGCCGGAACGGTTAATAGGAGTTACCGTGTTACGCTGGATCAGGTCGACGGACTTTATTGTTCACGGGCGCCGACTGCTGCGCTTCTACAGTTATTATTCACTGTTCCTTTCGCTGCTGCTCATCATTACGGATGCTGTCGACACCCAGAACATTCTTCTTGGCGGGCATCTGCCGCACATTTTTCTGGTTGCTTCATCGGCATACGTTATCGTCGCCTCGGTATTTGCTGCCATTGCCAACCGTGAGCCGGACCCGCAACAGGCGGTCGGCTATGTGTTTCTGGAAATTGCCCTGCTCGCCGCCCTGATGCACGCATCGGGCGGGCTGGAAACCGGCTTCTCCAGTCTGATCCTGATTCCGCTGGTCATCTCCAACCTGCTGGCACCCGGTGTGCTGGGCTACGGTGTCGCGGCGTGGACAACCATCGCCATTTTTTACACCCAGCACTTGTGGCCAGCGTCTTACGATACGCAGGAACTGGTGAGCTCAGGCCTCTACGGCATGCTGTGCTTTGTCCTTGCCTGGCTGACGCAGACCCTGTCCCGACGCCTGAACAGCGCGTTGTCTCTGGCCTCTGATCAGGCAACCCGAATCCGGCGACTGCAACATTTCAGCCAGCAGGCACTGACCGACCTGCCCGCCGGTATCATTGCCTGCGACAAAGACAACCGCATTCTGTTCTTCAACCGCCAGAGCCTGCACTGGTTCAACCTGAAAGAAGGCTCATTACTGCCGGAAAAGCTGAGCACGGACGCCGATGAGTTCCGTCTGACGGCCCGTCATGAAGCGCTGCTGATTCGCCGTATCGCCCTGAGTGGCAGTATTGAAGGGGATTATCTGCTGCAGATCGAAGATTCTGCCCGCATCGCCGCCGATGCTCAGCAATTTAAGCTGGCCTCGCTCGGCCGCCTGACCGCCTCCATCGCACATGAAATCCGCAATCCATTAAGCGCCTTGCGCCAGGCAGCGCAACTGCTGGCTGAAACACCGGATCTGAACGAGTCGGAGCTGCAGCTGACCCATATTATTGAACAACACTGCATGCGCATTAACCGCACCATTGAAGATATTCTGCAGTTGTCGCGACGTCGCCAGGTCATACCGGAAGCCATGCGTCTTGCGCCCTGGCTGGAGCATTTCAGCGAGCAATTCCGCGGTCAGAATAATGGCACGTTATTTCAGCTGACCGTCCAGTGCTCTGCTGACATCGCCGTGCAGTTCGATCCCGACCATTTACAGCAGGTTTTACATAATCTTTGCGCCAACGGTCTGCGTTATGCGCTGAAAAACTCGCCCGATAATGCGCGGCTTATGCTGGTCACCAGCCAGGCTGACAAGCGCCATATTCAGTTTGACGTCATCGACAACGGGGGTGGTGTTGCCAGTGAACAACGGGCGCACTTATTTGAACCTTTTTACACTACGGAACATGCCGGTACCGGACTCGGGCTGTATCTGTGCCGGGAATTATGCGAGGCTAATCAGGCCAGAATTCAGTATCATCCGCTGCCAAACGGCACTTGCTTCCGCCTGCTGATGAAACCGGCCAATGTTTCAGGAAAGAATGAATGAACCGCTACGCAGCTCTCATCATTGACGATGAACCCGATATCCGCGCATTAATCGCGCTGACATTACAACGCATGGATCTGGACTGCTTTCAGGCCGCGAATGTGCATGAAGCACTGAAGTTGCTCGGCGAACGTCCCTATCATTTCTGCATCACCGACATGAAATTGCCGGACGGCAACGGGCTGGATCTTATCAGTGTGTGCAACCACCGCTTCCCGGACATGCCGGTTGCCATGATCACCGCCTACGGCAATATGGAACTCGGTGTAGCGGCGCTGAAAGCGGGCGCATTCGATGTGGTTGCAAAACCTATTGATAATGAACGCCTGCGTGAACTGGTGAAGGCCGCACTGCGCCTGACCCGGGTACCGGTAAAACTCGACAGTCTGCCGTCCGGAATCACCCTGCTGGGTAATTCCGAAAAAATGCACCAGCTGAAAGAAAAAATAACCAAAGTCTCCCGTACGCAGGCCCCTGTGTATATTCAGGGTGCGACCGGCACCGGCAAAGAACTGGTCGCCCGCCTGATCCATCACCAGAGCGCCCGGGTAGATGAGGCCTTCGTCAGCCTGAACTGCGCAGCCATTCCCCGCGATGCACTGGAAAACGAACTGTTCGGTTCCGGCACCAGCGCCGGTATTCTGCAACAGGCAACCGGCGGCACCTTGTTTATTGACGAAGTCGACCTGTTACCAACGGAAATGCAGGCCAAACTGCTGCGTGCCATTCAGGACGGAAACGCTGGTAAAAATGCGGCAGAACCACTGGATATCCGCATCATCAGCGCCAGTAATAAACCCTTGCTGGAACTCGTGCAGCAAGAAAAATTCCGTCAGGATTTATTTTTCCGACTGAACGTAATTCAGATTGATGTCCCGGGCCTTGCAGAGCGTCAGGAAGATATCCCACAGCTGGCCCGGCACTTTGTTAAGAAGTGCGCCGCCGAGTGGAACATGCCGCACATGACACTGGATGCGGATGCACTGGATGCGCTGATGCATTACGAATTTCCGGGTAACGTGCGCGAGCTGGAAAATATTCTGCAGCGCGCCGTCACGCTTGCAGAAGGCGACTCAATTGCACTGAGCGATCTGAGTCTTGGGCAGCAACCGGCGCGACAAGTCTCTGCAAATGCTGACGACCAGATTGAAACCAACAATCTGGAAGCCTATCTGGAAAATATTGAGCGCCGCGCCATCACCCAGGCTCTCGAAGCGACACGTTGGAACAAGACCGCCGCCGCTGAAAAACTGGGCATCAGCTTCCGTGCGCTGCGCTACCGCTGCAAAAAGCTGAACATCGAATAAATCATACCCAGTTCCGAGTGACGCTTATCCCTCAAGCGTTAGAGTGTCCTTGTGCTACCTAAGACAGGAGGTCTGTATGCATAAGGATACAATACGAGCATTTTCAATCACTGAATTGCTGATAACCACCGCACTTATAGCCATTATTGTTCAGATCGGAATGCCTGCCATGACGAATCTGACGGACAAAATGAAGTCCAACAACGAGCTTTCAAGCCTTCATATTTTGATCGCGCAAGCACGCCAGGCTGCTATTTTACGCAACACAACAACCACGATATGCCCACTGATCGACAATAGCTGTACTGACAACTGGAACAACACCTTAGCGCTCTTCACCGACGAAAATCGCAACAATCGGCTGGATGCAGACGAAACACTGCTGGGACATATCAACGCAGCGCCTGCAAACGTCATGAGAACCTTCACCGGATCAACAATCGGATTCGATGCTCGTGGATTCTCCGGATTCAGAACCGGTTCGTTAGGTTACTGCCGCACAGGCACCAGCACCTACTCTGGGTCCTTCATCATTTCCAGAGTCGGCCGAATCCGCAGAGGATCTGATAGTAACGGCGATGGCATTGCTGAGACGGCCAGTAACAAGAACGTACGGTGCCCCTGAGCCTGCGCCACTCGTTCCCAATAATCAGCCATTCATCATCAGTGTGTTCACTTTACCCTTGTAAGCGGTATGGTAAAGGCTGAGAAAACTATGGTGACTCAGGTTCACATGATGAAACGACGTACACAAGCAAAGCAGAACGGATCGGCCCTGATCGTTGGGCTGGTCATTCTCACTGCGATTACCATGGGCGCCATGGTTGCCATGCAAAGATCCGGCGTTCAGATACGAATGGTCAGTAACCTGCAACATGAGCAGGAACTGAGCAATGCAGCGATGAGCACGCTGAACTACCTGTATGACAAGATGGAAAGCAATGGCACCCTGCAGAATGCCATTCTGACAAAGGCGGAGACGCTCTACCGGGAGTCTCTGACACCTGACCCTGCGACTGGGGAGTCATCAAGCCCGTCGTTCGACCCATTCAGCACCTACCCGAATTCTCTGACCGTGCCAGAGTTTGAAGCCAAAAGTATTGCACGCAACGGTATCACAGCAGAAATTCAGAGCCTTCCCTCTCCGTCTGGTAACAACTTTTATTTGAAGGGCAAGGGTGGCTGCGGAAGTGGCTGCAGTGTTATCCATACCGCTATCACAGTGCAGGTTAACAGTAAGAATAACGTTATGACGTCGTCACAGGAAATTGGAGCTCGCCGCTTAACGCCAGGTGGAACCAACCAATGAATACTTCTTGCCAGCTGATCAGCCACTATTACTGAGGTACTACACCATGAAACTTTACTGGTTGACCCTAATCGCTTACGGACTTGTATCATCGAAAGTGGTGATGGCAGATGACACTGAGATTTACCGCAATACAGATAATCGCATTAACCCAAACGTTATCTTCCTGATCGATACCTCGGGCAGTATGGCCTATGAGGCTGCTGACAATAGTCAACCGGAAGCAGGGGAACTTTCGCGTTTGGATATTGTGAAAAAATCCGCAACGGACGCGATATCGCAACTCAGCACCAACGAACCCATCAATATCGCGGTAATGCGCTTCGATGATCTATATAATGGCTCCTATGAAGGCGGATTTGTATTAGAACCATTTGTTACTACAAACACTGATGCGAATAAGACCATTCTTAAAAATGCCATTAACAGTCTTATAGCGCCTGGGGGAACCAAAACAAGTAATATGGGGGGCGGCACTCCCATGACGGAAAGCTTCATGGAAGCCGCACGTTACATGTTAGGCATGAAAGCAGACTATGGTAAATATCAAGATATCACCTACAAACAAATTGGTACGAAGTATACCAGCTCCGGCGGCGTATCGTATTTTGGGACCGACAAGAAAGGCAGAGGGAGCGACCCCGACAGCATGGAGCTCAAGAGTGGTACCTACTACTACAAGTCTCCGATAACAGCTACTTGTCAGAAAAACCACATTGTAATTTTTACGGATGGTGCTCCGTCTTCCGATAGCAGTTCGGACGAAGATATCAGAAACCTTCTTACTGACAACAGCATAAGCCTCCCTAAGGATACTGTTAACAATAGCCTGAGCTCAGACTGTAAAGCAAGTTCCAGCGGATCGTGTGCAGAAGAGCTTGCTTACTTCCTGCAGAATCATGACCACTTTAAAGATTCAGACATTACCGGAACAGTAGACCCGAATGCATCCGAGGTTACTCAATCTGTCTATGTTCACACGGTAGGTGGTTTTTCTGGCATCGATGATTTCGGCAAAAAGCTGCTCAATGACGTCGCCAAATACGGGCATCCACTCACGCCCGCACATTTAAATGCTGACGGCACCTCTAAACACTATTATGCAGCCAGCGATGAAGCTCAGCTGACCGATGCCTTACTGAAAGTATTCGGCGGTATTGCCAATACGGCAGGAAACTTCGCCGCTCCCGTCGTTGCTGTTAACGCTTTCAACAGCCTTGAGCATCGTGATGAGCTGTATTACTCGGTATTTCAACCATCTGAGTCACCGGGTTGGTCTGGCAATATCAAGCGCTACCGGATGAACAGCAGCGGAACCATCCTAGATGTCAATGATGTCGCGGCGATTGACCCTCAAACGGGTTTCTTTAAAGACGATTCTAAAAGCTTCTGGACTATTGGCGATCCTGACGGGGCCATCGTAGCCAACGGTGGCATCGCCAAACGTATGCCTTCGGACAGAAAGGTTTACACTCTGCTTTCCGGACTGGGGAACATCATCAGTTCTTCCAACAAAGTTGATGAAAATAACTCCAGCATTACTAAAGCCATGCTGGATGATTTTTTACCAACCGGAACCACTCTAACCACAAGCGGTCGTACAGCGGCTCTGAAGTGGGCTCATGGCATGGATCCATCAACAGGGGCCGCGCATTATGAATTACCAGATCCGCTGCACGGTAACCCGGTTCTGATGACCTATGGTGAAAGTACATCATCAACATCAGATGTTCTGTTTACAGGTACTAATGCAGGATACATACACGCTTTTAATCCAGATAAAGATGCCCCAAGCGAGCTATGGGCTTTCGTACCGAAAGAAATGCTGCCCAATATTCCCGTATATCAGCAAGGGCTATCACGCCTTGTCAAAGCCTATGGTATTGATGGCCCGCTGAGTGTCTATCATGCCGATAGCAATTCTGACCGCATTATCAACTCAGGTGAGACCGCTTATCTGGCGGTAGGCATGCGGCGTGGCGGTTCACATTACTACTTGCTGGACATTTCAGACAAAAATGCGCCCAAGCTGAAAGCACAAATATCCAGTGGAAACACCGGCTTTGAGGAACTTGGTCAGACCTGGTCACGAATGATCCCTGCCACAGTAACCTGGAATGGTAAAAAGACAGATGTCTTTTTCTTTGGCGGTGGCTATGACACCGATGAGGATAATGCATCCACCAGAATTACACACGACAAAGGCAATGCCATCTATATGGTAAGGGCCTCTGCCGATGGTTCAGGCAAGCCATTCGACTTACTGTGGAAGGCATCTGGAAACTCCGGAAACGCTTTTGGCCCTTATTTATCCAGCATGAAGTCCAGCTTTGCTGGAGATCTGAGTCTGGTTGATAACGACGGCAATGGCACAGTAGATTTGATTTACGCAGCTGATGTCGGTGGCCGTCTCTGGCGTTTCGATATCGACAAGGACAATAGCAGCGCATCTACCTTCGCAACCGGCGGTGCGATTGCGGACTTCAACGACGGTACTAAATCCGGAGATGTTCGTTTCTATACTCAGCCCGACGTTGTATACACAGAGTCTGGCTCATTTACGTTTCAGGATGCAGCCAATCCAAGCAATACTTACACGAAATCTGTGGGGCGCTACCAGATTACGATCGGTTCCGGATTCAGAGCTGGTCCATTAAGTACAGCTGTAAAAGATAAAATCTTTGTTCTTAATGACTTCAACATCAATGCAGCACCGACGACCTATAAAGCAATTGGTGTATCTGATCTGGCTAATTACGCAAGCTACGATTCCGCGACCGCAGACCAGCAACTGAATGGCTTCTATTACCCTCTTCCCTATACAGGTGAAAAAGTCCTCAGCACAACTCTCACCGTAAACGACGTCATTTATATCCCAACCTTCAGACCGTCCGACTCATCCATCGAGATTGGCTGTGAACCAGACACCGGTCAGGCGAGATTAATCATCATCAATATGAAAGATCCTAAAAAGGTGGTGATAACTAAAGAGCTTGAACAGGGCGGTATTGTCCCTAAGCCTATCCTTGTGTTTCCACCATCAGATCCAACCACGGGCGAACCGTCTAAACCAGTAATCGCCATTGGTACAGAAGTGACTCAGGTTGAAGGAGACTTCAACGCCCTGCAGCAGACTTACTGGAGGCCAGCTCAGTGAGACGTGCAGTAATGCAAAAAGGGTTCACCATTATCGAACTGATGATCATTGTCGCCGTAATCGCGATTGTCAGTGTGCTAGGTGTTCCTGCAATGGAAACCATAAAGTCAAACCGACTTGCAGACAGGCTCTATCAGGAGATAGAGCTTGATTTGCGCTACGCCAGAAGTCAGGCTTCCAGCACAGGTATCATCTATGAATTTGAGCCACTGAATGATTGGGACGACGGATGGAAGGTGACGCAGAAAGCGGCAGGTGGTGATGTCATTATGCGTCAGAGAAACCATGAATTGCTCTCTGGTACGATTACCAGTGCGGATCTTAAAACAGGGAGCCCCTTGGCATTCCAGCCAAATGGAAGGTCGAACAATGACGTCCAAATAAAGATCGACGTGACTGGATGCTCAGGAGACAAAATCCGGACAATTCAGGCAAACAGAATTGGACAAATTCAAATTACGGATATAGAAGCATGCTGAACAGAGCACACTCCGGCTTTACGATGATTGAAGTTTTGGTAACCATCGCGATTACCGTAGTGGGCCTATTAGGTATCAGCACACTTCAGCTTCAATCAAACCGCGCAATGCTGGATTCTGGAAATCGCTCTCAGGCAATATGGATGCTGGAGGATCTGGCATATCGCATGAATGCAAACAGTAAAGCAATTGCCAATTACGATACTGGAGGCACTCTCACGCTCGATGATTGCCAGAAGCCGGACAAGATGTGTGCTGACTACTATAACGGCGGGAAGATCAGTGCAGATATATGCACAGGCGATGAGGTTGCCGCCTTTGATGTCTGGGACCTTCTCTGCAAGAAAAATTTTGCGATAGACGCTATTGAAATAAGGGAGTCATACGCAGACTTCATCGCCAACCCACGATTGACCATCGTCACAGACGAACCTAATAAGCGCGCGCAGATCACGGTTCAGTGGGATGTTCGCACTACGTCCTCCGATGAGAGTGGAAATAAGCTCTATTTCCTTGAAGATAATGATAAAACACAGCGTACAGACTCGGTGTCCCGAGAGGTTCAACTATGAGCTATAGATACCAGAAAGGCCTGACGCTTATCGAACTCATGATGGCGAGCACACTGGGCTTAATTGCGTCATATTTCATCATGAATATCATGATCACAAGTGCAAGGACTGCTCATTTATCTGAAGGCATATCGCAGAGCCAGGAAACCGGCAGGCTCGTAATGTCATGGCTGAAAGACTCCGTCATTAATGCCGGTTACGAGAGTAATTATCTGAACGAAGAATCGCCAGAACCATTAATGTCAGTCTGCACCGGTGCGACTACTCCACCGGCAGACAATGCCAACTGTATCTTTGATACAGACCTTAACGCTAATGCGGGCGACAGACTGGCAATACGAAGAACCGCCGGCGGCTTGAATCCCTCAACACGGGATATTCAGACCTGTGGTGGAGAAGCTCTTGCAGCGTCAATCATTAATGGTCAGGAGGAAGTTTCCGATGTGTTCTGGGTTTCTCTAAATACAGCAGATACTGATACAAGTAATGATTATCAGTTTCAGTGCGTTACATACGACAAGGACGGCAATAGACTGGGTACCGCTCAAACGATTGCCAATGGCATTGAATCTATGCAAATACTGGTTGGAATCGGCGATTCAGAAGGCAATGTGACCAATTTCGTTAGCCCTTCAGACGTAACTGACTGGAAGTCTGTCGTAGGTGTGAGAATTGCGCTACTTGCCAGGGAGTTTGGCAATTCAACTCTTGAAGATGAACGTCGGATATATGGTCTGTTAAACTCTGAACCCATCGAATTTAAAGACCGAACTGCCAGATACGTACAGAACGGTACTATATGGTTTCCTAATTCTAAAAAGATGTGAGCTAATTTATGAAGCAAACAGGTTTCACCCTGATTGAGCTGGTCGTCACGATGGCGATTATTGCAATTCTAGTCTCGGTAGGTCTTCCATCCTATAAAAGCTATACCATGAGAGGCAACCGGACCGATGGCATAGAGGCTCTCCAGCAACTTCTTGACGCCCAGGAAAGGTACTACGGTGACAACATGGAGTATGCGGACGACCTGAAAAAGTTGGGACTCAGCTCAAGCACTTATACAACCCAGCGAAACTTCTACACAATTAAAGTCGAAAAATGCACTGGCATGGACTATTACCAATGCGTTCAACTGCGAGCGACCCCCTCAAGTGTTCAAAGTGAGGACGGGCAGCTGCTTTTCAACTCCGCAGGCAAGCAAGTGCGAATTGTTGGTGGCTCCGAAATTGATCTTTAATCGAGTACGTTAAGTCTCAGCTCTTTCGGCAACGAAAACACCACGTTCTCCGGAATCCCGTCCAGTTCTACGGGCTGGGTTCCGCCGAGTGATATCAGCTTTTCTACGACTTCCCGCACGAGAACTTCCGGGGCTGAAGCGCCGGCGGTGATACCAATCGCTTTTTTACCTTCCAGCCATTCAGGCTGAATTTCAGCAGCACTGTCGATCAGGAACGCTTTGGCGCCCATCCGCTCTCCCAGCTCACGTAAACGGTTGGAGTTGGAACTGTTTGGCGAACCCACGACCAGCAACAGATCACAATCGGCTGCCAGTTTCTTCACTGCGTCCTGACGGTTTTGCGTGGCGTAGCAGATGTCGTCTTTACGCGGCCCCTGAATGTCAGGAAATTTCGCCCGCAATGCATCGATAACACGTGCGGTGTCGTCCATCGACAGGGTTGTCTGTGTGACGTACGACAATTTCTGTGGATTATTCACCTGCAGATTGGCGACGTCTTCTTCGTCTTCCACCAGATAAATACAACCGCCTTTGGCGTCGTCGTATTGCCCCATGGTGCCTTCAACTTCCGGGTGTCCCTTGTGGCCAATCAGGATGCACTCACTGCCGTCGGCACTGTAACGCGCGACTTCCAGATGCACCTTGGTGACCAGCGGACAGGTGGCATCAAATACGCGTAAACCCCGGTCAGAGGCATTTTTCCGTACCGCCTGCGATACACCGTGAGCCGAGAAAATCACGATACAGTTGTCGGGCACTTCATCCAGTTCGTCGACGAAAATAGCGCCGCGCTCGCGCAGGCCATTGACCACGAACTTGTTGTGCACCACTTCGTGACGCACATAAATCGGCGGCTCGAACAGATCGAGCGCGCGGTTCACAATGTCGATTGCACGATCAACCCCGGCGCAGAATCCGCGCGGGTTGGCCAGTTTAATCTGCATTGTTCACCTCAAGAATCTGCACTTCAAACTTCAGGGTTTTACCAGCCAGCGGATGGTTGAAATCGACCATTACCCAGTCGCCTTCTACATGGCTGATCACGCCCGGTAATTCCGCACCCTGCGCATCGGCAAACGACACCATAAGTCCTGGCGCCACTGGCATATCCACCGGAAACGTATTGCGCTTCATTTCCTGCACATTTTGCGGATTCGGTTGGCCGAAGGCTTTTTCTGGTGGAATATCGAACGTTTTATGGTCGCCGGTAGTCAGGCCAACCAGAAACTCTTCAAACCCTGGCAGCAGGTTGCCATCACCCAGAGTAAATTGCGCAGGCTGACGACCAAAGGTGGAATCCACAACCTGTTGCTCATCCAGTTTCAGCGCAAAATGCATACTGATTTTGCTGTTCTGCGCGATTACACCAACACTCATAACCTTCTCCGATCTTCAGGCCGCCGACTGACGACGTTCCTGCCAGAACTCTCTGATTACGTCGACAGCCATCATAAAGGCGCCAACGGAAATCGCGGAGTCTGCAATGTTAAATGCCGGGAAGTAAGCACGTTCCCAGTGTACTGAAATAAAATCGATCACATGGCCGTACACAAGGCGATCAAACAGATTACCAATAGCGCCGCCCAGAATCAGGGCCAACGCTACTGGCAGCCACACCTGTGTGCGCGGCAGACGCTTCATCCACACAATCAGCATGGCACTGACGCCCAGTGAAATTGCGGTAAAAAACCAGCGCTGCCAGCCGCCCTGATCTGCGAGAAAGCTGAACGCCGCGCCCGGGTTATACAGCAGCGTAAAGTCCAGCACCGGCAGCAGATACACAGGCTTGCCATACGACAGCAGCGCCTCTGCCAGTTGCTTGGTAGCCTGATCCAGCAGAAACACAGCCACCGCCAGCCATAACCAGATCAGCGCAGAACGTGGTGCAGTCATTATGCGAAACGACGGACTTCGCCATCGCCCTCCACGTTATCCACACAACGGGTACACAGCGTCGGATGCGCCGGATGAGTACCCACACTCGGGCTGTGATGCCAGCAGCGTTCGCACTTTTCATGCTCAGATACTTTGACCAGCACGCGCAGATCGTCCAGCTCAGTTTCACTGCCCGCACTGGCGTCAAACGCGTTGACTACGACGCCGGACGTGATCAACACAAAACGCAGTTCGTCGCCGAGTTTTTCCAGCTGAGCTTTAAGATCAGGCTGAGCAAACAATTCGACTTCGGCACTCAGACTCGCACCAATGGTTTTGTCGGCACGGGCCTTTTCCAGCACGCCGTTTACCGCCACTTTTGCTTCGATAATGTCAGCCCAGAATGCATCATTAAAAATGCTGGCACCGGTATCCGGGAAAGCGGTGTACCACTCAGCCAGCATCACAGACTCTTCTGCACGGCCCGGCAGACACTCCCAGATTTCTTCGGCAGTGAATGACAGCACAGGAGCAATCCAGCGGCTCATGGCTTCCAGAACATGGAACAGCGCTGTCTGCGCGCTGCGGCGCGGCAGGCCGTCAGCTTTACAGGTGTACTGACGGTCTTTAATCACATCCAGATAGAAACCACCCAGTTCCGTTACGCAGAAATTCATCAGCGTTTTGGTCAGGCCTTTAAAATCGTAGTTGTGATAGAAACCAATGACTTTTTCCTGCAGCGCGCGGGTGTAATTCACCATCCACGCATCCAGCGGCAGCAGCTGATCGCCCGCAACCATATCGGTCGCCGGATTAAAGCCGTTGATGTTCGCCAGCAGGAAACGACAGGTATTACGCACACGACGATATGCGTCGGCGTTGCGTTTCAGAATTTCTTTGGAAACGGTCATTTCACCGCTGTAATCGGTATCCGCTACCCACCAGCGCAGAATATCGCCGCCCAGTTCGTTGATGACTTCCTGCGGCTCAACGGTATTACCCAGGGATTTCGACATCTTGCGGCCTTCGCCATCGACGGTAAAACCATGGGTCAGTACGGTTTTGTAAGGTGCAGTGCCATAAGCCGCCACACTGGTCAGCAGTGAACTCTGGAACCAGCCACGATGCTGATCCGAACCCTCAAGATACATTTCGGCCGGGAATTTCAGACCGCTGCGCTCACGCAGCACGGCGGTATGGGTAACACCGGAGTCGAACCACACGTCGAGTGTATCGGTGACTTTGACATACTGTTCTGCCTCAGCACCGAGCAGCTCAGCCGCATCCAGATCGAACCAGGCATCAATGCCTTTTTCTTCGATTTTAAGCGCGACTTTTTCGATCAGTGCAGGTGTATCCGGGTGCAGAGCGCTGGTGTCTTTATGCACGAACAGCGCAATCGGCACGCCCCAGGTACGCTGACGGGAAATACACCAGTCAGGACGATCGGTCATCATGCTTTCGATACGGGCTTTACCCCAGCCCGGACGCCACTCAACGGTGTTGTTCACTTCGTGCATGGCATTTTCCAGCAGACCCGCCTGATTCATGCTGATGAACCACTGCGGTGTTGCTCGGAAAATAATCGGCGATTTATGACGCCAACAATGCGGATAACTGTGCGTGATTTTTACTTTTTTCAGCAGCGCGCCTTTTTCCGCCAGAATACCCAGCACGCGGAAATTGCCTTTATCGGCGGTGCTCAGACCCGCCAGCTCCAGCGCATCCAGTGCGGCGTTGCTGATGAAATTACCACTGCCATCGACCAGCATTTCAGCCGACGCAATGCCGTAGTGACCAGACACCACATAGTCGTCCGCACCGTGCATAGGCGCCGTGTGCACACAGCCGGTACCTGAATCAGCGGTAACGTGCTCACCGGTAATGACCGGCACACATTTAACGCTGCCATCGGCGGCAGACATAAACGGATGTTCAACCACAAAAGGTGCAGCAGCCTGACCGGCAACCTGACCAAAAGCCGCGCCTTTGGCCGTGCCGAGAACTTGGTAGTTTTCAACGCCATAACGCTTCATGGCATCGGCCACCAGATCGGTTGCCAGCAGCAGAATTTCGTTCTGTTCCTGCAGCAGAACCAGTGAGTATTCCAGCGTCGGATGCACAGACACGGCTTCGTTAGCCGGCAGGGTCCATGGTGTGGTGGTCCAGATAACAATCGAAACCGGGTTACCGGCTTGCGCGGCATCCGCTCCGAACGCCTGCAGAACACCGGCGCGATCGGCGAAGGCGAATTTTACGTCGATAGCCAGCGACTGCTTGTCCTGATATTCCACTTCGGCTTCGGCCAGCGCAGAACCACAATCCGGACACCAGTTAACCGGTTTAAACCCTTTGTGCAGATGGCCGTTGTCGATGATTTTGCCCAGCGTGCGGACGATATTGGCCTCGAACTTAAAGTTCATGGTCAGGTAAGGATTTTCCCAATCGCCCAGCACCATGAGTCGTTTGAAATCCTTGCGTTGTCCTTCCACCTGCTCAGCAGCGTATTCGCGGCAATGCTTACGGAATTCGCTGGCAGTGACTTTATCGCCAACTTTACCGACTTTTTCTTCGACCTTGAGTTCGATCGGCAGACCGTGACAGTCCCAGCCCGGAACATACGGCGCATCTTTGCCGCTTAAAGTCTGGGACTTCACAATCACGTCTTTCAGAATTTTGTTAACGGCGTGACCGATGTGAATTTTGCCGTTCGCGTACGGAGGACCGTCGTGCAGAATGAATTGGTCGCGACCCGCACGTGCCTGACGAATTTTCTGGTACAGACCAATCTCTTCCCAGCGCGCCAGCATGGCCGGTTCGCGTTGTGCCAGATTGCCACGCATCGGAAATTCGGTGTCGGGCAGATTCAGAGACGGTTTGTACTGACTTTCTACTTTATCGTTCATAGTCGGGTCACTTAAAAAACCAAATTCATTCGGATTCGTTAATGGCTGCGAAGTAATCGCGAGCAGCCTGTTTGTCATTTTCAATCGCCGCCCGCAGAGCGTCGATGCCGGGGAATTTCTGTTCATCACGGATTTTGTGCAGAAATTCCACGGTCAGGTGGCGGTAATACAAATCACCGGCAAAATCGAAGGCATGCACTTCCAGGGAAGGCTGCGCATCGCCGCTGATGGTCGGCTTCACGCCGAGGTTGGCCACGCCGGTCACAACCTGGCCGGTTTCTTCCAGTGTTGCCCGTACAGCGAAAACGCCGCTGAGCGGCAACTTGCGCCGGCGCACCATAATATTGGCCGTTGGCGTATCGAGCTGACGACCGAGCTGACGGCCAAACATCACCCGCCCCGACATGCGGTACGGACGATCGAGCATGTGCGCGGCACGACTCAGGTTGTTGGCGGTCAGCTCGCTGCGGATGCGGGTACTGCTCACGCGCTCGCTGTCGAATTCCAGCGTCGGCGTATCCTGCACGGCAAAGCCGTGGGCAACGCCGGCGGCGGCCAGTGCCTGATAATCGCCGCTGCGGTCGCAACCAAAACGGAAGTCGTCGCCCACAATCAGGTGACGGATGCGCAAGGCACTGATCAGAATATTCTGAATAAACGCGTCGGCTGACATGGAGCGCAGCGTCTGGTTGAACGGCAGACACAGCACATAGTCGACGCCTTCGGCGGCCAGATCCTGCAGTTTTTCGCGCAGGTTCGCGAGACGGGCCGGAGCGGCATCCGGTGCAAAAAACTCTTTCGGCTGCGGCTCAAACAGCATCACCAGCGTCGGTACGCCCTGCGCTGCTGAAATCTGTTTCAGCGAGCGGATGATGGCCTGATGCCCGATGTGCAGACCGTCGAAGTTGCCGATGGTCGCAGCGCAGCCCTGAAAGTCGGCCGGTATGTTATGAAGCCCTCGCAACAAGCGCATTCGCGGTTCTTACTCGCCTAATACAAAGGGCCGGATTATAGCCAACCTGCTGGTGCTGTAACAGCCATTTGGACAGTCAGTAACCACTTACACGCCGGATTTCCGGCCTCAGAAAACCTCACCCCGCACATGGCGCATGCGCAGACCCGCAGCGGCCAGTACCGCAAAGTAGAGCGCCACCGACGCCACCACGATCAGCGTCATCCAGCCTGCCCGGTAGGCCGTCGTCCACGCCAGCCATTGCTGAGGGTTACCCATCAGCCAGACCATCAGCGCTGTCAGCAGACCATTGGCCAGCAGCAGCTTAAGCCCAAACGACATCCAGCCCGACTGATGCTCATAGGCGCCCTGCTTACGCAGACCACGGTACAGCATGTACACGTTGTAATAGGCCGACAACGAGGTCGCCAGCGCCAGACCGGCATGCTGCAGCGGAAACACCAGCGCCAGATTCAGCACCATGTTCACCACCATGGCCTGAATGCCAATTTTCACCGGTGTTTTGGTGTCCTGACGGGCGTAATAGCCGGGCGCCAGCACCTTGATCAGCATGAACGCCAGCAAGCCACAGCCGTAGGCCTGCAGACTCAGACTCATCTTGCCGATGTCGTACGCCGTGATTTCGCCGTGGAAGAAGATGGTGGCCATCAGCGGGGTAGCGAGCACCACCAAGGCCAGTGCCGCCGGCAGTGCAATCAGGAACACCATACGCACCGCCCAATCCAGGGTGCGCGAAAAGCCGTCTTTTTCCTGCGCCGCATGCTTGCCCGATAGCGCAGGCAGAATAACCACGCCAATGGCAATCGCAAACACACCGAGCGGAAGATTGTTCAGGCGGTCCGAGTAATACAGCCAGCTGACCGAACCGGCCTCCAGAAACGACGCCAGCAGAGTATCCAGCAACAGGTTGATCTGACTGACGGACACACCAAACAGCGCCGGAATCATGAGCGTGACAATGCGTTTTACGCCCTCATCCTTCGGCTGATACTGAGGGCGAACCAGCAACCCCAGCCGCGCCACATACGGCAGCTGAAACACCAGCTGCACCAGACCGGCAAGAAACACGCCCCAGGCCAGAGCGTACAGAGGCTCGGCAAACCAGTCGCTCATCACCAGCGTGGCGAAAATCAGGCAGATGTTCAGCAGCACGGGCGTAAACGCCGGCACGGCAAATTTGCCGTACGCATTCAGCACACTGGACGCAAACGCGGTCAGGGAAATAAACAGCAGATACGGGAAGGTGATGCGCAGCAGATCACCCGTCAGCGCAAATTTGGCCGGATCACTGCGGAAGCCGGGTGAAAAAATCCACGGCAGGTAATCTGCAAACAGCAGCGCCAGCACAGTAACCGCCAGCAATACGGTACCCAGCACGCCAGACACCCGGGCAATCAGCAGACGCACCTCATCCAGCGGTTGCAGGCGGCGGTATTCGCTCAGCACAGGTACAAAGGCGACCGAGAAGGCACCTTCGGCAAACAGGCGGCGGAAGAAATTCGGAATTTTGAATGCCACCAGAAACGCATCCGCACGGGCACCAAAATACTGGGCCACCACCATGTCGCGGATCAGCCCCAGCACCCGGCTTAACAAGGTCATCAGACTGACGATTGATGACGAACGCAGCAGACCGACCGAAGGGCCACGGCTATTGGAGGAGGTCGTTTCCGACGGGGATTTTTCTGGCTGCGACATGACGAACGACTCTGATTGCATCCACTGCAGATACGGGTGGCCTATGATACGCACCCGCCGGCGAAATTCCTGCGGCACAAATAAAAAAACCCGCAAAAGCGGGTTTTTTTATCGAACCTGAGACTGATATCAGCCTTTCAGTGCGAATACCTTAGCATTCAGACGGCTCTTGATGCGAGCAGCGGTATTCTTGTGCAGGATACCTTTGTTCACCATCTTGTCGATGTAAGGTTGGGATTTAGTAAACGCAGCTTGGGCTTGGTCGTAGTCGGCAGTCGCAACAGCAGCGTTTACTTTCTTGATGTAAGTACGCACCATTGAGCGCAGAGCGACAGTACGAGCACGACGTTTTACAGCCTGACGGGCGCGTTTACGAGAACCAGCGGAATTTGCCACAGTCGGCTCCTCAAAATTGGTTATTCAGTCAAATTCTAGAGGGCCGGAATTATGCTGAGATAGCCCAGCCCTGTCAACTAAGGGCGCACATAATACAGGCAGTGCGCCCACGATTCAATCTATCTGGCGGTTAATCAGTCAACGATGACCTGTTCGAACGACTTCACCAGTTCGTCCACCGCTTTCATCTGCGCCAGATACGGCTCCAGCTTGTCCAGTGGCAGCGCGCAAGGGCCGTCACACTTGGCTTCAGCCGGATTCGGATGAGCTTCCAGGAACAGACCAGCAATGCCCAGCGCCATACCGGAACGGGCCAACTGGAACGCCTGCTGACGACGACCATCGGCAGAATCCGCACGACCGCCCGGACGCTGCAGCGCGTGAGTCGCGTCAAAAATGACAGGTGCCATGGACTTCATTTCGTCCATGCCCAGCATGTCCACCACCAGGTTGTTGTAACCGAAGCTGGAACCACGCTCACACAGCATGACGCGTTCGTTACCGGCTTCGGCAAACTTTTTGATGATGTGACGCATCTCGTGCGGTGCCAGGAACTGAGGCTTCTTCACGTTGATCGCCGCGCCGGTTTTGGCCATAGCCACTACCAGATCGGTCTGACGCGCCAGAAACGCCGGCAGCTGGATAACATCCACGATTTCCGCCACAGGCGCCGCCTGATACGGTTCGTGCACGTCGGTGATCAGCGGCACATTGAAGGTCTTTTTGATTTCCTCAAAAATTTTCAGACCTTCTTCCATACCCGGACCGCGGTAGGAATTGATGGAGGAGCGGTTCGCTTTGTCGAAAGACGCTTTGAAGACATAGGGAATGCCCAGCTTCTCGGTGACTTTGACGTAGTGTTCAGCCACTGTCATGGCCAGATCACGACTCTCCAGCACGTTCATACCGGCAAACAGAGTGAAAGGAGCGTCGTTGCTGACGTTCAGCCCGGCAACATTTACAACCTCAATCATCAGAATCCTCGTTATTTTTTCTGATCGTTTATTCCGTAACCTGCCATTCAAAGCAGGGCTACAAGATCGCAGCCTACAAGACTACCAGATTGTCGCGATGGATAATCTCAGGCTCGGCAATATACCCCAACGCCTGCTCAAGCTGCGCGGTCGGGGTTCGCAAAATCTTACGGGCATCATCGGCGGCATAGTTCACCAGCCCTTTCGCCACCAGATTACCCTGCTCGTCTTTGCAGGACACCACCTGACCACGCTCGAATTTACCGATCGCAGCAATCACGCCGATCGGCAGCAGACTGCGGCCGGATTCACGCAGGGCTTTAATGGCGCCCGCATCGAGAATCAGTTCACCATGAGTCTGCAGGTGACCGGCAATCCACTGTTTACGTGCGGCATCCGGCTCTTTGTCGGACACCAGCATGGTGCCCAGCAGCTCACCCGCACGCAGACGGGTAACCACGTTGTCGATGCGACCACCGACAATCACGGTATCCGCACCGGAACGCGCCGCCAGACGGGCTGCACGCACCTTGGTGATCATGCCACCACGACCCAGCGAACCAGCACCACCCGCCATACTCATGTATTTAGGGTCTGACGCCAGCCCCTGATAAATCAGCTCAGCATCCGGATTGGAGCGCGGATCCGCGGTAAACAGACCCAGCTGATCGGTCAGAATGACCAGCACATCCGCCTCAACCAGATTGGCCACCAGCGCACCCAGGGTGTCGTTGTCGCCAAAGCGGATTTCGTCGGTAACCACCGTATCGTTTTCATTAATCACCGGCACCACACCCAGCTTCAACAGCTCGCGCAGTGTGGTGCGGGCATTCAGATAGCGTTTGCGGTCGGACAGATCATCATGGGTCAGCAGAATCTGCGCCGTAACGCGCTTGTAGCGGGCAAAGGCACTTTCGTACGCCTGCACCAAGCCCATCTGACCAACGGCCGCAGCGGCCTGCAGCTTGTGTACTTCTTCCGGGCGCTTTTTCCAGCCCAGACGGGTCATGCCTTCCGCCACAGAACCGGAAGACACCAGCACCACCTCATGCCCCCGATCGAGCAGAGCAGCAATCTGATCCACCCACCCCTGCATGCCTTCCAGATTCAGGCCGCGCCCGTCATTGGTTAACAGGGCACTGCCAATTTTGATCACCCAGCGTTTCTGTTTTGCCAGTTTCTGCCGGGTTTCCTGCCACTCAACAGCCGTCATCTTCTGCCCACTGCTCTCTGCGACTGCTCTTTCGAGCGATTATGTCTGTAGTCGGTTGCGATCACTCGCGGAGGTAGATGACCTCTACGTCGTAATCGTCATCGTCGTCATCTTCGTTCAGTTCACGCAGCTGACGGCGACGCTCGGCCAGCATTTCAATGTGCTCACGCGCTTCAGCTTCAACCTGATCGCGCTCAGCAAGGATCTGCTCGGCAAATTCTTCGTCATCTTCGGCCCGCGCACGACGGGCTTCCATGTATTCCATGATCTCACAGCTGAGCTTGAAGGTGCCTTCGCGGTTGATGGCCGAAATACGGAATACCGGGCCAGTCCACTGCAGACGCTCAACAATGTCATTGCAGCGGGCGTCGCGCTCTTCTTCCGGCACCATGTCCAGCTTGTTCAGCACCAGCCAGCGGTCACGCTGCGCCAGACCCGGAGAGAACTGCTCCAGTTCATTGGCAATGGCCTGTACGTTTTCTGCCGGATCAGAATCATCAAACGGTGCCACATCCACGATGTGCAGCAACAGCTGGGTACGCACCAGATGCTTGAGGAAACGGGTTCCCAGACCAGCACCGTCAGAGGCACCCGGGATCAGACCCGGAATGTCCGCAATAACAAAGCTGCGGTGTTCTTCTACCTTCACCACACCCAGATTCGGCACCAGCGTGGTGAACGGGTAATCCGCCACTTTCGGGGTCGCGGCAGACACAGAGCGGATAAAGGTCGATTTACCGGCATTTGGCAGACCGAGCAGACCAACGTCAGCGAGCACTTTCAGCTCCAGCTTAACGTTGCGCGACTCGCCCGGCTGACCTGGTTTGGACTGGGTAGGCGCCTGGTTGGTACTGGATTTATAACGGGTATTGCCCAGACCGTGGAAACCACCACGGGCAATCATCAGCTTCTGGCCGGGTTCGGTCAGGTCACCCAGCTTTTCGCCAGTGTCCTCGTCGAACGCGCCGGTACCCACTGGTACACGCAGAATCATGTCCGCACCTTTATTGCCGGTGCAGTTGCGGCTCTGGCCGCCTTTGCCATTTTCCGCCTGATAATGGCGGGTATAGCGGTAATCGATCAGGGTATTGATCGATTCAGTGGCTTCCAGATACACGGAACCACCGTCGCCACCGTCGCCACCGTCCGGGCCACCCTTGGGAATAAACTTCTCACGACGGAAGCTCACACAGCCATTGCCGCCCTTGCCCGCCTGAACGGTAATACGTGCTTCGTCGACGAATTTCATCTCAGTAACCTCGGTGATGCCTGCGACAGCAGGTAATCAGACAAACAAAAACGCCCTGACTGCAAAAACTGGAGTCAGGGCGCTCGGGTAAGCAGTTAAGGCGGATTAAGCCTGAACGATGCTTACGAACTTACGGTTGTTCGGACCTTTCACTTCGAAAGTCACTACGCCATCAGCGGTAGCGAACAGAGTGTGGTCACGACCAACTTTTACGTTGGTACCAGCGTGGAAACGGGTGCCGCGCTGACGAACCAGAATGTTACCTGCTTTAGCGGCCTGACCACCGAACAGTTTCACACCAAGGCGTTTACTCTCGGAATCACGACCGTTACGGGTACTACCACCAGCCTTTTTGTGTGCCATTGCTTTTCTCCTGTCTTGGGGTCACTGCAACACTGCGGATGCGGCGGTTAGGCAAACCACACGGACCCCGGATTTAAGTCAAATATTAGCCAGCGATGCTGGTGATTTTCAGTTCAGTGAACCACTGACGGTGGCCCATCTGCTTCATGTGGTGCTTACGACGCTTGAACTTCAGGATCTTCACTTTCTTGTGACGACCGTGAGCAACTACTTCAGCAGTTACTTTAGCGCCGGCTACTACTGGAGCGCCGATTTTAACGTCGTCGCCGTTGCCGATCAGCAGCACTTTTTCGATTTCTACTTTGTCACCGGTAGCCACTTCCAGTTTCTCAACTTTCAGGGTCTGACCTTCTTCAACGCGGTATTGCTTACCGCCAGTTACCACTACAGCGTACATAACGTACATCTCCACTTGAGCCCTCTGGGGGCGCTTACACGACTGCTACTTGAAAGTACCTGCTTCTACTGGCAACGCTCTGGTTTCCATATGGCAGGGAGCAGATTTTCGGGGCGCGAGACTATACCGCAACCCAATACTCAGCGCAACACCCGTTGCGAAGCGAACTTCTGGCGTATTGCCACCGGCAGACAAGGGCCGCCAAGGGGCGTAATAAGGCGGCCACAGAGCAGCAACAGCGCCCGCCTGCCGTTGTCGGCCAGAGCCACGCCCGTTAAACTGCAGCCCCTGACCACCGGCCGCAGGCTGGTGTGGACTTCTGACAACAGCGGCAGTTGCAGCCTGCCCCGACAAAGGCCCCTTCATTCATGCAGATTCAAGACATTCTCGCCGTCGTTGGCGACGAATTTCAGGCCGTAGACAAACTCATCCACGCCCAGCTGGCCTCACGCGTACCTCTGGTCGAGAAAATCGCCGACTACATCGTCAGCAGCGGCGGCAAACGCATCCGCCCTTTGCTGGTGCTGATGACCGCCAAAGCTTTCGGCCGCTGTGAAGCCGACGCCGTTAAGCTGGCCACCGTGATTGAGTTCCTGCATACCGCCACCCTGCTGCATGACGACGTGGTCGATACCTCCGACATGCGCCGCGGCAACCCAACCGCCAACGCCAAATGGGGCAACGCACCCAGCGTGCTGGTCGGCGATTTCCTCTACAGCCGCTCGTTCGAAATGCTGGTTGAACTGGAATGCCTGCCAGTGATGAAGATTCTGGCCAAGGCCACCAGCGTGATTGCCGAAGGTGAAGTGCTGCAGCTCACCAACGTGAAAAACCCGGACACCACCGAACAGCAATATATGGATGTTATCCACGGCAAAACCGCCATGCTGTTTGAAGCCTCAACCTGGGGCATGGCCAGCCTGATGGGCCGCAGCGAAGCAGAACGTGAAGCCATGCGCATCTATGGCCGCGAACTTGGTTTAGCATTCCAGCTGATCGATGACGTGCTCGACTATGAAGGCGACGCCGCCGCCATGGGCAAGAACGTGGGCGATGATCTGGCCGAGGGTAAACCCACCCTGCCGCTGATTCACGCTATCGCCAACGGCAATGAAGAACAACGCAAGCTGGTTCGTGCCGCCATCCGTAAAGGCGGCCTGGACGACATGGCTGAGGTTCTGGCCGTGGTACACGAACTCGGCTCCATCGACTACACCCGCGAAAAAGCCAACCAGTGCGTGGCCAATGCACGCGAGCAACTCAAGGTATTGCCGCAAGGCGTCGCCCGCGAAGCACTGGACGCTCTGGCCCTGATCGCGGTGCAACGTAATAACTGATTTCCCAAACGGGAAAACCAAGGAGACTCAGGTGAAGCTGTTAACCCTGTTATTCACCCTGCTGCTGAGCGTTACCAGTCAGGCAGGTGTTCTGGATTCACTGGTGGGCAGCGAGGAACCTGAATTTCTCCCGGTAGAACAAGCCTTTCCCCTCGACTGGAGCATCAGCAACGGCCAGCTGACCGCTCACTGGGTCAGCGCGGATGGCTACTACCTGTACCAGCACCGCATTTTCCTGCAGCAGGACGAAACCCGTCTCGACCCTGTGTATTTCTCTGAGCCGGGCCACGAAAAAGAAGACGAAGCCTTTGGTCAGGTCATCGCTTACTTTGGCGATCTGGAAGTGCATTTCGACCTGAGTACACTGCAACCGGGCAATGTTGTCCTCAATTATCAGGGCTGTGCCGAAGCCGGCCTCTGCTATCCGCCACAACGTGAACGCCTGACGCTCACCGCCGAGCAGATTGCGCAAGTATCCGGCAGCGCCGGGACGCAGCCGCTACGCAACACGCCCGCGAACGCTTCCACACCCGCCATGCCCGCCGACAGCTGGTTTGCCAACCGCAGCTGGGGCGCGATTGTCGGCCTCTTCTTCCTGTTCGGTCTGGGCCTGACCTTTACCCCCTGCGTGCTGCCCATGGTGCCGATTCTGACCAGCATTGTGCTCGGTCAGGGCAACACCTCCGGGCGTAAGGGCTTTGCCCTGTCATCGGTTTATGTTCTGGGCATGGCCATCACCTACGCCGCTGCCGGTCTGATCGTTGGTCTGCTGGGTGCCGGCGCCAATATCCAAGCCTGGATGCAGACGCCCTGGGTGCTGATCCTGTTCTCCGTGCTGTTTGCGGTACTGGCACTGGCCATGTTCGGCGTGTACGAGCTGCAACTGCCGTCGGCGCTGCGCAACCGCCTGAATGATCTCAATCAGAAGCAGCAAGGCGGTCAGTGGCTGAGCGTGCTGATCATGGGCGTGCTGTCGGCGTTAGTGGTTTCCCCATGCGTATCCGCCCCACTCGCCGGCGCGCTGGTGTACATCAGCACCACAGGCGACGCCGTCTTAGGTGGTTCTGCCCTGCTGGCGCTGGGCCTGGGCATGGGCGCGCCGCTGATCGTACTGGGCACCACAGGTGCGTCTTTCCTGCCGAAAGCCGGTGGCTGGATGAATCAGATCAAAGCCTTCTTCGGCATTCTGCTGCTGGGCGTCGCCATCTGGCTGTTAAGCCGCATTCTGCCGGGTGTAATCAGCCTGCTGCTGTGGGCACTGCTGGCCATTATTTACGGCGTGGTTCTGGGCGCACTGGAGCCGGCAAGTGGCAAAACCCGCGTAATCAAAGGCATTGGCTGGGTATTCCTGCTGTACGGTGTGATGGCACTGGCCGGCGTGCTGATGGGCAACAGCAATCCACTGCAACCGCTGGCGGGAGCCGGCCTGTCGCAGACGACGGCAAACACGGCACAAGTTGCACGCGCGCCGTTTTACCGCTCCTCATCGGTTGCCGATATCGAACAGAAAATTGCCGCCGCTCCGGGTGTGGTGATGCTCGACCTGTACGCCGACTGGTGCATCAGCTGCAAAGTGATGGACGAAGAAATCTTCGCCCAGAGCGACGTACAGAACGAACTGAAAGATGTACTGTGGCTGCAACTGGATCTGACCGATAACAACGCCGAGCAAATTGCGTTTATGCAGAAACACGCGGTGTTTGGCCCACCGACGATTCTGTTTTTCCGCCAGAACCAGGAAATTGAAGCCACACGCATTACCGGCGAGCTGAGCAAAGCCGAGTTTCTTGAGCGCACTGGCTTCTAGCTCGGGCTTCTAGCTTCTGCCTCCGACTTCCGGCTTCTGCCCCTTGAAACTTTATTCCTTCGGACGCATATAGCGCTGTAATTCTGCTTCACCGGAGACAGCACCATGCACTACACCTGCCCTTCCTGCGGCGCTATCAACCGCATCCCAGATGACAAACAACAGCAGCAAGGCACCTGCGGCCGCTGCAAAAGCGATCTGTTCACAGGCCACCCACTGGAGCTGAACGACGCCGACTTCCAGCGTTTTATCGCCAAAAACGACCTGCCGGTACTGGTGGATTTCTGGGCCAGCTGGTGCGGCCCGTGCAAGATGATGGCGCCGATTTTTACTCAGGTGTGCGGCCAGATGCAGCACAAGGTGCGCTTCGCCAAGGTGAATACCGAAGTGGCGCAACACACCAGTGCCCAGTTTGCCATCCGCAGCATTCCGACCCTGATCCTCTTTCATCAGGGTCGTGAAGTGGACCGTCTGGCCGGCGCCCTGCCAGCACCGCAACTGACGCAGTGGATCAATCAGGCGTTAAGCAAGATCTGATCATCACGTTCGCCCGCCAGCCGGGACAGCGCCAGCAGAACCGGTGCCAGCAAGGTACCGACATCGGCGCTGTCGTGATACAGACTGCCCAGCTGAGCAACATGGCGCTGCACCAGCAAGTGCAGATGGCGCTCCTGATCCGGATCCAGATTCAGCAGCGCCAGCTCCTCCGATAATTCCAGATCCAGTTCCTGCACCGCCTCATCGGCCAGTTGCAGACGACGATGCTGGGTAAGCTGCAGCCCTTCCAGCGCTTTCTGAACGTCATCCAGCGCCATCAGCAGCATGTGCTGCTGGCGGAAGCGCTGCTCGGTTTCCAGCGAGCCCAGACGGGCGTCGGCACCGCTCATCAGCACACACAGGTGATCTTTGATGCGGCCGTAGCGGGCGGCTTCCTGCCACGGGGTATTCTTGATCAGCAACGACACCCGCGGGTAGTTAATGAGCAGGCGGCGTTCCATCGCGACGATGCGCTGCGCTTCCCGGCAGGTGACCATCAGCTCCTGCTCCAGCGGCCGCGCCTCACCGGCGTGTGACCAGAACGCCGTTTCCGCGCCCCAGACCGCCACCACCGCATTCAGACCGAATGATCCGAGGGTATTGATCAGGGTGCGCGCTACTTCGGCCTCCGACTGACAGACCATCGCCTGCTCGATAAACCGGGTGATTTCGCCCTGCTCGGCCGAATGCGTCATGGCTTCAAACGCAGCCTGACGGGCATCGTCCATCGAACTCAGCAATTCATTGTGCAGGCGCCTGTGCTGTACCGCCCTGGCGACTTTGGCGCGCAGCTCATCAACATCAAACGGCTTGGCAATGAAATCATCGGCACCGGCGGCGTATCCGGCCAGACGGTCGTCGATGCTGGTCTGGCCAGAGATAAAAAGAATCGGGACATTGCGGGTGTCTGCCCGCGCCCGCAGCGCACGGCAGATGTCGTAGCCGGAAATCTCCGGCATCTGAATATCCAGCAGGATGCATTCGGCCTGGCCGTTCACCTGCTGCGTAAATGTCTGTCCACTGATAAAGGCGTCCAGATCGTAATCGGCTAATACGCGCGACAACAGTGCAACGGCGCTGTATTCGTCATCCAGCAGCGCAATCCGGCCTGCACTCATGCGTGTTCCTCCTGACACTCGTTCCGTTTGATCCAGATCAAATATAGCAAAGGCCGCTCAGGTGATCGGAAATCGGATGACCTGAATCAAGGCAGTAATTCTGCAACCGGGCAATCTGGAGTCAGGTAACAAGGAGACCGAGCGCATGAACATCGAAAACCACAGCCTGCACAATGAATTTCCGGAAATGTCTGAGCAGATCCGTAGTCTGAAAATGAAGGACCGCCATTTCTCCCGTCTGTTCGATGAATACCATGAACTGGACCGTGAAGTGCGTCGTATCGAAGAGGAATCCGAGGCTGCGTCTGACGAGCGTCTGGAAGCGCTGAAAATGCGTCGCGTGCATCTGAAAGACGACCTGTACGCCATGCTGAAAGAAGCCTGAGCGACACGTCAGCCATAAAAAAAGCCCGGAATTTCCGGGCTTTTTTATTTTTCTGAAACCGCTGAAAACGTCAGGCGGGATCAGAAGTTTTTACGCACACCAGCGAAGAAACGCAGGTCGGAATCGTCCTGATCGTTGTTGTCACCGAACGGGGTATCGTCGCTGATGTAGCTGGCGCCCACATACAGATCAATGCCGTGCAGTTCCGGGAAATCACGACCCAGCTCGGCACGCGCCGTCAGACCTTCATCGTCGGCATCGTCCTGAATCCACAGACCAGCGGATACATCGAGGTACAGACGTTCCGGCAGGAACATTTCGTAGGTCACTTCCGGGAACCAGGTTTTGCCCTTCACACCGCGGTACAGATTCACATCCAGACCTTTGGCCAGCGTTGAACCGATTTTAAATTCGGTTTCGTCGCCGATGCTGTCGTTCAGGTAGTTGTAGGTCAGCACTTCCATGTCCAGATTGAATTTACTGAACTGGTTGTTGTAGCCGAAATACACGTCCATCTCGACCGGCAGACCTTCGGAGCCGTCCGGGGTTTCCACGTTAGAGAACCACACGCCGCCGTAAGCGTTGCCATTTTTGATGTCGGCGCCGCCCTGCAGAGCCACACCATGGTCGGTCTGAGTCAGGCCACGGAACAGATAATCGGTTACCAGACCGGCGTTATACGCAGGTGCCGCAGCAGCACTCACAGCCAGCGTCAGCAGCGCAGGTGCTGCCAGAAATGCGAATTTTTTCACGTCCATTCCCCAATAAAAAAGTCGGTGGTGCTTTGTAGCACAACCGACTTTCAAAAGATGGAGCAGATGCGGAAATTGTGAAGTATTTCAGACGCTGCCTACGTCTTCCCCCTGAGCCTGTAAATCGGCGTGGTACGACGAACGCACCAGAGGACCGCTGGTCACGCGCAGGAAACCGAGCCCCTTGGCGATGTCGCCCAGCTCTTTGAATTCTTCCGGCGTCACGAAACGCTTAACCGGCGAATGATCGCGGCTCGGCTGCAAATACTGACCCAGCGTGATGTGATCAATTTTGTGGGCACGCATGTCGTGCATCACTTCGATCACTTCTTCGTTGGTTTCACCCAGTCCCAGCATCAGACCGGATTTGGTGACGATCTCAGGATTACGCTCTTTGTACTGCTTGAGCAGATCCAGCGACCATTGATAGTCAGACCCCGGACGGCATTCTTTGTACAGACGCGGTACGGTTTCCAGATTGTGGTTAAACACATCCGGCGGCGTGCTGCTCAGAATATCCAGCGCTATTTCCATGCGACCGCGGAAGTCGGGCACCAGGGTTTCAATCTGAATACCTGGGCGGGCTTCACGGGTGTGACGGATGCAGTCGGCAAAATGCTGGGCACCACCGTCGCGCAGGTCGTCGCGGTCTACCGAAGTGATTACCACGTATTTCAGGCCCATGTCGGCAATGGCCGTGGCCAGATTCACCGGCTCATCGGCGTCCAGCGGATTCGGACGGCCGTGGCCAACGTCGCAGAACGGACAGCGGCGGGTACAGATGTCGCCCATGATCATGAAGGTGGCTGTGCCGCCACCGAAGCATTCACCGATGTTCGGGCAGCTGGCCTCTTCACACACGGTATGCAGCTTATGCTTGCGCAGCTTTTCTTTGATTTCGTTAATCTTCGGCGAGGCCGGAATGCGCACACGGATCCAGTCCGGCTTGCGCGGCAGTTCGTCGGTCGGAATGACCTTGATCGGGATACGGGCCACTTTGTCGGCGCCGCGCAGTTTTTCGCCCTGAACCACTTTAATCTTGTCTGTCATCTCACGCTCCGGGCGCTGAAGGCTTGAGCCTGGCCAGCTCCGCCTGTAACTGGTGTTCGAGTTCTTTTGCTACATCAGCAAAGGTGAAAGGCTCGGATGTTTCATCCCGCACCTGCGTCATCTGCATGCCGGCATACCCGCACGGATTAATACGCAGGAAAGGCTCCAGATCCATATCGATGTTCAGCGCAAGACCATGAAAAGAACGGCCATTCTTGATGCGCAGACCGAGTGAGGCAATTTTACGCCCGTTGACGTAGACACCGGGAGCATCTGCACGCGGTGCTGAGTCAATACTCCATTTCCTCAGGGTCGCCACTATGCCCTGCTCAATGGCCGACACCAGAGCCCGTGGGCCGCAGCCTTTGCGCTTCAGGTCGACCATCAGGTACACCACCAGCTGGCCCGGACCATGATAGGTCACCTGACCGCCGCGGTCCGACTGTACCACCGGGATATCGCCCGGCATCAGCACATGTTCTGCCTTGCCTGCCTGCCCCTGCGTGAACACCCGTTCATGCTGCAGCAGCCAGAGTTCGTCCGGCGTGTTGTCGTCGCGGCCAGCGGTGAACGCCAGCATCTCATCGTATACCGGCTGATACAGCGTAAGGCCGAGATCGCGAACCCGGACGTCTGTCATTACATCACCATATGCACATAGTCGTGAGCCTGCAGATCGCGGTGCAGCGCCTGCAGCTGCTCAACGCCGGTGGCGGTGATGTACACAGTCACAGCGCGGAAGGTGCCGTTCTTGCTGTCGCGGATCTGGATACGTTCAAGGTCGAAACCGGGGGCGTGAATACGGAAGATATCCAGCACCACGTCGGTATAGTCGTCACAACAACGACCAAGCACTTTGACCGGGTAGTTCTCACAGGGGAATTGGATTTTAGGAGCTTCTGGCTGACTCAAGACGCTGGCCTCGTTGATACATCAGAGCCCATATATGGTTGTACCCGATGACAATTTCAAGCGCTACGGGACTTTGGGCGAATAAAGAGGCCACCTGTCGTTTACGACAGGTGGCCCGGGCCTGAATACAATCAGGCGAAGAGTTTGGCGAAGAACAGTTTGATGGCGCCCATCAGGCGGCCGAAGAAACCGGCTTCTTCCACATCATTCAGGGCAATCAGCGGACGCTCAGCGCGAACTTCGCCGTCCATGCTCAGGGTCAGGGTACCCATCACCTGACCTTTAGTGATCGGTGCTTTGATGTATTCATCGGTGGCGATGTTCACCTCAAGCTCACCTTTCAGGCCACGCGGCAGGGTCAGGAAGAGTTCTTTTTCCACCCCCAGATCGACTTTGTTGTCTTTGCCCAGCCACACAGGATTGGTCTGCAACACTTCACCACCGGTATAGACTTTGCGGGTTTCGAAGTAACGGAAACCATAGGCCAGCAGCTTCTGGGTTTCGCGCGCACGGGCTTCTTCACTGCGGGTACCCATTACCACGGCAATCAGACGGGTACCATCTTTCAGGGCAGACGCCGCCAGACAGTAACCGGCTTCATCGGTGTGACCGGTTTTCAGACCGTCCACAGAAGGGTCACGCCACAGCAGCTTGTTGCGGTTTGGCTGACGGATGTTGTTGTACTCGAAATACTTCTCAGCGTAGAGCTCGTAGTAATGCGGGTGATCTTTGATGATATGCAGCGCCAGCTTGGACAGATCGCGGGCAGTGGTCAGATGATTATCCGCCGGCCAGCCAGTGGCGTTCACGAAATGGGTATTGGTCATGCCGAAACGTTCAGCGTACTGGTTCATCCACTCAGCGTAGGCTTCTTCTGAGCCGGCAAAATATTCCGCTACAGCCACCGACGCATCGTTACCCGACTGCACGATAATGCCGCGCAGCAGATCGATCAGTGGCACCTGAGTATTCACTTTCACGAACATTTTCGAGCCGCCTTTGCGCCAGGCTTTTTCACTGATCGGCACCAGCGTATTTTCTGCAACGTTACCCAGTTCCAGCTCGTGTACGGCAATGTAGCTGGTCATCATTTTGGTCAGACTGGCCGGTGGCAGACTCTGGTCGGCGTTGTGCTCAACCAGCACTTCACCGCTGTCAGCATCCAGCAGAATGTAGGCAGAAGAATCCAGATCCGGTGCTTTCGGCACGATCACGGCCGCCTGCGTCAACGCAGAAAAAATCAGGAAGGTCAGGGCTGATAAAAAACGCATAAAGGTACTCTGAGCCGTTGGGTGTACACGGGCGCGCATTGTAACACGCTGTGGTTATATTGCAGGTCGCGCGAGGCAACAGGGGTCAGAGACCATCAGGCGCCGCCTGAGTTCCCCTGACATCGGAATGGGTGCACAGATTACCAGATCAGCAGAAAACAAAAAGGCCGGATTAACCGGCCGTTTTGCTTTTTTTCACCATTAATCGCCGACTTTACGCACCAGCGATACTTCACGTGCTGGGTGCAGCGTCACAAACGGCGCACCGTCGGCAACGGCTTCATAACTGTGACGCAGACGGAAGCTCTTATCCAGACGACGCATACACAGCGTCAGACGCACCGTCAGCCAGCGGTAATCGGCTTTATCCTGAGTGTGCACCACCACCGACGCGTCGTTATCGAGAATGGCCTTACACACAGGCTCAAGCGAATCGACGATGTCGCGGTTACGTTCAGTCAGCAGCTCGGAAGACACCGGGTAACTGGCGATCGGCGCAGAATCTTCTTTGGCTTCGGTCCACAGTTGCGAAGTGCCGGCGTCGGTTTTGGCTTTTACCGCCACCACTTTCGGCTCTTCACGCGGCTTGCTTGCCACAGGCGCGGCGACTGGCGCAGCAGCAACCACTTTGGCCGGTGCCGCTTTTTTGCTGGCCGCATCGGCGCGTTCTTTATCGGCGGCTTTCTGTGCATCGGCCAGACGTTTTTCGGCCGCGGCTTTTTCGGCTTTTTCAGCTTCGGCACGACGCAGGCGCTCTTCTTCCTGCTTGCGGGCACGTTCCTGATCGGCTTTTTTCTTCTCTTCCGCCGCCAGACGTTTGTCTTCTTCGGCTTTACGCTTACGTTCTGCTTCTACTTTGGCTTTTTCTTTTTCAGCGGCTTCGGCCAGTTTTTTCTGACGTTCAGCATCGGCCTTGGCGTCCACAGGCGCTGCAGCCGCAACCGGAGCACCTTTCCACTGCGAGTCCAGTTTGGCCTGCGCTTCTTCAAGGCCCGGCGTCAGGGCAGCCACCAGCCAGACTTTATCCAGATACTGCTGGGCTTTTTCGTATTCTTTGCCGCCAATCGCTTTTTCAGCCATGGCAACATAGGCTTCGCCCCACTTGTAAGTCAGTGGTACGACGCGGAAATCAAATGGCGCCTGAGCGCGGAAAGCATCAATACGCTCCAGCGCGTTGTTACCGGCCGGGCTTGAGAGACGTTGGGCAGCGATATCATCTTTGATGCTGCTCAGAAGTTTATCGAGATCCTGAGTCGCAGCCTGAGCCGGGGACAACGCCAACAGCACAGCAGCGGTGAACAGTGATTTTGCGAACAGTGATTTCATAAGGCGGCAGCTCAATTCGTTGTTATCGTTTTATCGGGCACACTTAGGCTGGTAAGATGCAGACTCTGGCCTGTCTGTGTCAAGTTTCATCTGTTTTTCTGTGGAGTAAATCGCTATGTGGCTGCGCGTCGGAAGTCTGTTGTTTGCACTTCCCGGAATCCTGTTATTGGCTCTGTACGGCATCGAATTATCGTCCGTCACCGACTGCACCCAGGGCGGTGGTTTTTACGATTATGTGCAAGGTGTGTGCAGCTCAACACCGCAGGAAGAAATCAGTTACTACCGCCGCCACTCGGGTCTGGTGAACAGCATGATGCTGCTATCGGTAGTGGGTGCTCTGGCAATGAGCTGGGGCATGCTGCTGAAAGGTGGTCAGCCGCGCGGCTGACACCCGGCTGCTGCGGTCGCGTCAGCCACCGCAGCATTTCTTGAATTTTTTACCACTGCCACACGGGCATTCGTCGTTGCGTCCCGGCGACCAGCGACGGAAATCGGCGTTACCATCCAGATAGCGCCAGTAACCATCCTCAGCCAAGGCAAAACGCGAACGCTCACTGAGCTGCAGCCATTCATCGCCTTCACGGAAATACGCGGTAAAACGCACAAAACCCTCATCGCCTTGCGCACCACTGTCCTGCACATCCAGCCGGAACCAGCGGGTATCCGGTTGCAGCGTCAGCTCCGCCGGGCGCGTGCGTGCATCCCAGCTGTTCAGCAGGTAATCGCTCAACTCCAGCGCAAAGGCGCTGTAGCGGGAGCGCATCAGCGCCTCCGGGCTTGCGGCTTTTACCCCCTGATGCAATGGCTCGCAGCAGTCGCGGTAGTCGAGACCACTGCCGCACGGGCAGACCTGGCTCACTGCAGATTCCCCTGCCCGGTACGCACCAGAGAGAACAGACGGGCAACGGCCTGGTTCAGCTGATCACTCAGACCACCCGATGCCAGCAGATTCATCACACGGATGCGCATGCCCGGCAGTGTCAGTAAATCCGCTACCAAGGCATTGAAAGCGCCCTCGCCCTGCAGATTACCCGACAGACGCTCGAGATAGGCTTTCAGCACCACGCCGTCGAGGTCCCGCCAGCAACGGCTGCCAATGGCGGCCAGCAATTCCACCTCACTGGCCAGCGGATGAGCCAGCAACGCCTGCAGCAGCAGTGAACGCTGACCGTCATTGACGCTGTTCGACAGCGCGCGGGCAAAGGCGGATAAATCCGCCACGCTGGCGCCGTTGGCCACCACCGCCGACAGTGCATCGTTGATGGCCGACGTCAGGCCCTGATCGGGGCGGACGTTTTCAAGAAAATTGAGCAGCGCGTTGCGCGGCACCGCCGGCAGGAACGGCATGGCGTTGGCCAGCAGCTGACTGTTGTGTTCGTCGCCCAGACGCGCGACCACTTCCGCCAGACCCTGCAGGCCCAGCTGCTGCCAGTTATCCCAGCCAATGTCGCCACTCAGGTAAGCACGGGCGGTGGCGTAGAACTGGGTCGCGGGCTGTCCCAGCGCCATCAGCGCCTGCGCATGGAAAAACGCCATACGTCCCTGATCCGGGCGATAGCTGCACGGAGCATCGCCGTGCTTCTGTTCCGGAGCAGCCGCCACGCGCAGACAATGGGCAACAAACGCATCGCGCGGGCCCGGCTGCAGAATGTTCTGTTCATCTAATGGCAGCTTCAGAAACCAGATATTGTGCTGGCCGGGTTCCGTCGGGTTCCAGCTGAGAATGCCCACCCAGGCGTGTTTGAGGTAGGGCGACGGCCAGGGTGCGGCCAGCTGTTCAAAGGCGGCAAATACCGGTTCGGTTACTTCTTCAAGGCGGCGGCCCATATCAAAGACGCGCATGCGGGCGCCGCTTTTGTTTACCAGTTCACCAATCGTCACGTTCTGATCCCGTCTGTTTCGTTACAAGCCCGCAGACCGGCTGCGGCTGAAAGGCGCACAGTTTACCAGCTATGACGTCCGTTGGCGCCGCCGGGTCAGCAAGCGTCGTCAGCGTCCGGCGCAAAGGTTGAGCGCAGGCCCGTTTCTGTCATCATGCGCACAGGTTTTAAGCAAAGGGGGCACCATGGGTATTATTTTTGTGATTCTGGCCGGCATGATTCTGGGCGGCGGCATCGTCGGTTTCGTGCTGAGCCGCCGTTGGCAGGCGCAGGTGGCGCAAGCCGAGCAAGCCTTGAAAGCCATTGCTGAACAGCATCATGCGGAAGTGGCTAACAGCCGTGAGCTGAAACAGAAGGTTGCCGACCTGCAGTTCCAGCTGAATCAGGCCCGCAACGAAGTGCGCGCACTGAACGCACCGCGCGACAGCGAGTAAGCACCCGGTCCATGCGCCTGCCGCGCATGGACTTGCACTCTCTCAGGCCTTATCCTCAGGCCAGAATTCAATAACAAGAATAAAACGACCATGACGACTCCCGCTCCGGATGCCACCGATACTTCGCGCATCAGCATCAGCGCCCATTACACCGGCTATGTCTGGTACCGCAACGGCTTATCTGCGCCCGCATTTGTGACCCTGGCCGGGCGCATTGCCAACGCCGCCCTCACCCCGGTTAATGCCTTTCTGAAAGGGGTAGCCGGCGCCAGCATTGATACCTTTCTGCTGCAACGTCACTCGGTCATCGATCATCTGGTCAGTCAGCTGATTGAAGAACAGGGCGTGGAACAGGTCGTGGAAATCGCGGCCGGCCTTTCCCCAAGAGGCTACCGCCTGCGTAAGCGTTTCCCGCACATTACCTATCTGGAAGCCGACCTGCCCGGCATGGCGCGACGCAAAGGCGCGCTGCTGAACGCGCTCGGCACAGGGCCGGAGCACAGCGTCAAACCCTGCAACATTCTGGAAGCGTCCGGGGAACAGTCGATTCAGGCGCTGCTGGCGGGTCTTGATCCGGCCAAGAAAACCCTGATCGTGACCGAAGGTCTGGTGAACTACTTTGATCTGCCCACCATCCGCTCTGTGTGGGCGCGCATGGCGCAGGGTCTGAAAACGTTTCCGGCGGCCTGGTACGTGACCGACCTCTACCCGGATTTCGCCGATCATCCGGCCTACCGCTACGTGAAATTCGCGCAGAAACTGGTGGGTTTTTTCACCCGCGGTGAATGGCCGCTGCACTACCCGTCCGACAAGGCCATTCGCGAAGGTTTTATGCAGGATGGTTTCCGTGATGTGGAAGTGCATGACCCGGCGGCGTTTTACGATCAGCTCAATCTGCCACGGGCCAAGACCGCAACTCTGGTGCGGCTGATCCGCGCCAGAGCCTGATCCGGGGATTAATCGGAGAACGCCGCCAGCTGCAGGTTGGTCAGGCGTTGTTTCTTGAGTTTGGCGAGCAGACGTTTTTCCATATCGCGGCTGTCTTCGCCACTCTGCAACCCCACCGCCGATGCGCTGATTGAGATCTCTGCAAACGGCTTCCACGCCTGCGACTGCAACGAGCGTTTCACCCGCTCCATCAGCACAATCGCCCCGTCCTCAGGACAGTTCGGCAATACCAGCACAAACAGATCATCCGTCAGGCGGAACATCTCATCGCCGGCCCGGATCAGGCGTTGTGTGCGTTCGGTAAATCGCGGCAGAAACTGTGACATCACCCGGTTGCCGTGAATATCAATCAGCTGACGGTAATCGTCGATCACCAGACCAATCAGACTGATCGGCTGGCGGGTCGATTCACAACGGGCGATTTCCCGGTCGAGCGCATGGAAGAAGTGGCGGCGGTTGTAGGCCCCGGATACCTGATCGGTCAGCGCCAGACGCTTCAGCGACCAGCTTTTCAGCATCGTCAGGTAGGCGAAACACCAGGCCGAACCGAGCAGCAGCGAATAATTGGTGCCGGTGCGCAGCGCCTTGGTAAAACCGAAGTCGAGCCACACCAGCCCGGTCATCACCAGCGCCACCAGAATATTGAACACGGTCGCCGGATACAGCGGCAGTGCGAAATAACTGAACAGCGGCAGCGCATACAGGTAGTGCGTCATCAGCACCGGATACTGCGGCAGCTGCAACAGCGCCAACCCTGCCAGCGTCAGAATCAGCGGATAATTCACCCAGCCGTAATTCACCCGGTCGCGGTTGATGTGGATATACACGGCGCTGAACACAAACGCCGGAATGGCCAGAGCGTTGGTCAGCACCAATGGGTACAGGCCCTGACGGAACTGGTCGTACATAAGAATGGCCACCGCCACCGACGCCAGTAGGTACATAAAGGTCTGCAGCCGTGGCAGCAATTCTTCCTGGGTCAGATCACGCAGCATGCAGACCTCCGGTCACCCGGCTGATCAGGCTCTGGGCATCATCATCCGGCAGATACATTTCGGCATTCACATCCAGCTCGTGCAGCTCCGACTGCCGCGATTCCTGCAGAAATGCCTGCAGCTGTTCACTCAGCACCAGCGCGTCTTCTTCGTCGCTGTTGGGCATCAGAATGACAAAATCATCGGTGTTCAGGCGGTAGCAGGCATCGTATTTACGCAGACACTGGCGCAGCTTGCGCCCGAGATAGCCGAGGCGCTGCTCGTAATCTTCTTCTTTCAGGCTGTGCCATTCCGTTGGAGTGGCTACGGCCAGCAACACCAGCGTGGTGCGCTGGCGGTCGGCGCGGGTCATTTCTTTATTCAGGTCGAGGTACAGCTGGTGTTCGTTGTACACCTGCGTCAGGGGGTCGGTATTCACAATTTCGGTGAGCGCGTGATTGGTGCGCTCGTTGATCAGCGCGTACATCACCGAAAACGCGTAGCAACCGGCGTAGGTGAACAACACCTGCAGCCGGATATAGCTGTCGAATTTATCCAGTACCAGAAACACCAGCGCGGCGCTGTAGGCCAGCGAGATGTAATTCGCCATGCGGAACGGAAACAGAAAGTAGGTGTATACAGGCACCAGATACACCCAGTGCGCCACCTCTGAACTCTGCTGCATGCCGAACAGGGTAAAAATCAGCAGCAGCACCACCAGCGACCACTCCGGGTAGGGCGACGAACGCTTCTTGCGCCGCATCAGCAGGTAACCGGCGTACAGCACCAGCATCAATGAAAAGCTGGCGGCGATGATGGCAAATTCTTTTTTGTCTTCCAGCAGGTCGAGGGCAGCAATGATGCTGAGCCCCAGCGCGGTCAACAGGCAGTAGATGACTTTGACCTGCAGCATCACCAGATTGTGGAACTGAACTTTTGGCATAGGAGCGGGAGTCCGGAATTCTTCCTTGTCGGCCGGGTGATCGGCGTTTGTCGTTTTCTGATCACGTTATCTTTCTAACCACGTTATACTAGCGCACTTTACCCGCCCCGGGCGGATTCAGGTAATTCGGAACATTCGGATGAACGTAGCAGAATACATGCAGACTCTGGGTCAGAACGCGCGCAAGGCCTCCCGTGCCATGGGCCGCGCCAGCACTCAGGACAAAAACAAAGCGCTGCTCGCCATCGCTGATGCGATCAGCCAGCAACGCGACACAGTAAAAGCCGCCAACCAGCTGGACATGCAGCGCGGCCGTGAAAACGGTCTGGACGCCGCCCTGCTCGACCGTCTGGAACTGACCGACGGCCGCATCGACGGCATGCTCGAAGGTCTGCAGCAGGTAGCAGCACTGGCCGATCCGGTTGGTGAAATCACCGATCTGAAATACCGTCCGAGTGGCATTCAGGTCGGCAAAATGCGCGTGCCTCTGGGTGTGATCGGCATCATTTACGAAAGCCGTCCGAACGTGACCATCGAAGCAGCCTCTCTGTGTCTGAAATCCGGTAACGCAGCGATTCTGCGCGGCGGCTCAGAAGCCATTGAATCCAACCGTGCACTGGCCGATTGCATCCGCACCGGTCTGGAAGCGGCCGGCATGCCGGCTGAAGCGGTACAGGTGGTGGAAACCACCGACCGTGAAGCCGTCGGCGCCCTGATCACCATGCCAGAGTACGTTGATGTTGTTGTGCCACGCGGCGGCAAAAGCCTGATCGAACGCATCAGCCGTGACGCCAAGGTCACTGTGATCAAGCATCTGGATGGCATCTGCCATGTGTTCATCGACCAGCAGGCCGATAAAACCAAGGCCATCAACATCGCCATCAACGCCAAGACCCACCGTTACGGCACCTGCAACACCATGGAAACCCTGCTGGTACATCAGGCCATCGCGGCAGACATACTGCCGGAACTGGCGGAAGCCTACACCGGCATTGGCGTAGAACTGCGTGGCTGTGAGCGTACTCAGGCGTTGCTGACCGGCATTAATGCCGCCACCGACGAAGACTGGGCCACCGAATATCTGGCGCCGATTCTGGCCATCCGCATTGTCGATGACATCGACAGCGCCATTGAGCACATCAACCAGTACGGTTCGCACCACACGGATGCGATCGTCACCGAGAACTACACACTGGCGCGCCGCTTCCTTACCGAAGTGGACTCCAGCTCAGTGATGGTGAACGCCTCGACCCGGTTTGCCGACGGTTTCGAATACGGTCTGGGTGCGGAAATCGGTATTTCCACCGATAAAATCCACGCCCGTGGCCCGGTGGGTCTGGAAGGTCTGACCTCGCAGAAATACGTTGTGCTGGGCAATGGCGAAATCCGCAAGTAATCCTGACGGTCAACGCCAGCAGCGCTGGGCGCTGCTGGGCGGTACCTTCGATCCCGTTCATATCGGCCATTTGCGCATCGCCATTCAGCTGCGCGCCATGGGCTTTGAACGGGTTCTGCTGATTCCCAACCGCATTCCCCCGCACCGACCGCAACCTCAGGCCGACGGCGAACAGCGCCTCGCCATGCTGCAGGCGGCCTGCGCCACGCTGGATGGCATTGAGCCGAGCAGCATAGAGCTGGTGCGTGACGACCTGAGCTACAGCGCGGTCACGGTGGCAACCCTGCGCGACCTGTATCCGCAGGTGGCGTTTACCTGGGTTATGGGACAAGACGCCTGGCAGGGCTTCGAACACTGGTATATGCCGCAGGCGCTGCTGGAGCAGGCCAACCTGCTGGTGATCAGCCGTCCCGGTGTGCGCAGTGTCAGCCACTGGCAAGAGCAACAACTGGAAACCCGTGAATGCGGAAGTGCGGAACTGCTTGCCCACGAAGCCGGTCGTATCTGCCTGCATCACATGCCGGAACTGGATATCTCGGCCTCCGACTTGCGCCGCGCCCTTAAGCGGGGCGACAATGTGACCTTTCTGACACCGGACGCGGTGCTGGAATACATTTCTCAAAACCAACTCTATCGATAGATTTTAATGCAAGCAGACGAAATCAAATCTCTGGTGATCGATGCCCTCGATGATATGAAGGCGCAAAACATCACCGTTCTCGATGTACGCGGACGTACCTCAGTCACCGACTGGATGGTTATTGCCACCGGTACATCCAACCGCCACGTGTCTGCTGTTGCCGGCAATGTGGAAGAAAAAGCCAAAGCAGCCGGACTGCGTGCCAGTGGCACCGAAGGCCGTGCGGCTTCCGACTGGGTTCTGATCGACCTGTTTGACGTGGTTGTACACGTCATGACCGATCAGGCCCGCCACTTCTATGACCTCGAACGTCTCTGGGGCGAACCAACAGCCAGCGGTAATCAGGGAACAGCTCAGGAATGAAGCTGCGCCTGCTGGCGGTAGGCCATAAAATGCCGTCCTGGGTAGAGCAGGGGTTTGGGGAATACGCCAAACGCCTGCCTGCCGACTGCGCGATTGAACTGGTGGAAATTCCGCCGGGTCACCGCGCGAAAAACACCAGCAAAGAAAAAGCCATGCAGCAGGAAGCGGACGCTCTGCGCAAAGCCATTCGTCCCACCGATCATGTGGTCGCGCTGGACGTTAAAGGTGGCAACTGGTCGACTGAAAAACTGGCGCAGGAACTGGAAGGCTGGCGTATGCAGGGCGGCGATGTTGCTCTGCTGGTCGGCGGTCCAGACGGTATGACGCCGGATGTACTGGCGCTGGCCAAACAGCGCTGGTCGTTATCTGCCCTTACTCTGCCGCATCCTCTGGTGCGCGTACTGCTGGCCGAACAGCTGTACCGCGCATGGACGATTCTGCAGGGCCATCCCTACCACAAGTGAGCCGGGTATGTGGGAGCATTCGTTCAGGGACAAGGCGTATGAAACCCGGTTATTCCGCTCCCGTGCGATTACCTTAGCGGTTTTCATTCTGGCGCTGACCAGCGTGCTGATCTGGCGTCTGGGTTATCTGCAGATAACCCTGCACGAAAAATACAAAGACCTGTCGGAAAACAACCGCATTCAGCTGCGTCCGGTGGCGCCGAACCGCGGACTTATTTACGACCGCAACGGCGTTCTGCTGGCCGAAAACGTCCCCTCCTACAGCCTTGTGCTGGTGCCCGAACGGGTGAACGACATGGAACAGACCATCCGCTTTCTGGATGATCTGGTCGGCATCAGCGAGCGCGACCGCGAGCAGTTCGACAAACGCAAAACCCTGCGCCGTCGCCCATTCGAACCTGTGGTGCTGCGTCATCGCCTGAGTGAAGACGAAATCGCCAAGGTCATGGTCAACCGCTACTACCTGCCGGGCGTAGATGTGGAAGCCCAGCTGGTGCGCCATTACCCACTCGGTGAATCCTTTGCCCACGTGCTCGGCTACGTCGGCCGCATCAACCAGAAAGAACAGTCCCAGCTCGACGCCGACCCGGAAAATAAACGCCGCTACAGTGCAACCCAGTACATGGGCAAACTGGGCGTAGAACTCAGATACGAAGACGACCTGCACGGCGAAGTCGGCTATCAGAAAGTCGAAACCAACGCCCGGGGCCGTATCATTCAGGTGCTGGAACAACAGAATCCGGTGCCGGGCTCCGACATCACGCTGCACCTCGACAGCCGCCTGCAGCAGCTGGCGCAGAAAGAAATGAAAGGCATGCGCGGCGCTCTGGTGGCCATCGAAGTCGCCACCGGCGGCATCCTCAGTCTGTACAGCAACCCGAGCTTTGATCCCAACCTGTTCGTGACCGGTATTTCGCACAAGGACTATTCCTCCCTGCGCGACAACCCTGACCTGCCGCTGTTTGACCGCACCATCCGCGGCCAGTACCCGCCGGCGTCGACCCTGAAACCGTTTATCGGCCTGGCCACGCTGGATGCCGGCACGACCAACTGGTCGGAGAGCATCAACGATCAGGGCTGGTTCCAGCTCGATAACGATGAACGTCTGTACCGCGACTGGAAACGCACCGGCCACGGCGTGGTGAACATGGAACGGGCGGTGATGGAATCGTGCGATACCTATTTCTATGAAATGGCGGTGCGCGCCGGTATCGACAGCATCAGCCCCTTTCTCGCTCAGTTTGGCTTTGGCCGTGACATGACCCTCGACGTCATTAACGCCCTGCCCGGTCTGCTGCCGGACCGCGACTGGAAGAAAAAGCGCAAAGGGGCATTCTGGTACGCCGGCGACACCGTCAACCTGGGTATCGGTCAGGGCTATATGCTGGTAACACCACTGCAGCTGGCCACCGCCACCGCAGTGCTGGCCAACCATGGCCAATGGAAAGTGCCGCGCCTGATTTACGCCCACAACGATCAGATTGACGATATTCAGCACGGTGAAATCCCCGATATCGAACTGAAGAACGCCCGCGACTGGGACCGCATGAGCAGCGCCATGGCCAAGGTAATCGCTGACCCGCACGGCACGGCCCACCGCATGGCCAGCAAAATGCTGTATCCGATGGCCAGTAAAACCGGTACGGCGCAGGTGGTCGGCATCAAGCAGGACGAAGAATACGATTCCGAATCCCTGCGCGAACGTTTGCGCGACCACGCACTCTTTATTGCCTTTGCGCCCGTCGATAAACCGGAAATTGCCATTGCCGTGGTCATTGAAAACGGTGAATCCGCCGGCCGTACCGCGGGCCCGATTGCCCAGAGCATCATCAACGAATATCTGGGAGGCGCCGAAGGCTGATGGCCGGTACCGATTTCAGCCGCACCATGGGCGGCCACCAGCATCACGGCTTCGGCCAGACCAGTCAGGCGCTGTTCGCGCGCATGCACCTGGATTTAACCCTGACCCTGCTGATTCTTCTGCTCGCCGGTTGCGGGCTGATGATTCTTTACAGCGGCAGCGGTCAGGACATGACCATGGTGAAGCGTCAGGCGATTCACTTTGGCATTGGCCTGTCGGTGATGACCTTCGTCGCCCAGTTACCGCCGCGTTTTTACCGCACCATTGCCCCTTGGGCGTACGCCGTGGGCGTCATTGCGCTACTGGGCGTTCTTGTGATGGGCGTCGGCGCGAAAGGTGCGCAACGCTGGCTGGCCCTGCCCGGCCTGCCGCGCTTTCAGCCGTCTGAACTGGTGAAACTGGCGCTGCCGCTGACCGTCGCCTGGTACATGTCCATGCATCCGGTGCCGCCGAAATTTACCGTCCTGCTGAAGGCCCTGATCATTATCGGCATTCCCACCGTGCTCATTCTGAAACAACCCGATCTTGGCACCTCCATTCTGATCTGTGCGTCGGGCGTGCTGGTGCTGTTTTTCGCCGGCATGTCGTGGGCACTGATTCTGTCCGGCGCCGCCGCCGTTGCCGCCTGTGCGCCGGCCATGTGGTTCTTCGTGATGCGCGATTATCAGAAGCAAAGGGTGCTGACGTTTCTGAATCCGGAAAGCGACCCGCTGGGGTCCGGCTGGAACATTATTCAGTCAAAAACCGCGATCGGTTCCGGCGGTATTGAAGGCAAGGGGTATCTGCTGGGTACGCAGTCACAACTGGAGTTTCTGCCGGAGAGTCACACCGATTTTATTATTGCCGTACTGGCCGAAGAAATGGGCCTGATCGGCGTGCTCGGATTGCTGACCATTTATACGCTGATCATCATGCGCTGCCTGTACCTGTCGACCCGCTGCGAAACTTTATTCGGCCGTTTGCTGTCTGGCAGTATCGCCGTCACATTTTTTATTTATGTGTTCGTGAACATCGGCATGGTGAGTGGTATCTTGCCAGTCGTAGGCGTACCCTTACCGTTAGTGAGTTATGGTGGAACGTCGGTGGTCAGTCTGCTCACCGCCTTCGGTGTTCTGATGTCGATGGCGACCCACCGGCAGAAATAAAAACCTCAGGAAGAATAATGCGAGCATTACGCAAGACACTGATGGTTTTCGGCAGCGGGATTTTATTGTCATCTGCGTTACCCGCCGCTGCGAACTACGATCAGCACCCCCGTGTGAACGAATTCATCGCCGAAGCCGCGGCGGAATACAAAATCCCCGCCGACGACATCCGCCAGTGGCTGGCCCAGGCCGAGAAACTCGACTCTGTGCTGGCAGCGATCGCCCGCCCGGCCGAAAAGGTCAAAGAGTGGGACGAGTATCAGGACATTTTCCTGACCAGCAAACGCATCAATGCCGGCAAAGCCTTTATGAAGGAACATGCCGCCCTGCTGCGCGAAGCGGAAGAAAAATACGGCGTTAAAAAAGAAATCATCGCCGCCATCATTGGTGTGGAAACCTTTTACGGTACCCGTCAGGGCAACTACCGCGTGCTCGATTCGCTGGCCACGCTGGCGTTCGATTACCCAGACCGTCCACTTTTCTGGCGTGAACTGAAAGCTTTCTTTGCACTGGCCGAAGCCGAGCAGATTAACCCGGCAACCATTAAGGGTTCTTACGCGGGTGCCATGGGTTACGGTCAGTTTATTCCGACCAGTTTCCTGAATTTCGCGGTCGACGCTGATGGCGATGGCCGTCGTGATCTGTGGGCCAATCCGGCGGATGCGATTTTCAGCGTCGCCAATTACTTCAGCAAGCACGGCTGGAAAAACGGCGAAGCCGTGACTCAGCGTGTGCACGTCAGCGGCGATAAATACGAGCAGATTGTGAACGACAATCTGAAGCCAAACTGGACCGTGTCAGAACTGAAAGCGCTGGGCATTGAGCCCACCGAAAAAGTCAGCGACGAAAAACCGGCCAACCTGATCCGTCTGCAGGGTAAGCACGGCGCCGAATTCTGGCTGGGCGAACACAACTTCTACGTCATCACCCGCTACAACCACAGCCGCATGTACGCCATGGCGGTGTACCAGCTGAGTGAGGCGCTGAAGTGAAAGCGCGCGCCGGTCTTCTGATCGGCGTGCTGATTGTCAGCGGTTGTGCCACCTCCCGCTATCAGCATGCGCAGGACTTCACCCCGGAACCCGTTCCCGATCTGCATAACCTGCCCGAGCCTGTGCCCAAAGCCGAACCGAAAAGTGCCATGGGTAATCCGGCCAGCTATCGCGTGTGGGGCAAGGAATATCAGGTACTGCCCAGCGCCGACGGCTACCGCGAGCAGGGGATCGCCTCCTGGTACGGCATGAAATTTCACGGCCACCGCACCGCCAACGGCGAGGTTTACGACGTGTATCAGTTCACCGCCGCCCATAAAACACTGCCATTACCCAGCTATGTAAAAGTCACCCGCGTGGATAACGGAGAATCTGTGATTGTGCGGGTGAACGACCGCGGTCCGTTCCATGAAGGGCGCATCATTGATCTGTCCTACGCTGCGGCGGTCAAACTCGGCATCAACCGCCAGGGCACGGCCAAAGTGGAAGTGGAAGTCGTGCAACCTCCGGCCAGTGAGCCGGTGCGCTGGATTCAGGTCAGTGCGCTGTCGGATATCAATGCCGCCAAACGCCTGCAATCCCAGCTGCAGCAAGGGTTGGTGCCGCTGAACTGGCCGGTCAGTATCAATACTCAGGAAGGTGCCAAACCGCTGCACAAAGTGCGCATCGGTCCGGTACCGGAAGGCGACGATCTGAATGCAGTACTGGAGCGCCTGAAAGCCATCAACATTGCCAATCCGCTGCTGCTGGCAGCCCATCAGCTTTAATCAGAATTTTTAGCCTTCAGAAATAAAAAAGGGCCATGACAATCGTCAGGCCCAGAGGCAAGGTACTCAGCGCAGAAAACAGGAAGGGCCGAAGCCCGCAGCTCAGACCTTTGGCCCGAGCCTCCCGGTCCTGTTAAGGCCGGGACGCACGTTCCGCCGGTTTACTCGCCGGAACCGTGTTTCTGAATGTCTTTTTTCACGGCAACGTACACGCCACCGAAGAAAATGCAGGTCAGGGCAACGATCAGCAGACCAGAAAAAACCACTTCGTCCATAAACATAGCAATCACCTCTCATCTCTGCGGCTGCCGGCGTTCAGACCTGACGTATCCGCGTCTCTTAGTTGGCTGGCTCAGCCTTTGTCGTAAGGCTGCGCGCTGTTGATGAGTTCACTGTAGCAATGCCCCAGCGACGGGAATTGACTCATATCAATATAAAAATAAGGGTTATTTAAGAGCGATGCGGCGTTTGATGCAGGTCAAATTACCGGATGGTTATATTCATGACTGGTGCGAAGCTTGCTGACCTTTGCAGGCGTTGATGCCAAACGCTGATCACCGGCCCGGCAACGGAGCCACACGGACGCTTCCTCAGCGCGCCTGCGCTTCACTGGCCGATTTCGCCGGCAACAGACGCTCGAGCAGACGCAGAATCAGCTGATCTTTGATTTTCTCGCGCACCTCGGCCTTCATGCGGGCCATTAAGTCCTGATCAATGCAGAGCAGAATCGAGGCTTCAGTGGCCCGTACATCGCGGGTTCTGGCCTGACCCGAAAGAAAGCCGATTTCCCCCACCACCTCGCCCGGGCTGAGTGCCAGTACTGTGCCCTGAGTTCCGCCACTGACCTGCAGCCCACCCGAGAGCAGAATGTAAAACGAACGCTCCGACTGTCCGGCCCGCATCACGTATTCACCGGCCGCCGCGATACGGAAACCGTCCGACTCATCAGCCAGACGCTCCCGCTCGTCCGGCGAAAACGAACGGAAAAACGGTATCTTGCCCAACACCAGCATCACCTGACCGCGCGATAGTCCGGCCGCTTTCTTCATAGGGGGTTTCCTGTTAGCAGAAAGTACTGTGTAAAGCTTAGTTAGGTCTGGTGGCAGTGCCCGTAGTCTTATAAGCTGAAGGACAAAGCTGCGTTGTTAAGCAGATACGCTGAAACCACGTTGAGTAAAGGACCTACCCAGTGATTCCTGCCAAATTATCTCCCCCTACTCTGACCCTGATATGCCTGTTAACAGCGACACCGCTGACAGTGGCCGAGGAGCAGAACACAGGGACAACCGACGTCGCGACGGCCGTTGCGACAGACACAAGTACAAGCGCAAATCCGCCCGCCGAAACCGCAAATTCAGACACGGTTGAAACCGCTCCAGACGTTGCCGAAACCGGGTCTGGCGCGAGCGAAAAGCAGACGGTCGATGCGCAAAACGAAACCGCCTCTGACGCCGCCAGCGAGCGTCCGGCCAGTGAGATGGCAAGTGCCTCTGAGCCGCCTAACGCCCCGGCTCTGGAAAGCCCTGCCGCCGGGATAAGCCCGGTTGTTGCAGAAACCGCGATGCCGGTTACAGCGCCAGTGACCGACGAAGACAACACAGCGAATGCCGGGCAAACACTGGCAGACGTCAACCAGCAGCTGGCCAGTCTCATTGCCGGCCACCAGTACGACGGCGCCTACCAACTGGCGCAGATCCATCTGGCGAATTTTGAAGGTGAACCGGCCTTCGATTTTCACTACGGCTACGCCGCGGCTCAGTCCGGGCGCTACAACGAAGCCGTATTCCCGTTTGAACGTCTGGTCAGCGAATTTCCTGCCATTCCCCGCTATCGCCTGGAACTTGCCCGTGCCTACTATCAGGTGGGTAATCCGGAAGCCGCGGAAGAACAGTTCCTGCTGGTGAAAGACACCCAGCCACCGGCCAACGTGGTTGCCACCATCGACAGTTTTCTGGAAAAAATTAACGAACAGAAGCAGATGATCAAACCGGTCTGGTCCGGGTATGTGACCGGCAGTGGCGGCTACGACACCAACTACAACAGCGCCACCGACGTTGAGCAGATTGATATCTACAACGGCGTCGCACAGGCACGGCTGGACGCCGACTCACGCGAAAAAGCCAGCGGCTACTATCAGCTGCGCGGCCAGACCTCGTATGTAAGCCCACTCAATATGCGCAGCGCCTGGGACGTACAGGTGGGCGGCAGTCGCAAAGACAACGCCGCCGATGACCTCTACGACCTCGACAATCTGTTTGCTGGTGCCGGTATCCGTTTTATCCGCAACGGGCACAACATCCACAGCGGCCTGAAGGCCAACTGGTACTGGCTTGGCGATCAGTTGCTGCAGCGGGAAACCAGTCTGCTCACCGACTGGCGCTATCCGCTCGGCAACTGGCAGCTGAAATCGGCGCTGACCCTCCGTTCACAGGACAATGCGCTGAATAACGAACTCGACCTGATGCAGGCGGAATTCCAGTTCGGTGCAGGCTACGGCACGCCGTCGTATTCGCTGCAGGCGGCCCTTGTGGTCGCAACCGATTCGGCGGCCAGAGCCGATTATCAGGCTCGCGATACGCTGGGACTGAACCTCAACGGCCAGTACCTGCTGGATCTGACCAGCAGCCTCTACTGCAACCTGATGGTCCGCGACTATCAGTTTCAGGCGGAATTTCCCGACGAAAACGCTTTTGCTGCAGGCCAGACCCGCGATGAGCAGATGACTCAGATTTCGTTCGGTTACGGACGCACCCTGCAGTCGTGGCTGACGCTGTACGCTCAGGTCAGCTACATCGGCTATCAGAGCAATATCGAACTTTACGAATACGACAGAACACTCTCAGAGGCAGGGATCACCCTGTCATTCTGAGCGAGGAGGCTGCAATGGAATTGATAATAAAAAAAGGGAAATGGCTGCTCACTCTGACGATCACACTGCTGCTCAGCCTGAACGTGCTGGCCGCAGACATGGCCGGGCAGATCATTATGGTAAAAGGCACGGCGCAGGCCCGTTCGGACGACGGTCAGCTGCGCACGCTGAAACGCCGTGACCCGGTGTTCAGCACCGACACCATCACCACCGGCGACGACAGCCGGGTTCAGATCCGCTTTATCGACAATGGCCTGCTGGCGTTGCAGGCCAACAGCCAGCTCAGCATTCACTCCTACCGCAAAGCCGACGGCAACGCGAACGGCGAAGTGCTGATGGAACTGGTTGAAGGCGGCTTCCGCACCCTGACCGGCACCATAGGCAAAGGCGATAAAAGTGCCTACAAGGTCGATACGCCAGTGGCCTCGATCGGTATCCGTGGCACGCTGTACAGCGCCTTACTGCGCGACGGCAAGCTGGTCGCCGGCGTGTGGAAAGGTGGCATCACCCTGTTCACGCCGGACGGTCAGTACGACCTGGGCATGGGCGCCGATTACGCTTTCGGAACGGTCGGCAGCGACGGCTTTCAGGGTTCCATCACCTCTCCCGATGAACTCGACAACGGCCCGGGCGGCGCCAGCGGCGACGAGACTGGCAGCGACGATAGCGGCACAGACGACTTCAGTGACGACTCAGGCTCCGGCAACCGCCTGAGCGATAACGACAGCGGCTCAACCACGGTTGAACTGCCAAACCCGATGGATCAGGACAACGACGGTAATACCCGCGAAGCACTCGAAGAGCTGGGCATTGTGACACCAGACGACGGCGGTACCGATCCGGGTGACGGTGGTTCTGGCGGAGACGGTGGCAATGGCGGCACTGATGGCCCGACGCTGGTGTCACCGGATGTGCGCCTGAGTGCCGACGAATACACGGCCTTCCTGCAAAGTTCTGAAATTGGTGCGTTTCTGGCCAACGGTGAAACCGTTGAGGCCGGTATCTTCCGCGACGACAGCGGTACCCCGGTGTTTGTTTCTGTGGATGATAACGATGGCATCGACATTACCCGCTTCCGCTTTGCCGATACCGCCGCTGTTATTACTGCGCCGGATGGCATCGCTGGTGTGGAATGGGGTATCTGGAACGGCTCCGCAGAAACGCCGGTGGATCAGTATCTGGACGATGACAGTCTGACCAGCACGCCGCTTGAAAGCACACTCTATTGGGTGATCACCGACCCGGTGCGGGAGTCTGCATTATTGGCTCTGACCGGCACGGTTTCATTTACCGGCAATCAGGGGATAGGGCTGGATGGTAACGGCCAGAGCCTGATGTACTCCGACGGCAGCTTTACGCTCGATTTCGCCACCGGCGCGATCAGCAACGGCTACATCAACGCCGAATATGGCGTGGGAACGCCTGATAACTACATTTCCGACGGATTCTGGTACGCCAATTTTGATGGCTCCATCCGTTCGGGCGGCAATAACACAGCTCAGGTCAGCATCAATCTGCTGGACGGCAGCTACATCGACGCCATGACCGAAGGATCTACGGCGCTCGACCTGACCGCCAGCCAGATGCAGGGCGTTCTGATTGCCCCGAATGCGGATGCGTTTGTCGGCTCGTTCCACTTCCAGACGGTGGAAGACGCCGTATCCGGCGCCATCCTGACCGCGAACGGTTTAGTGGCCTGGCCACAGGGCGGTCGTGAGGTACTGGCGCAGTAGTTACTTCTCGGTATGCCGGAAGACGCCGTCCCAGTCTTCCGGCAGCGCCTGTGTTTTGAGCGTCTGAATCCGGTCGGTGTACACCTGATAGAGTTTGCGCGGGTGCTGCTGATTCAGGGCGTCTAATCCCTCCAACGCGTCCTGCCATTGCTGCTGGCGGTAAGCTGCCAGCACCGCCTCATAGGCTTCCAGCTCGGCCAGCAGCTCAGGGGCGGCCTCTGTTTTGAGTACCAGAGGTTCAAACACGCTGACGGGCTCGTTTTTACCCTTCACCTGAATGCGGTCAATGAACCGGTAGAGAAAATCCGGTGCCTGACCATAAGTCGTTTCGCTCACCAGAATGCGGGCACCGTAAAACTTGGTAATGCTTTCCAAGCGCGATCCTAAGTTCACCGCATCGCCCAGCACGGTATAGGCACGGCGGTAAGATGACCCCATGTCACCGACGTTCATCACGCCGGTGTTGACGCCCACACCGATCTCAATGGCCGGCCAGCCGCGGCGGCTGAATTCCTCCGCCAGCTCATGCGTTACCTGCTGCATGGTCAGCGCGGTTTTCACCGCATGGTGCGCGTGTCTGGGGTCGTCCAGCGGCGCCCCCCAGAAGGCCATCACCATATCCCCCACGTATTTATCGATGGTGCCGTCGTTATCAAAAATCACTTTGGTAATGGGGGTGAAATAGCTGTTCAGCAGGGATTTCAGATCATTGGCCGACAGCCCTTCGGAAATGTTGGTGAAGCTGCGGATATCGCTGAACAGCACAGTCATTTCCTTACTTTCACCGCTGAACTGATAGGCGGCCGGGTCCGACAACATGCGTTCAATATGGGCCGGTGGCACGTACTGGTTGAACATGCCCTTCAGCACCAGACGCGAACGGCTTTCGCTGACAAAGCCCCAGCCCAGATTGAGCATGGTCAGGGACGCCAGCAACAACAGCAGCGCGGCCATCGGCAGATCGAGGCCCAACACCATCCACAACCACAGATTACCGGTCACCACCGCCAGCGCCGCCACCCCGCTCACCAGAATGGCGGTCACCGGCCCCAGACGCGGTAACCAGAACGACAGCAGAGCGCCCAGCAACAGCAGTAAGGCGGCGGTGGCCCCTGCTTCCCATTCCGGGCGATACGGAAATCCGCCATTCAGCATGGCATCGAGAATATTGGCGTGAACCTCAACCCCAGGGTACTGAGTGCCCACCGGGGTGGCCCGCAGGTCAGCCAGACCCAGCGCGGAGGTACCGACAAACACCACGGCGCCCTCAAGCGCGTCGACATCCAGATTGCCGGTCAGAACATCCGTAGCAGAGAGATAGGGAAACGTCCGCCGCCCACCACGGTAAGGCACGATCACCCGGCCTTCTGCATCGGTGCGCGCGCGCAGGTCTGCGACTTCGATGGCGCGCATGGCTTCCACCGAACCGACGGCGGCGGTTTCGAGTGCCAGCTGTGGGTCAAACAGAAAGGTCATCAGCGTGGCCAGCGCCAGTGACGGGTACAGTTCATCGCCGTGCCGGATCAGCAGCGGCGCGCGGCGGATGGCGCCATCCGCATCGGCGAAGGTGGTAACAAAACCGCCACCGGCGGCGGCGTCCTGCAGAATGGGCAGATTGGCGGCGTAACCCGGCTTGCTGATGGCGAGCAGACGCTTCTGTTCGTCACTGTTCAGCGGATAGACCGGAGCCGGAAGCTCGCCGACCTGCACGTCGTCGTCGATAAAAAAGAAACCCAGCACCACATCGGTGGCGGGCAGTTCCTGTGCAAAATGCGCATCGGCATCCACCTGACGGCGCCAGCCTTCGGGCACTTTCCACACTTCGCCATCCAGTGACAGGCGGCGGCGGATATCGTCCACCGGGTTACGTTCCGGCTCAGAGAACACCACGTCGAAGGCCACCACCACCACGCCGTACTGCCCCAATGTTGTGACCAGATCGGCGAGCTTGTGACGGCTCCAGGGCCAGCGGCCTTCCGCCGCCAACGAACGTTCGTCGATATCAACGATCACCACCGGCTGTTCGCCGGGTGCTTGCGGGCGGATATTCAGGGCCGTGTTGAAGCGCCAGTCGTAGAGCAGGTAATCAAGACGTTGCAGCCATTGACCCGATCCCTCCGGTCGCAGACTGAACAGCAGAACTGAGAAAGTGATGATGACGCCCAGTGCGGACAGCAGGCGTTTGCCAGTGAGGTGCATGGTGGTCCCGGTTATCGTCCGTGTCCGGGCACACTAGCACAGGTCAGATCGTCTGTCGCAGGGTCAGACCATGACCACCTGGCCGCGGTAAATACGCTGTGCACGGCGGGGTACGCGGTCGGCGTCGTCCATCAGCACATGGCTGCCACGGTAGACGCGTGGTCCTTCCATCTCGGCGGCCGGCGGCTCCTGACTGGGCAGAAACTCTTCGATCATGGCCAGCAACTCCAGCGACACACCGCTCTGAACCAGTAGACGTAACTCATGCTCGAGGGTCGGCGAATCGAAATGAATCACACACCCCTGTTCGTCCTTAGCCAGACGTTTAATCTTCTGCAGCAGGGCAATGTTGTGGCGGTTGAATTCCATACACTCGTCTCCGGTTAGAATGAGTGGCTACTCAGTAGTTTGGAATTCTCATGTAGCAATGCTCATACCAGAGTCTGAAAGGATTGTGTCAGTGCTGCCGGCGAATCGTTCAGTTGCTGATGCACCAGCTGGTCAAAGCGCGCAGCTATGCTGTCCCAGCTGGCCATTTCGGCTTCTGTGCGGGCATTTTCACCGGCCTGCGCCAGATCCAGTTGCATCAGGCGGGCCGCAGCGCGGATGAATTCTTCGTCGTCCGTGCCCTGTGCCAGTTCACCGTTTTTGCCGGGGCACACATGCAGTGCAGCCGCAGCCATATCGAAGGCCACCACAGGTAAACCACTGGCCATGGCTTCCAGTGTCACCAGACCAAAGGTTTCCGTCAGACTGGGGAAAACAAACGCATCCGCCGAGGCAAAATACTGCGCCAGACGCTCGCCGGTCTGTACACCGGCAAACAGGATGTCGGGGTATTCACGGCTCAGTTCCGCGCGTAGCGGACCGTCGCCTACCATCACCAGCTTCAGGTCCGGGCGGTCGGCGCGCAGCGCCTGCCAGGTGCGGATGGCCAGCGGTATATTTTTCTCAGCGGCGATTCGTCCGACGTACAGCAGCACAGGTTCATTCTCCACCTGCCAGCTCTGGCGCAGCGTGCCGGAGCGCCGGCGCGGATGAAACAGGCGGCAATCGACGCCGTGACTCAGCACCTCCACCGGCGTGAAGCCCTCGGCCCTGAGGTCGGTGGCAATGTCTGCCGACGGTACAAGCGTGACGGCCGTGCGGTTGTGAAAGCGGCGCAGCCAGCTCAGGGTCAGGGTTTTGATCCAGCCCAGACCGTAGTAGCCACTGTAGCGGTGAAAATTGGTGTGGAACGCGCTGATGACCGGCAGACCGCGCCGTCTGGCTTCGTTCAGGGCGGATACACCCAGCGGGCCTTCGGTGGCGATGTACACCGCATCCGGCTGGAAAGAATCCCACACGCGGCGGATTTTGCGCCGGGCCGGTAAGCCCAGTTGCAGGTCGGGATACATGGGAATGGTCAGTCCGTGACACCAGACTTCTTCATGCTCCGGCACCCACTCAGCGCGGGGACGGGTACGGATAATCTGGATGCGGTACTGTTCCGGGTCCAGTGCACGCAGCAGCTGACGCAGAGAGTTGGCAACGCCATTGACGTCCGGGACATAGGTCTCGGTAACAATCGCGAGTCGGATGGGTGTCATGGGCGGCGTCACTCTGGAAAAACAAACGCCAGTGTGCCGCTCAGCCTATGACAATTTTATGAAGAACAGCGCCGGCGCTCTCAGCACTCGCCGGTGAGTTTCGACAGACGGTAGCGCAACTGGCGTGGGGTCAGACCCAGCACCTTCGCTGCCATGGTCTTGTTGCCACTGCACTTTTCGATCGCCGCGTTGATGTCGCCCAGTTCATCCGCCTGCACACGCTGGTAAGGACGTGCGTACAGGGTTTTGAAGTTCGGTACCACCTGAGTGGCCAGCAGGTGCGCAATCTGGGCTGCGAAGAAACTGACCAGGGTCAGATCCAGCTCGCCGGAACGCGAACCACGCAGATCCATCACCATCACCGCCAGAACAGACTGACGCAGCAGCAGAGGAACCAGCAGGCAACGATCCGCCTTGCTCAGGCTGTCGCCATACGGCTCAAAGCGTTCAGGACGCTCGCTGCCCTCTTTGATCACCAGCCACTCGCGGGACTCAAACTGACGGCACAGGGCGTGCTGAACCGCAAAGCTGTAGACACCATTGCTGACGCCGGTCGAGCAGTACTGCGCCTTGAAGCGGCTCGGTGAATCGGGCAGAGCGATGGATACGTTGGCCAGACCCGTCTGCTCGGCGACCAGCATCAGCAGCTGCTGAATGCTTTCTTCGTCGTGATAACGGCTTTCCAGAATTTCGGTAACGCTGTGGAGCCAGGCACCCGGCATAACGGTAGCAACTGGCTGACGGTAATCCTGCATATCGGCGATTTTGTACATAGGCTGTTCCTCCTGAGTACAGACGCCTTCGCAAAGACCGTACCATGTCTGAAAAATGCACAGAATTCGCGGACTTACGGATTTTTCGAGGGAAGTTCAGTGGCTATATACGACAAATGGCGCAATTCATGCGCCATTTGTTAACAATGGAATTCTCATTAAGCGCCGTTTTGGTGCAGCGCTCAGGCCACTCCGGGATCATCCGAGGGCAGATATTCTTTCTGCAGCCAGCGGGCGAAGCCCCGGCAGGCATCCTGACTGGTGAGAATACCGGCCAGCTTGTCGTGCCGCATCACCAGCACCGCGTTAATGCCCTGTTCAGCCATGCCCAGCAACACCACGTCGAGGCGGGTATGCAGATCAACCTGCTTCAGTTGGCGGCGGCACATATCACCGACGGTGAGATCGGCCAGCTCGGTCAGCGACTGACCCGGTTGCTGTGCCAGACGCAGATCTTCAGTGGTCAGCAGACCGACCACTGAATGCCCGTCCATGACCGGCAGATGGTGGCAGTTGTGATGCCGCATCAGCTCGGCGGCTTCGGGCAGAGGCATGCTCTCCGCCGCATGTACGGGAAAGGCCGTCATTATCTCGGCCAACGTCGGCATGTGGCGCATAGCAGACCTCCTGTTGTCGATTCAGACGCCGATGCGACCCAGCGTATCAACAATCTCCCGCAAAATCTCGGACAGTGTCGGGTGCTCCTGTTCGAAGCGTACCGCCTGTTCCTGAACACGCTCGCTCAGGTCGTTAGGGCTGCCCACTTCGAGATCGCCGATATCGACGGCAATCTGCTGCAGCAGCGCCTGTGCTTCATCGTCGAGTGCCGGGGATTGTTTCAGTGCTTCGTGCAGCGACTGCAGCTGCTCTTTCAGTTGATTCTGCGACATAACGTCCTTCCTTTGTCAGAGTGTTCAGTCTAACAACAGCCGGGGGGGCGGCGCTAATCCAGATCAATAGAGTGCATGAAAAGCGAAAGGCATACGGCAATCCCGCGCCATCGCTTCCAGTGGCCGGCGGTTTGCGCTGTCGCCGATGTACAGCCAGTGCGTACCGGAAAGGCGCAACTTTCGCAGTTCAGGCAGCACCATGCGCAGACTGTGCAGTATCGCGGCATGACTGGTCGACAGAGGCACGCACACGGCTTGCTTACCGCTGAGGCTGGTCATCAGTGCCAGCAGACGGGTGGCGTTGTCTTCAATGCGTTCGCGGGGATTCACATAAAACAGATACACCGGCAGGCTGCGGGACAGGCCCTGACGGTCGAGAAGGTGCCAGAGAATGGGCCAGGCATCGTCGATGAGTTCGGACAGTTGCGGAGTAAAACCGACAATCCCCTGCTCGCGCGGATTGTCGGGCATATTCACGACAAAGGCGTGTTCGCTGCCACGGCGTAAAACGGCCGAGCTGGCCGGCTGCATATCCTGCAGCGACCAGGCGGTGGATGTACTCATAACCACTCCTTGTTACGGTTCCGTCCGGAACCCGTCATCCATGTATAGTCAAAGACCCCGTCAACCGCGACTTTACTCGTCCTGAGTGTCCATCCGGTGACCGATCAGAAGTCGAGAAACTCCACCAGTACCGTTTTTACAATAAAGCCCAGCATGCCCAGACCCAGGGCGAAAAACAGCACAAACATACCGAATTTACCGGCGTTTGAGCGTTTGCCCAGATCGTAAATGATGAACAGCATAAAGCCGATCAGCACCGTGATGCCGATGTTCAGTGCCCAGGTTTCAAAAACTTCTGCATTCATGAAGTGAACTGCCTGCCTGATAAAAAGTGGGCGTATGGTACTCAGGGCTGCACAGCCGCGCCACCCCGGTTATGATGACCACGCCCGATACGCCCATAATAACGATAAGAGGAATTCACCATGCGTCCATTGTGGCTGCTGCTCACTTCTGCCTTTTTGTCTCTGCCGGCCCTTGCCGCTCCGGTTGAGCGTACCTTCTGTGTATTTGACCCCGTGGGCGCCAAAGGCCCCGTGTTCGATGCCATGCGCGACTACCAGACCAGTGCCCTTGAGTGGGGAGTGAATTTCGAGCTCAAAGCCTACACCAGCGAAGCCGTGGTGCTGGCCGATTTCAACGCCGGCAACTGCGACGCCATGGGCGTGACAGGCACCCGTGTCCGCCCCTACAACGGCTTTACCGCCAGCATTGAAGCGCTCGGCGGTGTCACCGATTACGCTCAGCTGCAGGAACTCATCGCCATGCTGGCGCGTCCGCAGGCCGCCAAATACATGCGCGAAGGCAATTACGAAGTGGCCGGCATCATGCCCGGTGGCGCCGTGTTCGTGTTTGTCCGCGATCAGGCGATCAATTCCGTACAGGCTGCAGCCGGACGTCGCATTGCCACACTCGATTACGATCAGGCCTCGCTGAAAGTGGTCGAACACATTGGCGCCACCATGGTGCCGTCTACCGTGGCCACCTTTGCACCACGTTTTAACAACGGTGATGTGGATATCGCCTACGCCCCGGCCATCGCCTACCAGCCGTTTGAGATGTACAAAGGGCTCGGCAGTCAGGGCGGTATTTACAACTTCAGTCTGGCGCAGATGAATTTCCAGCTGGTCGTGCGCGCCGACCGCTTCCCGGCTGGCTTTGCCCAGAGCAGCCGCGATTACGCCTTCCGTAATTTTGATAAAGCCATGGAGCACATCCGCACCGCCGAGGCCGGCATTCCGGATCAGTACTGGCTGGCTCTGCCGGAGAAAATGATCGGCGATTACCGCGAAATGTTGCGCCAGATCCGCATCGAGCTGGCCAACGAAGGCGTGTACGACAAGCGCATGATGAAGCTGATGCTGAAGCTGCGTTGCCGCGCGAATGCCGCCCATCACGAATGTGCCGAGCAGGCGGAAGGCTGATCAGCGGCGCGATCCGTTACAATGCGCCTGAAACACAGGAGACGCGTGTGCAGGCAGATTTTGACGTATGCATCATCGGCGGTGGCGTAATTGGGCTGGCCATCGCCCGCCAGCTGAGTGCTCAGGCCAGTGTGCTGCTGGTCGAGCGTCATGCCCTGTTCGGCAGCGAAACCAGCAGCCGCAACAGCGAAGTCATCCACGCCGGCCTTTACTACCCACCCGGTTCGTTAAAAGAAACCCTGTGCCTGCGCGGCAAAGCCTTGCTGTACCCATTCTGTGAGCGTTATCAGGTACCGCATAGGGCCATCGGCAAACTCATCGTCGCCCCCGACGCCGGACATCCGAAACTCCGCCAGCTGCTGGAGAAAGGCCAACGGCTGGGCATTCCCCTGCAATCACTGGATCAGGGCGAGCTCAACCGGCTCGAGCCCCAAGTAAAAGGCGGCGCGGCGCTGCTGTCGCCCACCACCGGCATCATCGACAGCCATGCCTACCTGCAGACACTGGCATCTCTGGCGGAGCAGCAGGGCGCCCTGCTGATGAAGCAAACCCGGTTTGCCTCGGCGCAAGCGCGGGAAGGCGGCTGGAGTATCGCGCTGGAAACCACAGACGGCGCCTGCGAGATCAGCGCTTCGGTTCTGGTCAACGCCGCCGGTCTGAGTGCGCAGTCGGTGGCAGTCGCCTGCGGACTTGCGCACGCCGACATTCCCCCTTTGCATCTGTGCCGCGGTCACTACTTCAGTTACAGCGGGCACTCGCCATTTCAACGCCTGATTTATCCCCTGCCGGAAGAGAATCTGGCCGGACTTGGCATTCACGCCACGCTGGATATGGGCGGACAAGTCCGTTTCGGGCCTGACACTGACTATCTGCCGGAAGGCAGTGGCGCGGACTACTCCGTTGATCCCTCACTGCGCGAGCGCTTTGCCAGTGCCATACAGAGTTACTTTCCGGCGCTGGCCGCCGGACAACTGCACCCCGCCTACGCCGGCATCCGCCCTAAATTGCATCTTGCCCATGAAGCGACGCAGGATTTCGACATCCGCTTTGCAGACCATCCAGCACCGGCAGTCCACCTGTTTGGCATCGAGAGCCCCGGACTGACGTCGTCACTGGCCATCGCCGAACACGTAACCGGCCTGTTACGGATGGCCTGATAAGTCCTGTGAACAGATCCGGCCAGCCCACCACAAATGCACAACAAGCGGGCAATTCATGGCAGGATTCGCCAATTTCTGACCTCAGAAGTCCATTCATGTCCTGAATTGTACTTTCGTGTTACAAAAGAACTACACTACGGTGAATCCGGCTACGGACGTTGCGACTGAGCGTTACGATCGCTAACCATAAAGCCCCGATACGACACAAGCATGAGAAAGCGGGCTGCTATTCTAAGAACAGTTGTTAAGAAATCGGTATAACCGTTTAGGGGAATTGTATGAGTCAGCCGTTACCGGTCGGACAACCGGAAGTCCGTACAGTTGGAGAAGTCAGTACCATTCTGTCCGGCAAAGTGATGATTCCGATGGGCTGCGATGAATGCACTCAGGAAACGGACATCAGCCTAGAAACGCTGAAACAGCATGGCACTTACGTCTGTGAACACTGTGCCACCATCCACACCTTCTCTGACGCCGAACTGCGTCTGATGCGGCTGATGCTGGCACAGGCCGGCTATCACTTCGCGCTGTAAATCTCAGGCGTTCCGCAGCAGGCTCGGAACCAGCACATCCACATAGCGACGCAGCGTGCCGGCAATCATCGCCATTTCAGCTTCGTCGCTGTCGTTATTCAGCAATGCCCGGTATTCCAGGGAATGGAACAGGCCCAGCAGGATTTCAGCATCCGCTTCCGGCGCCGGTGACTGAGCCACAGCCCGGAAAAACTCCGCTGCACGATCGAACAGTGCCTTACGGTGCATTTGCGCCAGCTTGCGGATGCTGGTGTTCACAATTGCCTCGTAACGGAAGGCCTGTTCGGCCACCAGCATGTCGCGCTGACCCACGACTTGCTCTTTCATGTAAACAGTCAGTTGGTCGACCATAAATTCGGTCAGCGCCTGCTGTCCTTCCGGCGTGGTGATGTCGCGACCCGCCATGGAAGCCATTGGCTGGTAGAACTGCTGGGTAAATTCACTCACCACTTCCAGCGCTTTTTCTGTGTAAAGCGTGAAGGTGTCGACGATCAGTTCCTGGATATCCTTGAAGTAATAAGTCGTCGCCGCCAGCGGCACACCGGCCTCTTTGGCGACGGCGCGGTGACGGATGCCACGTACGCCTTCATTGACGACAATGCGCAGTGCCGCTTCCAGAATCACCCGACGGCGCTGTTCGCTTTTGGCCCTGCTGGCCTTTCTTCCCTGATACTGCAGCGGTTTGCCTTTATTTATTGCTGTTTCAGCAACCAATGCCATGCCCTTCTCCAGTAGTGTTTCAACAGTGTGCAATATTATGCGGTGTGGCCGCCCAAATAAAAACGGCCTAAGCCTGCACCTATGTACAACTTTACAAAAAGGTTCTGATCGGCCTTTCTGCCAAAGCTGTACTTAAGTGCCATTTTAATGTTTGATGACCCGGCATAACTCGAATAACAAGGTGCATCATGCGCAAATTATCTCTCACCCTGCCGGCCATCGTAGCCTCACTTGCGCTGTCATCTGCGGCCACCGCCGATGACACAGACCAGCGACTGGACTACCTCAGCCAGCAATTCTCCGCTACCGAAACCCACGCTGCCTATTGGCAAAACGGCTGGTTCGGCCTGTTTGCCGGTGTGACCGCCGTGAACGGCATCGCGTACACCCAGACCGAAGGCGAGCACAACAAATACGACCGCGTGGTCGGCTTCACCACCAGCTTTCTCGGCGCGGCCGACATGCTGATGAACCCGATGAAAACCCACGAATTTTCGCGTCAGTTGTCGGCCATGCCGGACGGCTCAGCCAGCGAACGCCAGGCCAAACTGGCACAGGCGGAAGCCTGGCTGCATCAGGCCGCCGAGCGTGAACGCTATGAACGCAGTTTCCTCAACCATGCGCTCTCGGGTGTGGTGAACGGTCTGGCGGGTCTGGCTGTGGCCTACGATGACAAGCGTCCTGACGACGGCTGGGTAACCTTTCTGACCGGCATGATCACCTCCGAGATCAAGATCTACACTTCACCGACCACCATGACCGAGACTGAAGCGGCGTACAACAGCGGCAAATTCTCTGCGACAGCGGCAATGTCTGAACAGCCGCGCTGGCAGGTTGCCGCTTTTGGCCCGGTGCTGAGTGCCAGTTACCGCTTCTGAGCGGCTGAAGCACCAGCTGGCACAGGCACTGCATAGCACCCTCTGAGAGGAGAATCGCTATGCTCAGTGCCCTGACCAGTTACCTGCAACAACAACCTGTCCCGCTGACCGATACCCAGCCGCAAACGACTGCGGTATCGGACGCCCCGACCGCAGACGCCGCCAACAACAGCGATCTTCAGGGGCTGTATGCCCCATCCCAACGGGCAGTGATGGTCAGTGCCGTGGCCATGGATTTCGACGTACGTTCACTGACCAGTGACGACGCTGCCCGCCTGCAACAGAAGCTGCAGCAATACGGCCTGATCAACGGCCCTGACCTCAATGCGCTGGCGCTGATCAATACCGCCCGCGCCGATCTGAACGACGGCGACACTCTGGACGCCGTGGCCATTCTCGACGATGCCCGCAGCGGCTTTTCAGAGCGCGGTACGGCCTACAGCGAGCGGCAGCAGATCAGCCGCCTGCACACCCTGATTCACAACATTGCGTCGGCACGCGTGACGCAATAACCCCACTGCAGGCACTTTTTGCCAGTAAAAGCCTCTATAATGGCCGGTCCATCACAGGAGGTACGCATGCGAATTCTGATCGCGGTCGCCGCAACCGCAATGACCCTGCCAGCGCTGGCCATCACCAACATCGAAGAAAAACGCGCCCGTGACGAAGAGCCGGGCTGGCACAGCAAAGCGGAACTGGGCTTCGACGCCGAGTCCGGCAACAACGAAAAGCGCAACTGGAATGTCGGCCTGAACACCAGCTGGCAGAACGACGAAGACCGCTTTTTTGCCTGGGGCACCCGGGCCTACGGCTCCAGCAATGGCGCCCGCACCGACGACGACGCCTTTTTCCACGGCCGCTTCGTCCATCACCACAAAGCTGCCTGGTCACAGGAAGTGTTTGCCCAGTACGAGCGCGACCCGTTCGCGGCGCTGGTGCACCGCACGCTGCTCGGTGCCGGCATCCGCCATCAGAACCTGTTCTCTGGCGACAGCCGCTGGTTTCAGGGCGCAGGCGCATTTCATGAAGAAGTGCGTGAGCGCGACAGCGAAGGTGAGTACGACAACCAGCTGACCCGCCTGAATCTGTATTCGCACCTGCAATGGCAGGCCGGTTACGGCATGGTACAGACCACGGTTTACGTGCAGCCGTCCATCGATGACAGCGATGACGTGCGCGCGCTCTGGCAGTTTGCCTATTCCGTGCCGGTCGCCAGTCAGGCCGAGGTGAAGTGGCAATGGCAGAGCCGCTGGGACACTCAGCCACCCGAAGGCACTGAATATCACAACCACCAGACCCATCTGAAACTGGTTCTGCGCTTCTGAACGGCCTGCGCCGCTCGGAAAGACAAAAAAGGCAGCTTTCGCTGCCTTTTTTTGTGGCCGGAAAACGGCATCAATCCCCGTTCACAGGGCTTTTTCGATCCACTCGTTCAGCCAGAACAGCGCATCGTCGTCCGGGGTCACGGTTTCTGTCGCGTCGATGGTCACACGCGGCACCGGCTGCGCGGCCTGCAACTCCAGAAAGCGCTCTTCAAACAAGGCACCAGCGTTGCAGAAGGTCCTGTCGTAGGAAGAATCACCCAGACTGATCACACCGAACGGGCGTCCGTTCTGCAGGGGAAATTGCTCTTCGAGCTCAACGTAGAACTGGGCGATGTTGGCCGGCAGGTCACCGCGGCCAGTGGTGGATGTGCAGATCAGCACAGCATCCGCCTGACTGGCGTTCAGTGCCTCTACACTTGGCTGACCATCCATTACCGACTGATGGCCGGCTTCGGTCAGACGCGCGGCCAGAGCCTGTGCGACTGCACTGGCGGTGCCGGTCACACTGCCGACTGCGATATAAACGAGTGCCATATAACCTCCGTAAAACGGCAATTATACGGCAGCTGATTCCGACAGTAACCGGCTGCGCCGGGTCTGCGGCTCAGTAACCGCTGACACCTGGTAGCGGCCGCTTGTGCTCCAGCAGAGAACGCAGCGTGCGGTACTCGTTTTCCAGTTCACGCTGACTCCAGTCGTTCAGACGCAGATGCGCCTTGCTCAGCTGCAGCGCCTCGCGGTGGATGCGGTGCAGGGCCTCACGCACGCTGTCATGCGGCAACGGCTGCATCATGCTTGCTGCCTCCGCCGACGACTGGCAGGCGGGTTCTGCTATGCCCTGGGTGCTCAGCCATTCGTTCAGCAACTGCCAGAACAGCGGCAGGGGTTCGCGCTCAGCGCGCACATTCTTAAGCCCGGATGACTCCAGAGCGGCGTTAACCTTTGCCAGTATCTGCATCGGTGACGGGATGCCGGAATTCTCAGACATAGCCTTATCTCCCTCACATGCTTTACTTATTACCTAAGAGCATAGACCCGGAACGGTAAACGCACCCGCGCATGGAACAAGGCAACGACACCCCAAAACTACTGGACATCGAAACATTCCTGAACAATCTGCTGCAGCGGCTGTTTCCTGTCTGGTACGCCCAGCAGGCGGCGCGGGAAGCTCAGCTGCTGCCGCTCGGCGTGCTGAATCCGAACAGTTTCCTGTCACACCGCTGGATGAGCCTGCCGGCCATTGTGCGCGCGCTGTCGGAGTCTCTGGCCGCCCACGGCAACGACTGGCAGGCGCTGATCGAGTTGCTGGAAAAGCTGGTGACGGAAAAGGAATATCAGCGGCCATTGTCCATTTCGGCAATCGATGGCCTGGAACAGAGCAGTCATGAACAGGACTGGCCAAACCTGCTGTCATGGGCCGAGCACGCCGGTAAAGACATTCCCCATGAAAGCGCCGACGATTTCGACGCGGCCCTGCACCGCGCCTTCCCCGACAGCAACAAGCCTCACCGGGTGGTCTACCGCGAGTGGGACGGGCGCTACTACTGGCTGAACAAAGAAGAACCCACCGATCTGGCCGCCGCCCTGCTTTTTGCACACCAGAAGCAACGCAGTGCCAGCGTGAACGCGCTGATCAATGTCGAGACCGTGAATACCAAGGTTCTGGACCGGATCCGCGCCGACTACTGGCTGCTGTTGCTGCAGCGCGAAAGCGCGTATCCGGTGTTTGATCTGATCGCCCGGGCGGGCCTGCCGGCCACACTGGCCGAATTCGAATGGCGGCGTTCCGATCTGGTGTTTCTGATCGCCCGCAAGAACAACCGCAAACTCAATCAGATCATTCTGAATCTGATGAACAACCGCTCAACCCAGCAGATTCTGGAGTTCGGCCGCTATCTGAGCCGACAGAATTTCCCTTTCCGCAATCAATAGCATTGACCGGAATTCACCGGGATGGCACGATCTCACCCCGGCCTTTCACGCCAAATGCTGATCACACTGTGATCAATCGTGCTTTGCATTGCCGTGTAAGCCTGTCATCCTAACCAGAAATATAACAATAACGGTATTAACATGATCCGAGGTACATGGAGCCTGACCGAACCTTTGGTTCCGGTGAATATTCCCGCGACCATGATTCGTGTCGGCCAGGACAAAGGCATTACTGCCACCGCTTTGCTGGTTAATACCGGCATCAGCAACGAGCAACTGTCAGACCCGACCGCGCGTCTGACTTACCAGCAGATTCTGTTGCTCGCCGATAACCTGATCAAACAATACCCCGAGGAAACTCTGGGTCTGGATCTGGGCAAGGCGATCAACATCAACCAGTTCGGCATGCTGGGGTACGCCATCCTCAGTTGCGCCGACCTGCGCAGCGCCATACGACTGGGCATCAAGTATCACACCCTGGTCGATCCGGCCTTCACCTTTGAAATCAGCGAGCAGAACGACGTCACGGCGGTGCGCCTGACGTCGCACATTCCGTTCGAGCCAATGTACCGCCTGCTGTGCGATGTGTTCGTCGGGATTTTCATTACGCTGGCGCGTTTCCTCACGGGCAAAGACATCTGCGCCCGTGAAGTGCACCTGAATCACCCGGCGCCATCGTACGTGAAAGCGTATGAGGAACTGGCGCGCTGCCCGGTGCTGTTCGATCAGCCGCGTACCGAGCTGTTGATTGATACCGCGCTGCTCGACACCCCGCTGGCGATGGCAGACAGCGCCACCGCGGCAATGGCCGAAGCCCAGTGTGCGGAAATTCTGACCCGCATGGGACCAAAAGAAGGCATCGTCGCCAAAGTGCGCCGCATCCTGCTGCGCAACCCGGGCACCTTCCCGCCGGTGGATGTGGTGGCCAGCCAGCTGGCTACCTCGACCCGCACCCTGAGCCGCAGCCTACAGGATGTGGGCACCTCTTATCAGCGTATTCTGGATGAAGTGCGCAAAGAGATGGCCATCGAATATCTGCGCAACTCCAATCTGCCGATTGAAGAGCTGGCCGCGCTGGTTGGCTATTCCGACCCGTCCAACTTCCGCAAGGCCTTCCGCCGCTGGACTCAGCACGCCCCGTCTTACTACCGCGAAGAACGCAAACGCTGATACTCAGGTCTGAGTTGCCGTAACGGATTACGGCGACTTCACCAGACTGTCACCCCCCTGCAAGATTTCTGTCACACAGGCTGCGCAAAGTAGACTCAATGAATCAAGAGCTGAGTCTTATGAGCAGCCGACCGCTGACCCGTGTCACCATTGTGACGGAAACCTATGCCCCGGAAATTAACGGCGTTGCCAATACGCTGGGACATCTGGTGCAGGGGCTCAATGCGCGCGGCGTACAGGTACAGGTCATCCGTCCCAAGCAGTCGTCCGCCGACCGCGGCGATGAGCTGAACGTCACCCTGCCCGGCCTGCCGATTCCCGGTTACAGCGGTCTGCGCTTTGGCCTGCCAGTGGCAGGGCGTATCCGCAAAGCGCTGCAGAATTTCCGCCCGGATGCCATTTACGTGGCCACCGAAGGCCCAATGGGCTGGGCCGCCGTGAGCAGCGCCCGCCGTTTGGGCATCCGCGTGATCAGCGGCTTCCACACCAACTTCCACCAGTACATCGAACACTACCGTCTGGGCTGGCTGGAAAACGCCACCTACCGCTACCTGCGCTGGTTCCACAACCGCACCGCCGCCACGCTGGTGCCGACCGGCGCCCAGCGCGATGAACTGACCCGTCACGGCTTCGCCAATGTGTCGGTCCTTTCGCGCGGGGTCGACAGCCAGCTGTTTTCACCCCAGCGCCGCCGCCAGGAATTGCGCCGCCAGTGGGGCGTAAAAGACGACGATCTGGTGCTGATCTATGTCGGCCGCATTGCGCCAGAAAAGAACATGGGACTGGCGCTCAGCGCTTACCAAACCCTGCGCGCCAACGACGACCGCATCCGTCTGGTGCTGGTTGGTGACGGCCCGGCGCTGGATGGCATCCGCGAGCAACATCCGGAAGTGATCTGCTGCGGCATGCAGCGCGGCGAAGCGCTGGCCGAACACTACGCCAGCGGCGACATCTTCTTGTTTCCGAGCCTGACCGACACCTTCGGCAACGTGGTGACCGAAGCACTGGCCAGTGGTCTGGCGGTGGTCAGCTTTGATTACGCCGCCGGCCATGAGCACATCCGCCACAACGACAGCGGCATGCTGGCGCCCTTCGCCGACGCCGCAGGCTTTCTGCGCCACGTGTCGACGCTGGCCGATTGCCCGAACCAGTTGCAACTCATTCGTACCAATGCCCGCCGCCGCGCTGAATGCATCGGCTGGGACCAGATTGTCAGTGAATTCCTTCAGCGCCTGAGCGGCGCACGAACCGGGGAGATAAACCATGGAACTGAACAAAAGCCTGCCGCGAAGCGAGCTGTGGTTTAACAAAGCCGACCGCTTCGAACTGAGCCTGTGCCAGCGCCTGAACCGCATGGGGCGTTACACCAGCGTTCGTCTGTTCTTCAAAAGCATCAGCCGTCTGGGTGACGGTGTGTTCTGGTACACCCTGGCCCTGCTGCTGCCCCTGACCATGGGCATGGAAGGCATTGCCGCCGTTGGTCACATGACCATCACCGGCCTGCTGTGTGTGGCCATCTACAGCCAGCTGAAAAATCGTCTGGTGCGTCAGCGCCCGTTTATTTCGTGGGACGAAATCCGCGCCCACACCGCCCCGCTGGATCTTTACAGCTTTCCATCCGGACACACCATGAACGCCGTGAACTTCGCCATTCTGTTCAGCGTGTTCTGCCCGCCACTGTTCTGGCTGGTGATGCCGTTTGCTCTGCTGGTTGCGCTGTCGCGGGTGATTCTGGGCATGCACTACCCGACCGATGTACTGGTCGGCGCCACGCTCGGTACCATCATCAGCACAGGCTCGCTGCTGATCTGGCCGAACGGCATGTTTGCCAGCATGGTGATGTAATACAGAGCGCCGGCTGACGCGTCAGAACAGCGTCAGCTGGTTACGATCAACTTCGGGCAGGCGACCGCCGATGCCCAGCAAACGCACCGCTTTATTTTCCCGCTTTAACGCCAGCGACAGCAGGCGACGAAACCCTTCCACCGACGCCTGTTCGTGACTGTCGGCCATCGTTGTCTGCGAAAAATCGGCGAATTTTACTTTGACGAAGGGCGCCAGTGCGCCGGCCGGCCAGCCGCTGCGTTCGACCCGTTCCAGCCAGCGCTCCCACAGCGCCGGCAACTGCTCCAGACAGTGCGCCTCGCCGGCCAGATCTTCGGCAAAGGTGCACTCGACGCTCAGGGATTTACGCGGCCGGTCGACGTTCAGCAGGCGGTGATCAATACCCCGGGCGCGCTCGTACAGCACAGCGCCGGTACGGCCGAATACGCGCACCAGCTCGGTCAGAGGCCACTGGCGCACGTCGGTGCAGGTTTTCAGCTTGTACAGGGCCAGTTTCTTTTCCATCGCAGGCCCAATGCCCTGGATGCGGGTCAGCGGCAGATCGGCCACGAATTCTTCGACCTGATGCGGGCGGATCACAAACAGCCCGTCGGGTTTGTTCCAGTCGGACGCGATCTTGGCCAGAAATTTGTTCGGCGCCACACCGGCCGATACGGTAATACCGACGTCCGCCCGCACCCGCTGGCGGATTTCAGCGGCAATTGCACTGGCGTTCAGATGGGGGGCAATTTCCAGATACGCTTCATCCACCGACACCTGTTCAGTCTGCAGGGCGTATTCCTCAAGGATGGCCATCACCTGCTTCGACACCTCGCGATACAGCGCCATACGGCCCGGCATCAGCACCAGTTGCGGGCACAGTTTGCGCGCCTGGGCGGTGGCCATGGCCGAACGCACGCCGAAACGACGCGCCGGATAATTGCAGGTGGCAATCACGCCGCGGCGGTCGGACTCACCGCCGATGGCGATGGGCACCTCCACCAGCGCCGGGTTGTCGCGCATTTCGACGGCGGCAAAAAAACAGTCGCAGTCGATATGAATCACCTTACGCTGAGTACCCACCTCGTGAATGACGGGCTCCCCGCCGTTAAGCGCCGGTGTACGGAATGCAGTGCCTGTGGTCATGTGCGCGATCCCCATGCTGGCGGGTGTCATGTCGTAATTTCAGATACTGTATATTCATACAGCAAACGATTCAACAGCCATGACACAGCAAGGCATGGGTGTTAGCCTTAGCGCCGATTTTTACCGTTTCACTGCAAGGAATCGTTACGTGTCCACCTTCGATCAGGCAAAAGCCGACTTTCTCACCGCCCTCCGTTCTGATGACCACCTGTTCGCCACCACACTTGCTTTTATCAGCGAGTGGTTTGAATTCAACGCCAGTGCCTTTAACAACGGCGGCGTGATGAACAGCGCGGAACAGAATCAGGGCAGCTGCAAGGTATTCGCTCTGGCGCAGTTGCTCGACCTGAGCAAAGAAGACGCCCTGCGTTGTTTCGGCGAGCACTACCGTGACGTGCTGGCCACACCGGACGTGAACAACCATCACAATCTGCGTCGCGTGCTGCGTGATGGCCTGAGCGATATCACATTCGATCAATTTCCGCTGACCCGCAAATAACAGGACGTTTATGAGCCAACAGGTGGTGCTGAAAGCGGGTCTGGTGCCTCTGACCACGCTGAGCTTTAACAGCAGTGACGAGGACGCCATCCGCGCCGAACTGGAACAGAAACGCGCTGAAGCGCCGGCTCTGTTCCGTCATCTGCCCTGCGTCATTGATCTGACCGGCCTGGATCCCGATGCCCTGCCGCTGAGCCGTTTGCTGTCGCTGTGCCGTGACAACGGTCTGCTGGTCGTGGGCGTGCGCAACGCTTCCGACAGCGACCTGCAACAGGCCGCCAGCGAAGGTCTGGCCGATCTCGGCAAGGGCACAACCCGCACCGCTGCCCGGCAGGAAAGCCTGCAACCGGCAGACGTGCCGGCACGGCAGGTGAAAGTGCACAGCGGCAATATCCGCTCGGGTCAGCAGCTGTACACCGACGGTGATCTGATCATTCTCGGCATGGTCAGCAACGGCGCCGAAGTGCTGGCCAGTGGCGATATTCATATTTACGGTGCCCTGCGCGGGCGCGCACTGGCGGGCGTTAAAGGCGATGAAAATGCCATCGTCGCCTGCCAGCAATTTGATGCGGAACTGGTGGCCATTGCCGGTCAGTACCGCCTGTTTGAAAGCGCCCCCGAGCAGCGTAATCAGTCGGTGGTGGTGAGCCTGTCCGATGGCAACTTGAACATCACCAGCGTTTGATAAATACTGCCGTCCACATTGTTTTTTCAGGGAAATACGGCTTTGGCAAAGATCATAGTTGTCACCTCCGGCAAAGGCGGAGTCGGGAAAACGACCACCAGTGCAGCGTTTGCCGCCGCTCTGGCCATGAAGGGAAACAAGACCGTGGTGATCGACTTTGACGTGGGTCTGCGTAATCTTGATCTGGTGATGGGTTGCGAACGCCGTGTGGTGTACGACTTCGTCAACGTGGTGCAGGGCGAAAGCTCGCTCAAACAGGCACTGATCAAAGACAAGCGTCTCGACAACCTGTTTGTGCTGCCTGCTTCCCAGACCCGAGATAAAGACGCCCTGTCACGCGAAGGCGTGGAAAAAGTGCTCAATGAGCTGGGCGAAACCTTCGATTTCATCGTCTGCGATTCACCGGCTGGTATCGAACACGGCGCGCAGATGGCCCTGTATTTTGCTGAAGAAGCCATTGTTGTGACCAACCCGGAAGTCTCTTCCGTGCGTGACTCCGACCGCATCATCGGCATTTTGCAAAGCAAATCCCGTCTGGCAGAACAGGGCAAGAGCGTGAAGGAGCATCTGCTGCTGACCCGCTACAACCCGGAGCGCGTAGAGCGCGGTGAAATGCTGTCGGTTCAGGACGTGGAAGATATTCTGGCCATTCCGCTGCTGGGCGTTATTCCGGAGTCGGAAGCCGTACTGAAAGCATCCAACCAGGGCATTCCTGTGGTGCATGACAGCGCCAGCGACGCCGGTCAGGCGTACGAAGATGCCGTGGCCCGCTACCTGGGTGAAGACCGCCCGCACCGTTTCCTGGAGAAGCAGAAAAAAGGCTTCCTGAAGCGCGTATTCGGAGGCTGAGATGAGTCTGATGGATTACTTCCGCAAGGAGCAGAAAAGCACCGCATCCATTGCCAAAGAGCGTCTGCAGATTCTGGTCGCCCACGACCGTGCCCGCAGCAATGGACCGGATTACCTGCCTCAGCTGCAGCAGGAAATTCTGGCGGTGATCCGCAAGTACGTGACCATCGGCGAAGACGATGTCAGCGTGCATCTGGAACAACAGGGCACTACGTCGGTTCTTGAACTGAACGTCACTCTTCCCGATTAAACACCTGCCCGAATAAAAGCGGCCGGGTTAAACACCCGCCGCACACCACGCCTGAACCCGCAACCGGTTCAGGCGACTGGTGAACCCGCTGTGATTATCTACACTTAAATAATTAATCACTGACGGATTTTGCCCATGAGCACCATCGCCCTGCATCACATTCTGCTGAAAAGTCCGCTGCTGGCTGCCGATATTCTGCAGGAGCTGTCACTGGGTGCCGATTTCGGTGAACTGGCCGCCGAATATTCCGCCTGCCCGTCTGCCAGCCAGCAAGGCTTTGCCGGTTATCACGACACCGACGCCCTGCCGACCAGCATAGTGAAAGCCTTGTTCGAATACGAAGGCAATGATCCGTATCTCGGCCCGGTAACCTCGCCTTTGGGTTTTCATATTTTTAAAACCATCGCCCGCCCTGAACGCAAACTGCTGATGGAAGAAAGCGGTGAGTGAGCCAGACGCCTTTAAAGCAAACGAACGTCCGGCGCCACCCATAAAAAACCCCGCAACAGCGGGGTTTTTTATGGGCTGAGCAGACGGATTATTCGGAGAACTGATCGAAGTTCCAGTCGGCGGCTTTAATCGGCGAATGCGTACGGATCAGACCAATATCGTTAAAGGCATCCTGCACACGGCCATTCAGCACATCCAGACGATGCTGGAAATCTTTGCTGGCCAGAAATTCGATGTTGCCGTGACGATCCACAAACTGCGCATCGTAAAACAGGTTTTCGATATCTGGCTGCGCGGCTTTATCGCCCAGCAGAATATCGGCCGACTGCTCCAGCAGTTTCAGTTTCTGCGGGTTATCCAGATCCTTCATCAGGGTCTGCAGTTTGGCGTTGTTGTGCATCAGCACCTGCGCGAATTTCTGCACGTCATCGCGGTGCTGTTCAAAATAATCGGAACGTACGGCGTACACGTCGGCGATGATACGACGGGCAAACATGGTGGAAATGATCATACGCGCACCGGCGATGGAGTCGTTTTCACCGGTACCCACACGACGGCCGGACGTAATGCCGTAGGCGTCGGAAATAATCATAAAGGCCGCATCAATGGACGGATCTTTCAGCGCTTCCGGCGGCGAATTCGGCGACAGGGTCAGGTCGGCCATCCATTTAATGTTCACATCACTCATGGTCAGACCGGCCTGCTGCAGCAGCGTGGTCATAAAATCCACGTGCGGACCGTAGGCCTGAACCGCCAGCGTGCGTCCCTTCAGCTGGTTCACTTTCATGATGCCGTCTTTGGCCACCAGCGTGTCACCGCCGCGAGACCAGGTCAGCTGATAAATAATGACAGGACGGGTGCGCGGGTCTTTATCGAGCAGATCGAGCGCCTGATTACACATGCCCACCGTACAACGCAGATAAGGCGACGCACCGGACAGATAATCCTGCAGCTGCTGGTCAAAGTTATCCTGACGCACCAGCTCGACATCCAGACCTGCTGCCGCCATATCGCTGCCTTTCTGTGTGCGTACCGCACCACCGTTGGCCAGAATGGTCACCATATCGCCGCCCCAGGTAATGATGGGCACGCGCATGGGCGAGGTCAGTTTCACCGGACCTACCGGTGTTTTGATGCGTTCAGCCAGCGGCTGCGGATTAATAAACTCGGGTTCAGCCGCTGCTGGCTGAGCCATGAGGAAGGCGGTGAAAGCGGATAACAACAGCAATATACGCGACACGGTGATTTTCCTGATAACGGGCAAGTGAGGTCAGTGATAACCCTGCGAATCGGGCGCAGGGCTGGTCCGTCAGGCGATTATCTTAGCAAACATGGTGCCACTGGAGAAAAAGCACAAAAAAGGGGAACTGGCGCACACTTTTAATGCGCAATGGCCGAAAGTGAGGAATGCCGACGTCACCTGACGCCTCAGCATAATGCATTAAAAAGCACCGTTGCACTACTAACAGGCGAATCACTAGCAGTGCATCGGCCTGACTGGATTATCAGGCGCTGACGGCCGGGTCGCGGCAGACATAACTGACCAGCGCATCGCCGGTATCGCGGGCGTGGTACAGACGGGCGGTTACCGTGGCTTTGTGCGCCAACGCTTCAAAATTACGTTGCGGGGTTACCAGCAGAAAATGCAGCTGGTCGTCGCCGTCACAGGCGTCGGAGTCCGGCCAGTGATACACGCCCGGTTCAGCCGGAATATCATCGGCGTCGATATTCAGCTCCACCGCGTCGGTATCGAGCGCGACAATGGCCACCACAATAAAGGTGCGCGGCACGGATTTAAAATCCCGTTCGCTTTCGTACACCAGCAAATGCGGTTGTTCTTCACTGCCTGCGCGGTACAGAAAGGAAAAGCCGCTGTCGGTATCGGCGGCAACGGACGGAAATTCATTCAGCGCAGTAAAAGGTGTCGTCATCAGGCTATCGGCTCGTAGGTCCAGAAAGGGTAACGCAGGCCGGCCATGGCGCACAGCACACGCAGGAAGGCATCGCAGGCTTCAACGGCCGCGCTTTCATCCATGGTGTGGTAGCCCGTGGTCGGAATCTGCAGCGTCGTGCCATCCACCAGCCCGTTAGAGGCCGCAATAATACGGCCCATTTCGGTACTGCCCATGGATTTGGCAGGCTTGCCCTGCGCAGCATTTTCTTCGTTCTGGCGACGGATATAGTCGTCTTTAAAACTGTATTTAATGCCCATGCGTTTGCACTTGGCGGCCAGACGCTCGGTCAGTTCGCTGTTGAACTGCGCGTTGGCATCGCAATGACGCAGCACCAGCAATTGTTCGTTGGCGGCCGGCACATCCGGATACGGGCTGGTATCGACCACCACCAGCTGGTTGGTGGAACCACCAAAACGGCGGAACCATTCGAGCAGGTAGCGCCAGCTGCGGCCGGCTTCTTCCTGTGCGGTAAAAAACGCCGTGCCCTGAAAACCCAGTTCAAACAGGTACACCAGCATGGCGGCGGTGAGCACGTTATCGAGCTGACCCAAATACCGGCCATCTTCGGTACGCAGCACATCACGGAACGCCACCGGCGTGCCGGCGACCAGATGCTGCATGCCGGACAATTCAAAAATCAGGTTATTGCGGTGCGGGCAAATGTAGGCATTTTCGATTTTGCCTTTGCCGCGATACGCACCCGACCAGGGTTCGTAAGCAAATACACCAACGTCGGTGAAGCGATCCACAATCTGCTTCATCAGTTCTTCCGACACGGAATTCCCGAGCAAATCGGAACGGCCGCCGGACACAAAGGCGGCATACTGAAATTCGTTCGGGCCGGTGCACACCAGACCATGGCGGTCGATGTGGGCAGAAAACATCAGGCTCATCGGATCTGAACCCTGTGCCACCAGCACGCCTTCGTACCAGGTGACTTTCGCCCCCCGCTCCTCTAGTTCGCGCTGCAGCACGCGGAAAAACGAATGCTCGGCACCCACCACGGCAGGGCTGCGCATCAGGCTTTTAAGTATATCGAGGAACGCGTTACGGTCGCTCACAGAGCCTCCGGGACCAGATAAGAGTGCACATGAGAACACGGCATGAAAAAGAGGTGCAAGCCTTACGGCCTGCACCTCCGGGAAAAGACGATGTCTGCGGGTTCTCAGTCCTGATAATCGATATCGAAACCCAGCAGATCACGCAACCGCGCTTCTTCGAGGATACGCTCTGCGCGACGACGTTTTTTGTCGTAATCCGCAGTGCGTCCGCGTTGTTTGGTTCGTGACTGAGGGTGGTCTTCGAACTCGTCAAAGTCGTCGTAGTCTTTTGGCTGACTCATATCCACCTCCTGAAAAGCGGCGGCATATTTCCACCAGCCATGGCGGCGGTAAATCGAAAAAATTTGGTTCTATGAATCAGAATTTCTTATCGTCGGGCGTCGACGATGGCGGTTCATCCCGGTATACTCGCTTCCGCTCTTAGGGGAGTAACCTGCCGGCTGACATCTCGGTATGCAGTCAGGCGCCCGCGTCAACAAACTTGAGCCTCATGCTCATGGCGCCGGCGACCACAGCCTTGTGGTTTGGTGAGACTTAAGACAATCAACATGGTGACCGTGGCGGAGCCGTGCTGTTTGTCTTTGGTTAATAAACTCCGCCCGGACCCGATGAGATGAGTATTTCCCTGTCTGAACTGCCTTTCGTAAGCGACACCGTCGCCCACTCCGGCTTTATTACCTCAGCCCTGACCGTAGCCGTTGCCGAAATCGGCGACAAAACCCAGCTGCTGTCGTTGTTGCTGGCGGCTAAGTTCCGCAATAAAGCCGCCATTGTGCTGGGTATTCTGCTGGCCACCCTGCTCAACCACGCCGCCTCCGCCTGGCTGGGCGTCTGGCTGGGCCAGTCAATGGATCAGTGGCTGCACGGCGATACCGCCCGCTGGTTGCTGGCCGGCGGCTTCGTCGCCATGGCCCTGTGGGTGCTGGTGCCGGACAAAGACGATGACAGTGCCGATACCCATCAGGCATGGGGCGCCTTCCTGGCCACCACAGTGCTCTTCTTTCTGGCCGAAATCGGCGATAAAACTCAGGTCGCCACTGTGCTGCTCGGCGCCGAATTCGACTCCGTGCTATGGGTGACGCTGGGCACCACCGTCGGCATGATGCTGGCCAACGTGCCTGTGGTGCTGTACGGCGACCGTCTGATGCAGCGTATGCCACTGAACATGGCCCGCTACATCACCAGTGCCGTGTTCGTGGCTCTGGCCTTGTGGGTGGTGCTGAGCTGATACAGCGACAAGCGGAATCGTGACGATCAGTTTTTTTCGTTTCCGCCATTCAGGGACATCCGGTAAAAGGCCCTCCGGTTCAGATTTCCGGAGCGCGCCTTGTCCGCCCTCAGTTCAACGCCGTTCGACGGCACCCACAACGGTGGCACCTCCGACAACGGTTCCAACGACACCCTGTTTGAAAGCATCGCTCAGGGGCTGCAGACGCAAGGCTATGCCATTACGCAGGCCGCTCTGCCGCTGACCCTAACGGCGGGGCTTCTGCTGCGCGTCAGCCAGCTGCCGGAATACCAGTTCGCCGTAGCGGGTACCGGCCGCCAGCAGGAGCACCAGCTGAATGGCTTCGTGCGCCGCGACAAGATCCGCTGGCTGAACGACGAGCACCCGGCCGAGCAGGCGTGGCTCGACTTTATGGGCGATCTCCAGCGCTACATGAACCGCCGTCTGTTTCTGGGCCTGTTCTCCTACGAGTGCCACTTTGCGCATTACCAGCCCGGCGATTTCTACCGCAAACACATGGACGCCTTCCGCGGTCAGTCCAACCGGGTGCTGACCACGGTTCTGTACCTGAACCCCGACTGGGAAACTCAGGACGGCGGTGAACTGGTGATGTACCGCGACGACGATCACAACGAGGAACTGCTGCGGCTGGTGCCACGCTTCGGCACGCTGGTGACCTTCCTCAGCGAAGAGTTTCCGCACGAAGTACTGCCCGCCAGACGCGACCGCTACAGCATCGCCGGCTGGTTCCGCCTCAACGCCAGCACCAACCACAGAGCCGACCCGCCGCGCTGATCCGCCGGCCATTTTGTGACTGAAAACCTCAGGTTCTGGGCGGGCTTTCTGCACCGCTCAGTGCTCCGAACCGTCCTTGCCAGCCTACTGGTCTGACCTACACTGAAGGGAATGCCTTTTCGCTGTAGGAGCCCATCATGAGCTGGTCCAATCTGAGTCTCGCCAAAAAACTTCTGTTACCCATTCTGTTCCTCGGCGCCCTGTTGGCGGCTCTGTCAGCCATCCAGATTTCCACCATGAAAAGTGTGTCGGCCGACTACAGCAGCATCAATGAGATCTACCTGCCAGCGGTGCAGCTGGTGCTCAATGCCGACCGCGACCTGTACCAGGCCCAGATCGCCGAGCGCACCATTTCCCTCGGCATGAACAGCGACCGCTTCCGCAAGATGCACAAAGAAAACCTCGATCAGGTGCAGACCCGCATTGGCAAGGTAAGAGCGCTGGCGGTGTCCGATGATGCGCGCCGTCAGGCCGACCAGTTTCTTGCCGCCTTCAACAGCTGGCGGCCAAAGAGTGAGCGTCTGGTCGAAGGCGCAGCCTCCGGCAAGCTGTCGATCGATGAATCCTCCGCCATGAGCGAAGGCACCCTCGACAAAGAATTCGAAAGCGTACGCGACGTACTGGATGTACTGGGCGAAATGCTGGGTAAAGAAGCCGAAGCCCTGCAGGAAAATGCCCGCGCCAACCAGAGCGCCGCCCTGGGCACCATCATGACGCTGGTGATCATCGCCCTGATCATTGCTGTTACCGTCGGCGTCACCTTCCCACGTCTGATCACAGGCCCGGTGAATCAACTCAGCCAGGTTCTGGGGCAGATGGCCGATGGCCGCGGCGACCTGACCATCCGTATGCCGGATCTGGGGCAGGATGAAATCGGCCGCATGAGCCACAACTTCAACCGCTTTATTGCTGGCATGCAGCAGATGATTGAAACCATCAAGCAGGTGGCCAACGAAGTCAGCGGCTCCAGCCAGCATCTGAAATCCGGCGCCTCCGACAGCCAGCGCATCAGCGGCGATTACGCCCACATCATGGATACCGTCGCTACAGCCAACCACGAAATGGGACTGGCCATTCAGGAAGTATCGGCCAACACTCAGCAGGTGTCGGAAGAGGCCCGCATCGCCGACCAGTCGGCCAAAGCCGTGTCCAGCCAGTTCCGTCAGGCGATGACCGAAATTCAGTCGCTGGCGCAGAACGTGAACCATTCAGGCAGCGTGATCGAAGAACTGGCCGCCGAAACCACCAACATCGCGTCGGTGCTGGATGTCATTAAAGGCATCGCCGAGCAAACCAACCTGCTGGCACTCAACGCCGCCATTGAGGCAGCCCGGGCCGGTGAACAGGGTCGTGGCTTTGCCGTGGTAGCCGACGAAGTCCGCACCCTGGCGAGCAAAACCCAGCAGTCCACCGGCGACATTAACGTGATGATTGAAAAACTGCGCGCCGGCGTTGGCCGCGCGGTATCGACCATGAACGAAAGCCAGCAAAAAGCGGAAAAAACCGTGGAATACGCCAGCCAGTCGGAATCCAGTATTCACCGCATTTCCGAAACCATGGTCAGCATCAGCGACCGTATTCTGCAGGTGGCGTCGGCCATTGAGGAACAGACATCCGTGATTAACGAAATTAACGAGAATCTGGTGTCGGCCAAAGACCTCAGCGGAGAAGGCTCACGCAGCACATCCTTGATTGCCAATGCGGCGGACAACCTGAATCGTCAGGCCGGCAGCCTGAATGAGGAAGTGTCGAATTTCAGAACCTGATAGCCGCTGCGTTGCAAACAGACATAAAAAAGCCGGGAAATTCCCGGCTTTTTTATGGTTTTCGCTTCAGAAAAACGCCAGCCATGACAGGGCCGAATGCGCTTTTGCCGCACCCAGCACATACGCATAAGACAGCAGAGCCGCACTGAAAGCAGTACGGCTGGCGCGCTTAATCGCCACCGAGGCAAAGCCGATGTAACAGAATAAACCGATCACTTTGCCGGTTAACCAGGCATCGGTCAGCGGATATTGTGCAATGCGGATACACAACATAATGGCGAATATGAGCAGCAGCGTATCGAGCACATGCGGCACGATTTTCAGCACGCGGTTACGGCGCCACACCGGGTAGAAATAGAACAGAATGAAACGTCCGGCGAACAGCAGAACGGTGAGATAAGCCAGCCCCATATGGGCGTGTTTCAGGATATTGTAATCCACGCGCGCATCCGTATTCAGATAAGGAATACTGTCAGCGCGGGGACAGATACGAGGCGTATATCTGATTCAGTTCCGCTGACAGATCTTCCGGAGATAATGAAAAAGTCCGGGCGAGCATATCAAGAATAACCACGGCGTTCACCATCGAATCTTTCTCAGTCGCAACCCGCAGACGCTTGGCCAGCTGCACGTTCACACTACCCAGCGCCTCATAACGTTGCGTTAATCCGTTGCAGGAAAAATCGCCACTCAGTCCATTCTGCTCACGCCAGTACTGCCCCAGCAGATAAAAGGCAATGGCACGGATATGGGTTTCCTCAAACGTTGCCATGGGCAAATGGAAGCGCGCCAGCGGGCGTAAAAAGGCCAGATGCGGACAGGCACTGGTGGCCAGTAACAGGCCGGCCAGCGAGCCGATGGCCTGCTGGGCATCGCAGCGCATGGTCAGGGTTTTGGGTCCCATGTGCACGGTCAGCGCCACAGGTTCGTGGGATACGGTATTGGAAAATACCTCGACCAGCGGCACCAGACTCAGCGCCGCCGGACACACCGGATGCTCTGCAAGACCTAACGGGCAATGCTCACACTGCTCGCAGTCGAGACGAATCCATTCCGGAACCGGCTCGGGTACAGGCTCGCTGCGCTCCATGTTGTGCTCATCCAGCGTCACGGTCAGGGTGCGGGTTTGCTCCTGCAACAGCAGCGAAACTTCGTAGGTGATGGCCAGCATAAACAGCCCTCAGACGGGGTGTTATTACAGTCTGGCCGCACAGCGGGCAAGGCGCCAATGACCGGCGCTTGCCATTTTTACACCTCAAGCCAGAAGGTCACCGGACCATCATTCAGCAGCGACACTTTCATATCGGCACCAAAACGACCGGTGCCAACGGTGACCTGACGGGCGGCCTGCCCGGTGAAGTAGTCATACAATTCTTCCGCCAGTGCCGGTGATGCCGCGGTAGAAAACCCCGGACGCGTGCCTTTTGCCGTATCGGCTGCCAGCGTGAACTGCGACACGACCAGCAGGCTGTAACCGCAATCGAGCAGGCTGCGGTTCATGCGCCCTTCGTCATCGGGAAAAATCCGGTAATTCAGAATTTTGCCCAGTAATTTGTCGGCCTTTTCGCGCGAGTCTTCTTTCTGCACTCCCAGAAGCAACAGAATGCCCTGTTCAATCGCCCCTGTGGTTTCACCGTCCACCACAACGGACGCCTGACTTACCCGCTGAATTAATCCGATCATAACCACGCCTTAATCAATAAACGGACGCCATTGTAATAAAGCCCGGCAGTCTGCGGAAATCCGCCGTGTCTGCGCCGTGAGCGACCGGCTGCTGAATTTGCGACAACGTCGCCGTTTATCAGCCACAGGGATTCTGTTTTTGCCGGTGCCGGTGCAGAATGACACTTCTGTTAATGTTGAGCGCCGCGCGCAGGAATCCGATATGCGAATCATCACCGCTGCGTTATTCAGCCTCTGCACGCTGTGCGCTCAGGCCGGTGATGTGTACATGTCACGCGATGCCAATGGCAACGTGGTGTTTTCCGACCAGCCGTCGACCAATTCCCAGAAACACGAAGTGCGTGAACTGCCCTCTGTTCCGGCGTTTGTCGCGCCTGCCAAAGCGCCTGTGGTCAAAGCCGAAAAGCCCGCTGCGTTCACCTACACCAGCCTCAGCATCGTCAGCCCGCAAAACGGCCATCAGGTGGCCAGCGGCTATGCCGGCAGCCTGAGCGTCAATGGCGTGCTCAGCCCGGGCCTGCGCGAAAGCGACACCCTGGTGCTGCTCGACAACACCCTGAAGGTCGCCAGCGGCCGCCAGACCGCCTTTTCGCTCAGCAACCTCGAACGCGGTGAACACAGCCTGCAAATGGCCGTGATAGATGCCCAGGGCAACACCCTGATCAGCAGCAACAGCGTCACGATTTTCGTTCAGCGCCCCTCCGTTATTAAACGCAGCAACTGACCCGATTGGATAGAGGCACAGTTTTAGTGCATTGATTTCATATCAAGATGCATAATGGTGCGACATTCAGAGCCATTTAAGAGCATCATCATGTCACCAGCACCAAGAAAGTCAGGCTTTCGCGCTAAATGTGTGCACAATTTATAACTGGCTCAGTTCTTGCTGATTCGTCTCAATCAGCGCAGAAGCCCGTTCACCCGGACGATCTCTGCCCGCCTACGGAGACCAGAATGCTTGCCAGTCCCATCATCAATCAGCGCTTGCTCGAACACCTGAACACAGGCGTGCTGCTGCTGGATGCGGACCTCACCGTGCAGTACGTGAATCCGGCCGCCGAAGCTCTGCTCGAGATGAGCGGTAAACGCTGTCTGGGCGTGCCCTTCTCTGAACTGGCGATTGAATCCGAAGACGCCATCACCGCCATGGAGCAGTCCGTCATCACGGGTCACTCCTACACCAAGCGCGAAGCCATTATTCAGCTGCACAATCAGCAGCAGGTTACGCTGGATTATTCGGTAAGCCCGGTGGCTCACCCGGAAACCCGCCTGCCGACCCTGCTGATTGAACTGCAGGGCCGTGACCGCCTGATGCGCATCAGCCGTGAAGAACAGCTGATCGCCAAACAAGAAACCACCCGTTCGCTGGTGCGCGGTCTGGCTCACGAAATCAAGAATCCGCTTGGCGGTATCCGCGGCGCAGCCCAGCTGCTCGAACGCGAACTGCCGTCACCGGATCTGAAGGAATACACCAACATCATCATTGAAGAGGCCGACCGCCTGCGCGATCTGGTCGACCGTCTGCTGGGCCCGCGTCATATTCCGAAGCAGGAAGTGGTGAACATCCACGAAGTGCTGGAGCGTGTGTGTCAGCTGATTGAAGTGGAATCCGAAGGGCATATCCGCATCGACCGCGATTACGACCCGTCCATTCCGGAGCTGGAAGCCGACAAAGGTCAGCTGATTCAGGCCATGCTCAACATTTGCCGCAACGCCATGCAGGCCATGCAGGAAAGCGATCCGGCCATTGAACAACCTACGCTGCAGTTGCGTACACGCACCGTCCGTCAGTTCACCATAGGTCATCACCGTCACCGCCTGGTGGCGCAGATCGACATCACAGACAACGGCCCGGGCATTCCGCAGGAACTGCGCGATAACCTGTTTTATCCCATGGTCAGCGGACGAGCTGATGGTACCGGACTTGGATTGTCCATTTCGCAATCCATCATCAACCAGAAGAACGGCATCATCGAATTCACCAGCGAGCCGGGCAAAACCGTATTCTCTATTTACTTACCTCTGGAAGCATTATGAGCACTGTCTGGATTATTGATGACGACAAATCCATCCGCTGGGTACTGGAGAAAGCCCTGGAACAGGCCAATATCCAGACCCGCGTGTTCGAGCAGGCTGAACCTGCCCTGTCCGCGCTGAAACGCGAACAGCCGGATGCCATTATTTCCGACATCCGCATGCCGGGCATGGACGGTCTGACCCTGCTGCGTCAGGCTCACGAAGCCAACCCGGATTTACCGGTTATTATCATGACCGCGCATTCCGATCTGGAAAGCGCCGTGTCGTCCTATCAGCAGGGCGCCTTTGAATACCTGCCAAAACCGTTCGACGTCGATGAAGCCGTCAGCCTGATTCAGCGTGCCATTGCGCATTTTGCCGAATTAAGTGCCAACGAAGAAAAGACCGAAGTCGAAACCGAAGAACACGAAATCATCGGTGAAGCACCGGCCATGCAGGAAGTTTTCCGTGCCATCGGCCGTCTGTCGCAATCCAATATCACCGTATTAATTAACGGTGAGTCCGGTACCGGTAAAGAACTGGTGGCGCACGCACTGCACAAACACAGCCCGCGTTCGGCGCAGCCCTTTATTGCCCTGAACATGGCCGCCATTCCGAAAGACCTGATCGAATCCGAATTATTCGGCCACGAGAAAGGCTCTTTCACCGGCGCCGGTGGGCAGCGTCGCGGCCGCTTCGAGCAAGCCAATGGCGGTACCTTATTTCTCGATGAAATCGGTGATATGCCAGCCGACACCCAGACCCGTTTACTGCGTGTTCTGGCCGACGGCGAATTTTACCGCGTAGGTGGTACAACACCGGTAAAAGTGAACGTGCGCATCATCGCCGCCACTCACCAGAATCTGGAAGGTCTGGTAAAAGAAGGCCGCTTCCGTGAAGACTTGTTCCACCGTCTGAACGTGATCCGCATCCATCTGCCACGCCTGGCCGACCGTCGCGAAGACATTCCGAAACTGCTGTCGCACTTTTTAAAGCGCGCCGCCGAAGAACTGGAAGTCGAAGCCAAAACTCTGCGCGCCGAAACCGAGGATTATTTAAGCTCCCTCGACTGGCCGGGTAACGTACGTCAGCTGGAAAATACCTGCCGCTGGATTACCGTCATGGCCTCGGGCCGCGAGGTATTAATCAGCGACCTGCCACCGGAACTGCTCGACCAGCAAGGCAGCATTCACACCTCCGGCAACTGGGAACAGGCTCTGCGCTACTGGGCCGACCAGCAATTATCGAACGGCGTGACCAACCTGCTGGATACCGCCGTACCGGTGTTTGAACGCATCATGATTGAGACCGCCCTGAAGCACACCGCCGGCCGTCGTCGCGACGCCGCCAACCTGCTCGGCTGGGGCCGCAATACCCTGACGCGTAAAATCAAAGAACTGAACATGGATGGCCATGGTGCAGACGATGATGACGACGGTGACGATTAATCGCGAAACTCGGTTTTTCTGAGCCCATAAAAAACGGCCAGCGAGGATACTCACTGGCCGTTTTTTTATTTTCCCCTGAACGCCTGACGTTAAAACACGACGTAAAGGTCAAACGCTCACCCGGTTAACACCTGTGCCTTACTGGTACACCTCACGCCAGTAAATAATGCGGTCGTGTCCCCGGTACACGCCAAAGGTGGCGGTCGCCGATGGATTATCATCCGTACCGTCCTCGTCGTAATCGTATTGCAGCCACCCCGGCGCGCTGTACATCACCTGTGTCTCGCCTGTGTCCGGCGTACCCGCCACATCCACCGGCGCCGTCAGCAGAATCGCGGCCTCACCAGTGCCGGCCACTAAGGTGCCATCGTTGCCGGCCACGGTGGTTAAACCACTGGTACCCAGCGTTACATCGGCGGCGGCGTAACTCCAGCAGGCATCGTCGCTGTTCACGATAAAGCGCGTGCCATTGAAATATTCAGTGCGCAGATTAAGCGACAGATTGAGGGTTTCCGGACCGTAGGCGTTGTCCAGCCACAGCCGGCCGTAGCGGATATCAAAAGCGGCCAGCGGGTTAAAACTGACGGCGCTGTTCAAGCCCACACCATCGCTGTCGCTGACACTGCTCAGCTGAAAAGTAAGGTCCGGATTAAACGGGGCTATTTCGGCACTGGCCGTTTTGCTGTAGGTCGTGGTATCCAGTGAATTCACGTCGTAATTCACAACGCCTGCACTGGCAACACTCAGGCTGCCGGTATTCTGTGTGGCGCTGACCGGCAGAGCCAGTGCATCGGTGCCGGTTGCAGTGTCGTCGGTCGTTGGTGCCGTTAAGGTCACACCCGAGGCCTGCAGGTTTAAAAATCCACTTTCGGTGAAATTCTGGGTGATATTTCCCGAGGCGTTCAGCGCCTGAATCTGCACACGCGGTGCCGTCAGCCAGTTAAGCGGCTGGCCGGAATAGGCAAACGCACTGGTCGCGCTGCAATACGGCGCGAGTTCACCGGCACTGGTGACGCTGGCTGCATAATGATGCGGAATGAAACGCCCCGTCGGTTGCGATACCGCAGACGACAACGCAGTGCCCAGATACGAGGAGCCCGGGGTGACCCGGAAACGGAAGACACCGACTTCCGATTGCGTCACCGAAACAGCGTTCAGGTTATTCACCGCCGCCACATGGTCGTAAGTCGCCGGTGACAATACGCCGTTGACGCCGCCTGCAGGGCTGACTTTTTCCAGCGTCAGCGCCATGCCACTAAGGGCAAATGACGGCGTTGGCGTATTGCCGCTGCAGAAATCCGTATCGCCATTGCTTTGCCAGCCCATGGCCTGCACCGACAGCGAAAAGGCGCTGCCGGCGCTGGTAAACGCCGGACAGGTACTGTCGGCGGCGCTGCATTCGCCGCCGGTCTGCACGCAAAAGCCGGCCGGCACACTGTTGAATTGCGCACTGCCGCTCATGCTCAGGCCCGCATCGTCCCCGGAACCCGACAGCAGCGCATTCAGCTGCAAGCGCCCGGCATCGGCATAATTCAGACTGAACGTGGCGCTGCCATTGGCATCAAAACTGAGCGTCACGGGCGTCGCACCGGCCTCGGCGGTCGCCACACTGGTGCCATTTACCGCCGCAGTCAAACTGGCCACCCGGCCGCTGCTGCCCGGCGTAATGTAGTCGGTCCAGACATTCACACTGCGGTTAACCGAGGCAAACGCCGGCACACAGGCCTGAGTCGCATCGTCTTTTTTTACCGCGGCAATGGTGGCTGTCGTGGTGCCCTGACTGGCAACAATATCCGGCACATCGACGATAAAACCGGAATCGGCGAAGGTCAGGCTGCAGCCGCTGGATAAACTGCCGCCGTCAATGGCGCAGGTGTTGGTGGTATAAGCCTGACGCACGGGTGACGAACTGGTAACCGCCAGATTCACCGTACCCGCCGTGGTGTGCCACAAATTAAAGGTCGATGAACCGCCGCTGATGGTCAGTGTATTGCCACCTTCCCAGCCAGACGGACTTAACGTCACGCTGACATCATCGGTGTACAGCTGCGAACAGCTGGCATTTTTGCAGGCCCGGATTAAAACCGCCTGTGGCGAACAGGTCAGCGCATTACTGGCGTATTCCATTTCAAAATGATGCACCAGCGGCCCGACCGGATTAATGGTTTTGGCGCACACCTGCAAATTATCAATGGCGTGATTATTCGACGACGCGCCGGTACTCCCGGTGAGCGATAACCACAGATTTTCCGGAATGGCCGCCTGCCCGGTTGCCGCTGCAACGTTGGTCGAATTAATTAACGTGCTGTAACTGCTGCCGCCATTGGTGCTTCGTTCCACTTTGACGTAGGCGGCAGTGCCGGTGCGCGCATCAATGGTAATCCGGTAGCGGTAGCCCGGACGCGCCGTATTGGTGTTGCGCCAGTCGATCGTCGGACTGAGCGATTGCGTGCCGGTAATAAAGCGATAGCCGGTTTGATTTTCGCCCGAGCCGCGCACCGATACGCTGTTCGCTTTAAAACCTGTGCCCCCGATACGCCCTTCGGTTGGGTTCGAGAAATTGCCGTATTCGTCCAGCGCAATGCCAATCCAGCCGCCGGCAAAGCCATTGTCGCCGTTGTCGCGCTGGGCATAACCGAGCGATCCGCCGAAACTGCCGGCCTGAGGGGTTACCGTGGCATCGGAGAAAACCACCGTAATACCATCGGCGCCGTCACCGCTGCGGCTCGACCAGGCGTAGTGATCGAATTCAATTACCACCAGATTGTCTTCCGCCGGAAACCAGCGTTGCAGCGTGGTGGCGGTCGACTGATAGGTGACGTCCTGCGTCAGTAATAAACGCCCGGAACTGACCGTCGGCGTAAAACTGCCGCTGAACGTCGATGACACCCAATCGGAGCCGAGAGAACCGGTAAAGGTATCCGTCAGGCAGGTCAATGCCGACGAGCCCTGACAGGCCGACGCCGGCGTTGAGCCCGGTGTACAGGTACCAATCACCACTGTGGTGCCGTAGGCATAAACCGTGGAATACACGGGCGCGGTAAAATCACCGTAGGCGGTGGTGTCGGTCAGGGTAATGGCGCCGCTGACGGTACTGACGGTGACCGGGTCTGACGCGGTTCCCAGCGAACTGTTGTTAATGACCAGTGAACTGGAGCCGGTAATCGTGCCCGACAGCATGGTGACGTCATTAAATTCCGAATAATTATTGGTCGAATAAAAATCGCCCTGAATCGTGCCGCCGGTAATAAAAATGCCGGACGATAACGACTGGGCACCGCCGTACAAATCCGTGTTGTTGGTGGTGACCGTGCAGCAGTTTGAACTGACCAGACCACCGACTTCACCACCGCTTAAACTGATGCTGCCATTGGTCGCGGTGACCACCCCACCGATGCTGGTATTGGTGGCCGTAATACCGTTGCGCGCAATAACGTTACCGTTCACCGTGCTGTTGGTCAGACTGGCCTGCCCGCCGGTGCTGATGCTGCCATCGACTGTGGTGTTGCTCAGGGTTACGTTGCCGGAGCTGGAGGTAATATCGCCGTAAATCGTATTGCTGCCGGTGGCGCTAATATCACCGTAGGTCGTAACCAGCGAAATGGATTTATTGGCCGAGCCAATCACGTTGTTATTCAGGGTAAAGCCCGCATTGGCCTGCAGCGTAATATCCCCTAAAAATTCGTACCAGGCCTCGGATACCGTCATGGTGTCGCCCGCGGCCAGCGTGATAGCGCCGGTGCAGGTAAAGGTCGAACCTGATGTCACCCAGCTGCCGGTACAGGGCGGATAATTACTGCCCCAGCCACTGAACACATAATTGGCCGCCCACACCGACGGTGAGCCCCAGAGCAACATTAACAGCATTAATCGCCTGGCCAGTACGGGTGTCATAAGAGCCTCACTGCGCCATCACTTCGAGCTGACGGCGCGCCTGATCGGCCCCGCTGCCACAGCTGCCAGCGCTGTTGAGAAAATAAAATGTCTGACTGCCATCCACAACGCTGCGGCAATTCACACTGACCGAGCAATTGTTCAGACCGCTGCTGTCGGGATCACTGCTGCTGAAGGTGTGGCTGTAAAACGGAGATGTTGCACACGATCGCCCGGCACTGCCGTCGGGTGGCAGTAATAAATTCAGACCAATCTGAATCCCGGATTCGGCGGCATAAAACGCCCGTTGCGATTGAATCTGCAGCGCCACCGATTCGGACGAGCGCTGCGAAATTGCCGCCATCGCCGCAATCACCAGCGCCAGAACGGTAATAACAAAAATAGCGGCGGGCAGACCAAAGCCGCGGCTGTGGTTGTGGTTGTGGTTGTGGTTGTGGTTGTGGTTGTGGTTGTGGTTGTGGCTGCGGAAAAAACCATAACCCCCAGCCGGACGCATCTCAGAGCGCAGTTCAGGGGACATTACGCACCTGTACCTCCTGCCCCATGGACAGTTCGTCGCCGTTATCGCCCGCCAGGGTAAAACTGAAGGTCACCAGCGCGTTGCGCTTCAGCGTCGGCGGGTCGTAACGGAATACCAGACTGCCGGCTTTCAGCCCGCTGCCCAGCACCTGACGACCATTGCTGTAGGTCGAAGGCACGTTGGCCTGCAATTGCGCCACGCTGTTAATAAAGCCATATCCGGAATACCAGTACAGCCACCCGCCACTCTGACAAATCGCCTGTGGTGCGGCGCTGACGTACAGGCGCTGCTGGGGCGAGCCGGTAGGAAATCGATGCGCCGAGGCTAATGTCACCGTCACCGGGCTGCTGCCGGCACCCAGTACCGCCGTATCCGGCGTTAATGGCCCGCTGCTGCCGGGGTTATATAAATTACCGCTCAGCGGATAAAGGCTGATGTATCCGGTCACCGCTGTGGTGGCGGAATCGGGAATGGCGGTAAACGAGGTGATGGATTTTGCCACTTCAAGGTCGGTGTAAGCCGTGGCGGCCAGCACCGGCATAAATTCGATGCACTGCTGGTCGGACGTTGTCCGCACACTGCCGGGCAAGGCCTGACGCAGGCGGCGGGAAATCTGCTCGCTGATAACCGCGGCGGTATCCGCCAGTTGCTGCCGCGCGCCTGTGTCCACCAGCGCACTTCCGGTCTGGCCGATAAAACTGACCGACACAATGGCGACGATGCCGCCAATAATCAGGGTAATGATCAGCTCTATCAGCGTAAAACCGCGACTGGAAGACAGAGACGGTACGACAGTAACCATCAGAAATTCCCCCGGTACACACTGAAACGGGCCACCTGACCATTCACGGCGGTTACCTCAATGTCCACCCGTTTGGCGCCATTGAGATTGGCACCCACGCCGTTATCGCAACTGACGCGGACGGATACCGAATAACCGGCATACAGCGCCGCAATGCTCTGGTCGGCAAACGCCGGCGACTCATTGCTGATGCCGTTGTAGTCGTCCACATCATCGTAATTGGCGCGGGATTCGCCATCGTTGGTAATGCGACAGCCTGTGTAGGTTGGTGAGCCACCATTACCTGTGCTTTCGTCAAAGCGCTTGGCGAGAATTTCATCGGCGTATAACTGCACCAGATCGACGGTGCGTGTCAGCACCAGGCTGTCGGCATTGCGTCCGGCCAGCACAGAAAAACCGGTCAGACTGGCCACCAGTGCCAGACTGATGATAACAATCACGATCACCAGCTCGACCAGTGTCATGCCACGCTGAACGGCAGCTGCCGGATATATTGAGCGTTGAAAGCGGGTCTGCCCCGTCTGGTGTACCTTGACCATCCGTGCCCTGTCAGCTGTAAAACCTGTCATTCATTATGGCTGACAATTGCCGTCATGAAGGAAGCCGGTGGAGGTCTGACAAAAGGCCCGGCTCTGACTGCCACTGAACAGCCACTGGCGGTTGGCGCCTGTACTGCCATCGGCAGCAAAGCTGATGGTTTCCGTCTGACCGTCAACCATGGCGCTGCCATCCAGCGACAACGACAAACCGCTGCGGCTGATGGCATCACTGGCCAGCAGCACACTGTTCTGCAACACACTGAACACAAAGGAAGACGACGACTGCGCCACGGTGAAGGTTACGGCACCACCGGCGCCGCTGTTGGCCAGTGCGCGCTTTTGCGCCACAAGCCCCATGGCCATCATACGATCGCGCGCGGCCAATGCCGAAAAGGCATCCGACCGCGCGAATAACGACATGCCCGCCGCACTGAGAATACCGATGAGCAGAATCACCATGATCAGCTCAACCAGCGTAAATCCCTGTGGCCGGGGCGACATAAAGATCCGATCAGCAGGAGGTGGTAATACCCGTGGTACTTACGGCACCCGTGGTCTGGGTATAAGTAAAGCTGCAGGTTCCCAGCGAGACGGTCAGCACACCCGCAGCCACCGCCAGACCATAGTCGGAACCACTGACCTGCGCCGCTTCAACAATACCGAAGGTGGTGGTCGCGGTGGTCACCGCATTACTGTCCGCTTCCGGGTAACCCGCCGTGGTCATGGTAATGGTCACACCTTCAAGGTCGACGTTACCCGTGCTGCCATTGGCCAGCCACTGTGCGTGGGCAATGTTGGCCGCCGAGCGGATAGCACCGGATGCAGCCTGAATGGACGAAGCTCGCGCCTCGCCCCCAAGATCCGCAAAGCGCGGCAGCGCAAACGCCGACAGAATACCCAGAATCACGATCACCATAATCAGTTCGATCAGGGTAAAGCCCGCTTGTTGATTGAAATTACCTTGTTTCATAGTTCCGACTCCTGAATGCTATCGGATGGTCAAAGTTACACGTCCGTTGGACATGTCGTATTCAATATCTGCCGTGGCATCCAGCCTGTTCTGGCGATCTTTAAAGCGGTAAATACACCGCTCTCCTTCCTGGACCGGCGCATAGTGCGACGGGTCTGTATCGGTGCCGGATGATGCGTTCTGATCATCCAGCAGTGCCTGCCATAAATTCTGGCAACGCACTGAATGGGTTGCCGGACTGCTCTGCTCCTGCGGATAAACCGCGATGGGCCAGCCACGTTCCGACATCAGCAGGTTGTCGTCAGCAAAACCGGTCAGCCGGCCTGTGGGACGACCATTCACGTACCACTGCTCCTGAGCCTGCAGCACCGAGGTACGCAGCGATGCGGCCGTCGCCTGAATCTGCAACAGCTGCGCCTGCGCCAGTAATTTCTGATAGGCCATCACCACAACAAACAGGAGGACGCAGAGCAAACCGGCCGCCAGCAGGAGTTGCAGCAGGCTGTAACCTGACTGAACTGACAAGCGGGAGAAAGACCTGTTCTTTTCTCTCATAGCAACCTTAGTTCACGGGCTTTGTTTTGCTGGCGTAATTACGAAATTAAACAAAAAGACGCATCCGAAAACCGCGCCTCATCAGGCGCAGGCGTTCAACGTGCGCCGCCGGTCGCGGCCGTGCCCAGATCCCACACCGGCAAAAACACCCCCAGCGCCAGTATCAGCACCAGTACGCCCATAAAGCCCAGCAGAATGGGTTCAATGGCGTCGGCCAGCTGTTTCAGCTCGTAATCAATTTCGCGCTCATAGAAATCCGCTACCTCATCGAGCAGACGATCAACGGCACCGGTTTCTTCACCGACCGTCATCATCTGCAATACCAGCGGGGTAAAAAGGCCGGTGGCCGCGGCGGTATTGGTCAGGCGGTCACCGCGCTCAATACCGGAATACATAGAGCGCACGGCATTGCCGACGTAACGGTTGCCGACGCTGTCGGCGACCACAGAAAGACTCTGCAATATTGGTACGCCTGCGCCCGTCATCATGGCGAACGAACGGGCAAAACGGCCCAGGGCAATGCGCTCAAAAATACTGCCGAGCAGTGGCCATTTCAGACGGTGCTGATCCCACCACAAAGCCCCGTCGGGCGTGCGGATATAACGGCGCAGAGCGAAGACGGCCACGGCGATGACAACGCCCAGCGCAATACCGTGGTTCTGCACAAATTCGGAGGTGCCCATCAGAATGCGCGTGGCCAGTGGTAAATCCGCGCCGAGTTTATTAAACACCCCGGCGAAGCTCGGAATAACAAACACGGTGATCACCACCATAGCAATGGCAATGGCGCTGACCACCATCAGCGGATAACGCAGCGCCGCTTTCAGACGCTTACGGGTTTCGCGTTCCATTTCCAGATGGCGAATCAGACGCAGCAGGGCGTCGTCGAGCTTGCCGGTGTTTTCACCGACCTGCAGAAGACTGATGTAAATGGGCGAAAATAATTCGCTGTGCTGGCGGAACGCCGCCGATAATTCCGAGCCCGAAACCAGCGCCCGGCTGATATCGGTTAATGCCGAAGCCAGCTCCGGATTGGCTGAGGATTCCGCCAGACCATTCATGGCGCGCAGAATCGGAATGCCGGCGCGGGTCAGGGCGTAGAGCTGGCGGGTAAATAAAATCAGTTCGTCTGTGCTGACCTTGCGGCGGAACAGCAACGCTTTAAGATCCCGCTTTTCGGCGCGTACCTCAGAGGCTTTTTCGTCCAGCTGCAGCACAATAATGCGCTGCGCTTGCAGGTTGTCGATGGCGCTCTGCTGACTGGCGGCATTCACTTTGCCACTGACCAGCCGCCCGCCTTCATCCCGTCCGCGATAAACAAACTCCGTCATCCGCTGAGCCCTTCATCCAGCGTTGCCGACACGCGGAATACTTCATCCAGCGAGGTAATTCCCTCGCGGGCGTAATCCAGCGCACACAGTGCCAGTGCGCGGAACCCCGGCTGACGCAGCGCCTGTTCGGCAAATGCCTGCTGGTCATCACGGCGCATAGCCGCCACCAGCTCCTGCGTCATTTCCAGCAGTTCATACACGCCGATACGGCCCTGATAACCCGTGTTGTGGCAATGGTGGCAACCGCTGGCGGCGCGGAAGGTGGTTAACGAACTGCCGGTTTCCAGACTTTCGAGCCAGATTTTTTCCTGCGCATCCGGTGTGTAATTCTGCTGGCAATGCGGACACAATTTTTTAACCAGACGCTGCGCCACCACCGCCCGCAATGACGACGCCACCAGATAGCGGTCGACGCCCATGTCGAGCAGACGGGCAATGGTGGAAACCGCATCGTTGGTGTGCAAGGTCGACAGCACCATGTGACCCGTCATAGCGGCGCGCAAACCAATTTCGGCGGTTTCGTGATCACGCATCTCGCCCACCAGTACGATGTCCGGGTCCTGGCGCAATGCCGCGCGCAGAATGGTGGCAAATTCGAGCCCGACCTTGGGGTTGATCTGCACCTGATTAATCCGCGGCAGACGGTATTCAATCGGATCTTCAGCGGTAATGATTTTTTTCGCCGGCTGATTCAGGCGGGTCAGAGCGGCGTACAGCGTGGTGGTTTTACCGCTGCCGGTTGGCCCGGTCACCAGCACCAGACCGTGCGGGCGATGAATCAGATAATCGAAGCGTTGCTGTACTTTTTCTGGCATGCCGAGCGTGGTCATGTCGAGCATGCCCGCGCTCTGGTCGAGCAGACGCATGACCACAGCTTCACCGAATTGCACAGGCATGGTCGACAGACGCACATCGATATTCTTCTGCAGCACGCGGATATTAAAACGGCCGTCCTGCGGTAAGCGTTTTTCCGAAATATCCAGGCCCGACATGATTTTCAGACGCGACACCAGCGCAGAGGCAACGCGCCGTTCTTTCATCACCTGTTCCTGCAGCTCACCGTCGACCCGCAGGCGGATACGCAGCTGATTTTCTTCAGGCTCGATATGAATATCCGAGGCTTTTACCTGCACGGCGTCTTCAAACAGACTCTGCAGCAGACGCACCACAGGGGCGTCGTTCACATCCGAAGCCGATGCCATTTCGCTGATGTCGAACTCGCTGCCGCGAAGCTCGCCTTCCAGCTCACCGGCGATGGTGGCCATCTGTTCCTGACGGCGGTACACGCTGTCGAGAATGGTGAGTAATTCCTGCTCACGCACAAAGGCCGGATTCACCGGCGTTTGCAGAATGCGCTGCAAATCATCCAGCACCATCAGATCGGTCGGATCTGACATGCCCACCAGCACGCCATTCGCATCCTGTGACAGCACTATGCTGCGGTAGCGGCGCGCATGGGTTTCCGGCAGTTTCATCACCAGCTGCTGATTAATGCGGAAACGGCTTAAGTCGATGTAGGGATAATTGAAAAATGCCGCCAGCGTTGACAGCAGCTGATCTTCACTGACAAACCCCAGATCCGTAATGGCACGGCCCAGCTTTTTACCGGTTTTCTTCTGCTCAGCCAGTGCCTGCATCAGCTGTTCTTCGGTAATCAGCTTTTTTTCCAGCAACAGGTCGCCAACGCGGACTTTTTTACGAACCGGATTTTCCACCAAGCACCTCGATTTTCCGTTCTACCCAGCGCTGCTGTTCAGGTTGCAGGCGATAATGCTGAAGGACGTTGGCCAGCAAAGCGCGCGCCGGCACCGGTTTACCCTGATCTTCCCAGGCCGCCGCCAACGCCAGCGGCCAACTGAGCACATCCGGCTGCTGCACGATTAATTGCTGATAAGGCGCCACCGCCATGTCCGGCAACCCCAGCATGTGCAAGCCGGGCGCCGCCACCGCCAGCCAGCGCACATCCTGCTGCCCGCGGTGACTCTGATAAAAGGCGGTAAAGGCCGGTTTATCCTTCATGCTTAATAAAATGCGTAATTTGAGCGCCAGATACGGAATACTCTCTGCCGCATCAGGACTTGCCGTGCTGTGCGCCAACGCGTCATCAATCGACTGCAAAGCCGCCTGAAATTGCTGCTCCCGCACCTGTTCAACGGCTTTGCGGTAGGCATCCTGGGCAGGATTTTCAGCTTTCTGAACGGCGAGGTTTGCTGTCGGCTTAGTGGCGCGTTTATCCGGCACTGGCGCTGCCGGTGCTTTTATTGCGGGCGCAGATTGCGGAGGTAACTCAGGCGCCGTAGTTAACAACTCTGTTGCTGCGGGATTTAAAGCAGGCGCTTTATTTAACGACGACGCATTTTTTATTGACGATGCGTTATTTAATACAGGCGCATCCGGCTTTTCGCTGGCAAGCACGACGGGCGGTTTTGCATCAGGCTCAACCGCTGGACCAGTCGCTTTAACACCGGCCGCAACCGCCATCTCAGCTCCGGATAGCAACGTGGAATGGGAATACTCCACCGTCGGCGTCATCACGGGCACGTCGCGCGTGGCCTGCGAGGGTGCAGACAGGTTCAGCCCGGTAGCGGCTGGTGCTGACACCGGCTGTTGCACAATATTGAACGCCAGCCAGACCACCGCGGCCGCCACAACAAGCACCACAGGTAAAGCCCATCGACGAGTGTGATTTTGTCTGATGACCGAAACGGTTTCGGCCGGCATCTGCAGCCCGACCGGAACCCCCACCGGCTGAACCTGTTCTCGCTGGTCGAGATCACGCAGTACCTTATGCAGCAGGCTCATAACGCCACCAGCAATAAGGCCGCTGCCAGCGCCTGTAAACGCCAGCCTGCGGACGAAGCAACCGCCGGAAACGAGCCTTCGGTATCGGCGGCGGCACGCAGCACATGCTCTTTGCCGAGCAGACGACTACCGGAGCCATACCCTGCCAGCAGGGATTTCGCCGCCAGAATATTCACCAGACGCGGCACGCCGCGACTGGCCTGCCACAGGGCTTTCAGCGCTTCGGGGGCAAACAGCGGCAAACCGCGGTAGCCGGCAACACTCAGGCGCTGCTGTAAATACACCGACAGCACAGAGGCATCGGACAGCGGTGATAATTCCGCCGACCAGGTAATGCGCTGACGCAGCTGACGTAAATCTTCTCGCGCCAGCACTGTGTTCAGTTCGGGCTGACCAAACAAAACGATCTGCACCAGCTTCTGCCGCTCGGTTTCGAGATTGGAAATTAAACGCAGGGTTTCCAGCGTCGCCACCGGCATACACTGGGCTTCATCTATGATCAGAATCACGCGGATATGATCGGCCGCCAACGCAAGCAGACGCTGCTGAATGGCGTCGCGCACCTGGGTCTCGTTTGTAAATTCGGCCTGGCCCGCGCCACAAGCGTCATCCACCGGCCCCAGTTCGCGGGCAATCACCCGCCACAGCGATTCCTGACTGACATCCGGGCTCGGCACATACACAGTGCACACATCCGGCGTATTCAGCGCATTGAGCAGGCGACGGCACAACAGGGTTTTGCCGGTGCCCACTTCGCCGGTAATTTTGACAAAGCCCTCACCGGAGCCGAGTGCAAACAGCAGGGTTTCAAAGGCATTTTTCTGGGTAGGTAAATCCACATAAAACTCGGTGTTCGGGGTTAAACCGAACGCCGGTTGGGAAAGGCCGTAAAACTGTTCGCAGGCGCTGCTTAAATTACTGAGTTGCATGCAACCTCCGCTGCGGAAAGGCCCCCGAATAACGACGGTTAATCGCGTCCAGCTGCTCAGGGGTAATGGCACTGCCGATGATGCGCGGCTGAATCAGAATCACCAGTTCGCTCTGCACCAGTTCTTCACGGGTCTGCCGGAAGAACCAGCCCAGCAACGGAATATCTCCGAGCCAGGGCACCGAGGCATCGGTGCTGACTTTGCGGTTCTGCATCAGGCCGCCGATCACCACCACCTGACCGGAACGGGCACGGATAATGGAATCGGTTTCACGCACTGTGCTGTAAGCCAGAGGCAGGGTGTAATCTTCATCGTTGAGCTGCACGGTTTTGGTTTTTTCTTCGACTTCGGTGACGGTCGGATGTACGTGCAGGGTCACGTCACCGCTTTCGCCAATCTGCGGGGTAACGTCCAGCGCAATCCCCGAGAAAAACGGCGTCAGGGTAATATCCGGTGTGCTGCTGGTTGAGGTGGTGGTGGATGTACTGGTGCTGCTGACATCGGTCACGAAAAATTCGTCCGAGCCGACTTTTATCACAGCTTTCTGATTATTCACCGTGGCAATGCGCGGACTGGAAAGCACCCGCACATCGCCCTGCGTGCGCAGCAGTTGCAGGGCGCCGGTGAAATCGCCGAGGGAAAAATTAGCGGTAAAAATGCCGTCGATCAGATCCGGATTATCCAGCGCCACCGACGACAGGTTAGAACCCACCGTGTAATCCGAGCCGCGGTAATTCTTGCCACCCAGAGCCGCCCAGTTAATGCCCGACTGATAGCCGTCTGACAGCGTGACCTCGACAATTTTCGCTTCAATCAATACCTGCTTCTGCACACTGAGCTCGGCTTTATCGAGATAATTGGCCACCGAATTCAAAGTACCCGGCAGAGCTTTCATCACCACAATGCCGGCCTGCGCATCGATCACGACACTGGCGTCACTTTCCGAGCTGATCATGAGTTTCAGCGTCTGCTCCAGACCGCTCCAGAAATCGGCCACCGATTCGGTTTCAACCTGACTGCTGTTGCTGCTCTCGGTGGACGACTGCGACACCGTACCGGACGAGCCTGAACTGACATTGTCTGTGGTCGTCACCTGACCGCTGCTGACGCGCATACCGGAACGGCCTGAGCGTTTTACGTTGAGGTAATTAATCGGAAAAATCCGCGTCTGTTGCTGGCGCGGTAAAATCTGAATGCCATAGGCGCTGCGCACAAAATCGAAGCCGTACAAATCGCGTACCGCTTCCAGGGTTTCACTCAGGGTGACCTGACGCAGGTTCAGGGATATCTCACCGCTGACCTGCGGGTGAATCACAATATTCTGCCCTGAGCCATCGACCAGACTGTTAAAAAACGTCGCCGCCGGTACCTGATTGGCCAGCACATCAAAGCGTTCGTCGGCACTGACATCGGTGTCCAGCGGCGGCAATAAAGACGCCAGATCCAGCGCCTGATTTTGCTCCGCACGCGCATCGGCCGACATCAGGGTGTCAGCCTTTTGGGGTTCTTCTTTCGGGCTGTTCGACGCGCACCCCGCCAGTGCTATGGCCACAGCCAACACCAGCAGGGAAAACAGAGCGCGTCCGGCAACAGAGAGGCGGAGCAATACGGCGGAATTCAAAGCCAACACCTATTCAGAAACTCGTCGTGTGATAGTAAGTAAAGACAGTTCACGCAGGTTTTGCCGGATTTTTACCCGCACCGACGAGGGCGAAATCGCCATCACCTGCGCCCCGTCAATCTGGTCGCCCACCCGCACAATACGGTCGTTAATGACCGCCAGCGCGTCACCGGCGGAAATGCGGATCTGCTGCAGGCGCAGCTCGGGTTCGGCCGCCGCCGCACTGACCGGCGCCCGCTGCCAGTCCGGCGGCATGGTAGGATCGGCAGCAAACACCACAGAGCCCAGTCCGGCACACAGCAGGAAACTCCACAAACGCAACTCAGCGGCCACCCAGAACCTCCTGCTGGCGGCTTAACGCCGACACTTCCAGCTCAAATTCACCGTTGGGGTAATCGCCCACATCAAAGCTGAGCATCTCCCAGCCGATCACCCACGGCTGCTGATCCAGCGCCTGCAGGTAATTCACCAGGGCGCTGTAGGTTGCCCGCGCCTGCAAGTGCAGGCGGTGGCGGTACAGCTCGACATCGGCAAAGCCCTCGCCCAGCGTCACCCGCTCCACCGGCATCGACACCAGCCCGACCGGCGTCAGGTCTTTGTTCTGTGCCAGCACGTTACCCAGCAGGCGGGTCATTTCTGCCGGCGGAATCAGCGAGCGGGTCAGCGCGGTAATACGTTCATCCAGCAAGGCCTGCTGGCTGGCATTGCGCGCCAGCTCGGCGCGCAGAGGTTCGTTCGGATCCACCACCACCGCCGTGCGCAGTTCATCCAGCCGGGCCTGCAGGCGGCTGTTTTCAGCACTGACACTGGCCGAGATCTGATAGGCGGCGCGCATGGCTTCGATCTGCGGCCAGATCAGCAGGGTCAGCAGCACAAACGCCAGAGCGGCGTTGAGGGTAATGGCGGTGAGGACACGCTCACGGGCCGACAGCGCCAGATAGGCGCTGATCAGGGTCTGAGCTTTCGGATGACGCCACCAGTTTTTCAGATTCACCGGACACCTCCGTTGCTGGCAGCCAGTGATGCGCCTTTTGCAGACGATGCCTGAGCAGCGCCGGGTGCCAGAGGCTGCGGCCGGGTGTCCAGACGGAAACTGAGCCAGCGGGTCTGGCTGTTTTCCTGAATATCGACCTGACGGAAGGCCAGCGCGGCATAGGCTTCCTGCTGCGCCAGCGCGCCGATGTAGGCGGAAATCTGCGAGGCCTTCTGCGCATTGCCACGCAGTGCCACCTGCTGACCGCGCTCACTGAGCGTAAAACCCGTCAGCCAGACACCGGCCACTCCCACTTGCCCGAGCTGACTGACCAGCGGCGAGAACGACATTTTCTGTTCGCCGCCTTCGCGGCTGAGATAGGTCAGCACCCGCTGGCTGTTCTCCAACCGGCGCCGGGCGTCTTCAAGCTGATTCTGCAGCTGCGCATCGACCACCACCGGCGGCCGGCGGCTCTGTTCTTCGGCGATCAGAGCGGCGAGCTTGTGAGTGAGTGCCTGCTCCGTGCTGACACGGCCGTCGAGCCAGGCCCGGGCGGCGAACAGCGCGACCGTAGCGCCTAAGCCGAGCATCAGCACCAGCAGCAGCTGGCGTTGCAGCAGTACGACCTCGGCCGCCAGCGTCGGCGGACGGAATTCCTGCGTGTAGAAATTAATTCGCTGACGGACATTCCAGCTCATTGCGCCTGCCCCCGCCGATACACCAGCGCGTTGCCCAGCGCCATGGTCAGGGAAGCGGTCAACGGCTCGTCGCCCGCGCGGTTGAACTGCTCCGGTGACAAGGGACGCACCGGCGTATTGATGCTGGCTTCGAGCACCGGCAGCTGTTCCGACAGATCATCACCGTCCGGGGTCAGCATCCAGATCTCTGACACCATGCCCATGCCGAGCTGACTGTCGAAGTAGTCGAGCGAGCGCTGAATTTCGAGCGCCAGCGCATCGGTCTGAGAACCGGTATCGAGCGAAAAACCCTGCGCATCCGGCACCGACAGCAAGGCCTTTACACCGATATTCAGCTTGCGCGTCAGGTACAAAGCACCGTCGCGGTAGAGGTAAATAACGCCTTCGTGGTCGTCCAGCCGCAGCACGCCGATGGCGCTTTCCGGCTCGTACTCCGCCACCAGCTGCAGCAGGCTCAATTCGGGAATGGTGATGCTGTCGAGCTGCAGGTGCTGATGCCGGCACCAGCGCACCAGCTCACCAATCACCGGGCGTTCAACCACGGCGGCGTAGGCCATGTCCATGCGGCCACGGTAGGCGTCGGCGGGCAGGCGCATGGCCTGCACCAGCAGGTCGTCGCGACTGGCCGGGATCAGGTCACGCAGGCGGAAACGGATGGCATCGGCCAGCTCATCGTCCGGTACCGGCGGGGCTTCCACCAGATGCAGCTGATAGTCGAGGGTATCGAGGGAGATCACCACGGGCACACCCGCCAGCTGCTGCTCACGCAGCCACTGCTCCAGACCGCCCAGCCCCTGCTCATCGGCGCCGGGGGTGTAGGTCTGACGGATGCCATCGTCACCACTGAGCACCGCAAACGCGCGCCCGCGGTGCAGCTCTATGCCCAGACAGCCACGGTGATCTGCGGCCTGTTGTTGCCTGCGTCCGAACCAGCCCATGGCACCTCTCTCATAACCAAAGTTTCTGAAAAAAGTGTAGACGATGATTCTGGCGCAGGATGACCAGCCACCGATTTCCTGATCTGTACCGTTATAATGGCCAGATTCAGGAGACTCGTATGTTCAATATTGTTCTGTTTGAACCGGAAATTCCGCCGAATACCGGCAACATCATCCGTCTGTGCGCCAACACAGGTTGCCAGCTGCACCTGATTGAACCGCTGGGATTCAACATGGAAGAAAAAAGCCTGCGCCGAGCCGGCCTCGACTACAGCGAGTGGGCCAGCGTGAAAATCCACGCCAGCTACCCGGCGTTTATTGCCAGCGAACAACCGCAGCGGCTGTTTGCCCTGACCACCAAGGGCAGTACCACGCATTCGGCGGCGCAATTTGCAGCCAGCGATTACCTGATGTTTGGTCCGGAAACCCGCGGTCTGCCGGAAGATGTACGCCTCACCGTTCCACAAGAGCGCTGGCTGCGCCTGCCTATGCTGCCGCACTCACGCAGCATGAATTTGTCCAATGCAGTGGCGGTGATGGTTTATGAAGCCTGGCGGCAAATCGGGTACACTGACGGCCTTTGATTCATTACTCAGTATTTACCCATGAAAAGGATTTTTGTGTGTGCAGCTCTGCACCTGACTGCTGCATGCACCTGCTATGCGTCCATTGAGCTGGCGCTTTTCCCGGAAAAGATCAGTGATTACCCGTTCAAAGGCGCTGTCAGAACCGTAAACACCCTGCTTACCTGTGAGGACGACGATGCAAACGGAGACTTTCTGAGTTCTATTTCCTATTTCCGTGAAGATGGTTATCTGGACCAGCGGGCCATTGCAGGTCAGGAACTGGCCAAAGGATTTTCCTTTCCGCTGCTACCGGTCGATAACAAAATCCAGACCTTCAGCGATGGCAAGTTAATCAAAATACGTTCAGAAGGCTTTATTAACGAAGAGCAAACTTACGTTTCTGAAGGTGACATAAAACGCCATGGCGCGAATGGCCTGCCGACTCTCGTTAACTGGAAGGAAGGCACTCAACCAGCCCCTTCTTCTGATTCAGGGACATCTCTGGTGGGAACGGCGGAATGGCAGGACGCCCACAGCGTCCTGATCAGAGTACATTCCCAGCAACCCTTCGGCGAACGCTCCACAGTCTCCTCGTTTATTACCGTGAACGACCAGACCAGAATGTTGAGCGTTATTCAGGAGGACCCGGTGACCAGTGAACTTATTGTCGTTGCCTCTTCTGAGTACGAGGATGAACACCTGACGCTGCTCAACATGGGCAACAGAGGGCAGCAACGCTTCACATGGAAAAATAACACCCTGACACAGGTGGATATCTATGAGGGCATGGGTATTCTGGCCATGTCTGTGAAATTAGCCAACGAGCAGCAGGACGCATGCGGCAACAGGACATCCGTAGACATCGTCATGGAATCCCCGGTCAAAGAAAAACTGGATGAGCTGGACGACGTCGTTTTGCAAAACTCGCTTGAAAATTCGCCGGTACGCGATCACCTGACCGAGAAGAAAAAGCTGCTGAAAAACTGCAAACGTCTGCATCTCGATACGTCCTACGAATACTTTACGCCTTGTAACGCCGTGGCGGCAGGCAAGTAGACCGTCACCCTACTACTGATACCAGCCAATAAAGAAGGAGCCCACAGGCTCCTTTTTTATTGGCTCACAGGTCACACAACTCAGTGAGTGGTTTCCTGCTCGGCAGTGGCTGGTTGAGCCGCCTGAGCTTCCTGCTGCATGCGCTGATGGAACAGGGCATCGAAGTTGATCGGCGCCAGCATCAGGGCCGGGAAACCGCCCTTCACGACCAGGCTGTCGATGCTTTCGCGCAGGTACGGGAACAGGATGTTCGGGCACATGGCACCCAGCATAGGTTTGATCTGAGCTTCCGGAATGTTCACCATGGCAAACAGACCCGCCTGCACCAGTTCCACCAGGAACGCCGTTTCGCCTTCGTTAGACGCGGTAACCGTCACTTTTACGAACACTTCGTAGTGATTGTCGTCCAGCTTACGGGCGCCACTGTTCAGATCCAATTTGATCTCTGGCTTCCACTCTTTGGTGAAGGCCTGTGGTGCATTCGGCGCTTCAAACGAAGCGTCTTTGATGTAAATACGTTGCAGCGCAAACTGCGGCTGTTGATTGTCGGCCATCTTGTGTGTCCTTAAATGATTCTCTGTGCCCGCAGCGGTCAGTTACGCACAACCGGCAGGTTCTGATTATTCCACTCCATCATGCCGCCGGTCAGACGCACAGCATTGAAGCCTTTTTCACGCAGCATTTTGCCGGCGATGCCCACGGTCTGGCCGGTTTTACACACCAGAATGATCGGGCGTTCCTTATGCTTGTCCAGCTCACCCAGACGGCTGGCCAGATTGGCATAAGGAATGTTCAGGGCGTTGGCCAGGTGGCCGGCGCTGAAATCCTTCTTGTCGCGGATGTCGAGGACCACCGCTTCTTCTTTGTTGATCATCAGTGTCGCCTGAGCCGGAGAGACCGATGCACCACTGCGGCGACTGTTGTCCCACATCAGCGCGGCCACAAACGCACCCCAGATGCCGACCAGTTCCCAGTGGTTACCCACGAATTCAATCAGACGATCCATAACTTCTCATCATCATCAGCAGAAAAAAGAAGGCCGGAGTATAACCGCTGGCTATGACCGGAACCACCGCCCCGGAGCAAAAGACAGAGCTTTCCGCTATCGGAATCTGAGTAAAAATCAATCAGATAAGGATGCCATCAGAGGACGAACGCAATGACAATCAGGTACAATAAGCGCTTTCCGGTAAACATATCTGAGTCCGTTTGCATGAATTCGCGTCCTGTACCTACTGCACTGATTATTCTGGATGGCTGGGGCTATCGTGAGGAAACCGATAACAACGCCATTGCCAACGCCAGCACCCCAACGTGGGACCGTCTACTGCAACAGTATCCGAACGTCCTGATCCAGACCTCCGGCGAAGCTGTGGGCCTGCCGGATGGCCAGATGGGCAACTCCGAAGTAGGCCACATGAACCTGGGTGCCGGTCGCGTGGTGTACCAGAGCTTCACCCGCATCAACAAAGCCATCCGCGATGGCGAACTGCAGCAGAACGCTGCCCTGTGCGCCGCGATCGATAAAGCCGTCGCCAAAGACGCTGCCGTGCATTTCACCGGCCTGCTGTCTCCGGGCGGCGTACACAGCCACGAAGAACACCTGCTGGCCCTGCTCGACATGGCCAAAGACCGTGGCGCCAAGCGCGTTTACGTGCACGCCATTCTCGACGGCCGCGATATGCCACCGCGCTCCGCCGCGCCGTCCATCAAACTGATCGAAAACAAATTCGCCGAACTGGGCAATGGTCAGATTGCAACCGTTATCGGCCGCTTCTTCTCCATGGACCGCGATAACCGCTGGGAACGCGTTCAGGCCGGCTACGATGCCATGACACTGGCCAAAGGCGAATTCACCGCCGACAGCGCCAGCGACGCGCTGGCAGCCGCCTACGAGCGTGGTGAGAACGACGAATTCGTTAAAGCCACCATTGTTAACGGTGCCGACGGCCGTGTACAGGACAACGACAGCATCATCTTCTTCAACTTCCGTCCGGACCGCGCCCGTGAACTGACCCGCGCCTTCGTCGATGGCGATGAATTCAAAGGTTTCGAACGCGCCTCGCGTCCCGCGCTGGCCGACTTCGTAATGCTCACCGAGTACGCCGCCGACATCAAAGCCAGCTGCGCCTATCCGCCGGAAGGCCTGAGCAATGGTCTGGGCGAGTACGTATCCAATCTGGGTCTGACTCAGCTGCGCATCGCCGAAACCGAAAAATACGCCCACGTCACCTTCTTCTTCTCCGGCGGCCGCGAAGCGGAATACGCCGGCGAAACCCGCATTCTGGTGAAGTCACCGAACGTCGCCACCTACGACCTGCAGCCAGAAATGAGCGCGCCGGAAGTGACCGACAAACTGGTCGCCGCCATTAAGAACCGCGAATTCGATCTGATCGTGTGCAACTACGCCAACGGCGACATGGTGGGTCACACCGGCGTGTACGATGCAGCGGTCAAAGCGGCTGAGTGTATCGACGCCTGCCTGAAGCGCGTTACCGACGCCCTGCTGGAAGTCGGCGGCGAGTGTCTGATCACCGCCGACCACGGCAACGCCGAGCAGATGCTCGATGAGAACGGTCAGGCCATGACCCAGCACACCACAGGCCCGGTGAATCTGGTGTACGTGAATGCCCGTCAGGCGCCGGTTACCCTGAAAGAAGGCAGTCTGTGCGACGTGGCACCGACCCTGCTGACCATGATGGGTCTGGAAAAACCGGCCGAAATGAGCGGCGCCAGTCTGGTTACTTACGGCGGTTAATCATGAAACCTCTGCTGCTGGGCGGGGTTGTACTCGCCCTGTTGTGCGCACCGGTGCAAGCGGATGACGAAGCGAAACTCGAAGCGTTAAAAAGCGAAATCGCCAAGCTGGAGCAATGGCTGAACAGCGCCAAAGACGAGTTCAGCCAGCTCAACGATCAGTTGCGCAAATCCGATAAAGACATCGCCGCGCTGACCCAACAGATCGACGATACCCGCCGCAAACTGGCGGAGGAGAAAGAACGCCTAAAAAAGCTCAGACAGGAGCAAGGACAGCTCCGTGAGCTTCAGACTCAGCACAGAACGCATCTGGCCGATCAGTTACGCGCCGCTCAGCGGCTCGGCAATGAAGGTCCGGTCAAGCTGCTGCTGAACCAGAACGACCCGCAACAGGCGCAGCGCATGCTGCGCTACTTCGACTACTTCAACGTCGCCCGCATTGAGCAAATTCAGCAGATACTGGCCGAACTTGAACGCCTTGAGCACATCGCTGAACTGATCCGCGAACAGGAAAAAAGCCTGCAGCAGACCGAACAGAATCTGCTGGCCGAAAACCGCAGCCTGTCGGCCCGCAAAGCCGAGCAGGCGCAGCTGCTGGCGCGCCTCGATGCCGACATGAAAAACAGCCAGCAACGTCTGGCGCAGAAGCAGGCCGACCGTAAACGGCTGGAAAACCTGCTGTCCGAAGTACAGACCCTGCTGGTCAACAGCCCGCGTAAGAACGACGCCCGTCCGTTCACCGCCCTTAAAGGTCAGCTGCCACGTCCTGTGGCCGGCCGCGTTAACAAAGGGTTTGGCAGCCGCAACGACGACGGTCTGTCGCGCTGGGAAGGCTGGCTGATCAGCACCATGGAAGGCTCACCGGTGCACGCCGTGCATCATGGCCGGGTGGTGTATTCCGACTGGCTGCGCGGTTTTGGTCTGATCACCATCATCGACCACGGCGAAGGCTACCTCAGCCTGTACGCCCACAACGAAACCCTGCAACGCGGTGTTGGCGCCTGGGTGAATCAGGGCGATGTCATCGCCACCGCCGGTCACAGTGGCGGTCTTAAGGAACCGAATCTGTATTTTGAAATCCGTTACAAGGGCCGCCCGCAGGACCCTGCGGTGTGGCTGAAACGGCAGTGAGTTATTCTGACTTTTGTGCCATCCTTAACGCATTTACATAAAAAGGCCCGGTTAACCGCCTATGTTCACTCTGCGCACTCCCCGACTGTTGCTCGCTCTGGCCCTGACCTCATTCTTTGCAGCGCCGGCGGCGCTGGCGGAAACCCAACCGGCAAAAACGGCGGCCAGCGCCGGCCAGTTGCCGCTGCAGGAACTGCGTAATTTCACCGAAATCTTCGAGCGCATCCGCTCTTCCTACGTTGAAGAAGTGGATGACAAAACCCTGCTCGAATACGCCATTAACGGCATGCTCACCTCCCTCGACCCGCACTCGGCGTATCTGCAGCCGGATGCCTTTTCCGATCTGCAGGAAAACACCTCAGGTAAATTCGGTGGTCTGGGCATAGAAGTAGGCCAGCAGGACGGTCTGATTCTGGTGGTCACCCCCATCGACGATACGCCGGCTCAGAAAGCCGGTATTCAGGCCGGCGACCTGATCGTCAGCCTCGACGGTGAAGCCGTCATGGGCATGAGCCTGAACGATGCGGTGGAAAAAATGCGTGGCGCTCCTGGTTCGGACATCACACTGGAAATCCGCCGTAAAAACGAAAAAGAACTGCTGACCTACACCCTGACCCGCGCCGAAATTAAGGTCGCCAGTGTGCGCACCGAAAAACTCAGCGGCGACATCGGCTACGTGCGTATTACCCAGTTCCAGGAAAATACCGGCGGCGAACTGGCGGCGGCCATCGACAACTGGCGCCACGACGGCCAGCTCAACGGCATCATCCTCGACCTGCGCAATAACCCGGGTGGCGTGCTGGATGCCGCTGTGGAAGTGGTCGACAGCTTCATCAGTCAGGGCCTGATTGTGTACACCAAAGGCCGTGCTGCCAGCTCAGAGCTGAGCTATTCGGCGACCCAGCACACCCCGGCTGGCACCATTCCGACCGTGGTGCTGATTAACGGCGGCTCGGCATCGGCCTCTGAAATCGTGGCCGGCGCTCTGCAGGATCATCAGCGCGCGGTTATCGTCGGTACCCAGTCGTTCGGCAAAGGCTCGGTTCAGAGCGTGCTGCCGATCACCGAAGACAGCGCCATCAAACTGACCACGGCCCGCTACTTCACCCCGAATGGCCGCTCGATTCAGGCACAGGGTATCAAGCCGGATATCTGGGTTGAGCAGGCCGAAGTAACCACCGCAGAGCAGCGTTACTACAAAGAATCAGATCTGCCCGGCCACCTGAGCAATCCGACCGACAAAGCCAAAGATGCTAAAGCGGAAGCGGCCGGTGGCGAAGAAACCGATCTGACCAGCGACATTCTCAAGCGCGACTTCCAGCTGTATGAAGCCCATACCCTGCTGCGCGGCGTAGCGATTCTGAGTCCCCGTCCGGAGTCCTGATTGATCCGCTGGTCCCTGTTGCAGCCGCTGACGCGGCTGCTGTTTCTGCTGGTTATCTGCCTGCCCGCCCGGGCTGCCGAACTGCTGCTGATCATCGATGACATCGGCAACAACCGCACGCTCGGCGAACGCGCCGTGGCTCTGCCCGCGCCGGTAAACCTCGCCTTTCTTCCCCATACCCCGCACGCCGCCCATCTGGCGGAAGCCGCCTTTGCCCGCGGTCACGGCATCATGCTGCACGCGCCGATGGCCAATGAGCACGGCAACCGGCTGGGGCCCGGCGGCCTGACCATGGACATGGATCAGCAACGGCTGCAGCAGGTACTGCTCGACGATCTGCAGGCCGTACCGCACGTGCAGGGCATGAACAACCACATGGGCAGTCTGCTGACCCAGCAGCCAGCCGCCATGCAGTGGGTGATGGATATTGCCCGCCAGCAGGGGCTGTTTTTTGTCGACAGCCTCACCAGTCCGGCCAGCGTGGCTCTGAAGCAAGCGTCCTCAGCGGGCATTCCGGCGCTGGAGCGCGACGTGTTTCTCGACAACGACACGCAGGAAGCAGCGCTGAAAAAACAGTACGAACACGCGCTGTCGCTGGCCAGAAGCCGCGGCTACGCGGTGCTGATTGGCCACCCGTATCCGCAGACCCTGACCTTTCTGGCGGCGCAGTTGCCGCAACTCGAAAGCCGCGGCGTGCGCCTGGTCAGCGTGGAAGAGCATCTGCGTACCCGCCTCTGGCAACGTCTGGCGGCTCCGGCGGATCTGCCGTCGTCGCGTTACCTGCTGAACAGCAGCGTTCCTGCCCTTCGCCCCTGATCGAACCGGCCCCGGCGGCTTGTCGCCGCCGCGCCTTTGCACAGCCCTGCACACGCCCATACGAACCGGCACTACTGACCGGCACTTCCAACCCGTTTCCCCCTGCCCTGGCCATCGGGTGGGGCAATGGCGGCTTCGTCCGGCCGTGAGCGTCAAGGGGTGTAAATTCGGTTCTGGCCTTACCGCAATACTTGTACCATCGTTCCGAATTGAGTAACCTTTTTCACAGTTTCCGGAGGGGTCACAATGATAAGAACACTCACCCGCAACCTGCTTGCCGTTGCTGCCTTCAGCACCGCAGTCAGTGTCAGCGCTGCCGACGATTACACCAAAGAACTCTACGATCTCTATTGCACCGCCTGCCATGCCGTGAAGGCTTCCGGCGCTCCTCAGGCTTTTACCCGCGAATGGGATGACCGCATGGATCAGGGCATCGATGTGCTGGTCAACCACGCCATCAATGGCATCCGCAACATGCCGCCTATGGGTACCTGTGCTGAGTGCTCAGAAGAAGATCTGGAAAACATCATCCGCTACATGGCCAAGCAGGAGCTGTAACTATGAATCTCGATAAAGTCCGCTTAAGCCGCCGCAACCTGCTGAAAGGCGCCGGTGCCGCGCTGGTCGCCGCCGGAACCGCCGGCTGCAGCGAAACCGTCAAACCGGAAAATCCGGGTGTCATCGGCAAAGACGGCAAGCGCGTGCTGCCGTGGAGCAACTGGTCGGGTAACCAGCACTGCCAGCCGAACGAACGCCTGATTCCGAAAAGCGAAGACGAGGTGGCCGACATCATTCGCAACGCCACCCAGAACATCCGCTGTGTCGGCTCCAGCCACAGCTTCAGCGGTCTGGTTCCGACCGACCAGACGCTGCTGTCGCTGGCCCGTCTGCGTGGCATCGAAAATGTCGATAAAGACGCACTCGAGGTCGACGTTCTGGCCGGCACCCGTCTGTCGCAGCTGGGTAAAGACCTGTGGACCCACGATATGTCGACCATCAACCTGTCCGATATCGATACGCAGGCGTTCGGCGGCGTGCTCGCCACCTCCACCCACGGCACCGGTAAAGAGCTGGGCACCCTGTCGACCCACGCGCAGAAAGTGCATCTGATCAGCGCCGCCGGCGACAAACTCAGCTGCAGCGCCAGCGAAAATACCGACCTGTTCAACGCCGTGCGCAACAACTTAGGTTGTCTCGGTGTGGTGACTAAGGCGCGCATCAAAACCGACAAGGCGTACTACCTGAGAGAGTACAGCTGGATGATGTCGGAAGAAGAAGGTCTGGAACGGGCGGAAGAACTGCGCGACGCTCACCGCCACTATGAGATGTATGCCCTGCCGCACAGCGATTACATGCTCGGTATCGCCATCGACAAAATCGACCCGGCGGACATTCCGGCGGATCAGGCAGAGCCGAGCGGCGACGCCTATGAAGCTTTCCGCATGATGTCGAACCTGATCGACTACATGCCGTTTGCCCGCAGCTGGCTGGTGAACTTTGGCGCCAGCGGTGTGGAACCGGAAACCCGTTACGGCGCCTCGCATGAGATTTTCGGCAACCTGCGTGACATCCGCTTCAACGAGATGGAATACACAGTACCGGCGGAAGTGGGCCCGCAATGCCTGCGCGAAATTCTGCAGACCATCAAAAAGCAGAATATTCCGGTCATTTTCCCGATCGAGGCGCGATATATCAAAGGCGATGACGTGTGGCTGAGCCCGTTTTACAAGCGCGATGGCTTCTCCATCAGCTGCCACAACTTCCACGACAAGGACTACAAAAAGTACTTTGCCGCTATTGAGCCGATCTTCTGGAAGTACGACGGCCGCCCGCACTGGGGCAAGATCCACACACTGTCGGCCAACGAGTTCGCCGGTCGCTATGAACGCTTCGGTGACTTCCTGAAAATCCGTCAGGAACTCGACCCGCAAGGCCGCTTCCTGAACGACCACCTGCGCTACACGCTGGGAGTTGTCTGACAATTTCAGCCCGCTTACACTGGGCGGCCCGCACCGTCAGGGTGCGGGACTGACCACCCGGAACCCTGTATTGCTATGCTGACCCGACACAACCGGCTGCTGATCCTGCTGTTCGCCGGTTGCCTGACCGCGCCGCCCACCCTCGCTGACGACACGCCGTCTGTTGCCCGGGTCACGACCTCGACTGTGACGCCCTGGGGCATAGTGCACGACAACGCCCCCATGACCGGCATGCTGGTCGATTTCCAGAAAACCCTGTTTGAACGGGCGGGTGTGCCCTACACCAACCGGCCAGAGCCCTATCCGCGTGTGATTCAGAGCATTGCCGGCGGCAGCGCCGATGTGGCGGTGATGTTCGTCAGTCCGGCGGCGGATCAGATTGGCGAGAATCTGGGCAATATTGCCGAAGAGCGGATTGTGGTGGTGACCACAGCAACCGCCCGCGAGGTAACGTCACTGAATGATTTCGCCGGCAAACTGGTGGGGCACGTGCGCGGATCCAAATACGGTCCGGTGTTTGATCAGCACAATGGCATCGTCCGTACCCCGGTCACCGACGTCGAACAAGGGCTGAAAATGCTGTTGTCGGGACGGCTGGCGGCCATGGCCAGTACCGAACACTCGCTGCTGTACGCCATGTATACCGCCGGCATCGACAGCCGTCAGGTGCGCATTGCCCTGCCGCTGTTCAACGTCAAAGCCGGGCTGTACGTCAGCCATGCTGCGGCGCACGAACCCTGGGTTGCCCCATTGCGTCAGGCACTGAAAACCATGATCGACGATGGCAGCGTCAAAGCAGCGCTGTATCAGCACGACTACTGGCCGTACGCCACGTTCTGTTTCGCCGGCGGGCAGTGTCTGAATTCACGCTGAGGATTTACCTGGCCGGCGGGTGCAGCGTTATTTCTGCCCGCGACTCTTGCGGATCAGATCGTAGGCGGTCTGGATTTCCTGCGTTTTTTCTTTGGCCAGTTTCATCATTTCTTCCGGCAGACCTTTGGCCACCAGCTTGTCCGGGTGATGCTGACTCATCAGTTTGCGGTAGGCTTTTTTCAACTCGTCATCGCCGGTATCGGCTTTCACGCCAAGCACAGCGTAGGCGTTACGCAGCTGGGTTTCCTGCGACTGGCCACCGCCATGACGCTTACCCGCGCCACTCATCGCCGCCTGCACGCGGCCGTTAATCCATTCGAACTGAAACGCGGAAATACCCAACGCTTTGCAGATTTTGTCGAGCAGACGACGTTCTTCCAGCGACAGCCGGCCATCGGCATAGGCCACCATCAGCTGAATCTCGATGAACATCTGCGCCAGCCCGGCGCGCTGGGCAAACAGATTGCGCAGCAGGTTCAGGTCAGGCATCAGATCGAGATCGGGATGTTTGCCTTCGGTAAAGAACCGGATGGCGTTCTGGCGCTGACTGTCGTTCAGCCCCATCTGCTCCATGATGTTGGAGGCCGCGTTGATTTCTTCCTCGCTGACCCGGCCATCGGCTTTGGCCAGACGCCCCATCACCCGGAAGGTCGCGCGGAAGAAGACCTGCTGCACCTGCCCTTGTTTGTTGGGCGTCGCCGCTGCGTCCGGGCCCAGCAGAATTTTACCGAGTGCCTGATCAAGCAGGTGACCGGCAAACGCGCCCACCAACAGACCAAAAGGTCCGCCGCTGGCGAGGCCCAGAAAAGCACCGACGATTTTTCCGAACCAGATTTTCATCACAGCGAACGCTCCGGCTCCGTCAGGTACTGCTCCAGTTCGTGCAAGCGCTGCGGCGTGCCGACGTCCACCCAGCGGCCGGCGATCCGTTCGCCACCGACGCTGTCGTTGTCCATTGCCAGGCGCAGCAAAGGCGCCAGTGGAAAGGCACCGGCCGGACACCCGGCAAACAGCTGCGGGTGCAGCAGACTGATGCCACTGAACGTCAGGCGCGGAGCATGGGCAACGGCCTCCTGCTGCGGATTGCGCACGCGCGCACCGTCCAGCACGAAGTCGCCGTTTGGGTTGTGTTGCGGATTATCCACCAGCCAGAGATGGGCCAGATCCGCACCGAGCGAGACGCGGTGCACCGAGGCATACGACCAGTCGGTCCAGACATCGCCATTCACCAGCAGGAAGGGCTCGTCGCCGAGCAAAGGCAAGGCGTTGGCGATGCCGCCGCCGGTTTCCAGCGCTTGCGGCTCCGGCGACCACTGCACAGAAGCACCAAAGGCCGAGCCGTCACCCAGCCGTTCTTCCAGCATGCCGCCAAGCCAGGCGTGGTTGATCACCAGATCGGTAATGCCCGCCGCCACCAGCTTTTCGATGTGATGCACAATCAGCGGCTTGCCGGCCAGCGGCAACAGCGGCTTCGGGCAATGATCGGTCAGCGGCGCCATGCGGGTGCCGCGTCCCGCCGCCAGGATCATGGCTTTCATTCGGCGCTGCTGTCGCGGGTGCTGTCGGCAGACGGTGGCAGATTCGCCAGTTGCGGCATGAAGACCGAGTTCAGCCACTGATGAAAATCGGCCAGCTCCGGATAACGGGCACTCACATCCTGCAGATAACGGCAGGTGTTCGGAATGTCCTTCAGATAGCCGGTCTTGCCATCGCGCAGATTCAGCCGGGCAAAAATACCGGCCGCTTTCAGATGCCGCTGCATGCCCATGAAATCGAAATCGCGGTGGAACTGGGCCCAATCGCCCAGGTAAATGCCCAGCGGACGTGCCTGCTGCCAGTAACTGGCGGCCAGCTCTTCGACCAGCGACGACGGCCAGCGCACGTAACAGTCACGCAGCAGCGACACCAGATCGTAAGTGGCAGGACCTGCTACCGCATCCTGAAAATCGATCACCCCCAGCGAACCGTCGGCACGGACCATCAGGTTGCGTGAATGGTAATCGCGGTGCACGGCCACCACAGGCTGTGCCAGTGCGTTCTGCTTCAGCAGTGCAAAGGTATTGGCGAGCAGGGCGTCTTCACTGTCGGACAGCGTCATGCCCAGTTGCTCGATACACAGCCAGTCACGGAACAGGGCCATTTCACGGTCGAGCAGTTCGGCGTCATAGGCCGGCAGTTGCCCGGTCGGTAATCCCTGAAGGTGCAGCAGCTGGCTGATGGCGTCTTCGTACAGCGCCATCACCGACCGTTCATCCAGGCCGTCGGCATGCAGCGCCGGCCACAGCAGCTGGTCGCCAAAATCTTCCAGCAGCATAAAACCACGCTCGAAATCGTGCGCAATGACCTTAGGCACGGCCACGCCATGGTCGCGCCAGGCGCGGGCCACGGCAACAAAACGCGGGTTATCTTCCTTTTCAGGCGGCGCGTCGACGGCAATCCAGCTGTGGTTTAAATAATGAAGACGGAAGTACCGGCGGAAACTGGCATCGCCGGATACCATGGTCATATCGGTTTTAACTTCGTAGTCGGCGTGCTGGCGAATCATTGCCGCAGCCCATTGCGCGAGATCTTCCCGCCGCTGATCCATGCTGGCCTCTCAGGGTTAGTCGTTCTAGAATTGGGCGCTTTTGTGTCGCCCCGGTTCTTCAGGGAACCTGCGGTCTCTCCGCAGACTCCTAAACAGGCCTCTGAATCATTCGGACGCCTGTTGTGCGGATTCTGGCGTTAAGATAACACACTCGATTTGGATAGGCGCTAGAGCCGCACATGATTCGTATTCGACCCCAAAACCGGCGTTGCGCTCCCGTCCGGAACAGGATTTTCCAACACGCTCTGCTGCCCCTGGCAGTGGCTGTCAGCCTGCCCGTTCTGGCCGGTGAAACCTCCGGCCAACACCCGCTCAGCTGGTATCCGAAAGATCAGCTGAGTGCCGAAGAACAGGATGCCCTGCCCGAGTTCTGCCACGGTAATTACCGCACCCCCGACATTACGCCGGTGGAAGGTGGTCAGATCGAAGCCGAAGCCGACGGTTCTGTGATGCAGAAAAACGGCGATTCTGTGCTGACCGGTTCAGTGTTGCTGCGTCAGGCCGACCGCGAATTGCGCGCCGACGAAGCACGCTGGTATCAGAGTCAGGGCTATGGTGAATTCCGCGGCAATGTGTCGCTGACCACCCCGGATCTGGTCATGGAAGGCGATGGCGCCGATCTGTATCAGGAAAGCGGTAACGTCAGTTTTTACGGTGCCGAATATTCCGTACCGTCCCGCCATTTCCGCGGCACCGCCGGGCAAATCGACACCAGCGAAGAAGGCCGCATCGATCTGACCGACGCCACCTTTACCTTCTGTGAGCCGGGCCATAACGACTGGGATCTGGCAGCCAGTGAACTGCATCTGGATCAGGAAAGCGGCATCGGCGAATCCTGGCACACCCGTCTGCGCGTAGCCGAAGTGCCTGTGCTGTATGTGCCGTATTACCGTTTCCCGATCGGCGATCAGCGCATGACCGGCTTCCTTGATCCAAGCTTTACCATCAACGGTTACGGGCAGGCCGAAGACGTACAGATTCCGTTTTACTGGAATATTGCCCCCAACGCCGACGCCACCATCATCGCCCACCACATTCTCGACCGCGGCATGCTGTGGGAATCTCAGTTCCGCCACAAAACCGAATGGTTCGGTGATGGCGAACTGAACTACGGTTACCTGAATAAAGACGCCACCGAGAATGAAGAACGCTGGGGCATGAACGTCCGTCAGGACGGCACCTTCGGTCAGGGCTGGGAACACCACTGGGTGTATAATCACGTCAGCGATTCCGATTACCTGAGTGACATGAAACCGGCCGGCGCCATCGACCGCACCACCCACCTGCCGCGCCGCGGCGTGGTGCTGTGGAATCAGGACGACTGGCACTTCGACGTCACCGCCGAAAGCTTCCAGACCATTGATGACACCATCACCCTCGCCAACCGTCCGTACCGTCGCATTCCGCAGCTGAACCTCGGTTACAGCCAGGCCACCGTCAACGACTGGCTGATTGCGCAGAAGCTGCAGGCCACCCGCTTCAATCGGGAAGACAGCGCCATCATCGACAGCAGCGCCCAGACCCTGACGGGCTTTGCTGCCCTGAACGGCGACCGCATGCTGTCCGACACTACGGTCGCCTACCCGATGGAATGGCCGTTCGGTTTCCTGACGCCCAAAGCCGAATACCGCTACCGCGCCTACCAGCTGACCGATGCCGACGACACCATCGCCGACGATTTCGAGCTGAGCCCGGCCCACGGCAGTGGCCGCTACAGTGTGGACGGCGGTCTGTACTTTGACCGTGAATTTCAGTGGTTCGGTCAGGATTACCAGCAAACGCTGGAACCCCGTCTGTTCTGGGTGAAAAGCCCGTACCTCAAAGATCAGAACCAGATTCCGAACTTTGACAGCACCCGCACTACGGTCACTTACGCCAGCCTGTTTACCGGCGACCGCTTTACCGGTGGCGACCGTCTGGCCGACCTGGATCAGGTCAGCGCCGGTCTGACGACCCGCTTTATTAACGGTGCCGGCCTCGAACAGTTCCGCGCCAGTGTCGGCCGCATCTGGTACAACGACGACCGTCTGGTGCAGTTGACCGGCACTTCAGTGCCGTCCGCCGATGAACAGGCGGTATCGAGCACACTCGGCGAAGTCGAATGGAACCCGTATGAGCACTGGTCGCTCTACCACACGCTGGAATGGGATGTGTACAAAGACTTCGCCCGTCAGCGCCGTTACGGTGTGCGCTTTGAGAACAGCAATAACCGCTTCCTCAATCTGTCCACCAACACTGTGCAGATCTGGAACAGCAGCACAGAAACCGTCGATACCACGACGCGTCAGCTCGACGCCGGTTTCTTCTGGTCGCTGACTGACCGTTGGGCGCTGGTCGGCCGTCAGCTGCGCGACCTGCGCTCTTACGATGCCGACGAACGGCGCCCGCTCAGCCCGGTGCTGGAAGCGCTGGCCGGCTTCGAATATCAGAACTGCTGCTGGCGCCTGCAGTTCGTGTACCGCGAGACCTCGCCAACCGACAGCGAAAGCACGGAATACACCACGGACAAACGCTACGGCTTTATGCTCAGCATTCAGCTCAAAGGCCTGAGCACCTTTGGCGGCGGCACCGACGACATCATCAGTGAAGGCATTACCGGATACTCAAGACGACAATACCATGACTATTAAAACGTTATTTTTCAGTACCCTGCTGGCCGTCAGCAGTCTTCAGGCCACGGCCGCCCCGCAACTGCTCGACGAAGTTGCTGCGGTTGTCGATGACGACATCATTATGCAGAGCGAACTGAAGCAGCGCATGGATCAGATCCGTCATCAGAACGCAGGCAACGCCATGCCGGCCGACGATGTCCTGCGCACTCAGGTACTGGAACGCATGATCCTCGAAAGCGTGCAACTGCAGATGGCTGACCGCGGCGGTATCCGCATCAGTGACGCCCAGCTGAACGAAGCGCTGGGCCGCATCGCCGCCCAGAACAAAATGACCCTCGACCAGTTCCGCAAAGCGATGGAAAGCGAAGGTGTGTCCTTTGCCGTGGCGCGTCAGCAGATCGCCGACGAGATGCGCATCTCCCGCGTGCAGCGCTTTCAGGTCGGTGAGCGCATCCAGATTACCGATCAGGACGTCGACTACTTCCTCGCTTCTGATCTGGGCAAGATGACCTCCGCTGCCGAATACGAGCTGGGCCATATTCTGATTGCCGTGCCGGACGACGCCTCTGCGGCCGATCTGAAAAACGCCGAACAGAAAGCCCGCGATCTGGTGGCACGTCTGCGCAAAGGCGCCGATTTCCGCCAGCTGGCAATTGCCGAGTCCAGCGGCCGTACGGCGCTGGATGGCGGTGATCTGGGCTGGAAAAAAGAAGCTCAGCTGCCGGGCATTTTTGCCCCTGTGGTGCCGAAACTGAACATCGGCGACGTGTCAGACCCGATCAAAAGCCCGAGCGGATTTCACATCGTGAAGCTGAAAGATAAGCGCGGTGGTAACACCCAGCTCATCACCCAAACCAAAACCCGTCATATCCTGATCCGCACCAACGAACTGCGTGATCAGCGCGATGCCGAACAGCTGATCAACCAGCTGTACGAACGCCTGCAGGCCGGTGAAGACTTCGCCGCTCTGGCCAAGCAATACAGCGACGATCCGGGCAGTGGCGCCAGCGGCGGCGATCTGGGCTGGGTGAATCCGGGTGACATGGTGCCGGAATTCGACGCCACTATGAAAGACACCGCCGAAGGGGCCATCAGCGCACCGTTCGAAACCCAGTTCGGCTGGCACGTACTGCAGGTTGAGGGCCGTCGTCAGACCGACGTTGGCGCCGAGAACCAGCGCAATCAGGTGCGCAACGTGCTGTATAACCGCCGCTTCGAAGAAGAGCTGCCAATCTGGCTGCGTAAGATCCGCTCCGAAGCTTACGTCGACATCAAGGAACGTCCATGACGATCCGCCTTGCCATTACCGCCGGCGAACCTGCCGGCATTGGCCCCGACCTGTGCATTCAGATTGCCCAACAAGCGCACGACTGCGAACTGGTGGTGATCGCTGACCCGGCGCTGATTGAACAAAGAGCTCAGCAACTGGGTCTGCCACTGACCATCCGCCTGCTCGACGACGCTCAGACCGCGCGCCCGTCCGCCGCTGGCGAACTGTGCGTGTACCCGGTTGTCCTTGAGGCGCAGGCACAGGCCGGCACGCTGAACGTGGCCAACAGCCATTACGTGCTGGAAACCCTGCGCGTGGCGGTGCAGGGCGCACTCGATAAACGCTGGTCCGGTATCGTCACTGCGCCGGTGCACAAAGGCATCATCAATGACGCCGGCATCAGCTTCAGTGGCCATACCGAATACTTCCGCGATTACTGCGGCGTAAAAGAAGTGGTGATGATGCTGGCCACCAGCGACCTGCGCGTGGCGCTGGTGACCACCCACTTACCGCTGAAAGACGTGCCGGCGGCCATTACCCCCGAGCGCATCAAGCGCGTGACCCGCATTCTGCATCAGGATCTGATCACCTTCTTTGGCGTCAGCCAGCCGCACATTCTGGTGGCGGGCCTGAACCCTCACGCCGGCGAAGACGGCCATCTGGGGCGCGAAGAACTGGATGTGATCATCCCGACACTGAACGAACTGCGTGCCGAAGGCATGCACTTAAGCGGGCCGCTGCCGGCGGATACGCTGTACACACCCAAACATCTGCAGGGGGCTGATGCCACCCTCGCCATGTATCACGACCAGGGACTGCCGGTGCTGAAATTTCACGGTTTCGGCCGCGCCGCTAACATTACTCTGGGACTCCCGGTTATCCGCACCTCGGTGGATCACGGCACCGCCCTCGACCTCGCCGGCAGCGGCAAGGCCGACAGTGGCAGCCTGCTGACCGCCATCGACGTTGCTCTGCAAATGGCAGCCAATCATGACTGACAAACACATTCCGCAAGCGCACGGCCACAAAGCCCGTAAGCGCTTTGGCCAGAACTTTCTGCACGATCACCATGTGATCGACAAAATCGTGCGCGCCATCAATCCGAAACACAGCGATGCGCTGGTTGAAATCGGCCCAGGCATGGGCGCCATCACCGAGCCGCTACTGGAAGCCTGCGGCAAACTCGACGTCGTCGAGCTCGACCGCGACCTGATCCCGATTCTGCGCACCAAGTTTTTTAATTACCCGGAATTCACCATTCACGAAGGTGACGCGCTGAAGTTCGACTTCAACACCATCCTCAAGCCGGGTCAGCAGCTGCGCATTGTCGGTAACCTGCCGTACAACATTTCCACGCCGCTGATTTTCCATTTTCTGGCGCACCATAAAATCGTGCAGGACATGCACTTTATGCTGCAGAAAGAAGTGGTCGACCGCTTAGCCGCCGGGCCCGGTACCTCCGACTACGGCCGCTTGGGCATCATGGCGCAGTACTACTGCAAGGTAGAGCCGCTGTTTATTGTGGGTCCAGGCTCGTTCAACCCGCCGCCGAAAGTGGATTCGGCGATTGTGCGCCTGCGTCCGTACGACGACCTGCCGTACCCGGCGAAAGACGTGAAGACGCTGGAGCGCGTGGTGCGAGAAGCCTTCAGCATGCGCCGTAAAACCGTGCGTAACACCATGAAGAACCTGATCAGCGCTGAGCAGCTGGAGGCCATCGGCATCGACACCACGCTGCGTCCCGAGCGCCTGAGTCTGCCGGAGTATGTACGCATCGCCGATGCCGTATATGATCTGCTGCACGGCCAACAGGGAGACGCCTGATGAGTGACGCGCTCAGCGACAGCATTGAAGTAACAGTGGAAGCGGAATACCTCGATCAGCAATCGGTCGAGGAAGACAACCGCTTCGTATTCGCTTACCACATCCGCATTCACAACCACGGTGATCAGGGCGCTACGCTGCGTACCCGCCACTGGTTTATTGCCGACGGCAATAACGAAGTGCAGGAAGTGAAAGGCGAAGGCGTGGTGGGTGAACAGCCTACCATTGAACCGGGCGAGACCTTCCGCTACTCCTCAGGCGCCGTGCTCGCTACCCGCGTGGGCAGCATGCGCGGTTACTACGTGATGGAAGCGGACGACGGCACTTTGTTTCACGCCAGTATCCCGGTGTTTACACTGGCGACACCGAACGCGCTGAACTGAACCCGACGTTCGTTTACAGGCCCCATCAGACAACGACTGACTCGACGGAAAACCCACTGCATGCCAATATACGCAATCGGTGATATTCAAGGCTGTCACGAAGCCCTGCAGCGTTTACTCGCCGAGTGCCGCTTCGATCCGCAGCACGATCAGTTGTGGCTGGCCGGCGATCTGGTCAACCGCGGTCCGCAATCGCTCGACGTGCTGCGCTTCGTCAAGTCGCTCGGCCACCGGGCGAAAGTGGTACTGGGCAATCACGACCTGCATCTGCTGGCGGTGCACTACGGCGGCGAACACCAGCGGGCCAATGATACACTGGCGCCCATCTTTGGTGCAGACGACCGTGATGAACTGCTCGACTGGCTGCGTTTTCAGCCACTTGTCGTGCTGGACGAAGGACGCGGCTGGTGCATGAGCCACGCCGGCATTCCGCCCGCCTGGACCGCGCGCAAAGCCCGTCGTCTGGCGCAGGAAGTGGAAGCGGTACTGCAAAGTGACGACTGCACGGCCTTTTTTGCGGCCATGTATGGCAATCAGCCGGATCGCTGGCAAAAAGGCCTGCGCGGCATGGACAGGTTACGGGCCATCGTGAACTACCTGACCCGCATGCGCTTTGTCGGCACCCGCGGCGAACTGGATCTGATCAGCACAGAAGGTCTGGATACCGCTCCGGACGGCTATGTGCCCTGGTTCAACGTCGCTAACCGCCGTGCGGCCAATACCCGGCTGTTATTCGGCCACTGGGCAGCACTGGAAGGAAAGGTCACCGTACCGAACGTATTTGCTCTGGATACAGGTTGTGTCTGGGGCGGACAATTGTCAGCCCTGCGCCTCGAGGATCAGCAATGGTTCCGGGTGCCGGCCCAAGCGGAGAAAAACCCATGAGTTTTCAGCGTATTAAAGCAGGCGATGCGAAAGCATTGATGGAACAAGGCAACCTTAGCATCGCCGATATCCGCGATGCCATGAGCTTTCAGGCCGGTCATATTCAGGGCGCCCAGCGCGTGGATAACGACAATCTGGCGGAATTTATGGCTGCAACGCCAAAGAACCAGCCTCTGCTGGTGTGCTGTTACCACGGTAACAGCAGTCAGGGCGCGGCCCAGTTCTTTGCGTCACAAGGTTACGACGAGGTGTACAGCCTCGATGGCGGCGCCGAAATGTGGAAGATGGCGTTTCCCGATCTGACCGAACACAGCTGACAGACCGCGCCTTACCGGTTGCAGAAAAAGCCCGCCAATGCGGGCTTTTTTATTGCCCGCTGCCCGGCCGGCTCACCACCTTTAGTCTCAGTGCCTCACTCATCAGGCACGGTGAATGCATGTTCCTGACTGATCCGGCACTTTTCTGACAGGCGCAGAAATTTTTCACCGGAACCCAATAACCACTGGCACAGGCTTCACCGCCTGGACCATACTGAATAAACCCGATACGAATTAAACAACGGATTTTTATGTAACAAACAACAACGAACTACCCTGACCCAGGTTAACGGAGAGGTGAACTATGAGCGTATTCAGCCGTTACAAAGACAGGTATCAGGCCACTCAGGAAGAGGTCATGAGCCTGCAGGACTACCTCGAGCTCTGTAAAAAGGACAAATCCGTATACGCCACCGCCGCCGAGCGGATGCTGATGGCGATCGGTGAACCTGAGCTGATCGACACCGCCAAAGACATGCGCTTAAGCCGCATATTTTCCAACAAAGTTCTTAAACGCTACCCCGCATTCTCTGAGTTCTACGGCATGGAAGAAGCCGTTGAAAACATTGTCGCGTATTTCCGCCACGCTGCGCAGGGGCTGGAAGAGCGCAAACAGATTCTGTATCTGCTGGGCCCTGTGGGCGGTGGTAAATCCTCTCTGGCTGAACGGCTGAAACACCTGATGGAGCGCATTCCGTTTTACGCCATTAAAGGTTCACCGGTGTTTGAATCACCGCTGGGGCTGTTTGATCCGGAAGAAGACGCGCAGATTCTCGAAGAAGATTACGGTATTCAAAGCCGTTATCTGGGTCGTGTCATGTCACCTTGGGCGGTAAAACGCCTGCACGAATTCGGTGGCGATATCAGTAAATTCGAAGTGGTCAAACTCTACCCTTCCATTCTCGATCAGATCGGCGTTGCCAAAACCGAACCGGGTGATGAAAACAACCAGGATATTTCGTCGCTGGTCGGCAAAGTGGATATCCGCAAACTCGAAGATTTCTCGCAGGACGACCCGGATGCCTACGCCTATTCCGGCGCACTGTGCCGGGCCAATCAGGGCCTGATGGAATTCGTGGAGATGTTCAAAGCGCCGATCAAGGTGCTGCATCCTCTGCTGACCGCCACACAGGAAGGCAACTACAACGGCACCGAAGGCATGGGCGCTATTCCGTTTGAAGGCGTTATTCTCGCGCACTCCAACGAATCGGAGTGGCAGGCATTCCGCAACAACAAAAACAACGAAGCGTTTCTCGACCGCGTGTACATAGTTAAAGTGCCTTACTGTCTGCGCGTGCATGAAGAAGTCAAAATCTACGAAAAACTCCTCGCTGGCAGCTCGTTGTCGACCGCACACTGTGCACCGGACACACTGAAAATGCTGGCCAAATTCACCGTACTCTCCCGCCTGAAAGTGCCGGAAAACTCCAGCATCTATTCAAAAATGCGGGTGTATAACGGTGAGAATCTGAAAGATACCGACCCGAAAGCCAAGTCGATGCAGGAATACAAAGACAGTTCCGGCGTCGACGAAGGCATGAACGGTATTTCCACCCGCTTTGCCTTCAAGATACTGTCGAAAGTATTTAACTTTGATGCAACAGAAGTGGCCGCCAACCCGGTACACCTGCTGTACGTTCTGGAACAGGCCATTGAGCAGGAGCAGTTTCCGGAAGAAACCCACGACCGTTATCTGAACTTCCTCAAAGAGCATCTGGCCACCGAATATGTGAACTTTATCGGCAAAGAAATTCAGACGGCGTATCTGGAATCTTATGCCGAGTACGGTCAGAACATTTTCGACCGCTACGTCACCTACGCCGACTTCTGGATTCAGGATCAGGAATACCGTGATCCGGAAACCGGCGAAATGCTCGACCGTGCCGCCATTAACGAAGAACTGGAGAAAATTGAAAAAGCCGCCGGTATCAGCAACCCGAAAGATTTCCGTAACGAGATCGTGAACTTCGTGCTGCGTGCGCGGGCCAACAACAACGGCAACAACCCAAGCTGGCAGTCGTACGAGAAAATGCGTGCGGTTATTGAGAAGAAAATGTTCTCGAACACCGAAGATCTGCTGCCGGTTATTTCCTTCTCGGCCAAATCCTCGTCCGACGACCAGAAGAAACACGACGATTTCGTGCATCGTATGATCGAGCGTGGTTACACCGAGAAACAGGTACGGCTGCTGTCGGAATGGTATTTACGCGTACGCAAATCGCAGTGATCCGGCACAGAGTAAAAGGGGAAGTCTATGTCGTACATCATAGATCGGCGCCTGAACGGAAAGAACAAAAGCATGGTGAACCGTCAGCGGTTTTTACGCCGCTATAAGGCTCACATCAAAGATGCTGTGACAGACGCCGTCAACCGCCGCTCCATTACCGATATGGAGCGCGGTGAACAGATCAGCATCCCGACGCGCAATACGCACGAACCTGTCATTGGCCATGGCCCCGGTGGTAAACAGCACCGGGTGTTCCCTGGCAATAAGGAGTTCAATACCGGCGATTTACTGGATAAACCTCAGTCGGGCGGAGCCGGAGGCTCCGGTTCCGGCAAAGCCAGTAATCAGGGTGAAGGCGAGGACGAATTTTCGTTTTATCTCACCAAAGAGGAGTTTCTGACGTACCTGTTCGACGATCTCGCCCTGCCCAATATGATCAAGAAAACCCTGAGCCAGTCGCGGGAGTTCAAAACCCGTCGCGCAGGCTTTGTGTCAGAAGGTACTCCCAACAATTTGTCGGTGGTGCGCTCGCTGCGCAACGCTCACGCCCGCCGCATCGGCATGACCATAGGCAAACGCAAAAAGCTGAAAGAGCTACAGGCTGAACTTGCCGCGCTGAATCCAACGGATGACGACCAGCGTCCGGAAGTACTGGCCCTGCTTGAGCAGCTGGCACTGATCGAGAAAAAACTGAAGACAGTACCTTTCCTTGACGAGCTGGACCTGAGGTACCGCAGTCAGATTAAAGTGCCGGTACCAAGCAGTAAGGCTGTAATGTTTTGCGTGATGGACGTCTCCGGCTCTATGACGCAAGACATCAAAGACATCGCCAAGCGCTTTTATATCCTGCTGTATCTGTTCCTGCAGAAGAGCTACGAACACATCGAACTGGTGTTTATCCGCCACCACACCAGCGCGAAAGAAGTGAACGAACAGGATTTTTTCTACTCGCGCGAAACCGGCGGCACGATTGTTTCGTCTGCGCTGAAACTCATGCAGGAAATCATCGACGAGCGCTATAACAGCAGCGAATGGAACATTTACGCCGCACAGGCGTCCGACGGCGATAACTGGGACGATGATTCCCCTCAGTGCGCCAAAATCCTTAACGACGAATTGCTGCCCGCCGTGCAGTATTTCGCCTACATCGAAATTACCCCGAACCAGCATCAGGCCTTGTGGGAAGCCTACACAGGACTGCTGAAAAGCTATCCGCATCATTTCGCAATGGCGCAAATCCGCAACGCGGCCGACATCTACGGTGTTTTCCGTGAGCTGTTTGCCAAAGACAGGTATCAGGAGGCTGTATGACTGAGCGCAACTATCTGTCGACCGGCTCCGACTGGACCTTCGAATTGCTGGAGACCTACGACCGTGAACTCGGTCGTATTGCCAAACTGTATGAGTTGGATACCTACCCGAATCAGATCGAAATCATCACCGCCGAACAGATGATGGATGCTTATTCCTCTGTCGGTATGCCGATTGGCTACAACCACTGGTCGTACGGTAAACAGTTTCTGCAGACACTGAAGCAATATCAGCGCGGCCAGATGGGGCTGGCGTATGAAATTGTGATTAATTCCAACCCCTGCATTGCCTACCTGATGGAAGAGAACACCATGCCGATGCAGGCACTGGTGATCGCCCATGCCTGCTACGGGCATAACTCGTTTTTCAAAGGCAACTACCTGTTCCGCACCTGGACGGACGCCGGTTCTATTATTGATTATCTGGTATTCGCCAAAAACTATGTGCGCCAGTGTGAGGAGCGCTACGGTCAGGAAGAGGTTGAACAAGTGTTGGATGCTTGTCATGCCTTGCAGAATTACGGCGTTGATCGTTACCGCCGGCCGAAGCCGATTTCCGCTGCCGATGAAAAAATGCGCCAAAAAGAGCGGGAAGACATTCTGCAGCAACAGGTCAATGACCTGTGGCGCACCCTGCCAGCACAACAGAACAAATCAGAAAACAAGAAGTCTCGGCGTAAATTTCCGTCTGAACCTCAGGAAAATATTCTCTATTTTCTGGAAAAAAACGCCCCTTTGCTTGCTCCGTGGCAGCGCGAGCTGATCCGGATTGTACGTAAAATATCCCAGTACTTTTATCCACAACGTCAGACTCAGGTGATGAACGAAGGCTGGGCGACGTTCTGGCACTACACATTGCTCAATCATTTATACGATGAAGGCAAAGTGACCGATGGTTTTATGATGGAGTTTCTGTCGTCACACGCCAACGTGATTTTCCAGCCCGGCTTTGATGCATCGTATTACAGCGGCATCAACCCGTATGCGCTGGGATTCAATATGTTCCGCGACATCAAACGCATCTGCGAGGAACCGACCGACGAGGACCGCGAGTGGTTTCCGGATATCGCAGGTTCCGACTGGCTGAAAACACTGCATTTCGCCATGAAGAACTTCAAAGACGAAAGCTTTATTCAGCAGTTTCTGTCGCCAAAAATGATGCGGGACTTCCACCTGTTCAGCATCTATGACGATGACGAAAAAAATCAGTATCAGGTGGAAGCCATCCATAACGACGCCGGCTACCGAAAAGTCAGGGAAATGCTGGCCCGCCAGTACGACCTTTCGGTGCGTGAACCCAACATTCAGATTACTCATGTCGAAATCGAGGGCGACCGTTCACTGACGCTGCGGCACACCATGCAGAATGGAACGCCGCTGTCAGGCGATACGCACGAAGTGATGAAGCACCTGCACTTCCTGTGGGGCTTTGACATCCATCTGGAAACCTACAAAGACGACCGCCTGATCAAACGCCAAAGCTGCCCGGATATGAAAGTACCGGGCTGATCTGACGGGATTAATGTGCGCGCAGACGTTTCAGCTCTGCGCGCAGATTAATCAGGTTACCGCTGAACATCAGGGCCGCTCCGAGCAACACCCAGAGATCCAAAGCCTCGTTGTAGAACAGATAGCCAACCACTGCTATTAATGGCAAGCGCAGAAAATCCATCGGCACCACCACGCCGGCATCCGCCAGACGGAATGCGCGCGTCATGCAGTAATGAGCCGTTAATGCACTGACACCGACCACCACAACCCATAGCCACTGATCACCCTCGGGCGTTTTCCAATCGGCCAGCGCAGGAAAAAAGCCGAGCGGTAACTGCAGCAAGGTCATGTAAAACAGAATGCTCAGTGGCGTTTCTGTGGCAGACAGGGATTTAGTAAAAATATAGGAGCAGGCATAACCCGCCGCCCCCGCCAGCACAGCCAGCGCCGCCGGATGGATCACACCGGCTCCCGGGCGCAGAATAAGAAACAACCCGGCAATACCAAACACCAGCACCATCCAGCGGGCAGCCGTGAGTCGCTCATGCAGGAAAATAGCCGCCAGAATGGCCGTCCATACGGGTGTTGTGAATTCCAGCGCAATCACTTCAGCCAGCGAAATAACGCCCAGACCATAGAACCAGCCGTACTGACCGGCGAAGTGTGCAAAATTTCGTCCTAAATGCGCTTTAATTCTGGTCGTTTTTAACTGCGAAACGCCGGTCATCCAGATCAGAATGCCTATCAGCACAACGCCGATTGCACTGCGGAAGAAAAGAATCTGAAAGGTAGAAATCTGGCCCGCCAGTTCACGCCCGGCAACGGCCATCAAAATAAACGAGAACAGTGCAGCGGCCATCCAGCCTGCTGCACGAATAACGGGGTGTTGTTGATTCAATTGCCAGATCTGCGTTGGAAAATGCGCAGGCTATCAGTCGCTGCATTACCAGGCAATCACCAGGCAATTACCAGATCGTCACGCTGAATCGCCAGATGCTCGGCGCTTAATTTCATCTCGGCAATAATAAATTGCGGTTGTACCTGCTTAACTACTACTTCCGTAGCCATATCGCTTATTTCGGTGCGGGGTTCCAGGTCAAGATTATAAAAAGTACCGGTTCTGTAGACCTGAAATTTATCACCTGGGCGAATACCGGCGCCGGCACTGGCTTCAATATGCAGACGGTTGCCACGGGCTTTTACAATGCGTGCCATAAATGGCTGGCACCGTAATACCTCGTCGACATCGTCGACCACGCTGACCAGCAACTCGCGCACTTCCTGACCATAGTCTGTATTCCAGAACTGAGGCGACGCAAAGCCAGTGCGTTCGGTGCGTGAACGCGTCCATTCGCCTTCGGTGGAATAGCTGCGCTGAAACAACATAGCCCCACTCAGACCATCATGAACGTAGACGTCCATCACAAAGCGGCGATCATGGGACGTCGGTTCAACCCCAAACAGGCTCAGCCATTTTGCCTCCGATGGCGCCTGATGAATGTCCTGCTCGGCCTCGCCCACCATGGCCAGATCACGAACGACACCGGACACGACATACTGAGCGCCGAGTTCCGTTGCCAGCGCAACGGAGGTGGTCAGGCGCTGCTGCGCGGTTTCGGCGGAAGGAGCCCGGCGCGGATCCTGATACAGACTGGTACGGGTAGCATCAAGGGCATGTACAGCACCACGACCGTTCAGCGTATTCACCAGCACGCGAGGCAAATCCTGTTCAATATTCTGCAGTTGACCAACACTGGCCTGCACCGGATTCGCCAGACCAAATCCCGCCACGGCAATTGCCTTGCGGTATTTCTGGGTACTGGCCGGACACATGGCTTCCGGTTTCACGTCCGCCCGGATCGCCACCTCGTAGAGGCCGTTGTGCTGGTCTTCCCACAGCACCTGCACATTTTTCAGTTCCGCCTGAGTGCGGACCTGAACATCGTCCTGCTCGATCACGCCCTTGTTCATCAGCTGAGTGCTGCTGATCTGGGCGCCGGCACGCAGACTCGCCTGACGCATCGCATCCTGCAGCGCCTGCTCACGGGCGTAAGAAATCGCGCCCACCAACGGCGCCGTGCCGGTCACTTCCACCGTGATGGCAAGCACTTGTGTGCTCATCAGGGTCAACAGAAGAATGAGGCTGCGCATGGCGCTCTCCTTTGTCTGCAACGCAGATTATTCGATGAAGTAAAAACCGCTTTCTGGCATCGCAGCTTCAGACTGCACGCGCTGGCGCTGACTCGCAGCAAAGTTGCTGCCACCCGGCACACCACCAAGTGGTGCACGGCAGTCGACATTGAAGCGCTGGTTATCCATGGTCTGCAGACAGTTACGGAAGCCCTGATCGATGACCATTTCCAGCACGGTCTCAACACTGCCGTCCGGCATGACGTCGGTGGTCACAACACGGGCACCGTGCATATAGGTTTCGACGTAAGTGCGGAAGCGGTCGTTCTGCACAACCATATCCCGCACTGTGGTACTGCCCTGAATGGAGGTGCCGTACACGCGCTCTGCCATGGAGCGGTAGGCATCCATCTTCGATGCCCGGATGGCCATCAGACGACGCTGTACTTCGCTTTTCTTTTTGTCCTCATCCATCGCGCCATAGCCCACAACGCGGAGGATCATGGGCGCAATCGGATCGACTTCCTGCTCAACCGGCTGAAAAAAGGCCTCTGGTTCATCGGCCACACTCTCCTCTTCGATGAGTGCGCTGGAACAACCCTGTAACCACAGAACGGATGTGGCAGCCACAGCTGCCGTGAATGACCATTTCATACCTGTCTCCAAACTACGACGTCTTGTTAACGACGTTGTCGGCAGCGACGGGCAAATGTTTAGGATGATTCGCTCTTCAAACCGGCTTTTTCGCCCCCAGCAGACGGTCGGGCCACTGATGCCACTGATAGAGTGATAGTCCGGCCAGCAGCAGCACAGCACCAAAGATGGAGCTGGTCGCCAGTCGCTCATCCTTCAGCCAGTAGCCCCAGAACACCGCCAGCACCGGTGCCATCAGCGTAATCAGGGTAACCCGGGAGGCCGGCAATAATTTAAGGACGTGAAAGTAAAGCAGGAAGCCCAGCAGCGAACCGAACAGGACCAGATACACCAGGCCGGCCTGCGACACCGTCGACCAGTCCTGCGGAATATGCACCCCAAAGAAAGGCACCGTCAGCAGATACGCCAGCGACGATACCCACAGGGTTCCGCTGGTCTGCACCATAGGATGCAGGCCGGCGTTCACCTGTTTCACCCACACGGCGCTGCCGGCAAAGCACAGCACGGACACCAGTGTGCCGAGAATGCCGCGCCAGCTGCCCGCATCCAGCGACAAACGCCCGACCACCACCAGCGTCAGACCGGCCAGTGCCAGCAAAAGTGCCAGAATACGGCCACGGGTCAGCTCCCGCTCACCAAGCCAGAACCAGGCCAGCGCACCGGACAGCATGGGGCTTAGGCCATAGAGCACAGAAATCAGACCGGACGGAATAAACGGAGACCCCCAGTACACCGCCATCATGGCGCCATAAATCCCCAGACTTCCGGCCAGGTAGCTTTGCAGCGCCTGACGGTTCAGCGCCAGTGGCTGGCGCATGATGAACAGCAGTGGCAGCGACAGCGCGGCACTGATCCACATCCGCAGACTGACCGCGGTAAAGAAATCCAGCCCCTGCAGGCTGAACTGAATGGCGATCGGGGTCGTCGACCAGATAAAAACAACCCCCAGATACGCAACTGCAACTGGCATTGTGGTACTCCTCGTTAACTGCCAGACAATGCCTTACTGCGGGCACAAAAAAGGCCGCAGTAAGGCGGCCTTTTCTCGTCCGGATCCTGTTACCTGTCCGACGACTCCGACCGCATACCCGTACGCACGGCAGCTCGCAGCTCAGCGTTGACGCAGAGAGGCGCTCGCAGTGTCGGACAGATTGGTTGCAGTCGGATGACGGACATATTCAGTCGGATGACGGACATAGGTGATTCGTTCAATTGGTCAATTCAAGACAATCAGGATCAGGTACAGAGCATAAATAGCCAATTAGGAATGGGCAAGAATCCCTGCTTACGACTATGATAGAGATCTGATTATGACGTCAGAAAACTACCTTAGAGCCCGGCGGGCGAAAAAGGTTCACGGACAGGCGTCGAAGGATCTCCAGCCGTTAAACAGGATCATGTTATGAACAAACGTTCGCTTCTTGCTGTCGCCGTTGCAGCACTGACTTCTCAGGCTGCATTTGCAGCGCCTTTCCTGCCGATGGATGCCCGTGGTCTGGCCATGGGTAACACCGGGGTTGCCAGCGCCAAGCGCGCGCACGCACCGACGTACAACCCTTCCCTGCTGTCACAAGCCTCTGAAGATGATGACTTCGAGCTGGTGTTTCCGCAGATCGGTGTAACCGCAGCGGACGAAGAAGAACTGGTCGACAGCGCCAACGACATCAATGACGTGATCGTGCCGCAGTTTGAAAAGCTGTTTGAAGACGGCGCCGCTGGTAACTTCTCAGAAGCCGTTGATGCTCTGTCGGCTGCGGCCAACGATCTGGCAACCGAAATTAATAATCTGGGTGATGCCCGCACCAATGCTCAAAAGGCAGCCGACCTGTCGACCGCTAACGGCAACTTCCGCGATGCGCTGAGTGATGTAAACTCGAAACTGAGCGACGTTAACAGTGTGACCAACCAGCTCACCGACGCACTGAGCGGCATTTCCGGTGATCCACTGCGCGGCCGCGTGGGCCTTGCCGGTGCACTGGCGATTCCAAGCAAGAAATTCGCGGCTGCGCTGAGCTTTGGCGGCGACGTAACCTTCTCTGGCCGCGCCCTGTTCAGCGATCACGACCTTGACCTGCTCTCGTCTTACGGCGAGGCCGCTGGTGAATACATTGATACCGCCGGCACCATTCCTGATCAGATTGATACCGTGATCGCCAGCCTAGAAGGCGGCACCCCACCAAACGTGGCTCAGGTAACAGCCATCGCAGACGCAGTTGACGGCGTATCCAACTTCTCCTCGTCCACCTGTGCCGACAGCACAGATCCTGACTGTACCGAAATCTTTGCCAACGGTACTCTGTCCGACGATGCCCAGAACCCGAATCTGGACTCTCAGGTGCAGATCGTAGCGGTCGCCGTTGCCGAGCTTGGCCTGTCATTCTCACGCGAATTTGAAATCAAAGGCGAGAAATTCGCCGTCGGCATCACGCCAAAACTGCAGAAAATCAGCACGCTGCACTTCGTAACCGAGATGGATAACGGCGAAGACATCGATACCGACAAGATCGAAGACGCGCGTGAAGATTACACCAAGTTCAACCTGGATATCGGTGCGTCTTACCGTTTCGGTTCAGAAGACAACTGGGTAGTTGGCGTTGTGGGTAAAAACCTGCTCGGTGGCGAATTTGATTACGCCGATGCCGAGATTCAGGGTAACGAGGGCGCCTACATGAAAGGCGGCACCATTGAGCTGAACCCACAATACCGTGCCGGTCTTTCCTATAACAGCACCTGGTTTAACGCCGCACTGGATGTGGATCTGACCGAAAACGAACCGGTAGCGTTTGAAAACCCGACTCAGTATGTCGCGCTGGGTGCTGAATTCGACGTATTCGAAACCCTGCAACTGCGTGCCGGTTACCGCACCAACCTGAGTGTTTCTGATGCCGAAATCGTGTCACTGGGCTTCGGCCTGTCGCCGTTCGGTGTGCATCTGGATCTGGCCCTGATGGCCAACCCGAACGATGTGAAAAAAGAAGCCGGTGCCGCTCTGGAATTCGGCTTCTACTTCTGATCCCGGGTTCTGCGCGGGGCTAACCCGCGTTACACTGAAAAGCCGCCTTACGTCGTAAGGCGGCTTTTTTATTGGCCGCGTGTTAGTGGCGGCTTCGGATGGACGGAAAAGCATCATGCAGATTTACCTTGTCGGCGGCGCGGTGCGCGATGCCCTGCTTAATATCCCGATCAAAGACCAGGATTGGGTCGTGGTAGGCGCCACGCCCGATGAACTGCTGGCACAGGGATTTGAACAGGTCGGTGCCGATTTTCCTGTATTTCTGCACCCAAAAACCCACGAAGAATACGCACTGGCCCGTACCGAACGTAAAAGTGGCAAGGGTTATCAGGGATTCGACTGCCGCTTCAGCCCGGATATTTCACTGGAAGACGATCTGCTGCGCCGCGACCTGACCATCAATGCCATGGCGCGCGACGAGCACGGCAATATCGTCGACCCTTACGGCGGCCACGCCGACCTCGACGCAAAAATTCTGCGCCATGTATCGCCCGCCTTTGGCGAAGACCCATTGCGCGTCTTACGCGTTGCCCGTTTTGCCGCGCGCTTTGCGCCACTGGGCTTTACCGTTGCACCAGAAACCTTGGCCCTGATGAAGCGCATGGTTGAAGACGGCGAACTGGATTATCTGGTGGCCGAACGGGTGTGGCAGGAAACCCGCCGCGCACTGGGTGAAAAAATGCCCGCCGTGTATTTTCAGGTATTAAAAGACTGCTGTGCGCTGGATGTCTGGTTTCCGGAGGTCGCAGCCCTGTTTGGCGTGCCACAACCAGAGAAACACCACCCGGAAATCGACTGCGGCGTGCATGCACTGCTGTCGCTGACGGCCGCCGCCGCACTCAGTGGCGATATTCCTGTCCGCTGGGCCGGGCTTACTCACGATCTGGGTAAGGCGCTGACGCCGGAGTCAGAATGGCCGCGCCACATTGCCCACGAAAACCGTGGCATCAAGCCCATAAAGGCGCTGCAACAACGCCTTAAAGTACCCAACGACTGCGCCGATCTGGCGCTGCTGGCGTGTGAGTTTCACACCCACGTGCACCGCGCCTTTGAGCTGCGCGGTGAAACCCTGATGAAGCTGTTTAACCGCATGGACGCCTGGCGCAAACCGGAGCGTTTTGAACAATTTCTGCTGGTGTGTGAAGCCGATGCCAAAGGCCGTACCGGGCTTGAGCAAACGCCGTATCCACAGGCGGATTATTGCCGCAAGGCGCTGGCTGAGGCCAACCGCATTAGCGCGCGTGACATCATGGCTCAGGGTATTGAAGGTGCTGCGATTCGGCCGGCGCTGGAAGAAGCCCGTGCCGCGCATCTGCAGGCATGGAAAACGCTACAAAGCACTAGCTGACAGACTGGCCTTATAGCAGTCTGGTTTTGTCGCAGGCTGGCATTCAGCCAGCCGAGTGAACCTGTACCGGACGCACCGGGTACAAAGGCTGACAGGCGAGCGCCGGCCATTCATCCGCCAGCGGTTGCCCGGTTTGCGGATCAACGCCTTGTGGAAAAATATCCAGCAACGGACGCAGCACGAAAGCAAACTGGCGGATATCAGCGCGCGGCAGCTGCAGGCCGGCAAACTCGCCGACTTCGTTGCCGAACAGAAGAATGTCGATATCCAGCGCGCGTGAGGAATACTTCACCGCATCCGGCGCGCGGCCAAAATCAGCTTCAATCTGCTTCAGTGCTGCAGCCAGTGTTTCCGGCGGGCATTCGCAGCGGATCTCAACCACCAGATTGATAAAATCCGGTCCCTCAAACCCCATGGCCGGTGAACGGTACCAGGGCGATACCTGCTGCACTGCAAAACTCTCCGACAGACGGGCAATTCCCGCCGCCAGATTGTGCTCGGCATCGATGTTCGAGCCCAGCCCGAGAAACACCTGCACCATCAGCGACTGCCTCCCGGCAGATCACCGCGTTCGATATACAGGCCCACCGCCCGCGCCTGAGGCACCACTGCGGGCTTCTCCAGCCGGATGCTGAGCCAGGGCATGCCAAATTCTTTGCGCAGCGCATCCGCCAGACGCTCGAGCAGAGATTCCAACAGCTGAAAATGCTGTTCACGCACAAAGCGCTCAATAAATTCGGTCACCGCCTGATAATTCAGCGCGTGCATCAGATCGTCAGTGGCCGCCGCCAGACGGATGTCCCAGGCCATTTCCAGATCGAACACCAGTGGCTGGCGAACCTGCTTTTCCCAGTCGTAAACACCGATCACGGCATCGACTTTCAGACCGCGGATAAAGACCTTATCCATGCGGCACGTCCACGGCGGTCAGCTGAGTCATCGGCCAGCGTGGCACCACAGAGATAGCCAGCGGCGACTGTTCACCGGCCAGCAGACGCTGGGCACCGGCGTAGGCAATCATGGCGCCGTTATCGGTACACAGCGCCGGACGCGGGTAATAGACAGCGCCTTTTAAACTTTCGGCGGTTTTGCGCAGTTGCTCGCGCAGCCGGGTATTGGCACCCACACCACCGGCAATGATCAGACGGTTAATGCCCGTTTGCTGCATGGCGCGCTTGCATTTAATGGCCAGAGTATCGACCACGGCAGCCTGAAAGCAGGCCGCGATGTCGGCTTTATCCTGCTCTGCCAGCACGCCGTCGACGGCACAATCCAGAATCGTGGTACGCACCTGAGTTTTGAGGCCGCTGAAGCTGAAATCCAGCCCCGGACGATCGGTCATCGGGCGCGGGAATTTAAAGCGGGTGTCGTTACCGTCATTCGCCAGCTTGCTCAGCGCAGGGCCGCCCGGATACGGCAGGCCCATCATTTTGGCGGCTTTATCAAAGGCTTCACCGGCGGCGTCATCCAGCGACTCACCGAGCAGACTGTAGCGGCCGATACCATCGACCTGCACCAGCTGGGTATGCCCGCCAGACACCAGCAGCGCTATAAAAGGAAACGGTGGCGGATTGTCTTCCAGCATGGGCGCCAGCAGATGGCCTTCCATGTGGTGCACGCCGAGCGCCGGAATATCCAGCGCCCAGGCCAGGCTGCGGCCTAAGCAGGCCCCCACCAGCAGAGCACCGACCAGACCCGGACCTGAGGTGTAGGCAATACCATCCAGATCGGTGAGCGCCAGACCGGCTTCATCCATTACCTCCTGAATCAGAGGCTGGGCTTTGCGCACATGGTCGCGTGACGCGAGTTCCGGCACCACACCACCGTATTCGGCGTGCAGCGCAATCTGGGAATACACCCGGTGCGCCAGCAGACCCCGTTCGGTGTCGTACAGCGCAATGCCGGTTTCATCACAGGAGGTTTCCAGGCCTAATACCCGCATGTCTGACCTCTGCCCCACTCTTCTGGACGGTTAAAAAGGGGCGCCATGATACTGCCGCACCCGCCCAGGCGCCACCCGCAATTCCCGGAGCCCGCACCACAGCTGACCGGAATGTCAGGCGGGGATTGATCTGATCACGGGTTAAACTACTCTTTGCATTCGGCGGGTAAAGGCTTTAGAATGCCCGCCCTCTAACTGGGGCCTGTGGTTTCCCCATAAAACGAATTGACTAAACACGTAGGTGATTGGATGCCAGCTGTAAAAGTTAAAGAAAACGAACCGTTTGACGTTGCTCTGCGTCGCTTCAAGCGTTCTTGTGAAAAAGCCGGTGTACTGTCTGAAGTACGTCGTCGTGAACACTACGAAAAGCCAACCTGGATTCGTAAGCGCAAAGCCGCTGCTGCTGTTAAGCGTCACCTGAAAAAGGTACAGCGCGAACAGCGTAAAATGACCCGTCTGTACTGATTTATTGCGTCAGGGATAGCACCGCATGAGTACTCTGGTAGAAAACGTAAAAGAAGCCGTTAAAGCGGCGATGCGTGCCAAAGAAAAAGAGCGGTTAGGTGCACTTCGCCTCGTAACGGCGGAGTTCAAGCGTGTGGAAGTCGATGAACGTGTTGAAATCGACGATGCCCGCGCGCTCGCTATTCTCGACAAAATGAGCAAACAGCGTCGCGATTCCATTGCCGCTTATCAGGCAGCGGGACGTGACGATCTGGCAGCTGTCGAACAGTACGAAATTGACGTACTGAACGAGTTCCTGCCGGAAGCCTTGAGCGAAGAAGAGTTGGCCAAACTGGTGGCTGATGCGATTGCACAGTCCGGTGCTGCATCTATGCAGGACATGGGCAAAGTCATGGGCATCCTGAAACCACAAGTGCAAGGTCGTGCCGATATGGCACAGATCAGTCAACTGGTGAAGTCTCAACTGGGCTGATTCTGCTGCAGGCGAACAAAGCGCTACCCATGCAAATGGCTAGCGCTTTTGTCGTTTATAGCACCTGCAAAAAAGTGCACTACGCCCGTTACATCAGATTCCGGAAACGTTAAGCTCACCCGCTATGGCCGGCCGTATTCCCCAAACCTTCATCGATGACCTTCTTGCCCGCGTCGACGTAATCGATGTGGTGGACAGTCGCGTCAAGCTGAAAAAGACCGGCAAAAACTACTCCGCCTGCTGCCCGTTCCACAACGAAAAATCCCCATCGTTTACCGTCAGTCCCGACAAACAGTTTTATTACTGTTTCGGCTGTGGCGCCTCAGGCACCGCGCTCAAATTTGTTATGGAATTCGATGGCCTGAGCTTCCCCGATGCGGTGGAAAAACTCGCCGCTCAGGCAGGCATGGAGGTTCCGCGCGAACAGCAAGCCCTGGTGGAAGTGCGCCAGGAGCAGATGCACCAACCCCTGTTCGAGCTGATGCAGAAGGCCGGTCAGTATTTCGAGCAGATGCTGCGCAGCCATGACCAGCGCGGCAAAGCCGTCGACTACCTGAAAGGCCGCGGCTTATCCGGCAAAGCCGCACGCTTCTTTGGCATCGGCTACGCACCACCCGGCTGGGACAACTTGCAGGAATTCCTGACCAACAACACTGATAAAGACACCATCAAGCAGCTGATTGCCTGCGGCATGCTGATTGAAAAGGAAGACGGCCGCACTTACGACCGCTTCCGCGACCGTATTATGTTCCCCATCCGCGATGCGCGCGGGCGTTACATTGCCTTCGGCGGCCGGGTGCTGACCGACGAAAAACCCAAGTATCTGAACTCGCCCGAGACCCCGATTTTCCACAAAGGCAAAGAGCTCTACGGCCTGTATGAAGCGCGCAAAATCCGCCAGAAACTGACCCGCTTTGTGATTGTGGAAGGCTATATGGACGTGGTCGCACTGGCGGAATACGGCATTCATTACGCCGTCGCCACCTTAGGCACCGCCACCAGCGAGCATCACCTGCGCCGGCTGTTTAAAATCGTGCCGGAAGTGATCTTCTGCTTCGACGGCGACAATGCCGGACGCACCGCCGCCTCGCGCGCCATGGAAACGGTACTCCCGGTGCTCGAAGATGGCCTGCAGGCGCGTTTCCTGTTCTTACCCGAAGGTGAAGACCCTGACACACTGGTGCGCCAGGAAGGCAAAGGCGCCTTTGAAGAACGCCTGAACAACGCCATTCATCTGCCGGAATTCCTGTTCGAGCACCTGAAAGAACAGGTCGATTTCGACACCCTGGATGGCAAAGCCCGCCTCGACCAGCTGGCCGCGCCACTGATTGCGCGCCTGCCCAAGGGCATGCTGCGCAATCTGATGAAGCAGAAGCTGAAAGAAGAGCTGGGCACCGACTCGGTGGCGATGGAGAAAATCGAATCCCAGCCAGCCGCACACACTGCAGTGCACCCGCCGGCGTACACAGGCACGGCAAACCAGGCCGCCGAACCGGCGCATCTGTACGACGAACCGTCTGAGCCCGATCTGCCGCACATGGATCACAGCGCCGACACCCTGGCACCACTGGTGCACAAAGCCCTGCACTGCCTGGTGAAGCAGCCGTCACTGGCCAATGGCCTTGAGATCCCCGACGCCGAAGCCGAAAGCGAACACGAACGCCTGCTGCTGGAGGTCCTGAAGAAACTCAAAGCCTCCCCCCAGAACGGCACGGTTGGCCTGCTGATTCAGTGGACAGGCTCGCCCTATCAGGAAGAACTGCGCGCCATCGCCGACAACCCCCACAGCCAGATCCGCCCGTCCGCCTCCGACGTGGCCGAAGTGCTGAAACAGATGAGCGCCCGCAAGCTGGAAGCCGAGCTGCGCCAGCTGACCCAGCGCTTCCAGCGTGGTGAAAAACTCAACACCGACGAGCGCAACCGCAAGCGCGAACTGCAACGCCAGCTGCACGACATCCATAAAAAGCGCGCGCGCATTTACGCCCGCTGAAAAACCGCACAAAACGGCTGAAAATTTTCACGCGCCTCTTGAGATCCGCAAACGCGCCCCTATATTTAGCAACACTTCAGAATCCGCCCGCCCGGCATCTCAGGCAGGCGATTCCCAAGACGACTGCAGCAGCGCAGCACACAACGTGACCCAGCCTAGCGGCCTTTAACCGGACATCAGGGCATAAACTCGCCATACCGGTCTTCCTCACACGTTACCTGACCTTGCTGAAGATGTTGAAGCCAGTAACCGCTCCGCACGGGTCTTAAAAAACCCGGGAACAAGGCCGCCATCCTATGGCCTAAGGATCGGTTAAAAGTTATACTTCGGCGTTTTTCTTCCGCCTTAAAAAATCGGAACACAGGGCTTATATGTCAGCGAACACGCAACAATCCCGTCTCAAAGAACTCATCGCCAAAGGCAAGGAACAGGGTTACCTCACGTACGCTCAGGTAAACGACCACCTTCCGGACGACATTGCCAACCCGGATCAGGTGGAAGACATCATCCGCATGATCAACGACATCGGTATCCCGGTGTCTGAAACTGCACCGGACGGTGAATCCCTGTTCATGGCCGACACCGCCGACGACGCCGCCGCTGAAGAAGCCGCCGCCGCCCTCGCCGCTGTAGAATCCGACGTTGGCCGCACCACCGACCCAGTGCGTATGTACATGCGCGAAATGGGTACCGTCGAGCTGCTGACCCGCGAAGGCGAAATCGTTATCGCCAAGCGTATCGAAGAAGGCATCCGTGAAGTTATGTCCGCCCTGGCGTACTACCCGGGTGCTGTGAAGACCATTCTGCAGGCATTCAAAGAAGCCGAAGAAGATCCGAACCGCGTAGGCGACATTTTCTCTGGTTTTATCGACCCATCCGACGACGACCCGGCACCAGGCCCACAGTCCGGTCCGGAAGCCGAAGCCGCATCTGACGATAGCGATGACGACTCCAGCGACGACGACGAAGACGGCGATTCTTCCGAAGAAAGCGAAGAATCCGGCATCGACATGGCCGAAGTATCCCGTCGTTTCGGTGAAATTCAGGCCGCCTCTGACGCCGCCGAAAAAGCACTGGCCAAAAACGGCCGTGCGCACAAGAAAACCGAAGAAGCCCTGCTGGCTCTGGCCGATTTGTTCGCTCCGATTAAGCTGACCCCGAAATACTTCGACCAGCTGGTGAACGACGCCCGTGACTCCCTCGAGCATATCCGTGCCCAGGAACGTCAGATCATGGTGATGATGACCCGTAAGTGCGGCATGGACCGTAAGGACTTCATCAACCACTTCCAGGGTAACGAAGTAAACAACGACTGGGTTGAAGCCCTGATTCTGGCCAACAAGCCATACTCAGCCAAGCTCGACACCTACAAGATCGAAATTTTCCGTGCCCAGAAGAAGATCAAAGCCGTTGAAGAACGCGTGGGTCTGAGCATTCCGGAAATCAAAGAAGTTAACCGTCGCGTATCCATCGGTGAAGCCCGCGCCCGCCGCGCCAAGAAAGAAATGGTTGAGGCCAACCTGCGTCTGGTTATCTCCATCGCCAAGAAATACACCAACCGCGGTCTGCAGTTCCTCGACCTGATTCAGGAAGGCAACATCGGCCTGATGAAAGCGGTGGATAAGTTCGAATACCGCCGTGGTTACAAGTTCTCCACCTACGCGACCTGGTGGATCCGTCAGGCCATTACCCGTTCGATCGCCGACCAGGCGCGTACCATCCGTATTCCGGTACACATGATCGAAACCATCAACAAACTGAACCGCATCTCCCGTCAGATGCTGCAGGAGATGGGTCGTGAGCCAACGCCGGAAGAACTGGCTGAACGCATGGAAATGCCGGAAGACAAAATCCGCAAAGTACTGAAGATCGCCAAAGAGCCAATCTCCATGGAAACCCCGATCGGTGATGATGAAGATTCGCATCTGGGTGACTTTATCGAGGACACTCAGTCTGAGTCGCCGCTCGATACCGCCACAGCTGAAGGCCTGACCGAAGCCACCCGCGCGGTGCTGGCCGGCCTGACCGCCAGAGAAGCCAAAGTACTGCGTATGCGTTTCGGTATCGACATGAACACCGACCACACGCTGGAAGAAGTGGGTAAACAATTCGACGTTACCCGTGAACGTATCCGTCAGATCGAAGCCAAGGCCCTGCGCAAACTGCGTCACCCTTCACGCTCCGACCACCTGCGTTCCTTCATCGACGATTAATCGTCAGCCCAATAAAAAAGCCCGCAATTGCGGGCTTTTTTATTGGAAAATCAAAGGGGTGGCGCTCACCACAGGAGCTGCATATAATGCTGCCTGCTGATTGGATCAGCATCTTTTCTCATCCGGACACTGCCTGACCGGTTCACGGATGCAGCAAAGGGCCTGTAGCTCAGTTGGTTAGAGCACGCGACTCATAATCGCTAGGTCCACGGTTCAAGTCCGTGCAGGCCCACCATTTTTCTCTCTGCTTTTTATTCACGCCGCTTGCAGCACGCGCCTCGGCTCTTTAGCTTCCAAGGTCAACGATTCAAGTCCCTGCGGGCCCACTACTTTCTATCTGCCTTTTATTCGCAACGCGTGCAGCGCGCGCCTCGACTCTTTAGCTTCCAAGGTCCACGATTCAAGTCCCTGCGGGCCCACTGCTTTCTCTCTGCTTGTTATTCACAACGCGTGCAGCCCGCGCCTCGACTCTTTAATTCCCAAGATCCCCGGTTCAAGTCCGTGCAGACCCCCATTTTCGCTCTGCTTTTTATTCACAACGCGTGCAGGTCACCGTGTTTACCCTCTGGTGCAACTTCCTTGTGGCCAAGCTCGGGCAGTCATATCTTCGAATCAGCAGACGTTAAAATTTTTTTAAACATTGGAAGGCTACAGAGCATGCTAATTCTTCTGATAGCCCTCCCTCTGCATGTGCCTGATTTATCTTACGCCGGAAGACCTTAGCGCTGCTGGCGTATATTCGGATGTAGTTGGATCTGTACCGAACGTCAGGGAATTACTTTCTTCATTTCGCATACCCGATACCAGATAGCGACCATTGATCAGATCATGGAGAACTTCCACTCCCAGCCAAGGCACATCAACGTGGTACAACTGCACGATATGCCCCATGCCTACGCGCCATAACTCGCCACGATTGTCATAATGGTCAGCGATGCTGATTTGCCAGGAATCCTCATCGATATAGAAGGTACGGCGGCCATAGACATGACGCTGACCATTTTTAACGGTCGCATCAACCACCCACACCCGATGCAGTTCGTATCGTGTGTATTCCGGATTCAGATGACCCGCCTGAATGATGTCTTTGTACTTTGCATCCGGACTTTCCAGCTTGTAGCTGTTGTAGGGGATATAAATTTCCCTTTTACCAATCAGCTTCCAGTCATATCGGTCTACTGCACCATTAAACATATCCAGGTTGTCTGCTACACGCTGACCGTCAGAGGCTGGATAGGGTCCATCGTATGCAATTTGTGGCGCCCGACGCACACGACGCTGACCGGCATTATAGATCCACGCCATGCGCGGATTTTTCACCTGATTGATAGGCTCATGCACAAGAACAATATCTCCGGCCAAACGGGCAGGACCGGTAATCAACTGCTTGTAGTAGAAAAGAATGTCATCGCCTTTATTCTCGTCATATCCTGGCATTGCACTCTGGAACGCAAATTCCTGACGAAATGAAACAGGAATAAAGCTGCCATCGGCAAGCGGTGTTGCCTGCACGTGAGTGCGTTTAGCACTGCCTCCCCGATAACGGGTCAGGTGATTCCATACGACTTCCAGTGCGTTGTCGGGTATGGGAAACGGAGTGGCCTGATGAAAGCCTTGCAAACCGTTTCCATCCTCGACCAGCTCTGTGTGCTCTGCATTGTAGCGAGCTGCTTCATACAGGCTTTCCGGCAGTTTGGCACTTCGATGGCTCGGATACACAGGCATAGCAAAGGTGCTGTATCGCCTGAACAGAGCCAACTGACCTTCCGTCAGATGATCTTTGTATTGTTCGACATTGTCTCTGGTGATTGTGAACAATGGGGATTCTTTCGAGTAAGGATCTTCCAGAAAGTTATTCCCAAGAATTTTCCCTGCATTTTTATCAAGGCCTCCCGTCCAGGCAGGAATAGTGCCTGAGGAGTTTCCTGCCATTTCCGCACCGACAGGTGTGAGATCTTTTCCCAAGCGGGCTGCGACTTCAGCAGTTACCGCTGCCAGAGTGCTGTCTGCAAAGAAAATGCATCCCAATACAACCATTGTTAAATACTTCATAGCATGCACCTTAGAATGAAACACCAACGCTCGCAGACACAAAGTCACGATCCGTATTCAGGTTATAATCTCCATCGAAATAGTCTGTGTAGGAAACCGACATCCGGTAAGTATTCATGTACTCCATGTCCAGTCCCGCAGTAACCGCTTTATTCCCCTCTGTAAAGCCTGGCTCAGGACCATAGCCTTTCACATCGTGCGAGAAAGCAATACTTGGTTTAAAGCTGGCACCGGGAATCCACTGGCTGTACTCCAGAGTTGCCCGCATGCGATACCCCCAAGAGTATTCAGTCGCAAATCCCTTATTATTGCAGTCCTCCGGTGATTTACTGTTGGTGTAACCGGTACACAAGCTGTTGTCCGGATAAAGACGCCCCTGTCCATAATTTGTACTCCGTCCGTAGCGCACGCCGCCTGGACCTTCAAGATCAGCAATATGTGTCATGCCTACCTCAGCAACGACAGACAAACGATCTGCACTGAAAACATCATCGAAGAATTGGATCGCCGTTACCTGCGCCTGAGTAACCGGCTTACGCTTGTATCCTTCTACGTACGCAGAGTTTTCAATGCTCGCCTCTCCGGAATACAGCAAGGGGGATAAAGCCTCGACACCAACTCCCATAGAAATCAGATCCACCGGGTTAAATTGGAGAGGCATATTAGGACGGTAACTGACTTCACCGGACAGAGACGTGCCGGAATCCAGGGACGTACTGAAACTCAGTCCGTACAAATGGATATCTTCCGGATATTCAATCAGATACTGCGAAGTGCCCAGGCGATAGGCCTGCACCAGAGCTTGTCCCTGCTCGCTTGCCAGAAATGTTGAACAAGCAGGGGCTGGTACTCCCAGGTTAGCGCAAATGTCGGGTGCAAACGAAAGGTCGGCCATGTGCGGACTACTGATAGCACTGATAAATGGCGTACGACTGTGGTAATTGAGGTAGTAAAAACCAAACTCCGTATCGGCCTCCGGGCTGAAATAACGCAGTGCAGTACCCCATTGGCCATCATCCTTCGGCTTTATATCCTCTGCACGCTGAACAGAGAGCCCCTCATCGTTAAACTGAACGCCTTCTGGTGTCAGTGCCGCTATGGCTGCGGCCTGCACAGCCGGATCATCGGAGACACTAACCGGCAAAGGGCCACATCCATCGGCGACGACATCATTGGCCGAAAAGAAGGTTCCACAGTTATCGACTACCGTTTGCTCCCATTCGAACTGGTAAAAGATCTCTGCCGATAAATTGTCCGTCAGCCCCTGAGAAATCGACAACATGCTGACCGGACGAAGTCCGTCTTTAATTTCCGAACCCGGACGACGCAGCGCCGCCACATCAAAGGGGTTAATTACGTTGATGCCGCCCTGAATAAACGTACTCTCACCCCAGCTCAGTACCTGACGACCAAGGCGCACGGAGCCTGGACGACCAGCGAAGTCAGTGTCGTACCAGACGAAGGCATCCATCAGCTCCGCGCCGGCATTTTTCGCAGCTTCGACACGACCGTTTGATTCTACATTCCGATAGCGCTGATCATTGTCCTCAAGTTCAAAGTCGTACCAGTATTTTCCGCGCAGCAAGACGCCTGTTTTTCCATAACGTAATTCGAGGTCATGCATACCTTTGAAAACGCGGGAAAAAGCGTCGCCTTTCTTAAAGTTTTTCTTACCGTCGTTAATGACAGGGCTGCGCATCAGCTCAGGGTCTGCATCGCGTAACGCCCAGCTCTGACCGTAAGAGAAATCAGAGTCAAAACGCCCTTCGACATCACCCAGATGAAATTCAACTGCCTGGGCCGATCCGGTCAGAACGGCCAATCCAAACACTGAGTATCTGGCAAAGCTACAAACTGCCGGATAGCTTGAATAACGCTTCATATGGTTCACCTTGTTATTTTTGTTGGAGGGGATGACGCATGGTTTAAGTCAATCACGAATCACCCATGGACCAATTTGAACACCACTGTTCACCAAAGGTCAAACATGTATAGTGATCTGGATTCTTTGCAACGAGAGAGAAAATATGCCCATTCAACAAGGCCTGATTGACGTCCACCACCACGTGATTCCCCCTGTGTTCCGACAGGCGATGGACCGTAAAGGCATCCGTCTCGTGGCAGGCGCTCCGCTACCGTCCTGGTCGCCCGAAAAGTCACTTAAGCTCATGAATTTAAACGGAATTCAGACAGCAATACTGTCTCTGTCAGCGCCTGGTACAGACTTTGGTGACGGGGCATCCGCCGCCGCTTCGCTGGCCCGGGCCTGCAATGAATACAGTGCTGACGTGATCGCCCGCTTCCCTGGACGCTTTGGTTCATTTGCTGTCTTACCGACCAATTTCCCGCATTTGGCCTGCCGTGAAGCGGAGTATGCACTGAACACATTGGGGCTGGAGGGGGTGGTTTTACTCGGTAGCAGCCAAGGATTATTCCTCGGAGATCCCGCGCTTGAGGAATTAATGTCACTGCTCGATCAGAAAAAGGCTGTGGTGTTTGTTCATCCGAACCTTCATGCCACCAGCATTGACAACGGCTTGTCTATCCCCGGCTTCCTGATGGAGTTTCTCTGCGATACAACGCGAGCAGCCTTGAATCTCATTCGCCATGATGTCCTGAACCGCTACCCCAATATCCGTTGGATTCTGGCGCATTCTGGCGGATTTCTGCCTACATTGGTCTGGCGTGGGGAAGCGCTGAATAGTTTCGCCGCCGAAGGCACCGACGTGCTGACGGAAGCGCGTAAGTTTTACTACGACACCGCTCTGTCTCCTTCTCACTACTCGTCAAAGGTTCTTAAGCAGCTGGTTCCTGACAGTCAGATACTGTTTGGCAGTGACTTCCCGTTTGCACCAGCTCCCATCACGCCGCTCCAGATCAATACCCTGAAAAACAGTGGTGTCTTCAGCGAAAAAGAACGCTATGCCATTCATCGCAAGAATGCGCTTGGACTTTTCCCGCAATACGTTCAGGAATATGAAGTTCCATCCGCTGAGGTCATTCGCCGGGATGTAGGCCTTAAAGAAGCGCTTGGTATAAGCATCGCAAATTTCAGCGGACGCTTTGTAGAACGCATCCGATCACGGTGACCGATTGACCATCAGTGACACTATTTTAATCAGATAAGAATATTGAATTATGAAAATTGATATCGACGTCCGCTTTACGCCGGAAATACTGGAAACATACCTTAATTCGCAGGAACTACCGATCTGCGAGCATGCTTTGAAGACCGAAGCGGATATCCACCAGTACCGTACGGCGACCAGCTGCGACCGTGTTTTCATTGGCTGCCCGGATCTGTCTTTAGTCAAAGAACCCGGAAAAGCTCACGAGCTGGCCTCGTCCTGCAATCAATTGATCAGTGCAATTGCCAGACGATCTGAAGGTAAAATCTACACTCTCGCCTACATACCACTGCACAACATCGATAAGGCACTGAGTGAAATTGACACCTGCCTCAATGAACTTGGTATGGATGGTGTCATTTTATCGGGAAATACCAACGGCCGTTTCCTTGGCGACAAGATGTTCGATTCTGTTATGCAGAAACTGGAAAAGCACAAAGCCACCGTTATCGTTTCGGCTTCGCTGCATCCGAATACCGCAGAAACCGGCCTTCAACTTCCCGATTTTTTCGTCGACAAACCTTGCGACATTACCCGCTCGGCATTAAATCTGGTTCTGTCCGGCACGATGGAAAAATACCCGACCATCCGTTGGATACTTTCAGAAGGTGGTGGCTTCCTGCCCTACATCGCGTGGCGGGTGTCATTGGCCAATGCCATGGCAGAGTACAACAGTAAAATTCCTGCGGGGATGATGAACTACATGCGCCGGTTCTATTTTGTCAGCAGCCATTCCCATACCGGCTTTCAGCTCAGTTCCATACTCGCATTAGCAGGGGACAAGCACCTCATATATGGCTCGGGAGCAGGATCAATCAGCCTGACCAAAGTGAAAGAGCAGGAATTTGCACTGCTGCGCGCGCTGCTCGATCTGAAAGCCGGCTCAATGGATGTTGATGGCAAGCACATTCTGAATTTGTTTCCGCAATGCGCGACAGCAGGCGAAACTGTGCAGGCAACACCTCGCTACCGTCACGTGCCCGTTTCCATTCAATTACGCCAATTGCTGCTGAGCCCTCTGGTTAAAATTGCAGACAGGATCAGAAAGTAGTCGGTAACACGACTAGTCAGAAGGTCAGGTCACGAATAAGCGCCCGGCTGTGGAAATCAACCACGACGGGCGCATAGGGTCTGCCGGACACGGTCACCAGTGTTGCATTGGCACTGTTCATGTCCAGAAAGGATTTTTTTAAGAAATTCCAGCGAGCGTAGCGGGCTTCATCCCCAGAGGTCAGATACTTGTCGATCACCGGCACCAGATCAGTCTCATCCCACGACAGGTAGCTCATATTCAATTCCCGCGGCAACTCATATGTCCCCACATAGGCCCGGAAAACGTACTGCATGTTCAGGTAAGCAATTAAGCGCGCGATATCCGCGTCCGTCACTGGCATTTCGGGCATTAATAAGAGTATCGGGGTGATACGCGCCGATACTTCGGATGTCATTTTCCAGGGGAACAGCTCGTCGTGTTTCATATCCACGACCAGCGTCAGATAGTTCAGGAGATCGTTGGTGTGACGGCTCAGCTCTGAATGGCCGACATTAGTTCTTGTGCGATGCTCCTCGTCACGGAACCGGGAAAGATATTCACCATTGAATTGCTCCCCCCGGAAAAGAATAACGTCAGATACCATGAGGCACACGGAGACACCGGGATCATTCGCAGCATTCGAGTGAAAAGCATGACTTGCCAGAAAGATGACAAACAGTCGTTTGAGTAGGTGCATTACTGATCCTAAAAAAGCTCAGATCCCATATGGGATCTGAGCAACACATCAGCCTCATGGCTTAAAGGCTGAATTCTCACGCAATCAGATTACACAACAGAATATTTTTGAACACAAGTGTTCAATTGCAAAATGAAACGATTCCGTAAGGTCCTGCGCTTACAGGACCGCCATGATGCGCGGTGCGAGTTTCATGCCCTTGCCGATATCGCCTTTGATTTTGATTTTGCGTGTCATGGCAGCCACATGCGGTGCCAGCTTTTTCGAACGCAGGTCGAGCCAGACTTTCAGAGGGGCAGTTACGGTAATATCGGCATCGGCGTCCTCCCGGGTAATCACTGGCGTGTCGCCGGTGGCGTCAATGTGCACCTGACCTTCGCCTTCAAAAACGAACTTCAATCGGGTGCCGAGCTTGCCCAGCTTCATCGCCTTGCCACTCAGCTCATCGGCGAGAAAATCAAAACTTAATGCGTCTGTCATTGTTCATGTCCTCATTCAATTAGTGGGGCGGCAGCAAGCATCGCTGCCGCATGCAGTCGTTCAGATAAACATCGACAGAATGTCGTCCGGATAATGATCCATGGCCATCTGGCCCAGGGTGCTGCCCCATTTGGTGCGGTTATTAATGGCGTGCACGCGGGCGGCCTGAATGTCGCAATACAAACGTTGTATTGGCTGGTTAACCATTAAGGAACGCGCACCACTGGCGACAAAAATCCGATCAGCCGCCTTGTCTGCCATATCAACAAGATTGCAGTGATCAAACCGGATACGGCCACGGTCGAGCAGTTCCAGATCGTCACCGCGCTCGAGCGTTGCCATCACCTCGTTGAAGTTGGCCTCCATCTGCAGGCGCGCTCCGCGCAGTTCGGCATCCGACTCGGCAATGCGCATTTGTGTTACCTGCTCCTGCCCCCACTTAGCTCCGCTGTACAGACTGGTTGCTGTTTTTGAGGCTTCGGTAAACATATCCAGAATACCTTGCGCAGCGCCCAAAGCCGGTGTCGTAATACAGGCACCGAAAATGGTCGGGAACGGCACATGGAACAAAGGCGCGTCCGCAGTGCCATCCACCATGCCCGGTGTCATATTCATCTGACTGGCGATGGCAGGCAGCTGGCGGTGATCGGGTACAAAGGCTTCTTTTATTTCCACCGATTTACTGCCGGTGCCCTTCAGGCCCATGACATGCCAGTCGTCGATGATTTTAAAATCGCTTTTCGGTACCAGATACGTGCGGTAGTCAGGAAGCGCAATACCTTCTTTTACAATATTTGCACCGACCAGAATCCAATCGCAGTGATCAACGCCACTGGAATAAAACCAGCGACCACGCAGAATGCAGCCACCTTCCACTTCTTCCACCGTGCCGGTTGGTGCATAAGAGGAGGACATCAGCACTGTGGCATCCTCACCCCAGACATCGTCCTGAGCCTGCTTGGAAAAATGCGCCAGCTGCCAGTTATGCACGCCGACGACCCCCATAATCCAGGCACTGGACGGACACGCCTGAGCCAGAATTTCCTGCACTTTAAAAATGTCCGCCGGGTGGCATTCGTAACCGCCCCACTGCGACGACTGGAACATTTTAAAGAATCCTGCCTCCTGAAAATCCGCCACCGTGCGGGGGTCGACCATGCGCAGCGTTTCGGTATTGGCCGCGCGCTCACGCAACACCGGCTGCAGGTCACGGGCTTTCTGCATCAGCTCGCGGGCAATGGCCTGGCTGTCGGCCTTAGTCATTTTGTTATTCATGGTTATTCTCCGGGTTACAGACTCTGTATTTGATTGATCGAGTTTTCCCAGGCCTGAAGATGATCTTCGGCCAGCTCGACCACAGGGGAAGACGAACACAGTCGTCCTTTGACGAAGGCCAGCGGCGAATCTGTCTCGCCCCTGTCCATCCGAATAACGCGGCAGAGCACAATCCAGTGATCGCCGCCGTCAATTTCGTGCTCCACTTCGACATCCAGCCAGGCACAGCAGCCCGGTAGTCTCACCGCTCCTTCAGGATTCAGCTTGATGGACAGGCCATCAAAACGGGTATGGATATCGCCGGAAGCAAAACGCCAGCACATGGCACTCTGGTGCACGCCAAGAAAGTTGATGCACAGGTGGCGGTTAGCCGCCATCTGAGTCCAGCTGGACGACGACTTTTGCGGGCAGAACGCCACCAGTGGCGGATCAAGGCTGACGGAAGTGAACGAACCTATCACCAGGCCCAGCGGTCTGGATTCCTGTCCGGTTCCGGTCACGACAGATACCCCGGTGGGCCATAGCCCCATGACGGAGCGGTAGGTCTGAGCATCGATCGGTGTGTTTTTCTGCGTCATAAAGGCTTCCTGATCGGTCGGGGCAAACACCTTCTTGTGTGTTGTCTGCCGATAGGAAAAGATTATTTGTGTTCACTTTTGAACACAAGTGTTCAATCAAAAAGAGGAAGATCTGTCGATCAGGCGCGTGGCAGAAGACAACCCCATCAAGGGTTGATCTGAAACAAGAAAAGGCAGAAATCGGGCCGGACAGACGCCTAAGAGCCTGTGGGTCGGTTTTTAAGGCCGGAAAAATTGTCGGAAATTAACCCCTGAAAGATTAGGGGAAAGAGAGGTTGTGCTGCAGGAGCGTTCTGACGAGGGCGGTGTGTGCGGCAGTCCGGCCGGCAGCCTCATACTGCTGAATCACCGGCCCGCAAATATCGTCCAATTCCAGTGGCCGGCCTTTTTCACGGTCAACCAGCATCGACGTTTTGATGGCATCGAAACCCGTTATCAAGGCCAGCATGTCGTCCGCCACCGAGGTGTCCATCGTCACCCCGGCCAGATTCGCTGCGGTAACGGTCTCTTGCATCAGGGCGTGAATAAGCGGTCGCAGTACCGGGTCGCGGGTCATGCTGCGGGTATCGAGAAAGGTCAGCGCCGACAGTGGATTGACGCCGTTATTGATCACCAGTTTGCGCCACTTGGCATAACGCATGTCGGCGCATAAGGTCACCGGAATGCCGGCGTCTTGCAGCAAACTGAAAATAGCCTGAGCCCGAAGACTGGCTGCCGGATTCGCCTGTGCCGACGGCCAGGCACCCAGTTCAACTTCACCACGCCCCGTGGCTTCAACAACACCTGGCGCCAGCACATGGGCGCCGATGCGTACCGCCAGCCCACTGAGCGTCCGTTCCGCGCCAAGCGCACGGAGCATGTGATCTTCGTTGGTGACGCCATTCTGCAATGACAACATGGCGCAGTGTGGATTCCGCGCCAGCCAGGGCTTCAGTTGCTGCAGCAATCCGGGAGTATCCGCGCTTTTGCAGCACACCAGAATCAACCCGGTGTTATCCGCCCGCGGACTGTCGCAGAACGCCTCCAGCGTCATGGCATCGACGGCGGAGGAATACGAAAATCCGGAATGAGTCAGGGTTAATTGCCGGCGCAACGCCTGCTGATGATCGCCACGGGCAATAAAAATGACCTCATGGCCGGCCGCCTGAAGACGGGCGCCGTAGTAGCAACCAATGCCTCCGGCGCCAAGCACGGCAATGTTCATAGCGGTCAGTGGATATCTTGCAGGGGTGGCAGCTCACTCTGGCTGATGCGCATGGCTTCAGCCTCGTCGACTCCGAGTGCTCTTAACAGGAATTCAGCCACTTCAGAGCCCGCGCTGCGCCAGGTTTTTACGCCTTCACGCACCAGATAGATCGCGCCGATAACAGCACCGCCAACCATGGTCACGACCGTCGGTACCTGATCTTCACTTAAACGAAAGTGACCCGCTTTCATCGCCATGCGGACATCCTTTGCCGGTTCACCTAATACCAGCATCCGCAGTGATGTCGTGGTCTGGGCAAAACGTGCAATAAAGCGTCCCCACTCCGGTTCCTCATGCGCCCGCCGCAGGTAGGCGCGTACACCCATCGCTAACCGTTCGGCCGGATTTTCGGAATGAAAACTGGTGACGATGCGCTCGTTCATTTCCCACGCAAGATGAGAGGCGACATCCTCAAACAGCGTATCCATGGATGGCACATTATTGTAAATGGTGCCGCGGGCCATCCCGGCATAGTCAGCGAGCTCGCTGACCGTAACCTGCTCGGCACCCTGTTCAGCAAACAGGCGGATCGCCGCTGCATGAATCCGTCGCTGAGTAGCGGACAGAGCGTGTTGGGCCATAGTCTGTTGTCTCCACATCAGAATCGTCTGTTTGCATCAGTATACATTTTTGAACACAACTGATCACTCAGCATGCATCATGCGCTGCAGCAGAGACTCTGGCGGAAACGCAATCGATGGTAAGGACAAGGACACCAGTTGTTGCGCTTTGTCCTGCGGAATACCAAAGGCCAGCAATGCATGACACACCATACGCTCCGGATAGTCGTCTTCCGGGTTACGCACCGACAGACCGAAAATAGCCGCCAGCATAGTGCCCACCATGACCTCAATCGCGGTAGCAACATCCTTCACACGAAAATGCTCCCCCTGCATGGCACGCTGGATGTGCACAGGAAGATACTGATAAATCAGATGGCCGGCCGCACTGATGTTGAACCCGGCACGCCAGAGAAAACGGGCAAAGGTTGGACAGGCCCGCGCGGTATGCAGAAACAAGCGCAGCCCGGTAGCCAGAATCTCCAGTGGATCCTCCATATCCTCCACGTGCTCTTCAATCAGAGCGACCAGTTCGTTAGAGGTTGTTTCACCAATCGCCGTCACCAGTTCCGCGTTGGTTTTGAAATAGTTGTAAAACGTGCCGCGAGCCACGCCGGCCGCTGAAATCACATCGTCAATGACGGATGCATCCGCGCCCTTCACCGCGAAAACAGTCAGCGCACTTTCAATCAGACGGCTGCGCATTTTCAGCCGCCGTTCCTGTCCCACCCGGGTACGGTGGTCCATCGCCTCATCTGTCATAGGGTCCTCATTTGCCCTTTACGTCACTTGTGCGGTTATCCAGTCCTCAGACTCCTGCCATAAACGCCGGGCCAGATTCATATCCTGCGCCACGTCTGACGGTGTCTGCTGGCGACAGTTCTCATAGTATCCGCCGCTCTGGCCGCTGAGTTCTGCCGCCGTGGCACACCAGAGACTGGTTGCCGCACCTTGTTCAGGGGTCATCATAAACGGCCTGATCAGTACGCGCAGCAGCGAAGGTACTGAGCGCCAGACATCCGAAGCCACAATCCCCGGATGCAGGGCGAAAGCGTCTACGCCAGACCCCTGCAGCCGTTCGGCCAGTTCGCGAACGAACAAGACGTTGGCCAGCTTCGCCACCGCGTATTCTTTCAGCCCCCCGGCACTCTCTGTGCTCTCTCTGACCGCACGGAAATCGATACCCTTTGCGTGACGGTGCGCCTTGCTAGAAACAACCACAACACGCGCCGGCGCCGAACTTTTCAGACGCTCCATCAACAATCGGGTGAGCAGAAAGTGGCCCATATGACAGGTACCGAACGCCAGCTCAAAACCCGATGCCGTCTTTCCTTTCTGCCCGGCCAGACCGGCATTGCACACCAGAATATGCAGAGGCAGCTCTGTGTTCAGAAATACCTGCGCCGCCTGCTGCACAGACTGAAGATCGCCCAGATCCAGCGGCAGGAACTGCGCCCGGCTGGCATCCCCTGTCATGCGCTGTATTTCCGCCAGCACAGGCCGGGTTTTCGCCTCAGAGCGGCAGGCAAGAAACACCATTGCCCCTTGTTTTGCCAGCTCAATGGCCGTGATACGCCCAATCCCTGTATTCGCTCCGGTGACAATGGCGACCTTACCCGCCAGTGACGACGTCATATCTCTGCTCCCCCTGTAACCGCTGTTGCGCGCCCTTCGTTCGCCACACTCCCCATCTTCGGGCCTTCGTTCAGACCCCGCCTGCGGGATTGTCACGTTTCCGGAACGCTCCGATATTAAAATGACGATTACGTCAGATTGACGTTATCGTCATTTCGAGAATAAGATGCACCGTATCAGTCGTCAACGCAACGAGGATTTGAAGGTGCAGAATAACGATAAGTACCCAACCACCATTCACAGTGTCCAGGTCGGCCGGAAGACCATCCATGTCACAGAAGCCGGGGCTGGCTACCCGCTGATCATGTTGCATGGCGGTGGCCCCGGAGCATCGGGCCTGTCCAATTACTCACGCAATCTGCAGGCGCTGGCAGAACATTTCCGCGTCATCATTCCCGATATGCCGGGATACGGCGCATCCACTAAAGGCGTGAACCGCGATGACCCGTTCGGCGATCTTGCCCGCGGCATTCTCGGTCTGATGGACGCCATGAACATCGCCTGTGCCCATCTGGTGGGAAATTCGCTGGGTGGCGCTTGCGCCCTGCGCATGGCGCTTGATCAACCGGCCCGGGTGTCGGCACTCGTTCTGATGGGCCCGGGTGGCATTGGCACCACCCGGGCACTGCCAACCAGGGGTCTGAACAAGCTGCTCAATTATTACGGCGGCACAGGTCCATCAAAGGAAAAACTCGCCGACTTTATCCGCAACTATCTGGTGTACGACGGCAAGCTGGTCAGTGACGTTGTTATTCAGGAACGCTATCTGTCGAGTATTGATCCGGACGTCATCGCGGCTCCGCCACTGCGCCGTCCGACCGGTCTGGCGGGCGCCATCCGCATGGACTTCACCCGTGATCAGCGCCTTGCCAGCTGCGAAACGCCGACCCTGGTGATCTGGGGCGCCGACGACAAAGTTAATCGTCCTTCCGGCGGCCCACGGCTGCAGAAAACCATGCGCAATTGCGACCTCTACGTCATGAGCAAAACCGGTCACTGGGCACAGTGGGAGCGGGCTGACGAATTCAACGCCATCACCACGGCCTTCTTAAGTCAGCGCACACCGGCCAACCAGTAATCTTTTTAAAACGCTAAAAGGTAAACGTTATGACGGATAAAAAGACCGATATTTTTAATCAGATCAATCTGGGCTACGTCGTCATTGAGTCGCGGAAAATGGACCAGTGGCGATCGTTTCTGGTGGATGGCATTGGCCTGCATCTGGCGCAAAACACCAAAGAATTGATGACCTTCCGAATGGATGACCATGCCTGTCGCCTGGTGGTGCGAAATGGTCCGGCTGAAGACGTCGTTGCCTTTGGCTGGGAACTCGCGCATATCAGTACGCTGGAAGTGATCCGCAGTCGTCTGAAGCAACACAACATCGATATGAGCGAATCGTCTTCCGCCGAGGCGGCCAGTCGCGGAGTCGAGAATTTCTGGAAAATCCGCGGCCCAAAAGACATTGCATTTGAATATTACACGCAAGCCATTTTTGACAATACGCCGCTGAAAACGCCCATCAGTGCCTTTGAAACCGGCAGCGGTGGCATGGGGCATGCGGCCATTATTTCGCGGGTTCCGGAAAAAATGCAGGCATTCTTTTCCGACATTATGGATGCCCGCGTAACCGACTACATTACCCAGGCAATCGCCGGCGTCACCCTCGACTTCACCTTCATGCGCTTCAACGAGCGTCACCACACGGTGGCGATTGCTGCCTCCCAGGGCATCAAGCTTGATCCCATCCGCACCCGGATTCAGCACATGAACTTAATGGTGGAAACCGTCGAAGATCTTACCGGAGCGCTGCAGCGTGTACGAAAACTTGGCTATGAAGTTGCCAGGGAAATTGGTCGCCATCCAAACGATCATGACATTTCCTTCTACGTCGTCTCGCCTTCAGGTTTTGAATTTGAAGTCGGCTGGAATGCCCGCACCGTCGATGAAGCCAGCTGGAAAGTCCAGCATTACGACCGTATCAGTCAGTGGGGCCACAAGCCTCAGAATCCGGGACTGATCAATTTTTTACGGGTCAATTCCGTCAACCTTTGGAATGGCATTCTTTCGCTGACTCGCAAAGAACATTCGCCACTGTAAAAAATAACAATAAGAGAGTTAAAAAATGAACAGTAAGTACTCAGCCGCGGATACAGAAGTTGTAATTGCCGGACTCGGACCGACCGGTCTTATTCTCGCGCACATGCTTGGCATGCGTGGTCATCAGGTGACCGTCCTGGAGAAAGAACCGGCATTTTATGGTAATGCCCGTGCCGTCTACACCGATGATGAATGTATGCGAATTTTTCAGCACATTAACTGTGCTGCGGAAGTTGGGAAAGACGTACTGTCGGACGTTCCCGCTCAGTTCGTACGCACCGATTGTACCGTAATGGGTCAATACCTTCCCCGAAAGCGTCCGTTTGGCTGGCCTGTGGTCAACTTCTTTTACCAGCCTTATCTGGAGACAACGCTGACGGATGCACTTTCCCGTTATCCGAATGTCACCGTGTTGCGAGGACGGGAGGTCGTAGATTTCCGTCAGGACAGTGATGGAGTAACCATTACTCATCAAGCAACGCAGGTATTCCGGTTCGACGATGCGGGTGACCGCAAGATGACGTCTGATGGCGTCACTGACTACCAGGATATCCGCGCCTTATTCCTGGTCGGATGCGACGGTGGCCGCAGCCTGGTCCGTGAAAAACTGGGTATAAAAATGACCGGAAAAAGCTTTCCGGAACCCTGGCTCGTCGTTGATCTGGAGAAAAAGCCGGGATGTGATGAATTGCGTCATATGCCCTACTTCAATTTCGTCGTCGACCCGGGTCAGCCAGTCGTCAGCTGCATACAACCCGATGCATTCCACCGCTTTGAATTCATGCTCAAACCCGGTCAGACCAAAGAATACATGGAACATCCGGATACCGTGCGTCGTTTGATTTCGCGTTACGTTGACCCGGATAAGTTCGAGGTTAAGCGCAAACTGGTGTACACATTTAACGCTCTGATCGTTGAAAAATGGCAGGTAGGGCGCGTACTGCTCGGTGGTGACGCCGCGCATATGACGCCACAGTTTATGGGTCAGGGGGCAAGTGCCGGCATCAGGGACGGATACAATCTTGGCTGGAAACTGAGCGCCGTTCTCAAAGGTCAGGCGTCTGAGTCATTACTGGAAACGTACGGCAAAGAACGTCACGACCATGCCAAAGCCATGATTGATATTTCTGTTCAGCTGAAAGACATGGTGTCCATGACCAACCCGCTGCTGACAACGCTCCGGGACATAAGCATCAAAGCCATTCTGGCGATTAAGCCTTTGCGTGAATACGTTCAGGAGGGTGAGTTCAAACCCAAACCGTCCTACACCAATAATTGTTTTCTCGGCCTGAAACGCAGAGGCCGGAAAAGCCCCGAAGGTACACTGGCTCCACAGCCGGAAGTCCGTTTAATCAATGGTCAGAAAGCCTTATTGGACGATGTATGCGGCAACAGCTTCAGCCTCATCGGGCTGGATACGGATCCGCGTGACGCACTGTCTGAAAGTAATCTCGCCTGGTTAGCAAGTCTGAACACCCGTTATTTGTCAGTCGTTGATTTCGGCCAACGTCCTCAGGGGCTGCATATTAACCACGCTACGGTCAAAGGTCTGACTGAAGTGGAAGATATGAATGGCCTGATGACCCAATGGCTGCGCAAAGCCAATCGCGGGAAGTATGCCGTCGCCATTCTGCGCCCCGACCGCTTTGCTTTTTCCGTCGTCAGTGCCGACAACCTGAACGCAGCAGTCAGCGAACTGAAGAAGCAAATGGGTCAGGGGCAAGCAAAAATTATCAGCCAACCAGCCATTTCTGGCAGCGCTGCGGCAGTTTAACTTTTTAGCGGAGAACCAGTCATGAAATCCGATATTCACAGTGCCGCAGAGGTGCTGTTCAACGCACGCCAGAGCGGCGTCAGCGTCGGCAAGATTTCAGAACAATTCGGCGTAACCAGTCTGAGCGACGCCTATGCCGTTGCAGCGCTGAACAACCAGAAACGCGCAGCCGAAGGCGCGCGCATTGTTGGCAAAAAAGTCGGGCTGACCTCGCGCTCGGTACAGCAGCAACTGGGCGTCGATCAGCCGGACTTTGGTGTTTTATTCGATGACATGGAATACCTCGATGGTGATGAAGTGCCATGCCGTCGTTTACTGCAGCCAAAAATCGAAGGTGAAGTCGCCTTCGTGGTCGGCCGCGATCTGAGTCAGAAAAAACCCAGTTATGCAGAATTTCTGGCGTCGCTGGCCTATGCGCTTCCGGCGCTGGAAATAGTCGACAGCGCCATCACCAACTGGCAGATCACGCTGGCCGACACCGTGGCGGACAACGCCTCCTGTGGTTTGTATGTGCTCGGCCATCAGCCGGTGGCCATTGGTCAACTGGCGCTGGCAGAGCTGGGTCTGCAGCTGGATGTGAACGGCCAGACGATGTCTGTAGGTTCTGGTGCTGCGTGTCTTCGCCATCCGCTGCGCGCCGCCTACTGGCTGGCCTGTCAGATGGCAGAACTCGGTGAAGGCTTAAAAGCCGGCGAAATTATTTTATCCGGCGCCCTTGGCCCAATGGTGAATATCCGCGCCGGCGATCTGATTCAGGCACGTATCGGTAGTCTGGGTTCTGTGTCTTGCAAAATGGTGTGAGGAGTAACAAATGAGCAAAAAAATTCAGGCTGCGATTATCGGTAGCGGCAATATTGGTACCGACCTGATGATAAAAATCCTGCGCCACGGCAAACACGTTGAAGTGGTCGCAATGGTAGGCATCGATCCTGAGTCAGACGGTCTTGCCCGGGCTGCACGCATGGGCGTCGCCACCACCCACGAAGGGGTAGACGGCCTGGTGCGCATGCCCTGCTTTGCCGACATCGACATTGTATTTGATGCCACCTCCGCCGGCGCGCACGTAAAGAATGATGCGTTTTTACGTGCTCACAAAGCAGATATCCGCTGCATCGATTTAACCCCGGCGGCCATTGGTCCTTACTGTGTTCCTGTTGTGAACATTGATGAACATGTGGGTAAGAACAACGTCAACATGGTGACCTGTGGTGGCCAGGCCACCATTCCTATGGTGGCCGCAGTATCGCGTGTGGCTAAGGTGCATTACGCGGAAATCATCGCCTCTATAAGCAGCAAATCCGCAGGCCCGGGTACCCGTGCCAATATTGATGAATTTACCGAAACCACCTCAAAGGCTATCGAGGTGATTGGCGGTGCAGCCAAAGGCAAGGCCATTATTATTATGAACCCGGCCGAGCCACCGCTGATTATGCGCGACACCGTGTACGTGCTGTCGGAAGCAGCGGATCAGGACGCTGTGCGCGAATCCATTACGAGCATGGCCAACGCCGTGCATGCATATGTTCCCGGCTACCGCTTAAAGCAGGAAGTGCAATTTGAAGTGATTCCGGCCGACAAGCCGCTCACCATTCCGGGCCATGGCACATTCTCTGGTCTGAAAACATCCGTGTTTCTCGAGGTAGAGGGTGCGGCTCACTACCTGCCAGCTTACGCCGGCAATCTCGACATTATGACTTCGGCCGCCATGGCGACTGCCGAGCGCATGGCGCAATCCCTGATTCAGGGTTAAGGAGACTTTTATGACGTTTAATCCACAGAAAAAGCTCTACATCTCCGATGTGACGCTGCGCGATGGCAGCCATGCTATCCGCCATCAGTATTCTATTAAAAATGTGCAGGACATTGCCCGTGCACTGGATAAAGCTAAAGTAGACAGCATCGAAGTGGCCCACGGCGATGGCCTTCAAGGCTCCAGTTTTAATTATGGTTTCGGTGCACACACGGATCTGGAATGGATCGAAGCCGTGGCCGACGTGGTGTCCCACGCCAAAATTGCCACCCTGTTATTACCGGGTATCGGCACCTGTCACGATTTGAAAAATGCTTACGATGCCGGCGCCCGTGTGGTACGCGTGGCGACTCATTGCACCGAAGCGGATATTTCCCGTCAGCACATTGATTATGCGCGCACTCTGGGCATGGACACCGTGGGCTTTTTAATGATGAGCCACATGACCACACCCCAGCATCTGGCGCAGCAGGCAAAACTGATGGAAGGCTACGGCGCTACCTGTATTTATGTGGTGGACTCAGGCGGTGCCATGAGCATGCAGGATATCCGTGACCGCTTCCGCGCGGTAAAAGACGTGCTGAAACCCGACACCGAAACCGGCATGCACGCCCACCACAATTTATCGCTGGGCGTGGCGAATTCCATTGTCGCCGTCGAAGAAGGTTGCGACCGCATCGACGCCTCACTGGCCGGTATGGGTGCCGGTGCAGGTAACGCACCACTGGAAGTGTTTATTGCTGCCGCCGAACGCATGGGCTGGAACCATGGCACTGACCTTTACACCCTGATGGATGCGGCCGATGACATCGTACGTCCGTTGCAGGACCGTCCGGTTCGGGTTGACCGCGAAACTCTGGCACTGGGTTACGCCGGCGTTTATTCCAGCTTCCTGCGTCACTCCGAAGTAGCCGCCGAAAAATACGGCATTAAAGCCGTGGATATTCTGGTGGAGCTGGGCAAGCGCCGCATGGTCGGCGGGCAGGAAGATATGATTGTTGACGTGGCACTGGATCTTAAGGCACGCCAATAACCCTCCTTTCAGCTGCAGCAGTCTATGTATGCGGATGTGGGCGTATGCCCCGCATTCATCCGTATCCGGCCACAAGCCGGAGTCCGGCTTCATTTCCGACGCTGCTGCAGCTGACACCCAAACGACGCCTCATTTTCCGGAGAGAATTCTATGCGTGTTACTCGCGTACTGATTCTGATTGCCGTACTTGCGCTCACTGCCAGTGGAATCTGGTTCTATCTGTTTAAATCAACGGAAGTATACGGGCTGACCATGGCACATGGTCGTCTGGAAGCCGAACAAATTACGCTGGCCAGTAAGCATGCCGGTCGCGTTGCTGACGTACTCGTAAAGGAAGGCGATACCGTCAACCAAAACCAGCTGCTACTGACTCTCGACAGCCAACAATTGCTGGCGAAAAAGCGCGAAATAGAAGCCGTCATTGAACAGACCCGCCTCGCCAGTGACGAGGCCAGCGCCGCCGTCAGTCAACGTAAAAGTCTGCTGATACTCGCAAACACCGATCTGCAGCGCGCACAGACCCTATATCGCCAACATGTCGCACCGCAGGAAAAACTCGATCAGGCCCAAACGCAGCACGATTCTGCTGTAGCAGCCTTGCGTCTGGCAGAGGCTACCCTGAAGCGCAGTATCGCAAGCACTGCGGCCGCTCAGGCCAATCTGGAAGAATTACAGACGTTACTGACGGACAACGAAATCCGTGCGCCGCGGGCAGGACGTATTCAGTACCAGCTGGTGCATCCCGGCGAAGTCATTGCTGCAGGCGGCCGGGTACTGACATTGATGGATCCACTGGATGTGTACATGGAAGTATTTGTTCCGGCCAGTGTGGCTGCCCTGCTGGCGCTTCAGGATGATGCACGCCTGATATTCGACGCCGTGCCACAATACGTCATTCCAGGCAAGATTGCCTTTGTGGCACCCGAAGCGCAATTCACTCCAAAAGAAGTCGAAACGCGGGACGCGCGCAGCGATCTTATGTTCCGGGTAAAAATCAGTATCGACCCGCTCTTACTTCAACAATATCAGTCACGGGTAAAATCCGGTGTGCGTGGCAACGTGTGGCTGCGCACCGCGCCTGATGCAGCATGGCCTGCTGAATTAGCCGTCACACTACCGGAGGCCTGAGTATGGCGGGCGACCTGAGTAAGGCTACGAGCGCACCGTGCTGTGCTGCCGTTATTCACGCGCTGGTGCACCGTTATGGCCATCAAACCGCGGTGGCCATTGATCAGCTGAGTATTCCCGCTGGTGTCATGGCCGGATTAATCGGTCCGGATGGGGTAGGAAAATCCACCTTACTGGCGCTAATCACCGGAGTAAAGCGCCTGCAGCAAGGCGATATTCAGGTGCTCGACGGCAATATCCGCTCGTTTCGCTTCCGCCGCGACGCTCTGCACCGCATTGCCTATATGCCACAGGGTTTGGGTCGCAATTTGTACCCCACATTAAGCGTGGCGGAAAATCTGGATTTCTTTGCCAACCTGTTTGGCCAAGCAAAAGCCGAACGCCAGCAACGCATTGACCTTCTCACCCGCGCCACTGGCCTGCACCCGTTTTTACAGCGTCCGGCGGGCAAGTTATCCGGCGGCATGAAGCAAAAACTGAGCTTGTGCTGCGCGTTAATTCACGATCCGGATTTATTGATTCTGGATGAGCCCACCACCGGGGTTGACCCTTTATCACGCCAGCAATTCTGGCAGTTGATCCGCCGCATTCGCAGCCAACGACCGGATATGAGCGTGATTGTCGCCACCGCGTATATGGAAGAAGCGCAGGATTTCGATTGGCTTGCCGCCATGGACGATGGCGCCGTCATTGCCAGCGGCACACCCGAACAACTGTTGCAACAAACCGGATCGCAAACTCTGGAGCAGGCATTTATCCAATTGTTGCCTGAAGCAAAGCGTCAACAGCATCAGACCGTGACCGTGCCACCACTGATTGATTGCCACGAAGAGCCTGCCATCGAAGCCCACGCATTAACCCGGCGCTTTGGTGACTTCGTTGCGGTTGATCGGGTTTCCTTCAACATTAAACGCGGCGAAATTTTTGGTTTTTTAGGCTCTAACGGCTGCGGCAAAACCACCACCATGAAAATGCTGACAGGACTACTGCCTGCCTCCTCGGGTGAGGCTCGCCTGTTCGGACAAAAACCGGCCGCCGACGATATGCAAACCCGCCAGCGCGTGGGCTATATGTCGCAGAGCTTTTCGCTGTACAGCGAAATCAGCGTACAGCAAAACCTGGAATTGCACTCATCGCTGTACAAGATGAAAGGCGCAGACGCCGAACAACGCATACAAGAGGTGATGCAGGATTTCGGCCTCCGGGAGTTAGCCGGTGCATTTCCGGCAAGCCTGCCTCTGGGTATCCGCCAGCGCCTGCAACTGGCGGTAGCGGTACTGCACAAACCCGATATATTAATTCTGGATGAACCGACCTCGGGGGTTGATCCGGTGGCCCGCGACACATTCTGGCATCACCTGATCCGCTTATCGCGCGAACAGGGTGTGACTATTTTTATTTCCACCCATTTTATGAACGAAGCCGCCCGCTGCGACCGAGTGTCATTAATGCATGCGGGCAAAGTGCTGGCGGTTGGAAAACCCACTGAACTGGCGCAGGCCCGTGGCCACGCAACGCTTGAAACCGCCTTTGTCGATTATCTGCAGCAGGCCGCTGCAGAAAGCCCTGCGGCCGTGATCGCCCATCCTGCGGCTTCCCTACCTGCGACTCCCCCCGGACAGCCGGCACCTCAACAACCAGGGTTGGCCGCGACAGCAACCAACAAAGTCCCTGACCGTAAACATCAGAACACGATATTCAGTCTGCGCCGTTGGTGGGCCTATGCTTTTCGCGAAATGCTCGAGATCCAACGCGACCCGATACGTCTGACCTTTGCCCTGCTCGGCCCCTTGTTTCTGATGCTGGCGTTTGGTTACGGCATTTCCTTTGATGTCGAAGAACTGAGCTACGCCGTACTGGATCAGGACCAGTCACGCGAAAGCCGCTTACTGCAGGAGGCCGTTGGCAGTTCACGCTATTTCAGCGAACAGCCGGCCATAAGTGATTACGGGTCGGCAGTTCAGCAATTGCAGAGCGGCAAGCTGGCGATGGTCATTGATATTCCACCCAACTTTGGCCGCGATTACATGCGCTACAATCAACCCGAAGTGCAGGTACTGCTGGATGGCGCCATGCCGTTTAAAGCCGAAACCGGCGCCGGCTATATTGCCGGCATGACGGTGTCAGAACTGATGCAAATTGCACAGCGCGACCCGCATACCCCAATAACGCAAATGCCTGCCGATGTGAGCACCCGCTTTTTGTTTAATCAGGCATTTAAAAGTGTGTATTCCATCGTACCCGGCGTGGTCATGCTGATGCTGGTACTGATTCCCACCATGATGACAGCACTGGGCATAGTCCGCGAAAAAGAAACCGGCTCTATTGCGAATTTTCACTCAACACCCGTTACCCGGCTTGAGTTCTTGCTGGGCAAACAAACGCCCTATCTGCTTATTGGCCTTCTCAGCTTTATCACGCTCATGATGATGGCTGTATGGCTTTTTCAGGTACCCGTTAAGGGCTCATTCAGCACTCTGGCTACCGGTGCATTACTGTATGTGTTTACCACCACAGGCTTTGGTTTGGTGATATCGGCTTTTACCCGCACTCAGGTGGCGGCCATGTTTGCTTCGGCCGTACTCACGGTTATTCCATCGGTCAATTTCTCCGGCCTGTTGACGCCGGTATCCACCCTGAATGAAGGCGGCCGCCTGATTGGCATGTCGTTTCCATCCTCCTGGTTTCAGCAGATCAGTATTGGCACCTTTACCAAGGCACTGGGCTGGCAGGAGTTGTGGTGGAATCATCTGGCGTTGGCTGTCTTTGTCGTGATTTTTACTCTGCTGGCCTGGCTCGGTCTGAATAAGCAGGAGCGCTGATGAATCTGAATAATATTTTTCGCCTTGGCATCAAAGAGCTGTTCAGCATTAAATCCGATACCGTGCTGATAGCGCTGATTGCGTATATTTTCTCGTTTGCCATTTATTCGGTCGCAACCGGTGTAAATTTTGAAGTCAATAACGTCAGCGTTGCGGTGGCCGACGACGACCAGTCGTTGTTAAGCCGTAAAATCACGGCCGCCCTGCTACCGCCGCAGTTCCGGCCTGCCGAGGCCATCAACAGCGAGCAGATGACCACCGCGCTGGAGCAGGGAAAATATGTCTTTATCCTCGTATTCCCACCCAATTTTGAAAAAGACCTGCTGCAGGGCAACCGCCCGGAGCTGCAGCTCAACATAGACGCTACGGCCGTTTCGCAGGCAGGTAACGGTGCTATCTATATTCAACAGATCATTTTCAATGAAGTAGTGGAGTATCTGGCACCGGGTATGCAATGGCAGGATCAGATGCCGGTCCGCATCAATGTGCGTAAGCTGTTTAACCCAAACAGCAGCTCACTTTGGTTTAACGCTGTCATGCAACTGATTAACAGCACCACCATGCTCGGTCTGATTCTGACCGGTGCGGCGCTGATCCGTGAACGCGAACACGGCACCATTGAGCATTTACTGGTTATGCCGGTAACGCCGGCAGAAATTATGCTGGCGAAAATCTGGTCCAATACCCTGGTGATTCTGGTGGTCACCCTGCTGTCGTTGTGGCTGGTTGTGCATCACTGGCTGGCGGTGCCGGTTCAGGGCTCCGTTCTGTTGTTTGCTGCTGGCACCCTGCTGTATCTGTTTTCAGTGACCGCACTTGGCCTGATGCTCGGCACCATGACCTACAGCATGGCCCAGTTCGGCCTGCTGATTATTCCGTTCATCGTTGTCATGAATTTGCTGTCTGGTGGCACCACGCCAATGGAAAGCATGCCCGAAGTGGTTCAGCAACTGATGCAATTGTCACCATCCACCCATTATGTGAGTTTTTCGCAAACGGTGTTGTACCGGGGTGGAGACAGCCAGGTGGTATGGCCGCAGTTGGCGCTGCTGGCTGCCAGCGGCCTGGTATTTTTCAGCGTGGCGTTAAAGCGCTTCCGCAAGGCGATAGAACAAGTGGGCTAAAGTCGACAAGTACCAGTGCGAGTGACTAACGACAGGAATATATAAATTATCAGCCCGTATTTTTCTGAATAAATCCGACAGAAGCGCTGAGCAGCTGATTCAGACTTTTCTCCTCCAGAGGATAGTGCCCACCGTTGTCCAACATAACCACGTCAACGGGAACCTGATTAATCCGTTCCAGAAAGGGGGTACTGAGGTTAAGCGGGGTCCATCTATCGGCCGCAGGCTGTGTCAGAATAATCGGACATACATCAAAGTTTTCCGGTTCAACGGCCGGCTGGTAATTCATATACGAGCTAAGAAACCGGATTGATGCCCAATTGCCTGCAGACGTTCTGTCCTTCATAAACGCATTCAGTGCTTTTTTGTCATTCACCAGCGTGTGCATTTTGGAGGCGAGCCACATAGGCATCTTAAAACCCGCTAAAGGCGTCTTTGCCATCAAAGTCATAAGTGGCGCACCAAGGATACCAATCAGTGGTGTCAGCGTCGTTTTCCTGCGAACCAGGCCTAAACGCTGATCCAGAAAGGTCATACCGATAATGCCTTTGACATTCTGATCGTGCTTAAAATGAGCTGCTGCATGATATGCCAGCATGCCACCCGCACTCAGCCCATAGAGAAAAACCGGGCGCTCATCGCGGTCCAGTTCTTTCTGAATAAATGCGACAGCAGCCCTTACCCAGGTGTCATAGGACACTTTTGCCTGCTTGTTCACCCGGGTCTCACCATAACCAGGCATATCAATGGCAATGGTTTCATATCCCTTCTGTGCCAGAGGGCACCCCAGAATCGTCATCATCTGGCGTCCATTTGTCCCCACACCGTGAAACAGAATCACCTTCGCCAGGGCTGCGTCGTTGCGGTATTGGTCAAGGTGAATCCGATGGCCTTCCCATTCCCAATACTCCTCCTGAGGAACGGTGGCCGGCGAAAGCTGATATTGAGAAGGCAGGAAACCTTGAATCTCCTGCCAGGCGGCTTGATTTGCGTAACTCATTGCGTCACCCTTAACGTAACATTTGTCAGATAAAACATAACATATGTCATATTTCGAGTCTTTGCAAGCAGGCACCGTGGCAGACTCTGCCTCTAAATCAGCCAGACAGCCGAAACAGGGGCGCTCGCAGGAACGCATGGAGAAAGTGCAGAAGGCAGCGGAGGAATTGCTGTTGGCCGTTGGGCCCGATGCAGCCTCAATCCCTGAGATTGCGAAGCTGTCGGGCATCACCCGGGCGAGTATTTACCAGTTCTTCCCTGACAAATATTCTCTCTTCAGTCAGTTGGCTGTTAACCACATGAACAGTATCAGCCAGTTGCTTCAGAGCCACGGCAGCAGCGGGCACAACCAATCTCAGGATTGGTGCAATTCACTGAAAAGCGCCATCAGAATCATCTCGGATTATTACCGCGCCAATCCTGTTGCCTGCATTCTGCTGATGAGAGGGCATTTCACACAGGCAGACCGGGAAGCTCACGTCGCGAAAGATACCGCCTTTGGTGAGCTGCTCCGCACGCTTCTGGCAAAGCAGGGGTATAGCGGTCATCTGCCAACGCATCCGGACGCAGCGACCATTGCTATTGAAATTACATTTTCAGTGATGAAATTCGGCTTCGCCCAGGAGGGAACGATTACGCAAGCAATCGAAGAAGAAGCCAGCAGGGCCTGTATCGCCTACCTGAATGTGTTTGTATGAGTTGTGCCGGTCAAAGCAGCTCCCGCTTCTCAATCAGAAAATCCATCAGCGCCCGGGTCTTGGCCGGTAATTGCGCGCGCGAAGGAACGTACAGATAAAAGCCGGGAAAAGGTTTGCACCAGGGCGCCAGCACGCGCACCAAGCGTCCATCGGCGAGCTGCTGTTTAACATTGAGGTCGAGATATTTAATCAGGCCCACGCCCTGCAACGCGGCGTTCAGCATATTTTCGTCGTCGTTAAAAATTGCATTGCCCTGCGGCTCAAATACGACCACCCGCTCATCGTCGTCGGGTGAGGTAAACGACCAGCGGTCGATGATGCCGCTGGACGAAAAACGGTAAGCCAGACAATTATGCTGCATCAGGTCTTCCGGCGTTTGCGGCACGCCATAACGGGCGAAATAGTCCGGCGAGCCGACAATGGCCATTGAGATAGGGGGTGATACCGGAATCGCCACCATGTGTTCATCCAGACTTTCCCCCAGACGGATACCGGCATCCATGCCTTCGGCAACAATATTTGACAAGCCGTCGTTCATCGTCAGTTCAAAGCGCAGGCCCGGATAACGGCGCAGAAATTCGCCCATATGCGGTTCCAGCAACAGACGGTTGGCGATACGCGAGGTATTAATGCGGATCAGCCCCGAGGGTTCCGAGTGCGACTCCCCCAGTTCCAGCACCGCCTGATCAATGGCCTGCAAGGCAGGCTCCAGCACCGCCAGCAGACGCTGGCCTTCTTCCGTCAGCGACATATTGCGCGTAGTGCGGTTAATCAGCCGCACATTCAGCTGCTGCTCAAGGTTTTTCAGATGCTGCGACAGTGCGCCACGGGTGACCTCCATCTCTGTGGCAGCCTTGGTAAAGCTGCGATGGCGGGCGATGTGTGCAAACCAGGTCAGCGCAGTAAGGAGTGAGGGTTCTGTTTTCATTTGTTTAGCCTAACTAAACACTCATGTCTTGGCTAGCACGTATATCAAATCAATAGTCTTACCTAAGATGGTTCGTGTAGGGCAAACAACGAACCACCTCTTAAGGAGACAGACCATGCCAAACATTACTTTCCCAAACCTGAATTGCCACGGCATCACCATGGCGGCTGTTATTCACTTTCCGGCGGACTTTGATGAGTCACGCACTTACCCGGCGGTGGTTGTTTCCCATCCGGGCGGCGGTGTCAAAGAACAGGCGGCTGGCCTGTACGCACAGAAACTGGCGGCAAGCGGCCTGATCACTATCGCCTTCGACCGCTCGTATCAGGGCGCCAGCACAGGTGAGCCACGCCAGCTGGAAAACCCGTTTGTCAGCACCGAAGACATCAGTGCGGTTATCGATTACCTGACCACCCTGCCTTACGTCGATGCCGACCGCATAGGCGCCATGGGTGTCTGCGCTGGCGCCGGTTACAGCGCCAATGCCGCCATCAATGACCGCCGCATCAAAGCACTCGGCATGGTGAGCGCGGTCAACATTGGCCAGATGTTCCGTAACGGCTGGGAAAACAATGTGGCGGATGCCGATGCCACCGGTTACCTCGAATTCGGCTCCAGTGCCCGCACCGGCGATGCCGCCTCCGGCGAATACAGCATGATTCCGCTGGCGCCGTTGAAAGAGGAAGACGCACCCAACGAAGAGCTGCGCGAAGCCTGGGAGTATTACCACACCGAGCGCGCTGCGCACCCGAACGCGCCGGGTTTTGCTCTGGCCCGTAACCTGAACCAGATCATCACCTACGATGCGTATCACAAAGCTGAAGCTTTCCTCACCCAGCCGGTACTGGCCGTAGCCGGTAGCGTAGCGGGCAGTAAGTGGATGAGCGACGACCTGATTCAGCGTGCCGCCAGCCAGGATAAAACCCTGCACATCATCGACGGTGCCAATCACATGTCGCTGTACGACGTGCCGCAGTACGTGAACGAAGCCGTCGCCGAACTGGCCACCTTCTTCGCCCGCACACTGAAGTAATCGAACGCCGGGGCGCACAGCGCCCCGCCTTCGCCTTAATTTTATTAATGTATTCAGAGGTTTTTATCATGAGCACCATTCAGACCGTGCGTTACCAGAATCTGGGTTGGGAAGTCGCCGCCGACCTGTATTTTCCCGCTGATTTCGATGCTGCAAAGCAATACCCGGCCATTGTCAGTACCCACCCGATTGGCAGCTGTAAAGAACAGACCGCAGGCAATGTGTACGCCCGCGCGCTGGCCGACGAAGGTTTTGTGGTGCTGGTGCACGATGCCAGTTTTCAGGGAGCCAGTGGCGGTTCACCGCGCAACATCGAAGACCCGGCCATCCGCGTGTCCGACATCCGTTTCGCCATCGATTATCTGCAGTCACTGAGTTATATCGATGCGCAGCGCATTGGTGCCATCGGTGTTTGCGGCGGTGGCGCGTACACCATTCATGCCGGCATTACCGATCACCGCCTTAAAGCCCTGGTGTCGATTACCGGCGTTAATTACGGCCGTTTAATCCGCGAAGGTTTTGCGCAGTTTCAGCCACGCCAGCTGGCGCAACAGATTGCGGATATGCGCACCGCGCAGGCACAGGGTGCAGCGCGCGACAGTGCCGACTTATTACCACCATCGGTAGCCGCTGCCCGTGACGCCGGCATCAGCGATATCGACGTACTGGAAGCAACCGAGTACTACAAAACTGCCCGTGGCCAGCAACCGAATGGCGCAACCAGCCAACTGATGTCATTTACCGGTGCCGCAATGGGTTGGGATGCTTTTACCAACGCCGAAACCCTGCTCACCCAGCCATTAATGGTGGTCATCGGCAGCAAGGCCGGTGGTTTTGGTGCCTACCGCGATGGCTGGGAAATTTACAGCCGTGCCGCATCAGAACATAAACAGATTGTGGTGGCCGAAGGCTGGTCCCATTACGACCTGTACGACAAAGCAGAGCCGGTTGCCATCGCCATGGCGGAGGTCGCTCCGTTTTTCCACAAGCATCTTTAACAGCAGGAAATGAATGATGACCAATGTCGTTATTCTGGGTGCCAGCGGGCAAATTGCCCGCTGGGTTGTCTAGTCACTGGCGGGTAATACCGCTATTCATCAGACATTATTACTGCGTGACGCAACTAAGCTGACAGGTAAAGAGCCTGCCAATGCCAGTGTCATACTCGGTGATGTGTTAAATAAAAAATTATTGAAAAAGGCGCTGACCGATCAGGACATCGTGTATGCCAACCTCAGTGGTGAGGATCTGGACAAACAGGCAGAGGCCATTATCAGTGCCATGCAGGGCGGTAACGTAAAACGCCTGATCTTTGTGTTGTCGCTGGGTATTTACGATGAAGTACCGGGTGCATTCGGTGAATGGAACCGCGCTATTATCGGTGAAGATCTCAAACCTTATCGCCGCGCTGCCGATGCCATCGAAGCCTCCGGACTGGACTATACAATTTTACGCCCAGCCTGGCTGACCGACGAAGACGAAAGCGATTACGAAATCACCGGCCGTCATGAGTCATTCAAAGGCACCGTGGTATCGCGTAAGAGCGTTGCCGGGGTTATCAGCTCGGTGATTCTGAATCCAGAGCAATATCGTGGCGCCAATATCGGCATTAACAAACCGGGCACCGATGCCGACAAGCCTTACTTTATGTAAGGCATGGCAGCTTAACGATTCATGCCCCTGCAATTACAGGTAAAGGAGAACACTGTGTCTACCATTCAATGGCTGACGGCCGCTATTGCGATCGTACTGATCGCGCTGTTCAGCGTTCTGTTTGTTGTAACTGAAATAGAAAAGCATCAGGCGCAGAACCTGCAAACGCTGACTCTTGCGGCACCAACTTCCGTGGCCGCTGAATCCGCAAACCGCAGTAAAAATCTTGTGGTGTATTTCTCCCGCTCCGGCAATACCGCGCTGGCTGCACGTCACATTGCCGGGTGGCTGCAGGCAGACACCATTGCCCTGCAAGTCGAGGATTACCAGCTGGGTATTTCTGGTCTGGCCAATGCTATTAAAGATGCTGACCAACTGAAGACTGACTCGGCAGCATTACCCGACATCAAACCTGCCAGCACAGATATGACAGCTTACGATACTGTCTGGCTGGGTTCTCCGGTGTGGCTCTACAGCCCGGCACCACCCATCTGGTCGTTTATCGAAAACAACCGTTTCGATGGTAAAAATGTCGTTTTATTTAACACCTACAACAGTCATTTTTCTGATGAGCATATTGACCGGTTCAGAGCAAAAGTAATGGCTAAAGGTGCAGTGTCGTTTGAGCACAAACACGTTATTCGTGGTCGCATGACACAGCAGATAACACCAGAGGAGATGCTGAACACCATGGATCAGCAATGGTTTAACCTTCAGTAACAGGCCTGCCGAACCGGAACGCATCAAAGGCTTCCCCGGATATCATCCAGAGGCTTGCATTACAAATTTGTAACCTTCAGGTCATGCCGCTGACAGGCAGCGTTCTTTACTATCGTTTCAATGTGGAAGGGAGCGTTTGTTCTGCGTCATCCGCACCGTAGTGCCCGCACCGGGCGCCGCCACAGCAAAGACGAACACAGCATTCACTGCGAGGTAAACGCCATGATGACCAAAGTTCTGCCATATACGCTCCTGCTCACCGCGCTCAGTACCGCTTTTCCAGCCCAGGCCCATGACCCAAAAGAACATATGCAATCAGCAGACATGCCGGACTGCTCATCCCTGCAGGGCATGGATCATAGCAAAATGGATATGACAGACCCTGTCACTCAGGCACTGATGCAGCAGTGTATGTCGCAGCTGCACAGCGGCGACCACGTGCAGGGGATGGGTCACAACGATACGTCGGACCAGATGAAGCACAATTCTCAGACTATGGAACATCACGACGACGCCACAGACAAGATGCATGACGACTCTGCGGCCATGGATCACAGCACCGGTCACATGCACTGATACTCCGGCAATGCCTGTACAGGAGGTCGCCATGGCTGTATTCACCCGTTATCTGAAAAGTTTGCTCATTATCGCCATGGTTGGTCTGACCGGCCTGAGTGCCTTTATCTACTCAGGTCTCTATCCGATCGGGGCCGATGTGCCCCACACATCTCTGGGCTACTGGTTGCTGGAAACCGTGCGGGAGCGGTCAATTAATCGTGCTGCCGCAGACATCACCATCCCCGCTGATCTTAATACAGCGACCCGGCTTCTGAGCGGAGCTGCCGATTACAACGCCATGTGCGCCGGCTGCCATCTGAAGCCAGGAAAAGCGGCCAGTGACTTCAGCATCGGCCTGTATCCTTCGCCCGCCAATCTGACTCTGGCGGCGACAGCAGACACACCATTGGCAACCGAAACAGCTCTCCGGCGCCAATTCTGGATCATCAAGCACGGTATCAAGGCATCGGGCATGCCTGCCTGGGGTGTAACCCACGACGACGAAAGAATCTGGAATATGGTGGCTTTTCTGCAACGCCTGCCCGGCTTGTCTGCCAGCCAATATCAGATTTTGACGGCACGCGCCGCAGATTAACGAAGCTGTCATCCAGCTCACCAGGAGAATTGCATGACCCATCCGGATTCCAACCCAGACCATCAGTGTCAGCATGGACAGCACGCTACTGCCGGCCATGTTGCCTCGTCACGCGAGTCACCGTTAACGCCAACACAGCCGTCACCCACACAGGAGCTGCTGATCGAAGGCGCCGGCTGCGCCAGCTGTGTCGGTAAAATCGAAGCCGCTCTTAAAGCCGTAGACGGCGTCGCCAACGCCAACATGAATTTTGCCCAACGCACCGTGACCGTCACCGGCGGAGTAACGGCGGATATCCTGATCCGCGCGATTGAAAAGGCCGGATACAAAGCCACGCCAGCAATGACCGACAACGACAGTGACGCCCTGAGCGAAAAAGAAAAGGCTGATCAGGCCTACTACCAGCGTCTGCTGCGGGACATGGCCATCGCCTTGTCGCTTGGAATTCCGCTTATGCTCTACGGCTTACTGGGCGGGGCGATGACGGTCAGTACCACAGGTGAGCGTCTGGCCTGGCTTTCTGTTGGCCTGCTGACCCTTGGCGTGATGGTATTTTCTGGCAAACATTTTTATACCGGCGCCTGGCATTCGTTGAAAAATCACGCCGCCAATATGGATACCCTGATCGCGTTAGGCACGGGAACCGCCTGGCTGTATTCCGTGGCTGTTCTGTCGGTGCCGCAGTTCATTCCCGAAATGGCACGGCACGTGTATTTCGAAGCCACCGCCATGATTATTGGCCTGATTAATCTTGGTCTGGCATTGGAACTGAAGGCCCGCGGACGCACCTCCGAAGCCATAAAACGCCTGATTGGGCTGCAGGCGAAAACCGCACGAGTCATCCGCAACGGGCAGGAAACCGACATCAGTATCGAGCAGGTGATGGTGGATGATATTGTCCGCGTCCGCCCCGGCGAAAAAATTCCGGTAGACGGCATCATCACCGACGGCCATAGCCATGTGGACGAGTCCATGCTGACTGGCGAACCCATGCCCGTCGAAAAACCGGTTGGCGCCCCACTGGCTGCCGGCACCATAAATAAAAGTGGAACCCTGTTATTCAGGGCAACCCGAGTCGGCAAAGATACGGCACTGGCGCACATTATTGGCATGGTAAAACGCGCGCAGAATGCCAAGCCGCCAATCGGCCGCATGGCCGATGTGATTGCGGCCTATTTTGTACCCGTGGTCATGATCATCGCCGTTGTCAGTGCTCTGGCCTGGCTCAATTTCGGTCCAGAACCGGCCCTGGCTTTTGCCGTTGTTTCCGCAACCACGGTGCTGATTATTGCCTGCCCTTGCGCACTGGGGCTGGCGACGCCGATGTCGGTCATGGTCGGCGTGGGTAAGGCCGCCGAAGCCGGCGTTCTGATCCGCAACGGCGAAGCCTTACAAACCGCGTCCACTATTTCAGCCATGGTGCTGGATAAAACCGGAACCATTACAGTGGGCGTGCCCAAAGTGACGGATATTCTGCTCAGTGGTGCAGAGAATGAAGAAACTGTGCTGCGGCTGGCCGCCACACTTGAGTCGGGTTCAGAACATCCACTTGCACAGGCAATTACCGAATCGGCGCGGGAGCGCGGCATCAGCACCGGACACCTGTCAGAATTTAAGGCCATTGCCGGCCACGGAGTGCAGGCGCTTGTCGATGGCAGAAGGCTGCTGTTTGGCAATGAAAAGCTCATGCACGACAACCGCATTGCACTCGGTGAGTTCCACCAAAAAGCGCAGGCGCTGGCAGCCGAGGCAAAAACCCCCATGTATTTCGCCATCGACAATTCACTGACAGCCATCATCGCCGTGGCAGATCCGATAAAGGACGACTCTGTCGCGGCAATTCAGCGTCTTCAGCGTAACGGCATTCGCGTCATCATGCTGACTGGGGACAATTATCTGACTGCGCAGGCGATCGCCGGAAAAGTCGGCATCAGCGAATTTTTTGCCGACGTGTTACCCGAAGATAAATCGCGCAAAGTGCAGGAATTACAACATCAGGGAGAAATCGTTGGTATGACCGGCGACGGGATTAATGACGCCCCCGCATTGGCCATTGCCAATGTGGGCTTTGCGATTGGTACAGGCACCGACGTGGCGATCGAAAGTGCTGATATCACGCTGATGCGTGGTTCTCTGCACGGACTGGCAGACGCCATCGCCGTCAGCAAAGCCACCTTGCGCAATATCCGCCAAAACCTGTTCGGTGCATTTATTTACAACGTCGCCGGAATTCCATTCGCCGCCGGCATTCTGTATCCGGTATCTGGTCTGCTGCTGAGTCCCGTGATTGCTGGTGCCGCCATGGCTTTTTCTTCCCTGACTGTGGTAACCAACGCCAACCGCCTGCGTCTGTTTAAAGCGCAGGAACACTAACCCCTTGTATCCGCAGGAGCGAATGTATGATGTTACTGATTAATATGGCAGGCATCGCCCTGATCGCGCTCATCGTCTGGTGGTTCTGGCTGTACAAGCCAGACGGCACTTTCATGAAAGAAAATAAACAGGTGATTACCATCGAAAATGGTGTCTACTCACCAGCCCATATCCGGGTGCCGGCCGGTCAGGACTTCCTGCTCACATTTCTTCGCAAAGACCCATCGCCCTGCGCAGAAACCCTGCTGATTCCTGCGTTGGCATTCAGCGACACTTTGCCGCTCAATAAAGAAAAAACCGTCCGCGTGCCTGCACTCGGCGCCGGCGAGTACGCCTTCCATTGTCAGATGCAGATGTACCGTGGCAGCATCACTGCCGGCTGAGCCGTTTACGCACGCTGCCCCGCCTTCTGCCGCAGCAGCCACCACCCCCACGCCTTATCAAAGCCCCAGTTGTAGGCCACGGTGTAAGGCAGAATAAACACAAAGAACGCCAGCTCCACCAGCACGGCCTGCCACAACGTCAGGCCCAGCATCCATGCCGTTAACGGCACGCACACCACCACCAGTCCGGCTTCGAACACCACACCATGCAGCAGGCGGATATGAAAACGCCAGTGCTGCCGGCTGCCCGGCCAGCGACGGTCAATCAGGCCGTTGAACACCATGTTCCACAGCATGGCCAGCAGCGACATCATCAGCGTCAGGGCGCCGGCGGTGGCCACCTGAGCGTCCAGTGCCCAGGCCATCAGGGGCGAAAAGCCGAGGATAGCCAGCACTTCGAAGCCGATGGCGTGAATAAAGCGTTCTTTGGTCAGTACGGTGTTCATGGTCAAACCAGTTCCGGTGAAGCGGATTGCCATGGTGTTGCATAAAACAGATACTTAAAACATAGCTTCTATCGGTTTTATCTATACATGCGCTATTCACCGGAATCCTTGAAGGCCTTTGTTGAAGCCGCTGCCTGCGGTTCGTTTTCCGCCGCCGCGCGCCGGCTGGGTAAAAGTCAGTCGACCGTCAGCATCGCCATTGCCAATCTGGAAACCGATATCGGCTGCGCCCTGTTCGACCGCAGCGGCCGCCAGCCGCAACTGAACGACGCCGGCCGTCAGGTGCTGGTTCAGGTAGAGGCCATTCTCACCGCCAGTCAGCAGCTGGACGCGCTGGCCGAACGGCTGGCCGCCCGTATTGAACCTCTGCTGTCGGTGGTGATGACCGACATTTACAGCGTGGTCTTTCACGGTGAAGTCATGGCCCGCTTTGCTGAGCACTTTCCGCACACCGAGCTGCGCTGCGGCCCGGCGGAAGACGCCGACGTGGTGGATATGATTCAGAAAGGTCAGGTGCACATGGGCATTCTCGCCGCCCAGCCGCAGTACCCGGCCGACGTCGCCACCGCCCGCCTGCCCGACAAAGCCGGCTTCCGTCTGTATGTGCACCGCGACCACCCGCTGGCCGCCTTACCCCACCCACGGCAGAGCGATCTGGACAACGAACGGCAACTGATGATCCGGACGTACGCGCCCGGCCGGCAGCGCAGCAAGGGGCAGGCCTGGTCTGCACCGGATTATCTGACGTTAATGGAATTTGCCGAGCGCGGGTTTGGCTGGGCCGAATTACCCACCGCTATGGTGCAGCGTTTTGGCCAGCATCTGGTGGAATTACCGGTCGCGGGTTATCCGCGCGCGGTGGAAATTGACGTGGCCTGGTCGCGGCGCACGCCGTTAGGTCCGGCCGGGCAATGGCTGCTTGAACAATTGCAGATCCGTCGCGAGCCGGCCTGAATTAAAGAGAAGAGCGAAAAGATAAAAATCGAAAAAAAGAGCGGTTTAAAAAATAACGGGGAGAAATTCGCGCTTTAACGTCCGCTTTATTCGATTAATGTGCTCAATAAAATCCCCGGCTTAACCGGGGATTGTTATCAGGTTCAGAGAACTGGCTTTACCAACTGTCAGCTGCGCTCACCTGCATTCTGAGGCTTATTCCGCAGCCAGATACGTCGCCAGCGGCACCGGCGCGTACAGGGCAATCTGAAAATCCGGTACGTACTCGTACTTCATCAGTTTGCCGAGTTTCAGCGATTTCATGTACGCCGACAGGCTGCCATCGCTCAGGGTCAGTTTCACCGCATCGGCATCCGTGCTGCTGCCGTAACGCAGCTGGCGGGCGACGGCATAGCCCGTGGTGAGCTGGCCGTGCTGATCGAGGTTGGTAAAACGGCTGGTCGATAATTCCGGCTCGTCCGACATATCCGCCAGTTTCTGAGTGTCGATCACCACATCCACCTTGCCGGTCACGCTGTCATAAATTTCGTATTTCACCGACTCAGGCGTTTCGCTCAGGGTAATGGTGGTCAGCCATTTCGGCAGGTTGTAGCCCACCACGCCGCGCACCCGTGCCAGTTCCGTATCCACCGGTAATTTCAGCACATAACCCCAGAATTCTTTGTCCATATTCTGGCCGATCAGACTGACCGGCCCCAGATTCATCGAGCCCGGTTTGCTGGTCACAATCGACAGCGCAATTTCGTTGTAGCTGTCGTTGTCGCAATAAAAATACGAGTACGCGGTCAGCGCCACCAGCCCCCGGCCCGGCCACACCTGCAAAGGCTGCACCTGTTGTAAAACGTCGGCCGGCATCAGTGAACGCAGACGGTCTAAATCGGCGGTAAATACCGCGGTAATGCGGCTGTTCTGGTAATAGAAATTCGGCGACCAGGAATCAAAGCCGATATCGACCCTGGTTTTTTTCAGGGTTTTAAACCAGCTTAAATCCACGTCCGGATGTTCGGCAGCCACCACCTCCAGCGGCGTATTGGAACGGTAACGGTCATACAGACCGCCACTCTGTACCGGCACCGGATGACCGCCGATGTCGATGATATTCATGCCCGCGGATACGCCCGCCAGACTGTCCTCACCGGCCTGAACCTGAACGGTGAATGTACCCATAAGAACGGCAGCCACTGCTGCAAAGGTTTTAATGCTCACCTGAATTACCTCGCTGTTGTTATACGATCGCCGGCACCTGAACGTTTGGTAGGTGGCACCGGTTTTCAACAGGCTAACGTTGAACTCAGATTCAAGGTCAAGCAGGCTAAGCTGAGGTTTCCTGCACGTATTTCGTAACCGCCATCAGCAGCAAAAAGTCACAAAGTCAGGCATTGACCTTAAAGTTAACTTCAGACTTAACCTGAATGGCAGTTCAACACGAGGACACAAGCATGCAAACCATTCTTGGCGCCAGCGGCCAGATCGGACGCGAACTGGCCATCAGCCTGAAACGCGAATTCACCAGCGACATCCGTCTGGTCAGCCGCAACCCTGAAAAGGTGAACGACACCGACACCCTGCTCAGCGCCGACCTGCTGGATGCCGCTCAGACCCTGCGCGCCACAGAAGGCTCTGACATTGTGTATTTCACCGCCGGACTGCCAATGGACACCAGTCAGTGGGTGGCGCAATTCCCCATCATGATGCGCAACGTCATCGACGCCTGCGCAGCCCATAACGCAAAGCTGGTGTATTTCGACAACACCTACATGTACCCGCAGAACAGCACTCCGCTGACCGAAGACTCGCCCTTCTCCCCGAACGGCACGAAAGGCAAAGTGCGGGCGGAAATGGTGCTGCAGCTGCTGGACGCCATGCACAGCGGGCGGGTGCAGGCCATGATTTGCCGCGCGCCGGAATTCTATGGCCCGGGGCAGACCCAGAGCATCACCAACAGCGCCGTGATTGACGCGCTGGCCGCGGGCAAAACCGCCCGTGTTTTCCTGCGCGACGACACCCTGCGCACCCTGATTTACACCCCGGATGCCAGTCGGGCCATGGCCTGGCTGGGCAACACGGCTGACGCCTACAACCAGACCTGGCACCTGCCGTGCGACGACCAGCGCGTGACCTACCGCCAGTTTGTGAGCATCGCCGCCGATGTGTTCCGCACCGCGCCGGATTACAAGGTGCTGAAGCCGTGGCAGCTGAGCCTGGCGACCCTGTTCAGCAAGCAGGCGCGGGAAGTGGCCGAGCTGCTGCCGCGCTATAACGCCGACAACCTCTTTGTGTCGGATAAATTCAAAGCGCGCTTTCCCGATTTTGCTGTCACCCGCATCCGCGATGGCTTAGCCGCCATCGCCCGCGAGCGCCAGCCCTCCTCATAAACCCAAGGCGCCTGACAGGCGGCCGGCAAGGTCCAACAAAAAAGCCACCGCGAGGTGGCTTTTTTTATCGGGTGGCTTTTTTACCGGGTGGATATTTTTATAGAGCGGCTTTTAATCAGCGGGTACAACGCGACGGTCAGTGGTCGCTGGCGGTCTGGCCCGGCACCAGTCCGAAATGGGCCAGCACCCGGCGGGCATTGGCAGCGCAATCCAGATCCTCGGGCTTGGCTTCGATGGTATCCAGCACTTCCTGCAGACGCGCCTTGCTGTCGCTCAGGCGTTGCAGCAGCAGCTCGATATCGGCCAGCTTCTGGCGCAACGCCGTGATCAGCGAGTCGTGATCCCACTGGCTTAAATCCGACGGCAATAAGGTGCGCAGCTCATCCAGACTGAAGCCCGCCTGCTGCGCCGTAGCGATCAGGGTCAGCAGGGTGACCGCTTCCGGCGGGTAGGTGCGATAGCCGTTGGCGCGGCGGCTGACGGCTTTCAGCAGCCCGATTTTTTCGTAGAAGCGGATGCGCGACGGCGCCAGCCCCGTGGCCTGTGCCAGTTCACCAATTTTCATAATCCTGTCTCCACGCGGTTTAACCGCCTGATACTAGCCTTAAAGTCCACTTTAAGGTCAACCTCAGCTCAGGGCCAGCGACGGCCGGGTTCCGTGTCCGACTGACAGCTGGTAAGCCGCTAAAGGCCGTCGCTGATAGCGCGGCGGCTATCGTGTTTTCTATAAAGAAACGCTTATAGCGTATAAGCGATCGGTAACCGATTCTTTTTTAGAATTTATAACTGTTTGATTTATAACGATTTTTATCTCTGGCACGGTTTTCGCCATACAGAGCCCAACTCTCTGTCGCGGACGCTGTTATGTCTTATAAAAAACGGATTCAGTCACTGGCTCTGGCAGGCCTGCTCGGTCAGGCGCTGTGTGCCTTCGCCTCCCCGGGTGAGCTGGATACCAGCTTCGGTCTGGGTGGCACCATCATCCAGAGTGGCGGCGAAAGCTCGCCAACCAACTACAGCGCTTATTACGCCGCGGTGGAAGACAGCGCCGGCAATCTGTACCTGAAAAGCAACGCCGGCTTTATCGAAAAACTGGATGCCGACGGCAATCCGGATACCAGCTTCGGTGACAACGGCCGCACGCTGGTGCTGGGCACAGCGGAAAGCGATATGAAAATCGACAGTGAAGGCCGCCTGTTGTTTACCGTCAGCACCAGCAGTTATCTGACGGTAGGGCGTATGTCCGCCGACGGCGTGCTGGACACCAGTTTTTCCGGCGACGGCTACGCCACCGCCAGCATTCTCACCACCAGTACCCAGACCACCTCGCTCGGGCTGCTCAGCGACGGCCGTATCGTGGTTGGCGGTTACTACTACGTCGACGGTAAATCGGATATCGCCGTGGCCGTGCTCACCGCCGACGGCCAGCCGGACACCAGCTTCGGCACCGATGGCATGGCGATTGTCGATGTCGCCGGCGGCAACGACGTACTGGTCAGCATGCAGATCACAGCCGACGACGGGATTGTGCTGGCCGGCTACGGTTACGTCGCCGCCAGCAGCAGCGTCGACGCGGTACTGATGCGCCTGACCAGCGACGGCGAACTGGACACCGGTTTCGGCAGTGACGACAGCGGCATGGTCATCACCAATCTGAACGACAAAAACGAATACGTGTACGGCATGGTGCAGCGCAGCGATGGCAGTCTGGTGGTCGAAGCCCGCGAAAACACCGTCAATCTGGTTCTGCTCGGCTTCGACAGCGACGGTCAGCCAGACACCGGCTTCGGCACCAGCGGCGTGACCAGCATCACACCGGCCAGTGGCAACTATTACACCTATGGCCTGACGCAGGACAGCGACGGCAATCTGTGGGCCGTCGGCCAGAACCGCAACAGCAGCAACGAATACGATGCCCTGCTGATCGCCTTCACCGCCGACGGTGCGCTTAACACCAGCGTCGGTGACAACGGCATCGGCGTGCTCAACTGGGGCGACAACAACACCGGCGCGTTCGCCGCACTGGGCACGGCCGACGGACAACTGCTGGTGCTGGGTTCCAACAATCTGTCCGGCGCCGGTGAACGCACGGCCGCGCGCTACAACAGCGACCTGAGCCTGGATACCGACTTTGCCGACAGCGGCTTTTACACCCTGCTGAACAAGGCCGAAACCGGCATGGTGATTTATGACGTTGCCGTGCAGAGCGACGACAGCCTGGTGGCCATCGCCTACGACCGCAAGCAGTACAGTCTGATGAAATTCAGCGCCGACGGCCTGCTGGATGAGACCTTTGGTGACAGCGGCAAAGTGTTCGCCGAAGACGCCGGCTCCGGCTTGCGGGCACTGGTCACCCAGAGCAACGGCCAATTACTCGCCGCCGGCGAAGCACTGGACGACGACAGCGTGATGATGGTGAAGCGCTTTAATGCCGATGGCAGCGCCGACACCAGCTTTGCGACCGACGGCACCCTGCTGACCGGTGTCTGGGACTGGTACAGCTACTCGCCACTGCTGCTGCGCAGCGACGACACCTTCTTAAGCGGCGGCACCGCCACGCTCAACGGTGGCGACTACGAAGTGATGGCCGTTGCCCACTACAGCGCCGACGGCGAACTGGACACCAGCTACGGCACCGACGGCTACGCGCAGGTCGATATGGGCACCGGTGAATATTCCTCGCTGCTGAGCATGGCGGAAGACAGCAGCGGCCGCCTGCTGATCACAGGCGACGCGTACACCAGCGAAGGCAAGGGCATTCTCAACGCCGCACGTTTAACTGCCACAGGTCAGCTCGACACCAGTTTCGGCGACAACGGCACCTTTGTGTATTCCGCCAGCGGCTACAACTTCTACACCACCACCGTCGCGCTGCAGAGCGACGGGCGCATCCTGCTGCTGGGTGAGCGCTACGACGACAGCTGGGGCAACGCCGAACTGTTTCTGGCGCGCCTGACCAGTAACGGTGTGTTCGACACCAGCTTCGGCGACAACGGCCTGCGAATGCTGACCTTCGATGCCGACAGCGATGGTTTCACCAGCATCACCGCCGAACGCCTGCTGGTACAGGGCGAAGACCGCATCGTGATTGCCGGTTATGCCGCCGCCAGCGCCAACAGTAACGACGTACGCCCGGCCATTGTCAGCCTGACCGCCGACGGCGAACGCGATACCGGCTTTGGCACCGACGGCATTGCCTTCGAGACACTGGTCACCAGCCGCACCCAGATCTACGCGCTGGCGGAACAAAGCAATGGCGACCTGCTGGTTGGCGGCAGCATTGAGGCCGGCATCGGCAGCTACACCATCAGCGCCCGCTTCCTGAACACAGACACCGACCACGACGGTGTGCGCGACGCTTACGACGCCTTTCCGGAGGACGCCAGTGAGAGCGTCGACAGCGACAGCGACGGCGTCGGCGACCAGAGTGACGCTTTCCCCTACGACCGCTATGAAACCACCGACTCCGACGGCGACGGTGTGGGCGACAACAGCGACCCGTATCCGAACGACAGCGACAACGATGGCGTGAATGACGACGAAGACAGCGACAACAGCAGCGACAACGGCGTACCTGTGATGCTGACCGTGGGCGACGATCTGGCGGTCAGCGCCGATCAGGACAACGGCAGCTATGTATTGCTCAGCTACAACGATCTGCTGGCGGGCCTGTCGGCCATGGACGCGGTCGACAGCAGCGCCAGCCTGACCTTCGCCGCCACGGTCAACAACACCCTGCTGCGCGCCGGCGACGACGGCATGGTGGCACTGGCTCCGGGCTATCAGGTGCTGGAATGGACCGCCACCGACCTCAGCGGCAATCAGAGCGCCAGCCTGAGCCAGCGCATCAAGGTGTACCCGCAGATCCGCTTTGCACTGGCAGGCGCCGTCAGCGGCGAAGCCAGCGAGGCACCCATCGCCATCGACCTCAGCGGTCCGGCACCGGAATATCCGCTGACCCTGCAGGTCAGCGTGGACGCCGCCAACAGCAGCGCCGGCAGCTCCGATTTCGCCAGCCTGCAAAGCCCGTTCAGCGTCACTCTGGAACACGGCACCGACGCCACACCGGCCACCCGCGCCGAGCTGGTTCTGACGACACTGGATGACGGCCAGCTGGAGAACGACGAAGTGCTGGCCCTGACCCTCGACGGCGTGCTGATTGACGGTGTACTGATGGATGCCAACGACGAGAACGGCAGCAGCACCAGTGACGACGATGCGCGCTTCTACCGGGTCGACGACAGCCAGAGCAGCTTCAGCCTGACCGTTACCGACACCAATCTGGCGCCGACCGTGAGCCTGACCCTGACCCAGAACGGCGTGGCTGCGCAAAGCATTGTCGCCGGTGAAGGCGATGTCACCCTGACCGCCACCATCAGCGACGGCAACGGCAACGACCAGCACACACTGGTCTGGCAGACCGGCAATCTGGTGGTGATCAGCGAAGGGTTGACCAGCATCACCGTCAGCAGCGACGGTCTGAGCGCCGGCACCTACCCGATCAGCGTGACCGTGACCGACAGCGGCAGCCCGGCCCTGAGCGGACAGGCACAACTGACCGTCACCGTCAGTGAGGCCAGCACCAGCGGCAGTTCGGGCGGCGCCTTCTTCTGGCTGCTGGCGCTGACGGCGCTGCTGCTGCCGCAGCGACGCGCACTGCCATTCACCGAGTGAACAGTTAAGGCGGGCTGACTTGTTAAGCCCGCCACCGGTTACCCCTTGCCTGGCTGACCCGATCAGCCGGGCCTTTTTATTTCTGGCCTTTGTATTTCCGGCCTTCTGATGATTCTCACAAGCGAAAACCTTCCCGCAGGCAAAATCCGCTGCAAGAACCGGCCGAAAGAACCCTCAGAAAGTACCGCTAACAAGGCTCACAATAAGACTAAATAGGGTTAGACGCCCTCACAGCCAGCCACTAAGCTGATCGCCTTTCCTGCTGTCGCACGCTGTCCGCCTTCATGACCTATATCCTGACCACCCTGTTTCCGATTTTCGGTCTTATTTTTCTGGGCTTCGCCGGCCGCCGTACCCAACGTCTGGGTGCCACCGCCGCCTCGGAGCTGAACCGCTTTGTGGTCTGGTTCGGTCTGCCTTCGCTGTTGTTTCTGCTGACCGCCACCACGCCGTTCGCCGAGATCTGGCATCCGGGCTTTGTGCTGGCGTTTACCCTTTCTACCCTGTTTGTGTTTGCCGCCACCCTGATTGCGCGGCGCATCAAAGGCATGCCACTCAGCAGCGCCAGTCTGGATGCGCTGGGCGCGTCGTACGCTAATACCGGTTACATCGGCATTCCGCTGTGTCTGTTTGTGCTCGGCCAGGACGGCATGGCACCGGCGCTGGTGTCCAGTCTGGTGGTGGTCAGTGTGCTGTTCGCCATCGCCGTGATCTGTGTGGAAGTGAGCCTGCACGCCGGCCACAGCCTGCTGAAAACCGCTGGCAAGGTAAGTATGGCGGTGCTGAAAAACCCCTTGGTCGTATCGCCGGTCGCAGGGCTTTTGTGGAATGCCGCAGGTGTGGAACTGCCTCAGGTAGTGCATTCGTTACTGAAATTACTAGGTGACGCCACTGTGCCCTGCGCGCTGATATCGCTCGGCGCGTTTCTGGCGCATAAACAAAGTGGTGTGGTGAAAGGCGCGACCAGCCTGGTGCTGATCAAACTGGTGCTGCACCCACTACTGACCTGGCTGCTGGTGCGCTATGTATTCGATATGCCGCTGCTGTGGGCCAACGCGGCGGTACTGCTCGCCGCCCTGCCCACCGGCACCGGCCCTTACATGCTGGCCGAATTCTATAAGCACGAAGCCTCAGTGGTATCGCGCACGATTCTGTGGTCCACCGCCGGCTCCGTGCTGACGCTGGCGGCGTTGCTGATGGTGCTGTGAGCGTCGGACGTCTGACGTCAGACTCTTAACCCACCGGCACCACAATCCGGCCACGCACCTGACCAGCGAGCAGCCCGGGGGCCGTGGTAATCACGTCTTCCAGCGCCACTTCGTGCATCAAGGCTTCGAGCTTGCTGATGTCGAGGTCCTGCGCCAGACGTTTCCATGCTTCAAGACGCACGGCTTTTGGTGCCATCACGCTGTCGACCCCGGCCAGGGTTACGCCGCGCAGAATAAACGGCGCCACGGTCGCTGGCAGATCCATACCCGCCGCTAAGCCACAGGCTGCGACTGTGCCGCCGTATTTGATTTCGGCACACACATTGGCCAGCACCTGACTGCCGGCCACATCAATGGCGCCGGCCCACAGTTCTTTGCCCAGCGGGCGGCCCGGCTGGCTGTATTTGTCGCGTTCGATCACATCGCTGGCACCCAGTGAACGCAGGAAATTGGCTTCGCTCGCGCGCCCGGTCATGGCGGTCACCTGATACCCGAGTTTGGCCAGTACAGCCACGGCCACGCTGCCCACACCACCAGCCGCGCCGGTCACCAGCACAGGGCCGTCAGCGGGTTTTACGCCGTGTTTTTCCAGTGCCAGCACGCACAGCATGGCGGTGTAACCTGCGGTGCCGATGGCCGCTGCCTGTTTGGCGGTAAAAGGCGCCTGCAGCGGAATCAGCCAGTCGCCGCTTAACCGCGCTTTGGCCGCTAAACCGCCCCAGTGTTTTTCGCCCACGCCCCAGCCGTTCAGCACCACGGCATCACCGGCTTTAAAATCCGGATGCTCTGAGCTTTCGACGACGCCAGCCAGATCAATACCCGGCACCATAGGAAAGCTGCGCACCACAGGCGATTTGCCGGTAATGGCCAGCGCGTCTTTGTAGTTCATGGTGGAATATTCCACGCGCACGGTGACATCGCCGGCCGGTAATTGCGCGTCGTCGATGTCTTTCAGGGCAACGCTCTGTTCGCCCTGCTCGTTTTTCTCAATCAGTATGCCTTTGAACATGGTGGCTCCCGTTTACGGTAAGTTAATCGTTCAGCTCTTGAGGTCAGAAATTCCGGGCTTGTGCGGTGTATACGCCCTGCCCAGCAGTTGAAAAAAGCCCTGCGCAAACAGGGTCAGTGCGTCGGTGTTTTGCTCCAGCCGGGCGCGCAGTACTGCACCTTCCCAGCCGGTCCAGAAGAAACGCGCCAGCGTGGCGGCATCTAACGCCGCGCTCAGCTCATGCTGTTGCTGCGCCTCGCGCAGACACAGCGCCAGCCGCTGCTGCCAGTCGTCGAACACCGCCAGCAGACGGGCGCGGAAGGATTCGGGCAAGGCGCTCATTTCCTGCCCCAGATTGCCCACCAAACAACCGCGGCGGTATTCATGGCGCGCCATACCGCGCAGCGAGTCGTCGATAAAGGCTTCAATGCGCCCAAGCGGACTCAGCTCTGTGTTCAGCAGATGACGGTCGAGACGATGGGCAAAGTAGCTCTGATAGGCGTCGATCAGGGCGTGGCCGAAGGCTTCTTTGCTGGCGAAGTAGTGATAAAACGAGCCCTTGGGCACGGCGGCAACGCGCAGGATTTCGTCGAGTCCGGCGCTCGAATAGCCCTTCTCAGTCAGCATCTCCAGTCCGGCCCGGATCAGCAGTGCCCGGGCATCACCGCGCACGCTGTCTTTCGGCGGGCGGCCGCGGCGGCGCTGAGGCTGAGGCTGTTCTGCCTGTGGCATCTGTGGCATCTGTGGAGGAAGCGGAGCATCGGCGGCCATACAGGCACTCCTGAGTTTGATAAGCACAGGTTGTAAATTAATTTAGACCGATTGTCTAATTAATTTACCCCGACCTCTGATCAAAGCATTTCAGGACTCGGACCTGCCTGCTGCAAAAGGCGCTGCAACACTCCGGGGCACAACCACGGCCCCCCCCTGACAAAGGCCCGACGCCAGCAGACAGATGCGGGCGACCACTATTTGCCCCGTAACGGTCGGCACTTACGGACTTTTTACGGCGGATGCCGGTATTCTGTAAGTCGTTGAGAGATTCCCGTCAGGGACAACCAGACCAATCAGGGTGACTGCGTGTTCAAACTCTTCCGACCGGTGCTGTACGTGTGTGGCATTCTGGCCTGTGTGATGGCCGGCCTGCTGCTGATTCCGGCGCTCTATTCCTGGTGGGTGAACGACAACGAGCTGGAAGCCTTCTTTCTCGCCTCGGCCTGCGTGGCGGTGTGTGGCATTCTGATGCTGGCACCGGGTTACACCGCGCCCTTCTCGCTCAACGCCCGTCAACTCTATCTGCTCACCAGCTTAAGCTGGCTGCAGCTGTCGTTTTACAGCGCCCTGCCGCTGGTGCTGGTTGATCACCCTCTGTCGTTCAGCGACGCCGTATTTGAAGCCGTGTCGGGCATTACCACCACAGGCTCCACCGTGCTGTCGCAACTGAATACCCTGCCGCCGTCGATTCTGTTGTGGCGCTCGATGCTGCAGTGGATCGGCGGTTTTGGTGTGATCGGTATGGCGGTGTCGATTCTGCCGTTCCTGCGGGTCGGTGGTATGCGTCTGTTCCAGACCGAATCCTCCGACTGGTCGGATAAATCCCTGCCGCAGTTTCACGATATGGCGCGCGGTCTGATGGCCGTGTATCTGGGCATGACCACCTTATGCGCACTGGCGTACTGGCTGGCGGGCATGAACGGCTTTGATGCCATTAACCACGCCATGACCACAGTATCGACCGGCGGCTACGCCACCGACGACAGCTCCATGGGCCGCTTTAATTACGGCATTCTGTGGATATCCACCGTCTTTATGCTGCTCGGCGGTATGCCGTTTACCCTGTTTATCCGCTTCCTCACCACGCGCCGGCTGGACATGCTGAAAGACCAGCAGGTCACCGCGTTTCTGACCATAGTGCTGTTTCTGGTGGCGATACTGACCCTGCAGCAGGTGCTGGCCGGCAACAGCGACGTGCTCGGCGTGCTGACGCATACGGCGTTTAATATCGTGTCGGTCATTACCACCACAGGCTTTGCCTCGCAGGATTACACCCAGTGGGGCATGTTCGCCGTGGCCATGTTCTTTTTCGTTACCTTTATGGGCGGCTGCTCGGGTTCTACCAGCGGCGGCATGAAAATATTCCGCTTCCAGCTGTCGTGGTTATTTCTGCGCGACCAGATGAATAAACTGGTGCACCCGCGTGGCATGTTCACGGTGCGCTACAACGGCAAAGCCGTGTCCGACGACATCATGGGCTCGGCCGTGGCTTTTTCGTTTTTATTCTTTCTGGTGCTGACCTTCACCACGCTGGCACTGGCACTGACCGGACTGGATTTCGTCACCGCCTTTACCGGCGCGGCCACCGCGCTGGCCAACGTGGGTCCGGGTCTGGGCGACATGATCGGCCCGGCCGGTAATTTCGCCGCCGTACCGGAAAGCGGTAAATGGATTCTGTGTTTCGCCATGATTCTCGGTCGTCTCGAATTACTGACCGTGATGGTGCTGTTAACCCCTGTGTTCTGGAAAGGCTGACCATGCCGGCAACCCAACTGCAGACCAATCTGCCCCGCCACTGGCTGATCGCACTGACTGTGCCCATGCTGGTCACGTTTATCTGCTGGCTGTTCGACCACATTCTGCCCGACGCCAGTCTGGTGCTGTTTTATCTGGCCGGTGTATTACTCACCGCCTTTACCACCGCCATCCGCCCGGCGTTACTGGCGGCGGTGATTTCTTTTCTGGCCTTTAATTTCTTTTTTACGGCGCCGCATTACACCCTGTACATACTGCACCGCGAAGATTTACTGACCGCCTCGATATTGATTCTGGTGGCCCTGGTCACAGGTCATCTGGCCGCCGGTCTGCGCGAAAAAGTGCAGGCGCTGGAAACCAGTATGCGCTGGACCCGCCAGCAGATGACGCTGGCTCAGGCGCTGGCCAACTGCATCAGCGCCGACGAATTACTGCGCACCTTTGCCGCCCACACCAGTCAGTACGCGGCCATCGGTCTGTACCGCATTGAACCGTTAAGCGGAATTTCCGCCGACGCCCGCCGCGGCGAACTGAATGTGGTGCACGGTGAAAAAAGCCTGACGCTGGCCGTGGCCGACGCCGACGGTCAGCCGCACGGATTAACCATTGTGTTTCTGCGCCCGCAACCGGCCTGGGCCAAAGCTCAGCTGGACGCCACGCTGGAATTGTTGCGTCTGGCCTTAAGCCGGGTGCAGCTGATCGACAACCTGCAGCAGGAAACCGTGGTAAAAGAACGCGAACAGCTGCGCTCGGCCCTGTTGTCGTCGATTTCCCACGATTTACGCACACCACTGGCGACCATGATCGGCTCGGTCAGCAGCCTGTGTGACCTGCGCGAAAATCTGAGCGAAAGCCAGCAGGATGAATTATTAAAAAATACCCTGTCAGAAGCGCGCCGCCTCGACCGTTACATTCAGAAATTACTGGATATGACCAAAATCGGTCAGGGCGAATTAAAGCTCGAGCGTGACTGGGTGGGCATGGACGACATCATCAGCGTCGCCCTGCGCCGGCTGAAACCTTTGCTGGATGGCCAGCAGGTGAATACCGACATCGAAGCCGATTTACCTTTGCTGTTCGTGCACGCGGCCCTGCTCGAGCAGGCGGTATTTAATGTGCTGGAAAATGCCGTGCGCTACACACCGGCAGGCGCCGCCATTCGCGTGCAGGTGCACAGAGACGACCGCCAGTTGCTGGTCGACATTACCGATTCAGGACCGGGCATTCCCGAGGCCCAGTGGCCACGTTTATTCGACATGTTTTACACCCTGGCACGGGGCGATCAGCAGACCGGCGGTACAGGTCTGGGGCTGACCATCTGTCAGGGCATTCTGGCCGCCCACGGCGGTCAGGTGAAGGTCTTGTTCAGCGCACCGGAAACCGGAACCTGCTTCCGCCTGAGCCTGCCACTGGAGCGCAATATGCCGGCGGAGGACAGTGAATGACGCGCATTCTGATCATCGACGACGAACCCCAGATCCGCCGCTTTTTAACCATCAGTCTGGAATCTCAGGGCTACGTTATCAGCGAAGCCGACAGCGGGCTGGCCGGGCTGGCGCAGATCCGGGCGCTGGCGCCGGATCTGATTATCCTCGACCTCGGTCTGCCGGATATGGACGGCCAGCAGGTGCTGAAAGAATTGCGCGGTTTTACCGACACGCCGGTGATCGTGCTGTCGGTGCGCAACAGCGAGCGCGAAAAAGTGCAGGCCCTCGACAGCGGCTGCAACGACTATGTGGAAAAACCGTTCGGCGTCAAAGAATTACTGGCCCGTATCCGCGCCGTGTTGCGCACGCAGGCACCGAAAGATGCGGCACCGCCGGGCTGGAGCGACGGCCATCTGAGTCTGGATTACGCCCAGCACACCGTCACCCTGAACGACGAACGCCTGCGTTTATCGCCGCGTGAATACGATTTACTGCAGGAGCTGGTACAGCACAGGGGCCAGATTCTGACCCAGCATTATCTGCTGAAAAAATACTGGGGATCGGAGCATCTGGACGATTCCCATTACCTGCGGATTTTTATCCGTCAGATCCGCAATAAAATCGGCGACGACCCGACCCGTCCGCGCTACATAGAAACCGAGCCCGGCGTGGGCTACCGGTTTATCGGCGAATAATCAGGCGCTGTCCTCTCCACCCGTCAGCCGCTCCTGCAGCCAGCTGACCAGAGGTTTAAAACGGTAATGCTGCACGTACGGCCGCACCTGCTCGAGGAAATCGCGGTAGCGACCGTCCGCCTCCAGCGTCTGCAGCGTTTCGCGCACCGCCAGAATATTGTGCTGACCAGCCTGCGCCATTAATTGGTTGAGCACATCCTGCGGCGGCAGCACCAGAGATACTTCATGCCGCTGGGCACAGGCCGTGCTGATCTGCTCCGGGCCTGTGACCGGCAAGGTCAGATCAAACCAGAATTCACTGCCCACACCCGCCTCGCTGCGCACATGCAGCTCACTGTCCATCAGGTGCACCAGACGCTGACTGATGGTTAAGCCAAGGCCCGACCCTTCGGCGCGGGTAATGGCGTTATCCAGCTGCTGGAACGGAATAAAAATCTGCCCCAGTTCGTGTTTCGCCATGCCGATGCCGGTATCGCGTACGCTGAAACGCAGCACCACAGACGTGCTTTTCTGCTGCAAGGTGGTGAGTTTAAAACTCACGCTGCCGCGTTCGGTGAATTTCACCGCATTGCTGAGCAGATTGAGCAGCACCTGACGCAGACGCTTGTCGTCGGTTCTGACGTGCACCGGCAGGGTGGGCGGAAATTCGCACTGAAACGTCAGCTCTTTCAGACGCGCACGGACGTCGGTCATTTCCACCAGCGTGCGCAGAAAATCGGGCAGGTTTACCTCGCGCGGGTAAATCGCCAGATTCGCTTCGTCCGCGCGGGAGAAATCGAGAATGTCGTTGATCATCAGCAGCAGGTGATCGGCGCTGCGGTCGATGGTCTCAATGCCACGGCCGTATTCCGCCATCAGTTTGCTGTCGGTTTTATAGATCTGGGTGTAACCCAGAATGGCGTTCAGCGGCGTGCGTAATTCGTGGGTAACGTTGGCCATAAAGCGCGTTTTGGCTTTGTCCGATGCTTCGATAATGCGCTTCGCTTCTGCCAGCCGGTGGAACATGCTGAGCATGGTCAGCCACACCACCACCACCAGCACCAGCGCCAGACTGGATTCGCGGAACAGACGCGACTGCATGTCGGCGCTCAGGGTCTGATAATAATCGTCGCCGATGGTAAAGGCGGCGACGCCCAGCAGATCGCCACGGCCATTAATTAACGGCACCGAATTATGGAAGCAGGTGGCGCAATCAAAATTGCCCTCGCTTAAATTGAGCGAACCCGGCGGTGAGTCGACCAGATCGTAATCGACCTCCAGCATCACGCCCTGCACCATGCGCTTGCCCACGGCCGGGTCGGTGACGATCAGAATTTCCTGCAGGGCGTCGTAAATCTGTTTCGCCCTGTGTTCCACCGGACTGTGCTCCAGTGTTTCCAGCAGCACGGTGGCCTGTGACTGCGCCAGAATCGACGCCTGAGTCTGGGCGGTTAAATACAGGCGCGGTTGCAGACTGTGACGCCAGTAACGGTCGAGGGAAAACACCAGCACCAGCAATAGCAGAATAAAACCGGCGGAAATCAGCAGGTGCTGACGCCAGTACAGCAACGACTGCAAACGGGCGCGGAGGACGGCAAAGCGGCCGGAATCAGTCATAGTGTTTGGCCACCGTCAGATAAAAACTTTTCAGCTCAATGCCACTGCGGCGCAGCGTCGCCATATTAATCAGCGGCCGCACGCTGGCTTCTACCGCCAGTCCGCCGAGCACACCGTTTTCCACATCGCCCTCAAACGGCGAGAACAGCACGACCTTGTGCTCTGTGCAGTAGCGCACCAGAGCGTCGAGTTCAGCGCGGCTGAGTTTTTCGGCGATAAACACCGCCGCCGGTGGCACGTCGCCGTGCAGCAGGTCGTCGAGGGCGCGCAGACGGATATTCACCGCCAGCTCACGCACCGACGGCAGGCTGTCGCTCAGGGCCTGCTGGTAATCGCGGGCGTCGCTGTCGTTGGCGGCGTACACCAGACTGATGTCCAGCTTCTGATCCGCGCCGAGCTTCTGCTCCAGCGCCAGATCGGCGCCGACAAAGGTGCGGAACAGTTTCAGGCCGACATACGCCCGGCGGTCGCTGAACGCGTCCGCCAGCAGGCTGTGTGACGGCAAGGCACACAGCACCAGCATCAGGGACAGGCTGAGCCAGCTGCGCCAGCCGCCTTTGCCGATCATCAGAATCCGTACTCCAGCTGCAGCCAGCCGCTGCGGCCACCGTGCGGCAGACCGTGCGGGTACTGAGCCGGTGACGGTGCGGTGTTGTACACCTCGTCACCGATGTTTTTCACCGCCGCGATCAGGGTTAAATCCTGAACGCCGGCCACGTCGCTCAGCGCCAGCGAGTAATCCACCAGCGCGTAGTCGTCGTAGCGGCGGGTATGATCTCCGCTTAATACCGTCACTTCCCAGCCCTCCTGTTGGCCTACGTAACGTACCCGCACACTGTGCTCAAGACGGCTGCTCTGGTGCCAGGTCAGGCCGGCGTTGGCCAGCCAGTCGACAGCACCGAGCAGTTTTCCGTCCTCGTCCAGATGATCGCGGGCGTGGGTATAACTGATGTTGGAACGTAACTCCCAGTCGCGTCCCAGCGTGCGCCGCCACTCCACCTCGGCGCCATAGGTGTCGATATCCCCGCGGTTACGCCACAACGGCGCCTGCCCCGGCTTGATGTAATACTCGATCAGATCACGCACTTCGGTGCTGAACAGCGTGGTACGCAGCACCTGACCGGCGCTGCGGTAGATGTACGCCGCTTCCCACGAATGCACGGTTTCTTCGCGCAGATCGCGCGCCCCCAGCGCCGGACGGCTGAAGGTATTGGCGCCGAAGTAGGTTTCCTGCAGCGTCGGCGGGCGGAAGGCCTCGGCGTACTGCAGCTTCACAATGTGCTGATCACCGGCACGCCATACCGCCGCCAGACGCGGCGAAGTCTGGCTGCCCCAGTCGTCGTAGTCGTCGTAACGGGCACCCACGGTGACTTCCAGCGCCTCGTTCAGCTGCCACTGATCCTGCAGGGTGAGGCTGTTGAGCTGCCGCCGGGCACCGGGCTCTACCCGCGCCTGATCGTCAGTGCCACGCTCGGCCGGCAGACCAATCGCCTGCAGCTCACGCCAGGCGTCTTCCACTTCGTACTGACTGCTGCCGAGCTCCGCCAGCCAGGTATGGGCACCGAGCACGCCACTGAGTGACAGCGCCGCACGCTGGCTGTTGTCCTGACTGTAATCGGTGCGGAACTGATCAAGCGGAATCGGTGCACTGGCCCCCGGCGGCGTCACTCCGGCCGGAATCGGCAGATACGCTGCGTCGCGCAGACGGGTGTCCTGACGGCTGAGACTCAACCCCAGCGTCAGGCTCTCAGTCAGCGCCCAGTCTTTGCTCAGGCTGATGCTGGTGACCTGCTCCTGACGCACGCCTTCTTCACTCGGCAACGCGGCGTTTTCGCCGTAGCCCGGACCGCGTTCGGTGTACACCTGACTGAGCGCCAGCTGATAGCCACTCAGCTCAACAGCGGCGTTCAGCACCTGACCTTGTTCGTGGTCGTACACATCCCCCGGCGCGTAACCCGTATTCGGGTAAAAGTTATCAATGCCGGTCTGCAGGCCGCTGTTGGCGCGGCGCCAACCGACCAGATTGAGCTGCACACCGGCGTTGCCAATGGTCTGCGCCAGCTGGGCATTCACACCGCGGGCGCTGTCGCTGCCGGCGCGGGCGCCAACGGCACTGCCGCTGCGCGGAATGACGTTCACCACCCCCGAGAAGGCAAACTCACCGTGCAGTGCCGAACCCGGCCCGCGGATCACTTCGATGCGTTCCACCTGAGTCAGCGGCAGCCGGAACACCCAGTCGGCGGAGGCATCCACCGCACGGTTCATGGGCACGCCATTGAGCAGCACCTTCAGGTTGTTGCCGGTCAGGGTGGCGCCGACGCCGCGCACTATGGTGCGGGTGTCGCCGTCGTTGGCCTGCGTAATGTAGAAACCGGCCACCAGCGAGAGCGCCTCCTGCACGGTCGACAGGCCAAAGCGCTGGGCGTCTTCGGCGTACAGCACGGTCATCATGCCCGGTACGTAATCGGCGTTCATGCGCGTATGCGTGGCCAGTGCGGTTTCTTCCTGCAGCATGGCCATCAGCTCCGCCAGCTCGGCCTCGTCGGCGCTGTCGGCGCTGTCGGCGCTGTCGGCAGCGAAGGCAACCAGTGGCAGACTCAGCAGCGCAGCGGCGGCCAGCCCTGTGCCAGGCGACAGCCGCCGCGAGCGGCCATCCGGCTGTGCCTGAGGCGCAAACAGGGACGAAGAAATCAGACGGGTCAGAGTGAGTCGGCGCACTGCAGCCATGGGCGGCTCTCCAGAATTCTCAGCGGTGGCAATGGGGTCTGCGGCCGCGCCTGCGCGGCCAGTGCGAAGAGTACCGTTATACCCGCCATTCCCCAAGCCTCACGCCGGGCTCAGGCCCAGCAGCGGGCTTCAAGCCCCAGCTGTTTCATCACCCGGTGCCTGAGTGCCGGCAGCGACACCGGCTTGCACAGGTAATCGTCGGCGCCCAGCCGCAGGCCGGCGACAATCGACTGCGCCTCGACCTTAGCGGTCAGGAACAGCAGCGGAATATCGCGCAGGTGCGGGTCCTGCTTCAGTGCCCGCGCCACGGCAAAGCCGTCCATGCCCGGCATCATCACATCCAGCAGAATCAGATCCGGGCGGCGGCTGCGGGCAATTTCCAGCCCTTCTTCGCCGTTGGTCGCCACGCGGATTTCCAGCGCTTCACGCGCCATGTAATCCACCATCACATCCAGATTGGCGGGGACATCGTCGATGATCAGAATCAGGGGAACAGGCTGAGGGTGCAGGGTCATATCGGGCTCCGGTGAGTGACTTCCTTGGTTTACATTGGAATTGCACATTTCGGGCCAGAGATTTTTATCTTTAAAAATCAGATAGTTATAAATATTTACCCGACACTTACGCGGTCTATGAGCAGTTTTATCAGCCCCAACAGCCGGGTTTCGCTTGGGTTTCGCTTATAGCCGCTTATACTGGCCATCCCGCTACAGGAGCTGCCTATGTCCGCCACCCCGCTGGTGCTGATCGTCGACGATCAGCCGGAAAATCTGGATGTTCTGGTTCATTATCTGGCCGGCAGCGGCCTGAATCTGGCCGTCGCCACCAATGGTCAGGAAGCGCTGGACATCGCCGCCAGCAACCCGCCCGACCTGATTCTGCTGGACGTGATGATGCCCGGCCTGAACGGCTATGAGGTGTGCCGCGCCCTGAAAGCCCGCGCCGCCAGTGCCCATACGCCGGTGATTTTTATGAGCGCCCTGTCCGATACCGGCAACAAGCTGGAAGGCTTTAACGCCGGTGCCATCGACTACCTGACCAAACCCCTGCAGCGCGAAGAAGTGCTGGCGCGCATTCACGCCCACCTCACCATCGCCCGTCAGCAACAGGAGCTGGAACACAAGAATCAGCAGCTGCAGCAGCTGAATCAGGAACTGCAGCAACAGATTGACCGCCGCCTGCAGGCCGAAGATGCCCTGCAGCGCAGCGACGCCACCCTGTCGGCGTTAACCCGTCAGGAAGCGGAACGCTGGGGCATCGACGCCTTTGTCGGCCAGAGCACCGCCGTTACCCAGCTGCTGGACGACGTACGCGCCCTGCAACAGGCCGCCGACACCAACGTTCTGGTGCTGGGCGAAAGCGGCACCGGCAAAGAGCTGGTGTCGCGCGCTATTCACTTCGGCAGCGCCCGCGCCAGTCGCCCCTTTATTGCCGTGAACTGCTCGGCGATTCCGGCCGAACTGGCCGACGCCGAGTTTTTCGGCCACACCAAGGGCGCTTACACAGGCGCCACCAGCGACCGGCGCGGCTTCTTTGAACAGGCCGACGGCGGCACCCTGTTTCTCGATGAAATCGGCGATATGCCGCTGGCGTTGCAGGCCAAACTGCTGCGCGTGCTGGAAGACGGCCTGGTCACCCCCATCGGCGGGCGCCAGAGCCGCAAAGTGAACGTGCGCGTGGTGGCCGCCACCAACGTCGGCCTGCGCGAACGGGTGCAGAGCAAAGCCTTCCGTCAGGACCTCTACTTCCGTCTGTGCGGTTACTGCATCGACCTGCCGCCGCTGCGGCAGCGCCCGGGTGACGTGCCCCTGCTGGCCGGGCATTTCCTGCACCAGCTCAGCCGCCAGATGGGCCGCGACTGCCCGCAACTGACCGCCGCCGCGCTGGCGGCCCTCAGTGCCTATCACTACCCGGGTAACGTGCGCGAACTGCGCAACATGGTGGAGTTCGCCCTGATCGCCAGCCGCGGCCAGCCGATTGCCCGCGCGCATCTGCACTTTATGGAACCGCTGGCCGACAACGGCCTGCTGGCCACCAGCCCGGCTGCACCGGTCGTGACTAACCCGCCAGTGACAGCGGCACCCGTGGCAACACAGCCTCTGTCTGCCGGTGGCACGTTGCCCGAAAGCACGGCGCCCACAGACACACTGGCCGCCGATGAAGAACGCCTGCTGGCCCACGCCCGCCAGTTCGGCCGCATCGACAACACCGCCGCGCAGACGCTGCTGGCCGTCGATCACGGCCGGGCGTCTTACCTGCTGAAGAAGCTGCACAAAGACGGTCAGCTGGCCAAACAGGGCGAGCGCCGCTGGGCCTATTACACCCCGGTCTAAGCGCCGGCACAGAACCCGACACAGACCCCAGCACAGTCCTGAGCGGCGGTATAAGCAGGCTATAAGCAACCTATAAGCAAACGAACGCGAAAGCGGGCCCGGATTCTTTAAGCGGCCCGCGTCCGACGCTTATTAATCATCATAAGCTATTGATTTTAAAGGACTTAAAAGACTGGCAATGATTTTGCTCTGACCGGAAACAACTGTGTTCCCGAGAGGAGTTTCCGATGAGCAGGTTCCCCGATTCCCTGATGCCAGCGCGCCCTGTCTGGCTGACCGCCCTGCTGGCCGCCAGCCTGACCCTGACCGCCTGCGGCGGTGCCACCACTCAGTCCACGACCGACGACAGCACGGACAGCAGCAGCCAGACCAGCAACGACAGCAGCTCAACAGACAACAGCTCGACAGACAGCAGCTCAGGCAGCGGTTCAGACAACTCGTCCGGTTCAGGCTCTTCGGACTCTGGCAGCACAGACTCCGGCTCGGGTTCTGATTCTGGCTCGGGTTCCGATTCAGGCTCTGATCCGGACTCCGGCAGTGCCAGCAACAGCGCGCCTGTGGTGTCCGCCGGTGCCGACCAGTATCTCTACACCGGCGCCAGCGCGACCCTCGCGGGTTCCGCCACCGATGCCGACGGCGACAGTCTGACCAGCAGCTGGACCATCATCAGCAAACCGGACGGCAGCAGTGCCAGCATCTCCAGCGCCAGCAGTCTGAGCGCCACCTTGGTGACCGACATCGCGGGCCAGTATCAGCTGCAGCTGAGCGTCAGTGACGGCGAAGCCAGCAGTACCGATCAGGTCAGCATCACCACCGCCGGCTGGATTCTGAACACCAGCGACCGCTCCACCTACATAACCGAAAGCAGCACGGGCGTGCTGGTGAACGTGCAAAGCGTCAGCAGCGGCAGCCAGTCGGGCACGGCTTACCTCACCGTCAGCGCCACCGGCATTCCGGACTACACAGTCACCCTGACGCAGGCCGACATCGACAGCCTGAACGCGCGCCCGAACGCCGCCACCGACTTCACCGGCGGTGCCACGTCGGCCAGCAGCGGCGACGTTATTCAGTTCGGTGAAAGCATCGGCTACAAAACCACAGGCCCGGGCTGCGACCTCGGCTACTGGCCACCGGGCCCGGCCTGCCCGAGCGATCAGGACAAGGTACAGAAGCTGCCCACCGAACCGGAACCGGCCAGCACCACCTGCGCCACCTCAATCAACAGCATTGGCCTGATGCTGAACGGCACCGCCATCTTCAACTGGGACGACGGCCAGAGCTACAACAGCGCCAACGTGTGGAACAACTTGGCGCCGGTGTTTGAGCAGTACGACGTGGATATCTGCATGGGCCACGCCCAGCAGCAGGGTAATTATCACCACCACATGTACTCCGCCTGTCTGCAGACCCTGTTGCAGGACAGCGGCACGGGTCACTCACCGATCTACGGTTTTGCCGCCGACGGCTACCCGATTTACGGCCCTTACTACAGCGCCGGCGTACTGGCCAAACCCTCGTGGGTGAAACGCGATTACAGCGCCGCCAGCGAATCCGGCTGCGGGGTTGAAGGCGTGCGCCGCTGCCAGCTGAACGACCAGTACGACCTGAGCAAGGGCACCAAACTGGTCACCGTCGGCCCGACTACGTCGGCCACCGTCACTACTCAGTCGGGCAACAGCATCACCGCCGTAAGCGGCGTGTATTTCGAGGACTACTACCACGACGCCACCCTGACCGCGCTCGGGGGTGAGTATCTGGATGAACACAACGGCCACGACCACGACGGTCTGGGTTACCACTACCACGTCACCGCTGAGCTCGTGAGCGGCAGCCTGTCGCCTGTGTTCCCGTATCAGATCGGACCGACCTTTTACGGTGAACTGCCAGCCGCCACCTTCGCCATCTGCGATTAAGCGGCGCCCAGCCAATAAGGAGAAACGCCATGAATCACACATTGACCGGATTACTGACGCTGCTAACGCTGGCGCCTGTGGTGGGTGCCCTGACCTCGGAAATGGCGGAACCGCCGGTGCCGGAAATGCGCCTGATGCCAGCGCCCGACAGCCTGATTGTCAGCGACTCAAAAGCCGCCATGACTCATGCCGGCATGGCCGGTATGAGCGGCATGCAGCACGCGGGCATGAACGGCATGACCCAAACAGCCATGACCAGTGCCGACGAACCGCAAGGCTGCAACGCCGTGGTCACGCTGGCCATGAACGACGCCCTGAATCCGGGGATGCAGCACGGCAGCAGCGCCCATGAAATGCCGGCGGACCTGCCGGTGCCGCAACTGGCGCTGACGCTGACCGCCGACAGCATGTCGGGCATTAACCTGCACATGACTCTGCGCGATTTCGCCCTGCAGCCACCGGGCACAGAGCCCGTGCAGGGCGTGCTCAGCGGTCACGCGCACCTGTATGTGAACGGTAAGAAAATTCAGCGTCTGTACGGCCCGGATGTGCATATCCCGGCCGAAACGCTGAATCCTGGGGTGAATCTGGTGCTGGTGTCACTCAACGACGACATGCACGCGACTTACACCCACGAAGGGCGCGAGCTGATGAGCTCGGTGTTTATCCGCCCGCAGGCGCAACAACTGACCGTGGTGCACACCTACAACAGCAGCCCGCTGGGCGACACGGCCGTCGACTGACCGCCGTTCAGACGCAGGCGCTCTAAACACAGGCGCGCTAAACACAGGCGCGCTAAACACAGGCGCACTAAACACAGGCCCACTGCTGACACTGACGGGCGTAGCGGGCCGCCAGCGCCGGCGGCAGTTCGTAGGTTTCGGCCAGACAGGTCTGGTCGAGCAGCAGATCCACCGGCCCCAGCGCACAGACACGGCCGTTTTTTAACATCAGCACGCGGTCGGCCCAGCTGGCCGCCAGGGCGATGTCGTGCATCACCGCCAGCGTCGCCGTGCCCTGCCGGGCAAAATCGCGGATCACCGCCATCACGCCGTGCTGATGCGCCGGGTCGAGGGCTGAGGTGCATTCGTCGAGCAGCAGGTAATAGCCCTGCCCGCTGTGGCGCGCTTCCCAGATCTGCACCAGCACCCGCGCCAATTGCACGCGCTGCTGTTCGCCACCGGACAAGCCCGGATACTGACGCTGACGCAGATGCCAGACGCCGGCCAGTTGCATGGCCTCGCGCTGGGCGCCCTGAGTCTGCTGATCGTCGCCATGAGGACTGCGCCCCATGGCCACCACCTGCCAGACCCGCAGCGGAAACGACAGCTGCACCGTCTGCTGCATCACCGCCAGACGGCGCGCCCGCTGGCCGGCCACCCAGTGGTTGAGCGGCCGGTTCTGCAGCAGCACGTCGCCCTGGCTAGCCACCCGGCTGCCGCTCAGGCAATCGAGCAGAGTCGATTTACCGGCGCCGTTCGGCCCCAGCACGGCCAGCCGCTCACCGGGTTTTAACGTCAGGCTGACGTTGTCGAGCAGGGTTTTGTGCCCCACCGTTACAGTCAGATTCTGTGCCTTCAGCATCAGCGCCACCTCCCTGCCTGTTGCAGTAATAATCCGAGAAACACAGGCCCGCCGATCAGCGCCATCACCAGCCCCACCGGCAGATCGGCCGGTGCCAGCAGGGTGCGCGCCAGGGTATCGGCCAGCAGCAGAAGCAGTGCGCCCCCCACCGCCGAGGCCGGCAGCAGATACCTGTGATCAGCCCCGATCAGCAGCCGCAGCAGGTGCGGAACAACTAAACCGATAAAACCGATCATGCCCACCACCGCCACCGCAGCACCGACCATCATGGCGGCGCAGGCCAGCAACCAGCGCCGCGCGCGCTGCACGTCGAAGCCCAGATGTTCGGCCACGCGCTCGCCCATCAGCAGGGCGTTCAACACCCGGGCCGAGCGCAGGCTGATCAGCAGCGGCAAAAGAATGAACAGCAGCAACGCCAGAATTTCGCGCCAGCGGCCATAGGCCAGCGAGCCCATCGACCAGAAGGTCATGTCGCGCAGCTGCTGGTCGTTGGCCATATAGGTGAGTACCCCGGTGGCGGCACCGGCCAGCACATTCACCGCCACGCCGGCGAGCAGCAACAGCGCCACCTGCGTCTGGCCATGACGGGTACCGAGACGGTAAATCACCAGAGTCACCCCCAGACCACCGGCAAAGGCCGCCAGTGGTAAGGCAAAGGGGCCGGTCAGACTGACCCAGCCGGCCAGCCAGGTGCTGCTCAGCACGATCACGGCCACTGCCGCCAGCGCCGCCCCCGACGCCACGCCAATCAGCCCCGGATCGGCCAGCGGATTGCGGAACACGCCCTGAGTCAGGGTGCCGGCCACCGCCAGTCCGGCGCCGACCAGCATGGCCAGCACGACCCTGGGCAAACGCAGTTCGCGCACCACCCAATCGGCGGCGCCGGACGATGGCGCCTGCGTCAGTGCATTCAGCAACCCCTGCCCGACGTCGCTGCCGGACAAAGCCATGGGCCCGCTCAACAACGACCACACCGCCGCCGGCAACAGCGCCGCTGATAAGGCCCAGAACGGCCACCAGGGCGACCAGCGCGGACGGCTGAAGGTGGTGGATGCCTGCACGTCGCTCATGGTCAGTCCGGTACCGTCGCCAGTGCCGCCGGCGCCCAGCGACCCGCCACCTGCGGATACAACAGCGGCAGGACCGCGCTTAACGCCTCGGGCAGACGCGGGCCGAAGCCCAGAATCAGGCCGGCATCCAGGCCGTGCACTCGGGCGTTCTGCGCCGCCGGGGTCATCGCCAGCAGAGGTTGCAGGCTGTCCGTGGCCATGGCGCCGGTCTGACCGACCAGCACCACCTCGGGCGCCGCCTGCAACGCGCTTTCGGCATTCACCGGCTTGTAGCCCTGATGTGCCAGCACGTTGTGCGCGCCGGTCATGCTCAACAGCGCCTGTGCCCGCGTGGCACTGCCGGCCGCCATCAGCCCCCGGCCACCGGCCCCCATCAGAAACAGGGTGCGCGGCGACTCACCGTCGGGAATGGCATCCAGCACACGTTGGGTATCGGCCAGCACCTGTGTCGCCAGTGCCTCGCCCTGTACCGGGATGTCCAGCGCCTGAGCGACCTGGCGGATTTTATCGGCCACGCCCGCGGCCGAATCGTCGGTGCTGATGCGCACCACCTGCACACCGGCGGCGCTCAGCTGATCAAACACCACCGCCGGACCGGCGTCGCGGCTGGCCAGCACCGTGGCCGGGCGCAGCGACAGAATGCCTTCGGCCGACAGCGCGCGCATGTAGCCGACCTGCGGCAGCTGCTGCGCCGCCGCCGGGTAGAGACTGGTGGTATCCACGCCCAGCAGACGCTGTTCGGCGCCTAAGGCATAGACGATCTCGGTCAGGGCGCCGTCGACGCTGACAATGCTGCCTGTCTTGCTGGTGCCTGTATTGTTGGCGCCTGAATCAGAAGCCGGCTGACTGGCCGTCGCACCGCAGGCAGCGCAGACCAGCAACAGCCCCAGAGCGCGGGCGCTTATCCGCAGCAGGCCGCTCATGCCGCACTTTCCTCGCGCAGGGCGTGTCGCTCAGCCAGCTGATTGGCCAGTGTCCGCCACGCGCCCTGTTCGGCTTCGCCGTTATGGCGTTCACCAAACAACAGCGCCAGCTGACGCCCCTGGGTGTCGAACACTTCCAGCGACGTTACCAGACCATCGGCGGTTGGCTTACGCACAATCCAGGCGCTGCCGATGGCAGTGGTGTCGGCGTGCAGGTTGAAATCCGGGTCGAGCACGTTAAACCACGGGCCGGTGCGTTTCAGATTACGCACGGTGCCGGTGTGAATCTGAATCACACCCGGACTGCCGACGAACACCATGATGGATAAATCCGTCGCAGCAGCCTGGGTTAAAGCGTCTTCAAAGGCGGCAGCGGCCACCGGCAACGCCAGATCGTCGGGCACATTTTCGTAGGCCGGAATGCGTTCAATGCCGTGCTTTTTCAGCATCGCCTGAAAATGGTGAACGTCTTTTAATGCGCGCCATTCTTCTTCCAGTGCCGCGCCGTCGAGGGCCGCCGGCTGCGACAGAAAATCGGTTTTTTCGCCCGCGTCCACCGGCACAGGAATCGACTGTTCGCCGGCAGCATGGCGTTCAACCAGCGCACGGAATTGCGCCATATCGGTATTGGCGGTGGCGTAAATTTTATGCACCGCCTCACCCTGACCATCAAAAAACTGCAGGCTGTTACGCTCGCCGTGGGCGGTGATTTCCGTTACGGCAAAGCCGGTAATAAAACGGGTAAAGAAAATACGCAGATCAATGACACCCAGCGCCAGACCCATGTTGCCGTGAATGCTGATGTTTTTATATTGACCGGTTTTTTCGTGCACCATGGCGTCGTTGCGGGTCAGCGCCATGACTTCACCGAGCGACTCAATTTCGCTCAGGATTTTTTTAAAATCGCCGTTCAGACGAATCACGTTACCGTCGGTCTGGGTTTCAGCCCCCTGACGGGTGGCCAGTAATTCCGCTTCGCTGACGCCAAGCAAAGCTGCCGCATTACGGATGCGCAGCGCCGGGTTGTCGTTCAGCAAGGCCTGCCAGCGTTGTGCCAGTTCCTGATATGCCTGATTCATAAGGTGTCTCCCCAAAGGTCCGGAAAAAATGGTCAACCGGGCCGCAAACGACCCGGAAAAAGGCAGAACAATCAGCGCTTATTCCGCAGCTGGCTGTACGTCGAAATTAAAAGTCCAGGTGGTCTGGCTGGAGCTGTCGCTGCTGTCGGCGTAGGTCAGCGCCGTCAGGTGCATACGGGCATAGGAATTACCGCTGCCGGAGCGCAGCATCACGCCGTTGTCCGGAGTGGCCAGCAGAATATGCTGCGTGCCATTGGTCGCACCGGTCGCGTCGTAGGCGTAAAAACCGTAATACAGCAGATCAGGATACGTACCCTGATAATCCGGGTTCAGCACCGAATACGCAGCGTCGGTGGCCCAGGCGGTGCGGGCACTCCACGCAGTCCAGCCGCTGGTGTCGGTCAGGGCGCTCTCGGCGGCGGCAATAATGTCGGCATCGCTGAAGGCGGATTCAATCACAGCGCCTTCGGCGTCATAAAAACCCGCCGGTTGCTGGGCGTAAAAACTGCCGGCCGTACCGCTGCCGGAAATACCGCTGTTGGATTTTACGTTGTAGCGGTAAAACGCCAGCTGCCAGTCGCTGCTGGCGGCGTCGGCCACGGTTTCACCACTGACCAGATCGAAATAGACCCAGCCGCTGGCAGCGTTCAGGGTGGTTTCGTGTACCACGGCGTTATCCGGGTCGTTGGTCAGCTCGGCCACGTTCACCCAGCGCAGGGTTGGGTAACCACTGGTCGAACCGGTGTCACCGCCGTAATAACCGGTAATCTGCACGGCGTACACATTGCTGTCGGTGGCGCTGTAGCTGATGCTGTTGTCGGCCGTTACCAGAAATACGCTGTAATTCGACAGCAATTTATGGGTGCTGGTGTATTCGAACACCGCCGAGCCAATGCTGTTGTCGCTGTTGGCAAAGGCGTTATCCAGACTGTCGGTGACGTAGGAATAGCTGCTCAGGGCATTGCCTTCGTTGTCTTCGGTGCCGGAGGCAAATGCCTGCAGGGTTTCCCAGGTGTACGCGAACGGGCTGCCAAGGGTACCGCCGCTGCCGTCACCGCTTTCGCCACTGTTGGTGTAAAACGCCGGCGTGCGTGAGCCCATGGCCAGCTTGATGTCCCATTCGCTGCCGGAACAATCGACTTCGCCGTTGCTGTCGAAATCAAAACAGGTTTCGCTGCTGGCCGCCGGGGCAATAATCCATTCGGCGCTGGAGGTAAACTGGCTGGTGTCTTCCGTTGTATTTCCGGACGAATTTTCGCCGCTGGTGTTGTCAGTGTTGTCGCTGTCGTCGGTATTGTTACTGTCCGATGAGCCGCCACAGGCCGTCATCATCAGAACCGCAATAAAGGGAAATCCCCATTTCAGTGCTGGTTTCATACTCTGCTCCTTTTTAATAATTCAGTGTGAATCCGAGGTAGGTAAAGCGTCCGGCGACCGGACCAAAATCGGTGCCGCTGGAAAAATCGCGCTGGCGGTTGGCTACGTTGTCGACCCCGGAAAACAAGGTCAGCCAGCCGGTGCTCTGCCAGGTCATTTTTAAATCTGTGGTGGTCCAGCCCGGTGACCAGATATCCGGCGAGGTGGACGATAATTCGCGCGACTGATAACGCACGCGGCCGACCAGCGTCAGCGACGGCGTGATTTCCCAGTCGGCACCGAAGCGGCCAATGTGTTCAGGGCGGCGGGTCAGCACTTTGTGGGTATCGGTGTTTTCGGCACGGGTGTAGGTGTGCGATAGATTCAGGCTGACGCTGTCGGTCAGGCTGTCGCGGTAGACGGTTTCCAGTCCGTAGGTACGGGCATTGTCGATGTTGTCGTAGCTGTAAATGGCAATGCCATCGACCACGCTGTAATTGTCGGTATCGGTCTGAATCAGATCGTGGATGTCGTTATAAAAGGCGTTGATATCCAGCTCGCGCCGGCTGGCGAATTGCAGCAGCACACCGGCCTGATAACTGAGTGACGACTCGGGTTTCAGATCCGGATTACCCAGCACCATATAACCGAGCGAGCTGTGGTCGAAGGTGTAATAACGCTCTTTTAAATTCGGTACGCGATAACCGGTGCCGACGCTGGTGCGCAGCAGCATCTGCACATCGCCGAGGGGTTGCAGCCGGTATTTCAGCGCGATTTTCGGTGAGGTATAGGCGCCGAAATCCGAATCCTGCTGCAGGCGCACGCCGGTCACCAGTTCGCCCTGATCACTGAAGAAATAATCGTCCTGAATAAAGAATTCGCTGTTGCTGCGCGCGGCCGAACCCGAGCTGCCGATTTCGGCCACGCCGTTATTAAATTGCGTCAGTGATTCGTGGCGGTAATCCAGCCCCAGCTGTAATTCATGGGCACCTTGCCACAGGGTCATCGGCCGGTCGGCCTGCAGCGACAGGACCCCGGTATCGAGCGTCATATCGCGGTTATCGTAGGAGGCGCTGTAGCCCAGATTCTGTTTATAGCTGTCGCTCTGATAGCGCTCGCTCAGCGCCTTCACAGTAAAGCGCGTCGCCCCCAGCGTAAAACCCGACGCCAGCGCGATGCGGTCACGCTCAATGGCTTCGAATTTATTCGGATAACGGCCGGCAATTTCTTCGCTTAACCACTGAATATCGTCTTCGCGGAATTGCTGCAGGTCGAGCGCCAGATATTGCCCGGTAGCGGGTGTCCAGCTTAAACGTGCCGCCAACTGACGGCGGTCGCTGTCATCGCCCTGACGTACCCAGTTGCTGTCGTCGGCATCAAAGCCTGAGGTGTCACGGCGGTCGGCACTGAGGCGCGCCTGCCACTGGTCATTGCCGCCTTCGATCAATGCATTGGTATGGCGCTGCGCCACGCTCTGGCCATTGCCAGTGGTGTTCTGACCGCCGTAGGAACCGACATCATGGGTCAGTGCGGCGTTAAAACCGGTGCCCGGTTTGCGCGTAATGACGTTGATCACGCCGCCCATGGCCGATGATCCGTACTGCGCCGAGGCCGCGCCTTTCACCACTTCAATGCGCTCGACATCGGCCAGCGCGTACTGACTGAGATCGACGGTAGAACCGGTACTGGCGGCGAGCGGCATACCGTCGATCAGAATCAGCAACTGATCGCTGGTCATGCCCTGCAGGGTGGCTTCGTAACCGGATTTACCGTGAATTTCGCGCAGCTGCAGACCGGCGACGTTTTCCAGCGCGTCTTTAAGTGAGCGGGCGTGGGTTTTGCGCAGCTCGTCGCCGCTGATGAGTTCGGTGCGTACGGGGGTGTCGTCGAGACGGCGCTCGGTGCGCGAGGCGGTGACCACGGTCAGGCCCAGTTCGCTGACGCTGGTATCTGAGGGTTCTGTCTGCGCCAACACAGGTTGCGAAAGCACGACCAGCGCGCATACCGCATGGCAAAGGAAGCGTGGGCGGCCCGGCAGGCGGGCTGAAAACATAGACATCAGACTGCGACCCCATCGTTGAGATGGCGCGGAGTATGATTCTGATTAAATCTAAATACAAGTCATTATCATTTAGATTTACTAATGACTAACCTAAAGGCTACTGCCGGCGGTACCCCTGCGGGGTTTGTCCGCTCCAGCGCCGGAAGGCATCGCGGAAGCTGGCCACATCGCGGAAACCACAGGCTTCCGCCACCGCAACGACCTTCTGCCGCGGTTCGTCGAGCAGGCGCATGGCCTGTTCCAGCCGGGCTTCGTCGGCCAGCGCGCGGAAGTGATGGCCCTGCTCCTGCAACCGCCGGCGCAGGGTACGGCCCGACAATGCCAGCTGAGCCGCCACTTCGTCCAGTGACAGCGCGGGCGCCTGCTGCAACTGCGCCCGCACCTGAAACAGAATATCGCCTTTCTGCACCTGAACCACGCGGGCCAGCTCGGCCTCGGCCACCTGCATGGCCTGCTGCTTGGACGCCGGATTGGCCAGCGGCAGGGCGCGATGCATGGTGTCGCGGTGAATGCGGAAGCCACTGTCGGCGCGGCTGAAGCGCACCGGGCAATGAAAACAGGGTTCGTAGGCGCCCTGCTGCGCGGGCGCCGGGTAATTCAGTCGGATGGCGTCGAAACGGAAGTCGCCGCCCAGCAACTGGCGGATCTGTTCCTGCAGGCTGGCGAGCAGCATTTCGTGAGCAAACACCGGATTAAGCGGGTAACTCATGCCCTCGCGGCGGCGCACTTCAATGTCGTAGTAATCGCCGTCCATGCGCGCACTCAGGGTGAAGCGGCTGCGCAGCAGCACCCGCAGGCGGTTGGCGGTGGTCAGGGCATCGCCCAGAGTTTTGCTGCTCTGCAGCGCCATGGCCAGCAGCCCCCAGCGCGACAGGTTCAGCGCCTGCCCCAGCACCAGCCCGAAGTCGTCGCGCCCGGCCAGCCGGTACAGGTTGCGGTACAGACGGTCGAACTGATCCGACGACACCAGCGAATCGGCGCGGTTGAGCTGCGCCACCTCAAGCCCGGTGCCGGGCAGTGCCTGCAGCGGGTCTATGCCTTCGCGGCGCATGAACTGCTTCAGCAGAAACAGCTCTGCGCCGGGGTATATCGCCTGTTGTTCGAGCTGACTCATAGCGGGTTTGTCTCTGAAGGCTTCAGTACGAGGTCTTATGCGCTGGCGAACACCGGCCAGAGCCGATGACAGTGCCCCGAGTATCCCGGGCCTTACGGCCAAAAAGAAGGGGGATTCAGGCCAAAAACAGACAAGCAAATAGCCGTTACTCCCCCTCTGCGGCGTTAATGCGGTCACGCCCGGTGGCTGCACTCCGCGCCGGGCGGTTTTCACCCGCAAAGAACCCACTCAGGATCAGAGCTATGAATAACAACAATCTCACCGATGCCGAACGCATCGACACCATCCGCCGCGTCGTGCGTCAGGCCGGCGACGATGCGCGCGCCCGTTACCCGATTCTGGCCAGACAGAATCTGATCGGCATGAGCGTTTTCCTGTTCGCCATCGGCGGCATGGTCGCCAGCGGCTGGGCCTACTGGCACGGTCTGATGAGCGCCTGGCTGTGCATTCCGCTGGTCGCCTTCCTGACCTCGCTGCTGCACGAGCTGGAGCACGATTTGATTCACTGGCAGTACTTCAAGAACAACAAGCTGGTGCATCACCTGATGATGGCCGGCGTCTGGCTGGCGCGTCCCGGCACCATTAATCCGTGGATCCGCCGCTACCTGCACTTCCTGCATCACAAAACCTCGGGCAGCGAAGCCGACATCGAAGAGCGTGGCATCGGCAATGGCCGCAGCTTTGGCCCGCTGCGCTGGCTGATCATGCTCGACACCTTTGCCGGTAACCTGACCCGCGCCCTGCTGGAAGCGCCGAAAGGCAAAAAGCTGTACCACTTTGCCCGCGTGCTGGCGGGTAATTTCCCGCTGCCGTGGATCACCGCCTCGGTGTGGTACAGCGTGCTGGGTTATCACGCCATCAATCTGCTGGCGCCGTACACCGGCTTTGCGCCGCAGTGGAGCGCTGACACCATCGCCAATTTCGCCCTGCTGGATAAATGGGTGGTGGTATTGATTGCGCCGTTTTACCTGCGCTCGTTCAGCATTAATTTCATCAGCTCGAACATGCACTATTACGGCAATGTGGATTCCGTACTGAAGCAGACTCAGGTGCTGACGCATCCGCTGTTCTGGCCGTTCCAGCTGTTCTGCTTTAACTTCGGCAGCACCCACGGCATTCACCATTTTGTGGTGGGCGAACCCTTTTATATCCGCCAGCTGACCGCCGCCGCCGCGCATAAGGTGATGCGCGAACAGGGCGTTCCCTTTAATGATCTGGGCACCTTTTTACGCCGCAACCGTTTTGAAGCCGGACAGGTACAGGGTAAAGCCGCGACGGCCTGAGCATATTCTGAAACCGTCTGTCCCACCCCAGAAAAACCGCCCGAAACCCGACTGTGCGGTTTTAAATGGCTCTTCCGTACCGGAAGAACCAGCCCCCTGCGACAGCATTTCCGGGCAACCATTCACTAATTCCTGACCATTAATGCCTGCCATTCCTTACCAATTCTGCCATTAATTCTTATTCAGAAACGGCCAGAAAAAATACCGCCCACCCGGCGCTGCACTGAAGCGATTCACCCGTCCTTTTCTGTGCCCTTATTCAGCGCGTTTAACCGCCTTTTTTACTGGCTTTTTCATAATTAATCCGGATTTATCGGCGCGATTCTGATACCCGCTGAAAGCTGGTTTGCTTTTTGCCTCTGTCTGAGTTCCGGGACGACCCGGCCGGTGTTTACCGGAAGCACGCTGGACGACCAGTCAATGTCTGTTCAACAAGGCCACGACGACGTTCGCCGTGACCGATTCAGGAGACACCATGGCAGCCGAAGCCAGCACACCACTTACACAACCAGCGCCGGTCAGTGAAGAGAATACCAGCCGGGATTTTCAGTCGATTCCGGTGATCGACATTGGCGGTCTGTACAGCGACGACCTGAGCGAACGTCAGCGCGTGGCACGCGACATCGCCCACGCCGCCGAACAGGTCGGCTTTCTGTACATCCGCAACCACCATATCAGCGACGAACGCATGGCACGGCTGATTAACCAGACCCGTGCCTTTTTTGACCGCCCAATGGCCGAAAAAATGCGCTGGTACATAGGCCATTCGGCCAATCACAGCGGCTACGTACCGGAAGGTGAAGAGCAGTTTTACGGCGGTAAAACCGACCGTAAAGAAGCCTACGACGTAAGCTTTGACCTCACCGACTTTACCCAGAAACGGCCCATGCTCGGCGCGATGCAGTGGCCGGATATCGAGGGGTTTAAAGACGATATCAAAGCCTATTACGACGACGCGCTGGACCTTGGCCGTCTGCTGTTCCGCGCCTTTGCGCTGGCGCTTGATCTGGATGAATTCACCTTCACCCGGCAGATGAATAATCCGCCCAATCAGCTGCGCCTGATTCATTATCCGTTTGATGCCGCTGCCACCGACCGCGAAGGCATTGGCGCGCACACGGATTACGAATGCTTCACCCTGCTGCTGCCCACCGCCGATGGCCTTGAAGTGCTGAACGGTCAGGGGCAATGGATTAACGCGCCGGTCAAACCCGGCTGCTTTGTGGTGAACATAGGCGACATGCTCGAAATTTTAAGCAACGGCCGCTTTAAAGCGACCTCGCACCGCGTGCGTAAAGTGCGCGAAGAACGCTATTCGTTTCCGCTGTTCTGCACGCTGGATTACGACGTGGTTATCCGCCCGCTGGTCAGCGAAGCCGCCGGCATAGCCCCCGGCCATTACCAGCCATTAACCTGCGGCGATCATCTGTACGCCCAGACCATTCATACCTTCCGCTATCTGAAAGAGCGCCTGGCAGCCGGGGAAATTACCTTACCCGACAGTGCCCATGCCGCATCGTCATTTGGCCATTTACGCGACGCTCTGGAGACTCCGTAATGCATTTATCTGAACTGCCTGCTGTGGTGGCCCATTTGTCCGGAGATCCGGTACCCGACTGGATGCGCGGTGCCTTCCGCCGCCGCTCCATCACCTTTGCCAACGGTCTGACCGACATCGACACCCGCGTGTTCTGGCTGCAGTCGCAACGCTTGACCATCGACCTGCGCCTGCCGCGCTGTAACGAACAGGTGGGCAGCGATGAACCGGAATTATTCGCCGATTACGAAGGCTGGTACGGCGATTCAGTATGGGACGGCCAGCAACTGAACTGGGAAGGCGGCGCCAGTTTTCAGCGGCACAACCGCTGGCCCGAAGCCGCGCTGCTGCAACGCACCGGCAACTGCATGACGGAATTCGCGCCAAGCGGCGTGTATGTCGAAGACTGGCGTTTATTAAGCGATAAACCGGGCCCGTTAATTGCGCTGGAATTACTCAGCGAGCAAGACCTGATTACCGGCGTGAGCACCGAGCGCAAAGGCGCCTTGATTATCTGCGGCACATTGGCCGGCTGGGTACTGGACCGCCAGCCTGATGTGGAAAATCAGGCGGAAAACCCGGCTGAAAACCACGAACATGGCACTGTCGCCCGGAATCCGTTCGGCTTTGAAACCGCCATCGGCCGTGGTTCGCTGAGCGACGGATTTATCGTTACCGACGCCCTGCATCCGCAACGCGTGGGTGAACCTTTATTGCCTCTGTTTGGTTTTGCCAACGCCGAACCGGGTTTTGTAACCCAGACACTGAGTCAGCATGACAAAGCCCTGCTGCGCACATTCCGGGTCGACACCTACGACCTGAATTTTGCCTTTTCACCGGCCACCAGCACCACCCACGACGCCGAAGCCTGGTATCAGGATGAAGCGCGCACCCTGACCCGTTACACGCGTAAGGTCGTATAAACTGACGGCGTTAATGCGCCCACAAAAAGCCTCTCAGAGAAAGATAAAAACGGGAAAAGATAAAAACAGAAAACGCTGAAAGCAAAAGGAAGAAATGAAAAATAAAAAGGGAGACACTGTCTCCCTTTTTATTTTCTTGCTGTCGCTCGTTTTATTGCCGGGCGGATTGACCGCCCGGAATATACGCCACTCAGTTAGCCACCCACTTGCCTTCGGTCGCACGGTCAGACGCGTTCAGCCACACATGGCTGACACCGCCTTTTACAGCCTTTAACGCGTCGTTGGCTTTGCTGTTGGTTGGCGCGCTGAAGTGATAACCACCGCTCAGCTGAGAACAGGCGCTGGCGCCTTCAGTCCAGACACCGGACCAGTTGCTCAGTGCCCAGTTGCCATTGGCGTCTTCACAGGCGAAGAAATAACGGCTGTCGCAGTTGGCGTCGTCCCAGCGGCCATTGCCCCACTGCACCGCGCAATCCTGATTGCCGTTGTAATTGTTCGGCTCGCCGTTGTCCCATGACCAGACACCGGCCGCCATGCGTCCGTCGTTGTAGGTCAGGTCGTCGAGGTTGACGATATTGCCGCCGTTTTTAAACGCCTGCACCACGTCCGCCGCTTCGATGCGGTTAACCGAACCACCGGTAAAGAAAGCACCGATGGCGCCTACGCTGGTGCGGTCTTCCCAGATACGGTCAACCTGACCGAGGCCGGTGTAGGCCAGATTCGCCATACCGGCGTTGCCGGAACAACCGCCGTCTTTCCACAGCACAATCTGTTTACCGGCGGCACGTACCTGAGTTTTGGTCAGGGTCGACGGAATGCTCTTACAGCCGCCACTGGCGTAAATTTTTCCGCCCAGTTTATCGTTCAGAATATTCAGCAATTCCTGATGGTGACCGTCGGTGTGATCTTCGAAATACAGAATGATCACTTCTTCCGGATTATCGTTCAGGAAATTCGCCACTTCCTGCACACCGTCCTTCACAAAGCGGTCGGTCAGGCTGCAACCCACGTGCAGATCACCCCACTCGGTGCCGATACCGGAGTGACACAGCAGCAGGTCTGTACCCCATTCCCATGGCCAGCCGTGGGTGTGTGCAGTCCAGTGGGCATCCAGCTCGACAAAGCGCGCACCGATGCGCATCTGGTCGTAAATGGAATGCTTCTGTTGCGGATCGAGGTAGCGGGTCGGGTCGCTGTACACCTCAGAGTTGTAGGAGTTGTGCGAACCCAGAATGTTGTTGTCGGCCAGTGGCGACTTCATGTCCAGGCTGCGCTGATGCGCCAGTGCTTTACCGGCCCAGCTGTTCTGAAAATCCACAATCGGATCCGATGGTGGCGTCGAGCTCATGGCCGAGGCCGCCGCCGACATCAGTAAACCGGCCGACAGAAGACCCGAGGAGGCGAGAAGCTGGGAGAAATGCAGCGTTTTTTTCATGGATACCCTTCCGTTCAGAGCAACCGCACGACATACTGCCGGTCAGTCACAGTTATTATTCTTTTTCTCAAAACCGTACGATCGTACAGTTTCGATAAGTATGAAATAAAACTGGCCGGACAGGCAAAACCCGGCCGAAAAATGGCCTGACATGCCACACACTCCCCTCCCCCCTTACGCTTTTTTACACAATTCCGCTGCCGTCTACGCCGGCGCCTGTGCTAGAGTCCCTAACCGTCCACTCTTTACTGACAAGTCACTCATGAGTTTTTTCAGCCGCGAAAAAACAGGTCTGCGTTTCTGGTTGCTGGCGTTCATGCTGACGCTGCAAACCCTGCTGCCCGTGAGTGAAGCCATCGCCGGTTTGGTTGGCGATGCCGATAACCACCATGCCAGCCTTACCCCGGCACAAAGTGTTTCTGCATATGTCAGCAACGCGGCCACTGACGTCGCCGGTAATGCCGCCAGCGACAGTGAGCATTGCGACCACTGCTGCCTGTGCAACGGCCACAGTGCGCATCTGGCACTGAGTGCACAGACCCACCAGCAGGCCGCTGTGATTGCCCTGCAACTGCCCCCGTCTGCCAGCGAGCGTTATCGCGGGCTGAACCCCAACGCGATTTTCCGCCCCCCAATTCTCTGAGCCGCTGCTCAGCACACACCATTTTCCGGATGCGAACGCCGCTGTCCGGCGCTGGGTTTTTGCCTGGCGCCTGCTCGTATGATTTAGCGCGTCTGATTTTCTGGCGCTGCGTCGCCGGGTCAAACCGTCTGTGTGCCTGAGTTTTCACAGTTTTATTCATGCGCTGTTCTGCGCGTCCGCCACGCATTGCGGCACACGAACAACGCCAGAAAAACCAGAGAAAACGGGACATTTTTTATGCCGAATTATCCGGCCGTGGCCATTGGCCGCGCACCTGCCCACGCCCCACGACGGGCACGGTTATTTTTATTATTGCCACGCTGTTTTTTTTCAGCGCTTTCCACCCTGTTCATCGCGACCTTGCTATGGCTGCCGCTGCAGGTCCGGGCGGCCGTATCAGCCGCTCCTGAGTCAGCCCAAGCTACTTCAGCCGAGCCTGATCTGCTGCAACCAGAGAGCGGCCTGACGCTGGCGGACGCGCTGACGCAATTACTGCGCAACAACCCGCAACTTAAACTGGCCGACCTCACCTTAAGCGACGCCAATCTGGCGCTGACTCAGGCCAGCATGGCGCCAGCCAAAACGCTGAGTCTGACACTGGATAATCTGACCGGCAGCGCTGACCTCCAAAATGGCCGTCAACTGGAAGCCGGACTGACGCTGTCGTCGGTACTGGAGCGCGGTGACCGTCAGAGCCAACGCCAGGCGCTGGCGCGCTCGGTGTACGCGCAGGCCGAGGTTCAACGACGCGCCAATGCGCTGGCTGAAATCGCCGCGTTAAGCGATTTATTTATCCGCGCCCTCACCCGCCAGCAACAAACCGAGCTGGCAGCAAACGCGCTTGAAAGCGCGCGGGCAGTCGTGGCCGACGTAACCGCCCGTGTAACTCAGGGTGCAGCACCCGCCGCCGAACAATGGCGCGCTGAAGCGGCACTGCTGCAGGCGGAAGTCGATCTCAGCCAGTGGCAGAGCGAACGCGATGTATTGCGGCAGCAACTGGCGCGTTATTTAAATCCGAACAAAAATCCGGAAGCCGCAGCCATGACCCCGCTGCGCGGTGATTTATTCCGTCTGGCAACACTGCCGGATTACACACAAACCCTGCAGGCCCTGCGCAATTCACCCGACCACCAGCTGCTGGCGCTGCAGGCGCAGCAGCAACAGGCGCAAAGCGCATTAACGCGCAGCCAGTCGGCCACCGACCTGCAATGGCAACTGGGTTTAACCTGGGGCAACGAACGCAACAGCACAGCCCTTAATGCCGGCCTGTCGGTGCCGCTGTTCAGTGGCGAACGCAACCGTGCAGCGCTGCAGCAGGCGCTGAATAACGAAACCCGTGCCGGGCTTGAGCAGCAATTAGGGGAGCGTGAGCGTGAGCAGGTATTTTTTGCCGTCTGGTCTGAACGTCAGCAGGCCGCCGCCGCGCTCAGCCGTTATCAGCAGTCTCTGATTCCTCTGCTTACCCGCGCCGTCCGCGATACCCGCAACGCGTATCTGCGTGGCCGCTACGGCTACAGCGAATGGGCCAGCGCACAGCAGGCGTTATTGCAGGCGCAATTTCAGGCCATCGACAGCGCAGCGCGCGCGCAACTGGCCCACACCCGTCTTGAACAGATGAGCGGTCTGGCACTCACCGACGATAACCGCCATGCCAGCGACCAGCCACTGACTTTCACCCAGGATCATTAACATGAACGCTATTTTTTCCGCTGCTTTACGCCCACTATTTTTAAATGCTGAGAGCATCCGCCCGGCAATCTTCTGGCTGTTATTAAGCGCCCTGATTGCTGCACCGGCCATGGCTGGTTCAGAACACGATCATGAATCTGAAAATCACGAGTCCGAAGAACACGACGCCGAAGAACATGACTCAGAGCAACACGATGCAGAAGAACACGAGCATGGCGCTGAACATGACGATGAGCATGACCATGAACCGCAAAGCCTGCATCTCGACGAAAAAGCGCGACAGGACAATGGCATCGAAACCGCCATCGCCGGACCCGCGCAGGTCGAACAGCACCACAGCCTGTACGCCCGTCTGATCACACCGCCCGGTGCGCAGATTAATGTCAGCGCCCGTTTTCCCGGTTTAATTCAAAGCCTGAAAGTACAACCCGGTGAGCGCGTACAAAAAGGTCAGGTACTGGCGATTATTGAATCCAACGACAGTCTGCGCCCCTACCCGCTGACCGCGCCGATTAATGGCGTGGTCAGTCAGCTGCAGGCCGGCGCCGGTGAATTAACACCCAACAACGCCTTACTCACCATTACCGACCCGGAACGTATATGGGCCGAATTAACCCTGTTCGGCGATGCCCGTCAGCAGGTGCAAACGGGGCAGGCCGTGCACATAGAACACGGCGACCACCAGCACACTCAGCCCATTCAGCAACTGGTCAGCGATGGCGTGAATCCGTGGTCCCAGGCACTGGCGCCGCTCACTCACCTGGCATCCGCTACCGCAGAAAAAAACACCTGCGCATTGCGCGCCGGCGAAACCACACGCGCCTGGATCGACGTACAAACCATTCAGGCCGCTGTCGCCGTCGATAACCGCGCCCTGCAGGAAATGGACGGCCGCTGGCAGGTATTTATTCAGCAAGGCGATACCTTCAGCGCCCGCCCGGTGCAACTGGGTGTGCGCGGCGATAAAACCACGGAAATTAAATCCGGTCTCCATGCCGGCGACATTTATGTGGTGCGCAACAGTTACCTGCTGAAAGCCGAGCAGGAAAAATCCGCCGCCGGACACGAGCACTGAGGTTTCCCATGATTCATACCATTTTGCGCGCGTCGCTGACGCGCCGCTATTTTGTGCTCAGCTTAACCCTGCTGTTGCTGGCCGCCGGGGTCATCAGTTTTCGTGCCCTGCCAATTGATGCGGTGCCCGACATTACCAATGTGCAGGTGCAGATTAATACCGAAGCACCGGGCTTTTCGCCGGCCGAAGCCGAGCAGCGCATTACCCTGCCGGTCGAAACGGCGATGGCCGGTTTACCCGGTCTCGATTACACCCGCTCGTTGTCGCGTTACGGGTTATCTCAGGTCACCGTGGTGTTTACCGACGGCACCGATCTGTACCACGCCCGCAACCTGATCAGTCAGCGCTTAATGACGCTGGGCAACGCCCTGCCCGACGGCCTTGAACCGGCCATGGGCCCGGTGACCACAGGGCTCGGAGAAATTGTCACCTACAGTGTGGAAGCCAGCGAACAGGCGCGTAAAGCCGACGGCACTTCGTACAACGCCATGGATTTACGCGAAATTCAGGACTGGATTATCCGCCCGCGTCTGGCACAGGTCAGCGGCGTTGTGGAAATTAACACCATCGGCGGTTACGACAAGCAATACCATGTGCGCCCGCTGCCAGAAAAATTACTGGCGCTGAATATTACACTGGCCGATATCAGTGCCGCCCTGCTGGCCGCCAACCGCAACACCGGCGCCGGTTATATTGAACGCGAAGGCCAGCAATGGCTGGTGCGTTCGCCGGGGCAATTGCAGACCACCGACGATATTGGTCAGGTGGTGATTACCCAGCGCAACCGCAGCCCTGTGCTGATCCGCGATGTCGCCGATATCCGCATTGGCCGCGAATTACGCACAGGCGCGGCGACCCGCGACGGCAACGAAACCGTGCTCGGCACTGTGATGATGCTGGTCGGCGAAAATGCCGGAGCGGTGGCGCGCGAGGTCACCAGCGCACTCGCGGCCATTCAGCCAAGCCTGCCCGAGGGTGTAACCATTCAGGTGCTGTACGACCGCACCACGCTGGTGAATAAAACCATTACCACGGTGCAGAATAATTTGCTCGAAGGCGCACTACTGGTGATTGTGGTGCTGTTTTTAATGCTGGGTAATTTACGCGCCGCGTTGATTACCGCCGCTGTCATTCCGCTGTCGATGCTGGCCACGGTGACCGGCATGGTACAGGCCGGTGTGTCCGCCAACCTGATGAGTCTGGGCGCGCTCGATTTTGGTCTGATCGTCGATGGCGCCGTGATTATTGTCGAAAACTGCATCCGCCGGTTAAGCGAAGCCCAGCGCGATCCACGTCTGGCGCTGCCGTTAAAAGAACGTCTGCAGCTGGTGTTCGATGCCACCGCCGAAGTGATCCGCCCGGCGTTATTCGGGGTCGCCATTATTACCCTGGTGTATCTGCCGGTGTTCAGCCTGAACGGTGTCGAAGGCAAAATGTTTCACCCCATGGCCGCCACTGTGGTGATGGCACTGCTCGCCGCCATGCTGTTCTGTCTGACTCTGGTGCCGGCGGCCATTGCGGTGTTTTTAAAAGGCCCGGTCAAAGATCATGATCCGGCGCTGTTACGCCGCTTAAAAAACGGCTATCAACGTTTATTAACACGGGCACTGGCGCACGATAAAAGCGTATTTACCGGCGCCGTGCTGTTGCTGATGTTCTGCTTATGGCTGGCGCCCAGATTAGGTTCGGAATTTATTCCGCAGCTCGACGAAGGCGATATTGCCCTGCACGCCATGCGCATTCCCGGCACCGGGCTTGAGCAGTCGCTGACCATGCAGACTCTGGTTGAACAACGGCTGCGGGAATTTACTGAAGTCGCCACGGTATTTGCCAAAACCGGCACACCGGAAGTGGCGACCGACCCCATGCCGCCGTACGTGACCGATACCTTTGTCATGCTGAAACCGCGCAGTGAATGGCCCGACCCGCAACGCCCGAAAGCGGAACTGGTAGCGGCCATGGAAGCCGCACTGGAAACCCTGCCCGGCAATAATTACGAATTTACCCAGCCGATTCAGATGCGTTTTAACGAACTGATTTCGGGCGTGCGCGCCGATCTGGGCATTAAAATTTTCGGCGACGATCAGCAACAGCTGGAGCGCATTGCGCAACAACTGCTGACACTGGTGCAGCAAACGCCCGGTGCCGCCGATGCGCGCAGCGAACAGGTCAGCGGCCTGCCCATGCTGTCGGTGATTCCCGACCGCGCGGCACTGGCGCGTTACGGCCTCAGCGTCGCCGATGTGCACGCCTTACTGGCCACCGCCGTCGGTGGTGAACAGGCCGGTGTGATTTACGAAGGCGACCGCCGCTTCAGCATTCAGATCCGTTTGCCGGAATATTTGCGCAACGACCCGCAGGCGCTGGGCGCGTTGCCCGTGCCGCTGCCGCCGTCGTATTCCGCTGATCCATCCACTAAGGCATCCAATAACGCTGCTATGTCTCAGTACCAGCCTCAGTACGTGCCGCTGCAGACCGTGGCGGAGCTGGTGCAGCACAGCGCCGCCGCGCAGATCAGCCGCGAAAACGGCAAGCGCCGTCTGGTCGTCAGCGCCAACGTGCGTGGCCGCGACCTCGGCAGTTTTGTCGCCGATGTGCAACAGCGGGCCGCGCGCGATCTGCCATTACCCGCCGGTTACTGGCTGGAATACGGCGGCACCTTTGAGCAGCTGCAATCGGCCACCGACCGTCTGACGCTGGTTGTTCCCCTGACCCTGCTGCTGATTTTCGGCCTGCTGCTGATGGCGTTCGGCTCGGTACGCGATGCGCTGATTATTTTCAGCGGCGTGCCGCTGGCGCTGACCGGCGGCGTGCTGGCGCTGTGGGCGCGCGATATGCCGTTGTCGGTGTCGGCCGGCATCGGTTTTATCGCCTTGTCCGGGGTTGCCGTGCTCAACGGGCTGGTGATGGTGTCGTTTATCCGCGAGCTGTGGGCGAAAGACATTGCCGACCTGACACAGGCGGTGATCACAGGCGCCATGACCCGCTTACGCCCGGTGCTGATGACGGCTCTGGTGGCGGGTTTGGGCTTTGTGCCGATGGCGCTGAACACGGGCACCGGGGCCGAAGTGCAACGGCCGCTGGCGACTGTGGTGATCGGCGGCATTCTGTCGTCCACCTTGCTGACCCTGCTGATTCTGCCGCTGCTGTACCGGCGGGTGCACAGGGCGGATGACCGGTAGCGTTCCGTCCTCCACCCTGCTGACCCTGCTGATTCTGCCGCTGCTGTACCGGCGGGTGCACAGCGCTGATGGTCTGGGCCACTCAGGCATCGCTCAGGCCAGCTGACGCGATTGGCGGGAAATACCGTTCACAAGCGCAATAAAGTGCCGGAGACTGCGCTCTGTTATAAACAAGGCAAAGCAGTCTCCGGCCCGTAATACGGGATATTTCTTCATAACAAAAAACGGATTCAACCATGATCAGCCTCAGCGTTAATGGCGTGACTCACACGCTGGAAGTCGACGGCGACACCCCACTGCTGTGGGTGGTGCGCGATATTCTCGGCCTTAAGGGCAGCAAATTCGGGTGCGGTGCCGGCCTGTGTGGCGCCTGCACCATGCATTTAAATGGGCAGCCCATCCGCACCTGCATCATGCCGCTGGCGGCGGTGGCCGGGCAGGCCATCACCACCATCGAAGGTCTGGCGCCGGGCGACGAATTAACGCCGGTGCAGCAGGCGTGGATTGAGCTGAACGTGCCGCAGTGTGGTTACTGTCAGTCGGGGCAGATCATGTCGGCCACGGCGCTGCTGGCGGCCAACCCGGCGCCGAGCGATCAGGACATCGACAACGCCATGAGCGGCAACCTGTGCCGCTGCGGTACCTATCCGCGCATCCGCAAAGCCATTCACCGCGCCGCCGAACTGCAGCAACGCCATGCGTCTGCCACGCCGTTTTATGAAGTGCGTATGAGCCATTCCGGCGAAAACCATTCCGGGGCAGGTAATTCAGGCGTCAATCAGGCGGAGGTGAATCATGGCTGAGCTGAACATGAACCGCCGCGCCTTTCTGAAAGCCAGTGCACTGGGCTCCGGTGGCCTGCTGCTGACCGTGGCCCTGCCCGGCTGTGCCAACATCGGCAGCAAAGGCATGGTGTCGGACGAACAATGGCAGGCCAGCGCCTGGCTGCGCATCGACACCGATAATCAGATCACCTTTGTCCTCGACCGCACGGAGATGGGTCAGGGCACCTACACCGGCCTGCTGACCTTGCTGTGTGAAGAACTGGAAGTGAACCCGGCGCGGGTGCAGGTGGAATTCGCCGGCGTCGATTCCTTCTACAACAACCCCTTGTACAAACTGCAGATCACCGGCGGCTCTACCAGCGTGGCGACCAGCTTCCAGCGTATCCGCATTGCCGGCGCCAGCGCCCGCAGCATGCTGTTACAGGCCGCCAGCGAAGTCATGAAAACCCCGGTCGGCGAGCTGCACTGCGACGACGGCCGGGTGCTGAACGCCGCAGGCAAAGGCCTGACGTACGGCGAGCTGGCAACGCTGGCCGCGCAGCTGTCGGTGCCGACGGAACCGAAACTGAAAGCACCGGAACAGTACCGTTACATCGGTAAATTCAATCCGCGCCTCGACGCCCGCCAGAAAGCCACAGGTCAGGCCGAATACGGCATCGACGTGGAATTGCCCGGCATGCTGTACGCCGTCATCAGCCGCGCACCGGCCTACGGCGGCACGGTAGGCAAGCTGAATGCCGACGCCGCCCGGGCAGCGGCTGGTGTGGTCGATGTGTTCACCGTCGACGCCGGCAACCGTCATGGTGTGGCCGTGGTGGCGCGCAGTTACTGGCAGGCCCGCAAAGCCCAGCAGCTGCTGAGCATCGACTGGCAGGCACCGGAAACCGCGCCCTCAAGCAGCGAGGTATTCGCTCAGTACGCCCGCGATCTGGATAACGACGACGGCAAAGCCGTGCGCGATGAAGGCGACTTCAGCGCAGCATCGGCCACGGCGGCGTCTGTGCTGAACGTGGAATACCGCATGCCGTATCTGGCCCACGCCACTCTGGAACCGCAGAACTGCGTGGTAAAAGCCGACGCCGACGGCATGGAAGTGTGGGCGCCGACTCAGGCACCCGGCATGGCACGCATCGCCGCCGCCAAGCACAGCCGCTACAGCGTGGACGATATTCTGGTGCACACCACCTGGATCGGCGGTGGTTTCGGCCGCCGCCTGATGCAGGATTTCGTCGCCGAATGCGCCTTTATTGCCGACCGCCTGCAACAGCCGGTGAAGCTGATCTGGAGCCGCGAAGACGACACACGCAACGATTTCTACCGCCCGGCCAGCCTGCACCGCTTAAGCGCCAGTCTGAACGCCGACGGTCAGGCCACCGGCTGGCAGCACCGCATTGCCCACCCGAAAGTGATGCACTGGTTTGTGCCGGACGCCGCCGCGGCCCAGTACCCGTTTATGCCGAAGTTTATGTTCCCCATGCTGGCCGGAGCCGGCAAGCTGGGTGAAGGCATTCTGGCGCCGGACGACAGCTCAGGTTACGAAGGCGCCGCCGAGCTGCCGTACGCGCTGAACAACATCGACGTGCGTTTTATTGCCAGCGACCCCGGCGTGCCGGTGGGCTACTGGCGCTCGGTGGGGCATTCGCACAATGGCTTTGTCACCGAGAGTTTTATCGACGAACTGGCGCACAAAGCCGGTCAGGACCCGCTGGCCTATCGTCTGCAGTTACTGAGTGCTCACCCGCGCGCCGTGGGCGTACTGAGCAAGGTGCGCGACATGGCGTGGGGCAAGCCGCTGCCGGGCTGCGCGCAGGGCGTGGCCGTGCACAAGAGCTTCGGCACCTGGGTCGCCCAGATTGCCGATGTGGAAGTAAGTGGTCAGTCACTGCGCGTGAAACGCGTGGTGTGCGCCGTTGACTGTGGTCAGGTGGTGAACCCGGACACCGTGGTCGCGCAGATGGAAGGCGGCATTATCTTCGCCCTAACCGCTGCCCTGTACGGCGAGATCACCCTCGACAAAGGCGCGGTGCAGCAGAGCAACTTCCACGATTACGCGCTGGCCCGTCTGCCGGAAACCCCGGCCATTGAGGTGGCCATTGTGGATAACGGCGACAGCCCGACCGGCGTCGGCGAGCCCGGCGTTCCGCCACTGGCCGCGGCGGTGGGCAACGCGGTATTTGCCGCCAGTGGTCAGCGTCTGCGGGCGTTGCCGCTGAAGCTGGCCTGAGCCGGAAGGAAGTCACGATGCACAGCGCCTGTGAAACCCGCCATGTACTCAACCATGCCCTCGCTGCGATTAAAGGCAGCGGTGGGGTATGGCTGGCGACGGTAGCGGCAACCTACGGCAGCAGCCCGCGCCCGGTGGGCTCGCTGTGGGCCTGGTCACCCGACTACGGCATGGCCGGTTCGCTGTCGGGCGGCTGCATCGAAGAAGATCTGATCCACCGCCTGCGCGCCGGTAAGGTGCCGGGCCCTTTTCCCCAGCGTCTGCGTTTCGGTGCCAATGCCGACGAACAGGCACGCTACAAACTGCCCTGCGGCGGGCATCTGGATATTGTCCTTGAACGGCTGGGCAGCGCCGACGCACCGCAGTTGCAACGCATGCTCGGCTGGCTTGAAGAACGCGCGGGCTTTACCCGCCGCGTGTTTACTGACGGCACGGCACTGAGCCGTGTGCCTGCCGCAACAGAGAACACACAAGCCAGCAAACCCGACGCAAACCACTGCCTTCTGCAGCACGAATACCGCCCGCAGTGGCAACTGCTGCTGGTCGGTGCCGGCGAAGTAGCGCGTCAGCTGGCGCTGCTGGCACAGCCGGCGGGTTTTGCCGTGACCGTCTGCGACCACCGCGACGATTATCTGCAGGGCTTCGCGGCCAGCGGTGCCGACATAGTACCTGGGCTGCCCGATGCCCTGATCCGCGAACGTTTTTACGACCGCCACAGCGCCGTGGTGGCCCTTGCCCACGACCCGCGTCTGGACGACATCGCCATGCTCGAAGCGCTGGAGACAGAGGCCTATTACATCGGCGCCATGGGCGCACTGAGCACCTCGGCCAGCCGCCGCGCCCGTCTGCACGAACTGGGCGTTACTCCTCAGGCGCTGGCGCGCTTACATGCCCCGGTTGGCCTCGATATCGGCAGCAAAACCCCCTACGAAATTGCGGTGTCTGTGCTCGCCCATCTGCTCGCCGAGCGCCGGGTAGTCTGAGCCCCGCGTGCGTGCTATGGTCATTTCTGGCCTGAAAACAACAAATCGCCTGTATTCAACCCACGAGGCAAACAAGTAAGCCAATGAAGCAGACCGGAGTAGTGGTGCTGGCCGCAGGCAGCGGTGAGCGCTACGGCCACGATAAGCGCCTGGCCGCAGTGCCGGGCAAACAAGGCCATGAGCCTATGCTGCTGGCGACCCTGCGGGCCGTGCGCGCCAGTGGCTTGCCGTTTATCGTGGTGCTGCGCAGCGGCGATCTGCAGTGGGAACAGGAACTCGACGCCATTGGTGTCGACTGGATTGCCTGCCCCGAAGCCCACAAAGGCATGGGCCACAGTCTGGCCGCCGGTGTACACGCCACCCAGCACTGGGACGGCTGGCTGATTGCGCTGGCCGATATGCCCTTTATTCAGCCCGGCACCTACCGCGCCGTGGCCGACGCCCTGAACCAGCACCGCATCGTGCGCCCGGTTCTGCACAACCCGGTCACCAACAAACGTCAGCCCGGCCATCCGGTGGGGTTCGATAAAACCTGCGCCTTTGAACTGCTGCAATGCAGCGGCGATCAGGGCGCACGTGAGCTGCTGAAACACCACGCCAGCGACGTCGCCGAATTGCTCTGCCACGACGAAGGCATAGTGCAGGACATTGACCGGCCAGAGGATTGTTAAGATGTACGGCGCTCTTGAGAGCTGATCCGCCTGGTATCCGAATCAGCTTCTTAGTCAGCGCTATAGTTGACCAGCCGGCATACCAACTCTTTTGCAAGAAGCTATTCATTTACTGAAGAAATAACGGAACAGTAACTGATAAAGCAATATCGGGAACACTATAAAAATAAAATAATCAACCGGGCTTTCAACTACAAAACGCCCAAACCACGTCCCTCCATCAAAAAGCACACATTGATTAATCCCAATTATCAAACATAAGAAGAATCCCATAAAACTAATATTAGAATTCGCAGAAAGGTACTTTAAATACCTGATTCGATTTCTACTCGACCTGACCAGAAGGTAAGGTGCCATAAGGATGGTTGACAGGATAGCGCCAAAAAAAGCGGAGATCTGCAGCTTTGCGTAGCCTGAATGAGCAAGAACCAACCGATTAATTTTGGTTGGCATCAGACCATGCAGAAACTCCGGTGAAAACAAGCAAAGAAATATTGAGGCGAGGAGGAACACCAGAACACTCAGGGTCATCGAATTGTAGATTCCGACAACACCAAACAATTTTTTATCACCACCAACATCACTCATACAACACCCTTACCTGTAGACAATCTTTCATTAAAAAGCGATGACTAATTAACGATTGTTATGGCTTCTGCCCGGAATTCGCCTGCAGCGAACGATGCGCCTCTTGCTGCCACTGACGCGGCGAGTGGCCAGTCCACTGGCGGAAATGCCGGCTGAACACCGCCACCTCGGCATAGCCCAGCTGCAGCGCCAGTTCGGTAATGCTCTGTTGGCCGTACAGCAATTGTTGCTCGGCCACGCTCTGGCGCACTTCCTGTAATAACTGACGGTAGCTGGTGTGCTGCTGTTGCAGGCGCGTCTGCAGGGTGCGTTCGTGCATACCCAGAGCGGCGGCTACGCGGGCGGTGCTGCATTCGCCGGTGGGCAGCAGCCGTCCGATCACATCTTTTGCCTGATCCCCCAGATTGCCCGGATAGCGGCTTTGCAGATACTGCAGATGCGCCTGCAGGTGGGCGTTTAATGCGTCTTCGTCCTGATGGTTGCGGCTGTGTAATTGCTGCGCGCGGATCAGCACTCCGTCGAACGCCTGCTGAAATTTCAATGGCGCGCCCGCCCCCGGATACTGCTCGGGCGTGCCCGGGCTGGTCCAGCTCTGGCGCAGATGCAGCGCAATCTGGCTGACGCTGACGTTCAGCAGCCCGGCGATGAACCGCGCCAGCTGCGCCACGCTCATCTGCAGAATCTGATTCAGGCCCATGCCCGACGGCAGCTGCAGGCTCAGTGCCAGACGTACCTGCTCACCTTGTGGCTCGACCTGCACCGTCACCCCGGACGCATGCAGATACAGATACTGATTCACCCGCTCCAGCGCTTCAGCCACGGTCGCGGCGCGGGCCACCAGCATGGGCAGATCGCCAAGTGCGCTCAAGCTCTGGCGCTGAGCCAGCATCAGACCAAACAAGGGCTGGCCACAGGTAGCCGCCGCGTCTTCCAGCAGGTGCGCCAGCCGGTCGTAGGCAATGTAGGTATTGGGGTCGCGGAACTGCGCCTGATACAAACCCGCACGGCGCATCATGGCAACCGGGTTGTGGCCCAGCTCGCGCACCAGAGGTTCAAACTGCGCGGCGGCGCCGCTGCGTACCAGAAACATGCTTTTCCTCGCTTACGGATCAGAACAGGCCGGCGCCAGCCGCAAAGCCGTACGCCGCCTAATACTCGCAAAACATCAAGTTATGCTCGCAGAATATCAAGTTTAACCGCCCTTCTCACCCTAGAGTGAAATCTGCCCACAGATAAAAACAAACAGGAGGGCGTATGCGCTTACAGGGTAAAACCGCACTGGTCACCGGTGCCGCCGGCGGCATTGGTCAGGCCATCGTCAACACGCTGCTGGCCGAAGGCGCGCAGGTGGCCGCCGTTGATGTGTCAGCCGACGCACTGGCCGTTTACAGCCAGCAAGACCCCGAACAGCTGCTGCGCATCGCGGCGGATGTCACTCAGTACCAGCAGGTGGAGGAAGCCGTGCGCAGTGCGGCGCGGTATTTCGGACGCCTCGACATCATGATCAACAACGCCGGCATCGGCGTTGCCAAACCCCTGCTGGAACACGACCCGGCCACGGATTTCGACCGCATCACGCAGGTGAATCAGCACGGCGTGTATTTCGGCATTCTGGCCGCCGGCCGTCAGTTCAGCGCCCAGGCCAGTGGCGGCGTGATTCTGAATACCTCGTCGGTGTACGCGCAGATGGCCGCCGAAATGACCTTCTCCTACAACGTCAGCAAAGCCGCGGTCGACATGATGACCAAGTGCGCGGCGCTGGAACTGGCACCGCTGGGTATCCGCGTCTGCGCCATTGCCCCCGGACGGGTCGACACGCCCATGCTGCGCCAGTACGAAGCGTTGGGGCTTTGGGATCACATCCGCAAAGAACAGATGCGCCAGACCTTCACCCAGCCCGATGAAATTGCCCGCGTGGTGGCCTTTCTGGTCAGCGACGACGCCAACTGCATTAACGGCGTTACCGTGTCGGCGTCCGACGGTTTCGAGAATTTTAAATACCCTTTGCTGGGATAAACCCGGCGTTCCTGTTTAACCGGAATACAGGCTTTAAAGCGTTACCCCTTTACCACCGCAAGACGACAAAAATAAACACAAACGAGGTACTAATCATGGCGTTACCCGACGTAATCAATCATCAGGATCTGCTGCTGACCCTGAACACCAACAGCGAAAAACTGATTAAAAATGCCCTGCCGGGTGTGGATGTGTATCCGCTGTTTCTGGATCCGGAAAATGGCGTGTGGGTGATCCGCGCGAAATTCCAGCCGGGCCTTACTCTGCCCAAACATTTTCACACCGGCGTGGTGCACTTCTACACCCTGAGTGGCCGCTGGAATTATCTGGAATACCCGGACCAGCCACAAACCGCCGGCAGTTATCTGTATGAACCGGGCGGTTCCATTCATACCTTCCACTGCCCGGCCGATTCCGAAGGTGCCGATGGTTTTATGGTGATTGAAGGCGCGAATATTAATTTCGATGCCGACGGTAATTTCGTCAACATCATGGACGCCGGCTGGATCGAGCAGATGATTATTCAGGCTGCCAAAGCGCAGGGCATTAACGCGCGTTACATCAAACCGGGTGGTCTGGCCACCTACAGCGCGGAATAACGCAGGAGACCCATCATGGCCACAATGAATGCCCTGATTATGCAGAACGGTGAACTGACGCTGACGCAGGCTGCCGTGCCTGAGCCCATGGCCGGGCAGGTACTGGTGCGCAGTCTGGCGTGCGGTATTTGCGGTTCCGACCTGCACCTGACCCGCCACACCGGCGAAGTGTTCGACCTGTACCGCAAGCTGGGCGTGATGCCGCCGTCACTGGACGACTCCACGCCGCTGATGCTGGGTCATGAATTCTGCGCCGAAATTGTCAGTTACGGCCCGGAAACCCGCAAACAATTACCCGTAGGTTCACGCGTGACCTCTGTACCGATTCTGCTCAGCGAGCACGGTGCCGGTATTGGCGTGACGCCGGGTTTAACCGGCGCCTACAGCGAATATTTTATTGTCGACGAAGCCCTGCTGCTGCCAGTACCCGACAACGTACCGAACGAAGCCGCCGCACTGGCGGAACCGCTGGCCGTGGGCCTGCACGCGGTTAACCGCAGCGCCATCGGTATTCACGACGTTGCATTGGTTGTGGGCTGCGGACCGATTGGTCTGGCGGTGATCGCCGCGCTGAAACGTCAGGGCGTGCACGACATTGTCGCCGCCGACCTGCACGATGCGAAATTAAAAACCGCCAGTGACATGGGCGCCAGCAACGTGGTTAACCCGACCCGCCTCGACGAAATAGCCGTGGCCGCCGGACTGGCCGGTGGACGGCGGGTGGTGATCTTTGAATGCGTGGGCGTGCACAGCCTGATTGACGGATTTATCCGCCGCGCGCCGGCGCATTCAACTCTGGTGATTACCGGGGTGCACACCGCCACGTCGAGCATTAATTACGCGTACGCCACGGTAAAAGAAATGGATATCCGTTTCTCGTACTACTACCAGCCGGAAGAATTTGCCGAATGCCTGCAGGCCATCGCCGATGGCGACATCGACTGGCGCAAGCTGCTCACAGGGCGCGTCGGTATCGACGGCGCCAGCGACACCTTCCGCCTGCTTATGCGCCCGAACAGTCACATCAAAATTGTGATTGAACCCTGGCGCAGCGGTGCACTGGAAATGATCGTCTGATCGAACGCCCTGTTAACCGCCCTATCCGCTACAGGCGTTAACAGGGCACCGCCCCTCACCAGAAACACAGGCCGGCAGAAGCTGCGCCGTGTTTCTGGCCTTTGATCGTTACCTGCCGGCTCCACTTTGCCAGCAGCTTCACTTTGCCTTCCTACCCGGCGCGAATGCGCATCCACCGCTGCCTCCGTAAACCGCAAACGCCTGAGCGCCAGCTCTTGAACGTCAGCGCACGGGAAAAGGCCGTAGCGCACAACTCAAACCGCCGTAGAACCCACCTCAAACCAACGCATTGTAATCGTGCTTGCCCGTTATGCCGGGCGGGAGTAACGTAAACGTCAAAAGAATCAATAACCTCCCCCACAGCTAAATAAGGGAGTTTAAAAAGGGATGTTCATAAGCGCTTTGAGTTAACCGCTGTGCACTTTTTCCGGAAGACATATGTGGGTTATAAGCGCTCTTTTACTGCAAAAAAAAGCGTCTGAATACCTGAAATTAATTGAAGCTTTGTGATCCGAGTATTGGGTGAAACCGGCTGAATCACATCAGCTCAATCGCGTTACGATTCCGATGGAAGCAGGTGAAATCCGATACCGACAAAAAGCGCGCTTTCAACCAACACTCGCTTCGCTCACCCAAGTGCGCAGCGCTGTGCAGCGATTTTTAAAATAACGATAAAATGATGGAGTACTCTATGTCGCCGGCAATTCAACTTCTTGGCCCAGTACTGGCACTGATTCTGTGGACTATGGTGATGTGGCTGTGGATGTATGCCACAAGGCTTCCTGCTATACGCGCAGCGGGTATTAAACCAGACCCGAACGCACCGAGTGGCCAGCAGATGTCGGCGCTTCCGGCCCGGGTCCGGTGGAAAGCCGATAATTACAATCATCTGCTGGAGCAACCAACCCTATTTTATGCGCTGGTTGTTGCTTTGGTTCTGTTAAACGTGAACTCGCAAGCGGCGTTATTCCTGGCCTGGGGCTATGTGTTTTTGCGCGTTATTCACAGCCTGATACAAGCGCTGATCAATAAAATTGAATTCAGGTTCCTGGTGTTTGTATTGTCAAACATTCCATTGCTGGGGCTGATTTACATAGCGGTCGCCGCATTTTTAACAGCGCAAAGCGCCGCATAACAGGTAGTTCCGTTTTCCCGCTTCGCTCGTGCATGCGCGCAAGCGGATTTTCCGCCATTAAAATCCACACCCTGCGCACCGGACCGGCAAATCGCCAGCACACAAGGTGCTGGCCATCCGCGCCGGTCAGCTGCTACCGAACTGACGTTACTGCAAATCCGACAGCAGGGTAATAGTACCGCTGCTGCTGATGCCGCTGGGCTTAAGGGTCACGGCGACACCGTCCGACATTTTGGCAACTTCAACGCTGGTCAGGCTGAGCGTAAATGTCTTTTTATCATCCGAGGTATCGTCTTTACCGCCGCCCGAACCACCGGAACCGCCGCAGCCCGACAACAGAAAAGCCAGGAAGAAACCACCAATCAGTACCTTAATATTCATCATCATGGTCGCTCTCCTCAGAATTGGTAGGTGATCAGGAATTGGATGTCACCGACCGGCAAGGCATAGGCCTCGGTCAGCGTGAACGTCATCTGGTTATCACTGATTTCCAGACTGACATCCTCCACCAGCTCCCCGGCGTCGGCTACGCCATCGCCGTTATCATCGCGGTACAGACGCACCATCTCGATGTCGCCTTCCGGGTCCGCAGTGCCGCCAGCGGTCAGCGTAAACGAGCGCAATTCATTGCCGGCTTCGCTGCTGCTGACACTGAAAGCCAGTACCACCTGCTCACCGTCACCACTGGTAAAGGCATGACTCTGGGAATTTCCGTCCGAAGGGTTCGCCAGACTGATCTGTTCCTGCGCATCAGAAATGCCGTTGTCGTTATCATCGGTGTCGGCGTTGTCACCAATGCCGTCGAGGTCACTGTCCAGCCATTCACTGTCGTCCAACGGGAAAGCGTCACTGCCATCGTCAACGCCATCGGCATCGTCGTCGCTGTCGGCGTTGTTACCGATGCCATCACCGTCGGTATCGACCGATTCCGTTGCATCCAGCGGGAAGGCATCCAGAACGTCGGCCACACCGTCGCCATCGTCGTCGGTATCGGCGTTATTACCAATGCCATCGGTGTCGGTATCAAGGGATTCCGATGCGTCTAACGGGAAGGCATCGCTGCTGTCGGCAACGCCGTCGGCGTCATCGTCGGTATCGGCGTTATTGCCGATGCCATCGTCATCCGTGTCCAGGGTTTCATCCGGGTCGTTCGGGAAGGCGTCGCTGTTATCACCCACGCCATCGTGATCCGAGTCGGTGGTTTCGTTGCGGTCGTTCGGGAAGGCGTCGCTGTTGTCGCCCACGCCATCGCTGTCGCTGTCTGCCCATTCATCCGGATCGGCCGGGAACGCGTCGGCGTTGTCGCCCACACCGTCGTTGTCGCTGTCGGCGGTTTCGCTGGCGTCGTTCGGGAAGGCATCGTCCGCATCGTCTACGCCGTCGCCGTCGAAATCACCAAAAGGATCGTATTCGATGGCGCCCATATCGAGTTCTTTATACTGCGGCCCTGCCGGGTTCTCCGGGTTGAAGATGCCGTTGATGCGCACATTACCCAGGAAATCGACGGTGTGGCCGTCGGGGTCGCCGCCTTCACCGGCATCGATGTTGGCGCTGCCGGGTATCGGGCGGAAGTCGTTATTGTCAGGGTCAGCAAGTACAACGGTGCCCGCCGAGGTGACGCCGCAGGCACTGCCTTCTACCCAGCTGAAAGACTGCCGGCTCCAGTTGCTGACGTCACAGCTGGCCGTGCCGTTGGTACCATTCAGAATCAGGCTGTTGTAGAGATCTGCGCTACCGTCGCCGCTGACGCGCAGCGAACCGCCTTCATGGTCCACCAGCGTCGTGGTGAACAGCTGCAGGGTGCCGTTCACCACATCCACCGCCGGGTTATCACCGTAGGTGCGCGCCAGCACACTATTTTCCAGCGTGTAACTGCCGTATTCCGAGCCCAGCGCCGGCGCCTGGTTGTCGGCGATCAGCGAGAATTGAATCAAGGTCCAGCGGCCATTGACGGTATTGACCACCGAGCCGTATCCGGCCCAACCGAGACTGTCGGGAATCTGGTCGCTACCAGGAACGTAACCGCCGGTCAGCGTCAGGCCCGACAAATGCAGAAACTGGGTGCCGGGCAGGTACTGCGGCATCCCCACGGTGAAAAGTTCGGTGGCGTTGTTGCCATTGATGGTCACTTTGCGGTCGCCGTTGATCTTCATGCCTTTGGTGACGATTAACGGGCTTTCCAGCGTGATGGTCATGGCTTCGGCAAAGTCGATCACGTTCAGGTCGGAGAACTGATCGTTGGCGCACAGATTGGCCATGGCTTCACGCAGGGTGCCGGGGCCACTATCGGCGTTGTTGGTAACGGTAATGGCGGTGCTGGTACAGGCCACAAACGGGGCTTCGTCGTTGGCGTTAACAACGCCGTCGCCGTCGATGTCATCGTCATCATCATCGTGGGTGCCGTCGCCATCGGTGTCGGCCCAGTCGCGGTTCAGTTCATCGGTCGGGCTGGGGTCTTCGCCGTCGAGGAAACCGTCACCGTCGGTATTGTCATTGAGTGGGTCGGTGATAAAACCGTCTGCGCCCGCGGTCAGTTCTTCTTCATCGCTCAGGCCGTCGCCATCGTCGTCGGTATCGGCGTTATTGCCAATACCGTCGCCGTCGGTGTCCAGCCATTCGTCCGGGTCGTAAGGGAAGGCGTCGTCGCCATCCGCTTTCAGATCACCGTCGTCATCCCAATCCTGACTATCGGCAACGCCGTCACCGTCGAAGTCGGCGTCATAGGTGAGATGAGCGGAGCACACGGTTTCGCCGGTCACATCCACGGTGGCGGGTGTGACACAGAAACGGATATCCGTGCCCGCATCCATCGCACCATCAAAGGTGTTTTCAGTGGCGCCGCTGATGTCCACCCAGCTGCCATTATTGATGCGGCTCTGCCATTGATAGGTACTGACCGGTTGCTTGCCATAGGGGTCGTAGAAGTCATAACTGCTGCCAAGCGCGGTTTCGCTGATGGGCACAGGTTGCGACGATACAATCACAACGTTACTGGCCACCGGTGCCATGGAGACTTTGAAGCGTTGCGAACAGATTTCAGCGTTATTTCGGGTAGCACAGAGCCCCAGCCACTGCCCCTGGTCTGCCCACGTGGCCTGATAACCGAACTGCTCTGTCGCCACCACCACGGGGTCGGTGCCGCTGGCATCGGTCGAACGCACCCAGCGGTAGTCGCTTGCTTTAATATTCCAGGGCAGATTGGCAAACAGGTAGTCTTCAGGCCGTAACACCCCGGTCAGCGGCGCCACTTGCAGTACGTTGAACCGACTGCTTGGGACTGTGGGGAAATCGATATAGGTCGATTCTTCAGTCAACCACAGGTCGTTCGTGCCGTCGTACAACTCTGTAACATACCGCCCTATCTGGGTGCCGTGTATTTGCCACGCGGGGCCTTCTGCTAAATTCAGGCCGTTCCCGTCCCACCACAGATCGCCGGGGAGGTCGTAGTTGAGATAACTCGCCAATTTATTAGCGGCCCACTCGGGCGGCTGAATGCGATGCTGCCAGGCCCGGCTGCTGACGGCAGCCCAATCCGTATTGCCGAATATCTGAGCGCTGACACTGCTGTCCGGTGGCATATCGATCGAGTACTGCACACCGATATAAGCAATGAGGCCATCATCCCAACGATCAGCCGTGCTGTGCCAGGCAAACCAGTTAAGACTGTCGCTACCGAGTATGGTCGGATCGGATACAGCAAAGTCGGTACAGGCGGTGGATACGCCATCAAACAGGCAGGTATCGTAATAATTGACGGTGAGCCACAGCCACCAGTCAGTGGTCAGGAAAAGAACATCCCAACCGCGATCGACATGCATTTTAGGATGCATGCGGGCCAGTGAACCCAGAATAGGACAGTCGCTACACTCCCCCTGATCCTGACGGTAGTGGTTTTGCGGCGTGTACTCGCCAAATAAGGCGTTTTCCACCGCGCCCCGCCAATGACTGAACGACGGGGCGCTTTCCCAGCCCCACTCGTTGTCTTCCCAATCGATCCGGTAACCGCGTACCAATTGCAGCGGCTCGTAATCGGCGTCCACGTAGGGCAGGCGGGGCGTATTAAAAATACCGCGGCTGAAGGCATCCACCGGCGGGGTAGCAAACACACAGGAATAGCCCATGTCGTCGTCTTCGCCGCAGGCAGATTGGTTCAGCAGCGGACTGGTGGCGGCACTGTGGTAACGGTTGCTGAAATAACTCAGATCGGCCCTTAACGGCCCGCCATTGCGGATAGATTCACTGACCTCTTTGCGCTGCATGTCTTTATCCATGCGGCTCACATTGCCCAGCACCATAAAACCAACACGGCCGGCGAAGGTATCGCTGGTAGAACTTTCAGTATCGGCGTCGCGCATCATTTTCAGATGCAGGCTGCTGAAGTCACCGGAACCGCTGACCAGCGTGGCGCCCATGTAGGGGTTATCCTGCAGGCCGTTGTATTCCCCCTTGGTCCAGCGCTTCAGCATCGGCCGTTGCAGCTGCACTACGGTGGTGGCGTCAGTAAAACTGGCGCCCAGCTCAAAACTTCTGCCAGCGAATGTGCCACCTGAGGTGACATCCTTCAGTTCGGCGGACGACACCAGCAATACGCGGTCGTCGACTAAACGGTGCCAGCCTTCTTCGGCGACAAAATAATCGACCGTAACGCCTTCCAGATCGGCACTTTCAAAGCCCGGGGCAACCTGCACCGCAAACTTGAATTTGCTCCAGGCCATTAACGGGGCCACGGGCACCACAGACACACCGGCGCTGAGCGCGGGGTCGCGCACTTGCAGAAAAATAGCCGGGCGGTAGTAGTAGCGCGCGGTAATCAGGTCATCAATAACGTTGCCTGCGCCGATCGTAAACGACCCCACCTCGCCGGGGATACCGAGCAGTGCCGGTGCGCCATTGATCTGAATGGCACTGACCACGACGTTACTGGTGGCATTGCCATCGCTGCTCGGGTAAGCCCACTGGCCGCTGCCGTTTTCCACCACAAACCCCGGAACCGCCGGGTTAATCGCCTGAGTAAAAATACGCTGATCGCTGCCAATCGTGGCGCCGGCAGAAACCGGTGTGCTGGAAAGCGTATTACTCAATGAATAAGAAGTAATAGAGGCGGCCTGAACCTGACCGGCAAGCAGAAAAACACCCAACCCTGCCAGCCGGATAAGGGAAGTCATTGCGCGTTTCATAAGGCGTTCCGTCGTTACAGATATGCGGCGAATAGTAAGCCAAGCCATTGGTAAATAACATCGACGGTTAATGCCATGAGAGGATAAACGGGTCAAATAACGCAGGTGTGCAAAAAAGTCATCTTAATCCGTATTAGCAGACCCATGGCATACTACGAATAAGCCTGATCCGGGCATGGGAATAAAGCGCCGGTTGCGGTATTTTCAAACCCCAACGCAATAAATAACGGGGGTGGCATACACATGCCATCCTTTCAACGGAATACCGCATTGAACAAGCCCGTATCGTTTAACACACGCCGCCTGACGGTGAGCGAAACCGGTCAGCACCTTTCTGCGGAGGAGCGTTCACAACTGCTGGCGCGGGTGCCTTTAATACTCACCCCGGCTGTTGTTGAACACCTGCCGCCGTATTTCCACAACATTACCTCGCCCGAAGCCGCCGCGCACTGGCTTGAGCACATGGTGTCGGAGGGGCGACTGGCAACGGTGCAATACGAATCTCAGGCAATCATTGGCTTTTTGTTCATTCATACCGAGAAGGATACGGCTCACATCGGCTATTTACTGGCAGAACCATTCTGGGGACAGGGTCTGGCCAGCGAACTCTTGCAGGGTTTTATTGCCCACGCAAAACAAAGCGGACAATGGCAGACGTTGATGGGTGGCGTAGACGAAGCCAATACCGCGTCAGCGAACGTACTGAAGAAACTGGGTTTCAGCGAAATCGCCGTTAATGAGCAGCGCGTTATATTTTACCAGTACCCGCTTAATCGTTTTTAAAAAGGTCGACGTTAAAAGGCGACCACATTGCACGGAAGCCCAGTTATATTGGTCTGACTCAAGCACACTCTGATTAATAAAGTTGATGTAAATTCTGGTTGAATATCTTACAAGCCCATTCTGGGCAGCGATCAATATACTTATCACCATTGGATTCACAGGCCTGACCTACGATAAGTACGCCAAGCATTGGTGTGCAACAACCGGTGAATTCAGTACAACGGGAACCTTCACCTGGTCCGGATTTGGTACATTTATCAGCAACATAGACCTGCAACAGGAAGGCTTAATCAGTTACTCGTACAGCGTCGAAGGAAGAACATATAATAGCAGCCTGTTTGCAGGGGTACTGACCAGTGGAATAGTAGATCGAAATCCAAAGGGTAAAAAAATTACTGTTTTTTATTCGCCAGAAGACCCAGCCTATTCAAGGGCTGAGCACCCTCCGCGACACCTGATGCTAGTAGCCAACGTAGTTTCCTATTACCTGATACTGCCACTGACGCTTATAAACATTCCGTTGTTTTTTATTTATTGACTGATTGCCAATGCGTGGTAAAACGGTTCTACCCGAGATATTCTGATAGGTGCTCGACTGGATCAAAGATTGTTCAACTCTAAGGATGTGTCAGGGTGGTCATCCCGATCAAGCCGCATTGAATATTGACTACGTTTGCAGATAGAATCAACCACCACTTCAACACAATCATGGATGATATATTAAAATTCTCAGTGCTGTTTTTTTTACTCTATTTTTCTCAAAGCACTGTTGCTGCTTCATTCGATTGCGAAAGCAAAAAAACATCCGAAGCAGAAAAACTAACATGTAGCGACAAGTCACTATCCGGTAAAGATGACATTATGAGTGAACTATATGCATCTGCCAGAGAGTATTATGCCGTGCCGGATTTTTCATTCACTGACACAAGACTGATTCGCAGCCACCAACTGGATTGGATCACTCAGAGAAATAAATGCCATAGCTCAGCATGTCTGGCGGAGCTGTATGACAAACAAATCGACATACTAAGAGTGCAAAATGCGAGACTAAGAAAACATCGTGGCGCCAATTACATTTACACATTAATCAAGCCATTTCTGAATGCCAGAATGTATGAAGTTGATAAGCTAAGTATAGAAATCCCGTTTTACTATCAACCATACAACGGAGATACTATACATGTATTATTCGAAGCAACTGCCAGCGGTTTCTTCAACTCATTCAAAAGAAGCGGAACAGGTTATTGCGGCGGAGACAGCGACCACCTAGTAGGCTTTATCAAATATAATGCCAAAGAAGGGATAGTCCAAAAGAACATATACATCGGCAATCAATGCCCTGCAGGTTCTGCCGCTCCTATAATTACTAAAGATCAAGACGGCTACTCGATTCAGCTTTACAACAATCAAGACACCTTACCTCAGAACCTGACAGGAAAATCTATTTTTGAACTTGGATCTGATCTGATGATTAATGATGGTGAACTTAAAAAAGAAGATTATCTTGATTACATCGGGATAGTGGGCGAATAGACAGATAAAGCGTCAGGCCCACCAAAGATATGTTATTGTAGGTATCTAAATTGGAGCTATGTTAGCACGGGTATCCCGGTTATCTGATGCGGATACCGCTCACATACGGCATACAAAGGCCGTCTGTTTCAGGATTTTTGCAAAACTGATGCGCGTTTGCCTGCCAGCGCCAAAACACGCATGCGCGAATTGACGCAAAAAGAAAGAATAAGTCCTATTAAATCAATAATCTAAATAAGCAAGGAGAACATTAACGCGCAAATTGTAAAGCCGACTTTGATGTGCTAGCGTGGTTTCGCGTTTCTATCCTGATAGTGATGTAATTACGAGCAATTTTTGTAATAGTGACAGTTGGTTAGAGATGGAACTTGAAAGCATTGGAAGGTGTGTAATTGAACATGCCTGTGAATAAACCGTTAGGTAAATATGAATATTCTGAATAGAAGTGCCATTACTGTTTACGGTACAGAAAAATTTCTTGAATGGATAAAAGAGCAGCATCCTAATTTACACCGCTGGACACTCAAGGATCTAAATAATCATCCCAACGTTTATCTTGTTGATGAAGAGGATCAAAATTGCTGGGGTGATTGCTTTATTGATAATTTTGAGACTATTTTCAGAAATGAAGTAGGTGAATACGTTTATGATGAAGTTGAATGGCCAGAAGTAATTACTGTAGATTTGTTTAGAGCTTGGTTTACTTTTCAATATAGCGAGCTTGCTTATGACTTATCCAAGGATGATCTTGTAGCAGATGATGTATGGCAAAATACCTAACAAAAAGTTGGTGATCGCACCTTCGGTGCTGGGACGGTTACACTTCGCTCGTTTCTCGCTACGTTTCACCGCCCCACAACAAAAGCGTTATACACACTAAGGAATTGAGAGCTTTCCATGAGATCCAAGAAGCTAGAAACTCTTATTATTTTATACAAGGAGTTAGCCGAAGAACTTGGCAAACTAAAAAGCCCAGAATTAGAACCGCTACTAAATAGTTGGTCTGTATCTTTGGGGCAGATTAATGAAATAATTAATAACCCTGATAACGCAATTAAGCCGTCTCAAATCGCATCAGGTTTTGAGCAAGGGCTACGTGACACACACCTGATACTGGGTGATTTAAATGCACAATATAGATCGTCAGCAATCGAGATCTTTTATAAAGTTGTCGGCTCGCATCTGCCTAGCTTCTTTCAAAAATGCAAAGCGCAACTAGAACGTATCGTGGAAAAAGGGAAAATTAAAAACGAAAATGAGTGGTACCTAGTTCGTCATCGAGTAGATGAAATAGAGCGCCAATCTAACAACGATGCGGAGCTAGAATTTCTTAATGAACTACTTGGTAAATTCGAAGCAAGCGTATAACCAGCGGCTGATCTTCCCCCGCTTTAACGGACGCCAAAGTCAAACTGACGAGGTGTCCAATGCCAAAATATACTCAGCCAAGAAAGACACGGCAGTATTCAAGCGAATTCAAGGTTAAAGCTGTTCATCTGAGTGATATTGGCCGATAAAACTGGCATCAAACTCAAACCAACCACCCGCCCCCTACTCCGGCAACCTCACCCCTTCCAGCAAACACACCACCTTATCGCCCACACGGATTTTTCCGGATTTTAAAATTTTGGCGCACAGTCCGCCGTGGCCGAGCATGGCGGCTTGCCCGCCGAGCCCCAACACTTCGTCCATGCGTGAGCACGGATGACATTGTGCCGTGGCGAGAAAGACGGCGTCGCCGATGCGGAATTGCTGGTGACGCAGGGCGTGTAAATTCACACCGCGTATCACCAGATTACGGCGTAATAATTCCGGCGCAATTGCCTCACGCTTAAGCAGTTTTTCGACCACTTCAATGTGTTCGGCATTAATAATGGTTACCTGCCGTGCCGAGCCCGGTGTGCCCTGACAGCGGCGGTCGCCTTCAAGCCCGAGGTCGGCAATGGCATAGGTTTCGCTGACGGCCTGCACGGGTTCGCGCCGTGCCGGACGCAGACCAATCCATTCCAGTGTGCCCGGCGGAAGATCGGCGCTGAAGCGCCCGAATAAGGCCTGCTGACGATTTTGTGTGGGTTTCATGGTCATGCGGTCAGGTCGTAGGTTGATGGGTCGTTGGCGCTGTTTCGCTTTGATCAGACGTCGCAATTAATTGCCCGAGGCGGGTTAACGCCGCCAGACGCGGCGCTGTCCATTCGTGGGCAAAACTTAAGCGCAGGTGGTCGTCAAAACGATGGCTGACACTGAAGAGTACACCCGGCGTAATCACTACGTCATCGGCCAGCGCCTGCTGATACAGCGTGCGGCTGCTGACGCCGGGCGGTAGCGCCGCCCACAGCGTCAGTCCGCCCTGCGGCACATTCGTGGTCAGGGGTTGTGACCACTGCGCCAGTGTGGCCAGTAACTGATCACGCTGGGTCTGCAGCCGGTAATGCTGGCGGCGCAAATGGGCGCCGTAACTGCCGTCGGCAAGAAAATCCGCCAGCCCTTGCTGCAGGGCGCGGCCCGAGGCCAGTTGCGTGACCAGTTTTAATTGCACGATGCGCGCCTGCCAGCGGCCACCGGCAATCCAGCCGATGCGCACATCGCGCGACAGGGTTTTGGAAAACGAGCTGCACAGCATCACCCGCCCTTCCGGGTCGTTGGCTTTCAGCGGATCGGGCAGCGGGCAGAAGGCGGTGTCGGCGTAAATATCGTCTTCGATCAGCGCCAGATCGTAGTCACTGGCCAGTGCCAGCAAACGTTCGCGCGCGGCTTTGGGCATGAGTGCTCCGGCCGGGGTGGAGAACGACGGCGACACCACACAGGCACGCACCGGCCAGCGCTTAAGGACATCGGCCAGCGCGTCGGTATTAAGCCCCGTCAGCGGCGACGACGGCACTTCCACTACTTGCAGACCCAACTGTTCCAGCAGTTGCAGCACGCCGTAAAACCCCGGCGATTCCACCGCCACCACGTCGCCCGGCTGGCAACAGGCCATCAGCGCCAGAAACAGCGCGTTCTGACAGCCGGCGGTAATGCACAGGTCGTCGGTACTGAGCGCACAACCACGGCTGTTCAGCCGCTGTGCCAGCTGTTCGCGCAGATCGGGCAGACCGGCCGGTTCATCGTAATACAGAGCGCTGTCACCCCGCGCCCGGCGCAACGCCCGGCCGATGGCGCGGTTCAGGGCGACGACACCCGGGCTTGCATCCGTGCGCTCCTGCGGCGCCGGCGCCAGATCAAACGCCGCGCCACGGCGCATGATGTCGTACAGCAGGTCGGGCACGGTCACCGGCTGCGGTGGTTGCAGCGTGTTGCGCGGTGCGGATTTACCCGCTTTGTTCCGCTGCTGGCCGGCGCCATTAACGGCTGAACCATCAACCGCCGGGCCATCAGCCACCCCACTGTGGCGCACATAAAATCCGGATTTGGGCCGCGCTTCGATCAGCCCCTGAGCCTCCAGCCGTTGCAGGGCGTGCAGCACAGTGGCCTTAGACACCTGATGCTGTTCGCACAGGCTGCGCACCGACGGCAGCCGCGCACCGGGCGGCACACGCTGGCTGTGGATCAGCTGCAGCAGTTCGTGCTGCAGTTGTTGGTAACGGTAGGTCTGCTTCATAGCGATCCTGACTAGGGCGACCCGCAATCCTGCGGCGCTGAAATCTGTACCTATTATTTTTAATTTTTTTAGGCCTGAACCTCAACCCCGGCACGCGTTAGGCTGGCGCCAAACTGTTCGTCTGTGGAGGTTCCCATGAACCCGATTCCCGTTGTCGATGTCACGCCGGTCAGTAGCCCGGCCGCCAAAGTGTTTGCTCAGGTAAACGGCAAATTTTATGTGCGCCTGACCCAGGGCTATTACCAGAACCTGCGCCGGCTGGTGAGCTGGCCCTTACTGGCGCTGTATTTTGCTGTGGTGTGGGTGCAGTGGAACGGCCTGCCGCTGGTGCAGTTCGATTTCAGCGACCGGCGCATCATTCTGTTCGGCCACTGGCTGAGCTGGTCGGAAATGCCGTTGCTGGCGGGTTTGCTGATTGCAGGGGCTGCACTGCTGTTTTTTCTGGCGGTGGCCTGGGGCCGGGTGTGGTGTGGGTTTGCCTGCCCGCAAAGCATCTGGACCTGGCTGTTTATCCGCATTGAACATGTCACCGAAGGCTCGGCAGCGCGGCAGAAAAAAGCCGACGAACGCGGCCTGAGCGCCCGCCACTGGGCAGCGCGCATCAGCAAGCATGTGCTGTGGTTATTACTGGCGCTGGCCACGGCCATTACCTTTACCGGCTATTTTGTGCCGGTGCGAGAACTGGCCGCCGACCTGATTCATCTGCAAATGGCCTCACCCGTGTGGCTGTGGGTCAGCATCATGGCCCTGCTCACTTACGCCAACGCCGGTCTGGTGCGCGAAAAAATCTGCCTGCACGCCTGCCCGTATTCGCGTTTTCAGAGCGTGATGTTCGATGCCGATACGCGCACCGTGAGTTACGACGCCGCCCGGGGCGAACCGCGCGGTGGCCTGAGTCAGAATAAAACCTCGTGTTCAACAGACAGCAACAGCGGCGCCAAAGGCGACTGCGTCGACTGCACCCTGTGTGTGCAGGTTTGCCCCACCGGCATTGATATCCGCAATGGCCTGCAGGCGGCCTGCATCGATTGCGGCGCCTGCATCGACGCCTGCGATGCGGTGATGGATAAATTACAGCGTGCGCGCGGGCTGATCCGTTTTGCTTCGGAAAATCAGCTGCAGAAAATCGCCTCGCCGTTTTTACGCCCACGCTTAATCACCTACGCCTTAATCGTGTTCTGCACCTCGGCGCTGGTTGCCTGGACGGCCACCCACCGCACCCGCTTATTAATTGAAGTGCAGCGCGACCGCGGGCAATTATTCACAGAAATGAGCGACGGCCGTACCTGCAATGACTACCGCATTAAAATCGAAAGTTTTGAGCCGGGTCTGGAACAGGTCAGCGTGAGCGTCAGTGGTTTGAATGGTGCCAGCGGTTTGAACAGCGCCTTTACCTTAACCGGCCCGCAGGATATCCGCATTCAGGATGTGCAGGCCAGCTGGCAGAATTTCCGCGTATGCGCTGACAATAATGGCCAGCGCCGGCGCGACCTTCAGTTCAATGTGAATTATGCGCTGGAGAATCAGGCGTTTCAGGTCAGCAAAGCCTCGACCTTTTTAAGCGGGCTTTAAGCGGAGCTTTAGTGAGGTTTAGTAGGTTTTAAGCGGGTTTTAAGACAGGAAAAATGCGCGCGCCTAAGCAGAAGCGGCTGGCGAAACGGCAGGCAAAACGTCCGGTTTAAACCGTCACGGTTTCTGCAATGGCCACGCCGTTTTTGCCGTTGCGTTTGACTTCGTACATGGCATCGTCGGCAGCGCGCAGCATGCTCTTTAAGGTTTCGTCGTTCACCGGCGCCTGATACACACCGATACTGGCGCTGACATTGACCGAGCGCCAGCCGATATCCACCGGGCGACAAATAGCCGCTAATAAGCGTTCAGAGAACAGCTGGATTTCGTGCTGGTGCACCCCTTCCAGAATCAGCACAAATTCATCGCCGCCCAACCGTCCGACGGCATCGGTGACGCGCACTTCGTCTTTCAGGCGAATGGCAATGGCGCGCAGCAGAATATCGCCGGCTTCGTGACCATAGGTGTCGTTTACCGGTTTAAATCCGTCGAGGTCAATCAGCATCACGGTTAATGGCTGGGCCGCGCGCTGGGCACGCTGACTGGCGTGCAGAAAATGCTGACGCAAACCCAGACGGTTGAGCACGCCGGTTAAGGCATCTTCGGTGAGCTGAGCTTCAAGACGGGCCTTGGCTTCCAGTAATTCTTCGGTGCGCCGCGCCACCCGGCTTTCCAGAATGCGTTCGTGTTCGCGCAGCGTATCCACCAGTTGCTGCTGTACGCTTTCTTTCTGTTTGCGCAGCAGATTAAAACGCGCGCCCAGCGCAAACGACAGCAACAGCATTTCCAGCGCCGAGCCGATCTGCATGCTGTACACGGTGATAAAATTCGATGGAATAAAACCGGCGTTGCGCAGCGACAATAAGGTAGTGCCAATTAACAGCACCGACCAGGCCGCAACAAAAATGCCGGACGCGTGCACGCGCAAACGCATGGCGGCAATACCCGTGGCCAGCAGCGACAGCGTGGTCAGCATGCCGGTAACCGACATCACTTTCAGCGCCGTGGTTTCCGGCACCGCCAGCGTCAGCAGCGTGGCGCCACTCCAGCACAGAGCAATAAACGTTAAGAAACGGTGCCAGCCTGGAGCAACTGTGCGTAAATCGAGAAAACTGCGTGCAAACAGCACGGCAAACATGGCCGCCAGTGTGTAAAAAGTCGGCACAATAAACGAGGTGTCGGCAGCGGATTGCGGCCACAGCAATAAAGGCCCGACGCCGTTCATGCTGAGGGCGGCGAAGCCAAAGGAAAATTCAAACAGCGAATACAGCAGAAAACTGCCCTGACGGATCGGCAGCCACAGCAGCAGGTTGTACAGACCGAGGGAAAATAAGGTGCCGAAATACAGCGACAGAATAATCAGCGTCTTTTTACCGTCGAGGCTGAATTGCGGCACCGTGGCCATGCGCACATCCAGCGCCAGCGCGGCGTGGTTGGCGCCGCGGATATACAGCGTCAGTGTTTCGTTGGCTTCGGTGCGCAGCGGAAACACTGCCTTGCGGTCGGCCAGCGGCCATTCGCTGACGGCCAGACGGCGCCCGGCAAAGGATTGTTCAATCTCACCTGTGCCACGCACGGCGTACAGACGCACATCGTCGAGGTAGGCGTATTCCATTTCCACCAGCCAGCGGGCCGCTTCGGCATCGACCGAACGCAGTGGAATGCGCAGCCAGATGACGTCGGTGGTGTAGCCGAAATTCATGCCCGCGCGGCTGCCCACCGGCTGAAAGCCGCGGGCCTGCTGCACGTCGCTGAGCGACAGACTGCCGTCGGGGTCGAGCAGATACTGCGCCACCGGAAACAGCTCGGCGGCACCCAGCGCGGTGCTCAGCACCAGTTCGGGGGCGGCTGCAGACTCGGCCGCAGACTCAGGTGACTCTGCCACAGGCGCCGACGGCTCGACCACAGACGCTTCAGCCGCCTGCGCCGCCACGGCACAGGCATACAGCACCACACCCAGCAGGTTGGCCAGCAACAGGCGCGCGAGGCGCGGGAAAAAGCCGCCTTCCGTTTGCGGAGGCAGGCCAATGGAATGGTATCGGAACACGGGGTAGCCCTGTAAAACCACTGCAGACACACAGGCAAGCTTAGGACAACCCGCGCCACAGAAAGGATTTTGTCAGTATAAGGAGTGATCAGCCGGGCGTCCGTTACAGGGTGTAAAGTCTGCCCGTCTTTTGGTTAGAACGTACTGAAAGCTGCCGCAGGTCAATTTTTAACCAGCACCCATTCCCCCTGCCCACACGCTGCCGGCTCAGCGACGCCCGTCCGGGCTCAGCCCCAGCTCGGCGATCAGGTCTTCCTGCTCACCGTTTTCCTCGGCCCGCCACCAGCGTCCCGAAGTGCGCAGCGTGTATTTGCTGCGGTATTCCGATGGCGTCAGGCCAGTCGCCCGGCGGAACACGCGGCGGAAGGCGCTGCTGTCGCGGTAACCGCAGTATTCGGTGATTTCTTCCAGATCAATCAGGGTTACTTCCAGCAACTGTTTGGCCCGCTCGACCCGCAGTTTGTGCAGGTAATCGAGCGGCGTGCGCCCTTCCACTTCCTTGAAATGCCGCAGCAGGGTGCGCGGGCTGACCGCCGCTTCCTGCGCCACGCGGTCGAGTTCGTACGGTGTCTGGATATTGCGCCGTATCCACTGCTTGGCCTTGAACACCACGCTGTCGCGGGTGGTGACGTTGACGCTGGGGAACATCAGGTTGGCGTAGTCGAAACGCTTGGGGTCGTAACTCAGCACATTGCTCAGGGTCTGCGCCAGTTCGTCGCCGGCGAAACTGCGCACCAGCTCTACCATCAGGTCGTACTGGCTGACCGGTGCGCCCGTGGTCAGCACCGTGCCGTCGATCACCACCGGCCCCTCGCCCACCAGCTGCACCTGCGGAAAGCGGTCGGCAAACCATTTGGTGATGGTCCAGCTGATGGTGGCGCGGCGGCCATTCAGCACTCCGGCCTGAGCCAGTAAAGCGGCGCCATTAAAGGCCGCGGCCACCAGACGCCCCTGCGCGTGATAACGGGCAATGCAGTTGGCTTCGGCCTGCAACTGCCCGAGCAGACGTTCGAGGTCGGGCACGTTGCGCATCACCAGTGCCGGAACGATCAGCGCCGTGCGCGACGGCGGCAGGGCTTTCTGCGGTTCGGCCGGCGACGCCAGCCCACCCAACCATGCCGGCAGCGGCAGTTCATCGCCCTGAGCATTGATGCAGCGCCAGTGAAACAAAGCGCCGCGCGAGCGTGGATTGCGCAGCTGCCAGAGCAGGTTGGCGCTGCGCAGAATGTCGATGGTGCTCAGCAGAAAACCGTCCAGCGCCTGCGGGCAATGCAGCAGATCGATGCGTACGTTCATGGTCACTCCGTCGTTATCGGCACGAATATTGGCGGTATTGGCTTTTTGCACATCCTGCAATACCGACCATTACTGACAAAACCGCTGGGCTTTAAGCCTGATTATCCAGGCTTTGATCCACAGAAGTGCGTGAATTTTGCCACGTGAACGGCTCAGGTGCGAAGTGGACAAAACACACTCTGTCGGTATCGGCTTTTTTGATGTCGGTATTGGCTGTTTAACTGGCGCCGCCGCTGGATAGACTGCGAAGCATCCGGTTGCGCCGCTTATTTGCCCCTCCCAAGGTGATCCGCAAAGCGCCCGGCACTGGTTTACCCGTTCGCTCAACCGTTAGCTCAACCGTCAGAAGGTCCCGTGTATGTCTCAGATTCCGGGCGTGATCGACAGCATCCGCCAGAACGAAGCGCAATTCATCGAACTCCGCCGCCAGATTCACAGCCATCCGGAACTGGGCTTTGAAGAGCACGTCACCAGCGCTCTGGTGGAGAAAAACCTGCGCGCCTGGGGCTACGAGGTCACCACTGGCCTTGGCGGTACCGGCATGGTGGCGCAGCTGCGCCGCGGCGACTCCGCCCGCAGCATCGGCATCCGCGCCGACATGGACGCCCTGCCGGTGCAGGAAGAAACCGGCCTGCCGTACGCCAGCAAAGTGGCCGGCTGCATGCACGCCTGCGGTCACGACGGCCACACCGCCATTCTGCTGGCCGCGGCCCATTATCTGGCCCATGAAGGCAGCTTTAACGGCACCGTGAATCTGATTTTCCAGCCGGCCGAAGAAGGCCTGGGCGGCGCAGCACGTATGATCGCCGACGGCCTGTTCGAGCGCTTCCCGTGCGACATGATTTTCGGCCTGCACAATGGCCCGACCCTGCCGGTCGGCTCGTTTGTGGTTCAGCCGGGTGTGATCGCCGCGTCGTCCGACACCGTGCGCATCACCCTGCGCGGCAAAGGCACCCACGGCGGTATGCCGCACATGGGCAACGACCCGATCGTGGCCATGGGCGCCATCATTGTTGCCCTGCAGAGCATTGTGGCGCGCAACGTAGCGCCCGATCAGCCGGCGGTGATTTCCATCGGTAAGGTGGCCGCCGGTGAAACCGCCAACGTGATTCCCGATACCGCCCACCTCGCCCTGACCGTGCGTACCTTTAATCCGCAGGTGCAGGCCCTGATCGAAAAGCGCATCCGCGAACTGGTGGCGGGTCAGGCGGCCAGCTACGGCGTTGAGGCCGAGATCGAGTGGAAACCCATCAGCCGTGTGCTGGCCAACGCCAGAGAGCCCAGCGCTCTGGCGCGTTCGGTGGCCGAAGCCATGGTCGGCGCGCAGGCGATTATTCCGCTGCCGGCCGGCGCCATGGGCGGTGACGATTTTTCGTGGATGCTGGAACAGGTGCCGGGCTGTTATCTGGTGCTGGGCAACGGTGTGGAATCCCACGGCGGCTGCATGCTGCATAATCCGGGCTATGACTTTAACGACCGCATTCTGGCGCTGGGCGCCAGCTTCTGGGCCCGTCTGACCGAGGAATACCTGCAATGAACGCGCTGACCACCGCCGCCGACACGCAGCAAGGGCGCCGCCTGAATCTGGTACTGCTGTTCATCGGCATCATGATCGTGGCCGCCGACAAAACCGTGTTTGCTTTTGCCGGCCCCAGCATCATGGACGAACTGCACCTGAGCGCCGCCGAATTCGGCATGCTCGGCAGTGCCTTTTTCTTTCTCTATTCGCTGGCCGGCATTGGCGGCGGTCTGCTCACCAACGTGATGCAGGCGCGCCATGTGCTGCTGTTGCTGGCGCTGATCTGGGCCGTGTGCCAGTTCGGCATTGCCATCGGCACGGGTCTGATGTCGCTGATTGTGTTCCGCGTGCTGCTCGGCGTGGGCGCCGGGCCGTCCACCGCCGTGGTGCAGTTGTCGTGTCTGAAGTGGTTCAGCGAAGACAAGCGCGTACTGCCGGCGTCGGCCATTAACGCCGGCCTGATGACCGGCATTCTGCTGTCGGCCGCCAGCCTGCCGCTGATCATCAGCCACTGGGGCTGGCGCGGCAGTTACCTGCTGCTCGGCGTGGTCAGTGCGGTGTGGGCGTTGCTGTGGCTGCTCAGCGGCCGCGAAGGTCAGGCCAGCAGAGGCGATGATGTACCGACCGCGGAACACAACGACACGCGCTGGCTGCCGTACCGCGAACTGCTGCTCAACCGCACCTTCATTGGCATGTCGGTGCTGTGCTTCTTCGGCTACATGGCCAGCGCCCTGGGCTTCAGCTGGACGCCGACCTACATGCAGAAAGGTCTGGCACTGACGCCGGCCCACAGCGGTCTGGTGGTGATGGTGATCATGCTGCTGGTGATTCCTGTGGTGCTGCTGGTGTCGCGTACCTCGCAGCAGTGGCTGCAACGTAAGGTGCGCCACCACGTGGCCATGGTGTTTCTGCCGGTGGGCTGCTGCGCCCTGGGGGGCGTGGCGTATTTACTGATGATGTTTCACGACCTGCCGCTGATCGCCAAAGTGTTGCTGCTCGGTGTCGGCTTCGTGCTGCTGAACGTGCAGCAGAGCTACGGCATCATCGTCTGCGGCAGCATCAGCACACCGCGCCAGCGCGGTTCCCTGATTGGCATTCATGTGGCGATTGCCACCAGCGCCGGCATTGTCGCGCCCATGCTGGCCGGTTGGCTGGTTGATGCCAACGGTGGCGATATCGCCCGCGGCTACGAAACCTGCTCGTCTCTGGTGGGGTTGTGGACCTTGCTGACGGCGGTGGCCTGTCTGGTGTTTGTGCGCCCGCAGGCGACGATTCAAACGCTGCATGGCGGCGCTGAACAAACACTGCAGGACAGCGATGCGCAGGCTGCCGACGGCGAAGCCTGTGCATCCACAACGCCGACTTCCACCACAGGCTGACCCGAATCCAACTCCGGGTGAGAACCGACTCACCCGCCATAACAAGCCCGACCCAACCCACAACACGATAACAATAATTTTCCGGCCTCCGGGACGGCGGCTCTGCGCCCGGAATCCGGCTAACCTTTTTCACGTGAGCGGAGAAGACACATGAAATCAGCAGTTAAACAGGTGCTTACCCAGCCCCTCAGCGGACGCAGCCTGCTGGCCAGCGCCCTGATGCTGGCCGGTGCTCAGGCCACAGCCGGTGATCTGGTATTCGGCGATCTGACCTCGGGTCTGGGCGAGGGTTACCGCTATCAGGCCGGGCCACTGGCGATTACCGCCAAAGGTCAGCTGGCCGTTGGCGGCCTCTGGCGTGCCGATGATCAGGACGAGCGTCTGGGCAGTTCCGCCTACGGCATGGACACCCTGAACGACGGTGAGCTGAATTATGAACGCGGCGATGCCGTGTCCGGTGGTGTAGTCAGTTACTGGCAGGTAGAAGCCGCGTACGACAATCTGGGTCTGGTGGCGAGCACCAACGCCTGGTACGACGATGTGCAGAAAAATTCGCCGGTAAAACACGGCAGCGTGGCCAATGGCTACGAGGAAAACGAGCCGCTGAGCGACGACGGTTTTGTTGAGCGCGGTAAATTTTCCAATGTCGTCCTGAACGATGCCTACCTGTACGGCCGCTTCCAGCCGGCGGGGCGCGACCTGCTGGTGCGGGTCGGCAATCAGACCATTCCGTGGAAAACCCCGACCTCCATTAAAGGCGGCCTGCAGAAAGTAAACGCCTTCGATTACCCGTCAAAATACCGCGCCGGTTCGGCCGCAGAATCCGCCACCGTGCCAATGCCTGCGGTGTACGCCGATTTAAAAATCAGCGACAACCTGAGCGTCGATGCCTTCAGCCAGTTTGGGTTTGAACCCAACGTGTACCCGGGGTGCGGCACGATTTATTCGACCAGCGATTTCGGTCAGGAAGGCTGCGATAAATTAACCTTAAATGGTTCGGTATTAAGCGCCCTGACCAGCAGCAATATCGAAACCACCGACGCGCAGGCCATCAGCAATCCGCTCGATTATGTCGCCCGCGGCGCCGACGAAAAACCCGATGACAATCAGTACGGCATGAGTCTGCGTTACCTGCTGGATAACGTCGGTTTATTCGGTTTTTATTTTGCCGATTACACCAGCCGCAGTGCGCTGACGCAGGTAACCCACGTCAGTGCAGGCGTGCTGACACCGGTGGCGGCCAATCTGGGGCTGGCCACGCCGGACGGTCTGGCCATTACCTACGAACGCGTGTATCCGACCCATATCCGCATGTACGGCATGAATTTCCAGACCCGCCTGCCGGTGGGCACCGGCATTTACGCCGAATACACCTACCGTCCGAATCAGCCGGTACGCTGGAACGGTGCCGACTTTGTGACCGGTCTGCTGGCCGGACAGGGCCCGCTGGCGTATCTGGCCGGTACCGACGCCGGTTACGTCGCCAAAGGGTACGACCGTTTTCAGATCAGTCAGCTGAATCTGGGCGCCAGTCACCCGCTGACCGAACAGACCAAACTGGGAGTGGAGGCCGGCTTTAAATACGTGGCGAATTTACCCGATACCGACGAACGCCGTTATGGCCGTCTGGGTTTTGGTGTGCCGGATGACGGCAGCGGCACCTGCACCGGCAGCAAACGCCAGTGTGCGATGGACGGTTTTGTTACCGATTTATCCTGGGGTCTGCGCGCCAGGCTGAGCGGTCACTACAGCGGGCTGATTGCCGGCGTGGAATGGGAACCGTCGCTGGCGCTGGCCTACGACGTGAAAGGCTATTCCTACTACGGTGAATTTTCCGAAGGGGATCTGAACGCCATCGCCGCCGTTAAAGCCCTGTATAAAAAAGACTATGAATTTAATCTGAAATACCTGCACACCGGTGGCAGCGATTACAACGTGGTCGCCGACCGCAGCCTGATCAGCGCCAGCGCCGGCGTGCGCTTCTGAGCGTTTAACGTTTTCTGGTTCAGCGTCTGGTCGCAGACGCATTTGCCTCCTGCGGGAGGCTTTTTTATGGGCGAAAAAAATCCCGCCGAAGCGGGATTTTTGTTATCAGGCGGAGGCCTGCTCCAGCAGATAATTTTCGTAGCGTGTGCGTAAATCCACTTTCAGCAATTTACCGGTCGCGGTATGCGGCAGGGATTCGACAAACACCACGGCATCCGGCAGCCACCACTTGGCCACTTTATCGCCCAGATAATCGAGCACATCCTGTTCGCTGACGGTGCTGCCTTCCTTACGGATGGCCAGCAGCAGCGGACGCTCGGCCCACTTCTCGTGACGGGCTGCAATGACGCAGCATTCCACCAGTTCCGGGTGACCGACGGCGGCATTTTCCAGATCGATGGAGCTGATCCATTCGCCGCCGGATTTAATCACGTCTTTTGAGCGGTCAACGATGTGCAGATAATTGTTGCGGTCGATGGTGGCCACGTCGCCGGTATCGAACCAGCCGCCCTGAAAGGCTTTCTGATCGTCGTTTTTGTAATAGCCGTTGACGATCCACGGACCGCGCACCAACAGACGGCCACGGGCCTCGCCATCACGCGGCATTTCAGTGCCTTGGTCGTCGACGATTTTCATTTCCACGCCGTACACAGGACGACCCTGTTTGGCCTGCAGCTGATAACGCTCTTCCAGTGGCAGCGCTTCCATGTGTTTGCTGTGCGAATTCACGGTGCCGATCGGGCTCATTTCGGTCATGCCCCAGGCGTGAATCACAAACGCATTATGCTTTTCGTGGAAGTCGCGGATCATGGACATAGGCGCGGCCGAACCGCCGATCACCACGTTATTCACCGATGTCAGTGGCTTGCCGATTTTATCCATGTGATTGAGCAGCATCAGCCACACGGTGGGTACCCCCAACAGCAGATCAGGCTGTTCGGCGTCGATTAATTCCCACAGCGAGGCGCCGTCCATACCCGGACCCGGGAACACCTGTTTGGCACCGGTAATGGCGGCAGAATACGGTGTACCCCAGGCGTTCACATGGAACATAGGCACCACCGGCAGGAAGCAGGAGGTCGACGCCAGACCCAGCGCTTCTTCACCGATGGAGGCCATGGCGTGCAGCACGGTTGAGCGGTGGCTGTAGAGCACGCCTTTCGGATTGCCTGTGGTGCCCGAGGTGTAACACATGCTGGCACCGGCACGTTCATCGAAATCCGGCCAGACAAAATCGGCGGATTCCGCCGCCAGCAGGGTTTCATAACAGTGCAAGTTTTTCAGGTTGGTCTGCGGCATTTTGTCGGCGTCGCACATGACCACAAAGCCTTCGACGTTGCCGATCAGATCGCGGATATTTTCCAGCAGCGGCACAAAGGTTAAATCAACAAAAATCCAGCGGTCTTCGGCGTGATTAATGATGTACACCAGCTGCTCGGCGAACAGACGCGGATTAATGGTGTGCAGTACCGCACCGTAACCGGATACGCCGAAATACAGTTCGTAATGACGGTAACCGTTCCACGCCAGCGTGGCGATGCGGTCGCCCTGTTCAATGCCGAAGCGCTTGAGCAGATTAGCGACTTTGCGCGCGCGCACAGCGGCGTCTTTCATGGTGTAACGGTGAATATCACCTTCGCAGCGACGGCTGACAATTTCAGCGTCGGGGTGGGTAACTTCTGCGTGTTCCAGCAGTCCGGAAATCAGTAATGGACGATCCATCATCTGACCGAACAAAGGTTGGCCTGCCATGGGGGACTCCTGTTATTTTTTTTATCTGAGCCGCCAAGGTAAGTGTTGCTGAGCATTAGCTCAAGGTTCTTTCGTGTTACGAATTGTCAGCACCATACTGATAAAACAAATGTTCATCTTTCTTCGGACCTGTGATGTGCCAGGTAAGCGAAAAACCTGTGTCGTTTTCGCTCAGGTCTCCTGAATAAAGGTCATTAATACACACATGATCCTGCGCGCTGGACCAGTTTTTCTCAGTCGTTGGCACCAGTTCGAATAAAAAGACGCGCTCGCCACGCCGGCCGTGTGAGAGTGCAATTGCGCCAGCGCGTTTTTGCCAGATAAAGCGGTTGTGCATGTCGATGCTCTGCCCGCCCTGCAACTGAAACGTCCCCTGTTCAACAAAGTGCAGTTCGTCGTCGCTGATGATCTCGACGCTGACACGTCCGCGCCCTTCGCCGTGCCAGCCGGTCTGCGAGCGTGGCCCCGGTGCCGAGACGTATGAAAAAGCAGCAGTGGTTTGCAGCCGGGCCCACAGTTGCTGGATTCGCTCCTGGCTTTGCTGCATGCTGCCGCCTGTCGTGTTGATGGTCATACCTATGTCGATTCTCTGGGCCGTTACCCTGCTGTGGGCATTTTCATTCAGTCTGATCGGTGTCTATCTGGCCGGTCAGGTGGACAGTTATTTTGCCGTATTAACCCGGGTTGTGCTCGCCTCTCTGGTGTTTGTGCCGTTTCTGCTGCGCAAGCCCGTCGCCCCGGCACTGGCCATGCGCCTGATGGCCATCGGTGCCATTCAGCTGGGCCTGATGTATCTGTTTTATTACCAGTCGTTCCTGCTGCTGAGCGTGCCGGAAGTGCTGATTTTTACCATTTTCACCCCGGTGTACGTCACCCTGATGTACGACCTGATGGCCGGCCGTTTTCACCCGGCGTATCTGGCCACCGCCGCACTCGCCATCGGTGGCGCCGCCGTGATGCGTTACAACGCGCTGAGCACGGATTTCTGGCTGGGCTTTTTCGTGGTGCAGGGCGCGAACCTGTGCTTTGCCGCCGGTCAGGTGCTGTATAAACGCCTGCTCGAAACCTGGCCGTCGTCGCGTCCGATTGTGCAGCACGAAGCCTTCGGCTGGTTTTATGTCGGCGCCCTGCTGCTGGTGCTGCCGGCCTGGTTGCTGCTCGGTTCCGATAAGTACCCGACCACCGGCCTGCACTGGGGCATTCTGCTGTGGCTGGGCGTCGTCGCCTCTGGGCTTGGCTATTTCTTCTGGAATTTCGGTGCCACCCGCGTCAGCAGCGGCCAGCTGGCGATTATGAACAACGCCCTGATTCCCGCCGGTCTGCTGGTGAATCTGCTGATCTGGAACCGCGATACCGACCTGCTGCGCCTCACCGCCGGGGCCGGCATCATGATGCTGGCTCTGTGGCTGGCCAGCCTGCGCCGGAAACCGGCCCTCTGACGTTGTCTGAATTCTTCAACGGACGACCAAGGGCGAATTGACCGCTCTGCTTCAGTCCCGCTATTTCTGAGCGGGATCAATACCCTGCTGTTGGCTATGGTTATCATGGCACTGCCGTTCAGGCAGGTGTCGTATACGCGCCCGTGGCGGTGCTTTTTTAATAGTCTGTTGAAGAGATACCAATATGCCGGTTGGAAGTCTGCGCCCGCCGCTCGCGGGGCTTAGGGTCTGCCTCAGTCTGGTTTTGAATCTGGCCGCGAGTCTGGCCGTTAGTCTGGCTGTCAGTCTGACGCTCAGCGCGCAGGCGGCGGAGCTGCTGGTCGGCTCGGTCGACTGGGCACCGTTTCAGATGCACGAAGCCGGCAAGCCGGACCAGCCACCGGTGGGCATTGTGCCGTCCATGCTGGCGGCCATCAGTGAGCGCAGCGGCATTGCCATTGAGTACCGCCCCGACCCGATGAAGCGCATGCTGCTCGACTTCCGTGAGCAGCGCATCACCCTCGACCCCATGAGCAACCCGCTGTGGCGGCAGGAAGACGCGGCCATTTCCGTCTACAGCCTGCCCTATCTGCAAACGCAGGACGTGGTGCTGATGCCGGCCGGTATGGCGAAGAAAGCCCGCAGCGTCAACGATTTCCGCGGCAAAATTCTGGGCTGTGAGCTGGGCTTTGCCTACGCCGATGGCTTCGACGAGGCCTTTGCCCGTGGCACTGTGCTGCGTCAGGACGTGGCCAGTGGTGCGCAGGCGAATCTGCAACGGCTGAATGCCGGCCGGGTCGACGGCATCATCATTAACGAGGTGGTGGCGGAATACTGGATGCACCAGCTGAAACTTGATCCGGACGCGTTCCGCGTGGCCTACCGTTTCAGCGGTTACGACCAGCTGTATCTGCGCCTGCACGCCTCTCAGAAAGACTTACTGCCGGCCATCGACCAGGCCATTACCGGGCTGAAACGCGAAGGCCGGATTCAGCAGTGGCTGAACCAGTACACACACTGATCAGCACCGCCGTCCGGCCTTTACTGTGTATGGCAGGCGATTGGCCGGCCGACGTTATTCTTCGTCGGCCATAAAGCTGAGTTCGCTCAGCGCCTTCACATAGCTTTCCGGTGGCTGTGCACCCGACAACAGATACTGTTGATTGAGAATAATGGCCGGTACCGAGCGGATGCCGGCTTCCTGCCATTGTTGTTCTTTCGAACGGATATCGGCGGCGAAGCGCTGATCTGCCAGCACGGCGGCGGCTTCGTCACGGTCCAGCCCGACCGACGCCGCCACGTCCACCAGCACCTCGTTTTGACTGACGTCACGACCGTCACGGAAGTAGGCGGCGAACAGCGCCATCTTAAGCTCGGTCTGCTGTGCGGTGTTGCCCGCCCAGTGCAGCAGCTGGTGTGCATTGAAGGTATTCACAATGCGCTGGTCGTCGGTGAAGTTGAAGGTAAAGCCGAGCTGAGCGCCCATCTGGGTGATGCGTTCACGGGCGGCACGGCTTTCGTCGGCGGTGCTGCCGTACTTTTGCTGCAGGTGCTCGCGCAGGTTCTGGCCCTGCGGGCCCATGTCCGGATTCAGTTCAAAAGGCTGCCAGTGAATGCTGGCTTCAATGCGTCCGTCGAGGGCTTCAAGGGCTTTGCTCAGGCTGGCAAAACCAATGGCGCACCAGGGACACATGACGTCCGACACGATGTCGATGCGGATCTGGGTGGTCATAACAGGATTCCGTAAGCAGGAAAAACGGCGAGTATGAGCAGCAACGCGGCGCTGCTCAATCCCCGCTGGCGGATCAGTGATCCTCTGTCATGGATCATTCCGGCGCCAACAGCGCCGGCCGTTCAGTTGGCTTCTACCGCCGAGGCCTGCTTCATCTTGCTGATGGTGGCTGCCTGCGACTTCAGGAAGGCGTTGAACTCGTCGATGATCTCAGGCGCTTTGATCGACGACAGCATGAAATCGGAATTGGCGTACGGCAGTTCGCGGTCGAACACCAGCGCATCCGGGCTGCCGATCTGCTTCAGCTTGTCGCGCGCCACCACCACGTTGCCGTAGGCGCCGTCGGCGCGGCCGAGCAGCACACTGCGTAAGGCCGATTCCAGATCATTCACTTCCTGTACGGAAATGGTGCCAGCCTTAATGGCGTCCTGATACACCCAGGGCGTAAAACCGCGGATGATCACCAGACGCTTCAGCGCCTGCCCTTTCGGCCGGTCGGTTTTCACCATGACACCGTCCACCGCCACCAGCGTCACGTCGCTGTACTTTACGGCTTTGCCGGTACGCTCATCCTGCGACCACATGGGGTTGTCCGGGTATTTCAGATCAACCGCGCCGGTGAAGAAATCGGAAAACAGACGACGCACCGGCAACGGCCGGTACACCAAGGTGTGGCCACTGGCTTTGGCGAAGGCGTCGAGCAGCTCATGGGCAAAGCCCTGATACTGGCCGTTCTGGGTGTAATAGATGGGTTGGTAGTCGAGGTTTTCGACACCGACCACCAGTTCGCGGGCGGTGGCCGGTAACGACAGACAGATACAGCAGAGCAAGGCAGACAGGCGCATAACCGGATCTCCGGTTGAGGGGTTTCGCCCAGTATAGTCAGCGCCGGACAAGCGCCGGCCGCTGCGTCGCATCAGTCAGGTAACGGGCGGTTCCCGCCTGCCGGATGCGACCTGCTCAGGCGGCCGGTTATACAACGGTCAGACGCCGGCCAGCTCCTGCTGCCATTTGCTGATCAGCTCGCGGTTATCGTGATCCCAGGGGTGGAAGCCCGGTTTGAAATAATCACGGTAGGGCTGGCGAATGTTGGTCAACATGCCTTTGGCCCCGAACATAAAACGCCAGAAGCCTTTAATTTCGCGCCATTTAGGCATGCGACGGGCCCAGAACAGCAGCGCGACCATGTAGCAGCTGATGCGGATGCTGAACATCCAGGTCACGAAGCGCAGCACGCGGCGCAGGTATTTCTGGTCACCTTCCATCGCCATAAAGACATCGAACGCCACCGCTTTGTGCTCAATTTCTTCGACCGCATGCCAGTACAGAAGATCGCGCACGGATTTTTCCAGCGGCTCCAGCACCTCGGGATTATTCAGCACAAATTCCGCCATAATGGCCGTCATGTGCTCCATGCCGACCGTCATCGCGAGGCGCAGTTTATCGGTGGCGAATTTGCGCGTGTGAAAACGTTTCAGGTCGCGCTCGAGGTGTTTTTCCAACCGTACGGCGTCGATGCCCAGATCGCGCAGTACTTCGTTGGCGCGCTTGTGCTGATGGCTGTGATGCCCTTCCTGACCGATAAAACCGCGGATCTGCTCTTTCAGCAGAGGGTCGGTAACGCGGTCACGATAGTTGCGTACCGAGGCAATAAATTCGGCTTCGCCCGGTGGAAAAGTCGACGATAAAGCACCGAAGAAAACGGTCAGCAAAGAATTACCGGCAAAGACAAACGGGTCCTGAATATTGCTGAACGGAAACTCCATTTTACGCGGTTTAATGTCGACACCCGCTGGTGTGTGAGACACTGCCGCCGGGCTGGTCACTTGTGCTGTCATGCTGGTTCCTCCTGTTGATGACGGGCCAGATGAAGGTCACTATGGCAAAGCGCCGCCCGCGCGAGAGGTGATTAAACGCCAATGTGGCGTTTCAGCACTCATGTTGGCAGGATACCCCCGCCAGTCCGGCCCGAATAAACAACTTGTGGAGCACGATTTTTCTATGGCCATCATTTGGGTAGACGCCGATGCCACGCCAAAAATGGTACGCGAGGTGATCTGCAAAGCCGCCGTCCGCACCCAGACCGAAACCTGGTTTGTTGCCAATCATCAGGTGCCGATTCCGAATTCGCCGTATCTGCGCAGCCTGCAGGTGGAGTCCGGCTTTGATGTGGCCGACGATCTGATTGCCCAGCGCTGCAGCGCCGGAGATCTGGTGATTACTCAGGACATTCCGCTGGCCGCGGAAGTGATTGCCAAGAAAGCCGCCGCCATCAACAACCGTGGCGAACCCTACAGCCCGGAAACTGTGCGCCAGAAACTCATGATGCGCGATTTTATGGAAACCCTGCGCTCCAGCGGCATCCAGAGTGGCGGCCCGGCGGCGTTCTCTGATCGCGACAAACAGCAGTTTGCCAATGCCCTCGACCGCTGGCTGGCGAAGCAGCCGAAGAAACCGGCCGGCCAGTAATGCAGTAAGAGACCAATAACTCAGAGAGCCCCGATAAAAAAAGCAGACACAAGGTCTGCTTTTTTTATGCCGCTGATGTCGGCTTATGCGGGTTCTGTGGTCTTCTTACTGCCTTCTTTTTCCTGCGCGGTTTTCAGGCCCGTATCCGCCCCCTTGATCTGACCCGCCTCTGGCGTGTCGTTGACAGCGCCCTCCTGCCTTTCGTCAGCAGCGCCCTCCTGCATTTCGTTAGCAGCGGTCAGCGGCGCCCCGACAGTAATCCAGTCCAGCGCCGGGGTATGAATGCGCTTGGTACGCGAGCGGAATTCAATGGTAGACGACGGCCAGATGGTGAAGTTCTTACCGTCGGCCTGCTGATACCAGCTCTGACAACCAGAGGTCCACACGGTATTTTTCATGCGCCCCTGAATTTCGGCGTTGAGTTTGTTCTGCTCTTCAATTTTTACATTGAAGTAGGTCGAACCGCGTTTTTTCATTTCGCCCAGCACGCTCAGAATCAGGTTCACCTGCGACTCAATCATATAAATAATCGAGTTATGACCCAGTGCGGTATTCGGCCCGACCAGCTGGAACATGTTCGGGAAGCCGGACACCATAGTGCCGTAGTAGCTTTCTGCGCCGTCTTTCCAGTCCTGCATAATCTGGTGCCCCGGCAGACCATCCAGCGTGAAATTTTTCATATAGCCGCGCGGGTCAACGACAAAGCCGGTGCCGAGAATAATGGTGTCGCACGGACGTTCAATGCCGTTGCTGTCCACGATGCTGTTTTCACGGATTTCCTGAATGCCGTCGGTAATTAAATCGACATTGGCGCGGTTAAAGGCCGGGTAATATTTATTGGAAATCAGAATGCGCTTACAGCCGATGGTGTAATCAGGCGTCAGTTTGGCGCGCATCTCCGGGTCTTTCACCTGCATGCGGATCGACAGCTTGGCCAGCCCTTGCAGCGCCCGCGCCAGACGCGGATGGAAAATCGGCCACACCCGCATTTCATTGGTGGCGTACAGACGCGCACGGTGCAGTTTGCGCATCGAAGGAAAAGTACGGAACAGCCACTTGCTGAATTCACTGTAGCGGCGTTCGTCGCGCGGAATCACCCAGGCCGCGGTGCGCTGATACACATCCAGCTGAGCCACATCCGGTGCAATTTCCGGGACGTACTGAATGGCACTGCCACCGGTGCCGATGGACGCCACGCGTTTGCCTTTCAGGTTGTAATCGTGATCCCACTGGGCCGAGTGCATGACCTTACCCTTGAAGGTATCGAGTCCTTTGATGTTCGGAATCTGCGGGTGATGCAGCGGGCCTGACGCCAGCACAAAATAGCGCGCACGGATTTCAGCGCCGGCGCTGGTGCCTATGGTCCACAAGCCGGTGGTGCTGTCGAACTGGCAGCGGTTCACTTCCTGACCGAAGTGAATAAAAGGCCGCATCTGGTAGTCGTCGGTGGTTTTTAAAATGTAGTCCTGAATTTCGCGCCAGCTGGCGTAGCGCTTACTCCATTCGGCGTTACCGGCGAACGAGTAGGAATACAGATGCGACTGCACGTCACAGGCGCAGCCCGGATACGTATTGTCGCGCCAGGTGCCGCCCACGTCGGCGGCTTTTTCCAGAATCACAAAATTGTGGATGCCCGCTTCTTTCAGGCGGATACCCGCGCACAGGCCGCCAAAACCGGCGCCAATAATCACAACGTCTGTGGTAGCCGGCAGGGTCTGGGCCGGCGCTGTCTGCATCTTGGTCATGGTGAACGTCCTTTCTTGTTATTCGGAAGGGCCGGCAGCAGCTGCCGCAGCCATGACCTGAATCTACTTTCCCCCGCCCACCGGCCGCTATGCTGCTTTCAACAATAAATTGATAAAAACGGCCATCATGACTCTGCGCTCGATTCTTGCCCTGAGCTTTACGCTGGAACAGCTTCAGCAACACTACGGACTGGATACCGATGCCCTGCTCGCCCGCCACGGGCTGAGCCGGGCCCACCTGAATGCCGGCGCAACCATCGCCCAGGCTGACGAGCTGGCGATTCTGGCCGACATCGCCGCGCTCATTCAGCACGACCCGCTGGCGGCGCTGAACATAGGCTCGACCTTCGGCCTGTCGAGTTACGGCGCCTTCGCCATGATGCTGATGAGCTGCAGCTCGGCCTACGAGGCGTTTAATCTGGGCATTAAATATCAGCAGCTGGGCTACCTGTTCAGTGAACTGGCATTGACCCTGACCGGCGACAGCGCCGAACTGCGGCTGATTCCGTTTCATCTGCCGCAGACGTTGCACCGCTTTGTGATGGACCGCGATATCGCTGGCACCTGGCATTTCCTGAATATGATGCAGACCCTGCTCGGCCAGCAGATCCGGCCACTGCTGATCCGCATGCCTTATCCCGAGCCGGCCGAAGCCGCCGCGTACCGGCAGAAATTTCAGTGCCCGGTGGAGTTCGGATGCCATGAAGCCAGTTTCGTGCTGCCGCTGCCGGTGTTGCGCATTCCCCTGCCCGGCGGCAATCACACCGCCCGCGATCTGTACCGCCAGCAATGCGATGAGCTGTTGAATCAACGCGCTCAGATCGACAGCGGCCGCATCAGTGGCCGGCTGGAACAGCACCTGCGCATGTTCAGCCAGCAATTTCCGGGCGTGCGCGAATGCGCGGCGATTTTCGGCCTGAGCGAGCGTCAGTTACGGCGGGTGCTGAACAACGAAGGAGAGAGTTTTCAGGGCATTCTTGATCGGGTACGGCGCGAGCGCGCCTGCCATCTGCTGGCCCGCACCGCCACCAGCGTGGAACAGGTGGCGCTGCAGCTGGGGTATTCAGAAGCGGCGGGCTTTATTCATGCCTTCCGCAAATGGCAGGGCATGACGCCGGCGCGTTACCGGCGGTCGGGAGGCGGTACCGGGTCTGATGGCTCGCCGTCCCAGTCGGATGAGGGTTCCATCCACTCGGCGCCGTCGTCTGACCATTCGCCATCCGACCAATCGTCATCACCCGCTTCAGCATCTTCGGTCTGATCGACTGCGTCGTCGGCCTCAGGCGCACCGCCGAACATGCCGTGCAGCAGGTCTTTCTCGGCGCCGCTGACGGCGGTGGTTTCGACGCTGAACTCAGGGTAACAGACCTGATTACGCCCTTTGTGTTTGGCCTCGTAGAGTAATTCATCCGCCTTGGCGATCAGGCCGGTGGCGTCGCACGGATGATCCGCGCTGTGGAAGGCGATGCCGATGCTGGCGGTGACGTGAATTTCACGGCCCATGGCCACCACTGGCGTAAATTCGATGTTTTCACGCAGCCGTTCGGCCACCTGCACCGCCAGCCGGCGTTCGGTGGACGGCAGGATCACGACAAATTCCTCGCCACCGTAGCGGCACTGAATGTCCAGCCGGCGGGTACTGTCGCGGATGATGCGGGCGGTCTGGCGCAGCACTTCATCGCCGGCCTGATGCCCCCAGGTGTCGTTGATGCTTTTGAAATGGTCGAGGTCGATCATCATCACCGCGGTGGCTATGTGGGTACGCTCGGTACGCTCCAGTTCCTGATCCAATGCGGTCAGAAAATAGCGCAGGTTGTACAGGCCGGTTAACGGGTCAGTGATCACCAGCTCACGCAGGCGCATGACTTCGTCAATGACGGGACACACGGACTCACCGACCGGACAGGCCGGCCGTGATTTCTGTTTGTCGCGCACAGATGCAGGCTCGGATGACATGGGGATCAGAGATTCAGACATACAGGAAGAGTCTAGCCGACGAATACTCCTGTGCCGAATGGGCAACGGGCATTGTTAACATAAAACTGACAAAAAACTCACGATCAGAAATCATCCGGGCTGCGGAAGCTGGCATCCAGTTGGTCGACGTCCGGCGCCCACAGGTTCGTGGCGCTGACGCCGTCCATGCGGCCTTCCAGCGTTGGCAGACGCAGACTGAACTGCACACCGCGGATATCCAGCGGGGTAAAGCGCAGCACATCGCCTTTGCGGCCGGTCAGTTCCGCCTGCCAGTGCGGACCGGGCAGCTGCCGGTTATCAACCAGCAAACGTTCGGATTTGTTCAGCGCAAAACGGCTGACATGGCTGTCGCCGGCCAGATTCACTTCCAGCGACATCAGCTTGCGGCTTAACGGCATTTCCCACTGACGGGCAAAATCGGCGTCGCTGCCGCTCAGGCGCACCTGCGGCCGGCCGTCGTCCAGCGCCACTTCCAGATGCAGGTTCTGCACGTCACCGTTATCCAGCTCCAGACGCAGATGGTACTGGCCGCTGTGGTTGGTGATGTTGTCGCACCCGATATCACCATCGAAGCCCTGAGTAATCTGCTGCACGAAATACAGCCCGAGCCCTTTGCCGTGATGCTCACGCACTTTGCGCGTGGAAAAACCGAGTTGAAAAATCTGCTCTTTATCGTCGGCATTGATGTGCGGGCCGCGGTTGTAGACGGTCAGACACAAGCACTGCTGCGCTTCCCACAGACGCACCGACACCGGTGCCAGCGGGCCCTTGTGGGTTTTGCGCGTGGCAAAATACTGGGCATTACGCAGCAGATTTTCGAGCAGCAGAATCAGGTGATTGGCATTGCCCGGCAGTACAGCGCAGGGCTGAATATCGAGACGGAAAATACCGTCTTTGTCGCGCAGCTGCAGATGCTCAGGCTGATCCGTGCGGAACAGCAGCGCCGGATTTTCTTCGCCGTCATCACTGCACAAAGTAACGCCCAGATGCAGAGTCAGGGTATCGAGCAGCGCTTTGGCCGGTTCAAATACCGGCGACGCCGGCAGTGCGGATACCTCAGTACCCTGCAGCTCGGCCTGAAACGCCTGTTCTTCACAACGGCTGACCTGAGCGCCGATGTGCAGCGCCATATTGTCGGTGGTGGATAAATCGAGCAGATCCCACAAATAACGCATGGCGCTCAGTGCATCCTGATACATGAGCGCGGTGTCGCCACGTTCACCGGGCAAGCTGTGTTCACGGGCAAAATGCAGCGCCGACTGCACTTTATCAAACGAAATGACGCCGTTGTGGCGCACCTCGGAGGCGATGCTTTTAAAGTGCAGGAATTTTTCGTCGTACTCTATGTATTCGAGTAATTTGTCGGAAATAAACAGCTTGAGTTTATCGGTATGACTGGCCGAGGTTTGCGCCCGCTGCTGCAGCTGGCGTTTGTTTTCCCACAGTGTCTGCATACTTTCGCGCACCTTGCGCTGCTGGCGGAAAAAACGCCGGACATCGGCCCAGCACAGCAGTAATAACAGCACACTGGCGGCGCTGAACATCTGCGTATTCAGCAAACTATTCACTACGGCATTAACGAATGGCGCAGGCACTGGCAGCGCGTTTAACAGCTCAGGCGACGCCAGCAACGCAGCGTAAAACAGCAACAGAATCAGCCCCAGCAGACTGCGCCACGGATACTGAATACGGAAGGGAAAACGCTCGGCTTTTTCCGGCGATGACGATCGCGATTCGGGTAAGTTCTGCATGCCTTGTCCTAATCCTTAGCGGGCGCTTTCCAGCAATAAGCACCTTCGTCGCCAAAGGTTGCCACGGCGCTGCCATTGCGGCAGATGTTCATAAATTCGTCTTCATTACCGTGCGCCAACGCCAGCGATTTACGCAGGGTTTTAATGTGCTGGCGGTAATTGGCGTAGGAAAATTTTTCCACATCGGCGTCCAGCCAGTCGGCCATCTGAAAGGTGGTGACGGGGCGCGGCGAGGCTTCCACCAGATGGCGCAGAATTTTGCGCGGCGTCGGTGCCAGCGGACGCGCCGGATTGGCCGGGTTCATCAGCTTGTTGCCCTTCCAGGTGACGTCCCAGCTGACCAGATCAATGATCAGGTCGCCACTGACCAGACGCGATTTTTTATTGGCCGAAGGCACCAGGCTGTTTTTCAGCAAGGCTTTCATGCGCCACAGCAGCACACCTTCAATATTACGCTGATGCTTGGCGATAAAATCCTGCGTCATGCCCTGTTCAAAGGCTTTCTGTTCGATGCCGGTGCCTGAGTGTTCGGATAAAAAAACGATGGGCAGCGCCGGCCATTTTTTCAGCAAGGCGCGCGACACACTGAAGCCGCCGTCGTCGTTGCCGTTCAGGCTGGCGTCGAGAATGGCGATGTGCGGTGCGTCGGCGCTGTCGGTCTGTTCAATGCGATTGATGGCGGGCTCGGCGTATTTAAACACCTCAAGGCGGTTGTGATCGTCCACCAGCTCACCATCGGCACCCGGCGTGAAATCCGTGCGCTCCAGCATGGGCCGGAATTTGTCGATCCAGTGGCTCTGATCCTCCACCCAGAAGATCTTGATCATGTTCACGTCCTGTCACTGCCCTTGTTCAGACTGGATTGAGCATAACACCGCTTCCGCCCACTGCCTCGTGCTGCGCCAAGCCCGCGCGACAGAAATCACATTCTTCTCACCGATTTTTCACCGCGCCCGGCGAACCTGTGTTCATCGGCTCTTGCCGCACTTAAACGAATCGAACACAGAGGACTGAATCATGAATTCATTACTGACACTCTGGTCTGACAACACCGCCATCTCCGCCGCTGTCTGGCTGGTGCTGCTGATGACCCTGCTCTACGCCGGCCGTACCCCGGCCCACCGCATCCTGCTGTCGGTCGGCAACGGCCTGCGCCACGTGCTGCGTATGGCCAGCCGCTCGCTGAGCCAGCTGGAACACCAACTGACCCAGCGTAACCGCGAGGTGCTGCTGGCCGCCGCCCGCAACGACGCCGAGCGCCGCATTGAACGCGAATTCGCCCGCATCCAGACGCTGGTTGCCCGCGACCTGTCGGGCTACCCGGCGCTGCAGCGCGACATTGGTACCGCCATCGACAATATCGAAGCCAGTTACCACGAGTCCGCCGAAAGCGCGCCGCTGCCACCGGCCTGGGGTGATGTGGTGAACACCATTGCCACACTGCCAAGTCATGGCGACCCGGCCGTGGCCAAGATTCTGACCAGCATCAAAGACGCGGTGCACGACACCCATAAAGAAACGCTGAAAGCCTGGCAGCACAGCAGCGGCGAACGGCACAAGCTGCTGGCCAAAATGCAGCCGGAATGGCGCACGCTGAACAGCAAAGTAGAAGAAGTGGGCAAGACCATCGAAGGTCTGGATAACCGCACCCACCAGCTCGACAAGCAGATGCAGCATTACGAGGAGGTGCGCCGCGGTGAAGACGCTGCCGTGCGCAGCCTGGCTTCCAGCTCGCTGACCCAGTTTTTTATCGCCGGTCTGGTGCTGAGCATTGCCCTGCTGGGCGGCCTGATCAACTTCCAGCTGATTGCCATGCCGATGTCGGAAATGGTGGGTGGCACCAGTTATATCGGTGCGGTGCGTACCTCGGATATCGCCGCCATGGTGATCATTCTGATCGAAATTGCCATGGGCCTGTTTCTGCTGGAATCGCTGCGCATCACCCGGCTGTTCCCGATCATCAGCAGCATGGACGACAAAATGCGTCGCCGCATGATGGTCATCAGCTTGAGCATCCTGTGCGTGCTGGCCGGTATCGAAGCGTCGCTGGCGTACATGCGTGATCTGCTGGCGCTGGACAAAGAAGCCCTGCAGCAATCGCTGGCCGGTGTCGCCGCCACCAATGCTGAATTCCGCTGGATTCCGTCCATCGGTCAGATGGTGATGGGCTTCATCCTGCCGTTCGCGCTGGCCTTTATCGCGATTCCGCTGGAGTCCTTTATCCACTCGCTGCGCACGGTACTGGGTCTGGTTCTGGTGGCGGTTATCCGGGTACTGGCCATCGTCACCCGTCTGAGCGGCAACCTGGCCTTGCAGACCAGCACCGTGCTGACCCACGCCTACGACCTGCTGATCATGCTGCCGCTGGGTGTCGAGCGCATGGTGAAGAATCTGCGTAATCCGGCTGCTGCCCATGACAACAGCACGGATGCCATCGCCGCGGTTATTCCGGATGTGGACATGGAGACAGAAGACACCACCAGCCGCAAAACCCGTCGCAGCAAACAGGCCGACGTAAGCGCCGGCAATAACAAAGCCGCTCTGGCGGTTTAAGGAGATCACCATGAACACCATCCAACGCATGCTGATAACCGCTGCCCTGCCCCTGAGCCTCGCGCTCGCGCTCGGTGGCTGCGGTGAGCAGGCTCCACAGAATAAAGCTGTGTATCTGCTGATCGACACCTCAGGCACCTACACCCAGGAGCTGAACAAAGCGCAGGCCATTCTGAATTACCTGCTGGCCAACCTGAACAGCGGTGACTCCATCGCCGTGGCGCGCATCGACAGCGGCAGTTTCAGCGAAAAAGACATCATCGCCAAAACCACCTTCGATATGCGCCCGAGCACCGCCAACGACCAGAAACGCCAGTTCAAGCTGGCCATGGATGAATTTGCTGCGGGCCTTAAAAAAGGCAGTGCCAACACCGACATCACCGGCGGTGTTCTGCAGGCCACGCAGTACCTGAACGAAACCGGCGCCGGTGAAAAGTACGTGTTTATTTTTTCGGATTTAGAAGAGGATCTGCCCCGTGATCACATTAGAAACTTTCCAATTAGCCTGGATAACATTCACGTCGTTGCTCTCAATGTCACTAAGTTACGGACTGATAATATTGACCCGCGTGACTACCTCAACCGACTCGACAACTGGCAACACAGGGTCGTAGAAGGTGGCGGCGACTGGCGCGTCATTAACGATCTCGAGCGCATGGACAAACTCATCGTGGCCAACTGATTCCACCCCGCACCACCCGCCTTGCCGGTGCCCAGCACCGGCTTTTTTATTTCAGCCCGCCCTCTGACCTATTAAAAATCACGCTGGTATTATGAGCGCATCCAGCGACAGACCTGATGATCATGAGCGAGCAGCCAGCTAACGTTACCGACAATGCCAGAAGCAAACGCCCGGACCGTAATTTCGACGATCTGGCCAGCCGCTTTGCGCGCACCATTTACGCGACGCCACGCGGACGCTTGCGCCTGAAGGCGCTGCGTCAGGATTTCGCAGATCTCGGCATTAACGTGCAGGGCGCAACTGTGCTCGATATTGGCGGCGGTCAGGGGCAGTTCAGCCTGGAGCTGGCGCAACAGGGCGCTGAGGTCAGCCTGTGCGATATTTCGGCGGAAATGCTGAAGCTGGCACAGGATCAGTTTGCCGCTGCCAACTTAAGCGCCAGCATCCGTCAGTGTTCGCTGCAGGAAAGCGATGCAACCTTCCCCGGCGAGTTTGATGTGGTGCTGAATCACGCCGTGCTGGAATGGCTGGAAGACCCGTTTGCAGCTCTGCCGCTGCTGGCCGCCAAAGTAAAATCCGGCGGCTGTTTGTCGCTGATGTTTTACAACCTGCACGGCCATCAGTGGCGGCAGCTGATGAACGGCCGTACCGCCGAACCGGAATCGTCCAACCCGCGTTTGCGTGACGAAGGTAACGCGCCGCAACATCCGCTCGATCCGCAGGCGGTAACAGAACAATTAGAAGCGCTGGGCTTTACGCTGGAACGCTGGCGCGGTATCCGCTGTGTGTGGGATCACATGCATCAGAAGATCCGCGACCGTATCGGCGAAGCCGACGTGTTTGCTGCCGACCTCGAATTTGGACTGGAAGAACCCTATCGCCAGCTGGGGCGCTATGTGCATTTTATGCTGCGCAAGCGCTGAACATTCTCCAGCCGCTAGCGTTTTACCGGCAGGCGCTTCTGCAGCACCGGCCGTATCTGGTCAGCGGCCGGATGCAGGGTGTTGAGGTATATTTTCAGCGGCAGCGTGAACAGCGGCGGTTCCGACGCCTGCAGCTCCCCCGGATCAAAACCCGCTTTATTTGCGAAATAGAACCCCGCCTCATACAGCCCTTCGGTGTAATCCACCCGTCCGGCCAGCAGCATGCGGATACCCTGCTCAGGCGTGGTGACCAGAACCACACTGCCGCCGGCATTGCGCACCGTTTCCGCCACGTTGTCCGCCGGCAAGCCGCGGGTGATGGCCACGGTTTTACCCTGCAAAAATGACAGATCCTGCCAGCGGAAAGGGTCATTCTGAGTGCGGCGGAACAGCATGTCTTTCACACCGTTTTCCAGCAGCACAAATGATTCTATATGCGCCCTTCCTTCCCAGTCCGGCATAAAGCTGATCAGCCAGTTGTTGCCGGTGTCGTAAATGTATTCTTTCGCCCGCACCGGCGGCAGATATTCCGGCACGAAGTTCCAGCAACAAACGCCTGCAAAAGCACGGGCAAGTGCATCATAGAAAATGCCCTGCCCCGGCACTTCGGGCGAGGTAAAGGGTGGGTAGTCAACCATGACCACGGGGACAGAAACAGGAGGATTATCGGCGTGCGAAACAGACGCGCCAAACAGAAAGAAGACCGACAGTAACAGCGTCATCATAGCGATCACCCTTAACCGGTTACTGCCTGTTTTACCGGTGCCGCTTATTGCAGATCGTGCAGCACCTGTTGCGCCAGCGGATGCGTAACATTCACGTACACCACGTGCGGAAAGTGCTCAATAATCGTCTCACCAAACTGTAGCTCAGATTCTTCAACGCCCAGTTTATGCGCGTAGTAATAACCGGTCTCTCTGGTCGTCAAGACATAATCGGCACGATCGGCAACCATCATCTGAACCCCCTGATCCAGCGTGTTCACCAGCACCAGTTTAAGCCCGGCATTCACGAACGGCTGCAGCACAGGGCTGTTGCTGAGCGTGCGCGTGGTGACCAGCGTGTGACCTCGTAATTCATCCAGCGACTGCCAGCTGAATGGCTCCGGTTTCCGGTGACGAAAAATACCGAACAAAATGTCGGCATCTTTTAATATGACTTTCTGTATGTGCGGATACCCTTCGCGCGGCGGGAAAAAACTCAGCAACCAGTTACCCGGTGCAGCCACATCCAGAGCCGCGCGGACCGGCGGCAGAAAATCCACCTCAAAGGCCCAGCCCTTGTCGGCCAGCAGCCCACGCAGCACATCCAGTGAGACGCCATCGCCTTCCAGATCCTGGGTGGTAAAGGGTGGGTACTCGATGGCTATCACAGGGGCCAGATAACGCGCCGTGACGTTTTCGTCCGCCCGCACGTCTTCAGCCCGACAGCCCGCAGCCATCAGAATGAAGAACAACGCAGATAAACAATAACGAGACACTGTGAGCACCCAAACCTCCCGCCGCCCGCTCTGAAACAACGGGCTTACACCATGGCGCAAAGTGAAAGTGGAGCATGAAATCAGCACTGAGAAAACACTTATTAGAGCAAGGGCTAACTCAGATCAGGCCGGCAGCCCCTCACGGCGCATGATGACGGATTGCCTCCATCAGCGCGCTGGCCTGCGGGTGCTTTTTGTTAATAAAAACAGCGATGGGATAGGTATTCAGCAAGGTCTGCGAAACTGCAGTTTCTCTCGGGCAATGCCCTGCTGATCGGCAAAGTAGTAACCGGTTTGCTCCAGCGACAGCAGATAATCCGACCGTCCGGACAACAACATGCTCAGCCCCTGATCGATGCCATTGATGGGAATAACCAGCAAGCCAGCGTCTTTCAACTGATCCGCCAGCCCACCCATGGTAGCGGTGCGAGTAATCATCACGGAGTGCCCGCTCAGCTCTGACAATTCAGACCAGATGAACGCGCCGGGCCCGGGAATGCGGAACAAGCCGGACTTCACCCGGGTATTATTCAGCGGCACCCGATCGACATCGCCAGAGCCGGCCGGCGGAGGCATAAAGGACGCCAGCCAGTGCTCATCATTGGCCAGCAGGTGCGACGCACGGGCAGAAGGAAGGAACAGAGGTTCAACCAGCCAGTCAGAGCCCAGCAACGCGGCGCGTAAGGCCTGAAATGATAAGCCGCCATCGTCGGCAGCGGCCTGCAGATACGGCGGATAATCGAATGCAATCACCTGCACCGTTTGCTGTGTGCTTTCGTTCTGGCCGAACACCCACGCACATGGTAGAAACGCCAGCAGGAAGAACCAACGATTCACAGAACGACCCCGCTTACTCAGACCTTGTCAGAGTTTAGTTCAGCGCAGCGGCTCCATACGTCATTCAGGATTGATATGAAAATACTCATCAGTGCTTGCCTGCTCGGACAACCTGTTCGCTACGATGGGCGCAGCAATGACAATAAAATCCGCGATTATTCAGAAACCGTGGCGCGCTGGCAGAGCAACGGCTGGCTGATTCCGGTTTGCCCCGAAGTCGCAGGCGGCTTACCGACACCACGCCCCGCCGCGGAAATTATTGGCTCCGATGGCGACGGCGTTATTGCCGGAATTGCGCGCATCCGCAGCGCCAGTGGCGGGGATTTTACCGCGCAATTTCTGGCGGGTGCAGAACAGGCATTGGCGCTGGCAAAAAAGCACGGTGCGGTAGCCGCGCTATTGGCCGCGCGCTCGCCGTCCTGTGGCAGTGACGGCATTTACGATGGGACGTTTTCATCTACGCAGCGGCGTGGCATGGGCGTAACAGCCGCCCTTTTAGAACAACAGGGCATCCGCTGTTTTTCACCGGACAATTTTTCTGCACTGGAACAGTACCTGAATACATCGGGGTGGATGCTATGAAGCATTTTTTTCTGCGACTGGTGCTTTGCCTGACAACCTTTAGCCTGACAAGCCTTGGCCTTACAAAAGAGGCACACGCATTCGAATGGGTACAGCTGAACAAAGCCGGCGATACAAAAACCATCCGCCTCGGTTATCACAATGAAAATCCGGATTTATTCTGGCGCCTGTCGGCCGGTTATTCCCGGCATCAGAATTCAGACATGACATCCGTTGCCGGTGACTGGGTGATTCCCATTCCCGGTGTTTTATCGACGCTGTTTATTGGTGCTCAGCTTGAATACACGGACGAATTCCGCGCGTCTGCCCGCACCGGCATTACGCTGGTGAAATATCTGGAATTCGGTTGGCAATCGGTACCGCAGTCGGATGATTACGCCCTGTATGGCGGCGTTAATATTGCGTTCTGACGGGCGCAATTTCGGTAAAGGTATTTTGGAACGCGTTAAAAACTGACGCTAAAAATGTGTGAACAGTCATTTTGACTGAAATCTGAGATTGTTTATTGCGGATGCTTCGGATGAAGCTTTGGGAAATGGCGCGGGAGGATGTGCTAACGGTCGTAAGCGACCTGGCCTTCGGCCTACGCGCTCTTCGTTCGCGGACTCACTACAAGTCGAACCTGAGGAGGCTGCTCGTATCATCCTGATACTCACACTGCGGGCTACGCATTAATTCGTTCCGGACGAATTAATCTTACCTCCGTCGCTTGACGGTGGCTTTGACTGAAATCTGATTTAGTTTATTTCGGATGCTTCGGATGAAGCTTTAGGAAATGGCGCGCTCGGGAGGATTCGAACCTCCGACCGCCTGGTTCGTAGCCAGGTACTCTATCCAGCTGAGCTACGAGCGCGCATCAGATTGTTACCACGGGGTGCATTTAATCTTTGGGGATTAAATGGCGCGCTCGGGAGGATTCGAACCTCCGACCGCCTGGTTCGTAGCCAGGTACTCTATCCAGCTGAGCTACGAGCGCGCATCGTGGGGCGCGTATTATAGGTAGATCGACTTAGGTGTCAACAACTTTTAATACACATCTGCATTAAGCAGAAAGAACGTGGCGGAGAGAGAGGGATTCGAACCCTCGATAGGGTATTAACCTATACACCCTTAGCAGGGGTGCGCCTTCAGCCACTCGGCCATCTCTCCGGAGCACGGCGCGCATAATACCACGTTCAGAGAAAATTCAAAGGAAAAATTTCAGCGAAATTAATGCCTTAGTAATTGCCGTTCGTCTCATCGCCATCCTTTTCACGTTGGATGCGCTGATAGATTTCTTCGCGGTGTACGGCAACTTCTTTCGGGGCGTTAACACCGATACGAACCTGATTACCTTTTACGCCCAAAACGGTGACCGTTACTTCGTCACCAACCATCAATGTTTCGCCTACGCGACGAGTCAAAATAAGCATAGGAGTTCTCCTGACATTCCTGTTCAAATCTAGGGTGCTATGGGGTGGCTTGCGCCGGAATCCTCATCATCCGCCTTCAGTATTGACCACTCTGATCGGTTGTGAACGCAGCTGTTGAGAATATTTAGTTATTAGAGAGCACTCATTCATTGAATGCTCCCTAACACAAAGGCAGGCGGAGGGGTGCTTACTCTGCGGCGGCCTCTGCATCCAGATCAAAGGCGGTATGCAGGGCGCGTACAGCCAGTTCCAGATACTTTTCAGCAATCACAACCGAGATTTTGATCTCAGAAGTCGTGATCGCCAGAATGTTGATGTTTTCGTCAGCCAGTACTTTGAACATCTTGCTGGCAACGCCGGCGTGTGAGCGCATGCCCACGCCAACCATAGACACTTTGCAGATGTCATCGGTTCCGGACACTTCACGGGCTTTCAGTTCAGCAGATACGTTCTGCAGAACAGCCAGCGTCTTTTTGTAGTCGCCGCGGTTCACTGTGAAGGTGAAATCTGTGGTGCCATCTTCAGACACGTTCTGCACGATCATGTCGACTTCCACGTTGGCGTCGCTGACCGGGCCCAGGATGCGGGAGGCAACACCCGGAACGTCCGGTACGCCTTTCACAGTGATTTTTGCTTCGTCGCGGTTGAACGCGATACCTGAAATAACGGGTTGTTCCACGGAGCTGTTCTCCTCCATTGTGATCAGGGTGCCGTTACCTTCCTTCATGGAGGAAAGTACACGCAGCGGTACTTTGTATTTGCCGGCGAATTCAACCGAACGGATCTGCAGAACCTTGGAACCCAAGCTGGCCATTTCCAGCATTTCTTCGAAGGTCACTTTGTCCATGCGACGCGCTGCCGGCACCACACGCGGGTCGGTGGTGTACACACCATCCACGTCGGTATAAATCTGACACTCATCCGCTTTCAGTGCGGCAGCCAGCGCCACGCCTGTGGTGTCGGAACCACCACGGCCAAGCGTGGTGATGTTGTTGTCGTCGTCAATCCCCTGGAAACCGGCAACGATGGCCACACCGCCGTCGTTCAGCACTTTGCGCATGGCCTCGGTTTCAATGTCTTCGATACGGGCTTTCATAAACGCACTGTCGGTTTTAATACCGACCTGCCAGCCAGTGAAAGAACGGGCGTGAATACCACGCTTCTGCAGGGCAATCGCCAGCAGAGCGATGGTGACCTGCTCACCAGTGGACACCAGTACGTCCATTTCGCGCGGGTCCGGCGTATCGGTAATACCTTTAGCCAGTCCGATCAGACGATTGGTTTCGCCACTCATGGCGGACACCGCGACCACCAGCTGATGACCGGCGTCGTGGAAGGATTTGACCTTGTCGGCAACGGCTTCGATGCGCTCGATGGAACCTACGGAGGTGCCGCCGTATTTCTGTACGTATAACGCCATGGTAGTTCTTTGGGGGTTGACTTAGGAAAATGGGCGCCAATTAAACAACAAATAACCCGTACAGAAAAGATGGCGGCTGGGTTTTACCGTTCCACATTCGTGGTATCTGCGCGGATTCCGGGTGCTTGGCGCAGGGCAACGGCACAAACAAAAACAGCGGGACAAGCCCGCTGTTTTCTTAAGCAGAACCGGCTCAGAGTGCCGCTTCAGCCCAACGCTCGAACGCCGCCAGTGCGTCGGCGATGCCTTCCGGCTTCTGGCCACCGGCCTGAGCCATTTCTGGCTTACCGCCGCCACGGCCGTCAACGTACGGAGCACATTCTTTCACCGCGTCGCCGGCTTTGGCTTTGCCGATCAGGTCTTTGGTCACACCAGCCAGCAGAGTGACTTTGCCGTCTTCCTCGGCCGCCAGCATGATCACCGCCGAACCCAGCTTGTTCTTCAGCTGGTCCATGGTGGTACGCAGAGCTTCCAGATCAGCACCTTCCAGACGGGCTGCCAGCACTTTCGCGCCGTTCACGTCTTTGGCTGAGGTGGCCAGATCGGAACCGGCGCTGGAGGCCAGTTTGGATTTCAGCGCATCCAGTTCTTTTTCCAGCTGACGGGCGCGGGCAATCATCTGCTCGACTTTGTCGCCCACGTTATCGGCATTGCCTTTCAGTGAGCGGGCGATGCCCCCCAGAGTGGCTTCTTCACGGGCGATGTAATCCAGTGCTGCCTGACCAACTACGGCTTCGATACGACGGATACCCGCCGCAATGCCGCTTTCGGAGCTGATTTTCAGCAGGCCAATATCGCCGGTACGCTTGGCGTGGGTACCGCCACACAGTTCCACGGAGAAGTTTTCCACACCCATAGACAGCACGCGTACTTCGTCGTCGTATTTTTCGCCGAACAGTGCCATGGCGCCGGATTCACGGGCGTCGTCGATGTTCATCAGACGCGTGGTGACTTCGGTGTTGGCACGGATCTGGGTGTTCACAATGGTTTCGATCTGCGCGATTTCTTCCGGCTTCAGGCCTTCCAGATGCGAGAAGTCGAAACGCAGTTTGTCATAGGTCACCAGAGAGCCTTTCTGACTCACGTGATCGCCCAGCACTTTGCGCAGCGCCGCATGCAGCAGGTGCGTAGCCGAGTGGTGAATCGCCGTGGCCTGACGCTTTTCCGCATCCACCGTGGCGGTCAGCTTGTCGCCGACTTTAACACTGCCTTCCACCAGCACGCCTTTGTGCAGATGGTTTTTGCCCTCTTTGCTGGTGTCCTTAACCTGGAACACCACGCCATTGGCTTTCAGGAAACCTGTGTCACCGGCCTGACCACCGCTTTCGGCATAGAAGGCGGTTTCGTCCAGCACCAGAATGGCTTCGTCGCCAGCGTTCAGCTGATCAACCGCCACGCCGTCTTTGAACAGAGCCTTTACCGCGCCGGTGTTTTCCAGCTGGGTGTAACCGAGGAATTCGGTGTTGCCATCGATTTCCAGACCTTTACCGTAGTTAGCGGCAAAGTTGCCGGCAGCACGGGCCATTTCACGCTGTTTTTCCATGGCAGCGTTGAAGCCGTCTTCGTCGACTTTCAGATCGCGCTCACGGGCAACGTCAGCGGTCAGGTCGAGCGGGAAGCCATAGGTGTCGTACAGTTTGAACGCGGTTTCACCCGGAATGGTGTCGCCTGTCATACCGGCGATGGCGTCGTTCAGAATGCTCATGCCCTTATCCAGGGTCTTGGCGAACTGTTCTTCTTCCAGACGCAGTACTTTCTGTACGTGTGCGGTCAGGGTCACCAGTTCCGGATAGGCATCGCCCATTTGTGCGGCCAGCGCCGGAACCAGTTGATGGAAGAAGCCAACCGGTGCGCCCAGCATGTGTCCGTGGCGGATAGCACGACGGATGATACGGCGCAGCACGTAGCCACGGCCTTCGTTGGATGGCAGTACGCCGTCCACGATCAGGAAGCTGGTTGAACGGATATGGTCCGCGATGACGCGCAGCGACTTGTTCTCGGTGTCTTTGCAGCCGGTCAGTTCACCGGCAGCGCTCAGCAGTGCCTGGAACAGGTCGATTTCGTAGTTGCTGTGCACGCCCTGCATGATGGCCGAGATACGCTCGAGGCCCATGCCGGTGTCGACCGATGGCTTCGGCAGCGGGATCATGTCGCCGTTTTCTTTGCGCTCGAACTGCATGAAAACGTTGTTCCAGATCTCGATGAAACGGTCACCGTCTTCTTCCGGAGATCCCGGTGGGCCACCCCAGATGTGCTCGCCGTGGTCGAAGAAAATCTCAGTACATGGACCGCACGGACCGGTATCGCCCATGGCCCAGAAGTTGTCAGAGGCGTAACGGCCGCCTTTGTTGTCGCCGATGCGCACGATCTTCTCAGCCGGTACACCCACCTGTTTGTTCCAGATGTCGTAGGCTTCGTCGTCTTCGGCGTACACGGTCACCATCAGCTTTTCCACCGGCAGGTTCAGCCACTGCGGAGAGGTCAGGAATTCCCACGCAAACTTGATGGCGTCTTCTTTGAAGTAATCGCCGAAGCTGAAGTTACCCAGCATTTCGAAGAAGGTGTGGTGACGCGCGGTGTAACCCACGTTTTCCAGGTCGTTGTGCTTACCACCGGCACGCACGCAACGCTGAGAGGAGGTCGCGCGGGTATAGCTGCGCTGGTCCTTGCCAAGGAAACAGTCTTTGAACTGAACCATACCGGCGTTGGTAAACAGCAGGGTCGGGTCGTTACCGGGAATCAGCGGGCTGGATGGCACCACTTCATGCCCTTTGGAGGCAAAGTAATCAAGGAATGCCTTGCGAATCTCTGAGCTTTTCATACGGCTGCGGGTATCCGGAAGCGGTTGTACATGGTTAAAGGTGTCGGAGTATAGCGGTTTGCCGGGCGCAGGCCGAGCCCCCTCAACCGGCTTTTCCATCATTGATAGCCTGCCAGGCACCGGCTGATACAAAAAATTGCTTGACGACCTGCAGAGTTAAGATAACTATATAAGCATATTCTAATTTAGCTGAAGGTGATGGTATGAACGTCGATCGCTTTGTCTTTGCATTTGCTGGCCTGATGATTCTGGTGTCACTGGGCCTGTCTCAGGTTCACAGCGCCTATTGGCTGTGGTTTACCGCCTTCGTTGGCGCCAATATGTTTCAGGCCGCCTTTACCGGCTTCTGCCCGCTGGCGCTGATTCTGAAGAAAGCCGGTCTCAAACCGGGCAACGCCTTCAACTGACCGCCTTGGCCGGATTACACCCGGTCAAGCTCAGTTCCGTCGTTATAATCGCCCTCTCCGGAGGGCATTATGCGACGTCTATCTTTATCTCTTCTTTTTATCTGTCTGCCGCTGCAGGCCGCCGACTGGCAAAGCTACCCGAGCGAACTGGCTCAGTTCGATTACGCGGGTGATGCTTTAGCGCAACACTGGTCGCAGCTCAGCGCCGGGCCACAGCTGCCCTTCCCTGACAGCACGACTCTGGAATCTCTGTTTACCCGGTACCCGGGTCTGCGCGATGCCTCGCTGCAGCAAGCCGCTTCTCATCCGGCACTGACCGCGCTGGCAGAAGGCAATCTGACGCCACTGGCCGAAGCCATTCAGCAGGTATGGCGCCTGCACTATCAGGGCCGCTTCCAGCAGGCGTATGAACTGGGACTGCAACTTGGCCCTGTCGGCGCGGTTCCGGCGCTGTATGCCAAAAACATGTACGCCACGCTGCTGGTCAGCGGACGGGAAGAAAAGCTGGCTCTGTTCCGCGAGGCCGTTGCCGAATCGGAACGCCTGCTGCCGCTGGCACCGGATTATCCGTTTGCCCGTTTCGGTCTTGTGTACGCACAGGCCAGAATTCTTGAATTGCTGGAAACCAGCGAGGCGACATCAAGCGGCTATCTGGGCGAAAGTCGCGCCACACTGAAAGCCCTGACCGGAGAGGAACCGGCCAACGCACTCTACCCGGCCGTGCTGGCCGGCATTGATGCCGGCGTGGTCGAACGCGTCGGTTCCTTTATCGGCCGCATCACCTATGGCTCGACCGCCGACAAAGCCGATGCAGAATTCCGCCATGCCCTGTCGCTGCAGAATCAGTTGCCGGTGATCTATAACGAATACGCCAAAGCATTAGGTCAGATGGATGCAGAGGAGTACCATGCCCGACGGCTGGAACTGCTCAGCACCTGCACCGCCCTGCCGGTGTTCAGTGCCGAAGAGGCCATGAATCAGGCTGCCTGTTCCCGCCAGCTGACTGAGGTAACGAAGGAACACTGACATGATGAACCCTTGGGTGATTGCCGCCATGATTCCCGCCATGGTGATTCTGATGGTGCACTTCGCCATCGGCCCGTTCGGTCACCCAAGCCGTCTGCACTGGCACCTGAAATGGAAAGCCAGACCTGCCTCTCTGCGCCAGCCGCTTATTTTGCTCGCAACGCTTGTGCTGCTGGCCGGCGCGACCCATGTCACCGGCTTCTGGCTGTGGCCTTCTGCGCCGGCGTCCACACCAGTTACCCCCTGAACCACCACGCTGAACGACTGTTCCATAGCTAAGAAACTCTGGACCGCAGGGATAAATCCGCCATTTGGCGGTTCAAAAGCGGCCACTGAGGACCCGATTAATTCTATAATCAGGCCAGTTTTTTGTTCAGGAGTTCTTATGGAACGCATCCTTATCCTCGGTGGCGGCGCTGGGGGGCTTGAACTGGCCACCCATCTGGGCCACCAGTTCGGCCGCCGCGGCACTGCCCGGATTGAGCTGATCGATGCCAACCCAACGCACCTGTGGAAACCTCTGCTGCATGAGGTGGCCAGTGGCGCGCTGGATTCCGGCATCGATGAGCTCAATTACAGAGCCCACGGCAAAGTGCACGGTTTCAACTTCCGTCTGGGCCGCATGTGCGGTCTCGACCGCGACGCCAAACAAGTGATTCTGTCACCGATTCTCGACGAACAGGGTGATGTGGTCGTGCCCGAGCGCCGGGTCGCTTACGACACACTGGTGCTGGCCATTGGCAGCGTGACCAACGACTTCGGCACCAAGGGCGCGAAGGACCACTGCATTTTCCTCGACAGCCGTATTCAGGCTGAACGTTTCCATCACACGCTGCTGAACGAATTTCTGCGCGCCAATAACCGCGAGACTGATGAGCCACAGGACCTGCACATTGCCATCGTCGGTGCCGGCGCGACCGGTGTGGAGCTGTCCGCCGAGCTGTACAACACCGCCGAAGTTCTGGTCAGCTACGGGTTAAAAGGTCTGACACCCGCCAACCTGAAGGTCACCCTGATTGAAGCGGGCGAGCGCATTCTGCCTGCTCTGCCGGAGCGGATTTCGGCCGCCGCCACACGCGAGCTGGAAAAGCTCGGCGTCAGCGTACGCACGAAAACCCTGATCACAGAAGCCACCAAAGAAGGCTTCCGTACCAAAGACGAGCAGCTGATTCCGGCGAAACTCATGGTCTGGGCAGCCGGGGTGAAAGCGCCGGACTTTATGGCCAATCTTGGGTTGGCCACCAACCGCGCCAATCAGCTTGTGGTGAATGCCAGCCTGCAGACAGAAGATCCGTCGATTTTTGCCCTTGGCGATTGCTGCAGCGTACCGGATAAAGACGGCAAACCAGTGCCACCGCGGGCGCAGGCTGCACACCAGCAGGCATCCCATCTGCTGAAAGTATTCAAAGCCCGCAGTCAGGGCAAACCTTTGCCGGTGTTCACCTACAAAGACAAAGGCTCTCTGGTTTCACTGAGCCGCTACAGCACAGTCGGCAGCCTGATGGGCAACCTGACTCAGGGCTCCATGATGATCGAAGGGCGACTGGCGCGGATCGTGTACATTTCACTTTACCGCCTGCACCAGATCGCCTTGCACGGGTACAGGCATACCCTTCTGCTCAGTCTGGTCGGACACATTAATAAAGTGATCCGCCCCCGTCTGAAACTGCACTGATCATGCTGCACGGGCAGACGCCCAATAAAAAAAGCCCGGCTTAAACCGGGCTTTTTTATACGTCGCTGCAGACCTGATCCTGAGCCAGCCGGTAATCACCCGGCGTGGTACCTGTCCAGCGGCGGAAGGCTTTGTAGAACGCACTCGGTTCGGCATAACCGACCATATAGGCGATTTCGTACAGGGGCACACTTTCGTCGCGGATGAGTTTCATCGCCAGTGTCTGGCGACATTCATCCAGCAGAATCTGGTAGCTGGTGCCCAGTGCTTTCATGCGACGCTGCAGGTTGCGCACACTGATGCCCAGCTGTCCGGCCACGTCTTCCTGCGACACATGGCGGCGCAGCAGACAGGCTTCAATGATGCTCTGCAGTTCGGAGTACAGCAGCAGATGGTCCTGCAGCTTCTTTTCACGCCGCTCCAGCTCACGCAGCGTCGTGCCAAACAACAGCGGCTGATAACGCGGATTCAGGCGCTGCCAGGCACTGGCGGAAATATCCAGACGACAGGCGTCGTCACTGCGGACATCCACACCCAGCATTTGCTCAATCTCAGACTCATAACCCGGCGCACAGGCCAGACGCAGACAAAGATCACCGGCGCGCAGAGAGTCACCCAGCGACTCGCGGCACAGAGAAGCTATGATCGCCATGGTTTCCTGACAGTCGTAACGGGACATTTCACTGTCGACCGCCGCAACCGGTAACAGCCGTACCTGATCGTCACCGGGTTCAATGCGCAGCGACATCAGTCCGACAGAACGGTGTACATAACGCAACGCCGCCGGTATGCCCTGAGCCAGATTTTCAGCACAGCGAAGCAGCTGAGCCATCGGCAGATCCCGGCCTGCCAGATAGATGCCTGCTTTGATCGACAGCAGAGCGTCTTTTGTGAACTTCCGTACCATTTCCTGTGCTGAGCGCAGCTTTTCCGCGCCAATCCAGGGCGGCAGCGGCCCTGCGTCACTGATACAGAGAGCGGACAACACAGGAGCTAAATGAACCCCCTGCGCATCCCAGAAATTCAGTAAATGCTGCACCAGTACGATATCGACCTGCACAGCTGGGCCCATATCCTTCCCCACCACCATGATCCTTTCCCCCGGTCTGACGCCGGTTTAACGACTGTTCTTTGTATATAAACAATCGTCCGATCATGGTTATCGCTGTGAATAGTGTCAATAGACTGAGGCGACAGCCCAATTTTTGGCGCAAAAAAAGCAGCTTAGTCAGGAAAATCCGTCAGTTCACCGCTTTTCAGACAACGCACAGCGTACTGAATTTGATCAGAAGTAAACCCGCGATAGGCCAAAAAGCGATGAAGCTTTGCCAGCTCTTTAGGATCTGAGAGCGAGTAATGGCTGCCAAGCCGGCGACGGGCGGTTTCCAGAGCCTGCAGTCGCCAGTCGGTTTCCTGCTCGTCCATCACCTGACGGATATCGCTGTCGGCAACGCCTTTGCCGCGTAACTCCTGACGCATACGCACAGGACCCTGACCACGTTGGGTACGGCTGTTAACGAACGATTCGGCAAAGCGCTCATCCGACTGCCAGCGGCGTTCGGCAAGTTCATCGAGGAGGGAGTTGAGCTCTTCCGCAGAAGCTGCCTTTACCGACAGCTTGCGGAAAAGTTCCGTCCGGGAATGGTCACGGCGCGACAGCAGATCGACTGCCGCACGCCGCAATTCCGGCAATGAGAGGAGATCAGGCTTCGAGTTCTTCATCCGCTTCGCTGGTGATTTCACCCTCAACTGAAACTGTCAGCATCTGCGCACGGATAACCTGTTCAATCTCGTTGGCGATTTCCGGATGTTCTTCCAGATACACCGCAGAGTTGGCTTTACCCTGACCAATCTTGTCGCCTTTGTAGCTGTACCAGGCGCCGGCTTTATCGACGATGCCGCATTTCACGCCCAGATCGATCACTTCGCCCATGTGGTAGATACCACTGCCGTACATGATCTGGAACTCAGCCTGTTTGAACGGTGGCGATACCTTGTTCTTCACCACTTTCACACGGGTTTCGTTACCGATCACTTCTTCGCCCTGTTTAACAGAACCGATGCGACGGATATCCAGACGAACAGAGGCGTAGAACTTCAGTGCGTTCCCCCCAGTGGTGGTTTCCGGACTGCCGAACATTACACCGATCTTCATACGGATCTGGTTAATGAAGATCACCAGACAGTTGGCACTTTTCACGTTGCCGGTAATTTTACGCAACGCCTGAGACATCAGACGGGCCTGCAGACCCACGTGGCTGTCACCCATCTCACCTTCAATTTCGGCTCTCGGGGTCAGTGCCGCCACCGAGTCGACCACAATCACGTCTACCGCGCCGGAACGCACCAGACTGTCACAGATTTCGAGCGCCTGTTCGCCGGTATCGGGCTGCGACACCAGCAGAGTGTTCAGATCAACACCCAGCTTCTCTGCGTAGAGTGGGTCCAGAGCGTGTTCCGCGTCGATGATGGCCACGGTTTTACCCGCTTTCTGTGCCTGCGCCATCACCGACAGACACATAGTGGTTTTACCTGAGCTTTCCGGACCGTAGATCTCAACGATACGGCCTTGCGGCAGACCACCGATGCCAAGCGCGATGTCCAGTCCCAGAGAACCGGTGGAAATCGCCGGAATAGCTTCGCGTGGCTGTTCGCCCATCTTCATGATGGCGCCTTTACCAAACTGGCGTTCAATCTGGCTCAGTGCCGCATCAAGTGCTTTCTGTTTGTTAGCGTCCATCATTCATTCCTGTACTGTGGATTCGGGGTCGTCTGCCTGTACAGACAAACAGCTGTGAATTTAACCAGTATTTAAGCACAGCCAATTTCTCCCGCCAACCCCCAATTTCGACTTCAGCAGGAAAGCCAGCGACACAGGCCCTGAATGCCATGAATGACCGCCTGTTCACGCACCGCTGCCCGGTCGCCGCTGAAGTGACAGCGTTCGGTGATCTGGGTGTCGGCGTTACCCCAGGCAAACCAGACCGTACCCACGGGTTTTTCGTCACTGCCACCGCCCGGCCCGGCGATGCCGCTGACGGCCACTGCCAGCTCGCCCAGGCTGTTATTCACAGCACCCGCGACCATGGCGCGTACCGTTTCTTCGCTGACTGCACCGTATTGCTCAATGGTGGAAGGAGCCACGTTCAGATAGCGGATTTTGGCTTCGTTGGAGTAGGTCACAAAGCCACATTCGAACCAGCCGGAACTGCCAGCCACATCGGTCAGGGCACTGGCAATTCCGCCACCGGTACAGGATTCAGCGGTCACGATTCTGAGGTCGCGGCTGAGGAGGATTTCCGCCAGAGCGCGGATAGAGGCCAACAGATCCGGGTTCATTTTTTTATCCTCGCGTAATCACTTACAATCGCGCTTCACATTAACATGCCCCCCCGCTAAGGACACCCGCCAATGAGCCAGGCAGCCGCCCAGCACACCCCTATGATGCAGCAGTATTTCCGTATCAAGGCGGAGTTTCCGGACACCTTGCTGTTCTACCGCATGGGCGATTTTTACGAGCTGTTTTACAGCGATGCCAAACGCGCCGCTCAGCTGTTGGACATCACCTTAACCGCACGTGGTCACAGCGGTGGCGAGCCGATTCCGATGGCGGGTATTCCTTATCACGCCGCCGACAACTACATCGCCCGCTTGGTAAAACAAGGCGTGTCGGTGGCGATTGCCGAACAGATTGGCGACCCGGCGCTGGCCAAGGGTCCGGTGGAGCGCAAAGTGGTGCGCATCATTACGCCCGGCACCCTGACCGACGAAGCCTTCCTCGACGAGCGTTCCGACAACCTGCTGGTTGCCCTGTGTTCCGATAAACAGCGCCACGGTCTGGCGGTACTGGAAATCAGCTCCGGTCGTTTTTCGGTGCTGGAAGTGGATGGCGACGACGCCCTGCTGGCCGAAGTCGAACGTCTGCGCCCGGCGGAATTGCTGCTCAACGAAGAACACAGTCAGCTGCCGGCCCTGCGTGAGCGCAGTGGCGCCAAGCTGCTGGCGCCCTGGCATTTTGAATCCGACACCGCCCTGCGCCTGCTGACGCAACAGCTGAAAACCCGCGACCTGCGCGGTTTTGGCTGTGAACACATGACGGTTGCCATCCGCGCCGCCGGCGCCCTGCTGCATTACGCGCAGGAAACCCAGCGCAACAGCCTGCCGCACATCCGCTCGCTGCAGGTGGAACAACCCGACGATGCCATCATCATCGACCCGGCCAGCCGCCGTAATCTGGAAATCGACATCAACCAGAAAGGCGACAGCCAGCACACGCTGGCGTGGATCATGGACAAAACCGCCACCGCCATGGGCAGTCGTCTGTTGAAGCGCTGGCTGAACCGGCCGCTGCGCGAGCGCAAATTGCTGCAACAGCGTCAGGGGCTGATCGCCCGGATGATCAGCGGCTATGCCACCGAGGCGATTCACAGCAACCTGAAGCAGGTTGGCGATATCGAACGTATTCTCTCGCGCGTGGCGCTGGGTTCTGCACGCCCGCGCGATCTGGCGCGCCTGCGTGATGCGCTGGCGGTGGTGCCGGATATCCGTGCCCAGCTGAATGAGCTCGACAGCGATCTGGCGCGTGGCCTGCTGGAGCGTGCGGTGGAGTTCCCGCACTGGGTAGAGCGCCTGAACAAAGCCATTATTGAAAATCCGCCGGTCATTATCCGTGACGGTGGTGTGATCGCCGAAGGCTACGATGCCGAGCTGGACGAGCTGCGCGCCCTGAGTGAAAACGCCGGCGATTATCTGGTGAAACTCGAAGAGCAGGAAAAAGCGCGCACCGGCATCAGCACGTTAAAAGTCGGTTACAACCGCGTGCACGGCTATTACATCGAGATTTCCAAAGCCCAGGCTGATGACGCGCCGGTGGACTACATCCGCCGCCAGACCCTGAAAAACGCCGAGCGTTTTATCACACCGGAACTGAAGACCTTTGAAGACAAGGCACTGAGCGCCAAAAGCCGCGCCTTAAGCCGCGAAAAAGCCCTGTACGACGAACTGGTGCAGGCGCTGGCGGAAGAACTGATTGAACTGCAGGTGTGCGCCGCTGCGCTGAGCGAACTCGACGTGCTGTCGAATCTGGCCGAACGCGCCGAAACCCTGCGTTTCGTGCAGCCACAACTGGTAGAAGAGGACGTTGTCGATATCCGTCAGGGCCGCCATCCTGTGGTGGAAAACCTGATCGTCGATCCGTTCGTGGCCAACGACACTCACCTCGACGGCAACACCACCATGCAGATCATCACGGGTCCGAACATGGGCGGTAAATCAACTTATATGCGTCAGGTGGCTGTGATTACCCTGCTTGCCCATATCGGCAGCTATGTACCGGCGCAGAGCTGCACACTGGGCCCGATTGACCGCATTTTTACCCGCATGGGTTCGTCCGATGATGTGGCCGGTGGCCGTTCGACCTTTATGGTGGAAATGACCGAAACCGCCAATATTCTGCACAACGCCACCGCCCAGAGTCTGGTGCTGATGGACGAAGTCGGCCGTGGCACTAGCACCTTCGACGGCCTGTCGCTGGCCTGGGCCAGTGCTGCCCATCTGGCCAGTAAGATCCGCGCCTTTACCCTGTTTGCCACCCACTACTTCGAGATGACCGGCCTGCCGGAGCAGTTCGGCAATGCCTGCAACGTGCATCTGAAAGCCACCGAACACGACGAGCGCATTATTTTCCTGCACGCCGTCGAGCAAGGCCCGGCCAGTCAGAGTTACGGTCTGCAGGTTGCGCAACTGGCGGGCGTCCCAGCCAATGTCATCAGCGACGCCAAAGCCCAGCTTAAGCAACTGGAACAGGCCGCTGGCCATCATGTAGCGGTTGCTCCGGTGGTGGTCGCTGTTGAAAAGGGCAAAGGCAAAACGGCGGCTCAGCCAGAGAAAGGATCGCCCCTGCAGAATGACCTGTTCGCCGTGATGGCATCGGCCGTGGAAGAGAAACTGGCCGGAACCAATCCGGACGATCTGACCCCGCGTCAGGCGCTGGAGCTGATTTATCAGCTGAAAAAGATGCTGTGAGGCCGGATTCATAACCGGATCAACAGCCACCAGAACAGAATGATCTGAGCGTGTTTCTTGCCCGCTCAGGTCTGCCTACCTAGAATACCGGTCTAATTTATAACGGGGTCACCTGAGGGCCCCTTCAGCCTGATCAGGAGAGAGACGATGGCATTCGTCGTTACCGACAACTGTGTGAAATGTAAGTACACCGACTGCGTGGATGTGTGCCCGGTCGATTGCTTTTACGAAGGCCCGAACTTTCTGGTGATTAACCCGGATGAGTGCATCGACTGTGCACTGTGCGAACCCGAGTGCCCGGCTCAGGCCATTTTCTCTGAAGATGAAGTACCTGCCGGTCAGGAACAGTACATCGAGCTGAACGCCGAACTGTCCCAGCACTGGCCAAACATTGCCGAGAAGAAAGACGCGCTGCCGGACGCCGCCGAATGGGATGGCGTACCCAACAAGCTGCAGCATCTGGAGCGTTAATCGCGCCGGATTTCAGCCCAATAAAAAAGCTGCCCATGGCAGCTTTTTTATTGGCGCGGTCAAACTTTATGACCAGCGATTAAATATCGCCGAACAGTACCGCTGCACTCAGACCCTGTTTTTCCATGATTTCACGCAGACGCTTCAGCGCTTCTACCTGAATCTGACGTACACGCTCACGGGTCAGACCAATTTCGCGACCCACATCTTCCAGCGTGCTGGATTCGTAACCACGCAGACCGAAACGACGGGACAGTACTTCGCGCTGCTTTTCAGGCAGCTCTTCGATCCAGCGATCCAGATTGGACTGAATGTCCTGATTCTGCAGTTCTTCGCCCGGGTCGGTCACACGTTCATCGGCGATGGTATCCAGGATGGATTTATCAGATGACGGTCCCAGTGGGGTATCAATAGAAGTCACACGCTCATTCAGCTTCAGCATGCGCTTCACGTCTTCTACCGGTTTCTCCAGCAGAGCGGCAATTTCTTCAGCGCTTGGCTCATGATCCAGCTTCTGGGTCAGTTCACGGGCGGCACGCAGGTATACGTTCAGTTCTTTCACAACATGAATCGGCAGACGGATGGTGCGGGTCTGATTCATGATGGCGCGCTCGATGGTCTGACGGATCCACCAGGTCGCGTAGGTTGAGAAACGGAAACCACGTTCCGGATCGAATTTTTCTACCGCACGGATCAGACCGAGGTTGCCCTCTTCGATCAGGTCCAGCAGTGACAGGCCGCGGTTCACATAGCGGCGGGAAATTTTAACCACCAGTCGCAGGTTACTTTCGATCATGCGACGGCGACCCATTTCATCGCCTTTGCGGGCCAGACGTGCGTAGTGCACTTCTTCTTCCGCTGACAGCAGGGGGGAAAACCCAATCTCATTGAGATACAACTGAGTGGCGTCCATCGCACGGTTCGATGTATCCGCTGCAAAACGTTCAGAGAAATCGTCTGCCGCTTCTGCTTCAGTCTCGGTCTCTTCATCGACCAGAGCCAGAGCGTCTACATCATCAAATACGTCTTCTTCGCGTAGTTCTCGTTGTTGTACTGCCATGTTCATACCCGCCTTTGTTTGTCGTCCTGAATCCGCACCGAAACAGATTTTGTGCCAGAACGACTGGTTAGTTTATGACCACTCTAACCAGGCCTCGGAGGCAGGTATCTGAGTGGATCAACCGGCTTGCCGTTTCTTCGGATCTCAAAGTGAAGTTTCACTTTGTCGGTACCAGTAGACCCTATTTCGGCAATTTTCTGACCCGCTTTAACGACTTCTTGTTCGCGGACCAGTATGCGGCTGGCGTGGGCATATGCGCTCAGGTAGGTTTCGTTGTGTTTTACGATCACCAGATTCCCGTATCCGCGCAGTCCTTCTCCCGCGTAAACCACGGTGCCGGCCGCTGCTGCCAAAACAGATTCTCCCAAAGAACCGGTGATATCAATCCCCTTGTTGACGGGCTTTTTGGTTGAAAAATAGCCAATCAAACGACCGTTTGCCGGCCATTTCCAGTCAGTTTCCGCAGCTTCAGCGACCGGAACCGGCGCGATTTGACTGGTTTTGGCAACTGGCTTAGGAACGCTTTCTTTTTTCGGGGCCGGTTTTGACGGTTTTTCGACAGTCTCAGTATGAGCTACTACGCTTTTCTTACTGATATTTCTGATGTCAATTTTTTGACCTGGATAGATGGTATAAGGGCTGGAGATTGAGTTAGCGCTCGCCAACTCCCGGAAGTCGATTCCGTAACGCCATGCGATGGAGAACAAGGTCTCGCCTTTTTCGACAAGATGGAAATCCGTCGCGGCTTGTCCTTTACTGAACTTCTCTTCAACTGAGACAAATTCTCGCCCGGACACACAGCCCGTTACCAGTGTAGCTATCATGACTAAAGTGACAGTGACCCGTGCTTTCATCGTCGCTCGCCGGTGGTTGTTTTTTGACACTCAAAAATGACAGCTTTTTGAGCTCGCCCGCTAACCCGCATGTTTTTAACATTTCGAGCTTAGCAATAATCTAGTTATTCAAATTTAATCTAAAAAGGCGGACACTTTTTTTGAACTTAGTGTTTGTTTACCAGAAATGAATGGTGAGTCACAAAAATAAAACTGGCAAAAACCGAAACACCACACTTCAGATAAACAAACGTTCTTCAATAATTTGCCGCGTCCAGCCTGCCCGCCCGGCGCTTTGACACTGCCTCAGCGGGCTTTTGCGATCCGCTCCAGACCGATCACCAGCGTAAATCCCACCACCGAAAGTAGCAGAGCAAGGCCGGTCTCGGCCGACAGGGACGGCAAGATGTTGCCCTGAATGAAGGGCACTACCTCTCCTTTGCTGTTCAATCGCGTCAGCAGGGTTTCTTTCCATGGCCAGACTTTCACCAGAGAACCGAGCATAAATCCCGTCAGTAAAGCGAACATAGCATGGTGATAATGATGCAGCAGCCAGCTCAGCAGACGGGAGAACAGCGTAAGTCCCAGTGCTGCACCACAGGCGAAGAGGCCCATGGTGGCAAGGTCGAAGGCCTTAACAGCCCCCAGAATCGGCTCGTACAGGCCCATCAGCAGCAGAATGAAGCTGCCGGAAATACCCGGCAGAATCATGGCGCAGATCGCCACGGAGCCGGCGATGAACACGATAAGAGGCGTTGCTTCGATCTGGGTCGGTGACGCCAGACTGATCCAGGCCGCCAGTGCCGCGCCAGCCAGCAGAAACGCCAGTTCGGGCAAGCGCCAGCGCCGGATTTCTTTTCCGACGTGCCAGCTCGACGCCAGAATCAGGCCGAAGAAAAACGCCCACACCCACACCGGATAGTTGAGCAGCAGATAGTGAATGCCGCGCGCCAGCGTCAGCAGCGCCAGCAGAATGCCGCTGCCCAGCACCAGCAGAAAGGTGCCATTGATGTGTTGCCAGAACGCGCGCAGCCCTTGCCGGCGCCAGACGCCCAGCGCCTGCGGGCCAATGCTTTTGATGGAATCGAGGAGTTCGGTATAAATGCCGGTGACAAATGCGATGGTGCCGCCGGATACGCCCGGAACAACATCCGCCGCCCCCATTGCCAGCCCTTTGAGGAACAGCCAGATGTGTTTCATTGCGTCCTTGTCCTTAACCAGATGCAGGATGAGAAATCAGCGCTGAACCCCGGGTAAAAAGGGAACGAAGCGCACGCTTTCGAGTGTTTTACGGGTGAAGTGATCGCCGTGGCGGGTAATCAGAACCAGTTTCTGTTCTTCCGTTCCCACCGGCAGAATTAACCGGCCGCCATCGGCCAGCTGTTGCAGCAGAGAATCCGGCACATTTTCCGGCGCTGCGGCGGCCAGAATGCCATCGTAAGGGCCGAACTCAGGCCAGCCCCAGGTGCCATCGGATAATTTCAGGTGCAGGTTGCGGTAGCCCAGCTCTTTCAGACGGGCAGCGGCCTTGTGCTGCAGGGGTTCGATGCGCTCGACACTGAACAGACGCCCGACCAGCGGGCTCAGCACGGCGGTCTGGTAACCGGACCCGGTACCTATCTCCAGCACCTTGTCCAGCGGACCCGCGGCCAGCAGCACTTCGGTCATGCGCGCGACCGTGTAGGGCTGACTGATGGTCTGGCCGTTGCCAATCGGCAGTGCGGTATCTTCATAGGCACGGTGCGCCAGCGCTTCGTCGACAAACAAGTGGCGTGGTGTGGAGGCAATGACCTCCAAAACCCGCTCATCTTTAATGCCGCTTTCGCGCAGCCGCTGTACCAGACGGTTGCGGGTACGCTGCGATGTCATGCCGATGCCGGTGCGCAGATGGTCGATCACATCAGCACCATCAGCGGAAAGCGTCGGCCATATAACCCAGCGCGGTGTGCTGGGTCATGTCCATCTGAATCGGGCTGATGGAAACGCGGCCCTGTTCGATGGCGTAAAAATCGGTTCCGGGACCCGCGTCTGCCACATCACCGGCGGCGGAAATCCAGTAGCACTCTTTGCCACGAGGATTGGTCGTCATCACCGGGTTGTCGGATTTATTGCGGTGCCCGAGGCGGGTGATCTCTGTACCGGTGAGCTGGTCATAAGGACGGTCCGGCACGTTGATATTGATGATGCTGTTGGGCGGTAACTGCAGGCTTTCAATCTTCGGCAGCAGTTCTAGCAATACGCGCGCGGCGGTATCAAAGTGGGTTTTACCGCACAGGCTGATGGCCACTGGCGTTTTACTGAGGAAACGACCTTCCATCGCCGCGGCCACGGTGCCGGAATAAATCACGTCGTCGCCCAGGTTAGCGCCCGAGTTAATGCCGGCAATCACGCGCTCACATTCGTCTTTAAAGAAGGCATTAATGCCCAGATGCACGCAGTCGGTCGGAGTACCGTTAATACTCACCGAGCCGTTTTCCAGGTGCACCGGATGCAGTGGACGGTCCAGCGTCAGAGAATTACTGGCACCGCTGCGGTCGCGGTCGGGAGCGACCACACACACCGCAAACCCCGCCTGTTGCAGAGCACTGGTCAGCGTACGCAGGCCGGGAGCATGAACTCCATCATCATTCGACAGCATCAGCTTCATCGCTGCTTTTCCTTTCCGGCTCCTGAGTTTGCATAATTTCGCGGATCACAGAGGTCGCATAATAACCGGCAGGCAGTGAAAACGTCAGCACTAAATCCTGACCGGCCGCGCCTTGCTGCCATTCCCAGCTGAGACCATGCGGCAGCGATGCCACCGCCCGGCGCTCCTGCTTAAGACCGGCGTGTTCCATACCATCGCACAGATCGGCGTAGCGCCCGGCGACTTCGCTTTCCAGCGCCAGCGCATCGTCGGTGGTTGCCAGACGACCGCGCCCCCACAGAGGGGCGGTCACCTGTCCCTGCTCATCGGTCAGATCACCGGCCAGCGACTGACCCCAGAGTCCGCGACGGATACGTTCGGCCAGTACCTCGTTGAATATCAACGAACGTACCGCCGACAGATAAATGCTTTTCTTGGACGGATTACGCACGCGGATTTCACCGGCCAGCATGGCGCGACCGGATTCAATGTTATTGCCGTCGTGGCCGAAACGCTGTTCACCGAAGTAATTCGGTACGCCCTGATCACGCACCAGCTGCAGATTGCGCTCGACCGCGGCGACATCGCCCTGCACATCGCGCAGGCGCAGCACAAAACGATTGCCGAGCAGATCGCCACGGCGCAGCTTTTTGTTGTGGCGCGCCTGAGTCTGCACCGTCATTTCGGCGTCATTCATCTGGCTGAAATCCGGATTCTGTCCTTTGGGCAGATACACGCTGAACCACTGACGGGTGATGGCGTTGCGGTCTTTCATACCGGCAAAGCCCACGTCCATTTCTTTCACGCCGGCAAACTCGGCCAGACGCTTGGCAATCCAGACGGTGTTGGCTCCGTTCTTTTCGATGTGCAGCCACACGTGCTCACCCTCACCGCCCGGCATGGCCAGCGGTAATTCATCAACGCGGAAATCGTCGTTCTGGGTTTTCAGCGTGCCGCGCGCTTCGCTCAGCGGATAGGCCGTTGGCCATTCAGGTAACCGGCTCATACGTGCTCCGCTGTCATTAACAAGGCAACGGCTTCCACGGCAATGCCTTCTTTGCGCCCGGTGAAGCCCAGTTTTTCGGTGGTGGTGGCTTTCACGTTGACATCGTCCAGCCGCACTTTCAGATCGGCGGCAATGCATTCGCGCATGGCCTGAATGTGCGGTGCCATTTTCGGCGCCTGAGCAATGATGGTGATGTCGACATTACCGACGCGGTAGCCTTTGTCTTCAATCAGACCAACCACATGACGCAAAAGGCCCCGGCTGTCGGCGCCGGCATAAGCTGCATCGGTGTCAGGAAAATGCTGGCCGATATCGCCCAGCGCGGCGGCACCGAGCAGCGCATCGGCCAGTGCGTGCAGAGCAACGTCGCCATCGGAGTGGGCTTTCAGGCCGTGGCTGTGCGGGATACGGACGCCGCCCATGGTAATAAAATCGCCTTCTTCAAAGGCATGAACGTCAAAACCGTGACCAATACGCATGGTGTTTAACCCCGGGATAAAAAGAATGCTGCCAGCGCCAGATCTTCCGGTCGCGTGACTTTAATATTGTCGGCCCGCCCTTCCACCAGCAGGGGCTTCTGCCCCATGTGCTCGATGGCGGACGCTTCATCGGTGACTTCCGAACCGTCACGCAGGCACTGTTCCAGCGCCTGCTTCAGCTGGCCGTAGCGGAACACCTGCGGTGTCAGCGCATGCCACAGCTGGTGACGATCAACGGTATGATCAATAACCGCAAGGCCCTCTGCCTGAGTGCCGCGCTTCATGGTATCGCGCACCGGCACCGCCAGAATGGCGCCCGGGTCCTGCAATTCAGCCAATAACACATCCAGGTCGTTGTGCCGCAGACACGGACGCGCCACATCGTGCACCACCACCCAGTCGTCATCCGCCGCCAGACCGTTCAGTGCCGCCAGACCGTTTAATACCGAATAGCAGCGTTCACTGCCGCCGTCGGCACGAATAATCCGCGGGTCGGTAAAATAGCGGCTTTCACCCCAGTAAGGATCCTCAGGCGACAACACCAGCACGGTTTTTTCAAACGCCGGATACGACAACATCACCTCAAGGGTGTGATCCATCAGATAGCGGCCGTTCAGGCTGAGGTATTGTTTCGGACGGTCGGCCTTCATGCGGCTGCCAACCCCGGCGGCCGGCAGAATGGGCCAGTATTTAGCGCGGACTGTCATGGTTTGCGGGCAGGTTCCGGGTCAACAAACAGAATAAAGCTTTCACCCTGACGCACCAGCCCCAGCTCTTCGCGGGCCTTTTCTTCGAGCAACGAGGTGCCGCTGCGCAGATCGTCGACTTCGGCCATCAGCGAATCGTTTTCGCCCTGCTGAACGTCGTTGTCCTGATGCAACTTGGCAATTTTCTGCTCCAGCGCGCGCGAGGAAACCACGCCGGCGTCACCCAGCCAGATGCGGTATTGCAGAATCAGTAACAGCAATACAGGAACCGCGATCATCAGCAGTAATTTCAGATGGGGGGCGAGCTTATCCGTCATGTCTTTGGCCCCGGGGCCGTTGGTGATTTTCAGGGCGATATATAAACAAAAAACGGGCCTGAAAGCCCGTTTTTTGCTTAAAGGCCTGCCCTCGCTGAGAGGGCTGAGCCTGTTATCGGTCAAAAGTGGTTCAGGCAAGACGCTGGATTTGTGGCCTAACAGGTTAAGCGAGAATCCAGCAACACAGCATGTACCGCTTTTGACCATAACCGTCAGGCTGATAACTGGTTGCTACATCACGCTGAGTGGAACACCCCCAGCAGTAATAAACCAGAATCAGCAGGCCTGCTCACTTAGCGTGGACAGGCCTTTTCTATTACTGACCTTTGATCTCGGAGCGACCTTTGTATGGGGCCTTGGCACCCAGTTGTTCTTCGATGCGCAGCAGACGGTTGTACTTGGATACACGGTCTGAACGGCACAGAGAACCAGTCTTGATCTGACCTGCCGCAGTACCAACCGCCAGATCGGCGATGGTGCTGTCTTCGGTTTCACCAGAACGGTGAGAGATCACAGCGGTGTAGCCTGCGTCTTTCGCCATTTTGATCGCGTCCAGAGTTTCGGACAGAGAGCCGATCTGGTTGAACTTGATCAGGATGGAGTTACCGATGCCTTTTTCGATGCCTTCTTTCAGGATCTTGGTGTTGGTTACGAACAGGTCGTCGCCCACCAGCTGAACTTTGGCACCCAGTTTTTCGGTCTGGTATTTCCAGCCAGCCCAGTCAGATTCGTCCTGACCGTCTTCGATAGAAACGATCGGGTACTGAGCACACAGGTCAGCCAGGTAGTCAGAGAAACCTTCGGAGGTGAAGACTTTGCCTTCGCCTTTCAGGTCGTACTTGCCGTCTTTGTAGAATTCGGAAGACGCACAGTCCAGTGCCAGAGTCACGTTGTTGCCCAGTTCATAGCCTGCAGCAGAAACGGCTTCTTTAATCGCAGCCAGCGCATCGGCGTTAGACGCCAGGTTAGGCGCGAAACCACCTTCGTCACCAACGGCAGTGTTCAGACCCTGAGAGGACAGCACTTTCTTCAGTGAGTGGAAGATTTCGGCGCCGCAACGCAGAGCTTCAGCGAAGGTAGGCGCGCCAACTGGCTGTACCATGAATTCCTGAATGTCGACGTTGTTGTCGGCGTGCTCACCACCGTTGATGATGTTCATCATTGGCACTGGCATAGAGTACACGCCTGAAGTGCCGTTGATGTCAGCGATGTGAACGTACAGTTCTACGCCTTTTGCAGCAGCAGCGGCTTTGGCAGCGGCCAGGGAGACAGCCAGAATGGCGTTGGCGCCCAGCTTGGATTTGTTCTCGGTACCGTCCAGCGCCAGCATGGCATTGTCCAGAGCACGCTGATCCAGCGCATCCATACCCAGCAGCGCGTTTTTGATGTCGCCGTTGATGTTGGCAACCGCTTTCAGAACGCCTTTGCCCAGGTAACGGGATTTATCGCCGTCACGTAGTTCCAGTGCTTCACGGGTACCGGTTGATGCACCGCTTGGCGCGCATGCAGTACCGAAGAAGCCACCTTCCAGGGTAACGTCGGCTTCAACGGTCGGGTTGCCGCGGGAGTCCAGCACTTCGCGTGCTTTGATATCGATAATCTTCGCCATGGTTGTCTCCACAATCAGAGGCTTTTTCTATTTAAACGTGTATTAACGGGATTCTTTATGTTCAAAGGCCGCAGCGATAAAGGCTGAGAACAGGCCATGACCATCACGCGGAGTCGAAGTAAATTCCGGGTGGAACTGACAACCCACAAACCATGGGTGATCCGGAACCTCAACCACTTCCACCAGCTCGCCATCGACGGAACGACCCGCGATACGCAGACCCGCTTTCTCCAGTTCAGGCACCAGAGAGGAGTTCACTTCGTAGCGGTGACGGTGACGTTCAAGGATCACGTCTTTGCCATAGGCTTTGGCGGTGTTGGAGCCCGGAGTCAGCATGCACTCCTGGCCACCCAGACGCATGGTGCCGCCCAGGTCAGAATTCTCGTCGCGGGTTTCCACGTTACCGGAAGCATCCTGCCACTCGGTGATCAGACCAACCACGGGGTGCTTGCTGTCGTGGGTAAACTCGGTGGATTGCGCATCGGTCCAGCCCACCACGTTACGGGCGTATTCAATAACCGCCACCTGCATACCCAGACAGATGCCCAGATAAGGAATTTTGTTTTCACGGGCGTACTGAACCGTGCGGATTTTGCCTTCCACACCACGGTTACCGAAACCACCCGGAACCAGAATCGCGTCCACATCGGACAGCACATCAGTGCCTTTACGCTCGATGTCTTCGGCGTCGATGTAGCGGATGTTCACTTTGGACTTGTGATGAATACCGGCGTGACCGATGGCTTCGATCAGCGACTTATAGGCATCCAGCAGATCCATGTACTTGCCGACCATGGCGATGGTCACTTCTCTTTCCGGGTTCAGCTTGGCATCTACCACGCCGTCCCACTCGGACAGGTCAGCTTCTTTACAGGTCAGGTCGAATTTCTCAACGATCAGATCATCCAGACCCGCTTCATGCAGCATGCGCGGAATCTTGTAGATGGTCTCGGCGTCTTCCAGCGGAATAACGGCACGCTCTTCAACGTTGGTGAACAGCGCAATCTTACGCAGGGAAGATGCATCAATTTTGTGGTCGGAACGACAGATCAGTACGTCTGGCTGCAGACCAATGGTGCGCATCTCTTTTACTGAGTGCTGAGTCGGTTTGGTCTTGGTTTCGCCAGCGGTAGCGATGTAAGGAACCAGGGTCAGGTGCAGAGACAGAGCGCGCTTGGAGCCCAGTTCCACTTTCATCTGACGTACAGCTTCCAGGAATGGCTGGGATTCGATGTCACCCACAGTGCCGCCGATTTCCACCAGCGCCACATCAGAACCTTCGGCGCCTTCCAGCACACGACGCTTGATTTCGTCAGTGATGTGCGGAATCACCTGCACAGTACCGCCCAGATAGTCACCACGACGCTCTTTCGCCAGCACGTCGGTGTAGATACGACCTGTGGTGAAGTTATTGCGACGGGACATGGTGGTACGGATGAAACGCTCATAGTGACCCAGATCGAGGTCGGTTTCCGCGCCATCATTGGTCACGAAGACTTCACCGTGCTGGAACGGGCTCATGGTGCCCGGGTCCACGTTGATATAAGGGTCCAGCTTGAGCATAGTCACCTTGAGGCCCCGGGCTTCCAGAATGGCAGCCAGAGATGCAGAAGCGATGCCTTTCCCCAAAGAAGAAACAACACCGCCCGTGACAAAGATAAATCGTGTCATAGAAGGTCCGCGAAACGAGAATTGAAATCAAAACGGAAGGTGTAGAACCTTCGCTCAAGATGGGGGGGCAGAATACCAGAACCCTCCCGCCGGGTAAAACAAAAGGCACTGTTAAGAGGCATTTTTCTTTGCTAGATTGCTGCGTTTTAACACTGATTCCTCAGGCTAGTTCATGACCCGCCTCAGCGCCGCTTACTGCAACCTGACTCTTGCGTCCACAGCCTCCCGTAAATGGCTGGGCTGGCACCTGTCTGCGGCCCTGCGGGAATCGGTGACGATCCACTGATTCTCCCCACCGGCTGCAGTGCTCTGCGGCCGGAACCTCAACGCCCATCACTGCAGTCAGTCTTAACCCCAAAAGGAAGCTGGCAATGACTGACACCGACCGATCCCAACCACTGGCGCACACCACAGTAACCACCCGCTACGGCCTGACGCTGGCCCTCAGTGCTGCGTTTCTGTTCTCGACCAAGCCCATCCTGATCAAATGGCTGTATGAACTCGGCATGAGTTCACTGCCCCTGATGTGGCTGCGGATGATGATGGCCATGCCTGTGTATCTGGTGGTGGGCTGGATCGCGTGGCGGAAACTGGCCGACAAACCCGCCCTGCCGCAGATGCTGCAGGCCGCCGGTATCGGTTTGCTGGGCTACTGGCTGGCGTCGTTTCTCGACCTGAAAGGTCTGGAGTACGTGTCCGCGCAACTGGAGCGGCTCACCCTCTACGCCTACCCCACCCTGGTTGTGCTTCTGGGCGCGGCGTTCTTCGGTCAGCCGTTCGGCAAACAACAGAGCATCGCCTTGCTGCTTACTTACGGCGGCCTGCTGCTGGTGTTCGGCCATGATTTCACCCTGAGTCGTGAACAGGGCGACGTCACCACCGGCACCCTGCTGATACTGGCCAGTGCGCTGTCGTTCGCCCTCTACATTCTGTTCAGCAAGAAAGCCATCGCGCAGATGGGCAGCCTGCTGTTCACCAGCGTTGCGATGGGTGCCGCCGGTTTGGCCACCGCCGTGCATTACGGTCTGGCAGAGGGTATCGAACTGCCGCCCATGAACAGCGCCCGCTGGAGCGGCACCATTGCCCTGACCCTGTTCGCCACCGTACTGCCCTCGTTTATGGTCAGCGAAGCCATTCGCCGTATCGGCCCGGCCAAAGCGGCGGTCAGCGGCACCATAGGCCCGGTGATGACCACAGTGATGGCGGTTGTATTGCTCGGAGAACCCTTCGGTTGGCTGACCGCCATTGGCATGGCGCTGGTGATGCTGGGCGTGCGGCGGTTGCAGAAATAGCCACACAAAAGGTGATCCGTTCCACGACTTTGCCTGTCATACCGATCACAGATCTTGCTAGTGTGTAAATTATCTGCAAAATCGCCGATCCCACACTCTACCAAGGACAGATATGAGAACGGACCACCTTCTCCCCGTGATGACCCTATCCTGCGTGCTGGCCGCCTGCGGCGGCTCAGGCTCCGGGGACAGTAACTCCCAACCGACCGCCAGCTCCGCCAATCTTACGGCGACTGAAGATATCGCGATTCAGCACCAGGTGCTTGCCAATGACGCTGACGGTGACTCGCTGACTTACATACTTGGCAACATGCCCACCAACGGCGACGCTGTCATCAGCTCCTCAGGTCTGATCACTTACACCCCCGCAAGCAACTACCATGGAGCGGACGCACTCTCTGTCGTGGTCAGTGATGGTAAAAGCGATGTCATCGCCGACTTTAATATAAGCGTTACTGCCGTGAATGACGCTCCCGAGTTCAACAATGGTACGGCACAGAATCTGACGGCAAGCGAAGATCAGACAATGACGACCAACATTGTCGCTTCCGATGTGGATGATGCTAACGAAGATCTGACCTATCGCCTCAGCACCACTGCTCAACATGGGGAAGCGACCCTCTCTGAAGCTGGCGAACTCACATACACGCCTGCAACTGATTTCAACGGCAGTGATTCTGTTTCTGTAGAAGTCAGCGATGGCGAGCTCAGCACAACAGCTACCCTGACCATTAATGTGACTCCGGTAAACGATGCACCACAAGCTCAGGTAAACAGCTTTTCAACCCGGGATAACCAAACTCTGAGCGGCACTCTGGCAGCAACCGATATTGACGGTGACGAGCTGGCCTTCTCATTACCTGAAAATCAGACACTACCGGACCACGTGAGTCTGACACTTAATACCGACGGCACTTTCAGCTACCAAAGCACAGCCACAACAAATGGTTTCGAAACCATTCAGGTGAATGTCTCTGACGGTATCAGCACGATACAAACGACCGTCAGCTTCACGACCGTGACCGACAAACTGCTTACCGATCAATGGCACCTGCACAACACTGGACAGAATGCTTACTCTGATGACAGTGGGACTGCGGGGCATGACATCAATATCGGCAACCTGCATATCAATGGCACAACAGGCAGTGGCGTTAAAGTGGCTGTTGTGGATTCAGGTCTCGAAATAAACCATGAAGACCTGAGTGCCAACGTACTGGCCGGGCGCTCATACGACTATGTAAATGGTGATACCGACCCGACTCCTGCGGATAACGGCGGAGATCACGGCACCTCGGTTGCCGGTTTAATCGCAGCAAAGGCGTTCAATGCCATTGGTGGACGAGGCGTCGCTCCCGATGCAAGCCTGATGGGGTTCAACTGGTTGGAAACGCAATTGCTCGATGAGTGGGAAAATAATCATGGCGGGAGCCAGACTGACGATGTTCAGATCGTGAATCAAAGTTACGGAGCCAACATAACCGGCCCTCAAAACTTTTTTGACACCTGGAACAATGCAGCTGAAGCGCATCTTAAAAGTGTGATGAGCGCAAACAACTCTGGTAAAGGCATATTGATGTTGAAAGCGGCCGGAAACTCCTTCGGCTATGTCGGCACCTCAATGCAAATTTTAGGCAACAATATTGATGTTGTTGCCTCTGAGTACGCAGCCGATGACTCTACCCCCCCTCTGAGCGCACATATTTCTGGTGTTGAACCAGAATCATCCAGCTTCTATCAAACGGTCATCTCCGCACTAAACGCCAGTGCGGCAGATCCTCTGGCGTCCTACTCCAGTGTCGGAGCATCGGTATGGGTATCAGCGCCAGGCGGTGAAGACGGTGATGCACAGCCTGCCATGATCACTACAGATCTGACCGGCTGCGCTCGCGGCTATGCACAGTACGGTGAAGATGGCTTTAACGGAGGGACTACGGAAAATACCGACTGTAACTACACCTCCACGTTCAACGGCACCTCATCGGCTACCCCGGTCGTTTCTGGCGTTGCCGCATTAATTATGGCAAGTAACGATAGCCTGAGCTGGCGGGATGTACGCCATATTCTGGCAACAACAGCCAAGAAAGTTGATCCAAACTTTACTCCGGTTGAAATTATCAATGGGGCCGAAACCTTTGTTGCCGAACCCGGCTGGATAACCAACAGCGCAGGCTACCATTTCCACAACTGGTATGGTTTCGGCATGGTTGATGCCACAGCGGCAGTCGATATGGCCACATCTCATTCCTACTCATTACTTCCTTCGGTTGTTGAAACGGACTTTATTTCGTCGGCAAATACAAGTGCCGTACCGATTCCTGAAGGAAACACCGGCACAAGCAAAGGTATTTACGTCAGTAACAGATTAACCGTCGAGTCTGTGCAGCTTAAAATAAGTACAACCCATGGCCGTGATGCGGACCTTGCTATCGAACTGACGTCACCGACCGGTACTAAATCGATGATTTTGCCTCCTCGCAGTCTGCTGGTAATGGATCAGGATGACAGCGAAAGCGCAGACTTCAACAACACCGTTTTACTGAGTAATGCATTCTACGGAGAGGCTTCAGAAGGCACCTGGACGGTGAAAATCACTGATACCAACAGCGGATATTTCAGGTTTTACATTCACCGTACCAATGAAAATGACTGGCTGTATTACGACTCACCAAACAACAGCTCAACAGGCACCCTTACCAGCGTAGCGCTGCGAATTTACGGACACTGATTTAAGGACGACATAACTATGAATACTATTAGGATTGCTATTCTTGGCACATTGCTTGTTTGCGGAAGTGTCCAGGCCGACATAAAGGCACAGCTACTGAGCATGAGCAAAAGCCCGGCGCCTCTCACAGAAAAAGCTGGCGCGATTCAGGATGAGACTACAGACCATCTCAAACTGGACACAAGCGTTGTTGTTGAAAGTGCCGGCAAACACTTCTCGCCGCTGGTATTGACCATCAGCCCCATGAACAGCGAGCGCAAACAGGGACTGTTTAAAGGCCAGCTGATGCAGACCGAGAACAAACGCACCACCGGAAAAATAACCGGCGCTATCATGGTAAAAACCACGGCGGCAACGCTGAATGTTAAAGGTGCCAGCGAAACCCGTTTTGGCAGCGAATACATCCTGCTAAGTTTCGACGATTCCACAGAACTTCTGGCTGCACTTGAGCAGCTGAAAAGCCGAAGTGATATTGAATCGGCGGAGCTGGAGATCAACACCAAACGCTACTCACCGAAGTAATTTGTAAAATAAAAAGCCAGCATTTGCTGGCTTTTTATTTCATAGCGTTGCATCACAATCTGCGGCGCGGAGTCATTAAATGCCGTTATTCAGAAACAGCGGCGACGTCAGGCTCAATACACAGCCCTTCCATACGCACTTCATTGATGTAATGAAGAAACTTGGGAGTGACCGCAAATTGCGTGGAAATACCGGTAATGTCGCCGCTGCACTGCGACAGCAATCGCTGGCGGGCGGTTTCTACGTAGTCTGAATTGGTGGAAAAGAACACCACACTCTGACTCGCCGAAGCAAATACAGGACGCGCGGTAAACCCCGCTGGTACAGCTTCCTGTGGATTCAGGTTCTGCGCAAACACCCGCGCCTCAGCCGGAGCGACCAGCATCAGCGCAAGCAGAAGCGATGAGGTTAAGCGGATCATCCTTCACTCCCGCTCAGGCAAAAGCCTTCAACATTCACGCGTCGCACCAGAACCGGGAAAAAAAAGACGCTGTCGAACTTGGTCAGAATGCCCTGCACTTTACCGTCCGGACACTGAGCCTTCAGATCATCAACGGCAACGTTGACGAAGCCATTACTGAACGCGATGCCGAGCAAGCTCCATTGTGACGAATCGGCACTGACCTGCTTGTTACGATCGGCCGGAATAGCCGTCTGGGAAACCGAATTCAGGCTGACACAACCGGTCAGAACATAAGCGGACAACAAGAATACTGAAATGCGTTTTAACATGAATAAGTCCCTTTACAGCTGGGCGCCGGCGTCTGCGGCTTGTTCAGAATGGATACAGTCGGCATCAAAGCCGAATTTAAAGCTCTGATAAAAGAGGTAATCGTAATACTCATTGACCGCGCGGAAGTTGGTCAGCGTGCCATCCGGGCACAAGGATTCCTGTAAGGCTTTCCAGTCGACGCCACCACTCAGCTCCGAGCGGGTAACCACACGGCCGTCGGCGGTGGACAGAGAAACCGCCGTCGCCACCAGTAACGCGGCCAGCCCCAGCTTGGAATCACCCGTTGCCCGTGCCGCATCTGAGATGGCTACGGTGTCCACGGCGCCTTCGCTCAGGCGGATCTCAACCGGTGTCACCCGTTGTCCGGCCATAGCCGTCTGATCCAGATCATTCAGTTGCCATGCGGTCAGGTTGGCGCAGCCAACCGACACACTGCAGAGCAGGGCAACGGCACAGAATCGCTTCTTCAATTCGATAGTCCCTTATGTTGAAAAGCGCACAGTATCAGGAGTTATTGTTAAATCAATGGATCAGCATGCCATTGGCAGCAACACACTTTTCGCCTCGGCCAACGCAGCCTGACGCAACTGTTTCATTAACCCGCTTTCGGTCTGCCAATAATGCCAGTACAAGGGCACATCCAGATGGTAGCCCGGCACCACGTCCACCAGTTCGCCGTTCTGCAAATGGTGCGCGACCTGAATCTGCGGAATCATGCCGTAGCCAAGCCCTGCCAGCGTCATGCGCACAAAGCCTCCTGAAGAGGGGCAGTAATGGGTGCGCAAAGGCTCCGCATGATCCGGTGAAACCGTCTGCAGAAATCGGTGCTGCAGACGGTCGTCGCTGCTGAAAATCAGTGCCGGCAACGCCGCCAGCAAGCCGGGTTTGCGCCGGTTGCGCGCGGTAATACCGAAGCGCTGCAGAAAATCCGGACTGGCCAGCGCGCGGTAACGCATTACGCCCAGAGGCTGACACAAGCCACCGTTCACCGGCGACGGCGACGCACAGACGCAGGCCATCACTTCGCCATTGCGCATGCGTTTCAGGCCGACGTCCTGATCCTCGACGATCAGTTCGAAATCCATGCGCTCGTAATCACGGCTGTTCAGCAGGGCCTGCGCCAGCCAGGTGTCGAGCGTATCGGCATTCACCGCCAGCCGGATGCGGCTGGAGGCTTCGTCTTCCTGCGGCAATACCAGACTCTGTTCCAGCTGCTGCACCTGCTGCAGATGGTTGGTCAGTCGCTGGCCGAGGTCGGTCAGGCGCGGCGGAGTCGTGCGCAATAACACCGGCTGCCCGAGTTTGTATTCCAACTGACGGATACGCTGGCTCACCGCCGACTGGCTGATGTTCAGCCGCTGAGCGGCACGCTCAAATCCGCGGTACTCAATAACGGCGGTCAGGGCTTCAAGAGCTCGGTAATCAATCATAAGCCTTACTAATGTCTCATAAGATTTATTACATAGACTGATAGTAGCAAGTCACTTATTGTCGCGCCATTCACCCCTTGCCGGACGCTCATCGTGCTCCCTTTTCCTTTCGACTTCGCACCGGTTCTGACCGGTTTCTTAACGGCCATCGGCCTGATCGTTGCCATCGGCGCCCAGAACGCCTGGGTGCTGAACAAATGCCTGCATAATGAAAATCCGCGCGCCATCATTGCCGTGTGTATCACCATCGACAGCGTGCTTATTTTTACCGGCGTATTTTTTATGAATCACGTGCAGGAAAAGCTGCCGTTGCTGACGCCTGTGTTTACCTGGCTGGCGGTAGGCATTCTGCTGTGGATGAGCCTGCACGCCATGCAACGTATCTGGCACAGCAGTGGCGGCAGCTTAGTGGCGAGCGGTGATGTACAGCGCGGCAGCCCATGGCAGGCGGCTGGTCAGGCCATGCTGATTTCGTTGCTGAATCCGCATGTGTATCTCGATACCGTGGTGCTGATCGGCAGTGTCGGCTCGCAGCAATCGTCGCCGGTTTTGTTTGCCGTCGGTGCTTCGTTCGCGTCGTTTATGTGGTTCAGTTCGCTGGCACTGGGCGCCAAACAGTTGCGCAAAACCCTGAGTTCCCCGGCGCACTGGCGGGTGTTCGATGGCATTACCGCCGCCATCATGCTCTACATCGCCACCACACTGGCGATTCAGGCCAGCGGTTTATTCAGCGCCTGATATGCCAATAAAAAAGCACCGCGTGCGGTGCTTTTTTATGTCCGGTTCTTTCTTTAAAAAGAGTCAGACCGGATTGTCGATATCGACAAAATCCACTGTCACACCAAATTCGCCGGCCAGATATTCACCCAGCGCCTTCACGCCATAACGCTCTGTAGCGTGATGACCCGCGCTGAAAAAATGCGTGCCGGTTTCGCGTGCCAGATGCACCGCCGGTTCATTAATTTCACCGGTTAAAAAGGCATCCACGCCAGCATCTACCGCCAGCTGCAAATACCCCTGCGCGCCGCCGGTGCACCAGCCGATGGTTTCGATCACATCGGTTTCTTCGCCGATGTGCAGCGGTTCTCGCTGCAATGCATCGGCAATCCAGTCGCTGAATTCTTTGGCTGTCATGGGTTTCGGCAGACGGCCGATATTGCCCACCGAATACGGATCGGCCTCGTTCAGCAAACCGTCGGTCTGCAGGTTCAGAATATCCGCCAGCTGTGCGTTATTGCCGTACACCGGATGCGCATCCAGCGGCAGGTGGTAGGCAATCAGGTTAATGTCGTGCGTGAGCAGGGCTTTCAGCCGTTCTTTCTTCATACCAATGACACGCTCATCCTCGCCCCGCCAGAAATAGCCGTGATGCACGAGAATGGTATCCGCCCCCAGCGCGATAGCCTGATCGATCAACGCCTGGCTGGCCGTCACACCGGTGACGATACGGCTGATGTGCTCACGCCCCGCCACCTGCAGACCATTGGGGCAGTAATCGCGGAAACGGTTGGTTTGCAATAAAGCGTCAAGGTGCTTCAGGAGTTCTCGACGATTCAGCATCATGGGCCTCGGTTCTGATAACATTGCGTTTTCCGCAGTTTATGGGCTTGGTGGAGGTTCAGCAAATGCGCTCACTGCAGTCGGTCATTAACATCCTTGTCGTTCCGGCCCTGACCGGTCTGGCCGTCGCGCTGGCCGTGTTGCTGTGGGCGCCGGGACTGGTGTCACCGGCCCAGCCAACTGCGCTGACGTCTGAAGCTCCTGCTGCCGCTGAAAACGGTATCCTGCCGGCCAGCACAACGCCGTCCGCCATTACGCAGGGACCGGTCAGCTACGCCGATGCCGTCGACCGCGCGGCGCCGGCGGTGGTGAACATCTTCACCCGCAAAGTGGTGAAGCGGAAAACCCACCCGCTGTTCGATGATCCGTTTTTTCAGCGTTTTTTCCGCACCAATCCTCAGCCCAATGAGCGCATTCAGTCGAGTCTGGGTTCTGGCGTCATTATGTCGCCGGACGGTTATGTGCTGACCAACAACCACGTGATCAACGGCGCCGACCAGATTGTGGTAGCCCTGCACGATGGCCGTGACGTCAACGCCCGCATTGTCGGCACCGACCCGGAAGCCGACCTTGCGGTACTGAAAATTGAACTGGCCGACCTGCCCTACATTCAGGTCGCACAAAATACCAACCTGCGCATCGGCGACGTGGTGATGGCCATCGGTAATCCGTTCGGTGTCGGCCAGACGGTGACGCTCGGCATAGTGTCGGCCACCGGCCGTAACCAACTGGGCATCAATACCTACGAAAATTACATTCAGACCGACGCCGCCATTAACCCGGGTAATTCCGGTGGTGCACTGATTAACGCCATGGGCGAACTGGTGGGTATTAACACCGCCATTTATTCCAAATCCGGTGGCAGTCAGGGCATTGGCTTTGCTATTCCGGCGTCGGTTGCGACCCGCACCCTGACCGACATCGCCACCCACGGCACCACTATCCGGGGCTGGCTGGGCATCGAAGTGCAGGAATCCTCGCCACAATTACTGGAAGCTCTGGGCTTACCCCAGGCGTTAACCGGCCTGATCGTCACCGGCATTTATCCGGATGGTCCAGCCGATGCCGCCAAACTGGCGATCGGCGATATTCTGGTAAAAATTAACGGACAGGACGCCGCCAATGCACGCGCCGCCATGAACCAGATTGCCGCACTGCGTCCGGGCGACGGCATTGATCTGGAAATGATCCGGGCTGGCCAGACGATGAAAACCCACGCCACCGCCGGCCTGCGGGAATCACATCAGACACCGGCCGCTGCACAGTAATCATCAGGACACTTAGCCGACCAAAATCAGCCGCTCAGGTCGGCTCCACAGGCCGGCTGCTCTGGTGGATTAGCGTGCAGCCGGCAGGTACACTGGCCGCACCTCCGGAACATTCGCAAAAGGATTTGTATGCGTACCGTCTATCCGGCCGTTCAGGCCGTATCTTTAATTCTATGCTCCTGGTTTCTGTCCGCCTGCACGCCAACGCCGGATCTGCCGCTGGGTCAGGAACACAAACCGGAAGGCGAAGACAAAACCACCGCCGCCATTTCCAAACTGCTGACCGACAATCTGCAAGTGCAGTACGCGGATACCAATAAGCTGCGCGACACCCATCCGAAAGACAACGGCTGTATCCGCGGGACTTTTCATATCAACAGCGAGTTAGACCCTGCCTTTCAGCAGGGAATATTCCAGCCCGGCAACCAGTATCCTGTGTGGATGCGTTTTTCCAATTCGGTAGAGAAAATTACCGCCGACGGCGAAAAGGATTTCCGCGGCCTGGCGATGAAGCTGACCGAAGTGAGTGGCGAACGCTTTGCCAAACCCGGCGATGAACAGCACACGCAGGATTTTCTGTTCTTAGGGCACGATGCGTTTTTTGCGGCGAACCCTCAGCAGTTTTTTGATTTCTTTTTCGAGAATTTCCACGGCAGCCGCACAAAATTCCTGATCACGCATCCGCGCGGTGCATGGAACATCCTGCGCGGCGCCAAGGTGTACAACAACCCGCTCAACGTGAAGTGGAACAGCGTAACGCCTTACGCGCTGGGCCTGCCGGTGGCAGGCAGCGATGGCATGCTCACTTACCCGAATGTGGTGCGTTATGCGCTGCGCACCTGCTCTGATAATCCGGGCAGCGTGACCGATTCTGAGCACTACCTGGCGATGAACTTAGATAAACAACTGAAGACCGGAACCGGCTGTCTGGATTTTTATATTCAGCTTCAAAAAGACCCGCACGACAACCCAACGGAAAATGCCCTGATCAGCTGGAGCGAAGAAGGCTCACCGCTGATTAAACTGGCACGCATCGACATTCCGGCGCAGACCTTTACCTCGGACGCGCAGAAGCAGTTCTGTGAAAACATCTCGTTTAATCCGTGGCACGGCATCGTCGAGCACAGGCCATTAGGCGGCATTAACCGCGCCCGTCAGATCGTGATGAAAGATTTATCCGACTTCCGTCTGCAACAGAACGGCGCCCAACGCTTTGAGCCAACCGGGCATGAGGCGTTTGAACAAAGCGATCTACCAATAATTGAATAAACGTTCGTAAAACACCCCAACATATTATCCACTGAGACCAGAAAAATGTATCTATAAATGCCAAAAAACTAATAAGAACATTATCAGCTAATTAAAACCACACGCAGATTGGTACACTCGTATCGGTTCATAATGAACTCCTAATAACAATCGATAAGGGATTACCATGACAAGACACACTCTTGTCACTGCGATGTTTTTAGCCCTAATTAACCAGCAGGTATGGGCGGAAAGCGGACGCAGTGATTATGATATTGACGACGATGGCCTGATTGAAATCAATGATCTAACTGATCTGAATGAAATCCGAAACAACCGGGATGGTACATCGCTTTATGGTGAAAGCATTGGCTGCCCAGTGACTGGTTGCTACGGTTTCGAGCTGACTACCGATTTGAATTTTGATACTAACGGAGACGATTTTTTTGATTCGAAAGACAGTTTCTACAACAATGCCAAGGGCTGGGAACCAATTGGTCCCACAAGCTCATTTCCATTTACCGCCATATTCGAAGGCAATAATTTCTCCATCAAAAACCTCTATACTGATACTTCGCTTCAAGCCTCATTATTTGGTGTCGTCAGGAACTCTGAGATAAGAAATCTGGTATTGAGTACAAGCTACGTTTATCAAAATAACATAAGAAGTGATAGTGCACCTGCAGGTTCTGCCGGCGCTCTAGCAGGGAGTGCAAGTTTCACAAAAATTGAAAATGTTCACTCCAATTTATCTGTATACGTGTCTTTCGCCTATGTTGGCGGACTGATCGGAAGTGGACAATCTGTAATCATCGAGAACAGCAGCTCATCTCCAGCAATTATTCGTGGAGGTAAAAATTGCGTGGGCGGCATAGCTGGCTATATCTATGCGGATTCAAAAATCGGCAATAGCAAATCCTCATCTAGCGTACGCTCCCAAACAACTGGCGCCGGAGGAATTGCCGGCTGTGTTGTGAATTCAGTAATTACAGGCAACACAGCATCCGGGGTTGTTAAAACAACATTGGAGCAGTCCGGTGGACTGATAGGTATTGCGAGATCTTCAGAAATTGAAAATAACTATGCAATCGCTGCCGTTTCAGGAAATAGTCAGGTAGGCGGGTTAATTGGATATACGAGCAGTTCGGTAATCGTATCTAACTACTCTATTGGAGAGGTGGCCTCACTGAATGGTGAGTCTGGCGGGCTTATTGGCACCGCATTCTCATCGGCGATTGCAAATAGCTACTGGGCTACCGACTCTAGTGGTCAGTTAAACAGTGCCGGCGAATCCATCAGCAGCGGTTATTTTGGCGTGACTCTGGCCGAACTGAAATGTCCGGTCGGTGCTGATAATCTGACCTGTACCACACAACCTCTGTTTACCGGTTGGGCAACCAGTGTTGACGGTGAAGGCAACCCTTACTGGAACTTCGGAACCAGCAACGATCTGCCAACACTGAATATGCTGCGGACCAGCGAACCAGACAGCGACGGTGATGGCATCCCCGACAGTGAAGATACCTACCCGCATGATTACGACAACGATGGCATCGAGGACGCTATTGATGCTTATCCGCGCGATTTCGACAACGACGGTGTCGATGATGAATTTGATGCCTTTCCACAGGACCCTACAGAGACAGCAGACAGCGACAACGATGGTGTCGGCAATAACAGTGACATCGACGCTGATGGCAACGGCCTGATCGAAATCGCCACTCTGGCAGCACTCGATAACATGCGTAATGACCTGAATGGCACCAGCCTGAACGGCGTTACTGCAGGTTGCCCGCTCAACAGCGGCTGTAACGGTTATGAACTGACCGCCGATCTCGATTTTGATAGCAATCAGGACGGCGTCATTGACGCCAGCGATGACTTCTACAACAACGGTTATGGTTGGCTACCGGTTGGTGTATCCGCCACCGCCCCATTTGCCGCCATCTTTGAAGGTAATGGTCATACCATCAGCAACCTGTATATCAGCCGCGCAACAACCAGCTACATCGGTCTGTTCGGTTATGCCGAAGGGGCAACCTTCCGCAATATCGGTCTGAACGGTGAGCTGATGCACGTCAGCGGTAAAGCCTACGTTGGTGGTCTGGTTGGCCGTATTTATAACGGCAACACCATCATCAACAGCTACGTCAGCGGTCATATCAGCGGTAATGGCGATTATGTCGGCGGCCTGAGTGGTCATGCCTATTCCAACAACCTGATCCGCGCCAGCTTTGTAACCGGCAGTGTCAGTGGAGCAGCGCATACCGGTGGCCTGATTGGCCGTGTGTACTCGTCCACTACCATCGATTCCAGCTTCAGCACTGCCAGTGTTACGGGTACCGACTACGTGGGTGGTCTGGCCGGCTCGCTGTATAACAGCTCTGCCATCAGCCACAGCTACGCCAGCGGTAACGTCAGCGCTTCCGGTGTAAACCGTGGCGGATTGGTTGGTAAAGTATCTGCCGCTAACGTAGCCAACAGCTACTGGGCGACAGACAGCAGCGGCCAGACTGGCAGCAGTGCAGCAGACAGCGCAAACGGTTACGCCGGTGCACTGCTGACACAGCTGCAATGTCCGGTCGATGCTGACAACACCTCCTGCACAGCAAGCACTCTCTACGCCGGCTGGTCTTCTGTGACCGATGCTGAAGGCAATGCGTACTGGGATTTCGGTGACAGTTATCAGCTGCCTGGTCTGTTGTTAAACGGTACGCTGTTCCGTGACAGCGATGGTGACGGCATCGAAGACAATACCGATAACACACCATTCGATCACGATGGCGATGGCATTAATGACGCAGCCGATGCTTTCCCGACGGATACCAGCGAAAGTCTGGACAGCGATGGTGATGGCGTCGGTGATAACAGCGATGCTTTCCCATACGATGCAACGGAATCCCGTGACAGCGACAACGACGGCGTGGGTGATAATGCCGACGCATTCCCTCACGATCCGACTGAAACTCTCGATACCGATGGCGATGGTGTAGGTGACAATGCCGATGCATTCCCACAGGACGCAACCGGTTCATCAGCCGCGGACGCTGTCGACGCTGATGGCAATGGCCTGATCGAAATCGCCACTCTGGCAGCACTCGATAACATGCGTAATGACCTGAATGGCACCAGCCTGAACGGCGTTACTGCAGGTTGCCCGCTCAACAGCGGCTGTAACGGTTATGAACTGACCGCCGATCTCGATTTTGATAGCAATCAGGACGGCGTCATTGACGCCAGCGATGACTTCTACAACAACGGTTATGGTTGGCTACCGGTTGGTGTATCCGCCACCGCCCCATTTGCCGCCATCTTTGAAGGTAATGGTCATACCATCAGCAACCTGTATATCAGCCGCGCAACAACCAGCTACATCGGTCTGTTCGGTTATGCCGAAGGGGCAACCTTCCGCAATATCGGTCTGAACGGTGAGCTGATGCACGTCAGCGGTAAAGCCTACGTTGGTGGTCTGGTTGGCCGTATTTATAACGGCAACACCATCATCAACAGCTACGTCAGCGGTCATATCAGCGGTAATGGCGATTATGTCGGCGGCCTGAGTGGTCATGCCTATTCCAACAACCTGATCCGCGCCAGCTTTGTAACCGGCAGTGTCAGTGGAGCAGCGCATACCGGTGGCCTGATTGGCCGTGTGTACTCGTCCACTACCATCGATTCCAGCTTCAGCACTGCCAGTGTTACGGGTACCGACTACGTGGGTGGTCTGGCCGGCTCGCTGTATAACAGCTCTGCCATCAGCCACAGCTACGCCAGCGGTAACGTCAGCGCTTCCGGTGTAAACCGTGGCGGATTGGTTGGTAAAGTATCTGCCGCTAACGTAGCCAACAGCTACTGGGCGACAGACAGCAGCGGCCAGACTGGCAGCAGTGCAGCAGACAGCGCAAACGGTTACGCCGGTGCACTGCTGACACAGCTGCAATGTCCGGTCGATGCTGACAACACCTCCTGCACAGCAAGCACTCTCTACGCCGGCTGGTCTTCTGTGACCGATGCTGAAGGCAATGCGTACTGGGATTTCGGTGACAGTTATCAGCTGCCTGGTCTGTTGTTAAACGGTACGCTGTTCCGTGACAGCGATGGTGACGGTCAGCTGGATAACATCAGCAACCCTTAAAAGACAAAGAGCAATACCCTGCTGGTATTGCTCTTTACACATACTGAAGAGATAAAAAAACGGGCTTTAAAGCCCGTTTTTTTATCTCTGTTTTTTATGCCGGCTTGCCTAAGTTCAGCCGGCTTAAATTACAGTGCCTTCAGCGCATCCAGCAGAATCAGGTTCTGCTCGTCCGTGCCTATGGTAATACGCAGGAACTGAGCGATACGCGGCGTTTTAAAATGGCGCACGATAATGCCCTGCTCACGCAGCGCCGCAGCCAGTTCACCGGCATCTTTTTGCGCATGACGGGCAAAGACAAAGTTCGCCGCCGATGGCAGTACGTCAAAACCCAGTTGTTCAAGACCGGCGACAACGGTGTTGCGGCTGTTGATCACACGCTGACAGGTGTCGTTAAAATAGTCGCGATCATCGAAAGCTGCGGCCGCACCGGCAATGGCCATGCGATCCAGCGGGTACGAGTTAAAGCTGTTTTTAATACGCTCTAACGCTTCGATTAAATCGGGGTGGCCAACGGCAATACCCACACGCAAACCCGCCAGTGAACGTGACTTGGACAGCGTCTGCGTCACCAGCAGGTTCGGGTACTGGTTCACCAGTGCGATAGCACTTTCACCGCCAAAGTCGATATAGGCCTCGTCGACCAGCACAACCGTTTCGGTGTTTTGCTTAAGCAGCTGTTCAACCGCGGCTAATGGCAATAAACAGCCGGTTGGTGCGTTTGGATTGGGGAAAATAATGCCACTGTTTTCACCCGCTTTGTCACGGGCGTAATCGGCGACATTAATCTGGAAGTTGTCATCCAGCGGAATCTGTTTCGGCTCAATGCCGTACAAACCGCAATACACCGGATAAAAGCTGTAAGTAATATCCGGAAACAGCAGCGGCTTACCGTGCTGGAACAAACCATGAAAGGCATGGGCCAGTACTTCGTCCGAGCCGTTACCAACAAATACCTGCGCGGGTTCAACACCGTAATAACGGGCAACCGCTTGCTTCAGACGGTCGCCGTTCGGGTCCGGGTACAGACGCAGATCGTCGTTCAGTTCCGCCTGCATGGCCGCCATCGCCTTCGGCGACGGGCCATAGGGATTTTCGTTGGTATTGAGCTTTACCAGCCGCGTCATTTTCGGCTGTTCACCCGGTACGTAAGGCACCAGATCTTTAACAAACGGGCTCCAGAACTGACTCATTTAACATCAGTCCTTAATACGGTATTCAGCGGAGCGGGCGTGGGCGGTGAGGAATTCACCACGAGCCAGTACCGAGGCGGTTTTGCCCAGCTCGGAGGCGCCATCCGCGGAACACATAATCAGCGATGAACGTTTCTGGAAATCGTACACGCCCAGTGGTGACGAGAAACGCGCAGTGCCGGAGGTCGGCAGTACGTGGTTCGGGCCAGCACAGTAATCGCCCAGCGCTTCGGCGGTGTAACGACCCATAAAAATCGCACCGGCGTGGCGGATAGTCGGCAGCCAGGATTGCGGATCTTCCACAGAAAGCTCTAAGTGTTCCGGCGCAATGCGGTTGGCGATGGCAATGGCATCGTCTTTGTCTTTGGCCAGAATCAGCGCGCCACGGTTGGTCAGCGAGGTGCGGATAATTTCCTGACGTTCCATGGTTGGCAGCAGCTTGTCGATGGAGGCTTTTACCGCATCGAGGAATTCAGCATCGGTCGACACCAGAATCGACTGCGCGTCTTCATCGTGTTCTGCCTGGGAGAACAGGTCCATGGCGATCCAGTCCGGATCGGTTTTACCGTCGCACACCACCAGAATTTCAGACGGACCAGCGATCATGTCGATACCGACCTGACCGAACACCGCACGCTTGGCGGTGGCCACATAAATATTGCCCGGGCCAACGATTTTATCGACCTGCGGCACAGTAGCAGTACCGTACGCCAGCGCGGCAACGGCCTGCGCGCCACCCACAGTAAATACGCGGCTGACACCGGCAGCAGCGGCCGCTGCCAGTACCAGCTGATTCAGTTCGCCACCCGGAGTCGGCACCACCATGATGATTTCCTGCACGCCAGCGACGTGGGCCGGAATCGCATTCATCAGCACAGACGACGGGTAAGCGGCTTTACCGCCCGGTACGTAAATACCGACGCGGTCCATCGGCGTTACTTTCTGGCCGAGCATAGTGCCGTCGGCTTCGGTGTAACTCCAGGAATCCTGTTTCTGCTTTTCGTGGTAAGCGCGTACACGCTCAGCAGCCACCAGCAGGGCTTCACGGCGTTCGGCCGGCAGGGTGTCGAGGGCTTCCTGCAGCTGCTGCTGGTTGAGTTCCAGCTGCGCCATGGACGACACGCTCATACGATCGAATTTATTGGTGAATTCGATCAGGGCTTCGTCACCGCGGGCACGGATATCGTAAATAATGTCGGCAACGGTTTTCTGTACACCGGCGTCGGATACGGATTCCCACGCCAGCAGGGTATTCATCTGCTCGGCGAAATCGCTCTGAGCGGAACTGAAACGACGGATTTCAATGGTCATACTGCTGCTCCGTTATGCCTTGGCCTGACGCTGACGCGCAACGGCGGCAGCCATCTGATCGATGATCGGCTGAATCTGGGCGTGTTTCACTTTCATCGCCGCACGACCGGCCACCAGACGTGAGCTGATCGGCGCGATCAGATCACGGGCTTCCAGACCGTTGGCTTTCAGTGTGTTACCGGTGTCGACGATATCCACGATCATGTCGGCCAGTCCCATGATCGGGGCCAGCTCCATACCGCCGTACAGTTTGATGATGTCGACCTGACGGCCCTGCTCGGCGAAGTAGCGCTTGGCCACGTTCACGAACTTGGTGGCCACCTTCAGACGGCCCTGTGGCATCACAGCGTCTTTCATGGCGGCGGTCATCAGGCGGCAACGGGCGATGTCCAGATCCAGCGGCTCGCACAGGTTGTCACTGCCGTATTCCATCAGCACGTCTTTACCGGCAACACCAAGATCGGCGGCGCCGTATTCCACGTAGGTCGGCACGTCGGTGGCACGGATCACCACCAGCTTGATGTGCTCATGGTTGGTATCGAAAATCAGCTTACGACTCTTATGGATGTCTTCCGCCGGATGAATGCCGGCTTCCGCCAGCAGTGGCAGTGTGTCATCCAGAATACGCCCTTTGGACAATGCGATGGTCAGGGGTTGAGTCATGCTGTGCTGATCCTCTTAATCTTCAGCCGGTTGTTAAATCACTGCCGGGCTTTGCCTGATAACAAGCCCTAAAAGCGTTACCGAAGCCGCAGGGGCAAGGCCAAAAGCGGCGAAAAACGGAGTGTACAAATCGTACATGAGTATTTTGAGCCGCTTTTAACACCGCCCCTGCAATGCAGGTAGCTTTTAAGCTATCAGCCAGAAATCCTACGGATATTGGCCCCTAACTGCTGCAGTTTTTCTTCAATACATTCATAGCCGCGATCTATGTGATAGATGCGGTTCACGTCGGTGGCACCTTCCGCCACCAGCGCGGCAATCACCAGCGATGCCGAAGCACGCAGGTCGGTCGCCATCACAGGCGCACCACGCAGCTTGTCTTTGCCGGTCACGATGGCGGTGTTGCCTTCCACGTGAATGTCCGCGCCCAGACGCACCAGTTCCTGCGCGTGCATGAAACGGTTTTCGAACACGGTTTCAATCACGGTGCCGGTACCCTGTGCGACGGCATTCAGCACCATAAACTGGGCCTGCATGTCGGTTGGGAACGCCGGGTGCGGCGCGGTGCGGATGTTCACCGCTTTCGGACGCTTGCCGTGCATATCCAGTTCGATCCAGTTATCACCCGTGGTGATAGTGGCACCGGCTTCTTCCAGCTTGTGCAGCACGGCTTCCATGATCAGCGGATCGGTGTCTTTGGCTTTGACACGACCACCGGTCACGGCAGCAGCCACTAAGTAAGTACCGGTTTCGATACGGTCCGGCAGCACGTCGAACGAACAGCCGTAGAGTTTTGCCACGCCTTCGATCACCAGAGTGTCGGAACCGGCACCGGAGATTTTCGCGCCCATGGCGTTCAGGCAGTTGGCCAGATCGACCACTTCCGGTTCGCGGGCGGCGTTTTCAATGGTGGTGATACCGTCGGCCAGAGCCGCTGCCATCATCACGTTTTCAGTACCGGTTACGGTCACGGTATCAAAGAAAATGTGAGCGGCTTTCAGACGGCCACCCGGCATGCGGGCTTTGATGTAACCATCAACCACTTCCACTTCGGCGCCCATGGCTTCCATACCGCGGATGTGCAGATCCACCGGACGGGAACCGATGGCACAACCGCCCGGCAGGGACACTTCGGCTTCGCCGTAGCGCGCCAGCAGAGGGCCCAGCACCAGAATGGAGGCACGCATGGTGCGCACCAGATCGTACGGCGCCACGCAGCTTTTCACACCGGCGCAGTCGGTTTCGACCGACATATCTTCGTTGATCGCGACTTCCACACCCATGCAGCCCAACAGTTCCAGCATGGTGGTGATGTCGTGGAGATGCGGCAGGTTGCCGACGCGCATCACGCCTTCGGCCAGCAGGGTGGCCGCCAGAATTGGCAGCGCAGAGTTTTTGGCGCCGGAAATCCGGACTTCGCCATCGAGACGCTTACCGCCTTCGATTCTCAGTTTATCCATAGAAAGCTCTTATTCGGCTGCGGCTTTTTCAGCGGGAGTAAAGGTGCGGATCGATACGGCGTGCAGGCGACCGTCCGCAATATAAGGATTGAGCAGGCCATACACGTACTGCTGACGTTTGACCGCGTTCAGACCGGCGAACACCTCGCCAACGCCTTCGACCACGTTGTGATAACCGTCGCCATCGACGATCCAGGTCACTTCCGGGGAACCGGTCTGCAGGACTTCGAGAATTTCTGCCGGAGACATGCTGCTTTACCACTCAGCTAAATGAAGCGCCGAATGATAGCGGATTTCATCGGCCGAACGAAGCTTGGCGGCACAGCATTATGTTAACAAGGTCATAAAGCTGACCCGGCGCAAGCACCGGGTCAGGAAGGTCAGGCGAGGACGGATTCGAACACGCCGTCGAGATCGCTGATATTGATGATGGGCTTCATGTGTTCCGGCAGATCGCGGATGCTCAGCTGCACGTTCAGACGGCTGGCGGTGCGCATCCACTCCAGCAGCAGGGCAACGCCGGCGCTGGAGACCTGACCGACACCGGCCAGACTGACGGTCCACTGGCCACCGGCACGGGCCAGCAGGTTATTACCTTCTGTGAGAAGGTCGGTGACCGTACCCAGCAGCAGATCGCCCTGCACTTCCGCCAGATGGTCGTCGATGTGTTTGATCTGAGCCATGCGCTACCTTCAGCTGCCGGTTTGTTTTTTACGCAGTTTACGACCCTGCTCCTGCAGAGCGTCGATCCACTCGTCGATGGCAGCACCTATGTTGCCATCGTTGTCATGCACCATCTGTTCGAACTGTTCGTTGAACAGCTTGCCAACGTTGATGCCGTTCACGATCACGTTCTGCGCCATCCAGCGGCGGTCGCGGTGGTGAAAGTACATGCTCTGGGTAATCGGGAAGACCTTGCCACTCGGGGTCACCACTTCGAGATCCACCAGCGTGTTGCGCAGGGTGTTCTCGACACCGGTTTTCGGTGGCAGAACGCGTACTTCGTAATCTTCAAATTCAATCAGGCCGGTGGCGTAGGAACTCAGCAGGCTGCGCTTGAAGGCACTGGCAAAACGCTGACGCTGATCGACGGTCGCTTCGCGGTAGGAGTCACCCATGATGCGACGGGTCAGACGCTGGAAATCGATCATAGGGCCCAGCACGTCTTCCAGTTCCCAGAAGAACTTGGCTTTATCGCTCTCGTAGATGTGACGGTTCTTATTGATCGACTGCAGAACCTTTTCGGTGGTGCGTTTCACCACTTCATGGGCCTGCTCGGCCAGTTCCTCAGAATCCGCCGCCCAGGTCGCTGAACCCCAGACTAATGAAAGCGCTACCAGCAGCCACCGCATGGTCATCTCCTTTTAACCTTATTAACCTTCTGCTTTGTTGAACAGGAATTTGCCGATCAGCTCTTCCAGAACCAGTGCCGACTGGGTTTCTTCAATCCAGTCGCCTTCTTTTAAATACTCTTCTTCAGCACCCACGGTGAGACCGATGTACTTCTCACCCAGCAGACCTGCGGTGAGGATCGCGGCCGACGTGTCTTTGGTCAGGGTGCTCATGGATTTGCTGATTTCCATTTCCACCACAGCCGAGTACCACTCCGGATCCAGATACACCTTGGTCACACGGCCGATGGTCACACCCGACATAGACACCTTGGCCTTCTCGGTCAGACCACCCAGGTTCTCAAAGCGGGCCTTGATGGTGTAGGTATCACCGGCGCTGTTCATGGTCAGTCCGCTGACACGGAAGGCCATCAGTACAATCGCGATCATGCCCATCACCATAAAGGCGCCCACAGATATCTCGATATAACGCATGCGCATGTTTAAACGCCTCCCAGCATGACCGCAGTCAGAACAAAGTCGAGCCCCAGCACGGCCAGTGACGAAATCACCACCGTCTGAGTGGTTGCTTTACCAATACCTTCTGAAGTCGGTACTGAATCGTATCCCTGATACACGGCAATCCAGGTAACCACCCCGCCGAACACCAGCGATTTAATAACGCCTTTCATAACGTCGTTGTAGAACTCCACCGACGCCTGCATGTTGCCCCAGTACGCACCTTCATCGATGCCGAACATGTCGATGGCAACAAACGCACCGCCCCAGATACCGACGGTTGAAAACAGCAGCGCCAGAATCGGCATAGAGATCAGACCCGCCCACAGGCGCGGCGTAATCACCCGCTTGAGCGGATCAACGCCCATCATTTCCATGGCAGACAGCTGCTCGGTGGCTTTCATCAGACCGATCTCCGCCGTCAGCGCAGACCCTGCGCGACCAGCGAACAACAGCGCCGCAACCACCGGCCCCAGTTCGCGCAGCAGCGACAGCGACACCAGCGTACCCAGCGCACCTTCCGAGCCGTATTTCGACAGAATGTACTGGCCCTGCAGACTCAGCACCATACCGACGAAAAAGCCGGCCACCACAATAATGATCAGCGAGCGCACGCCCACCGAGTAAATCTGTCTGATCAGGTCAAGGAAGCCGGCACTGCCCGGACCGCCCCACATCACAGAATTCCACAGCAGCATGGTCGCGCGGCCGATGGATTCCACCGCCTGCGTTCCGGCCCTGCCGATTGACTGCAGCTTATTCAGCATTAATTGGCTCCCGACAGAATATCCGCGCGGTAATCACCGGCCGGGTAATGGAAAGGCACCGGACCGTCCGGCTCGCCACGCAGGAACTGCTTCACTTCCGCGCTGCCGTCGTGCAGCAATTCCTGTGGAGTACCGAAACCGATCACGCGGCCTTCAGACACCACGCACAGATAATCGGCGATGGAACAGGATTCTTCGACGTCGTGCGATACCAGCAGACTGGTCAGACCCAGTGCCTGATTCAGGCCGCGGATCAGCTTCACGATCATGCCCATAGAGATAGGATCGAGACCGGTGAACGGCTCGTCGTACATGATGATGTCCGGGTCCATGGCGATGGAACGCGCCAGCGCCACACGGCGGGCCATACCACCGGACAGCTCTGCCGGGCTCATGTCACGCGCACCGCGCAGACCCACGGCCTCGAGCTTCATCAGCACCAGATCGCGGATCATGGATTCGGGCAGATTGGTATGAACGCGCAGCGGGAAAGCCACGTTATCGAAGACGTTCAGGTCGGTGAACAAGGCGCCGGTCTGGAACAGCATGCCCATCTTCTGCTTGCGCAATTCAAACAATTCTTTGCGCGGCAGCGACGGTACGTTTTTGCCATCGACCACAATGGTGCCGGCATCGGGCAGCAGCTGACCACCGATGAGGCGCAGCAGCGTGGTTTTCCCTGTACCACTCGGCCCCATAATGGCGGTGACTTTGCCGCGCGGAAAGTCGACATCCAGATTGTTATAAATAAGCCGGTCGCCCCGACTGAAGGTCAGTCCACGGATCGACACATAAGGCTGTTCGGAGGACATGAGCAAAGTCCCTGTAACTCTCAGATAAGGCGGCTAGCTTAGCGGAATGTTACGGCGGAACCAACCGCTGTAATGGTGTGTAACGGGCGCGTCATAAAACGCAAAGTTGCAATTGCGTGCGGAATCCCCTCCGGTACAATGCAGCGCTTTATTTTTAACCTTTTTCCGGATCCGGAACCCATGCTAACCGCTATTGCTGCCGTGATCGCCGGCCTCGTTATTCTGGTCTGGAGTGCTGACAAGTTTGTTATCGGCGCTGCGGCCACCGCCCGTCGTCTGGGGATGTCCCCCCTGCTGGTCGGCCTGACCATTGTTGCCATGGGCACCTCGGCACCGGAGATGTTCGTCTCTGTGATGGCCGCCCTCGATGGTGCCGGTAATCTGGCCGTGGGCAACGCACTGGGCTCCAACATCACCAACATTGCGTTGGTGCTGGGCGTCACCGCCCTGATCAGTCCGATTCCGCTGCAGAAAAAGCTGCTGAAAAAAGAACTGCCGCTGCTGGTGCTGGTGAGCATCATCGGCGGCCTGACGCTGGCCGATCTGACGCTGGATATGACCGACGCCCTGATTCTGTTCGGCACCATGATCTTCGCTCTGTACCTGATGTTTCTGGATTCCAAAGAATCCGGCGAGAGCATTGTTGAAGAAGACGAAGCGCAGGAAATTGAAAATACGCCGATGCGCAAAGCCATCATTGAACTGGTGATTGGCCTGATCGCATTAATGCTGAGTTCAAAAATGCTGGTGTGGGGCGCCACCCTGATCGCCCGCGAGTTCGGCATCAGTGAGCTGGTGATTGGCCTGACGATTGTGGCCATCGGTACCAGCCTGCCGGAACTGGCCGCCTCGGTCGCCAGCGCGCTGAAGGGCCACCACGACATCGCCATCGGCAACGTGATTGGTTCCAACATTTTTAACCTGCTGACCGTTATGCCGATTCCGGGCCTGCTGGCCGTGACACAGGTTGAATCTATGGCACTTTACCGCGACTATGCGGTCATGATGCTGCTGACACTGGCTCTGTTGCTGCTATTCCTGATCAGCTATCGTAAGGGCAAATTGGGTCGCATCCCCGGCGCCTTCCTGACGCTGACGTTTGCCGGATACATGACATCTCTGTTTTTTATGGCTACCGCATGACAACTGATTTTAACTTCGATTTTTTAAGCTCCGCCCGCCGCACCATTTCCATGGAAAAAGAAGCGGTAGGACAACTCGAACACCGTCTGGACCCTGATTTCGCCAAAGCCTGTTCACTGGTTCTGAACTGCAAAGGACGCGTGGTTGTTACCGGCATGGGTAAGTCCGGTCACATCGGTAATAAGATTGCGGCCACGCTGGCCAGTACCGGTACGCCTGCATTCTTCGTACACCCGGGCGAAGCCAGCCACGGCGACATGGGTATGATTCAGGCCGAAGACGTGGTCATCGCGCTGTCAAACTCCGGCGAAAGCGGTGAAGTCACAAGCCTGCTGCCACTGTTCAAACGTCTCGGCTGCAAGCTGATCAGCATGACCGGCAAGCCCGAATCGTCTCTGGCCAAAGCCGCCGACGCGCACCTGAACACAGGCGTTGATGTCGAAGCCTGTCCGCTGAATCTGGCGCCAACGTCGTCCACCACCTGTGCACTGGTGATCGGTGATGCCCTGGCCGTGGCCCTGCTTGAAGCCCGTGGTTTTACCGCTGAAGATTTTGCGTTCTCGCATCCGGGCGGTTCTCTGGGCCGTCGTCTGCTGCTGAAAGTCGAAGACATCATGCACGGCGGCGACGAAATTCCGGTGGTCAGCCCGACCACCACCCTGTCACAGGCCCTGCTGGTTGTGACCTCCAAAGGTCTGGGCATGACCACGGTGCAGGACAACGGCAAGCTGGTCGGTATCTTCACCGACGGCGACCTGCGCCGTGCCATCGACCACGGCGTTGATATTCACTCGGCGACCATGAAAGACGTGATGACCGCCGGTGGTAAGTTCACCACCCCGGGCACACTGGCCGCCGAAGCGCTGAAAGTGATGGAAGACAGCAAGATCAACGCGCTGGTTGTGCTGAACAACGGCAGTACCGTCGGCGTTGTGAACATGCACGACATGCTGCGCGCGGGCGTTATCTGATGCGTAAGCGTTATCTGCTGCTGCTGCTGACCCTGGTGTTTGGTCTGGCTCTGCTGGCAGTGGATCGCTACACCGAAGATTTCGTACCGTCGCTGACCGAGCAGCAGAGTCTGGAGCCGGATTATTACGGCGAAGGCCTGCTCAACCGTCAGTACGACAAAGACGGCGGCCTGAACAACACGTTTGTTGCCGCCGCCTCCACCCACTTTCCGTTCAGCAAGCTGACTGAATTTGCCACGCCGGTGCTGATGACCCGCGACGAAGACGGCAAAGAGTGGCAGGTCACTGCGCTGTCGGGACGGGTGAACGACAACGACCATATGCTGTATCTGAAAGGACAGGTGGAAATCCGTCCGATGGATGACGCGGCTGATCCTCTGCTGGTGCAGACCGACAGCCTCTCTTACAACAGCAAGACACGCATTGCCGAAACCGCAGACCCGGTCACCATCACCTCTGCCCAGACGGTGATTCAGGCAACCGGAATGATCATGGACCTCGACCGTCAGCGGATCGAATTCAGCCAACAGGTGAATACTCGCTATGTACCTTAAGGGATTTTCCGGCCGCGGCCAGTGGTGGCTGCTGAGCACGTTACTGCTGGCACAGGCTGCTCAGGCCCTGCCTGACGACACACTGCAGGAGATGACGATTCTCTCCGACCGGGCGGAAATCGACCGCAAAACCGGCGTCGTGATTTACGAAGGTCATGTGGTGCTGACGCAGGGTACCCTGCGTATTGAATCGGAACGCCTGACCATCATCCGCACCGACGACACGCTGGAAAAAGCCATCGCCGAAGGCAAACCGGCACGCTACCAGCAACAGGTGACCGAAGGTAAGCCGCTGACCAAAGCGTCGGGCAACCGTATTGATTATCTGGCCGTGCGCCGCGAAGTCACCGTCAAAGGCAACGCCCTGCTGGAACAGGACGGCAACCGCTTCAGCGGTGATCAGTTGCTGTACGACATGAGCAAGGAAACCGTGACCGCCTCCGGTGGTACCCGCAGCGAAGGCAAGCCGGATGACAATGACAACCGCATCCGCATGGTGATTCAGCCGCAGAATACGCCCGCTCAGACCGCACCAGAGGCGGAAGCCGCGCAGGAAAAACCATGAGAACCCTGAAAGCAGAACATCTGGCCAAAAGTTACAACGGCCGTGAAGTGGTCAAAGACGTCTCCATGTCGGTGCACAGTGGCCAGATTGTTGGTCTGCTGGGCCCGAACGGCGCCGGTAAAACCACCTGTTTCTACATGATTGTGAATCTGGTGCAGGCCGATAAGGGCCGCATCAAGATCGACGACGAAGACATCAGCCACCTGCCGATGCATGGCCGAGCCCAGAAAGGCATTGGCTACCTGCCGCAGGAAGCCTCGATTTTCCGCAAGCTCAGCGTGGCCGACAACATCCTCGCCATTCTGGAAACGCGCAAAGACCTGAACCGCGCGCAGCGTCTGGAAAAACTGGAAGAGCTGCTGAACGAATTTCACATTCAGCATATCCGCGCCAGTCTGGGCATGGCACTGTCCGGTGGTGAACGCCGCCGGGTGGAAATTGCCCGGGCGCTGGCCGCCGAACCGTCCTTCATTCTGCTGGATGAGCCGTTTGCAGGGGTTGACCCGATTTCCGTGGCTGACATCATGGACATCATCCGGCAACTGAAAGCCCGTGGTATCGGTGTACTGATTACCGACCACAACGTGCGCGAAACCCTGGCCATCTGTGAAAAAGCCTACATCGTAGGCGGTGGCCATATCATTGCCGAAGGCACAGCCGACGAAGTTCTGGCCAGCGAACAGGTACGCAAAGTGTATCTGGGCGAAGACTTCCGCCTCTGACCTGCGTCAGGGGAACGATGGCAAAGGATTCCAAGGTTATAGGCTTGGCGTATAATGCACAGACTATGCCGATACTGAGTGATTACTGAACATCTATGAAAGCGTCTCTTCAGTTAAAGATGGGTCAGCAGTTGACCATGACCCCTCAGTTGCAGCAGGCCATCCGCCTGCTTCAGTTGTCGACGCTCGACCTGCAACAGGAAATCCAGGAGGCGCTGGATTCCAACCCCATGCTCGAAGTCGAAGAGCACGAACACGACGACCTGCCGGATCTTTCCCGCCACGACAGTCACGATTCATCACCGGAAGTCAGCAGCCACGACGAGCATGCCGACACACCAGAGCTGGATGAACAGTGGTCGCAGGAGCAGTTACCCGACGACCTGCCAACCGACAGCCAGTGGGAAGATACCTATCAGACCACCGCCGGCGTAGCCTCGGGCAACAGTGGCGCCATCGATGACGACTTCGATTACGACTCCCGTCACGCCAGCACCGACGATCTGCAGGATCATCTGCTGTGGCAGCTGAACCTGACGCCTATGTCCGATACCGACCGTGAAATTGCTTTGATGCTGATCGACGGTGTCGACGACGACGGCTATCTGCACACCACGGTCGAAGACATTCTGGAAAGCATGGACCCGGCCCTCGAAGTCGAAGAAGACGAAGTCATGGCCGTGCTGCACCGTCTGCAGCAGTTTGACCCGGCCGGCGTGTTTGCCCGCGACCTGCGCGAATGTCTGCTGCTGCAACTGGCACAATTACCGGCCCAGACCCCGTGGCTGGCCGAAGCACGTCTGGTGATCGGCGATTTCATCGAACTGCTGGGCAGCAAAGATTACCCGACGCTGATGCGCAAAACGCGTCTGCGCGAAGAAGAGCTGAAAGACGTTCTGCGTCTGATTAAAGAACTGAATCCGAAACCCGGTGCCGGCATCAGCCCGGAACAGGCCGAATACGTGATTCCGGATGTGATCGTGCGCAACGTGCGTGACGAATGGCGCGTGGAACTGAACCCGGAGATTGCGCCGAAACTGCGCGTGAACGCCGATTACGCCGCGCTGGTGCGCCGCTCCGACAACAGCACCGACAACGCCTTCCTGCGCGACCATCTGCAGGAAGCCCGCTGGTTTATCAAAAGTCTGCAGAGCCGCAACGAGACGCTGCTGAAAGTCGCCACCAAAATCGTCGAATATCAGATCGACTTTTTTGAGGAGGGCGAAGAAGCCATGAAACCTCTGGTGCTGCACGATATTGCCGAAGCCGTTGGCATGCACGAATCGACCATTTCGCGTGTGACCACGCAGAAATACATGCACACCCCGCGCGGTATTTTCGAGCTGAAATACTTTTTCTCCAGCCATGTGGGCACCGACAGCGGTGGTGAGTGTTCCTCTACCGCAATCCGTGCCATGATCAAAAAACTGATCGCCGAAGAAAATGCGCGCAAACCGCTCAGCGACAACAAAATTGCCGCCATGCTGGGTGACAAAGGTATTCAGGTTGCGCGCCGTACCGTTGCCAAGTACCGCGAAGCCATGCTGATTCCGCCGTCGAACGAGCGGAAACAACTGATTTAATCCGTAAGAAAAAAAGTACAAGCCAGCAATAAAAGGAGTCTGGACATGAAGATCAATATCAGCGGTCATCACGTAGAAGTTACGGAATCTCTGCAGTCTTACGTCGAAGAAAAACTGGCCAAACTGGAGCGCCATTTTGACAACATCACCACAGGTCAGGTCACCCTCACCGTGGTCAAAGAACGCATGACGGCCGAAGCAACCATTCACGTTGCCGGTGCCGATATGCACGCCAAAGCGGAAGACGATGACATGTACAAAGCCATCGACGATATGACTGACAAGCTGGATCGTCAGGTTCTGAAACACAAGGAAAAAACCGTAGCCCGTCTGCACGGCCAGGGATAATCCATGAGTATTGGTATTGGGGATATCCTCGCACCGGAACGCACACTGATTGATGTTCCGGTTACCAGCAAAAAGAAGCTGCTGGAATTTCTGGCGGAATTCGTTGCTGAGCAACTGGACGGTGCCTCGTCCGATGATATTTTCGACCGTCTGTTCAGCCGCGAGCGGCTGGGCAGCACGGGCATCGGTGAAGGCATTGCCATTCCCCACTGCCGTCTCGCTCAGTGCAGCGAAGCCATCGGCATCTTGCTGCGACTGAGCGAACCTGTCGATTTCGACGCCATTGATAACCGTCCGGTTGATCTGGTGTTTGCCCTGCTGGTGCCGGAGGAAGCCACCGAACAGCACCTGCAGATTCTTGCCACACTGGCACGCAATTTCAGCGACGCAGAATACCGCGACGCCCTGCGGAATGCGCCGGACGCCAGTCGTCTGTATCAGCGCGCACTGGCAGAGAAATAAATCCCCTGACGGAGCCGGAGGAACCCTATGCGTTTGGTCGTTATCAGTGGTCGTTCCGGCTCCGGCAAATCCAGCGCGCTGCACGTGCTGGAAGATCTCGGTTTCTATTGCATCGATAACCTGCCGGTTGCCCTGCTGCCGGCACTGGTGCATCAGACCGAACACGAAGAAAAACTGGCCAAGGTCGCGGTCAGTATCGACGCCCGCAACCTGCCCCACGCCTTCGACAATATCCACGAGGTTCTGCACCAGTTACCGAGCGAAGAGTATCAGCTCGATGTGGTGTATCTGGACGCCAGTGAAGACGTTCTGCTGCAGCGTTTCAGCGCCACCCGCCGCAAACACCCGCTGACCAGCAAAGCCGTGTCGCTGGCCGAAGCCATCGACATGGAAAAACACCTGCTGGAACCGGTGGCCAATCTCGCCGACCTGACGCTGGACACCACCACCATGTCGGTCCACGAACTGCGCAGCCTGATTCGTCTGCGCGTCGCCGACCGCACCAGCACCGACATCGCCATTCTGTTCGAGTCGTTCGGCTTCAAGCACGGCATTCCGATCGACGCCGACTACGTCTTCGATGTGCGCAATCTGCCCAACCCCTACTGGGACCCTGCCCTGCGCAGCTACACCGGCTGCGACGCACCGGTGCAGACGTTTCTTGGCAACGAACCTCAGGTACGGCAGATGCAGCAGGACATCAGCCAGTTCATTCAGCGCTGGTTACCCGCTTTTATCGACGCCAACCGCAGCTACATGACCATCGCCATCGGCTGTACCGGTGGCCAGCACAGGTCGGTGTATCTGGCCGAGCAGCTGACGCAGGAGTTTCAGCAGCGCTACACCAACGTACAGGTACGCCACCGGGAACTGAGTGGCGCCCAGGAGAAAGCATGATTCAGACACAGGTCACCATCATCAATAAACTCGGCCTGCACGCCCGTGCGGCAGCCAAGCTGGTGACGACCGCGACTGCGTTCGGCAGCCGCATCCGCGTCGGTTACCCGGACCGTCTGGTCGACGGCAAAAGCATTATGGCGGTGATGATGCTGGCCGCCAGCAAAGGTACCGAGATTCTGATTGAAGCCGAAGGCGACGATGAACAGGCCGCCACCGACGCCCTTCTCGATCTGATCAACCGCCGTTTCGACGAAGCGGAATAATCTGTAAAAACAACCTGCTACACGCACTCTTGCGAGTAGTTTCGTGGTATCGCCGGTCTGATCAGGCTAGAATCGTCTGAGCATTCGACCAACCAGCCGGAATCACCTGCCCATGGCCCAGCAATCGGAAAAAGCCAGAGCAAAACTGCACAGTCTGAATGCCGCTATTGAAAGCGGCTCGATGGCTCAGGTGAAGCGCATCCTGAATTCAGGTCTGGCGCCGGTTGACGTTGCCCACCTGATCGAATCCTCGCCACCCAAGCTGCGTAAGCTGCTGTGGGAAATGGTCGAAAAAGACCTCGAAGGTGAGGTACTGCAGAATCTGAGCGAAGATCTGCAGAGCCACTTCCTGAGCGACATGAGCGCCGAGGAAGTGGCCGACATCGCTGCCGAACTCGACACCGACGACGTGGCCGACATGCTGCAGCAGCTGCCGGAACGGGTGACGCAGGAAGTTCTGCAATCCATGGACGATCAGGACCGTGCGCGTCTTGAAGCGGTTATGGGTTACCCGGAGGACAGCGCCGGTGGTCTGATGAACACAGACACCGTGACCATCCGTCCGGACATCACACTCGAAGTGGTGTTGCGCTACCTGCGCCGCCACAAATCCCTGCCCCCTATGACCGACAACCTGCTGGTTGTGAACCGGCAGAACGAATTCATCGGCACACTCGCCATCAGCAAGCTGCTGGTCAGCGACCCGCAACAGACGGTGCGGGAAGTGATGACCACGGATGCCAAAACCATCCCGGCCACCATGCACGACAGTGACGTTGCCCACCTGTTCGAACGCCACGATCTGGTATCGGCCCCGGTGGTGGATGCCAACGGCATTCTGCTCGGCCGTATCACCATCGACGACGTGGTTGACGTAATCCGTGAGAACGCCGATCACTCGCTGATGAGTATGGCGGGTCTGGACGACGAAGAAGACACCTTTGCCCCGGCGCTGAAAACCAGCCGCCGCCGCGCCGTCTGGCTGGGCATCAACCTGCTTACCGCGCTGGCCGCCTCGGCCGTGATCGGCATGTTCGACAAAACCATCCAGCAGGTTGTGGCGCTTGCGGTGCTGATGCCGATTGTGGCCAGCATGGGCGGTATCGCCGGCAGCCAGGTGCTGACGCTGGTGATCCGCGGCGAAGCGCTGGGCCACTTAAGCGGCTCCAACTTCCGCTGGTTACTGAACCGCGAGATCATAGTGGCCGGCATCAACGGCATTCTGTGGGCCTGCGTGATCGCCGTGATTACATTTCTCTGGTTTCAGGATCCGGCCATCGCGATTATCATTGCCGCCGCCATCATCATTAACCTGATGGTGGCCGCCGTCAGTGGCGCCATTCTGCCTATGATCCTCAAAGCCCGTGGCATCGATCCGGCGCTGGCCGGCAGCGTGATCCTGACCACAGTAACCGACGTGGTGGGCTTTATGTCTTTCCTCGGCTTGGCTACCCTGTTTTATCTCTGAACTTCCGACACTCTAAATGAAAGACACTGATTACGAAGACGATGGCCAGATCAGCAAATCTGAGCTCAAGCGCGAAGCACACCGCCATCAGGATATGGGCAAGCGCCTGACCGAGCTGAACGCCAGCAAGTGGAAAGAACTGCCGATCACTGAGACGCTGTACAACGCTCTGGTGGAAAACGCCCGTCTGAAGCAGCACGAAGCCAAGCGCCGTCATATGCAGTACATCGGCCGTCTGATGCGCGATGAAGATGTGGACGCCATTCAGGCACGCATTGATCTGTTCGATCCATCCAGCGAAGCCTACGGCCGCCGCATCAAGCAGCAGGAACTGTGGCGTACCCGTCTGGTGAACGACCCGAACGCGCTGAACAGCTTCATTGAAGAATTCCCCGAGGTCGACCGTCAGGCGCTGCGCAATCTGGTGCGCAACGCCCAGAAAGAAATGAGCACAGAACCGCCGAAGCCGGGCACCGGCTACAAGAAGCTGTTCCAGTTCATTAAGGAACAGATGGCCGACTGAGGCTGACTCTTCCCCATAAAAAAAGCGCCGGTCGGCGCTTTTTTATGCGTTCAGAATCCGCAATCAAACCCGCTTGTGCGCCATCACCGGCATTTTACGGCGAATGTCCGCCAGCAGCTCCGCATCGGTATCGGCCAGCGCTACACCGGGTTCATGGCCCAGCTCGGTCAGCACCCGTCCCCACGGATCAATAATCTGCGAATGCCCCCAGGTCTGGCGCTTGTCGTCGTGCCAGCCGCACTGATTGGCCGCCAGCACATAGCACTGGGTTTCAATCGCCCGCGCGCGCAACAGCACCTGCCAGTGCGCTTCGCCTGTGGTGTAAGTGAAGGCCGCCGGTAACGAAAGAATGTCTGCGCCCCGGGCGCGCAGCTGGTGAAACAGCTCCGGGAATCTCAGGTCGTAGCAAATCGCTAGACCGAGCTTACCGGCCGGCGTGTCGACCACCACCAGTTCATCACCGGGCGCAAAACGCTCGGATTCGCGGTAACTGCCGTGCGCATCGCCGACATCGACATCGAACAGATGAATCTTGTCGTAGCGCGCAATCTGGTGCCCCTGATCGTTGAATACCAGCGTCGCCGAACGCACGCGCGGGTCACCGTCCGGGCAAGGCATAGGGACTGCACCGGCCACCAGCCAGATACCATGTTGCGCGGCCAGCTCGCCCAGCCGGCGCGGATACTGGCTATCCGCCGCAATCGCCTGATACTGGCGACCGTCCAGCGTCAGTGCCATTTCCGGCAACAGGGCCAGCACGGCACCCGCTGCTGCTGCGTCGGCCAGCCGCTCGGCGATGGCGCTGAGATTCTGTTCAATGTCGGGCTGACTGGAGATTTGAATGGCGGCGATGCGGCCCATCAGTCGTCGCCTCCGAAAATCTGGAATACGCTCTTCACCCGTTCCCACAGACCGCGGTCTTTCTTCCCTTCGACCTTGTTATCAAAGGCCTGATTGATCTTCAGATCGGGTTTCTGCCAGCTGCCCTTCAGGTCGTAACTGGCGCTGGTAAAGCGCGACAGTTCATCACCGATCAGCTTTTCGGTCACGTAAATAGACGCGGCGACCGGTGGCGCCAGACCGGCCAGCAGCGCCACCAGCGGCAGCGTACTGGACACAGGGAAGGTCACCACCAGTTTCATGTTCAGCGATTCATCCACCAGACTGGTCGAGCCTGTGGTCAGGAATTTCGCACCCGGGCCATCAAGGCTCAGCGGTTCGGTCAGGGTCAGCAGGCCATTCTCGATTTTGGCTTTCCCCTTCAGCGTGTCGAACGCGACACCCGACTGATACAGGTCGGAGAAGTCGAGCTTCAGACGACGGGCCACGGAGTTGAAGTTCAGCGCTCCGAACGCCTTCAGGGCGCCGGCCCCCTCCGCCGCCATGTGTCCGTCCTTAATGCGGATACTGGTCAGACCGTTGAGCGTGCGGGTGTTGAACGCCATCGGCGAACCGGTCCAGCTCAGCTGCAGCGCCGAATTCATGTCTTTGCCTTCGATCGCGGCTTCCTGACGGAAGGCCCGCTGCACCCGGCCGATGTCTTTGCTGGTGATATTGAGTACATCGAGCGCGGTGGTGTGCTGATCACCCTCGCGCAGCCAGCGCACATCGCCGTTAAAAATCAGGCCTTTCATGTCGCTGTCGGTGATGTGGAAATTGGCACCGCCGGCCACCGGGCGGCTCTGGATGTTCCACGCGCCGAAGTTACGGCTGCCGATATAGAGCTCACCCAGTTTCAGATCGAGCGCCGGTAAATCCGCCGGCTGCATGGCCAGCAGAGGGTCTGGCTTTTCTTCGGCAACAAGGGTTTCGCCCGCGACAGCCGTCTCGCCGGCAACGTCGCCTTCAGACGCTTCAGCAACGGGCCCGGCTGCAGCCGTCTCATTCAGCGCTGTCTCACTCAGCTCCGCATCCGCCACCTCAGCATCCGCCACGGCAAGCGCCTGTTCAGCCTCGGTCGCGTCTGCTTCGGACGATTCCGGCAGGTGAATGTAATCCAGATTGAGCACGATGGGCTGATTGTCCGGCTTGAGCAGAATATTGCCCTGAACCAGCGTGCTGTTCACCGTGAAATCCCATTCGTTCCACTGCTGCGTACCCAGCACATGCGTCGGCCCCATGGCCATGCCCCAGGCATCGACGTCGGCCAGCGTGACGTCCATGCTGCGCACCGGGCCCGACTCCTGAGTTGCACCGGCCGGGGCTTTGGCTGGCTCGCTGGCGGAGGTCCGGGCAGCGGCAGCCATCAGCTTCTGCCAGGCGCCCCACCAGGCTTCGGCGTTCAGGGTTTCCGGTATCGCACCGCGGATTTCAATGCCTTTGTCGGCCGGCAGGAAAGGCTCGGAATCGCCCAGATACACCTGCCCGCGATCGACGCCTTCAGCGCCCATCGCCATCGCCAGCCGCACGCGGCTGGCGTAATTCATGTTGATGCGGGTTTCGGCGCCCGGCATGACTTCAACCTGCAGCGGCCGTTCTTCACCGGCGGTTTTGCCCATCGGCGCCGGCAGATCAATCACAGTACCGGTTAACGGCGAGTTCAGCGCAAAACGGACACCATCGCCGCCGATCAGCAGGCGGGCGTCGTAGGTCAGACGACCACTGACCGGATCGAGCAGAAACAGCGGCAGCCATTCCTTGAAGGCGTCCATACCGGCCTCGCCCTTACCGCTCAGCACCATGTCGAAGCCGCCGGCGTGGACTTTGGAATCGATGCCGCCCGAGAAATGACCGCCGAACATATCGCCTTCCAGCCAGTTCGACAGCAGGCCATAACGGGTGCTGTATTTCACTGTGCCGTTGAGGTTATTCACCGACAGCCGCAGATTGTTCAGCGTCAGCTGGTTGTCGGTCAGTTCCGCTTCGAACTGCACATCCGGCGTCGGGTGCTCGCCACCCAGTGGCATGTCCATCAGCAGGTGGGCCTTCATCGGACCTTCCGCCTGCCAGTCGTCCAGCGCGTGGTGCACCACCTCCGCCAGCGGCGTATCGGTCAGGTATTTCAGGCCTTCGGTGGTGGTGCCTTCTAAGTTGGCGTTCACGCTCAGATGCGGCAGGCCGTCGGCGCCACGCACAATCTGAATGCGGCCATTGCGGCCGGCCAGAGTGCCACCGAGCGTGTTGCCCGTTTCGATGCGCACGTCCAGCTCGGGCGAACGCAGCAGCATACGACCACGCAGGTCGCTGATTTCCGGCCAGTCCTGCAGATAGCGGATGCGGGTTTTATCGAAGCCCAGATACAGCTGGGTGGTCAGACTGTTGGCCGGATGATCCTGCCCCAGTTCAGAATTGAGGATAAAGGCGCCGTCGCTGAACTGACCGTCAAGGATGGAGTCGTCGATCCACTTGCGGATGCCGTCATCCAGAATCTTGGGCACCAGCTGGGATTTCAGTGACGCCGGCACCGACGGCAGCCCCACCAGCAGGCTCAGCGACGACTCAACATGGCTGTTGTGCAGCGGTGTGGCCATGGCAAGCTCAGCTCCCAATGGCCAGGCTTTGCTGCTGCCATCGTCCTGAATCTGCACCAGTGAGCCCTGCAGACCACGCACCTGCAACTGGGCGTAATCGGCATTGAGCGCCCAGAAGAAGCGGCCCGATACATCCTTCAGCACCCAGGGCTCGGCGTAGACGTCTTCCAGATGCAGACTGAGATCGTCCTGCGCCACGGTCAGAACCCCACCCGCCGGCTGCAGATGCAGATCAGCCGTCAGACCGCTGAAGGCCGGAATGCCGTGGTACGCCAGACTGGAGACTTCATTCAGGTGCGCGCGCACATCCACTTTCGGATGCTCACCGGCAATCACAGATACGCGCACATCGTTGGCCATGCCCGACGCGCCGGTGGCGTCGATGTAACGGTCAAACGGCTCCGGCACCAGCTGATGGCTCATCAGAAAATCGCGGGCGGCGGCCAGATCCACCGCTGGAATACCAATCTGCCAGCCCTTGCTGGCCGGCAGGGTGACCGCCGACAGACTCAGCTGAGTAAAGGGCAGCGGTTCGTGAAATTCGGGTTTCAGTTGCAGGTGCCAGTCGTCGCCATTGTGGCGGCCGGCCAGGGTCAGACGGCCAGCGGTAAGGGTTACCGGCTCGCCACGCGTGGTCAGGCTGAATGCGGGAACGTCAGCATCCAGCCGGGCGGCGTACAGGTCGCCGTTGCGGATGCTGAGCCAGGCCTGCGCGCCGGCGGTCAGGCGGGTAATGCTCAGGCCAGCCGGCAGCTGCGACGGAATCCAGCGGCTCCATTCCTGCGGCTGCACGTCGAGGTACACCTCGCCGTCCTGATTTTTCCACGGCCACAGGTCGCCTTCGAGCGATGCGGCCACGCGCACGTTGGCCACCTGTTCGCGGCCCCACGACAGGGTGCCGTCCACTTCATGGCTGTCGCCCTGATTGCGCCACACCAGCTGGGTGACGTTCATTTCTTCGCGGGTGTTGTCGATGTCGAACGCCACCAGCTGCCAGTCGCGGAAGATGACGGTCTGCTGCAACGACAGCAGCGTCAGCCACAGAGACTGAGGCGCTTTCTGCTGGCCGCTGTCGGTACTGTCCTCAGCCGGATGATCGGTCGCTGCCAGACTGACCGGCCACTGCGAACCGATGCGCCAGTCGCGTTCGCCGGTCTGATGCACTTCGGCGCGGATGCCTTCGATTTCAATGCGGCGGAACACCGGCAGGCGGTAAAACAGACTGGCACTGACGTCGAGTTCCGCTTCCATGGAGCGGATGCTGATGCCGTCGCCGGCCTCGCCCAGTTGCACGTCGTTGAAACGCACCAGCGGCGACAGGCGGCTCCAGCCGCCGGTCATCTGACCGATGACAACAGGCTGCTTAAGGATGGCACTCAGCTGCTGTTCGATGTCGGGTTTCCAGGTTTCTGCCAGAGGAATGAGCTGCCGTCCGGCGCTGGTGTACAGGGCAAGGCTGACCGCCGCCACCACCAGAGTGATCCAGATTTGTGTCCACAGCTCACGCAGCCAGCCCATGAGAATTCCTGATCCCTATTGAAGAACGATGTCGTACTGATCCTGTGCGTACTGGGCTTCGACCTGCAGCTTGATGGCCTTGCCAATAAAGGCTTCAAGGTCGGCCAGGCCGTTGCTGTCTTCGTCCAGTAAGCGGTCCACCACCTGCTGACTGGCCAGAACCAGGTAGGTTCCGGCGCCGTAGGCACGTTCTTCACGCAGAATTTCACGGAAGATTTCGTAGCAGATGGTTTCTGCGGTTTTCACCGAACCGCGCCCGCCGCAGTGCGGGCAGGGTTCCATCAGCATCTGCTCCAGACTTTCGCGGGTGCGCTTGCGCGTCATCTCCACCAGTCCGAGTTCTGACACGCTGCTGATTTTGGTTTTGGCGTGGTCTTTCTCCAGCACCTTCTCCAGCATGCGCAGCACCTGACGCTGGTGTTCAACTTCGACCATATCGATGAAATCGAGAATGATGATGCCGCCCAGATTGCGCAGACGCAGCTGACGGCCAATGGCCGTCGCCGCTTCCAGATTGGTTTTGAAGATGGTTTCTTCCAGATTGCGGCGGCCGACAAAACCACCGGTATTCACGTCGATGGTGGTCATGGCTTCGGTCTGATCGACCACCAGATAGCCGCCGGACTTCAGCGGTACCTTACGTTCGAGGGCGCGTTGGATTTCGTCTTCGACGCTGTACAGTTCAAACAGCGGGCGCGGGCCCGGGTAGTATTCGATGCGGTCGGATACTTCCGGCACGTACTGGCTGACGAACTGCTCGATCTTCTGGAAAGTTTCGCGCGAGTCGATGTAAATCTTGTTCACTTCCGGACGCGCGTAATCGCGCAGCGTACGCAGCGACAGCGGCAGCTCGTCGTACACCAGCGTGCGCGGTTTGTTGTCCTTAATGCGCTCTTCGAGCTTGCGCCACAGACGACGCAGGTAACGGGTGTCGGCCAGAATTTCATCTTCGCCCACGCCGTCGGCGGCGGTACGCAGAATAAACCCGGCTTCGCCACCGGCCAGCCCTTCGGCTTCCATGCAGCGGTTAACCAGCTGTTTAAGACGGTCGCGCTCGCCTTCATCGTCGATGCGCTGCGACACGCCAACATGACCTTCGCCCGGCATAAACACCAGATACCGCGACGGAATGGCCAGCTGCGTGGTCAGCCGCGCCCCTTTGGTACCGATCGGGTCTTTGGTGACCTGCACCACCAGCGACTGGCCTTCGTGCAGCAGGGTGTTGATCGGCGCATGGGCGTCGCCATCACCAATTTCGGCAGCGTGAATAAACGCCGCGCGCTCAAGGCCGATGTCGACAAACGCGGCCTGCATACCCGGCAGCACGCGCACCACCTTGCCTTTGTAGATATTGCCCACCAATCCGCGGTGGTTGGTGCGCTCAATGAAGATTTCCTGCACCACGCCGTTTTCGACAATCGCCACCCGGGTTTCGGTCGGGGTTACGTTCATCAGAATTTCGGCGTTTACGCTGATTCCTTTTCCCATATGGGGACTCCGAATTCCTGCAACAGGGCCGCCGTTTCGGTCAGTGGCAGCCCTACCACATTGCTGTAACTTCCTTCGATGCCTGCCACCAGCACGGCGCCCTTGCCCTGAATGCCATAAGCACCGGCTTTGTCGGCAGGTTCACCGGTGGCCACATAGGCCTGAATCTGTTCGCGGCTCAACGCGCAGAAGGTCACCTGGGTAACCACGGTCTGCACTTTGCTGCGTCCGCCCTGCACCAGCGCGATCGCTGTCATCACCTGATGCGTGCGCCCGGACAGAGACGCCAGAATGCGGCAGGCGTGCGCGGCATCATCGGGCTTGCCGAGAATCTCGCCGTCGCACACCACGGTGGTGTCCGAGCCGAGATACACGGTATCCGCCGGCTGCAGCGCATTCAGTCCGGCGACCGCCAGTGCTTTCTCAAGCGCCAGCCGGGCCACATAAGCGGCCGGCTTTTCACCGGCCTGCGGGGTTTCGTCGATGTCGGCAGTGGCGGTGCTGAAGCGCACGCCAATCTGCTGTAAAAGTTCGCGCCTCCGCGGTGAGGACGAAGCCAGAATCATCATGTCAGATGCATCCGCACCAGCACGGCGTGGCTGATGGCCGAAACCCACGGCCAGACCAGTGCCGAGGTCAGCGCCGGGCCCCACAGCGCAATCGGCGCCATGTTTTCACTGACCAGCGCCACGCTCCAGTACATCAGCAGTTGCTGAATGGCCACCAGCAGGAACACCACACCGGTCTGCTGCAGGAAATGGAACATCATCATGCGCCGGTACAGAATCTGCAGCAGGAATACGTGAACCGCCAGAGTGACAATGTGCGTGCCGAGCAGCGAGTGATGTTCGACGTCGAGCATCAGGCCGAACGGCAGCGCCACCCACAGACCAAACACCGACGGCGCCTGCAGCACCAGCAGCGTAATGATCAGCAGCACCCAGCTCGGTTGCAGCCACAGCAGCACATCCGGCATCGGCAGATGCTCGAACATAAAGGCCAGAAACAGGGCGGTGGCGACCAGAATAAAACTGCGGATATTCATGCTTACTGCCCCTTCCAGATATCAGCCGGCGGCACTTTGGCGGCGCCCTGACTGAACACGAGCAGCAGATGGCGGCTGCGGTCGAGATGAGCACTCGGCTCGGCGGTGACCACCGCGAAGGATTTGCCCGGTACGTTTTCCACCTTAGTGACGATGCCCACCGGATAACCGCGCGGGTAACGGCCGCCCAGACCCGAGCTGACCAGCAGGTCGCCTTTGATGATGTCGGCGGTGTTGGGGACGTAAATCAGTTCAAGCTCGTCCAGCGAGCCCGTGCCCACAGCGATGGCACGCACACCGTTACGGTTTACCTGCACAGGAATGGCATGGTTGGAGTCAGCAATCATCAGCACGCGCGCGCTGTACGGCATAACGTCAATCACCTGACCGAGCAGGCCGTAGGCATCCAGCACCGGCTGGCCGATGAAGACGCCGTCTTCACCACCCTTATTGATCAGAATCTGCTGACTGAACGGGTCGGGGTCGACCGCAATCACAGACGTCACGAGAACGCGGTCGTCGACCTGTTCCGAGGCGCTCAGCAGTTCACGCAATTCGATGTTTTCGGCTTCGAGCGACGCCAGACGCTGAGCACGCAGCTCCAGCACCAGATTGCGCGCCGATAATTGTTTGTTTTCAGCCAGCAGCTGATGGCGGGTAGTCGATGACTCGCTGAACCAGTCGCCGATGGCGCCGGGAATAAGCGCCGTCTGCTGCGCCGGAGCAAGCAGGTATCCGGTGAAATAACGAACGGGCTGCAACCAGGACTTGTGGCTGTCGAGCCACATCAGAGCCAGTGCCACGACCACAATGAGTAGTACCCGCTGTCGCTGAAAGGGCGACACCTGAAACTGCGACCTGATAACCCTGTCTCCGCCACGTGTTATGGAAGGGCTAACTATACCGGTTCACCGGAATGCGAACCAGCCGCGACAGGCGTCTGGCCGACCTTCGCCGTGTAAAAAAGCGTCGGCACAGGTGAGCAGATGCAGAATGTGCCAAACACGGAAATGAAAGCCGGCCGAAAACCGGGGCTTATAAATGCGGGACAGAAATGCGAGACAGAAATACGGACGAGAAACGACGCCTGACAACAGCCCATAAAAAAACGGAGCCAGCGCTCCGTTTCTTTTTTAACCACTCGTGTTACCCCAGAGGGCAGGGCGGTTATTCCTGTTCCAGCATTTCCAGCTGACGTTCGGTCGCGGTTTCGAGGAAACGACCGCCGCCACGGGCCACACAGGTCAGAGGGTCATCAGCTACGATCACCGGCAGGCCGGTTTCTTCGCTCAGCAGCTTGTCGAGATCACGCAGCAGCGCACCACCACCGGTCAGCACCATGCCGCGCTCGGCCACGTCAGACGCCAGTTCCGGCGGAGACTGTTCCAGAGCACCTTTCACGGCCTGCACGATGGCCGCCAGCGATTCTTGCAGCGCTTCCAGTATTTCGTTGGAATTCAGCGTGAAACTGCGCGGAATACCTTCCGCCAGGTTACGGCCGCGGACGTCGATTTCACGCACTTCACCGCCCGGATAAGCGGTACCGATTTCCTGCTTGATACGCTCTGCGGTGGCTTCACCGATCAGGCTGCCGTAGTTACGACGCACATAAGCCACGATGGCTTCGTCAAAACGGTCGCCGCCGACTTTTACCGACTCGGCATACACCACGCCACTGAGGGAGATGATGGCGATTTCTGTGGTACCACCACCGATATCCACCACCATGGAACCGCGGGCTTCATCCACCGGCAGACCGGCACCGATGGCCGCCGCCATTGGCTCGTGAATCAGGTAAGCGCGGCTGGCGCCGGCACCCAGTACGGAATCACGGATCGCTTTGCGTTCAACCTTGGTGGCCTGGTACGGCACACACACCACCACGCGCGGGCTTGGTGGCAGCAGACTTTTCTCGTGCACCCGTTTAATGAAGTACTGCAGCATTTTTTCAGTCACTTCGAAGTCGGCGATAACGCCGTCTTTCATCGGACGGATAGCCTGAATGTTACCTGGCGTACGGCCCAGCATGCGTTTGGCTTCGGAACCGACCGCCGCCACACTCTTCTGATGGCCCTGCAAGCGGATTGCCACCACGGACGGCTCATTCAGAACAATGCCTTTGTCGCGCATGTAAATCAGGGTATTCGCAGTTCCCAGGTCGATCGACAGATCACTGGAAAACATGCCTCTTAACTTCTTAAACATCCAATGGCTTCCTGTTCACAGGTGGCAAAAAAATTGCCGATAACTCTAGCAACCGTGGGGATTCAGGGCAAGGAGCATTTATGCTACCCTCCCCGCTTTCCAACACGCATCACAACTGGAGTAAGCGCATGGCTCTGGACCAGCAACAGGTTCGTGACATTGCCGATCTGGCGCGTCTGCAAATTGACGAAAACCAGATCGCTGACTATCAGAAAAATCTGAGCAACATTCTGGACCTTGTCGACCAGTTAGCAGCTGTCGATACCTCTGCCGTTGAACCAATGGCTCACCCTCTCGATGCCGTGCAGCGTCTTCGTGCTGACGTGGTCACTGAAGGTAATCAGCGCGCGCATTTCCAGCAAATCGCGCCGCAAACCGAAAACGGTTACTACCTGGTTCCGCGCGTCGTTGAATAACGCCCGTCGCCACCGTTCCGGTTAACCTCCAGGTACAAGGATTCTTTATGCACAACAAAACCATCGCCGAGATTTCCCGCGATCTGGCCGCAGGCGAATACAGCAGTGTGGAAATCACCACTGAACTGCTGAGCCGGGTGAAACAACTCGACAGCCAGTACAACAGTTTTATTACCGTTACCGAAGATCAGGCGCTGGCTCAGGCCAAAGCCGCCGACGAACGTCGTGCCGCCGGTAACGCCAGTGCCATGACCGGCGTACCCATCGCCCACAAAGACATTTTCTGCACCAACGGCACTCTGACCACGTGCGGCTCAAAAATGCTCAGCAATTTTGTTGCCCCGTACGACGCCACCGTTGTGGAGAACTTCAACAACGCCGGCACCGTGTCACTGGGCAAGCTGAACATGGACGAGTTCGCCATGGGCTCGTCCAACGAAAGCTCCTTCTTTGGCGCCGTGTCTAACCCGTGGGATACCGACCGCGTACCGGGTGGTTCATCCGGTGGTTCCGCCGCCGCCGTTGCCGCCCGTCTGGTACCGGGCGCTACCGCCACCGACACCGGCGGTTCCATCCGCCAGCCGGCCGCTCTGTGTGGCATTACCGGCCTGAAGCCGACGTATGGCCGCGTATCGCGCTGGGGCATGATTGCCTATGCATCCAGTCTGGATCAGGGCGGCACCATGACCCGCACCGCCGAAGATTCGGCCATGATGCTGAACGTAATGGCCAGCTACGACGCCAAGGATTCCACCTGCGTTGACCGCGAAGTGCCGGACTACACCGCCAGCCTGAACAACAGCATCGAAGGCATGACCATTGGTCTGCCGAAAGAATATTTCCGCGACGACCTCAGCGCCGACATGCAGCAGGCGGTGCGCAACGCCATCGCCGAATACGAAAAGCTGGGTGCGAAAGTGAAAGAAATTTCACTGCCGAACACCCATCTGGCCATCCCGGCGTACTACATCATTGCCCCGGCCGAATGCTCCGCCAACCTGTCGCGTATGGACGGTGTGCGTTTTGGTCATCGTTGTGAAAACCCGAAAGACATTAACGACCTGTACAAGCGTTCCCGTGGCGAAGGCTTCGGCAACGAAGTCAAACGCCGCATCATGGTTGGCGCATACGCGCTGTCCGCCGGCTTCTACGACGCCTACTACAAAAAAGCGCAGCAGGTACGTCGTCTGATTCAGAACGACTTTGTTAACGCCTTTAAAGACGTCGACATCATTGCCGGCCCGGTAACTCCGACTCCGGCGTTTAAGCGTGGCGAGCACACCGCTGATCCGGTGGAAATGTACCTCGAAGACATTTTCACCATCGCCCTTAACCTTGCCGGTCTGCCGGGCATGTCCATCCCTTGTGGTCAGGTGAATAATTTACCTGTGGGCCTGCAGCTGATCGGTAATTACTTCGACGAAGCCCGTCTGCTGAATGCTGGCCATCAGTTCCAGCTGGCAACCGACTGGCACCAGCAAAAACCGTCCGGCGTATAAGGGGTTAAGAGATGGAATGGGAAGTTGTAATCGGCCTTGAGATTCACGCTCAGCTGGCCACCAAATCAAAAATTTTCTCCGGTGCTTCCACTCAGTACGGCGCCGACGCCAACACGCAGGCCTGCGCCGTGGACCTCGGTCTGCCGGGCGTATTGCCGGTATTTAACGAAGATGCCCTGCGCATGGCGGTTAAATTCGGCTTAGCCATCGATGCAGAAATCGGTAAAAAATCGGTATTCGACCGTAAAAACTATTTTTACCCGGATCTGCCGAAAGGCTACCAGACCACCCAGCTGCATCACCCGATTGTTGGCCCCGGCCATATCGAGATCGAACTGGAAGACGGTACCACCAAGCGCATTAACGTTACCCGTGCTCACCTGGAAGAAGACGCCGGTAAATCGGTACACGAAGGCTTTAACGGCATGTCCGGTATCGACCTTAACCGTGCCGGTACACCACTGGTAGAAATCGTGTCCGAGCCGGAAATGCGCACCGCCAAAGAAGCGGCTGCTTATTTCCGTAAAATGCACAGCATTGTGACTTACCTGGGTATTTGTGACGGCGACCTGTCACAGGGCTCCATGCGTTGCGACTGTAACGTGTCTCTGCGTCCGAAAGGCCAGAAAGAATTCGGTACCCGAACCGAAATTAAAAACGTGAACTCCTTCCGCAACGTTGAACGCGCGATTGAAGCCGAAATCGAACGCCAGATGGATATTCTGGAAGACGGCGGAAAAATCATGCAGGAAACCCGCCTGTACGACGCCGACAAAAACGAAACCCGCGGTATGCGCTCGAAAGAAGTCGCCAACGATTACCGCTATTTCCCGTGCCCGGATCTGCTGCCGGTCATTATCGATGATAATTACATCGAAGCCGTGCGCGCCACACTGCCGGAATTACCGGACGCCAAACGCGCCCGCTTTGTAAAAGATCACGGCCTTTCTGCCGTTGATGCGGCGGTACTGTCCTCCGACCGCGATCTGGCACACTACTTTGAAACCGTGGCCAAAGCGGCTAACGATTACAAACTGGCGGCCAACTGGGTACAAGGCGACGTTAACGCCGCACTGAACCGTCTGGAAATCAGTATTGCTCAACTGAGCGTTTCCGCCGAACAACTGGGCCGTATTCTGCAGCTGATTAAAGACAGCACACTGAACAACGGTGGCGCCAAAGAAGTGTTCAACGCCCTGCTCGACGGCAAAGGCGACAACACAGTGGAAGCCGTGGATAAGCTGGTCGACTCACTGGGTCTGAAACAGGTATCCGATACCGGCGCGATTGAAGCGATTGTTGCCCAAGTACTGGCCGACAACCCGAAACTGGTCGAAGGCTATCTGGCCACGCCCGTTGATAAACGCGCCAAGGCGATTGGTCCGTTTATTGGTTTAACCCGTAAAGCCGCTGCTGGTGTAAACCCGCAGGTGGTGATGGAAGTTCTGCAGAAAAAGCTGAACGAGTTGGGGTGATACTCCAGTCGGACGTCGGACGCTTTAGGTCTGATGCGAAACGCTTTAAGCAATAAAAAACCGGGCAATTGCCCGGTTTTTTATTTCCCACCAAATTCAGGGAGAGTCAGATTTCTGCAAGATCACATCATTTACCTGAGCAAAGACTTCGCTCGACGGAGCATTTTCCTGCAACCATTGATACATTACCCACAACAAAACCGGAATGTATAACGCCAGCGACGCGGAAATAAAATGCGAAATACCATCCGCCAACCATTTCGGAAAATCCAACCCCAGCATCAAAGAAACTAATCCGATATTCGCCAGCGCCATCAATATAACAACAGGAAACAGTACCAGGGCTGACTTCAGATAATAACCTTTCATCAGAGTAACGCTGGATGATATCGCCTCAATCGGCCCTTCACCCTTAAGCAGAATAATCAGTGGGGTAAATACACTCAGCAGCATCACCAAAAGCCCTGGCACCACGAACAGCACATAGCCGATGGAAGCAGCCACTGAAATGAACACAGCGGCTATCAGATAGACCAGTATGCGTTTAAACGTAAAATCACACCCGATATTCAGACGGCTTAACAGTACCCAATAAGCGCCAAGTGCAATAATACCCTCCAGCAGTAAGCTACCCATCTGAGCTAAGAGAGCCAGCGGTTTAAAATAGTGATCTATCAGCGCAATCGCTATCTGCAGGAAAATTAATGGCGCCAATGTCAGCCAAAGTATAAATCCGTGCTTCCGGACCAACGCCAGAGCATCACGATTCAGGGCTAAAGCATTCATTCCTGCGAGTCCGTTCAATGAAGATTCGTCAGAAGATATCCCATCACGAGCTGATTTGGTACCAATCCGTCAGACTTCAGTATTTATCCGAGAAAACCAGGAGACCGTTATATCTGTTACAGCCTCCCGGCATGAGAGTAAACGTCCTTCAGAACGACGGCATCTCGCCCTCGACACCTTCCACATACCAGTTCATACGTTCCAGCTCCTCGTCCGACAGGAACTCGCCTTTGCGCACCAGCTCACGACCACGACTGCTGCGGATCGGACCGGAAAACACGTTGAACGTTTTATTCTGAATCTGTTGCTCTACCGCCAGCACCTGACTGCGCACATCGGCAGGAATTTTATCGCTCAGGTTATTTAACTGGGCAATATTATCGCTCATACCGAGCCACAGGCGCTTACCGCTCCAGTTGCCGTCTTTCAGCGCCTGTATCTGGGTCGCGTAGTATTTACCCCAGTCATATCCGACCGAGGCAATCTGGGTTGTCGGGGCAAACTCCGACATATCCGAGTGGAAGCTGATGGCGTACACGCCCGCCGCTTCGGCTTCTTTTACAACGGCCGGTGAGTCAGTGTGGTGAGTGAGGACATCAACGCCGTCTTTCAGCATTTCTTTGGCCAGAACAGAGGCTTTTTCCGGTGCATACCACTGACGCGTCCATTTCACTTCGACAATGGCATCCGGATTGACTCGACGTACGCCAAGGGTGAAAGCATTTATGCCACGGATGACTTCAGGAATCGGGTGGGCGGCAACAAAACCGATACGGTTTGAGCGTGTCATGGCGCCGGCAATCATGCCGGATAAATAGCGGGGTTCGTAAGCACGTGCTGCATAGCTGCCGAGATTTTCACTCAGACGCAAACCCGTGGCGTTATCGAATTTTACCGCGGGGAATTCTTTCGCGATTTTCGCGGTGCTGACCATGTAGCCCCACGATGTGGTGAAAATAATATCGTTCTCGGCGGCGAGCTTACGGATAACATCCGCCGAGGCTCGACCTTCCTGAACAAATTCCACATATTCGGTTTTTACATCCGCACCGAAGGTTTTTTCGAGGAACTGTCGCCCCTCATCGTGCGAATGTGACCAGCCCACTTCCTTAGCCGGACCAACATAAACAAAAGCGGCGCGCACCTGAGCTTCTGCCATCAAAGGCAGAGCGCAAACAACGGCAAGAAAACATTTGAGAGAGTGACGGAAGAACATAAAACCCGACCAATAGTCTTGACCAAACGGTCAGGTATTATGCTCAGCAACCATTGGCCTTCAAGCGCGCAATCTTAATTTATGGAGCGCATTCACAATTAATCGGCAAAAGTGGTCAAATAGTCGTCAATTAACAGAAAAATACCCAGTGAGAGGCATTGTTTTACGGACTTGCAGGGCAAACGCACCGCACAATGCGCATAAAAAAACCGCCTTGCGGCGGTTCTTTTACGTGCGTTGCGAATCTGCTGAGCTTATTTCACCACTTTAAGCGATGGCTTACCGTCGCCTTTGGGTGGTTCCGGTTTTACCGGCGGTGGTGGCGGCATGTCATCCGGATCGGGCGCACCCGCTTCGGAACCAAACACCATACCCTGTCCGTTTTCACGGGCATAAATAGCCAGAATCGCCACCACAGGAACAAACACCGACATCGGCACACCGCCAAAGCGGGCGCTGAAGGAAATGCCGGCGTCATCGATGAACAGGTCTTTTACGGCACCAGGACTGATGTTCAGTACAATCTGGCCGTTATTCACGTATTCCTGCGGTACCTGCACGCCCTGCAGGGTGGCATCCACCAACACATACGGCGTGCAGTTATTGTCGAGAATCCACTCGTTCAGCGCCCGTACCAGATACGGACGGCTGGGCGTCATGGTTTTACTCATCAGTCGCGCATTTCCCGTTCGGCTTCAGACAGGCTTGCCTGGAAGCTTTCGCGGTCGAACAGACGCTCCATGTACTGCAGCAGTGCTTTGCACTGTTTTTCCGGCAGTTCGATGCCCATGGCTGGCAGACGCCACAGAATCGGGGCGATGCAGCAATCGACAATGGAGAATTCTTCGCTCATGAAGTACGGCATTTCAGCAAAAATCGGGCTGATGGCGATCAGGCTTTCAGTCAGCTCTTTACGCGCTTCGTCCACCTCTTTGCCTTTACCGGTCAGAATGGTGCGAATCAGAGCGCCCCAGTCTTTTTCGATGCGGTTGATCCACAGACGGCTCTGAGCACGGGCAACCGGATAAACCGGCAGCAGTGGCGGATGCGGGAAACGCTCATCGAGGTATTCCATCATCACGTTTGGCTCATACAGAACCAGCTCACGGTCGACCAGCGTCGGCAGCGAGTTATATGGGTTCAGTGTCGCAATTTCTTCCGGCTTGTTGTCCGGATCTACGTCGTAAATGTCGACCGCAACGCCTTTTTCTGCCAGCACGATACGTACGCGATGACTGTAGTGATCAGCCGCGTCCGAAAAGAACGTCATGGAAGAGCGTTTCGTCACAACCCCCATAGTTTCCTCACCTTTTTCCAGAATCTGTTTGCAAACCCAATAAACAAATAGAGCCCGGCCGCGTATTCCGCGGCCGGGCTTTGTTCAGCAGGACATTTCGTCTTACTTGAAGTCTTTCCAGTATTCTTTGTTCAGGAAGTACACAGGAACAAAGAAGATCACCAGGAACAGCAGAACCCACCAACCAATGGTCTGACGTTCCAGCGCAATCGGTTCAGCAACATACACCAGGAAGTTCACCAGGTCGTATACCACTTTGTCGAACTGCTCAGGGGTCAGTTCACCAGCCTGATCCAGATACAGAACATGTTCATGTTCTTCTGTAATTTCCTGACCAGTCAGAGTGTCATAACCCACTTTAACCTGGGCAGTACCCAGTTTCTGAACACCCTGCAGGTGACCCAGTACGTTTGGCATACCAACGTCTTTGAATACAACGTTGTTCACGCCCCACGGACGGCTTGGGTCTTCGTAGAAGCTGCGCAGGTAGGTGTATACCCAGTCAGGACGACGCACACGGGCTACCAGAGTCAGATCCGGTGGCGTAGCACCGAACCATTTTTTGGAGTCCGCTTTGGACATACCAATGGTCATCAGATCGCCGAACTTTTTGTCACCTGCAAATACCAGGTTGTCCATCATCAGCTTTTCCGGAATATCCAGATCGCGGGCAACACGGTTAAAACGGGCGTGCTCCAGAGAGTGACAGCCCATGCAGTAGTTAGCGAACACTTTGGCACCACGCTGCAGCGACGCAGTGTCGTGCAGGTCAGTGCGGTGGTGATCCAGGTGTACGCTGCTGCCGGATGCCAGTGCAATTGCCGGTACGAAGGCAGCGATCAGTGCGAAAATCTTTTTCATGCTTAGTGGCCTCCGGTTACACGCTCAGGTACTGGTTTGGTTTTTTCCATGCGGGTGTAGAAAGGCATCAGCAGGAAGAAGCCAAAGTAAATAACCGAAGCAACCTGAGCGATCATGGTCAGAGTCTCAGTTGCTGGTTGAGTACCCAGCCAGGTCAGCAGTACGTAGTCGAATGCAAAGACAACGATGAAGATTTTGCTGATCCAGCCTTTGTAGCGCCAGCTGCGAACCGGGCTGCGGTCCAGCCAAGGCAGTACGAACAGTACAGCGATAGCAGCAGCCATGGCGATAACACCAAACAGCTTGTCCGGTACTGCGCGCAGGATGGCGTAGAACGCACCGAAGTACCACACAGGAGCAATGTGCTCAGGGGTCTTCAGACCATTCGCTGGTTCAAAGTTAGCGTATTCCAGCATGAAACCGCCGCCTTCAGGCGCGAAGAACATGACAGAACAGAACACCATCAGGAACACAACGATACCGACCAGGTCGTGTACGGTGTAGTAAGGGTGGAACGGTACGCCGTCCAGCGGCTTGCCGTTTTCATCTTTGTGTTTCTTGATATCAACGCCGTCTGGGTTGTTGGAACCCACTTCGTGCAGAGCCAGCAGGTGCAGAACCACCAGCATGACCAGCACCAGAGGTACAGCAACCACGTGCAGAGCGAAGAAGCGGTTCAGGGTGGCACCGGAAATCAGGAAGTCACCACGGATCCACTCAGTCAGTTCATTACCGTAAGGCAGAACCGAGAACAGGGAGATAATTACCTGCGCACCCCAGTAGGACATCTGGCCCCAAGGCAGTACGTAACCCATGAAAGCTTCCGCCATCAGAGCCAGGTAAATCAGCATACCGAAAATCCAGATCAGCTCACGCGGTTTCTGGTATGAACCGTACATCAGCGCACGCATCATGTGCAGATATACAGCAATAAAGAAGAAGGTAGCGCCAGTGGAGTGCATATAGCGCAGCAGCCAGCCCCACTCTACGTCACGCATGATGTACTCAACGGACGCGAAAGCACCTTCGGCACTTGGTACGAAGTTCATGGTCAGCCAGATACCGGTCAGGATCTGGTTGGCCAGCATCATCATGGACAGTACGCCGAAGAAGTACCAGAAGTTGAAGTTCTTCGGAGCATAGTACTTGGACATATGCTTTTCGTAGGTCTGAGTGACTGGCAGACGATCGTCAATCCAGCCCATCAGAGTGTTTTGGTTCTTGCTCATCAGGCTTTCTCCTCGTCAACGCCGATTACAACTACGCCGTCGCTCTCGAACATATAAGGCGGAACCTCCAGGTTCTTAGCCGCCGGAGAGCCTTTGAATACACGACCTGACAGGTCAAAACGGGAACCGTGGCATGGGCAGAACCAGCCGCCTTTCCAGTTGGCATCGAATGGTTCTGGTTTCACTTCGGCGTGGTACTTAGGCGCACAACCCAGGTGAGTACAAACACCCAGCAGGATGATCAGTTCTGGCTTGCGGGAACGGGTAATGTTGTCCGCGTAAGCAGGCTGCTGTTCTTTTACCGTGTTTTCCGGGTCTTTCAGGCGTTCCGCCAGACCTGGCAGGTTGTCCAGCATTTCCTGAGTACGACGAGCAATGTACACAGGCTTACCGCGCCACTCGGCAGTCAGCATCGCACCTGGTTCAATTTTGCTGATATCGACTTTGGCCGGAGCGCCAGCCGCTTTTGCCCGTTCACTTGGAACCCAAGATTTAACGAAGGGCACTGCAACAAAGCCTGCTCCGACAGCGCCGACAGCAGCGGTCGCGCCCAGAAGCAGAGTGCGCCGACCCTTATTCACGCCGTCTTGACTCATTACCATCTTCTCCCATCAAAAAAATTCTTCTTGCTACCTGGGGCGTCCCGCTGTGTGTTTTTTCTGAGCAGACCCAGCGTAGCATACAGAGCGGCGCACATAGTAAAGAAAAGCATGTATGGAAACAACCGAAAAACCCACGCGGAATAAGGTTTTAGGCATAAAAAAAAGCGCCCATTGACCTGAGACAATGGGCGCTTTTTTCGCAGAATTCTGCCAGCGAATTAACGCTTGGAGAACTGTGGCTTCTTACGTGCTTTACGCAGACCCACTTTCTTACGTTCAACTTCACGAGCGTCACGGGTTACGTAACCAGCTGCACGCAGAGTAGGACGCAGAGTTTCGTCGTATTGCATCAGGGCACGGGTGATACCGTGACGGATTGCACCAGCCTGGCCGTTGCCGCCGCCGCCCTGAACGTTAACGATAACGTCGAATTTTTCCAGGCTCTCGGTCAGTTCCAGAGGCTGACGAACTACCATGCGGGCAGTCTGACGGCCAAAGTAAACATCCAGAGGACGCTGGTTAATAGTGATGGTGCCTGTACCAGGACGCAGGAACACGCGAGCTGTGGATGTCTTACGACGACCGGTACCGTAGTATTGAGTGACTGCCATAATATTATCCCAGTTTCAGTTCTTGCGGCTGTTGCGCAGCATGTGGATGCTCGCTACCAGCGTAAACTTTCATTTTCTTGAACATGGCACGACCCAGTGGGTTCTTAGGCAGCATGCCTTTAACGGCCAGTTCAATAACCATCTCTGGCTTGTAGTCGATCAGCTTTTCAAAAGAGATAGACTTCAGGCCACCCGGGTAACCGGTGTGACGATGGTACATTTTGTCGCCAGCTTTGTTGCCGGTAACTTGGATTTTGTCAGCATTAATAACAACGATGTAATCGCCGGTATCAACGTGCGGAGTGAATTCGGGCTTGTGCTTGCCTCTCAGACGGCGAGCAACCTCAGTGGCCAGACGGCCCAGAGTCTGCTCAGCTGCATCGATAACGAACCACTCACGTTTTACGGTTTCTGGTTTCGCGCTGTATGTTTTCATCAATATCTCGCCTTCAAGGGCAGGTTGATTCGAAAAGAGGGCGGCATTCTATAGGAAGGAAAAACCTTCCGCAAGCTGTTAGCGGCCCTAATTGTTCATTCATTGCACTGTTCGGTCACAGACTGAACAGGCACAAAAAAGCCGTACCACCTTCGCGGTACGGCCCATACGCCCCGCCGGACTCAGTAATGTTCCGGGTTACGGAACTTCACCAGACCAAAAATCAGGGTCAGCATGGTCACCATGACGTCGAGCAGAATCGCCAGAGCCATCATGGTTGAAGTATCTTCCTGTTGATCGAACCCCATGGCCTGGCCAGCGTAAAAACAGCCCAGCGCCAGTACAAAACCGATCAGTATGCAGGCAATCAGGAAGTACCCTTTGCCGTCGTCCAGCGACAGCGCTTCTTTCAGTACCTGCTCCTGCAGATACCAGTAGGCTGCCAGACAAAGACCAGCAGCCATCACCATTCCTATAGCAAAATACGCAATCATGTTACCCACCCAATGGATTGATCTCAGCTAAAGCCTAGATCAGTTCAGGTGGGCTTCAAGGCGCAATGAGTACTTTGTCAGTGCTCACGGGTGGCGCGGAACTGAATGTCCGGCCAGCGCTCTTCGGTCAGGCTCAGGTTAACCCGGGTTGGCGCGATGTAGGTCAGGTGACCGCCACCGTCCAGCGCCAGGTTTTCACCACCCTTACGCTTGAATTCTTCAAGCTTGCGGTGGTCGTCACAGTACACCCAACGCGCGGTGTTAACACCCACCGGCTCGTAGATGCACTCTACTTTGTATTCGTCACGCAGACGCTGTTGCACCACGTCAAACTGCAGCACACCCACAGCGCCAAGAATCAGGTCGTTGTTATTCAGCGGCATAAACAGCTGAGTCGCGCCTTCTTCCGACAGCTGCTGCAGACCCTTCTGCAGCTGCTTCATTTTCAGCGGATCTTTCAGGCGCACGCGCTTGAACAGTTCCGGGGCAAAGTGCGGAATACCGGTGAACTTCATGTCGTCACCAAAGGTGAAGGTGTCACCGATCTGAATGGTGCCGTGGTTATGCAGACCAATAATGTCGCCGGAAATGGCTTCTTCTACGGCAGAACGGTCACCGGCAAGGAAGGTGACGGCGTCGGCAATTTTCACGTCCTTGCCGATGCGCACATGCTTCATTTTCATGCCCTTGCTGTAGGTGCCGGAGCAGATACGCATAAAGGCAATACGGTCGCGGTGTTTCGGGTCCATGTTGGCCTGAATTTTAAACACGAAACCGGTGAATTTTTCTTCGTCGGCAACGACCTCACCCTTATCGGTTTCACGTGGCAGCGGCGCCGGCGCCCACTCAACGAAATAGTTGAGCATTTCGCGGATACCGAAGTTCGCCAGTGCCGTACCGAAGAATACTGGGGTCATTTCACCGCGCAGGTACTGCTCAATGTCGAACTCGTGACTGGCGCCACGCACCAGTTCCATTTCGTCCACCAGCTCATCGACCATATCGCCCAGCAGCGCACGCGCTTCCGGTGATTCAAGGCCCTGAATCTGAATATCATCCGGCACGATACTGCCCTGACCCGGCGTGAACACATGCACCGTATCGGTCAGCAGGTTGTAGACGCCTTTGAAGGCCTTACCCATACCAATCGGCCAGGTAACCGGCGCGCATTTGATTCTGAGGATGGTTTCAATCTCGTCCATCACCTCGATGTGATCGCGCACTTCGCGGTCCATCTTGTTGATGAAGGTAAAAATCGGCGTATCACGCAGGCGGCACACTTCCATCAATTTGATGGTACGGTCTTCTACACCTTTGGCGCCGTCGATCACCATCAATACCGAGTCCACCGCCGTCAGTGTGCGGTAGGTATCTTCCGAGAAGTCTTCGTGACCCGGGGTGTCCAGCAGGTTGACGATGCGGTCGTGATACGGGAACTGCATCACCGAGGTGGTAATGGAGATACCACGCTCCTGTTCCATCTGCATCCAGTCAGAAGTCGCCATACGACCGGTTTTCCGGCCTTTCACTGTCCCCGCCAGCTGAATGGCGTTACCCAGCAACAGCAGCTTCTCGGTGATGGTGGTCTTACCCGCATCCGGGTGCGAGATAATACCGAAGGTGCGGCGCTTGGCGACTTCCTGCTGGAATTTGGTCTGGGACATCGTGACAGTTCTTCATCGGGCCACGGCTTCTGGCTGTGGACTTTCGGTTCATGGATGACTGAGGGCGCGCATTTTCGCCGATTAGCCCGCCGGAAACAACGAATCTCCGCCCGTTGGGCTGCAATCGGACATGCCTCTGGTGACAACAAAGCGCCACAGTCTTGATCTGGAGCGCCGCCAGCCATTAGATCCGCCGCCAGCGGCTGGATATACTGCGCCACATGAATAGCAAACTGAATAATCTGCTGCGCCGTCTGGCGTTTCTGCGTCTGTCGATTGCCACCATCTGGCTGATGTTTCTGGCCTGGCTGCAATTTCAGGGTTTTACCAGCCTGCAGGCCGCCTGGGGATTGCTGGCCCTGTATCTGCCGTTGCTGCTGATCAGTGGCTGGCAGGGCTCCCGCCGCGATGTGCGCGACTGGCATCTGCTGCTGCACCTGGCGTTCGAGGCTCAGCTGCTGACCGGCCTGCTGTTTTTTACCGGCGGCGCCACCAACCCCTTTATTTTCTACTTTCTGGTGCTTCTGGTGGTGGGCGCTTACAGCCTGCCGGCGGCCAGCCTGTGGCTGATCGGGCTGCTCAGCATCATCGACTACAGTCTGCTGACCCAGTGGTTCCAGCCGCTGGTCAACCACCAGCTGCACGCCCTGACCGGCAGCTCGCTGTTCGACCTGCATCTGGCCGGCATGTGGCTGACCTTTGTCATCAGCGCCCTGATCGTGATTACCCTGATTCCCCTGATGCTGCGCGCGCAGCAGGAACAGCAGAAAGAAATTCAGCAGCTGCGCGAACAACAACTGAAAAACGAACAGCTGATTGGCATCGCGACACTGGCCGCCGGTACCGCTCATGAAATGGGCACACCGCTGATGACCATGCACATGATTCTGGACGACATTGCCCAGCAGGACGACCACCCGCTGAGCAAACACGATCTGCACATTCTGCGCGAGCAGGTTGCGCTGTGCCGCCAGTCGCTGCAACAGCTGGCCAATTCCGGGCGCACCGCCCATCAGATCGGCCGGCATCAGGCGCACCCATGGCTGGCCCGCCTGCTGCACCGCTGGCGCCTGAGCCACCCCAATGCCCTGTGGGTCGACAACGGCATCGCCTGCGAAGCCATGGTACCCGCCTCCCCCCTGCTCGATCAGGCGCTGCTGAATCTGCTCGACAACGCCGCAGAAGCCGGACAAAAACCCATTCAGCTGCACTCGTTTGTCGACAGCGGTGCCTGGCATCTGAATATTGTGCAGCCCGACCCCGCAGCCGCCGCGCGCATTCAGCAGAACGCTCTTTTCAGCAGCCAGAAAGAACACGGCATGGGCATCGGCCTGTACCTGAGCAACGCCAGCGTCGAACAGTTTGGTGGCACCGTGTTACTGCAGGCGCAAACCAACGGCGGCAGCCTGTGCCGCATCAGCCTGCCTATGAGCCATAAGGACAACGCATGAGTAAGCGCATACTCATCATTGATGACGACATCCATCTGAGTCAGGTACTGGCCCGCAGTCTGGAGCGCCGCGGATACGAAGCCCGCACCGCCACCGACCGCCAGCAAGCCATGGAACAGGCACAGTCGTTTGAGCCGGAATGGATAACGCTGGATCTGCGTCTGGAAGAAGAGTCCGGCCTTGGCTTAATCCGCGACCTGAAACAACAGTTGCCCGACAGCTGCATTGTCATGCTCACCGGCTATGCCAGCATTCCGACCGCAGTTGAGGCGATTAAACTCGGTGCCCACAATTATCTGCATAAACCCGCCACGCTGCAGGAGCTGATTGCTGCCTTCGACGACAGCGAAGTGCCGGTGGAAGAATTGGCCGAAGCCGAAGTGATGTCGGTTGACCGTCTGGAGTGGGAACACATTCAGCGCGTTCTGAACGAACATCAGGGCAATATCTCCGCCACCGCACGGGCACTGAACATGCACCGCCGTACGTTGCAGCGAAAATTGCAAAAATACGCGCCACGCTGAGCAGAACGCTCAGCGGAAATACGAATCTTCGTCGAAGGTGCTGAGCCAGCGCGTATGGAACACCACCATACCGCTGATGAACATGCCGTTGACCACCCCCTCCGGAAACATCATCAGCGGCAAATAACGCAGGTAGTCGTGCCAGATAAGGTCCAGGGTGTACACATTCAGCCACCAAAGAGCGAGGCTCTGGCTGATGTCCGACACCGCGTGCGTGAGCCCGGCGTTAATAAATCCCGCAATCAGAATATAAACAAACGGATTGCGGCGCAGACGCTGCACGACAACAAGATAAAACGCATAACTGAACAGTACGGGCACAACACAGCTCAGCAGATAACTGTACCCGAGCGCCCCCCACCAGAGCTTGCCAGTCAGCGTCAGAACAACCTGCATCAGCAGCGTCACCACCAGCGCCAGACGCCAGCCCATCAGCAACACCACCGCTGTAATTCCCATCAGGTGAAAGCTCAGCCCCGGCAGAATACCTGCCTGCATATTCCACAGCACAGCCAGCGCCACCACACTGCCGGCGAAAAAATGCTGGGCGCTGCGGTTATCACGCAGTGCCGGCCAGTGGTACGTGCGGATGGCGAACAGCAACACCGCCAGTGCCACCAGCGCGGAACTCCACAGAGCCCAGTCCGGCAACAGGACGGCGTCGCGGATCATTCAGACAGATCCAGACAGTAGAGCAGCGCGTCTTCGCTGCCCTGTTCGGTCGGATAATAATTGGGCCGGCAACCGGCCTGACAGAATCCCAGAGACTCATACAGCGCAATGGCTTTGTGGTTCGACTCGCGCACATCCAGAAACCACTGCGTCGCGTGATTATCGAGCAGATGCTGCTGCAGGAAATCCATCAGCGTGCGGCCATAGCCCTTGCCCTGCAGCCGCGGATTGACCGCAATCATCAGCAGTTCGGCTTCACCGGCAATCAGGGTAATGACGGCGTACGCGACCACAGCCCCCTGATCTTCCAGCACCCAGGTGGAACCGGGTTTACTCAGGTAGCGGCGCAGAACCGATTCAGGCCATGGATGAAAATGCGCGGCGCATTCAATCGCCCAGATGGCGTCGAAATCGCCACCCACTGCCGGACGTACAGACATATCAGAGCTCCGCTTGCTGATGCAGCGCCAGCCAGAGCTTCCGTTTTTCAGTGGCCTGCGACATCAGGGCATCGAGAGAGGTTGAGTGGTACAGCGGCCGCACGTCGATGCGGTCGAGCCAGCCGGAGGTTCCTGCTCCGACGGCAATCACGTAGGCAATGCCCTGTTCCGCCAGAAACTGCCATTGGGTGCGCAACGCGTGCAGCGCCACCGGCAGACTCTGATCTTCGTGGGCAGATTCAATAAACGGCCAGCGGAAGCAGACCGGTGCGGCGATAAAATCGCTGCCGCCTTTTATGGCCGACAGTACACGCCAGGCAAAGGCCTGCACGCGGGCCGCTTCATCGGCGGAATCGGTAATCCAGCAGCCGCTGCCGGCGCGCAGAAAATGCAGCTCGAAACGCGGAGGCGCCAGATCAGCGCCGCCCGCCGGCAGTTCGCTCACCAAGGCAGGCGCAGCGCCCGAAGCAACAGGCTGAGCCGTCACAGCCTCCTGAACCAGAGCACGGGGAGCCGCGGCCTGCACTGTGGGTACTTTCTGTGTGGCAGCCGGTAACGCATCGTGCAGTAATTCAGCCGCCAACGGATGTGGCATATGGCCGGTTGCAGCGACCTGATGCGGCGCAGCGTGGCGGGGATGCGCATCTTCCGCCAGCCAGCGGGGCGCCGGGGCGAAAGGCAGCGGCTGGCGGGGAATCCACTGAGTGATTCCCATCGCCTGCAGATAATCGAGCCGCTGCTGTTCGCGCATGGGTTATACGCCGTCGTTCTGCGGATGCTGACGGGCAGCAGAGCCCAGCAGCAGGTTCAGCGCGTGAATATAGGCTTTGGCCGAAGCGACAATGATGTCGGTATCCGCGCCACTGCCATTGACGATACGGCCGCCTTTTTCCAGACGCACGGTGACTTCACCCTGCGAGTCGGTGCCCTGGGTAATGGCGTTCACAGAGTACAGCAGCAGGTTGGCACCAGATTCAGCAATGCTGTCGATAGCTTTCAGCGCTGCATCGACCGGACCGCTACCCTGTGCTTTGGCGCGCTTTTCGGTGCCGTTGTGATTCACCACCACTTCCGCCACCGGGGTTTCTCCAATGGCGGAATGGGATTCCAGCGCCACCAGCTTGAAGGTTTCCGGCGCGGCGTCGTTGATGGTTTCGCTGACCAGCGCCTGCAGGTCTTCGTCGAAAATTTCGTGTTTTTTATCCGCCAGATCTTTGAAGCGGGCGAAGGCTTCGTTCAGCGCGGCATCGGTTTCAAAGGTCACGCCCAGCTCTTCCAGACGACTGCGGAACGCGGCACGGCCAGAGTGCTTACCCATCACCATTTTGTTGGCGCCCCAGCCCACATCTTCGGCCTTCATGATTTCGTAGGTTTCGCGATGCTTGAGCACGCCGTCCTGGTGAATGCCAGACTCATGGGCAAAGGCGTTGGCGCCGACGATGGCTTTGTTTGGCTGCACCGGAAAACCGGTAATCGAAGACACCAGACGCGACGTCGGCACAATCTGCGTGGTGTCGATGTTGGTGCTGATGTTGAACAGGTCATGGCGGGTACGGGTCGCCATCACGATCTCTTCCAGCGCCGCGTTACCGGCACGCTCGCCCAGGCCGTTGATGGTGCACTCTACCTGACGGGCGCCATTGGCCACCGCCGCCAGAGAGTTAGCCACCGCCAGACCGAGGTCGTTGTGGCAGTGCACCGAGAAAATGGCTTTGTCGGAGTTCGGGATACGCGTCAGCAGGGTTTTGATCTTGTGACCGAACTCTTCCGGAATAGCGTAGCCCACGGTATCCGGAATGTTGATGGTACGAGCACCAGCGTTAATCGCGGCTTCGATGATGCGGCACAGGAAATCGTTTTCAGAGCGGCCGGCGTCTTCGCAGGAGAACTCCACATCTTCAACGAAACTGCGGGCTTTCTTCACCGCATAGATGGCCTGCTCAACCACCTGATCCGGCTGCATACGCAGCTTGTACTGCATGTGAATCGGCGAAGTGGCGATAAAGGTATGGATACGCGCGCGTTCGGCTTTTTTCAGCGCTTCGGCGGCGTGTTCCAGGTCGCGGTCAACCGCACGGGCCAGACTGCAGATGGTACTTTCGCGTACCGCTTCGGCCACCGCCTGAATGGCGGCAAAGTCGCCCGGTGAGGCTGCAGCAAAGCCGGCTTCAATGACGTCAACGCGCATTTTTTCCAGCGCTTTACCGATACGGACTTTTTCTTCCTTGGTCATGGATGCGCCCGGGCTTTGTTCGCCATCGCGCATGGTGGTATCGAATATGACCAGACGGTCTTGCTGACTCATGATGCTGCTCCGCTGCCAAATAAAATCGGGCGTACAGTATACGCCCGATCAATGCCCTTGGCAGCAAACGCTTAGGCCACTCAGCGGATTGGAGTGGCCGTGAGGTTGGTGGTCATATTCAGGTTCTGCATCACGATGCCTGAGAACACGGTCTGCGGCAGAGCCACGTCCGGATGCTTGAGCTGAACCTGGTCAATCTGAAAGTCTTTGAACGACACATTCCCCTGCACCGCAAAACCCAGCGGGCGCAGTGCTTCCTGAGCCGACGTCGGATTGGCGACATAGGTGTACGTAGTGCGGGTATCGTCGTCATAAATTAACTCGTCACCCTGATTACCGCTCACGCCGTTGTCGTCTGTGCCGTTGGTTTTCTTCAGCACTTTGGTTTCGTACACGTCGATTTTCAGGTTGGCCTGAAAACCGTAATCGTTGGTGTCCGTCGCCCCCAGACCATCATTGGTGCTGTAGCCATCGAAAATAATCTGCGTACCTGTGCCATTGACGAAATTTCCGTCAACGTCTGTATCGCGGTTATTTTCCCAGGTCAGGCGGTTACGGGCGGTTGAGCCGTCGGAGGTCAGACCTTCAGCAGCAAACGCTGCTTTTAAAGCAACCGTCATACCCTGATCGCCACGGTCTTCCCAGCGTCCGCCGCCATTGCTGCACGCCGATTCATCGGATGCGCTGGCACCGACACACACAGCGCCGGCACCACCCGGATTAATGGTCAGTGACGAGCCTTTTTCAAACCGTTCCAGCACAATGCGGCCGAGGCTGGTACCCGTTTCTTTATCGCCCCACATCATGTTGTCGACGTCCATGGTGCTCCATTGCTCAGTGCGATTCACGCTGATGCCTGTGCTGCTGACGTCCATCTGAATGCCGCGCAAATGAATATCGTAATTGACGCCGGTCGCCCAGATACCATTGCCGTTTTCATCGATCGACAACCCGATGTTGGTGTCACTGAAGAGGTAATCGCCATCAATCTGAATACCACCGCCACTGACGCCGCCTGCCGTGATCTGGGTGTAACCATCCAGGGTAAAATCCATCGCCTGAAAAACTTCCAGCGACAGCAGCAGTTCAGCACCGCCCTGCAAAGGCGCGTCTTTGGTGCCGACCCGCAGACCGTCGATACTGTAGCTGCCCTGGAATCGGTTCATGCCCATAGCAATCGCGGTTTTATCCGCTGTTGCACTGTTGTTGTCGTGATCAAATGAGCGTACGTCCAGCGTCAGATTACCGGTGCCGTAACTTTCAATGCCGCTGACGACCACCATGCGACCGTCATCGATATACGCCGCCTCAGCGTTGGCGAGGTTCCATTCAACCGCCGCCGACAGGCCATCGCTGGTTCCGTCAAAGCCAGAATAAAAATCGCTGGCGTAACTGGCAATTGCCGTTGGTAGTGCCGCGTAATCCGGCTGAACAATACCGGGGTAAAAGGCGACCTGATTCGTATAGCCGTTGCCATCGCTGAACAGAAAATCGAGCTGAATGGCGCCCACAGGACGACTGCTGTCACCGATCAGAATGTTGTTGGTATTGAACGAGCCTTCAAGTTCATCGACGCCAATCAGCAAGTGATCAGACATCACATCAAAGGTCATATTGGAAATATTCAGCTCGCCGTTAAAGTCACCCATCAGCAGCGAGTTGCCGTCATCGGTAAAACGAACGTAGTTCGCACTGTCGTTCAGAATACTGATATTGGCATTCATGCTCAGGCCCTGAGTACCCTGGCGGCCGCCAGCATAAAGCTCAATATTGCCGGACAATGCGAGACTGCCTGCGAGCGTTCCCAGTGACACATCACCCAGTTTCATGCCGCCGGTAGAGAATGCGTAACTGAACGTGCCCAGGTCGAGATTCAGCCCTGTGCGTGAACCGTCATAGGCATCACCGATGGCCAGATCTGTGATATCCGCGTCATAACCAATATCGTCAAAGCTCATGGAATGCCCGTTCGTCGTCCAGATTAACTCGGCATCCGAAATCGACGTCTGATAACTGCCTTCCACATAATTACTGCTGTCAGACGCTGCGCCCATCACCAGATTGCTGCTGGCACTGTAGTTCAGCCGCAGCTGACCAACGCTGGCCGTCGAATCGTTAATACGCAGAGCACCGATACTGATGGTCGTTGGTTGCGTCGTTGACGCCACATGCAGACGCCCGGCGTCATCGATATCGATAACCCGGCTAACCACTGCGGTCTGTGAGATGTCCGACTGGCTACCGATCTGAATGTCCTGCAACTGCAGTCGGTTACCGTCTTCGGTATAGGTGATTTCATCAATCGCCAGCTTCATACCGGTTTCCAGCGTCACCCCGGCCTGACCATTAACCGTTTGCAGCTGAGCATCATCCATCGGCTGCATACCGGCAAACGCCAGCTCTGGTGCAGCACATAAAATAACGGGAAGTATTTTTTTCATTATGGATTCCCCGTCGGAAAGACCAGCAGGTTCCCTTCAAGCTTCACCGGACCATTAATCTCCATGGTCATAATATCGGTCTGCTGATACCCGGAATCGGTTGGGCGCGCGCTGTTGGCGTTGGCCACGGTGAAAGACACGTTTTCGTAATCGACGCCGTTCGGCAAACCGAATTCCAGCACGTCGGCATTAAACAACGCACCATCGCCGTCAAAACCGGAATCAATATGTCGCGTACGGAGTGTCAGCCCTTCAAAGGAAAAGCGGCCGCGGATGTTATCCAGTACAAACCAGCCTGTTCCCGAAGCGCCGGTATTCACCGCAATTCGGGCACCGCAACGACTGTCCGTCGTGGAACTATCACAAGTGGCCTGCCAGTAACTCGGACCATCGACGTTCAGCGGGCCGCCGCTTTCGTTAATGGTGATATCGCCCGACAGATAAACCCCGCCCTGCCCGGACACAGAACCGAGATCATCAGTGCTCATAGGCTCCATCGCATGGATCAGCGAGGAGAAGAAAACGCAGCCAGAAAGAATCAGCTTCATAGGTGCCTCACAGATCATGACTGGTTGCACGCAGATACTGAATCTGCAGATTAGCGACGGTTGCAGAGCCGAAATCTTTACCACCAACGCTCAGGTTCTGGATATAAATATCCGTTCTTGGGCCGTTATTGTAAAAATCCTGATAAAAGGCAGTCGTCTTTCCAGCAATACTACCCACCTCAACGGTGAAATTGCCGTCGCCATCTACCTCAAAAGTAACGGGCTGCTCTTCACCGTATCCTATAGCGCTTTCGAGAACATAATTCTGAATATTCACGCTCTGGCCGCAATTGTTTCCATCCGCATCACAGGCAAACATCGAAAGACTGGCGGCGTAGAAATTGAGATTAATATTACCCACCATCTCATTGTCAGAACCCCATAGGCGGATGTAGGAGCCGTCTACACTGACTCCGGTTGCATGCGCCTCCAGCGACTGCGCAAGCACACCGTTCTCCATAAGATCAAAGCGAACACCGAGATCGGCAAGCTCTGTAGCACGACCGCTCAGTACGGAGGTATCAACACCTGAAATGGAATCGACTCTTGTGCCCGATGCTACCTGCTGACCCGGATAACGGCTTTCCGTTCTGTTTTCCATGTTGTAGCCGAGCAGGCTCTCAGGCTTTTCGGAAGAGCTACCCGTGAATCGCTCTGGCGCTGCGAATTCAAAGACGGCTTTATCAGCAATGCCGATGTCATCGCCGTCAACCAGTTCGATGTTCCACGGATAAAGAAGACGTCCTAAATTCACCGTATTACCGGTGACATTTTGCCCCTGATTACTGCCATCGCCGGCAATATACAACTGAGAAATGCTCAGCTCGACTGGCTCCCCATCGGCGTTATTAATACCGGTAATATCCAAACGATTACCGCTGGCAACATCACTGCCCGCCTCAAAAGAAAAGTTCTCAAGCACTAGACCAATACCTTCACCGTTGACGCTGCCAAGGGCATCATCGTCGAGATGCTGCAACTCAGCGGATGCCAGCGAAGAAAAGCCACTGATAAGGACCAATACTGACAATGAAAGCTTAGTCATAGTAGGGATCCAGAAATTTGGTTCGGATGCGTTCGATACCGTTAAACGAGTTATCGAAGTTAACGCTGATACCACCGTTAGGAATATTCATAAAAGCGCCAGAAACGGTTGGCGTTTCTTTACCCGCGTCGACCCAGTTCACAGCCTCAGACTGGAAGGAAAGAAATGCGCCTGTTGCCGGCGCCCCATTCTGGCCAATATTTAATGTCCTGAACGACTTAAGCTGGAAGCAAGTTGCAATACCCAAAATTGCACAGTTACTGGCTGTAAGATAGGAAGTTACACCACTAAGAGCGCCACAACCGGATACACACTCCAAAGAGTTGCCGTTAGCAAGGCCTACACCGGTCGCACGAATGGGGTCTTTATTCCCATTATTAGGATTCAGCAATACGGCCGGACTCACAGACTGCATGATGGTTGTGTCGGAAATTCCGGCAACACCCAGCAAGAACCGGACAAACCCTGATGCGTTGTCACGAATTGGTTTTGCGGGCCCCTTTACTTCTACTTCGAGATTGCCCGTCAGATACTCGATATTTCCGCTCAATTTCCCCAGCGCCGAACCAAAGCCTATACGGACACCAACGAGATCATTGCCATCGAAAGCCAACTCAAAGAAGGGGTCTGTGATGTGAAAAGGGTTAAGCGTGCCGTCATCATTGACCGAACCCAAGGCAAAGTCATTGATTCTGATATCGCTGGAGCCCGATTGATAGTTTTCTGGATCATCACCTCGCTCATACCTTCCCATATCAATCAGATCAGCGTTTGCGGACAAGTCGACGTCCATACCGAAGGTGAACTTGGTAAAGTCGAGACTCTGAGAATTGGTTGATCGGTCAATCTGGATAAATGCCTGCCCAGTATGATCTCCGAGTTCGGAATCAGACAGAGGCTCCAGACTTGCGAAAGCAAATGGAGAGATGAGCGCTGAAACAACGAGCGACGCTATTGTTTTCATGCAACAGAACCAGGTGAGAGGCAACTTTCTAAACGACGCTCAGAACAGAGCTAAGAAAATCACACATTATTTTTATAGTTTGGCTGTCAAGCTTACCCCTTGTGCAGCTGTGATCAACGGTAATTAGAAGTACGATCGTACTCTTTACACAAATTTTTAACGGAATTTATCAGGCGTTCCAAGAGTGGAATTGAAACAGCTGTATTGGTTAAGAAACGTTATGTAATTGTTTGTATATTCACGCCATTCCAAAACTAAAGTCCCAATATTAATTTTGAATCGTAGCGACACAAAGCAGGTAAGTATTGCTAGTTCAGCCTGAAAGAGTTCTTGTAAACAAAGATACGGAGCATGCCTCAACGACCTGTCAGTGAGAGCTTCAATCTGCCAGAGAAAAGCCGCTGGTCTTCGGCAAAGGCGATACGCTTCTGCTGGCGGCAAAGACCAGCACCAGAGCCATCCTGCTGCGCGGAACGCCATTGCGTGAGCCAGTGGTGCACTACGGTCCGTTTGTGATGAATACGGCGGAGGAGATCCGTCAGGCGATTGAGGATTACAACCGCGGCGATTTCGGCCGCAGCTGAACGGGGGTTGAGACTGCGAGGCCCAGAGAGATACACATCGAGATAAAACCAGAAGAGCCCGCGTTGCGGGCTTTTTGGTGCCCCATCAGGCAGAGGTTAGCAGGATTGCCCGGAGGTCTGTTTTCTGGAGATCCGTTCCTCCAAAGCCTTTTCTCCGGCCCACCTTAGATCCTGAGCTTGTCTGGGCCCAGGCAGCAACGTCATCGCACCACTTTTTCAATCGCCCAAAAAGAAAAAACCCCAGCAGGCTAGCCTACTGGGGTTTTAGATTAAGAGCTTGACGATGACCTACTCTCACATGGGGAGACCCCACACTACCATCGGCGATGCTGCGTTTCACTTCTGAGTTCGGAATGGATTCAGGTGGTTCCACAGCTCTATGGTCGTCAAGCAAACTGGTTTTTCACTTCCCCAGTCTTACCGCTTATTGCGTGCAGGAAGTAAAAAATTCGGTTGGATACATGAGTATAATTGGGATTCTCTTGCGAACCGGCGGTTGCCTGTTCTGTCTTTTAACTTAGGCTTGTATCACACACCAAGTTTGGGTGTTATATGGTCAAGCCTCACGGGCAATTAGTATCAGTTAGCTCAACGCCTCACAACGCTTACACACCTGACCTATCAACCTGGTAGTCTTCCAGGGCCCTTTAGGAAGCTTAAAGCTTCAGTGAGATCTCATCTTGAAGGAGGCTTCACGCTTAGATGCTTTCAGCGTTTATCCCGTCCGAACATAGCTACCCGGCAGTGCCACGGGCGTGACAACCGGAACACCAGAGGTTCGTTCACTCCGGTCCTCTCGTACTAGGAGCAACTCTTCTCAAATCTCAAACGCCCACGGCAGATAGGGACCGAACTGTCTCACGACGTTCTAAACCCAGCTCGCGTACCACTTTAAATGGCGAACAGCCATACCCTTGGGACCGGCTTCAGCCCCAGGATGTGATGAGCCGACATCGAGGTGCCAAACACCGCCGTCGATGTGAACTCTTGGGCGGTATCAGCCTGTTATCCCCGGAGTACCTTTTATCCGTTGAGCGATGGCCCTTCCATACAGAACCACCGGATCACTATGACCTACTTTCGTACCTGCTCGACGTGTCTGTCTCGCAGTTAAGCCGGCTTGTGCCATTACACTAACCTCCTGATGTCCGACCAGGATTAGCCGACCTTCGTGCTCCTCCGTTACTCTTTGGGAGGAGACCGCCCCAGTCAAACTGCCCACCATACACTGTCCGCAACCCGGATAACGGGCCGACGTTAGAACCTCAAACATACCAGGGTGGTATTTCAAGGATGGCTCCACCGAGACTGGCGTCTCAGCTTCAAAGCCTCCCACCTATCCTACACAGATATGTTCAAAGTTCAGTGCAAAGCTACAGTAAAGGTTCACGGGGTCTTTCCGTCTAGCCGCGGGAACGCTGCATCTTAACAGCGAGTTCAATTTCACTGAGTCTCGGGTGGAGACAGCTCCGCCATCATTACGCCATTCGTGCAGGTCGGAACTTACCCGACAAGGAATTTCGCTACCTTAGGACCGTTATAGTTACGGCCGCCGTTTACCGGGGCTTCGATCAAGAGCTTCGCTTGCGCTAACCCCATCAATTAACCTTCCGGCACCGGGCAGGCGTCACACCCTATACGTCCACTTTCGTGTTTGCAGAGTGCTGTGTTTTTAATAAACAGTTGCAGCGGACTGGTATCTTCGACCGGTCTCAGCTTACGGGGCAAGCCCTTCACCAAAACCGGCGCACCTTCTCCCGAAGTTACGGTGCCATTTTGCCTAGTTCCTTCACCCGAGTTCTCTCAAGCGCCTTGGTATTCTCTACCTACCCACCTGTGTCGGTTTCGGGTACGGTCTCTTTGTAACTGAAGCTTAGAGGCTTTTCCTGGAAGCTTGGCATCAACCACTTCGGACTCCGTAGAGTCACCGTCATCAGTTCTCAGCATTAAGATCCCGGATTTGCCTAAGATCTCTGCCTACCACCTTAAACACGGACAACCAACGCCGTGCTGGCCTAGCCTTCTCCGTCCCCCCATCGCATTACAAAGAGGTGCGGTAATATTAAACCGCTTCCCATCGACTACGCATTTCTGCCTCGCCTTAGGGGCCGACTAACCCTGCCCCGATTAACGTTGGACAGGAACCCTTGGGTTTCCGGCGAGGGGGTTTTTCACCCCCTTTGTCGTTACTTATGTCAGCATTCGCACTTCTGATACCTCCAGCCTGGTTCACACCTTGACCTTCAACGGCTTACAGAACGCTCCTCTACCATGCACAAAGTGCATCCGTAGCTTCGGTGTACAGTTTGAGCCCCGTTATATCTTCCGCGCAGGCCGACTCGACTAGTGAGCTATTACGCTTTCTTTAAAGGGTGGCTGCTTCTAAGCCAACCTCCTAGCTGTTTTAGCCTTCCCACATCGTTTCCCACTTAACTGTAACTTTGGGACCTTAGCTGACGGTCTGGGTTGTTTCCCTTTTCACGACGGACGTTAGCACCCGCCGTGTGTCTCCCGTGATTGAACTCATGGGTATTCGGAGTTTGCAAAGGGTTGGTAAGTCGAGATGACCCCCTAGCCTTAACAGTGCTCTACCCCCCATGGTTAGACACGAGGCGCTACCTAAATAGCTTTCGAGGAGAACCAGCTATCTCCGGGCTTGATTAGCCTTTCACCCCTATCCACAAGTCATCCCCTACCTTTTCAACGGGAGTGGGTTCGGTCCTCCAGTTGATGTTACTCAACCTTCAACCTGCTCATGGATAGATCGCCCGGTTTCGGGTCTATACCCAGCGACTGAAACGCCCATTTAAGACTCGGTTTCCCTACGGCTCCGCTATTCGCTTAACCTTGCCACTGAATATAAGTCGCTGACCCATTATACAAAAGGTACGCAGTCACCGAACTAAGTCGGCTCCCACTGCTTGTACGTACACGGTTTCAGGATCTATTTCACTCCCCTCACAGGGGTTCTTTTCGCCTTTCCCTCACGGTACTGGTTCACTATCGGTCAATAA